>CP073743.1:0-2400000 GCA_024397935.1 bacterium SCSIO 12844 | reverse complement strand
TGCAATTATTACAGGCATTGGTACCGTACTAGCAGATAATCCATCATTAACAGTCAGAAAGTTAACTGAAGATATAGCGATAGATCAACCTTTAAGGGTTGTAATTGATCGTAAATTGAAGATACCAGTTGATGCTAATATTATCCATGCTCAGGGGCAATGTGCCATCGTCAGTGCATCTGAAGATGCAGAAAAAATAGCAATGTTAGAAAATAAAAATGTAGACATTGTAAAATTAGCATTTGATGAAAGTTTATTAGTAAACTTACTTTTTATTTTAAAAGAAAAATATGCTATTTATGATGTATTAGTTGAAACAGGGCATAAGCTTGCAGCAAGCTTTTTACAAGCTGGTTTAATTGATGAATTCTGGTATTATATAGCACCATGTGTGATGGGTAAAACAGCGAAGCCATTATTTGATTTAAGTTATAATACAATGGCTGAAAAATGTCAGTTCACACTTGAGTCGGTATCGCCCTTAGGTGATGATATAAGAAGTATTTATCGAAAAAAATAAAGGATGAACGTTTATGTGGTTAGCACATTTAACAGACTATGTCTTTTTCTTAGCAGAAGTGATAACCCTTGTTATTGCAATTTTAATTGTCTTTGCAGGTATTGTTGCAATTGCAGCTAAGAATAAAGTACGCAAAAAAGGTCAGTTACATATTAAGTCATTAGATGAGCAATATAAAGAAACTAAGAAAAAAATAGTCACTGAAGTATTACCTAAATCAGAAATTAAAGCATTACTGAAAGAAGATAAACGTCAAAAGAAAGCACAATCTAAAAAAGATGAGCAAAAGCTACGTGTATTTGTATTGCAGTTTGATGGAGATATTCATGCCTCTCAAGTTGAATCACTACGAGAAGAAATCACGGCTATTTTAAGTATTGCAACAAGTGACGATGAAGTGGTTATTAAATTAACTTCACCAGGTGGTACGGTACATGGTTATGGTTTAGCAGCATCTCAACTTGAACGTATTCGTAAAGCAAATATACCTTTAACGATTATCATTGATAAAGTAGCAGCTAGCGGTGGTTATATGATGGCATCTGTTGCTGATAAGATTTTAGCTGCACCATTTGCAATTATTGGTTCAATTGGTGTTATTAGTCAATTACCTAACTTTCATCGTTGGCTTGAGAGTCGTGGTATTGATTTTGAACAGCATACAGCAGGCCAGTTTAAAAGAACATTAACTGTATTTGGTAAAAATACTCAAGAAGGTCGTGAAAAATTTAAAGCTGAATTAGAAGAAATTCATCGTTTATTTAAAAAACATATTCAAACCTTTAGGGCGCAGTTGGATGTTGACAAAGTAGCAACTGGCGAATATTGGCTGGGTGATGATGCTTATCAATTGGGCTTAGTTGATCATATCTCAACGAGTGACGATTATTTATTTGGTTTATTTAATACAGAAGGTAAATCAGTTTATGAAGTCACTTATAAACAAAAACAATCAGCAATGAAAAAAATAACCTCAAAAACACAGTCATGGTTAATGAAGCAGCCTGAATTATGATTTATCCATGGTTTGAATCAGTTATCACAAACTTAGATAAAGCACTAAAAGCAAACCGCTTGTCACATGCTTTATTATTTCAAGCTAAATCAGGTAGTGGAATTGAGGCATTATTAGTTGAGTTAGCGAAAGGGTTAACCTGTAATGCTAATGATAGTTTAGTTGCTTGTAATAACTGTAGAGACTGTCAATTATGGAATTCTCAGCAAGTACATCCTGATGTATTTGAGATTGCAAAAGATGATGCGGTGATTCGTGTTGATGCGATAAGAGCGCTTAAGTCACGGGTTTATTTAACATCGTATAGTAAAGTCGGTGTTAATCAAAAAGGTAAGCGCATTATTATCATAGAAAAACTACAACGCTTAAATGAAGCTTCTGCAAATGCCTTATTAAAGTTACTTGAAGAGCCACCAGAGAATACATTCTTTTTACTTGAGACAGATTATATAGATCAATTACTACCAACGATAGCCAGTCGATGTGAAAAAATAGTTGTTCATATTACACTTGATGATACAGTTAAATGGCTACAGTCACAGGGCCAATTGATTAATACGGATATAGATGTTTCAGCACTTTGGTTAATGGCTTATGGTAAGCCTTTAGTTATTAGAAAACTAATTGAAGATACAAGTCAATTACAATTAAGAGATCAGTTAATTAGTTTATTATTATCACGCAAGCAGTTATTTGATTTTATTCAGTCAATAAAAGATGATCAGTTTGAGATAATTGTTTTTTGGTTATATACACTGATTACTGATATAATAAAACTCAAATTAAGTGCGTTTGATGCAATTATCCATAAAGATTGTATAGAACAAATTGAGATGGCATCAAAATTTTATTCGTATGATGTGTTAATGAGCTGTTATCAAAAACTTAACCAACTTAATGAAGCAATTTATAAAGGATTTCATTTAAATAAAACCCTTTGGCTTGAAGATTGGTTTAATTATGAATTAAAAACGCACTAGAAATAATATTAACACTATTTAAGAAAATTAAAGGAAATATTAATGATATTAACCCCAAAACAAAGACAAGAACTAAAAGCAAAAGCACATCATTTAGATGCAATTATCTGGATTGGTGATAAAGGTTTAACTGAGAATGTATTATTAGAAATCGACCAAGCCCTAGAACATCATGAGTTAATTAAGGTAAAAATAGCCGCTGAACGTGATGATAGAAAACTAATTGCTACGGAAATAACAGGGAAACTACATTGCCAATTAGTTCAACAAATTGGTCGTATTGTTGTTTTATACCGCAAAAGAAAAGAGAAGAAAAAGAATAAAAAGGATTAATAAAAATCATGGTATTTCCACTAGAGCGGCCAAGACGGCTACGTAGTAGTCATACATTACGCAATATGGTTTCAGAGACTGTGCTTTCAGTTAATGACTTAATTTATCCAATTTTTGTCGTTCATGGTAATAATGTAAAAAATGAAATCAAACCAATGCCGGGTCAGTATCATTGGTCTGTTGATCGCCTAGATGAGATTATTGCTCAAGTTGTTAGTGCTAAAGTTCCAGCTGTAATTTTATTTGGTATTCCAAAAATTAAAGATAAAAATGCATCTGAAAACTATAGTGATGATGGAATTGTTCAACAGGCAATTAAGGCAATAAAAAAACAAGCACCTAATTTAGTTGTGATTACCGATGTGTGTTTATGTGCCTATACCGAAGAAGGTCACTGTGGTATTTATGATCATCATCATGATGTTGTGTTAAATGATGAAACGTTACCGCTATTAGCAAAAACAGCCATATCACATGCACAAGCTGGTGCTGATATTGTTGCGCCCAGTGGTATGATCGATGGTATGATTCAAGCGATGCGTGAAGGCCTAGACAAGGTAGGTTTCGTTGATACTGCAATTATGTCCTATGCAGTAAAATATGCATCAGCTTTTTATGGCCCATTTCGTGCTGCCTGTGATTCTTCGCCTAAAGGTGACAGAAAAACCTATCAAATGGACTTTAGAAACGCTAAAGAAGCATTACGTGAAGCATCTCTTGATGAGATTGAAGGTGCGGACTTTTTAATGGTAAAACCAGCATTAGCTTATATGGATATTATTTATCGAGTTAGCGAAGTAACCAATTTACCTATGGTTGCTTACCATATCAGTGGAGAGTATGCGCTTGTTAAAGCTGCAGCTGAAAAAGGTTGGGTGGATGAAAAAGCCATTATGCTTGAAACACTTTATGGATTAAAGCGTGCAGGGGCAAAACTTATTATTACTTATGCGGCAATTGATGTTGCAAATTGGATAGCTTAAATAAATAGTATTGCTATTTTTCAAAGCTAAATAAAATAATTTACTTATGCCATTGGCAATGCTTTAGTTAATTTTCACGACATTGTATGATTAAACACAAGTGTACTATACGGAGATTCTTATGCAGTCATTCGTTCGTTTTATCAATAAATATCGATTTGTTATTGGTGTATTGTTAACGCTTTTAATTGGTTATTGTATTTATTTTTATTTTTATTTTTCACCGATAACAGATAATGCTTTTGTTGTTGCTAATGTAAGGCCTATTGCCTCTGAAGTCTCTGGTGTTGTTGAGAAGGTTTATGTCAAAAATGCCCAGAAAGTTAAAGTTGGTGATCTTTTATTTGAACTTGACCCAACACCTTATCAATTAGCAGTCAATAGCAAAAAACATGCATTAGCAATTGCAGGGTTTGAGCTACAAGAGGGACAATTAAAGTTACGAGATTTAAAAGAGCGTATTAAAATACAGCAAAATATTGTTGCCAAAATCAGAGAAGATTATGTACATGCTCAAGTATTAGTTAAATCGGGTGCTGTGACAAAAACCAAGTACGATGATTTATCATTAAGTTATCAATCAGAATTATCTAAGTTAGAAATTAGTAAAAACGCACTTGATTTATTTAAAATAAAATTACAGCAGCTACAGCAGAAGAAAGACCAAGCACAAGCAGAGTTACAACTAGCTCAATATCACCTAAAAGAGACAAAAGTTTATGCTAAAACAGATGGTATTGTTACTAACTTATTCATTTCAAAAGGCTATCCAGTCACCGCATTAAAACCAATTTTCTCATTTATCGATACAGATCATTGGTGGGTTCAAGCAAACTTTAAAGAAACAGATTTGGCGCATGTCAAGGTCGGTCAAAAAGTTGCTATTCGATTGCGGATGTACTTAGGTAGTAAAATTTATTATGGGCAAGTAGTCTCTACCAATTGGGCTGTTTCACGTCAATATATTAATCCAACGAATTATTTACAAGAAGTACCGAATGAGAATCAGTGGATTTTATTACCACAACGCTTTCCTGTGTTAATTAAAATTGATCAACCAGATAAAAACTATCCATTGCATATGGGGGCGAGTGCCTATGTTTCAATTGATACTTAAGCTAAGGCAATGGTTTCATCAATTTCAAGCTAAACGTGATCCATATTTAGAAATTTTGCATGTGGCTTCAGCAACGGTTTTAGCCGTTATAATTAATGGTTTTATCTATCTTTATTTTCAGTTAGATAATTTTTTTATGCCTATGCTTTTGGGCTGTTTAATGGTATTACTTTGTAATATTCCTTTTTATCAGAATAAGACTGAGAAATATCAAGCTTTGATTATGATGTATGCGATGAGTTTGCTAGGTTTTTCTGGCAGTACTTTATTTGCAATTAGCTATATTGGTACGGTTAGCTTTTTTTTATTTCTAGCATTTTTTATGTATTTGGGAACCTTAAAAAAACCATTATATCGATTACATGTTTCACTAGTTCTAACGTTATCTGCAGTATTAACCCATTTAGCTGATGGTAGTTTTTATCAAGTTAATACGGTGATTATTAACGTAACACTAGTAACAGTTATCGCCTTTTTATTAACACGGTTTTATCCAGAGCGTGAAGTACAACGGGTTTGTTTGGGATTACAGCATGTATTAGAAGGTATAGAAAATTTAACACAGTTTGATGAATTAAGTATTTGTAAAGAACACTTTTATCAATTATCACAGCATACGCTAACCGTTAGCAATTTAGTTAAAAAATTACCTGAAAATGATCAATTAAGAGTAGATTTAGAAAGTGCATTTTATTATTTACGTCTTGCCATGTTATCCATTCATATGGTTTATGCAAAATGTGAAAACAATCAACAATTAATCGTATTATTACATCATCTAATTAATGATTGTCTTAAACAGCAAGATTCGCCTCATATTGAAACTAAAAAAGGTGTATACTCACCCATTCTAATTGATGCTATGGTCAATATACAAGAGAACTTTGAAGCATTCTTTTCAGATTATGAATTAATTAAGCATAATGTGGGGAAGTCAATTCATGTCTGAATTAAAATACTATACCTTAATTCGATATATACAGATTTCACTTGCTTTTGCATTTGCCATTTGGATTTCATTATTTTTTAATCTTGAGAGAAGTTATTGGATTCCAATGACAGTAATGATTATGTTTGGCCCATTTGAAGAAGGTACTGTAGCTATACGCGTTAAAGAGCGAATGCTTGGGACATTAATTGGGCTTTTATTTGGCATCTTACTTGTTTCTCTTTTACAGTTTAGTGAGTTGTTATTGTATGTATTACCGTTGATTATATTTTTTGTTGCTTACTTTATTATCAGTAATTATGTCATTGCTTGCGCCTTTGTTACCATTATGGTGATTTTTATTTTTGCGATGATTAATCCGCAAGATACTTCACCATTACAATTTGGCTTTGATCGTATGATTGATACGGTTATTGCGGGCATCATTTGTGTTGGTTTTGAAGTAATGTTTCGCCCGGCAAAATTAACTGCACAAACCATTAAGATTTCAATAGAAGATTTACTAAAAGCCTATAGTGCTCATTTAGCACATCTTTTGGAATCTTTAGCAAAGGATGAACAAATTTCATTTGAACATGTTAATCGATTTAATGAGTCAATTATGCAGTTTCAAAAGCAAATTGACTTGTCTAAATATCGATTTTATAAAGCAAGTTTTAGTCAGAGAAAGCTAGATAAAATTCAAAACTCACTTCATGAGATTAGGGTTGAATTATCAGTGATACATTATTTAGCTAAATTTTATCATGATCAATTAAAGAGATTATATAATAAAAATATTCAAATTTTTCAAAGTTTAATTCATTGCTATCAAACAGAATCTGTAACAGGGCAGCCGCTAAAAGAAATTATTGATGTTGACTCACTTGTATATGATGAAAATCAGCAATCAGAAGTGATGTTAATAGAGTCAGTAAGTAAGATTCATCGTTTATTCTTAACGGTGTTTTCTTGTTCAATTGATCAATAGTTTAGAATAAAATTGCTTTGGTCGAGAATTTGTTTAACTTCTGCATTTGCAATTATTTTACTATCAAGTAAAAGTTGATTACTTTGAAGATTAAATTGCTTTAGAGATTGCTCATCCACATAGATTGAGTCAATATCATATAATCTAAAAGTCTTATAGATATTGGAGAAGTTCTTATGTGTTAATTTAGGTGGGTTTTGCTGATTAATCAGTTGTAATACACCTTGATGGATAAATAGGATGTTTAAATGATCAAAAAAAGCTGACTGCGCAAGAATAAGATCTTGTATCTCAGCAAGATAATTTTGATAAGGGGTAGATCGAATAATAACGCTTAATACTTTCATAATCATTAAAACTCTATAACACGCTCTGAGGCTAACATACTCGATGATAATTGACCAAGACCTGCAACTGGAAAGTGCTCATTTGTAATACCACGCTTTTGACAGGCTGTCGTACATGCGGTTAGCTCAAAGTCATATTCTTTAGCTAATTGTAGCCATAGTTGGGTAATATTTGGTTCATCTGCAGGTAAACTGTAATTTTGTGCATGATAGATGCCATTTTGGTAGAAAAATACGCACTGAATCCTATGACCTTGGCTATAAAGTGCTTTTGCAAAGTGATAAGCAGATTGGCTACCTTGGTCTGTTAAAGGATGAGATCGAATAATTAGTGTAAAAATCATAATTTAAAGACCAAAGTTCCATTTTAGAATGAATAAATTATATAAAGAAATATAAAAAAAGATTAGTTACGGTTGCCCATAAACATGCCAAGGAACTGTAATAGTGTTAAGAATATATTTAAAATTGAAATATAAAGTGTCACAGTTGCCATGATATAGTTAGTCTCACCACCGCGTACAATCATGTTAGTTTGCCATAAGATATAGCCACCAGAGATAAATGCGATTAATATTGATAATGCCATATAAATAGCAGGCATTTGTAAAAATAAATTAACCACAATACCAACCAATGCGACAATAGCACCAATGGCTAAAAATGAGCCAATACCGGTGAAGTTTCTATTTGGGTTTAACGCAAGTGCAGAAAGTCCAAAGAAAATTAACCCAGTGCCACCTAAAGCCATCATAATTAACTCAGCACCATTACTGAACGCAGCAATGTAGAAGTTAAGGATCGGGCCTAGTGTCCAACCTAAAAAGCCTGTTAATGCGAAAGTTAAGACAATACCCATAACACTGCGACGAGTTGCACTAATACCAAATAATAATGCAAAATAAACAATTAACGTAAATATCGGGTTAATTGGTGCAGCTTGTGTTGCCATAGCAATAAACGACATTAAAGCACTAAATATCAGTGTAGCAGATAGCATCATATACGTACTTCTAAGTATACGATTTTGTGAAAGTACAGACTGACCACGGCCAGCAGTATGAAAATCTGTTTTAACCTGTGCTTGATTCTGATTCCACTGGTTCTTATTTGGATCCCAACCGTTGTTAGGCTTATTAAACATCGACGCTTCTCCTGTTATGATGATTATTAAATATACAGCTTACCTGCTATAAAGTATACCAGAAAACCGCTTATAAGGTAAATATTAGGGCAAACTTTTAAAATGCAAGGGGAATATTATTAACTTTTGGGAATATCTTTTTCAAATTATTTATTTCTCATTTAATTGAATAGCGTTATTTTTATTAAAATTATATTATTTGTAACTTTTATTTCATTATAATTTCTTTTTTGGAATTTTAATGACGGTTTGCTAATAATGACGTTCAGAATGTTTCATAGTACAAAAATAACTATTCAAATAAGCCCATCAACTATACAAGCGTTTATTCCTGTGGCGAATTTACAATGGGGGGATTATCCGATGGTGTTTGCTATAACAAAAGATATGCAAGGACAATTTGTATTAAGAGGATTTTATAAATCTAACAGCGAATCACATTGGCGAGCATTTTGTGGTTTACGAAGAAAAGGTGCAATAATGAAAGGCTGCGAATTTGACCCTAAACGCAATGCAGGTTATATTCATGAAGCTTTGGTTATTCCAGAGCTTGATCTAATATTGAACAATTTTTCAGAAGTAAATCATAAAGATGCTATTAATAAGATAGATGATATTCTAAATATAGAAAGCCTTAAACAGCTGGCACAGTTCTGTGGTTTGCCTAATAGTAGTATGGAAAAATATACAAATTTTATAAATTCACTTGATGGTAGTAAAGGTCATTTAAACCAGTTTGCATTAGAATATAGTAACGTTACACAATGTTTTGACGTGGTAAATCTTAAAACAGTTGATGATAGTAAAAAATATGTTGCTAATATACAAATGCAGTTAAATGAGTTTATGATGCCAGAGAGCATGAAGTCTTTTCAAGATAATATACTGATACCAGGGATAACGTTAGTCTCTCAAGGTGAAGCGATAAGTTTGGGTTATAATGGTAATGGCTCTAAATTTCAACATAATTTAACTAAAGATTATTATATGCGCTTTTTATTTAAAGTAGCCTTAAAAAGAGAAAATGGTGAACTGCATCCACAAGAGGATCAGTTAATTATATCTTATGCGCTAAGGATAGAAACAGATCCAACTTGTCGAGATGATTTATTTAACTATCAAGGCTATATTGAAAGAGTTTACTGGCAAAATTCACCTATCAATGACTTTGGCATAAGAGCTGAAATACCCAGTGATCTTTCATACTTGGTGCAAAAACCTATGGATTACTCTATGCAAGTTCATATGAGTAACCGAGGAAAATATATAGATGACAGGTATGTTGATTTATTGGACTTTAATGCTAAGGCAAGATTAAATCAAGTTATATCGAGTCAAATTAAGAGTGGGTTATTGTTAATAGCTATTTTAAATGAACTAGGAATTAATGACCCTCAAGCAGATGAATTAAAAAATAGTGAATTATTACGTGATAGTGTTTCAATGTTGTATTTTAATTCAATAGATTTTAAAGATCGATGGGATATTTTAAAAAGTAGTAATAATTTACAAAAAGCAATTTCAATTTTTTATTTAAACGAAGTTATTGTTGCATTTAATGAAACTGGTATAGGTCTTGAAGATGTTTGGTTGCAGGTAAAAGATAATGAAAATATGCAAAAAGCAGTCACAGCCTTTTATGATTATATGACATCTGGCGCTTTTGGAGAAGGGACTAAGCATGGGGCGCATGGTAGAGAGCAAGCGATTAAATTTATTATAAAGTTAATGCAACTAGATGAAAAAACTAGTAATAAAATTAAACAAGAGATGCAAAATTGGATTAGAGGTTATGGCCTTTTTGGTTGTTCTTCTAATTTAGAAGATAAATCGAGGATAAGCTATTGTCATGATTCTGGCCTTTTAATTCAGCAGCCAGAGATACTTTTTGCAGATATTGCACAAGCTAACAGAAAAGATATTAAACGACAAATGCTAGAGGCTTAAACTTGTCTTTATTTTCTCATCAATAGCCTTTAATATAATGTAACTCTAGTTTAAATGGCTAAAACATACCCATGCCCGAAGTCAAAAATCCTAAATATTTAATCGTAATACTTGCGATGTATGCTGCATTGCCGCCCTTTGCAATTGATACTTATATGCCAGCTTTTCACCAGATAGCACATTACTTTGATATGCCAATAGAAAAAGTTATTGTATCGATTACAACTTATTTTATTGGCTTTAGTGTGGGCATGTTAATTTGGGGGGCAATATCTGATCGAGTGGGTAGAAAGAAAGCAATCATTGTAGGTATGTTTATTTATATGGTTAGTACCATACTGTGTGCACTAAGCCCAGATTTTAAAACATTGACAATTATGCGATTGATTCAAGGTTTAGGCGATTCTTCTGGTGCTGTAATTGCGATGGCAGTAGCAAGAGATTGTTATAGTGGTAAGAAACTAGCAAAAGTGATTGCATCAATGGTTATTATAATGATGGCAGCCCCTATTATTGCACCAATTGTTGGTAGTTTAATTATTACATTTTTTGGACGCTGGCAGGATATTTTTCATTTTTTAACCATTTATGGTGTGATACTGTTTTTTCTTGCTTTTTTTATACCAGAGACATTAAAAGATGAGGAAAAAACAAGCCATTTATTTAAAACGGTTATTTCTTATTTCGAGCATTTGAAAAATTATCGCTTTATTCTGTACTCTCTATCTTCAGGCTTAAGCTTTGCTGCTTTTTTTACCTATATTAGCTCATCTTCAGTTTTAATTATTGGCTATTTTGGCTATGGTTATGTGATTTATTGTACGATATTTGGTATCAATTTTATTGGTATTATTTCAGGGCAGTTTTTGATTAAGAAAAAAGTGGATGATATTTCAGATCAATACTTAATAGGCATAGGTTTTATTATGTGTTACATTGGTGTGGCTATTAGCATGCTATTTACTTATGTTATAACAAATTTATTTGGCTTTATGTTGGGTATTATGTGTTTAACTTTTGGCTTTGCACTAGTCAGTAGTTTATTAACTTCAAGGTCATTAAATGCATTAACGCATGCGTTTGGGGCAGGTAATGCCATTAATAATTTAATTAAGTTTGCTATAGCAGGCTTAGCGAGTTATTTGATTAGCCATTTTAGTGGTTATCAATTAATGAAACAGATTTCTTTTCAACAAGTGATAATTATTTCAGTTGCCTTGATATTATTTATTATTAATCTATATTTTTTAAAAAAAACATCTAAATAAACTGATTAATTTATACAGTCTCTTGTGGTCTCAGTTTAAATAAATTCTCTATATTGTTAAAAATAAAATGCATGAGAGAAGTAATTAAGATACCAATTAAAATACCAAGTGCTCTTAACAAGCCATCAGTGATAACTGTTGTTGGACCTAAACTAGGAAACGCTGTAATTGATAAAGCAATCGCAGCTTGTAAGCCACCATAGCCATGCTTATGATGTTGAAAATGATAGTAAATAAAAAAACCACTAATTAGAAAGAATCCTAATAATAGATAAAATAAACCATAAGTAGCAATAAAAATTAGTAAACTACCAAATAAAATGCCAATTAAGCAGCCAATCAATCGTTGTGAGCCTTTTAATACGGTTTCCCCTGAATCAAGCTGAGTAATTGCTAAAATAGTAATTGCCATATTCAAAATACCGCCTGGAATATCAAATAACTGCCACAGATAGATTGCTAGTATAATAGAAATACTAATAAATAAAGCATAACGTAATGCATGATAAGTTGATTGAATTTTAAATTGTGGTTTTTTATTAGCTTTTTTAATTGGAAAAAATGCTAGCTGTATGATGACAATACATAGTACACCGATGATATTGGTGAAAATACGATCTTTTGCAATCATTAATCCATCACCAGGAGAGAGGATAAAGGAAGTGCCAATGATAATCATATGTACGACTATAAATAGTAAAAAATAAAATTCAGTTGTTTTTTTTGATAAATAAAACCCCATAAAGCTTATTAAAATCAGAATAATAACAGACCCCCAGACAAGGGGAGGAACAATTAAAACGAAGCCTAAAGCTGCGAAGCATCCAGTAAGTGTACCTAAAATTCGACGCCAGCTTTTATAAACAATACCTTCTTGTACATTCGCTGCAATGGCAAATGCAGCAATAGGTGCCCAAAAGGATAAACCGATATGTAGATAAAAAGTGATAATAATAGCTACTAAAGCAGCAAAAGCAGTTCGATAGGCAACAATTAAATTTACAAATGAGTGTTCTTTGAATAAAAGTTCTTTAAAACCAGACATTTGCATCAGAGCCTAATCTAAATTCTTTGCTAAGCTCTGTGGGATCAAGCTTAATAATGACAGGAAAGCGATAATCAAGTCTAATCCAATCAACTAGCGGGCTAATATCAGGTAAGGCTTTATAGGCTGAATATTCAGGTCGATTAACGCCTTTGCCTACTGATAGTACAGTGCCTTTTAATAGATGAAAGCCTGTTACACTAGTCATTATTGTGACTGACTGACCAACTTTAATATCACTTAAATCTGATTCTTTTACATTAGCAATGACAACCCATTCATCAGTATTGATAATTGAAAAAAGTGGCTCACCTTTGGTTATGTAATCACCAGGCTCTAGATGAAAGTTAGAAGCGATACCTGATAATCTAGCTTTGACTTGACACTGTTCAATATTGTGTAACACTTGGTTAATTTTGGCTGTAATTACTTTAATTTGTGAGATGGTATTATTTAAATTAGCCGTGATATTGGCTACTTGTGTTTGAGTTGTAATATATTTTGAGTGTTCTTGCTCTAGTGATTCTAAACTTTGATCATATTGATTTTGTGAAATTTCATTTGCTTTGGATAGTTCAGTATAGCGACTTGTTTTTCGTTTCTGTATTTCAAATAGTTTTTTGCCTACAGCCATTTGTGCTTTAGCTAATTTTAATTGTCTTTGAATGTCTATTTTTTGTAGCTCTAATTGTTGTTTTTGAGCTTGTAGAATATTTTTTTCTAAAATTAATGAACTATCATCCAACTTAAATAAAATATCGCCTTTTTTAACGATGGTATTATCATGAATAAAAATTTTTTCAACCTGATTGCTTTGAAGGGCATTAACTCTGGAAAAACGGCTATAAAGATAAGCATCACGAGTAAAATGGCCAAAAAAAGTTACATAGAAAAAAATAGCAATAAAAATCACTAAAATAGTGATAAACAGGGTTAAAAGGTATGATGTTTTAATTTTCATAAAATTTTATGAATTATAGCTAGTTGATTTATTCTAAGTTTAACAAATAAGACTTTGAGACAAAATATGATTATTGATTTATATTTTATTTAAAATGATGTTTTAGCAATTGTAAGTAACTTAATTCATCTGGCATTTGCGCTGTTTTTTGAGATTGCCAGATCATCTCTGCTAAAATTTCCATCATTTGATGCTCAATTTGTTCTTGTGACTGTTTTTTGCTTAATTGTTCATTGAAAAAATGTTGAATACCTTTCGGACGGTCAGTTTTAATTTGATCACGAATCGCTAAATGCAGGCTTAAATGTAAAAATGGATTTGTTTGTCCTTTTTCAGGTGTGTAATCATAATCTTCATATTTAGATGGGTTTTCAATAACTGCTTGATATTCAGGGTGTTCACTAATTACTTGAACAATTTCATTCTCAAGTGGTGTTAGGGGCAAATGATTTTGATATTTCTTCCAAGCATCAAAAAATTGAGCTCTTAATGATTGGCGATTATTGCCATAAAACATTATTGATCACCTTTATATAAAATTTTATCTTTAAATTCACATTCTTTATAAATAATACAATGATCACACAATGGTTTTCGAGCTTTACAGATATAGCGGCCATGAAGTATTAGCCAGTGATGGGCATCTTGAAGATATGCTTTAGGGATTACTTTTAATAGATTATCTTCAACTTGATTAACTGTTTTGCCTGGTGCTAGATTTAAACGATTGGATAATCTGAAAATATGTGTATCAACCGCCATAGTAGGTTGGTTAAATGCAGTATTTAGAATGACATTAGCTGTTTTTCTACCGACACCTGGTAAGCTTTCAAGTGCTTTTCGATTATCAGGCACTTGTGAGTTATGCGTTTCAATGAGCATTTGACAAGTTTTAATAATATTTTTAGCTTTAGAGCGATATAAGCCAATACTTTTTATATATTTGATTAAACCATCTTCGCCTAAGGCTAAAATCTTTTCCGGTGTATTAGCAATAGGATAAAGTTTATCCGTTGCTTTATTAACGCTAACATCAGTTGCTTGAGCTGATAAGATCACAGAAATTAATAGTTCAAATGTTGATTGGTAAGTTAACTCGGTTGTTGGCTTTTCATTATTTGCTTTAAATAGCTCAAAAATACGTTTAATTTTAGTTTTATTCATAAAGTTTACTTTTTTAGCTGCTTCTTTTTTGCGCGAAATTGTGCCAGTGCTTGTTGAATATAATCTTGTTTTGATTGTTTATCATCAAGCTTATTTTTTTCTGAAGTTACAGATATTTTATTTTGAATATGCTTTTGACGCTGATATTGTTCTTCTAAGTTTAAACGTTTGATTCTAGCATCATGGCGACTACGATAGTGATTTTTTAGCTTTTCTTGTTCATCATAGGCTAAATTCGTTGGTTGTTTGTAATTAGCTAACTCGATTAAATCAATACAATCCATTGGGCAAGGCTCGATGCATAGTTCACAGCCAGTGCATTCTGCCTCAATGACAGTATGCATTAGGCGATTAGCACCACTTATTGCATCAACAGGGCATACTTGGATACATTTAGTGCAACCAATACATAAATCTTCGTTAATTACAGCAACATGCCTTGGTTCTTCAATGCCATTATCAGGATTTAATTCTAAAACTTCACGATTAAGTAATTTGGATAGTTTTTCAATACCAACTTTTCCTCCTGGTGGGCATTGGTTATGCAATGTACCTTCACTAATCGCATGAGCATAGTCCATACAGTCTTTATAACCACATTGGGTGCACTGTGTTTGTGGTAATAATTGGTCAATTTCTTTCGCTGTAATTTTCATTTAATTCAAAAAAGTAGTTTTAAGCTTATTTATGATAAAAATTCTTGCTCAATAATAACGGATTTTGTCTAATTTGACGAGAAAATTTATGGTACTAAGATGCACAATAAAAATAATGTTTGATATTTTGAGGTAACATATAACAAGTCTGATAAATATGAGGTTGCAAAAACTGAAATTTATAATTACGTTAAAACACTTGATCAACCCTTTTCTTCTGTAGCTAGTTTGAATCAGGGCCTGTCTGACCAAGCTCGAGAAAATAGTATTAATTAATTTTAAATTTTTATATAAGCGGTATCAAAAAAATCACAATATTAATTACCAAGGCGATCGTCCAAGCTAAAGATCTTAATGTGGCTAAATTAAGTAGATATAAAACACCATAAATTACTCGAAATATAAGATAACTGATCGCGAGCATATTAAGGGTTGATAGATTTATATTACCCAGTATGTGAGCTGATAAAATCGCAGCTACAAAAATAGGTAATGCTTCAAAACTATTTTGACTTGCCCAATGCGCTCTTTGTCTATAACCGTGTAACTTTTGTAAAAATAACCTCGGTGCATGATTGTGTGCAAGATAACCTTTTTTGCATTTTGCTATTACAATCCATAGATACGGTAATAAACAGGCGATAACAATACACCAGATACTAATTGCCATTGTTGAAAATCCATTTTTTAATCATTTAGTTAAGCGCTTTGATTGTATCAACTTTAAGTTATAATGTAACTGTAAAAACTTAGATAAATTAATTATTGCTAAATAAAAATTGACGTAACTAAAAATAATTAGTACATTTTGAAATCAAATTTATACAGTGTGTGGCTGTATTTTGTGTAGGTGTGTGAGTTTTATATAACAATAGGTTGGGTTGTAAAATGCCAAAGGATTACAGAGACTTAAATCAATTTGTTCTTCGTAAAAAAGATGAAGTAATTTATAATATTCAGTTAAGTCGAATAGGTTATATTAATGGTTTAAGTGAACAAACTTGTTTAACAGCTGAGCGTCAAAATAGTTATCAAATAGCTTATCAAAAGCAATTAAAGCAAACAATTAAGCAAGCAAAAATTTTGATTTCTGATGATAAAGTAGACTATTTATTAGAAAAAATAATTGCTAAAGATAGGATGCGTAAAGCAAGTGATCTATGTTTTGATTTCCATCAATTAGATGCAAGGATAAAGTATCTACAGCTAAATTGTTTAAGCTTAGCTGAATTTTATAATCAAGTGGTAGAACTTAGCTATGCAAATTGTACATCTCAAGCAATGTGTTTATGCCATTTATTAGAACAAGCAGGTTTAGAAACAAGGCTTTTTGGTATTACAAATTATCATGATGTGACAATTGTTTTAGGCTTAGATAAGCAGTCTGTGATTATTTCTGATCCATGGGCTGATTACCAGTTTGAAATTCAATTAGATCATAAAATGAACTCTTTAAACGAAATTTTGCATCCAGAAAAATATGATAAAGTTATTACAGTTTTGGCTCAATACTACCCATTTATTGAAAAATATATAGATGATACAGTCACGTGTACATTTTCGATACGTGACCCAAACCAATATTTACGCAAAGTTGCAGCTAAAAGAACCTATCAAACTAAAAATGATAGTGAAATAAAGCAAATAAACTTAATGCCTGATGAGCAGTCAAAAGAAAAAATTTATACATTTTAAGTGTAGAGGCATTAATTTATTGTGCCTCGATGCTTATGCTAATAGCTCTTTAGATAGGCTTAGTTAAATCAATTTTATAAACCTCAAAGCCTAATTGGTTAATACCTTGAGCAGTAACTGGGTATTGAGCATGTTTGAGAATATAATTTTTGGCTTCTTTAGTTGGTGCACTTTCAAATATAATATCTAAGTTAGCTTGACTATAAATAGGTGCAATAGACCAATTGGGTTTTAATGATGATACTAGGCTTTGGTGTTTTTTAGATTTTTCAGTAATGTAATGACTTACTATTTCACGTAGACTATCAGCAGATTGATAAACGATAATAGGTTTTTTAGTGCCAGCAAACGATTTGCCAAATGCACGATAATTATTCGTTGATAAAATAAATAATTGATCATTTTTAATTGGTTTGCCATGATAGCTTAGCTTTTCAATTCGCTGCTATTTGGATTGATTACATGACACTCATTATCATAGCGAGGTGCTTTAGTAACGTTAATTTGATAATTGATACCATCGATAATATCAAAATTATAAGTTCGATATTGCCAATTAATCAGGTTTTGCTTTTTGGTTATATTAGGGTTAATTTGGTTAAATTGACCACTTGCACACTCAAGCCATTCTTTTAATTGTTGGCCATTAATTTTAAGCGCAACTAATGTATTAGGGTATGCATATAAATCTGAGATGTTTTTAAGTGATAACTGACCTTGAGCAACATTAACATAGCCATTAGGATCATTATGGCGATTACCTGCTTTAAAAGGTGCCATTGCAGCTAATATTGGTAGATTTTTATATTGCTTATCTTTTTTAATGATTGATTTGATATAGCTAATTTGAGCATCATTAATGATGCGAATTGAAGGCGAAAACTGTATTAATGCTAAAAATGAATTTAAAGGAATATGACTATAACCAACGGCTTGATTCATATACTTGACAGTGCCATTATGATCAGATTGTAATGCTAAAAGAATGGCTTTGTTGGGTTTAAGTTTACTTTTAGCAACAGAAATAGACTGAGCTTTGCCTGATTGAATTACCCATTTACCATCTTTATTTGATAAGATAAGATTAATAACGCCAAGATGACTACCCCAATAGCCTGGCATGGTTGCATAAACACCATTAATTGTTCCGTTTTTAAGATTCACATTAGGTATATTTTTAAAGTCATTAGATGGAAATACGCCATGACTATGACCAAATAGGATGATATTAATGCCTTTAATTTGAGATAAGTAGTATACGGCGTTTTCAATACCTTTATGATAAGGCTCATTGGATAAGCCAGAGTGAGGGATTGCAATAATTAAATCTGCACCTTGTTGTTTCATCTTAGGTACTAATTCTTTAGCTACTTCAATTATATCACGAACAACAACTTTTCCTTGTAAATTTTGTTTATCCCAAAGCATAATCTGTGGCGGTACAAAACCAATAAAACCAATTTTAAGCGTATGCTTTTTGCCTTTTGTATCTATCAGCTGTATAGATTTAATTAAATATTGTCGGAAATAAGGTTTTAATGGTTTTCTGTGACCATCATCATAGTAGACATTAGCATTAATATAGGGAAAATTAGCGCCAGATATTGCCTTATTTAAATAGTCAAGCCCAAAATTAAAATCATGATTACCTAAGTTTGCAACACTATAATTCAGTTGATTCAGTGCTTTATAAGCTGGATGTAACCCCTCTGTATCTAGGCCTTTATGGTAAACATAATCGCCCATAGGATTACCTTGTAGAATATCGCCATTATCAACTAGGATGGTATTTTTGTTTTTAGCTTGTTGTTGTTTAATTAAACTGGCGGTTAATGCTAAGCCAAACTGATTTGATGATTTATCTTGATAATAATCATAATTATCGAAGTAGCTGTGTAAATCAGTTGTCTCTAGTATCTGTAAATCAATGGTTTGTGCAAATAATGGTTTAAAAAATACTAAAGCAAATACAATGCTATATAGATATTTCATATTGATATTTATTCCTTTTTAAAAGTATTGAAGCTAGCTTGTATGAAAGTCAGAAATCATGAATGTTTCAGGGCAATTATCATTTTTTGCATGATTAGCTAATGGTAATAATTCAGCTAGATGTGGTAAATTAATACCATTGAGTAATGGTAGGTTGACATAGACATCAACTAACATATTATTCTGACAACCAAGATAGACTTTGTCACTGGCACCTTTTCCAAATGCTTGATCAAACTCATTGTTAAATTCAGAAATTGTCATAGATTTACCGATATGACTATCAATAAATAGCATTAAGTTTTTTGAATTGTTGATTTCATCAATTAGTTCGATAGCTTGATCATAATAGTCATTTTGATTGAGTAATTGGCAGCTACCATGTTTATTCCATTCATAACGTTCAAGGCATGAACCATGTGCATAGCTTGGCATTAACCGTAATAGATTAGTTGAGGTATCATTATCAAGTTGTAATGGGTTGTAGTCACAAAAACTACTTTCTTTTTTTGTATTGCAAAAACCATAATTAGTACCACAAGCATTTTGATTGGGCCATAAGCCATGCAGACTAAAATGTGTTGCATTATAATTATCTTTTGGAAAATCTAAACATTCAGGTTTACCTTGTTTATAACCATAAGTTTGACAAAAACCACTTTGCCAGCTTAAAGCGAGTACATAGCTATCTGCTTTACCAGGTTGTTGTACACAGCTTGAAGTTGGATCAACATGTGCAATACCACAAGATTGACTAACCCAGCGTAAAGTATTTTCAGGTGCATTAACAATATATAAGCGATACCAGGATGGGTTTTCGTCAGTATTACCTTCAGTAATATCATATGTTTCACCTTTTGAGATAGTGATATCTCCTGGATTTGTTTGTTTATTTTTTGATACGTAGGCGGGACAAGATTCAGCTGTGACATCAAATGTACCAGATAAGGGGGATGCATTGATATTAAGCGGAATAAACGTAATGCTAATTAGCGCTATTTGTATGATAGAGGTATAATTTTTAAAGCATTTCATCGGTTAAATTCCTTTCTGATGAAATAATTAAATTAAGTTGACGATACGGTGATGCGTATCATTTGTCAAATTGTTTTTCAAAGACATACCACTTGCAATATGTTAACTTCAAGTTCATATTAATTTTGAAATTAACATAATATTATATGGGCGAAAAAGCTCAAGTAGAACTGGTTTCTTTGAAATTAAAAGATGCTGAAAAAATCAATTTTGATGGCATTGTATTAGAGTCAATTTATACACCTGGAATACTGATGATTCATATAGTTATTTAATTGATAATAAAGTATTTACGGGAGATACATTATTGATTAGAGGCTCTGGAAGAACGGATTTTCAAAATGGTTGCCCCTATGTTCAGTATGATAGCATTACTAATAAATTATTTAGATTAGATGAAAATACGCTTGTCTATCCCGCACATGATTATAATGGAAGTACTTCAAGTACAATATGGGAAGAGAAAAACTTTAATCCAAGGCTTCAAGTGAATTCAGCTGATGAATATGCTGAAATTATGAACAATCTAAATTTAGCAAATCCAAAGTATATGGATATTGCAGTACCATTAAATCTAAAGTGTGGTCTTGCATAGTTAGGGTTGTAGAGGTGCGATTCATCGCGCCTTAGAGAGTATAGAACTTATTTCACAAACGGAAACCAAAGCATTGATAGTATTCTTTGTGTTTGATGTGGGTTTCTATAAGGTGCTAGACCAATTTGCATTTGTTGATGGCCTTTTTTAGGTTGTTTGCGATAAGTGCCAAATAGGCGATCCCATATCGATAGATTAAAACCATAATTACTATTCGTCTCTTTGGTAATGACCGAGTGATGAATGCGATGCATATCAGGTGTTACAATAAAACTACGTAGTAATTTATCAAATAAGCGATTTAAATGAATATTACTATGATTAAACATTGAAGTTGCATTTAAGATTACTTCAAATAAAAGCACACTAACAGCTGGCGCACCAATAAATATAATTGCTGCAAATTTAATTAATAATGACAGAATAATCTCACCTGGATGAAATCGTAAACCTGTGGTTACATCAATATCTTGATCAATATGGTGTACACGATGAAAGCGCCATAGAATCGGTAAAGCATGAAAGATAACATGTTGTAAATAAATGACAAAATCTAAAAAAATAATAGATAGAATAACTGATAGATAAAAGGGTGGATTTAGATAATAAAATAAACCAAATTGTTGTGAATTTGCCCATAATGCAACCCCTATAGCTGCAGTGGGAAAGAGAATTTTTAAGATAATACTATTTAAAATGACAATCGTAATATTATTAAACCAGCGTGTTGGTTTTTTAATTGCTAATTGACGCTTTGGAATAATGATCTCTAACATGCCCATAATAACAAAAATACTAAAAAATGCGCCTAAGCGAATCCAAATCTCATAGTCTAATAAATGCATTTAAATTTCCAATTCATCATTTTAATTGAGGATACTGCATTTGAAGTTTTGTTACCATCATATAAATGACAATTAATAAGCTGACTATAACAATAATATTTAATAGGTGAAATAAAGTATAATATCGAAATGGCTTTAGGATTGTCTTGATATTTCTATAATTAATTTGTTTGATAATAAAAATACCTACTACACCAGCAATTATTTGTGCTAAAAAACTAGTACGTGGCAATACAATAAAGACAGGTGCTTTTCCATGTTTAGATATTGTGACATTGGATGAATATATTGATGCATTAGATAGTGATAAGATTGAACAAATCATTCAATCAAATCGACGTCTCTACAAATGGTATAAATTTGCGTGAGGTTTTTCTTGTTAGATAATCAGTATTAATTGAAAGATCAATAGGATCTAATACAACCGATTTAAACCATTTAACGCGGCAACGCGATAGGCTTCAGCCATTGTTGGATAGTTAAAGGTAGTATTAACAAAGTACATTAATGTATTAGCCTTACCTTTTTGTGACATAATTGCTTGGCCAATATGAATAATTTCAGATGCTTGATTGCCAAAGCAATGAATACCAAGAATTTTTAAACTCTCTCTGTGAAATAAAATCTTTAACATACCTGTTTTTCTACCAGCAATTTGTGCTCTGGCTAAATCTTTAAAAAAAGAGTGACCAATTTCATAGGGTATTTTTTCAGCGGTTAATTCTTTTTCAGTTTTACCAACTGAAGATATTTCTGGCAGTGTGTAAATACCTGTTGGTATATCTTTAACTAAATGTGCGTCGCAATGACCTTCTAAAATATGCGTTGCTGCAAAACGACCTTGATCAAAAGCAGCAGATGCTAGAGATGGATAACCAACCACATCACCAACAGCGTAAATATGTGAATGATTTAATGTTTGATAGTTTTCATTAATTTCTACAGAGCCCCGAGAGTCAGTTTTGATATGAATTTTTTCTAATCCCATACGATCTGTATTACCTGTTCTACCTTGAGCAAATAAAAAGTAGTCTGAGTGGATTACTTTATTGGACTTTAAAGTTAGAGTAATGCCATGATCATCAGCAACAATAGATTTATAAGACTCATTATGACGAATTCTAACGCCTTGCTCTCTTAAGTGGTAACTTAAAGCATCAATAATCTCATCATCTAAAAAAGATAATAATTGACTGCGTGTATTAATTAGATTGACACGCATTTTTAGCGTTCTAAAAATAGAAGCATATTCACAGCCAATTACACCAGCACCATAAATAGTAATACTCTTAGGGCTTTCTTTTAAGTTAAGTACTTTATCACTGTCTAATATTCTTGGATGATCAAAATCAACACCCTCAGGTCGATAAGGACGCGAGCCAGTTGCAATAACAAAGCTATCAGCTGTTAATGTCTCAGTCTGATGATCATCGGCAGTAACTAGAATTGTATTGGCATCAATAAACTGTGCATGACCATGGTGCATGGTCACATCATTACGTTTATAAAAGCCAACTCGTAATTCAACTTGTTGTTTGATAACTTCTTTTGCGCTTTCAAGCATTTGTGTGTAGCTAAAGTCATGGTATTTAGAGTGAAATGCATATTCTTTTACTGCATGGCGTAATGCTTTTGAAGGAATGGTGCCACGGTGGATACAGTTGCCACCAACGGAGCGTTTCTCTTCAATGATTGCAACATTTTTACCAGATTTTGCCAATTTCAGTGCAGCACCTTCACCAGCTGGGCCACTTCCGATAACAATGGTATCATAATGCATAGATAAACCTTATATAGTATTAAGTTTAAGATAAATTTTTATTTGTATTCTATCGGCGTATTGTAGCACAGAGTGATTCATTGTGGGTTGGTTTGATCTGAAAATTTATCAATCATCTCTTTAGCATGGGCAATGGTTTGGCTTGTTAAATCAATACCACCAATAATATTAGCTATGGCTTTAATGCGTTCATCTTTATCTAGTTCTTTAATAAAGGAGCGTGTTTTATTATTTGTTTGTTTTTTATAAACATGCAAATGTTGATGGCCTTGTGATGCAACCTGTGCTTGATGTGTAATACATAAAATTTGCGCTTTTTTAGATAAAATTGATAGTAATTGACCAACGATTTCAGCAGTTGCACCACTAATACCAACATCAACTTCATCAAATATTAAAGTAGGTGGGGCTACTTTTTCACAAGCAATGACATTAATAGTTAATCCAATGCGTGATAGCTCACCACCTGATGCAATTTTTTGAATTGGCATTAAAGGCTGCCCTTGATTAAATGAGATCATAAACTCACAGTTTTCTATACCAGTTTCATTTCGGTCACTTAATGGTGTAAAGATAATTTCAAATTCTGCTTTTGGGATATTTAACTTGCGTATATGATCTTTCGTTCGTTTTGCAAATGATTTGGCAGCATTTCTACGTTTATCAGAAAGTACTTTAGCAGCCTTGTCATATTCATTTTCTGCTTGTGTTTTTTTATCTAGTAACTGTTTAATTTCATTATCAATGGTATTTAGTTGATTGAGACGATTTTGTAACTGATTTTGATGATCGTAAAGTTGATGAATATCTATTTTATGTTTTCTGGCAATATTATGGATTTGTGAAAGGCGTTCATTGATGGTTTCTAATGCTTCAGGATTAATCTCAATATTATTTTTTAATTGATTGAGTTCAGCATAAGCTTCTTTAGTGAGTAAATTTGCTTGTTCAAGCATTTGTAGCGGGCTTTCAATGGCTTTTTGATTGAAATTTGCTTGAGAAAGTGAATAAATAATTTCATCTAGTTGGCCAATTAAATTTTCATCATTTTCATATAAATTAGTACAGATATGATGTAGCTTATCGAGTTGCTCTGTAGCATGTGCTAACTCATTTTGGCGTTGATTAAGTGTTTCAATTTCATCAGCATTAAGTGATAGTTCATCTAGTTCATTTAATTGATAAGCTAATAATGATTGTTCAGTTTCTGCCTGTTTTTGTTTTAAATAGAGTTTATTAAGTTCTTTGTTGATTAATCCAATTGCATGAAAATTCGATTTAACTGAATCAACTAACTTAGGTTCATTCATATAAGTATCTAATTTAATTAGCTGCTCTTTCGGACTTAATAAATCATAATGTGCATGCTGACCATAAATACCAATTAACAGCCTTGATAAATTTTTAACTTGAGATAGTGTTACAGGAAATCCATTAATATAGGCTTTGGATAAACCATCTTTTTTTAATACGCGCCTTAAAATACATTCATCATTATTAGTATTAAGCTCATTATTTTTAAGCCATTTTTTGGCGTTTTGTATTGATTGTATATCAAAGACCGCAGTAATGGTTGTTTTCTCTTTTTCATTTAAAAGTGCTTTATCACATCGAGCACCAAGCGCTAATTCTAATGCATCAAGTAAAATGGATTTACCAGCACCCGTTTCCCCGGTAATGACAGTCATACCATGATTAAAATGAATATGTCCCGATTCAATAATAGCGAAATGATCAATACTTAGTGAATTTAGCATCGTTTTTTATCTTTAATCCCTTTTAATTTGTTAATTATTGTAGTTAAATATTCATCTTAAAGATAGTTTTATGGGTTAATCTTAATGTCAGAGGGCCAAATATACCAATATAGTCATAGGGTGTTGGGCGTTTTTAGTTTAAGGTTTAAGTATGGGTAATTGTAATACAGTTCTTAAATTTTTGATTACTTATTGCCATTTTAGCCATTGAAATGGTCATTTTATTTTTAATATTTTTGAAATAATTTCAATATTTATTTTTTATAGCTGTCAAGCTATTCTTATTTAATACTTAATGAAAATGGAATTTCATTATAATTATTGACAAGGATATTTTATGGGTTTAAGTGATAATAGTGAAAATTCATTTAAAATGCCTCAGTTACAAGAAAATTGGGTTAAAGGGTTGCCTGATATATTTGTAAGGCGAGTAATTTGGGGTGAACAAAAGCGAAATGATGCTTGGCAAGATGCCAATCTTTACTTTGAAAGAAATCTAAATGAAAAAAAATATAAGCTTTGTTATAAGAGTGAAGATAAAGATCAATTACAAAGTCAATTTTATTATTTTGAAATCATTAATACTAGGCGATATTTAATTAGTGATTATTATGATATTACAGGGGAATATAAAGACTTAGAAAGATCAATTAAACTAGCAGAGGATGAAGAAGGTAATCCTTATTTAATTGATTTTAGTGGCTGTCAAGGCGAGCCTATTATCCACCCTTATGGTGTATTGTTGACACAGTATATGAAAGAAGCGCTAAAAAGTGGGCAAAGAATTGATGAAGATGAGTTTTCAACAAAAATTAGCTCTGCAAGTGAACGTGCAGGAATAAGCACTCTAGTTTCAACGAAAAAGTTACTTGAGTGTGCTTTTGTAGATACTGAAAAAAATATATTTTTTATTCAGAATGATTTAAAAATTATTGCTGATTTAATCATTAATGGTTTAAAAAAAATAAGAACAACAGCACAAGGTGATGATAAGAAAGACTATGCTAATGAAACGATTTCACAATTAAAAAACCTTAAAAACTTAACTAGAGAAACCTTACGTTTGATACTTTTAACATCATATCGAGTAGCTAGTCATCAAGATGGTATGTTTAGTTTTGGTAGGTCATTCTCAACAATAACAAACTCTTCACAAGAGTCAGATCCATATTTTAACTTAGCAAGTCAACTATTAAATATCGATGCTAAAGAGATAGAAATAGCAAAAGGTAATGATTTTGTAGCACTAGAAAGACTGGGAGTTAAACGGTTTGCTGAAATTAAAACATTGATGGAATGTAAAACAGCTAATTTAATTTTTTTTACTGAAGAGATAAATACTGAATTGAAAGAAGATTTATCACTGAAAGTCTAATTTTTATATCAATTTTCATTAATTAATAAAGGAGGATTAATCTAATGGGATTAGAAAATGACAGTAAAGATAAAGGTATACAAAATGAGCGTCATGAAAGTATTATAGAGCGACAAGCTAGAGAAATAGAGGCGTTAAAAGCTAAGTTAATGCTATTAGAAAGTCGAGTAGAAAAGACAGAAACAAAGAAAGAGGAAAAAGAGCAGGAAGATAGTTTTCAAGACTTTGGAACTTATTTAAAAGAAAATAAAGGAAAGCTTACTCGAGAACATCAATTTAATTTAGCATTTCAATTACTATTTATTGTTAGAGATTTACATAAAAGAGAGGGAGCTAATGCTAGATTAAGAATAGTTTGCCCTGGTAGTTTTAAAATAAATGCACAAGGAAAAATTAGTTTAAAGGATCAGGGTCAAGAATATAGTCCTAACTGGGATGAAAAGCCAATTTTCTATGCAAGATCTAATTATGATGCTGAAAATATATGGAAATCTCATTTATATAGCATTTTAAGAATGATAGGGTTGCCTGAAAAATTTCATATAGAAAAAATAGTTAATGATATTAGTATTGATATCAATTTTCATCGCAATCAGTCAGATCATGTTGGGACAATATTTCGCTATAATGAAGCTAGTGCTGTTGTAAGTTATGCTAAAGGAATGCAATTAACATTACCTGTTGGTGATACAATAGATGATGTAATTAAAGATATGATGTTATTGCAAAATTATTGGCTGGAGGCAACATTTTCAAGTGAAGCGCAAAAGTTTATCAATCAAATACCAAGTGCTTTATCCAATATGTCTGAAATATATGGCCAACAGTTTGATTTATTTATGCAAGAATATATGCCACGTTATATGACTGGAGTAAATGAAAAAGAAGTTAAACATGTATTAGGCCCATCTCATTTAGAGGAAGAAAGTCATATAGATCAAAACTTATTAGAAATAGTTAATCATAAAGTAGCTGATTTAGTTAATCTCTTAAAAGGGTTTATGCAAACAGCTTTAGAAGAAGTATTAGAATTCACATCAGATAAAGTTAAAAAGCATTACGCTAATATGACTTTAAAACAAGTGAAAGAATTACCTAATACAGTAGAGTCTATTTCTAAAATAAAGGAAGTAATTTTACAGGCGCTTATTATTTTTAATCATCAAGTTGGCTGGGTTAGTTCAGATGAGACAACTGCATATAAAGAATCAAAAAGAATGTTTACTGCTTTAAAGAATACGATTAATGGTGCTTCTATTGGTATTAAGCTCTCAGATGAAGATTGGCAAAATGCGCAAAGTGGCAAGCTGGATGAATTAAAACAACGACATTCAGAAATGAATTTAATGACTTATCAACAATGGGATCAAACACACCCACAAGAAGAAAAAGAAAATTCTTCCTATTGGGGAGCATTGAATTTTTTTCAGAAAAAGGATGAAGAACGTCAGTTGGTGAAAACGGATGGGACGTTAGATTTAGAATAAACAAGGAGAGATAAAATGCCATTACCAAATGTTAATAAACCAAAGTCAATTAGGGATCAATTATCTGATCCAAAAAAAACACAATATATTAAAGAAATAGAATTTGCAGAAAGAAGTCTAGTCGTTGATGAGTCAATTACTTTAAAGCACAGCTTAGGTGAAAGTACAAAAATATGTTTAGCACAAGATAAAAAGGATGGAAATTTTTATTGGCTAAAGGCTCAACCAGTAGAGAAAAGTTATGTTGTACATACAGATTATGCTGCATCAATTGGTATTGCACCTTCAACTGAAATTAATGATCCAGAAAAAAAAGAGAAGCAGATTGGATTTTTATATCCCTATGGTCAACGATTGGATCAATATTTAGAAAGTTTTAAAACTAAAAAACAACAGAGTGAAGTGACTGATGATGATGAAACTAAGTTAGTTATTGATATATATCTTAAATTAAGAGAGTTAGCCTATATGGGTATTCTTCACAAAGGTATTAATTCAGAAAATATAATGATTGACCCTAAAGGGGATATTCATTTTATTAATTTTGAAGAAGCAAAGAAAAGTAAAAAAATAGAAGATCAACAACAGAACATTATATCTATTGCTAAAATATTTGGTTTTGAAAATGCTGGTTTATCTAATCATATTGACCTTGTAATTATTGGTTTAATCAATACAAGATTTGGTATTTATCTAAGTAAAGACCAAGAAATGGCATTAGAAAAAGTTTCAATAGCTAGAGAGCTTATAATTAGCATGTATCAAATAGATGAAAATAATATTAATCAAGTTTTTTTAGAGTCACTATTTGCTACTTTGTTTAAGCATAAAAAACATAGTGCGATAAACGTAACTAATTCACAGCAGGAAATTAATATCGATGAAATCATTGATAGCTTACTGAGAGTAAAGCAATCAATGTTGGGTCAGCAAAAAATGACTATTCTAATAGATAGAATGATTGTTAATTTAATAATAAATCATCAGTTAGGTGCTAAGCTTCATCCAAGCCAGCAGGAGGTACTTGATAATAATGATGAGATAAGAACTATCATTGTTAATGCTTATAAAACAGAAAAAGGCGCGATTAATCAGAAATTTTTAGAATCATTATTTGCTCAAATACCAACATGTACAGCAAATGTAACTTTAAAAGATGCACATAAACCAAAAGAAAATGACTATGATAAGTTAATTGTTATACAAAATTTAGTTAAAACTGGCCTAAGGAAATTAGCTTATGACAGCCCAGATAGTGAAGCTAATAATGTCAAAACTAATTTATATAAGCAATTATTTAAAGATATTAATTCAAAGTGTTTGGATAGAAATGAGCTACTTTTATTATTGTCTCAATTAGACGAACTTGAGCTGTTAGACCATCAGTTTGATCAAGCTGGTCCAAAGATTGAATCATTACATAATTTGGAAATACAAACGGCTAAAAATTTATTAAATTATTATGTAAATAAAAATCAGGTTAAGGTATCTGATTTACAAGTAGGCTTTGTTGCTAATGCATTAAAAGTAGCATTATATAATGTTCGTGAGCAAGCAAATGGCACACTTGATGATGTTTTAAACCAATTTATTGATGAAACGGCTTTAGAGTTGGAAAATTCAAAAACATTAACATTAGATAGTCTTAAGGAAACTTATTATCAAATATTACGTGTAGTAACGCACAGTCCTTCCAATCGGTATATGTGGGCTGCAAGCGCACCGTCATATATTGCTTGTCAGGATTTTTTAAAAGTTGCTGAAGATATATTAGGTATTGACTATTATAAGGAAAAAAAACCAATTATGTATTATGATAAATCTTACCTTTCAGAGTTTAATATATTAACTTACGATGAATTAAAAGTTAAATATAATGGATCAAGTGCTCAAGCACAAAAGGCTGAAACACCAATTGGAAAACAAGAATTTAAATCAGAAGAAACAAATAAACCATTCCATAAGCAAGGTGAAATAGCAGCTGAATTAGCTAAAAATCAACAACAGAGAACTCCATTATCGCCAGATCAATAGCTTTTTTAATTATACTGCGCTAAATAAAACGTAGCACCTTTTAGTTGAGGGTCTTCTTTTTTATGTTGAATAATTTTAAAATGATGCTTTTTAAGTAAGCTTTCATAAGCCTTTGGTGAAAGGGATGCATGATACAGTTCAATACCGCCATTATCGCTGTATACTTCACCTTCACTTGGTCCGGCAGTAAAAAGTAGATAACCGTCTTTTTTGATATGTTGTTCAAAAACACCAAACATAAGCTTTTGATCTTCAGGTGGCAAGTGGAAAAAGCTATGCCAGGCAAGAATAACATCAAATTTTTGATTTAGTTTAAGTACTCGCATATCTTTTAAAATCAATTGGCACTTTGGAAACGCTTTTTTGGCAATTTCAATCATTTTTATACTGGCATCTACCCCTGTAATTTCAAATCCTTGATCATAGAAATACGCTAAGATAGGCTTACCATTACCACAACCAAGATCAAGAATCCTTGCAGAAGGTTTAATATGTTGAATAATCCAATCGAGATAAGGTTTTTCAAATAATTCATTTGAGCGATGTTTGGAGAACCAGTCAGCAATTTGATTATATGATTGATAAACTGATTTAGGGTTGCTTTTAGGCATGATGGATAAGGATATGATTATAAATTACTTATTAGTATATCAGTTAAGACTTAAAAATAAATTAAATCATTTCGATGATAACGAAGATAAGTACGATACGAAAGACCCAAATTGATATTTTTTCTGGACATTTCTTGACGATTTTAACACCAATTGGTGTACCGATTAAAGAGCCAACTAATAAACCAATAAAAGCTGGCAAATAAAGATAACCTAAGCTGTAAGCGGGTAAACTAGAAGCATGTAAGCTAGTAGCGACAGTGGCAACAGTTGCAAAAAATCCCATTGGAAATGCGAGCGTTGCAGACATAGCAGCTGCATTTTTCATAGGATAATGATAGTGTTGCATATAAGGGTTAACAACACCTGAGCCGCCAATGCCGACTAAACTAGCTAACATACCTGTTGCAGCCCCCATGGTTGCACAAGATACTTTAGATGGCATAATTGGGTTATGATGATGCTTGTCAAGGTTAATAAAAGTTTTGATAAATACAGAAATAATAACCAATAAAAATATAATTTTTATTGCTTCACTTGGAATAATTTTTCCTAATAAAGCACCAACAATGGCTCCAATTAGTATGGTTGGAATAGCAAATTTTACAATTGGATAGATGATATTTCTCTGACGATGATGCTTATAAGAACTATATAAAGCATTAACCATAATAAAGGCTAGTGACGTTGCAACAGCCAAATGCATGGCAATTGGAAACGGGATATGTTGATATTGACTGATCCAAAGCATTAATGGAATGATGATGACACCACCACCAGCACCTATCCAGCCTGCTAGGATGCCTGCAATAATTCCAGCTATGATATAGGTAATTAAAATCATTTTAACAATCCTCATTTTATTATTGTTTATTATTGTTGTTAATTGATGATGATCAGTTTATTGTGTTTGTATAAATTACTCAAATGAATTAAAATTATATATAACATTCCAAAATAGAATAATAAGAGGTATCTATATGAAATATATTGAAACATTTCTAGCTATTGTTGATTATGGTTCGTTTACCGAAGCCTCTGAACGCTTATTTTTAACTCAGCCAACGATTACAAAGCGTATTGCTCAATTAGAAGAAAAGCTTAATAATGAACTATTTAAGAGAGTTGGTCATAAAGTATATTTAACCGATGCAGGTGAGGCTTTTTTACCTTATGCAAGAAAAATTCAACAAAACTGGACAGATACGATTAATTTAATGGCTGAATATAATAAGGATGTAATAGGAACATTAGTCTTGCGCTGTAACTATCATTTAGGCTTATATGTATTTCCTAAGATTATGAAAGAGTATATGGCATGTTATCCCAAAGTTAATTTAGAGATGGATTTTAATGACTCATATTCAATTATTGAAGAAGTAATTGATTATAAGGCAGAAATAGGCTTAATTACATTATTAGATAAACTGCCTGAGGAAATTGAATATACAAAAATAAGAACATCCAATATGTTGGTTGCAATAGCAGTATCACATCCATTTTGGAATGAAAAAGGTAGTTATTTATCCAGGTTGGCTAAAGTACCAGTAATTACGCCTAAAAAGCAAAATCAATACCATAGTAAATTACATCAACTCATTGAAAAAATTAACATTCAGCCACCAGAGATTACAAATATCAATATGATTGAAGCGATTAAGCAGTTAGTTGAAACAGGGTTAGGTTGGTCAATTTTACACGATTATATGCTTAATGATCGACTAAAAGAAATTCCTGTTTTAGATCAGCCATTAAAAATAAGTGCAGGCATTATCTATCGAAAAGATATTGTGTTATCAAAACCAGCTAAGAAAATGATTGAAACTGCATTAAAGTTAGAGTTATTTGCCAATACAGAAGGATGAAAAAATTTCACCTAATAGGTCATCTGCTGTAAATGCACCGGTTATTGATGATAAAGCATTTTGTGCTAATTTTAATTCTTCAGCTAATAATTCACCATGATGATATGTTAAGTGTTCAAAGCCACTATTTAAATGGTTTAAAGCAGATTCTAATGCTTGAATATGACGTGATCGTGCAGTAAAAAGGCTTTCATTGGTTGCCTTAAATCCGATAATTTCTAAGAGTTTATTCTTTAGTTTTTCAATACCATAGCCAGTTTTAGCAGAGATATGGATGCTGTTATCACTGTCTTTAGGTAATTCACTGAGTAAATCAATTTTATTATAAATATTAATTGTAGGGATGTTATCAGTTAATGTGTCAAATTTAGCTAGATTAGTTGGTATTTTAGATTTAGCAGTTGGTTCAGCCATTTCATTAACATCATTAACTAATAAAATACAGTCAGCTTCTTCTATTGCGGTTAATGCACGTTTAATACCTTCTTGTTCAACTAGGTCATAACTTTCTCTTAAGCCAGCAGTGTCAATAATATGTAATGGTAAACCGTTAATATGAATATGTTCTTTTAAAACATCACGTGTTGTGCCTGCAATGTCTGTAACAATGGCTGACTCTTTACCAGATAATGTATTTAAAAGACTTGATTTGCCTGCATTTGGCTTTCCAGCAATAACAACCGTCATACCTTCTCTGAGTATGGCGCCTTGGCGGGAAGTATCAATAATTTCATCAACTTGCTTTTGCAAATTTTTTAACTTACCTTCAATATGGCCATCAGATAAGAAGTCAATTTCTTCATCGGGAAAATCAATCGCACTTTCTACGTAAGTTCTTAAATAGATTAACTGCTCAACTAATTGATTAATTTGTTTAGAAAAAACACCTTCTAAGGAGCGCATTGCCGATTTGGCAGCATTTTCAGATGAAGCGGCAATTAAATCTGCAATTGCTTCAGCTTGAGTAAGATCGAGCTTTTCATTTAAAAAAGCACGTTCTGAAAATTCACCAGGTTTAGCAAGTAGTGCGCCATGTTTAAGGGCTGTTTTAATGATTAAGTCCATAACAACAGGACCACCATGGCCCTGAAGCTCGACAATATCTTCACCAGTAAATGAATTAGGTGCTTTAAAGTAGATGGCAATACCTTGGTCAATGACTTGTTCGTTATGATCATAAAAGTTTAGGTAATGAGCATGACGTGCTTCTAACTTAGTTTGAGTTAATTGACAACCAATTGTATAAGCAGTATTGCCAGATAAGCGAATAACGCCAATGCTTCCTCTTCCAGGTGGGGTTGCTAAAGCAACAATGGTTTCTTTTTGTTTTAGCATAAATTACAACTACTCAAAACTATTATGGTTAAAGGATTAGAGAAATTGTAACGAATTAGAGAATTAATAAAAAGGATAATGTTAAGTTTATCTATGCTATCTTAAATGAAGTACTTTTTCACGTAAACTTTTACCTGGCTTAAAATGGATGGCATATTGTGTAGCACCAGGGATAACTTGTCCAGTTTTAGGGTTGCGTACAACTTTATTTTTATGTTCATGCACTTCAAAACTACCAAATCCTCTAATCTCAATACGACGATTTCTAGCTAAAGCTTGTGACATAACATTAACGATTGTTTTAACTGCTTCTGCAGCTTGTTCATTATGCACTTGAACTTGATGACTGAGCTTTTTAATAATCTCAGATCTTGTCACATAGTTACTGCTCATAGGTCAACCCTTTTTTTATTGCTGATAATTTATAAATAGTTGATAAATCTTCTTTTTGCAACTTTTTTATAGGCTTATTTGATCTCATCATGATCAATTGTCCTGCCATGATGTTCTTCATTATTTTGCTGATTATATTCTTGTTGCTTTTCTTGCATTGCCTTTAAATGCTTCATAATACGATAGCGTAAAATGATTACATAAATAACACCAACAACGGCAATTGCTAAAAATAGCGGAAAAAAAACAACAAAGAAAACAGCAGCAAGCACAATAATTGCGATTAATGTTAAAATTGATTTGACAGTAGAATTCATGATAAATACTCTTAGCTTTTAGTTTTTCTAGCCAATATAATGTTTAAATTTATAAACAGTGATTATACTTAAATTAAGCTGAAATTGATATATGATTAATATAATTTAAGCTAATATTCAGTTAAGTGGAGTTTGTAATGAAGAAATTGATTTGTCGATTGACTTTTTTAGCCATATTAGGGCTACTTTTAAGTGCTTGTTCTAGCGATGATAACTCATCTGTTTCGAATAAATTTAAGTCAGCATCAGATGATGTGGTGTCAGCGTCGAAAAAAGCTGCTAGTGCAACCTCACAAGCAGCTGGTAATACTTGGGATGCTACAAAAGATACAGCTAAAGAAATCAATAAATGATTAGAATGCTATACCCGATTAGTTGAATTAATATAAAAAAATCGCTGTTTTTCTAAGTGATAGGCAGCAAGCTTACCACCCCAAACACATCCATAGTCTAAAGCAATTACACTAAATAAGCCTGTTTTACCTTCCAGTGCAGCCCAATGACCAAATAACAAAATATCTAAATCATCTAATTGAAAGTTAGGAATTATAAACCAAGGAACTAAATGATTAGGAATTAAATCAATTGGACCTTTAAAATTAAGATCAAGTCGAGCTGCATGGTCACATAATCGCATGCGAGTTAAATAATTAATAATGCATCGAAGTCTGTCAACACCTTCTAATTGGTCATTCCATAAATCAGGTTTATTTCCGTAGAGATGCTTTAATAATTGATGAATATTTTCAGATGTTAGCGCTTCGGTTACTTCATCGGCATATGCTTGAGTATCAGAGGTACTCCAAAAGGCAGGAATGCCCGCATGTGTTAAATGATAGTTTGCATGGTTTAAATAAAGTGGTAAATGTCTTAGATATTCAATTAGATCAATTTTATCTTTAGCGTTTAAGATCGGCATTAATGTATCAGAAGGTTTATGATTGGCATATCCATAAGCAATTGCAAGGAGATGTAAATCATGATTACCTAAAACACAATGGATTGCTTGATGGTTTTTAGTAACAAAACGAAGAACTTCAAGTGATTGAGGGCCTCGATTAACTAAATCACCTGATAGTAATAGTTGATCGTTCTTAGGGTTAAATTCAATTAACTCTAATAGTGCCATAAATTCACGATAACAACCTTGGATATCACCAATTGCATATACACTCATAGATTTGCCACATAATTACTAATTGCTACGAATGACTCAAGTTCTAGGTTTTCTGCTCTTAATTTAGGGTTAATATTGACTTGTTTAAAATCATCAGCATTTAAGAATAATTTTAAGCTATTACTAATAGTTTTTCTACGTTGTTGAAATGCATGGAATACAACACGCTCAAATATATGATAATCTTCTAACTTTAGGCGATTTTTTTTAGGTTTTAGTCGAATAACAGCAGAATCTACTTTTGGCTGAGGCTTAAATGCACTTGGTGGTACATTGATTATGTGCTCAATATGACAAAAATAGCTGATAATAACACTTAAACGGCCGTAAGTTTTATTATTTGGTGATGCGCATAATCGATCGATAACTTCCTTTTGCAGCATAAAAATCATTGATTCAAATAGGTGGGTATACTGCATTAAGTGAATTAATAATGGTGTTGAAATATTATAGGGTAAATTACCAATTAATTTATTTTGAGTAGACACTGTGGTATTAATAAGTTGACTGTAATCAGTTTTTAGTGCGTCTTGATTCAAAATGTTAATTTGATTATTGTTATCAATTTCATGAAGGTAAGGAATAACATCTTTATCGATTTCAATTACATTGAGATGCTTAAGCTTAGCTAATAAAAGTTTAGTTAAAGCACCCAGCCCTGGTCCAATTTCAGTAACGTTATTATCTTGTTTAAATTCACCAGCATCAATGATTCGATTAATAATATATGGATCAACTAAAAAGTTTTGTCCAAAACGTTTTTTAGCTTGGTGTTTCATTAACTGTCTAATTCCGGCATATTTAATTCAGGAATTAATATTTTAACGTAGGCTTCACCTCTTAATGATAATTGCCAGTTTTTTACCATCTGCTCTGCTTTTTGGCGAAATAAAATATTAGCTGCTTGCATATGTAAATAGTTTTTAGTGTCATCTGTTTTACGTTTGGCTAAAACCTTAATAATTTGCCATGTATCTCCAACTTGAAATGGTTGACTTACTTTACCAATTGGTGTTGTTTCAATCATATGAGCTAATTCTGGCGCTACTTGGTTTAAATTAACCCAGCCAAGATCGCCTCCTTTTGATGCAACATCATAGTTTTGTGTATTGGCTTTGGCAAGTTCTGAAAATGATTTATTATTATCCAATGCGATAATGATTCGTTCTAATTGAGCTTTAGCTTGTTGTGTATTAAGAATTGGTGTTAATTTAAGTAATATTTGTTCAACATGATACTGTTCAATCCAGTGCTTTTGGTTGTCCTTCACCTGAATATTATTTAATTGTAAAATTTGTAAAGCACCATTGGCTTCAAATGGGCCTATGATTTCACCTTTTTTCATTGATGTAACTTTACCTGCATAAATAGTTGGTAACTCATCTAGCGTTTTAAAGCCAAGCTCACCACCAGATAAAGCATTACCACTTTGAGAGTATTTGCGAGCAGCTTCAAAGAAAGTGGTTTTACCGGATTTGATTTCATTAACTAATTTGCTAGCAGAGGCTTTGGCTTTTTCAATAGAATCAGGTGTTTTATCGTTAGGTAGAGGAATCAAGATATTGGAAAGATCATAACGTTTAACTGCTGGTTGTTTAAGGTGTTTTTCTACATATTGATTAATATCTTGTGGTGAGATAAAAATAGAGCCAGCAACGAGTTTTTGCTGCATTTTTTGAACGATAAGCTGCTTATGCATCGTATCATAATATTGTTGATAATTAAGGCCACTTGATTTTAATTTATCTTTTAATTGTGCTACGGTAATATGGTTTTGATCAGCAATCATTTTAATCATTTGATTAATTTCATCACCTGTCACGGTAATATGGTTTCTTTTAGCTAATTCAAGAATAATCGCTTGATTGATTAATTGTTGTAGTACTTGGCGCTTTAATGTTAAATCACCAGGTAGTGATAAACCTTGATCTTGTATTTGAGCTTTGGTTTGTTCAACGGCTTGATTTAATTGCTCAGAAGTAATGACGCCATTGTTAACAATTGCAATAATTTGATTAAAAACGGTTGCTTGATTCTCGTTGTTAGTGCTTTTAGCTGGTTGATTAAGTGAAATATTTTGTAATGTGTTTTTTGCAGTATCTTGATTATCAAGTTTTGTCTGCGTATCTGCTATGGCATTGGTTAGATAAGTAAGTGACAATGCAAATGCCAATGTAGTAAAGAATTTATTAGACATAGATATCCTGTTGAGTCAATTTTTTTAACTTTTACATGTAGTTAATTTATTATATGCATTTTAAAGCAATCAACAAGGTTTAAAAAGGTGAATCTGGTTTATAGCCATCAATTTGTGTTAAAAGGTCATTTAATTGATTAGCGCTAGAACCACCTAAGCCTTTTAGTTCAATTTGGAATACTAAAGCAGTCGATAATGGTCCAGAGACTTCTGCTGGATCATTAATATTACTACCAAAACTATTTGAAATATAGCGTTGATAAACAAATCTTGCAGCCCAACTACAAGCATCATACGAGATACCAGCAAACATATTTAGTGAGCGATTATAATTGAAAGAGTAGTTCCATAACCCAATAATTGACCAATGTTCTGTTAATTTATAAAGACCTGATAAGGTAATACTAGAGATGCTAGGCGGTGATGCACCATCAAGTAGGTCTTCAGTACTTAGTAGTGAATAATCATTAGCATTATTATTATATGCTGCATTTAAAATAAGGCCAGGATTTGGTTTGTATTGTAAGGAGTAATTTTGACTGTCTACATGCTTATCACCTATATTATAAGTCATATCAGCCTTAAATGTCCAAGCATCCAAAAAATGAATGCTAGTAAATCCCGCAACATCAGAGAAATTATCTTGATAGGTTGGGTTTTCAGTAGCAATACAGCCATCAGTTCTACATATAGATACTTTTCTATTGCTAAAATAGTGAATTTGACCAATACCACCTTCAAATAGTGGCTTGCCTTTATCTGTATCAATGCTTGTTTGTAATGCATAAGATATTTGATTAGCATTGTTGATACGGTCATAACCAGTAAATCGGTTTGTTTGAAATAAAGAAGAATAAGAAAAGCTTCTAAATGAAGAATCAAACACGGGAATATCATTTTGATCTGTATATGGAATATAAGTATAAAATAATCGAGGCTCTAAGGTTTGTTTATAACCTGAGCCATTAAAGTTAAAGTCACGATCAAAATAAAGTGCTGTATCAATATTAAATATTGGTAGGTTTCTGCTAATTGGTGTATCGGGAAAACCTGGGTCTTGAACGCTATTTTGTTCTCTATTTTGTAACCAATAGTCGGTATTTGTAAATGTTAAAGTTGGTGTAAAGTAACCCCAAGTTGCTGTTAATGGTGTTGATAAATAGGGTGCAAGATAGAGTCTTTGGCCATTAACTTGTTCTACACCATCTAGTGGCGATTTATAAAAGTAAGTAAATTGAGTGTTAGCACCATATTTAAGCCAAGTATAGTCACTTTGGGGTGTTATATTAGCACTAATTTGCGGTAAAGTTGCGTAAGGCCTATTTGCTAATGATAAAGTTGGGTCAATAACATTATAATCTAGTAATGTACCTGTGATATTCCATGTTGGGTCAGCATATTGTAGTTGAAACTCACGATTTAATAAGGTTTGGTTAGCAGAGATAATATCGTTACTATTAAAATCATTAACAAACTGATCATCGCCAACATAGTGATAGTCAAAGTAGCTCGTAAGGTTTTTGCTATAAGTACCATGAATGGTAGTATCTAATGCAGTTCTACTCATATCATCAATATCATCATGGGGCATATAAGAAAGACTAATTTGACCGCTTTGTGTTTCAGTTAAAAATCTAAGGTTGTTATTAATCATTAAACCACGGTGATTATAGAGCGTTGGTGTAATTAATAAATCATAATTAGGTGCAAGGTTGGCATAAAATGGTGTGGTAATATAATAACCACTTTCATTGTTATAGCCAGCCATTGGGTATAAAAAACCAGTTTGGCGACGATTATCAATTGGGAAATTGAAATAAGGGCTATAGAAGATTGGAAGGTCTTCAACCCATAAGACGCTATTGTAGGCTTCACCTCTGCCTGTTTCTTTATTAAGATCAATGGTAGTACCAGTAATCGTCCATGTGTCAGAAGTTGGCGGGGCTGTTGTATAGGAAGCATTTTTTAGTGAATATTTTGTTTTACTTAGTTGATGGACTACATCCGCATGACCTCTACCATAACCAGTAAAGTGCGTATATTTACAGTTGGTTGGTTGGTTTGTAGGTGATGTCAATAAACCATCACTACTTTGAGGGTTTTCACTGACATGAATTAAATAATAAGTATCTGTTAGTACGGCCGTATTTGCATTTAAATTTGCTTTGCCTTTTTGAGAGATAACTAATTGGCCAGGTTGTCTGAGACTAACATTACCAGAAGCTTCAATATTTTGTAATTTTTGAGTTTTCGGGTTTGGACTTACAGTTGCTTGGTTTGCCGTTAATGTTTGAACCCCTTTTTGTACCTCTACATTACCTTCAGCTGAAATACTACCTTCAACAGTATAATTGGCTTGTTGCGCATTTAAGCGTGTATTTTGATCAATAGGCTTTGATGGGTCATAAGTTGGAGGTTGATAATAATAACCTCCACAAATATTTTTAGGGTCATTTGTTGGTACCCATCCCAGAGCTTTGGCAAGTACAATTTGTTTTTCTGAAATATCTAAGTTTTTTTGAAATAAGGCTTGTGCATCATTATTGATTTCAAGACATAGCCATTTTCCATTTTTTACTTGGCATTCCCAGCTTTTTTGTAATGGATTTTCTCCAGATATTTTTGCTATGCTAAACCCTGGTGCAAGTAGTGAAAGTAGGGTGATTGCTAAAATCTTTTTTTTCCCTAAAGCAGATTGTTGCACCATTATAAAAAATAACCTCGATTTTTGTTTTAAAATTAAGCTAGAATTTCAGAGACAAAGTTTAGCGTTTTTATCAGTGGATGGCTAGGATTTATGTATGACATTTCAACGAAGTAGATTAAAAGAGTGGGTAGAAGGGTATTATGGAGATAAAAAAATCAAGATTGACTTTCTTGCTGGAGATGCAAGTTCAAGAAGATATTATAGGATTAAAAAAGAATCGAAAACATATGTTTTAATGGATGCATCTTCTGAAAAAGATAAGCTGATTCAATTTATATCTATTGGAAATCTTTTTAGAAGTGAAGGTGTGAAAACACCTGAAATAGTACATGTAGATATTGATGAGGGTTTATGTTTATTAAGTGACTTTGGAGATAGGCTGCTTTTTGATATGTTTTCTGAAGAAAAAGAAAATAATTATTATCGCTACTGTTTGGATGAACTAATTAAAATAAATCAGATTAATGGGCATGAAGTTCCAGAGTATAGTTATGAAAAATTAATTGAAGAAGCAGGTAGGATGAATGAATGGTTTTTTGAGTGGATTAAACTTAAAGTATCATCAAAAGATAAAGAGATGCTATCTAGATTATTTAGTCAATTAGCAGAAGTTGCAAAGATGCAGCCTCAAACAACATTACACAGAGATTATCATAGTAAAAATATTATGATGCTAGGTTCACAAAGTCTTGGTGTTATAGATTATCAAGATGCGGTATGTGGTCCTGTAGTTTATGATTTAGTTTCATTATTAAGAGATTGTTATATTTCATGGCCTAAACAGGTAGTTAACTACTGGGTTGAAGTTTATTTTCAGATGCTAAAATCTCATAATGTTATTGGAGAGGAAATATCACTAAGTGAATTTAAACATTGGTTTGATTGGGTTGGTATGCAAAGACATATCAAATGCTTAGGTATATTTTCTTGTTTGTTTATTCGAGATGGTAGACCTAATTATTTAGAGCATATTCCAACAGTAGTGCAATATGTTGTATCTGTTGCAGAAGACTATCCACAATTAAAATTATGGCTTGAGTTTTGGCAGAATAAAGTTCAACCTAAGCTTGATCTTATTGACTTAAAAAAAGTAGCTTCAAAAGAAGTGATTTAATTATAAATCTTTTAATACTTGATATTTAAATTAAATGACGCCATATAATCTTTAAACACACTTAAGGAGTATAAGATTTATGCGATTTGATAAATTAACTACCAAATTTCAACAGGCTATTTCAGATGCACAGTCGTTAGCATTATCAAGAAATAATACGATGATTGAAACTGTCCATGTAATGATGGCATTATTAGATCAACAAGGCAGTAGTATTCGTGCTGTATTATCTAAGGCAGGTGCGAATATTAATCAATTTAGATCAGCTTTATCTAAGGCATTAGATGATCTTGCAACAACTGAAGGTTATACACAAGTTCAACCTTCTAATAATTTAATGAGAGTGTTCCAAAAAACTGAGAAACTTGCACAAGAGCGAAAAGATCAATTTGTTTCAAGTGAACTTTTTGTACAAGCTGCATTTGAAGATGGCACAGTTGATAAGATTTATAAAGAACAAAATTTAACTGAAAAGAAAATTCAGTCTGCGATCGATGAAATACGTGGTGGTGAGACAGTTAATGATGCCAATGCTGAAGAGTTAAGAGGTGCATTAGAAAAATATACCGTTGATTTAACTGAAAGAGCTGAGCAAGGTAAACTTGACCCTGTGATTGGGCGTGATGATGAAATTCGTCGTACCATACAAGTTTTACAAAGACGTACTAAAAATAACCCAGTTTTAATTGGTGAACCAGGTGTAGGTAAAACTGCAATTGTTGAAGGATTAGCACAGCGTATTGTTAATCATGAAGTGCCAGAAGGTATGCGTAATAAACGTCTATTAGCGCTTGATATGGGTGCTTTAATTGCTGGTGCTAAATTTAGAGGCGAATTTGAGGAGCGACTTAAAGCTGTTTTAAATGATTTGGCCAAACAAGAAGGGCAAATTATTTTATTTATTGATGAAATTCATACGATGGTAGGTGCTGGTAAAGCTGAAGGTTCCATGGATGCGGGTAATATGTTAAAACCAGCACTAGCCAGAGGGGAATTACGCTGTGTAGGTGCAACAACCTTAAATGAATATCGTGAAAATATTGAAAAGGATGCTGCATTAGAGCGACGTTTTCAAAAAGTTTTAGTTAGTGAGCCATCAGCTGAGGATACTATTGCCATTTTAAGAGGTTTAAAAGAACGTTATGAAGTCCATCATGGTGTAGATATTACAGATCCTGCCATTGTTGCTGCAGCAACATTATCTAACCGTTATATTACCGATCGTAATCTACCAGATAAAGCAATTGATTTGATTGATGAGGCTGCAAGTCATATCCGTATGGAAATTGACTCTAAGCCAGAGAGTATGGATCGATTAGATCGTAGAATTATTCAATTAAAAATGCAACGAGAAGCGTTAGTAAAAGAAGATGACCAGGCATCTAAAAAACGCCTTGAATTATTAGAAGAAGATATTAAAGAGTTAGAAAAAGAGTATGCAGATTTAGAAGAAGTGTGGAAGTCTGAAAAAGCACAGTTACAAGGAAGTCAGCATATTAAAGAAGCATTAGAGCGAGCAAAACTTGATATGGAATCAGCAAGACGAGCCGGTGACTTACAGCGAATGGCTGAACTACAATATGGTAAAATTCCTGAATTAGAAGAACAGCTACAGTCAATTAATGAAGCTGAAAAAGAAACGCAAGCAAATTCTCATCAACCTCAATTGGTTCATAATGCTGTAACAGAAGAGCAAATTGCTGAAGTTGTTTCAAGAGCAACCGGCATTCCTGTTTCAAGAATGATGGAAGGAGAAAAAGAAAAACTTCTGCGACTAGAGGGTGAATTAGAAAAACGTGTTGTTGGACAAAATGAAGCAGTTAGTGCTGTTGCAAATGCAGTTAGGCGTTCACGTTCTGGTCTTTCAGATCCAAATCGCCCGATTGGTTCATTTTTATTCTTAGGGCCAACGGGCGTTGGTAAAACAGAATTAACAAAAGCATTGGCTGAGTTTTTATTTGATGATGAAACGGCAATGTTGCGAGTGGATATGTCTGAATTTATGGAAAAACACTCTGTTTCACGTCTAATTGGTGCACCTCCAGGCTATGTGGGCTATGAACAAGGTGGTTATATGACAGAGTATGTTAGACGAAAGCCATACTCTGTCATACTGTTAGATGAGGTTGAAAAGGCACACCCTGATGTATTTAATATATTATTGCAGGTTTTAGATGATGGTCGTTTGACTGACGGCCATGGCCGTACGGTTGATTTCCGGAATACAGTGATTATTATGACATCTAATTTAGGCTCTCATTTGATTCAGGAGATGGCACTAAAAGGTGGTTATGAAGAAATGAAGCTAGCGGTTATGGAGGTTGTTGGTCAACATTTTAGACCTGAGTTTATCAACCGTATTGATGAAACAGTCGTCTTTAAGCCACTAGATGAAAAAATGATTGAAAAAATTGCTGATATTCAACTAGATCGACTGCGTCAACGCCTAAAAGAAAAAGATTTAAATATTGAATTAACCCCTGAAGCGATGAAACTAATTACAGAAGTGGGCTATGACCCAGTTTATGGTGCAAGGCCATTAAAACGTTCAATCCAACAGGAAATTGAAAACCCATTGGCATATGAATTGTTAGAAGGTAAGTTTTTACCTAATGAAACAATCAAAGTGCATCGTAAAGGCGAATCTTTAATTTTTGAGAAAATTTAAAGTTATATATTGTAACAATAGAGCGCAGAAATTTATATTTTTTGTTATGTTTGATTATTTGTGTTTTTGTTATTTATTTGTATTTTATTGATTTATTTTTTAATTTAAATTTTTTAGAGAATTAAAGTTATGTAATAAAAGCTTAATTGTATTTGGTATTGTTATATGTGATAATTTTTATAGGTAAGTTATTCATATCAATATTAAGGTGGTTGCTATGTTTGAAGAAGAAATAGAAATGCTACACCCCTCTAGCTTTGATCCTAAAGAGGAGGCTTCCAGTTCAGAACCAGTTGCTATTAAAGGATTAATTGCTAAAAAAATTATCCCAGAGCCAAGTACGATTGAAAACTCAGACCAACTAAGAAATGTAAATAGCTTTCTCTATTTAAGAGAAGTTGCTTCTATTATATCAGAGAAATATAAGGCGGAAGATCTAAGTGATATTCCTACAGCTAAGTTTGTTGAGCATCACTGTAAAAGTAGTAAGATATATGATGAAAAAATTCCATATGGTAATTTATACTCTGATTTTTTAGCTCAACTGCAAGAGGTAATATCTAAGCTTCATAAAGAAGAGATTGACCCTAGTTCAGAAATTAGTGATTTAGCAAAAAAACAATTAGGCTTATTGCGGCCACTAGTTCATGCTTTGTATTTTAATCGTAATCTAGCATTAGAATATACAGAGTTAGTCATAGATACTGCTGTTAAAAATACAAAAAATATTACTGAGACAGAAGAAGCCGTAGCTAAACTATTAAGTCGAAGTGTATTAAAATCACCTATTAATGAGACATCACCAGAGAAGCAGGGTTCAAAATTTGGTCGTGCAAAAGCACATTTTGCAGATGATTTTAAACCAATGTTAACAACTAGCATTCCACAAATCAGGTTATATGATTATAAAACGGGCCTAGCATTACCACTTGAATTTAGGTTTGGTACACAAGGTGAAAGAGATGATGGAAACTCGCGTTATAATCCGTTATTTAAAGAGTTTGTCCATTATCAAAAAAGCCATGCAGCTGAATTAGGTAGAGACTTAAAAGCTCAGCCCATTACCCATGTATACTTTAATAATTTAAAATATACAGGCGGGGGTTCAGAAAGAGATAAAGAAAGAGCACTTTCATTAAAATTACATGAGCTAGAGGATGAGTGTGACAACTTGGCTGTTATTTCTATTCCAGCTGATGGTAATTTCTTAGATAAAAAGTTTTTAACCAGTGTTCAAGCAGGTCAAACTAATGTTATAGCACAGCGTATGCTTGATATTGTCGCTAATAATGGCTATGACTTTTTTATTAGTGATCGTATTAAAGCATTATTATATGGTCAAAGTAAGGATGGATTGTCAGCCTATGATAAAAATGCTGAAACATTAGTTTTAAATGCGTTATTAGATAAAAGCCTTAAAACATTAGGCTTGGCAGGTAGGCCTAACTTAACACAGGCTGAAACCCAGGCACTTTATTTTCATTTTTTAAAATATGAGTTTACCAATTTTGTTTTAGAGAATTTAAAACCTTTATCATTTAATACATCATGTAAAGATGCCATTGATCGTGGCGGTGTTTCTTCTTTATATTTTAACTTGATTAAATCGATTGAATTAGGTAACCCTTTAAGTGAAGATGAATTTTATCGTGGGCTTCATGCAGCACCTGCAATGGTTAAAGGGCGTGGTATGAATCATCATGTTAAATTAATTGCTAATGTGATTGATCAATATATAGAGGCAAATAAGGAAGCAGTTGAAATTCCAAAGTGGCTAGTGGCATGGCGAGATGATAATAAACTTAGCTTATCAGATAGTTCAGAAAAATCATATAAAACTGAACTATTTCATGATTTAAAAAACTTAGTAGATAATACAAAAGATCAAAAAATGCTTTCTGATTTGTTAGAAGAAGTACATAAGGCTAAAACCCATGATAATAAACCATATCGTGAATTATGGCATCAGGAAACTGGAATCCCACCTAGGTATAGAGGTACATATGGAGATACTACAACTGCAAGAGAAGTACTTAGTTATATTAAGTCTCGCTTATTGAAGGTATTAGAAGATGCTAAGTACCTATCAGGTTCACTAGATTCTAGTGATTTATTTGATAGTTTAACAGCGCATAGTAAACGTAAATCAATATTTCGTCCTGAATTAACTGACTCTGAAAAAAAGATTAGAAGAAGCAGTAGTTTATCAGAGATATTTAAAAAAGAATTAGCTTCGCCTACTACACCGCCTACGCCATTCAATGAGTTAACTGGTCTTGAACCTTATTCTGTTGAATTGCAAAATTTAACAGATTTATAGCAAATAGAATGCTTTTTTTATAATCTATATAGCGTATCTTTAACATTTTTCTACTTTACCTTCTATTAATTTTAAATATAATTTAAGAACATTATAATATACATTTCTTGCTAAAATGATATAATGGCTATTTAATAAACGCAGTGCGTTTTTAGTTTTTGGAGGGGGAGCTATGCCAGATAATAATAACATAGATAAGCTAGTAAACGATTATCATATACCTAAACCTAGTTCAATTGAAAACTCAGATCAGTTATTTAATGTTTGTTGCTTTTTATACCTACGAGAGGTCTATATTGGTCAGAAAAGCAGTGATCAAAGTTTAGAAAAGAAAGAAGAACTAGAAAGGTATAAAGAAAATTATCCATATGGTAATCGTTATGCTTTATTCTTAAGGGGACTAGATGTAGATAATAAAAATGTTAATTTTAGTAATAAATATCATCTAATATATTTAAATAACAATAAATCATTAGAGTATGTTGAGGCAGTTTTAAAAGCTAAAAATTGGTTAACAGAAGGTAATATTGATAGAGCAGAACACATTATACAGGATAAGCTATCCCAATCAGTTTTTTATTCTCAACTTAATGATATAACGCCAGAAAATGCTGGTTCGCCTCTAGGGCGTTTTGTTAATACGGTTGCTTCAAGCATTGGAGGTGACTTTAAACCGATGCTTGAAACAAGTATTCCTCAAATAAAAACTTATGCGTATAAATCAAACTCAGACAAAGAATTACCAACAGAGCTAAGATTTGGTACTCAAGCACAGTTTCATAATGGGCAGGCTCGAATATCACCGTTATTTAAGCACTTTATTGATGAACAGAAAGATAAATCTAATCCAAGTAAAATAACACATGTCTATTTTAATTTATTAAAATATGCACAAGGTGGTTATGAAAGAGATAAGGAAGCAGCTTTAAGCGAACAATTACATCAACTAGAAAAAAATCACTCAAATATAGCTGTGATTACACTACCTGCAGATGATGAAATTTTAAAAGCTGACTATATAACTTATGAAGATGCTGGAAAACTTCAATCATTAAAAGATAAAGTAATTAATAAAGTTACTAATCCAGGTAAAAAAGATGACTTCTGTATCAGTGAAAAAGTTAGAGAAGTATTATTTGACAATGCAGATGATTTTGAAGATCAATGGAAAAATAAAGTTGAATTATTATGGAATAAAAGTTTAGAACATTTCCAGTTTCAAAATAGAGAGAATCTAACAAAAACGGAGTTTCAAGCAGTTTATTTTCACTTTTTTAAATATGAGTTACCAAACTTTATTCTTGATAAATTACAGCCACACACATTTAATATGTCATGTAAAGATGCGATCGATCGTGGTGGTGTGGCATCATTATATTATAATGTAAATAAAGCTGTATCTTTAGGAAAAAAATTAACAAACTCAGAGTTTATCAATAAAGGGCTTCATGCAGCACCAATAGAAGTTAAGGGGCGTGGCCTTAATCATCATGAAAAGTTTCTTTGTAATGCTATTTATCAAGGCTCTAATATAGATAATGATCGATACAGTCATCTTGGCGATAATAGCAATACTATAAGTATTAAAACTTGGTGTGAAAAAAAGCGTCCAGTTGAACTTAAAAAAGAAGAAATTGTTTATAAAATTAAACAAAATGTTCAACAGAATAATGATGCTTCATATTTAACGAATTTAATTCAATCAATAAATAATGGAAAAAAAGATTCAAGTTCACCATATCATGAACTTTGGCATCAGAAATCTGGTCTAAGTAATAGTTATCAGGGGCAATATGGTAATACTTTTACAGGTGAGTATGTTGTTAATTATATTGGAGATGAAATAAACAAAAATAATGCTAAGAAAGTGTCGCCTCAAAATCCACCATCTTTGATGAATGCTGATAAAAACAATGAGCCTACTTTTCCAAGTATTGGAGTTTATTCTTAACCTCTTTCCAATCATCTGCATCTTCAGGTGGGTCACATTTTTCTGTGATATTTGGCCAAACTTCTGAAAGTTCTCGGTTAAGTTCGATAAAAGATTCTTGACCTTCAGGGATTTCATCTTCAGATACGATTGCTTCTACTGGGCATTCAGGCTCACATAGTGCACAGTCAATACATTCATCTGGATTGATAACAAGCATATTAGGTCCTTCATAAAAACAGTCAACTGGGCAGACCTCGACACAGTCACCAAATTTACACTTAATACACGATTCAGTGACCAAAAATGGCATGAATAACTCCTTTTGATAATTCTATAAAAATTGAATTAATCGCTATTTTAGCGGTTTCAGAGTTAAAGCGATAGTCTTAATGGTTGAATATTTTATTAACCTGGCTTGTCAGTGCGCTACTAAAGGTAAAGTGATAGTCATTTAAAAATGTGATTGTTTCTGAAGTGCAATTTGATAAATGATAAAATCTAGTTTTATACTCATAAAATACATTTGCAGAGATAACTTCTTTTTGATTAAGGCGTAAAATTTTTAATAATGGACCATTAAAATCATTTGCTTTTAAGACGATATTGCCAGTTGAAAAATCATAAGCTGCAACTCGTGCTGAGTGAATAGGTTGTAATTGCTCTTCTACACTTGGACCTTTAATTTTATTCGTAGTTACTTTGGTCTTTTCAGCTTTTGTTGTCTTTAATGTGCTCTTAAAGTCATGTTTGGGTATATCCTTTTTACTTATAAGTAGCTGTTGTTGGTTTAGATGCTCAATAATTGCTTTGTTTTTATCAAGCTGTTCATTTGCACTATAGATTCGAGTTTCTAAGTGATCAATTTGTATTTTTAATTGCTGTAGCTCTTTTCTGTGCTTTTGATTAAGCTTATCTTTAGATGTTTGAAAATATTTATCTGCTAGTTGTGCAAGTTTAATTAAGTGTTCTTCTGGTATCACTAAAGTGTGTTCTTTAGTATAGAGTTTTAATTGATCAATTAGACTATGTTTTTTTAGGTTTTTTTTCTTTTTATTCAATTTAGGTGATGAGGTGTCACTATTTTCTGATAAAGCAATCTCAAGTTCATCTTTTGCATATGCTTTCGCTTCACTTTCACTGCTCTTATATCTAAGGACAGGATCAACAAGTTGTGAGTGGGTACCTTTGCCTAGTACATTTCTAACATGCGATATGGTAATACTTTTGCTTTCTTGTTGTAACAGTTCACATGCTTTATTTACTTCAGATTGCGATATCTTAATTGTCATTGTTTTTCTTCATCCCTTAATGTTAAGACTTCATGGCCGTTTTTAGTTACTAATATGGTATGTTCCCATTGGGCAGATAATGAACGATCCTTTGTGATGGCAGTCCATTTATCTTTAAGTATAGTTACTTTTTTACCACCTACATTAATCATTGGCTCAATTGTAAATATCATTCCTTCTTCTAATACCGTATTCATATTAGCATTACGCGGATCATAGTAATGAAGCACTTGTGGGTCTTCATGAAAACCTTTGCCAATGCCATGACCACAGAAGTCTTCTACCACTGAAAAATTATGCTTGTGTGCATAAGCTTCAATTGGTTTGGCGATTTCACCTAAAGTTGCGCCTGGTTTAACATTTTCAATACCTCGCCATAAACATTCATGTGTTACTTCAACTAAGCGTTTGGCCATAATGCTCGATTCACCAACAAAGAACATTTTGCTCGTATCTCCATGATAGCCATCTTTAAGAACAGTAACATCAATATTAAGAATATCACCTTTTTTTAATTTTTTCGGCCCTGGTATACCATGACAGACGACATGATTAATTGAGGTGCAAATTGATTTAGGAAAACCATGATAATTTAAAGGGGCTGGTATTGCTTGTTGTACTTCTGTAATGTGTTGATGACAAATACTATTTAGCTCATCTGTTGTAACACCAGCTTTGACATAATCACCAATTAAAGTTAATACTTCAGCTGCAAGCTTTCCTGCAATGCGCATTTTTTCAATTTCGTCGTTTGTTTTAATGATTGCTTTTGACATTGAGTTTCCTTTGTTTTTTTAGTTTTTTCAAACAGTATGATTGTTAATTTGTTGTGAATATGGTATAAAGCCTATGCTTATTTAGCAATTAAAAACGAAAAGTTTAGTAAAAACGCACATAATTCGGCACACCGTATCGGGTGCTCTTTAATTGATGTTCTATCATGTCAATAAAGGGTTGATCGGTGGGAGTTATGGAGGAGTAACCCAACAATACGAGGTAATAAAAATGGTTACAATGAAAAATATGATGAAAGCTGGTGTACATTTTGGTCACCATAAGCGTTATTGGAATCCAAAAATGGAAAACTACATTTTTGGTACTAATCATGGTATTCATATCATCAATCTTGAAAAAACATTACCAATGTTCAAAGATGCATTAAATGCAGTTGGCAGAGTTGCATCTCGTAACAAAAGTAAAATTTTATTTGTTGGTACAAAACGTTCAGCACAAAACATTGTAAAAGAAGAAGCCATACGTTCAGGTATGCCTTATGTTAATCACCGCTGGTTAGGTGGTATGCTGACAAACTATAAAACAATTCGTCAATCAATTAAGCGCTTACGTGATTTAGAAAAAATGCGTGAAGATGGTTTTCTTGAGCGTTTAACTAAAAAAGAAGCATTAAAAACAACACGTGAAATTGAAAAACTTGAGCTAAGCTTAGGTGGTATTAAAAATATGGGTGGTTTACCTGATGCGATCGTTATTGTGGATAGTAATGAAGAGCGTATTGCAATTCAAGAAGCTAATCGTTTAGGCATTCCAGTCATTGGAATTGTTGATACAAACTCTAATCCAGATGGTATTGATTATTTGATTCCAGGTAATGATGATGCCGTACGCGCCATTCGTTTTTATCTTTCTAGCTTTGCTGATGCAATTTTAGATGCGCGCCAAGCCAAAGCAACAGCAGATTTAGAAGAAGCTGTAATAGATGAAATTGAAGAAGTAACTGTAGCTGAAGAAGTAAAAGAAGCTGACCAAGCAGATACTCAAGAAGTAGAATCAGAGTCTGAAAATAAAGATAAAGAGGATTAATTACAATGGCAATTACAGCTCAAATGGTAAAAGAACTTCGCGAGCGTACAGGCGCTGGTATGATGGAGTGTAAAAAAGCATTAACTGAAACTAATGGTGATATGGAAAAAGCAGTTGAAATGATGCGTAAAGCTGGCCAGGCTAAGGCTGATAAAAAAGCATCACGCACAACTGCTGAAGGTGTGATTGTTATTGCGACATCTGCTAATGGTAAAGAAGCAGCTTTAGTTGAAATTAACTGTGAAACTGACTTCGTTGCACGTGATGAGAACTTTACACAATTTGCGAATAATGTTGCTCAAGCAGTGCTTGTTTCTAAAGAAACTGAAGTAGCTAAATTAGCAGACCTTAAATTAGTTACTGGTGAAGATATTGAAACAGCACGTAAGAATTTAATTTCTAAAATTGGTGAAAATATTAGTGTTCGTCGTGTTAAATTCGTTGAAACTGCAACAGGTGTTTTAGGTACATACAGTCATAGTGGACGTATTGGTGTTGTTGTTACAGTTGAAAATGGTGATCAAGAATTAGCAAAAGATCTAGCAATGCATGTTGCTGCGTCAAATCCAACGGTAGTTGACCCATCTGAAGTGCCAGCTGAATTGGTTGAAAAAGAAAAAGAAATTTTTTCAGCACAAGCAAAAGAATCTGGAAAACCTGAAGCAATTATTGAAAAAATGGTTGAAGGGCGTGTACGTAAGTTTCTTGATGAAGTTAGCTTAACTGGCCAACCTTTTGTTAAAGATCCAAATCAAAAAGTCTCTGCATTATTGAAAGCAAAAGGTGCAACAGTTACTGGCTTTATTCGATATGCAGTCGGTGAAGGTATCGAAAAAGAAGAAACAAACTTTGCAGAAGAGGTTATGAGTCAAGTACGTGGAGCATAATCTATTATGACCATATCATATAAGCGAGTTTTACTTAAATTAAGTGGAGAGTCGCTTTCAGAAAAGGATGCTTTAGGTATTTCACCTAAAGCAGTCGTTTCTATCTCAAATTCAATTATTCAAGCAGTTAAGTCTCAAGTACAAGTGGCCGTTGTTATCGGTGGTGGTAATTATATCCGTGGCTCGCAGTTAGACTGTGATAATGTCATTGATCGAGCTACAGCCGATCAAATGGGAATGCTTGCAACGATGATTAATGCTTTAGCGCTTAGAGATGGTTTATTATCGTTAGGTCAAAAAGCTTATGTATTATCAGCGCGTTCAGTTGACGGTGTGCTTGAAACATCAAATATTCAAAAAGCTAGAACATTACTCAATGAAGGTTATGTCGTTATCTATGCAGGTGGTACGGGTAATCCTTTTGTAACAACTGATTCTACAGCAAGTTTACGTGCTATAGAAATTCAAGCGGATGCATTATTGAAAGCAACGACAGTCGATGGCGTATATGATAAGGATCCAAATATTTATCCAGATGCAAGGCGTTATCAAACAATAACTTTTGATGAAGTATTAAAAAAAGAATTGAAAGTAATGGATCTTGGCGCATTTGCTCAATGTAGAGATTATAACATTGCAATTTGTGTATTTGATTTATTTAAAAATGGTGGATTAAATCAGGTACTTTTAGGTGAGTCTGAAGGTACGTGGGTCATTAGGAGTAGTTCATAATGGTTGAAGATATATTAAATGACGCAGAGTCACGTATGGCTAAGAGTATAGAAGTACTTAAGCAAGATTTAGCAAAAATTAAAACAGGAAGAGCGCATCCTGACTTATTAGCGCATGTGTCAGTTGAGTATTATGGCGCTGCTACACCGCTAAATCAATTAGCCAATGTCAATATTTTAGATGCGCGTACCTTAAGTGTTACGCCTTGGGAAAAAGGAATTATTGGCCAAGTAGAGAAGGCAATTATTAGTTCTGATTTAGGACTAAATCCGGTCAATTTAGGTGATACATTGCGTATACCTTTACCGCCTCTAACAGAAGAGCGTCGCCGTGAGATGACAAAGCTTGTTCGTAATGAAGCGGAAAAAGGTCGTATTGCGATTAGAAATGTTAGACGTGATGCTAACTCTATGATCAAAGATTTATTAAAGGAAAAAGAAGTTACTGAAGATCAGGCACACAAAGCAGAAGAGTCAGTACAAAAAATTACGGATAAGTTGGTTGCGGAAGTTGATAACTTATCAGAACAGAAAGAAAAAGACTTAATGTCTATATAGTCTAATTTTTCATGAATTTATTTAAAAACTCAGCTAATCAAGTTGAAATTAGTCATGAAAAATTGCCTCGGCATATTGCAATTATTATGGATGGTAATGGTCGCTGGGCAAAGAAGCGTTTCTTGCCTCGTACAGTAGGTCATAAACTAGCGATTAAACGTGTGCGCGATATTATAGCCTATTGTGGTGAACTTAAAATTGAGGCATTAACATTATTTGCATTTGGTCGTGAAAATTGGGCTCGTCCAAAAGAAGAAGTCTCAGCTTTGATGAGCTTATTTACGAAGATGTTACTGCAAGAAATTAAAAAGCTTAATGAAAATAATGTTAATGTTCGAATCATTGGTGATCGCTTAAGATTAGATCCTAAAATACAACTTTTAATTGCTGATGCAGAAGCATTAACAGCTAATAATAAAGGCTTAAAGCTTCAAGTTGCAATTGATTATAGCGGTCGTTGGGATTTAACAGATGCAGTTAAACTAATAGTAAAGGATATTCAATCAGGGAAGTTAAAAATTGATGATATCAATGATATTTCAGAGGTTATGATTTCAGAGAGATTACAAACCAATTTTGTCATTGATCCTGATTTATTTATTAGAACCAGTGGTGAAAAGCGCATTAGTAATTTTATGCTGTGGCAGTTATCTTATAGTGAGTTATATTTTAGTGATGTACTTTGGCCTGATTTTTCACGAGATGATTTAGATGATGCAATTAGATCATTTGTATCCAGACAAAGACGTTTTGGTAAAACATCAGAGCAAATAATATAATCGATTTGCTAATTAAAGAATATATGAGGTTGATGTGAAAGAACGGATTATTACCGGTGTTGTATTAGCAATATTAGCGCTGTGGGCAATTTTAAGTTTTTCTTTACATGTATTTGGGATTGTAATTTGTATTGTTTTATTATTAGTTTCATTGGAATGGGTGACAGCGTTTTTAAGTGCTAAAGCTTGGTATAAACGAGTAGCCTATGTTGCACTGACTTTAATTTTTGCTTATTTAATTTGGATATATCCACAGTCTCATCAAATAATATTAGCAGTATCTGTTTTATGGTGGCTAGTTGCATTGATCATTATTCGGCTTTATTCTGCGGGCATTATTAAAAAAATTCATGTTGTTGCTAAATTTTTTATGGGATTTTTAGTTATTTTACCAGCGTGGGTGGCAATTATTATTTTAAAAAGAGATAATTCACTATTTTTGATTTTTGTTATCCTAGCAGTTGCTTTAGCAGATAGTGGTGCTTATTTTGTTGGTCGTTTCTGTGGTAAGCATAAATTAGCGCCTGTGATTAGTCCTAAAAAGACTTGGGAAGGGCTTGCTGGTGGAATCTTTTTTAGTGTTATTGGCAGTGTGATTTTTGCATTAGCATTACGCTTTGATAGTGCAATGGAATACTTCTTATTAATTGTACTTGGTGTTTTAGTTGTATTTTTTGCCTTATTTGGCGATTTATTTGAAAGCATGATTAAGCGTGAAGTAGGCATTAAAGACAGTGGTAATATTCTACCAGGCCATGGTGGATTACTAGATCGCCTAGATAGTTTATTTGTTGCATTACCTTTATTTGTTTTTTTTGCTAATTTGTTTGGGTTTAGTATTTAAAATATATTGTCAAAATAATCCTAGCATGTGCTATAAAGCTAAATAGATAATGTTTGCCACTATGAGTGGCGAAGTAGTTTGATTCTGAAGTAAATTCTCTATTAAATATAATATTTTATAAGATGTTAATCATTTTTTATTTATTATATGTATAAATTATATTTGAAACTCATCATAATATATTATATAGTATATTTAATGTAGTATATAATATAATTATATTAAGTTGACTAGAGAGATGTAGAATATGAGTTCAGAAAATAATTTTTTCAGTTCATTATGGGAAAAAATAGCTGATAATGCATGGCTATCAGAGACTCATTCTCAGTCGGTTCATGACTCGGTTTTAGGATCACCCTTGGCTTCAGGACCATCTATAGATAGGTCACAAGATATTCTACAATCTATCTTTGGTGTTGATATTCATAATATGTTAAGTTATTCAGGACCATTGCCATTATTTAGTTCATTATTTAAGAGTTTTAATAGTGGATTATTGGCTATTGCCTTTATTCTTTATGCTTTTATTATAATTGTTGGTACAATTAACACAGCAAGGGATGGCCAGTTTTTAGGTAAACAATGGAGTGGCCATTGGATTTCACTTAGAGCTATATTTGGAACACTTGCTGCTATTCCATTTAAAACAGGTTACTGTATTGCCCAATATTTAATTCTTTATCTTGTTTTAGCAGGAGTCTCATTTGCAGATTATCTATGGAGCAATATAGTTAGTGATGTTGTTGAGAATAAGATACCACCAGTTGTGAGTACTGAAGTTTCAAGCAATATTAAGAATTTTCTTGCTACCTATATGCTGAGTAACCTTACAACCGATTTAATAGCTGATGGGGAGTTTATTAGGCCTGCTGGACCGCCTTCACCTTCAGATGTTGATATGCCATGTATGTTAACATCTGAAAATAAAGTTATGTGTCAAATGAAGTTCAATACCAGAATTAGTAGTAGCTTTGTTAAAGCTTATTATAAAAAACTGGCACAAGCAGAGAGTAATGGTAAATTCCCATTTGAGAATTATGCGGGTGCATTAGGGCAAGGTTTACCTTATTTATCAAAGATCAATGGTGATACTTATGTTCAGTATCAATTAAATACAGCTGATTGGATAGGTAATTTAACTCTTAATCAGATGATAGATCAACCAAATAAAAATCATATTAATGAAATTATAAGTAAATATAGTTTAGATACCCCAGTATCAGACCCAAGCCCACCATCAGCAGACTCACAGATCAAACCAATTGATTATGGAAATCATAAGCCATCATATTTAACTGTAAATTTAGTTGAAAATTATAATGCACTAAAGTCATATTCAGATATGGCAATGGAAGGCACAGCTACTGATATTATTCATTGGTTAGAATCAAAATCAGCTACCATTTCTGGTCGGTGTAGTGATAATCAAACAAAGAATGATGATGATTATTTAGAAGAAAAAGATATTTGTTTTAAAGCTAAAAATTATGGCTGGTGGTATGCAGATGAATTATATTTAGACTTTGATAATACGTTGTCTAAAAATTTACAAAATTTATACGTTAATTTTGCTAAGTTTTCCGAAGCAGCTAATAATGTTTCTGGTAAAAGATCACTTCCTATAAATTACTCAGAAATTAATATAAATTATACTAGGAAAGATCATAACATTAAAGATTTGCTTAAAAAATATGAGCTTAATGAAGATAATATAAAAATCTCATTTGATAAACCAAAAGACCATAAGGCAACTGCTAAAATAGATTTAACTAATGAAGATGAATTAAATAATATAGGTTCGTTTACAACATCAATGGAATCAATGCGAGATCTATTTAATTTAATTCTTAGTGAATCAGGTAATAATAACAAAGATTTGAGAAAAAAAGTTGATTTTTTATTAGTTGATGGTATGAAGTTTCAATATACAAAATATCTATATATTATTTACTCTATAGCTAATGCTGCTAGAGATGCCGGTATTAGTAATGATATTTTAATAAAAAAAATAATTATGCCAGTGATTAATTTACTTGAGTTTTTTAATAGTAATAACGTTCATTTTGGTTTAGATAAATCTAGTGTTGATACAAAGAGGGTAACAGATCCAGCGAAACAACTATTAACAACTATATTTGATAAATTGGGTACTAATACAAGTTCAGCTGAACCTGGTACAATGCTTTATTCTATTTATCATATTGGAGAAGTACCTGATCATACAACTAAAGTTGGTACAGATGATTTTGCAGCTAAAAATTTTAGTATGATACAAAATGTACAGGCCGTTGGCATGTCATTACTTGAAGGAAGTATTAATAGCATGCTTGGTGTTTTTTCTCATGCTCAATCTGAACTAGAAAAGATTCAAGATTATGCAGAAGTAAAGACAAGTAATGCTGAAGATAATGCACTTGGATATGGTATTGGTGGTGCAATACTTCCTTTATGGCAAGGTACTTTTCAAGCTCAAACTAATCTTGAGTATGCAGAAGTAATGTTTGATGTAACCATGAAATTAGCTACATTTTCGTTAAGTTTAATGTGGCTACCATTAGTTTTATTTGTATTATCTTCAATATTTAGTATTGCTATAACCTTCTCTTTAATCATACCATTAACACCTTATATTTTATTCTGGGCAGGTAAAACAGCCTGGTTATTGTTAGTTATTGAAGCCATGGTGGCTGCTCCATTTGTTGCGCTTGGTTTAATTTATCCTGAAGGTCATGAAGTTTTTGGTAAGTCAGAACCAGCGATTCAAATTGCTATGAACTTAGTATTAAGGCCAGCATTTATGATTGTTGGCATGATATGTGCTATTGGTTTAACTTATATCATAATTGGTTATTCTGCTAGGGGTTTTCATGCTGTAGTTGATTCATTATTAAATTTAATGCCAGCTTCAAATGGGACAGATGCTGGAACCTATGCTAGAGGTACATTTGCATGTATGATTATTTTTCTTTATGCCACGTTTATTACCATGGCATTTATGAAATGCTTCTCTTTAATATATGTACTTCCAGATAAAGTCTTGCAATGGATAGGTAATACACGTGGTGAGCGTGCTGGTGAAGCCGAAATTCAAGAGTTTAAAGGTGCTGGCACACAATATGCTCAAGGCGCAGGTCAGTCAGGTGGTCAATCACTGACACAAGGAATTGAAGCTGAGAAATCCTATACGCAATCGCATAACCAAGGTACGGCTGATGTATCAAAGGCAACATCACAGCGTAATAGTGCTATTGCTCAAGATGCTGCTAAGACAACAGAAACTGCAATTAAAGCAGCTGGACAAAGGCAAGGGTTACAGATTTAGTTATCTGAATTATAAGTTATTATTTTATGTTTTTAGGGGATGTAATTAAATGAAAATAAGAATCATAAATTTTGTTTTTATAAGTTTTTTATCTATAACAGCTCTATATGGAGAACCAGATTATTTACTAAGGGTTGTAAATAATACTAATATGGATTTTACTTTTGATAATGCTGTTACATTTGATGAAAGTAATTGGCTTCAGCGTCCGACTCCATATGTTGAGGGAGTTGGTTTAAAAAAAACTTTAAATAGTGGAAAAACAATGACTTTTGCTTTTGAAACTAAAGGTAGCCGTGGTAACATTTTTGGTAGTCAGAATACAAGAGCATCAGGAAGAATAGATTTTTCAAATGCTAGTGGTTTTTCTTTTACGGTAAATTTCAATGTTGATATCTCTTCGAGAGATAATGGAGATGAATTGTTTGCCAATATTACTCAAAATGGACCATACCCTGAATATTTTTCTTTAGAGTATTCTGCTCCAAAAGGGCCTGGGGGTGAATACATATGGGGTGATCCAAAAGAAGACAAAGTATGTGGAAAGCCAACATGTTTTCGTGGTCAGGCTTGTATTCCAAATTGTGAGACTAATAAAGAAGCTGATTATGCAGTTGCTACAATTTATATTAATTCTTATCAGCCTCCACCATTTGACTATGATATAAAGTCTTTAGGGTTAGGTCATCTAAATTTGTATGCTTGTGGAAAACGTGTGATGAATGCAAAATTATTGGAAGATGCAGGTCTCGATCTTGATTTTGTTAATGACGGGCAATTGTATTTATCATGTGATTCTGCTAAGGAAAATAATGTTATTAGAGTTTTTCCGGAACGCTCTCAATCCAGTTGTCATATCGTACTGTATACCGATGGTAATCTTAAATCAAAAGTGAAAGATATAGTGTGTGATAATAGTGAAATTGGTTATACAATAATTGATGATAAGCAAATTGTTTTTGCTTGCCAAAGTGTTAAATCTGGTAATAGTCAATGTCCATGGTTATCATCTGATTGATTATTTTGAGATAATTATCCTAGGGCTTGTTGAAATTTTATTTTAAGATATTGATTTTAAAAAGCAAACTCGTAAAATTATGATTCTCACAACACAACACAACACAACACAACACAACACAACACAACACAACACAACACAACACAACACAACACAACAAACGAGCTTGCTAATGATTCGACTAATGCTCACAAACGAGTACTGGTTAAAACTAAGGATTATCATGCACGAATACGGAATTTATGACAAGCCTAATTTACGAAATACTGTAGAAGGTATTTTATACCGTATGAGAACAGGATTACCTTGGCGTGACTTACCTGAAAAATTTGGTTTATGGAATTCAGTTTATCGGCAATTTAACCATTGGTCATCAAAAGGCAAGCTAATGAAAATATTTAAAACATTGGTTAAACACCCTGATTTAGAGTGGGAGTTTATTGATGGTAGCATTGTGAAAGCCCATCAACATTGATCTGGTTACCATTAGGTAGACACTTTGTTATGGGATGAATTATCATCTTATCAACAAACCAGGAGAACTTTATGACAACTAGAAAACGTCATTCTTATGATGCTGAATTTAAACGTAATGCAGCATCGTTATATGTTAATGGTAAAAAAAGCTTATCAGAATTAACAAAGCAATTAGGAGTAGCAGAATCTACTTTATACAACTGGGTTAGTGAGTATTGTCAACGAGGAGATGAAAGCTTTAAACCCAAAGAACTCTCGGCACAAGAAAAAGAATTACTTGCGCTTAAAAAGCAATTAGCTGATGTTAGCATGGAGCGTGATATATTAAAAAAGGCGTTAACCATTTTCTCAAAGAAAAAGTAAAAAGAGCCGAGCTTTATGAATTTATTAATTTGTATCGGCGAGATTTCTCAATTGAGAGAATGGCAAAGATTTTTGGTGTTAGTCGTAGCGCTTACTATCAGTACAGTCGTGGTAACTTGTCTAAGAAAGAGATAATAAATAGCCAGTTACGCCCTCTGTTAATCAAAGCATTCATAAACTCAAAGGGAGAATATGGCACAAGGCGGTTACAGCTTTTACTTAGACGACTAGATATCTATGTCGGTCGTAAACGTATTGCTAAGCTAATGAAAGAATTGGGGCTTTATGCTAAAGCAAGAAGAAAGTTTAAGGTAACCACCAATCAAAGTAAAAGACCTTATTATGTTGCACCTAATTTGTTAAAACAAAAATTCATGGTAGAAGCTCCTAATGAGGTATGGGTGAGTGATATCACTTATGTGCCAACTAATGAAGGATGGTTATATTTAGCAACTGTTGTTGACTTATTTTCAAGGAAAGTTGTTGGCTTGGCTATGAGTCAGCGTATTACAGCTGATTTAGTTTTAAGGGCAGTTAATCAAGCAGTTAAAAGGCGACAGCCTGATTCAGGGTTGATATTACACTCTGATAGGGGATCTCAATATACAAGCCGAGTTTATCATCAATTAACTAAAAAGCATCGAATTAGATTAAGCATGAGTAGTACGGGTAACTGCTATGACAATGCTGTAGCTGAAAGTTTTTTCCATACTTTGAAATTAGCAGTTGTACATGATCAGAAATACCAAACTAGGAATCAAGCAATGCGCTGTATCTTTGAATATGTTGAAGTTTTTTATAACCGCCAAAGGATGCACTCAACGTTAAACTATTTATCACCAGAGGAGTTTGAAAGAAATTATTTTAATCAACCACAATATCCCATAGCCAAGTGTCTAGTAAAAGGTTGACAGATCACCTGTAGCTGGATGTGGTTACCTATGTGAATTGTCAACAGGCACTAGTTTATTTTACTCTTTAAGTTAGAGTAATTCTAGGGCATCTTGGAGTACTTAATGTTGTATGATGACATAAAAAAATTGTTTCATATTTCATACTTTTGATTTTAATATCTTTATGATAAATAGATGATGGACAGCTAATAGTACCATTTTTAAGTAAACAGTCTTTATATATGCGATTAAAGCTAATTTGATAATCTGATTTTTTATTTAAATAGTATATATTTTTGAAATGCTTTATTTGAGTGCTTGTATTTTTATGTGTTAATTTAATTTTACCTAAGTTAATAGATTTAAAGATATAGACTTCACCTTTACTTTTTTGAAGATATGAATTTAGGTTTATTAATTTTTTCTTATTTAAATAATTATTATTTATATATTTGAATTTAATACTATAGCTTGAGTCAATAGTTTTAGTTTGTAAGTGACTTTCATTTGCATAAATATTGATAGAAAATCCAGATAGAATAATCGATATAATTATATTTTTTTTCATGTTGTAACCCCTTGATCATCTATAAAGTTCTTTTGACATAATATTAGTCAAAAGAAACATTATAGCAATATAATATACTATATTCAATATAGTATTATAGAAATCTATGATGATTCATTTTCTGTCTTTATAAATTATATACTGAAGGAATAATTTTCATTTTAAATTTTATATGTATAATCATGGACTTGGGTTAAATTTCATTCTATACAATATAATATATAGATATAAAATATTTAATTTAAATAAGTATTAATTGATGGTTTATAATTATGGCAAGAACAAATAAAACACGCTATGCAATTTTAGGGGCTTTAACAGTTGAGCCAATGTCAGCTTATGGCATTAAAATGTTTATGCAGCGTACAACTGGAAACTTTTGGGTTGAATATGAAGCACAGCTTTATCCAAATTTAAAAAAATTAAGCCAAGAAGAGTATGTAACATTTGTGGAAGAAGCCGCTGATAAAGTTGGTATGCGTCGAGTATTTCATATTACTGAAAAAGGTCGAGAATTATTGGCTAAATGGCTAGTGCAGAATCCTGATCAAGAAGTTATTCGAGATGAGTTTTTGTTAAAAATTTATTATGGTTTTAATGTGCCTAAAGAGGAAATAATTAAACAGATTCAAAATAGAAAGGAATTAGTTTCTCAAAGGCTTAAAAAATTCAGGAAAATAAAAGTAGATTTGGATAAACAAGAAAATTTAGATCGTGGAATTTATAGATTATTACCAACATTTAAAGGTATACGCTTTGCAGAAGCAGAACTTGCCTGGTGTGATGATGCTTTAGAGTTATTGATGGCTAATGGATAATTAAAAAAATAAAAATATGTAATTAATCATCTATTTGTTCTTTTTTAGAATTTAAAGTTGTTTAATATTAGCTGAATAAAATATATATTGAATATAGCATATACATTAAATATAATTTAATTTCTAAAGAATAATAGAATTAGGGATTGTTCATGAACTCACCAACGATGCTTCTTCCAGATAATTTTTTGGGGTTGGTGCCAATTGATGATAGATCAAAATCTATATTAAGTGAGGTATTTGGAGGAAATTATAGTACAATATTAACAAGCGTACATACAAGTTTGTTTAGTGTAACTTTTCGATATTTTAATACGGCTCTTCTTAGTATTGCTGTTGTTATCTATGCATTTATAATTATCATAGGAACTATAAATACAGCTAGAGATGGACAATTTCTAGGTAAAAATTGGAGTGGACACTGGATTTCCCTTAGAGTAATATTTGGCTCAATTTGTGCTATTCCTGTCAAAACAGGCTATTGTCTCGCGCAGTACTTAATTTTATTAATGGTTATGTTTGGTATTGCATTTGCTGATTATGTTTGGAGTAATGTGGTTGGAGAAACTGTTAAAAATCATGTTCCAGCAATTGTTAGCTCAGAGGTATCTAATAAAATAAATACAGATTTATCTGTATTTATGATGAGTAATTTTACGAAAGATGTACTTAATGACCCTATATTCAGTGATTCATCATTTATTCCTAATAATAGTCAAAATGTAAATAAGAATGCTGCTCCACCTTGCACTTATGATTATGTTCCTGTTACTTATCAATCTCCAAAAGTAGAGTATAAAATGGTTAATGATAATTCATCAGCTAACTCAGCAATTGCAGGAGTAATTTATAAGAATAAAACTCAAATGGTAAAGCAATTTACTTGTAAAATAGAATATACTACACCTGTTACAAGTGGATTTGTAAAGTCTTATGCCCAACCAATTAAATATACTGGAACTTTTGCTTTTGTACCCGCCTTATTAGATAAGGGATTGACTCACTTCTCTGTGGTAAAAAATGATAACTATATTCAAGTTAAGATGACTGATTTAGTCTGGTTTGGGACTTTTAAAGTTAATCAGTTAATTGGTCAGGAAAGTAAAGATCAACTTACAAATCTTTTAAGTAAGTATGATGTTTATCAAGGTAATGATATTAATTATTTATTCGTAAATTTAATTAAAAACCCTCAGGCTTTAGGTACCTATAATGGTACTACTATTAATCATACATCTAATCAAATTATTGATTATTTAGAAAAGCACTCAACTGCGCTTACAGCAGGTTGTGATGATTCTGATTCAAATATATGCCATATAGCAAGGACTAAAGGTTGGTGGGAAGCAGATCAGCTATATCTGAGATTTGACAAAGTTTTAAGTGAAAATTTACAGAATTTATATGCAAATTTTATTAATTTTTCTACTGAGGCGGATCATGTTGAAAATAAATCAGAAATGAAGATAAAATATAATAAAATTTATTTATTTTATTTGCTGTATAAAAATTCAATAAGTAACTTATTAAGTTCAAAAGTAACACCAACTTTAAAACCAATAGAGACAGCTTCTCATTCAGCATTAACAGTTATACCTAGTCAATATCTCAAAAAGGTAAAAAATAGTCGTACATTTTCTACTTCTTTAGTAAATGTTAGAAAATTGTTTAAAAAAATGATTATTAATTCTAATCTCTCACAGATTGATAAAATACAACGTGTGAATCAAGTAAATTCATTATTATCTGATGGAATGGAGTATCAGTATGCGAAGTATCTATACATTATCTATTCATTAGTGAAATCTGCTAACTCAATGCATATAAACGATAGTTCAATATATCTACAAAATAATTCAAAACAAACTTCCTATTTAGTGTCTCATATTATTATACCAGTACTTAATTTATTTAATTTCTTTAACGAAAACGGTATTAACTTTGGCAGCCAAAGTAATAATGTAGATACTTCAAAAGTAACGACACCAGCACAAAAAATTCTACATGATATTTTTCAAAAATTAGGCACCAATGCTAACTCTACTGAACCAGGAGGATTACTAGCAAAAATCTATAGAATTGGAAATATACAAAAAAATGATAAAAATATAAATTTTGCTCAACAAAATATGAGCATGATTCAAAATGTACAGTCAGTTGGTATGGCTCTCATTGAGGGTACAGTTGATAGTATGATGGGTATTTTTAATCATGCAAAAGATAAATTAAATCAAATTAAAACAGATGCTGATAGTCAATTAAAATCAGCAGAGGGTGATGCAACAGGATGGACAGTAGCTAGCTCTCTATCTCTAGGATTAATTGGAAATACTTCTTCTGCACAAATTTCTTTAGAATATGCAAAAGTAATGTTTAATATAACAATGCAGTTAGCAACATTTTCATTGAGTTTAATTTGGTTACCATTGGTTTTATTTGTATTAACAACAATTTTTAGTATAGGAATATCTTTTGCACTAATTATCCCTTTAACACCTTATATACTTTTTTGGGCTGGTAAAACGGCTTGGCTATTATTAGTGATAGAAGCAATGGTTGCTGCTCCATTTGTTGCACTTGCATTAGTTTACCCAGAAGGTCATGAAATATTTGGAAAAGCTGAGCCAGGTATTCAGATTTGCCTTAATCTAATATTAAGGCCTGTTTTTATGATTTTAGGGATGATTTTTGGTATTGGATTAACTTATGTCGTTATACATTACTCTGCTAATGGCTTTCATATTATTACTAATTCACTATTAAATTTAATGCCGGTATCAGATGGCACCAATGCCGCTAGTTTTGCAAGAGGTATTTTTGCTTGTATGATTATTTTTTTATATGCAACATTTCTTTCGATGGCATTTATGAAGTGCTTTTCATTGATTTATGTCATTCCAGATAAAGTATTACAGTGGATTGGTAATAATCGTAGTGAGCATGCTGGTGAATCTGAAATTCAAGAATTTAAAAATGCTGGTACTCAAAATGCGCAAGGAGCTTCTCAAGCAGGAGGGCAAACATTGCAACAAGGTATTGAGTCAGAAAAAAATGTTACTCAAACCTACACGCAAGGTAAAGCTGATGTATCGCAAAAAACTTCAGCTCGTAATAGTGCTATTGGGCAGGATGCATCAGGTGCGGCTAAGATGGCAGCTGAGGCGATTATGGGTTAAAAGTTTACTTTAATTATAATATAGTTAGGTGGTTGGAATAATGAAAATATTTTTACAGTTATTAGTTTTGTTTAATATTTTTATAAGTAATGTTTTTGCAGGTGGGTATGGACATGTAAATTTTGTAAATAATCTTACAAAGCAATCTATTACAGTAAGTTTAGTACCAGGATCAGAGAATTGTATAGGAAAAATTTATACATCACTTCCTATTCATATTCCTCCAAAAAGTAGTTCTATGGTTAAATTCTATGCTTACAATCATGGCTTTGACTGTAATAGTGCTATTTCTAATGAAACTAAGAAAGTTTCGTTTCTGGTTGTTGTGTCTAATTATCAAAAGTATACGACTACAATGACTTGGCAGCACTGGACTAGTGGTTTTTTTAACCAGAATTTGCATACTGAAGTAACTCAGTCAGATACATATGGTTTAAATCCTACAGGAGGGCAAGAAGCTGATGGTTATGGAGGAGTATTTGATATAGGTATTAATCTGGCACCGATGCCTGATGGCACAATTTCATTACAAACACTTGGTTTAGGTAAAGTCTCTGTAACCAATGGTTATGGAAAACTAGTTAAATTGTCTCCTTTTAGAAACGCTATAGCAGTTACTCAGTTAGATAAACTATTTTTTCATTTTTCAAAGTCATTAGCTGTATGCTCAGCAGTAAATGGTGTTATTAAATGTCCAAATGGGGTTTCTTTTGTAAATATAGATCGTAAGGTTACTTTTATATGTACTCAGACATCAAATGAAAGTCCTATGTGCCCGTATTTAAATATCAAATCTAGTACGTTAAGTAGTATGGTTAAATTAGAAAATATTTCTTAGATTTATTACCATAAAAATAACAATAAAAAATTATATAGCTATTCTTTGAAAGATCTATGTTTTGTTGGAGCAGGACTTATAATTAAAATTTTAGTTAATCATTTTGCCAACTTTGATTACAAGCAAATTCAGATAAATAATTATCGTTATAAAATAGGGGTCTAGGTTGATTGAAAGGGTTTTCATCTCTACATTGCCCATAGTCTTTAAGATTTTCATATAGATTAGGAAGCATGTCACGAAGTAAAGTAAGCCCCGTTTTTAGATTTGATTGATTATTAGAGTAAATAGTATTATCAAAAGGTACTCTTAATGCATCAGCTAATTGATTTAAGCAAAGATTACCTTCTTCAGATGTTATTCTCTCAACAAGTGCTTCATAAATATATGCAATAGCTGCAGGATTAAAGGCTGCTATTAATGTAATGGTATTTAATTTACTTTCATTAATAGGCTGAATTAATGTATCAATAAATGCATCTAAATCTTTTATCTCAAAAATATCTGTATTTTCATTATATAAATCAGTAAGTAACTCTACTAACGGATATTCAGGAAAATGTTCCGTATATTGTTGATTTTCTGGTTGATTAATAACAAGGTAATTTGCAAGCTTTACAAGAGAGAGTAAAACTTCAGGAGACTCACTTATAACGATTTTTAAATTATCAATTGTTTGATAGAGTTCATTAAATTTCTTATTAATGAGGTCGTACTGTGGTGGTTCATATGATATAAGAAAATTCACAACTTGGTCAAAACTCTTAGTATTATTTAACGTAATATAATTTAACAATTTTTTATCATCTTCAAGTAGGCTTAATAGAAATTCAGGTCTGTTTTCAATTAGTAATTCAATTGCATTTTCTGATGTTGCAATTGCTTTTTTAAATAAATCATTATTTCTTTGATCATTTGGTATTGTAACTAACTGTTCATATAAATTTTCAAGTATTTCAGGTGTTTGGTTAACGATAATGTTAAATGCGTTTCGATTTTGATTTTTAATAAGAAGGGCGTCCATAATAAATTGCCTCTCTTGCTGAATTAAGCTTTTAGTATCATCATTTTCATAATAAAGAAGTGTTTTAAAGTATTCAGGTTCATATGAAATAAGTGAGGATAATGCTTTAGGATTATTTGTTCTTGATAGAGACTTTAAGATAAATGAGTATTTTTGTGAGTCAAAAGTATCTTGGTTATTAAAGTTAAAAACTTTATCTAATAAACTCTTTAAACTTTTCTTGTCAGTTGATATAAAGCTATTAGTGATAATATAGCTTAGACCTGTTTGTTTATCATTAGATAAAATGCAAAGTCCTTGAACAAAGTCACGCTTTCCTTTGACTGATAGCTGGTCAAAATAATCATTAAATACTTTAGGGTTTCCAAGTATAGAATTTGATGTAAATGTGACTTTTTTGTCAATGTCTTCAATTTTTTTCAATTGATCTAAGTACACTTGTAGATTCATGTTGCAACTCCCGTTTTTATATTAATTATATATATAAATTATGCTATATTCAATATATTAAAAATAATTAATAACTAACTTTTAGCTAATAAAGGCTTCAAAAATGTTCCAGTATGTGATTCTTTTATTTTAACAATTGCTTCAGGTTTACCTTGTGCAATAATTTGACCGCCACCTGAACCACCTTCAGGGCCTAGATCAATAATCCAGTCGGCTGTTTTTACTACATCTAAATTATGTTCAATAACTACAACTGTATTGCCTTGGTCACGTAAGGTATGAATTACTTTTAATAATTGTTGAATATCATGAAAATGAAGTCCTGTGGTTGGTTCATCTAAGATATAAAGGGTTTTACCTGTTGAGCGGCGGGATAACTCTTTAGCAAGTTTCACACGTTGTGCTTCACCACCAGAGAGTGTTGTTGCATTTTGACCTAGATGAATATAAGAGAGACCTACTTCCATTAAGGTTTCAAGTTTACGTTTAATTTGAGGGATTGCATTGAAAAAATCCAATGCTTCTTCAACGGTCATCTCTAAGACATCACTAATATTTTTACCTTTATATAAAATTTCTAAAGTTTCACGATTATAACGCTTGCCTTGACAGATATCACAAGTGACATAAATATCAGCTAAAAAGTGCATTTCTACTTTAATAACACCATCACCTTGACAGGCTTCACAGCGTCCGCCTTTAACATTAAAACTAAAGCGGCCAGGTTTATAACCCCTCGCTCTAGCTTCTTGGGTTTTGGCAAAAATTTCACGGATAGGAGAGAATAACCCTGTATAAGTTGCAGGGTTTGAGCGTGGTGTTCTACCAATAGGGCTTTGGTCAATATCAATGACTTTATCTAAATGTTCAATACCAGTAATTTTATCGTAAGCTTGGGGGGATAAAGTCGTTGCATTATTAAGGAGTTTAGCGGCTAAAGGGTATAAGGTTTGATTGATTAATGTCGATTTTCCAGAGCCAGATACACCCGTTACACAGGTAAGTAAGCCAAGTGGTAAATTAAGTGAAACTGATTTTAAATTATTACCACTAGCCCCTTTAATACTGAGCATTTTTTTCTTATCAATTGCCATACGTTTTTTAGGTATCGCAATTAACTTACGTCCAGATAAATAATCAGCAGTTAAAGATTTCTCATTATTAATAATCTCATCTGGTGAACCAGAAGCAATAATATTACCACCATGAACACCAGCTCCTGGGCCAATATCAATAATAAAATCACCATGACGTATCGCATCTTCATCATGTTCAACAACAATGACAGTATTTCCAAGATCTCTTAGATGAATCAGTGTATCAATTAAGCGTTGATTATCACGTTGATGCAAGCCAATAGATGGTTCATCTAAAACATACATCACACCGACTAAACCTGCACCAATTTGGCTTGCTAAACGAATTCGTTGTGCCTCACCACCTGATAAAGTATCAGCACGTCGACTTAAATTAAGATAATTAAGCCCAACATTAATTAAAAATTGTAAGCGTAGCTTAATTTCTTTTAATAAGCGATGTGCAATGATTTGTTGTTGGCCTTGAAATTCAAGAGAGTCAAGCCAGTTAAATGCACTTTCAATCGATAATTCAGTTAATTCAAATAATGGTTTGTCTTTAAAATAAACACAACGAGCTGCTTGATTTAGGCGAGCACCATGACAGCTTGGACAACGTAGATTACTTCTAAGTTTATCTAATTCATCACGAATCATGCCCGAGTCTGTTTCACGGAAACGGCGTTCTAAGTGTGGGATAACACCTTCAAATCGTCTTAATCGGGTTTCTCTACCACTAAAATGGCTATCTAGTGTCATTTCAATTAAGGTGTCACCAGCGCCATGAAGAATAATTTGTTTAACTTGTTCATCTAAGTCATTAAAAGGTGTATCCATGCTAAATTTATAATGTTCAGATAGCGCAACTAATTGTTGAAAGTAATAATTATGTTGTCTATCCCAGCCTCGAATTACGCCTTCAGATAATGATTTTTGTCCATTATAGATCAGTTTTTCTGGATCAAAATAGGATTTATGACCAATGCCATCACATTGGGAACAAGCACCGATTGGATTATTAAATGAAAATAGCCTTGGTGATAATTCTTTTAAACTGTAATTACACTTAGGGCATGCGTGCTTTGATGAGAATAAAAGAGATTCATTATCACCATCTAAAAAAACAACAGAAGCTAAACCTTTTGCTAAATCCAATGCTGTCTCAAATGATTCAGTTAAACGTTGGCGTTGAGACGACTTAACTTTGAGTCGATCAACTACAATATCAACTGTATGATTTTTATTTTTATCAATTGTGGGTAAATCATCTAGTGTATAGATCTCACCATCTACTCTGACTCTTAAAAAGCCTTCAGCTTGAAGTTTTTTAAATAGATCTTTATGCTCACCTTTACGATGATGTACAACGGTTGCTAAAACCATAAATTTACGATCTTCTTTAAAACTAAGCGTTTGATCAACCATTTCAGAGATAGTTTGTGCTTTTAATGTGATATGATGCTCAGGGCATTTTGGTTCACCTAATCTTGCATATAAGACACGAAGATAGTCATAAATTTCAGTCACAGTGCCAACTGTTGAACGTGGGTTATGTGATGTGGTTTTTTGTTCAATTGAGATTGCCGGTGATAAGCCTTCTATATGATCAACATCTGGTTTTTCCATTAAAGATAAAAATTGTCTGGCATAGGCAGAAAGTGATTCAACATAGCGACGTTGTCCTTCGGCATAAAGTGTATCAAATGCTAATGACGATTTTCCAGAGCCGCTTAAGCCAGTAATAACAATAAGCTTGTCTCTAGGTATTTCAAGGTCAATATTTTTAAGATTATGGGTTCTAGCCCCTTTAATTGTAATTGTATCCATCCGGCTCACTAAAAATTAAGTTGATTTGAGATAAAAATAAAAGCTAATTATAACAAAGAATGCTCATAAAACATTGAGTTTTTTAATTCAATTTTATGAAAATAAAAATTAGTTACTATCAGGATTTGCTTTTAATATAAAATCTACTATGATCGTTTTAACTATTCTAAAATAGAATAGTTAAAATTCATTAATTTTAAGGAGGAAATTTGAAATGACAACAACTGGTAATAAGACATGGCATGTATCTGTTGCTATTAATGATGGTGAAAATGCAAATGCATGGAAAAACTGGTCATGGGGTGAAATTTGGAATAAATATCCATTTATTGAAAATGTAATCTCAAGAACTGGGGATTGGGATTTTGACATTCAGCTAAAATCAGATATCACTGATGTTGATGTTAAAAAGCTAGTTACAGAACTAAGAACGTTAGGCTGGGTTAAGCGCACCAATACCTGGAATGCATGGGAAGTATCAGCAACTGATACCGTACTATAAGATAAACTGTCCACTAAAGCACCTTTGAAACTATGTATTTCAAAGGTGCTTTCTTTTTATATTTAGCAAATTTTTTATTATCATACGAGCATTAAAATTTTAAATGAATTCGAAGGAATAATCGTGGCTAAATTAACCGTAGAGTCTGAGCAAATACTTATAGATAAGGATCAGATAAATGCTCTGATTGCTCCTAATATCTGTGATTTTTTTTCTTTTAGTCAATATTTAGATAACTTAATTTTAAAGCCAATGAGTGAAATTAACCAAAAAGATATATATAAAAACTTACCTATTGAAGTAATAGAATTAGCTAAAAGATATCAGTTAATTGAAACGCTTGTTGCTAAAATTGAAAAACCAATTAATGAACATTTACAAAAGCGACTACAAAAAAGTGAACAGCCACATATTAATCATGGTAATGAATTACATATATTTTTAGCTGGGGAAGGTTATTTCATATTTAATTTAAATAACAAAAAATATCGATTAGATATTTCAGCAGGTGATATGCTTTATATTGATGGAAATACTGAACATAGCTTTTTCTTAACGGAAAACAAACATTTGATGTTAGCAAGCTTTCATCAAGATGAGTTTGAAGTATTTCATAAACGGGTAGAGTATAAATAAAGTTATCTTACAATAAAAATATAAATAGTACTGTTTTATCAAGTCTTTTTAAGCTGATCACGCATCTTACTTGCTTTTTTAATTTCTGTAGCTATCTGTTCTAACGCAGTAACGAGATTGTCATAATCTGTTGGAAGTTCATCAACAGTTGCTGGTTTATAAGTGAGCTCTCCTTTTGGTGAAAAATCATCAATCGCAGCTACTACGCCAAAGTTTCTGACAATGGTTGATTCGATAACTTCATCTAGGGGATTGGCTAATCGGTCTTTTACATCGATTTGTAAAGCAGAATATAGTTCCATCAATTCACCATCCAAAATACCGATAGAAATAATTTCACGTTGATTAAATGCATTTATCACAGTATACATGGTTGTAGATATGCCAAAGCCTGTAGTATGAAACCAAGCTTTACGATAATCTTCATAAATTTTACCGGGTTTTAGCGTTCTTGTTACCATTGCAACAAATTTCATTATTTACTCCTTTTATTTTTATTATATAGTCGATATGTTGAGATAAGTAATCAAATTTTTAAACATAGAAATGCATAGTTATTAACTTAATTGGCTAGTTACATCTGGTATTACTTGAGTTGCTTGACTGATTGGCATACTAACAGGTTTAGCATTTTTTGAGAGGTTTATTTTACTTAAGTCAATTAATTGAATTGTTGGGTTATCATAGGATCTAAAATATAGTTTATTATGTTTTAGGTCTTTAAAAACTACCCATTGAGTTTTATCAATATTATCATATGTTAACGGTTCATCTTTTGCACCTCTTACATAGCCATAAGGCAAATCAACATTATTAATAATATGTTGTGCTAAGGTTAATGCTTGTTGTGCATTGTCAACTGGCAATACGGTTTGTTGCATCATAGATATTTTAACAAAGCGAGAAACAGGTGAAGCATCACCTGGTAGACCAACCATACCTGAACCTTGTCCAGTTGATTCATATACAAAGCCTTTAGATTTGAAAGGTTTAATATAATAAGGTGTTAGATTTACATAATTTCTTAAATTTGTTATCTGCCAATCATAACGTGGGGCATTCGTTAAAATACCCGCTTGGCTATCATGAAGTTGTAATTTTCCATTAATAAATTCGATAATAAGACTTTTACCTTGTCTATCTGTGATCACTGCATGAAGTGGGAAAGTAACGTTTTTATGACTACCTAAATTTAATGCTTCAGTGTAAATATAAACATTTTGAATTGCTTTTTTGATTTCATCGGTACTTGAGAAATTACTTAAAATCCAATCACCAAACTGTGTATATGGTAATGCATTTTTCTCTTTAGATTTTGGTACATTCATATATTTAACTTCAGATTCTGGTAAGTATAAATAACCAAATGATAGCCCCTTTGTATTTAACCCATCAACAGAGTAGCCAGTACCAAAATAATCAATTAAAACATAGCCATACTTAGCTTGCCAACTCATTGATGCGTTACCATTTGGCAGGTATGTTTTAAATAACTTACCTTTAGGTGAGCTAATGATACGACTTTTTAGATTTGGACCAAACTCAAGTGTTCTTGCGACAATAACAGTTCCATCCTTTGCTTTAATTGGTACATTTGTGCAGCTAAATGCTAGTGGATAGAATAAAATAGTTAGTATTAGCGCTTTAATCAGATTTTTCATTTAAGCGTTTCCTTTTCTAGTTTGAAAATTTGCTTCTTATTTTAATGTGCTGTTAGCAAAATGTCTGTATTGGTTACATTATTTATTGGGAAAAATAGTTCATGAAAGTTATTATAATTTAGATACTTCAAATAATATGTCTGGGTTTTTTCAATGATTTTTATAAGAAAATTAGCACTTGCACTGTTATATAGCCAATAGTACCATCGTTAATGATATGGATATATTAATAAGTGGTTTAAATTTTATCTTATGGCAATATTACCTAAACTTAATCGATATCATCAGCTTGATATAAAATATAAGCAATACTTAAAAGCATTAAGGAAAAATGGTTTTAAAGGTGATATTCATACCGATATGGCCTCAAGGCTTACTGTTTCAACTGATAACAGTGTTTATCAAGTGATACCTCAAGTTGTTATTTTTCCTAAAAATAGAGAGGATATAGAGTTAGTTTTTCATTTAGCGTCACAAGCGCATTATCATGAAATTCGCTTTTCACCCCGTGGGGGTGGTACTGGAACAAATGGGCAATCCTTATCAAAAGGTATTTTAATTGATCATTCACGTTATTTAAATCGAATTGGACAAATTAATATAGAAGAAAAATGGATTGAAGTTGAACCTGGTGTTGTATTAGATCAATTAAATCAGTATTTAAAACAGTATCAGCTGTTTTTTCCAATTAGTATTTCTCCAAGTGATCGAGCAACTTTAGGTGGCATGTGTAATACAGATGCTTGCGGTAAAGGTTCTTGTTGTTATGGGCGAACCTCACAAAATATTATTGAATTAGAGTGTGTTTTAGTTAATGGTAGTTGTATTGTAACTAAAGAAGTTGATATGCAGCATTTAAATGAATTAAAATCTTTAGATTCAAATGTGGGTACAATTTATAAAACAGTCGATGATATTCTATTTACACACAAAGATGAAATCGAGCGTGTTTTTCCAAAGTTACAGCGCTTTATGACAGGTTATAATTTAGCAATGATTTATAATCAAGATGATGAATCGTTTAATTTAAATTATTTACTATCAGGCTCTGAAGGTACATTAGCTTATATTAGTAAATTGCGTTTAAGACTAACGCCACTACCAAAATACAAAGCACTTTTTGTAATACAATATACATCATTTGATCGCGCATTAAGAGCTGCAAGGGAATTATTGCCGTTTAAACCATCAGCGATTGAAACAGTTGATGATATGATTTTAACCTTAGCTAAGGAAGATGAGTTTTATCATAAAATTGAGCCACTATTATCAAGAAATAAAATAACAGATATCACTGCAAGAGGACTTAATTTAGTTGAGTTTATCGCTGAAGATGAGATTTCACTGAATAAATTATTAGATCAAGTAAATGAGAAATTAGCTTTAGTTAGTCAATCAGATGATAAAATTATTTCATTTTTTGTAACTTGTGATACAAGCGAAATGAATCAATTATGGGATTTACGTAAAAAAAGTGTTGGCTTATTAGCAAATTTAGAAGGCTTAAAAAAACCTGTGCCTTTTATGGAAGATACGGTTGTCTCGCCAGAGTATTTAGCTGATTTTATATTAGATTTGCGAGAAATTTTAGATAGCTATCAATTACGTTATGGTATGTTTGGCCATGTTGATGTTGGTTGTTTGCATATGCGCCCAGCATTGGATATGACAGATAAAGAGGATCAAAAAAGGCTAGTTGAAATTACTCAAAAAGTAAATCAATTGGTATTAAAATACGGGGGTATTTACTGGTCAGAGCATGGAAAAGGCTTTAGAAGTGAATTAGTAAAAGATTATTTTGATGAGGTTTTAACAAAAGATTTAGCAAAAATAAAAAAAGCATTTGATCCATTTAATCAATTAAACCCAGGTAAGATAACCTTACCAGAAGGTTCTAAAGAAAGTTTAGTTAAAATCGATGGCCCTTTTCGAGGCTATTTTGATACGCAGGTTATGCAAGCATCTCGGCAACATTGGGGGAATATTTTTAGTTGTAATGGTAATGCACGTTGTTTAAATCGAGATTATGATTTTTCTATGTGTCCATCAGCTAAAGTATCTAATAACTGGGTTTATTCACCTAAAGGGCGTGCTACTTTATTAAAAGAGTGGGCACGTTTAGCATCATTAAAAGGTTATAATTTGTTTAATTTTAAGCCAAATGAATGGCGTAATCCATTACCAAAGCTATGGCGAAATTCCAAAAATAATGACTTTTCTTATGAAGTTTATGAATCTATGCAAAAATGCTTGGGCTGTAAAGCATGTGCCAGTTCATGCCCAGTTCAAGTTGATATTCCGCAAAATAAGTCATTATTTCTATATCATTATCATCAACGTTATAAACGGCCAGTTAAGGATTATTTTATTGGTTATCTTGAGAAAATGACACCGATAAACGCTAAACTATCAATTATTTACAATTTAGTCACACAAAGTAAATTGATAACAAAATTGATAAAAACGCAAATAGGCTTAGTTGATTTACCAAGACTAAGTCAACTTAAGCTTGATAAAGAATTAAAAAAACGTAATGCACCTGAAGTGTCACTTGAAAAGTTAAAATGTTTATCAAATGAAGAAAAGCGTCGATCTGTTTGCTTAGTCCAAGATGCATTTACATCATTTTATGATGTTGATGTGGCATTAGCTGTTTATGATGGTTTAGTTAAATTAGGCTTTAGCATTTATGTTCTACCTTATTATCCTAATGGTAAAGGACTTCATGTTAAGGGGTTTTTAAAGCAATTTAATCGCATAGCATTAAAAAATGCGCATTATTTAAATCAAGTAGCACAAACAGGTATTGATTTAGTTGGTATTGAGCCAACAATGGTTTTATGCTATCGAGATGAATACGTTAAAATTTTATCAAAAGAACAAATTCAATTTAAGGTTTCTTTATTACAAGAATGGTTATTATCAAAGATAGATAGAATTAAACTTTCTATTAATACTCAGCATCAAAGTTATTATTTATTTTCTCACTGTACAGAGCGAGCATTAGCTTTAACATCAAGCATACAATGGCAGAAGATATTTGAAAAATTAAATCTTAAACTTGAGATAGTTGAAGTAGGTTGTTGTGGTATGGCTGGTACTTATGGTCATGAAAAAGAGCATAGAGACAATTCTAAAAAGCTTTATCAGTTATCTTGGCAAGAAAAAATTGAACAACTAGAGCCATCACAAATTTTAGTTAGTGGGTATTCGTGTCGATCTCAGATTAAACGCTTTAGTCAGTTAGCGGTTCAGCATCCAATGTCAGTTTTAATATAAAAATATTTATAATATTGTAAATATTTAAAAAATTAAATATAATATTTTTTTATTATCAGAGTTATGATATAAGGGTGTTGTAATGGTATACAAAGTAAAAAATCGAATTGATCAGGCCCAAATCAATAGTAAGTTTATACAATACTTAGAAATTAAAAAAACTTTCTTTGATCCCAAAGGGGATGTTTATTATGATAAAGAGGATATTGATAGCTTTATAGAAAAGGAAAAACCAGGTCTTTGTGGTGGCTATAAAACAGTATATGCTGTGTTTGCGCATTTAGATAAATTATCTTGGTGGTTTGATTTATTAGACCATTTAAGTGGTTGGGACGGTAGTGAAAAAAGTTTAAATGAAAAAGTTCAACTTATTGATCAAGAACAAACAAGGACGTTAGATGAACTTTTTGAAATTGCAATAGATTATATTCGTTTTGCTCAATTTGTAACTGACTTTTTAAAAGATTATGGTGATCAAGATTTAAATAACTATGAATCTTTTAAGTCTTATAAACAAAGTGATTTGTTAAATGCAAAAAAAGGTTTATTAGAAATTTTGTCAAAAGATGACAAATTGATTACACTTAAAAAAAGCCTTCAATATAACGTAAATGATATTGGAAAAATATGTATAAATAAATCAACTTTCTGCGAAATAATTGAAAGTGGAATAGATAGTAATATTATTACATTGGGAGCAAGACGTTTAAGAGATAATGCTTTTCATGGTTTAACGCTTAGGTTTCATGAAGGAAAATATTATTTATATGATTCCAATAGTCCTAGTGGAGATCAAGAATATGAAAATCTTGAAGATTTATATGATGCGTTGTCTGAAGGTTATTTGAGTGAGTTTGAATTGAATAGCATACAGTTCGCATCATTTTCAGATGACACTAATTTTTCTTTAATGAGAAAAACGCATAAAAGTACTATGGATTTATTAAACTATGCTTCTATAAATGATATGGAAGGTGTTAAAAAGGCATTAGAAAATATAGTTCATATTAATGCTTCTGATAATATGGGTACAGCTTTACACCATGCAGTAAGGTGTGGCAATCTTGAGATGGCTGAAATATTATTAAATAAAGGTGCAGATATAAATGTGTTAAATGAGCATTTTGGTACACCATTACATTTTGCAGTTAGTCAAAATAACCAAGAAATGGTTAAGTTTTTATTAAAAAAAGGAGCTGATATAAATATAGTTAATAATGAGGGATTAACACCAGTACAATTTGCTACTAAAAATAAACAGACAGACTCAATAAGAAGTCTTATTCATCATGGAGGAGCTAGCTATAAATTAACTAATCCTAATCATTTATTTGTTTTAGCAGGCGATGTAGCAGCTAGTTATCATGATAAATTAACTCATGGTAGTGACATGCCTTCTATAAAATATGAACTATAAGTGATATTGACATAAATCAAAGTTGACTTTATTTGTTTTTGATAATCATTTTCATTTATTGACTTTTAGCAATTCCAACTTATAATCGATTTAAAGCATTTTATTGATTATAAATACTCGATTTCTAAGGCCCGTCGATGAAAATAACAAATCAAGAAAATATTAAAATAGAAGTTAATAAAGCCTATCAAGTGACAGGTTTTTCAGATCAATGTCCGATGAATTATATTCATCGATTACTTGCATTTGGTTTTATTCCAGGTGCTAAGTTTAATGTATTAAGAATAGCACCATTAGGCAACCCATATGAAATTGAAATTCAAGGGGTAAAAGTGTCATTAAGGAAGTCAGAACTTGATTTGATCCAGGTTAAAGCAGTATGAAAAAAATAGCAATTGTAGGTAATCCAAATTGTGGTAAAACGACTATTTTTAATGCTTTAACAGGTGCTCGTCAAAAAGTCGGTAACTGGTCAGGCGTAACAGTAGATAAAAAAAGTGGTTTTTTTGAAGTTGCAGGTGAAACGTTTGAATTAGTTGATTTACCAGGATTATATTCATTAACTATTTCTGATTCAGGCTCAATTGATGAGCGAATTGCTTGTGAATTTATTTTGAATGAAAAACCTGATTTGGTAATAAATGTTGTAGATGTGGCTAATTTAGAACGTAATTTGTATTTAACAACACAGTTACTTGAATTAAATGTGCCATTAGTCATTACAGCAAATATGATAGATGTTGCTAAAAGTAAAAACATTGTTATTGACTATAATGAATTTGAAAAAACGGTTAATGCGCAAGTAATACCAGTTATTGGTCGTAAAAAGGTGGGTATTGATGCATTAAAATCAGCAGTAACTAAGTTTGATAATCAATCTGATGCTCAAGCAATTAGTTTAAATTATCCAAAACTTGATAATACAATTGATCATCTAAAAGCTTTATTACCTAAACATAGTAATAACAAACCATGGTTTTGGTTTAAATTATTAGAAAATGACTTATATGCAGTTGAGCAATTATCAGAAGATGAAAAAAATGCATTCAAAGCGTACACTTTAGATAAACAGTTAAATATTAATTTAGCATCTGAACGTTATAGCTGGATACAAAGTCTATACCAATCAATTAGTCAACATCGAGATATCAAACGTCACCGTTTAACAGAGTGGTTTGATAAGATAGCAATGAATAAGTATTTAGGCTTACCATTATTCTTTTTTATTATGTATTTGATGTTTGAATTTTCAATTGGTTTAGGAACGGCAATTAATCCATTATTTGATGATGCTTCAGCAATTATTTTTGTTCAAGGTACAGCACATTTAGGTAATTATCTAGGTTTACCTGGTTGGCTTATTGCTGTATTGGCTAATGGTGTTGGTTTAGGCATTAATACCGTATTAGGCTTTATTCCTCAAATTGGCTGTTTATTTTTATTTTTATCTTTTCTTGAAGATTCTGGCTATATGGCGCGTGCTGCATTTGTTATGGATCGGCTGATGCAAGCAATTGGTCTACCAGGTAAGGCATTTGTTCCTTTAATTGTTGGCTTTGGCTGTAATGTCCCATCAGTTATGGCATCACGTACGTTAGAATCAAGACGAGATCGACTATTAACAATTATGATGGCACCATTTATGTCTTGTGGTGCGCGTTTAGCAATTTTTGCGGTTTTTGCCGCAGCATTTTTCCCATCAGGTGGTGGTTTGATTGTCTTTTTGTTATATATCATAGGCATTGCTGCAGCAATTATTACGGGTTTATTAATTAAATGGTTAATATTAAAAGGTGAAAATCAGCCATTTATTATGGAGTTACCCGTTTATCATTTGCCGAATGCAAAAAGCATTGTTATTCATGCTTGGCGACGATTAAAAGGCTTTGTTATCCGTGCAGGTAAAGTAATTATTCCAATTTGCATATTAATAGGAACACTTAATTCAATCACAACTGATGGTAAAATTAATATGGATGGTTCAAGAGCTTCTATCTTATCTGAGGTAGGGCGTACGATTACACCTGTATTTTATCCAATTGGCATCTCAGATGCTAATTGGCCTGCAACCGTTGGTTTGATAACGGGAACTTTAGCCAAAGAGGTCGTTGTTGGTACATTAAATACGCTTTATAGTCAAAATAGTAATAACCTACCTTCTGAAACGGATGACTTTAATCTTTGGCAGGAATTGAAAGGTACGGCTTTTAGTACGGTTGATAATTTGACAAATATTGGTGAAAGTTTTAAAAATCCATTTATTGCTAATGAAGGGGATAAAGATATCTCTAATTCTTCAATGGGTGAAATGGTAAAACAGTTTAGTTCGATGCCAGCAGTATTTGCTTATTTATTGTTTGTACTTTTATATGTCCCTTGTGTAGCAACCATTGGTGCAATGAGTCGGGAGGCTAGTCACAGTTGGGCTTGGCTTTCTGTTTTATGGAGTACAACGATTGCGTATGTGGCAGCTGTATTTGCTTACCAAATTCCGCAATTAGCAAGTGATTTTCACTCAGCAGTCATAACAATGCTAATAACGACTATTGGTTTATTGGCAGTCTTATATTTTATGAAGTTTTTAGGCAAACGAATTTCTTATAAACCCAAGTTTAATACATGTGGTGGTGCAAAAGCCTGTGGTGGTTGTCACAGCTAATTATCATAAATTTGATTTCAAAATATTATTTTATAATTCATTTATTTATCATAAAATAGCCAATTTATTGTTTCTAAATTGATTTTTTTTCTTCAGTGATAGGCATCTAAAATAATTCGATTACTATACAATCAGACATAAAGATTGACCTTATGGAGGAGGTATCTTATGTTTGATAAAGAATTTGCAAAAGAGGCAATTCGTAAAGTCATTCGAGATGAAGAAACACTTAAAAATGCAGTTATTTATGCAATTGAAAATGCTTATAAGGATCATGACCAGGCAAAAGGTGTCACTAATACAGCATCGCAATCATCAAGCTTTGTTGGGGGGTGGGCTGTATCTGCATTTAGGTTTGTCTCAAAATATGAACCATTACAAGATTGGATGACATCAGAAACACATAAAGGTCGTTTAAGTAGCGCATCAGATATAAAAGATGATGTAAAAAGCGGCAATATTTCACCGATGCTGGGTCTTTGGAAAATTGGTCAGGAGGGCCATTGGAGTGAAGGTGGGGTAATTTATACACCTTCATTTAATACAAAAGCTATGCGATATTTTATACTTTATTGTATTGAGCATTGTCATAATATCAAAATGAGAAATGATATATGGCAAGATGACCCGAAAGGAATTGATCGAGAATCCAAAGATATTTACCAATCTATTATTAATGAATATGTATTGTTTCCTAATTATCAGATAGTTGATAAAGTTGCTTTAAATTCAAAAGAGTGTGCTAATTTATTAGTTGCTTTAAGTGGCTCAGATTATTCAGAATTATTTAAAGATGCAGTATTAGCAGCAGCAAATAGAGCTTATTCAGATTTTAAAGGGCTTGGTATTAGAAAAACTTATAATTACGAAGATCGTATTAGAAATACCAGTAACATAATCACTTGCCTAAGAAATAATGAGATTAGTGCAGCAACTGCATTTAGATTGCTTGCAGATGAAGGTGAATGGAATAGCCAACCAAGTTCAATGTATAATTCATTTAACACAATGTTTGTTGTTTATTTAGTTGAACATTTAGCAGACAAATTACCGGAGTTAAACATATTAAAAGATTATTCATTATATAGAGAGATAAATAGTTTACCAGATAATAAACGCGATCTATTTGGTATATCAAAAAAAATATTTACTGATTACATGCAAATTGGATTTGATACCTATAAAAAAGCAGAGCTATCTAAGATAGATGAAGTGGTAGTATCCAATGAATCACAATACCATCAACTGCAAAAGTCTGATCAATCAGTACAACAATATGCTTCACATCAGCCTCAAATGCATACAACTCAACAGCCACCATCTTCAATGATTGATCTTTATACTAAGGTTTTAGGTGGCACAAAAACACCAAGCTATCACCAACCACAATATCCAAGGTCAAGCTTCTTTACTACAGGAAACCAATTTGACAGCCATCAATCAACATCAAGTTATACAGGTGACTAGTAAGGAGAATTATCATGCCAGAAGAGATAGGTGAAAAAGTTGTTAAAACAACAGCGGTTATGACCTCATCTGTTTATGGAATACTTGTTTCAACACCTTGGGCAATTGTCGATACTTTAGGTAAAACAGCTAAAGGTGTATATAAAGGTTCAATTTATGGGTCAACCGGATTCTTATTGGGGCCAGCAGGTTTAATTACAGTGCCAGTTGGTATGATAGTTGGTGGTGGCATTGGTTTATTATATGGTGCAGGTAAAAATTTATCAGATATAACCTATACGGCTTACTTAGGCGGAAAAACTGCCTATTATAGTGATGCAGATACATTAAAATCAGGTATTTTAGCTGCTAATAATTATGCACTTCATGGCATTTATCCAGAGTCAGAAAATATATCATTTGTTTTATCAAAGACACCAAGAGAAAAGGATGATACTCAAATGATACCACAACAAATACAATCTAGTATTGAAGTACCAATAGAACCACTAAAAAAAGAAGCTCAAATACTTTTTTTACAGCCAATTGAAGAAATGCCAATAAGAAGAGTAAAAAGTTTTGGTGATTTACCTGATTTAAGTGAGTGGTCAAAAAATTTAGGTGATGTTAAAAAAAGTGAAGAAAAAAAACGATCAATGGATGAGCCAGATGAAGACCCATTTGAGTTGGTTATGTTATCAGATTCTAAAAAGCTAAAATTAAATCAAAGGAGTGAAGTCATGCCAAAATTATCAATAGATAGTTGTGCAAAAATTATAAATGATTATCGGATAAGTAATCCAGTTGAGTTTAAAGCATTTTTTGAACAAGCAGTTGATGAATCTTTTGTGTCAAGTGAGGGGTTAGGTACAGGTTATTATAATCCTTTAAGTAATCTTTCAATAAGAAGTAAGGGTGTCGAGAGTATAAAGCTTTTATTAGCAAAAGATAAAACCAATGATGCTTTTTCAGCACTGGGTCTTCAAGGAAGTTGGAATGTAGCGGGCTATGTGGTTGGTACTGACTCATTTAATACTAAAGTAATAGATGGCCTTTATGGAAAAATAATAGCAAAACAAGAAAATAAACCATTGTTAGAGGAATATAAAAAATCACCTTATTTTGTTAAAAATGAGGCAAAAAACATATTTAGTGAAGTTAATAGAAAGATTCGCCAAGAAAAAGCTAGTAGTCCTGATTTGCCAATATATTCTGGTATTTTTGATAGAGATAAAAATAAACAAGAACAAACAAATGGATTTTAATTTAATAAGCTTTTAAATTGAGTGATTGATAGATTACCACTGTGGCGATTTACTTCTGTTTGATTTAAGTTTAATCTAATTAATGTTGGAAAACCAATGATATGATATTTTTTAAGTATTTGGTTCATCTCATTTGAGTAATCAGAAGCATCGACTTTAATTAATACAGTATTATTTTGTTGAAGTAGTTGCTGTGCTTTTTCAGATTGCAGCATTTTGCTAACTAGTTGGCATTCAGCACACCAACGTGCATAAAAATCTAAAATAACTTGTTTATCTTCATTTTGGTAAGTTTCAAGTGCTTTGTTTAGTTCATCTTGGTTAGTTACGGTTTTTATTTCTGTATTTGATATGGGCGTTTCTACATGACCATTAATTTGTACATTCTGAAGGCTTAGTGGTTTAAATAAATTGCTGTTGCCCATCATCGCACCAATAAATAAGCTAACACCATATAGGAATAATACCAGGCCAAGTGCGCGTTTAATCTTATCAAATCGATACTCTGATGATTCAAATGCGCCTAAAAAGACTGCATAACCAACTAAGATAATAGCATAAAGAATTAAGGTGATATGCCCTGGTAAAATACGCCCTAAAATCCAGATGGCGATTAATAACATAAAAACGCCAATCAAGTATTTTAAGTCATTCATCCAAGGACCAGTTTTAGGAACAAAGTAGCCAAGTCCTGTACCAATTAAGATTAACGGTATTCCCATACCAATAGATAAAACAAATAAGGATAAGCCACCAAATATCCAATCACCAGATTGTGCAATAAGGCTTAAGACACTAATTAAAGGTGCGCTAGTACATGGAGAGACAATTAATGAAGCGATAATACCAAAGAAAAAAGCACTTAGCATACTGCCTGATTTTGGCTTTTCCTGTAGAGAGTGAATAAAGCTTTGCGCTTTCTGGGGTAATCGAATATGAAATAAATCGAACATTGAAAGTGCTAATAATAAAAATAAGATGGACGTGATTACTAATACGATAGGTATTTGAAAAAGACTTTGAAAACTTGCACCAACAAGCGCAATGGCAATACCTAATATCGTATAAGTTAATGCCATGCCAAGTACATAAATAACAGAGAGTAAGAAGCCTTTTAGTTTATTTGTATCACCTTGGCCTAAAACAACACCTGAAATAATTGGTAGCATTGGTAAGACACAAGGTGTAAAGCTTAATAATAAGCCAAACCCAAGTAATGATAATAATGAGCTTAAGCTATAATGCGCTTTATGACTATCAGTTGTTTTATTTTTATTATTTAAAGCCAAAGCTTGTTTAGATTTAATAATCTGTGTTGCTTCTTTAGGTAATTCTTCAAGTGGATAGGCGTCTTTATTTTGGATGTTAAATACTTGGCGTTGGAAGGGTAGGCATTTTTCTTTAAAGCAAGCTTGATAAATAACTTGTAATTTTGCACCTTGTGGAACTTGGCTATTTTTAGCATAAAGCGGGATTTTTAAGCTTAATTGATTTGTATAAACAGGTTGTGGGCCTAATATAGGGTCTTGCCATGTTTGCGCTTTAGGAAAGTGTACAACTCCTAGTCGTAGATTATTTGCATCAAGTAGTTCTATTGAGATGCGGTCACGATATAGCTTAGCATCCTTCGGTATATTCCAAATTAACAAGATATCCTTTTTTTGGAAAAAGGCATTAACACTGACATCAGGTGAGCTAGATGAGAAACTATTTTCTGTATTGATTGAGTTAGCTAGTGGTTGAGCTGTTGTTGATGCAAAGGAAAATAAGGGGTTATTAACGGCATAAGCATTTGATAGAAAAAATAATATCACGATAAATAATAGGCTAAATAAGCGACTAGATTTTAGTTTCATGTTTGATAATTTTTTTATTACTAATCTTGTTAGGATAGAAGTTAAAAGATAATTAGTAAACTATTTTGATACCAATTAAGATGGTGCTCTACAAGTTTTCTGTGCTTGTGATTCAGTGTCTTTAGCTTGGGGAACATTTTTAGTTAAAACGCCATTAAAGTATTCAAAAAATGCTAAACGCTGTTCAGCATTATTGCATCCACCATTAACATAATAAATTGAATTACCAAAGCCCCAGTTCTCATTGGAACTAATCATATAATATTCAGGTGGATTTTGGGTAACTTGATTGGCTTTGGGTTCATTCCAATAATAAAGTGCTGAAAACCAAGTAATTTCATCATTGTTTAATAGGCCGTTGGCAAAATCTTTAACTGACATACTTTTGTCAGTAATCGTATTATATTCAGCCGTACCATAGAATATAGAATCACCAGTTAATTGAATGGCGCCATGGCCCATCCAGTTACCACTACCGAGTGCTTCAACCATCGGTGTATTTAATTGGCTAGGACAACTTGCTTGCCATACAGCATTATAGCGAAGTGGTTCAATAGCTGTATCAAATGTATAAACACCAGTACTATAAGCGCCTTCTCCAGAGTTCATGCAAAACTCAGTTGGTGTAAAGGCATTATCAGCAAAAAATACATTAGGGTTAGGATCATACTGAGCTTGTGGTTGACCACCATTCTCTATCCGCCAATAAAGTCCACCATTTTGGTCATAGTGCGTACCATCACCGCCATAGGTTTCCTGTGCAACATTAGCAAAAAACCCGGATAAGTCGCGAACTCTATCTTCTAAAGTACCAGTACAGGCAAAGGTTGGAAAATATTTAGCTGCTGAAATGAAGCCGTCATAAGTATAAACTTTATGGCTACAATCAACACCATGTTGTGTTTTTTGATTATTACAGGCACCATCTGCATTGGCAAATAAAGCTTCTTTATACATCACTTCTGCTGATTGATAACCATTTTCAGATGCTAAGTATTCCATTAAATCTTTAGCGCCACAGGGAACGCCATTTTCATGAACTGCATAAGCGGTTTGAAAGCCAATAGATAGACTTAAGCTTGTCAAAATAAAAGTCGATTTTAGGTTCAGTTTTTTCATCATCCCACATCCTTGTTTTACTGTTAATCATTGATAAAGGTAGGTTAGGATAATGATTAATTCAAGGTCAGATAACTATTTTAATAACAGGTTAGATAGATTGAATTAAATTATTCACCAATATCATGTAAAGCAGTTTTCATTTTATCATTTATATTTTCATTAATGCTTTTTTCAGATTCACTGATAAAAGGAAAAAATATTTTTACTGCATGTCTTCTTTTTGGAAAGTGATTGGCAAGAGAGTCTCCCCATGTTTCATTTTTTGGTTTTAATGGCTTTAATTCAATATCTTCTAGATCACCTAACTTTTTTAAATTTTCTTCGTTCAAAGGTAATCCTTGAATGCGTTTCATATTATTTGATGGATTATCAATAAGATAATTCATTTTTTTAGAGCCAAGGCCATACTTATGAAAAAAGGCTTGAACATCTTTCTGAAAATCATGTATTGTAATATTTTTTAGTTTCTCATTATAGTCAATATTATTTTCTCGAAGATCTTTTGTTTCATAAAGTGCATAAGTATTAAAGTATTCTTTTAACATTTCAAATAAGTCCATATTACAACCCTCTAGTTTTATTGATTCAGAGAGATTGTATTTTAAAATTCAATTTAAATATAATTTAAATCTATTATATATTGTATTATTAATATTTATTTGTTAATTTAATTAATAAAGCTTCAGTTATAATAGGTTCTAGCGTAGTTGGAGTTATTTGTGGCATTTTAAACTTTCTTTTTATTCATCTTTTAAGGCGAATATCAGTTATGAGTGGTTAATTAATCTATCAGTTGATAGGTTATGTTTTTTAATTATCAAAAAACTGTTTAATTTCTGAAGTTATAATGTTCTTAGTTAATTCTCTAAACCAAATATTGCTTGGTAAATTTTTGAACCAATATGGGTAATATATACAGCATGTAATTCGGTCATCTTCTAGAGGGAAAGGTAAATATTTAAGTTGTAAATAGTTAGCATATAGTTTAGAAACGGTTGCAACATGATGCTCATCTAATAGATCTATTACATGGCTTTGTGAGTTAATAGCAAATTTAATATCTCTGGTATCACTATTTTTTAACACTTTTGTGACAAAAGATTCTTCATCATTAATAAAGCCAACTAAGTGTTTTAAGTTCATATATTCATCAAGTGTTAATGTTTCTGTATGATCTAGGGCACCTTTATGTGCAACGACCATTTGATCTTCAAATAATAATTCTTTAATGTAGTTATCTGGAGCTTCATAGGTGCCAATAATAAGATCATACTCAGTACTATATTTATGAAAGTTATAAAATAAAGGCAAGATATCAATCTCAACTTTAATTGATGGGTAATTAGTTGTCAGTGTTTTTAATAATGGTTTACAGAATATTTCAGGATATGGTGAAATAGTTCCAATTTTATAAGTTAGATCACTTAAGTGAGGGTCAAAGTCAGAATGCTTATTAATCATTTGTTCATATGTCTCAATAATAACAGATATTTGAGCATATATATCTTGCATTGTCGGCGTTAAAATAAAAGATTGGCCTGAAATAATGATTAATTCATCATTAAATTTTTCTCGTAAACGTTTTAGAATATTGCTAGCAGCTGGTTGTGTGATATGCATCTTTTCAGCAGCTAAGCTGATATTTTTCTCATCAACTATTTTTTTTAAAATTATTAAATCTTTAATATTCATTGTTCAAAGGTATAAAATCTATAATTACTTTCAATAAATTATAGCTTAAATAGTTACTTATATACTACTTTGATTTGAAGTCATTATTTAGTTACAAAGAACATTAGTATTATCATTGCCAGCTTTAAGCCATGGAACTGTTTCAGTTATTATTTGATTGATAAAATTGTGTAACCATTTATGAGGTGCTGAATTTCTAGTCCAGCTAGGAATATAGTAGTTTAGTGTAAGTTCTGGGATGTTTAAAGGTATATCAACATACTTTAAGTTTAAATATTTTGCATAAGATTCGCAGATATTAATGACGTGATGTTCATCTAATAATTGCATTGCTGTTGTTGGCGAGTTAACAGCAAATGCAATATTTCGTGACTCGCCTCCCATTATTTGCGTTAAATAAGATGGATATTTTTCTGTGTAGTAAGCAATATGTTTAAGTTGGCAGTATTCTTCCAATGTAATTGACTGACCTTCTTTTACATGGTCTAGAGCGCCTTTATGTGCTACAACTAGTTTATGTTTACTAACGGGACGTTGAATATAATCTTCTGGTGCAGAGTTAGTTGCAAAAATATAGTCATAGTAGTGATCATTTCTATCAAAATTATTAATGATTGGCAGCATTGAAAGCTCAATTTTTACTTTATAATTATTTTTAGTAATTTCATCAAACATTGCTTTAGATATAAAATCAGCAAATGGATTTGAAAAGGCAATTTTAAATTTAAAATCCTCATTATAGGGATCAAATAATTTATCCTTTTCAAGGATTGAATGATAGTTTTCGACTATGACTTCTAATTTTGAATAAATTTCTCTTGCTTTGCTGGTAATTAATAATTGGTTTCCACTTCTAATAAATAATTCATCATTTAACTCATAACGTAATTTTTTGACAATATTACTAACGGCTGGTTGTGTTAAATGAACTTTATCAGCTGCTTTTGAAATGCTCATTTCATCAATAATTGTTTTTAGTATTTTTAGATCTTTAATATTCAATGTAAACCCCTATACTATTATTATTTTTAGCGTCAAGAAAAATCATAATATAATATAATCAGACAAATAGAGTATTTTGTATCATGATACCTGCTATTTTATTTTGTTATAGTAAAGGGTATTGCATTGTTTTTAATTTAATGATAAGTCAATTAAGGCTTTGAATATCAGTTGTTAATAATAATTTTAAAGAAGTATTTTAAATAACTACCATTATCTTAAATTAGGGTTTAATAAGGATATATTCAATCATTATATCTTATATTCATGATTTGAATTTCAAATTACCGTTATCTTATTAAATAATAAGTTATACATTTTTTATTTGACAGTAAACATCATACTTAAAATGAAACTTAAATAAAAAATATATTAAATATAGATGAAAATCTATCGGGTTGCACTTATATTAAATAAGGTTAATTTATAATGAACTATCAAATTATAACAATAATATTTTTTTTATTTTTATCATCTAATATAGTGTTTGGCTCTGCGAATTATACATTTACAATTCATAATGTAACTAATTTTCCAGTCTCTATTTCTAAAGGAGAAATGGATTGTATTAATGATGTATCTGAAATTCCAGATAAAATAGAACCTAAAAAGAGCATTAAAATTAGTTTTAGTGATTCTAATACTGCATTTACTCATTGCTTTAATAATCCAAAATATATAGCTTTTAATGCAATAGCAAAATATCAAGGAAAAGATTACAATCTTAGCTTTAAATATTATCATAGTTCCCAAGATGATGGGTGGCATAGTGTAATTGAAACTTATAATGCCGAGCCATTTATTCTAACTCATGCTACTTGTAATGGAATTGAATGTAAAAACTACCCGTCAATTAAGCAAACTGGTGATGCTAATCTTTCTATAACGATTGATGTAGGTAACTATGTAAAAGGGTATGAGCTAAAGACTTTAGGGCTAGGGGATGCTTGCCTTACAGATGGGTATGGTAATAAAATTAATCAGATATCTTCATCTTCACAAAGAGTAGATTTAGATATATCGAAACAATATATCGTTAAATTTTCTAAAACAGCTGAAAAGTGCCATATCTATAAGGGATTAATTACTTGCCCTAATAATATAGGGTTTGTCTCGAAGGATGATAATATTGTTTTTTCATGTCAACAAGTGAGCTCTTCTGATTCAGTATGTCCTTGGATTGTAGCTAAAAAGGGAGTTTCAAGTCATTTAAGTAATATGAATATTTTTGGGTAATTGTTAATTGTAGGAGTTTCTGTATGATTTATAATGATAAATTAATTAATCAAGCTTATTTAAATTATGCTATTTCTTATGTTTTATACTTAAAAAATCAGAATTTCAATGAGTTTAATCATCCTATAGATCAATTAAAAATTATACATGAAGATCATAGATATAATTTAAAACAAATAGTTAAATCAGATAAATGGTTAGATGAAAAAGACATTATTGAAATACAAGAATTTTTGGTTCCTGCATTAGAAAAACTAACAGTAGAACATATGCTTAAGCTAATAAAGGATGATTTATCAATAATTCATAAGTTAAAATTTAATCCTAATTCATATAAAATTCCGGAAATTTTATATAATAAAATATGTAAAAATATAGAATCATTTAATTTTATAGATAATTATATTCCATCAGAAAGCTATCAAATTAATATTCAAGATGAAAAACTACTAGAGTTAATTAAGTTAGAATCTAATAAATATGCACAGTATATTAGTCAATTGTATAAAAGTGAATATACTAAATTTGAAGAAAAGCGTAACTATAACTTGCAAAATGGGGTTAATAATTTAATTTCTGAGTTTCAATTAAAATGTTATTTAATTGAGTTAGCTTTATCTGAAAAATATAACTTGTGGAGTTTAATTGATGAAATACAAATCTTGCATGATGTGATAACAGGCGCTAAATATAAAAAATGTCATTTTGATGAAAAAACTGTGATTATTACTAGAGATTATCCAATACCCCTTTTTTGTGAATATTTAGATGATTTAGCTAATAATAAATTACAATTAAAAGGTATCATTTTCACTAATGACCTAGCCATAATAATTCCTAGAAAGTATATAAACTTAGATGCACATATTGTATTAAAAAATTTATCTTTAAGTGATAATAATTTGTATTTGCCTAAAATTATAGGAAGTGATTATAAACTTAAAAAACTACCTGATTTTATTAAAAATAATGAGCTACTCACAGAAAGTTTAAAATATATACAAGAATTAAATTTAAAACAATGGTTAACTTTAGAAGCAAGCTCAGATTGTCAAGTTGCAATATTAGCATTAAAAGAAGCAGATATATTATTGACAGAAAGTCATTGGCAAAAACTTGAAAATATTAATATTCAAAAAGCTTTGAGATTAGCATTTGATTACTATAGCGACTCAAAAGACAAAAAAGAGCATGGAGAAAATGGCCGTAAGCAGACAGTAACATTTATTAAAAATATATTAAATTTACATAATATAACTTCTGAAAATATTAAAGAAGAGATGGTTAAATGGGTTGAAGGTTATGGGTTATTTAGTCCATCTTCAAATTTAAACGACAATTCCAGAATTAGATATGTTTATAATTCAGACTTTTGGGCTAGCGAACAGAGGTTTGAGACATTAGATCCAGAAATGAGAAAAATCAAAAAAAATGAGATGCTAACATTTTTTAAAAGGAAAAAAGAAATAAAGAATGATTTAGATAAAAAAGATCATCAAAGAGAAGAGTTAGTTAAGAAAATTAAGAAGCTTAAGGATGAAAATAAACCGTATGAGTATCTTGAAACTGAGCTTGAAAAAAGTGATAAGGGATTATTTTTAATAGAGGATGAATCAATAGAGGATGAATCAATAGAGGGTGAATCAATAGAGGGTGAATCAATAGAGGGTGAATCAATAGAGGGTGAATCAATAGAGGGTGAATTAATAAATAGTCAAAGGAATGCAAAAATAGATCAAAAAACAATCTATTCTTTCATAGAATATGCATCTAAAAGCGATTTACAAAATGTATTAAACTCAATACCAGAGATTTTGTTTTCTGATAAAGTTGATATTTCAGAAAAAATTGACTTAAATAAATTACTAAACTTAGATGATAAAAATGCGCTAAATGAAAATATTTATTTACTAGACTATATTAATAATTTATATCAAGCACCAGAAAAATTAACGAATGAAGTTTTTTTAAAGCCTGATAATTATTACGTACTAATAAAAAAGAATTTTTCTCATGAAGAAAGTCAATATCAATATAGCTTTTTAGTAAAGGAAAACGGCCGATTTATCAATAAAAATAAACATACGTTAAATCAATTAGATCACTTAAAAAATGAAAGAGTTGCTAAATTAAAATTTTACCATATTTTGGACTTAATTAGTTCTAAACATGAACAGAGTGAAAATTTTATATTTATGCCAGAAGAATATTCAGAAAAAAATATAAATAAGGATAATTCTGTAGTTAATAGTTATCATTAATAATGATACACCAAATAACTATTTTAAATAATTTATAAACAACAACTTATGTTAATTTTTTCATATTAACTATAATATGGAGAAATTAATATGGTTCAATTTATTAATTATGATATTAAAGAAAATATAAATCAGCATCGCTTATCAATATGGAAAAATGATAATGGTGAGATTGTTAATAAGCACGATGATGAAACTGAAGAAAAAATAAACTGCTCTTTAGTTACAGTATCAGCTATATTAGGCCTTCCTGTAAGTAACCTTAAAAAAAATTTGCAAGCCAGGTATGATATTTATCCTCAAACAAAAGCAAGTGAGTATTTTGTAACTATAGGATCAAAAGATAACTATATACCTTTTCCTAGTTGTGATGATCAAGCACAAGGTATTAAAAAATATTTTCACGATTTAAGCAAAGAGTACGAAAGTAGCCCTAAAGTAGTTAAAGTAATTAATGAAAAACTTAATAAAAATGAACTATATGATGCTAAGAATAAGCTAGGTAGCATGATGAATCAGTTTAAGGATAGTACATCACTTGCTGTTGCAATTTCATCTTTAATGAGTACACATTGGATATATGGGCAAAAAGATGAAAATGGTAAAATTTGTTTTATTGATTTTCAGAGAGATAAAGAGGGTGATAGACCAGAGGTTTTGGGTGAGCCAATGTTTAGCATATTAGAGAATAATGGGAATATTACAAAAGCAAGAACAATGTCTCAAGCAGATGCAGATGTTAGCTTATTAATAATTGCATTTGATAAGATTGCACCAGGGTGGATACAAGATAAGATAAAAAATGAATTTAAGGTAAATAAATATGATGAGTTTGATCTAAAAAAACAGAAACTAAAATTATTGGAACCAAAAATCTTGTTTGCTAAGGAGAAAGGTTTGGAGTTAATTGAAGAGGAAGAGCTTGAATTGACTGAAAATAAAGTTTTAGGGTTTACTACTAACCAAAATTTTAAATTTCCATAGAAAGTAACTATTATAGCTTAGGTTTTAAGATAGCTTTTTCAATAAATAAATAGAGATACAAAATAAGAAAATAAACATTACTAATAAAGGTAAAATAGGGTTTGAAAAACTTGTCCAAATAATTGAAGTAATTGCAACACCCATCGCAGAAGATAGCCATTTACATGTCAATAGCATTCCTGAAGCACCGCCTGTTGTTAAATGGCCAATTTTTTCGAGTGCTAATGCTGCTGAATATGGATTAACTAAACCACAGCCACTACCTAAAAATACATAGCTAATCATGTAATAGTAGGCTGAAGATTTTATGGTGCTTAGGATGAAAAAACTAACCATACCAAATAGGAGTAAGCTAAGGCCGATATAGACGAATTGTTTTATACTTAAGTATCTTAAAAATTTAGCTGATATAATAGGTGACAGCGTATAAGCTAATGTAAATGCAAGCATTATTGTACTTGTTTTATTAAGACTATAGCCATCAATACTAATCATCCAAAAACATAAAGAGCAACTAGCAATACTTACACCGCCTGCAAAGTAGCCAAAGCTACCAATAAAAATAGCAATAAAGTACGATATAGGGTAATCTTTTGTATATTTTTTTACTATTTTATATAAAAAAACAGTTAAGAAAATAGTGACTATAAATAGAATAATTATAATAAAATAGGTGTTTATTAATATAAAACCAAGCTTCAATGAGGCTAAAACTATCAGTGAAATGATTGCCCAGAAAAAGACAGTTAGATAAAGTAGATTATTTACTTTTGTAGTTTTTACTATAGTTGTTTGATTATAAATAGAAGGGGTCAGTTTAAGTAATAATGCAGTTATAATTGCAGTTAACGATGTGATAAAAAAGATGCTTTTCCAGTGAGTTGCATCAACAAGGATTGGTGTTAATAATGGTGCGATAATCATCCCTAACCCCGCAAAAAAACTCCAATAAGCAATTAGTTTAGCTTTCATATTTTTAGTGGTTTTATTATGAATTAAAGATAAAGTGCCAATAAGTACTAGACCATTACCAATGGCCATAAATATTCTAATGAATAAAATCGTGTAAAATTGTGACTCTATGATGATAAGTATTGAAGATAAACTAACAAGGATTAATCCAGTGATAATGGTATTTTTATCACCAATAAAATCACATAGTTTTCCTGCCGGAATTAAACTTAATGCAAGGATAAATGAATTAAGTGAAATAAATAATTGTGCTATTGGGATTGAGATATTAAACGTTTCAGAAAAATATGGAATTAACATCCCTAGAGCAATAATATCAAATCCAAATAGTAATGATGGAATATATAAAATAGATAGTTGACGATATTTCATATTATTGATTTTTTTATATTAATATAACTAAAGTATGGTTTAGCTATTAAAAATTAACAAGTTATGGAAGGTGGTATTTAAGCATTGTTACTGTAGCAGAATGTATTTTTTTAGCATCTTTCAAATGACCATTTTGCTTTAGTTTACTTGCAGTTAAATGATAAATATCTTTGATTATTCTACGTAAGTGTGTATCTGTAGTTAATCCATTAGAGCCTCGGCATGATGGTATTAATGGAATCTGCTCATCATCTGTAGGTAGATCAGATAAACCAAGGTACTTTCTCCAGCGAATGAGTGCTTCAAGCGTATGAGTATTAGTAAAAACTTGGCGATTTTCACTAGAAATAAAGTACCATTTACCATCTGAATTTTGTTTGAAATTACTCATTTTAGGTGTGATATTATTATTAGCAGATAATTCAGATAGTTTTAACTTTAAATGATAAATTATATTAAATATAAAATGTGCTCGTTGGTAGGTATCTGGTGATATAGAAATCGATTGGTTAATGGTTTTTAAGATAGATTGCCACTGAAATTTAGTGATACCTTTATCTAGTTTTGAGGTTGTATATTCAACTTTTGGTAATTGACTTGAAAAAAGAAGAAAAGGGTTAGTTGTAGCGTATTGGCATTTGGTTAAGTAGTTATAAAATGTTCTTAAAATAGTAAAAGTTTCTTTTAACGAAGACTTTTTAATTTGGTAGTTATTACTTTGATTTGTATTTGATTGTAAAAATGGTCGCCACTGAGGGTTCGGTATACGTAAATCATTATAAGTTAAAAAACGTGGTGACTTTTTATGGCTTATCCATGACTTAGGTGGTGATTGGCAAAAGGTTGCATATTCTTCTAAATCATTGAGTTGAATTTGATTCAGTGATTTATTTTTAATTAACCATGACCAGTGAATAAACCGTTCAACTTCACGTCTATAGGATGTAAACGTTCCAATTTTACTAGCATATTGAGCTAGAAAATTTTTAGTGTGATGGTAATCATTTTTATGTTTTATATTTAATACAGATTTTGTTTCTGATTCAGTTGATAGTAGAAATTTGTCTGTATCAAAAAGTGCAATGGGGCTATGGTGTTGTTCTGTAATCATCTTTATTCTCACTTATTATTTTTGATTCCACATGAATTAAGATAACTAAGATAGTTTGATTATTATAATTTGTTTTTATGATGTGGGTTATATGCGTTTTGAATAGCTTAAATTAAGCATATAACAATTAGCAATAACATTTATAACTTATTTGAATTATTAAATAATCGAACATAATGGCATAGTAAAACATCAAAGTTATATTTTGAGGTTATTAATATGCCAGATTTAAATAATAATAAATTCAACAAGCATAACTATATGGATGCTGAGAGTAGTAATTCATTCGAACAAGAGTTTATAGAACAGATAGATGATAATCAGAACTTATTTATCAATGAAAATGTACAACAAATTATTGAAATACTACAAAATGAAATGGGTGTGCCTTTAAACTATGATGCTAATCCAGAACTACAAGAGCAACTACAATATGAATATCCACCTGATAGTTCACCTGGTGAAGGAAATTCTAGTTATGCTTCTACGGGGTTTAATTTTGAAGGATTTGAGTTGAATGGAGAAGAAATTGATGACCCTGAGATTATTCAACAAATGCAACCAGTGCTTAATTTAATACATCAACATGGCCTGTTGGAGCATGAAAATTTAATAGAGGGCAATTTAAGGTCTGTTTATTTAAATCGGGATTATGCTGATGAAATAGTCGATTTAATTCAGCAAGAGAATCATCTGACGCAAGATAGATTTAATGAAATTATTAATCATGTTGAGTTTAGTCATGCAATGCCTGTGGGTTTGGTTCAACAGCCAGAACAGGTGTTTTTACATCAGCAACAAGAAAATATAAATATCAATCAAGAAAATAATATTTGAATAAAACTAAATTAATAACAGATGGGTTGCAGATATGAAGATAACTTATACAATAAACAACAAACCACAAGAATACTCTTTGGAGTTGCCTCTAGATTTAGAAAATTTAAAAAAATTAGATCATGATGACTATCAAAATTTCAAGATCACTTCTATCTCAGCTGATATAAAAGAAATTAATAATATCAATAAAATAGTAAAGGAAATTAGAGGGCAACTTTGTAGTGCTTTCTTGATTAAAGATGAATCAGTATCGGATCTTGAAAAAGAATTAAATAAAGAATCAAATGATGTGTATAATCAATTAATTCTGAATCGTAAAGAACATATAACGCTGTCGAACTATCTTAAAGTGTTAAATTCTATAAGTGATGCAATTCAGAATAATTATCGGTTAGTACTTAGTACAGAAAACATAGAACTTAATCAAGAAATTATTAATTTTCAAAATATTGATCCCAATAATAAAGATATAAAAATAAATCTAAAAAATAAAAATAAAGTTAACCTTCAGCAACAGCAACAGCAACAGCAACAGCAACAGCAACAGCAACAGCAACAGCAACAGCAACAATTAAGAGATCAGTACTCATCTTTTAATGTTAAAAAAGATGGTGCTATTTTCAATAATTACTTTGGCCGTATAAGTATTTCAAATTTAGAAAATGAGCAAACGATTCATCTAATATCAAAACGGCTGATGGATAAAATTAAGAATCATTATTCTAAGGATGATATTTTAACTAGAGCCTATTTAGATTTTATAAATCTTATCAATTTACCAAAAGGATTACAAATCAAACGTGTAACAGATGGCTATGGTCAAATGCATTTGGTTCTAGATTTGGAGACTAAAGAAACAGATTTTAAACCTAATGAAAGTTATATTACTAAGCTGGAAAATCCTATAAGTGCACGTATTGAATTTGATGATGGCAAGCATAATAATCCATATTTATTAAAATTTTTAGAATTAGCGATACCAAGTAAACAAGCTATAAAAAATAAATATCTTAATGGTGAATTGCCAGTTTTTATTAATCAAAGTTGGGTTGACAGTTTTAAAGATCTTTATAACAAAGGTTATTTAAACGAAGAAATTTTAAATAACTTACAAAAAATCAAAAGAAATGATAAAGATATTTTATTTTATACATCTCAGCAAATTTTAAAGGCAGTACAAGAAGCTAAATTAAACAAGGAACCTAAAGCATTAGAAATACATGAAATACTTAATTTGGCGTTAGATAATGTATCTTACAGCATTGGTTTTAGTCAGTTTAAAGATCAAATTATTGAAAATTTTTTCACAGATACACTTAAATTACATGATTTACTTGAGAGAGATAAAGATTCATCAAAAATTTTTAGACAACATCATGTGTTTAATGGATCTGAAAATATTATGCAATTAAAGCAATTAGCTGAGTCAATTGAGAATAAGTTAAAAGAAAATCCATTAGTATTAGAAAATTTTCCAATAAATTTAAATTATAATAATAAACTGGAAAAAAATAATAATAATATCAACAAAACTTTAGAAACTACGCTTCTAGAGTTAAATAACCTGATATCAGAACAAATTAATCAAAACCTTAATGAAGATAAGCAAAAAATTAATGCTGCGATCAAAAAACTTTGTGGTGATTTAAAAGATGGTTTATTGGGTGAATTATTAGGTACATTATTTGCAAATGTTGTTAAAAAACTCATTAAAACAGAAGACTTAACTTCATTATTAGATAGCTCTAAAGATATTTCTAGGCAGATTAAACAAGTAACTGATTTATTAACGGATAAAATCAATAGTCAGATATTTAATAATATTAATTTTGAACAGTGTCAGGGAAATGATGAGGAATTAATAAAGCAAATTAAAAGTAATGTAGGGGGAGAAAGTGATTTTGGTATTGTTAAAAAGATAATTGGTAAGTTAAAAAAATATAACAATAGGCAATCATTTAAGTCAAGTGAAGCGCTCTATCAGGCATACCAACAATTAATCAATGATACATTTAACAAATACATTTGTAAAAATACGGTAGGGGAGAACAATCCATTACCAGTAGGTTTGGATGAAGTTAATAATAAACAAGAGTATATTAACTTGCTTCTTAATCTATCAATTTCAAGCTGCAATGATAAGAAAAAATTTGTAGAAACAAATTTAGATACTCAAAATAAAGTCAAAAATGCTATAGAACTTAATCAAAGACTATCAAATTCTATTTTTACTAACCCTGATTTAATTCGGATACATGAGAAGTATTATGACTTAATTAAAAAATCAGATCCTAATTATCTTTTGCAAACTTTAACATTATTAACAAAATTAGATCAATATGATATAGATAAAAAATTAATAGAAGAAAGCAAGTTATTAAATGATTATAAAATTATATCTAAATTATCTAAATGTAATGAAACAGTGCTTAAAGCTTTATATGAAAAAGCTCAATCTGAAAATGAGTTTAATAAACCATTATTTAAGTTAATAACTGTTTTAATATTAAATAGTGAAAATGTCGAAGAAATCACAGAGGAAAATTTAAACAATTTAAACAACCTTAACAAAAATCAAATCAACTCATTACAAACAATTGTTGAAAAACAAGAACTGACATTTCCACTAAATTTTAAGGGTGATATTGATCAATTTATTTGTAAGCATTCTATTGATCCATCTGGAAAATTAATCTTTAAAAAAAATAAGTTAGATATTGACAGTGAAGAAGCAAAGAAAAAGTATTCAACTATTTGTGAGTACTTTAATTTTGCAGATAATAAGCTGTTAGAAGATAAACTAAAGAAAATAGCAAACTTAAAGCACCTTACTTACGAGTCTGAAAACACTGTAAAAAATATTGCCGAAGATATAAATAAAGTCAAAAAACAAACAATAAACTATTTAAATAAATCAACGGATGATATACAAAATTTATTAAAAAACAAGGAAATTGATGACGTTAACCGATTAGCTCTATTAAATGTATTAGCTTATAGAAATTCGGCACAATCAACTAAAGTAGGTTATTTCTTAAGGGAAGTTCAACTTGCAGCATTACTATATAATTTGAAACATAATAAAGATGAAGAACTCATTCAAAATGCTATTGATACAGGTCAAGGTAAATCACTTATTTCAGCAGTGATGGCAGCATTTCTAGTATCTAAAGATGATAAATCTCCAGTAGATATCATACAAACGACAGAGCCCTTAGCCCAAGAGCATTATGAAATATATAAAAATTTTTATAAAAGTGCCGGAGTTAAATTTAATTATGTTAGAACATCTTCTAGTGAGGCTACTGATGAAAATGTAAGTGCAACTAAAAAATCGGGTATCAATTTTGGTACACCCTTAGCAATGATACAAGCAGATGCAAATTTTAAAAGACATAAAAAGGATTTGCCTAAAACAACGGTTATTGTTGATGAATATGATATGTTTGTCAATGATACAAGCTATTACTTGGGTAATTCAGGAAAATCATCACATTATTCAACAGAATATATTGAAGCATGCAAAGCTTTATTAGCGGTATATGATAAACAATTTAGTTCAAATCATACTATTAGGCATCAAGATTTTTTTGAGAAACTGCAAAAAGATTATCCAAATAATCAAAAATTGTACCAAAAGATTAATCAACTCTGGAAAACTGAAGAAAAAATAAAAAGTTTATTTCAAGCTATCCATGACTCTAAAGAATATTTACCTATTGATCAAAATAAAGCAATGTATTTAGTTGAAGGTGCAGAGCACTATCAGGGAAAAGCTTATTCACAATTAGTTCCAGTTCAAGATGGTGAGCCAAAAGTTGGCATGACATTTTCAGGTGATTTTGATTTAATTTTAAGATTAAGGGTAAATGCAGAACTTGAAAAAAATGATAGCCTTTTAGTTCGTCTTATCCGTCCTGATGAACCGATCAGTATTAATACATTTCAATCTTATACACATGATAAAACAGTTAGAGGATTTACAGGATCGCCAGTAGTAACTGAATACGGGCATCATGTAAAAATACCACCACATCAAACTTCAAAAAGAAAGGATAAAATTCTAATATCTAAAAATGATGATCATTTAAAACAAATTCAAAAAGAAGTACTTTTATTCCAAAATAAGTTTAATAAAGAAAAAAATGATGAACAAAAAAGAAATTTAATTATTCATGTTAAAGATGCAAAGGAAGGTAATGAATTAAAAAAATTATTAGAAAACAAGCAACTAAATTTAGACGCTTATTATGGTAGCTTTAAACAGACAGCTGAAGAAAGAAATCATGCAAGTCAAAAGAAAATTACTGAAATTGGCGAAATAGGCAATAAATTTAAGGTTTTAATTACAAATCAATTAAATCGAGGCTCTGATTTTAAAGCAGGTTCTATCAATGAAATTAAAACTTATTTTACTATGCCTGATGGATCTGCTGAAGCTCCGATGGAAAGATTGATCCAGGAAAGAGGTAGGGTAGCTCGTAGTGGTAGTTTAGGTGACTCCGTAACCATTTTAAAACAAGCTGAATTAAATATCCTAAAAGAAATAAATCCAGCTATTTATAATGATGATTATCTTAATAAATTAGCAAAATCAAAGGATCAAGACTTACTCTTAAGAGTGCTTAAGTATGCAAGTAATCATATAGTAAAAGGTTTAAAAGAAAAAAGAGAACTAAATCAAGTTAAATCAGATATTTTAACTATGTGCAATAAACAGCTAGATAAGAATAAGAGTCTAAAGGATGATACGAGAGCAAAATATATTAAAACGCTTCAAACTGAGCTAGATAAATTAAGTTCAACGAATCAAGAGGCTATTGATAAATGTTGTCAAAAGATTTCTAAATTAAAGGGAATTAGCGTTCAATATGATAATAAAGACTTAAATCAAATACATAACAATCATAATGAGGCCGAAAAAGAAGATAGTACGCTTAAAAGTATAAAATCTAAACTTCAGGACGCTATAGGTAAGAAGCATTGGAAAATAGATAAAATAGCACAAGCAAACAATCTTCAAGAATTAATCAAAGTAGCATCACTGCATAAGAATGCATCACAGACATGGCATGATTCATCGACATTTAGCCAGCTTGTAAAAGTTCTAAAAAGGCCTGAATATCAAAATTATTTAGAACTTGTAGGTATACCTAAGAAGTTTACTAATTCAAATTTAAGAGAGTATGCAGCTACAGGAGAAGTTAGTATTATTGATAAAAAGATTGATGACTCGCTATATAGTCATTATAAGAAATTTTATCAAGATAAAATTAGGGTTTCTGAAAAGGAAGATAATAAGCCTGAAAATAATAGTCATGATACTAAAAAATATCATCATAAGCAGCAAGTAACAATAATAAAAATGATTGCACTTTGTAATACAAAATCTAGACTTAAACAAAAATTAATTAAATCTATTCAAGATAATTTGGATTATAAAAGTAATTCTAAGGATAATGAAAAAAATCATTTTAAGAAGGAAGATTTTAAGAAAATGGTTAAGAAACTATGTGAAAATACAGGATACTGCACTTCTACTACAGCTAAATTTTTAGTTAAAAAATTAAATGAAAGGGGTAATGAAAATTTGAAAAATTATTTAGGTATAACTAAAAAAAATAAGCTTGAAGTAAAAGATTTACGTCTTGCGCTATCAGATAGTTTTTATTTTAATGCTAATAAGCGATTAGCTAATAAAGAGGATTATTTCAAGTTCGATAGTTCAAGCTATTTATTTTATGAAAAAAATAATTATGAAAGAGGATCTCAAGTTGAACATCAATTCGAACACGAATAATAAATTATTTCCCACCAAAACCATCCCACTAACACCAAGACTTATGCTAAAATACATGCCTAATTATATACTTTAAAATAAAGTAAAATTAATTAAGCAAAATTAAGAGTTTTAGTGGTGAAAATTGTTTATTTAGATTATGCATCAACAACGCCTGTAGCACCTGAAGTTGCAAAAGAGATGTCACAGTGTTTAACCTTAGATGGCTGTTTTGGTAATCCTGCATCCAATACCCATTATTATGGTTGGCAAGCGAAAGAAAAAGTGGATTTAGCACGAGAGCAAATGGCTGGCTTAATCGGTGCTGATCCTCGTGAAGTTATTTGGACATCGGGGGCGACAGAATCAAATAATTTAGCAATTAAAGGCGTTGCTTCGATACTAAAAAATAAAGATAAGAATAAAGATCATATTATTACATCAAAAGTTGAGCATAAGGCAGTTTTAGACCCTTGTCATTATTTAGAAGAGCAAGGCTTTAAAGTAACTTATTTAGAGCCTGATCATAATGGTTGTATTAAACTAGAGCAGGTTGTTGATGCAATTACTGAGCGTACAGCATTAGTTTCATTAATGTATGTTAATAATGAATTAGGTAGTATTAATCCAGTTGAAGCAATTGGTATTTATTTAAGAAGTAAAAAAATTCTTTTTCATGTTGATGCTGCTCAAGCAGGCGCTCGCTTACCAATTGATGTTCATAAACAAAATATTGATCTTTTATCTTTATCATCACATAAACTATATGGTCCAAAGGGTATAGGTATCTTATATATCAGAAGAAAGCCTAAAGTTTTGCTTGAGCCATTGATTCATGGTGGAGGCCATGAGCGTGGATTTAGATCAGGCACGTTACCAACGCATCAAATTGTTGGTATGGCAGAAGCGGCACGTTTGATCAAAGAAAACTTAAAAGAAGATGCAAGAAGAATCAAACAATTACGTAAGCGATTTTTAGATAAAGTGCTATCACTTGATAAAGTATTAATAAACGGTGGTAATACGGTTAATGGTATTATGAACTTGTGCTTTAAAGCTGTCGATGGTGAAGCATTAATGATGGCATTAAATCAATTAGCGGTTTCAGCAGGATCAGCTTGTAATTCAGCAACGGTTGAACCTTCATATGTACTACAGGCATTAGGTTTATCAGCACAAGATGCACACAGTAGTATTCGCTTTTCAATTGGGCGTTATACAACTGAAAAAGAAGTTGATTTTGCTAGTAACTTAATTGTTAAAGAAGTACAGAAATTACGCCATTTATCTCCACTTTGGGAGGAGAAGTAGGGTGTTGTATTCAAAAGAAGTCATCAAGTACTATAAAAAAGTCCCTGAAGCTATGGTTTTGTGGCCAGATGATGAAACTGATGTAATTACACTAAGTTCTGGCAGTTATTCAGCAGGTGAGTATGTTATTTTTCAGTTTAAATTAAATAAAAAGCAACAAATTATTGATTGTCGTTATCAAGTATTAGGCTGTGGTTATATGATTGCTTTGGTTTCCTGGTTTGTTGAGGCAGTACATAAAAAGCATATTAATCAATTATCTAAAATTAATATTAGTACGATTAATCAAGTATTTGACTTACCCCAGACTAAACGCCATTGCGCATTAACTTTATTGTCATTAATTGAGAAAATAGAGAAATCATGTTAGTTAGTGATATTGGTTATGTGCTTTATAAAAAAAAATATCGAGAATCTTCTTTATTAATAACATTATTTACTGAAAATCATGGAAAAATTAATGCCATAGTTAAAGGTTATTACCGTAAGAATCAAAAGCAGTTTAGTTTATTTGAATCGAATTTCTTATTGGCATTACAAATGAAGGAACCAAGATCTACTGATGGCTTATATACGATTTATAAATCTGAGATTTATCAGCTTAATCGCTACCAGAAACTAACTTATATAAAGCAGATGTGTTGTTATTATATGAATGAATTAATCTATTATTTATACCCTAATTCAGTTGTGGAGGAGGGGTTATTTAAGGCTTATCAAATAACACTATCGGATATGATTAAAAACGATCAGCATGAATTAAGTTTAAGAATTTTTGAATCATCTTTATTAAATGCATTAGGTTATGGTGTTGAGTTTGAAGTAGATCAGCATGGCCATCCTATTGATGGTGGTGGTTTTTATCAATTAACACCGATGTCATTACCACAGAAAGTAGATGCCTTAAGTGAGAATATCCAACAGTTGATATTTGCAGGAGATACCTTAACGTATTGTTCTAAGTTTAATAAAGTTAAAGATTTAGAAAATATTAAAAATATACTTCAGTCAATTAAATTAATTCACAAGTTATATATAAACCATTTATTGCAAGGGCGTCAACTGGAAAGTAGGCGTTTGTTATTAGAGTATATGGAGCAATTACAAACATAAAGGTTATATAATATTTTGTAGAAACGCGATTTATCGCGTTTAAGATGTGGATTAAAATTGTTGCTGTATTTAAGAATAAATCAATGAAATGATTAGACCCTGATACTTTTTAAGCTCTTTGATTTTCATTAATTTCAGCAATCAAACGATGATAATTAATTAATCGTTGCTGATTGATTTTTCCATCGTTTACAGCTTGGGCAATTGCACATCCTGGTGTCGATAATTGATGATTGCAATTTCTAAATTTACATAAGCCAATGAAGGGGCGAAACTCAATAAAGCCGTTTAAAATATCAGCCTCAGATAAATGCCAAATACCAAATTCACGAATACCAGGAGAGTCAATTAGACTGCCTCCTTTAGGTGGGTGATATAGCTTTGCAGAAGTTGTTGTATGTTTTCCACGCTTGTTAATTTCTGATATATTGCCTGTTTTTGTTATTTCTTTACCATAAAGTGTATTTAATAAAGCAGATTTACCAACACCAGATTGACCAACAAAAATTGAAGTTTTATCTTTTAATACACTCTCTAAAGGTGTTAATTCATTTTGATTGGTCGCTGAAGTTAAAAGAACTTGGTAGTTAAGTGACTCATAACGTTTAATCAATTGCTTGATGGAATCATCAATACCTAGATCTATCTTATTGAGGATAATAATTGGCAAAAGGTTTTGAGTGTGAGTTGCAACTAAATAACGATCAATATAATGGCCTATAGGTTCTGGTTTAGTAGCGATTACGATAAAAATTTGATCAATATTTGCAGCAATGGCTTTATTTTTGCCATAAGTTTGGGGACGTTCTAATAAATTTTGACGTTTACATACTGCATGAATAAGCCCGTCAGGTGATTTTGAATTATCATAGGTGTAGAGAACATAATCACCAGTGACTATGCTGCCAAGGTTGCGTTTTTGAAAGCAACGTATTATTTCACCAGTGTAAGTTTCAACATCAACTGTTTCATTGAAATTAGAGATAACTCTGCCTTTATGTTGAGGTAAGTTATCATCCAGAAGCTGTCGTTGTATATTTTGATCAATACGACGCTTTTGTTGTTTTGTTAATTTTTTCTTAGCCACTGAATAAGTAATTAATTGTAGTTATCAAAGATAATTTTAAGTTATACTCGTTTGGCGATAAATGATCAATGATTATTTATTCATTATTATTAGACTGTTGTTGTTCTTGAGGTGGGTTATTCGATTCAGGCGGAGGAATATCATCTAATAGCTGCTCAATACGATCTAAGCCTGGTAGCCAGCGAATTTTCTTAAGTAATTGGCGATCTGAACTGCGTCCGTAGAGATAATGAACAAAGACACCTGGGTGGCTTAGTTCGGTACCAACAACTTGATTTAATGTTTTTGATGCATCAGTTAATTCTGCAAATAACTCTTTTGATTTAAACGCAGCATCTTTGGTTTTATTTTTGATATGATACCACAATGCACGATAAAAATTATTCAATTGTGGTTGCGTCATTGTTGGAAAATAAATCATACGATCATTACCATCATAGTTTGTGCTATATTGATCCATAAGTAATGATTGAGTACATAAGCGACATGCAGGTGCAAAGTTCTTTTTATGATTATCAGTGTAATTATGGTTAATATTAACAATCTCAAACTCTTCAGGTGCTAGAGAGATACCACAGTATGCACAGCTATTATGAAAGCGTTCAATAACTTCAGTGCTTATTTTTTGAAATAAAGTGCTTTTTTTACGAGCTGAAAAGCGCTGATAGTTGCCAGGTGTTGCTTCAAATTGTAAGTCTAATAAATTACTACTACTCATGTTTTATTACTCATCATCCTCTAATATTACCATATCAAGTGCGCCTTGTAATGCTGTAACGGCATTAGCAACCATTGGATAAGTAATGGCTTTTTTCAAGCGAGATTCAGCAAGCCAATGTGCATGGACTGCACCAGCTTCAGCATAAACTGCACGGCGACCAACGTTATTTAAAACATACCATAGTTCTCGATCTAATGGCTTAAGCCAAAGGAATGAAGATGTTGATACAATCCCACTTCCTCTAGCACCTAGAATTAAACCGGTAAAGACTGTATAAGTATAAGCATGTGTTGCAAGAATTTTATTAATGCTTGGCGATTGACCATATTTTTCTAACAGCGTTTGTGTTTTTTTATTGATAAGAATTTCTTTTTTGCGTGTTGGGTTTGATTGATACTGTGCTACTTCTTTCAGAAAGCTATCAGCAGCTTTTCGATCCTTATTAATATAAGCAGCAAAAGCAGCAAAGAGCATTTGTCGATGCATTGGTAATTCAAAGCTACCAATAAAGCGTTCACCTAATTGTTTAACAAGCACTAAATATGCTTTACTTTGAATAATGGTGTTTTTGCCATTTTCAGAGTGAATAAGATGGTATTTTTGGGAAAACTCAACAGGTGTCAATGCCATAGACCATTCACCTTCCAATAGAGGCACGTTATGCAAATTTTTACCTAAAACAGGTAAGACTGCTGGGAAAAAATTAGCCATTTTATTTGCAAGGTCGGTTGTAGAATAAGCGTCTTTGAATTTAGCTTGAGGATGACGAAAGTATAATAAAATAGCAAGCAAAATAGAAATAATAGCAAATGGCCAACGTAAGGCTAAGCCAACGTTTAGTGCTAAATAATATAATTGTTCAGCACTAACTGTACTTTGTAATGTCTTATCAGACCAGTTAAGTAATAACTCAAAATTAGGGTTAAAAAAGGATACAAGCTTTAACTCAAATGATTTGATGATAAAAAAGATACGTACAATCGATTCATGAAATGAATGATATAATACAGCTAGTAATATAAATAGGATAAAAACAATATATAATGGGGCTAAGCCTGAATCATTACTTTGTTGTCCTTGTGACATTATCGCTTACCTCTTTTATCTAAAAATTATCTAGGTTAATTACTTTATCGGGTGCTTGATCTTGCCAGTTTAGTAGCTGATCGTATAAAAACATACATAAAATATATAACCTATCTAAATCATCATTTAATTGTACTTTTCGCCCGTGAAATCCAGATGAATCAGGAAATTCTTGAGCTTGTGCACGCCAGCCAAAAATAAAATCACAGAGTTTATTCGCTTCATCTGTCATATAAGGCAAAATACCATTATCAGCAAAAACAATTTCAGGCTCAACTGTTTCTCCACCTCTAGTAAAGGTTAATTCCCTAGATTTTGCTAAGGTAGATAAGACATCACTGATAAATTTCATTAACCTTCTCCCTTAAATGCATTTTTTGTAGCCTGAATAACATCACTTAATTTATGATCAGGGTCTCTTAATAAATATTTAACAGTTGTTTTATCAATAATATGCTCGGCAACTTTTTGGAAAATTGCTTGAGATTGGCTAATACTTTCACCAGCACAAACAGCAAATTTATAAGCAATGTGTTTAGCAACTGTTTCACTGACTAGAACATCATCAAAATTAGATACATCAATATCATGATAACTACTATCTAATCGCTCAGATAATGGAATTTGCATAAACATAAGTGTTTTACTTAAATCAAGAGCATTCTCATCCATGATTGTTTGTGCTTTATTCTTTGCAATAGTAGATGTTTGTGGTTGTGTATTATCACTTTCACTAGCATTACTTTGAAGTAGTTGAATACATTTTTGTGCAAAGTTTTCAGAATTTTTTCCTAGCTCTTTGGCAGCATTAACGATTGACTGTAAGTTATCTGATAATTGTATCGTTTCATAAGAGATACTATCATTTGGATGAATGCCTTTATTATATAAAGTAACTAATGAACGAGCTGCTTCATCTGAAGGTGGTTCAATTTTTAAAAACTGATTTAGGCGTAGCTCTCTTGTTTTTGGCGGGTTTGCATAGAAGAAACGACCACGTATAATTTGAGATTTGAAAAATACATGCATTTCACCTTCACGTTGATCTTTCAAATCCATTAAGTCAATACGAGCACGTTTTTCAATGGTAGCTTCTTTGGTATCTCGATAGCCCATTGCATTGCCTTCATTACCCATGTTAAAGCTTTTAGCAACAGAGACAAATGCCTCTCCTGCACCTTTTTGGAAGAACTCCCACGTTTCAGTTGGATCTTCTAGCTTCATACAAATTTTAATGTTAGTGTTTGCACCAATGGATGCTGCTTCTTCTTTTGAAGCTTTTTGGAAGGCTGGTAAATCTTGTCCAGCAAAAATCACGGAGAAACCCAGTGAACGCGCCTGTGCAGGTACAACTGCAAAACCCTCAACTGCATAATAACCATACTCATCGAGTACACATAAATAAGGCGTATCTGAGTTTGTTGGTTTTGATTCAATAACATCACGGTAGTCGCCTTGAATATGGCTACCAAGACCTGTTGCAAGCATCGCTTTTAATGATGCAATAATCAAGCGACCTAAGTTAGCTAATTCATCTGGTGATTTTTCTAGTGCTGGTAATAGCACAACTAGAATACGTCGATTTAATACAACGTCATTAAAATCAACTTCAGCTAAGTTTGTGCGCATAATATGGGAGTATACATCGGCAAGTGAACCAAAAATACGGGTTAGCTGCATGGTAATATAACCATGTTGTTCAAATGTCTTATCTGATTGTTTACCTTTATTTTTACGTTGATAACCAGGAAGTGTTGCAAGATAGTTATTCATTGGATCAGTAACGGAGTGTGGTAATGGCGGTATTTTAACCGTATTGTCATATTGATCAATTGCATTACCATCTATTAAATTTTCAACAACATCTAAAACAAAATATTTTCTAATAAGACTTGCATCGAGTAATAATAAATTTTCATCACGAAGATATACTAAGACACGCATTAAAGCTTCAACAAAGGAAATAGCACGGCCTTTCCACATATCACCATCACTGCTACCACCTTGGCCAGAGCTGCCCATCATACTTGTAACAAGTTGCGCTAACATACTAGATGATCCAATAGCAAAGGGGTTTAGAGTATTTGAAATTGCTTTTTTCTGTGGCCCGATAATATCGGCGGCTCCTGTCATATAGTTAACAACTAATAAGTCATCTTCGCGTCCTAGACTTCTAGTCATTGAAAATACTTTAGCATAAAGTGAGTTATCACCTTTACCATCAACATAAATAAAGCCACTACCTTGTGATAGTGCATTATAAGATATTGAAATAAGCGCTTCTGTTTTACCTGAACCGGTTGACCCAAAGATTAAGCAGTGTGTACGCATATCTGAATTATTAAACCAAATCTGGTGATCAGTATTAAATTCGTTACCAAAGAAATATAAACCACTGGCTTCACCTGGATCGCTACTACCGGGGACAGGGTTATTTTTATCTTTAAAGCGAGTGCCTAGTGGTAACTTAAAAGGTAGACTTGGCATATCCCAATAAGCATACCAAAATAAAAGTATAATTATAATGAAAATAACATCGGCAAACATTGATACCATCGGTATTAACATCAAAAGTGCTAATGCAATAATAGCAACCGATCCCCACATGCGGTGAAGTATAAAATCACTAAAACGCTCAAGTAATGGTCTGGTATCGCGGACACTAAAATCAGGTTTAGACTCTTGGGCCTTGCTTAGGCCTCTAAATGTTTTTCTTTTTCTCATCATAAACGTGTAACTCGCTGTTTTTTGCGACCAGTAAAAAACTCACGCGATAATCTAATAAAAACGGTCAAAGGGATATGAAAACGCTCTAATATGCTAAAAAATATAACAATACAGGCACATAAAATCAATGTCCAAACACGGAAATGAAAGATTGTAAAGACGATGGGAATAAATGCGCGGGCATCAATCCAAAATAATCTTGGCTTTCTACCAGAGTCTCGCCAGTGGGCACCAATATCTTTTATCATTTTTCATATAACCTTAATATTACGTATTTATCATTTAATTAACAAAATCGCTGTAGGACTGTTTCATCAATTTTACCACTTTCGTACAATTTTTGTGATTGAGATTTAATATCTGTTTTATTTTCATCAAGCAACTGGTTAATTGTTGGGTAAATATCATCAATTGAACTTGAAAGCATTTTGCGTTTTGTTTCATTAGTAAAAACAAGATACTCTCTAACGGGTAATCGTTTACCATCTTTACCTATCACTAATGCTTGCCATATTATCACTTTAGTTGATTGTACTAAATCATAATAGCGTGAATCACGTTCAAGATGTGGAAATAATGTCACCATACGTCTAAAAGTATCTGCAACACCATTACTATGAACGGTTGTATAAACAGGGTGTCCAGTTAATGATGCCTCCATTACAGATGAAATTGTCTCATAATCTCTTGCTTCACCAACTAAAATTAAGCCTGGCTTACGGCGTAGTGCATTACGAACACCAGAAGCGAAACTTGGTAAATAACGTGGTATTTCAGTTTGACTGACAATTGCATTTTCGCCATAGACATCATCATATACATATTCAATAGGAGATTCATAAGTTAGTACTTTTAGATGACTTTCAGGTTTTTCAACAAGGCTTCGAACTAATGACGCCATTAATGTACTTTTACCAGAACCTGTTGCGCCACTAACAATAAATAAACCTTGTGGAATATCAAGTGAATCAATTAATTCTTCAGGTAGGTTCATTGACTCTAATGTTGGTGGTATATCAGGTATCGTCCTTAAAGTAATTTGTATGCCTTTATGCCCATGCACTTGACATGCAGTCATATTAACACGATAGCGTTGTTTATAATTTTTAGCACGATTACGTGTTTCATAACTTGAGTCAACATCTGTACCGCTAAATACTTTTGAGACAGCATTGGCACCATAAATATGGTTTGCAATATCACTTACTTCCTGTAATGTTAAATCTCTTTTAGTGACGCGATGTAATTTACCATGGCATTCAGCCATAATTGCATGGTTACTTTGAATGGTAATATCTGAAGCATTACTACTACAGCAGTGAATCAAAAGATCATCAAATGTAGGCGGTGTGAAATAAACCGGTTCGTTTGGAACGTGTAGTGTTTGCATTGATACAACCTTTTTAGTTATTGTTATTCTAGTGATATGTTATCAATTTGTTTGTTATTTTTTTATTTATTTTTTAGTGTTTTTATCACTTTGTTTAGTAGTCGGTGCTTGAATTTGAGGTTTTTTACTGTCATTAACAACAATTGGTGTCCACAAGTTACTATCAGTTTGAAGTTGTGGCTTGTCAGTTAATGTCCAGCTTTGATCATCAATCACCATTTGATTACCGTTACCAGTAATACCTTTAAGACTCTTTTCTACATATGGTGGATTTACCATACGTTTTGCAAGTAAATTACGGTATAGTAACATACCTTTATAATCTCGCGTAATCTCATTAACTTTAATTTTATAAATTGCTTCTGCTTGCTGAATGCCCATATACCATGCTTTTTGAATGGTTTCATCCCAGACTTTCTTTTCATTATTATTTTCTGGCATTAAAACTCTATTAGGTAATTCAGGCGTTTTGTAACTCATCCACAGATAGTCGCGCCAAGTAGGTGCTACTGAGACTAGTCTTGCTTGTTTAACAATGCGGTAGCTTTTTCCACCTAAGCGTATTTTATCACCATTAGGTCCCATGTTGACTAAGTTGTTACTTTGTACAATAACAGGAGGCATAACGTGGTTTTTAAGCATTAGGCTATTAAAGTTATACATTTGATTAAGCGTTTGAGCCATAGACTCTAGGCGTTTATCAATAACTTTAGCACTCCAGGCAAGCGCAGCTTGTGTGCCAAGCTCTAAAGCTGCTTGCTGAATTGCTTTCATACGAATATTATCATCTGCTTTTTGCTCATCTTTTTGATAATAAGCTTGATTTGGCAGATTGGTTAAATCTTGTAAGGAGTAATTATCAGCTGACAGCATTGTTCACATACCTCAAACTAATAATTTTATTTTCAGGATCAACATAAAGTTTAGCCTGACTTTTTGATTGTATATCAATATTTCTTAAAATACTTAAGGCAGATGCTTTCTCATTTTTATTGGAGCTGCCTAAGTTGACAATGACAGGAAACGGTGGTTTCTTGCCATAGACTTGTAATTTATAACCAATAAGGTCAGTAATTTGTTTTAATAAAGGTTCAATCGGACCATACCAACTAACCGATAATTCTTTACTTGCAAGTTCAGGTGCATTAACGTTTTCTAATGGCAATGCAGAAGAACCATAACGAGCCTTTTCTACTCCATTAAGCGTATTAACAGAGTCTTGAATTTGTTGCGCAGATAAATAAATGTTATTTAACACAACGGTATTTAAATGCTGCTGTTGGCCATACTCAAGGCTTTTGTCATTACTAGGATTAGAAGCGCAACCATAAAGTAGTGGAGTCATCATCCCAAGTATTATCAGTGTTTTTTTCATCGTTATTATGTCCGATATTTTAGTTTTTATTAAAATTATTCTATCGTTTCATATAGTAGAAAGCTATAACCTAATTTCAAATTAAACTTGGGTTATAGCTTCCCTGCGTATTTATAAATAGGTTATTAAAAGCAACCTATTATTATTAATTACTAGCTAGGAGTACTGCCGCCATCGATTGTAGTATCTACAGTAAACATTGATTGATCAGTACCTGCGCCTGACATTAATGTCGCCTGTACCATCTGAGTTAACGGCACTAAACTGACTAGGAAAATACCGATAGCAATTAAACCACCACCGTTTTTAACGTGATCACCTTGCGCACCTTGTGCTGTGTGAGCTTTTCTCCAGGCCATTAAACCAAGCATAATACAGAAAATACCAATTGTAAGTGCTGTACCATATGCAACTGTTGACGCTTGACTGAATGTAGTCATCATGTTGGTAGCCCAAGTTTGGAAGTTACCAGTTGAGAAACTGCCGCCAGTATCAGCTAATGCTGCAGAGCTAAGACCACCCATTAAGCCTAGACCAAATATCGACTTCATGATTAGTTGTTTTTTCATTTTGACACTCCTTTAGTGTTGTTGCTTGTTGTTGATTGAACTTATTTTAACTAAATTAATTTTAATTATTGTTAACTACCACCGCCTGTTGTCCAAATACCAAAAAAGCTTAATAGTACTTGTGCATTTAAGGCGCAGGCACCAGCACATATATAAGTAACGGTAGAAGCTATTTCTGAAGTACCGCCTTGGCCTTCGCCAAGTTTAATTAATGAAAGCATGCCACGTATTACTGCAATAGCGCCGATAACAATTAAACAGGTATAAGTTAAATACTGTAATGCTGTTTCAGTATCACCAGAGTCAATTGGTTTCATATACTGTGCAATTGGGTTACTGGCAAAGTCATAATTACTAAAAAATGTATAACTAAGCATTTCGAAAAAGCCAGTATAAGATAGAAGCGCTACACCTGAGAGCAGGTAGAAAAAAGTAGCTAATGGTGAATGATAACGAAACATCTGTTGTTGTCTGCCGTGTTTCTGTAAACGGTAAAAACCAGTGATCACCAACAAAAGACCTGCAAGTGTACCAAATGTAACAACTAGTGTATACAAACCCCAGTTAGGATTTCCAATATTACATATAGCATATTGAGCATACTGTGGAAATGATGCATCGGGTGGTAAAACACACACTTGTCCGTTATAACTCATAATTTTGCTTCGCCCCTAATTTAAACTTTTCGATTTTTCAAACTCAAAATCAAAAATTGATAAAGCAGATCGTACCGTTAACTATGATATTTTTGCAACAAATAGAAATTTAATTTTGTAATATAATGTGTTTTTTATTTTGGTTAATTAATTGATTTTAAACGTCAAATTATTGTAATATTTCATGCGATTTTTTTGCAACATATATTTGATTATATTTAACAGTTTTCTTGACGTATAGGCTATTTTCTATAATAATGGGCGCCTGTCAAGAGCTAAATAAAATACCATTATTATCAGCCGAAGACTAAGAAAAGTGATTACTATTTGCATAGGGTTTGCTATAGTAGTTTAAAAATTAAGATGTTAGATACCCAGGTGTGTGATAATGCTAGAAGTAGGTGATAATGTTCAGCTTGTGATTTTAGACGCCAGAAAAGATCGCACGGAAAATCTTAAAGAGATATTAAGCGGTAGTTATAGAAAAATTACTGTGGCTGAAAATACAGTTGACTTATTTAACAAGTCTGTTTTATCTAAAGAGTTCTCACTTTTTTTAATTAGTGCCGATTTACCAGATCAGCGAGGTGTTGATGTGTGTAAAAAGTTAAAACAGATTAAGCCTTATTATCCCGTTATTCTTTATTCAGATATACATAGTGAAGTTGTTGAGTGTTTAAGTTTTAAAGCAGGGGTAGATGATTATTTAGATGTACGTTGCTCTTCAGCAGTACTTTTAGCGAGGGTAGGTGCACGTCTAAGAGAATATATGCGCTTAGAAAGTGCTTATCAACAGTACCTATCTCAACGTCAAGTGACTTATCGCTTTTATTTGTGGAGTTTTGCATCAACTTCTGGTCAATTACGTTATGGTGATCAAAGTGTATCGTTGACAAAAAACGAAGTGCGCTTATTAACTTTATTTGTTAAGCGTGATTCAGAAGTTTTATCTCGTGAAGTGATTGGTGAAAATCTAGGGTTTAAAGATGATGCAGCTGGTTTAAGAGCTGTTGATGTGGCTGTCTCACGTCTACGCAAAAAGCTCGAATCAACAGACCAAGTTAATCACATTAAATCAGTACGTAACAAAGGTTATTTATTTGTGACACCAGTTAAGAAGATTTATTAACGTCATATATTGCGTTGTTTTGAATTTTTACGCACAGGTTTTTTTCCATCACGATGTTCATATTTTTGTAATTTAGGCTTTTTAGGTTTTTTAACTTTAGCAGATAATATGCTTATATTTGACTCTGGTAATGAATGAATGGGATTAAATCCATCAACAATCACACGTTTAAGAATTTTATTTATTAAGCGTTCAATTGCTTGTAATTGCTTATACTCGTCAGCACTAACAAGTGAAATGGCTTCTCCTGTTGCGCCAGCACGACCAGTTCGTCCAATTCGATGTACATAATCTTCTGCTACATGGGGTAAATCAAAATTAACAACTTGTGGCAGCTGGTGAATATCTAAACCGCGAGCAGCAATGTCAGTTGCAACAAGAATTTGAAGTTTGTTGTCTTTAAAGTCAGTTAATGCTTTTGTTCGTGCATTTTGACTTTTATTGCCATGAATGGCATCAGCTTTTATTTTAGCTTGATTAAGTTTTCTTGATAGTGTGTTTGCTCCATGCTTGGTTTTAGTAAAAACTAAGGCTTGTTGCCAGTTGTTTGATTTGACTAAATGAATTAGAAGGGCTGTTTTTTGTTTTTTATCAACAGGGGCAACCCAGTGCTTAACCGTTGGTGTGGCTTTATTAACTGGTGAAGTAGATATTTCCACTGGGTTTTGTACAATAGATTTGGCTAATTTGATGATGTCATTTGAAAAGGTTGCGGAAAACATTAAGTTTTGGCGTTTATTAGGTAGTAGCTTTATAATCTTTTTAATATCGTGAATAAATCCCATATCAAGCATTCTGTCAGCTTCATCTAAAACAAAATAGCGTAATTGATCAAATTTAATAGCATTTTGTTGGTAGAGATCTAATAACCTGCCTGGTGTCGCAACTAAGATATTTACACCACGGCGTAGTTTCATCATTTGAGGATTTATCTTAACACCACCAAATACAACAGTGGAGCGTAATGGTAAATTTTGACCGTAGGCTTCAATATTCTGTGCGATTTGTGCAGCAAGCTCTCGAGTTGGTGTTAGAATAAGTGCTTGAGTTTGATTTGAGCGAACATTATTACCTTGTGAAAGCTTTTGAATGATTGGTAAGGTAAATGCAGCAGTTTTTCCACTGCCTGTTTGTGCAGAGGCCATTACATCTTTGCCTTTTAAAATAGCAGGGATTGCCTCTTTCTGGATTGGGGTTGGTTGACTATAGCCTTGAGTTTTTAGTGCCTCAAGTAATGGTTGAATAAGCTTAAGTGATGCAAAGTTCATAATTTTATATATCATTCATATTTTAATTCATTAGTGTGCAGGATAGTTTGATTGATCAAAAATAGATAGTTATTTTGTTAATTAAAGGTGTTTATTGTTATAAATTTATATAATGCGTAAATGGATTATTAGGGCAGACACGTAGGTCTGCCCGTACAAATGAATGATGATTGATATTTTTTAAATGGGTTGGGGCAAATTCCATATTTGCCCAGATATAAAATGAAGAAAATATTTAATTGAGGTGTGTTTTATATGTTTGTTAATATAGATTTAATTTTGGTAACTTAGTTACCATTTTTAATTGATTTATGATATACTTATTATTAAGTGATTGAATAAATAAGGTATTGCTTTAAATATGAAGCCACCTAAAAAGGATGATAAAGTACTTTTTTCTTTGTTAGAAGAAAAAATTAATAAAAAGCAGTATCGCTTTTTGTTGCATGCAAGAAAAAGGCAAAAAGATAGAAGTATAACTGAAGTTGATGTAATAAAAATACTAAAAGGTGAACGACGATATAATCGTAGAAGAAATAAAAGTAAAGATAGCTATCAAGAAGGTAGAGAGGATTGGAAGTACTGTATTGAGGGTATAAATATGGATGATGAACATATAAGAGTTATTGTTACTTTTGAAGGGGACTTAATGCCTATAATTACAGTAATTAAATTGATTTAAGAGGTAAGTGATGGAAACAAAAACTATAAAAAACTACCTTTATGAAGGTTTAGGCTTTCCTGTCGAGTTAGAAGAAGTTAAGTTGGAAAAATTACTTGACGGATGGGCGCCTATTGTTGATGTTGAAAAAGTTGCTAAAGAAGCAGTTAAAGCATTAGCAAGTCATACAAGTAGGCTTACAGGTAATCAAATTAAATTTATTAGACATTATTTTTCAATGACTTTAAGAGATTTTGCGTCTAAAGTTGTTTCAGAATCTCATGTGGCTGTTGTTAAATGGGAAAAATGCGCGAATGAATCATCTAATATGGATATTAATATTGAGAAAATGATTCGATTATATATTTATGAAAAGATGTTTGGTCAGTCTAATTTCTATAATTATTATATAAATATTAGAGAGTGTGATTTTATTCATAATGATAATAAAGTTCTTAAAATATCTATTTCTGATGTTAATGATTATAAGAGCATAGAGTCAGCTATTGTAGCAAATTAATCAAAATAAATTAATAAGGGCGGAAATGATTATTAGGGCAGAAATAGATTCTGCCCGTATGGTTGAATGATGATTGATATTTTTAAAATGGGTTGGGCAAATTCCATATTTGCCTAGATATAGGGTGAAGAAGGAATATTCAATCAATAATCACGCCAGTATATGTATTTTTTGTAATAAATATAAATAAATGATTAATTTTTGATCGCATTGTGTTTTAGCTTAAAATGGATCAAAAGAAGGTGTGATGATTGATGTTAGGTAATATGCGTAATATTTGATAATTAGTTATATTTTCTTTGATTATTTATGTTATAATACTTCGCAATTTAGTAATAAGTGGTATAGAGCAGCAAAAACGCTATCCAAAAAGACTTTTTGCTTGAATTTTTGTATCATTTTGTAATATTAAATTTTTTTCTCAAAATTAACTTAACTTATATCAAGTAGTTATCTTTAAAAGTAGCTGATACAAAAGTGGCCGTGATCAGCGTGTGATTATATTTTATAATGGTTCGAAAGGTTTAATGTGTTAACCTTCGGGTTGTATAAATATTGTTATCTTGGGTTGTAACAATTTTTTTGCGAGTAAGGTTTTGTAAAATAGGGGCGCGAATATGGCTTATACTAATCCAGGTCAGTTTTTAAATATTTTAAAAGATGCTGGAGCATGGCGAGGTGGAGCTGGATTATGGCTTAAAATTGCTGATAATAGTAGTGCAATTACAATCTTAAATGCAGATGTTGCAGAGGGTGGCCATACTAATGTTCAAATTAACAATGGGGCTCCGTTAATTGGTGCTGCTAATTTTAATGCTGAACATAAGAAAATCCTTTATAAATTATTAGTAGATAATGCAGCTGAAGAAGATAATACTAATGCTAGACTAGATAGCCTTGATTGGGTTATACAATTTAAAGCAGATTTTGAAGCTGAAGTAACAGCTGCAGCTAAAGTATCTATGGAAGGGCAGAATAATTTACAGCATGGTGACTTAAAAGAAAAAATTCATTTTAGCCCTGATGGCAAATCAATCTATGTTGGTGAGACTGGACAGAAACCTGAGGGTTTTGTTCAGCTTGATATTGATGATGCAGCTACTGGCGCAGCATTATATACAAAGATCATGGCTGGTGATGAGCCAAAAGAAGCCAGATTAAAAACATTAAATGATCAATTATATAATGGAGGGGTTTCAACACATTGGCGTAAGGAGTTTGTTGATAAGTACCAAGAGCATGTAACAGCACAAGCCAAGACTCAGCTACATAATGCTGCAGTTATCGGTAATTTAGATGATAAATTACATTTTACTGCTGATGGTAAGAGTGTCTTTTTTGGAGATCAAGCTGATGCACCACAAGGTTTTACTACCGCGATAGGTAATGGAATTACTAGTGGTGGTGAGTTATTTTCTACTAAATTGACAAGTGATGAACAGAGAAAAACAGTTTATGATCAAATTATAAGTAAGCCAGCAGACCAGAGAGTTCCATGGCAAAATGAATTTATTACTGCTTATCAAGAAAAGGTTTTTACAACTACTCTGGCAACAATGGCTGCTGAAGATAACTTTGCTGGAAACGTTCAAAACAAAGTATATTTAAGTGAAGATAAGAAAAGTATTTATGTTGGGGATGCTGCTCCAGCAGGCTATGCTAAAGTTAATCTAGCAAAAGATGATGGTTCAGACCTTTTTAGTAAACTTAGTGCAGCAGGTGATACTGCCGATACATTAAAAAAATTATATGATGGGTTAGACCAAGGCAAGGCTTGGCAAGCCAATGCACGTAAAGATTATGACAGTATATTAGATACAGCAGCCAAGCCTCAACTTAAAACTGCTGAAATTGGTGATTTGCAATCAGACCTTCACTTAAATGTCCAAGGAAAAATCTATTTTGGAAATATTGCTCAGGCTCCGACTGGGTTTACCTCTCCATTAAATGATTGGACAGATGTTTCTGGCAAAAAATTATATGAAGATATTCTTGGTGGTAGTGAACCAGAAAAAAAATTAAAACGTGATGCCATTTTTAATGCTGTTAAAGATGGCTCTAAGCCATGGCAAGTAGAGTTTGCTAATTGCTATCAAGCTCATGCAGCTATTAAAGGTAAAAATATTTCAGAACTGAAAATATACTTTGATCCAAATGATACAAGTGATATCTATATTGGGGATGATGCTGCACGAGATACGGCAAAATATAAAAAGCAATATGATTCAACTGCACTAGGTGCAATAATGAATGCAACAGCAGATGGCGAGTCAAGTGGAACTGCTTTAACTCATCAAGATAAAGCTAAGCTATTGCACTTTAATTTAAATAAAGCGGCTCAACACAGACTTTATGAGTTGATTGATGCTTTACCTGAGGGGGAAAGAAATACTTGGCAAGGAGCTTATCATGATCATCATAAAAATTATCTTCAACAAACATATTCAGAAGTTAAAAGTGCTTTTCTTAAAACAAACTTTAGTAAGCATGCTGATATATTTAAAGCAATTAAAGAAGATCTAACAGATGATGGTAAAGGAAAGCAAACAAATTTATTTGCATCAAAAAAATATGATTTTAAAGTGTATGATAAAGATATGTCTCCAATACGTTCAGGAGAAGATCACAAAGATGCAAAACTATATCGTTTAGAGAAAAAAGATAAAAATCCTGAAAAAAACGTTCAAATTGAAATTAAGCAAGCAGATAAAAGTGATGGTATTATAGTTAGGGATATTAGTCAAAACGGAACGCTTAATAAATATACTGCTAAAGCTATGGTTGATGCAGTTGATCGAGTAGTTGATAAAACAAATGACAATCAAAAGGTTTATGCTTTTGCAAATACTGAAGGTGAATATCGAAAATTCTTTCAAGAGTTAAAAGCAAAGCACTACACTAAAGATCAAATTCATTATGCCTATCCTGAAGATGCAGTTAATAATACTGAAAACTTTAAACTATTTCAAAAAGTATTGAATGATGAGTTTAAGCATGAAAGACGAGCAGTAATTGGTACAGCACCTCAATCATCTCCAATGACTTTATTTTATACAGCTCAACAAGATATGAAGCAAAAATCTAGTCAAAATAGTGTAGAACGAATGACTGGGGATAGATTTTAAGAAATTTAAAAGTAAAAGTTTAAATAGAACAACATAATAAATTTAATAAATAAAAATAGGTGGGAGCAACAACAATGGCCTGGTTTAAACGCACAAGAACAGCAGCAAGAAAAATGACTGACTTTGATGGGATCAAGCGCCAGCAATTTTTCTTATATCGTTTGGTTAAAACTTTATTTAAAATTGATAAAGAACAAGACCCATGCGAGTTTGAAGATTTAGCTGCTCGTGGAATTACTGATAAGAAATTACGTGATAATTTAGCGACATTTACCTTTTTATATCGCTTTTTTGGTGTAATTGGTATTATTGTATTGCTATATACAATTTCATTGTTTTATAAAGGCTATCAACTTGGCGCAATTGTTGGTGCTGCTGCATCATTAATGTTTTTAGCGCATGCGTTTAAATATCATTTTTGGGCGTTTCAAATTAAAAGTAAAAAATTAGGTTGTACTGTAGGTGAATGGTTTAACTCTTTATTAGGTAATAAGGGGGCTAAACTATGAGTTCAACAATTTGGGGAACAGTACCAGTTGGTGATAAGTCGCAAGAGGTATTAACAACTATTTTTGGTGGTGATGTTACCAATCTTTTAACACATGTAAATACCACCTTATTTAGTGTTACATTTCAAAATTTTAACACAGGCCTTTTAGCTATTACTTTTGTGCTTTATGCGTTCATTATCATTATTGGTACGATTAATACAGCAAGAGATGGTCAATTTCTAGGTAAAAATTGGAGTGGCCACTGGATTTCATTAAGAGCTATCTTTGGAACAATTTGTGCAGTTCCATTTAGTACAGGTTATTGTGTAGCTCAATATTTGATTTTTGCTATGGTAACAGCCGGTATTTCATTTGCAGATTACGTTTGGAGTAATGTTGTAGATCAAGTTGTAGATGGTAATGTCCCGCCAGTAGTTAGCTCTGAGGTTTCTAATAATATTGATACTTATCTTGCAACTTATATGATGAGTAACTTAACTCAAAACTTATTAGATACTAATCTATTTTATACAGGTAGCTCACCTGCCTGTACAAAAGCACCTAGTACCGTTACGGTCAAAGTGCCTCAATATACAACAGATGCTCAAGGTAATAAAACATTAACTGGTTATAAAACAGAAGAAAAAGATTCTGAGTTAATAACTTGTAAAGTAAATTACTCTACTGCAGCAACAGGTGGTTTTGTTAAAGCTTATCAAGCACCAATGGCGGATGCTGTAGAAGTTGGTAATGAAAGCAATAAACCATTTGCTGATTATTCTTCTATTTTAGGTCAAGGCTTGACTTCTTGGTCTAAAGTTGAAGGAGATAATTACGTTCAGTTTCAATTAAATACAACTGATTGGATTGGTTCATTTAAAGTTAATCAGATGTATGGTCAGCCAACTTATCAAGATGTGCAAGGTATCCTAAATCAATATAACGCTGGAGGCAACTCTCAATATTTAGGCGTGAATTTAGTTACAACCCCTAATGGATTAAATCAGTACGGTGCAGATACAATGTCTGGCACATCTACAGCAATTATTAATTATTTAGAAACTCAATCAGGCTCTGTAACTCAAGAGTGTTCTGAAGACCCAAATAATATATGCCAAATTGCTAAAACTGATGGTTGGTGGACAGCTGATGAGATTTATTTGCAGTTTGATAATGCTTTAAGTGAAAATTTACAAAATTTATATAATAATTTTGAGAAATTATCTACTGCTGCAAGTAAGGTTGCGAACCAAACTTCAATACCTGTAGATTATAGTGAGATTGATGTACACTATGTAGAGAATTCAAATTCAATCTCAGACTTACTTTCAGGTGCAGATGTTTCATTTAAACCATTAAATGACTCTAAATATGAACATGTTGCTAAGATGACTGATTTAGCAACTTATCAGCAAAATGGCCAGTTAAATAATAGTGGCTCATTTGCAACTTCAATGAGTAATGTTAGAGATTTATTTAATAAAATGATTGATAATGCAGATTCGAGTAAACTATTAAGTGGATATACTCCAACGCAGTTGCATGCTGAAGTAAATTCCTTGTTAACTGATGGTATGCAATATCAGTATGCGAATTATTTGTATATTATTTACTCGTTAACTAACTCAGTTTACTCAACATACAATATCTCTGATACGACAAAACCAGATGATATTCCTGCTAGTACTAGGGCAAATGTTGCAAACTTAACAAATACAATTATTATACCAACACTAAATCTATTCTCATTCTTTTATGCAAATGGGGTGGATTTTGGTGCCAATAAAGATCCAATTGATACTGCAAATGTAACAGACCCAGCACAGCAGCTATTAACAAAAATTTTCAATATGCTAGGTACTAATACAAGTGCTGGTGAAGCTGGTGGCTTATTAGATCAAATTTATAATATTGGTACTCCTGCTGATCCAGATGCTCCATTTGCAGCACAAAACTTTAGTATGGTCCAAAATGTTCAAGCTGTTGGTATGGCATTAATTGAAGGTACAATCAATAGTATGATTGGTATCTTCTCTCATGCAAAAGATGAGTTACAACAGATTCAAAACTCAGCCAAGCAGCAGTTTGGTCAGGCTGAAGATAATGCTAAAGGTTATGCGGTAGCAAATGCATTTACATTAGGCTTATTTAGTAGTACATTCTCGGCGCAAACGAACCTTGAATTTGCTAAAGCAATGTTTGATGTAACCATGCAATTAGCAACCTTCTCATTAAGTTTAATGTGGTTGCCTTTAGTCTTATTTGTTTTATCGAGTATCTTTAGTATTGGTATATCATTCTCATTAATTATACCATTAACACCATATATTCTATTCTGGGCTGGTAAAACTGCTTGGTTGTTATTAGTTATTGAAGCAATGGCAGCAGCGCCATTTGTTTCTCTTGGTTTGGTTTATCCTGAGGGTCATGAAGTCTTTGGTAAGTCAGAGCCAGGTATTCAAATTTGTATGAACTTGGTATTAAGACCTGTATTTATGATCTTAGGTATGATCTTTGGTATTGGTCTAACCTATGTAGTAATTCAGTATTCAGCAGAGGGCTTCCATGCCATTACTGACTCACTATTAAATCTAATGCCAGTATCTGACGGTACAGATGCGGCTGGTTATGCACGTGGTGTGTTCTCTTGTATGATCATCTTCTTATATGCAACGTTCTTGTCAATGGCATTTATGAAGTGTTTCTCATTGATCTATGTAATTCCTGATAAGGTCTTACAATGGATTGGTAATACACGTGGTGAGCGTGCAGGTGAAGCTGAAATTCAAGAATTTAAAGGTGCTGGTGCGCAATACTCACAAGGTGCTGCTCAGGCAGGTGGTCAATCAATGACACAAGGTATTGAAGCTGAGAAATCTTATACATCGTCTTATGCACAAGGTCAAAAAGATGTATCTCAGTCAACTGCGCAGCGTAATATGGCAATTTCAAATGATTCTGCTAATACAGCCAAACAGGCTGGTGAAGCAGCAATGATGGTTTAATATAGGTTTTAAATAAATAGTTATGTGTAGGTTATATTTAAATAAGCGGGTAAGGAGATAGGTTGTGGGAAAAACAAAATCAAAATTGTCGGTAGATGAAGTAAAAGAATTAAGTCAATATATGGCTAATATCCGTAGTGGGATTCCTTTAACTAAGAAAGATTCTGACCGAGTTGATCGCTTGGTTGAAGATAAATTATTTGATGGAAATCAAGCACAAATTGATGTATATAAGGCATTGAAGCAGGATCCTTCTAATGTTAATTTACAAAAAGCTTTTCTTACTAATGCTGAAAAAAATATAGATGCTCAAAAGAAAAGTGATCATGCATTTAATCAAGCAATAAGTAAACTTGGTGTTCCAGGGCTTATATTAGGGGTTGTGCTACATTTAGCCCAGAAAGAAAAATACAATCAAAATGATAACTTTATAAATAATGTGCAAGCTAATTTTGCAGGTGCTAAGAATCCTACAATGCCATTTTTAGCAGCATCAGCAAGTTCAGGAAGTGCGCCAAGTGTAAGCCCAAATGCTAGTAAAGCATTTGGTGGGTAATAATTGATTTTTGTACATAAATATCTTTATTGAATATCAATTAATAACCCCAAACGCACGCTCCATTGAGTCAATTGTCATGGTAACAAAAGCTTCTCTTTCCGCTTGAGAGTCAAATTTATAACTATGCATAAATGGCGCAAAAATTGCTGAATTAATTGTTAAAAGGATATATTTCGGTGGGTACTTTTTAATGACTTGTCCATCTTGTTGAAATTTATGGATAATATTCTCTAAATTCTGCCAAATACTATTATGACTATAGCTTCTAATACCAATGAGTTCATCATTATCTTCTAATCGCTGCCAATCAATTAACCTTAGTATTTCTGGATTATTAAAATACACTTCAAAACGTAAGCGAATAAAGCGATCTAAATAATCTTTAAAGTGATCTACTTCAGTACACTCAGTTAAAGATTGAACTAATTCTTGAGTAAATAACGCTTCTTTTACAGCCTTCCAAAGTGCTGTTTTATTTTCATAATAGTGATAAATCAAAGAAACTTGAACTTTAGCATCTTTGGCAATATCTCGAATGGATGTGCCATTAAACCCATTTTTAACAAATAGTTTTTTTGCTGAGGTGATAATTTTTGTTTGTGTTTGATTCTCATTTGTTTTCATAAAGATAAACAATACCTTAAGTTTAAAGTTATTGCTAAGGATATATCAAAAGTAAAAAAAAATGAAGAAAATTTATTGAACGATCGTTCAATCAGTGTTACTATAGTTGAACATTCGTTCAATTAAACGGTAAATATTACGTTAAATAACAATAAAAATGAGGAAAGTACAATGCAGCAAACGAATCAAAAATCATTTGGAATCGTTAAAATGACGATATTATCGATTATGCTTGCTTGTGCGTACTTTTTTGGTGCATTGATGTATACACCATCATTACCAGCGATTACTACTTATTTTGATGTGGGTTCATCACTGTCACGTATGACAATTTCAAGCTTTTTACTTGTGTTAGCATTTTCACAGTTAGCTTATGGACCTGCATCAGATAAATATGGTAGGAAACCTGTGGTTTTGTTTGGTGCAATTGTTTTTCTTATAGGCTCTTTATTATGTGCTTTTGCACCTAATATATATGCGCTAATTATAGGCCGTGGTATTCAGGGCCTAGGTGCAGGTGCTTTGATTGTATTAGCTAGAACTGTAATTCAAGATTCAGTATCAAAAGAGCAGTTTTTACAAATAATTGCTTGGATGAGTATTTTCTTTTCAATGGCGCCAGCTGTCTCACCATTAATTGGTGGTGCATTACAAAACGGCTTTGGCTGGCATGGCAATTTTATTTTTATGGCTATTTTTGCAGTTATTCTTGTTGTTACTGTTATTTTTAAATTACCAGAGACAATTGATCAGAAAAATAAGCATGCCTTACACGCTAAATATTTGATTAACAATTACATAACGATTGGTAAAAATAAATTATTTTTAGTCTATATGCTTTGTATTGTTGTCTCATTAGGAGGTAGTGTTATTTTTGATGCAATTGGATCATTTGTATTGATTAATCAATATGGCTTTACTGCATTTCAGTTTGGTATTATCTCAACGTCATTACTGGGTATTATTATCTTAAGTAGATTAATTTGTTCAGCAGTTTTAATGCGCTTTATGAAATCTGATGCGATTATTGTTCTAGGGTTAACCATTATGTTTGTTTCTTCACTTATTTTATTGGGGTTAGTCTTATCTGTTAGTGTTAGCTTTAGTGTTTTAGTTATAATTATGGCAGTATTTTATCTTGGTACGGGTTTTGTTTTACCAACAAGTGGTGCCAGTGCCTTGAATTTATTTGATAAGAATAAAGGTGCAGCTGGTGCGTTATATGGCGCGCTTCAAATGGGCGGTGTATTTTTATTAAGCTTTATTGCAGCTTTGGTATTACCAACATTACTGCATATGGTAGTTATTCTATTTGTATCATCATTACTAAGTTTTATTGTGGGGTATTTATACTTAATGCCAAAACAAACTCAGGTGATGACAGATACAGTAATATCAGAAATTTAAAAGTAAATTAAATACCTAATTTACATATTTAAATTATAAAAAGTATTTTTAAATTTTAATAGGCTGTTCTATTTGTAAAAATGTATTTTATCAACTATGCTTTTAATTGAAATATAATGAGATAATAGCATGAATGGTTGGTTAAATAGATCTGAAGCCTATGTTAAGAATATTGCATCACTAATTTATGATGAATTTATAGGACAGTCGGCTCAAATAAACACAGCATTAGAAATTACTGATGATCAAGTACATATGCTATGTATGAGAAGACTTAAAAATGGCCAGTATCAATTATTAAACATAGATACAGCCAATTTAACTGAACCAGTATTTCAAGCTGATAAAATTCAAAATAATACGTCTTTAGCTTCGGTTATCTCACAGTTATTCTTAAAAAATAGTATAAAGCCAGGCGTTATGTCATTATCATTACCTGTTAATCGTATTATTAGTCAGAGTGTTCAGGTAGACAAACACTTAGAAGAGGATTTACTGGAAGAGAAAGTATTACAGAGCATTGAAACTTATTTTTCATATCAACCCAATCAGATTTATTATGACTATCAAATTGTTCACTCATTATCGGATCAAAAAAAAGATGCTTTATTATTTGTGGCAGCTCATCGAGATATAGTCTCTCAATATATTGATTTATCAAAACTGATTAATATGCAACTTGCAACACTTGATGTATATCACTATGCACTTTATCGTTTAATCTATCAGACATTATGGTCAATTAAATTATCTGAAAAACAGCCAGTTATATTAATAGATTTTAAAAAATCATCCATTGTTGTGACTTTGTTAATTTATAATCAAATACCAACATTTTGTGAAATGACTCCAATAGTATATGAGGATGATAATTTAATTAATGCACAGTTGCCTTGGTTAAAAAGAACGTTAAATATGGCACAATCTGCAGTTGAGGGATCTATAAATAATCTATCAATTTATCTCTGTGGTGATGTTCCCACATTAGCTGATATAAGCATATCTTTATCATCAGTATTGGATCAAGAAATCAAGTTATTTAATCCCTTTGAATATTTAATGATTCAAATGGAAGGTTCAACTGTTATTGAGAATCCATATCAATACCTTATACCTTTAGCTCTGTTATTAGCTAAGGAGGTATGAAGATGGAATTTCATATTAATTTGATGCCATGGCGTCAACAGCGTTATCAGAAGTTAAAAAAACAATTTCTAATTGCAATTATACTGTCTGTATTTATAGCTATCGTTGTGATTATCGTAATCGCTCAATTTTATCATTGGAAAATTGACCAGCAAATACAACGTAACAACTATATAAAAGAAAAGCTAATTTATTATAGTGCAATGGCTAAAGCTCAAGAGAATGCATCAAAAGAACAAATAGCCTTATTAGATCAGATGAAAATGGTTAATCAATTACAGAATCATCGTTTTGAAACTATTTATGTATTTGATTTATTGCCAAAAATTATACCAGAGGGTGTTTATTTAACACAAATGAGTAAAGAAAACGATTTATTAAGTTTATATGGTATGACTGAGTCAAATACTCAAATTGCTGAATTTATGCGCAATATTATTGCCACAGGCTGGATGCAAAACCCAATACTCTATGAGATCACCTCAGAGGGCCAAAGTGATGTAAGTGATAGTCATTATCGCCGATTTAGTATGACAATTGATATTGCTAAACTAGAAAATAATAAGACTAATCAATCTGTTAAAGGGGAGTAATTTTGTTAGATAGACTGACTCAATTTAGCATAAGATTAGATAAAATTATTACCTTGCCACGCTATGCTCGCTTGGTTATCTATTTTATTGTTTTTATTCTATGTGTCGGTATTGGTTATTGGTTTTTTATTAGTAATTTAATTGATAAGCTAAATTTAAAAGCACAACAGGAAGTCGTTTATAAAGAAAAAATAACACATAAATTAGTTATATTGGCAAAAGCACAAAAATACACAGCACAAATTGATCAATTACAAAATCAATTTGAAATCATGCTAAAACAATTACCTAATGATAATGAAATTCCATCTTTAATTGAAGAAATGACTGATCAAGCATTTAGTGCAGGCTTAGAATTTCATTTAATAAAGCCGCTTGAGATAAAAGAAAAAGCGTTTTATAGAGAATTACCTATCGAAGTTGTTGTTGAAGGTACATATAATCAAATCGGTCGATTTATCGGTAGTATTGCTTCAATGCCTAGGCTTATTACAATTAAAGATTTTACACTTAAACGCAGTATCAATAACAATCATCTTATTTTGTCCCTTAATACAATGACTTATCAGTATATTTCTAATAATGAATCGACAAAGAAGGAGACTGATGGTGATTAGATATACATCTTTTAGTCTCTTTATGTTTGCATTATCTATTCTGTTGGTTGCATGTGATCAATCTCATCAAGATATTGATCATTTTATTAATAAAGAAAAGGAGCAAGCTAAAGTTGTTAAGATTGCATCTGTACCTCAATTTATTAATTATCAGCCTATCGTATTTACTCAAACGCCAAAAGATCCATTTGCCATACCAAATGTAATTGATGAGTCTTTAATAAATGATCAAAAAAATCAAAAATTTTTAACACCACTAGAGAAGTATTCATTAGATGATTTGCGTTTAGTTGGTGTCATTAACCAAGGTGAAAAGCGTTGGGCTTTAATTGAGATAAAAACATCAAAAATGGTCTATCCCGTATCAGTTGGTGATTATATAGGTAACCGTTATGGAAAAATAGAAGCAATTGATACGAAAAAAGTTAGCATAGTTGAAAAAATAAAATCAGCTTCTGGTAATTGGAAGGAAGAAAAATCAGAGCTTAAATTATAAAGTGATGCTTGGAGATAAGTAAGTGGTAGTAAGAAGCATAATAAAAATATTACAAAGCATTACGATAGCTTTGATTGCTTTGTGCTTATTGGCACTTCCAAGGGCTTGGGCGCTTACTGATAAAAATGATAAAAAAATTGATATGATTTCTTATCAGCAATTATCCCCAGATACATTTGTTTTTAAAGTAAATTTACCTAAATCGCATGGTGAGGTTAAACTCCATTATGATAAAGATCAAATTATTGTCTCAATACTTGATACAGTGTTAGCAGATAAATGGCATTATTTGATGAAAATAGCCAATGATAATTTAATTAGTAGTATCCAAGGAGAACAAAAAACTACTACGAGTGAATTTATATTAACTGCCAAACAAGCGGTTAATATTAAACGAGAGCTTCAAGATAATGTATTAAAAATTATTTTTACACCAATGGATATTAAAGGCGGAGATAAAGCAAACTTACTCTTTCGTCATAATGAAAAAATCACCCTAGATTTACAAGATATTTCAGTGCGTGCGGCATTACAAGTATTGGCTGATTTTGCAAAATTTAACTTAGTTACAAGTGATAATGTTACTGGCAATATTAGTCTACAGTTAAAAAATGTGCCTTGGCAGGAGGTATTAGATATTATTTTAGTTGCTAAAAATTTAGGTAAGCGAAAAATAGGTAATACACTATATATCGCACCAGCAACAGTGATTGCAGTTCAAGAAGAGGAAGCTTTAGCAGCCTTAAATGCAACAGAGGCTGCTGAACCTTTAAGAAATGAGTTTATTCGACTTAATTATGCTGATGTTAAAGAGTTATATCGTGTATTAACAACGCAGAAACAAGATGTATTAAGTGCACGTGGTAGTTTAAGTGTTGACCCAAGAACGAATACATTAATTGTTGAAGATATTCAATCTTATATTGATAAAATAAACTTACTAGTCAATGAGTTAGATATTCCAACTCAGCAAGTTTTAATTGAAGCACGTATTGTTGAAATTAGTCGATCTGTCATTGATGAGTTAGGGATTAATTACTCAGGTAGTGCCAATGTTAATATTGATGGTAAAGGCGGTACGGTAACTGGAAATGTTAATCCTAATTTTGTAACACCAACACTTCCTCCTATTGCAGGTTCTAGTACTTTAGGGCTTAGTTTTGCAAGATTACCAGGTTCAATTTCCTTGAATATGGAACTATTAGCATTAGAAAGTGAAGGTGAAGCCAAACAAGTATCAAACCCTCATTTGGTTGTTTCAGATAATGAAGAGGCTTATATCAGTCAAGGTCAGGAAATTCCTTATCTTGAATCAACTTCTTCTGGTGCTGCATCATTGACATTTAAAGATGCAGTCTTAGAGCTAAGAGTGACACCACAAATAGCGCCAAATGACTATTTAGTGATGACAATTTTAGTTAAAAAAGATCAAAAAACAAATGAACAAGTCGCTGGTGGTGCACCAATATTAAGTAAACGTGAAATTAAAACCAGATTATTAATGAAAAATCAAGAAACCATCGTTTTAGGTGGTATTTATGAAAAGGAAATTGCTCACAGACGTTCAAAAGTACCCTTATTAGGGGATTTGCCTTTAATAGGCTGGTTATTTAGTAGTCGCTCAGATCGTATAATTAATCGTGAATTACTTATCTTTTTAACACCGCGTATCATCGAATAATCATCATAATGAGACGAAAAGCTTGCGTATTGGCTTGATTTTGTGTATTTTGTCACAGTCATTAAAAAATACTGATGGGGCTATTTGTTCAACTTTAAAACTAATAAAAAAGAGTGATATGAAAAGATTACAAAACATCTTTCTTGTAGGTCCAATGGGTGCTGGTAAAAGTACAATTGGTCGTCAGTTAGCTAATGAATTAAAATTGGATTTTTTTGATTCAGACCGTGAAATAGAAACACGCTGTGGCGTAGATATAGATTGGATATTTGATATTGAAGGAGAAGCAGGTTTTCGTCAGCGTGAACGAATGGTATTAGAAGATTTATGTGAGCAGCAAGGTATTGTTGTTGCAACAGGTGGTGGTGCAGTATTATTGCCTGAAAATCGAAGTTTATTATCATCTCGTGGAACAGTTGTTTATTTACAAGCTAGTATTAAGCAGCAGTTAGAACGAACAGCTAGAGATAAGCGTCGTCCCCTGTTAAAAGGCTGTGATGATAAGGAAAGCCGTCTAAAAGAGTTGATGGATGCGCGAGAAGCACTTTATAGCGAAGTTGCTGATTATGTTGTAGAAACAAGCAGTACGACAGTTAGAAGTGTTGTTTATAAGATTACGAAGGCATTAATGGAAGAAACTTTGTGATTGAATCAATCATCGTTAAGACAAAAGATAACCAATACCCAATTGTAATTAATGATACGATTTCTGATTTTAATGACTTTATTGATTTGTTTAGACCCCATACAAATGAACCTGTAGCAGTGATTACAAATGAAGTCATTCAACCATTATATCTTAAGCAGTGGTTGAATCGTCTTAAACAATTAGGGTTTGTAAATACACATGTAATTGTTATTCAAGATGGTGAGTCATCTAAAGGAATAGAAACATTACATGAACTTTATACCGAGCTATTAGATAAAAAATTTACGCGTAAATCGTTGTTAATTGCTCTAGGCGGTGGTGTGATTGGTGATTTGGTTGGCTTTGTTGCTGCAACGTACTTACGTGGTATTTCATTTATGCAAATACCAACAACTTTACTTGCTCAAGTAGATTCATCTGTTGGCGGAAAAACAGCAATTAATCATCCCTTGGGTAAAAATATGATTGGTGCTTTTTATCAACCAACAGCAGTATTTGCAGAATTAAATACTTTAGATACATTACCTGCTCGAGAGTATCATGCAGGTATTGCAGAAGTAATTAAATACGGCTGTATTTATGATAAAGATTTTTATCATTGGCTTATAGATAATAAACAAGCACTGATTAGCCGTGATAAAAAAGCCTTATCTTATGCAATTAAGTTAAGTTGCAAGATTAAAGCTGAAGTTGTTGAAAATGATGAAAAAGAAACTAGCGGTTTACGTGCCCTATTAAACTTTGGTCATACATTTGGTCATGGCATTGAGCAAATATTAGGTTATGGTCAGTGGCTTCATGGAGAGGCAGTTAGTTGTGGTATGGTAATTGCAATACGTCTTTCTAAATTATTAGGTTATGTCAGTCAAACAGATGAAGATTCACTGGTTGACTTTTTAAGCTTTTTTAATTTGCCTGTTAAGCTACCTTCTCAGGTGAGTAAAGATGCACTATTTGATGCAATGGCGAGAGATAAGAAAAATAAAAATAATCAAATTCGTTATGTTATCTTAAAATCAATTGGTCAAGCAGAAGTAGTTGATCAAGTAGACAGAAATATAGTTGAAAAAGCGCTAGTAGTATAAGTGTTTTAGGCTTCTTTTTGTTGATATAAGTTATACTATTTTTACTCTCGTATGTTTAAAACTTTCAAAAGTAATTCGCTTATAATCTAATCAAATAAACGCTATTAATATTCTGATTGTTCTTGTTTGGCGTTCAAGTTATAGTAAACAAAGCTATCTATTTGTTTTTAAAAAGGAGAAATATAGATAATGTTAAAAAGGAGATTACGAACTCGTCATTTAAATATGATTGCTTTGGGTGGCTCAATTGGCACTGGTATCTTTTTAGCCAGTGGTTATGCATTACATGTCGCAGGACCAGGTGGTGCAATTTTAGCTTATGCGTTAATTGCAGTGATGGTCTATTTTTTAGTGACATCATTAGGGGAGATGGCAACGCATAGACCAACTTCAGGATCATTCTGTGAGTATTCATCTTTATATGTTGATCCATCGTTTGGAATGGCAATGAGCTATAACTATTGGTTTAACTGGGCAATTACCATTGCAGCAGAGATTTCAGCTGCAGTAATTATTATGAAATTTTGGTTTCCTGAAAGTTCTACCCTTTTACTATCTGCTATATTTTTCTTTTTGGTTTTTTTTGTTAATTTATTCTCTGTACGTGTCTATGGTGAAACAGAGTACTGGATGTCATTTATAAAAGTTGCAGTAATTGTACTATTTATTGTGCTGTGTTGTTTTCTTGTTTTTAAGCATCATGATTTAGGTGTTGGTAACTTTACAATTGCAGATGGTCCATTTCATAATGGTTTTGCTGGTTTTGTCGCAGTTTTTTTAGTTGCAGGTTTTTCATTTCAAGGTTCAGAATTAATTGGCATTAGTGCAGGTGAGACAAAAAATCCGCAAAAAAGTATTCCAAAGGCTGTAAGAACTGTATTTTGGCGATTATTTTTATTTTATGTATTAGCAACACTTTTTATTAGTCTTTTAATTCCTTTTAATGATCCAGCACTTGCGCAGCAAGACAGTATTGAATCGAGTCCATTTACACTTGTATTTCAACAGTATTTTGGTCTTGGGTTTGCAACAAATTTTTTAAATTTAGTAATTTTAGTTGCTTTGATTTCAGCTGCAAATGCAAGTATGTATGCATCAACACGAACATTATGGCATATGGGAAATTCAGGGCAAGTGCCAAAATTATTTGCTAAAACAACATCTTATGGCCTTCCTGTTTATGCGCTTTTAGCGACAGCGTTAGTAGGTTCTAGCATATTTTTAGCTTCATTCATTGGAAATGGTAGGTTTTTTGCAGTTATTATTAATGTTTCTTCATTATGTGGCTTTATTGCTTGGTTTGGGATTGCGTTAAGTCATTATTGCTTTAGGAAAAAAATTATAAAAGGTGATACGTCACAATTGGTTTATAAGGCAAAATGGTTTCCTTATGCACCGTTAATATCAATGGTATTTATCGGGCTAATCATTATAGGCCAAAGTTATGATGTCTCTGAAACATTAACGGTCGGTGGTTTTTTAAAGCAATATGGTGCATTAGTTGGGTTTATTATAATTATATTAGCTCATAAGCTATATACTTATTTGAATAAGCATAATAAGCTACAACTAGATAAATTGCCTAGTACTTAAGAATTTGTAAGGACATAGCTAGGCTGCTACAATAAAGCGCATAAATAGGAGAGAGGAATTTAAGTTTATGCGTAGGATTAAAGCGTTACCTGGCTTATTAGCCAATCAAATTGCAGCAGGTGAAGTGGTTGAGCGGCCAGCTTCAGTTGTAAAAGAGCTAATTGAAAATAGTATTGATGCCCAAGCAACCGAAATTACAGTAGAGCTTGAAGCTGGTGGTAAATCATTTATTTGCATTAAAGATAATGGTAGTGGCATTTTAAAAGATGACTTGGCTTTGGCTTTATCAGCGCATGCAACAAGCAAAATCTATGAACTCTCTGAATTAGAATCCGTTGAAACAATGGGCTTTCGAGGGGAGGCATTAGCTAGTATTGCTTCTGTATCAGAAGTTTCTCTCATTTCAAAGCATTGTGAAGCTGATATGGCATGGGAAGTGATACAAAAAGGCAAAGAAAAAGATAGTTTTGATCTAAAGCCCGCAGCACTACCAGTAGGTACTAGCATTGTAATAAAGAATTTATTTTTTAATACGCCAGCAAGACGTAAGTTTTTAAAAACGGATAAAACTGAGTTTGCTCATATTGATGAATTGATCAAACGTTTTGCGCTTTGCTATTTTAATATTGCATTTACTTTAATTCATAATGGTAAAGTGATTAAGCAGTTACCAATAGCCGATTCTATAGATAAACAGCTAGAGCGAGTCAGTCAGCTAGGACGTAAAGATTTTTTAACACGCACAATTCAAGTTGATAAAACTTCATCAGAAGGCATAAGACTTTGGGGGTGGATTGGGGAACCTGAAATTGCCAAAGCTACTCAAGATATGCAGTATTTTTATATTAATGGGCGTATGATTAAAGACAAAGTCGTGACTCATGCAATCAAAAAAGCCTATCAAGATGTACTATATCATGGCCGTTATCCGGTTTATGTATTGTATTTTTCAATACAGTCAGATCAATTAGATGTTAATGTTCATCCAACTAAAAATGAAGTGAGATTCCATAATTCTCAAAAAGTACATAGTTTTATTTATTCAGTGATTGATCAAGCTCTAGACAAAACCATGCCATCAATTACTGAAACAGTTGAAGAAGCTGACCATCAAACAGATAACAAAACAACAATTCATCAGAGTAATAAAAAGCTACCTCAAGATGATAAGGTAGTTTCAGTTAATGAGCAAGTTACTGCTTATCATAAGCTAGGTAAACGTAGTGAGCTTTTTGATGACTCACTTGATTTGATCTTTCCAAATCAATCAGAGTTAATCACAGAAGATGTTAATACTTTAGAGAATAATGGCATTGCTGCTGAAAGCTTATTAAAAGAGCAAGTATCATTAGACCAGCAATTAAGTAGTACGACTACAGAATCTAAATCACAAGCTTTAATAGAAGAAGAAACATATCCATTAGGTTTTGCTTTAGCACAACTACATGGTATTTATATCTTGGCTGAAAATAAAAAAGGCTTGGTGTTAGTTGATATGCATGCTGCACATGAACGAATTTTATATGAAAGTGCAAAATCCAGCTGGCAAAAAGATCAGATGAGTAAAATTGAAACCTTATTGATTCCAATTACAATAACATTATCACAAGAAGCTTTAATTACTTTTGAAGAATTTAATGATATTTTTAGTGAATTAGGCTTTGAAATGTCACTTCTTGGGCAATCAGAGATAGTAATTCGTAGTATTCCAGCTTTTATAAAAATAAATGATTTGGAAAACTTGATTGTGCAATTATTAACTGATTTTAAAATGTTAGGTTTTTCTAAAGAGTTAGAAGCCTATTTTAATCAATTGTTAGCAACAATATCATGCCATAGTGCTGTTAGAGCAAATGATCAATTAACCATTGAAGGGATGAATGAGATTTTAAGACAAATGGAAAAAACAGTACGAAGTAATCAATGTAATCATGGCAGACCAACATGGGTTCAATTAGATTTTAAAGATTTAGATAAATTTTTTATGCGTGGCAGGTGATTTTTAGTGGTGTTAACCTATATACTTTAGGCAGGCTTTGATTAAGTAGGAATGAGAATAAATGAAAAGTTGGGGAATTCGCACACGAATTGTATTATTAACGATAGTGCCAACACTAACAATTAGTGTGCTATTGGGTATTTATTTTATTAGTATGCGAATTTCTGACTTAAATAGTAATTTAATGACTAGAGGCAGAACATTAACAACAGAATTGGTTGCTTCTAGTGAATATGGACTAATTACGCATAACCATGAGATATTAAAAAAATTAGCTGATAGTATGATGTCACATACTGATGTTGAAGTTGCTGCTATTTATGATTCAGATGGACATGTGGTCGGTTATACTGGTAAAGCACCGAAAATAGATGATGACTTTTTTTCAAAGTTACAAAACATTCATCATGCAAGTATTTTAACATTTCAAGAGCAAGGTAATACCTTATTTGTCTCTCCAGTATTATTACATTCAGTTTTATTATCTGATTTTAATAAAATAAGTGGAGTTAAACTGCCAAAAGGATTTAAAAGAGATACAAATAGTCGCCTTGGTTGGGTTGTTGTCGGTTTAAGTAGAACACAAACAACGCTTAATGAATATCAAGCCGTTGTTGCAACTTTAGCTATTAGTTTTATCGGGCTTGCAATTAGTGTGTTATTTGGTATTCGACTGGGCCGTGATGTTAGTGAACCTCTAATTAGTATTATTAGTGCAGTAAGCTTACTTCGTGATGGTAAATTACAAACTCGAGTTAAAACTGGCGCCAGTGGTGAGTTACAGATTCTTGAAGGTGGTATTAACCAAATGGCCCGAGCACTAGAGACATCACATGAAGAGATGCAGAAGAATATTGAGCAGGCAACGGTTGATTTAAGAGAAACGCTAGAGACCATTGAAATTAAAAATGCTGAATTAGATATTGCTAGAAAACAAGCATTAGAAGCCAGTAAAATTAAAAGTAACTTCTTAGCTAATATGTCCCATGAAATTCGTACGCCAATGAATGGGATTATTGGTTTTACTGAATTTTTACTAAAAACAGATTTAACACAACAACAATATGATTACGTTGATACGATTCAAAAATCATCCCGCCATTTATTACGAATTATTAATGATATTTTGGACTTCTCTAAAATTGAATCAGGCAAATTAGAGCTTGAAGTGTCAACATTTAATATTTATGAAAGTATTGAAGAAATTATTATTTTAATGCGCCCAGTCACATTAGAAAAATCTCTAAATCTATTAATTGATATTCATCCAGATGTGCCAGAGTATGTTATGGGTGATAATTTACGATTTAAGCAGATTCTAATGAACTTAGTTAGTAATGCCATTAAGTTTACGGAAAAAGGTGATGTGATTGTTACAGCTAAATATAAAACTGAAGATTATGCGCATTATTATCTTTACTTTGAAATAAAAGACTCAGGTGTTGGTATATCAGATCGCCAGCAAGATAGATTATTTAGAGCATTTACCCAAGCTGATAGCTCAACATCAAGGCGTTATGGTGGTACGGGGCTAGGCTTAGTTATTTGTAAAAGTTTAATTGAAAAGATGGATGGTGAAATTGGCTTTAAAAGTGGCTTAGGTGAAGGCTCAACTTTTTGGTTTACAATTAAGCTTAAGAAAATATCTCAAGCTGAATTAATTAGAGAAAAAGATGACCTAAAAGGTAAACAAATTGTTGTTCGTTATGATGATGAAACTTCAAAATCTGCATTAAATCATATACTACAATATTGGCAAGCGAATACTCAGTTTATATTAAAAGATGAAGCTTTAATTGACTTGGTTGCTGATAAACAAAATGAAATTGATGTCATAATATTAGATTATACCAATCTTCCAGATGCGCCTGTATTGAGGAAATCATTATTAGATGATATTGAGAACTTTACCAAATCACCCATTATTTTATTATTAAATATGGATGATAATATTGCTAAGCATTATGCTGAATCAGCTAAAATTCGATACTATTTGGTCAAACCATATAAACGAAGCCAGCTTTATGATGTCATTACTAAGCGTTATGAGCCAATCTCATCACATACTCAGCCCTTACTAAGCGCACCAACAGGTGAACAATCATACCAAAATAAGACTATATTAGCTGTTGATGATAATAAGATTAACCTTAGGTTAATTACAATTTTACTTGAAAATATTGGTTTGACTGTTATACCAGCTTCTGGAGGGAAAGAGGCGATAGAACATGCAAAAGAAACATCATTTGATATGATTTTAATGGATATTCAAATGCCAGAGATTGATGGTATCGAAGCTTCTCAAAGAATTCAAAGGACTAAGCTTAATAAAACTACACCAATCATAGCTTTAACTGCAGATATTTTAGGTGGCCAACGTAAAAAACTATTAGATCAAGGTTTTACTGATTATCAATCAAAACCAATTACAGAACAAAAAGTTAACTATCTAGTTGAAACCTGGCTTGGGAAAAATATTAAAAAAGTTGATAAAATTACAAATGAGGATATAAAAATATCGTCAGACAAGTATATTGATATGGCATTAGGCGTACAGTTAGCGGGTGGATCAAAGAAAGTAGCTTATGAAATGTTTGAAATGCTTTTAATAGATCTAAATGAAGCAAAAGAAAAAATTAAACTGTATGCTAAAAACGGTGACTATCAATCGCTAGTGCAAGTAGTTCATAAACTGCATGGTGGTTGTTGTTATTGTGGCGTTCCGATATTGAAAAAGAAAATCAGAGAGTTAGAGGCTTATTTAAATGAATATATAGGCAATCAAACAGTATCGGATAAAACAACGTTAGATAAAATAATCACTGCTTGCTTAGATGCGATTGATCGTACGCTTGAGGCAGCGAAAAATGAGAAGGCAAACAATTCAGATAATCAAGGGCAAGATTCATAGTGTTTATAATCATTGCCTAAGTATTTTATGCCTTTTTGTGTCTATTATAATTCTTACATCATTTATTAAAGTCGGTTATTCACAAACAGTATCAACAAATCAAAAAAGCTATCAAGCCATTCATTTTTTCCAACTAATGCTTGCTGAAATTGCGCTGAATCGCCAATACTGGCCTGAGGCAGTGACACTCTATCTAAAGCTTGCTGAAGAAACTGAAGATGATGTTATAAAGGCAAATGCGATGGAGCTTGCATTTGCTTTAGGATTGAAAAGTAAAGCTAAGCCATTAATTATTCAATGGAATGAAATAAAGCCAGAAAATACTTTAGCTCAAATTTATTTATCTAAATTATATTTATTTGAAAGAAAGTACTTAGAAGCTGAAAAAGTACTTTATCAGATTAAAGCAGATGAACAGTTACAACATGAGGTGATTTTTCTAAAAGGATTATTAGCATTTGATCTTAGATTAAATGAAAAGGCAATGGGCTATTTTAAGCAACTTTTAATGCATTCTGAATATAAAAATAATGCAGCGATTTTTATCGCAAAGTTATACTTAATGGATGCTAAAGTAGATGAGGCAATTATTTATTATAAAACTGTCAAAGAAGGCGCGCTTTATTATAATGCACAGTTAGCTTTAGTGATGTTATATGTACATAAGAAAAACCCACAATATGCATTAATTATAGTTACCAAGGTCTTACCTTATGTTGACAACCAACACTATCGTAAACGTTTTTTATACATTAAAGGCACATTAGAATTAGTATTATCTAAACATCAGCTAGCAGCTGCAACATTTGAAAAAGGGACTATTGAATTTCCAAATGATGTTAATTTTTATTATTTAAGGGGATTAAGTCATATCAATCAAGGCAATCATAAAAAAGCACAACTAGATATGCAAACAGCACTAGATTTAAAGCCAGATCATCCTGAGGCACTGAGTGCATTAGGATATATTTTAACAGAGAATACAAATTTTGATGAGTCATATGAACTACTAAAAAAAGCACACAAACTTGCACCGAAAATACCTCAAGTTCTGGACAGTCTTGGATGGTTGATGTATAAACAAGGAAATCATAAAGAAGCTTTAGTCTATCTTGAAGAAGCTTATGACATTTTGCCTTTTGGTACGGTAGCATCTCATTATGCGGGCGTATTAGAAGCAATGGGTCAAACTGAAAAAGCTCAGGCAGTGGTTAAAAAAATTCAAGATGATAAAGAAAATGGTTATGACATACAGCAACTAATTCAACACTACAGAGGAAAATGGAATGATTAAGCTATCGAAAAGAGTGCAAGCAATAAAACCATCAGCAACGTTAGCATTTACCGCACGTATTTTAGCCTTGTTAAATGAAGGTGTTGATGTCATTCCATTAACTGCTGGAGAGCCTAATTACCCATCACCAGAAGTTGCAAAAAATGCAGGTATTGAGGCGATTGAGAATGATTTTACTCGTTATACGCAAGTCGATGGTATTCCAGAGATGAAAGAAGCGATTATCGAGTGGTATCAGCGATTTTATGGATTATCTTTTCAATCTAATGAAGTAATTACTTCAACTGGTGCAAAACATTGTTTGTTTAACCTACTACAGTGTGTTACTGAAGTAGAAGATGAAGTAATTTATCCTGCTCCATATTGGGTAAGTTATCCTGATATGGCAAGGGTTGTTGGCGCAAGACCTGTAGCAATCAAAGCAACCATTGAAAATGATCTAAAAATCACGCCAAAACAATTGCGTAATGCAATGACATCAAAAAGCCGATTATTTATCTTAAATAATCCGGTGAATCCAACTGGTGTGGTTTACTCAGAGTCTGAGTTAAGAGCACTTGCAGAAGTTTTACGTGATTATCCAGAGGTATTAATTGTCAGTGACGATATTTACGATCAATTATATTGGGGTAATGAAGCGCGAGTAAAAAATATTTTGGAAGTAGCACCAGATTTAGCTCATAGAATTATTTTAATTAATAGTGTTTCTAAAAGTTATGCCATGTGTGGTTGGCGAATTGGTTTTGCAGCAGGACCAGAAATGATTATTCAAGCAATGAAAAAGTTTCAATCACAATCACTGTCAAACCCTGCCTCTATTTCGCAAAAAGCAGCAATTGAAGCTTTGAAATTACCTCGTGAAGCACTTCAAAGTCAGGTAGAGTCTTATCACCAACGTTATCAGATGATGTATGATACATTCAGCCAATTTGATGGTTTAATTGTTCCTAAAGCCGAAGGTGCATTTTATCTTTTTCCATCAATTATACCCTTGATTGATAAGGGTATTTTTAAAAGTGATGAAGATTTTTGTGAACAACTATTAAATAAAGCTCGTATTGGTGTTATGCCTGGCAGTGTCTTTGGTATGGATGGCTATTTTAGGATGTCATTAGCAACAGCAATGGATAAACTTGAAATTGCTTGTGAACGTTTTAAAGCTTTCTATAGTGAAACGGTAGTCTCAAAACTAGATCGTGCGACCTTATAATGGTATCATAAGGCATATTTTAAGCTTATAAAATCAAATTTACTTTTAAGTATAATGAATGAATAAAGAATTAGAGACTACTTATTGTGGCTATGTTGCAATTATTGGGCGACCTAATGTTGGTAAATCAACGATTTTAAATCGCATTTTACAACAAAAAATTAGTATAACCTGTCGTAAACCTCAAACAACACGCCACCAAATCTTAGGTGTTAAAACTGATGAAAATAGACAAGTTATTTATGTTGACACACCTGGATTACATCAAAAACAGCAAAAAGCATTAAATCGTTTTATGAATAAAGCTGCATTTCAAAGTATTCGAGATGTAGATGTGGTGGTATTTGTTGTTGAAGCTTTGAAATGGACTGAACTAGAAACATGGATTTTAGATCATTTAGAAAAGATTCAGATACCTGTTGTATTAGTGATTAATAAAGTTGATATGGTAAAAAATAAGGAGGAGCTGCTCCCTTTTGTTGATCAAGTAACAAAAAAATACCCTTTTGATAATGTCATACCATTATCAGCTAAAAGTGGTAAGTCAGTTAATTTATTAGAACAACAAATTGAAAAATATATTCCTGAAGGTGAGTTTCATTTTGAAAAAGACCAGGTCACAGATCGACCGCTTAGGTTTTTAATCTCTGAAATTATAAGAGAAAAACTAATGCGTAGCTTAGGCCAAGAAGTACCGTATCAATTAACAGTAGAAATTGAACATTTCAAAGAAGATGAAAGTCGTCAATTAATTGATATTAGTGCTTCAATTATTGTTGAGCGTAAAAGCCAGAAAGTAATGATTATTGGTAAACAGGGACAAAAATTAAAAAAAATTGGTTCACAGGCTCGTATAGATATAGAAAAATTGCTTGATAGTCGAGTTTATCTACAACTGTGGGTTAAAGTGAAAGAAGGCTGGTCTGAAAGTGATTCTAGCTTAAAAAGTTTTGGCTACAAATTGTATTAATTATTTTAAAATACTGGAAAGATATAATTGGTACTCATACAATAGGGAATACATTTATACAAGGGTTTGTTTATGTCTGATGAGAATACTCAAAATCTAGCTGATAAAGATCAAGCTAAAAAATCAAATCACAGCATGATGAAATTTTTTATCTTATTAGGCATTATTATTATTGTTGTGATTGGTTGTTGGGGATATTTTTATTATCGTAGTATTTATCCTTCTACCGATGATGCCTATGTAAATGCGCATGCCATTCATATTGCCGCAGAAGTTTCCGGGAAAGTTGATCAAGTCTATGTTGAAAATAATCAGTATGTTAAAAAGGGTACGCTGCTATTTAAGATAGATCCACAAGCATTTCAGTATGACTTAGAAAATGCTCAAGCGCAATTAAAAGTAGCTCAAGCACAAGTAATATCAGATGAAAAACTCATTCATGTCGATAAAGCAAATGTTGAAAAAGCACAAGCGCAAGCTTGGGTTGCTAAAATGAAGGCAGATAGAATTGTTGCACTGGTTAAATCAGGTGATGCATCTAAAGAAGAAGGTGATGAGGTTGTTGGAAGTTTAAAAGAAGCGAATGCTGAAGTTAGAGCATCTCAAGCACAGTTAGCCCAAGCTAGATCTGCTTTAGATGTTGCTAAAACACAAGTTTTATCAGCTCAAGCTCAAGTTGATACAGCTGAATTAAATTTATCTTATACTAAAATTATGGCCCCAGCGGATGGTTATGTAACTGATTTCGATAACATTCGTCATGGAAGTATGATTAATGAAGGACAAAATTTATTTGTTTTAGTTGCAGATACAACTTGGTGGGTTGATGCCAATTATAAAGAGACGGATATGGAGCGTATCAAGCCAGGACAGAAGGTAACGGTTGAAATTGATATGTATCCAGGTGTTAAATTACATGGTATAGTTCAAAGTATTAGTTATGGCTCAGGCACGGTATTTTCACTTTTACCGCCTGAAAATGCAACAGGAAACTGGGTTAAAGTAACCCAGCGCTTCCCAGTTAAAGTTGTACTTGATGAGCCCATTCCAAAGCATCTTGCATTACGTGTTGGGGCTAGTGCGAATGTTGTTGTAGATACAAGAAGCTGAAACTGATAGGCTTAGTCTAAAATAGATTAAAAGCTAATTATTTTTTATGAAAAAATCAATGCTTAGTAGACTACTTGATAAATCAGTCTTACCCAGTGTTATTCTATTATTAATGGCTATTTTGGCTATGGTAATTGCGAATTCACCATTAAGTGTAATTTATAATAAACTGATATCATCGACTATCGTTTTAACTGTTAATAACTATGGTATTAAAAAACCAATTTTACTTTGGATTAATGATGGCTTCATGGCAATCTTTTTTCTATTAGTTGGTGTTGAGTTAAAAAAAGAGTTTTTAGCAGGTGTATTTCAAGAGAAAAAACAAATTGTTTTACCGTTAATGGGTGCTTTAGGTGGCATTGTTTTTCCAGTATTTATTTATTTGTTATTTAATTACCATGATAAAAGTGCGATAGAAGGCTGGGCAATACCAGCAGCAACGGATATTGCATTTGCCGTTGGTTTGTTGGCGATTTTTGGTAATAAATTAAGTAAAGAAGTTAGAATATTATTAACGTCAATTGCGATTTTTGACGATTTAGCTGCAGTTATTATTATTGCAGTTTTTTATACCCCTAGTATTTCAATACATGCATTGTTATTTGTTGCTCTATGTATTATTTTACTATTTGTTTTAAACAGGCTGAATGTTTTAAGCTTAACTGTTTATTGGATTATCGGTATGATTATGTGGTTTGCAATGATTAAATCAGGTGTGCATGCTACTTTAACAGGGTTTATATTAGCATTTTTTATTCCTTATCAATCAAAACAATCTAAAACAGTGACCCCATTAATCAATTTAGAACATAAATTAAATATGCCAGTTGCTTATTTTATTCTACCAATTTTTGCCTTTGCAAACTCAGGTGTTAATTTTTCAGGTGTTGGGTTTCATGGAATATTTCATCATGTACCGCTTGGTATTGCATTAGGCCTGTTTGTTGGTAAGCAAATTGGTGTATTTTTATTTTGTTTTCTTACCATTAAACTTAAACTAGCTAATATGCCATCTAATATGAACTGGTCCAATTTATATGGTTTATCCATATTAACAGGTATTGGTTTTACGATGAGTTTATTTATTGGCTCATTGGCATTTGAGCAATCTGGTAATAATATGCTTTTTGATGAACGTGTTGGTATTCTACTTGGTTCATTATTATCTGCTGTATTTGGCTATATAATTCTAAGGCTTTCTATAAAAAAAGAAAAATAGAAAGTATAAAGAAAACATAAAATCTTGAATTCTGCTATTGCTGATTATTATTTGTGTGATATTATGCTTAAAACTTAATAATAAATTAAACAATTTCATAATAAAAGTAATTATTAGGGGTGTTGCAATCATAGAATCTAACTAAAGGCCATGTAAGGCTTTTAGTTAAGATTCGAAGACAAAAATAACGATTTATAGGGTAGCAAAATGAATAAGATAGCATATTTAGTTATTTACTTAATTATAGTAGCATTGGTTGTTGCAGGGGTGGCATTAATTTACTTTCAAAAAAGTCATCATATAAAGATTGTAACTGCAAGTAACTCATATACTCAGTTAGTATCTTTAGATTATGCTCAGAAAGCATAGTTTACTTATATTTTTACTTAACTTTTTTAAGTTACCGTAGTTGATACGTATTTGAAGTAATTAATTATTGATATTCTAATTTAGGCAATTTAACTTAAACTAGGATACCAATTAATATGTTTGAAGAAGGTCATTCACATAAATGTCAACAAAAACCTCGATCTCATCCATTAATACCACATCCAATTATTGGTGATAATTATCCACAAGATATGAGTGAGTATTATTCTGATCATTTGCCAATTTATTATGAAATAGATGACTTAAAAGTTGGCTCTTGGAATGTGATGGGGTGTACTCCCTTCTCAGGGCTTGGAGATATATTCATAAAGGATGATAAACAAAATGACCAACGAGAAGACCGTATTGTAGAGTCGATATTAAGTCAAATTAAAAAAAATGAATTAGATTTTTATTTGATGCAGGAAGTTGTTGGTGAAACTTTAATCGATAAGTTAAAAAAAGCGCTTCAAGATTCAGATTTTGAGTTAATAGGCGAGCATGATTGTTTTAGCATTTATAATAAAAATAAATTTGATGTTAAACCATTTGATGGTAAAAAACTGATTAGTAATGGCTATGTTAAGGGATTGCAAAGTCTTGAGATTACAAACCATGACTCTAAAGAAACCTTTCATTTGCATAATACTTGGGGTGAATGGTATCGTCATGTAAATAATGAAGAAATTTTTTCAGATATTATTTCATCAGGTGATGATAACGATAAGATTAAAAAAACACTACTTATTGGTGATTTAAATACACCAACTGCTGACTTTGAAAATATCCAGCCAGTTAATATAACAACGGATCAAACACCGATTAATTTTACAAAAGGTGAAACTAAAAGCAGTTTCCCAGATGGTGCTTTTATTAAAAAATATCAGGGTATTTACGCAGTTGATCGTCAAATTATAGATCCAACAACTTCTGAAATTTATAAAAGTGATGTTGGAGTAAAACCTCAAGATATGGCTGACTGTAAAATTGAACCAATTGTATTAGTTACGACACAATCGAAAAATTTAAGTGAAGTAATATCAAAAGATATGCCGAGTGGATTGAAAATTAGGCCAGCAAAAGACAATGCCAATCGATCTTATTTTTGCCTGCATGTAACAAATCAAGTTATGATTGATATTTTAAAATCTATGAATACTTTATTCCCAAGCAATGATTTTAAAAAACCAAATGATCAATTATATGGTAAAAGCGGTACTTTATTCTCAGTTCCATATGAACGTTTAAATGAGCTAAAATCTGTAATTAATCTTGTCAATAAAGTGTATGTTTCTGGATTAGAAAGTAAACCTGAAGCCTGTAATTTTCTTGCTAATGTAAATTTCTATTGTTGTAAAATTGGTTTAAATATTTATGATGCCCCTGATCTTTCTTTAGCATTAAAAGAAACTGTTGCAAAGCTTGTAAAGTGTACGCCTGATGCATTATTAAACTCAATATCTAAAGCACAACTTCGATTAATTGATTCAGATTTTAGTGATCGTATTGATCTGAATAATAATCGAGATAGATTAAAATCAGTTATGTATGAGGCTTTAAAAGATATTAATGGCTTAACAGATCAACATATCAAAGCCGTCTCCAGTATGAAAACTTATCGTGATACAAACCAATTAACACAAAGTATTACTCTATTTTTCTCTGGAGGTAATGGTAAAAAAGAAAATACAACAAGCCACCATCAGCCACAGTAAAATTTATTCATCGCCATACATTATAAGCTGATTGATTAACTTCTTGCCAATAAATTCATAACGCCAGCTTTGATTTAATTTGTGTTTTGGGTTCGATGGTTTGATTACAAATTGTTTTAGCTCAGATCGTGTTGCAATCATTTGGCTAATAATAGAGTGCTGCTCGCAGAAATTTTTAAAATAATTATAAATACGTTGGAAAAGCTCATCATCAAATGGTTGAGATTTTTCTATTTGTGGTGGTTTTTGGTTTTTGAGGTTAACTAATTGATCATTGGTGGTATCAATAATTTGAAGAATTGCTTCACCATAGAGTTGGTGTTGTTTTTTATGTAATTGGTAAAAGCGGTCAGCTAATTGTTCTAAATCAGCCGGTGGGTTATAAATAATTTGGTAAATAGAATGATCATCAAGTATTCGTCGTATTGGTTTGTTTAAATTAATTGCCATTTCTTCTCGCCATGTGGCCAATGCTTTTAAATATTCTAATTGACCGTTTTTATAGCTTTTATGACGTTTTAATTTTAAATAAGCGCCTGCAGTATCAATTGGTTGATAAAAAGCTTGATCAAAGCGATTACTGATTTCATGATGAAACCATTTAAGTCGCTTTGATGCACTTAATTTATCAGTTAGTTTAGTAAATGCAGAAATTAGATACTTAACATCTTCTAATGCATAATTTAGTTGTTTTTCAGTTAAAGGTCTTTGATTCCAATTAGATAGCTTAACACTCTTATCTAAAGTTACTTGAATCAACCAAGATAATAAATCATTTAAAGAAGGTTGATGATCAAAACCTAAAAATTCAGCAGCTAACTGTGTATCAAAAACATGATTAATGGTTGCGCCTGTATGTTGATGTAAAAGTTTTAAATCATAAGTAGGTGAGTGGAAGATTTTAATGATGTTATCATTTTCTAAAATAGGTTTTAGGGGGAGCAAACTATCTATTGATAATGGGTCAATAATATAGGCGTCATCCAAAGTAGCAATTTGCACAAGACAAAGTTTTGGAAAATAGGTTGTTCGCCAGTCAAATTCGGTATCAATACCAATTAATGGTTCATTATTTAATATTTGGCAAAGTGCTTTTAATTCAGAGTCAGTTGTAATCACAAACAAATTCTCTTTTTATCCATAACCATGCAATCATAGCGTCTAAGTTCAGAAATACAAGGTATAACCCTTATTTTGAATTTAGGCAAAATAATTATTTTGCACAAATCTAAGTATAGATAAATTTTTTATTTTTTAAACTTGTGTAGGCTATTTTAAAGTAAATCCTTTAAGTTAGATGATTTTTTTTGTTATGTTATATATTATTTCTTATGATCCTATGGCTTAAGCAGTTTGTAAAGATAGTAAAAAAATTTTTACAATGACTATACATCAAGAAAATTTGCGCTAAACTAGTCAATAAAACCAGCTGGTCAATGATAGAGAAATTTATCATTGCGTAAGAGGGAATCTGGTGAAAGTCCAGAGCTGGCCCGCAGCGGTAAATGGAAACGAACAACACAAAGTTTATGATAATTTTTATAAACGAAAGCACTGGTAAATATATTTTCTGGGAAGCGGTGTTAAGTAGGTGGTGTTTGATTTAAGCAGACACCTTGTCCATAAGCCCGAATATCTGCCATATCTAGGTTTTAAAGTATGTAAAACAGCTTTCGTGGGACAAAGCATATACATAGCTAAATGCACAAATATAGTAAAATTAATGAAATACCTTAATTTGTTGCGGATATCTATTGTCTTTTTATTTTCCACATTGCGTTTGTTTTACTTTTTCTTACGATAATAAGAAAGGGATGAAAGTAATGAATGTTAATGTCACTAAACGAAATGGTAAACTTGAGCCAGTAGATTTAGATAAAATTCACCGAGTATTAACTTGGGCAAGCGAGGGCTTAGAAGATGTATCAGTCTCTCAAGTAGAACTTCAATCGCATATTCAAATTTATGAAGGTATGAAAACAGCAGATATCCATGCCATCATCATCAAAACGGCTGCTGATTTGATTTCTGAAGATACACCAGATTATCAGTATATGGCAGCAAGGTTATTAATTTTTCATTTACGTAAGTTAGCTTATGGTCAGTTTGAACCACCACATATTTATGACCATGTAGAAAATTTAGTTAAATTAGGCAAGTATGATAAGCATTTATTAGAAGATTATCAAAATGATGAATTTGATCAAATGCAAGCGCATATTGATCATTGGCGAGATATGAATTTTACCTATGCAGCAGTTAATCAAATGCAAGGAAAATATCTAGTTCAAAATCGTGTATCAGGTGAGATTTATGAATCACCTCAAATGCTGTATATGTTGGTGAGTGCTTCATTATTTTCTAAAGAAGATAAAGCGAAAAGAATGGGGTATGTATTGTCATTTTATGATGCAATCAGCCAATTTAAAATTTCATTACCAACACCCATTATGGCAGGTGTTAGAACACCAACAAGGCAGTTTAGCTCTTGCGTATTAATAGATACTGACGATAGTTTAGATTCAATTAATGCAACTGCATCATCAATAGTAAAATATGTCTCACAGCGTGCAGGCATTGGGGTTAATGCAGGGAAAATTCGTGCATTAGGTAGTGAAATTCGTAATGGTGAAGCTTTACACACGGGCTGTATTCCATTTTATAAATATTTTCAAACGGCAGTAAAATCTTGCTCTCAAGGTGGTGTTAGAGGTGGGGCCGCAACACTTTTTTACCCTATTTGGCACTTAGAAGTTGAGTCATTAATTGTGCTTAAAAATAACCGAGGAGTTGAAGATAACCGTATTCGACATTTAGATTACGGTATTCAAATTAATAAGTTATTTTATCAACGTTTAATTAATCAAGAAAATATCACATTATTTAGTCCATCGGATGTTGAAGGTTTATATGATGCATTTTTTTCAGACCAGGCATTATTTGAAAAGCTTTATACTGAGGCTGAAAAAAATTCTAATATTCGTAAAAAAACAATCAAAGCGACTGAGTTATTTTCACTAATTATGCAAGAGCGTGCGCAAACAGGTAGAATTTATATTCACCATGTTGACCATAGTAATACACACTCTGCGTTTAATCCTCAAGTTGCACCAATTAAGCAATCTAATTTGTGTATGGAAATTACGTTGCCAACAAAGCCATTATCACATGTCTTTGATGATCAAGGTGAGATTGCATTATGTACCTTATCTGCATTTAATTTAGGGACAATAGAAAAACTTGATGAATTAGAACCATTAGCAAATCTGATTGTACGCGCGTTGGATAATTTATTAGATTACCAAAACTATCCATTAATCGGTGCTGAAACTGGTGCTAAATCCAGGCGTAGCTTAGGTGTAGGTGTTATTAACTTTGCTTATTATTTAGCAAAAAATAATGTACGTTATAGTGATGGTAGTGCCAATGAATTAACACATCAAACATTTGAAGCGATTCAGTATTACCTATTAAAAGCATCAAATGAAATAGCAAAAGAAAAGGCACCGTGTCAATGGTTTGATCAAACAAAATATGCACAAGGTTTATTACCAATTGATCATTATAAAAAGTCAGTTGATAAATTTTGTGATACACCTTTAAAACTAGATTGGCAAACGTTGCGAGAAGCGATTAAAGCGCATGGCTTAAGAAACTCGACATTAACGGCTATTATGCCATCTGAAACTTCTTCGCAAATATCAAATGCTACGAATGGTATTGAACCACCTCGAGGTTTGGTTTCTATTAAACAAAGTAAAGATGGCGTTTTAAAACAAGTTGTACCTGAGATTAAGAAGTATAAAGGTAACTATCAATTATTATGGCAGATTCAACAAAACCAAGGATATTTACAGCTATGTGCTATTATTCAGAAGTTTATTGATCAATCAATCTCAGTGAATACAAATTATGATCCACTTTGCTTTAGTGACCAAAAAGTACCAATGCAACAATTATTAGCTGATTTATTAACTGCTTATCAATATGGGTTAAAAACACTTTATTATCACAATACTCGAGATTATGCAGATCAAAAAACAGTAGAAGTAGTTGATGATTGTGAATCGGGTGCTTGTAAAATATAAGGAATAATCATGACGGATAAAATAATTAATAATAATTATACCTATACAACATTTCAGACAGAAAGTAAGAATCCATTAAAGGAGCCAATGTTTTTTGGTTCACCTGTTAATGTTGCACGATTTGATCAACAAAAGCATAGCATTTTTGAACGTTTAATTGAAAAGCAATTATCATTTTTTTGGCGTCCGGAAGAAATTGATTTAACTAGAGATCGAATTGATTTCCAACAGTTTAGAGAGAGTGAAAAACATATTTTTTTATCGAACTTGCAGTATCAGACTTTACTTGACTCAGTTCAAGGCAGAAGCCCTAATATTGCATTTTTACCTTTAGTTTCTTTACCTGAATTAGAAACCTGGATTGAAACTTGGAGTTTTTCAGAGACGATTCATAGTCGTTCTTATACGCATATTGTTCGTTCATTATTAGATGAACCAAGTTATGTTTTTAATGAGATTATTGAAAATCAAGCGATTAAAGATCGAGTTGGTGATATTACGTATTATTATGATGATTTAATTTTAAAAACTCAGTTATTACAAACAGTTGGCGAAGGTAGTTATCACATTAATGAAAAGCATGTTGATGTATCACTAAAATCAGTTAAAAAAGCACTTTATTTAGCATTACATGCGGTAAATGCATTAGAAGCAATTCGTTTTTATGTTAGTTTTGCCTGTACTTTTGCATTTTCTGAGCAGAAAAAAGTTGAAGGTTGTGGCAAAATCATGAAGCTTATTGCAAGAGATGAGTCACTGCATTTAACCAGTACTCAGCATATGATTAGTATCATTTTAAATGGTGAGGATGGAGATAGCGAATTAACAACTATTGCAAAAGAATTAGAACAAGATGCGCAAACTATTTTCCAAAAAGCAATAAACCAAGAAAAAGCATGGGCTAAGTATTTATTTTCTAAAGGATCGATTTTAGGTTTAAATGAACAGATTTTATGTCAATATATTGATTATTTAGCTAAAGAGCGTATGCATGCGGTTGGTTTAAATGCCGATCATATTGACGCACCTAAAAGTAATCCAATTCCTTGGATTAGTAGCTATTTAAATTCAGATAATGTGCAAGTTGCGCCTCAAGAAACTGAAATCAGTGCTTATTTAGTTGGTCAAATCGACAGCACAATTAATCAAGGTGCGTTTGATGGCTTTGATGAGTTATAATCATGCCAAGTTTGAAATATAACAATCAATTAATTAGCTATTCAGATCAAACAAAAACACTACTTGAAGTATTAGAACAAAGTGAAATTAAAGTAAACTCTCAATGTAGAAATGGCATTTGTGGTGCTTGTCGCTGTAAGCTAATTAAAGGCAAAGCAACTTATAAATCATCTCCGCTTGCAATGATTAAAGAGGGGGAGATTTTATTATGTTTAGCGCAAAGTATGCACCATATTGAGGTTAAGAGTATCTAACTTAATTATCTCTTTTTGTCTGTTTGTAAAACATACAATTCTGTAACAAAACACTGCTGTAAAATCATAAGTATTTAAATTTAATCGGAGTATGCTCGTAGGCAATAATCAAATAAATAATTCGAGGGGTTTTGATTATGGCTACTTTTGAAGAAATATTAGATCGTGCTTATGAAAAAAGCTTAACACTTGATAGTGGAGTTAAAGGGTTGCAAAGAAATTGCTGGTTTAAAAGAAATCGTGCTGAATTTTTAGCATTGGGTGCTGACTTTGCAATTGGCAGTGTAATTTATGCTGTTGTTTTATCAAATCCATACGGTATTGCTGCTTTAGCTGGAGCAATTACGGCAAGGAAACTAACGAGTGAAGGCTATGATTATTATAAATATCAATCGTCATTAAAAGCATTAAAGAAATTGAATCAATCAACAGAAAAATTAACTGATATTGAAACTTTATTGGAGGGTGTACAAGTTAAGCTTCTTAATATTAGTGATAAATCTCAGCAACGATTAGAAACAAATACAACGAATGAAAGTAAAAAAAATGCATTAAGTTATTTAGCAAGCCTGAATAATCGATTTAAACTAGAGACATTTAAATCAAAAATAGTTGATGCTAAATCAAAAGAAGATAAGTTATTTTGGATTAATTATTTACAAGATAAAATTAATACTGAAAAAAAGAGAATTGTTAGAGATTTAGAAAACCCTCAAGTAATTCAAGCAACATTTAAATCAAAAACGAAACAAAATCTAACTGAAGCGTTGAAAGTGTTAACTGAGCTATCAAATAATTTAGATATTTATAAAGCAAATTTACCCAATGAACTACCTTTAAATAAGCTAATAGAAGCTCAAGTTAATGCAATTTTTAGTCAAGATTTGACAAATCCAGCAAAATTAAGTCATGTTTTTGAACAAATGGATAGCTTAATTGTTAATCTTCAAGGAATGATAGACAAACAAAAAAGTGATGTCAGTGTTTATACGCAGAGTTTATTAAATTTAAAAAAACAAATTGATCAAAGTACTCAATCGTTAGGAGATAATCCCTCTGATCAAGCATTAATCAATCACTTTACTTATATTTTTCAGTATTACAGTGTATATGCTGAACTTTTAGAAACAGTTATTTTACCTTATGATGCAAGCTTTTATTTAACTTCTTTATTACAGTCTAAAATTGAAACATTAAAAAAAGATCCTCAAATACGTATCCAATTTGAACAGTTAATGAAGGAAAGGCAGAAGGATCAGTTGGCAGAACCAAAGTTATTTCAACTACGAAAATGGCAATTTAATTCCAAAAATTTACCAAAAATTGAGAAAGCTTATTTATATTTATGTGAAATTACTGGAATTCCACCAGTTGTTGGTTCTGATACAGGCTTTTGGCTATCTAATATTGCAGATCCTGTTGTTGAGAGTTTAATACGTTTTACTGTTACAATTATTGCTCATCATCCAGAGTATACAGAATTACTACCTTTGGCAGTTGATGCGATTCAATCAGGACATTTTTTAAATGGTGGCTTTGAAGCACTCTCTGGTATTGCAAGATTATCAATTTCACTATTTGCTGAACATCACTTTCATAGTCAACGAGAAAAAGACCTTCAAAAGCAATCACCAGAATTACTATATCATTTTACAATGAGCCATTTTCATGCATTAGATTTAGTGTATAAGAATAAAAAATTAAATTTATCTCCATTAAATGAATATGCATTAAAAAGTTTAATGGGATTATTAAAAATTGAACAACAACACAATATAAATGAAAACTTATCTAGTCAGATAGGTTTATTAATGGAGTGTATTGATATACAACCTGACAAAGATGGTTCAATATTTATGCAGCATAAAGCATTAATTAAAACAATTTTATCTAAAATGGATGAAGTTAAAAAGGATTTAAAAGCTAATCCAAAACATTATGGTGGTGAAAAAGCAATAGCGCCATTAATTAATTTAATAGAAGAATTAACATTAAAATATCAGTCAGCACAGGGTATTTATCAACACTTTGAAGCATCTGAACAACAAGTGTCAATTGGTAGTTTAAAAGCTCAAAAACGAGCAGATTTGGTGAAAAGTGAACAATTTCAACAAACTTTAACCGATGGTTTGTTATTTAATATGGGAGAATCATTTAGAGAGCAGACAGTCAGTCATTTATCGGCATGTCGATATTATTTATGGCATGTATTTAATGGTAATGATGTTAAAACTGAAAATGCGAATCGTACAGATAAATATAAATTACAGATTTTGTGTCAAAATCTATTTGGAAAACTACCGCAATATCATGAAGCTTTTACATTATTAAATTCAACAATGCATCAGCAAGTTAGTGAAGCAAAAGTTAATTCAGAGCAAATAATGTTACGAAAAGCTTATCCAGATGAAGTGAGTCAAGAAGTATCTGTTATGCCAAGTAGTATGCTGTTAGATGAGCTACCATTTTTAAGCCATCAAAATATTAGTGTTGGTACACAAAGCCCCCATAGAGATATTTAGTTGCTTCAGCGCCTAGTACTAATACCTTATCACCTTGAGATAATCGATTTGATTTGAGTAGTTGATCTAAACTATACCAAATTGCAGCTGATCCCATATTACCTACTTTATTTGCATGGAGAATAATTTTTTCTTCAGGGATATCTAATGCATGGCTAATGTATTTTGCCATATAGCCATTTGCCTGATGTGGTATAATATAATTAAAATGCTCTAGTTGATAGCCTCGTTGATAAATGGCATCTAAGCCTTTTAGAAACAGTTCTGCCCCATGATTAAATACTTGGTTAGTTTTATGATGGAACGGCTGTGTTGTATGATTATCAGAACAATTTGGTTTACGACTACCACCTTCAAGATAAAAGCCACTATCTTTATCAAGGCCAATATGTCCTAAAAATATATCACTAATAATCTGTGCTTGAGAGTCATCATTTGCAGCGATTAAAGCAGTTGCTGCACCATCACCCATTTGGACATAGTTAATTAACTGGCTTATATCATAAGGATCTTTAGCACAGTCAAAGTAGACAGAACCAACTTCACTGCCAACAATCATAATAGATGATAGTTTTGGATTTGCATAAAGCATCGGTGAAGCAATTTGTAACGCGTTTGCAAAGCCTGTGCATGCTTGCCTTAACTCCATAAAAGGGCCTTTATATTGTAATTTTTCAGTAACCCAAGCGATATTAGGTGGAATTAATGTATGAGGACTTGCAGTATGACCGATTAGATAACCAATCTCTATTGGTGATTTGACTCTTTCTAGTGTATTAGCGACTGCTTTATGGCATAACTCAGGAGTGCTATGTAATGCAGGTTCAATCGCTTTCTCTAAAGGCCTAGATAAATAACGCTCCGTGACACCCATTTTTTTGATTAAACGTTTAGCTTTTTTAACGGTTTGTAAATCAGTATGAGTTAATAGTGCACTTAAAAGTGTATCATTATTAAATCTATATTTTGGTAATGCAGAACCTGTTGCAAGTAATTTAACAGAATGTGGTGCAAAATAAGTAGTCATTATAGGTATAATCTCATAGTTTGGTTGTTATTAAGCGTTGAGTCAGTAAGTCAAAATCAATTCCAAGCCCTTCAAAAGTATCACTTTGAATCGATAGTAGCTTAATAAGCTCTTGTGTAATTGTTTCATCAGTATTATAGCTACCTAGATTAGATGCATGCTGTTTACTAATAAATACATGACGAGCCTCATCTTGCTTAATAATTTTAAATAGGTGTGTAATTGCTGGGTTTTTATTTAAGTGGCTTTGCTCCATTGCATTTAAAATTTTACAAGTGCATCTATCAAGTTGAGAAATTAAAGAAAAGTGATTTGCTAAAGTATGCTTGTTTCCAAGCTTAGTATAAAATAGTTTGGCCTTTTTTTTGATGCGATTTACCTCAGGTGGTTTTGGTAGCTTACCACTAAGGTGTTGTAGTAATTGCTCATGGTAATATTCATCATTGACAACTTTTTGTAAATCAGTAATTGCTTTAGTTATAGGCTTTGATTTTAGTCTATTAACTTCATTATCAAAAATACACAATGCAGATTGCTCACCACAGAGTAAAAAAGGTAAAAGTTTAGCTAAATAGTTAGCATGTTGGTCATTTAGTATTAAACGAGTGTTAGCAAATTTTTGCCACCAGTTAGTAATGGCTATAGAAGGTGGTGCAATCGTAATCTCTGGTAGAGAAAAACATTTCAAATGTTGGTTATTATTTTCAATCATGTGATAGCCATCTCCAAAATATAAATAGTAATGCAGGTAGTAATATGATATCGGTTGTTAAGGCTATAAATATAATTGCTGCTGATAAAATACTCATATCAGAAATAGGGCGAAAATCAGATAATAAACCAATGAGTAGGCCAATAATTAATGTAATACTGGTTATGATAACTGCAGGAGCAACATCATTAATTAAAGCTGTAATTGCGATTTTTGGCTGTTGGTTTCTATGTTGATATTTTAATAAAAAATGAATTGTATCATCGACTACAATGCCTAAAATCATGCCCATTACTACCGCACTGCCTAAGCTAATAAATCCACCTGCAATTTGCCAAATTGAAAAAACAAAAAGTATTGGGAAAAAATTGACAAATAAGCCAATGAATAAAATCAATAGAGAGCGCTTAATGATTGCTAATAAAACAGCAACTAATACTAATGCAATACTTAATGACCAAAACATGCTAATTGCATTTATTTTACCTAATGAGGCAAATAAAATAGAGGTGCCAATAGCAGGTGAATGAGCATAACTAAAATGTGCTTTAAGATAAGTATTACTACGTTGACTAAATGCAAGTATTTCAGCAGATGAAATTGGTTTTAAATAAACACTTAATAGCATACCTTGATATAAACCATAGATTTCTTTATCAAGCTTAATCTCTTTTGGATTATAAGATTGAGCTCTAAATTTTAATTGAGCTAATGATAAGTTAAGTGCTTCTTTAATATCTAATATTGAACTTACGTGTAATACTTCAGGTTGTTGTTTAAGCCACTTTCGAAATGCAATCAATTGCTTCAGTAAAGATTTATTAAAGATAGCGTAGTCTTTTTTACCATCGATAAAAAAGTCTAGCTTATTAATGCCTGAAAAGTGTTGTTCTAATAATTGAGTATCATTTCTAAATGAATGATTTTTAGGAAAATATTCAAATACATTGTCATTGACTTTTAGTTGACTGACAAAAACAATGCTTCCTATAAAAAGTAAGATAAATAGCGTAATTATTTTTTTATTGTTTTTAAGTATGATCTTAATTAGCTGATTAAGAAAATGAGCTTTATTAAATAAAAAGGTTTTCGGTTTGATATTCATTCTAATTAGAATTCTTGATAGAATAATATAGTTAAATAGAAACGCAAAAATAATACCAACTGCAACAATATAACCTAATGCTTGAATTGGTGGTGATGGGCTAAAAGCTAGTAAGAAAAATCCAAAAGCAGTGGTAAGGACACTTAGTGCAAGAGCAGTAAAGTTATAGGTTAAGCTTGTTGTAACTGATTGATAAGTTGATTTTTTAGTTAGCTTTAATTGAAAAGTATTATTTAAAATATGAACAGATATAGCAATACTTAAGCTCATGATAATAACAGGTGTAAAAGCAGTAATTGCAGCGAGCTCAAGCTGTAGCCATCCAGCAAGACCTATGGCGCAAATAATCGCTAAAAAACCAACCAATAAAGTACTAACACTGAGTTTAAGGTTTCGAGTAAAAAAGTAGAGTAAGATAATAAAGACGATCAGCATGATGGGAATAAATAGTGTTAAATCATGGCGAACGGTATCAATGTAGCTAGCATTCATTGCAATAATATCAGTATAGTGAACAGTTATAGGAATATTATGATCATTAAATGATATATTTGCTAATTGTTTGATTGAATCGATAAATTGTTTAATTTCTTTGGCATTATGTTTATTTTCTAATTTTACATCTAAAATAATAAGTCCATAGTGTCCATCTGAGGTTATTAAATATTTACCACGGGGGTGTTTTTGGGTATTTTGTAATAAGGTTTTTGCATTTGCTTTGCTTGATATTTGAACTGAGTTATTCGTCATGAACGATTTATTTAAAAAATCCAGATAAGATGTCAAATGCTTAATACGTTTATCTGTTTGTAACTGAGTTATAAAACGCTTAGCCACTTTACGCTTATTAGGCGTAAATAACGAGTTATTTGGACTATTTAAAATTAAGATTAATCGATCATTAGTGTTAAATTTTTGATTAATTTTTTCATGTTGCTTTAAAAGCGGTGCATTTAAATTGAAATAAACACTATAGTGAGCATTGAGTTTCAAAAACTTAAAACCAATTAAGCAAAAGATAACAAACAGTAACAGTATCCATAAAATTAATTTGCTCTGATAACATATCTTTACAAATGATGTCTTAATCTCTTGTGGTTTAAGTTTCATATAACAACTAAATTATAAATACCTTTAAGTAATAGAGTTAAGGAGTATGTTAAATGAAAATAACATGTAGAATCTATAGTTTATTATTACTTTTGATATTGATCACAGGTTGTACGACATTAGATCAAAGAACTTACTCAGATGATCAAGGTGCAATTGGTGGTTATGATCCAGTTAGTTATTTTACAATGCATAAGGCTATTAAAGGTAAAAAGGATATTGTTTATAATTACCATGGTGCGACTTGGCACTTTAGTAGCGAAGACAATAAAACATTATTTATAAGAAACCCAACAATGTATTTACCTCAATATGGCGGCTACTGTGCTTATGCTATGCACTATGGTTTTATCGTTTCATCAGACCCACAAGCTTGGTCGATTATTAATGACAAACTTTATTTAAACTACAGTAAAAGTGTACGAGAGAAATGGCTAAAACACTCTAAAGAATATATTCAATCTGCAGATAAAGAGTGGGTAGAGAAAATAGAGAATTATTAGACTTTTTTACTTCACCTTTGTGCCAGCTTTAGCACCTTCATCAGGAGAAATTAAATAAATGCCTTTATCATCTCCTGCGGCTAGTACCATGCCTTCAGATAAGCCAAAACGCATTTTTCTTGGTTTTAAATTGGCAACCATCACGGTATGGCGGCCGACTAAATCTTCAGGTTTATATTGTGATTTAATTCCTGCAAAGACTTGCTTTTGAATATCACCTAAATCAAGTGTTAAACGTAATAGTTTATCTGCGCCTTCAACGTGATCTGCTTGAATAATTTTAGCAACACGTAGATCAACTTTCATAAAATCATCAATTTGAATTTCATCTTCAATATTTAATGAATTAGTCTTTTTAGGTTGTTGACTACCAGAAATTTCAGCTTCTTTAGCAAGCACAGTTTTAGTCTCCTCTATAATGGCATCAATTTGTGATTGTTCAATACGTGCCATTAAAGGTTTAAATGGGTTAATGGCATGACTAATTAATGGCTGATGAATACTAGCCCAGTCAAGTGAATTTACATTTAAAAATTGTTCAGCTTTTACTGTAAGCTCAGGTAGTATAGGTTTAAGGTAAGTAATTAAAATTTTAAATAAATTCAATGCTAAAGAGCAAATGCCATGTACTTGCGCATGATTATTTTCATCTTTAATCATCTGCCAAGGTTTATGATGATCAATAAATTGATTGGCTTTATCAGCTAGTGCCATTATTTTTCTAATTGCAGATGCAAACTCACGTTTTTCATAATCATCAGAAATTGTATGTTCCTGGGTGATAAACTCATTTAATAAAGACTGGTCATAACAATTATCAGCTAGTTGTGCATTAAATTTTTTAACAATAAAATTGGCACTACGGCTAGCAATATTAACTAATTTACCAACTAAGTCAGAATTAACTTTTTGGATAAAGTCTTCTAAATTTAAATCAATATCATCAATGCGAGAAGTTAGTTTAGAAGCGTAGTAGTAACGTAAATATTCAGGGTTTAAGTGATTTAAATAAGTTCGTGCTTGAATAAATGTACCACGGGATTTAGACATTTTTTTACCATTAACAGTTACAAAACCTGTAGCATAGACTGAAGTTGGCATTCTAAGGTCAGCATTATCAAGCATAGCTGGCCAAAAAAGCGTGTGAAAATAAATAATATCTTTACCAATAAAATGATAAACCTCACTGTGATTGTAATTTTCTTTTGACCAGAAAGCATCGTAATCAATATTATTCTTTTGGCAAAAATCTAAAAAGCTAGCTAGATAGCCAATTGGCGCATCAAGCCAGACATAAAAATATTTATTGTCAGTATCTGGAATCTGATAGCCAAAATAGGGTGCATCTCGAGAGATATCCCAATCTTGTAGGCCTTGTTCAAACCATTCTTTTAATTTATTGACAACTTCTGGTTGTAGCTTCTTATTTTCAGTAAGCCAGTGTTCAAGCTTATTTTGTAATTGGCTTAATTGAAAAAAGTAGTGCTCTGATGATTTAAGAATTGGCTTTTCACCAGAGACAACAGAGATTGGATTAATTAATTCTGTTGGCAGATAAGTTGCTGAGCATACTTCACAGCTATCACCGTATTGATCTTCAGATTTACACTTTGGACAAGTGCCTTTAACATAACGATCTGGCAGAAACATATCAGCTTTAGGGTCATAGGCTTGTTGAACTTCTCTAGTTTGAATCAGATTTTTATCTTTTAATTTAAGATATATTTCTTCGACAAGCTTTTGATTTAATGGGTTATGTGTTGAGTGATAATTATCAAATGAAATACCAAAGTCAGTAAAGTCTTTTAAATGCGCTTTGGCTGATTTTTTAGTTAATTCTTCTGGTGTAATACCTTCTTGTTGTGCTCTTAGCATAATTGGTGTGCCATGCATATCACTACCACAAATATAATAACAGTTATGCCCTTTCATATTTTGAAAGCGACACCAGATGTCAGATTGTGTATAGCCTAAGATATGTCCTAAGTGCAATTTGGCATTTGCATAGGGTAAGGCATTGGTTACTAAAATATTACGTTTTTCAGTCATTATTTAACCTTTCATTATGATCAAATTAAGATTCATATAAGCGTATAGGCATTGTACACCATAGGAACTTAAGCTGATAACATTTATGTTTATTTTTTCTAGCGAAAGCATTTTGTGATGTATTATTGTATTTGTTTCATACATGATTCATTTGTAATTATTAATATTCTATGATATTGTTAAATTGTGTAGAGTGGCTTTTATATCAAAAGCTTAGCGTTAAGGAGTAGGTTGTGAGTGAGCAATATATGAATAATAATCAGTTAGATAGCAATCAAACTGTTACATTGCGTGAGTTTGCTAGAATCTGTCCTACAGCTAAAAATAGATATAATGAAGATGACTCTATTGAGTTAATTAGTCAGCGATTAACAAGAGATAGAAGAAATGCAGTCCCTTTATCACCAGATGAGTTTGCAACAATGATTGATTTACTTAAAGGTAAGATGGAGTTATCTTTTTTAAGAGCAAGAGGTTTACACTTGGTTATCGGAGAGTTAAGTCCTGAGAATTTTGATGAGTTTCGTCATAAGTTATCAGAAAGCCAGTATGCAAGCTTTTTAAAAGCTTACGATATGGCGCCTAATGTTCAAAATAATACTAATACTTATGATCCTTCTTTTGTTTTTTATCAACAGCAAGAGCTTGCTATGGAACGTCAAGCTATGCAAGAATATACTCAACAACAGCAAATGACTCGTTAATAACTTAATTCCCCTCTTTAGAGGGGTGGATGCGAAGCAGACGGGGTGTGTGAAAGGTCAGAGTATAATATGTGAAAGGCCAAGGTCGGTACAATGAAAGGTCAGAGTTAGCATAAAATTTAAACGAATGATTGGCTTTTAGGGGTATTTAAAGTCGCAGAGCGATGTATGTAATTCTATTAGACTACCCCGCCAGCCTACGGCTGCCACCCCTTCAGAGAAGGGGAATTCCAAAATTTTTGTTACAATAAATCGACTCAAAATTACACCAATTATTGTCTGTGATTCTAAGCTTTGTTACAATAAAGTAAGGTTGAATTTTATTTTTGTTTTAGGGGAGTTGAAATGCCAAGTTTTCGTGAGTTAGCTTATAAAGTAAGCAGGGGCAAGTCCTTAACTGAAGAACAGCAAAAACAATTTAATCAGCAAAAAGATAGGGTTGAAAATCCTCAGTTTGCTGTAGAAAAAAGTGTAGAAAGACAGCTTGAAAATATTTTTGATAAACTACGTTTTGGTAACAACCCATCAAAACAAAAATCGCTAGAGCCAACGCCATTAATGTTTAATGCGGGTCAACAGTATCAACAAAAATTAGAAAGAGAACTAAATATGAGGCATCCTTCATTAGAAGCAAGACCTTATTAATCATTTATCCCAACTTTTTTGTTACAAAAATATCCATCAACCATTTCCTAAATAATTTAACCTTTTCAAGTTTTAAACTTTCTTTTGCATAAATTAATTGATAAGCGCCTGAATGCATTGTTTCATCAATTGGTGCAATTATTTTATTTGATGATAAATACTCGTTAGCAAATGCTTTATCCATTAAGACAATACCAAGGCCAGATATAGCAGCCATTAAAGCATGGGTGGAGTCTTCTGTTTGAATAAATTGAAGTTTTTTCGGATTAAATGGAATTTTATTATGTTCAAAATAGCTTTGCCATAAACCTTTTCGTGCAGGGATTGTTGTGGTGATCAAAGGATAATGGATAATATGTTTAATTTCACTTAATGGATAATTATCGTTAAGTAAACTAGGCGAGATTAATGGTGTAACATACTCATTAACTAATACTTCTTGTGTATAATCACTCCAAACTTCATTGCCAAAAAATAATAATAAATCAAGATTTAAACTACGTAGATTGGTATTTGCTTCTCTTGGTGGTGGTGTGACAATGCGCACACTAATATCAGGATGCAATTGATTAAACTCTGATAATTTCAGCCATAATAATTGCATGGCTAATAAATTAGGCATTGCAATATTAAGCGTATAATCTTTACTTTCATTATATCTAAGTTGGTCAGTTGCAGTCTTTATTTCATTAAATACATTTGAGAGTGATTGCGCATATAGTTTAGCATTTGCTGTCAATTGTATATTCCTACCTACATGCTTAAATAAGGTAATGCCTAAATATTCAGATAATTGCCTCATTTGTAAACTGACTGATGCATGTGTTAAATGTAGCTCTTCTGCAGCTTTAGTAATGCTTTGGTGGCGTGCAACTACTTCAAAAATTTGTAGCGCTCGTAATGGTGGTGTTTTTAAAGTGTTCATGTAAATAAAACTAACATATTTTGTTGAAAATGCAAAATTTTTTATTCAGTTAAATTTCGTTAATATACCAATATTGAAAGTTTTAATGATTTTAAAATCATTTTTAATTAAATATATAACAATAAAAAAGTAAGGAATATTAACATGTTTTTTTTAATATTAATTCTCTCAGGTATTGTCATTGGTTTATTAACTGGTTTATTCGGTATTGGTGGTGCAATTGTTATTGTGCCGTTAGTCAGTTTTTTATTGGCTGCTAAACATATTGGTGCCTATACCGCATTACATTTAGCAATCGGTACTTCAGTGATGACCGCAACAATTACAAACATTCCAGCATTAATTCAACATCATCGCCTTAAAAATATACATTGGTCACTATTTATACGTTATTTGCTCCTGGGGGGAGTCCTTGGTGCTGTAGTAGGTGCAATCCTAGCAGGGTTTGTGCCCGCTACTGTGCTAAAAATCTTTTTCAGTGTGTTTGTTTTACTGATCGCATTTATTATGCTTTATAAAGCAATAAAACCTGGTTTAGAAAATCAATTAAATAAGAAAATATCTGGTATAGCACATAGTATTTTATCCTTTTTAATTGCTTTGGTTTCAGGTTTAGTTGGTGTTGGTGGTGTTTCAGTAATGACAGCTTATTTAAATCGTCACAGCAAGATTCATCATGCAATAGGCACATCAGCATTATATGGTTTGCCAGTGACTGCAGTTGCAGCGGTTACTTATTTAATAGCAGGCTTTCATAATCCATCATTACCAAGCTTTAGTACTGGATATATCTATTGGCCTGCAGTGATTTCATTTGCAATAACTGCAATAATTTTTGCACCAGTTGGCACAAAAGTTGCAGCTAAGTTATCACAAAGAAAACTAAAAGGTGCTTTTGGTCTTTTATTAGCTATAGCTTCAATCGTTTCATTGGTTTAAAGGTTTAAATTTTATGTTACCATAACATCAATATAAGGCCTTTTATGGAATATTGATGCCACAAAGTAAAACTCATTCTAATCTCAAAAGTCTATTTTTAAACGCAGGATTAAGTATTCGACAGTCACAATTAGATATGATTCTGCATGTAAAAGACGCTATTTTAAATCAACAAAAAATAGTCATTGAAGCACCAACTGCAACAGGTAAAAGTTTTGCGTATTTAATTGGTGCGCTATTAGCTAATGATGAACTTGAAAAAAAATTAAATATTGTTATCTCTACTGCAACAATTGCTTTACAAGAACAGTTATTTTTTAAAGATTTAAATTATGTTGAGCAACTACTCAATCGTAACATTGATTATAAAATTGCAAAAGGGCGTGCTCGCTATCTTTGTCAAAGGAAATTTGCAAGTATTGATATTCACAAGGATGATGTATTTAAAATGCTTTCGGATCACTTAGATTCTGGTTGGTCAGGAGATATTGATGAGCTTTCAATAGAGCCAGATAAAGCATTATGGAGTGATGTATCAACAACCTCAGCTAGTTGTTCAAAAAATCGCTGTGAGTTTTATAAGTCTTGTTCATTTTATCAAGCACGAAGAAATTTAAAAAAATGTGATGTAATTATTGTTAATCATAATCTTTTATTGGCGCATTTAGCATTAGGTAATGGTGCTATTTTGCCTGAGTTTGATGAAATAATGATTGTTGTTGATGAATGTCATCATTTGCCTAAAAAAGCATTGGCAGCATTTTCAGCGCAAGCAACCTTAGTCAGCTCACAAAGCTGGATTAATGATCTGGATAAATTATTAAAATTAATTCCATCAAAAGTATTAAAACAAGTCAATCAGCCATCTTTAAAGTATGCTAAAGAAGCTTTAATTAATGATTTAAACGAAGTGCAAATTTATTTTCATCAGTTGTATACTAAAATGAATATTTCAAATAGTACTTCCCATTATCAAGATAATACTTTAAGAATTACTCAACGATCAGAACAAATTGACTCAGTGGCTATCAATATTAAATCAAATGCAGAAAATTTATATCGAAATTTAACCGAAATAAAAGAAAAGCTTGATGACTTTGCTGAAAAAAGTACATTGCATAATCATCAGTCATTAGAGAAAACTTTTTCACAGTTAGGGTTTATGATTGATCGATTTTCTAATTTATTAAATTTATGGAATTTGATGATCAATTATGAGCAACCACCCATTGCTAAGTGGTATCAACCGTATAAAAAAGAAGCTGAAATAATAGTAGAAGAGCATTCATTATTTAGTCGCCTACAAGATTATATGATCTCAGCGTCACCAATTGAAGCTGGCCACTTGTTAGAAAAGTTATTTTGGTCACAGGCAACAAATAGTGTCATAATGACTTCAGCAACGATTCGTTCGGTTGGTAAATTTGACCGATTTTTAGCTGCATCTGGATTAGTAGAAGATACCAAAACAATTGCATTAACATCGCCTTTAAACTATAAGGATTCTCAGTTAATTATTCCTAAAATGAAGGTAACACCACAAAATTTTGAAACACATAATATAGAATCATCAGAAATTATTTATAATTATTTAGATCAGCTTAAAACAGGCGCACTTGTGTTATTTACGAGCTTTAGAGCAATGATAAAAACTTATGAATTATTACCTAGTGCAATACAGTCAATTGTATTAAAGCAAGGTGATTATGCAAAAGCTGTGATGATAAATAAACATAAAAAAACGATTGATAATGATCAACCATCGATTTTATTTGGCTTAGATAGCTTTGCAGAAGGTTTAGATTTACCAGGTAATTATTTAGATTTGCTTATCTTGCATAAATTACCATTTTCAGTACCAACCGACCCGATAGAAAAAACCAAATCAGAATGGGTGACAGCTTTAGGTAAAAATGCATTTATTGAATTGGCTTTACCTGATGCGTCATTAAAATTAACACAGATGTGTGGTCGTTTAGTTAGGCGTGAAGGTGATCGTGGTAAAATTGTTATTTTGGATAATCGTATTATTAATAAATATTATGGCAAACAGATGATTGAAAATTTACCGGATTTTTCAATTAATACAACGATGGATAATTAGATTAGATTAATATGCAAAAAATAATTGTTGTAGCAGGAACTAAAGTTGATGCTGATATGGGTGTTAATTTATTAAAAAAACATGATTTTAACTCAATTGCCTGTCCTATTTCAGAGAGTCCATATCAACAAACTCAGCTGCAAAATAATCCAGCATTACTTTTTGATGTTGTATTAGAGAAAATTAACTTAGTATTAAATCAATATAAGCTTAATCAATCAATTATCTTTATTTATTGTAATTCTCTAAGTATTGCTATTGATTTAAAAAAGCTATCTCAAATACTTAAGCTGAATATTATTTCACCTTTAGATGGTTATTTAGATAATATCAAAGGTTTAAATCATATTGGATTATTAGCAGCTAATACACAGAGTGCTGGTAGAATTGAGCAATTTCTATATAAACAAAGTCCTTTGTTAAAATATGTTAATGGTATTGGCTGTTTGGATTTGGTTGATGATATTGAAAATAATTTATCTTGCGAAACTTTAATTCTTAAGCATGGTTTGATTTTGCAGTTAGAAATTATGGCTCAAAAGGGGGTAGAAGCTGTTATATTAGGCTGTACGCATTTTAGTTATTTTCATTTGCAACTAGAAAAAATGCTAATAGATAATCAGATTGCTATTAAATTAATTGAGCCTTCTATAGCAATGTTAGCATTACTTTTAGAAATAAAAGAATATGCTTAGTATATAGGCTTATTTTATTATTTAACCTTCATTAGCCTTTAATCTAGGGATATCCCATAATTTTTCTAATTCATAATAAGTGCGTGTTGCTTCAAGCATGATATGCACAACAACATCGCCTAGGTCGACTAAAATCCATTCGCCATTATCTAAGCCTTCCATGCCTAAGATCTCAACTGATTTATGCTTTGCTTGTTCTTTTAAGTGTTTACCAAGTGATACAGCATGTTGGCGTGATGTTGCAGTTGCAATGACAATATATTCCATCATGTCTGTGATGTGCTCAACTAACATAGTTGATACATTCTCTGCACGCAAATCATCTAAAGCTTCTAGTGCAATGTTTAATATTTTTTTTGAATCTTGTTCTTTTTGTTCTGTCATACTTCTTCTCATTACAATTAATTACAGAGGGCTATTCTATAAGAGCATGCACTCTATTTCAATGGCCTGTTTTCATTTTTGTATAACATTTACGCAGATTGATTTAAATTTGCTAGAATAAAATAGTAGCAAATGTTATTGATTTAATTGATTTTGTAAGGGGCTTGTTTGAAGTGAAAGTAGTATCACATATGGTATTTTTACTATTAAAGTTGTTGGTACTTTTTATTATAGTCGTGGTTATCCCTTTGAGTTTTCTTATTTGGTTAAGTGGTTATCGAGTGCCTGTTGGTTCGTTTGGAATATGGGTATTATTTATTGTTTTGTTCATTTGGCTATTTTGGCCTTTAAGAGCTTTGGTGTCGATTAACAAAGTTTCACTTTCTATTTACTTTAAGCAATTAATTTTTGATACAAAAGAGATTATTTTTTTCCTTTGGCATCTATTAATCGGTAATATAAGCTTGCTATGGAAATTAATTAAAGGTTTAATAAAGCAAATCTTAAAGTAGTAGAAAAATATAAGCGCATAATTAAAATGGAATTAACAAATGAGCAAAAACAAGTCGTTGCGCATCAATCAGGTCATGCTATTGTTTCAGCGGTTGCAGGTAGTGGTAAAACACAGACAATGGTGTTACGTATTAAACATTTAATTGACCAAGATATTAAACCAGAAACAATCTTAGTTGTTATGTATAATAAATCTGCACAAATGGACTTTCAAAAACGATTAACATCCGTGATTGGTTCTAAAGCAAATCAAGTACAAGTTAAAACATTTCATGGCTTAGGCTATTCCTTGACTCGATTTTTTGTTCAATTAAAAAAACTGCCGAATTATCAGCTAATAACGCAAAATTGGCAGTATCGAAAATTAATTCAAACTGCATTAGAAAAATTAAAACGAGAAGGGCAGTTGGTAGATGATATTGATGCAGAGTTAATCGACCAACATGAAAATTATTTAACATTGATAAAGTCAGATGTTCAAAGTCAGTTACTTGAAACTGATGGTATGGATGATTTTAATATTAAGCTAACTAAGAAAGAAAAAATATTGTTAAATGCATTTTTTACTCATTATGAAACACTTAGGCAGTCAGAGCGCCTAAGAACATTTGATGATTTAATTTTTGAACCCATTCAACTTTTAAATGATAACCCAGAAGAAAAAAATAATATTCCATGGACATATCCTTATATTATTATTGATGAATATCAGGATATTAATGCAGTTCAGCAAGCGCTAATTAAATTATTTGTTAATGATACTACTGAAATTATGGTTGTTGGTGATGTAGATCAAACGATTTATGAGTGGCGAGGCTCAAAGCCTTATTATATGTTAAAAGGTTTTGCTAAAGAATTTGGCAATGTGACAAATTATAAGCTTTCAAATACATTTCGTTATGGGCATAAATTATCATTAGCGGCAAATTATATTATTACTCAAAATAAACAACGACTTAAAAATCTTTGTATTTCGCATCATATAACTCCACCAACAGAGATTGAAGTTACCTATAGTCACAGTATTGATCAGCTACCATCAATGATTGAGCAATGGCTTAAAGCCAAGCCTGAAAAGAGCTTAAGTGATGTTGCTATTTTAGTAAGAAAATACAGTTCTGCAGCATTGTTTGAATTAGCTTGTTTAAAACATAAGTTACCGTATCAAATTTTAGGTAATGAAGGCGTTACCCATGCACAAGTAACTTTGTCATTAATTGGGCATTTAGCATTAGTATCGCAGACGGCATTTTTTGAGCCACTAACGATTCAAGAGAGAAAAACTTATTTACGTGCTATGTTACTTTGTCCATCTCTATATTTGCGTCAAAATATGCTAGAGACTGTGATTAATCAAATTGCGCAACATCCTAAAGAGGGGGCGCAAGTACTATTACGGTTATCTGCTAATTATTCATTAAAACCATTTCAAGCGGAGCGAATTCGTTTGCGTTCTTATCTATGGCAAGAATTAACGTTGATGAATGATCAAATAAGTGCAGCACAATTATTAAATAAAATTATTGACGCTTTAGAGTATGATTATTATTTTAAATCAAAGCAGTATGGTCTAACAGAAGCCTATGATAATAACTGTATTTGTGAGGCGGTTGTACAATATGCACAATCAGTTCAATTAGATGCAAGTAATTTTTTAGCTCATTTTCTTGAGTTAAAAGAAAAAGCATCTTCAGATGAGTTACATACAAATGGCGTTAATGTATTATCGATTCACAGAGCAAAAGGCTTAGAATGGTCAAAAGTAATTCTTTTAGATGCAACAGAAAGTGCGTTTTTTGGTGCAGGAGAACATTACTTGTCTCAAGAGAGTGAGCGTCGTTTATTTTATGTTGCCATTACAAGAGCAAAAGAAAAGCTGCTTGTTGTTGGTGGTAATGATCAATTAAAACTAAATCAGTGGTATCAAAGTAAAAGAAAAGGCTTTCCTTATGATTTAAAGCCAACCAATTCAGTGCGTTTTTTATATGAAATGAATTATCATTGCGTATGTGAACACCTAAAACATATTACTCAGTTTACTAATGAACAAGAGTTAGCAAAATCAATCAATCGTTTTTCACCTTCTGGAAAGTTGTTTAAAGATTATATTAGTTTAATGAGTGATTAAAATATAAAGTTTGTATTTTTTGTTTACTTTTAATACGCATTGTGGTAATTTTTGATGCACTGCTTTATTTGTAGTGTGATTATATTTTAAGTAATCTTTAATAAGTTACTGGGGGGAGAAAAATGTCAATTAATTTATTCGATCTAATAAGATCTGAAATGAGTAATGAAAGTGCAAATGTAATATTACTGGGTGAAAATCATGGCCTTGACGTATACAGAGGTATATTTCATTTAGAGCTGCATAAATCAGAGTTTTTAGGTAAAAATGTAGCTATTTTATTAGAAGAGTACCCTGGAGAGATATTTCATCCTAGTATGGAGAGAGTTAAACAACGTTTAAGTAAATTAGGGGTAGATTTAATTCAAATAGAAACTGATTTATCAAATCCTTTTGCAAGAATAGAAACTACTATGGATATTAAAATCAAAAATAAATTGCTTCAAGAACTCATATTGCAATTAGAATTGACTGAGCAGGAAAAAGTGTATGTCACCTCAAATGATACAGATATAAATAAAAAAATCTTTGGCCTTAAAAATATATATGGCGACAGTGATGAACGCTTAATAAATTTTAATGAAGTAGCATCTCAAACAATCTGTAATTTATATAAGAAAAATAGATATCAGCATATTATAGGTTGCTTTGGGGGCTGTCATTTGCCAGAGGTTCGTAATAATATTAATAATCAAATAATAGATATAGGTATTGAAAGGAGACTCCAGGAAAAAGGAATAAAAAGTAAAGCGTTTTTTATACATGATAATAGAGATAATAATGAAAATTATACGCCTGACGAATATAGACATCAGCGCTTTAGTAGTATTCCTGTTGCGCATGTGACAGATAAGGAAATTGATTCATTAATGACAATAGACGATAATGATAAACAAAACCCTAAGCTTTGTTTTGTAGAATCAGAATCTGAACATAAACTGCAAAAAATTAATAATTCTTGGTGTGCTATATTATAGAAATAGAAAATAAATTGATGCTGATGCGTATTGTATTATCAGATAATCAAAAAAGTATAAGTATACTTATTAAAAATTCTTTTTGCTGTAATATTGCTTCTTTAGCAAATTAATCTATACCTTAGAGTATGTATTGATAGATTAAAAATGGTTTAGCTATGAGTAATAAGACTAGTAGAATTAATAAACTTTTTCTTGTTATTGTATTGTTATTTGTTCCATTTGAATTATTTGCCAAAATGATTCCTTTATCTAGTAATCACTTTACATGGTATCCCACTGAAGGGACGAGTTTACCTAAAGGAGCAGATGTTGAAGTGCTATATTCGGATAAAACATGTGGACATTATGCTATACGTGTTCGGGGTAATATGGGATATAAGATTCCTAAGCATTATTATGATGGAGATGAGCATATATTGATATTAAATGGAAGCGTTGAATTAATAGAGTATGGAGCGCATGGTGCAAAGAAAAATGAAAGAAGTGAAACTGTGTTAAATCAAGGCCAATTTAAAGCTGTGAAATCAAAACAAGTTCAGGCATTAGACTTTTTAGATGATAATACGATTGTTGAGCTTCATTTGCATGGCGGAGATAATATTTACTATATCCATGAAAAAGATGATCCGCGTCTAAAGCAATAATTGCAATTAAGCAAAAAATTTGCTGCAATAAGAGTTAGGGAAGTAAAAAAGGAGATAAGGACTAATGCAGCGGATTGACTTTCAAGTTCAGCCTTATGATGTTGATGGGCAGGGAATTGTAAATAATGTGCGATATTATGCTTATCTGGATCGCGCTCGTATTCATTTTTTAGAAACTGTCTTAGGTATTGATTTTGTTGCCTGGTCTGAAAATGGCAAGAATTTAATTCTAGCAGATGCAAGTCTTTCATTTAAACAAAGTCTACGTTTAAATGACCGGTTTTATATTTTAACTAAACCTATTATTGATGGACCAATTAAAATTTTAATTGAACAAACTATTTACCATGAAAATGAAAGTTTAGTTGTCAGTGCTAATCTAACAGCAACTTGTGTTGAAGTTTATCAGGGGAAACGTCGTTTTTTTGTTCCTGAAGCATTTAAAACGTATCAAAAAGCTGAAGCTATTATATAAACTGATATAAAAAGGATAGATAATGGGACGAAAGTCAGTTTTAGACTCATTAAGTGACTATCAATTAACTGCATTAAATAAACTTAAAAATGAGATTATTGAAACTTTTGGTGTGCTTAATCAGCTATTTACGATGTTATTAAGCTATAAGAAAACTGCATCCATTATAGAGATAAATCATGCGGTGACAATTGATCAAATCTTTGGCTTATATACAGCTTATCATTATACGGATGATTTATTACCAGGAGAGACAACAACGCTTGCTGGTAGTATTAATATTAAAGATGAACAATCATTAGAAGTGGTTAATCAAATCAATCAAACCAAACAACAGATTAAACAATTGGTGTCAGAAATCTATCAATTAATTGAAAAAAATGCTTTGCCTGTACCCTTAAAAAATGAAATTCAAAATGAAGTCTATCAGCGTTATGTTCAAGCTAAAACAATTGAAGCTAGAATTAATTGGAAAATGGTTTATCGACAGATTCCATTACCTGAAAATTTATCATTACCAGTAAGAGAGGTCTTAATTGTTAAACATGATATGGTTACGAGTCGAAAAATTGATAAAGTAGAACTAAAGGGTATATTAACTAGCCGTTTAAAATATCCACAAGAAGCCGATAGCTTAACTTATACTACACATGATTTAAAAGTACTTGATGCATTAGCAGAGCATAAAAAACTTGTCATGCGCTATAACTTTTCAACTTATCGAGCTTATATCTATCAAGGTAAAACTTATCGTTTAACACCAATGACAATGCCTTTGGTGACAGCTCAGGCACAATCATATCCTGTTACAATTAAAGAAGCCTCAGATAAGCGTTCAAAAGTACGTACGGATAAAATTCCATACCAAGATCCAATTTTGCAGTCTTTGCCAGTTTATGTGCAGTAACTATTTTAATGGTTTTTATATTATTTTTTGATGTGATTTGTTAGCTTAAAATGGTTTAACTTATACAGATAAAATGTATTGTTATAGGATAGGGTTGTGCGGATAGTTCTATTATTTGGTTCTGGCTTTAATCAAGCGCATGAAAGTTTATTTTTAGCAGGTAATGATTGTTTATATAGCTTAGATAACAAAAAATATCAGAGTGATTCTAAAAGAGATAATGTAATTCGTAAGCGAGTTGATATTAATGATTTTGAGCAAATGTCTGAATTATTCAAAGAAATAGTGGCTTTGAATCCACAAAAAGTGACGGTGATAGATTCTATACACTTTGCTGGAAAACAGGTTCAAATTAGTCAATTTTGTGAAGGATTATCTCAGAATGAAATTAATAATGAATATGTTCATTTTATTTCACCTTTGATGGCAAATAGCACAGTGAAATATAAGGATATAAATAGAGTTAAGTTTATAGAAAATTTAGTTTTTCAGCTTTGTTTAAATAATATAGAACCAAATGAAAGTCTAAAAATTATCAGCTATTCCCGCTTAATTTTTCATTTAATTATTAATTCCATTAGCATTCTCATTGACAATACTTACCGCTACAGCATATGCACCGTATATTAGATTTTTATGTCTCATTAATAAATAACCGGGTATAGTTAAAAACACGATGTTCATGGCAAAATATAATTAACCAGTGTCGATGATCAATTGGGCTTTAACTTTTCCTGATAGGTGTAAATATAGCGCTTCCCAACTATTAATCTGTGCTATAAAAAAAGCACTTCTTATTCTGTCCCATAAACGACTTCTTGTCTCTAATTTTTTTAATGCCGACTTAAATAATGGACAGCATAGTTCTTGAATTTGATCTACCAAAAATGCCAATAGCATCAAAAAGCCAAATACTGTACATAAGTTGTTTGCTCCATGACCAAAATTGTGTTCAAAATTATACCCTTGATTTTTTAATGTATTAAATGTCTCATTTTCAATTTTCCAGCGTGCACGTGCTCCTGTCATTATTTTAAATACATTGTTTGAATTAAGATCAAGGTCTGTCACCCAAGTAAAATGCTGTACTTTACCTTTTTTATTTGTCTGTTTATAAGACAAAAAGTTAACCTTAATATCACTTCTAGTTTCATTTAATTCAGCTTGATTAACCCACTCAAATTCATGTTTAACACCCTCTAGTGACATCGACAAAAACTCGGATTTACTTGCTTTAACCCAGTCAAAAAGCCAGGTATGATCACTTGGTTTTACTCCTAGAATATAATGAATATTATGTTTGTTTAGGTCATCAATATGAGGGCCATTGGCATATAAGGCATCTTCAACAAAAATCATTGCTAAGTGCGGGTGTTCTTGGCGAAGACGTTTAATTAAACGTTTCGCTGCATTTCGCTCACAATCATTTTTCTTTGTTCCATCACTTTTAATAATTGGCTCAGGCGCTAATGGAATCACTTGCTTTATATCAGGATGTACAATCGAAGCACACAACATTTGATGATAATAAGTTTTTGTTCCATTACGGTGATGTTTTACACAGCAATTATCACAATGCACTTCATGTGATGAAAACATCCCTGTGCCGTCACTGGAAATCAAATAATAATCATTATAAAAACAATATTGCTCTAGAACTTTACCTCTTTGTAGATTGCTTAGTAATGCATTAAATGACTGACGTAATTGAAGATAATCAATTTCATCTAAACGTTCACGTAAATATGTATCACATGGCACTTTTTCAACTTTATATAATGAGCTAATATTATTTTTAACCAAACTGCCCTCTGATCGCATATCTTTATCAAATTTAAGTAATGAAGGATACTTCATTCCAAATACTGCCATGCCACACATCAAACAATCAACAAGTGAGTAAATGCTGGATGACTTCCTATCAGTAGCTTTTGCAAAGCTATTTCTTAATGTGTGTAATAAACCTGGTATAGATAGATGTTTTTTAAATTGATTGTTCATTGTAAAATAACTAGGTTACGAAAAATAAATATATGATCGGTCTAAAAGTCTTTATTTGCAACCCGTGTCATTAATAGCGGGAATTGCTGAAAAATTATAAATGTTCTATGTAATGATTATGTTCAAGAAGATAAGATCACAAAAGATAAGCTTAGAGGTATTTTACCTAAAAATATTGCTGAAATGGTATCCCAAGCACTTAATGAAAGCTTTGAAATTGATGTAGTAAATGAAGATTATAATTTTTCTCTAGAGGATTGTATAGAACTCTATCAAATCATAATGGACCAGATTAAAGGTTTTGAATATTGTGAACCAGATGATTTAGCTGTAATTGATTATGATGATAAGAAATACTTTTTGAAGTATTATGACTATAGGGAGCGTCTTAAGTATAATCAAGAGTTAAATAAAATAATTGATGCAATAAAAAAAGGCCTAAATAAAGCAATTGATAAAGCTCATGAAAAAAATAATATAGTTAAATCTACAATTGCTGAATATTTATTAAGACGATTAGATAAGGTTAATACTATAGATGATGCTAGAATTATCTTAAAAAATGCGGCTAGGTCTATGCACCATAAAAATGGATTATTTGCATCAAAAACTTATATGCATGCAAAAGAAGACTTTGAAAAAGCAAGAATTTTGTTACAGGTGACTGATGATGAGTGGAATAGAGTATTAACCCGATACCATAAACATAGAGATTCTGATCCACAAAGAGAATATCAAACTTATAAATTTTATAAAAAATCTATAGATTTACATCAAGAGTTAGGTGATAAATTACCTTTAATGCCTCATGAGTTACTTGAATAAAAACTACTTAGGTATCAACATCAAAGTCGCCACAATAAACATCATTAGTACAAATAAGCGCTTTAATACAATTTGCGGTAAGATATGCACTAATTTAACACCAACAATGCTGCCTATTAAAGAAGGAATAACAGCAGATAGAAAAATTGTAGTATTTAAATAACCGATATGTGATAACGATGTACCAGTTTTAAATATTCCAATAATAATAAAGGCAATACCAGCTAGGGTTGAATAAGTAAATACAATGGTTGTTGATGTCCCGATGGCTTTTTTTATATCAAGGCCTGCTTTAGATAAAAAAGGTACGGTAAAAACTGAAACACCTAAAGCTGTAGAGATAGTGCCAATAATGCCACCTGATAGATTATAAGTGATTGGGTGTGGATTCCAGGCTTTAGAAAGGTTAATTTTATAACGCCACATCCAAATAGCAGTCAGAAGAATCATAATGCCAAAAAAGAGTTTTACATAATCACTTGCTATATTTGATATTACAAGTGCACCTAATACACCACCGATGCTCATTGACCAGATGGTTTTTTTTAACAGTGGATAGTCAATATTTTTATACTTTCTTTGTCTTAATGTTGCCATTAGACCCAATGGAATTGCCATGCCGCTACCTGTAGCTAAAGTCATTTGCATTGCATCATCAGTATGAGTATAAAAATGCACCACAATCCAATAGATTCCAGGTACTGAAATGAGACCTGCGCCGCCGCCGAAAATACTCGACATAAAACTTGCAAAAAAACCAACTAAGATTGATAAAATAATGACCATCATGGAAATCCTTTAACTTAAGAATTTGATGGTATCACCAAATGTTAATTCTTCCAAGGCTTAAAGTGTTAAATGACTAATCAAGGCTACAAGTAGTATCATTACCTCCTTTATTAATTTCTTCGATATTTGTATCTAGCTTTTGGAAGGGCAATTGTGGCTCGCTTTGTGTATGTACATGCTCAATGATTGATTGCTTTTTTGAGATAACGCTATCAATAATATCTATTTGTTCATTGATCGCAGTTAGTAAATTTTTATGATAGTAATTTAAATTTACTTCATCTTGAGTAACTGAAGTAATTGGATCAGCAGACATATAATGAGCAAGGTCAATTAACCTTACATTATTCCCGAAATAATATAAACTAGCACCAATTGCTGCAATATTTTGGTGAAATATAAATAAAGCGATATTTTTAAGTTGTTCTTTAATTATGTTTAATTTTTCAGTATTGAATTGATTAAAATAACGATTTAATGTGCTTAGGCTAGATGAGTAATTAAATAATCTTACAACTACATTGCTAGAGTTAGCTATTTGAAAATTCTCTGCGCCACCCCACCTTGCAGATGACTCATTTAATGTCATTTGAGTTTTATTGATTAAACTTTTTCTTTTTAATTGATTATAGTCAGCCTCATCATCAGAGAAAGTTTTATTACCTACTTTAGCGTCTACACTTGGTATTTCAAGACTATTTTTAGATAAATCAATAAGCTGCTCTATATAAATGTAAAATATTAAGTCATCACTATATGTAGTATGCAGTTGTCTTATTTCTTCTATTAATAATTCAATTGTTTTTAATAAACTGTCATCTGTAAGATAAATGAGTGTATCTTGTGTGTCTAATAGTAATTGGTTTTCTTTATGTTTACCTTTTGACTTTTGAAAAATTTGAAACTGAAAGAGCTTTGCTGTGATATCTGATGAACCAGAAGTTAGCTGTTTTAACCAAATTTCAAGATATCCTAATGGTTCAATTGCATTTGTTTTTTTACACACAGCAGGAAGAATATAGCCTTCTTTTAAAGGTATTTCAACTAATGAGAAATCATTTATATGGCCAGCATTGATTTCTAAACCTTGTTTTTGAGCTTGTATTTCATCCTTTGAGTGTATTTCAATACAGGATGACATAAACGCTTGATATGCTTCATCAATATTTAAATGTTCATCTTTATCTTTTTCATCATACATAACCAGCATCCTTCTGAGTTAGTAAATCATTTAATATAAGATGATAGAATATTTTTGAATAAATAATCAAACAAATTTTAGTTAATATAGAGAAATGATTAAAACCATCGCGCTTTAGCATCAGTTAATATGCCATCAACTGGCATATCCCAATGTTCATTAGGACATTGATCAATCTGTTGAAATTCATAAGCACAGCCAACTAATGTGGGTGTGTTAACATTTGACTTAAATTGGAATGTGTAGTCATAAAAGCCGCCACCCATGCCAATGCGATTGCCATTTAAATCAAATGCAACCAAAGGCATAAAAACTAAATCCATCTCCCAGGGTGCTTTTAGTGAATCAAGATTAAAAAAAGGTTCATAAATACCAAAACGATTCGTATAAAGCATTTCATTTTGGTTATAGTTAGCAAACCAAAGCCCACGTTTGATAATCGGATGTAAAACTGGCAAATATAGGGTAATGTCTTTAAAATTAGCGTACTCAACTAAATTACATAAATCAGCTTCACCATCATTAGGAAAGTAAATAGCGATTGATTTTGGTTGGTTTTTATCAATAATATCAAGTGCATTTTTTAGTAAGTTTTCATTTAATTGAAATCGTTCAACGGTTTCTAGTTGTCGGCGTTTTTTACGAATGGCTTTACGAATCTTTACTTTATCATCCATTTGATGGCTAACCAATAGTTTTTGAGATATGATTTTTAAAGAAGTAAGCTACCCAAAGTTGGCGCTGTCTACAAGGCTCTTGAACCCTCAAGAACCAGGTGGGTGCTACATGGACACATCGGGCTTCTCGATCATAGACGAGCTTGCACTCCCGCATTCAATTAAGCTCCCGTAATTATAAGCATCGGCTCAAGACTGTAGAGACTGGCGCACAATTCAGGCAGCAAACTTCTTAATAAGAACTATATGATAAATTTACCCTAAAAGGCAAGTAATGCAGGAATAAAATAGTTTAAAAAAATACTTGCATTTTAATTTATCAAATTAGTAACAAAATGGTAGGATAGGCGTATTAATAGATAATGTGAATAAAATAATGTCTAATGAAGAAGAAAAAATGCCAGAGTTTGACGAGGTCGCAAAGGCATTGAAACACTTAAAAGCAATGACTGAAGTTGCTGAATCCCATGGGCTTTTGTGCGCACTTTTCAGTGGCGGAGCTGATGTGCGCATCAGTGCTTGGGTTGACTCAATGCTGACAACATTTGTTGAAGAAGGTGATATAATGGCTGAAAATGCACTAGTGGTACTTGCTGGTGTATTTGAAGCGACTAAAAATCAATACCAAAGTGGTTTTTATGATTTAGAGCTGTTATTACCGGATGATTCAACTAGTTTCCATCAGCGTATTGACGCCCTTGCTATGTGGTGTCAGGGTTTTTTATCTGGATTAGGTTTAATGGGATTTGCTTTTGAAGCCAGTCATAGTCAAGAGATAAAAGAAGCAATTACTGATTTATCTAAAATGTCAGCATTACAATATGATGAAGAAGAAGAAGGTGATGAAGAGTCAGAAAAAGCATATAATGAGTTAGTTGAATATGCAAAAGTTGCAGCATTATTGCTACATGCAGAATTAAGTGCGTTAAATCAAGCAAAGGCAAAGCCATTGCATAGTGCGCGTGATTTAACAGATGATTAATCAATTAATTTGAATAAATATATGACAGCTACAGATCAAACCATATCTAAACACATTAAAACGGAGATTGCGATTGTCGGTGGTGGTTTAGTTGGACAAGCATTGGCTTTGGCAATCTCACCATATGTTGAGTCAATTGTACTGATTGACCGCATTGATTTAAAAGAGATGGCATTAGATAACTTTGATGCGCGAGCAATGGCTTTAGCATATAATGCATTGTGCATTTTAAAGGGTTTAGATTTATGGGATGAGCTAAGCGAATATTGTGAACCTATTCATCGAGTTCATGTCTCTAATAAAGGCTTATTGGGTCGAGTTGTATTAGATCATAAAAAAGAACATAAGCCCTGCTTAGGTGCAATTTGTGCATTTCCAAGAATTTACTCAGCAATGCATGAAAAGTTATTAACTAAAGAAAACATAAAGTTAATAGCACCAGCTGAGTTAGATTCATTAGATACAGCAACAAATCAATTAACTGTACGTAATCAAGCAAAAGATGTAATAGAGATATCAGCAAAGCTAGTAATTGCTTGTGATGGTGCGCGATCAGCTATTCGTAGTAAGCTTGGTATTGAAGTTGAACATACAGATTATCAATCCTATGCTTTGGTTTGTAATGTTGAGTTAAAGCGCTCACATCAAAACTATGCTTATGAGCGTTTTTATGATGATGGTATTGTTGCAATGCTGCCGATGAAAGGCAATCGAAGTGCCTGTGTATTTACATTTAAAAAGGATCAAAAAGAACAAATTGCTCTAATGAATGCTGACGAGTTGTGTGGCTATTTGCAAAAATTATTTGGCTATCGATTAGGCAGATTTATTAGAATTGGTAAATGTGATATTTTTCCATTACATTTAATGGTAGCTAAAAAACTCTATTTAGCTAATACCTTATTATTTGGTAATGCTGCACATTCACTACATCCGGTTGCAGGACAAGGCTTTAATTTATGTTTACGTGATATTGCTGTATTTGCAGATTTAGTGAGTTGTTATGGAATTTCTGATGATAATGAACAACTACTTAAAGCATTTGAACAACGTAGGCTTAAAGATCACAAGCAAACAACTTGGGTAAGTGATCAATTGGTTAATTTATTTTCTAATAACGAACGAATGATCAAAGTATCACGCAGTCTTGGACTTCATTTAACCGAACGTCTACCTATTGGTAAATCTTTGATTAATCGAATGATGATGGGCGATATGAATCAATTACCATCGCTTGCAAAACAAAGGATTCATCAATGGGAAATATAAAAGAATATCAAGCTGTTATTGTTGGTGGCGGTATGGTTGGTTTGGCGCTTGCCAAAGGCTTGATTGATCGAGGGCTTAATATTGCAATCGTTGAACGAAATCAACCTAAATTACATTGGTCAAATAATGACAAAGATTTAAGAGTTAGTGCGATTAATCGATTTTCTGAACAATTATTAGATAATTTAGATGTTTGGGAGGCAATCAATCAGCATGAAATTGCAGCCTTTAATCAAATGTTTGTGTTTGATGAAGGTAGTTCGGGACAAATTCGAATGGATGCTGCAGAAATTGCAGAGCGTGAGCTTGGTTTTATCATTGAAAACCGTATTATTGTTAAAACATTATGGCAAGCATTAATGAATAAAAATGCTGCACTTTATGTGCCATGTACGATCGAAAAGTTAGATCGTTTTGACAATCAATGGCAATTAGCGCTGTCAGATGGTAGAAAAATTGAAACACAGTTACTCATTGGTGCTGATGGCGCAAGCTCTTGGTTACGTAATCAGTGTCAGTTTCAAGTAAAAAAAAGAGCTTATCATCAGTATGCTATTGTGGCTGAAATTGAGACTGAACTTTCACACAAAAATTGTGCAACTCAGCGTTTTTTAGCAACAGGTCCTTTAGCATTTTTACCTTTGGCTGATCCGTTTCGCTGTTCAATTGTTTGGAGTACAACAGAGCATGAGGCAACACGTTTACTTGCACTAGATGATGAGGCATTTAATATTGAGTTAACGAATGCACTTAATCATCACTTAGGAATTTGTAAAGTTCAATCTAAGCGAGTCAAATTTCCATTAACTGAGCAGCATGTTGAACGCTATGCTAAAGATGGTGTTGTTTTAGTTGGTGATGCTGCACATGTTATTCATCCATTGGCTGGTCAGGGTGTTAACCTTGGTTTTAAAGATGTAAGCTCATTGATTAATGTATTAACAAACGCACATCAAAAAGGGCGAAGTTTAGGTGATCTTTCGACATTACAGCAATATGAAAGAGAGCGACGTTGGCATAATCAATTATTGATTTGGATGATGGCTGCATTTAAATCTGGCTTTTCAAATGAGTCAAAATTTTTAGGTTTTTTAAGAGGAAATGGACTTTCTTTTGTTGATAGGAGGGCGTTATTGAAACGATTTTTTATGACGCAAGCTATGGGCAAAAAAGGTTTACTATAAATGATAAAAACAGATGATTTTAATTATCAACTACCGAGTGAGTTAATTGCGCAGTATCCAACAGATAAGCGTGATCACAGTCGATTATTAGTTTTAGATCGAAATACGAATCAATCTAATGAAATTAATGATCAACATTTCTTTGATTTGCCTTCATTGATTAACTCAGGTGATTTACTTATTTTTAATAATTCAAAAGTGATGCCAGCTAGAATATTTGCTCATAAACAAACAGGTGGTAAAGTTGAATTATTGATTGAGCGTATAATAGATGATTTGACAATTTCTTCACATCTTCGTGTATCACGAAAGCCAAAAGTTGGTGAGTTTATATTTTTGGATAAGGATACAAAGTTTCAGATGTTAGGCCATACTTCTGGTACTTTATTTAAATTAAAATTAATACCGACAGATAAAATTCAAACAATTTGGCAAGTGATGGATTTATTTGGTCATATGCCATTACCACCCTATATGCAACGTGAAGACCAAAAGCTTGATCAAGAGCGTTATCAAACAGTTTATAGTCAACCATTAGGTTCTGTTGCTGCGCCGACTGCAGGGCTTCATTTTACAGATGAGCTGTTAGATATATTACAAACAAAAGGTGTTAATACAGCCTATATCACATTACATGTTGGCTCTGGTACTTTCCAACCAGTTAAAGTTGATGACATTTCATCTCACAAAATGCATAGTGAAGTAATTGAAGTATCAGAAGATGTTTGTCAAAAAATTAGGGAAACTAAAGCGCGTGGCAATAAAATAATTGCTGTAGGAACAACAACAGTACGCTCATTAGAGACAGCAGCAATATCAGGTGAGATTAAACCTTTTATGGGTGAGAGCGATATCTTTTTATATCCAGGGAAAAAGTTTCATGTTGTTGACCAAATGATTACTAACTTTCACTTACCAAAATCAACCTTAATTATGTTAGTCAGTGCATTTGCTGGTACTGATCGAATAAAGCGCGCTTATGCACATGCAGTCCTTGAGCGATACCGGTTTTTCAGTTATGGTGATGCTATGCTTATTTTATAAAATAGGGATAGTTTGTCTTAAATGAAGCGATTATTTATAGCATTATTTTGCTTATTTACTTTAGTAACATCAACGCTTTGGGCGCTAGATCAACCGCCACAACCAAAAGTTTTGTTATCCGGTGAAAGTCAATCAAGCTTAAATGAGCAAATGGCTTCAACTGAACCTGTAAATGTTGCACCGAAGGTTCAAGTAAAGCCAGTTAGTCAATTATTAGAGAAGCCAAGTGATTTATTTGTTAAACAGGTGAATGATTTTAATCATGATGTTAATCAATTATTTAAAAAAGTAACATCCAAAGTATCTTCTATGCCTGATAGTGAAATTGCAATTATGTATTTACAGATTAAATCAGCACAACAGCGTAATTTATTATTACAGCAGCAAAATCAGATTATGGATGAAATTGCATTACTAAATGCAAATATCAAAGTTTTAATTAAACAAAATAATGAGTTATTGAGTCATAAATAATAAAAACCCTGTAGAGACGCGATTCATCGCGTCTTGGGTTAAAATATATTGATAATACAGTTAATTATGAATTATGAATTGCTTTTTTCGGTAACCCAAGGACATGCATTAGATTGACCATTGATTTGCTGACATAAAAAAACAATATTTTGATGATTGGGTAATGATGTTTTTTTATTATAAATTGTATATGAGGTAACGGTTTCATTATCACAGTTAATTTGTTCAATAGTAGCATTATAATTATCAATGGTAATATGACAACTTATACTTGTTTTTGTAAAGTAAACATCAAACAGGGTATTATCAATAAGCTTAGGGCATGGCCCATAGAAAATACCTGTACCATGATTTTTTAGAACTTGGCCACAATGTTGAATACTGATATTACCAAGTCCAACATCAAGTACTTTTGCAGGAAGGATATCTGTCGTTTCTGTTAGACTAAATATACTGTAGAGCTTATAGTTATTAACATCACTTGCATAATTAATTGCTGGTATTAATAGACTTAGACTCGATAAAAATTTAAGTATTGTTTTATTTTTTATTATTGTTATAACCATTGTGTCTGCAACCCTAAGTTATCTTATGTATAATATAACGCAGTGCGTTTAATATTGCAAGTATTATGACTGATTTTATTTTTAATTTGTTTGCTTAAAACGTGAAATTTATTATTAACAGTAAAAGTATTTAAAAAATCCTTAACTTTTGTTTCAATCATAGTTTTAAATTAAACTAGAAAATTAATTATTTTAAATCAATGTGTTAAATTTTACGTCTAGTTAATTAGAATTGCTTCATAAATAATCAAATGTTACGCAAAGCTTCATTTTTTATTGCGCATTGCGTTGCAATTGTGTAATGCTAAATTATTGCTTGAAAAATGAAAGATAGGGGAGATTGTTATGCCATTAAATGCACTTTTAGTAGAGTTGGGTATATTACAGCAAGATGAATTAGTTCGTTTGAATGAATTAGAACAACAAAAGGAAAAACTAGAAGAAGAAAAAAATGAACTTAGAGGTGATTTTGAACGCTTATCAATGCTAAGTAATGATGAAGAAGCTAAAGAAGATCAGAAAAAAATAATTTTAAAATATAAGGGAAGTGAAATAGCAGATAAGGAAAAAAAAATTATTTCACAAATAGCAGAGTTAAAGGATACTCTTGAATCGAGTAAAGTATATTTGACAGACTTAATTAATCAAAGAGTTGATGGTTCTGATAGTAATGAAACAATTAATTTATTAGAAACAGACTTTAATAAATTAAAGAAATTAAAAAATAGTCTTGCAGGTATTTTAGAAAGTAATGATGAATTAAAAAATATTGAAACTATTATAGAGAAAGTTAGTGAGTATATAGAGAAAAACGAAGAATTAAAAACTGAACAAGCTAATTTAGATTCATTAAAAAATCAACATTACAAACAGTACGCTAAATGGGATAAGTTGGTTGGGCTAGTTTTAGATGCTAAAAAAGAATATTCTAACTTAGGAAAAAAAGGAAGTGATCAAGCATATCAAAAGTTTGATGGATTTATAAGCTTTAATTATTTAGATGATTATTCTGATGAAAGAATGGTCTATGAACTATTAGGTACTTGGCATGATATACAAAAAAATAAAGGCAGAAAATCAGATAGTGAGTCCAAGTTATTAAAAAGTCTTGAATCTTTAAATATTAACTCAAGTGATTTTGAAGAGTTATATGCGAAAGCTAATAAAAAAGCTAAAAATAAAGGTAAATTGTCAGAATTTTTTACATTTAATGATTTAAAAAGTGTTGTGATTAACACTAAATTATTATCTAAAGTTAAAGAAATTAAGACCACTAGTAATGAAATTGAAAATCAAAAAAAACGATATCAAGATAAAAATAATAATCAACGAGAAATAATTACCCAAGAGTTAAAAGTTAATCAATTAAAAATGGCAATTAAGTCATTAAAAACTGATCCGTTAATACAAAGAGCTGTGACTTTATTAAAGAATGAAGGCAAAATAAAGGAAAGTGTGGGTAAAATTAATAGAACTACAAAGGAAATTTCTAGTTTTCAAAAAGAATCTAATAAGCTATTGGCTTTTTCACAAAACTCCCTAGGGTATATTAGTGATGTTACAAACGAAATAGAGATTAAAATTCAATCTATTACTAGTCAATTAGTTGATTTAGATGAAGCTAAGAAACTTATTCATGGAGAAATATTTAAAAATATCAGACAACAAATAGATATTACTAATAATATCATAAATGATATTATAGAAATTGATATTGAAAGTACTATTTTTACTGAATATAAAGGGCAGCTTTTAGCAATGAAAATAGCTTCTGATGATATTGATTTAAACTCATTAGATGACAAACTGAATAAAATAAATCAGGTAAAAAGTGAAGTAGTTAATTTAGTTCATTGGTTGCTTGTTAATGCTGGGGCTAAAGTATCGCTACCTGAGGGTATAGAGTTTGATTTAAATGACTTTGATTTAAGAGCTGCGCATTTAAATTATTTGATAGATGATAATAACCTTAGAGTTCCTTTATCTAATAGTAGTATTTTAAATGAGTTATCTATTCAGGATAAATTGGCTGAATTTAATAATGCATTTCCATTAAATGAGGCTGAGAATAGTTCCTCTACTAATGTAGCCGCATTAAATTGCTGGAATAATATATTTCCATTTTATCCTATTTTAAATAGGGATAATTGCTTAAATGAAATTAGAGAATATATAAAGAATATAGAAGATAGACGATTAAATAAAAATTATAATTTCACTAATATAGGTTTTAAAAGTGTAATTTTACCAAATCAGTTAAGCAATTATAATTTTAGTAATGTTGATTTTGAATCTTGTGGTTTTCAAAAAAATATTATTAAAAACTGTACGTTCAAAAATGTCAAATTCTCTTCTAATATGGAAAATGTGGCATTTGAAAACTGTACATTTTCTAATTGTGAATTTGGAGCTGAAAATCAGAATTATAACATAAACGCTAAATTTAGAAGCTGTAATTTTTTAAATAAAATAATAGCCCATGATGATTGTTTAAATAATAGTACTTTTGCAGATGAAAAGCCAAAAACTCTGGAACAAAAACCAAAAGAGACACCAAATGATAGCCATAAGTCAAAAAGAGCTAAATTTCTAACCCTTAGACGTAGAAGCCATCAAGTTACTTTAGGAGGTAATGAGGGTAGTATTTCTGCTTCAAATGATAGCTCACTCAATTCTTCAGTTGATACAGAGTATACAAAACGATGTGAGATAAAAGGTCAAAAAGTATCAACATATGCTGATTTTAAAACTCATCTTGATCCAACTACAACTACAACTACAACTACAACTACAGCAAGTCCATCCTTAACAGAAAATATAGCACTACCTCAGAGTGGTAGCGTTAGTTATGATGCTGAAAAATTTATGACTAATTATAACGAACAAAATAAAGAGGTTAATAGATTAGTTTGGGTACAAAAAAATATTAATAAGGTTAAAAATATTGACGAATTATGGAAAATATTCAATAAATTTAATAATCCCCAGAGTAAACAAAACAATAAATATATTATTAATTTCTTAAAAGAGGAAATTTATAATAGAGGCAAACAAAAGCAAGATGAGCTAGAAGAAAATCAAAATTTACTTCCTGCAAATTATAAATTTCTAAAAGAGTTCTTTGGTAAGGTGATTACTAAAGAGCAATTGCAATCGTTGAATGATCCTTACAAATCAGATATTAATAAAATTATGTGTGGTAATTATTCATTAGATTATAGAAATGTTATGGAAAAATACCAAAATGGAGATTTAAGTACGAAAAACATATATGAAACTATAGATGTAATGCAGAAAGCTAGAGCTCTCCCTACTTTACTGAATTTTTGTATAGCTATGAAAAATCCTCACAAAATTAATGAAATTGATTCTTTAGAAGTCAATGATTTGGTATGGTTAAGTATTCTTATAGATGATAAGAATGAAATCAACCAAGGCTTAAAAGAAGAATTAAGTCAAATTAATCATAAACTATGTGAAGATCTTTATGAAGTTATAAATAAGGTGATCAATTGTTTAAATAGTATTGGTAAGGAAAGTAAGAATTATTTTTATTCTCTAATATCTAAAAAACTACCGCTTTTAGGCGACATGCAATTATTTTTGATTGAATCAAATAGTGATTTAAAGTCCAATTGGCCTGGATCTTTAACTTTAAGCGATCGTGTTAATCTAATAAATAACTGGTTGTTATTATTTGATAATCAATATTCATTTTATGATCTTAAAGATTTTGATGTGCATCATCAGATGCTAGATATATTTCAAGAGGAATTTACAAAGATATTTAAACCACAGTATTTATCTGAAGGTAGGTTAAAAATTCAATTGGCTCCAGATCTTTTCGGCCAGTTTAATATTGATCAACTAAAAGTAGGCCTTAAAAATTACTATTATAAAAAGGCATTAGAGTATCAAGAAGCAGATATAGTTAATCAAATTCTTACTCGTGCGACATTGCAGTGTGTTACTGAGAAAAAGGTTGATCATACTATGCTAAAAGAGTTATTAAAAGAGTTTAAGATAGAAATTAGTGTTAATACTGGGAATGATGGTAAAATATCATACACTGTAAATCCAACATCAAAATCGACATATAGGATAGAGCAATTAAATAATTTTCTTAAAAAGATATCTCAAGTTAAGGATGATACTAATAATAGTTTATATAATGCTTTATTTGAAAAAATTAAGGAAGTTAACTCTAGTGATTTAAGGGAAATTGGTGAGTATGGGAAGCCAGTTCCAATTTCATTTACTAATGTGGATGGTATAATACAATTAAGCTTAAATTATGGTAATGATATTCACTTAAAAATAAAGCAATTATATGAGAGCGAGCGTACGCCGTTAATGCTTTACCAACGAGGAAGTAATCTTCCTTTCCAAGGAGCTGATATTAATATTAGTGTGCCATTACCGTTTTCATCAATAGAAGTTGGAGCTACTACGATACCTAGCCCTAATCCAGCATAATGAGTAATAAAATTTTTAACTTGACGTAATATGTTATAAAATAGCATTCTATAACAATAGATTAATTAACTTATGTGGCGAATATCATCTCTAATTACTGCAAAATATACGGTGATTAATCTTTTAAACGGCATAAAACTTTCAAGTATTGATGGTTCTTGTTATAAATCATATATGATTAATTTTGAATCATGGTGATTAATATGCAAAAGATACAAGTTATGCTTGATGATAAGCTTGCATCAAATTTAAAAAAAAGTGCCAAAAAAGCTGGCTTATCAATTAGCTCTTATACAAGAATATTATTAACTAGTGCTTATAATAAAAGACTTTCAGCATTGGAAAAAGCACTCAAGGAAACAGATGGTGATGTGCATTCTTCAGCAGAAGATTTTTTAAAGGAATTAAATGAAATGATTGATAATGCTTGATGTTATAAGAAAAAAGCAATTTATTAAATCGCTTAAAAAATATCGTTCAAATAAACCTGTATTAATAGAATTAGAAAAGGTTGTTAGATTATTAGTTAATGAATTACCTATCCCAAAAAAGTATAAAGATCATGAATTAAAAGGTAATTTTAAAGGAATAAGAGAATTACATTTAAAACCAGATGATTTATTGCTTTATGTTAAAATAGAAGGTGAGAGTATTATATTAATTGATATAGGTAATTATTCTAATCTTCTAAATATGTAAATATTATAATAAAAAATTCGTTTTATAACAGTGGTTTAATTAACTTATGCGGCGAATATCACTTCTAATCACCGCAAAATATGCAGTGATTAACCTGTAACAATTCTCTTAAAACTAATAATAATATCTTTGATAAAATAAAGGGTAAGTTTGATAGAGATGGAGTTTTATCATTATGCCGTTATCTATAGAGAAAAAACAAAAAATCATCACCTTTTTATTGAATACTGAAGTTAATAATGATGATGAAGTTAATGAGATATTTTTGGATATATATAAGGAAATTGCCAAACAGATTTCAGATAAACATCCTGAAATTGAGCCTTATAGTGAAAAATATTTCTCAACGGTCATCCCTGAGATTAATGATGGTTTGGTTGAATATTTAAAAAATGAACATTTATTTGATGATATATATCCATACTATCATAAACTAAGACACTCAGTTTCTCAGTGGGCACCAGAAGGTAAATATATGGCTGAAATTCCAAAGCTTGCCCCATTTCAAGGATCACTATTAGAAATTTTAGATGATGGTCTGATCGAGAAATATGCATCAAAGGTTGATGAAACCAAAACTTATATGCTGTCTTTAGCAAAAGCAGATAGAGTAAAAGCGGATGAGCATTACAGAAAAATTGCAGCACTATTTAAAAGGTTAGAGCCAGCTATGCTCTTATTTGATTTGTATCCAGCGATAAAGAATTCTGAAATCATCAGTTATCGAGAAAGGTTAATTAAAATTACATTAGACTATTTGTTAAATAAAAAACTTCAACATTCAGAAGTCAATTTTCAAAAACTTTTTGCAGCAAATAATGCTGTTTTAATAGCGTTTTTAAAAGAATCATTTATTTTTGAAAATGTATTTGATCAATATCACAAAATTAGAGCATCGCTAGTAAATTATTCAGTTGACGCTGATAATTTTAAAGATATACCTGATGTATTGCCAATTTGTGAAATACTTCATGAGCAATTAAATTGTGAAATAATATTAAATTATGCCTCTAGTCCAGAAAAGGCATTTGAGTTTTTATCGAAATTAACTAAAGCAGAGAGAAGTGATGTTTTTGATAAAATAGCTAAATTTATTGAAATGTTAGAGCCTGTAACTGCATTGATAAGTCAAAAGCAAACCAGTATAGATAGTGAAATTATACAGTATCGTGATCATATGATAGCAACTGTCGTTAATTGCTTAACTATAGAGAAAGAAGAAGGTTTTGAAGGTGAATATAAAAAAAGTATATTAGCTGCAGAGCATGCTTTTCAAGATTTAATTAATGATAACTTGCATTTTAAAATTGCTGAAGCGATTTATCCTTGGATTCCAAATCAAAAAATTGCTTTAGAACTAACGAACTTTTCTCATACTGTTACGGTTAATTTGCCGTTTTTTAGTTATTTTTCAACTAGCCGTTATTCATTAACACAAGCCAGTAAAGAAGTCATTAAAGAACTTGATCAAGCAATGTAGTAAATCATTTGTATTTTAGTGCTTGAAAACAGCAAAATTAAACGCCATATTAATCTAAATAATATAAAAATTATTAATTAAAATATCATTGGAGTAATGCGTAATGAATCAACAGGATAAACAACTAATTACTAATTTGGCACAACGGTTACATCAAGGTAATAGCCAGTTGCAAAAAGACCCAGAGGTAGAAGTTATTATTAAAGGTGAGATTGAAAGCGCACCAAATGCAGTTTATCAATTAACACAAGCAGTTTTACTGCAAGAGCATGCATTGCAAAATGCACAAAATCAAATTCAAGTATTACAACAACAAGTTCAAGCCTTACAAATGCAAGTCCAACAGCCTAAACGTGGCTTTTTTAGTAATTTATTTGGTGGTGGTCAAAACCAAAATTATAGAAATTTTCAAAACCAGCCAAATCAAATGGGTTATCAAAATAACTTTAATCAAGGTGCTTATCAACAACCACAAATGCATTATGGTGGTGGTTCAAGCTTTTTAAGGTCAGCGGCTACAACAGCTGTAGGTGTTGCTGGTGGTATGGCACTTTTTGAAGGGGTAAGTAGTTTATTTTCAGGCGGTAATGAAGCGGTTACTAATGCAACTGATATGGCTTCTGGTATGGCACCTGATATGATGAATCAATCTCAAGAGTTTATTAACGACCCACAAAGCCTTGCTGATGGCTTTGGCGCAGGTGGTGATGATTTTCTCAATCAAGGTGATTTAGGTGGTGGGTTTGGAGACTTTGGCGATGGTGGTGACTTTGGTGGGGGTGATTTATTTTAGTTAAGATTCTTTGATTTAAAATGCTTTCTGCACACGGCAGTATAACTACTATTACCACCAATTTGAATTTGACTGCCATCATCAATTACTTCACCTTTATCATTATGGCGAAGTACATGAGTTGCTTTTTTACCACAGTGACAAATGGTTTTAATCTCAATAAGATTATCAGCCCATGCTAATAAATATAGGCTTCCTTCAAAAGGCTCAGCTTGAAAGTCATTACGTATACCATAGGTGAGTACTGGAATATCTAACTGATCAACAATTTCTGTTAATTGATAGACTTGATCTTTTTTTAAAAACTGTGCTTCATCAACTAAAACACAGTGAATAGTATTTTTATGATGATGTAGTTGTGTTACTTCAAGTAAATTGGTTTTAGCATTAAATCCGATGGCACTAGCTTCAAGACCAATTCGAGAGGCAATTATATTTTGGCCTGCTCGATGATCAAGTTCAGGGGTTAATAATAGGGTATTCATACCGCGTTCTTTATAGTTATAGTCGGATTGTAAAAGGGTTGTACTTTTACCAGCATTCATGCTGGAATAATAAAAATAAAGTTTAGCCATGATCTTACCTTTGATCATCATTGGATTATTTAGATAATAAGCATATTGTAGCGATTTTATTAAAAAGCACAATTTGATTGACGTTGAGTTTGTAAAGCTTTACTTTTGGTTGGTCAAAAGTATCTAAATAATTAAATTAAAATAAATTGGAATAAATATTTATGGAGCAATCTCAATTAGTATTTGATGGTATTGAAGTCAAGCCAATTAAAGATTTTGTTCGCCAAGCTTACCTTGATTATTCAATGTACGTTATTTTAGATCGTGCGTTACCATCAGTTAGTGACGGTTTAAAGCCAGTTCAAAGGCGTATTATTTATGCAATGAGTGAATTAGGCCTATCAGCGATTAGCAAACATAAAAAGTCAGCAAGAACTGTAGGTGATGTGCTAGGTAAATATCACCCGCATGGTGATAGCGCTTGTTATGAGGCGATGGTATTAATGGCACAAGATTTTTCTTATCGTTATCCATTGGTTGATGGTCAAGGGAATTGGGGATCAATTGATGATCCAAAATCATTTGCAGCAATGCGCTACACAGAAGCAAGACTTTCCCCTTATGCAGCTTTACTTTTGTCAGAATTAAAATTTGGTACAGTTGACTGGGGAGATAATTTTGATGGTACGCTAAAAGAGCCATTAGTATTACCAGCACAAGTACCAAATATATTATTAAATGGAGGTATGGGAATTGCCGTTGGTATGGCAACAGATATTCCACCACATAATATGACGGAAGTAATAGAAGGGTGCTTAAAATTATTAAAACATCCCAATGTTACAGATGAATCACTATTTAAAATAATACCGGGGCCTGATTTTCCTGGAGGTGCAGAAATTGTTACCCCTGAGAAAGAACGTTTAAAAGCTTATCAGACTGGAAATGGTAGTATTAAGTTGCGTGCCATTTATGAAATCGATGATGATGAAGTTATCATTACAGCTTTACCACACCAAGTATCAACTTCAAAACTTATTGAACAAATTGCGTCACAAATTCAATCTAAAAAAATGCCTTGGCTAACGAACGTTAGAGATGAGTCTGATCATGAAAATCCAATTCGATTGGTATTAGCAATGCGCTCCAATCGAGTTAATGTTAATCGTTTGATGTCTCATCTTTATGCAACAACTGACCTTGAGCGTAATGTAAGATTGAATTTGAATATGATTGCACTAGATGGCAAGCCAAAAGTAATGTCATTAAAAGAAATCTTAACACAATGGTTAGATTTTAGAAGGCAATGTGTTACACGACGTTTAGAAAGTAGGCTTGATAAAGTATTAGAACGCTTACATATATTAGATGGTTTATTGATTGCTTATCTAAATTTAGATGAAGTGATTAGAATTATTCGTACTGAAGATGAGCCTAAAGCCTGTTTAATGGAGCGATTTAATATAACAGAGAAACAAGCTGATAGTATTTTAGATACCAAGTTACGGCATTTAGCTAAATTAGAAGAATTTAAATTAAAAGCTGAAAAAGATGATTTATTAAAAGAGAAGGATTATCTTGAAGGCCATCTAAATGACCAAGAAAAGATGACACAACTAATTGCAGATGAGCTGAAATTAATTAAAAAGAAATATGCAGATAAAAGGCGTTCAGCTGTTAGGTTAAGAGAAGAAGCTAAAGCATTAGATGAAACAGAGTTAATGCCAGCTGAAAATGTCACAGTAATTTTATCTAAACTAGGGTGGATTAGAGCAGCAAAAGGTCATGATATTAAGCCACAAGAAATGAATTATCGTTCTGGTGATGACTATCTTGCTTCAGCCAAAGGCAAATCAAATGAGTTAGTTATTTTTGCAGATAAACAAGGCCGGATATTTTCAACTCGTGCATCTGACCTACCGTCTGCAAGAGGTCAGGGAGAACCAATTACAGGCTGTTTTAATATGGATACAAATACAGTGATTCAAAATGTCTCTGTTAGCTCTAATGAAGGCTTTATTGTTTTAGCATCCAAAGCAGGTTATGGCTTTATTTCAGAAGTATCCTCTATATTAACTAAAAATAAATCAGGCAAACAAGTTCTAACCGTTCCTGATGATTTTGGTGTTGTTGCGCCAGTAACGAGAAAAAGTTTAACGGATAACCTATTACTAGTCTGCATTACTAACCAGGGGCGACTGTTAAGTTTTTCTTTAAATGAATTACCAGTATTAAGTAAAGGCAAGGGTAATAAGTTAATTAATCTACCATCTCAGACAGTTACAGGTGAGTTGTTAGAGTGGGTATTTATTATTGGAGAAGAAGATCAGCTGAAAATTCAAGTGGGTAAAAGGTTTAAACTTTTGAATTATAAAGATATAAGTGAATATAAGGCTCGTAGAGCAGCAAGAGGAAAGCTATTACCTAGAGGCTTTCAAAATATTAGCCAGATTTTTTGTGATAAAAATGATTAAAACTAGTTGACAAAGCCTACAGAATCGGTAGAATTCACCCTTGTCGCCTGAGAGTGGTCAGCGGCAAAGATGGTTAAAAAATAGATTGATATGTAGACACTTACGTTCTTGTCAATGAATTACAGAGATACAAACTGAAGAGTTTGATCCTGGCTCAGATTGAACGCTGGTGGCATGCTTAACACATGCAAGTCGCACGGCAGCATGATCTAGCTTGCTAGATTGATGGCGAGTGGCGGACGGGTGAGTAACGCGTAGGAATCTGTCTTAAAGTTGGGGATAACACGGGGAAACTCGTGCTAATACCGCATAAAGTTTACGAACCAAAGCTGGGGACCTTCGGGCCTGGCGCTTTGAGATGAGCCTGCGTTGGATTAGCTAGTTGGTGAGGTAAGGGCTCACCAAGGCTGCGATCCATAGCTGTTCTGAGAGGAAGATCAGCCACACTGGGACTGAGACACGGCCCAGACTCCTACGGGAGGCAGCAGTGGGGAATATTGGACAATGGGGGCAACCCTGATCCAGCAATGCCACGTGTGTGAAGAAGGCCTTAGGGTTGTAAAGCACTTTCAGGAAGGAGGAAAGGTATTAGATTAAGAGTTAAATACTGTGACGTTACTTTCAGAAGAAGCACCGGCAAACTCCGTGCCAGCAGCCGCGGTAATACGGAGGGTGCGAGCGTTAATCGGACTTACTGGGCGTAAAGGGTCCGTAGGCGGATAAATAAGTCAGATGTAAAAGTCCAGGGCTCAACCTTGGGATGTCATTTGAAACTGTGTATCTAGAGTATAGGAGAGGAAAGGGGAATTTCTGGTGTAGCGGTGAAATGCGTAGATATCAGAAGGAACACCAATGGCGAAGGCAACTTTCTGGCCGAATACTGACGCTGAGGGACGAAAGCATGGTTAGCGAACAGGATTAGATACCCTGGTAGTCCATGCTGTAAACGATGAGTACTAGCTGTAGGAATCGGTGTTAAGGTTCTTGTGGCGTAGCTAACGCGCTAAGTACTCCGCCTGGGGATTACGGCCGCAAGGCTAAAACTCAAAGGAATTGACGGGGACCCGCACAAGCGGTGGAGCATGTGGTTTAATTCGATGCAACGCGAAGAACCTTACCTACCCTTGACATACTGAGAACGATTTAGAGATAGATCGGTGCCTTCGGGAATTCAGATACAGGTGCTGCATGGCTGTCGTCAGCTCGTGTCGTGAGATGTTGGGTTAAGTCCCGCAACGAGCGCAACCCTTATTTATAGTTGCCATCATTGAGTTGGGCACTCTATAGAGACTGCCGTGGTTAACACGGAGGAAGGTGGGGACGACGTCAAGTCATCATGGCCCTTACGGGTAGGGCTACACACGTGCTACAATGGGCATTACAGAGGGAAGCGAAGAGGCGACTTGGAGCGAAACTCACAAAGGTGTTCGTAGTCCGGATTGTTCTCTGCAACTCGAGAACATGAAGTCGGAATCGCTAGTAATCGCGAATCAGCATGTCGCGGTGAATACGTTCCCGGGTCTTGTACACACCGCCCGTCACACCATGGGAGTGGGTTGCACCAGAAGTGGCTAGTCTAACTATTAGAGGACGGTCACCACGGTGTGATTCATGACTGGGGTGAAGTCGTAACAAGGTAGCCGTAGGGGAACCTGCGGCTGGATCACCTCCTTAAAGGTAAAAATACAAAAGAACGTTAAGTGTTTACATATGAAACTGTTATGTCTTGAAGAAGAATTTGGGTCTGTAGCTCAGCTGGTTAGAGCGCACCCCTGATAAGGGTGAGGTCGGTAGTTCAAGTCTACTCAGACCCACCATGGGGCCATAGCTCAGCTGGGAGAGCGCCTGCTTTGCACGCAGGAGGTCAGGAGTTCGATCCTCCTTGGCTCCACCAAATTATTTCAAGAGTTTAATATTGATCTTTAACAATTTAGTTTACTGATATAGCCAAGGGTAAAAGCGCAAACGGTGGATGCCTAGGCAATTGGAAGCGAAGAAGGACGTGTAAGTCTGCGAAAAGCAACGGGGAGTTGGCAAAAGAGCGTTGATCCGTTGATGTCCGAATGGGGGAACCCATCCACTGTAAGGTGGATATTCTAATCTTTGATTGGAAAGCGAACGCAGGGAACTGAAACATCTAAGTACCTGTAGGAAAAGAAATCAACCGAGATTCTCTTAGTAGCGGCGAGCGAACGGGGATTAGCCTTGTATGATTTATAATTGATGTTAGTGGAATAAGTTGGGAAGCTTAACGATAGAGGGTGATAGTCCCGTACACGAAAGTATTGATTAGGAACTAAGCATACGAATAAGTAGGTCGGAACACGAGAAATTTTGACTGAAGATGGGGGGCCCATCCTCCAAGGCTAAATATGACCAATTGACCGATAGTGAACCAGTACCGTGAGGGAAAGGCGAAAAGAACCCCTTTAAGGGGAGTGAAATAGAACCTGAAACCGTTTGCGTACAAGCAGTCGGAGCATTTTTAAGAAATGTGACGGCGTACCTTTTGTATAATGGGTCAGCGAGTTATTTTCAGTGGCAAGGTTAAGCGAATAGTGAAGCCGAAGGGAAACCGAGTCTTAATAGGGCGTCTAAGTCGCTGGGAATAGACCCGAAACTGTAGCGATCTATCCATGTCCAGGGTGAAGGTTGGGTAACACCACCTGGAGGCCCGAACCCGGTAATGTTGCAAAATTATGGGATGAGATGTGGATAGGAGTGAAAGGCTAAACAAGCACAGAGATAGCTGGTTCTCCCCGAAATCTATTTAGGTAGAGCCTTATAAGTAACTCATCGGGGTAAAGCACTGTATCGGCTAGGGGGATATTCGTATCTTACTGAACCGATGCAAACTCAGAATACGATGAAGTTTAATTATAGGAGACACACGGTGGGTGCTAAGGTCCATCGTGGAGAGGGAAAAAGCCCAGACCGCCAGCTAAGGTCCCCAATTGTTTGCTAAGTGGAAAACGAAGTGTGAAGGCAGAGACATCCAGGAGGTTGGCTTAGAAGCAGCCACCCTTTAAAGAAAGCGTAATAGCTCACTGGTCGAGTCGGCATGCGCGGAAGATTCAACGGGGCTAAAGCAAACAACCGAAGCTGCGGCAGTACTTTAAGTACTGGGTAGGGGAGCGTTCTGTAAGCCGATGAAGGTGTGTTGAGAAGCATGCTGGAGGTATCAGAAGTGCGAATGCTGACATGAGTAACGATAAATAAGTGAGATTCTTATTGGCCGGAAGTCTAAGGTTTCCTACGCAATGTTGATCAACGTAGGGTTAGTCGGCCCCTAAGGAGTAGCCGAAGGGCGAATCCGATGGGAAACGGGTTAATATTCCCGTACTTATTGTGTTAGTGATGTTGTGACGGAGAAAGCTAGATCATCCTGGTGAATGGTTATCCAGGTGAAAGTATGTAGTTTGGCATAGTAGGCAAATCCGCTATGTTATAGACGAGATACGAGACGAAGTAAAACTTAGGTTTTACGAAGTGATTGATGCTCGGCTTCCAGGAAAAGCAGCTAAACTTATAGCACAAGAAACCGTACTGTAAACCGACACAGGTAGACAGGTAGAGAATACTAAGGCGATGAGATAACTCAGGTGAAGGAACTAGGCAAAATGACACCGTAACTTCGGGAGAAGGTGTGCCCACATTATGTGATGAGATTTACTCTCTAAGCAGAAGTGGGTTGCAAATACCAGGTGGCTGCGACTGTTTATTAAAAACACAGCACTCTGCGAACTCGTAAGAGGAAGTATAGGGTGTGACGCCTGCCCGGTGCTGGAAGGTTAATTGAAGGGGTTAACGTAAGTGAAGCTCTGGATCGAAGCCCCAGTAAACGGCGGCCGTAACTATAACGGTCCTAAGGTAGCGAAATTCCTTGTCGGGTAAGTTCCGACCTGCACGAATGGCGTAACGATGGCCACACTGTCTCCACCTGAGACTCAGTGAAATTGAAATCGCAGTGAAGATGCTGCGTACCCGCGGTTAGACGGAAAGACCCCGTGAACCTTTACTACAGCTTTGCACTGGACTTTGACCCTATCTGTGTAGGATAGGTGGGAGGCTTAGAAGTATAGGCGCTAGCTTATATGGAGCCAACCTTGAAATACCACCCTGGTATGGTTGAAGTTCTAACTTAGGTAGAAATACCAAGGACAGTGTATGGTGGGTAGTTTGACTGGGGCGGTCTCCTCCTAAAGAGTAACGGAGGAGTACGAAGGTGCACTCGGTATGGTCGGAAATCATACCAAGAGTATAAAGGCATAAGTGCGCTTGACTGCGAGAGTGACGGCTCGAGCAGGTACGAAAGTAGGTCTTAGTGATCCGGTGGTTCTGTATGGAAGGGCCATCGCTCAACGGATAAAAGGTACTCCGGGGATAACAGGCTGATACCGCCCAAGAGTTCATATCGACGGCGGTGTTTGGCACCTCGATGTCGGCTCATCACATCCTGGGGCTGAAGCAGGTCCCAAGGGTATGGCTGTTCGCCATTTAAAGTGGTACGCGAGCTGGGTTTAGAACGTCGTGAGACAGTTCGGTCCCTATCTGCCGTGGGCGTCGGATGTTTGAGAGGATCTGCTCCTAGTACGAGAGGACCGGAGTGGACGTACCTCTGGTGTTTGGGTTGTGTCGCCAGATGCATTGCCCAGTAGCTATGTACGGAAGGGATAACCGCTGAAAGCATCTAAGCGGGAAGCCTCCCTCAAGATAAGACATCCCGGGAATTTATTCCCTTAAGAAACGTTCGAGACTAGGACGTTGATAGGCTGGGTGTGTAAGTGCAGCAATGTATGAAGCTAACCAGTACTAATGATTCGAGTGAATTGGTTATATCAGTAGACTAGATTGTTAAGGGTCAAACCTAAAAAGTTTCCCGGTGAGTATAGCGAGTGTGAACCACCTGATTCCATGCCGAACTCAGAAGTGAAACCACTTTGCGCCGATGATAGTGTGGCAGTTGCCATGTGAAAGTAGGGCATTACCGGGGATTTAATTCAAAAAGCCTCCTTCATTGGGGCTTTTTTAGTTCTGAAGTCTATTAATTTAAGTTATATATAAACCATTTATTATTAAACAAATTGTAATATTAATAATGTGATTAAATTTGTTTCATCTTGATTTTTATCTTTATTATATGTCAGCAATTCCCGCTATTAATGACACGGGTTGCAAATAAAGACTTTTAGACCGATCATATATTTATTTTTCGTAACCTAGTTATTTTACAATGAACAATCAATTTAAAAAACATCTATCTATACCAGGTTTATTACACACATTAAGAAATAGCTTTGCAAAAGCTACTGATAGGAAGTCATCCAGCATTTACTCACTTGTTGATTGTTTGATGTGTGGCATGGCAGTATTTGGAATGAAGTATCCTTCATTACTTAAATTTGATAAAGATATGCGATCAGAGGGCAGTTTGGTTAAAAATAATATTAGCTCATTATATAAAGTTGAAAAAGTGCCATGTGATACATATTTACGTGAACGTTTAGATGAAATTGATTATCTTCAATTACGTCAGTCATTTAATGCATTACTAAGCAATCTACAAAGAGGTAAAGTTCTAGAGCAATATTGTTTTTATAATGATTATTATTTGATTTCCAGTGACGGCACAGGGATGTTTTCATCACATGAAGTGCATTGTGATAATTGCTGTGTAAAACATCACCGTAATGGAACAAAAACTTATTATCATCAAATGTTGTGTGCTTCGATTGTACATCCTGATATAAAGCAAGTGATTCCATTAGCGCCTGAGCCAATTATTAAAAGTGATGGAACAAAGAAAAATGATTGTGAGCGAAATGCAGCGAAACGTTTAATTAAACGTCTTCGCCAAGAACACCCGCACTTAGCAATGATTTTTGTTGAAGATGCCTTATATGCCAATGGCCCTCATATTGATGACCTAAACAAACATAATATTCATTATATTCTAGGAGTAAAACCAAGTGATCATACCTGGCTTTTTGACTGGGTTAAAGCAAGTAAATCCGAGTTTTTGTCGATGTCACTAGAGGGTGTTAAACATGAATTTGAGTGGGTTAATCAAGCTGAATTAAATGAAACTAGAAGTGATATTAAGGTTAACTTTTTGTCTTATAAACAGACAAATAAAAAAGGTAAAGTACAGCATTTTACTTGGGTGACAGACCTTGATCTTAATTCAAACAATGTATTTAAAATAATGACAGGAGCACGTGCACGCTGGAAAATTGAAAATGAGACATTTAATACATTAAAAAATCAAGGGTATAATTTTGAACACAATTTTGGTCATGGAGCAAACAACTTATGTACAGTATTTGGCTTTTTGATGCTATTGGCATTTTTGGTAGATCAAATTCAAGAACTATGCTGTCCATTATTTAAGTCGGCATTAAAAAAATTAGAGACAAGAAGTCGTTTATGGGACAGAATAAGAAGTGCTTTTTTTATAGCACAGATTAATAGTTGGGAAGCGCTATATTTACACCTATCAGGAAAAGTTAAAGCCCAATTGATCATCGACACTGGTTAATTATATTTTGCCATGAACATCGTGTTTTTAACTATACCCGGTTATTTATTAATGAGACATAAAAATCTAATATACGGTGCATATGCTGTAGCGGTAAGTATTGTCAATGAGAATGCTAATGGAATTAATAATTAAATGAAAAATTAAGCGGGAATAGCTGATTATATGTTACATTGATTTCTTTCAAAGTTTATGGGTGCTATCATTGAGTATTGATCTTTGAATAGGGTTTCAGGCTGCTTTTGTTGTTGTGTTGTTTCAGGCTCTTCTAGTGACTGTCTGAATAAAATACCTTGCTGGTGAAATTCTTTAGATAAATATTGGTTAATTTCTATTGTAGGTTCACTATATTCGAAATCATTTTCAAATTTTTTAATAGCTTTGGTAATAATATCTACATAACTATTTAAAATTTCTCCATAGGTATCATACTCAATTGCTATTTCTTCAGAAAATTGATTGCTTTGATGTATAGTTAGCATATCTTCATAGATAGATTGCATTTCAGTTAGGGTTTCAATAGAAAAGTAAAGTTTAAACTCACTGCTAAGATTAACTGGCATTCCTCCAGCTAGTGTATGATACTCTCCAGCACTTTTAGGTGATAGATCTGCATCAATAATCATTAAACGACTATTAGCAAACCCCCAATTTCCGCCATTATTAGTAATGTCATAAAAAATTGTGCCACATACAGCTAATTGTGCGAGGCCTTTTTCTCCACTTATTTTAGATAGGTAAGTTTCTCTTGTATACTCAGCTTCAGATAAAATAGTGAAGCCTTTTTTTTGATCTTTAAGATAGTTTGAACGTATTCGTTTAGAAATTTTACTTGCCGGCGTAAAATCCTTTTCAAATTTTGATCCTAAATAATACTCAGCTTTTATTGTTTTTCCGCTGTGATCAACCGTTCCAGAGGGTTCATAGATAAAAGTGTTCTCAGGTACTGAAATACCTGATTTTTTTAAATAATTTAAATTTTGAAATCCTTGGAGCATATCAGGAGAGACATGTAATTCTTTTGGTTGTTCTAGGGCTTTTAAGACGAATAGATTATTATTGATTGTGCATAACTTTCCAGCACTAACACCATCAGATTTTACTGTACATGTGGTTAAGGGGGAGTCTAATCTAATTAACGGTGCATTAGTAGGTAGGGATACAGTTGCATTAGCATAAGCACTGCCAGCAAGCATTAAAAGTATTAAGAAAACTAATGAATATTTAGAATAGTTACCTGAAAATGAAATACTTCTTCCACGATGATAATAATTCTGATTGTGATAACTATTGTTTGCAAAAAGTCCTTCAAAATCACTATTTATAGTATAACTGCTAGAGTTTACTACTTTTGAAAGTTTATGCTTATATTGTTGTTGATTTGTTTTGCTAGAGTTATATTTTTGGCTTTGTTTTTTTTGCCAGTTATTTTGATAACTAGGCTTAGTTTGATAATTATTATATTTAAATTTGCGACCACCCATAGGAATACCTTTTGAATTATTTAGAGTTCAGATATTGTATGTGATTAATTGATGTGTGATAAGTAATAGTTTGTATCAATTTAAGTTTTAAAAATATGCTGTAAATTAGTTTCTTATATGAAATTTTTAATATATTTTATTTCAATTTTATAAATATAGAGACAGTTTAATTGTTAATAGAGTGAAGTAATTTAGGTAAATCAGTAATTTTATCTAAAACATAACTATGATGATAATCTTTTAATACATCAATTGATTTAATGCCATAGCTAACAGCAATCGCATCCATATTGGCATTTTCAGCAGCTTGTAAATCAAAAATACTATCACCAATCATAATTGCTTGATTTGGGTTAAGACCTGTATAATCTAAAATGTCAAATAGCATTTGTGGGTTTGGTTTTGACGGTGACTCATTAGGTGTGCGCGTGATGGTAAAGAAATGATCAATACCGAAGTTTTTTAGATCATGTTCTAATGGTTCTCTGCGTTTGCCTGTAGCAATTGCCAACAAATAATCTGATGTCTCAAGTTGCTTTAAAATTTCATAGGTGCCTTCAAATAACTGAGATTCATTGGGGTTATTATAGAAATATTCTTCATAGCCATCAATCATTGATTGAATAGGCAAGTTAGTCTCATCTGGATAAAGGTTTTGAAAGGATTTTTCTAGTGCTAAACCAACTTGGTTGGCTAATTGCTCGTCACTAGGGTCTGGATAATTATGTATTTTACAGCCATGTCGTACGGCGTTGAAAATTTTTGCTCTTGAGTTAACTAATGTACCATCCCAATCAAAGATAAGTAACTCATAAGGTTTATTCATAATAGTCAAATTTCCTTAAAATTTGATGAAAGATAAAGGTATTTTACGAGATACTAGAAAAAATACTATGATTAATGTTGGCTTTTTATCTTTATTGAAAAGTTTAATCTACTAAGAACTGGTAAATAATATCTGCACCTGTATCTAAGTTGGTGTAATCTGCTTGTAGTCGCCAATTTTTATCTAAGCGATAGATAGCTTGTACTAGTTGTTCACCAGTAAAGATACCAACACCATAGTTAATGTATAAATGTGGCGTTAATGCTTTACCAATAAATAGTGCTGTATTATTTTGATTACCAGTTTGCGTAGCAGCAGGTGATGTAGGTTGAAGCTGATCAGTTAAGATTTGTCCTTGTTGAATTGTACCAAATGAAATATCGGTAATACCAAATTTACTTTGAACATCTTGAAGGATAACAGAGCTGCCACCATTAAGTGCTAATGCGAGTGCTGCAGATGATAGTTGTTGCTGCTGCTCTTTAGAAAAGTTATCACTATTATCTAATGATTGACCTAAAACAATATAACTTAAAATATTAGCTTGTGACATAGCAGGGGTTGAAAAGAAAGAAACAATTGGACTTTTTAATGTGCCAAGTACATGAACACCAATAACATCTGGTGAATTTAATGATAATTGTTGTTGTGCTGGAATTTGATAATTAGCTGTAATATTCAAATATGGATTATCAAGTGGGCTATTGGTGAATGAGACAGCGGAACTATCTTGAATCATAAATTGCTTGCCATAGAAAGTATATACGGCATCTTTTAGGCGAACTTTACCTGCTGCAACTGCATTTTGATGTGGTTGAGCTTGAATATTTAATTTTCCCGTAAAATAGGACTTAAGTCCAAAACCATAAAGTTTGGTGTCATCGCCTAAAAGAAGTTGTAAATTAAGTGCTAATGGAATTTTAGTTGTTATAGCAACTGGTCGATTATCAGCACTCACATAGACAACATCGGCTTGCATCTGATTAGCACTTGATAAGTTAGGTAAGTCATCACCATGGATTTTAGCATGATCAATTGAAATGTGACCACTTAATTTAAACTCGCTATCATAATCATATATTAATGCAAGATCAGGGGATATGGTTAGTTGGATAGGAGGAATATTGGCGATTTCAATATTATTGCCTTTTAAAGTACTTTGAATGATTAGTTGTTTATCCCAATTAATATCAGCATTAAAGTTAAGTGGTTTATTTTTGCTATAGCCACTGCCGGTTACTTGCCAATGTTTATTTTTTCCTTGTGCTCTTAGTGTAATTTGATTAATTTCACTATTGTAATTATACAGTTGAACTTTAGCATTTTGGATATTAGCAACACCAGAGATATTTGGATCAGAAAGTACACCGCTTAACGCTAACTGACTATTTAAATTACCACAGATATTAACAGGATATTTAGTTAGGAAGTTTAAGAATCCAAGATCATTAATCTCTGTACTTAATGTGCCTTTCATTCTAATTTCATTAAGCTGATTAAAATGATGAATATTGGTTAAAAGCAGGTCTAATTTGACATTAGATTTATGGTTGATGCTTGTATGAGTATTAACCGTTGCTGCGTGGTCAAATTGACTAAATGAAAAGTCAATAAAATCAATAGTCGTATACTTTTCTTTTTGAATTAAAGCATCAGATAAAGAACCTAAACGTAAATTGATTGAATCAAGGTCTGCTTGCATCGTTAGCCAAGTAGGAAACCATTTTACGTTATAATAAAATATCTTTGTGTTAAGTAGGCCATTTTCAGTTTCTAGTCTGGGAAGTAGCAGTTTAAAGTAAGGGTCGGGTTTTGTATGTGTTTGAAGTCTAGCTTTGACAAAGTAGTTTGATAAACTAAATGTACTACATATACTTTGTTTGCCTGATAAAAGACAAACATTTGGTACCCTTAAATATGCTCTATCAGTATTAAAAGTTATTGCATGGCTTTGATAAAGCAACCATTGGCCTAATGTTTTATCATTGATCTTGCTATCTAAAAGACTAAAAGACCAAATATTATCTTTTTTTTCACCTTTAAGGTTGATCTTTGCTGTTAAACCTTGTGGTGTGTTTATTTTTAAACTTGAGTCCAAATAATTATTTCTAAGGCTAATGCGTGCATCATAATTTCCAAGGGAATGTTTAAGGTATTTAGCATTATTAAACTGAACTAAGGTTGATAGGCCTGGATTTGATAATGTGCCATATAAATAACCATCAGACTGTAAGTGGCCGGATATATCAGGTAAGAATCGATTAACATTATCTATATTTGCTTGCCAAGAAAAATCAAAAAGAGGGTATATTTTGCCATTTGCTTTAATATATTGGTTATGATCACCTAAAAGAAAATGACTAAGAAAAATACTTTTACCTGCCTGTTCTAATCTAAACTGGCAGGCTTGACGATATCGATTCACAGTTAACGTGCAATCAGTAAAACTCATCGTTTGTGTTTGATCAATTTTATAATTAATAATGTGGCTAAGGTCAACTGCCATAGATAATTGGACTGTATCTAATTGAGCGGGAAATTTATATCTGGGTATATTTAAAGATAAGTCACTTTTTAAAACATTAGTATCAGGTGTAAAGTTAAATATAGCATTTCCTAATCCAATAGTGCTATTAAACTGTTTAACATCTAGTCTAACATTTTTATCTGAAGCTTTAAGATATGCTTTAGCAAATAATTCTTGTGAAAATACAGTACCATTGAAAATAACTTTTGCTGCAAAGTAGTGTTTAAGCGGTGCATCAATTTCTGCATTTGCAATTATGTTTGTGTTGCTAATTTCAGGTCTTAAATTTAAATTTGCTTTAAATTTAAATGGAGGCTTAAGAAATAATGTCCCATTTACAGAATAGGCATCTGTTGGTATGTCTTTATAAAAAAATGATCCATTTGAAATGCGAAGTTGGTGGTTTACTAATTGTGCTTTGGTGTAAAAATTTTCAGCATGGACTGTAGTATGCTGATCAACATAGACTTGTATATTTTTAATACGAATACTTTTGGCGTAGGTTGGCCAATTAAAATCATTATCATGATCATCGTCATTTTTATTTTGACTGTCGTCGTCATGATGATCTGTATTAACGGTTACTTTAACATTATCAGCAATAATAGAATTAATATTAAAAGTACCAGCAATTAAAAGTTGTGGATACCATTTGACTTGTGCTCCTTTAATCTCCACTGATGTTTCATCGATATGAACATTAATTTTACTAATATAAAAGTTACTTAATGTTCCTTTTAGGTCTTTACTTTGGATTTCAATGCCATGTGAATTTAAGAAAAAGTTAGCACCTGCGATAATGATTTTTAAGCCACTATGAGTATAAAAAAGCATAACGCCAAATATGAAAATACCAATTAAAAAGCTAAGTAATATTGTTGAAGAGTATTTAATGGTTTTCTTCATTTAAAAATAAGTTCCTATACTAAAATCAAATCGCCAATGTTCATCACCACTATTTAATGTGCGTGTTAAATAGCCTACAACTGGCCCTAAAGGTGAACGCCAGCTCAATCCAATTCCTGCGGCATGCAACGGGCTAACATCATTAAATTGGTTAAAAGCATTACCTACATTATAGTAGAGAACGGTGCTGAAATTACCATAGATGCGTTGCTCAATACCTGCACTAGCAGTTAGTAAATAGCGCCCACCAGTTAAATTGCCATCTAATTCAGGGCCTTGGCTTAAATAAGCATAACCGAGTAACGTTCCAATGCCTCCCGCATAAAAACGAAACTCAGGCGCAATGGTTGTAATATCATTTGTAGAAAGTGCACCAAAATTATAACTGGAAATAAACCGTGTCCATTGAGCATAGATAGGCAAAGCAATCCTTAGTGTCGCTAGATTTCTTATAAATGCTTCATCTGAAATATGATTAATGGATGGTGCTGCTTGAACAAGATCGCTAAACATAAAGCCATTGTCAAAAAAACCGTCAGGTTGGCGGTGACTGTATGATACATTAACACTTGGTACTAAATAATTAGCAGAAGATGTATCGCTATTTAATGGCGTGGTATAGCGTATAATATATTCATGTAATCCTAAATTAACTGAAATGCTTTTAGTAATATTGTCGATATAGTTAATGCCGATTAACGTTTCTAATGCCTGATAGGGAATTAAATCATAAAGGCTTTGCTGCGCATTAATACTCCAATAAGTATGAACAGGATCTTTACCAGGGATTAAGTATTGAGCTAAAAAAGAGGTATTAATCTTTGAGACTTGTAATTGTAGTGATGCATTATGACCATCAGCTGATAAATGTGGATAGGTGGCACCTAAAGTCATTCTTGGGCCTGTAAATGTACCATAACCAAGACCGATCGAATAAGCTTGTGACTCACGAGCAACCACTTCAACTCTAATTGGTACTTCACCTGTATGTGAGTTTCTTTTTTTTAAGTTTGGAATAACCGATACACTTGAAAAATAAGCACTTTGATCAAGTTGTTTTTGTGTTTTATTAATTTGACTGGCATCATAGGTTTGCCCTTGTTTAATTGGTATGAATTTTTTAAGAAAATCAGTATCAAAGAGATATTTTTTTTGGATAATTGTAATTTTGCCATAATGGTAGCGTTTACCTAAGGTAATATGAAAATCTATTTCAGCAGTATGATTATCTTTATTGACAAGAATTTTGCTACTATCTAAAACAGCATCAAGATAACCTGCTTCATTAACCGTTGTTAAAACTTGGCTTTTTGCAGATAGATAGTCATTTTGAATTAGAACTGTATCTTCTTTTATTGGTAGTGATTTTAATAACTTTTGGTCTAAATGGTAGATTTTTGGTGTTGTTGTAATTTGAATTTTCTTGATGATCGTTGGTTGATTTAACTTAATGTTAATGTCAATTAACCATGTGTTTTCTTCTTGTTTGAGAGAAACATTTACATCGGGAGTAAAGTAACCAAAATTAATTAGCGTGTTTTTTGTTTCTTCTGGGATTGAATTATAAAAAAGCCTTAAATGATTAATATCTTCAAGCGCATAGGATTTATATCGTAGAATAGATAAGTTATTTTTTATTTGCTCAATGATTTTGTCATTCTCTGTGACAGTTGGAATTAAATTGTTAGTTGTTGTGGTAATTAAATTACCATTAGATGAAATATTAATACTTACTTCAAGATTTTTCTCTTCTGTATTTTTGTTTTTTTCATTTGTTGATGCATAACCTAAATTAGAAGCAATCAGTAAAATGATTAAAAATAGTAATGGTATCGTTTTCACATAAGGTTGATTAACGTCAATATTCATAATGATAAATCTATAGTTTAAGGTCTATTTTATCAAGTAGTATTTTGTTTTTATCTTTATAACAAGTACAATGGAAATACTTAATTGCTATGATGGTTATTTAATTTACTAAGAATATGAATAAAAACGAAAAATGGATCTTGGAAGCATTAAAATGTGCGCGTTTCGCCCAATCCATTGGAGAAGTTCCAGTTGGTGCTGTATGTGTTATGGATGATCAATTAATCTCTAAAGGTTGGAATCAAACGATTTCAAGCTGTGATCCAACTGCACATGCAGAGATTATCGCTTTAAAAGAAGCAGCAAAAGCAATTGGTAATTATCGCTTATTAGAAATTGATCTTTATGTGACACTTGAGCCATGTATTATGTGTGCCGGTGCAATAGTCCATAGTCGGATTAATAAACTAGTTTATGCAGCAGACGATCCTAAAACAGGTGCAATTTGTACCCAGATGAAGTTATTTGAAACGCCTTTTTTAAATCATCATCCAAAAGTTATTTCAGGTGTTTTAAAAAAAGAGGCATCTGATTTGTTAAGTTCTTTTTTTAAACAACGACGTCTTGAAATAAAGCAAAATAATAAAAAGATATAGTCATGAAGAAAACTAAAGGAATTTGTTATGAGTATGCGCCACTTCAACAATTAAATACATGGCGTATTGGTGGGCAAGCGCGTTATTTATATAAGCCAGAAAATATAAATGATTTATCTAAATTTTTAAAAAATAATATTGATAAGTTACCTGTAGTTGCATTAGGGCTTGGTAGCAATGTTTTATTATATGATGGATTAATTAATGCTGTGTTTATCCTCTTTAGAAATACCATTAAGCACTCTGAAATTAATTTAGATGAACAAACAATTGTTGTTGGTTGTGGGATGCCATGTCCAACGGTTGCAAGAAAAGCATTAAAAAGTGGTTTTAATAATCTGAATTTTTTAGCTGGTATTCCTGGTACAATTGGGGGTGCTTTAAGAATGAATGCCGGTGCATTTGGTGGTGAGATTTGGCCTGAGGTTATCAATGTAACGCTAATAAATTATCAAGGAGACTTAATTCATAAAACTAAAGATGAAATAGAATATGGCTATCGATCACTAAAAGCAAATTTTGATGGTTATTTTGTTGAAGCAACGCTTAAACTTAGTCATCGGCCGCAAGGTTCTAACGATTCGCTTAAAATATTATTAGAAAAAAGAAAAAATGCACAGCCTGTTGAATTAGCTAGCTGTGGCTCAGTGTTTAAAAATCCTCAAGGTGATTTTGCTGCACGACTGATTGAATCATGTGGTTTAAAAAATTATAGTATTGGTGATGCAGTAGTTTCATCAAAGCATGCTAACTTTATTGTTAATCGAGGCAAAGCAAAGTTTAAAGATGTGATTAATTTAATGGAATATGTATATAAACAAGTCGAAAAAAAATTTGCTGTTCAACTAGAACCAGAAGTGAAAATTATAGGAGCAGATGGTGAGTATAGAAGCATTTGGTAAGGTTGGTTTAATTTATGGTGGTTGTTCAAGTGAGCGCGAAGTATCTCTAAACTCAGGGCGTTCAGTAGCTAATGCATTAAAGCTTTTGGGAGTTGATAGTGTTTTATTGGATGGTGATGGCTATTATTTGGTAGAGAGGATTAAACAAGATAATATTAGGCGATGCATTATTATGCAACACGGTGGTCAAGGTGAAGGTGGTGCCTTACAAAGTATGCTAGATGCGGTTGATGTTCCATATACTGGTAGTAGTGGAAAGGGTTGCTATCTAGCGATGGATAAGGCAATTAGTAAAGCAATTTGGCAACAATATCAGATACCTATGCCAAAAACACATAGGATGAAACATGCTACAGATATTGATGACTTAACTTTTCCTCTAGCAGTTAAACCAGTTAATCAAGGTTCAAGTATTGGTGTAACTAAGGTAAAAAATAAAGATCAGCTAGATGATGCTTATCAATATGCAGCACAGTTTGGAGATGTGATTGCTGAAAAATGGATAGAAGGTAAAGAAGTAACAGTTTCAATTGTTAATGGCCATGTTTTGCCATCTGTTTGGATAAAACCTAAACGTGAGTTTTATGATTATGAAGCTAAATATAGTAAAGATTCAGGCACAGAGTATATTTGTCCATCAGATTTAGATGAGCAAACTGAGGCGCGTATTAAAGAGATTGCTTTACTTGCTTTTGAGTCGTTACATTGTTCAGGTTGGGGGCGAGTTGACTTTATTGTTGATCATCAGATGAATCCTTATTTGTTTGAAGTTAATACGGTACCTGGAATGACAGAATTGTCATTGGTTCCGCGAGCTGCTAAAGCTTATGGCTGGGAATTTGATCAGCTTGTTTTAGAGATTTTAAAAACATCATTAAAGGGATAGTTCAAGGTTATTATTTATGCGCCTTAAATTAATTATTAAACTATTTATTTGTATTATTATTGTTATTGTTGGTTTTTGGGGGTGGTTTTATATTCATAAGCCAGGTCAATTCCCAATTAAAACAGTAAAAATAGATGGTACATATCACTATATCAGTCAATCGATGCTAAAAGATATCGTATTACCTCAAGTATCAAAAGGTTTTTTTAATCTTGATGTTAATAAACTACAAAATCAACTAGCAGAAATTCCAGGTATTCAATCAGCGGGAATTCGAAGAAGTTGGCCATCAACAGTACATGTAACATTGAAGGAATATTCTGCTAAAGCTTATTGGAATAAGCACTCTATTATTACTAAAAATGCATTGATATTTACGCCAAAAGTTATATTGAATTTATCTGAACTACCTCATTTTTATTCAAATAAAGTACATGCTAAACTTATGGTGTCAACCTATAACGCTCTTGAAACATTAGCAAAAAAAAATGCGTTTAGAATAGATGATTTAATTTTTACGGCTAATCAATGGTCGGTTAATCTCTCTGATGGAACAAGCATTATATTAGGTAGTAATAACCCAGTTGAGCAATTGAAAAAACTATTGAAAGTTTTAGCGGATGTTGAATCAAATAATAAACAGATTGTTCGTATTGATATGCGATATACCAATGGCTTTGCGGTTGATTTTAAGAAAAAATAAGCTTTATTGTACAGTTTAACATTCGTTTTCTGTCGATTTATGCTAAAGTAACAGTGGTAAATAGCATAAAGCTTGAAACGATAATTAGATCGATGACTCAAGCGGATAAAGTTTAAGTGAGGGAATGCATGTCTAGAGAGCCTGACAAACAGTTGTTAACTGCCTTAGATATTGGAACATCTAAAGTAGTGGCTATTGTAGCTGAGGTTAATGAAGGCGGTCGAGTTAATATTATTGGGTTTGGTACCCAGCCATCGAAGGGCCTTAAAAAAGGTGTTATTGTTAATATAGACGCAACAGTTAAAGCAATTCAAAAAGCCATTGAAGAAGCTGAGCATATGGCTGATTGTGAGATTGGTTCGGTTTGTGTTGGTATTGCTGGCAGTCATATTAATAGTTTTGATTCAACAGGTGTTGTAGCAATTCGTAATAGTGAAGTCTATCCTGATGATGTCGAGCGAGTAATTGATGCAGCTAAAGCAGTTCCTTTGCCAGCGGATCAAAGAATTATACATATATTACCACAAGATTTTCTAATTGACGGTCAAGGTGGCATCAAAGAACCAGTTGGTATTTCAGGCGTGCGTTTGGAAGCAAAAGTGCATATGGTGACAGGTTCAATTAGTGCGGTTCAAAATATTGTTAAATGTGTTAACCGTTGTGGTATTGAAGTTTCAGATGTGGTTTTAGAACAGTTAGCATCAAGTTATGCAGTTTTAACAGAAGATGAAAAAGAGCTAGGTGCATGTCTTGTCGATATTGGTGGCGGTACAAGTGATATTGCTGTATTTTTACACGGAGCAATTCGCCATACGAAAGTAATTCCAATTGCAGGAGCCCAAGTTACTAATGATTTAGCGCACGCATTAAGAATTCCAACCGATGTTGCTGAAGAAGTTAAAATTAACTATGGCAATGCCTTGATGCGAACTGTCAGAGATGGCGAGGTTGTTGAAGTACCTGATATCGCAGGACGTACGACAAGACGCCTTCCAGCGCAAACATTAGCCAGTGTTGTTGAAGCACGTTGTGAAGAGTTATTAACTTTAATTTATGAAGATTTAAATAAAAAAGGGCTTTTAGATCAATTAGCAGCCGGTATTATCTTGACTGGTGGTGCCGCTAAAATGCGTGGTTTAATAGAATTAGCTGAAGAAGTCTTTCGAGTACCGGTACGTTTAGGTGTACCTCAGTATGTCACAGGTTTAAGTGATATTATGCATAATCCAATGCATGCAACTGGTGCAGGTTTATTATTATATTCGCAATCTCAACAGACAGAATCGATGCCCTTTGATTCAGATGAGACAGATCGAGACGGTATTTGGAGAAAGATGACCAAGTGGTTTAGTAATCACTTTTAAAATGATTGATGAGTTTTTAGTTTAGTTATAGATGGATCAAGGAGTAAATCATGTTTGATGTTGCAGAATCTGTTATGGACAATGCAGTAATAAAAGTAGTTGGTATAGGTGGTGGCGGTGGTAATGCCGTTGAGCATATGCTAGAACACGGCATTGATGGTGTTGAGTTTATTTGTGCTAATACAGATGCACAAGCTTTGAAGAATTCATCATCTAGAACAGTTATTCAAATTGGTAGTGAGTTAACCAAAGGCTTAGGTGCTGGTGCAAACCCTGAAGTTGGTAAGCGTGCTGCACAAGAAGATCGTATGCGAATTCAAGAAGCTTTACAGGGTGCTGATATGGTCTTTATTACTGCTGGTATGGGTGGTGGTACTGGTACTGGTGCTGCACCTGTAATTGCAGAAATTGCGAAAGATATGGGGATTTTAACGGTAGCGGTAGTAACAAAACCATTTCCGTTTGAAGGCAGAAGAAGAATGCAAATTGCTGAAAATGGTATTGCTGAATTAGCTGAAAATGTTGATTCATTAATTACCATTCCTAATAGCAAGTTGCTTAGCGTATTAGGTAAAAATATTAGCCTTTTAGATGCTTTTAAAGCTGCTAATAGTGTACTTCAAGGCGCTGTACAAGGCATTTCTGAATTAATCACCAAGCCAGGTTTAATTAACGTTGACTTTGCAGATGTAAGAACGGTTATGGCTGCAATGGGTGTAGCAATGATGGGTACTGCAATGGCTACTGGTGAAAATAGAGCTAGAGAAGCAGCTGAAGCAGCTGTTGCATCGCCATTGTTAGAAGACATTAACCTAGAAGGTGCGCGTGGTGTGTTGGTAAATATCACTGCAGGTATGGATATGTCGATTGGTGAGTTTGAAGAGGTTGGTGAGGTGATTAAGTCTTTCACATCGGATCAAGCTACCGTTATTGTTGGTACTGTGATCGATCCTGAAATGACAGATGAACTACGTGTAACAATTGTTGTAACTGGCTTAGAAGATACTTCTTCCTCATCAAGAGTTGCACATCAACCAGAACATGGCTATGCAAGCCAGGGTAATGGACAATATAAACGTGCAGGTGGCAAGTTTGCACATCAAAATAAAGCACAGCAACAACAGCAATCAACTGGGCCTAAACGTGCAGCACCACAAGGAGCAAAAGAGCAAGGTAGTGCTAAAAAAGATGGTGAAAATGAGTATTTAGATATTCCAACATTTTTACGTAGACAAGCAGATTAAATTAAGGATTTTTAATTAAGTGGATAAACAGCAAACAATAAAAAAAGAAATTAGAATTGAAGGTATCGGGTTGCATTTGGGACAAGTTGTCACAATGATTTTAAAGCCAGCAGATATAGACTCTGGCATTGTATTTAGAAGGCTTGATTTGATTCCTAGTGTCGATGTACCCATTACAGTTAATGGTATTCAAGAAGCACTATTATGTTCAGCTTTAGTTCAGGATAATGTACAAATTTCAACGATAGAGCATTTAATGAGTGCCTTATGCATGCTAGAAGTTGATAATCTATTGGTTGAAATTGATAGTGATGAACTACCTGTTATGGATGGTAGTAGCGAGCCTTTTTTAGAAGCCATTGAAAGGGTAGGGTTATTACAGCAAGATAAGCCTCGTAAATTTATTAAAGTTTTAAAACCGGTTCGAGTTGAGCATGAAGATAAGTTTGCAGAAGTGATTCCGTGTGATCAGACTAATTATCGTTTTGAGATTCAATGGGACCACCCTGTGATTGCATCCACACCGAGTGTGGTTGAGTTTAATGGTGAATATAATTGGTATAAAAGGGAAGTCTCTCGTGCAAGAACATTTGGTCTTGTATCGCAATTAGAGTATTTGCATGCGCATAATCGTGCGAAAGGTGCTTCTTTAGACAATGCCATTGGCGTGACTGATGATGGAGTAATGAATGAAGGCGGACTTCGTTATAAGGATGAGTTTGTCAAACATAAATTACTAGATGCTATTGGCGATTTTTATGTTGGTGGCGCAATTATTGGTTGTTTTAATTGTTATAAATCAGGCCACCATTTGAATAACATGCTACTAAGAAAGCTTTATCAAGATCAGTCAAATTATGAGATTATTTCTTAATTAGTTCTTTTATATTTTACCCTTAATTTAGCTTTTTTTCTTGTTTATAAGCACATTTCAAGCTATGTTAGAAATTAACTATTGTTAAAGAATGATTGTAATGAAAAAGAGGTTTTAATATGTTTTCATCAATTATAGTTATTATTATTTTATTATTGCTACTTGTTTATGTGGTTGTAACCTATAACCGATTAATCAGTGAAATTGAGGCTGTGAATAATTCTGAACGTCAGATTGATGTTCAACTTGATCGTAGATTTAAAGTATTTGAATCATTAATTAGTGCAGTGAATAAATATATGGATTATGAAAAAACAGTGCTAAAAGATGTAACTGCTTTAAGAGCAAAAGCACAAGATGCAAAACAAAGTGGTAATAAAGAAGCACAGTTTTCAGCAGAAAATGCATTATCAGCAATAGCTAAGGGTTTAACTGTACAGTTTGAAGCCTACCCTGAACTAAAGGCAAGTAACAATGTTATGCAATTACAAGAAGAAATTGCAAATACTGAAAATAAGCTTGCATATTCAAAACAAGCTTATAATGATTCAATTGAAGTATATAATGCAGATAAAAAGTCATTTTTTGCTTCAATGGTTGTTGCGCTTTTTAAAGGAAAATTAAATAAAGCATTTGTTTATTGGAATGTTTCAGAAGAAAGACGGGATGAATTAGAAGACTATACAGTAAAATTATAATTGTAAATTGATAAAATATGGCATTTGAAGTTCAAGATACCGGAAATTGGCGCAAAGTTATTCGAAAGAATCGAACTAAGACGCGTTGGGTAATCTTTCTATTTATTTTACTATTTCTATGTTTAGGGGCTGCAATTGACTATCTTTGGAGTTACCTTTGGGTCTATTACCATCACAAGGTTCATTTAAGTTTCCAAGAAGTAATACAGTTATTTTCTCATTATGATTTTATACCCTATGCTACGATTATTACAACAGTAGGTTCCATTATTTGGGTTGGATTAACTTTTCTTTTATATGATAAAATCATGTTAACAGGAACGCGTTATAAAGAAATTAACCAACAAACACAAGGTCAATTAGAAAAAAGAATTTTCAATGTTGTTGAGGAGATTAAAATCTCAGCTAATATGAATTTTATGCCGCGTATTTATTTAATTGATGCAAACTATTTAAACGCTTTTGCTAGTGGTTATTCTGAGAAAAATGCTTTGATTGCAATTACACGCGGATTAGCTGAAAACTTAACTCGGGATGAGTTACAAGCAGTACTTGCACATGAGTTGACACATATTCGTAATCAAGATATTAAATTAAATCTATTTGTTGCTGCACTATCAAATATGCTAATGTTTATTTTAGATATGTTATATCTATCAACTGCATCATTAGCATTTAGGCGAACTCGCTCAGGTGCGAGAGCTGTGAATAATGGTGCAGCCATGCTTTTTATGGTTGCATCAATTCTACGTTTTATATTACCTTTAATTACTGCTGTTTTACGGTTATTTTTATCCAGGTCGCGTGAGTATATGGCAGATGCAGGGGCTGTACAGTTAATGAGAAATAATGAGCCATTAGCACGAGCATTAATTAAGATTAATCAAAGTTATCAAGATGCTAATCTAGCAAGGGAACTTAATAAACAAACTAATGAACGAATGCGCAAAGCATCTTATATTTATAATCCAAATAAAGCATCACTAAATGATGAAAATCAAAGTGATATATTTTCAACTCATCCAAGCTTATCAAAACGATTAAAAGCAATTGGTATTAAGCTAACCAATCAATCTTGAAACATATTATAAATAGGGTAATAGATTAAATGAGGTAGCTATTTGTAAACCAATAATAATAACTCCGGCGAGTAAAGTTAGAATTAATACAGTTTTTTTGGCCAGTGTATGTGTATTATTGTCTTTACGTATTTTCCAGACCATTAATACTGGTAGAATGATTAATAAAATAGCAACAAAAATACTTGCATAGCCTAACGCAAGAACAAAACCTCTTGGATAAAACAGTACAAATATTAAAGGCGGTAGATAGGTAATGACAAATGCGATAATTCGGCTAAAATGCTTTTTCGGATGTAAATTATAGGTATCTTGGTTAAAGTGATATAAGCCCATTGTAACGCCCAGAAATGAAGTTGTAATTGCAACACTAGTAAAGGCATTAGCAATGCGTGCAATATAACCAATATGCAATGATTGTTCTAATGAGTTAATTAGTCCATTAATAGAATCACCATGTTCTGCAATCATTTTAAAGCTATTATCACCAAATAAAGGTATGGTACCTAATGTGACAATTTCCCATAATATATAGATAAAAAGTGGAATGGTACTACCAATAAAAACGACAACCCTTAAACTTTGAAAATTAGATGGATCATCACCAAAATATCTACGGATGCTAGGGATAACAATGTGAAATCCAAAAGAAGTAATTAGAATTGGGAAACTATACCACAGATAATTTATATTAGGTGTTTGAATATTTAAATAAGGTACTGAAATATAGGGTGAGATAACGATTGCTAATGCAAAAAATAAGATAGCTTTAATGGTGATAAGTAATTTATTTAAATGATCAACTGCATGTAATCCCCAATAAATAAAGCTTCCTAACACTAAAATAATAATAATTGCACTTTGCCATGTTGTTGTGCCTAAGAGCTTATCAAGTATTTCAGAACCTCCAGCAATATAGGCAGCTGATAAAGAGTATAGTAATAGAACATACGATATCCAGGTAATGATTTGTCCTGGAATACCAAGTGTTTTAATTGCCATTGAGTTAAAATTAGTACCGCTTTTAAATTGTAAGTTAATTTCAGTAATTAATTGTGCGGTAATGGCCATTAATACCCAAGTGATAACTAATAATCCAAGTGAAATTTTAAAACCATTTGCTGCAGTGATCATAGGCAGTGCTAACATACCAGCACCAATAGAAGTGCCTGCAATAATTAAAGTAGCACCTAGTTTTTTTATAAAGGTAAGTTGTTGCATTGTTGATTTTTAGACTAAATTATACTGAAATTCCAGTATATAAGCTTAGATTAAATGATCAAGTAATTATTGATAGTTTACATATTAGGATAATACCATAATGTTTGTTTTTTATTCAACTTTGCATAGTACATTGCAACATTAGCACGATCAATAACTTCACTTGGCAGATTAAATTGTTGAGGAAAACAACAAAGGCCAATATTAGTTGATATTCGAATCGTTTTATGATCAATTTCATAGGGTTCATTAATGGCATCAATAAGCTTACTAGCAACGTATGTCGCATGCTCTGTTTCTTTAATCTGATCTAGAATAATTGCAAAATGATCTTCTTCTAATCGTGCAGCAAAATCACTTGTTCTGATATTTTTATTAATTCTTTCTGCAATTAATTTCAATAATTGATCGCCAGCTTCATAGCCTAATGAGTCATTAATTAAATGGAATTTATCTAGGTCAATTAAAAGTAATGCGGATAAGCGACTATATCGCTGTGCAGCATGAAAGTATTGTTCTATTTTGTGTCTAAAAGCATTTTGGTTGGCTAGTTTGGTTAACGGATCATAGTCAATTAATTTATGAATTTTCTGTTCTTTATCTCTTTTTTGTTGTTTAAATTTAATACGCTTAATACTTTCATTGATTGTATTGGTAAGTTTTGGTGCTGATAATTTATTCTTACTTAGGTAATCAACTGCACCTGATTTGATTGCTTTAGCTGCAACTTCATTACTGCCCTGGTTGGTAAGCATAATAATGTTATGGAGCTGATTCGGTAGCTTTTGATGTAGCATTTTAATAAAATCAAGTCCATTTATTCCTGGTAGTGTGTAGTCAACTAAAATACAATCTGGTGTATGTAAATGGCAGTATTTAATTGCAGAATCTGCATCAAATAGCTCTTTAATATCAAATTGCTGTTGATTTTGTTGGACGAGTAGCTGGCGAATTAGTTGTCGATCTTCTTGGTCATTATCGATAACTAAAATTTGATAATTATTATTCATTGAATGACCTCAAATTTGTATTAATTATTGTTAAATGATCAATTTAAATAATTGGACATATTAAAGTGTAGTTTATATTGTGATTTATTCAATAAATTGAGTATGAGAAATGATGCTAATCTCTTGACTGATAGCTATCTTATGAGGTTGAATAAGACTTTAGATATAAATGCTTACAAATTAAAATTTTATAGTTCGCTTAAAATTAAGTGATATCAAAACGGAGTAACTATTTATGGCAGATTATTATCAATTATTAGGTGTCAATAAAAGTGCGAGTGCTCAAGAGATTAAAAAAGCATATCGACGTCTAGCAAAAAAGTATCATCCTGATGTAAGTACTGAAAAAGATGCTGAAGATAAATTCAAGCAGGTTCAAGATGCTTATGAAGTATTAAAAGATGAAGAAAAAAGAAAGCTATATGATCAGTTTGGAGGTCAGTGGCAGCAGGCGAAGGATTCAATGGCTAAAGGAGGGCATACATCAACTAATCAAGGTGATTATCAGTATTCCTCTTCAGATCAATATCATGGTTTTGAAGGTTATGAAGATATTTTTGCAGATTTGTTTGGTCGTAAACAACAAGGCAGTTATAAACGTTATCAATCACAAGGTACATCATTTGATATACCAGGACAAAATTTGCATACAAAGGTTAATATATCGATTGATGATGCCCTAAAAGGTGTTGAAAGAACCTTACATTTTACCTATCAGGATATAAATCAAAGTGGTCAATTAACCCAAAAGGAAAAAAAATTAAAAGTAAAAATACCAAAAGGCATTACCAATGGTCAACAGATTCGATTAAAGGGGCAAGGTTCTGAAGGTTATGGAAAAGGGCAAAATGGTGATTTGTTTATTGAAGTAAATGTAGAATCAACACAACAATTTAAAGTTGTTGGTAACGATATTTTTTCTCATGTTCCTATTGCGCCTTGGGAGGCAGCTTTAGGTGAAGATATTTCAATTAATACACCAAATGGTCAAGTTAAACTTAAAGTGCCAGCACATACACAAACAGGTAAAAAAATGCGTCTTAAAGGAAAAGGTATCGCTAATGGAGATTTCTATGTTGTGCTAGATGTGATTTTACCGCCTGCAGTTTCTGATGAGCAAAAAGCTTTTTATAAAGAAATGAGCAATAAAATGGCATTTGACCCACGTAGCGATTTAATAGGAGCATAATGATGAAACTACATAAAGGTATTATTGCAGATAATGATTTACTTTCATTAGAACAAATATCAGAGATGTTGAGTGTTTCTGATAAAGTTGTCATTGAGTGGATTGAGCATGATGTTGTTTATGCCATTAAAAAAGATGGCAGTTATTATATAGCTTGTGATCAGTTGACAAGAGTAAAATCAGCGCTTCGCTTAGCTAAAGATTTAGGTGTTAATGCGCCTGGAATTGCAATTATTTATGAGCTAAGACAAAGAATTAAGGCATTAGAAGCATTAATTGAAGTTGAATAAATAATATTAATTTACCTCAATTTTTGATGGGTTTTTATCAGTTTTAAAATAATAAGATATTAGGAGGTTTAAAAACAAAAGAGATAATAATAATGAAGTTAAATAACTCAGTTGAATCACCGTTAGCTTTATTTGATACAGTAGAGCATACTTTCCAAAATAATTTTATTCCTAGCCAAGTTCATAATGAAGAAGAATATCTTTATGCAAAAAGATTTTTAAAGCTTTATAGTAAACATATGGGGACGTATAATTCATATAGAAGAGAAATAGAAAGGTTGTTGCATTGGTGCTGGTTAATTAAACATAAATCAATTAAAGAGTTAACAGCAGATGACTTATACAATTATATTCAATTTTGTAAGTCACCGCCTGAAAGTTGGGTTGGCCTTACTAAAGCCAGGCGTTATTTAAGAGAAGGTTTTAAACGTGTTCAAAATCCAGCTTGGCGACCTTTTGCGATTCAGTTAACTAGAGAGGAATTTAAGAGTATTCACAAATATAAAAATAAACCATTTAAGTTAAGTAATGATTCATTAAAGGAATTAATCGCTATTTTAAGTACATTTTATAATTTTTTATTAAATAAAAAGTATGTCAAAAAAAACCCAATGATCTTATTACGTTATCGTTTTTCGTTAACGCCAAAAGTAAGTATGCAAACTGAGAAAAAAAATACAACTTTAAGTTCTAAAGAAGTTGAAAAAATTATTATGCATACCAAAAAAATGCTTCATAGTAATCAGTTTACAATAGAGCGCGCTTATTTTGTGCTAAGTATGATATACCATCTAAAAGTTTCTATTGCAGAACTAACGGTTAAACAGAAAACGATGCCGATGATGAATCATTTTTCTCAAGATGATTCTGGTAATTGGTTTTTTTATACGAATAATAATAGAAAACTTCCAGTAAACCAAAAAGCATTAAACGTTTTGGTAAGATGGCGGCATTATTTAGGGTTAGCAGATTTACCTAATCACGCAAAAACAGATAATGTACCATTAATTCCAAAACAAAGAGGCTTTGGTGCTGTTGCAACAACAACACACATCAAGCGTATTATCCAAGAAAGTATCGATGGAACTGTTGGATACTTAAAAGAAAATAGTCAAAGTGAGGAAGCAAAGATACTTGAAAATAGTAGTATTAAATCAGTTGTTAGCGGATTGCATCAACATAATGACTTAATTATTTAGTAGCCTTTGTATCAGTTGATTCAAAAATCTTATCAGCAGAAGCGGCAATAAAACCCTGATATAGTTTGCCTGAGTTATCTTTATAGCGTTTGGCAAATTCATAATAACTATTAGGAATAACATGACCACCTTGCTTAAACTGTACTTCAACTTGATTCGCTAACGTGCTAGATTGCTCCAATAGATCACTAGGTGTGCCTTTAATTTCACCACCTGAAGTATTAAGCTGATAGCTATTATCCTTAAGTAATTGGTTAACTTTTTCAATGCTATTTAGCTGCTTCATATGGTTAACATTCACTGTAAAATGATTGGCCCTAAAACCAAAAGCATAAACCCAGGCAGCGTACTCACTTTCAGATAATAAATTTTGGTAAATTTCATAATCTAATGGTGTTTGCCAAGGGGTGCCAGAATAAAGTAATTCTGTTGATGTTAATAAATCAGGGCTTATTTGATCAATTAAAGCTGTAACATAAGACTGTAAGCGCACACTAAAATCTTCAACTCTTAACTCACTGATGAAAATTTTTGGTAAATCTGCATTGTCTTTATGTTCATAGTGTTTAGCATTTAATTTTTTCAATGCAAAATCATATTGACCTTTTTCTTCATAACCAAGCTGCTTAAAAAATTTCGCTAAGTGCTCAACATTAACACGAGGGTCATTAAAGGTACGAATCGCAATATGATCATTAATAACTTCTTCACCTTGGCTAATAAATAACTGATGTATTTTTTCAGCTTCTGGGCTTTCAGAAATATATTGATGCCAAAGGTGATCAAATAATTGATTTAGTGTTATTTGACTCATAATTAAAATCCTTTTCTTTTATAAGTTAAATTCAATACCTTGCGCTAGTGGCATTTCTAATCCCCAGTTAATGGTATTAGTTTGACGACGCATATAAGCTTTCCAAGCATCAGAACCTGCTTCTCGTCCACCACCTGTGTGTTTTTCACCACCAAATGCACCACCAATTTCAGCACCTGATGTGCCAATATTAACATTGGCAATACCACAGTCACTACCTTTAGCTGATAAAAAGTATTCAGCTGTTCGTATATTTTGAGTGAAGATTGCTGATGATAAGCCGTAATCTACTTGGTTATTAATAGCAATGGCTTCATCAATTGTTTTATATGGCATAACATAAAGAATTGGTGCAAATGTTTCTTCATTTACAATGCTCCAGTTTGGATTAGCTTCGATGATGGTTGGCTCAACAAAAAATCCTTCTTTGTCAATTACTTTGCCACCAAAGTGTACCTTGCCACCTTCTTTATTAATCGCTTCAATCGCTCTCAAATAGCAATTAACTGAAGCTTGATCGATTAGTGGCCCCATATGGTTATTCGTATCTAAAGGATTACCTATTTTTAATTTGCTATAAGCTGAAGCTAATTCTTTAACAACTGTTTCATAGATACTTTCATGAACGATTAAACGTCTTAATGTTGTGCATCTTTGTCCAGCTGTACCAACAGCGCCAAATACAACAGCTGGTATTGTGCGTTTTAGATCGGCAGTTTCATCAATAATTGCAGCATTGTTGCCACCTAATTCAAGTAAAGCTTTACCAAAGCGTTCAGCAACTTGTCCACCAACTTGACGGCCAACAGGTGTAGATCCAGTAAATGAGATCATTGGCAGGCGAGTATCATTCACAAATGATTTTGAAAATTCAACATCATCTGATACAACCAGTGAAAAAACATCTGGGTAATTGTGTTCCTTCAATACTTCTTGGCATATTTTATGTACTGCTAATGCACAAAGTGGTGTTTTTTCAGATGGGCGCCAAATAACGGTATTACCACAAATTGCAGCAATAAATGCATTCCACGACCAAACAGCAACTGGGAAATTAAATGCGCTAATAACACCAACAATACCATAAGGGTGCCATTGCTCATACATACGATGCTCTGGACGTTCAGAGTGCATGGTTTTACCATAAAGCATGCGTGCTTGACCAACAGCAAAATCAGCCATATCAATCATTTCTTGAACTTCACCATCACCTTCTTGTTTTGACTTACCCATTTCAAAAGCAACCAATGAACCAAGGGCATCTTTGTAATAACGTAATCTATCACCAATTAAGCGAACAAGTTCACCACGTTTTGGTGCTGGTATTTGACGCCATTGAGTAAATGCATCATTAGATTTTTTAATTACTTCATCTAGTTGAGCATTGGAGGTAGTTTTTATACTGGTAATTTTATTACCAGTAATGGGTGTATGTGATACAAGCGTACTATTTGCATCATTATCAAGCCAGTGACTACCAATTGCGGTACCACTATGATTTTCAGTTAGTCCAAATGTATTAAGAATTGTTTTAATCTGATCATCTAAGCTAAGATTTTCAGATGATACATGTATTGTTGCTTGTGATTCAGTCATTGTTGTATCCATTATTTAAATCTCCGCGATTGCTTCAGCATTATTTGTAACGGTTTGAGTCTTTTTTAGGCTAGAAGATCCAAATGAAGTGTTATTGGTATTTTTGTTGTAATAGCTACCAAAGCGGTTGTTTAAGAAATGTGTAAAATTAATCTCTTCTTGTGTTGCTAATGGTCCTTTTAATGTTTTTTCTACAACAGCCATATCGATTGCGGCGCAAATACCAGAGGCAGTTGTCATCTGAATTGCAGTAAAAGTTTCTCCAAATAATGTTTTAGGATAGAATTTCTCTGCATAGTTTTCTTCAATCAATTTACCATCAATCGTACCTAATACTGAAACATAGACAAGGACAACATCACGTTTTGTTTCAGGTATAATATCTTCAAGAATATTTTTAAGTACGTCACGTTTTTGGTTTAAGCCAAGATCATTCATTAAAAACTGTAATTTTTCACAGTGACCAGGATAACGCATGGTCTTATAGTCCATGTTTTTAACTTTATCTCTATAAGTATCAATTAAAGAGCCAACACCTCCAGAAGTATAAAAAGCTTCATAATTTAAACCATCTAGTTGGATTTCTTCTAAACCTTCTAAAGCTGGAACAAGTGTTTTTTCACTATTCGCTAGAATTTCACATGGATTTCCATATTCATTAATAACGCCATCAGTTGACCAGGTTAATGCGTATTGCAGTGGGTTACTAACATTTAATGGTAGAGCACCAACACGCATTTTAACGTGCTCAATTTCATCAAACTTTTTGATTAGATCATTAGCAACAATACTAATAAATCCAGGTGCTAAACCACATTGTGGAATAAAAACAGTCTCATTATCTGTAGCAAGCGTACGGACTTTTTTAGTCACCTCAACATCTTCAGTTAAGTCAAAATAGTTTAATTTATGCTCTGCTGCAGCTTGTGCAACTTTTGGATTGCAAAAATAAGGTAGGCATGAAACAACAGATTGAATATCAAACTTTTTGATTAATGCGCTTAGGTGTCCATGATCATTGATATCACATGAAAGTGTTGTAATTTTCGTTTTTGTGTTTGGCGTTTTTTCAGGCTCTTTTAAGTCACCTAAATAAACTTGGTAGTCACCTGAGTCAGCTAATAAGCTTGCAACTAATGTGCCGATTTTTCCTGAACCTAAAACAAGAATATGATGCATGTGTAACCTCCTTGGTTAATCTTTACGATTTTCAATATTTGCACAACTAAACTTTGTATATGCTTAAATTTTTCCCGGTATCAGTATTTTATATTTTCGAATGAGTGTAAAGGTGAACTTGATATTTAAAGAGTCTATTTAATTATCAATATAATCAATCTGATCAATAGTAATGGTTAATTATTTTTTCTGTAACTATTTGAAATATATATATTAGTTATAATAAAACATGCTTATTAATAGACTGATTTTCTTTAAAAACGCATATAGAAGTCAATTAATAAGCTTTACTATACTTTGACGCGCTGCGATAATTTTGGTGTTATACTATTTGTGAAGATAAAAATAAGTATGGGTTGAATTAAATGGTACTTATTCCGTTTTTATTTGGATTAATATTTTTTCTGCTATTACTAATTAAAGTTTTAGGTGGCCAGATAAGTATGATTGCAATTGTTATTACTGGTGTATTATTTATTGTACCAATTATTTGGTTTTTAATCGCATGGATTCAATTTTCAATTAAAAAGAAGAAAAATAATCATAAAGAATAGCTCACTTTTTATATTTCTTGACTTATATCAATTTAACTTTAAATAATTGCTTTAATGTTTTTGTCAATTTAATTTAATTGTGTATATTCTCTCTAAAATAAAAAATCTCAAACTAATATTACATATAAATGATTCTATTTACTTAATTTGTATGTTCTGTGATATAGGGGAAGTTTGTTCATGTCAAATAATAATCAGTTAGGCGTTATTGCTTGTTCAGCAATTGTTGCAGGTAATATGATGGGCTCAGGCATTGCTTTGTTACCAGCTAATTTAGCAGCAATTGGCTCAGTGACATTTATTAGCTGGATCATCGCCTCAATTGGCGCTGTTGCATTAGCTTATGTCTATGCGCGTTTAGGTGCAGAAAATCCTCAAGAAGGTGGGCCCGTTGGTTATGCTGGAGAAGTTGCACCAATTTTAGGATTTCAGACAGGAGTTTTATATTTTAATGCTAACTGGGTGGGAAATTTGGCCATTGCAATTACAGGCGTTGCTTATTTATCAACATTTATACCAGCATTAAATGATCCAATTATATCAAGTATTGCCACAATTATTATCATCTGGCTTTTTGTTGGCTTAAATTTATTGGGTGCAAAATGGATAGGTCGCTTGGTATCAATTGGTGTTGTTTTATTATTAATTCCAGTGCTTTTAACAGGCTTAGCCGGCTGGTTTTATTTTAGTCCAGATTTATTTGTTCAGAATTGGAATAGTTCGGGGAATTCGAGTACTCATGCTGTATTTAGTGGTGTTTTATTATGTATTTGGAGCTTTATTGGTATTGAAAGTGCTTCAGTGAATTCAAACTTAGTTAAAAACCCCAAGGTAACCATTCCTCGTGCTACGATGATTGGTGTTAGCATTGCAGCTATCGTTTATTTTCTATCTTGTACAGCAATATCAGGTATGTTATCAAATAGCGATGTTGCTCATTCGTCAGCACCATTTTCATTAACAGTTAGCTATATGTTTGGAAGTTGGACTACTCCACTTGTATCAGCAGTGGTTGCTTTTGCATGTCTAGCATCTTTAGGCTCATGGATGATGTTAACAGCTCAAGCAGGTGCAAGGGCTGCACATGATGGAACATTACCTAAAGTATTTGGCCAATTAAATGAAAGTAATACACCAGTAAAAGGTTTATTATTAACTGCATTAGGTATGAGTATATTAATGATTCTTGTAATGTTAGGCTCTAAAACAACTGCTGGTATATTTGGTCAGGTTATTTCTATTGCAGTTTTAATGACAATTTTGCCTTATTTTTACTCAGCGCTAAATTTAGTTGATGTAGTTGAGCATCCTGTTAAACATTTTACCATTACAGTGACAGCAGTTGTTGCAATGTGTTTTTGTTTTGCAGCCTATGTTGGTGCTGAAAGCTATGCATTAGTTGGTGTAACTGTTGTATCACTAGGGTCTTTAATATTTTATGTCAGAAAAGATAGAGAAGATTTTGAACGTTCAATCTATCGACGCGTACATCATTGGAAAATTGATAATAATTAGGAGGGGAGATTGTGAAGTATATTTTGTTTATTTATAATCATACATTATTGAAAAATAAGATTGAATCACTGTATCGCTTAGAGCATAAATTGCAAGATTTAGGCTATAACACGTTAATTGTTGAAGATTTAGTTTCTGCTATTTCAATTCTAAAATCGAATGCACGTATTTGTTGTTTAGTACTTGATTGGGATCATTTTGATTTATCGGCATTTACTAATATAGCAAGCTATAATCCTCAATTGCCAGTTTTTGCGTTAGGGGATAGGCATTTTGATTTAGATTTAAAATTAGAGGATTTTAATCTTAATCTTGATTTTTTACAGTATGATACCTCATTGGAAACTGATGGGGTTGAGCGGATTAATCAGGGGATTAGTGAATATTTTCAACATATTCTACCACCGTTTACAAGAGAATTAATGCACTATGTCAATGAGAATAATTATTCATTCTGTACACCTGGTCATCAACAAGGGGGTGGTTTTCAGAAAAGTCCTGTTGGTGTTGCATTTTATGATTTTTATGGGCCAGGAGTTTTTAAATCAGATATTTCAATTTCAATGACTGAGTTAGGTAGCTTACTCGATCATTCAGGACCACATAAAGCTGCTGAAAAGTATATTGCTAATGTTTTTAATGCAGATCGTTCTTTAATTGTAACTAATGGTACCTCAACTTCAAATAAAGTAGTTGGTATGTATGCTGCTGCAGATGGTGATACGATTTTAGTTGACCGTAATTGTCATAAATCAATTACACACTTAATGATGATGGTTAATGTTCATCCAATTTATCTAAAACCAACACGTAATGCTTATGGTATATTGGGTGGTATTCGTTTAAGTGAGTTTAAAAAAAGAAGTATTCAAAAGAAGCTTGATGAGCATCCTCAAGCTACTTCATGGCCAGTTTATGCGGTTATTACCAATTCAACCTATGATGGTATTTTCTATAATGTTGAAAAAATTCATAAAGCATTAGATGTTAAAAATCTCCATTTTGACAGTGCCTGGGTGCCTTATACAAATTTTCATCCTATTTATCATGGTAAATATGGCATGGGACTTAAAAAAATTAGAAAAGATCATACTGTATTTGAAACACAGTCAACACATAAACTATTGGCGGCATTTAGCCAAGCCTCAATGGTTCATGTTAAAGGTAGTTATGATGATGAACGTTTAAATGAAAGTTTTATGATGCATACATCGACATCTCCTTTTTATCCAATTGTTGCTTCAACTGAAGTTTCAGCAGCGATGATGAAAGGTAAACTAGGACATGCACTAATACAAGAGTGTATTCATTTGGCAATGGATTTTCGTCGTGAAGTTGTACAGCTAAATAAATCATCTAAAAGTTGGTTTTATGATATATGGCAACCAAATGATATTAGAACAACAAAAGCTTGGCCTTTAAAAAAAGATGATAAGTGGCATGGCTTTAAACAAGTTGATGATGATTATTTATATTTAGATCCAGTTAAAGTTACAGTTTTACTACCAGGGATTAACAAAAATTCTAAATTAGAAAAGCACGGAATTCCTGCAAGTATTGTTGCTCAATTTTTAGAAGATCACGGCATTATTGTCGAAAAAACAGGTCCTTACTCAATGCTATTTTTATTTAGTGTTGGTATTACAAAGGCCAAATCAATGCGTTTATTAGCTGTTTTAAATAAATTTAAGCAGCTCTATGATGAAAACCGTCCTGTACGGGAAGTTCTACCTTCTATTTATAGAGAAGATCCAGTATTTTATCGAAATAAGTCAATTCAAGATATAGCCGATAAACTACATCAAGTAATTGTAAAGCATAACTTACCTGAAGTGATGTATCATGCTTTTGATCATTTACCAGAATTAGTGATGAACCCACATCAGGCCTATCAGCGGTTAGTTAAAAGTAAAACAAAGCTTGTAGCATTGAAAAAGCTGCAAGGTGAAACTTCAGCTGTAATGATTCTACCGTATCCGCCAGGTATACCTTTAATTATGCCTGGTGAGCGTATTACAGAAAAATCTAAAGTAATATTAGATTTTTTATTAATGCTTACCGATATTGGTCAGCAACTGCCTGGGTTTGGAACTGATATTCATGGTGTTGAACAAGATGAAGATGGTCAATATTATGTTAAGGTGATTGATGAATAGATATTTAGATGCTTGAGCTATTCATTAGTGAAAGTGTTTTTAGGTTTGGCTGTTAAATTATTTTTTTGTTCATATTTCATAAATTTATGCTCTGGGAAAAATTGAGCATTATTGCCACGTCCAATTGTAATTCCTCCATAGAAATTGCTATTGCTTTCTTTTGATGTGGCTTCTATATTAGAGGGGTAAGTTTCTTTAAAATCTTCAATGTTTTTCATAATAAAGTCAATGATCTCTTTACCATAGCCCCCTTTGTCATATGGTTTCTCTAAATTAGTTTTATCTTTATTATACTCATTAACGTGGTTCCACATAGGGTCTATAAAAAAAGTTTCATTATTAACATAAAATACACAGAAAGTATGTCCTCCAGCAAGTGATTTATTTTCATTAGCAAGATTTACTCTTGGAGTAGCAATATATGCATTTAGATTATTATCATGACAATATTTTGTTAGTAGGGCAGCTGCTAATAGTGCTCTATGTCGACAGACACCATAGCCATGATGGTTACCTTTTTTCATAAATTCAGTAATATTGATTTCTTCATTATTGTATTTATCGGGTAGATTATGATTGCTGTTTAATGGTTCCATACTAACAAATGATAGGTAATTAACTATTTCTGAAATTAACAAGTTTTTTGTTATACCTTTTTCACCAGAATGTGAAAGAACTTTATTAGTATAAATTTGTGAATATGGGTGTGTATATTCTTTTAATTGTTTATATATCTCATTTAAATTACCATCACTTAAGTCTAACTTCGAGTACTCTCTATTTCTGCCTACGGAGTAAATATTTTCACTTTCATTTAAATTCATGAAGTTAAAAGTTGAAGATGCTGTAGTACCTATATTATTAATATAAAAACATTTTCTTTCTTCATTGTAGATAAAATCAAATTCATCTACATTTTTATTGTTATAATTGCCAATGGTTTTTCGATGATCAATCTGTGTTTCTGGAATTTTAAAACCTCCAAATGCAATTTGAAGTTTTTCTAATGCTGATTTGTTATGTTGAATAATGGCATTTTTAAATTCACTATTATTTAATTGATTAATTTCTTGTAGAGTATATTTATCGCTTTCATTAGATATACTTCTAAGTTCATCATTTCCTAATATATGCCCTTTAATCATAAATTGGCTATCAGATAGTATTTGAGATGTATCAGCTTTAATTATGTTAAAGCTGCATGTATTTATATTATCTTTTTTAAATTTTTTAGCTTCTTCTTCACTTTGAAAAGCATGATAGTAAATTTTCTTATCTTTTGAGTCATAGTTTTTAACAATATATCTATTCATGGTAACCCCTTATATAACAACTGCTTGAAAGTCTAAATTATAAGAAAGTGTCTGATTATTTTGAAATTCAATTTATGAATAAATTACATAAGTAACTTGAATATAGTTAACCCTGAATTGCTGTAATAGCAATTGTATAAATAATATCATCAACAGTAGCACCTCGGGATAAATCATTAACAGGTTTGTTTAAACCTTGAAGAATTGGGCCAATACTTAAAATATTAGCACTTCTTTGAACGGCTTTATAAGTGGTATTACCTGTATTTAAATCAGGAAAAATAATCACATTCGCATTACCTGCAACAGGGCTATTGGGGGCTTTAGTTTTAGCTGTTTTTGGATCAATGGCTGCATCATACTGCATTGGACCATCAATAACTAGATCAGGTCTTTTCTGTTTAATGATTTCAGTGGCTTTTCTCACTTTTTCAACATCCTTACCTGTCCCTGATGAGCCTGTGCTATAGCTAATCATAGCAATTTTAGGCTCAATACCAAAAGAAATGGCTGACTCACTACTTTGAATAGCAATCTCAGCTAATTCATCAGCTGTAGGGTTTGGGTTAATTGCGCAATCGCCATAGACAAGTACTTTATCAGCGGTACACATAAAAAATACCGATGAGACGATATGATAATTTTCTTTTGTTTTAATTAATTTTAAAGCTGGACGAATCGTATCAGCAGTTGTATGGACTGCACCAGATACAAGTCCATCAGCTAAGCCTTGTTGTACCATCATCGTGCCTAGAGTAATAGGGCCTTCTAAGGCATCTCTAGCCATAGACTCCGTGATGCCTTTATGTTTACGTAGTTGAACAAGTGGTTCGATTAACTGTTCTTTAATATCACTTGGATTAATAATTATCATATCTTCAGTAATTGTAATGCCATGTGATTCAGCAACGGATAAGATTTCACTTTTTTTACCAAGTAGAATGCAATTAGCTATTTTACGCTGGTTGCAAAATACAGCTGCTTGAATCGTTCTTGGTTCAGTACCTTCAGGTAATACGATGCTACGTAAATTGGATCTAGCTCTTTGCATTAGATAATAACGAAAGGCAGCTGGAGACATTTTTTTGACAACTTGTGAATGAAGTTTATTTTCTATTTCATCTATATTGATTTCATCTGAGATAGAAGTTTTTAATAATTGAATACGTTCATGGTCATCAACAGGAAGGTCACTATAATCAAGGTCAGTTAATTTTAGGATTGTGCTAATACTTTTATTTTTGGTAGTAAGAATGGGTAGGCTTGTTTCCTTAGCTTGATCTAAGCAGAATTGGAATACTTCTTTGTTTAAATTATCACGTGCAGTTAGTAATAACCCACCAATTCGAATGCCTTTTTGATTGGCTAAAGTTGCAGCAATAATAATGTCAGATCGATCTGCTGAAGTAATAATTAAAGTGCCTGGGTTTAATTCATCTACAACCCGATTAATGGTCCTTGAGCACATAGTGATGGTTTTAATACGCCGTTTGGTAATGTCACCTTCATTTAAAATATCTACATTTAAAAATGTTTTTATATCTGAAAGTCTTGGGTTTGTTAGTGTATTTTTCCAATGGGTAATACCAATTAGTTTTAGCTTTGATTCAGAAAAAATTGGTAATTTTTCAATATCTTTTTTAGATAGTTTATATTTAAGTTTTGGTGGCTTTTCATCAAGTAAGCTAAAACTAATATTACCCGATTGATCAACTGGTGCATTTAATTTAGTGATAATTGCACCAATCAGGTTACTTGGTTCAATTTTTAAGCTTGCTTGTGCTAATTCATGCTCTATTTCAACTAAAGATTTATTCAAAGGACTTGTTACTAAAATAACATAAGCATTTAATGCTTGAATTAACGCTTGATTAAATTGACTCTTATATTGAGTAAACCAACCAAAATCTGCCTGTAAGCTTGGTTTAATAATACTGCCTTTGACAAGTAGAATATCTTTGCCATTGGAAGCTGTATTAGCATAATCTAGTAAATATTCTAGTAGTGAGGTTAAATCATCATTAGCTAGATAAGTTTCAATTTCTTTAGGCGTCAAATCTGTATCTGTTAAAGGGTTAAACTTGTAAATGCTATATCCCCTTTGGTCAAGTGCAAACTCAAAACCTAATTGTAATGAGGTTAAACCAGTATTTTGACTGGTAGGTAGTAAAAATATAGGTAAAGCCATTGAATATATGTATCCCAGCATTGAATAAAAAAATATAAATCTTATTATACCAAATGCCTGGCTGGATGCTATATACACATCTAAACTTGTAAGAGGATATTATATTTTCTATGGAGATTAAATGGATGAAGCATGTATCATTATTCATTTTGTATTTGTTTATTAGCCTATTTATGACAAGCGCATATGCAAAATCAACAAAGGTTAAATCAGGTATTGTTGTAGGCGCTCAAATGGGTTATGCACAAGTCAATTCAAATGTTAGTAATTGGCAAGCAGATACACAGAAAGGGAACTTTTTTTATGGTGCAACTATAGGCGCTGATTTGGCCTTAATAGATACATTAGCTGTAGGTGCTGAAACAGGTATATTTTATGGTAATGACTTGGCAAAATATGATGAAAAAGATGGCGGAAGTGTAAAGGTTAGCAATTTAATCATTCCTATTTTAGCAAAGGTAAAATTATTAACCTCAACTGGACTGGATCTATTTGTCAAAAGTGGTATTTCGTATGTTCATCCTTACTCTAAACAATCAGGCGATGTCGTAACAGTCGATTGGAGTAGTTCTTGGAATTTTACAGTAGCCGGTGGCGTAGGATACCAATATGAAGGTTTTAACTTCTTTATTCAGTATATGCATATATTTGGTAATAGTGATGTAACTGTAAATGGCACACAAGGAACGGGTGATGCTTCAGATATTGATGCTATTACTGGCGGGGTTACTTATACGTTTTAAGTTATTTAGTTGTATTAATCATATCCAAACCCCATCCTTTGAAGTAAGTCTTGGTTAGGAATAGCATCAAATAATTGAGGTGGGCGTTCAGGTTGGGTATTGGCACACTCGGCTAATTCTTCGGCTAATTCCTCATGACCATTTGCAGCAGCAATTTCTGCTAAGTGATAGGTTGTTTCATTTAAGTTAAATGTATCATTTAACTTTTCTGCATCATGCTCTTTTATATAGGAAAGCAGAAATTCAACGGTATCATAATGGTCATTTTTTGTAGCAGTTTCTGCAAGTGTCATTGATTGAGATTGTAAATCTAGTAAATAGTTATTTGATAGTAACTCAATGATATTATTTTTATTGTTACTAGCAGCAACCGTTGCTAAATCATTGACAAAGATACCAAAGGTAGGTGAAGTATCAAGCTTTAATTGGTTAAGGGTTAATTCAAGAATATCTGATTCACCCAGTTCTGTGGCAAGCTTAGCGTAACTTATCATTAGATCACTACTAACATTGAGTTCTTTAATTAATGAGCTAAAGAGATTGGCATGACCATTTTCAATTGTATATTGAATCGCTGTACAATTGATTTAATATAACTGGATCTATTTCTTTTTTTGTCTCTGCGATTTCAAAAAATGAAGCTGTTAGTTGTGGCATGGCGCAATCCTCTACATAAAATATTATGTAGGATAACCTATAATTTTATGTGCAAAAATTCAACAACATAGGAATGATTTCATCTGCTTAATATATTTTTGATTAAATTTTATACAAATTTTGTGAGTTTTTCAGTTTCTTTTGCAATCATTAATTCTTCATTCGTTGGAATAACTAATACAGTGGGGTGGCCAAATGAATTAATATGATAATTACTTTCTTGCCCATGTTGCTTATTATTATTTTGATCAATTAAGAAATTTAAGTTCCTAAGGTTATTAATGATTAATTGACGTATTAAACTCGAATTTTCACCAATGCCACCACTAAAAATAATCGCATCTAGCTTTTCAAAATAGGCAAAATAAGCAGATATAAAAAAGGTAACTCGTTGACAAAATAAATCTAAAGCAAGTTTAGCTTTTTTATCATCATTATGAACTAATGACTCAATTTGGCGCATATCTGAGTGTTCACATAAACCTAATAATCCGCTTTGCTTATTCAATAGATGGTCTATTTGTTTGATATCTAAATGTAACTTCTCTGATAAATAAGTTATGATACCGGGATCAATGCTACCTGATCGGCTACCCATTACTAAGCCATCTAAAGGTGTAAACCCCATTGATGTATCAAAGCTTTTACCTTGTTTAACTGCAGTAACACTACAACCATTGCCAAGATGAAGTGTTATATAGTTACCTTTTGTTTTGTGCAGAATGTGATCTGCTTTTAATGTTAAATATTGATGACTAATACCATGAAATCCATATTTTCTAATATGATGTTTCTCATATAATTCATAAGGTAATGCATATACATAATGATTTTGAGGGATACTTTGATGAAAGGCTGTATCAAAAACAGCTATCTGAGGTAAATGATCAAACACTTTTTGACAGAACTTAATACCTGATAGATTATGAGGGTTATGTAGTGGCGCTAGTGGTATTAATGATTCAATGGTGTTAATGACTGCTGAATCGATGATTGTAGCATTTTGAAATAAGTGACCACCATGAACGACTCGATGTCCAATTGCTCTTACATCATCAATCAGTTTATATTTAGTTAATTCATTTTTAATTTCTGTAAATATACTTTCATAGCTAGCTTGACTGAGTTGTTTAAGTATAGGAGTATCATTTAAATAGGTTGATTTAAATAAGGTGTCAGGTTGTCCAATATTTTCAGCGAGACCTTGCAGGATTAGTTTTTGAGACTGTAGAGAAATTAAAGCAAATTTAATTGATGAGCTGCCACAGTTTAGAGTTAAGACTAGATTTTCAGACACAGTATTCAACTTTAATTTTGTTTATTGATTTATTATAGTCATAAGCTTGCGTTAAGATAAGTATAAATTTTCAAGAAATCCAATGTAAACTTGATTTATGTCATGTTATCTATGGTTATAGTTATGGTATACTTGCTTCATATTAAATAATTCTAGTGAAACACCGTAATGCATGAATTTTCAATTTGTCAGAATATTATCCAAATTGTTGATCAAAAGTTAAATCAAGTGTCTCAAACTAGAGTTGAAAAAATTATTCTAACAATTGGAAAGTTAGCAGCAATTGATATTGAGTCTCTAAAATTTTGGTTTCCAGTAGCAGTCAAAAGTACATCACTTGATTCAGCAACGATAGAAGTTACAGAAATAGAAGGTAGTGCACAGTGTATTAGTTGTCATCAACAATTTGACTTAGAGAAATTATATCAAGCTTGTCCATTTTGTAATTCCTATGATAGAAAAATTCTATCAGGTATGGAAATGTTAGTGCAAAAAATTCAGCTTAAATAGGAAAGGAATTAAAATTATGTGTACAACTTGTGGTTGTCAAAATACTGAAGACTTATTAGAAGCAACTGATGCAAATCCTCATCATCATGCCCATGTTCATGAAAGTATTGAACTAGAAAAAGCCATATTAGAGACAAATACACACTATGCACAATTAAATAGAAAATTTATTGATGAAAAGAAAAGTGTATTATTAAATTTTGTATCAAGTCCTGGTTCTGGTAAAACTTCATTATTAGTTCAGAGTATAAAAGATTTATCGAGCCAATATCCAATATCAGTTGTTGAAGGTGATCAATATACCGAGCTTGATGCTGATCGCATTCGAGCAGCTGGTGCCCAAGCCTATCAGATTAACACAGGTAAAGCCTGTCATTTAGATGCTCATATGGTGTCACACGCATTTGAGCATTTAGATATCAAGCCTAATGGGTTTGTGTTAATTGAAAATGTTGGTAATTTAATTTGTCCGGCATTATTTGATTTAGGTGAAAATAAACGTATCGTCTTAATTTCAGTAACTGAAGGTGATGATAAACCTTTAAAGTATCCTGATATGTTTTATGGTGCTGATTTGGTTGTTGTTAATAAAGTAGACTTATTAGAATATGTTGATTTTAATGTAGATAAACTTAAGGAAAATATTCATAAAATACAACCAAAGGCTCAAGTAATCACAGTTTCGGTTAAACAGTTAACTCATTTAGATACTTGGTATCAGTGGCTTAAAGGCTTATTGGTGTGAAAGCATTATCTTTAACTTTAAATGGCATAGTGCAAGGTGTTGGTTTTCGTCCCTTTATCTATAGGTTAGCTGAAAGTTATCATTGGAAAGGATTTATTAAAAATACACCGCTTGGTGTCAATATTGTGCTAGATATACTTGATATTGAGCAAGTTAAAACAGCTATTTTATCTAATTTGCCTTCATTAGCTAAAATTGATTTATTTGATATTAAGTATATTGAAATTAAGCAAGCATTTGATTGTTTCAAAATTTCACAAAGTGATTATGGTGCTGCATTAACAGATGTTTCTTCTGATATTAAAATTTGTGATGATTGTTTAAATGAATTATTTGATGCTAATAGTCGATATTATTTATATCCATTTATCAGTTGTACTAATTGCGGTCCACGCTATGCTGCAATTAATCAATTACCTTATGATCGTGATAAAACAGCATTTGTTGATTTTAACTTATGTACTAATTGTCAAAAAGCTTATACAGACCCACTTAATCGTAGATTTCATGCACAGACAACGGCGTGTTCAGACTGTGGACCACAACTATCAGATAACTTATCTAATGTAGCAACAGCAATACAAAAGGGTCAAATTATTGCTTTAAAGGGAAATTCTGGTTTTCATTTAATTGTCGATGCTAAAAATGAATCGGTACTTTCAGAGTTAAGAAAGCGTAAAAAAAGAGCAAATAAGCCATTTGCATTAATGGCGTTAAATACTCAGTCAATTAGTCAATATGTTGAGATCTCAGATCGAGAAATGACTGAGCTTGAGTCTTTTGCAGCACCGATTGTATTACTTAAAGAAAAAGAAGCGATAAATTTACCCAATACGTTAAGTCCTGGATTAGATAAATTAGGTATTATGTTACCTTCAACAGCCATACACTATTTATTATTTTATGAACTATTAGGTAGGCCTACTAAGTCAGATTGGTTAAAGCAAAAAAATGATGTTTTATTGGTTGTTACCAGTGCTAACTTAAGCGGTGATGTTGTTATTGCTGATAATAATCAAGCAAAAGAAAAGCTTCAAGAGATTGCAGATATCATTGTTGATCATAATAGAGTGATCAGTATGCGCTGTGATGACTCTGTTGTAGTTTGTAATGATAATAAGACCAATATTATTCGTCGGGCTAAAGGTTATGCACCTAAAGCTATTCATTTAGATGAAAGACTACCTAATATACTGGCTTTAGGTAGTCATTTAAAAAATACCTTATGCTTAGTAAATAAAAATAAAGCTTATGTTACTCAGCATATTGGTGATTTGGATAGTCAATATACAGTTGAGTATTTCTGTGAAACATTAGCACATATCCAACGTCTTTATGCAATTAAGTTTGATGCAATTGCAACCGAGTTACATCCAGATTTTTATCCAACGGAGATTGCAGCATCACTTAATTTACCGATTTATCCAGTTCAGCATCATAAGGCGCATATGACCTCTGTGATAGCAGAGCATCAAATTCAAGGTGACTGTTTAGGCGTGATTTTAGATGGCTATGGTTATGGTGATGATGCTCAAGCCTGGGGCGGTGAATTATTTTTATATAATTCAGAAAAGTTTGCGTTTAACCGTTGTGGTAGTTTACTGCCAATGAGTTACTTTTCACTTGATAAAGTACAGAAAGAACCTTGGCGTATGGCAGTTGCTCTAAAAGAGCAATTTAATTTACAATCATTGGAATACCTTGATATATTACCAAGATCAAAAGAATTTCAACAAATTTTAAAATTACGTAGAACCAATGTTACGACAACAAGCTGTGGTCGATTATTTGATGCAGTTAGTAGTTTATTGAATGTTTGTCACTATAGCACTTATGAAGCAGAAGCTGCTATGCGTTTGGAGTCATTGGTTAAACAAATTAAAATTAATCGATCATTATTTGAGATTAATGACAAAAATCAATTGGACCTCAGTGCATTAATTCATAGTGTAATAAATGAAAAAATAAATAAATCAACTCAAGCTGCAAGCGAATTATTTCATGGTAGTTTTGCTTATGCTTTAGCTCAGTGGATAATAAAAACTGCAGCAAATAACAAGGTTAATCAAATTATTTTAAATGGTGGTTGCTTTCAAAATAACATCCTATTAAGTCAAGTATATAAGCAATTAAACGAACATAAACTGAATGTGTTTATACCAAAATTCTTACCATTTAATGATGGTGGTATTTCATTAGGGCAAGCTTTTATTGCAGCAAAAATACATCAAGAAAAATTAAATAATATAAGGGATCAAAATTATGTGTCTGGCAATTCCTGCACAAATTACGCAATTGATTGAACCTCTGCGGGCAATCGTTAATGTTGGTGGTGTCTCTAAGGAAATATCATTAGCACTATTATCCGATGAAGTATTTATCGATGATTTTGTTATTATCCATGTTGGTTATGCACTAAATAAATTAGATAAGCTTGAAGCAGAAAAAACATTAAATGACTTTAAAGTGATGCTAGAGGAGCAATCGCTATGAAATATATTGAATCTTTTAGACAACCAAAAGTTGCTAAAAAGTTATTTGAAAAAATTCATCAGGCATCAAAAGAAGATAAAAACTATCGATTGATGGAATTTTGCGGTGGTCATACTCATGCGTTACATCGTTATGGAATCAGTGATTTATTACCTAAAAATATCAAAATGATTCATGGTCCTGGATGTCCAGTTTGTGTATTGCCCATTGCTCGGGTCGATCAGGCAATCTGGTTAGCATCACAAAAGGATGTCATTTTTTGTAGTTATGCTGATATGTTGCGTGTGCCAGGCACTAATCAGGACAGTTTACTTAAAGCAAAAGCGCGTGGTGCTGATGTAAGAATGATTTATTCAGTGGATGATGCATTAGAGTTAGCAAGAAATAATGAAGCTAAACGAGTGATCTTTTTTGCAATTGGCTTTGAAACGACAACACCACCAACTGCTGTAGCAATTGATAGGGCAATTAAAGAAGATTTAAATAATTTCTTTGTCTTTTGTAACCATGTTTTAACACCTGTAGCGATGAGTGCGATATTAACCAGTAGTAATCCTGTACAAATCGATGGCTTTATTGGTCCTTCTCATGTCAGTATTGTCATTGGTAGTAATGCCTATAAGGATGTTGCAGATACATATCAAAAGCCAATTGTTATCTCTGGCTTTGAGCCGCTAGATATTTTGCAATCAATTTTAATGCTTGTAGAAATGATTAATGATGGTGATTTGAGTATTAAAAATCAATATACACGTGCAGTGACTGAGAAAGGGAATTTATGTGCTCAAACATTAACAGATAACTATTTACAATTGCGTTCAGAGTTTGAGTGGCGTGGGCTTGGGTTTATTCCTTTAAGTGCATTAAAAGTACGCGAAGAATATGGAAAATATGATGCGGAAAAAATATTTTCAATACCTAAAGTAAAAGGTATTGAACACAAAGCATGTGCATGTCCTGAGATTTTAAGAGGTATTAAAGAGCCTTTAGACTGCAAACTATTTGGTGTTGCTTGTACACCAGAGCAGCCGATGGGTGCTTGTATGGTTTCTTCAGAAGGTGCATGTGCTGCTCATTATCAATATAGTCGGAGTGCTTAAATGATAAAACTTAATTTTAAAAAAGATGTTGTTGATCTATCCATGGGCTCAGGTGGTAAGTCAATGAATCGCCTAATTGACCAACTAATGTTAAAAGCATTTGATAATCCTTATTTAAATAAAAAAGAAGATCAGGCTGTTTTACCAGAAATAAATGGTAAGTTAGCTTATACAACCGACAGCTATGTTGTATCGCCTTATTTTTTCCCAGGAGGAAATATTGGTTCATTAGCAATACATGGAACAGTTAATGACTTAGCTGTCTCAGGTGCAACACCATTATATATTTCAGTTGGATTTATCTTAGAAGAAGGGCTGCCTTTAAGTGATTTAAAAACGATTGTAACTTCTATGGCAAAAGCTGCTGAAACTGCGGGTGTTTCTATTGTTACAGGTGATACAAAAGTGGTTGAGAAAGGTAAGGCAGATGGTATTTTTATTAATACTTCAGGTATTGGTGTGATAAAACCACAACATATTTTAGCTAAAGAAATAGTAAAGCCAGGTGATAAAATTATTGTTAATGGCAATATCGCAGATCATGGGGTTGCTGTGATGTCAGAAAGAGAAAACTTAACGTTTATGACAAAAATTTTAAGTGACTCAATCCATTTAAATGATCTTATTTCTAATCTACTTAATTCTAATGCATCAATTAAAGCAATGCGAGATCCAACCAGAGGTGGTATTGCTGCAACATTAAATGAATGGGCGCATGAATATGGCATCGGTATTGAAATTGATGAAGCAAAATTACCAGTGTCAAATGAAGTGTTATCTGCTTGTGAGTTATTAGGGCTTGATCCATTATTTATTGCTAATGAAGGTAAAGTATTAATGCTCTGTGATCAAAATCAAGCAGATCAAGTTTTAAAAGATTTAAGAAACCATCCAAAAGGTAAAAATGCACAGATTATAGCAGAAGTAACTAAACTAAATGATCAAAAGAGTCCTTATGTAGCTATGAAAACTGCATTTGGTGGTTTAAGACGAGTCGATTGGTTAAGTGGCGAACAATTGCCAAGAATTTGTTAATGGGTTTAAGATATGAAACAACAACTTTTTTTACCTTATGAAAAACTAGACAATTTAATTAATATTTTAAAAAGCGCAGGTTTTGAAGTTAAGGCTCCTGTCGTTGATGATGGGGCGATTGTTTATGATACAGTTGATAAAGCTTCACAACTGCCTTGGGGGTATGTTGATGAGCAGAAAGAAGCATTTTATGCAATTAAAAAAACAGATAGTCAGCGCGCTTTTGGTTGGACTGTGCCAGTTCAGTCAATTAAACCACTATTATTTGAAGAAAGAGAGGTACTTTGGAAAGTAAAACGTAATGCTGAAGGTAAACTTTCGTTTGAAAAGTCAGCGCATATTCCAAAGTATGCAATCTTTGGTGTAAGGCCTTGTGATTTGCGAGCAATAGAGATTCAAGATAAGGTATTTATTGATAATACCTATCATGATATTCGTTATCAAAAAAGACGTCAGCAATTATTTATTATCGCTGCTAATTGTACTAGTTGTCATCATAACTGTTTTTGTGTCAGTTTGGGTGATCAACCTAAAGCCAATAAAGGCTTTGATTTGGCAGTTACTGAAATTGATAGTGGTTTTGTGGTTGAGTCAGGTTCAGATCAAGGAGAGCAAGTATTAACTCAGCTTCAATTAAATCAAGCAACAACAAGCCAAATTAATCAAGCAATTAAACAGATTGAAACAACAGCTGCACAACAAGTAAAAAAAGTACCAGAAGTGCCGATTATGGAAGAAACTTTAAAACAAAATTTAGACCATCCACAGTGGGATGATGTTGCAAAACGCTGTCTTTCTTGTGGTAGCTGCACACAGGCTTGCCCAACTTGTTTTTGTCATACAGAAAAAGATGAGCCTAAATTAGATGGCAATGAAACAGAGCATTTAAGAGAGTGGGATTCTTGTTTTGGTTTAGATCACAGTTATACCCATGGTGAGCTATATAGAGAAAAACCTAAATATCGTTACCGTCAATGGTTAGTGCATAAATTTGGAACATGGCGAGATCAATTTGATACGAAGGGTTGTGTTGGCTGTGGGCGCTGTATTACTTGGTGTCCAGTTAAAATTGATGTTACAGATGAAATCAATACGATTTGTGGGGAATAAAATGATTATAGAAGATGATGTATATTTACCCTTTGAAGCAGAAATCATTGAGTTTATACAAGATGCCGATGAGATTTTTACCCTACGTCTAGAGTTAACAGATCCTCAATTAAGAGAGAAATATCGCTTTCAACCAGGCCAATATAATATGATTTACCTCTATGGTGTTGGTGAAGTTGCAATCTCAATTGTCAATGATCGAGAATTTAGTCCAAACCGTTTTGAACATACGATACAAGTTGTTGGGCGTGTAACAAAAGGAATGGCTAAATTAAAAAAGGGTGATCGAGTAGGTATTCGCGGACCATTTGGTACTCAGTGGCCGATTAAAAATGCTTATGGGAAAGATGTTGTTATTATGACAGGAGGTTTAGGTAATGCACCTTTAGTTGCTTTAACTGAATGCTTATTACAAGAAAGAGAGCGTTTTGGTAAACTTTATGTTGTACAAGGTTTACGCCATAGTGATGGTTTAATCTATCAAGATAAATATATACGTTGGAATGAGTTGGCGAATACAGAAGTCATTATAACAAGAACAGAAGGTGAGTCTTTTGGTCCATGGAAATGGTATCAAGGCTTTGTCACTGAAGCAATTGATGATCTGGATATTGATTATGCAAATACAATTGTAATGAGTGTTGGTCCAGAGATTATGATGATTAATGTTGCTAAAGCCTTTATTAAAAAAGGTGTACCAGAAGCTCAAATTTATATCAGTCTTGAACGTAGTATGAAGTGTGCAGTAGGCCATTGTGGGCATTGTCAGATGGGTAAGGAATTTGTTTGTAAAGATGGTGCTGTCTATGCTTATCCACAAGTAGAAAAATTATTGGCAATTGAAGGAGTATAATTATGTCAGCTTACGACCCTTTAAAAAATGTTCCAGAAAAACCAACATTAGCCGTACATAAATTTAGCTCTTGTGATGGTTGTCAACTTGCTTTTATCAATAAGGGTATAAAATTAATAGAACTTTCAGGCTTAGTTGAAATTAAGCATTTTGCTGAAGCAGGTGCGGTTGATGAAGAAGCTAAAGTTGATATTGCAATTATTGAAGGTAGTATTAATACTAAACATGATGTAGAACGAATTAAAATGATTCGTGAAAATAGCCGTTATTTAATTTCAATGGGCGCTTGTGCTGTCTCTGGCGGTATTCAAGGACTAAGAAATAATATTGATGCAAAAGAATTTAAAAATTGGATTAAAGCAGTTTACCCAGATCATCCACATGTAGTTGAAGCCAGTGATTTAGATACAGCAAAACCAATTAAAGATTATGTTAACGTAGATTTTGAAATATCTGGTTGTCCTGTTAGCGCAGATCAAATGTACCATGCTGTGAGACAATTATTATTTAAGGTAGAGCCTGAAAAGGTTGTTGACCCTGTTTGTGTCTCTTGTAAGCACCGAGGGATTACTTGTGTTATGGTTGCAAAAGGTGAGCCATGTTTAGGCCCTGTAACGGCTAATGGTTGCGATGCATTATGCCCAGCAATTAATCGAGGTTGTTATGGCTGTTATGGTGCTTCAAAATATGCCAACTTTGATGCAATGACAAATAAATTAAAAGAAATGGGATTAACTGATGCTGAGATAGCACGTAAATATCATTTTATTAATAACCAACAAACAGGATTTAAGGAAGCAGGTGATTTAAATGAACACAAATGAATCATCCAAAAATGTAAAAACAATTGAAGTACCAATTCTAGCGCGTGTAGAAGGCGAAGGTGCGCTTGATCTTGTTATTGAAGGAAATGAAATTACTAAATGCCATGTTAGAATTTATGAACCACCTAGATATTTTGAGAAGTTTTTAGAAGGCCGTGAACCAAACGAGATTATTGATGCCGTTGCAAGGATTTGTGGTATTTGTCCTATGGCCTATCAAATGAGTGTTGTGACATTAATGGAGCGAGCATTTGATGTCGAAGTGACACCTTGGGTACATTCTATGCGTCGTGTGATGTATCTAGCTGAGTGGACGGAATCACATTATTTACATACGCATATTTTAGCAGCACCAGATTTTCTGAATTATCACTCAGCAATTGAAATGGCAAAAGATTTTCCAGATGAAGTTAAACGTGGTGTAAAACTACAACAATTAGGTAATGATATCTTAAAACTTTTTGGTGGCCGTTCTGTGCATCCAGGTGCAATTAAGGTGGGTGGATTTTATCGCGCGCCGAAACAAAAAGAAATTGATGAATTGATTATACGATTGGAAGATGCATTAGTTGATGCTGAAGCTGTAGTTCGTTGGTTTGCAACATTACCTTACCCTGATGTTGAGTTTGACGATTTAGTTCAAGTAGCACTTTGTGATGAATCAGGCCAGTATCCGGTAATCGCAGATCATGTTATTACCAGTACAGGATTAAAGTTTCATATTGATCAGTGGGATGAACATTTTAAAGAATTTCATGTGCCTCAATCGACAGCATTACATTCAACTAAAGATGGCAAACCTTATTTAACTTCACCACTATCACGTTTTAATTTAAATTTTGATTGCTTACCACAAAAGATAAAAGATTTAGCCAATGAAACGGGAGTGTCATTTCCAAGCAATAATATTTTTCATAGTATCTTAGCAAGGTCTATTGAGTGTTATTATGCATTTTATGAAATTTTAGCGATTTGCCGTAATTATCAGTATCCAGAGAAACCTTATGTTGATGTTACCTTTAAAAAAGGTAAAGCATGGGGGGCTAGCGAAGCACCAAGAGGCGTTCAGATAGATTATTTTGAGTTTGATGAACAAGGCTTGGCTAGTAAAATTAGAATAACACCGCCAACGGCACAAAATTTAGCTTGTATGGAAGCGGATTTAAAGCAATCATTAACTAAATTTGGCCTAGATCGAGCTGATGATGAATTACGACTACATGCTGAAATGGTGATTCGAAATTATGATCCATGTATTTCTTGTTCTGCGCATTTTCTAACATTAAATGTTACTCGAAATTAATCCTATTTAAATCATTGGAATTATCCTTTATGTTTAAACATTTTTTTAAGTGCTATAGCTTAGTAGCGTTAGTATTTTGGTTATTGACATTACTTATCTTACAAAGTCATATGATTGTATTTTATATGGTATTAGTTGCATTTTTACTTGGGTTACGTCATGGTTTCGATGCTGATCATATTGTTGCTATTGATAATGTAACGCGTAAATTTGCTGTTGAAAAAAAATACTATTTAACAACAGGAACTTATTTTGCATTAGGTCATTCTAGTATTGTGCTTATTATGACAGTTTTGCTGATCTTTGGTATTAGTATTTTTAAAGAACAATCATCTATGGTGATGACATCAGGTATGTATATTGGTGCATTAACATCAATTATTTTTTTATGGTTAATGGCATTTATTAATTGTATCTTTATTGTGAAGTTATTAAAACATGATCAAATTAATCAGAATGTTGGTTTTATATCAAAGTTAACAACCCCTTTGTTAGCTTCAATTAATAAGCCCTATAAAATGTATTTTATTGGTTTTATTTTTGGTCTTGGTTTTGATACAGCAACAGAAATTGGATTATTAGGGCTTGCAGCAAGTTCTTATATCAATGGCATTTCAATTAGCTTTATTTTGTTATTGCCTTTAGCTTTTGCATTGGGAATGGCATTAGTTGATTCATTAAGTGCAGGAGTAATGGCAAAACTTGTATCAATTGCGAATGACAATAAGCAGTATTATAAAAAATACCAGCTTATTATTTCATCTTTAGCTTTGGTAATTTCCATATTACTTGGGTTATTTGAATTATTGAATTTATTTAATATAAATGGTGGTTTATTTATAAATCAATTAGTTGATGTTATTTCAAATTATTCAGAATTAATTGGAGGAGGAATATTTACAATAATATTGCTATTTTCTGTTTATATTTTTATTAAAAATCGATACCCTGGCCACTAAATTAAAAGTAATTGGCAAAATGATGGAATATCATGAACAGAAAAACATTTATTTATAATTTAATTACACTTCTAATTGCAATAATCGTCTCTATTTGCTTAATAAAAGTTGTATTAGCAGCAGATAAAAATCCATTGATTGTCATTCCTTTTCAAAGTGATCAATTATGTCAGTCAGAGCATATGCTGAAATTTAGTTTAAATAAAGAAAATGCAGAATTGCTTAAGCAGTTGAGTAAAAAGTTATTAAATAAACCGATTTTTACTTTAGTTAATGATAAACTAAAAACGATTGCGATAACTGATGAAAAAAATGCACAAGTTTTAATAAATCAAGATTATCATGTTGTAAATGTAGCAACTGTAAGAAATGAGCTTGAAGGTAATTTTGTGGTACCTACATATAAAAATATTGTTATGGTAAAGCCGTGCTCAAAAGAATAAATAGTATTTAAAGGATTATTTTATGCAAACAAATCATACAGCTAACAGCATACTTTTCACGCCGGTTACATTAGGTCAATTAGTACTTGATAACCGTATTATTATGGCGCCATTAACACGTTGTCGTGCTGATAGTGCAACAAGAGTACCAACTGATATTATGGCTACCTATTATCAGCAAAGAGCAACAGCAGGACTTATAATTACTGAAGCTACTTCTGTTTGTCCAATGGGTGTGGGTTATCCTAGAACACCAGGAATTTGGAGTGAAGCTCAAATAGAAGGTTGGAAGAAAGTAACAGATAGTGTGCATAAAGCAAATGGAAAAATTTTACTGCAATTATGGCATGTGGGACGAATTTCTGACCCAATTTATTTAGATGATAAATTACCATTAGCGCCAAGTGCTGTGAAACCTCAAGGACATCCAAGTTTAGTTCGTCCTATTCGTGACTTTGAAACACCTAAAGCAATGACTTTAGATGAGATAGAACAAACAATAGAAGCATACAGACAAGGCGCTGAAAATGCTAAAAAAGCTGGATTTGACGGTGTTGAGATTCATGGTGCTAATGGTTATTTATTAGATCAGTTTCTACAGGATAGTACTAATAAGCGAGAAGATTATTATGGAGGCTCTCTTGAAAATCGTGCTCGCTTTATGCTTGAAGTAACTGATGCAGTTGTCGATGTATGGGGTAGTGGTCGTGTCGGCATGCATCTAGCACCGCGCTGTGATGCTCATGATATGGGTGACTCAGATCCACTTTTAACATTTACTTATATTGCAGAGCAATTAGGCAAAAGAAATCTTGCTTTTATTTTTGCGCGAGCAAATCTAGGAAAGGACAACTTAGCCCAAAAACTTAAAGATGCTTTTGGTGGCCCTTATATTGTCAATCAGCAATTGTCAAAATTAGAAGCAGAAGCTGTAATTGAGTTAGGTTGTGCTGATGCTGCAGCTTGGGGACAGTTATTTATTGCCAATCCAGATTTAGTTGAGCGATTTAAATATGATACGAAAAGAAATGTGCCAGACTCTACAACATTTTATCATGAAGGTAGAGAAGGATATATTGATTATCCTTTTATGGAGACAAATTAGATTAGTTAAACGCCAATTGCAACGCTTTGTAACTCGCTAACTGGGACTTGTTTAGTTTGCTTATGCATTTTTCCATCTTTACCTAACCATTCTCTAGTAACAGTAGCAGTTTTACCGTCTTTATTCACTTGAACGTTGAAAGAATTAAATGATTGTTGAACGACTTCAGTTTGTTCAGTTGCTTGAGGGTTTGAGTTTGCATTTTGAGCTTGATTCATTTGGTTTTCTATCAGCTGTGCTTTGTACTGTAACTGGTTAACTGCTGCTTGATAGGTTTGCTCAAAGATTTGGCGTTGTGCTTGTAATTGCTGATACTCTGAGTTAATTGCGTTTAATTTTTTCTGATAATTAGCTTGTTGTTTAGCCGAGGTAGGTTGAATATTAATCCAGCCTGTATTACCAGTTGCCGTATCAGCAACTTTAACCCAATGTCCTTTTTGATAAAATGGCATATATTGATTACTATTTTGATCATTAATTGCCGAAACTACTTGAGATCCTTTATTAGGTTGGCTATAAACTTCATAGGTTGTGGCATAACTAGCAGAAGCTGTTGCTGCAATTAAGCTTAGTGCAAATATTACTTTTTTCATGATAAACTCCTAAAGTTATCGTATTTACATCATTAATGCGTATAAAAATGGCAATAATATATTTGAATAAATTAAAGCTTAAGATAAAAAATAACAATAAATCTGCAATGAAACAATATAAAATGATAGAAAAATAATCAAATAATGTTTTCTATATGCTATTAATGATATTTTTAGCTATCGGTTGTATTTGAGTTATTACTTCATCAGATAATATAGTGTCTTTTTGATTTAAAAATTTTGCTTGAACACCATAAAAATAAATATGACTTAGTGAGTTACCTAGTGCTTGGTGTAAACTTAATGCATAAGCAATGCCTAAGTTATGTGAAGATAAAAAGCCATTAAACTGTGTAATTTCATCTGCTTTAAAATAAAATGAAGTACCAGGTTCTTGATTAGCGTTAACTGCATCAATTAAGATTAATTTTTGGTAATTATCATCAAGAAAACTTAATAAATTCAAGCCAGGCCGATCTGCAATTTCAATTGTGATATTGGGTTGATCAGTTAGCACTTGTTGCAAGTATTGTGCAACTTTAAAGCCAAACTGATCATCTGAAAATGGTGAGCCAATACCAAGAATTAAGATTGTTTTTTTATGATTTTGATTTTTTAAATAACTCATAGTGCTCATCTAATAATTTGCGGATGGATAAACCAATTTGTCGATAATCATATTCTCTCAAATTTGCCAGAGAAACGCGAGCAGAAGGATGTTCTACATCAAATCCTTGTCCAGGTAATAAAACTACACCAGTTTCTAGTGCAAGACGTTTTAAAACATCAGAGCCTTGAGTATTTTTTAATACCCACTTAGCAAAAGCTTTAGAGAATAAAGTACTGGCTAAATCTTCTAAATCTAGTAGCGTATAGTAGCCAACTAAATTAGCATTATCATGTGCTTTTAATTTGGGCGAGATAGATTCAAATAAGATATTATATCGACGTCGAATTAATGTTTTTCCAGATTTTCTGTAAATTTCTTGGCTATCTAATAAGCTTGATAGTGCAAAAAACATCATTTGTAATTGCTGAGGTAATGATAGGCCAGCTGTATGATTAAGTGCAACAGAGCGACTATCAGCAACTAAACGATCAATAAATTTTAAGTCACGTGGTGTACGTGTTAATGAACCATAGTGTTGATCTAATTGTTTTAATGTTTTAGCAGGCAATTTTTTTATTAGTTGATCAAATATATTTTCTTTATGTAATGCAATCGTACCTAATCGCCAACCAGTAGCACCAAAGTATTTTGAGAACGAATAAACGCATAAGGTATTAAAAGGGCAGCGTGAAAATAATGACTCGAAATCATCAGAGAAGGTTGCATAGACATCATCTGTGACAATCATTAAATTTTTATTTTTCTTTTCAACAATATCAGCAATACCTTGAAGTGTTTGATCATCCATTTTATAGGATGGCGGATTACTTGGATTAACAGTACAAAGTACTTTTATTAAAGTATCTTCAAGTTTTTTTAATTCAGATTGAGGGACTTGCCAGTTATGTTCTTTTTTGGCATGAATATGGACAATTTCATTGTCATATTCTGGAAGTTCAGGAATTTCAAGATAAGGTGAAAAAATAGGGGTAATCATAGCAATCTTATCCCCTTTTTTTAGTAAACCATTAATTTTTATTGATTGGAAAATGTATGTCATTGATGCAGTACCACCTTCTGTTGCAAATAAATCAAATGCAAAAGGTGTATCACTTTTATGGTAAAGTTCACTTTGTAGGTAGTGCATGACAATATTTTCACAGATTGGTAGCATTCTCGGTGGGAATGGATAGTTACAGCCTAAAAAGGCATTAACCATTTCAAATAAAAAATCTTCCTTTTCAATACCTAAATGATCATTAGCAAACGATAATGCAGCACTTAAAAAAGAGACGCCATTTTCTTTTTCATGTAGCATGACATAGTGATCAAATCGCTCAACGATACCTTTTTTTTCAGGTAAGCCACCAAAAATATTTTCTAAATAGCTATAAGAGCGTTCTGATTCTTTAACGGCAAAGTGCCCCAGTTTTAAGAAAGCATAACGGGGTATGGTTGATAGAAAATTTGGATTACCACGACCAGCATTTAACATGGCATGGTCCTGGCTTGATTGAGCTAATTTGATTAATTCATCTTTAAATTCAAATGGACTTAACGCTTGTTTCTTAGGTTGTTTAGTCATAGAAAACTCCTACTCCTATTAGATGATAAATAAAATTATACATTAGTTGTGACAAGTCCAATGATAATTGGCCCCCACAATGTTAGCCATATATTGGCTAACACATAAGTTGAAGTAAATGGGATAACAGGTGTTGAGTTACCTGCTTTTTCTAAAAGGGCGGCAAAACCTGGATTGGCACTTCTACCTCCAGCAATGGTTGATAACAATACGATAGGATTTTTTATTCTTAATAGATAGTATGAGATGTAAAAAGTCAAAATCTGTGGAATTAAAGTAACACCAATACCTAAGAAGAATAAAGTTAAGCCATTTGACTTGATTGCTTCAATTGCTTGAGGGCCTGCTGTCAGGCCAACTGTTGCAACAAAAACAGCTAAGCCAAAATCACGCAAGAAATTAGAAGCACCTTCTGGAAGTGCTCCATACTGAGGTTTTACAGAACGAAACCAGCCAAAAAGTAAACCAGATAACAAGCAGCCAACACCTGAACCTAGAGTAATTGATACGCCAAAAATATGAAAACTAATCATACCAATTAAAAAACCAATAGCCATTCCAAGGCCAAAGAAAATAAAATCGGTAATGGGAGCTTTTGTTATTACTTTGCCCATTTTATTTGTAATTGGATCTAAATCTTTAGGCTTGCCGACTAAAGTAATTTCATCACCACGTTTTAAAACTAAATCACCAGTAAGTGGTAATTTTTCACCAAAGCGTGAGATTTCGGCAATAAAAGCGCCATAGTATTGTTCTGCACTAATAGAGTGGATGACATTTTTAATGGATTTACCAATAATTTCTTTGTTAGTTAGTATAAATGAGCGTCTTTCTTCAACTAAGTTTAATTGTGCAGGCTTGTCAATTTCTTGACCAAGTTGGTTCGCAATATGATGAAAATCATCACTGTGTGCAGTAACGGCAATAATATCACCTGACTGAATTACTGTTTCTGGCGTTGTTTCAATAATCTGATTGTTACGCAGTAAAGTTTCAATGACGATTCGAGGTTTTTTATCTGCATAAAGGGTTAATAAATGTTTACCGACAGCTAAGGCTTGGTCATTGACTTGATAAACTCGAGTACTAAACGGGGATATAGCATTAAACTGGCCTGGCTCTAGTAGAGGATGACCACCTGTTTGTTCAGATGCTAATGCTATTGCTTCTTTGCGTAAATTCCAGCGCATAATCAATGGGAAAATAGTTGCTAATAAGATGATAGGACCAAAAGAACCAAAAATATAACAAACAGCATAGCCAACAGCAACGTTTGTTTGCATTGCATGGATAGCTGATTGAGGTAGTGATAATTGAGAAATAGCATCATTAGCTGAACCTATCATAGCTGATTGTGTAAGCCCACCAGCACCCAAGCCTGCAGCAATGCCACGATCAAGGTGAAACATCCAAGCAAAAATTAAAACAGTTAATAAACCCAAGACACAGGTTAGTGTTGCAGAGATTAGTTGAACTAATGTTTGTCGGTTAAGTGACTTAAAAAAAGATGCACCACCCTGATAACCAACAGCATATAAGAATAAAGCAAAGAAAATTGAGCCAATAGCAGGTGATATGTTAATACCTACTTGTCCAATAACAACACCCATAATAAGTGAACCAGAAATGCCGCCTAAGACAAATGTTTTATATTTTATTTTACCAACTAAATAGCCTAAACAAAGAGTGATAAATAATGCAATATAGGGATCTTGTATAAGTTTAATTAATTTATCTAATAACACTGATATAGTCCTCTTATAGCATAATTATTAATAGAAATTTCAGTCAGTATAGCTTGAGTTCAAATTCAAAGCCACTTGCGCTTAATTAAGTATTTTTCAGTTAACTCTGCTTCTTTTGAGCCAGGCTCAACTTGATAGTTATATAGCCAATTAACTACTGGTGGTAATGACATAAGAATAGATTCAGTACGGCCATTATTTTGTAATCCAAAGTGAGTGCCACGATCATAAATAAGATTAAATTCAGCATAACGACCACGACGATAGAGTTGAAAGTTGCGTTCACTTTCACCAAAGTGTGTTTGTTTACGTTTGGCAACAATTGGTATATAGGCATCTACATAAGTATTACCAACTGACTGCATAAATGAAAAACACTCATCAAATGACCATTGGTTTAGATAATCATAGAATATACCACCAATGCCACGTTGTTCATTTCTATGAGGTAGATAAAAATATTCATCACATTTAGTTTTATAAGTATCGTATATATCATCACCAAAGTCTTTACATGCATTATAAGCACTTTGGTGCCAGTTTTTGCAATCTTCTTCAAAAGCATAATAAGGGGTTAAATCATAACCACCACCAAACCACCAGATTGGTGATGCGCCTTCTTTTTCAGCATAGAAAAAACGCACGTTCATATGTGAAGTCGGAACATAAGGGTTCAGTGGGTGCATTACAACAGATACACCCATCACTTCATAGTGATAACCCGTTAATTCAGGCTTCATTTCTAAAACAGCTTTAGGTAATGCTGGGCCTTTAATTCTTGAGAAATTAACACCACCTTTTTCCATTACACTGCCATCAGCAATAACACAGCTAATACCACCACCACCAGTTTTAAACTCCCAAGCATCATGAAGAAATTTAACTTTTTCTTCTTCATTTTCAACTCGGTTGATTAAATTACTTTGTAAGCTTAATAAATAATTTTCAATAGTATCTAAATAAATCATCAATTTTCTCTTAAATAACCAATTAATAAAATTTAATGTTGAGTATCATTAAGGGATCTTTTATTTTTTCTATCAGTTACACTAGCTAACCAGCAGCCTGCGCCAACAGCAGCGAATGCTGCAACAATCCAAACAATATAAAACATATAATTGATTCCTTCTAAATTAATATAATTCATGGTCACGTGCGTTAACTTCATCAGCATTCATAAACTCACCTCGTTGCCACATTTTTTTATAAACGAACGTCGTATAAATAAATATAATCGGTAACATGATAACAGCAACAATCAAAATACCAATTAATGATACCATAGAACTTGAAGCATTAAATAAAGTTAAACTTTCGCTTGGAGCAATTGAGGATGGCATTAACAATGGAAATAGGGTAAAACCAAACGTAAAAATGACACCTAAACAAGCTAAAAGACTAAAGATAAATGAAGCAATTTCTTTATTTTTTTTAGTCATAATCATAACGCCAAAACCACCAATAAATGCTAATGCTGGTGCAATAATCATCCATGGGTAAGTTGCATAATTATGCAACCAACCACCATCTAATATCGTAATAATCTGTCCATTTAAGGGATGATAAATTGCGTCAGAATAACTTTTAAGAATACTTGAGGGTTCCCATATATAACCAACAATAAAAAGTAACCATAATCCTAATATTGCAAATAAGAGAATAAATAATATTGAAGATATAATCTTAATGCGGTTAAATCTTTCTCTTAAAATACCATCAGTTCTAATCGCACAGTATGAAGCACCTTGCATGATAGCAATGACAACGGCAAAAATACCTGTGACTAATGCATAGGGCTTTAATAACATAATTAATGAAAATCCAGCAGCTTCTGGAGCAATTTGTGCACCTGTGCCATAGGCAAATCTTAGACTACCTGGTTGAAACTGAAATGGGAGACCTAAAAATAAATTACCAATAGCAATGCCAATAATTAACATTGGAATAAAGCTGCCAAAAACTAACATCCAGTCCCAAAAATTACGCCATTTAGCTGATTTAATTTTTGAACGAAACTCAAAAGAAACTGGACGTAAAAAGAGGCTAAAAAGGACAACAAGCATGCCGAGATAAAGGCCTGAAAATGATGCAGCATATGCACGTGGCCATATAGCAAATATTCCAGCACCAGCTGTAATTAACCATACTTGGTTACCATCCCAGGTTGGTGCTACAATATTAATAATAGCGCGTCGTTCTTGGTCAGTTTTTCCTACAAATCTAGCTAATATGCCAGCTCCAAAATCAAAGCCAACAGTTGCTAAAACTAAATACATAATTAAACCAATTGCTACCCAGCTTAGAACTTGTACAATTGTATATAAGTCAATCATTATTGATCTCCTTGATTTAAGTTTTGGGTAGGGGTTTCAAAGTGATATTTGCCTGTATGTAGAGCACTTGGGCCAAGTCTTGCGTATTTGAACATTAAGAACAGTTCAAAGGCAATTAAAACAGCATAAATGCTTATAAATAAAATTAGAGAGATAACTATATCAACACTTGATAAATAAGAGGCACTTAGACTTGTCGGTAATATGTCATAGACAGTCCAAGGTTGGCGACCATGCTCTGTTACAAACCAACCACATAATGAAGCAATCCATGGTGCTGGAATCATATATAGCATAAATCTTAACAACCAACGTTTTTGCCATAAAGTATTTCTAATGGCGAAAATAACACCTAGTAATATGGCAATAAACATTAGTGTGCCTAATGCAACCATAATTCTGAAAGTCCAAAAGAGTGAAAATACATCAGGTATGGCGTTGGTTGCTGCTTTATAAACTTGTTCTTTAGTAGCTGATACTAATGGTTTGCCTTGTTCAACATATGGTAGTAATAACATGCCAAAACCAAGGTCATTTTTATAACGATTGTAAGTTTTTAGTATCTGTGTATTTGTGCTACCTTGCTGCATTTTAGTTAAGGCATCATAAGCTAAAGCACCTTGTTCGATACGAGTAGTCATTGATGGTACAGTTTTACCGTTACTAGTCTTATACCCATTATATAAAATATCTTTAATTCCAAAGACTTTGGTATTTTTCGAATGGGTAACAAGGAATCCTAATGCATCAGGAATTTGAATGGTGGCATAATTTTTTTGCATATTTTGAGATGGAAAAGCAATAGCATTAAAATTTGCAGGGGGTGTTTGTGTAGTCCATTCCGCTTCTATTGCAGCAAGTTTTAATGGTTGATTATGATAAGCATTTAAACCTTGTTGGTCACCCATAAAAATTACCATAATGGAAGCAACAAGGCCAAAGCCTAAGCCAATTGCCATTGATTTTTTTGCAAATTCAGTGTCTTGCTTTCTTAATAAATAAAATGCACTAATACCAATGACAAATACCGAAGCTGTTGTATAGCCAGCAAAAATAGTATGTGCAAACCCAATTTGTGCAATTGGATTGATAAATAGTTCGCCTAAGTTAGTTGTTTGCATGCGCATCGTTTGCCATACAAATTCGCCACCTGTTGGTACCTGCATAAATCCATTGGCAACTAAAATTAAAAGGGCGGATAGGTTAGATCCTAATGCCAAGAAGAAAGTTGCCATTAAATGTTGTTTTTTAGAAAGTTTATTCCAACCAAAAAAGAAAATACCTAGAAAGGTTGATTCAAGCATAAAAGCAACTAAACCCTCAATTGCTAATGGTGTGCCAAAAATATCACCAACAAATTGAGAATAATAAGCCCAATTAAGGCCGAATGAAAATTCCATTGTTAAACCAGATAGGACACCTAAAGCAAAGTTAATACCTAACAGCTTGCCCCAGAATTTAGTCATATCTCTATAAATAACCTTACCTGTTTTTACATACATTAACTCCATAGTAAATAAAATCCAGGTAAGTCCAAGTGTTAACGGAACAAAAATAAAGTGAAACATTGCCACAAATGCAAATTGATATCTTGCAAGATCAACAGATAAAAGAGTTGGTAGCATAATTATATACCTTTAGAGATTTAATTTCTTCGCAGAAAGTATAATAAATAATAAATGTAAAGCCATTAGATATTTTTTGCATATTGGTTTGATTTAACATAGAATTGACATAGATCAATTAATAAGCAAATACTGATTGCTTAAGTAGGGCCTTAGTAATAAGATTTCCTTACATTTTAGTTTAATTTTTGGGTTAATTAAAAGCATGAGTAAAATTCAATCGATGACTTGTCAAAGCTGTTTGTTCAAATGGCTATGTAACTACCAAGAAAAAGAAGAGGTTGGCAATCATCCAGAGAGTGCTTATCTAGAGCCTGGTGATACGTTATACTCCCATGGCAAAGAATTAAAAAAACTTTATGCCATTAAATCAGGTGCTTTAAAGTCAGTTACATCCGATGATTATATTGCTGATTTTTATTTTCAAGGTGATGTTGTTGGTTTAGATGGATTAAATGATAAAACACACCAAATGACATTAGTGGCGATTGAAAATACCTTACTGTGTACGTTTGAGTATGATAAATTTTACAAAGAGTTAATGCAGCATCCACATATGGTGAAAGACTTAATCCCCTTATTAGGCCATCAAGTGAATCGGCAAAATAATTATCACCTACATCATAAAGATGCTGAGCATAAAGTTTATCAGTTTATATTGAAAATTTCAGAAAAGAAAAAGCAGTATGGTCTATGCGAGAAAGAGTTTTATCTACCGATGCAATACAAAGATTTAGCTAATCATTTAGATATTAAAGTAGAGACATTATCAAGAACCATCTCTAATATTAATAAAAAAGGTAATGTTTTAATTAAAAATAAATTAGTTCAAATAAAAGATTTAAGTGAGATCAAATAATAGATTAAATGAGTATTGTTATAGCTCTTTCATTTCAATATTAATATGTCCTTCCTTATCAATAAATTCTCCTTTCATTTGCATTTCATACATTGGAAATTCTTCTATTTCAGCCCGTTTAGTTGCTCTTCTTTGAGATGCACTTCTGGCTTTATCATATGGGTTTAGCATATGTTCTATTCCTTTTTCTAATTTATAAAAGCATAAAGCATTTACTGTATCTAAAGCACCTGTTTCTTTTGAAGTAACGTGTTTTTCAATTGTACTAAGCATGTCATCTAGACTGTGGTCATTTGAGTATTTAACAGCCCCATAATTTGGATCAAAATATATTCTAGATGATTGATCATGTAAAAATAAAATTGCATGACTTTTCTGTTGGCTTTCACATAATATTAATAAATATACACCAGAATCATTTGTCTCAATTTGATCTTTTAATAAGTTTTTCAAATCACCTTCAGTATAATCAGCTATACTGCTATCTGAGTATGCTAAAGGATTTGAGTTCATTAGCTCTAGCATATTTTTTTTGCCTGATAATAAGTGTCTTTGTACTTGAATTGCATCAATTCTATTAACTTTAGCTTGTCCCTGAGTTAAATAGTTGTTAGCAAATGAAATACATGATCCAAAACAAATTCCATTTTCAAAATACTTTCCCAATGCTTTAGCTGATTCAGATGAGTGTTTATTATATGTAACACCATTTGTATATCTAAATAATTTCTTTCTCATTTTATGCAACCCACTTATATATTGTAATTTTATATTTTTGCAATGAATATAAAATTAAAAAACTGAAAATAAGTATTTTTTTTTACATTGTTTATATTAATCTACTGATAGATACAGAGTATTATTGGTTATAATAGCTATTTAAATATTGTTAAAATGGATTTCAATCTTACTAGAATATTAAAATATGTATAAAATGTAGATAATAATATTGGAAGTTTTCAAAAATATTTTACTAGAGTTTACGAATTAAAAACTTTAAATAGGAATGTAATATAAATAGTTAAATTTGATAAATTTTAAGCTGCAGATGCTGGTTTTGGTATAAGCTCTGGTGTGTTATCAGGTTCATTGTTATTATTTGTATTAGTTGGTTCTAACTCCATGGTTTCAGGTCGATTATATTGAAGAAAGTGGTAAATATATTCACGTTTGAGCAATTTATTATATTCTTCTTGTTGCTGTGTTTTCAATAAGTTTTGTACGAATTGATATGATTTTTCAAGTATTTTTTTATGTTTTAAATCATGCTCTAATTGCTGTTGTAAAACCAATGAACCTCCGCAGTGAGGGCAGTATAAATGTTCATTAAAATGTGTTGCTTTAAAAATTAAATGGCCACATGCAGGATTTTCACAGCAAAAGTGATAAGCCAATGTGGTAGGCTTATCTTCAGGTGTATAACGATATTCTAACGCAGTAGTCATTTTTATTTACCTCATATTAATGCTTTAATACGACAACATCACACTTTGCATGGTTGATGACATAATCTGCAACAGAGCCTAGTCGACCAATTAAATTGTGATCATGACCGTTAATATAAATAGCGTCAACTTTTAATTCTTTTGCTTTTTCAATGATCTCTTCTTTAGGGCTATCAGAGATATCAATACAAACTGAACCATTAGTAAAGCGGCTGGTTTCTAATAATTGATTTAATTTACTTTGGGCATTATCTTTAAGCTTAGTTTCTAACTCCATCATAGAATCTGAAGGAATATAAGCTGTTGCATAGCCATAAGCTGCAGCTGTTGATTTGACAACATGATAAATATGAATATTAACATTATTATCATTTGCTTCATCGATTAATTTTGCAAAAGAATCATCTAAACCTTTATCAAGGTCAATCGCATATAATATATTTCTGTGATTTAACATCTAAATTGTTTCCATGTTTTTTAACTACAGTGACATTATACGCTGTAAATGAACTAACCAACATGACATATGTCAATTTATTGGGAGTTTTCACTAGATTGATAAGTGTTAATAAAGTTATTACGTATTGACTCTATTATATCTCTAACTTTCTCAGGTTCATGACCTAATTGTTCTATTGTCAGTTGAGCAATATGCAGACTCGATTCAAGTGTTTCAGTGACGACATAATTTGCGCCATTTTCATATAAAATATTCGCATTTTTCATATTTTTTGATCGTGCGATAACCGACATTAATGGATACTCTGTTTTCAGTAATTTGATAATTCTGCCAGTGATCTTATCATCATCAATAGCAATAACAACAGTCTTAACATTGTCATTAATTAGATGATGCCATAATTCTTTTTTACGAGCATCACCGTAGATAACTTTAAAGTTATCTTTACGTAACTTTTGGATAGATTCACCATCGTGATCAAAGGCAATGTAAGGGATATTTTGTTCTTTTAAAACCATGCTAACTAATTGGCCAATACGACCAAATCCAGCAATTACAATTTCATGTTTTTCATGTGCATTGGCTGATTTAATTAATGATTTATGATTTTTAAATAATTGTTGAGCATAATGACTCGCTATGGGCGCGAGTTTAAATAAAAGTGGTGATACCATCATAGATAAAACGGTGACAATGAGGAAAAATTGTATACTTTCTTGTGGCATTAATTGTGTTGTCATTGCAATTCCTAAAATCATTAGAGCAAACTCACCAGGTTGTGCGAGGTAAACCGCTGTTTCTGCACAGTGACGAGCTGGAACTTTAAAAACAACACAAAGTAAAAAGATAATAACTGACTTAAGTGTATAAATGCCAATGATTGAAAGTAGTAATAATAGTGGATAATTAAAAATCTCAATGGGGTTAATCATCATGCCAATAGACAGGAAAAATATACCAAGTAAAAAGCCTTTTAATGGGTTAATAATAATTTCAACTTCATGTTTAAATTCAGTTTCAGCAATTAATAAGCCAGCAATAAATGAACCTAGAGCAAGGGAAAGCTCAGCCATATAAGTGAGCATCGAAAAAGTAATAACAATAAAAACAACTAATGCTGCCAACCATTCTGGACTTTTTGAAAAATGAATAGACTGAAATAAGGGTTTGAGAATTTTTTTACCCAGCCAATAAATAATCACCACAGCACATACACCCATTATTAGTGAAATACTTAAATCAATGACTAAGTTAGTATTCGTACTGCCTGTAAAAGAGGATATTAGGATTAAAATCGGAATTACGGCTAAATCTTGCATTAATAAAATAGATAAGCATAACATTCCGATAGGACGGTTAATTAGCTTACGCTCTTCTAAAAACTTCATCACAATAGCCGTTGAAGACAGTGCAAATGTTGAACCAATTAGAATCGCTGTTTGTAAAGTGTTTTTAAATAGAGTTGCAACTATCGTGATAATACCAGCGGTGATTAAAATTTGTAGTGTGCCAAGCCCAAAAATATAGCGGCGTAGCTCTTTTAAGCGATCAAGAGAGAGCTCTAAACCAATCATAAACATTAATGTGATAATGCCAAGCTCACCAATTAATTCTACTGTGTGGGTATTTTTAATTGAAATATAATTGACCCAGGGTTGTAGTTGGGAGAATTGAATTAGTCCATATGGTCCAATAATGATGCCGCAGATTAAGTAACCAATAATGGGAGAGACTTTGAGTCTATGTAAAAGCGGAACGATGACACCTGCAATGCCAAAAAATAGGCAAATGTGTGGGAAAATATCAATCATCATATGATGGCTGTCAGTTGTCATTTGTGATTATTTCCATATTTATACTTTTTGCTATTTGTAGAGTATATTATTTCAAACGTACAACTAAAACATCTTTTTGGATTAAGTGTAAGATAGCATTTGCTGTTGAACCTATAAAAAAGCGGCCAATAAAGTTTCGATTGTGGCTACCAAGGATGGTAAGATCAATATTTTTCTTATTAGCATATTCAGCAATTTCACTTGCAGGTTCACCAATGACGCACATAGGCTTACTTTCAATATCATGTGCTTTTAACCAGTCTGAAAATTTTGACTTTGTTTCTTTTAATAAATCACGACGGATGTTTGGTATAACACCGTAATCACTGGATGATATTGATGAAGTAACGTGTTTTATTACAGTGAGTGCATTCAGTGAAACACCGTAATGTTTAGCAATTTGTTTGGCCTGTTGAACTAATAAATCATCATCATTTTCAAAATCAGTAGCAATTAACATTTTATGATAGGCAGCTGCTGTTTTTGGTATGTCTTCTGAAATTCTAATGATTAAGGTATCACAAGATGCTTTATGTAAAACACTGTTAGATGTTGAACCAAGTAGTGAATTGATACCATGATACCCGTGAGAGCCTAAAATGATTAGGTCATGATGGTTGTTTTTTGCATACTCTGAAATTAATGTGTTAGATTTACCTGTTTGTATAGCATAGTCTATGTCTTTTAAGTTCGTATTTTGTATAAGTGACTCTAATTTGGTTTTAGCATTTTTTTCTAACTTGGCTTTATCTTCTGAACTAGTATGAGAAAAACTTAAAGAAGCTTCTATAACCATAAACAGTGTTAATTTAGCATTCATTTTTTCAGCAACAGATAGAGCTGATTGAAAAACATGCTGGTAGTCTTCAAAGACATTAATAGCAACTAAGATATTTTTATATTCCATCATCATCTCAATTAAAATTTAGTTAGGTTCTATTTATTATTATAGAATACTTATGAGAGTTATAATAATGTTATACAGATCTACCTTTTAAATAAAGAAAATAAACGATTATTTATAAATCGTTACTTACATGGTGTTCAAGTTCTCTTAATCCTTTAGCCGCTTCAGTATAAAATGATTTAACTGGTTCAGAGCGTTTCCAAAAGAAGCCTGAACTATCTTTTTTGGATTGAGCATAAGACTGAATTTTATTAGAAAAAAATGATTTAACATCATCTGTTACTAATAAATCAAGATTAATAGTTGGAGTGTGTGTATTTTTCTTACAAAAAGGTTGGCAGGCTTGAAAAACACCATTTGGGATGCAATAGTTATTCCCGTCAAATCTAATCGTTTTTCCGCCACCAAATCTTGTTTGATTGTTAACGTTTGATAATATATCATGAAAAAACTTTTTGTTATTGGTTAAATTTTGTTTTGTGCATTGATCTAAGGCTTTAGGTGTTACATATGCAGCGCAACTATTTTCCATTTTTAGCTCCGTCAGCGTTTTTGCAGTATCATAGTCGCAATCTCTATCTTGTTGCGTTCCTTCTATAGTGATTTGCATCATATTTTTTACTGTTTGACAGTAGTTTGAATCAATTCTGCCTTGACCTTGAATTGGTTCAAGATCTACTCGTTCTTCTCCATTGTATAAATGTAAGTTTAACGTAACATTCTTTGGAATCATTTCAGGATAATTAATATAAAACTCATTTAATGCTTTGATAATATCTTCTCGATCATCATAAAAGTCAAACTCAATAACCTCAGTTGGGTTTTTTAAAGCATGTCGATGCATTTGAGCATAGAGAATTGGAATTTTTGATTGTTCTAGTAGTAGCGAATCTTTATTGGGCTCTGGAAGTTTGCCTTCTCGTATTTGTTGTGCAATTTGAAAGGAGCTGCCAGCCCTTCGGTTACTGAATATATCTTCTAATAGAAATGTATCTAGGCGTGTTGTATTTTTTGCTCTCTCTTTAGAAAAGATAGTTGCAATTTTTTCAATTGCTTTAAAAGAGTATTCGGTATTATGGCCTTTGCCACTATTAGATGCATCTATAGTATATGATTGCCGATTTGAACCAATCATAAAAATCAGTTGTTCATCTTCTGAAGTTTCTTTTAGAAGCGACTCAAAAAACTCTTTATTTGTTTCGAATAAAGCTTGATCTCGATCTTTTTGATATGCTTTATGATAATGCCTATGAAATAAGCAGCCATCCATATCAAGTGATATAATTCTGAGTTTTGCCATTAAATGTCCCTTAAAATAAAAGTGTTAATAATTTAAACCTTAGATAATCAATATTTAATTTAACTATATTTATTATAATCAAACTTTAGATGACAGGTAAAGGAGCTTTTTGTTGCACTTATAATGCAATATATTACCCTGTGTTTTTCTAAAATATATTACATAAAGCAAATAGATAATTATGAGTTATACCAAGTTTTATGTTTAATTCTTAAGTGTTTTATATCAATTTAATTAATTGGCTTAGGCTTTAATGCTCCCTTCAGCAATATTAAATTGTTGATACTGATCTTGAGATAAAAATGTTTGAATTTTTTCAGAATTAATAGCACTAATAAATACTTGTGCATTTTGAGTTTTTATAAATTCTAGTACCGCTTTTGTTGCATGCTTATCAAGTTCTGAAAGTAAATCATCAATTAGATAAATACAAGGTGTTTGATGTTCTTTGTAAAATAAAGCGCCTTGAGCGAGTTTTAGCATTAAGATTAAGAGCTTTTGTTGACCTCGAGATAAGACATCACAAGCAGGTAAGTGGTTGGTTGTTATTTTTAAATCAGCTCGATGTGGGCCATAGTGAGTAAAGCCAGACTTAATATCTTGTGCTAGATGTCTTTTCAGTGCATGTGATAATTCTTCTTGATTTGACCAGCCACGATAGTAGTCAAAATTTAAAGATTGTTTACTGAATATAGGTAGTAGTGTATTAATTTCAATCTGAAGTTTATGCATGTAGTCACTACGTAGTTGATCTAGTTGTATACTACAGGTAGTTAGCTCGTAATCCCAAGGTTTGAGCATTGTTTCATTTGGATTCTGTTTTAAAAGGCTATTACGTTGTCGAATGAGTTGTTTCGTTTTACGCCATAGTGGATGAAATGCGTTTTGACTATAAAATGCACCCCAATCGAGTAATTGGCAACGATACTTTGCGCCAGAAGTTAAAATAGCAAAACTACCAGGGTGTAAAATTTGCATTGGCAATATTCGTGTTAATTCACTTTGTGTATTGACTGTATTATGATTTAGTCTTAATTCAGTCTGGCCATTTTTATTTTTTTGCAATGCGAGTGTTTTTGGCATTTCAGCATGATTAATCTCAGCAAACAAAGTTGTTTCGCTAGTATCATATTGAATGATACGGTTTAATTGGTTGGCTTTAAATGAACGGCCATGACTAATAAAATAGAGTGCCTCTAAGAGTGAAGTTTTACCTGAGCCATTTAATCCCTCAATAAGATTAATATGGGGGTGAAATGTTATATCTGAAGTGGTAATATTTCGGAAGTTGCTAATCTTAAATTGGCTGATATGCATATATGTGTATCGATTTAGTCTATGTAAATTAACATTAATTAAATTATTTAAAAATTATAGAGAGCTGTCAAAACGATGTCTAATAAAAAGCGTCAAAGTATAGTGAAAAGTCAAATAAATAAAGATGATGAAAAAGTATTTAAGCTAAATACCAGTTATCAACCGTCAGGTGATCAGCCACAAGCGATTACAAAACTTGTTGATGGCTTAGATCACAGTTTTAGGCATCAAGTCTTATTAGGGGTAACAGGCTCAGGAAAAACTTATACGGTTGCTAATATTATAGAAAAAGTACAAAGGCCATGTTTGATCTTAGCGCATAATAAAACATTAGCGGCACAGCTATATTCTGAGATGAAGCAATTTTTTCCAGAAAATAGAGTTGAATATTTTGTTTCTTATTATGATTATTATCAACCTGAAGCTTATGTGCCAGCATCGGATACTTATATTGAAAAAGATGCATCGATTAATGAGCATGTTGAACAAATGCGTTTATCAACAACTAAGTCAATCTTAGAACGTAATGATGTAATTATTATTGCAACGGTTTCAGCAATTTATGGTTTAGGTGATCCAGAGCAATATATGCAGATGTTATTGTCAGTGAGAGTAGGAGAGTCAATTGATCAAAGAAGCATTTTAAGACGATTAGCTGAGATGCAATATCAACGAAATGAAATGGATTTTTCTCGAGGAACTTATCGAGTCAGAGGAGAAGTCATTGATATCTTTCCAGCTGAAAGTGATAATCGAGCGGTAAGAATTGAATTATTTGATGAAGAAGTTGATCGAATTACTTATTTTGATCCACTAACAGGGCAAACATTAGCACAATTACGTCATATCAGTATTTTCCCATCAACACATTATGTGACATCAAGAGAGCGCTTAGAAAAAGTAATTGATTTGATTAAAGATGAATTAAAAGAGCGTCTTGAAGTGCTAAGAGATAACGATCGATTAATTGAAGAGCAGCGTTTAAGAGAAAGAACACTTTATGATATTGAGATGATTAGAGAGCTTGGCTATTGCTCGGGTATTGAAAATTACTCCCGTCATTTATCAGGTAGGGCACAAGGTGAAGCACCGCCAACGCTATTGGATTATTTACCGGATGATGCTTTTGTTGTGATTGATGAATCACATGTGACAGTACCACAATTAGGCGGTATGTATTTTGGTGATCGTTCACGTAAAGAAAATTTAGTTGAGTATGGCTTTCGTCTGCCTTCTGCTGTGGATAATAGGCCCTTAAAATTTGAAGAATTTGAAAATTTAGTTAATCAAGTGATTTATGTTTCTGCAACACCTGCTGATTATGAACTAAAGCATACGCAAAATACAGTTGAGCAGATTGTTCGTCCAACGGGATTAGTTGACCCAACAGTTGAAATTAGATCGGTTAAAATTCAAGTAGAAGATATATTATCTGAAATTCATCGTTCAGTTAAAGTTAATGAACGAGTATTAATTACAACACTAACAAAACGAATGGCAGAAGATTTAACTGACTATTTATCAGAGCAAGGTGTTAATGTGCGCTATTTACATTCTGATATAGATACGGTTGAACGAGTTGAAATTATACGTGATTTACGCTTAGGTGCTTTTGATGTGTTGGTTGGTATTAATTTACTGCGAGAAGGTTTAGATATGCCTGAGGTTGGTTTAGTTGCAATTTTTGATGCAGATAAGGAAGGTTTTTTACGTTCACAACGTTCGCTAATTCAAACAATTGGTCGAGCTGCACGTAATGTCAATGGTAGAGCAATTTTATATGCAGATGTAATTACAAATTCAATGCAATTGGCACTAGATGAAACACAAAGAAGAAGGCAAAAACAGATTACTCATAATGAAATGCATGGTATTACCCCTCAAAGTATTATTAAAAATGTTGATGATATGTTAGATTTTGCGCCTGAAAAAGAAAAAATGAAACAAGCACGTAAGAAAAAAGCCAAAGTAAGTGATATTAATATAGAGGCGATTTTAGGCGTTAAAGAGGCAGTTAAATTGATTGCTAAATTAGAAAAGCAAATGAAAGCGCATGCGCGTGAACTGGAATTTGAACAAGCGCAAGTACTTCGTGACACAATTACTGAGATAAAGCATAAATTTTTTGTTTAAAGAAAGATAATGATCAATTATTTAACTGAATTACCCGAAGAAAAAAAAGCCATATTTGAATGCTTTGATATGGCATTTTTAAAAGAAAAAAATTTTTCTTTGAACTCTATAGACTTAATAGGCTGTGAAGTTAGCAAAGTTAAATATCACCAATTTGCATTTGAAGTATTTTTACTCTTTCATAATATTGAAATATATGGGCTAGAGGCATATAAAGAGCTCTATGAGTCATTTTTTAAACGGTTAATGGTTAAATGGATTGTAGTTTTACCGCTAGGTTTAGAAATCGTTACTGAATTAAAAGATCAGTTTAAAGATAAGCTATATCAACAAATTTTATCTATTGAGAATATATCCGTGCCTATAATATATAAACAATGGCTAAGGCATTGGGATGACTGGATTGTTAAGCATCGGTTAATTTTTATAGAGACAATCAATAAGCAATTTCAATTTAATTAATGCTTTTGGTTTAACCAATGATTCAGTAGAATAGATTCTACAATCGACAATGATAGAGCTTATAATAATGACAACAATGATATTTTGCCAAAAATTACAAAAAGAAGCACCTAAAATGACCTTTGCGCCATATCCTGGTGATTTAGGAAAACGAATTTTAGAGAATATATCTCAAGATGCATGGCGTATGTGGTTGGATCACCAAACGATTTTAATTAATGAATATCGCCTTAATTTAATGGATGCTCAATCAAGAAAATTTCTTGAAGAAGAAATGGTTAAATTTTTATTTGAAGGCAAAGATGAAAAACCACAGCAGTTTGTTGCAGTGGATTCCTAAATAAAGTTCTATTTGTAGAAGCGTCAATTTATCGCGCCTTGATATTTTATTTTGATAAAAATATTTATAAATAAGAATTAACACTTCACATATATGAAGCATTGCGTTATAATTTAATGCTGAATTGATTGATGTGGGTTGTGAAGTATGAAAATAATAAATAAAAAATATGCTTTAATCATTGGTTTTATACTGTTATTAGGTTTGAACCTTGCTTATGGTTATGACTCGGAAGAATATGAAGCAACAATAAAAAATGATAGTGATAATGATATTTATGTTAAGTTGCAAGATTCTAAGTGTATGCTCTATGTAAATCATTTGCCTAATATTATATTTGCTCATAGTGATATAAAAGTTACTTTAGCAGATGATGGAGAGGGTGACTGTAATGGTGATGGTAAATATATGACATTAGCATTTCAAGTTTTAGATGATTACGATGTAAATGATGAGATTAGCCAAGATTCAAGTAAATTTGATTTAATAAGATTTAAGCATGAGAGGGGACATCCTGATAGTGATGATTGGTATAATAATATTTATTTAACTTTTGCTAAAGAATATGATTCAGAACAAATGCCTGGAAGAACAATGATTATTCATGCAACCTGTGATGGAAATGATTGTCACAGCAAATGGTATGAAGAAGCTAAAGGGTTTGAGCTTGTTATTGAAGTAACAGATGCAGCTGAATACTTTACATCAATAGGTCTAGGTACAGTAAGTGTTACAGATGGTCTTGGAAGGTTAGTAAAATTAAATCAAGTAAATATTGATTCTGAAGATGATATTTACATGTTTAAATTCAGTAAGAGTCAAGAAACTTGCAATTATGGAAATAAAATGATTCGTTGTGATAATGGCTTAGGTTCAACATTTCGTTCAGAGTCATTGGTGTTTTTCTGTCGACAAACAGATGGGGGAGATCCCGCATGTCCTTGGACCTCTGTTTCAGATAATAGTAGTAGTAATTATTATACCAGTATTTACTAAATATTTATAACATTGTATGTGATGCAGGCCAAACTTTAGATTGATTGGCCTATTCTGTAGCATTTTTATTATTATAAAATAGCGTGAAATAGTGATCTTACTGAGGTTTTTTGGTTATTAGATCTTTTGGAATCCTAACTGTTGCAATAAATGATTTATTTCCATGATCATAGCAAATTTCTAAACCAAAGTTAATATTATGATAGTCAAATATTAATTCTTCTTTTTTGTAGTAGCTCAGATCAAGTCGGAGCTACTACAGCTAATGTTAATTGTCAAAAGACCTTAACTACTTCTGTTTTAAATTCATTACTATATTTTTTATGAGGCATCATGTTATTCCTATTTTATTGAGAATGAATTTCACAAATTAAAGTCTGCTATAATTGAATTATTGTTTGTTTTAATTAACCTGGAGTTAACTTATGACTTATAAATTTATGAATGCTTTATACTTAATAAGTATTCTCTTTATCCTTACTATAGCAACAGCTAATACTGAAGTATTACAATCTTCTGTAGCTAAATATAAAATTATTAATCATACAGATCAAGCAATGCTTGCACGTGCAACTTCAAGTAGTAGCTTTTTGTCACCCTCTGCTTCTTATATGGTTTATATACAGCCCAATACAAGTGTTAGCAATCTATCTTTTACCTATTCGCCTGACACTACTTATGTGTATCTTAGTGCAGATGGATATATTGATATATTTTTTGGCAATGAGCAATATTATGTTTGCTCATCTTATTTAAAACTTTATACGCAAAAGTATCAGGATAATGAACAATATGGGGCAGATGTAAAGGCAACTACATCTATTTTACAAAACGCAAACCCTAATGCTAAATATACTTGCAGTCAGGCCTGTATAAATTCATCTTCTAATTCAACCTCTACAAGTATAGACTGCACCACAACAACAGAACGTGATTTTGATATGGAATCAACATCCAATAAAGTAAGTGAAAATATAACTATAACAATTAGTAATAAGAATTAACCTCAGGCTATCATTATAGCCATTTGATGGTTAAGCTACTTTCTATTTTCGAACTCAGGTTATTTTAGTATTTTATATAATTATTTGAACTAAATGCTGCCAAGCAAGCTCAGTTTGATAGGATTTAACTAGGTAGTCTACTTTAGCACATAAAGATAATTTGGTTTTAAGTGTTTCAGCTTTATAATGCCTTAGTGCTTTATTATACATGGCTTGGCGTGTTTTCCAAATGCGATGCTTTTGAAATAAATCATTTAATTCTATGTGGCTTTTAGCTTGCTTAAATTGTAGTAATAAACGGATATCCTGACTTAGTATCCATAGTAATAATACAAGTTCAGTACCAGCATGTTGTAGTTGATTGATAATTAGAATTGCTTTTTTTAAATCATAGTTTAAAAATGCTTCACTAAGTGCATAAACATCATAATGGCTAACAGTTGAGATAATTTCATTGATATCATCTTCTGTAACGCTTTGGTCAGTATGTGTAATTGCAAGTTTTTCTAATGTTTGTGCTGTTGCTGGAAGATTACCTTCAGTATACTCAATGAGTTTTTCACAAGCCGTATCAGTTAATTTGATTTGTTTTTCATGACTTAATTGATGAATCAATTGGCTCATTTGATAGCGATTAAGATTCCATATGGGTAATATAACGCCATTCTCATCAATTGATTTAAACCATTTTTGCTTTTGTTGTTGTGTGTTAAGTTGAGGTAAAAGTAAAATTAATGCAGTTTGACTATCTTGGTTGTTATGAGTTTGAGCAAATTCAGCAAGTATTTTTTTGGACTTTTCATCAGGGATATGATCAAAGCGTATTATCATTAGTGTCTTATCACTAAATAAAGAAAGGTTATCATAAGCTCGATAAAACCATTCACTATCTAGCGTTTTGTCAAAATTATGGCGTTCAATATCATTAAATTCTAAAGTTTTAAAATGCTGTTTAAGCATTTCTAAACTTTGCTCTTTTTGCCAAGGCTCATCGCCAAAAACTAAATAGATAAAATGATTTTGTGCCTTAAGGTGTTGCTTTAATCCTTTAAAGTTAATTTTCATGACTTGTCAGTGTCATCTGGAATAATAATATTATCATCAGTTGTATCAACTGGGGTTATTTGTGTAAATGAGCTAACAACATCACTGGCAACTTGTTTGCTTAATTGTGCCTTTAATTGATCGACTTGGTTATTAGCAGCAAGTTGTTGTGTTGCATTACTAGAGTAAGTAGCACTTGCTGAACTAATTCGTTCTGATAATAAAGTACGATCTTTAGCATCAACTACTTTATAGGTAACATCATAAGTAACAAGGTATTGACCAGCTGATAAGTTACCAGTGACACTTTGCATTGTGTTAGATGTCTGCACTTTTAAAATAACTAAAGTTGCTGTTGCGTTTTTAGGATTGTTAACAACGTTAATTTTATATGAATTTAGTAAAGGTTTTAGTGCTGCAACAAACTGATAGTCATTGGTATCATTTTGAATATAAAGTTGTTTCATTGGTTCAGGGATATTCAGATTTAATCCACGCAAATGAAAACCGCAACCATAAATTGTTATAGCAGCAATAACAATAAGTAGGCATTTTAGCCAAAGGCGTTTATTTAAAGTTAATTGCATTTTATGCTCCAACAACAATATTAACAAGTTTTTTAGGGACATAGACGACTTTATGAATGGGCTTTTCAGAAGTAAAGCGCATCACATTTTCTTGTGATAGGGCAATGGCTTCTACTTGTTCTTTATCCATTTGTGCATCAACGGTAATTTTAGCTCTGACTTTGCCGTTTACTTGCACAATTAAGGTCATTTCATCTGTAATTAATGCATTTGAGTCTGGTTTTGGCCATGCAGCATTTAATATATTTTCACCAAAGTTATTTATTTGCCATAAGTGATGAGTCATATGTGGTGTAATTGGAGATAGTAAGCGCAATAGAATACTTAGCCCTTCATAAATTAAATATTCATTTTCAACTTTTAATAAAGCATTTAAGATTTTCATTGCGGCTGAAACGACAGTATTAAACTGATTACGTGACATATCAAAAGTAGCTTGTTTTAATGTGCTGTGAATTTCATAACGAATGGCTTTATCATCTTTAGATAACTGTTTGTGCCATGATGAGTCAACAGACTGTTGATTTAAATTTTTAAGCATGGTTTGATGTTGTTCACTAAAGCTATATAGCTTTTTCAAAAATCGGTGTGCGCCTTCTACGCCTTGATCAGACCATTCAAGCGATTGCTCAGGTGGAGCTGCGAATAAACTAAATAATCTGGCAGTATCAACACCGTACTGGTCAATTAATGCTTGAGGGTCAACGGTATTACCTTTTGATTTTGACATTTTAGCGCCATCTTTTAAAACCATACCTTGTGTTAATAAATTTTTAAAAGGTTCATCACTTGTAACTAATCCCATATCACGCATCGCTTTATGGAAAAAACGTGCATAAAGCAAATGTAGAATGGCATGCTCAACGCCACCGACATATTGATCAACCGGCAACCAGTAATTGGCTTCATTATCCAGCATTTGATTTGCATGTGGGCAAGTATAACGTGCGTAATACCAAGAAGATTCCATAAATGTATCAAAAGTATCTGTCTCACGATAAGCTTGACTGCCACAGCTAGGACATGTGGTATGATAGAAGCTATCAATTGATTTTAATGGTGAACCAGCTTTAGTTAAGGTTACATCTTCAGGTAGTACAACAGGTAAATTTTCTTCTTTTTCAGGCACAATACCACAATTTTGGCAATGAACCATAGGGATAGGACAACCCCAGTAGCGCTGGCGTGAGATGCCCCAATCATGTAAGCGATAATTAATCGTCTCACTACCATGATTATTTTCTTCTAGTTTCAGCTTGATTGCTTGATAAGCTTCATCAAAATTTAAACCATCAAATTCACCAGAGTTTTCTAAAATACCATAATCAGTTAATGCTGACTGATTGAAATTATGTTCATGCTTATCTTCATAATGGATAACTGGTTTAATTGGCAAGTAATAGCTTTGAGCAAACTCCCAGTCACGCTGATCATGTGCAGGTACTGACATAACTGCACCTGTGCCATAGCCCATTAAGACAAAGTTAGCAATCCAGATTGGAATTTCTTTCCCGGATAATGGATGAATTGCTTTAATACCTGTATCAATACCTTTCTTTTCAATTGTTGCTTGATCAGCTTCCATGGTTGACATATGACGACAATTTTCACGAAACTGCATAATTTCAGGACTATTTTTTGAAGCCTCAATGGCAATTGGATGTTCAGGCGCAATGGCAAGATAACTAACGCCAAAAAGTGTATCAGGTCTTGTAGTAAAAACTTCAATCTGTTCATTATGATCTTTAATATCAAATGTGATATTTAAACCTTTGGATTTACCAATCCAATTGGTTTGCATAATTTTAACAGCTTCTGGCCAACCATCTAACTGATCCATATCTTTAAGTAATTCATCAGTGTAATCAGTAATTTTAATAAACCACTGTGGAATTTCTTTTTTCTCAATTAAAGCGCCTGAGCGCCAGCCTCGACCATCAATGACTTGTTCATTTGCTAAGACAGTTTGATCAACTGGGTCCCAGTTAACAACAGAATTTTTACGATAAACTAAGCCTTTTTCATAAAGCTTGATAAAAAACCATTGTTCCCAGCGATAATATTCTGGATGGCATGTAGCAATCTCTCTTGACCAATCATAGCCAAACCCAAGTGATTTAAGCTGAGTTTTCATTTGTTTAATATTATTATAAGTCCATTGGGCTGCAGGTTTTTTATGCTTAATGGCAGCGTTTTCAGCAGGTAGGCCAAAAGCATCCCAACCCATTGTATGTAAAACATTTTTACCTAACATCATTTGATATCTAGTAATAACATCGCTTAGGCTATAGTTACGGACATGGCCCATATGTAGTGAACCACTTGGATAAGGTAACATTGATAAGCAATAATACTTTTCTTTTGTATGATCTTCTTTGACTTCAAAAGTTTTATTATTTTGCCAGTAGTCTCTGGCATTTTGTTCAATCAGTTTAAAGTTATATTCTGACATTAAGCTCTACCGTTAGCATTTAAAAAATTCATTTCTTTTACTTGCAACCTATCTTAAAACAGACCATGATGGTTGACTAGCGTTATTTTGATATCAACATAACAAAACAAAGAGATTTTAGCATAAAATGCAGAATAATGGATTAAATAAGCAAGGTGTTTTACTCGTTAATTTAGGTACCCCAGATGCGCCAACGCCTAATGCGGTTAAACGTTATTTAAAACCTTTTTTATCAGATAAACGAGTGATTAACAATCAAAGCATTTTATGGAAAATGATTCTTAATATTATTATTCTAAATGTTAGGCCAAAAAAGGTTTCTAAGTTATATCAATCGGTTTGGAAAGAGGGTAAGTCACCATTACTCTATTATACAGAAAAGCAAAAACATCAATTACAACAAGCTTTAGGTGATAAGTATCATGTTGAAATTGCAATGCGTTATGGAAATCCTTCAATAAGAAAAGCATTTAATGCATTTGAAACTAAACAAATTTCAAATATTGTTATTTTGCCATTATACCCACAAAATTCCGCAACAACTATTGCTTCAGTTTTTGATAATATTAATCAAGTGTTTGAAAAAAAGCGCAGTTTGCCATCATTTAGATTTATTTCAGGTTATCACACTCATTCGTTATATATTGATGCATTGGTTAGATCAATTGAGGTCTTTCAACAGAAAAATGCTCGTGCGGAAAAATTAATATTTTCATATCATGGTTTACCAAAAATTTATTGTGAAAAGGGAGATCCTTATCAAAAAGCTTGTTATGAAACCACCCAAAGTGTTGTTAAGCGATTAAATTTAACTAACGATCAATATATGATGTGTTTTCAGTCTCGAGTTGGGCCATTAGAATGGTTACAACCTTATTTTGATAAAACACTCATTCAATTACCAAAAGATGGCGTTAAGTCCGTACAAGTAATATCACCTGCATTTGCCTGTGACTGCTTAGAAACATTAGAAGAAATTAATATTGCAGGGCGTGAAAGCTTTTTAGCTTCAGGTGGCGAGTCTTTTGAATATATCCCTTGTTTAAATGATACAGATAATCATATTCGTATGATGGTGGATTTAATAAGTTGATTAATTTGTAGTGTTAAAAAAACAATACTGATTTTTATAAAATAAATTGTAAATTTCTTCTAAGTGCTTCATTTTATAAATCAACAGCTTGTGAATATTTTATTATATTTGATTTTTTTATATTTGCTCATAAACAGGATAATTTTGTTACATTCTATGTAAATGAAGCTCTACGTTATGTTTGATTGTTTTATCTGATTATTATATATTTGTTATGCGATGTTTTGCGTTTTATCTTGAAATGTAAATTTATCTTAACTTTAAAGCTTATTACGGAACTATGGGAGTTGTGTTATGCCAAAGTATATTTCTCAGTCTAACTTTTTCACTAGCTATTCAGGTAATCGATATGATAAAAAACAAAAGAAAATTTTAGTCAATCGAGGTATTGATTTAAAAAATCAACTAGCTAATGGTAATCATGCGATTTTAAGTAAGTTAAATGATATTGCAATAAGAATTCAAAAACGAATTAATAAAGGAACATTAAATCAAGCGTCGATAAGTCGCTACAAACAGGAGCTGAAAGACTTAGATGTAATGAATCGTAAAAAAGTGAATAGATATATCAAAATATGTATGGTCTTGTCTAAACACTATAGTGGTGATGGTTCTAAAGTAAATTGGTTTTTTATAACAAATAAAACTGGTTCGCTTGCCCATATGATAGATAGTAATAAATATGCGATTGAAGATTCTGGTCAAAATATCTTAAGCAAAATTCTACCTTCTCAAGAAGTTAGCTTAAAATTTCCTTATAGCTCAGGTAATAGTATTAAGGAAAAAATGAAAAAAGGAGATCAAGAAGCTCATGAAGTAATTAAAAGTGAAGAAACAAAACGTGTAGTACATCAAGTATCTAAAGGTTTAGTTGAATTTATCAAAATTAATTTTAACCAGGGTCAAAAGCGAACTTTATTTAATAAATTTAAAAAACTTAATGTTTCCAAAAAAGGCGCATATCCATCGGTCAATCTTAATGAACTAGGAATTAAATCTATGAAAAGTTTATTATCTTATTTAGAAAATGATGATGAATCAAATTATGTTGCAAAACTTTCAATGATATGGATGGTAGCTACAGGGTTTTCTGGTGGTAATATAGATAAAATAAATAACATTTATAGTCATGTTATTCATGGAACAAAAGCTTATAAAGATAATAAACAAAAACATCAAAGTGCACAAGTAAGCTTAGATAGAATAGGTAACTCTGGAACAATTGAGGATAAAGATATATTTGAAGAGGATATTTTTATTCCTTGGAAGAGAGATGTTGATTACCGAAAAGTAAGTGCTAGTTCAAATAATCCATTTGTAGTTAAATGCAGAGATGAAAAATTACCTTATATTGCAGGTGTTTCAGGTATGGCAAATATGTATTGTAAAGTTATGGATGTATTAAATATTTCACCTCACTCAGAACAAGGGAAGGCATTTATGGAAGCTGCTGCATCATTTATTGTTGCTTCAAGTATGCATTCATATATTGAGGTTAATAAGTCTTTCAATCTTTATATTAATAGATGTTATAAAGCTGACAGTGTATTACCATTTCTAAAAATTCAAAGTGACCAGTTGAATGATCAATCTCAAGAAATAGCTATGTAAGACCTAGGACGTATCCATCTGCTAAAACTTTAAATCTAAATTTCGCACTATCATCCCTTTTTTATATAGCATTTTATGTTTATGTTTATGTTATAGGGTAAAATTTCTTAGCTATAAAGCTATGTATTAGTGAATATTGATAGGCTATAGAGTGAATAATATTTGGAAAAACCATCAATTTAGTCGTTTTTTTGTCTCATTTACAATTGGTAATATTGGTGATTGGTTTGATATTTTTGCCTTACAAATCATTTTTGTTATCGAGTGGCATGCATCACCTGTATTATTAGGATTAATGATTTTATTTTATTTTTTACCTTCAATTATATTAAGTCCGTTTGCTGGGGTTTTAACCGATAAAGTCAGTAAACGTAATATGATGATTATAACCGATTTAATTGCAGGATTTTTAACAATAGGGCTTTATTTTAGTAATAGTATTCTTTTTGCTTTAGTATTAATTTTTGTTAGGGCTTCTGTAGTTTGTTTTAATGTACCAGCTCAACAAGCATATATTAAACATGTTGTTTCTCAAGAGCAGTTATTAAAAGCTTCAAGTTATACCACAGTTGTTTTTCAAATGTGTAAGGTAATTGGTCCTATGTTGGGTGCATTAGTAATGGTTATTGCTTCAGCTAGAAGTTGTTTGGCAATTAATGCAGTGAGCTTTATTATTTCAGCTTTAATATTATTTGGCCTACCTTTTGATAAACCATTAAAATCAGATGAAAATGACCAAGGGGAAGTCGTTCAAAATTGGCTAAGTGATGTGCTATCTGGTTTAAAGTTAGTATGGAAAAATCAATTAGTAAGAACTGTTGTTATACTTGTGATGGTATGGTTTTTTTGCTCATTAATTAGGCAAGCACAGTTAACAATATTCATTCATCATGTACTACCGAATGAACCTGAAGCATTAGGTATATTTGTCGGTTTAGATGGATTAGGAGCAGTAATAACTAGTGTATTAATTAGTAGAAAAGAAAATATAACTAACTATAGTAGTTATTTTATTATTGGGTTTATTATCTTAGGTTGTGGTGTGTTAGGCCTTAGTTTATACCAGTCAAGCTGGCCATCATGGGTTATCTATATTTTTGGATTTGTCATTGGTCTAGGGACGGGAACACAGTTAGTTACTTATGGTTATTTAATTAAAAAAGAAACACCAGAGCATCAAATGGGGCGAGTGTCAGGTGCGGCATCAACAATGCAAAATACAGCACTTGCTTTAGGTACATTATCTAGTGGATTTTTAGTATTACATTTAGGCATACGAGAGGTATATTTTCTTTTATCTATCGTTTTATTTACGTTGTCAATTTGTTCTTATATTTTTCTTAAGAAAATTTTAAAATCCTAATAATAGAGTTTCAAAACTATTGTTGAGATAACTCGCTTAGAGTAACTATATTAGGGTTATTGACGATAGGATTGATAATTAACTTTCTATAGCTGATAATTATAGGATTTATGCTATCAGGGTTATAAATAGCTTCTAGCAAATAGGCTAAGCGCATACCATTTAAATATATTTGTTGATTAAATTTATTATTATATTGTGAAAAAGTTTTTGGATTCCAGGTAATTGTAATGAGTTTTTTTGTTGTATTTGCCTGATAATGAAAGCTATCTTGATCAGTAATTAAGATTTCACAGCCAAGTTGAGCACTTTGTTTTGCCCAATGGGTAATACTTGGTGAAATTTGATCTGTATATTGTCCAGTTTGTAAGGCAAGATAATGTAAGTAGGCTAAGTATTCATTTTTATATTGATACCATAATTCATAACCTTGAGGTGAGTATTTTGAATCCATTGTTTCTTGTAATTGGTTAAACTGAGCAAGATCACTGTCAAAGTAGGCATGTAATTTATCAATGGCTAAAGTGGTATAATCATTTAATGGATTTTTCCCTGTAACTTGATTGTACTCTGGGGTATTTATTTCATTAAAAATCATACGATTACCACCATAGGTATTAATACCATCTAATTTAGGATTGATGGTATGTAAAGGTTGTGCTAAATCACCCATAAAATGGATTAAATATCTTAAAGCAGTCGCTTTTTGACTATCTGAAGTTGTTTTTAATGCTAATGTCTTAACTGCACTTTCTATTGCATTGATAATATTATGAGAATTTTTATGAATAAATGATTCAATGTACTGGTTATTTAATGTATTTTGGCAATAAGTTTGATTGCCTTGTTGAGCTAAATTAATATCAACACCGATAAAATGCATATCAGAGAAATTATTTTTTTGGCTAAAGTCTTGCCAGTAATAATTTTTTAGATCATCTGGCCAGCTAGCAGCACCTTGCATATAATTATAGGTTTGATATAAGATTTTAGGGCTAGGCTGCGGTTGTTTCCAGTCATTTAATTCAGGTACATCTGGCTGAATATTTAATAATTGATTAACTTTTATTAGCGTTTCATGATTTAGATGTTCTTCTGCAATTTGAGCAACGAGTGCATGGCCAGTACTCCATAAGGCTATTGCATTATTGCTTAAAAATCCGATGGTTAAAATAAATACTAATATTTTTTTCATGTTTTACATCCTGGTAATTTATTTTAAATTATGTATATCATAATTTGTATATACATGAATTTTTGTGTATACTATATTATATATACGTATCACTAGAGGTAATGTAAATGATTTCTACTGTATTTAAAAGTGGTAATAGTCAAGCGATTAGAATTCCAAAGAAATTAAATGTTGATTCAACAAAAGTTGATATTAAAAAAATTGGAAATGCTTTGATTATTAGAGAGTTACCTGAAGAGCAAGATTGGGATCTAATATTTCAGTGTTTAGATGAGTTTGAAGATTTTATGTCTGAAGGACGTATTGATTTACCGCTCCAAAAGAGAGAAAAGTTTAAATGATTAAGCTGATGCTAGATACCAATATATGTATCTATATTATTAATGAAAAGCCACCTCATGTACTCAATAAATTTAAGGAGTATAAATTTAATGAAATTGGTATTTCTTCAATTGTTTATTCTGAGTTGGTTTATGGTGTATATAAAAGTATTAAAGTTGAAAAGAATATAGTGGCATTAGCAAGTTTTATAACACCTCTATCAATTGTTGAGTATGATCAAAACGCAGCTGATGAATATGGTTTAATTAGAACTAGCTTAGAAAAAAAAGGTAAGCTAATTGGTGCAAATGACTTATTGATAGCAGCACATGCAAAAAGTCTTGAATTGCCTTTAGTTACTAATAATTTGGAAGAATTTTCTCGAGTTGATGGTTTGGCATTATATAATTGGGTGGAGAAAGCGTAACTTATGAAAAGTTCAAAATATTCGCTTCAAAACAGGCAACTTACAAATAAGATAGCCTAAAATAAATGAGAAAACCACAGATGGAATAGCAATAATAATAAAATTAGCTAATGGTGTTTCAGTCATAAATAATCTTAAAATACTAGTGAATATTACTAAAGGAATCACTTGAATAACATAAGCAGCATAACTTGAACGGGAAAGTATCCTGGTAAATTTATTTGTATTATTAAAGAGTGCTTTAAATGCATAAATTAAAAATAAGCATAGACCAATAACAGTAAATCCTCTAATTAGAACATAACCATTAAAGCCATAACCTGATAAAATTTTTAAAAGAAATGCATAGGCAAATAACCACATTAGAATACCTACAAACGCATGTTTAAAATTAATCTGATCAAGCCATTGGTATTGATATGCCTTAATACCCAGATAAAACATCAAGATGTACATGGGAAAGTATTTTAAATCATGAAGACCCAAAAAGTTTTCGCCTAATAGATTTTGTAGGTATAACCCAATAGCATTAAATACAATTATAATGACTGTTAATAATATGATTACCAGTACATTGGGTATCGGTTTTTGCTGATAATGCTTTTCTTTATTGGATGAAAATAACTTGTGAGCAATAAGGAAAAAAATATTAAATACAATTAATGCCCAGCAGAACCATGTTACACCAAGCTGCATATTCGCAGTTTTTAGTAAATTACCATAAAACTTTAACACATAAAGATAACTAGCATGTAGTGGTCCTAGATAAGCAACAATTGGTGTAATAATAAAGACAGTGATTAAAACAGGAATACCAAGACGTTTTAGTTTATCTAAAATAAAGTGTATATTGCCTTTTTTAATTAGTGATGGATAAATGAAATAAGCTGAGATAAAAAAGAATAAACTCATAAAAAATGATTGATTAATCCCTTGTAAATTGCTTAAAACATCATATTGCCATTGGTTAGATTTAATGACTTTAGGTAAGTTAAAGCCGATAGGGTCTAATCCAGCAGCGCTAGCAGAGTGATGAATAATCACCAAGATGGCTAATACCCATTTAATATTATCTAAATAATGATATCGTTTTTTATCGTCCATGATTATATACATTTGTATAGGCGCAACTTTATCGCGCCTTGATAATTTTAATTGCTATTTACAGATAAAATAGCATGATTAGATTGATTAGCTGCGCTCAGTAATTTCAACTAAATGATAGCCAAACTGAGTTTTAACAGGGCCGTGAACTTTACCAACTTCTTCATTAAAGACAACTTGATCAAATTCAGGAACCATTTGACCTTGGCTGAAAGAACCTAACTCTCCACCACGTTGGCCAGAAGGGCAAAGTGAATGTGCTTTAGCAGCTTCTTCAAAAGTAACCGCACCATTTTCAATTTGACCTTTTAAGTCATTACATTGTGCTTCAGTTTCAACTAAAATATGACGTGCACTTGCAGTTGTCATGGTCTCTAATCCTCTTAATTTTATTTCAAAGTCCATTACTATAACGTAGTTTTATTGAAGATACAAAGTAAACATGATTTATGCTTTTAAAAGATTTAAATGGGTATTAATTTTGACATTTACAAAAGTGTTAACCAATTAATTAGGCTATATTATTATTTTGAAATATAATTTATTATTAATTTTTGTTTTAATTAGATAAAACATATAAATATATGCTAATTATTTTGAATTATTTTATAGTTATACGTACTTATTTAGTTGACAGCTAGTTTTATTACTGAGAGATTGGTTATGTAATGCTATTATTTTAAATTTAATTTTTGGGAGGGGAAGTTTTTAAAATTCTATTATTAATTTGTATTTATTAATGTAAGTTGTAAATTTATTTAATTATTTGGCATAACTTAAATTTGGGGTAGGGGTATGAAGTTTATTGTAAATGAATTGTTAAAAAATGTTAGACAAGAGACAGAAAACAGAAAAAAAGATATTGAATCAATTCAAAGAGAAGTAAAAAGATTATCTGGTTTGCTAGAACAGAGGATTAATCAGTCTGTAAAAAATGAACTAATTTTAAATGATTCAATCATTAAATCTAGCTCTAAAGAAAATGAAAATTTAGAAAATGAACTAACAACATTAAATGAAAACATAGGTAATATAAAAAATAGAATAATTGAATTATTTGATTATGCTGAAGCTAACCCACAAGCTTTAGATAATGATGTTCAAATTAAAAGCTTTATAACTTTAAGAGAAGCATTAGAAAATATATTTATCGCTGAGAATAATAATAAGATTAATCATTTAGTTAAATTTGCTGAAGAGTATCAGTCAATATCACAGTCAATTGCCGATTTGGAAGAAAGTAGAAAATCAATTATAGGTAAAATAGAAGATTTAGAAAAAGAAAAAAATAATCTGTTACCTAATTTAAAATATTATTCCGTATTAAATGAGATTATTAACAAAACGAAAGCTGACTATAGAAAACATCTGATAAATAAAGACCATATGTCAGAAGAAAATGCGGATAAACTGATTTCAGAAAAATTTGCAGCATGGAATCGCGTTGATTGGTCAAAATCAGATATTAATGATTTAAGTAAGGCATTATTTGCTATATATCATGAAATAAAAAAGAGAGAGTCATTTTTTAGGATGTCTGATAGTCGTAAAATATTATTGCGATATTTAGGTCAAATTGGCATTCAAGAAAGTTTTTTTAAATATGAGAATATGCTAAAGGATGGAATAAAAAACAACATATTAAAATCAAACATCATTGATGATGCTCAACTTAATAAAAGTTTAAATGATAAATTAAATCATTATTTAGATATAAATAGCTTGGAAGGTTTATTAAATGAAATACAAAATAAAAAAGCAACATTGGAGAAAAATCAAGCAAACTTTAAACAAGATAATAGTGATGCTATAAATCAAATTAATGCATTAAATATCGATTCTTTAAACAATGAAATTACAAATCATGGGAAAAATATCAAGTTAATTAAACAAGCATCTGATGGAATTGATAAGAATCTTAAGATAATAGAAGAGCAAAAAAATAAAATTAACAGTAATCCTAATGAATATATTAATGAAAAAATAAATTATTTTCAGAAAAAAAAAGGGCTTAAACAAAAAGAAATTGCAAAAAACATAAGAGAATATTTTAAACAATATGATATTAAAAATATAATAGATAATAGCAAAGATTATCTATATCAAAATTATATTCAGAGTTTGACAAATCTACAATCTGATGATAGTCACTATTTAAATAAAAGCATTTTAAATCATTTTAAATCAGTTTTAGAAAGTAAAAACAATGAAATTAATCAACAAATTGAATTTATTAATAAGCTATTAAGTAACATAAATAAAGGTGATGATGATCAAGTGATTGAGTCTTATGAAAAATTAAACATAGCTTTGGATAATATTAATAAGTTGAAAGATGAAGTTGAAAGTAATATATCTAAATTTATTCATTTTTTATTAATTAATAGTAATGAAAAAATTAAAGTACCTAATGATTTTATAATTGATTTTAAAAACTGTGATTTAAGGTTGGTCAATTTAAATCAAATGATATATGAAAATAATGAACCTTACGATTTTTCAAAAGCCAATTTTAATGGTGCTACATTTGGTTCAGTTTCAGTAGAAGAATTGAAGAGAAAAATAAATCAATTCAAAGAAGCATTAGATCTTGATGTAGTACAAAGTAGTACAATCATTTCTAAGTTAAAAAATAAGGACAAAGACAAGGTTATTTCAGCATGGAATAAACATTTTTCATTTTATCCTATTGACTTAAATAATGACTTATATTTGTCTACTATTGAGCAGTATTTATTAAAAATAGAAAATAATAATGCTAGCGGCGTTTGGTTTGAAACAGTTTTTCCACTAAAGCTAGATGGTTGTGATTTATCAAAAGCAAAATTTGTTGGCAACATTAGTGATGTTTCATTAAGTAGTATTCAAATACCTAAAGATTTAAAAGGTGTTGAAATTGATAAAAGCTGTCAATTAGAGAATGCTAATTTTAATGATGTTATTGTAGATGAAAATACAAAGTTACCACTATTTGTAAACTATAAATTAGAAAATATAATTAATCAAGCTTCAGAAGAAAGTCATTTTTCTTTAGAAAATCATATTTTTAATGGCGGTAAAGATGCTGGATTACCCAAAAATTTAAAACGGGTAAATTTAAATGGAGCACAAATATCTGATTGTGTTTTTGAAAATGGAGAAATTGATCGAACGACAGTTTTAGAGGGTATAACGTTTGTTAATGTTAGGTTTAAAAACTTAGACTGTAATAATGCAGTATTTAAAAAATGTACATTTGAAAATTGTACGTTTGAAAGTTCAAATGATAAACAAATAAAAAATTCTACCTTTGAGTCTTGTAATTTTAATAATACGAAATTTAGTCAAGATTTTGTCAGTTGTAATTTTATTGATAGTAAATTTGAAGAGAATACATTTATCAAAGATTGCAGCTTTAAGTCTATTGAGTTTAATGATATTAGATTTGATAGGTTAGATATAGATGAAAATGTTACATTAACTGATATAGAGATCAATGAACCATTTCAACTTAAAGAACTAAAAGGAGACAGTCAACAGGCAAATAATTTATTTGTTATGAGGAATAATGGTAACAGGATTAATAAAAACCCGGATAGTAGTATTAAAAATTTATTTATGCGTTCAAGTCAAAGTAGTTTATCTTCTTTATCTTTGTCAATTCAACAATTATCTGCAGATCAATTTTTACAAGGGCTACAAAATGCTTTACAAAAGTTTGTCAAAGATAATAAGGTTATTAATTCAGAAGATATGAGGAAAGAAGCTCTACAATGGATTAAAGAAAATGTATCTAAATTAAGCACATTAGATGACTGTGTGGAAGTCCAAGCAAAGCTACAACAAGAGTGGAAAAATAAAGAAGGTGGGAAAAGTAATCAAAATGATGTTAAATGGCGTCTATTTAATAGTTTTAGTAAAACATTCAAAACTACAGATCAATCACATGAGGGTGAACAGATATTAAATTTAATTAAGATTGAAATAAGGAAAAAAGCTACTGAATTAGAATTAAAAAAATATAATAATAATCAACAAAATCAAAAAAATGAACTCCAAGCTTGTTATGGGTTTCTACATAAAGCATTTAGGTTATTTGAGCAGAATACATATGAAAATATTTCTAATTTAAATCTTAATGGAAATGAAAAAACAATCATTAAAAATATTTATGAAAATAGGAAAATAATTGATATTCATCAATTAGCTAAAGATAAGCGTGGTCGTAAAAATGAGTTAAGATCTTTAGATAGTGTTAGTGAGATAAAAACATTTGTTAATGATCTTAAAGATGTTGATGTAAAATTTGGTAGCATATTTAGGTATTTTGATGCTCTTTTCTGCTCTGATTCTAGTAAAGTTAATTCATTTGTTGATAGCTTAGATTATGAGGATTTAGTATATTTATCAGCAATTTTAGAAAGCGATTATACTAATGAGTTAAAAGATATTAAAAGTAATATGGAACAATTATCAAAGAATATAATTAATATTTTATTTAGTACGGTAAATCAAGTCATAGAAAGAGGTAAGTTAAGCCAAAATGAATTAGAACAGTTTCTTTTGATGATAAAGGAAACGCCATTTACAAAAGAGCAGTTTTTAGATGCAAGTAAGATAGAAGATTTACTTTTAGGTAAAAAAGTAAGTTTATTTAAGGGAACATTAGTTAATCCAAATGATCAAATAATTTTTGTAAATCAATTAATGGCAATATTTAATAAATCTTTTTATTTTGAATCAATAAATGGATTAAAAAGTTTTGATAAAATAAGAAATGAATTTTTAAACTGTTTAGCTGATCAAGCAAAGCTAGAGAATAACAAGCAGTTTGTGATAGATGTTGGCAATCCTCCAAATATTAAAATAGGGGAAAATAATCAACTAGCTAAACTGATTGATAATACAACAGTTCAATTAAAAGGAAAGGTTATAACCGATTTGAAATCAAAGGTTATGAAATCGAATAGCTCAACAAATTCTCCTTTAATTGTGTACGGTGCTGAGATTACGCCTAATGCGCAGTTATTATCAACCCAAAACCCCAATCCCCATCTTTCTTAAAACCTCACACAGTCGAATTAAAGGTAGGCCAATTAAAGTATTTGGGTCATTGCCTTCAAGTTTTTTAAAAAGCGTTATTCCTAAACCCTCAGATTTGAAACTGCCAGCACAGTTGAGTGGTTTTTCTTTTTCAACATAATGAGTAATTTCTGTTAGTGTTAAGTTTCTAAAATACACTTTAAATGGCTCTATGAATGTCTCAACTTGTTTTGTTTTGGTATTAAGAACACATAAACTGGTATAAAAGGTAACACATTGATCACTAAAGCTTGTTAATTGTTTTATAGCGTTTTCTTTATTATGGGGTTTGCCTAAAATTTGATTGTTAAATGTTGCAACTTGATCTGATGCAATAATGATTTTTGGTGCTTTTACTATTTGAGAGACTTTTTCAGCTTTTAATTGAGCTAAACGTTTGACTAATTGTGGGGGTGATTCATCAATTAACGCACTTTCATCTATATCTGGGGATAGGCAAGAAAAGGGTAGTTGTAATTTCTCAAGTAATGCTTTGCGATAAGGGGATGATGAAGCAAGTATTATTTGGAGTTTTTGCATATTTTATATTTAATAATAAATTATTTGCTAAAGATTATTTATTATAACAGCATTTTGAACAATAATTATAGATATGGGTAAAGATAATGGAAATTTAAAGACCAATGTCACACTCACACTATGATGTGATTTTTTCAAAGTCAGAAGAACGAATGAATACGTTAACACATTTTGTTGGTGTATTATTTGGTGTGGTCGCTTTAATTTTTTTAGTTATAAAAGCCTGTGGTTCAGGCCTAGCCGTTAATGTTGTCAGCTGTGTTATATTTGCAGTAAGTATTATCATCCTTTATGCTTCAAGCAGCCTTTATCACATGCTAAGTGACGGTAAAGCAAAACGTTTCTTTAGAGCACTCGATCACTTAAGCATTTATTTATTAATTGCAGGGACTTATACACCAGTTGCCTTAATTATGGTTAAAAATCCATATAGTTGGATTATTTTTGGTATTTTATGGGGGTTGGTTGTTTTAGGTTTTGCTTATAAATTAATTTTTTTTCATTCGGGGTGGTTATCAACATTTATTTATATCATGATGGGATGGACTGCATTAGGCTTTATTGTACAGGTAATTGAAGCTTTACCTTTAGGTGCTTTAATGCTGATATTATTAGGTGGTGTAATTTATACATCTGGCACGATTTTTTATATGTTGGATGAACAGATAAAATATGCACATGCATTGTGGCATTTATTTGTATTGGCAGGTACAGTATGTCATGTTTTGGCTGTGTATTTATACATTGCTGGTATGAAGCATTAAAATTAAAAAATTAAAGGAAATCGTTTAACGAATGAAGGCAATGATTTTAGCTGCAGGTCGCGGTCGAAGAATGAGGCATTTAACTGAAGATATGCCAAAACCATTATTATCTGTCAGAGGTAAAAGTCTATTAGAAGCACAAATTGATCGCCTAGTAAAATCAGGTGTTAGTGAGATTATAATTAACGTTGCTTACCTTGGAAATCAGATTATTAAAGCCATTGGTTTTGGTGATCGTTGGGGTGTTAAAATCGTCTATTCTTGTGAAGTGGAGCCACTAGAGACTGGGGGTGGTATTTGTCGAGCTTTAGCTTTTTTATCAGAGACGTTTATTGTGGTTAATGCGGATATTGTAACAGATTATGACTATAGCCAATTGCTTCAATTTACATTAAACAATACGCGTCAAGCTCACTTGATATTAGTTGAGAATCCACCGCATCATCTAAAAGGTGATTTCTCAGTAGATAATAATATACCGACTACAAAATTGAATTCAAAAACATATACTTTTTCAGGGATTGGTTTATATCATCAGAGCTTGTTTGAGGGATATTACTCAGGTTGTAATGTAAGATTACCTGATATATGGAAAAAACCAATGACTAATCAAAAAGTTACAGCTGAAATCTATCATGGTGTATGGGCTGATATCGGTACACCAGAACGGTTAAGTGTTTATAATTAAAAATACTCAATATTTTCTTCTTAAGAAATTTTCTTAACATTAAAGCATAAAGCGCTTATGATGTTGGCATCTACTTAAAGAGTATTTGAGATGTCAATTTTAAGGAATAAAAATAATGTGGTTCAAAAATCTTATCATTTTTCAATTAACGGAATCATTTAAACTAAAAACAGAAGACTTTGAGAAAGCACTTAGTGAATTTCGTTTCCAACCTTGTCCTTCTTCAGAAGCTTTATCGCTTGGGTGGAGTTCTCCCTCTGGCCAAACTGAGGGTATACTAGTTCATGCTGCTAATGGTTATTTAATGGTGGCATTAAAAATAGAGGAAAAAATAGTACCTGCCTCTGTAGTTAAAGAAATGCTAGATGAAAAAATAGAAGAAATAGAATTACGGGAAAATAAAAAAGTAAGAAAAAAAGAAAAAGATGCACTGAAAGATGAAATCTATCATAGTCTTTTGCCAAAGGCTTTTTCAAAGCATTCATTTATCTATGGCTATATAGATACAAAGGCTAATCTATTGGTGATTGATGCAGCTTCAATGAAAAAAGCAGAATTGTTAACGGTGCAATTAAGAAAAGCATTAGGCTCATTTAAAATTCAAACACCTGATATTGTAACAATTCCTTTATTATTAACTAAATGGTTAACTGAAAATCAATATCCAAATGATTTAGTTATTGAAGATAATTGTGTATTAAAAGACCCTGATGATAATAGTGGTACGATTCGTTGCCAGCGCCAAAATTTATTATCGGGTGAAATTGCACAGTTAATTGAAAATGGCCGTGAAGTGATTCAGTTAGGTTTAACTTGGAAAGATCAAATTGCTTTTGTTGTTAAAGATGACTTTAGTATCCGTTCGGTGAAATTTTTAGAGATTCTGCAAGACCAGGCAAATGATATCTTTACAGAAACAGAGTCACAAAAATTTGATGCTGACTTTACAATAATGACAGAGAATTTACATGAATTTTTAATTGCAATGTTCGAATTATTTGCCAATGAGCCATTAAAAGTAAAAGCATTATCTGATAAGGCTGAAACTGAAGAAGAAGCAACAGAGAGTGTAACCGTAGAAGATTTAATGCCTCAACAATTAAGTGATGAAAAAACTGTGGATGTTGACTTAAATCAGTAGGGAACAATGCAATGAAAATTACGATTTTTGGTTCAGGTTATGTTGGCTTAGTAACTGGAACTTGTTTTGCAGAGATGGGAAATCATGTTACTTGTATTGATATAGACTCAAAGCGTGTTGATGATTTAAACCATGGACTGTGTCCAATTTTTGAGCCTGGCTTAGAGGCGCTCATTCAAAAAAATATTAAAGCAGGTCGTATTGGATTTCAAACTGAAGCAAAACAAGCAATAGAAGATTCAGAAGTTATTTTTATTGCTGTAGGCACACCACCTGAAGAAGGTGGATCAGCGGATTTACAATATGTATTACAGGTTGCTCAAACAATTGGTATGCATTTAAATGATGAAAAAATCATCGTTAATAAATCAACAGTACCTGTTGGCACAGCAGATAAAGTTAGGATTGCGATTGATGCACAATTACAAAAGCGTCATTGTGATATTCAATTTCATGTTGTTTCAAACCCTGAGTTTTTAAAAGAAGGTGATGCAGTAAATGACTGTATGAATCCAGATAGAGTTATTGTTGGTGTCGACTCTGATAAAGCAACTGAAGTAATGAAGCGACTATATCAACCATTTAATCGTAATCATGATAAAGTGATGTTTATGGATGTTCGTTCGGCAGAGCTAACAAAATATGCAGCTAATGCAATGCTTGCAACTAAAATAAGCTTTATGAATGAAATGAGTCGTATTGCTGAAGCTGTTGGTGCTGATGTTGAACAAGTGCGTTTAGGTATAGGTTCTGATAAACGTATTGGCTATCATTTTATATATCCTGGTTGTGGTTATGGTGGTTCATGTTTTCCAAAAGATGTTCAAGCATTAAGGTATACTTCAGACAATCACCAATATAAGGCAAGAATCTTAGATGCTGTACACCAGGTAAATGAAGATCAAAAACAATTTTTATTTGAAAAAATTGAACAATACTTTAATGGAGACCTTGAAGGTAAGCATATAGCTTTGTGGGGACTTGCATTTAAACCAAACACAGATGATATTCGAGAAGCGCCATCGCGTGATTTAGTTGAAAAGCTTTTTCGAAAGGGTGCAACGGTTCAAGCTTATGACCCAGAAGCAATGGATAACTTTAAGAAAATTTATGTTGATAAGCCGATTTCTTTTTATACAACACCAGAGGCAGTATTAGAGAATGCAGATGCTTTAGTTGTTGTAACTGAATGGTCATGTTTTAGATCACCAGATTTTAATTTAATTAAATCTAAGTTAAATACTCCAGTTATATTTGATGGCCGTAATTTGTATAATCCAAGTTATCTAAAACAATTAGGTATGGATTATCTTTCAATCGGACGTGTATTTGAAGAGAGCGCATAAAACTATATAGGTTATATCATATGAAACAACAATATTGGATTTGCCCATCACTATTATCAGCAAATATGGCAAGGCTTTATGAAGAAGTAGTTGCAGCTATTGAAGCAGGTTGTGATCGGATTCATGTTGATGTTATGGATAATCATTATGTGCCAAATTTAACATTTGGTCCAATGATTGTTGAAGCATTAAGAAAAGAAGGTATCACTATAGCATTGGACGTTCATTTGATGGTTGAACCTGTGGATGATTTAATTGAGCGATTTGCTAAAGCAGGTGCAAGTAGTATTGTATTTCATCCAGAAGCATCTAAGCATGTTGATCGAAGTTTAATGCTAATTCGTCAATTTGATATTGAAGCTGGGTTAGTTTTAAATCCTTCAACGGATCCATCTATATTAAATTATGTATTAGAGCGCTTAAACCGAGTATTACTAATGTCGGTAAATCCTGGTTTTGGTGGACAGAGCTTTATTCCAACTGTTTTAGAGAAAATTAAAACAGTACGTCAAATGATAGATGATAATCAATTACCTATTCGTCTTGAAGTTGATGGTGGTATTAATGCAGATAATATTAAATCCATTGCACAAGCAGGTGCAGATGCATTTGTTGCAGGCAATGCAATTTTTAGCCATCCTAATTATAAAGAAGCAATTCGATTACTAAAAAGTCAGTTATAATTTACTTTATTATGATCGCAAAATAATCAAATCTAAAACATAAGATAGTATTTTACCATTACAATTGATTAATATATAAAACATAATGCTAGTTTAAGTTTGTAATTTTAAATATCTGGTTATTTCATGTTTAATTATTCATAATCAACCCATCATTTGTTTAGGAGGTTGAATAATGACGCGTGAAGTATTAAAAGCAAATATTGCAAATGGCCAATTTGGTATGGTATCTCAAGTTAGGATAACAGATGAACTTGGTTTTGAAGATGGTATTTATGCTGAAAAAGAAATAAGATCAAGTAAGCGGGATATGGTCGATATTAAAGAAGAAGTATCAAGATGGAATGAATATTTTACTGCAATTGGAAAGGAAGAGTTAGTTCAAGCAAAAGCAGTAGGTGATATAATGTATACGCCTTGGATTGAAGGTAATGAGCCGTCAGCTGAGGAAGTTAAGCAGGCTGTCACTGACTTATATAGAATGGATTATTTTATGGCAGACCCTAAACCAGATAACTTTAAGAAGCTTATAAATGGTCAAGTTATTCCAGTCGATTTTGGTGAAATATATCATAGAGATAGTCCAAAAACACCGATAAAATCAATAGGTTTAATTCATAATACACCATTTGATTATAGTAAATATTTCCCTGATGTTGATGAAATAGGTACAGCTTATTTTAATTATCAGAGTAAACGCTACGATGCTGAATCTGCAGAAAAAATTCATAATTTAGAGAATAGCAATTCATTTATGGGATTTACATCAGACCTAGAAGTACCAATGTTAATGCCAGTGCCCAAAGGTGGCTTTGGTAAAAAGAAACAAGAAGAAACTCCAATGGTATTTGCTGAAAAAGAAAAAGAGTCTACACTTTGCTGTGGACCAATAACTTGTAATATTTTATAAGTTGAGAATATGAATTGATCATTAAAATTGATCTGAAGGTGATGCAGTACTAGTTTTAGTCGAATTATGTGTAGGGTAAAATAAACTACTTGGAGTAGACGCTAAGCTAGAACTTGTTTCTGACTTGTGATGTTTGACCATACTAATGGCAGTATTTAATGTTGAAGTTTCACCATACTCCTGGCCTAATGCACTTGCAACGACCCCCGTCTTTTCACAAATAAATCGTAAAGGATGGTCTTTATTTTCGGTTGTTGAGTAAATAAAATTGTGTAAATGCCTAAGATCAGTTTTATTTAAATTGCTATCATTAAGGTATGTTTTTAATTTATCTAAAAATAAATCTTTTTTATCATCAATAGATTTAACTGGGTCATTATATAGTTCAGGATTACTTAATGTATCAAAGGATTGTATTTCAGCTTTTTTTTGACCAATTAAACGTAATGCAGTTTGATAAGGTTTGGCATCACTGGTATAAGTTGAACCACTAATAAATTGTTTTTCTTCGCAAAGGAATCGTAGTGGGTGACTTTCATCTTTTAGAGAGCTTTTGATAGTGTTAGATAGTAGATCTAAGATGTTAGTTGATTGAGCTATGTTTAATATATCGTTTAATTTGCTCATAAATAGGTCTATAGGGTTCTCAATATTGCTATCTTTATAGTCAATTTTAGTTAATTGGGTTGCTAGTAATGGAACATCATATTCATAGTCAGGTTTGATATCCTCTTGAAGGAGTTTTGATTTAAGCATGTCATGAATATTATTTCTAGTTTTTTCAGAAAATGCTGAAAATGTTTGATTAATATGATCTTTTAGATTAGCTAAATCTTCAAGTGAAAATTTATTTTTAGATAATATTTTTGTTAAAGATTCTGATACTATAAACTCAATATCTGGGTTATTTAAATCAGGGTTGTAAATTTGATCTAAATATTTGGCATTTTTCTGATATTGTTTTACTTTAGCATTAATTTCAGCTGGTATAGAAACTGCATTTTTGTCAATTACTTTTGCTTCTTTTAAAAACAATAACTTTACATTATCAGATAATTGGCCATCAGTTTCTTGGTAATTATCTTCATAAAAATTAAGTATTCTTGCAGCAAAATATTGTTGTTGTTTTGCTAATAGTGGATCGTTATTTATATTAGTTAATGTAGTATTTAGAATGTTTTTTTGTAAGCTATCAAAGTAGTCATAATCATCTAATTTCTTTTGGCTATAAAATTGTTGATAAAAACCTCTAGTATCATCGAAGATAGCATGTAAACGATGCATTTGAACTTTGTTTTGTTCGCTTAACCTTAAGTATTCAGTTTCAGTAAATGAGTTCCGATTTATTTCCCATGAAAAATTAATCTGCTTTTCGAATATATATTTTTTATCAGCAATTTTTAAATTTTCACTATTTATTTCAACATTTGCTAAAGAAACATTACGACCTTGACTATAGTAACTTTGACCGAATGTTTTACCTGTGGGGGCATTACCATGATTAATAGTTGGTACAACCCAGTGATTAACACCATCTGTAGAGTATGAGTTTAGATTTGGCATATTTGCAACTCCCTATAAAATTTTTTAAAAAATTAAACTTATTTGTGAATATTATTTAATCATGTATTTATTTTTTTGATTACCGTCATTTTTCGGTAAAGATATAATCATTAAACAATGTCTTATATTCATTTATGATTTTGTTTCCGTTACAATCGTGCATAATAAAAAATACGAATGTAAGTAAATAGATGCGTTATTATTTACTCGGTGATCAGTGCCTTATTTTTTCTTTTGGTGATCAAATCTCAAAAGAATTAAGCCATCAAGTCTTAACTGCTTATTATGTAATATCTGAAAATGAATCATTTTTGCAACAATGGCAAATTATCGATTTAGTGCCTTCATATAATGCTTTAGCTTTTCATTTTTTAAATAATAATACAAATACCTATTTGAAATTAGCTGTAGAGCTTGAAAGGCAAATTAAACTCGCTTTAAAAAATAAACAACAGCAGTGGTTAACAAAGACGAATCAATGGACAATTGATGTTAGCTATGGTGGCCATGACTTAACTCGAGTAGCAGAACATACAAAGCTAGTTGAAAATGAAGTAATAAAATTACATAAAGCGCCTACATACCAAATTGCAATGTTAGGATTTGTTCCTTTTTTTCCTTATTTGATAGGCTTAAATCCTAAGTTAGAGATTCCAAGGCGTAAACGGGCAAGAGTTAGAGTAAGTAAAGGAAGTGTTGCATTAGCGGGTATGCAAACAGGAATCTATTCTCAATCATCACCTGGTGGTTGGAATATAATTGGATTAACTGATTTTGATTTATTTGAAAGTTTAAAACCTGGTGATACACTTAAGTTTAAAGAAATTTAAAATAATTTTAAAACAAAAATGAAAAAGGAATTTATATGTTAATTAATTGTGATATTGGTGAGCGTGGAGAGACCAATCCAGTCGACCAGGAGTTATTACAATATGTAGATATTGTCAATATTGCTTGTGGGGGGCATGCTGGAGATGAAACTAGTGTCTCTTATTTTTCCCATGAAGCAAGGCGACGTGGACTTATGGTAACGGCACATTTATCTTATCCTGATGAAGCTAATTTTGGCCGTAAAGAAATGCAGATCTCTAATCAGGAACTTGCTTTAAGTTTGGATGAACAATTAACAATGTTTCCTTTTATTAGGCGAGTTAAATTTCATGGTGCCTTATACCATAAGGTAAATACCAACCTTAAACTTGCTTTATTTTTAGCTAGGTGGTTAAGTACAAAAGGTATAGAGCAGGTATTAGTACCCGAAGGAAGTTTACTTGCTTCAGCTTGCACAAGATTGGATATTAAATGCCTTTATGAAGCATTTATCGAACGTCGTTACTGCATGATAGATGATCAACTAGCTCTAGTTCCTCGTGATAGGCCTTATGCTTGCATCGATGATCCTGAAGAAGCATTGGCTCAATATGAAGATATTCTAGCTGGTTATGTTAAAACATATGATATAAATCAAACGAATAAATTAGTTTCGGAACGTCGTTTAATACGAGCTGATACGGTATGTATTCACTCAGACTCACCGATTGCATTACAGTTAATCTATCGTATTAAAGCACTAGATTCTCATGCTGAAAATATCTGAACAAGGCTTATGCTTTGAAGCATTGGTTCCAAATTATGGATATCAGGCTTTTGGCATATCACCTAAAGGAGCGTTAGATCAATTATCTTATCAAGAGGCAAAAATTTTACTAGGTGAGCCTAATTGTAATCAGGTGATAGAAATCGTCTACCCTCCTAAATTTGAATTTACTCAAGATTCTATTTTTGTACTTACAGGGGCTGCTTTTGAAGATGCAGAGTTAATGTATAATAGTAAGTCGACTCATGTACCTCATGCAACTGTCATTTATGCGCCTAGACATAGCCAGTTAGTTCTTAAAAAAAAACAATACGGCTTTAGAAGTTATTTGGCAGTTTCATCATTATCAGATCAAAATAGAGAAAGAATTGGTTTAAAAAGAGGTGATTTTTCTCAATGGTTTCACTGGTATAAATTTAATCAACCAATTAGAGTTATACCAGCCCCAGAGTTAGATATTCTTAAAAATCAAAATGATTTTTTTACAGCTAGTTGGCAGATTTCATTACACTCAGATAATATGGGATTACGACTTGAGAATGCTAACAAATTAAAATATCAAGTCAAATCAATGATATCAGAAGCAGTTTCTGATGGTACAATTCAATTAACTCAAGATGGACCAATTATTTTATTACGTCACCGCCAGTGTACGGGTGGTTATCCTAGAATTTACAATGTAATTAGCGCTGATATTGATATGCTGGCTCAATTTGTGCCTGGGCAAAATATACAGTTTGAAGAAGTAATGCTTGATCAAGCTTTAGCGTTAAAAAATAAAAAGGAAGCTGATTTAAAGGCATTTAAAGCATTTTTTATTAATACTTAAATTAATGCCTAGGATTACATTAATTTTATTCAACATAAATAACTAGTAGTTTTCCTAGTTTATTTACAAATAATTAAATAATATAATCAGACAATAAATTTGGTGGCTAGTGATTAGCTTTTGAAAAATTAGGCTAAACTAGGGGGAAGCAAAGATGAAATTGATTATATATCTAATTAGCTTAGGTATTATTTTTCCATCAGTAGTATTGGCTAATAGCCATGGCATGATTATCAATAACTCTAAATATAAATGGGAAATGGATAAATGTGATGTTGGCTATGGTAATTTTTATATAGATAGAGATAATTATCATTGTAAATTAGATAGTCCTGGGAATACTTGTACGATATTACCTGGAGATACTTATACATGGGAGATGACGCATACAGGTGGGCGCTATAAAGCATGTATACAGTTTTATGAGTATTTTAATAATCAAAAAATTTCAGTCTGTGATAGTTTAGGTGGTTGTCAGTATCATTATGATGATTCATCTTCAAATGGACCTCATCTAGTAATTAGTGGTCATACCTTTACAATGCCAGATTACCCACCACAAGGAGCATTCCCTTTGAAATTTCAAGTTCAAACAATTAAAGGTTTAGGTAGTATACAAATGGCTGCTTGTGGTATGAAAGTTCAATATTGGCCAAATCTTAAACAATATTTTGCCTTTTGTATGAATTCACAAGAAGATAATGTGATTAATGTAACATTTAGTAAGTCATCATCACGTTGTTATATTTTAGAGGATAGAAATTCTGAGATTAAACAAGTTAACTGTGATAATGCGATTGGTTATGCTTATCCAGCTGATTATACTGGGGTAGTATTTTACTGCCAGCAAATTGATGGGCATGAGAGTGCCTGTCCTTGGATATTAAAAAATCAAGTTAAAAGTATAATACCAAACATTGCACCAGTAGGTACAGTTTGATCTACAGCATTTTAAATAAATTTTGAATACTTCTTTCAATAACCATTTCTTTAATTTTTCCAGTTGTAAACTTCCATGCAGAAACAAAATCAATTTCTGGAGGGATAATTAACTCATCAGGGTTAACAAAAACCTCTACGACAACAGGCTTAGTTTGTTTTAGTGCTTTTTCTAATGTCGATTCTAATTCATTTGGCTTTGTTACAGTCATACCGATACAACCACAAGCTTCAGCAACTTTTGCAAAGTCAGGATTAACTAAATCTGTAGCAAATCTAGGGTAGCCTGCAGCTTCCATTTCTAACTCAACAAAGCCAAATTTATTATTATTAAAAACGATAGCAACAAGATTAAACTCATATCGAGCAGCAGTTACTAAGTCAGCTAAAAGCATACCAAAAGCACCATCACCACAAAGAGCTATAACCTGTCGATTAGGATATTTTGCTTTAGCACCAATAGCAGCAGGCAAGCCAACACCAAGTGAACCATGATTATATGAACCAATTAATCTTTGAGAACCTTTCATTTTTAAATAGCGTGCAACCCAGACAGTTACTTCACCAACTTCACCGATAAAAATAGCATCATCTTCTGCTAATTTGCTTACCTTTAGTAATACCGTTTGGGGGTGGATAATATCACCATTATCCACATCATATTTATCAAGTGTATTTTTAAGCCATTTTTCTTTTTGCGACTGTAGTTTTTTTAAGTGATTATCAGCTTGTTTTTGTTCAAGCATAGATAATAATTGAGTTATTGTAGATTTAACATCACCAATAAGGCCATAAGCAATTCGCGTGCGGTGGCCAAGTTTTTGTGGATTAAGATCAATTTGAATGATATTACCATGTGTTGGTAAAAATGCACTGTAAGGAAAATCAGTACCAAGCATAATAAGTAAATCACACTCATCAACAACTGCCATACCGTGTGGTGTACCAACATGGCCGATACCACCAATTGAGTATGGGTTATCATAAGCTAATACTTCACTACCTTTTAAAGAATGTGCAACTGGTGCATTTAGTTTTTTAGCTAGTTTTTCAACTTCATCAGAAGCGCCTCGTGCACCGCATCCAATTAGTAGAGAAGGCTTTTTACTTTGATTAATTAATTCAATGGTTTGTTTTAATTCATCTTCATCAGGAATAACGGTATGATTTTTGCGGATAAATGTTTGAATGGGTTGGTTGGTTTTTTCTATTTTTAAAGTTGCAAGATCAGTTGGAATTGCAATATGAGCAACACCACGTAATGACACTGCAGCTTCAATAGCTTGTTGGATAAGGCGTGGAATTTGTTTTTCACTTTGTATAATGGCACTAAAAACACATGGATCATCAAATGCTTTACTCTGATCAATTTCTTGGAAATAATCACTTCTTGCTTCTTGGCCAGGTACTTGACCTGTGATAACTAAAACAGGGGAGCGATCTCTTGTTGCATTATAAATACCATTAACTAAATGAATAGCACCAGGACCGATGGTGCCAACGCAAACAGCTAATTCTTGAGATAATTCAGCTTGAGCGCTGACAGCAAAAGCTGCTGATTCTTCATGTCTTACTGTATACCATTTGATTCTGCCATCTTTTCTAATGGCATCTGTAAATGCATTCATTGCATCACCTGTGATACCAAAGATTTGTTTGATGCCGTATTCGGCTAATTGATAAACAAACTCTGCTGCAATTGAGTGTTTTGCCATAAATCTAACTCCTTTTTATTGATTTTGTAATATGTAGCTAAATTTAGTATAAGAATTAGGAGTCAATTGATGAAGGGATGTTATTGCAATTAAATTATTCAGCTTATTTATGATCATATTTATTTCAGAAAATATTGTCTTTTAAATTATTGATACTATATGCTATTTTGTTTTAAATATAGTCCATATAGTTAGTATTTTTGTTTCCAGTTTCTACTTTAAAAAGGTAAGAATAAACCAAAAATATTATTAATTAGTTCTCCTTTTGATAGTGGAAAAGATAAGGCTGTTAATTTTAATTCTGTAAAAAAGACGCTTGAAGCTAAGGGTTGTCAAGTTATTAATAAAGCAGTAATTAAATTTAATGCAACTGATAAAGAGATTTTAGCAAGTGTAAAAAATCAATGTATATCTGCTACAGCAAATAACATTTGGGTCGTACTTAATTTACATGGAGCTTTAGGTTGGCTATTTGGAGAAAATAAGAGTGCTAAAAGTGAAATGGAACACACAATGAATTTTTCAAAATTGATTGAGTTAATTCGAAATATACTGGATGTTCAAGTAGATGCTGTAATATTAAATAGCTGTTATTCAGCAGCTGAGTTAATCGATGAAAATTCTCAAAACTATATATGTTCTCCAGCTAGAGTGCTTAGAATTTATTTACAAAATATACCAATATTAGGTTATATTGGTATCTATAATGAAACGAATGTGACAGGACTATTTACCCCTCAAGAAAACTATAATAGGACAATCTATGATTCAAACGATGAAGATAAAGTAGTATTTAATAAACATTATGCTAGTTTATTATTAGGGTCGGTGATGTTTAAAAATGGAAAAGTAACAAGTAGTAGTGATGATAGTCAAGATATTTATACTTCATGTACTTATATACCAGACTTTGTTGCAGAATTAATTAGAAAACCTGGATTAACTAATAATAGTAAGTAAAACTAATTGCCACTATCAAATTAGTTACCAATTAGATAAAGATACAAAGCAATGTCAAGAAAAGCAGTCCGCTTATGGAAAGTTACAAATTGCTTATGCCAAAAAGAAAATTAGTCAAAATATGGAAAAGCAAGTTACTCAAGATAATGCAATAATATTTTCAAAAGCAACACAATCTGAAGAGCTTTGTCATAAGCTCGAGTTATAACTTTCTAATATAAATTTTTACTTAAGAGTGAAGCAAGTATATACATAATGATGTATTTGGTATTTACAGTATTGCTTATTATATTTGATTATTATATATTGGTATTGTAGTTGCTTAAATATGAGGGTTGTAAAATGAGAAAAGTAATTCATCAAAATTTTAATGCGGTTGACCATTTTGTAATTCCACAATTAACATATCTTGGTGCTCCAATGGGTACAAAACCGGGACAAAGTTATTATAGGAGTGCGCCAGATATTAGTGATGCAGTAATTAATGAATCTTATATTTTAAGTCAGCAAGATTTAACAAACTGGGATGAAAGGAATGCTTTTACTGAAGAAGAATACAATGCATTAGAAATAGCACAGAAACTACAGCTTGAAACATTACATAGCATAAAAGACGATGTTGCAGGTTGCTATACACTTCATCAATCAGAGTTAGCTGGGCTTGGACTAATTGATAATATTGATCGGTCTCACATTCATACTTTAAGACTCGATAACAGTTCGTCAAATGAAAGTAGGTTATTTCATGTTGCAAGAATCATAAATTTTTATGAAGATAATTTTAAAATGAAGTTTGGTGAGTTAGATGGTCAAGTTTATAATTTGTTTCTTAAAGAAGCTGGTTTAGATCAGTTAGGGCTTACAAATGAAGTTTTAGAGCAGTACAAAGACCAAGCAAAAGCGTTAGATCATGAAATTAAAATAAATCATTTTTTTAGTAGTTTTCATAAATTATGTGACTTATTACCAAAAAATGAGCAGTTATTAATTCTATTGCCTGCAATATTGCAAAATGTTGGAGATTTTCAAAGTATGATTAATACTACTCAAGTAGCAACTAATGAAGATATAGGGCTTAAGTTGAGTGTGATTAGTAATCAATTATCTGTTCTAGCATTACAGTATCCTAAAGATAGCCAAGAAAGAGTTGCAATCCAAGGATTTGTATCTGATGTAATGGAGGATTGGCAAAGAAGATTCCCATTAGAATTAGAAAAATCACCACCTGCTATTTTTAATCAAGCTGAGACAGAAGTTTCTATAAGTGAACCTAGTTATAATGCGTGATTTTAGTTAAATAAAGCATAACTTGAATTAATATGTTTATTAATAACATAATGATATGTTACTTTAAGTATTGAGAGTGTTTAAATAGTAAATTAGCTAAAGGGGTATCGTCACCTTGATGCATACCTAAGATATTAACTTCGAGATATTTATTTTTATCCATATTGCTCCAATTGATTTTATAACCATATTTTCTGGCTAACATTGAAAAAAAAGCTCGATTAACTCGACCATTATCTTCTCTAAATGGGTGAACAACATTAACATCATTAAAATATTTAGCAATTTTTTCACACATTTCATAATGGCCAAAGTGATCAAAACTCTCATTTAAAAGATGATGAAATATTTTATCGATTTCATGTTTAATATTAGTTGGTTTTGCAAAAAGTGAGTTATCTTTAGCAATATCGATTAGTCTTTCTTGTCCAGCCCAATCATAAATATCTTCAAATAAAAATTTATGTATAGCCTTTAAGTGATTATAATTAAAGCTCCCCTTAGGTAGAGACATTTGTATTTTTACATCATATATTTCTTTTTCTATTTTGTTAAGATCATCCTGATTATATAGGTCAAATTTGTTTTTTAAAACATTTGAATTAGGATATAAATAAGGGTCGGTACTCATAAATTAAGCATGTTCTTCTAGCTTATAAGCATTTGCTAATTTTTTTGCTTTTTCATGCGTTTTCTGTAAAGCATCCTCTAATGATACTGTACCTTGATCAATTGAACGAAGTCGGTTTATTTCTTCTTGAGTTGGATTTACATTTTCCAAAAACATACTGCCAAGTGCTTCTAAGGATGACTTAGATAAATTTGATATATCTAAACTTTCTTTTTTACAGTAGTCGTATAAATTCATGATATTATCTCCCAACTATATAAATAGTATAGCATTTTTTATATTATTTTGCACTGAATTTATGTGTAAACTAAATTGCTTGATATTTAAAAATTAATAATATATTATTTTTTGTTTCTAATATTATAAATATTGATAGTTTGGGGAGCTTGCAAGTATATGAAGGCAGTTATTTTTGATTTTGATCATACAATTACATTAACACATACTAAGGGCATTAATTTACGTGAGCTAAAGGAAGGTCATGATGATTATGAAGTCCTTTCTGATATGTACGAAAATCCGATCAATCATGTGAACCCTAGTTTTTTGAAGTTTTTGCATTACTGTTTAGGTGAAGGTATACCAATTTATATTGCAACTCGAGGTCCAGTCTCTAATGCTATTGATATTGTTAATCGAGCTTATCAAAAGTGGTGTACAGAAACTGGTGAAGTACCACATCAACAAACTCCTTTTAATGAAAATAATGTTGTTGGTGCTGGTACTGTAATTAATGCTAAGCTACAAACAGTCGAAAGTATAGGTCAAGATTGTAAAGAAGCATTAATAGGTGAACTTAGAAAAAGAATAGACCAATCAATTGAATCAGAAGATATTTTATTTATTGATGATGAGTTTGATAATTATGATTCAGCAAGAGGTATTGGTATTAGTGTTTATGAACCTGTTGTTGAAGAAGGTAATGACTCTGATTTTGAAGAGGAAGGTGATGAACCGGACTATAATGAAAAGCATAAAACTGCAATCAGCAATTCCCGCTATTAATGACACGGGTTGCAAATAAAGACTTTTAGACCGATCATATATTTATTTTTCGTAACCTAGTTATTTTACAATGAACAATCAATTTAAAAAACATCTATCTATACCAGGTTTATTACACACATTAAGAAATAGCTTTGCAAAAGCTACTGATAGGAAGTCATCCAGCATTTACTCACTTGTTGATTGTTTGATGTGTGGCATGGCAGTATTTGGAATGAAGTATCCTTCATTACTTAAATTTGATAAAGATATGCGATCAGAGGGCAGTTTGGTTAAAAATAATATTAGCTCATTATATAAAGTTGAAAAAGTGCCATGTGATACATATTTACGTGAACGTTTAGATGAAATTGATTATCTTCAATTACGTCAGTCATTTAATGCATTACTAAGCAATCTACAAAGAGGTAAAGTTCTAGAGCAATATTGTTTTTATAATGATTATTATTTGATTTCCAGTGACGGCACAGGGATGTTTTCATCACATGAAGTGCATTGTGATAATTGCTGTGTAAAACATCACCGTAATGGAACAAAAACTTATTATCATCAAATGTTGTGTGCTTCGATTGTACATCCTGATATAAAGCAAGTGATTCCATTAGCGCCTGAGCCAATTATTAAAAGTGATGGAACAAAGAAAAATGATTGTGAGCGAAATGCAGCGAAACGTTTAATTAAACGTCTTCGCCAAGAACACCCGCACTTAGCAATGATTTTTGTTGAAGATGCCTTATATGCCAATGGCCCTCATATTGATGACCTAAACAAACATAATATTCATTATATTCTAGGAGTAAAACCAAGTGATCATACCTGGCTTTTTGACTGGGTTAAAGCAAGTAAATCCGAGTTTTTGTCGATGTCACTAGAGGGTGTTAAACATGAATTTGAGTGGGTTAATCAAGCTGAATTAAATGAAACTAGAAGTGATATTAAGGTTAACTTTTTGTCTTATAAACAGACAAATAAAAAAGGTAAAGTACAGCATTTTACTTGGGTGACAGACCTTGATCTTAATTCAAACAATGTATTTAAAATAATGACAGGAGCACGTGCACGCTGGAAAATTGAAAATGAGACATTTAATACATTAAAAAATCAAGGGTATAATTTTGAACACAATTTTGGTCATGGAGCAAACAACTTATGTACAGTATTTGGCTTTTTGATGCTATTGGCATTTTTGGTAGATCAAATTCAAGAACTATGCTGTCCATTATTTAAGTCGGCATTAAAAAAATTAGAGACAAGAAGTCGTTTATGGGACAGAATAAGAAGTGCTTTTTTTATAGCACAGATTAATAGTTGGGAAGCGCTATATTTACACCTATCAGGAAAAGTTAAAGCCCAATTGATCATCGACACTGGTTAATTATATTTTGCCATGAACATCGTGTTTTTAACTATACCCGGTTATTTATTAATGAGACATAAAAATCTAATATACGGTGCATATGCTGTAGCGGTAAGTATTGTCAATGAGAATGCTAATGGAATTAATAATTAAATGAAAAATTAAGCGGGAATAGCTGAACTGCAATTAGAGAACTTGACTTTCAAGAAATTAAAGATGAATATTTTCAGCAACAGCAACAGCAACAGCAACAGCAACAGCAACAGCAACAGCAACAGCAACAGCAACAGCAACAGCAACAGCAACAGCAGGGGGGGAAATACCTCTTTTTGCATGAAAGAGATGATAATGATGAAGGCTTAGAGAGAGCAGCTAAGAGAGGAAGGTTTGATTATTGATATCATTATCATTATTAAATACATTTACTAGGTTTTGGCAATCCAGCAATTTTAGCAGCTTGTCGTGCAGGGCTTTCAGGGAATAAGCTTTGCAAATAAAGACTTGTACCTTTTTTATCACCAAATTTAAGCTTTAGTGCTTTAACTAGTGCTCGAATGGCAGGTGAAGTTTGATATTCTTGATAAAAATCTCGTAAAAAATAGATGACTTCCCAATGCGCTTGGGTTAATTTGATTTTTTCATTTTCAGCAGTTTGTTCTGCAAATGCTTTATCCCATAAATCTAATTGAAGTAAAAATCCATCTTTATCAGTAGGGTAGTTCATATATTACAACCCCAGCTCATTCCAGATCTGATCAATTTTATGCTTAACATCATTAGACATAGTAATTGGTTTGCCCCACTCACGATTAGTTTCACCTGGTAGTTTATTTGTTGCGTCAAAACCAACTTTTGAACCAAGGCCTGAAATAGGAGATGCAAAGTCAAGATAATCAATCGGTGTATGATCGATCATCGTTGTATCACGAATTGGATCCATTCGAGTTGTCATTGCCCAAATAACATCTTCCCATGAACGGATATTAATATCATCATCAACAACAATAACAAATTTAGTATACATAAATTGGCGTAGAAATGACCAAATTCCCATCATGATGCGTTTAGCATGGCCTGGATATTGTTTTTTGATGCTAATAACAGCCAGTCGATAAGAACAGCCTTCAGGTGGTAAATAAAAGTCTGTAATTTCAGGAAACTGCTTTTGTAAGATAGGCACAAATACTTCATTTAACGCAACACCTAGAATTGCTGGTTCGTCAGGTGGCCTACCAGTATAGGTGCTATGATAAATTGGATTAGAACGCATGGTGATTGCTTCTACAGTAAAAACAGGGAATTGTTCTACTTCATTATAGTAACCTGTATGATCGCCATAAGGCCCTTCAGGTGCAGTTTCACCTGGGTAGATAAAGCCTTCAAGCACAATTTCTGCATTGGCTGGAACTTCTAAATCATGTGTGGTGCATTTTGTAAGCTCAGTTTTATTACCACGTAGAAGGCCTGCAAAGGCATATTCTGATAAGGTATCTGGTATAGGTGTTACTGCTGCAAGAATCGTTGCAGGATCTGTGCCTAAAGTTACGGCAATCGGAAAAGGTTTGTTAGGGTTTTTTTGACAAAATTCTTTAAAATCTAGTGCGCCACCACGATGTGATAACCAGCGCATAATCAGTTTATTTTTATCTAATACTTGTTGACGATAAATACCTAAGTTTTGGCGCTCTTTGTTTGGGCCTTTAGTGGTTACTAGGCCCCAAGTAATTAAAGGGGCTGCATCTTCTGGCCAACATAACTGAATAGGTAAATCCCAGAGGTTAACTTCATTACCTCTTAAAATGATCTCTTGGCATAAGGGCTTTTTAATGTGTTTTGGTGAAAGATTAAGTACTTGCTTAAAGACGGGCCACTTCTCTATTGCATCTTTAAACCCTTTGGGTGGCTCAGGTTCTTTCAAATAAGCAAGTAGTTTACCAATATCTCTTAATGCATCAATTGATTGAGCACCCATTGCCATTGCAACACGCTCAGGGGTGCCAAAGAGATTGGTTAATACAGGAATTTTTGATTGATGACTTGGATTATTAAATAAAAGTGCTGGACCTTTATTTTTGAGTACGCGGTCAGAAATTTCAGTCATTTCAAGTGTTGGGCTAACGGGATAGGCGATTCTTTTTAATTCATTTTTATCTTCTAAACACTTAAGGAAATCTCTTAAATCATGATATTGAGTCATTGAGATTAGCCACCACGTTTCATAGCAGTGAAAAAGTCCTGATTGGTTTTTGTGTTTCTCATACGTTCAGTTAAAAATTCAATTGCTTGAATCTCATCCATGTTATGAAGAATTTTACGCAGAATCCACATATGTTGTAATTCTTCTTTTGGTGTTAATAGCTCTTCACGACGCGTGCCAGATTTAGCAAAGTTAATAGCAGGATAAACTCGCTTTTCAGCAATGCGGCGATCTAGATGAAGCTCCATATTACCTGTACCTTTAAACTCTTCAAAAATGACTTCATCCATTTTAGAGCCAGTGTCTATTAAGGCAGTTGCAATAATCGTTAAGCTACCGCCTTCAGCTGTATTACGAGCAGCACCAAAAAAGCGTTTAGGGCGTTGTAGGGCATTGGCCTCAACACCACCTGATAAAACTTTACCAGAAGAAGGAGAAACTGTGTTATAAGCACGTGCTAGACGTGTAATAGAGTCAAGTAAAATAACAACATCTTGTTTATGTTCAACCATCCGCTTGGCTTTTTCTATGACAAGTTCAGCTAATTGGACATGGCGTGCGGCAGGTTCATCAAATGTACTAGCAACAACTTCGCCTTGAACAGAGCGTTGCATTTCAGTTACTTCTTCAGGGCGTTCATCAATTAAAAGTACAATCAGATAGCTTTCTGGGTAACGTCTAGCAACAGATGAAGCAATATTCTGCATCATCATCGTTTTTCCAGCTTTTGGTGGAGATACAATCAAGCCACGTTGCCCTTTACCAAATGGTGAAGATAGATCAATCACTCTTGCTGTGATATCTTCGGTTGTACCATTGCCCATTTCCATGCGTAAACGCTCTTCAGGAAATAGTGGTGTTAAGTTTTCAAATAGAATTTTTGTTCTAGCAACTTCAGGCGAGTCAAAGTTGACTGAATCAATGTGTTTGATTGCAAAATATCTTTCATTATCTTTTGGTGGACGTATTTTACCGACAATACTATCGCCTGTTCTTAAATTTAACTTACGAATAAATGTAGGTGAGACATAAATATCATCCGGAGAAGCAAAGTAAGAGCTATCTGCAGAACGTAAAAAGCCATAACCATCTTGAAGTACTTCTAGGACGCCTTCACCATAAATATCTTCACCACTATCAGCGTGACCTTTTAAAATGGTGAAAATTAGCTCTTGCTTACGCACACGTCCGGTTGTTTCAAGTCCAAGTGATTGAGAAAGCTCCATCAATTCCGGTATAGACTTTTGTTTTAACTCAGTTAGATTCATTAGTGATGATCTCTTTTAGTAGGTTGTTGGGTTAAACATATCTCATTGAAAAATATTCTAGATGTAATTTTGAACTAATGATTTTTTAGTATCATAGCAGATAATAGAAAGAAAAAAAAATAATTATAGGTTACTTTCGATAAAAGCAATTAGTTGTTGTTTGCTCATTGCACCAACTTTGGTTGCTTCAACGCCGCCATCTTTAAAAATCATTAAAGTTGGAATGCCGCGAACACCATATTTAGTTGGGGATTCTGGATTGTCATCAACATTAATTTTAACAAATTTAATTTTGTCGCTGTGAGAGCCAGCAAGTTCTTCAAACAAAGGACCAATCATTTTACAAGGTCCACACCAAGGCGCCCAGTAATCTACAATTACAGGTAAATCTGATTGAATGACTTCACTTTCAAAATTTTGGTCAGTTACATTAACAACACTCATTTATGTTCTCCTAAAACTATTCAATTAAGTATATTATCCTAAAAATTAAGAAATCTAACGCTTTTAAATTTTAAATACGTAGCTTTTTGCGTATTATGTTAGCTAATTTCTACATGAAGTCAAAGGATTATTTGGGAGTTAATTTATGCATGAGAAAATATTGGCAACAATTGATTTAGGTTCAAATAGTTTTCATATGCTAATCTCAAGTGTTATTGGAACAAGTGGAAGTTATCAGATTAAAACACTCTATCGAAATAAGTATAAAGTCCAGTTACGTTCAGGTTTAGATAATGAAGGTCATTTATCAACTGAAGTGCAGGGTAAAGCATTAGAGTGTTTGGGGAATTTTTCTGAATCAATTAAAAAGTATGCGGTAACTGATATAAAAGCTTTAGGAACTTATACCTTAAGAAAAGCACAAGCAAATAATCAAGCGTTTTTAATGAAGGCATCAAATGTACTTGGAGCTGAAATTGAAGTGATTTCAGGTTTGGAAGAAGCAAGGTTAATTTATGTTGGTGCATCAAAGATGGCAAACTTAGATAAAGAGCAGGCTTTAATAATTGATATTGGTGGCGGTAGTACAGAACTTGTTATTGGTAAAGGGCGAGATATTATTGAGCTTGAAAGTCTTGAAGTGGGTTGTGTTAGTGTCCAAGATCAATTTTTTTCAGATAACAAATTATCATTGAGTAATTTTGTTTCTGCAATTACATATACTAAAGAGGTTCTAAAACCAATTATTAAGACTTATAAACAAATTGGTTGGCAACGAACACTAGGTGCATCGGGTACGATTCGCTCAATTGCCTCTGTAATGAAAGCACTACATTGGAATCAAGGAGAAATTTCTAAATCTGGCTTAGATGGTATTTGTGCAAAACTGATCGAGTTAAAGGTGGTTGATGCAATTTCATTACCAGGTTTGCGAGTAGATAGAGAAAATATTTTACCCGGTGGTTTTTGTGTTTTATATGCTATTTTTGATCTGCTCAATATTGATTTGATGTATCAATCAAATGGAGCCTTAAGGGAAGGAATGCTTTTTGAAATGGTTGATGAAATGTTTCTCTAATCTTATGATAATAGTTTGAATACTCAAGCATAGAGATATAGAATAAAGGCGTTTAAAAACGCATGACACATAAGTATATTTCCAGTATGAAAATTGAAAGCTTAAAATCCTTAAAGAAAAAAACACTCTTAGTTGAATCTAAAAAATTAATGTCGATATCTGTATGGCGACGACGTGTTATTTTTTGGGGAGGTGGTATTTCAGTTGGCTTAGTTTGTGTTTTATTTGCTTATTTATGTGATCATGTTAATAGTTGGTTTTTACGTTTTTCAGGCAATTACCCTTATTGGCCATTAGTCATTACACCTGTTGGTTTTATGCTAATTGTCTATGTGATGCGCTATATGTTTGATGGTTCAGAAGGTAGTGGTATTCCACAAGTAATGACAGCACTTCAAGTTAAAAATGCAAAACGCAGGAGTCGATTGGTTTCAATTCGTATAGCATTAGGTAAATTTGGGTTAACCATTGTAGGGTTTATGTGTGGGGCATCAATTGGTCGAGAAGGGCCAACCATACAGTTAAGTGCATCAGTGATGAACTTTTTTGGTAAATTAGATAAATTTAAACGAGATGATGTTGAGCGAGGATTATTACTAGCTGGAGGGGCAGCAGGGATTGCTGCAGCATTTAACGCACCATTAGCTGGAGTGATTTTTGCAATTGAAGAGTTAGCAGGTTCTTATGAAAAAGGTGTTAGCGGTACGATTATTACAACGGTTGTATTATCTGGTATTGTTGCAATGGGTTTTTTGGGAGACTATACCTATTTTGGTTCATCTTCTGCCAGTTTAAATATATTTCAAGATGGTTGGTTTATTATATTAGTTTGTGCTGTTTTAGGTGGCTTATTAGGTGGCTTATTTAGTTGGCTTTTAATTTATATTTCAGGACAAATGCTTAGTGTTGTCAGACGGCATCCTTTATGGATAGCAGGGATTTTAGGGCTAGCTGTTGCATTAATTGGTTTGATTTCACATGGTGAGACTTATGGTAGTGGCTATGAAGCAGCTAAAGCAGTAATTACAGGTGATAGTCAATCGACTAGTATTTTATATGGGTTTTATAAAATGCTGGCAACATTATTAACCTACTTAAGTGGAATTCCAGGTGGTATATTTGCACCGTCATTATCAGCAGGGGCAGGTTTTGGCAGTATGATATCTCACTTTTTTACGCCTGAGTATCAAGGAGCAATTGTATTATTAGTCATGGTTGCTTACTTCTCAGGGGTTGTACAAAGTCCAATTACTGCATTTATTATCGTTTCAGAGATGACTGATACGGCAACAAGTAATATGCTACTGCCTATTATGATTAGCTCTATTATTGCGACAACTGTATCTAGGGCAATTTGTAGAGAACCGCTCTATCATGCATTGGCAAAACGCTATTTAGATAAAGTTAAAGAAAGTAAACAAAAAGATAAAATAAAATGATAGGCTTTGTAACACCAATAGTAGACATCTGCAATTAAACCCTATAGACTTTCACATTTGTATATTTAGACAGTATTAATTAGTTTTTGATTAAAATTGAACTTGAGGAAAACATCTATGCAAGTAACGGTAGAAAAAAAAGATGGTATTCAATGTGATTTAACCATTGAAGTTCCAGCAAAAGAAATTGACCAAGAAGTTAATAAACGATTGAAAGAAATTTCTAAAAATGCGCGTATTGATGGCTTTAGACCAGGTAAAGTGCCAGTAAGATTTATTAAGCAACGTTATGGTGATCAGATACGTTCTGAAGTCATTGGTGATGTATTGCCAAAACGATCTTATGAGGCAATTGAATCAGAAAAACTAAAAGCGGCTGGAATTACAGAAGTTAAAGTCACTCAAGATAAAGAAGGTGAAGACTTAAAATTTGTTGCTCAAGTTGAATTGTATCCTGAATTTGAAGTTAAGGGTATTGAAGAAATTAAAGTAGAAAAGCCAGTTGTTAAATTAGGTGAAGCTGAAGTAGATCAAATGATTGAAACATTAAGAAAGCAGACAGCTGAATATAATGCAGTTGACCGCCCAGCAGCGATTGATGATCAAGTTAAAGTTGATTATGTTGGTACAATTGATGAAGAAGAGTTTGAAGGTGGTTCGCAAGAAGATGCTGAAATTATTCTTGGCTCTAAGCAGATGATACCTGGATTTGAAGATGGTGTTGTTGGTATGACTAATGGTGAGGAAAAAACAATTAAAGTTACTTTCCCTGAGGAATATCATAATAAGAACTTAGGTGGAAAAGAAGCTGAGTTTAAGATTACTTTAAAAGCAATACAAGAGCCAATACTACCAGAATTAGATGAAGCATTCTTCAAGCGCTTTAACGTTGAAGGTGATTTTGATACGTTTAAGCGTGAAATTGAAAATAATATGAAGCGTGAACTAAAAGCTGCGATCAAGAAGAAAATTAAAGAGCAAGTATTTAATGGTCTAAAAGAGCAGAATGAGATTGATGTTCCTAAAAGCTTGGTTCAAAATGAAATTAGTAAAGCTAAACAAGAACTAATCCAACGCTTTGGTGGTGAAAAAAGTGGTATTAAAGCTGAAAATATTCCAAATGAAATGTTTGAAAAACCATCTTTTGATCGCGTTAAACTTGGCCTGATTGTGGGTAAATTATTTGAACAGCATGAATTTGAACCTGAACAAAAGCGTATTGACCAAATGATTGATGAAGTGGTTTCAGTCTATGAAGATGCAGATAATGTTAAAAAACATATTCTTGAAAATAAGCAAGAAATGGATAATATTAAGCATGCTGTATTAGAAGACCAGTTGGTTGATACATTATTAGAAAGTGCTCAAGTATCTGAGAAAGATGCTGACTTTTTTGAGTTGGTTCGCTCTGTTATGGGGCAGCAGCAACGCTAGCTACTAATTAGTGTTGACTGTTGTAATAAATACAAGCACTATCAAGTAGTATTTAAAAAGCCATGTTTTTAATATGGCTTGTACCAAAAATTTAATTGACGTGGTTTTAGTTTAAGAAATTGCATACAAAGAGGGGACGATTATGCATAATACGTTAGTTCCTATGGTAATTGAACAAACATCTCGTGGTGAGCGTTCATTTGACATTTATTCAAGACTCCTAAAGGAGCGTATAGTTTTTATGGTTGGTGAGGTCAATGATCACACTGCCAATTTAGTTATTGCCCAATTATTATTTTTAGAAAGTGAAAATCCTGATAAAGATATACATTTATATATAAATTCACCTGGGGGTGTGGTCACTGCTGGTATGGCAATTTATGATACGATGCAGTTGATTAAACCAGATGTAAGTACGATGTGTATTGGTCAAGCTGCTAGTATGGGGGCTGTATTATTAGCTTCAGGCAATAAAGGGAAACGTTTTTGTTTGCCACATTCGCAGGTTATGATTCATCAGCCATTAGGTGGATTTCAGGGTCAAGCAACTGATATTGAAATTCATGCTAAAAATACGATGCGAGTAAAAGAAACTTTAAACCGTGTTTTGGCAAAACATACGGGTAAAAAATATGATCAACTAGTTCAAGATACAGATCGAGACTATTTCTTATCGGCAGAAGAGGCAATGCAGTATGGTCTAGTTGATGCAGTCATGGAATCTAAAAGTAGTTCAAACAAATCAAAATAAATTATATTAAAATTAAAATTGCTGCAAAAGCACTTGAAGTTTTGGAAAAAGCCTCCATTTTGATTTATTGTTAAAGTATAAATTCAAATTAGGATAATAAGATTATGCCTAGAAAGAAAAAATCAGGTGATGGTACTAGCGGCAAAACACTTTACTGCTCTTTTTGTGGTAAGAGCCAGCATGAAGTAAAAAAATTAATTGCAGGACCTTCAGTTTATATCTGTGATGAATGTGTAGATTTATGTCGTGATATTATTATTGATCAAAGACAATCTACTACTGAAGAAGAAGAGGAAAGAGCTTTACCAAAACCTCATGAGATTAAAAAACATCTTGATCAGTACGTCATTGGTCAAGATTTTGCAAAGAAAGTTTTATCTGTTGCGGTATATAATCACTATAAACGTATTTTTTCAAAAAAAGATACAAGTGATGAGAGTGAAGATAGTAGTGATATAGAACTTAGCAAAAGTAATATTCTTTTAATTGGACCGACAGGTAATGGTAAAACACTATTAGCACAAACACTAGCAAAGATGTTGGATGTTCCATTTGCTATTGCAGATGCAACAACTTTAACTGAAGCAGGCTATGTCGGTGAAGATGTTGAAAATGTAATTCAGAAATTACTTCAAAATGCGGATTACAAAGCAGATAAAGCCCAACGAGGTATTATCTATATTGATGAAATTGATAAGATTGCAAGAAAAAGTGAAAATCCTTCAATTACAAGAGATGTTTCAGGCGAAGGTGTTCAGCAAGCATTATTAAAATTAATAGAAGGTACAGTTGCTTCTGTGCCGCCTAAAGGTGGACGTAAGCACCCGCAGCAAGAATTTGAACAAATTGATACAGCTAATATTTTATTTATTTGTGGTGGTTCATTTGCAGGTATTGAAAATGTTATTCGTCAAAGAACTGAGAAGTCAGGAATTGGTTTTGGTGCTGAAGTTGTTAGTGAAACTGATCGTCAGGCGCATAATCAGTTGATGAAAAAAACAGAGCCTGAAGATCTAGTGAAATTTGGACTTATTCCTGAATTTATAGGGCGTTTGCCAGTAATTGCTGTTTTAGAAGAGTTAGATGAAGAAGGTTTAGCTAGAATTTTAACTGAGCCAAAAAATGCACTTTTAAAACAGTATAAACATCTGTTTAGTTTAGAAGAAGTTGAAATTGAATTTAAAGATTCAGCAGTTAAAGCAGCAGCAAAAAAAGCGTTAGATAGAAAAACTGGTGCACGTGGTTTAAGATCAATCCTGGAAAATGCGCTATTAGATGCTATGTTTGAAGTACCATCATTAGAAAATGTTAAAAAGGTAATTATTGATGATCGTGTAATTAGAGGAGAAAGCGCTGCTTTGGTTGTTTTAGAAAACGAAGAAGAAGTTAGACTTTCGTCATCTGCATGAGTGAAAAATATATTTTAACATATAAAAATTTAGGGATTTGTAATGAGTCAAGAGGTAGAGAGAGTAACAGAACAACAAGTTAGTGCTTATCCTGTATTGGCGTTAAGAGATGTGGTTGTTTATCCAAATATGGTTGTACCTTTGTTCATTGGACGTGAAAAATCAGTTCGCGCAATTGAAAAAGCGATGGCAACGAATCAAAAGATCGTACTGGTAGCACAAAAGGAAGCTAATGATAAAGATCCATTACCTGATTATTTGTTTGAATTAGGTACGATGGCTTCGATATTGCAATTATTAAAGCTACCGGATGGTACATTAAAAGTTTTAGTTGAAGGTGAGAAAAGAGCGCGTATTAGTCGCTATGCGACTGACTTTGCTTATTTATCTGCAGAAATTGAATTAATTGAAGATAATGAACCACCTGAAGATGTAACAGAACCAATTACACGTACTTTAGTGACTGAATTTGATCAATACGTCAAATTAAATAAAAAAATCCCACCTGAAGTCATTAACTCTGTTTCTAGTACACGTCAATTAGGACGTTTGGTGGATACGATTGCTGCACATATGAGTCTTAAAATAGAAGATCGCCAAGCGCTATTAGAAGCTTTAGATGTTTGTAAGCGTGCAGAGAAGTTAATGGTGTTGATGGAAACTGAAATGGATATTCTCCAAGTTGAGCGCACGATTATGAAGCGTGTGAAACAACAGATGGAGAGAAATCAAAGAGAATACTATCTCAACGAGCAGATGAAAGCAATTCAAAAAGAGCTAGGAGAGATGGAAGATGGTCAAAATGAATTAGATGATATTGAAAGTCGCATTAAAGAAGCGAAAATGTCTCAAGAAGCAGAAAAAAAAGGCATGCAAGAGCTTAAAAAGCTTAGAATGATGTCACCGGCTTCATCTGAGGCTACAGTATCGCGTAATTATATAGATACGCTAATTAATGTTCCTTGGTCAAAACGTTCTCGTGTTAAAAAAGATCTAACAAAAGCTGAAGAAGTCTTAAATGTTGATCATTATGGTTTGGAAAAAGTAAAAGAACGTATTTTAGAGTACTTAGCTGTTCAACAAAGAAAACGTAAGCTTAAAGGGCCAATTTTATGTTTGGTTGGACCGCCAGGTGTTGGTAAAACATCTTTGGGGCAATCTATTGCAAGGGCAACTGGACGTCATTATGTTAGAATGGCGTTAGGTGGTGTGCGTGATGAAGCTGAAATTAGAGGCCATCGTAGGACTTATATTGGTTCATTACCAGGTCAGATTATTCAAAAAATGACTAAAGCTGGTACAAGAAATCCATTATTTCTACTTGATGAGATTGATAAAATGAGTATGGATTTTAGAGGAGACCCAGCGTCAGCAATGCTTGAAGTGTTAGATCCTGAGCAAAACCATGCGTTTAATGATCATTATCTTGAAGTTGATTATGATTTATCAGATGTAATGTTTGTTGCAACTGCTAACTCATTAAATATTCCAGAGCCACTACTAGATCGTATGGAAGTGATTCGTTTATCTGGTTATACAGAAGATGAAAAACTGAATATTGCTAATCGTTACCTTGTACCAAAGCAGATTGAGGCAACAGGTCTTAAAAAAGGTGAAATTGAGATTTCGGATAAAATCATTACAGATGTTATTCGTTATTATACAAGAGAAGCAGGTGTTCGTGAGCTTGAACGTTATATTGCAACTTTGTGCCGTAAATCAGTTAAATCATTACTATTGGATAAAAAACTAAAACATATAAAAATTACATCTGAAATATTAGAAGATTACTTGGGTGTTAAAAAGTACCGTTATGGTATTGCTGATGAGAAGCCATTGATTGGACAAGTAACTGGGCTTGCTTGGACTAGAGTTGGTGGTGAGTTATTAAAAATTGAAGCTGTCGCCACACCTGGTAAAGGTAAAGTTGTTAGTACCGGTAAGCTTGGTGATGTCATGCAAGAGTCAATTCAGGCAGCTGTTACTGTTGTTAGAAGTTTAGCTGATAAGCTTAATTTAAAAGATGACTTTTATGAAAAATATGATTTGCATGTCCATTTGCCTGAAGGTGCGACACCCAAAGATGGACCAAGCGCGGGTATTGCAATGTGTACTTCATTAGTTTCAGTATTAGCGGATGAACCAGTCAGGGCTGATGTTGCAATGACTGGTGAAATAACACTGAGAGGTGAAGTTTTACCGATTGGTGGCTTGAAAGAAAAACTATTAGCTGCTTTACGTGGTGGAATTAAAACGGTATTAATTCCAGAAGAAAATAAACGTGAACTAGTTGAGATGCCAGATAATATTAAAGATGGTTTGGAAATTATTCCAGTTCAGTGGGTTAATGAGGTATTAACACATGCTTTAGTTAATGGCAAAAAACTATTAAATAAATCTAAAAAATCAAGCCCATCAGCTAAAAAAACACAAAAAACTAAGAATAGTGAGAAAAAGAGCTAGATTAGAGTTGACTGACTGAAAAGGCCTTGCTATAACTAGCAATAATCCTGCAAAATAGCTGGTCTTCAGTAGGTTTTTAGGGATAATAAGTTTGTTAACAAGTAAGAGGATAGACCTGTGAATAAAAGTGAATTAGTCACCGCAATCTCAAAGGAAGCTGATGTAACAAAAGAAGTTGCTCAAAGAGTGTTAGATGCAACCATTACATCGATTACAAGCTCACTTAAAAAAGGTGATCAAGTTAGTCTTGTTGGTTTCGGATCATTTCAGGTTCGTAAGCGTGCTGCTCGTCAAGGGCGTAACCCTAAAACTGGCCAGCCTATGACGATTTCTGCGTCAAAATCACCAGTATTTAAAGCTGGTAAAGGATTAAAGGATGCGGTTAATTGACATAAACCGTTTTCTTTGATTTTTATAAGAGCTTAAAGCTTACAAAAGGCATGCCGTTTTCGGGATGCCTTTTTTATTATGACTATGCTAAAATGTCGAAAAATTAAAAGAACTTAGAAAGAATTAAGGAAGCTTTTGTTATGCTGCAATCAATCCATGATAAGCTTAAAGGATGGGCTAGTGCCGTTATTATTGGCGTAATAAGTGTGGTATTTGTTTTATGGGGCATTAGTTATTATTTTGAAGGCAATAACCAACGCGGACAGACAGTTGCAAAAGTGGGTAAAACAAATATTACTGATTTTGAAGTTCAGCAACAACTAAATCAAATGAGACAAGGCTTATCTCAAGAAGGTATTACTGATTTAAATAATCCTAAGTATCAGAAACTTGCTCTATCACAATTAATCAATCAACAATTGCAAAAGCAAGGTGCACTACAAATGGGTGTCAAAGTTTCTCAAGCACTGATTGATCAACAAATTACACAGATGCCATACTTTCAAGAAAATGGCCAATTTTCTAAAGAAAAATATGATCAATTTTTACGCGTTAGTGGCTATACATTACCAATGCTTAGAAGTATGTTAGAAGATAATATTTTATCATCTCAGGTTACAGTAGGTTTAATAGGCAGTGACTTTGTGCTTCCAAGTGAAGAAACTGCAACTTTTAATTTATTATTTCAAAAACGTAAAGTAAGCTATACTGAAGTGCCTTATGCTGAAGTATCAACAAAAACTTCTATTACTGATGATGAAATTTCTAAGTATTATAAAGCACATCAGAGTGAATTTATTCAGCCAGCAGAAGTTAAAGTTAGTTATATTGAGCTAACATTAGTTGATATACAAAAGCGAATTACAGTAACAGATGGTCAAATTCAAGCTTTTTATGATGCAAACAAATCTCAATTTACGACAAAGCAAAAAGATGGAAAAACGATAGTAAAGCCACTCTCTGAAGTTAAGACAGAAATTAAAAACCAATTATCTAAAGAACAGGCACAAGTTTTATATTCTTCTATTGGTAATAAAATGGCTAATTTAGCTTATGAATCTCCTGATAGTTTAGAAAGTGCAGCGAAAGAAGCAAAGGTGGCGGTTAAAGTAAGTGACTTTTTTACACGAGCTACAGGTAGTGGTATTGCCAAAAATAAATCAGTTAGAGAAGCAGCCTTTAGTCATGATGTATTAAAAAATAAATACAATAGTGATGTAATAAATATATCACCAACAGAAGCTGTTATTATTCGTTTAAATCAATATAAACTACAACAAGAAAAGCCATTAAAAGAAGTTAGCACTCAAATACGTACTATTTTAGCTCAGAAACAAAAACAAAAATGGTTAAAATCAAAAGCTTCAGTTGTTATTACTGAACTAAATAATGCTAAGTCAGTTAACAAACTTGTTAGTGTTCCTTTAAATTGGAAACAATTATTAGTTGCAAGAACAAGTACACAGCTACCTGAAAATGTCATTAAATCTATTATGTCAGCACCTATAAATGATCTACTTCAATCAAAATATCACTTACTTGAGGCGAATAAAGCTTTATATATTTATCGTATTGAAAGTACTATCAAACCTAGTAAAGCTGATACTAATTATTACAGAATGCAAATGCAAAGTGAATCAATGGCAAAAAATATGCAATTTTCTTTACAGTATCAAGCCTATTTAGACTATTTAAAAAATGTAATTTCTGTAAAGCTTGAATCAGAAAACTAATTATTTAGAATAAATTTATGAATGTTATTACTTTAATGGGGCCAACAGCCAGTGGTAAAACACAATTGGCAATGCATTTAAATGATCACTTTGATTCAGAGATTATCAGCGTTGATTCAGCAATGATATATAAGGGTATGGATATTGGTACGGCAAAACCAACACCAGATGAACTTAAAGCCTATCCCCATCATTTAATTGATCTTATTGAGCCAAATCAAACTTTTTCTGTTTCAGATTTTTTAAGTGCCACAAAACCAATAATTGATCAATGCCATCAAAATAAAAAAATACCCATATTAGTTGGCGGTACAATGATGTATTTTAATGCATTTATGCATGGGCTAACTGAACTACCTAAAGCAGATGAATTGATAAGAGGAAAGCTTATAGAAGAAGCTGAAAATAATGGTTTGGCCTATCTATATCAAAAACTATCTGAGGTTGATCAAAAGTCAGTAAAAAATATTAAAGCTACTGATGCACAACGTATTATTAGAGCATTAGAAGTCTACTACATTACTTCAAAGCCTATGAGTCAATTATGGCAAGATGCCAAAAGTTATGCATTAGCGTCTCAATACAATGTCACTCAAATTGGTCTTTTTCCTCATAATCGTAGTTGTTTGCATCAGTTAATTGCTAAACGATTTGATCAAATGATTGAATCTGGTTTTATAGATGAGGTAAAAAAGTTGTTTGTAAGAGAAGATCTTAATGATGCTTTGCCATCGATTCGTTGTGTTGGTTATCGTCAAATGTGGCAGCACTTGCAAGGGAAATTAAGTTATACAGAAGCAGTTGAAAAATCTATCATAGCAACACGCCAATTAGCAAAGCGCCAAATAACCTGGATGAGACACTGGCAAAGTCCAATTCAAGTATTTGATCCATTTGTTGATGGGTTAAAATTAAAATCTAAAGTAATGAATTATTTAGGTGAAAAAATAGTTATTTAATAGTAGCATTATGAACTTATCCCTGGTAGAATCTAGTTTACCCGATGGGTATAAATTATAACAATAAATAAATAGAGGACTGAAAATATGTCAAGAATATCATCTTTGCAAGACCCTTTTTTAAATGCGCTTCGCAGAGAAAAAATACCTGTATCTATCTATTTGGTTAATGGGATTAAACTACAAGGTCAAATTGAAGCATTTGATCAGTTTTCAATTGTATTGCGTAATAATGTCAATCAAATGGTTTATAAGCATGCAATCTCAACTGTAGTTCCATCTCGTCCGGTGCGTTTGTTATTTTCGAATCACTCACAAACACAGCATCATAGTCACCAAAATCAACAATCAAATCATCAAGAAGCAATCGAAGATGAGTTAGTTGGTGATGACTTTATGGGTGAATCTTTTGAGCAAGATGACATTTCGACAATTGAAAACAAACAACCGCTTGAGTCATAATATTTAAGCGCGTTGTTTGGAACTCTTTGAACAAATAAAAAAAGGTGAGCGCAGCCTATTGGTTGATGCTCAGTTTTTTGGTCGTTTTGATCAACAAGACTCAGATATAGATGAGTTAAATTCGTTAGTGACTGCTGCTGGTTGGCAAGTCATTACAATTATCCATACAAAAAGATCAAAGCCGGACCCTAAATATTTTGTAGGTTCAGGTAAAGTTGACGAAATTGCTTCCATCGTTAAATCAAACGATATTCATTTAATTATTTTTAATCATAACATTACAGCTGCCCAAGAACGTAATTTGACAGAAATGTTACCAAAGTGCCGTATTCTTGATCGTACAGGCGTTGTTTTAGATATTTTTGCTATGCGTGCTAAAACCTATGAAGGGCGTTTACAAGTTGAGTTAGCTCAATTAAATTATCAAGCAACACGATTAGTTAAGGCATGGACACACTTAGAGCGTCAAAAAGGCGGTATCGGCTTAAGAGGTGGACCAGGAGAGAAGCAAATTGAGCTCGATCGACGTATGATACGTCATAGAATTCGTACCTTAGAAGAAAAGATTGATAAGGTTAGAGCCCAGCGTGCATTATCACGCTCAGTAAGAAAAAAATCGCATATCCCAACGATATCATTGGTAGGTTATACCAATGCGGGTAAATCAACGTTATTTAATGTACTAACGGGTGCTGATGCATTTGTTAAAGATCAATTATTTGCAACATTAGATACAACGTTAAGAAAATCAACTTTACCGCATTATGGTGAAGTCATTTTTTCTGATACGGTAGGCTTTATTCGTAATTTACCACATGATTTAGTCGATGCCTTTAGAGCTACCTTAGAAGAAACGGCTCAAGCAGATTTATTATTACATGTCGTTGATTATTCTAATGAACAGTACAGAGATTATATCAATCAAGTTTATCAAGTATTAAAGGAAATTAATGCAGATCATATTCCTGTATTGGAAGTTTATAATAAAATTGATCTATCAGATAAAACTAAAAAATTAGTGCATGTTGATTATGATCAAGAGAAGTTACAACCAAGGAGAGTTTGGTGTTCTGCACAAACAGGTGCAGGAATTGATTTATTAAAAGAATCAATTTCATTATGCTTAAGTAAAGACGAAGTATCAGGTAAAATTATTATCCAAGCAAAACATGCGCGTTTTAGAGCGCAACTGTATCAAATTAATGCGGTTTTATCAGAATCTAGCGATGAAAATGGTAATATTGTGTTAAATATACGTTGTGGGTTTTACAAATTGAAGTCAATATGTGATGATAATGCACTTGAATTAGGTGATATATTTTACCAACATTAAAGTAAAGGAAAGTTTGTTATTAAAGCTTAGCAAAGGGTGATATATGATTAAAAAGCTGTGGTGGCAAAAACAAAACAGGACGGTTCAGTTAAATCAGAATCAAGATGGACCTCCAGATTTTGAAGAAGTCATTAAGAATTTATTCTCTAGGAAGAAGTCAAATCCACAAAAAGATAATAAAAATTCTAACAAAGGTCCTACACGCATAAAACCTCCAGGTAATGCAAAGAGTGTAGGTTCGATGATTTTGTTAGTTATTCTATTAATTGCCGTGATTTGGGGAATATCAGGTATTTTTATTGTCAAAGAAGGCGAGCAAGCTGCAGTTCTACGCTTTGGTCGCTATGTTCAAACGGTTGGGCCAGGCTTTCATTGGTATCCTCGTTTTATTGAGACAGTTTATGAACAAAGTGTTGATCAAGTAAAAACAGTTTCACTATCCAGAGAAATGCTTACTTCAGAAGAAAATATTGCGTCAGTCGCATTTACAGTTAACTATCGAATTTCTGATTTGAAAGATTATTTATTTAATGTGGTTAATCCTCAACAAATGTTAAATCAATCATTAGATGCGGCTGTGCGTCAAGTGATTGGTCAGAGTACTTTAGATAGTATTATTAGTATTGATCGTCTGCAAATTACTAAAGAAGTTCAAACAGAATTAGAACGCTTACTTAAAGATTATAAAACAGGTATCGCAATTGTTTCTGTGAATATGCAGAAGGCAACAGCGCCTGATCCAGTTAAAGCTGCATTTGATGATGTAATTAAAGCACGTGAAGACCGTAATCGCTCCATTAACAAAGCACAAAGTTATGCTAATAAAGTGATACCGCAAGCTAATGGTCAATCAGCACGTATTTTAGATACAGCCAAAGCTTATAAAGAAAAACTCATTTTACAATCTCAGGCAGATGTAGCGCAGTATAATGCGATTTTACCAGAGTATGTTAAAGCACCTCAGATTATTGAAAAACAAATCTATTTAACAACCATGCAAAATGTATTAAGTAATAATCGTTTATATGTTGTTGATGGTTCGGGTAATAATAATTTGTTTATGCCAGATGTTACAGGTATTAAGCGTTCAGGTAACTATACACGTCCTCCTATGACTCATGCTGCATCTAGCGACACAAGTACAGCTAAAACAGCTTCAACATCATCAACACCAATGAATCAACAAATGTGGGTAAGATGGACAGAAGCGAATAAATCTTCTTCAGGTAATGGAGGCAATTACTAATGAATAAAGCATTTGGATTTTTGTGTTTATTAATTATTGTCTTGATTTTACTGTATGCATCAATTTTTACAGTAACTGAATCTCATCGAGCAATTATTTTAAAACTAGGTCAAATTGAAAAATTAGATAATGGTCAAACAAAATCATTTACGCCAGGATTGCACTTTAAGCTACCATTTATTGAAGATGTAAAAGAGTATGATATGCGTTATCGTACCTTACAAGTTGATTCATCACGTATTGTTTCTAAAGAGCAGAAAGATATCATGGTAGATGCTTATGTAATTTGGCAGATTACTGATTTAGATAAGTTCTACCGCTCAACTTATGGCAGTGTATCAACAGCAGAAAATTTATTAATTCAGTATACATCATCAGCAATGAGAGATGAATTTGGTACAAGAACCATTCAAGAATTAGTGAATAATCGTGGTTCTAATTTAATGGCTGACCTAGATAAAGTTGTCTCGGATAAGGCACAAAATTTAGGTATTGCAATTAAAGATGTTAGAATTAAGCAAATTGATCTACCTGAAACAGTGACAGAGTCAATTTATCAAAGAATGAGTTCTGAGCGTGAAAAAGCAGCAGCAGGTATTAGAGCAGAGGGTAATGCTAGAGCAGAAGAAGTTAGAGCGAATGCTGATGCTTCTGTTACAGTAATCTTAGCTAAGGCTCAATCGCAAGCTAAACAAATCAGAGCTCAAGGTGAAGCTGAGGCATTGTCGATTTATGCTAAGAGTTATTCAAAAAATCAATCCCTTTTTGAATTTTTAAAAAGCATGCAGACTTATGATAGTATTTTTGCTAATAAAGATAATACGCTTATTCTTAAACCTGAAGGTGAGTTATTTAAATACTTTAACCCTTCAGAAAATGCTTCTAAATAAATAACTTTTTTCTTAGACTTCTTAAAATAATTTCATAATCAAACTTATTACTGTTGTAATACTATTTCTTCTTTTAGAGTTAAAATTATCATATTAATCAGATATTTAAATTATCATATTTGGTTACAATATTGTTATATTAATATCTATGAAATTAGCTATGATGAAATAATAAACTAAAAATTTTATTTGTGCTGTAATTAGGGAGGATACACATATGGGTGGATGGTTTAGTAGTTTATTCTATGCAAGTTCATATCAAACAGCAAATTATGTTAGGCAGTCTGGGTATCAAGGGTTAATTGATGCAACAGCTAGGCAAAGTATAACAAGATTAATATTAAGTGGTGGTGGAGTTAGAGGTGGTGTTTATGTTGGTGCATTTAGAGCATTAGAAGATGCTGGTATGTATAAAAAAGTAAAATCTATAACTGGATCTTCTATTGGAGGCATGACTGCAGCACTAATGGCTACTGGAATGAGTCCTCATCGCCTGCAAACAGTTACAATGGGGCAAAATTTTGAGCATTTATTAGGTAGTAAAACCAGTTGGTATGGTATTGAAAGAAATGGCGTACCAATGCATAACTTTTTACAAGTTAACATTCGTACTAATGTCAAAATGTATTTTAAAGAACATCCATTTGATCATTTAGCACAATCACAACCAGATAAATTCATGTCATTAAAAAAAATATCACAAAAAATTGATCAAGATGATGACTTAACATTTAATGATTTGGCAATATTACGACAGTTTGATAAAAGTAGATTTAAAGATTTAACATTAACTGCTGTTGAAAGACTAACAGGAAAGGTTCAATACTTTAATGCTCTACTAACACCAGATGTAAGTATTGCAGATGCCGCAAGAGCATCAGGGTCATTACCAGTTGTTTTAAGACCAATGGTTATTAATGGCATAGAGTATATTGATGGCGGTTATTATGAAAATATTCCAACAGAAGCAGAAACAAAAATATTATCAGATGTTGAATCATTGGATGAGGAAAGTTCATTAATTGACGAAGAAATAGAACAACACCACAGAGAACAAAGACTAGTTTTTGCATTTAGTGAGCAAGAAAGTGACCCAGTACATAAAGCATTACATTCAGAAGCTAAACATTTATATACGCCAGGATGGCTTGCACGTTTTATATTAAACAATGTAGCGCCTTGGTTAGCTAATATACAAACGCCAAAATTATGTACAATTGAAGCAGAGCAAGGTTATAAAAACATTCAAAAATACTATCAATTACAAACAGTTCAAATGAAAACAAGTCTTGAAGCAAGGGATTTTGAAGGGCTTTTAAAACGAAAAGAGCATTTATACTATGAAGGTTATTTTTCAACAAATGATTATCTGATTAATCATGATTTTGTTAAAACAGATTTAATTTATGAATTTAGAAAGTTTGCTTATCACTTCTTCAAAAATTATGAACGTAAAGCAACATGGTTATCTTATTTTGGTGTACATCCATATGAAAATACCAAGGCTAAAATTTTATTTTCATTTTGTGCTGATTTAGGAAAATTAGAGATACCTCAACTAAAACAACTAGCTTATAATTTTGTCTATTTTAGTTTACTAGATAGAAGAACAAATTCATTAAAAGCCACCACACGTTCAGCATCAACATTAATTGAAACACTTAATACAGTTTATACAAACGAAGAGATAAAAAAAGTTTTTCAATCAGTATTAGATATTAAAGAAGATATTACTGATTTTAAGTTCAAGTTTACGGTTGAGCATTTAAATAACTTTTTAAGCCAACAGCAAGCGCATGATGATCCAAAGTCATTATTTTATAGTCGATTTATTAATGTTGAACATGATGTTGAGTATGAAGCATTATATAGTCGTTTTGAATAGTGTTTTTTATTTATGTTACTATGATCATGTTAATAGTAAATAAAGAAATAAATCAAAATGATAATTGTAGAAACTCAACGTTTAATCTTAAGAACTTGGCAAATTGATGATATATCACCAATGACGAAGGTTAATGAAGATCTAAAAGTTATGAAGTATTTCCCATCTATTGGTAATAGAGATACAACTGCTTGGCTAATAGGTCGACTAGAACAGCATCATAATGATCATGGTTTTAGCTTATATCCTGTTATTTTAAAGCAGACAAATGAAATGATTGGCTTTGTTGGCTTATTAACAGTAGGTTTTCAAGCCCATTTTACGCCAGCAGTAGAAATAGGCTGGCGGTTAGGTTCTCAGTGTTGGGGTAATGGTTATGCGCCTGAAGCAGCTTATGCTATGTTAGAATTTGGTTTTAATAAAATAGGCTTAGAAAAAATTGTTTCTTTTACTGTGAAAGATAATTTAAATTCACGTAGAGTAATGGAAAAAATTGGCATGACCTATGATTATAAAAATGATTTTAATCATCCTAAAATCGATACGAAAAATCCACTATCAAAACATGTACTTTATGAAATTTATAAGAATGATTACTTAAAACAACATATAAAATAATCTTATTTTTTAGAAGGTAAATCAAAAGATTGTTAGATCACTTGGTCAATTTGTCCGAAATATTTAAAGTCACCCAAAAATAGGGTATGTGAGATATTTTTCATTAAAAATATATATAAAAAATAAGCTAAAATATAAAAAAAATATAAAATATTACTTTTATTGTTTTTAGTTTTATGTATACTCTATCACTTAAATATCTAAATAATTATAAAAATATTTAACAACAATATAGGTGAAAATAATGAAAAAAATAGCTTTATTTATCTCTCTAGTGGCTTCATTGCCTGCTGGTTTGATAGCAAATGGTGTTCAAAATTGTGATGTAAATAAAGAGCAAGCATGTGTATATCAGTTTAATCAAGAAACTAATTTATGGACTACTCATGGGAGTGTAATTGCAATTGATAAATCAATTGGCCGACATGGTAACTCTATTTCAATAAATTCTGATGGTATGATTCTAGCTGTTGGTGCGATTAGTGCTAATGAAGTGTATGTTTATCAATATACTGGTGATGATACTTCATGGAGACTACTAGGTTCGGCCATTCCTGGAGAAGCTGCATATGATGAAAATGGTCGTTCAGTTTCATTAAGTGCAGATGGAATGAGAGTGGCAATTGGTTCACCTAGAAATGATGACAATGGAAATTCTAGCGGTCAAGTTCGTGTCTATGAATATGATGGTGGATCAAGTTCATGGATTCAAGTTGGTAACAATATGCCACAAAATCATCCAGCAAGTGGTGATCAGAGTGGTTACTCAGTTTCTTTAAGCGCAGATGGCATGAGAGTTGCGATTGGTTCACCTGGAAATAATGACAATGGAAAAGATAGTGGTAAAGTTAGCGTCTATGAATGGAGCGGTACAAATTGGAATCAATTAGGTACGAATATTGATGGTGAAGCAGCGCTTGATAAGAGCGGTTATTCAGTTTCATTAAGTGCAGATGGTAAGAGACTAGCTATTGGAGCTCCTAAAAATAGTGACAATGGAATAAATAGTGGTCAAGTTCGTGTCTATGAGTGGAGTGGTACAAATTGGAATCAATTAGGTATGGATATTGATGGTAAAGCACCTCTTGACCAGAGTGGTAGCTCAGTTTCATTAAGTGCAGATGGTAAGAGATTAGCTATTGGAGCACCTTTAAATGATTCCAATGGAAAAGATAGTGGCCAAGTTCGTGTCTATGGATGGAATGGTGCGAATTGGGATCAAATAGGTGTTTTTACTGGTGAAAATAGTAGAGCCTATTTTGGAATGTCTGTATCACTCAGTGGCAATGGCTCTGAACTTGCAATAAGTTCAAATGGTTCAGCTAAAAGTTTTGTTTTTGATAATACTAGCTGGAAGCAACAAGGAAATACAATTAATGGAGCTAGTGGAGAACAAATTTCTATAAGTGAAGATGGTACAACTCTAGCTGTTTTGCCTTCATAAAACTAAAATATAATTAGATACGATCTTTATATTTATCATCATCTTTTTTTACAGTAATTCCATTGTAATATCAAAATCTCCTATTGCCAACATCTATGACTGATCAATAATAAAAATAGTACTAAATACAATATATTATAAATTTAAGAACTAAATTGAAAAATTTAATTATATACAATTTTATAAATAATATATGTTGTCTATTAGCCATTTTTTGTATATGGTATGAATTGTACGTATAAATTATGTTTATATTTTTATAGATATTCTAATGTATTTAAGTTATTAATTTTTATAATTTTTTATGAAGTAAAATTATCAAAAAGGGTGTTGCATGGCGATAAGTTCTGACAAAGTGAAAGCTCCAGCATTGTTCTCAGCAATTGCAATCGGGGTAGGCTGTATTATTGGTAGTGGTTGGTTATTTGCATCTTATAATGCTGCAAGAGAAGTTGGTTCAATGGCATTTTTATCTTGGATTATAGGTGCTTTTGTTGCATTAACATTGGCCTTATTATTAGCTGAAATGGCAACAATGTATAAGGAGCGGGCATTTTTTGCAAGGATATTAACTATTTCCCATAAAAACAGTGACTATGGATTTGTGGTAGCCATTTCAAACTTAATGGGACTGATTCTAGTTATTCCATCAGAAGCAGCAGCGACAATTCAATACCTAAGTGGTGTATATCCATCTTTAATGGTTGGGGGAGACTTATCTATTAGTGGTTCTATTGCAGTTGTATTCATGATTATTATTTATGGTTTAGTTAACTTTTGGGGGTTAAAACTATTATCTAAAGTCAATAACTTTATCACTTTCATTAAGCTTATTGTTCCTTTCGCAGTTGGTTTAATTTTAATTATTTATACTGGTTACAATGGAGAGTTTCATTTATCCAACTTCTCACTGTCAGGTTTTCATCATTCTTATAGTCAAATGATTGGTGCTGCATTTACAACGGTTGTAACAGCAGGTATATTTTATTCATTCTATGGCTTTGGTATGATTGCTATTTTCGGTTCGGAGTTAAAAAATCCTAAACGAAATATTCCATTAGCATTAATAGGCTGTGTATTAGTTTGTTTAATCATTTATCTGATTCTTCAATTTGCATTTATTGGTGCAATGCCTCAAGAGTTGGTTGCCAATGGCTGGCAGAATCTACAAATTTTCTCATCACCATTGGCTCAGCTCTTAGGTTTAGTTGGTATTAATATTGGTATTATTTGGATTTTATATGCTGATGCTGCGATTAGTCCATCTGGGACAGGTGCTTTGTATATGGGTTCTAGTGCTAGAATGATTACAGGTATGTCACAGGATAAGCAACTACCATCATTTTTTAATCATATTATAGAAAAATATAATTTATCCAGGCGATCTTTAATTGCGGTTTTCATTATTGGTGTAGTTATGGTCTTCTTCTCTAAGAACTGGCAGAATATTATGATTATGGTGACTGTATTTCAATTAATTTCTTGTATTGCAATTCCAGTAGCACTTGTAAAACTAAGGAAATCAGAACCAGATAGAAAACGTGCATTTAAAGTACCATTTGGTATTAGCTTAAGCTATGTAATATTTTTAGTTGTTTCCTATTTAATGATACAGGCAACAGTTAAAGCAATTGTACTTGCATTGGCTGTACATTTAATATTATTTGCTGTGTATGCAGTTAGTTACTATAAAGGTAGCGTATCTAAAATTATTAATGCAATAGGCTCATCTTGGTCAATCTTTCTATATTTAGCCGTTAGTATACCATTTAGTTATATGGTTGAAGCTGGTGAGTTCTCAAGTAATGCATATGCATTATTAGCATTTATTATTGTGTATAGCATTTCATATTTTACGATGGTGAATCAAAGAAATTTACAGAAAGTAACTACTGTGATGGCTTATCAATAAAATTAGAGTTTTTCTTATAATTCAAATAAAGCTTTTTACGTTTGGCTAAGATTAATGTTCGTGTTAATAATGTACTATAAATTGGACTGCCACCCATAAAAATTGCTGTAATTGTTGCGCTAAAACAAGTCAAAATAAGTGGTAAAATTAATGCATAGTTCATTGTCATTTCAACAACAAGTACAATACCAGTTAAAGGCGCGCTCACTGTTGCGGTAAATAATGCACTCATACCAGCTACAGCAAAGACTTGGGGGTGAACAATAAGTTCAGGGAAGAAATAATGCGCAATTAATCCAAAAAACATGCCAAAAATAGTCCCTAGTGCCAGCATAGGTGCAAAAATACCGCCGGGGACACCGGTACCATAGCTGATTAAAGTCGTTGCAAAACGTAATACAAATAAAACAATTAATATGGTTAATGTAAAGTTTCCGTGTAAAGCTTTTGGCATGACATTATAACCACCTCCAATCACTTCAGGAAAGAATACTAAAAATAACCCAGTTGCAACACCGATTAAAATAATCCATTTCCAGAAATTAAAACCATCGCGTTTAGCAAAGAAGTTTAATGAGTAAACTAAATATTTATTAAAGATAGTACCAAATGCACCAAAAATAACGCCAAAAATAATAAATAACCAAAGACTAGATAAAGGCAATGACTGATAGGCTGTCATATCAATATCCATCATTTGACGAATATTATAGCCACCCATCTGAAGGATAATTTGTAAGAAAATGTCAGCTACTACACAGGTAATAATAACGGTTTGTAATGATTGAAAGCTATATTTAAACTGATGGCGCATTTCTTCTATGACAAATAATATACCAGCTAAGGGTGTATTAAATGCAGTGGCAAGACCAGCACCAGCGCCAGCTGCAATTAGAATATGAGCATATTCTTTATCAAGTTTAAATAAACGTCTAACTAAATGACCAATCGCACCACCGATTTGAATGGTAGGGCCTTCTCGACCTAATACTAAGCCACTCGATAACGATAAAATACCACCAAAAAATTTAGCTGGTAATACACGCCACCAACGCATTTGTCGCTTATTTTCTAAAACACCTTCAATTTCTTGGACACCACTGCCAGAAGCTTCTGGTACAATGTGTCTAACAATAAGAAGTGATAAACTTAATAAGCTTGTTGTTAAGATTACAGCAACTAGAGATTTTAAAAACCAGTAATCTTTTAATGCAGCAAAAGCAGCTTGCTGCCCTTGAGAAATCCAATGAATACATAACTGGAATAAGGCACCAATAACGCCAATGATAATACCAGTAATGCCACCATAGATAGTCGATTGTAAGATTTTTTTAGGGTAATGTTCTTTGTTCATCCATGAAACCGCTTTAGATTATTTAATTACATTAGGTACGCCAATAAATTTACCTTTACATTCATTCGTTGCCCAGACAACATTAGTGACACCATTATCTGATAAATTTTGTTGGTACTCCCACATAGGAGAGCTCCAGGTTTTATTACCTTTAGCATCAACTGTCCAAACTTCGGCATTAACGGTATTAAACCCTAAACCATGTTTATGTGTAGTTGAATAAGAAAGATATTTAATATAAACACCATTTTCAGCTTTAACACCTTGTTTGATTTGTGAAATTGTAGTTTGCAGTGTATTCGGTGTATGCGTTAAACAAAAATTCATTGATACAGGATTTTTAACATCAACTCTTGGTTGAATGGCATAAAATGTAGGTGTCCATACTGTTTCAACTTCTTTGGTAGAATTAGCTGAAGCATATAGCGTATTTGATGCGCATAAAATAATAAATGTTGATGATAATAGAATTAATTTTTTCATATTTGTGAAACCTATTTAATGAGTTACTGATATCATACGCTTAAGGGTAAAATTAGGTCAATAGTGTGAAGCGCTTGAATCACTTCTATTGCTGTTGTTTTGTTGCAGCAATGACAATTTCTCTGACACAGACATTTTGAGGTTGTTGGTAAGCATAGACAACGGCATTAGCCACATCTTCAGCAGATAATACACCACCCATCTCTTCTTTCCATTGATTATAACCTTCTTTAATTTCATCAGAGGTTGTATGACTTAATAACTCAGTTTCAGCTGCGCCCGGTGCAATGGTAATAACACGGACATTATCTTTTGCAACTTCTTCTCTGACATTTTCACTAATTGCATGAACGGCAAACTTTGTACCGCAATAAGCTGCATGAGATGGAAATGTTTTTCGACCAGCAATTGAACTAATATTAATAATCGTGCCTTCATTGCGTGCTTTCATATCAGATAAGACAACTTGCATACCATTAAGTAAGGCATTAACGTTAACATCAAACATTTGTTGAAACTCATTGTTATTTTGTGTGTCGATACCGCCAAGTAACATAACGCCTGCATTATTAATTAAGCAGTCAGTTTTACCATAGATTGCTTCAGCATCTCTTATTGCACTTTCAAATGCTTCTCTATTGGTAATATCAACTTGTGCACAGATTGAGTTTTCAAGTTTAAGCGCCTCTAATTTTTCAATACGCCTGGCAATTAGTAATAAAGGGTGACCTAATTTGTGTAATTGCTTTGCAATACTTGCACCAAATCCAGAAGAGGCGCCTGTAATAACAACTAATTTTTTCATGATTAAATCCCATCAACGATTTCATTAAAAGTTTGGCTTGGGCGCATAATGATTTCAGTTTTAGATGGGTTAGGGTGGTAGTAACCACCAATATCAACTGAGTGTCCTTGAACTGCATTTAGTTCTGTAATAATTTGATCTTCCATAGCAGATAGCTTTTCATAAACAGGGCTAAATACAGTTTTTAATTTAATGGATTGATCTTGATTAGCCAGTGCTTCAGCCCAGTAAAGTGCAAGATAAAAATGAGAGCCACGGTTATCTATTGTGCCGAGCTTACGCTGAGGTGATTTATTATTATTTAGTATTTTTGCATTTGCTTGGTTTAAAGCTTCTGCTAAAACCTTAGCATCTTGATTATTCGTTTTTGATGCTAAATCTTCTAATGAAACAGCAATGGCTAGAAACTCACCTAAAGAATCCCAACGTAGATAATCTTCATTTAATAATTGTTGAACATGTTTAGGTGCAGAACCACCTGCGCCGGTTTCAAATAAGCCACCACCAGCTAAAAGTGGTACAATAGATAGCATTTTTGCTGATGTGCCTAATTCTAAAATTGGGAATAAATCAGTTAAATAGTCACGTAGTACATTACCAGTAACTGAAATTGTATCTTGGCCATTTTTAACACGCTCAAGTGTATAATGCATTGCATTTACAGGTGCAAGAATTTTAATTTCTAAACTAGTTGTATCATGATCATTAAGGTAAGTATTTACTTTTTTAATTAAGTTTGCATCATGTGCTCTATTTTCATCTAACCAAAATACAGCTGGATTACCAGTTGCTTTAGCACGAGTAATTGCTAATTTAACCCAATCTTTAATTGCAATATCTTTTGTTTGACACATACGGAAAATATCACCTTCATCAACATGATGTGACATCAGTGTTTGATTTTGATCATCAATGACTTTGATTGTACCTGCTTCAACGATTTCAAATGTTTTATCGTGTGAGCCGTATTCTTCAGCTTTTTGTGCCATAAGCCCAACATTTGAAACATTACCCATAGTGGTTACATCGAATGCACCATGTGTTTTACAAAAATCAATGACTTCTTGATAAATCAATGCATATGAACGATCTGGAATAATTGCTTTCATATCGTGTAGTTGACCATCAGGTCCCCACATTTGGCCAGATGAGCGAATAGCAGCAGGCATTGATGCATCAATAATTACATCGCTTGGCACGTGAAAATTAGTAATGCCTTTATCTGAATTAACCATAGCAAATGCTGGATGATGTTCATAAGTTTTTTGAATATCAGCTTCAATCGCTTCGCATTGACCATTAGGTAAGGTTTTAATTTTAGTATAAATATCACCTAAGCCATTATTTGGATTAATGCCTAATTGATTAAAGGTATCAGCATATTTATCAAATATTTCTTTAAAGCATGTTTTAACACAATGCCCAAACATAATAGGGTCAGAGACTTTCATCATCGTTGCTTTTAAGTGTAATGATAATAATACTTCTTTTTCTTTTGCATCTTTAACTTGGGTTTCAAAAAAGTTAACCAATGCTTTTTTACTCATGACAGAAGAATCAATCACTTCACTATCAGTTAGTGTAATATTGTCTTTTAATGTAATTGTATTATTTGATTGTGTTTCAAGTACAATGCTAACACTACAAGCACGCTCAACCATAACAGATTGCTCACTACCATAAAAATCACCTTCAGTCATATGGGCTACATGAGATTTTGAATCAGGAGACCATTGACCCATTGAATGGGGGTGTGCTTTGGCATATTGTTTAACTGCATCAGCTACTCTACGATCAGAATTACCTTCTCGTAGCACAGGATTTACTGCACTACCTAATACTTTGCTATAACGTGCTTTAATCTCTTTTTCTTGATCTGTTTTTGCATCGATTGGATAATTAGGCACAGCATAGCCTTGGCTTTGTAGCTCTTTAATTGCTTGAGTTAGTTGCGGGATTGAGGCACTAATATTAGGTAATTTAATAATATTCGCCTCTGGTGTTTTTGCTAATTGCCCAAGTTCAGCTAAGTCATCTGACTGTCTTTGGTTTTCTGCTAAATATTCTGGGAAATGTGCTAAGATTCTAGCAGCAAGTGAAATATCTCTTGTTTCAATATTAATATCAGCTTCTTTAGTAAAAGCTTTAACAATAGGAAGTAGAGAGTAAGTTGCTAATGCTGGTGCTTCATCAGTATGTGTATAGATAATTTTTGAGCCATTCATAGTGAATCAATTCCTTCTAAATGTTTATTCAAAACCGCACAAATAAGTGCATTAATATTTGTGTTGATATCATATCAAAGTCAAGCGCTATTACGCAAACGATCTAGCATGATATTAAGAATTGCAGATTTAAAAAATCTAAATGGTTGATTAGAATTTTTTATGCTAAAGTATAATCAGATGATTTATATAGATTTTAATAAAAAGGTGAGTGATGCGTTCATTAGAAGAGTGGTTAGCGCTTTATGCACAAAGTCATCAAAATAAAATTAATAAACGGATTCATTATATTTGTGTGCCGTTAATTATGTTTTCAATTTTAGGCATTCTTTGGGCGATTACACCGTTTTTATCTGCCGTAGTTGTACTTTTTGGTGTAATTTATTATCTACGCTTGTCGATTCCCTTAGGCGTTATTATGTTTATTGCCTCAATAGTTATGCTATTAATTATATCTTTGATGACTAACCGACTTGGTATTTGTATTATTATTTTTGTCGTTAGTTGGATTTTGCAATTTATTGGTCATAAACTTGAGGGTAAAAAGCCTTCATTTTTTCAAGACTTGCAATTTTTATTGATTGGTCCATTGTGGATTGCCAATGAATTATTTTTAAAGAAGAATAAATAACCAATTGTTTGCTCGGGTAAAAAAATAAATCAATATTTATCTTTTATAAATAATAACTTGTTCTATCTTTAACTTTTGGTTAATAAATTTTATTTCCTTTTTCCTAATGTTTAATTATTGATCTGATGATTATAATAAACTTCATTTTGTCAAGAGGTTGCTTATATATGAATTTAAAATCTGTATTTACATTTTTAATATTGAGTTTGTTATTTTCAAATAATTATGCATCTGCATGGCATAATATTAATATACACAATAGTACAAACCATCAAATTACAATATCTAAAATAGATGATGGGTGTGTACATGAAGTTAAAAGTTTGTCTTTAACGATTCCTGAACACCAAAGCAGAAGTTTTGATATTAAAGATAGTAATAAAGTTACTTTTTTGCCTGGTTCAGGGTGTAATGATCAAGATAAATGGTTGAGATTTAAAGTAACGATGTATGCCGGTGGTCAGAGTACTTCTATTGATGTTGAATGGAAAAGAAGTGGAGGTCAGAGTAACTGGGGAACTAAATTCTCCTCTAATCCTGGCCAATATTTAGCATTAAATACTGCTACTTGTAGTGGACATAACTGTCTAAATCGTACTTATAGAGATGGCAGCGGCAATCAATTTTATAATAATTTAAACGTTGGAATAGCTCCTGGTGGTGCTAGTGAAATAAAGTTAAATAGTCTTCAATTAGGGACAGTAGTAATTACTGATGGTTACGGAGATATTATAGCTAAAGATCCATTTAGGGGTGAAATGATATTAGATAATACTAAAAAATATATTATTTCTTTTTCAAAATCTCAACTGCAGTGCATTATTAACCAAGGTATTATTCAGTGCCCAAGTAGTATTGGATTTAAAAAATGTTATATGGATGGTGGTACAACTCATTGTCCTAAAAAAACACCTCCAGAAATAAAAAGTGGTGGTGTTATCTTGTTTTTTTGTGAACAAAAGGATAAAAACGATACTAGTTGTCCATGGACAATATTATCTCAAGAAAATAATCTTCAGCATGTTGGTATTCATTCTTGGTGATAAAAATATTCAACTACAATGATTAAGATGCTATAGTTCAAATGAACTATTGAAAATAAGCTTTATTGAAATATTTAATAAAAGCAATATTGTTAATTTATATATGATTATTTTGTAATTGATTTCATTGCGTTCTTTTTATATAGTAGACTTATTATAATTTTTATAAGTGGGTGTTGTGCAATGAAATTAGTTATAAGTATTTTAACCTTAGGTTTATGTAATATCAGTGTGCTCTATGCTTCTGCAGATTATAAATTTAAAATTTCCAATCATATGCCATATTCAATAACCATTTCAAAGTCTTATGAAAAATGTCTTTATGATGTTGATGATTTACCAATGACAATTGCAGCTAATTCAGATAAAACATTCAAGTTTGAAGATAAAAATAAATTTGCTACAAATTGTTATAACGGTACAAAAAAATTAGATCTTGATGGCACAGTCGATGTTAATGGTCAAACTCAAAAAATTACGATTAAATGGCGACATACTAAAGATAGTAGTTGGTATACAACCATTAGTGGTGAAAGTAATGTACTAGCTTTAACAAAAGCAACCTGTGATGGAAATAATTGCTTAGATACAAAATCTAAAGGCAATGGTGATATGGATTTGTATGCAGAGATTAATATTAAACCAGGCGCTGAAGATCAATTTATACCAGTTAGCTTAAAGTTAGGTGATATAAAGGTTATGGATGGTTATGGTAAAGTAGTTCCTACAGAAGAAGTTACAGGGCGTGTTACGCTTGATTATACTAAAAAATATATTATTTCATTTTCTAAAACAACAAAAGAATGTAAGGTATTACAAGGTATTGTTAGCTGTCCAAGTTCAATTGGTTTTACAAGGCAGGATGAGAATTTAATTTTTTCTTGTAAGCAAACTGAATCGAATGATACGGCATGCCCATGGGTGACTAAAGAGGGTAGTAACTCTAGTTTTTATGTTAATCCGTATGGTTGATTAAGCAATCATATCACCTTCAAATTGAATATCAGCATGATAAGAAGATCTCACCATAGGTCCACTGGCAACATGTTTAAAACCTAGCTCTTTTGCAATTGATGCATATTCTCTAAATATTTCAGGTGAGACATAGCGTTCAACTGCTATATGATAAATACTTGGTTGTAAGTATTGGCCAATAGTAAGCATATCAATATTATGTTTACGCATATCTTTCATTACTTCAATGATTTCTTCATCAGTTTCACCTAAACCAACCATTAAGCCTGATTTAGTTGGAATTTCTGGGAAAAGGTCTTTAAAGCGTTTAAGTAAATCAAGTGACCATTGATAGTCAGAGCCAGGGCGAGCTGCTTTGTAAAGACGAGGCACAGTTTCTAAGTTATGGTTAAATACATCAGGTGGCATTTTAGATAAGTTTTCTAAGGCTACATCCATGCGACCTCTAAAGTCAGGTGTTAGAATTTCAACTTTAACATTGGGTGTTTTTTCTCTAATTGCTTGAATACATTTAGCAAAGTGTTCTGAACCACCATCACGTAAATCATCACGATCAACCGATGTAACAACAACATAACGTAAGTTCATTTTTGAAATTGCATCGGCTAAATTTTCAGGTTCTTGCTGATCTAAGGCATCAGGGCGTCCATGAGCAACATCACAAAAGCTACAACGACGTGTACATTTATAACCCATAATCATAAAGCTTGCAGTACCCTTATTAAAGCATTCATGTAAATTAGGGCAAGATGCTTCTTCACAAACAGAAGCCAATCGACCTTCGCGTAGAATATCTTTAACACCTGAGACGCCACCAGAACTTGCTTTTGGTAATTGAATTTTTAACCAATCTGGTTTACGAAGGGTTGGTTTTTTAGCTTGGATTTTTACAGGGATACGAGAGAGTTTATCTTTCGCGTATTTATTTTTTTCTTCAACGGTTGTTTTTATGATAGACATGCATCAACTCCCACATTTGCAACTTTAGCTTTGACTGCCTCATTAAATTTTTCACTAAATATTTTTGTATAAACGTTATAAACTTCATTTAATGTAATATCAGCTTTAAACTGTTTAATTTCTGCCATTTGAAGATTTTTATACCCACAAGGGTTGATCAATTTAAAGGGGGATAAATCCATATCAACATTAATGCTTAAGCCATGATAGGTTCGCCCTTGCTTAACACGTAAACCAAGAGAACATACTTTTTGGTCATTGACATAAACCCCCGGTGCATTTTCCTGTAAATGACTTTCAATACCAAATTGCTTTAACATCTCAATGGCTGATTTTTCAATTAGACAGACTAGGTTTTTGATGCCAATTTTGGTGCGTTTTAAATCAATTAAAAAATAAACAACGGCCTGTCCAGGTCCATGATAAGTAACTTGTCCACCACGGTCAGTTTGTACAATTGGAATATCGCCAGTTGATAAAATATGTTTACCTTTGCCATGACGGCCTTGAGTAAATACTTTTTCATGTTCAACTAGCCATAACTGATCTGGTGTCTTATCATCGCGATTACGCGTAAATGATTGCATGTCATGTAATACTGTTTCATAAGGCTTTAAGCCTAATGATTGAACTTGTATTGTTTTAGTTAGCTGATTCATTATAAAACCATATGTACATCATCTTTTTTAGAGAAAAGGGTATAAAGTGTATCTAGTTGATCTTTGCTTGTAGCAGTAAAAATAGCAGTAATAGAAATATATTTGCCATTTTTACTTTCTTTAACTGATAAATCTATCGACTTATTATCTTCTACATGATCATGTAATGTTTTCATAACAAATTCTTCTATACCTTTATTAGGATTGCAGAGAATTTTGATTGGGAAACGGCAAGGAAATTCTAGCAATGTATCGGTAGTATTTTCTTTGCCATTTTCACTACTGTTATCAGCTCCATTGTGGTTTTTATTATCTTCTGTCATTTTAAAACACCAGTGTTATTTATGATTATATCTATAATGTATTTATTGATGATCTAAATGGTACTGTAAATTACTTTGAAATACCAGTATTGTGGATATTTTCTTAATTTGTAGTTGCTATGTGTAATAAGCGTAGTAAATTAGTAAGCATTAACGGATCAATTTAAAGGATTTTAGTCAATGATTTGGAAATCAAAACTAGTCAAACTATTTATTGTTGTAATAATCTTAAATCTACCTATTTCAGTATTAGCAGCTTATTGGCAACCGGTTCAAGAGTCACCAGAGCGATTTCATCCAATTGAAAGTAATTATGGTATGGTTGCAACTCAAGAATCTATAGCAACTGATGTTGGAGCAAAGATTCTCAATAAAGGTGGAAATGCCGTTGATGCTGCAGTAGCAGTTGGTTTTGCATTAGCTGTTACAATGCCAAAAGCAGGTAATCTTGGTGGTGGTGGCTTTATGTTAATTTGGTTAAATGATAAGAAAAAAGCCATTGCGATTAACTACCGTGAAAAAGCGCCAATGGCAGCTACAAAAGATATGTTTTTAGATAAAAATGGTAATGTTGATGAAGACTTAATCTCTGGAACTTATAAAGCAAGTGGTGTGCCTGGTACAGTTAAAGGCTTAATATTAGCTGAGAAAAAATACGGTAAGTTATCATTAAAAGAGGTCATTCAACCGGCAATTGATTTGGCAGAGAATGGTTTTGAAGTTTCTTATCCAATGGCAGAATCATTAAGTGATGCAAAAGACTGGCTATTTGGACATCCAGAAACACGAAAGATTTTTCTAAATAAAAATAACCAACCATATAAAGCAGGGCAGTGGTTAGTTCAAAAACAATTAGCTGAAACATTAAAACGTATTAGAGATACCAATGGTGATGATTTTTATACAGGAAAAACGGCTAAAATCTTAGTTAAAGATATGAAAGCCAATGGTGGTTTAATTACACTAGCTGACCTTAAATCATACCATGCTGAAGAGTTAGAACCAGTTAAAGGTACTTATAAAGGTTATAAGATTTATTCTATGCCTCCGCCAAGTTCAGGTGGTGTTACTTTAATTGAGTTATTAAACATTTTGGAAGGGTTTGATTTAGAAAAGTTTGGTTTAAATAGTGCAGAGAGTATTCATTTAATGACAGAAGCTGAAAGTTATGCCTATAACGATCGTAATAGTGATTTAGGTGATCCAGATTTTGTTCATAATCCAGTTGAGCATTTAGTATCAAAATCATATGCTGATAGCATTAGAAAGCAAATCAATTATGATAAACATGTTCCAAGTAATAAGATTTCAGATGTTAAAGTAATTAATAATGAAAGTAATCAAACAACACAATTTAGTGTCGTTGATCATGACGGTAATATGGTTTCAAATACCTATACCTTAAATTACTCTTATGGAAATGGTATTATTGTTAAGGACTTAGGATTTTTCTTAAATAATGAGATGGATGACTTTACTGCTAAAGTTGGCGTAGCCAATTCATTTGGACTAGTTCAAGGAAAAGCAAATAGTATAGAGCCAGGAAAGCGCCCTTTAAGCTCGATGACACCGACAATTATAATTACTAAAGATAATCAACCATTTCTAGCGACTGGTTCGCCTGGTGGAAGCCGAATCATTACGACAACCTTACAAGTAATTTTAAATATGATTACGCATCATTTAAATCTTCAAAGCGCTGTAAATACACCAAGAGTTCATAGCCAGCTTTGGCCTGATCAAATTCAGATTGAACAAGGAATAAGCCCAGATACGATTAAAATTTTAGAAAAAATGGGGCATCAGGTAGTATTAGATGCAGCTATGGGCTCAGCAAACTCTGTTTCCTATCAAGATGATATGTTTTATGGTGCACGAGACCCAAGAAGAGCAGGCGCTTTAGCAGAAGGTGATAATGATTTTAAACATTAATGTATTAAGTTGATTTTAACTATGTCTAGCATATTAGATGAAGTGAATAACCCATTTTGGCAATTTTCATTAAAGCTATATAAAAATAAGCAGATAGAGTCAGCATTAATAAACTTGCAAGAACAATATGATTTAAATATTAATTGTATCTTATTTGCACTATGGTTAGCTTATGTTGATATTCAGCTACAGCCAAATGAATTTCAAGATATTATTAAATCAGTTGAAGTAATGCAATCAAATATAACCAAGGTAATACGCAAAGCTCGTAAAAGTGTCAAACTAAATCAGTCTCAGTATCCAGATATGTTTTATCAAAACTTATTACAGATTGAACTAGAGTCAGAAGCGTTGCAGCAACAAAAATTATATCAATTGGCAAGTAAGTTTAAACAGACTGAAATAAAAATTAATTCTTTATTAGCTAAACAGTATTTAAAATGGTTATTTAATATCAATAATATTAATTATTATGATAATCTAATTGAGCGTTTAATTAATTTGGCAATATAATTGAGTTTTTGTAGAAATGCGATTTATCGCGTTTACGTTAGATTTGTGCTTTTTTAGATAGGCGAAATTTTTTTGGTTTAAACTTTTTAATTAAACCACCCATATTACTAAATACAATGGATGCTAAAATTAATACCATACCAATAATTTGTAACCAGCCAATCGCTTCATGCAAGAATAAAACAGATAATATAATTGCAAATATTGGCATTAATGCAGTCATAATACCAGCTGTTGCGCCATCAATATATTGACAACCTTTAGCCCAGCCAATATAAAATAAACCAGATGCCAAGCCAACTAATAACAGTAATGATAAATCTAACCCACTAATATGCGTTGGAATAGTCGATGGGAAAAGAAAAACAAATGGCAGCATAAATAAAGCATTAATTGCATTAATAATACTAGAAAGTAATAATACAGGTAAGCGAATATTACGTATTTTGCTTAGGACATAGTAAAGTGATTCTGGAATGATGGCAATGACAATTAACATATCACCAAAAAACCCATCTAAAGAGCCATTAATATTAATTTTAGAGCCGTTGATAACAAATAAACCAACGGTTGCAAATACAATACAGATTAGCTTATAGCGTGTAAGTATTTGTTTTAAAATAAAAATAGATAAAAAAGCAACCATTGCAGGAATAGCACTTGTTATAATGGCAGCATTATTAGCGGATGTATAACGCATACCTAGTAGTAATAATAAATTAAAAAATGCACCTGCACAAAGTGCTTGAAAAATTAATAAAACCCAATCACTTCGTTTAAGTGCTGATAATTTAACATGTTCTGGTCGATTTTTCTTACCTACAAAAAGCCATGCGATAAATAAAATAACCGCAGCAATTAGAAAACGTGTTTCCATTAAGAAAAAGACATTTAAATCAGAGACTAAATGTTTAGAGCCAACGACATTTACACTCGCTGAAAATTGGCACAGAATAATCATTAAATAACCGAACAAAGTCCCCATAATACCTGCTCATCGTTTAGTTGTTTACTGTTATAATTATAGTTCAGATGATAATCATATATTATTTTTTGTGAATGTCAAAAGTATTTTTATTTTTCATAGAGATTTTATAATATATAAATTATTAAATTTATAAATAAAATTACAGAAATAAATATTTTATTGTCTATCTATACTTGTAGAGCTGTTATTACCTAGTATTTGCATTTCGATTGTGACACCTTTGGCATCTGATGACTTCTGATAAAAAGGATTAGATACTACAGTTTGTTCTTTTTTCTCAGTGAAGTCGACAGCAGGTAGTGTTATGTTACAAAATACTGCTTTATGATCACTAATTGGCTTGCCAGTACTATCAGTTGGTGTAAAAACAGTAGGTTTATCTTTTTTGAGTGCTTTTTCTTCAGTACCAATATTATCCAGTGTGCCAATATCAAGTTGACCTGCTCTTTTTGGTTTTGCTCTAACGGTACCATCTGCATTTGTTTCAACATAAGTAAAGCGATCTAATTGATGAAACTGAAAATCATAAGTCATAGAAAGATAAGTACCATGTTTAGAAATAGGGTCATGTTCTGCAATTATTTGTTGTTCTTTTTTTTCTATATCATCTAAACGTGTAGAGCTGTTATCTAGTAAATCTTGAAATCCTGTCTCAAGTCGTTCATTTAAGTCACCTAAAAAAATAATATCATCAAATTTTTCACCTTTGAAATGATCCATTAATGCCTCTATTTCAGCCTGGCGCTCTTCTGGACTATTAGAGTCAAGGTGGACACTAATTACACCTATTTTTTTATTGCCAATTTGTAATTTTGCATAAAGACCACCTTTATTGATTGATTCGCTTGAACGTTCATGACCAAACTCAAGAATACTTATTTGATCTTTATATTTATTTTTTACAGCGATAACAAGCCCTGTCCTTGCCATATTCGTAATATTATAGATACTAGGTTTCGTTACTACTCTAAAACTAGCGTTATGAATAATAGAGTATTGCTCATTTACATTACTATTACTCTGATTTAGTCGCTTTATTATACGCTCACCAGCATTTTCCCATTTTAGTAATGTTTCTTTTGCTTCTTGAAGACTAAAAATAATTATATCTGGGTCACTTGTTATTTGCCCCTCTAACTGATCCATTGTCTCTGCTGGAGGGTTCTCGTTAGCTAGATTCCATGTCATAGCCGTAAATTTCATATCTTTAGGGTTATCTAATTCGTTATACATTATTTACTCTTCCTTTTACACATATAACCACACAAAAATTAAAAATATTATATATTTGATTATTAATTATTGCAGAAATTTTGCTAAATAATTTTAATTATTTATCACATGAAAAATATGATTTATTTATTTGATTTTAAAGGAATAAATATGTATTGATGATTATTTATGTTTCAGTAGTTATATAGGTGGTTATAAATGCATTAAAATTATACTTCAACTTCTATATTATTTGTTTGATTTTGCGTTGTTGATACATTGTGTATAAAAGTAAATGGGTGTTTAAGTTTAGGGGCATCAAATTCATGATGGTCTAAATCTTTTTCTGGTGCACCACTATTTATAAAGTCTCCTAGTAATTCATCTAAATCAGTCTCTCTTTCTTTCATTTTTTTATCTGTAGTTGTAGCATACTCTGATAAATGACGAGACTCTGTTAATGCTTTAGCAAATTTCATTAGATCACGAAACACAAGTTTTCGATTATTCTCTTTTGCTTTCTCATAAGCCTCTACCATTTGAATTGTTTCAGATTGATCAAAGCCACTTTCATCTAAAATTATTTGCATTTCATTTTTTGTATAAGGTGGCAGGTCAACTTTGATTAAACGTCGCTCAAGTGCTTGAGAGGCTTGTCTTCTACCGCTTAAACTTGCAGGGTTTTGAGTACCAATTACCATAAAACCTGGATTATCAGCCTTTTTACCATCTAAGTCTTCTGATATTGTTAAGTCATTATCATTACAATGTTTTAGTTCTAAGGACTCTAGGTCAGTTGCTATTTTTAAAATATTATCTAATTCATCTTGATTAATTTTTATATGACTTAAGTCAAGTTGCTTTAAATGTCTTAATTTATTTATGTTCTTTAAGTTTAAACTTAAAGATTTGCAGTCATGAATTGTAAGTTTCTCAATATTCGTTGCTCTTTCAAGTATGCGCTCAAGATCATCATTGGTTAATTTTGCACATTCCCTTAAATCTAAAGTTGTTACATTCGATAAGTCATGCAATAATTGATTAAATTGCTTTTTAATCTGATCTAAATCTTTAGATGCAAATGCTAGAAAATCTGCAAAAAAAAGCGTCTTTTTATGTTGTGCTAATTCAGAATTTGGATCAACCCAATAATTACTTTTACCTTGAACAAGTCGGCTAACATTAATAGTACCTGGCGGAGAATCTTTAAATGCTTGACTACTTTGTTCTAATTGAAAGTATAACGAGTGATGATAAAATGCCATGTTTGCAACTCTATATTAATTCATTGTTTAAAATTATTAGATCGACTAAAGAAGTGGGTTATTACAATAACATTTAGTTATAATAAATAAAATAATTAGATATATAAATACTGCTATATAATGAAATACAAATAGTTTGTTCAATGCATATTTTTTGATTAAAAAATCATTATTGTTTGTTATTTAATCATCAATATGTAATATGAGTTATATGTTGTTTATAGCAATCATTATTAGATACATAAGTAGTAACATATAGACATTTTATTTTTCTTTGAAATTGATATAATGGCGGCAATACAAATGCGAATAGGCCACTTGTTTATGGCAGATGAAAAAACTGCATCCAAAAATAAATGTAAGAATAAAAAAAATATAATATTGGTAATTGTCACTGTTATCGTTATTGGTATATTTCTATTTGCCGGTATTTTTATTGAAGTTAGTAATCAGAAAAAAGATTATACAATCAAGCCTGCAAATGAGAAAATGCTTAGTGTTGAAAGTAATCAATTTTTAGAATCATTATCTAAATCAATTCAGCCTGATCAAAAAGTACCATTTTCACAAGCACAGTTTTATTTTAAATCATCTGATTTTAAATCAGCTTATCAAGCATTATTACCTTACGCCCTAGAAGGTAATTCAATCGCACAGTTAGAAATTGGTTTTTTAACAGAGTTTGGTTTAGGCGTTAAGAATAATACCCAAGCTGCAGCATTATGGTATTTTATCGCAGCGAAACCTAACGCTTATAATGAACATGCATTTGCTTGGGGGGTTGATTATTATTTTGGACTTGCAGGTAAAGAACAAGATATGGATAAAGCAGCATTGTGGTTTAGGATGGCAGCGGAGTTAAGTAATGATCGATACTAAATTATCTTGGAAAGATGTTATTGGTAATCAAAAAGAAAGCGCTTACTTTCAGAGTGCTTTGCAATTTAGTTTAAGTGAACGTAAAAAGGGCAAGATTATTTACCCTCAACCTGATAAAGTATTTCAAGCTTTTGAGTTAACAGATTTTGATAATCTTAAAGTAGTCATTTTAGGACAAGATCCTTATCATGGACCAAATCAAGCACATGGTTTGGCTTTTTCAGTTAATGAAGGCATTAGAAAGCCACCGTCATTAATCAATATTTTCAAAGAATTACAAACAGATCTTGGCGTTGAAATTAAAGAGCACGGTGATTTATCCCACTGGGCAAAGCAAGGTGTTTTTTTGTTAAATACGGTATTAACAGTTGAGCATAAAAAAGCGCATTCTCATGCCAATAAAGGATGGGAGACTTTTACTGATGAAGTGATTCGAATCATTAGCGCTCATCATCAACATATTGTCTTTATGCTATGGGGTTCACCAGCACAAAAAAAAGCATCATTAATTGATGCTAAAAAACATTGTATTTTGCGAGCACCACATCCATCTCCTTTATCAGCACATCGTGGCTTTTTAGGTTGTAAACATTTTTCTTTATGCAATGATTATTTAAAAGCTAATCAGATTAATGAGATTAGTTGGTAAGGTTGATCACTGACTTGTATTTTTTTAGCTGATTGATTATAACGATAGAGAATAAAAAATCATTTTTAACTAAAAGGATTATCGTTTGTGGAATTATTGATTTTTATCATTATCATTATCGTTGCTTTTGGGTTTTGTTGTTGGTTTATCTGGCCACGTTATACTTTATGGTGGTTATTACAATACCAAAACTCACAGGAATATGAACCTAATTTTCATCATGTAAATTATATCTCTGGTGACACGCCAAAAATCATCTTAGCTTCCCACTTAAATTTATTTATCGCCGTATTAATCAAAAAAATAACCCAAAGAGAAATTATTATGGCATTTGATTTAATGCTAAAGAGAGGGCGTTGGATTAATAAACTTTTAAAAAAATGTCAGATTAGCCTAATTAGTAATAGTCAAATTAGTAATTGGAATAAGCGAGGTGTGCTAATTGTATCAGAAGATCAATATGAAAAAGTGAAAAATTTTTCCTTACCAATGATACCATTAAGAGTTTGTGGCACTCATCACGTACGTTATGTTAAAGATCGTAATATTAAACGTTGGCTACATTTAAGTTTTTTTGAGCCATTAAGCCATAATTTATCTAAAGTAGAACGTAAAGAGTTATTAGAAACCTATGATATATATGCATGGGAACACTATATATCGCTGATGCCTACATTGCCTGAACTGTGGATTAACCAGATGAAAGCACGCGCTAAAAAGCTAGTTGTTGCTGACTCTACAGGCGTGGAACTAAGCGGTCAGAAAATGTTAGTTGCAGGTTTAACCATGTCAAAATTTGTTGAGCCTTATATGCGTGAACAAGAAAGAATTGGTATTTGTCTACCACCAAGTGCAGGTGGCTCTCTTGCAATTGTCAGTGTGCTGTTAAATGGTAAAACAATGGTAAATTTAAATTATACCGCTTCACCTGTCGCCTTAAATGCAGCTATAGAAGAAGCAGGCATTAAAACGATTTTAACTTCTGGACGTTTTATTGAACAATTAAAGGAAAAAGGCTTTTATTTAGAAGAAGTATTTAATCAATGTCGTATAGTTTTACTAGAAGATGTTAAAGCACAAATTGATAAACTATCCTTATTAATTAATTTATTAAGAGTTAAACTCTTTTCCTCTGAGCATTTAATTCGTAAGTTTGTTAAAAAAGTTTCTATTGATCATGCTGCTGTAATTTTATTTAGTAGTGGTAGTGAAGGTTTGCCTAAAGGCGTTGAGTTAACTCAGAAAAACATCATTGGTAATATTAAGCAGTCAATGGTTTTATTAGAACCTACAAGTGAGGACTCAGTAGTTAGTATTTTACCAACTTTTCATGCATTTGGTTTAACTGCAACAACGCTTTTACCTTTAGTTGAGGGTATTTTTATGGTTTGTCATCCTGATCCAACTGATGGTGAGATGGTTGCCCAATTAATTGAAAAATACAAGTTAACGATGATTTGTGGTACCTCAACATTTTTTAGATTGTATTCTCGTTGTCGCCAAATTGATCCAAAGCAATTTGAGAGTTTACGCTTTGTTGTTGCCGGTGCTGAGAAATTACAAAGCGAGGTAAGAGAAATGTTTGAAAAACGTTTTTCTAAAACAATTTATGAAGGTTATGGTGCAACTGAGTTATCACCTGTTGCATCATGTAATCAAGTGAATACAGAAGCAGAAGATCGAAATTTAGTTGGCTCAGTTGGTAGAAGTGCACCAGGTGCACGCTTTATGATTATTGATCCTGACACGCACCAAGAATTACCTCAAGGTGAAGCAGGTATGATTACAATGGGGGGAGTTAATGTTATGAAAGGCTATCTAAATAACCCTCAAAAAACCAAAGAAGTTATTTTTATTCGTGATCGAATTCGTTGGTATATGACAGGTGATAAAGGCTATTTAGATGATAAAGGTAATTTATTTATAGCAGATAGATATTCTAGGTTTGCAAAATTAGCAGGTGAGATGGTTTCCTTAATGGCAGTTGAAGATGCTATGAAGGAATTATTTGGGTATAACGAAGACTATGAATTTTTAGCAGTTGCAACGCCAGATATTAAAAAAGGTGAAAAAATATCATTACTGTATAATTTTGAAATATCTCCTGAGGGTATTAAATCAAAAGTAGATGCTTCTAACATGAATAATTTATTAAAACCAAGAGAGTATTATTATATTGATGAAATTCCTAAACTGGGTTCAGGAAAATGTGATTATGGTAAAGCAAAGCAAATTGTGCTTGAAAAATTAAATCATTCACAAACCTAGGTCAATATAGATGATTTTAAGTGTTTTAATTTTTATATCGATGATTTTAGCAGTTATAGGAAACTATCGTAATCGTTATATGCTTTACCTATTTAAACCTGCAACAATCGTTATAATTATTGTCTATATATTAACTGCAAAAGTTCACAGTCAGTGGTATGCTGATTTAATCGTTATTGGGCTTATTTTTTCTTTGATCGGTGATGTCTTTTTGATGTTGCCACAAGATCGTTTTGTTTTTGGTTTAGCTGCATTTTTAATGGCACATTTAGTTTATATACTCGCTTTGTACTTTCATATTTATGCTTTTGAATATTGGCTATTAATCCCTCTAGTGATATATGGGTTAGCTATATTTTACTATTTATATCCAAAATTGGATGAATTTAAACTCCCTGTAATGATTTATATTTGTGTTATTCTTGTGATGATTTGGTTTGCCTGTGTTTGGTGGCTTAATGGTGGACCGTGGTTTATCTTTATTGGAGTGATATTGTTTGGGTTATCTGATACAGTTTTAGCAATTGATAAATTTCGATTTTCATTTAAACAAGCGCAAGCGATTATTTTACTAACTTATTTTATTGCACAATATTGTATTGCAAGTTCAACAATGACTTAGATTAAACTTGTTCTAATAATTTTTCTAATGCCTGTGCACGATGACTTATTTTATTTTTAACATCTGAAGTTAATTCTGCAGCACTCATTAAGTGTGTAGGTACATAAAATATTGGGTCATAACCAAAGCCACCATTGCCTTGTGCTTGAGTAAGAATTTTTCCATACCAGTGACCTTGAGTAATAATTGGATCTGGATCTTTTTGGTGTTTCATTAAAACTAAAGAACAATGAAAGTAAGCTTGACGGTTAAGGCCTTCTACGCCTTCTAATTCACTTAGTACACGTTTAATATTCTTTTGGCTATTACCATGTTCGCCACTATAACGAGCTGAATAAATGCCAGGGGCACCATGTAGGTATTTAATTACAAGTCCTGAATCATCAGCTAAGACAGGTAGGTTGGTATACTGCGAACAGTGGCGTGCTTTTAAAATAGCATTTTCAACAAAAGTTAACCCTGTTTCTTCTGCATCAGGAACATTAAATTCACGCTGTGATATGACATTAATATTTAAAGGCTTAAATAATTGGTTAATTTCTTTAATTTTTCCTTGGTTTGAAGATGCAAATACAATTTTCAGCATAAACATTTGCCTTTATTAATTTTTATATAGATAAGCTAGCTAATTAGCTATATACATTAGAGGAATTTTTAGCTGATATCAAGTAGCCTTAAAGAATAACAGCTATTCCCGCTTAATTTTTCATTTAATTATTAATTCCATTAGCATTCTCATTGACAATACTTACCGCTACAGCATATGCACCGTATATTAGATTTTTATGTCTCATTAATAAATAACCGGGTATAGTTAAAAACACGATGTTCATGGCAAAATATAATTAACCAGTGTCGATGATCAATTGGGCTTTAACTTTTCCTGATAGGTGTAAATATAGCGCTTCCCAACTATTAATCTGTGCTATAAAAAAAGCACTTCTTATTCTGTCCCATAAACGACTTCTTGTCTCTAATTTTTTTAATGCCGACTTAAATAATGGACAGCATAGTTCTTGAATTTGATCTACCAAAAATGCCAATAGCATCAAAAAGCCAAATACTGTACATAAGTTGTTTGCTCCATGACCAAAATTGTGTTCAAAATTATACCCTTGATTTTTTAATGTATTAAATGTCTCATTTTCAATTTTCCAGCGTGCACGTGCTCCTGTCATTATTTTAAATACATTGTTTGAATTAAGATCAAGGTCTGTCACCCAAGTAAAATGCTGTACTTTACCTTTTTTATTTGTCTGTTTATAAGACAAAAAGTTAACCTTAATATCACTTCTAGTTTCATTTAATTCAGCTTGATTAACCCACTCAAATTCATGTTTAACACCCTCTAGTGACATCGACAAAAACTCGGATTTACTTGCTTTAACCCAGTCAAAAAGCCAGGTATGATCACTTGGTTTTACTCCTAGAATATAATGAATATTATGTTTGTTTAGGTCATCAATATGAGGGCCATTGGCATATAAGGCATCTTCAACAAAAATCATTGCTAAGTGCGGGTGTTCTTGGCGAAGACGTTTAATTAAACGTTTGGCTGCATTTCGCTCACAATCATTTTTCTTTGTTCCATCACTTTTAATAATTGGCTCAGGCGCTAATGGAATCACTTGCTTTATATCAGGATGTACAATCGAAGCACACAACATTTGATGATAATAAGTTTTTGTTCCATTACGGTGATGTTTTACACAGCAATTATCACAATGCACTTCATGTGATGAAAACATCCCTGTGCCGTCACTGGAAATCAAATAATAATCATTATAAAAACAATATTGCTCTAGAACTTTACCTCTTTGTAGATTGCTTAGTAATGCATTAAATGACTGACGTAATTGAAGATAATCAATTTCATCTAAACGTTCACGTAAATATGTATCACATGGCACTTTTTCAACTTTATATAATGAGCTAATATTATTTTTAACCAAACTGCCCTCTGATCGCATATCTTTATCAAATTTAAGTAATGAAGGATACTTCATTCCAAATACTGCCATGCCACACATCAAACAATCAACAAGTGAGTAAATGCTGGATGACTTCCTATCAGTAGCTTTTGCAAAGCTATTTCTTAATGTGTGTAATAAACCTGGTATAGATAGATGTTTTTTAAATTGATTGTTCATTGTAAAATAACTAGGTTACGAAAAATAAATATATGATCGGTCTAAAAGTCTTTATTTGCAACCCGTGTCATTAATAGCGGGAATTGCTGAAAGAATAATTATTCATTTTAAAGCTCCATAGTGAGTTCACAGTCTTTATACATTCTTTATTATTAATTTATGACCTTTTTACTGCTGTTATACATAAATAATGATTATCATGTTTTTATGTACTGTTGTAAGTGTATAGAGGTTTATTTATGAAGCATAAAGATATTCAGTTAAAATTTAATAGGCTACTACAATGTATAGAATACCTTTCAAAGATGGATATATCTAAACAATATGCAGAGCTTATGCGTATAAGGTATTTAAAATATGAAAGTTCTGATGACTTAAGTATAAAAGAAAAATTTATTAATTCTGAAGAAGTTAATGATTTTCTAGATATTTTTAAGAAATTTCAGCCAATTAATACTCCAGTAGATGATGTACGTCTTAAATCAAAAAAAGAAGAAGAGAAGGAAGAAGAGGAAGATGATGCTGAGCTAAAAGGAGTATTCGAGTCTAATTTTGGCTTGATAAATGCTGAAATAAAGATCAATTGGCAGGATGAAGGCACAAAAATTAAAGAGTGGAGCAAGGCTAAAAAATATTTTAGAGAGAATTCTGGAGAATTTAAATTAAAGCATGAAAGAGGCTCTAGTAAAGTAAACCCTAAAAATAAAGATAATCATAAGTCACATTCTTTTTTAAATATCGAAGGTAAAATTTTAGCGGTTAATACTAAAGCTCTTGGCTCTGGAGGTAATGGTCAAGTTACTTTAGCTGAAGATGAAGATGGTAAACTATATGCTATTAAAAGACTAAAAAATTATAAGTTTGCAAATGAAGAGGCACAAACATCAAAAAATTTAGGCGCTTCAATTGGTGATCATAAAAGAAAAGATAGTAATAAACATTATATTGCTTATGAATATTTAGGAGAATCATTAAAAAGTTATTTAAAAAGAGAAAAAGATAACTTATCAGAAATTCAGCAACTTGATTTAGCTATTCAGCTTTTTAAATTAATAGATAAAATGCATTCAGGTAGGGCTTCTAAAACAGGTGAAAAAATAGCTCACTTAGATATTAAGCCTGATAATATTGTTATTGATAAAAATGGAAATTTACATTTAGTAGACTATGGACTTAGTAAAAATCTAGACAGTAAAGGTTCTGTTGGGGGTACTCCTGCATTTTTGCCTTCTAATCACAGAAGTGAAACACGAGAGCATTTAGATATATATGCTGCTTTAAGAGTGTTGGGTTTTGTAAAAACAAATGTAGCTATATGGACTAAGGAAGATTGTGGACTTACTTATCAGTTTCAAATGGTAAGTAAGAATCGCCAAGATCTTAACAAACAAGTTTGGATTTTTAATGATAAATTAATAGATAATAATAGTAAAATTAACAATTTAATAAAAATTGCAAGCCAGAAAACTCTCAATAAAAATATTACTGCGAAGCAAGTAAATGAACAGCTTAAAGAAATAAAAAGTGAATTGGAAAAAGAGCTTATTGGAGAGTATCAACTTAAAAAATTGTCACACGCTGTAGAATATAAATTTAAAAAATTACAACAAAGCGTAGCACGTGAATATATAGAATCAGCTGGTTTAGATGTAGAAGAAAATTTTCCTAAAATAAAAGATCACCTTAATCAGTTTAATGTAATTTGTAATATTTTACAGATTGATAAAGGTGAACCTAAAATTAATCATGGTCGCCTTAAGAAAGTAATAGATAATATTGAAAAAATTGATAGTACTATAAAAAAGTTAAATATCAAAGGGGTGGATTTTAGTTTTTATCTACCGTCTGTAATAGATAATATTGAAAATTTCATTAATGTGGTAGATTTTCTATATACTAAAAATTTAGATATAAATAAATACCTTCCAAAAGCACTTGATAATTTTGAACAATTTCAGACTACTATTGGAAATTTAGATAAATGTTTTGGAGTAGCACTTTTTCCTCGATATGGTGAGTTTTTAGATAGAGTTGAAGAAAAAGAGATGGTTAACTTTAATAAAGCATGTCAGATAATAACTGATGCTCAATTGTCCCTTCATGGTAGGATTTTGTTTGATGGGCATGTATGCAGTAATATTATTGAGGGCTATGAAAAATTAAAACAATTAGATATAAGCTCAAATAAATGTGTAGAAGTATTAGTAAGACATGCTGATAGATGTAATCTAAATTATTTAGAAAAACTACATCAATTATATAAGACAATTGAAAATGATAATTTCCCTGTTAAAGGTTTGATGGGGGGAAATAAAATTAAGACTACAAGTAGTGAAAAAACTGTTCCTGAAGGTATTAGTATTATATGGAATAAATTAGCTGATAAATCAGGCGTTTTTAAAGCTGATGTAATTGCAAATGCATCTCAAATTTTAAGAGAGTGTCGTAGTGAAGCAGAAAAAAGACAAGGCTCTAGTAATGCATTAGTAATATTTATGGATATTAGAGACCCTAATACGAAGCAAGCTTATCGAGATATTGCATGTGATTTAGCGCATAGCTAAATTTATTAAACTTGCTAGCTTGAGATTAAAATAATTAGCATTAAACCAATAAACACGATAGCATAAATAAAATGCATAATATTTGGTTTGAAATCAATGTCATTACCTAAAATTAATAAAATTACCCCGATCGCACAAAGTAAATTATTTAATATTGAATCAGTTGATTTAACATTTTCTAATGGTAGTCAGCGTGTTTATGAACGACTAAGCCCTCACCATCACCGCTCAGTGATGGTTATTCCAATGCTTGATGAAGAAACCTTGCTGTTGGTTAGGGAGTATAGTGTTGGTATTGAAGACTACACAATTAGTTTTCCTAAAGGCCTTGTTGAAGCAGAAGAAACTTTATTTGAAGGTGCTAATCGTGAAATGATGGAAGAAGTAGGTAAGGGAGCTAAAAACTTTGAATTTTTAACCTCTATGATGCTTTCACCTAATTATATGCGCCATAGTATTGATATTGTTATTGCAACAGATTTGTATGATCAACAGTTAGAAGGTGATGAGCCTGAAGCATTAGAAGTTATTGAATGGAAATTAAAAGATATAGATCAGTTATTAGCGCAACCTGATTTAATGGAAGCCAGAAGCATAGCAGTTGCTTTGATGATGTGGAAACGCTGGGTTAGTAAAGATAGACCATAGTAAAAGATATTGTTTATCTTACTGGTATCTATGCCTAATAAGTCTTAAACTTAATGCATGTTAACCTAATTTGAAAAAGTTTTCATCATATGAAAAAAGTAGCAAAACGTATATTGCTTATTATCATTAGTATTATTGTTGCAGTGATTTTATTAGCCTGTATTTCATTTGGAGTTTTGAATTATTATCGATTTGCGCCATTAGCAGGCTTTATATCGAATCAAGCAAGTGAAGCACTAGGACAAAATGTTAGTTTGAATGGTATTTATGTTGGCTATTCATTTAATGATGGCTTATCAATTAGTATCCAAGGGTTAAGCATTACTGAAAAAAATAATACAGATAAAGTTGGTCAAGAAAAAACCTATTTATTTGCTGGTGTAGAATTAGCTAAAGTATCATTTAATTTAGCGCCCATTTTTAGTGGTAATTTTAAATTAAATTCATTAACGGTGAATCATGCAATTATTAATTATGATGTAACAAAACCATTTATTATTGAGAAAGATCAGCAAACACATGCACAAGAAATTGAAGAGCAAAAAACAAAAATAGAAAAAGTTGAAAAACCCTCAAAAGAAGAAAAATCTGATTTCTTATGGTTAAATTTATTACCTAAAGTAATAATAACCGATAGTACAATTAATTATAAAGATCAAAATCAAGCCTATCGTCTACAAATTAAAAAACAAACTTTGACCAATACAAGTAAAGACCGTAATCAATACGATGGATTAATCAAAGGTAATTGGATATTTAATAATATTAGTATTGATATTAATGGAAATATTAAGAGTAAAAATTTAAAACAAACAGTAGCATTAAGCCTAGCGATAAGAGATATCAGTAATAATCATCTGAGTGCAAGTGGAGATATTTCATATAATCAAAAAAATGAGTTAGTCTATCGATTAAAAACACAAGGTGCATTAACAAATTTAAAGCAATGGCAAGCAGCTTTAGGTACTGAGTATCAACAAATAAATGAATTAGATCAACTAAATTGGCAAGGTAATTTTAGCTATGATAAGTTAAATTCATTACAATCAAATTTAACATTAAGCTCTCAATATAATAATTTAGATTATAAAATTTTATTAAATGCGTACTCAATGGGGGATAATCCATCGATTTTCCCTCTTTCATTTACTTTAAAAGCAAATGATAATCAAGATAATTTAAATGTTGCTGCAAAAGGTTATATTGATGATAAAACGAATAAACAATGGCTAAAAGCTGAGCTTACAGGTCAATTAAAAGTGCCAAAAAAGCTTTTTATTAAGGATCAGTTACCATTTGATCATTTATCTTTAAATGCCACAGTAATTGGTGATGGTAACAAAGTTAATGTTAATGATGCTAAATTTAAAGCAAATTATCAAAATAAACCATTTATAGTTTTATTTAACTATCAGCTAATCAAAGCTAATGATCATTTCCCGATGAAGTTTAATTTTACTAGTAGTTATAACAATCATCAAATATTTGAGTTAGCTGGTGGTGCACAATGGCCAATTGATGTAAAGAATTGGTTAAAAGCTAAATTAAATGTTAATGCTGATCATATTGCTCAGTTGTTAAAAGATTTAAATATTTCAACCGGTAATTATCAAATTCAATCAATAGATACTTTAATTAATTTAAGTGGTGAAAAACCTTATCAACTAATAGCTGATATTCAGCCGACTAAGGTAAAAGTGAATCATGTTGGGTTATTAGTAAATGGGCAGTTAAAATCCTTTTTAGATAAATCAACGCCATCGTTAGATTATGATTTGAAGGTTCATCTTAATCAAACAACTACACAATCAACTGATCAAGATACAAAAAACTACCTTAATCTAAAAGGTATGCTTGCTCATTATCAACAAGCAAATCCATGGTTTAATTTATCAATTAATGGTAATGTCGATTCATTAAAGTCAATTCAACCGTTAATAACTTATCCATTACCTAATTTAACAGATTTAAATGTTAAAATGGCGATCAACTCCTCTAATGATCAATTGAAATTTAATATTGATACGATTTCAGCTAAATACCTAGAAAAATTACTATCACTAAAAGGTCATGGTGTCTATGGTATTTTTCAGACCAATAAACCAATTAATGGCGGTTTATTTTTAACCTATGATTCTGATAGCATTCAACTTAATTTAAATGGATTCTGGGAAGAAAATCAGGGAATTAATGTTAATTTATTAGCTAATATTGCTGATTTAAGCCGATATTCACAGCTAATAGGCGTTAAATTGCCGGATATTTTAAATATCAACTTACGTAGTCAGTTATCGCTTTTCCCACATCAGTTAATATTAAATAATTTAAACTTTCAGTCAGGTGCTAATCAAACGCTAACATCCTTACAATTACAGGGTAACTATAATTTTAATAATCAGTTATTTAAAGTATTAATTACGCAGTTAGATTTAAATGGTTTGAAAGTGACAGGTCATGCTAGTGGTCAATTAAGTAAAGCCAATCGACACTATCAGGGTACAATTTCTATTAATGCACAATCATTAAGTGGTTTAAATCAATTGCTTTATCAATGGTTTGATTTTTATTTACCTGAATTAACCAATATGAAACTTTCTAGTGACTTTAAAGAAAGTAATCAAATATTGAATATTGAACTAAACACTCAATCAGATAGTGGTGATTTAAGAGGTAATATCCAATGGAAGCATCAAGATTCAAAACATCAACTACTAGCAAAACTTAATAGTCAATATTTAAATATTTATTCGATTCAACAAGCAATGCATAATGCACAGTCAACTTTAAAAATAACTTCTGATGCACTGAGTTTAACAGCTAAGAAACCATCGCAGAGTAATGAAGAAAAAGAGAAAAAAGCCGAGGCAATTAAAGCAAAGCAAGCTGAAATACCTAACTGGATGAAGCAACCTTTATCTCGTCTTTTAAATCAATACCAAAGTGATATTAGTTATCAAATTAAAACACTCATTTTAGCTAAAAATGAACAGTCGACTAATGTTGTATTAAAAGCTCAAAGTTCATCAAAAGGTGCACTTTTTTCATTAACGGCAGATACTTTTTTCCAAGGAAAAGTTGATTTTGTTGGTAAGCTAATACCGGATATAAAATTAAAGAATAATTATCTATTAGACTTAAACGGTTATATTGGTACTTTAAAAATCACACCAGATAATTTGTTACTTGATGATACGATACCATTAGATGAAGGCTCATTAATGATGCAAGTTAAAGCACAAAGTAATGGCTTAAGTAGCTTAGATTTAATGAAACAGTTAACAGGTAAAATGAAAATAGCTGGTGACTCATTAAAAATTAAACTATTCAACAGCGAATCAGTATTAGGTAAATTTTTATTATTATTATCGGGTGATAAATTTTCAAAAATTATAACCGTGCCTTGTGCGTACACTTTATTTGATATTGAAAAAGGTGTTTTAACAATTAAAGATTTATTAATAAATAGTAAAGGGGCTATTGTTACTGGTGAAGGCACAGTTGATTTAGTTAATCAAAAAATTGATATAACTTTAACACCAAAAGCTAAGTTTATTAATCTATCATCTATTGCGTTACCAATTACGATTTCAGGTACATTTAGTAAACTTTATATTTATCCTAATACAACAGGCAGCATTATAAAAACGGGTGCTGCTGCAGCACTATTAGCAACAGGGGTTGGTGCGGTAGGCCTAGTTGCAACTGAAGCAACAACAGGTACCTATAGGGCTTATAAAGATTATTGTAAAGGGGTGTTGGATAAGTTTGAGTAGAATTAATATATTTAAGCATATTTACGCATTAAATAAAGGTAACTTTTATCAAAACACCAGTTATAAACATAAGCATAAATAAGATAAAAAACGACAAAAGCAATATCCGTGATAAATGCTTGTAATAAGCTCATATTTAGCCAAATAGCAACTAAAGGTATGGTTGCTATTAATAATCCACCTTCAAATAAAAGTGCATGTAATACACGAATAACAGGAGTACGTTCAAATCGATTTTTACCTAAATTAGCTTCTATTTTATCAAAGATGATATTATAGATAAAATTCCATATCATGGCGATTAATGAAATTACAATACCTAAAGTGCCAACTGTTAAGATATTTTCTGCTAAAACAAGCGCTGCAAATGGTGCAAAAATTAAAATGCCAAATAATTCAAATAAAACCATATGAATGATTCTTACTTTAATAGATATACCTGTATTGATTGCTGTCATTATAACCCCATAGAATTATTATTCTTATTTTAAGAGCTATATTATAATAAAATCTGTGTGATTAATAAAGACTTTTGTTGTATAAATTATAACCTAAAATTTAAATTATAAATCCATTTGAAATATTAAGTCATCATCATTGGCAAGCACATCATTATCAGAGTCATAATCATTATCACTAGAATAAGATTTAAAAATATATGTAGATGAGGGTATGTCATCTTGTAAAGATGGTGATTTATTATTGCTTACATAACTTCTTAATGGAAATGAAATTTTTACTTTATCAGTGATCCATTTAGTATCTTTTATGCCAAGTTTAGATAAAGCTTCTTTAGTTACTTCGTCTAAGTCACCATCTGTTAATATGAAGCAATAAATTTTCTTTTTATCATCCTTTTTTGCATGATGTAGTGGCTTAATTGGTTCAGTTACAGGGAAAAACCCAGCAGGATATTCGTCATGTTTATCACGTTTATAATTAACATCTAAACTAGGTTCTTCTAGTGTTATTATAAAAATACTTTCAGGAGCAGTATCAAGAATAAATTTACCAGGATTAACAACAAAAATACCTTCTGGACAAGCTTCTTTTTTATCTAAATTGCCACGATCATTTGCTCTTCCAATGCCTAATTTATAGGCTGGAATAAGTCCTTTTTCCATGATTGATTCAATATTTTCTGTGTCTGTCATATGTAAATAGATTTTTTCGGACTTTGAAAAAAATGGTTCAGATTTTATAAATAAGGGATTGGGCTCTAAAATGGGTTCATCTGCAATAAACATGATAGTCTCCAAAAACTTAATGAATAAATTAAAAGATATAATTCATTATTACATAAAATAATCGAATAAAAAAATGAAGATTTGTTTCACATATTTTCAAAAAATAGTTATATATATTAATGATGTATATGTATATATCAATAAAACTTGTTGCTGAAACTTTTTAAAATAGAAGCTAAGTCATATAATCTAGTAAGTTATTTAATAATAGTCTCACCGTTCATATAAGGTTGTAATACTTTAGGAATTTCAATTGAACCATCTTCTTGCTGGTAGTTTTCTAATACAGCGACTAAAGTACGTCCTACTGCTAGACCTGAGCCGTTTAATGTGTGAACTAACTCAGGCTTTTTACTGTCTTTAGATCTAAAACGTGCTTGCATACGTCTGGCTTGAAAGTCAGCACACCAACTACAAGATGAAATCTCACGATAAGTATTCTGTGATGGAATCCAGACTTCTAAATCATATGTTTTAGAGGCTGAAAAACCCATATCTCCAGTACATAAGGTTAAAACTCGATAAGGTAATTCAAGCTGTTGTAAAATTGTTTCAGCATGTGTTGTTAAACGCTCTAATGCCTTTAAGCCATCATCAGGTGTTGTGATATGAATTAACTCAACTTTTTCAAATTGGTGCTGACGAATCATACCACGTGTATCTTTACCATAAGAGCCTGCTTCACTTCGAAAGCAGGGTGTATGTGCAACAAATTGTAATGGTAGGTCAGTTTCTTGAAGAATTTCATCACGTACAAGGTTTGTAACAGGTACTTCTGCTGTTGGTATTAAATGATAAGGGAAGTGGCCTTCAATTTCGAATAAATCTTCAGAGAATTTAGGCAGTTGCCCAGTGCCTAATAAACTATCATTATTAACCATAAACGGTACATAGACTTCTGTATAATTATGATTATTAACATGCAAATTAATCATAAACTGAGTTAATGCGCGTTGTAATCTGGCAATTTCACCTTTTAAAACAACAAATCGACTGCCAGTTAATTTTGCTGCAGCTTTAAAGTCAGCGCCTGATAAATTTTCAGCGATATCAACATGATCTTTAACTTCAAAGTCAAACGTTCGAGGTTCTCCCCAGCGTCTTATTTCCTCATTATCATCTTCATCTTTACCGATAGGCACACTCTCATGTGCAACATTTGGCATTTCAAGTAATAATGATTTGATTTTATCTTGTAAAGTATCAAGATTAATTTCTGCTGATTTTAACTGTTCGTTTATAGTTTCAACTTCGTTTTTTATGCCATTAATATCACCACCTTGTGCTTTAATTTTTCCAATCTCTTTTGATTTAGCATTTCTCTCTGCTTGTAAATGCTGTGTTTTGCTTTGTAATTCTTTACGTTGATTTTCTAAATCATTAAATAAATTAACGTCTAATTGATAACCTCGCTCTGTTAATTTTTTTGCAAGACCATCGGTGTGATTTCGTAACTGTTTAATATCCAACATAGTTAATAGCCTGTCATTTTAATTTAAAATTATTCAATATGCGTTTTTGGTTTAAATAATATTCTGCCAGTCATCTCTTGTGGAATTTCCATACCCATTAGACTTAAAATAGTCGGTGCAATATCAGATAATCTTCCATCAGAAATAACTGGCTCAAATGATCGTAAATCACTAACTAAAAGTGCAGGAACAAGTGAAGTTGTATGTGCAGTATGTGCCATTTGTGTTTGTTGATTTTTCATTAAATCAGCATTACCATGATCTGCTGTAATAATCATTTCACCACCTTGAGCAGAAATAGCAGTGTAAATTAAACCAATACACTTATCTAATGCTTCGCAAGCTTTAATTGCTGCATCCATTTTTCCTGTATGACCTACCATATCGGCATTGGCATAATTACAGATAATGGCATCATATTTACCAGAATGAATAGCACTAACAAGTTTGTCAGTAACTTCATAAGCACTCATTTCTGGTTGAAGGTCATAAGTCGCAACTTTTGGAGAAGGTACTAAAATACGATCTTCGCCTGGAAAGATAGTTTCAACGCCACCATTAAAGAAAAAAGTCACATGGGCATATTTTTCAGTTTCAGCAATACGCAATTGTTTTAAGCCATGTTCAGATAGATATTCACCTAAACTATTATGAATATCGCTAGGTGGGTATGCAATATCACTGTCAATATCATCAGCATATTTTGTAAGCGTCGTTAAGCGGATATTGGGTGCAACTTGTCGCTTAAATCCATCAAAATTTGGATCAGATAACGCATAAGATAATTCTCTTGCACGGTCAGATCTAAAATTCATAAAAATAACCGCATCATCATCTTCAATTGTAGCTGGATTTCCATTGGGAGTAATAATAGTTGGCTTAATAAACTCATCCGTTTCACCACGTTGATAGGCTTTTTCTAATGCATTTGTAGCGGAGTCTGCACTGTATGGAGCTTTACCTAACGTCAATAAATTATATGCTTGTTCAACGCGATCCCAGCGCTTATCTCTATCCATGGCATAATAACGGCCACAGATTGATGCAACAAAGCCTGCGCCTATTTCATTAAATAAATCATCTGCTTTTTTTAATGAATTAAGTGCACTTTTAGGTGCTGTATCACGACCATCTAAAAAAGCATGAAGATAAATTTTCTGTGCGCCTTTGCGATAGGCTAATCGAATCATTTCAAATATATGATTCTCATGACTGTGAACACCACCTGGTGATAATAGTCCTAAGATATGAATGGCTTTATTATTTGAAACAGCTTTTTCAACCGCATTATTTAAAACACTATTATGATAGAAATCACTGGATTGAATATCTTGGTTTATACGAGCTAGTTCCTGGTAGACAACCCGCCCAGCACCGATATTAACATGACCTACTTCTGAATTTCCCATTTGTCCTGTTGGTAATCCAACGACTTCCCCTGAAGCATCAAGTAATGTATGTGCATTTTTTTGCCACAGCCGATCCCAATTTGGCGTACCTGCTTGATTAATCGCGTTATCTTGATCTTCTTCTCGAAAGCCCCAGCCATCTAAGATCATCAATAATATTGGCTTTGGTTTTTTATCCACATATCTCTCCTGAAATGGTTTATGTGCTTATGTAAGTTTTAAGCACCAAATGACTTAAAATATTGTAAAAGTTTGTACTAATAAAGGCCAGAAATACTTTCTATATTCTGCTTGAATTTATTGCATTAGCAAATGTGAAAATAATATTTTACCTTGATTTTTATGAACAACTTGCATAACGTAGGTATACTTATAATATAAGCATGCGGGTAAGCTCTGATGAAAGAAGATAAAAAATATAAGTCAAAAAAACCGGATAATCAGGGATTTGTGCAATATACAGATGATGAACATAGTGTATGGAATACACTAATTGAACGTCAAATTGATATTGTTGCAAATAGGGCATGTGATGAATATTTAAAAGGTTTAGATATTATTAATTTTCCAAAATTACATATTCCACAGATTCCGGAGTTAAATAAGATATTAAAAGCGAATGGAGGCTGGGAAGTTGCACCTGTTGCAGCATTAATTAATTTTGATAAATTTTTTAAATTATTAAGCGAGAAAAAATTTCCCTGTGCTACGTTTATCCGTACACCTGAGGAACTAGAGTATCTACAAGAGCCTGATATTTTCCATGAATTATTTGGTCACTGTCCAATGTTAACGGATCAAACTTATGCTGATGTGATTCAAAACTACGGTAAGCTTGGTGTAGGCGCTCCAGCCTACGTACAAAAAATGTTGGCAAGATTCTATTGGTTTACGGCTGAGTTTGGCTTAATTCAAACAAAAAAAGGCTTACGTTCATATGGTGGTGGTATCTTATCTTCAATTGGTGAAACACTTTATGCGGTAGATGATCCAGCACCTAAGCGTGTTGCATTTGATGCATTGGAAATTTTAAGGACGCCGTATCGTATCGATATTATGCAACCGATTTATTATGTGATTGAATCTTATGAACAGTTATATGCAATTATGAATGAAAAGATTTTAGATTTAATTGAACAAGCAAGGGAGTTGGGTGATCATTCACCATTGTATCCACCAGTAATTGCTGATGCGCATACTAAACCGACTAGTATGCCAGTTTGCTAATTTTTTAAATTAAAACTAATAGTTAAATTATTTAAGGAAAGTGATAATGACTAATGTATTAGTTGAAAAAAAATGTAAGGTTTGTGAAGGTGGTGATGTCTTACCATTAACGCAAAATGAAGTTGAAAAATATTTAAAATTAACACCAGCTTGGCAAGTTATTAATGATATAAAAATTCAAAGAGTATTTCAATTTAAAGGATTTTATAAAACAATGGCATTTGTGAATGCTGTTGCATGGATTGCCAATAAAGAAGGTCATCACCCGGATATGGAAGTTAGTTTTAATCGTTGTATTGTTAATTTCACAACACATGCAGTGGATGGCTTAACAGACAATGATTTTATCTGTGCAGCAAAAGTTGACCAATTATTAGAAGACTAACTTGAGTATAAGTGATGGATCATTATTTTTTATATCTTCATGGCTATCAAAGTTCACCTACAACATTACGTGCGTTAAAACTGCAATTATGGTTAAGAGAGCAGTATCCAGAATCACGAATCGATGCACCAAGGTTATCTGATCGTGATGCATTGGGTGCATTTGAAAAGATTAATGCAAGATTAGATAGAGTAGATAATCAGCGTAAAGTAGTTATTGGTGCTTCTTTAGGCGGTTTGATGGCGCATTTATTAAAACAAGTAAGAAGTGATATTACAGATGTCATTTTAATCAATCCAGCCTTACGTTTTGATGATATTTTAGCCAATATGGGCTTGGTGATTGGTACAAATGGTGAAGGAGATATTAGTCAAGAAGACGTTGATATTATTCGTTCATTTATTCCTACTGAAATAGACAATCAAGAAGATTATCTTTTATTACTTCAACAGGATGATGAAGTCTGTCCATATTTATGGTCAGTTGATTTATTAGCTGATGCTCATGTTGATATACAAAATGGGCAAGGACATTCTTATCAAAATATAGAAACAGCTTTTGATGTCATGGATGGATTTATTAAAAGGTAAGTGTATATAACACCATAATATAATACTAAGAAAACTTAAATAAATCTTTATTCATGTTTGATTTTAGATTGATTATTATCGCATTAAATAAACTATGATAATAATAGGTAGTCTAATGCCAATAAAAAATAAGACAGTTTATGCGATACTAGGTGTTTTACGTAATGAAACATTAAGTGGATATGAAATTCATAAAAGAATACTAACCTCAATGAAAGTATATTGGAATGAAGGCTATAATTCGACCTATCCATGCTTGAAAAAAATGACAGATGAGGGTCTTGTTACATTAGTAGAAGGTCATTCAAATAAGTCAAATACCAAATATTATCAATTAACTAAAAGTGGTATTAAACATCATAGACAATGGCTTAATACCTTAGAGTCTAGTGAGTTAACTAGAAATGAAAATTTACTTAAAATATTTTTTAGTAGTCAGTCTGATACTGAGCAATGTAGAAGATTAGTTGAGTATGAAAAGCTTAAAGTTGATAAATTATTAATGAATCGAAACTCACATATGCTTAATAATAATAATGAGTTAAGTTCAAAAGACCTTATTAATTTATATGATCAATTTATCTTAGATGCTAAACAACAATGGTGTAATTTAATATTAGAAAAACTATATTAATATTATATGGTTATCAAATAAAATATATAAAAAGTGGAGAGTATTATATGGTATGGTTTAAACGCACAAGAACAACAGCAAAGAAAATGACAGACTTTGAAGGAATCAAACGTCAACAGTTTTTCTTATATAATATGATTAAAATGTTATTTAAAATTGATAAAGTAAAAGATCCGTGTAAATTTGAAGATTTAGCTGATCGTGGTATTACAGATAAGAAGCTACGTGAGAATTTGGCTACGTTTACCTTTTTATACCGATTTTTTGGTATCATAGGTGTTATTGTTTTGTTATATACTATTTCATTGTTTTATCGAACTTATTATCTAGGTGCTATTGTTGGCGCTGCTGCATCTGTGATGTTTTTAGCACATGCATTTAAATACCATTTTTGGTCATTTCAGATTAGAAATAAGAAATTAGGCTGTACTTTAGGTGAATGGTTTGATGGTTTAATCAGTCGTAATAAGAAATAGTCAACTACTCTATATAAAGTGATGCTAATTTAGTCTCTTTTTAAAACAGCTAAAAATGCTTCTTGCGGTACTTCAACATTTCCGACTTGTTTCATGCGTTTTTTACCACGCTTTTGCTTTTCTAATAATTTTTTCTTTCTTGAGACATCACCACCATAGCATTTAGCTAAGACATTTTTACGTAATGCTTTAACATTGGTTCTGGCAATAATCGTTGAACCAATAGCAGCTTGAATGGCAACTTCAAACATCTGCCTTGGAATTAAATCTTTTAGACGTTCAACTAATTCTCGTCCTTTATAGGTTGATTGGTCTTTATGAACAATGACAGCAAGTGCATCAACCTTTTCACCATTGATTAAAATATCCAAGCGCACCATATTAGCAGCTTCATAACGATTAAGCTCATAATCTAAAGATGCAAAGCCACGACTAACAGACTTTAAACGATCGAAGAAATCAAGTACAACTTCAACCATAGGAATATCATAGCTTAGTGAGACTTGACGACCGACGTATTGCATATTCACTTGAACACCACGTTTTTCAATGCAAAGTTTAATGACATTACCCACATGATCTTGAGGTACTAAAATATTGGCTCTAACAATCGGCTCACGAATTTCTTCAATACTTGCTGGATCTGGTAGTTTAGCAGGGTTATCTACTAAAACCATTTCACCATCTTTGGTATCAACTTCATAGACAACCGTAGGTGCTGAAGTGATTAAATCAATATCATATTCACGCTCTAGGCGTTCTTGGATAATTTCCATATGTAGCATACCAAGGAAGCCAATACGAAAGCCAAAGCCTAAGGCTTGTGATGTTTCTGGTTCATAGAATAATGATGCATCATTTAGGCTTAATTTCTCTAATGCTTCGCGGAAGTTCTCGTATTCATCTGTTGAGATTGGAAACATACCTGCATAGACTTGTGGTTTAATTTGCTTAAAGCCGGGAAGTGCTTCATCTGCTGGTGCGCGCGTATGAGTTAAGGTATCACCAACAGGTGCACCATGAATATTTTTAATGCCAGCAACCACAAAGCCAACTTCACCAGCACTTAGTGATTCTTTCTTAAGCATTTTAGGTGTAAAAATACCAATTTGATCAACCTGGTGACTTTGGCCAGTTGACATGACAGTAATTTTTTCATTGACCTTTAGTGTACCATTTTGAATGCGTACTAATGAGACAACACCTAAATAATTATCAAACCATGAGTCAATAATCAAAGCTTGCAAGGAAGCGTCAGGGTCACCTTCAGGGGGAGGAACATGGTGGACAATTGTTTCAAGTACATCTTTTACACCAATACCGCTTTTAGCACTACAGCGTACGGCTTCGGTTGCATCAATACCAATAATATCTTCAATTTCTTCTGCTACACGATCGGGCTCTGCTGCAGGTAAATCAATTTTATTGAGAATAGGAATTACTTCAAGGTCTTGTTCAATGGCAGTATAACAATTTGCAACTGTTTGTGCTTCAACACCTTGAGCGGCATCAACAACTAATAGTGCACCCTCACATGCAGCTAAGGAGCGAGATACCTCATAAGTAAAATCAACATGACCTGGTGTATCAATAAAATTAAGTTGATAAGTATTACCATCTTGTGCAGTGTAATTTAACGTCACACTTTGTGCTTTAATGGTAATACCACGCTCACGCTCAATATCCATTGAGTCAAGCACTTGCGCTTGCATCTCTCGCTCAGTTAGACCTTCACAGGTTTGAATAAAACGATCTGCCAAGGTTGACTTACCATGATCGATATGCGCAATAATAGAAAAGTTTCGTATATGTTTCATAATTACAAAATCAAAGTTTATTTAATTGTCTATAAATATTAGTTTAAATGAATTATGCCGAAATTTTCTAAGAAGTAAAATATTTTAAGTTTTTCGAGGGAAATTTATTCTAAAGTAGGGGTAGTTGTCACAGTTGGTTGAAGTTCTTGCTCAAAAAAAGGCGTTGATATTGCTTTTTGTATAGCAACCTCTGTATCATCAGGTTTTTTTAAATGATCAGAAAGTTGATCAACTTTTTGATGCCATAGGGGGTCAACTTCAGGTGTTGCTAATACATGCGTGTTAGAGACTTTTAAGTCTTTTTCAGGGTTCAAAAATACATAAATGGGTGGCGTTTGCCCGTCACCATAATCGTAAATTATTAAACTTTTACCATTCTGTTTTGCAGCTTGGGTAATATGGCCAGTAGCAACTGAAATACCCTCGGGGTCATCTTCAAGTATTTGGCTTAGTTCTTGCGCAAATGCTTTTCCATACATGGCTTCATTTGCAAAAATACGTGATTCACGATTAGGGTTATGCTCTGGAGTATATACATGACCTTCAGTGGCTTTGGATTCATGATATACTACAGCTAGTTTATCTTCGATTGTTAAATTGTGCCTAAGAATTTTATCCTCTTCGATATTGGCTTGAAGTTCAATAATACTGTACATATTGCCATTGGTACGATTTTCATTTTTAAACATTGCACCATGCCTTGCTGCAATCTTAAAGTCATCAGTAGCATATAAACCATTACCAAATGATCTTCCAGCAGCTGGAGTTTGTGTGATTTTAAAACCAGATAATCCAATTGGCGTAGCAGCATCTAATTTTGTACCATGAAACAATGTAAATTTTGGCATGCAACCCTCCAAAAACAACAACCATACACTTTATGTCTGATTATTAATGTATCATGGTGATTGGTATATGTACAGAGATAATATTTTAATCCTCCACAACAATCGTATCTTTCTTACGTAAAGCATTACATAAATCAACTAGTTTTGGATGTGTAAACCAGTGAAAGAATACAATAGATGTAATAAAGACTAATGGATAGAAAACAATCTCTGGAATAATACCATGACCTTTATACGCCTCTGGACCAAAACCAATGATAAATGTAATTATCCAAAGATAAATAAGCATTGGTAAAGCAGTCGATAAAATATCTTTCATTGTGTATTGATGATTTTTTCCTGAATTAATCACAAGGAATATAGCAAGTAAAATTGTCATAAACCAAGCAAGTTTCATCATATCAACATAGCCAACAAACACTAATAACATAGTTAAAACAAAAAACAATATTGGCGCAACGATATGTGCATAAGGTACTGTAAATGGACGTTTCTTATCTGGCTCACTTCTACGAAGTGCAACTAAAGAGATAGGTGCTGCCATATAACCAATGACATGAAATGCTGTGACTAATACCATTAATGCCGCCCAGCTATGAAATAATAAAAGCAAACCGCTAGCTAGAATAAAGTTAAAAAACATCGCACGTCTTGAGAAATAGTATTTTGGATCAAGCTTGGCAAAGTATTTTGGCATTTGACCTTCTGAAGCCATAGAGTAGAGCATGCGTGAGGTACCACCTAAATAAGCAATACCTGTACCTGATGGTGATACAACGGCATCAGCATATAAAATCATCACCATAATATTTAAGCCTAGTGGAATCATTAATTGTACAAATGGTGAGTTAAAGTTTAAATTAGCCCAACCTTTTGTAACAACCTCTTGTGGGTTAACCGCACCGATAAATGAGGTTTGTAATAATAGATAAATCACTAAGCAGATAATAATTGAGAAAAACATCGCCAAAGGTAAATTACGCTCTGGCTTTTTAATTTCACTAGCAAATGATAATGCAATTTGAAAGCCATTAAAGGCATAGATCATGCCACCAGCAACAATGGCAGTAAAAATTGACCCGGTACCAAATGGTATCCAAGTATTATGATAAGCTGTAAAGTTTCCTGGGTGAAAAGCACTACCAATTAATACAATCGCTGTAAATAATGGAACAAAAAACTTAATCACGGTCATGGAGTTGTTAATATAAGAGAAAATTTTAATGCCAAAAAAATTAATAAATAAATAGACTATCATCAGTAAAAAAGCAATAAATAAACCTTCGGGAGTTAATGAACCATTTGCCATCCAGTTTGTTTGAGCATAATGAGAAATGCTAGTTAAATATTGAATACTTGCTTGAGCTTCTGTTGGAATCACAGCAACAATGCCCATCCAGTTTGAAAATGCAAAAAAGATACCAAAGGTTTTATTATGGGATAAAGCGCTCATTCTAGTTGTAACACCACGCATTGGATACATTGTTGCAACTTCAGCCATAACAAGTGCCATTACTGAAATAATCAATGCAGTTAATATCCAGGCAATATAGGCGCCTCCAGGCCCTGCACTTTTAGCTGCATAATAGGATGCAAAAAGCCATCCACTTCCAATAATACAGCATACGCTAGCAGCGGTTGCTGAGAATAAGCCAACTTGCTTTTTTTTCATACCCATAAATTATTTAATCCTTTTATTTAAGTTGTTTTTGATGTCCAATTGTATAGAGAACAATTAATAAACAGTAATATTGGGTGCTTCAGTATAAAAATATGACCGTTGTGAGGCACAGTAAGATAATCTGACAAAAAAAATGAGTTTAGTCAATGATATACTATGATTGATAATGTAAATTTAATGTCATAGTTAAACTGATTAATATTATTTTGCTGTTGAAAAAGCATCATTGTGTTGTTGGTTTAAATATTTGATTTATAGATATTTATATGTTATTTGATTGATTTTATACATTTGATTATTTGTTTGCTTAATTAATATCATTAAGGCATATCAAATATTAAATTATTTTTTTGCATATGCGATATTAGTGTCATATTTCTTAATTTATAGTGTATGAAATTACTTAGATAATAATTATTTGTATATTATATATTCTTGTGATTAGATGGTATATTGTTAATACAATGGAGATGTGTCAATGAAAGCTATTTATCAAAAGTTAAGTTTTAAAAAACTTTTAGTGGGTGTTCTATTTGGAGTACTTTGTACTGTAAAGATTACATTTGCATCTGCAGGTATCAATATTGATGTCGAAAACCGATGTTTTTATCCAGTAACTTTTTCAATGGGTGATGATAATCTAACAAATATAGAAATGAAAGTTACGATTCAGTCATCAACTAAAAAATTATTATCCTATGTTAAAAATAGAAGCGTTGGAATAAACGCTGTTTCTGATAGAGGGGACAAGCTTGGTTCTCTTATCGTTTGGTTGCATGATGACACCTGGGGTAATTATATGGATTCTCGAGATTTGAAAGGGGATATTTACATTGATCAACCATCAATGAGATGGCATAGTTGGAATGGCACACCAACAGTAACGATTACAACCTGTAAAAGTAAGATTGATTTAAGCCAGAGTAATTTATTTAATGGCATTGAACGTGTGATATTTTTTGGTGATAGTTTAAGTGATAAAGGCACATTACATGAATATACATTAGGTGTCATACCTCAATCACCACCTTATTATGATGGTATGTTTTCTAATGGTGATACTTGGGCTGTGCAGTTTTCAAATGATTTAAGAGAAAAGGGTATTGAAGCAAGTAATTATGCTGTTGGTGGTGCAACGACTGTATTAGATGTAACGGGTTCTTTACCTTATTCATTAGAAGGTGAATATAATACTTATACACTAAATACAACACTAAAGGGGTGGACGAATCAAGATAAGCAGTTAGCGATTATTTTTATTGGTGCTAATGATTATTTGACAGCTAAAGCATATATGACTGATCAAGAGGTTGATCAACTAACTTCAAGCGTTATTAATCAAATTCAATCAACGATTACTAATTTAATTAACTATGGCGTTAAGCGGTTTATTGTAATTGGTTTGCCTGATATCAGTTTTACGCCTGAGTCGCAGTTTGATTCAAAAAATACTGATTCAACACATGCATTAGCATTAATGCATAATCAAAAGTTACAACAAATGGTTGCTTCACTTCAGTCAAGTTATGCTAATAGTGGCATGATGTTTAAATATATTGATATTGCATCAATGTTTGATGAACTAATTAATCAAACTGATCAGATTAACCAAGAATATCATTTATTATTAAATCCTGCATTGAATACTCAGTCATGTTGGAATGGTGGGTACAGCACTTCTGGCGTATCAAATCTTACTCAAAATAATAATAGCCAAACAAAACTACAGACATTGATTAATAAATATTATGTTAATCAATCTGTTGATGTTATTAATGTTTTAAATCAACTGCCAGATACAGCTGATATTCGTAGTGCGGTATTAGTAGCAAATTCAGGTCAATTGTGTAGCAATCCAGAAAATTATATTTTTTGGGATCGAGTGCATCCAACTTCACAAATTCATAATGCACTGTATTTATATATTAAAGAGAAGTTAAATATTAAATCGATTTGAATAAATTTAGCCTGTAAAATAATAGCATGAATTGACTTAAGACGCGATAAATCGCGTCTCTACAAGGTCATATTTTAAGTTAAAAAATCAATTGCTGATAATTAGAATATATGATTTGAAAATCAGTTATCTGGGAATGTATATAATTGATATACTGTTTATTTATTGGTAGAGGCGCAATTTATCGCGTCTTTTGTTTTTATTTGGTAAGCCATTATGCTTATCCTAGTATTTAAATATATCTTTGCTATAGTTTAAAGATTAGCTTTAGGCTTGAATAGGCTTATTTTATTGGGAGAATGTATATGTTTGCAGATAAATCATTAGCAAAACAAATTGAAGCTTTGATGGTTTATAATGCACGTCAATATACATTAACCTCACTTAAATTATATCCTCAAATGCAGGCATCATGCATTGATATTGAAGGGGGTATTGCAAGTTTTTGTGGTGAAGATGATCTTTTAAGCAAAGCCATTGGTATTGGTTTAAATGGAAAAGTTACTAAAGAAACTTTGGAATTAATAGAGCAAATTTATACAAAACGACATGTTAATACGGTAATTGATCTATGTCCGTTAGCAGATTCAAGTATTTTATATTTTATTAAATCAAGATGTTATGCTTTAACTGAATACGTTAATGTGATGTATTTGGACTTAACCAAACAATTACCTGAGATATCATTACCCTCAGATGTAATTATTGAGCAAACTGATGATATTAAGCTTTGGCATGCAGTAACCGTTTTAGGTTATACACAACGAGATTCAACGACCTCACATAGCTTAAGTCGATATTTTGATTGTTATGCAAATATGGAACATGTAACAGCATTTATTGCAAAGTTAGATGGTGTTGTTGTCGGAGGTAGTGTTATTGCTATTGGCGAAAATGGTATTTGTGAATTTAATTTAAGTGGTACATTATTAGATTTTAGGGGGCGAGGTGTTCAGCGTGCGCTAATTGCAAAACGCATCGAGTATGCCAAAAAACACGGTTGTAAACTTGTCGTTGCAGGTTTTACCCCTGGTAGCATTCCACAAAGAAACTGTGAAAAATTTGGTTTTAAATTAGCTTATACAAGGACGAAATTGGTTAAAACTTTGGAATAGACTAAGGGCTGTTAACAGTTATTAAAAAACTCACATTAATCATAACTAAAGGTTTATTATGAATAAAATAGTTGCTTGTGGTCGCTTATTTTTTTTTAGTCTACTTGTTTTTAGTCCATTAATTTCATTTGCCGATAGTTCAAGCTGCGAAGAACTCAAAAGTGCAGAGTTTTCTATTGATTTATCTGCTGGAGATAATAAATGCTTATCCTTTCCAAAACGAGTTAATACAGTATTTTGTTCTGTCACTAAATTAAATCCAGCTAAAACTAAAGTTGGTAAGCTTTCTATTGAAATTACACAGTACTATACAGGCCCAATGTTGGGTATGAGTACTTATTCTCAAGCGATTAAAAAGATAGGCCAGAAATTTGAATTTACAGGTTCAAATTCACCAGATACGATGCAGGTACATTTTGAATTTGATTCACAGCCAGCATCTAAAATTAAAATGATTGGCTTATCTTGTAAATATAATACCTATGAATATTAAGGACAATCTAACGGTCCGAAATTAAAACGCTTGAGTATATCATTGATATTTAATATAGTTGTTCCTAAATTCTTTGGCACAAAAATGTGAGCGCCATACCTATTAGGAAGATATTATGAAGAAGCAAACTATATTAATAACCGGTTGTTCGCATGGTGGTATCGGTTATGCCTGTGCAAAATATTTAAAAGAAATTGGCCATGAAGTTTTTGCATCAGTAAGATCACCATCAGATGTTGAAAAGCTAAAAAGTGAAGGCTTTAATACTTATTTAATTGATGTTAATAATGAAGATCAAATTACTTATGCACTAAACGATATATTGAAGAAAACCAATAATAAATTAGATGTTGTATTTAATAATGCAGGCTTTGCACAAACAGGCGCACTTGAAGATATTCCAACAAAATACTTAAAAGAACAATTTGAGACTAATTTTTTTGCAGTTCATAACATAACACGAATGGCATTGAAGGTTATGAGAAAGAAAGGCTATGGTAAAATTATACAACATGGTTCTGTTTTAGGCTTGATCTCGCTTAAATATAGAGGTGCATATAATGCAAGTAAATATGCGATGGAAGGTATGGTTGATACAATGAGACAAGAATTGAAAGGCTCGAATATTCATATGACGATCTTAAATACAGGACCTGTAACCAGTAATATCAGAGCAAACTCAATGAAAACAGTCAAAAATATAGATAAAGAAGGCTCTGCTCATATTAGTCAGTATGAAAAATTAGCAGTGGGTAAGCACAAAAAAGTGCCATTTAATGAAGAAGCCATTGTTGTTGCTAAAGTTGTGGCAAAAATCCTTAATTCAAAAAAGCCAGCACCAAGATATACCATTACAAAATTTACTTATTTAGCTAAGTTGCTTAAAACACTACTACCTACTAGAGCGCTTGATACAGTTTTGAATAAGTTTTAGAAGTTTTAATAATATAGTAATGGATATTTAATTAGCTATTTTTCTTCTTTAGTTTTTAGTTGTATAGTAATTACCATAACAACAATCCAGTATATAAACCAAAAAAGAATAGATATAAAGTAACCTAAAATTAAAAGCTTGCCATTAAGTAGTAATCCAGCATCACTACCTGGTGGTAATGTTTCTAACGTTGGTAGATGTTTAGGAATAATAAGTGACATCATAACTAGTAAGCCAAAACCAAAAAGCCATTTCCATTTTGATTTTATATTTGAGTTAATCTGACTTTTTATTAACAGAGAGGGAATATAAAAGATTAGAATAACCTGCATATAAATATAACCTACAGCAATAATTTGTGTAAATGGGTGCGCTAATTGAAATCTAAAGCTTAGAAAAGAGTCCATAACAAAAGGTAATGCAGTTGAAATTATAATACAGATGGGTATCATTTTTTTGCGAATAGGAAGCTTTTTTATCATTAGGATCGTATTTAATAGGAAGCACATATAGATGATAAGTGCTGTCTGTTCAATACTAAATAGTGAAAATAAATGCATTTTTAATTCTCTCAATTAATTATTTTGAATGAAATGTAAGGTGTATATTATAAAAATAATATAAAAAATTACAATAATTATTTATATTATTTTTCTGTTGGTTATCAATTGTGGCTTGGGTGTAATGGATAGATTAAATAAAAACTATACGATTTTAATTGCATAATGTTAGAATAGTGCCACTATTTTAATTTTAAATTCTTGGAATATTAACAATGACAGTTTCAAAAAATGTATTAGCAAATGCAATTCGCATGTTGAGTGCAGATGCCGTTCAAAAAGCAAAATCAGGGCACCCTGGTATGCCAATGGGAATGGCAGATATTGCAGAAGTGTTATGGCGAGATTTTTTAAATCATAGTCCAACGAATCCAAACTGGATTAATCGTGATCGCTTTGTATTATCTAATGGCCATGGGTCAATGCTTTTATATTCCTTATTACATTTAACAGGCTATGATTTGCCGATTACTGAAATTGAGAATTTTCGCCAGCTACATTCTAAAACACCAGGGCATCCTGAATATGGTTATACGCCAGGTGTTGAGACAACAACTGGACCACTAGGCCAAGGTCTTGCAAATGCCGTTGGTATGGCGATTGCTGAGAAAGTGCTAAGTACTCGTTTTAATAAACCAAATTTAGATTTAATTGATCACTTTACTTATGTATTTATGGGTGATGGTTGTTTAATGGAAGGTATCTCTCATGAAGTTTGTTCACTAGCAGGGACTTTAGGCTTAGGTAAATTAATTGCCTTTTGGGATGATAATGGTATTTCAATTGATGGTGAGGTTGATGGCTGGTTTACTGAGAATGTGCCTGAACGTTTCAAAGCTTATGGTTGGCAAGTTATTGCGGATGTAGATGGACATAATCGAGATGCAATTACTCAAGCAATTACTCAAGCTAAAAGTGATTTAACACGCCCAACAATTATTTGTGCTCGTACAACCATTGGTTTTGGTTCACCGAATAAGGCAGGTAAAGAGTCATCTCATGGTGCGCCATTAGGTGAAGATGAAATTAATTTAGTTAGAGAAAAACTAAACTGGCACTATGCACCATTTGAGATTCCAAGTGAAATTTACAAGGCTTGGGATCAAAAGGAAAAAGGTAAAGAGAAAGAAACTCAGTGGGGTCAGCTTTATAATCAATATATTAGTCAATACCCTAATGAGGCAGCTCAATTAAGTCGTCAGCTTAAAGGTGAGCTGCCAGAGAACTGGTCTGATGTTTGTCAAAATTGGTTAATAGAAGTAATCAATAATCCACAAACAGTTGCAACACGTAAAGCATCACAAATGGCATTAAATCATTTAGGTTGTATGATGCCTGAATTATTAGGTGGCTCTGCTGATTTAACTGGTTCAAATTTAACTAATCATAAGAATTCAAAATTAATAACGCATGATGATTTTAGTGGAAATTATATCTCTTACGGCGTGCGTGAGTTTGGTATGAGTGCAATTATGAATGGTATCGAACTACACGGCGGTTTTCGCCCTTATGGTGGTACGTTTTTAGTCTTTACAGATTATGCTAGAAATGCCATTCGTATGAGTGCTTTAATGAAACAACCAGTTATTTATGTTATGACTCATGATTCAATTGGTTTAGGTGAAGATGGACCAACGCATCAGCCAATAGAGCAATTAGCTTCATTAAGAGTGATTCCAAATTTAAACGTATGGCGTCCAGCAGATGTATTTGAAACGGCAGTTGCTTGGCAAGTTGCGATTGAATCAAATAGCTCTCCGTCAATTTTATCTTTTTCGCGTCATAATTTACCAGCTGTAGTTGAGCAAATGGCTGATGCTGAAAAAATAAGAAAAGGTGGTTATATTTTACGCAGTAATTCTGATAAACCAGATGTGATTTTAGCTGCGACTGGCTCTGAAGTAACTTTAGTTGTTAATGCTTATCAAGAATTAATAAACCAAGGACTTAATGTGCGAGTTGTTTCTATGCCGTGTATGGATATCTTTAAGATGCAATCTGAAGATTATCGTAATGAAGTATTTCCAGATAATGTGCCTGTTGTTGCAATTGAAGCAGCAGTGGCAGATAGTTGGTATGGTATTATAGGAAAAAATAATAAAGTTATTGCTATGCATTCCTTTGGTGAATCAGCACCAGCCAGTGTCTTATTTAATGAGTTTGGTTTTACAGTTGAACATATTACCCAGCTAGCACATGAAGTATTAAAATCTAGTAAACCACTGAGTACCAGTATCTAAGTGATTAATATCATTAAGTTTAATTGATTGACCAATGATGGATAACTTTTTATATTAAATACTTATAAATTCTTTTCATGGAGATAAATGAATGAGTGAACGTTTTATGCCACCAGGCGTATTATATATTAATGCAGTTCAAACCTTTTCAACGGTTGGTTTTGCTGTTCTTTTGGGTACTTTAAATCTATATTTGCAATCAAGAGGAATGCCGGTAGATAAAGTAAATATCTTAGTTGCTAGTTTTTTCGCACTAAACTTTCTCTTACATTTTTTAGGTGGTTCACTCGGTGGTAGTATTATGAGCTTTCGTGGTTTATTTACCATGAGCTTATTGATGCAAATATTTGGTTTAATTGGCGTTGCTATGGATGATGTCAATGTGATATTAGGTGGGATGGCATTATTTGTTACTGGTAGTGGCTTAAATGTTAGTTGTGTTAATATGATGTTGATACAATTATTTAAGCAAAATGATGAACGTCGACGTATTGCCTTTTCAATTAATTATAGTTGTATGAATTTAGGTTTTATTATTGGTTTTATCATTGGCGGTTATTTTCAGAGTTATAATGAGTATAGCTATGCGTTTTATACTGCTGCAGCTTGTCTTGTAATTTGTGCAATATTTTTAGCATTAGCATGGCCTTATGTGAATGATAAAATGACTTATTATGCAACTACTTTTAGTAAAAATATTTTGCGCTGGATCAGTGCACCATTAGTCATGGCTATTTGTTTTATTATTTCAGTATTTTTAATGCATCATGCTGATATTGGTTCAGCATTAATCTATGTTGCATTTGGTTGTATATTAGTATTTATGCTTGTTATGGCATTTTCATCTGAGCCGCAATATCGTAATAAAATCATTGCTTATTTAATTCTCTCAGCAACCTCGATGATTTTTGCATTTGTACAAGGCCTTCAATCAACAGGAATTGCAAACTTTGTCAAATATAATACTAATTTAAGTATATTAGGTGTTCATTTCGAGCAAAGTACAGTTAATATGTTTGAATCACTTGGTGTTATTATCTTTGGCCTATTTTTTGCTTTTGCCTTACAAAGACAGAGAACAAAAAATCGTATTCAACGCTCTGAAAAAACCATTGCAGGTGGTTTAGGAATTATGGCGATTGCATTTATTATGATTCCTATTGGTATTTATTTTGCGCCTAAAAGTGGTACAGTACAGCTGATATTCCCTGCATTATTATTATTTATAACAGCAGCATCAGAAATAAGAGTTAACTCTACTAATTACTCATTACCAGGTGAGTTGGGTAAGCCAAAGCATCAGGGCTTATTTACAGGCTATTTATTTTTAAATGTTGCAATGGGCATTAATTTATCAGGGCCTATTTCAAATATCATTATAGGGCATGTTGATAACTTAGCAGATACACCTGCAAGCCAAACTAATCCAATGTATATGAAAACATTTATTATATTAACCATTATATCTTTAGTCGTTGCATTACTTTATTTTATTATGAGTAAATGGTTGAAAAACTTGATGACATCAAATGTTGCTGTTGCTTCAAAACAGGCAGTTGCTGTTTAAGATTAATTACAAAATATTGACTAAACAAATATAACTACCATACTTACATATAATTAAGCTTAGGTTAGTGTTGGTATGAGCCGATTTTGTAAATTATTATTCATAGTTACATGTTTTATTCTTGTGTATATGCCATTAAATGTGCATGCTTCTTGTAATGCCAGTGTTAAATTTAATGCAAAAAATTACTGCCCATGGCCAGTTGATTTTAAGACAACATACTCCAGTGGTTATTCAGATCAATCTTTTACGCTAGATTCTGGAGGAAGTTATAATATTGGTGAACGATGGGAGACAACGATTACAGTTTCTGATAGTTATGGCGATGCAGCAACAGTTTGGATTCATTCAAAGTATACAGGAATTCCTATTTGTACATATTATTATGATGCAAGGAATGTTAATGGATATGATTTCAATCAGTCGAAAAAGTGGACAGGCTCAGCACCAACAGTTTCATTTATTGCTTGTCAAAATGGAGCTAAAGCAAAAATTAAAGTTGTTGGTTTAGGGAAAGCGAGCATTGCTAAAAATGGTCTAGCTCAAAGTGACAATACAAGCATTAATATTACAGCTGATGATACTTATAAAATAAGTTTTACAGGCACTGGTACTTATTGTACTTTTAAGCTTAGTGAAGGCATCTATTGTAGCCATAATGATGTTGGAGCAATATTTACTGCTGGTAACTTAATATTTGCTTGTCAACAAGTTGATCCTCAGCAAGGACGATGTGGCTGGGCTAATCAAAAGAGTAATCAATCATCTAGCCATATCAATGTCTTTTAAATATATAAGCATTTATAGGTTCTCGATTACCTATATTACATAGGTTAAAAAATTTAATTAATCAATCTGATTTAATTGCTCGTTAAAGCTTTACTGTTAACTTTAAAAGCATTATTGTAATGGGGAAATTTTTTATTCTTAATTGTTTAAATGTAAAGTTATAGTTATTTCCAGTTTGGCAGAACTATAACAAATAAAATGGAGGAATTTTTAAATGAGTATTCGTGTTGCGATTAATGGTTATGGCCGTATAGGTCGTTTAGTCTTACGTGCACTTTATGAAGGTGAGCACAAATCAGATATAGAAATTGTAGCGATTAATGATCTAGGAGCTAAAGAAGCAAATGTACATTTAACAAAGTATGATTCAGTACACGGCCGCTTTAATGCAGATGTTGCATTAGATGGTGATGATATGCTTGTTAATGATGATCGTATAAAGTTATTATCAGAGCGTAATCCAGCTGATTTACCATGGGGTAAATTGAATGTAGATATGGTTTATGAGTGTACAGGTATTTTTACATCGAAAGAGAAAGCGTCTGCACACTTAAATGCGGGTGCTAAAAAAGTCTTAATTTCAGCGCCAGGTGGTAAAGATGTCGATGCAACCATTGTTTATGGTGTTAATCATTCTATATTAAAAGCATCAGATACAGTTGTCTCTAATGCATCATGTACAACAAATTGTCTAGCGCCAGTTGCTAAAGTATTAAATGAGACAATAGGTATTGAAAATGGCTTAATGACAACCGTTCATGCTTATACGAATGACCAAAATACAGTTGATGCAATTCATAAAGATTTACGTCGAGCAAGAGCTGCTGCTGTTTCGATTATTCCATCTAAAACAGGTGCTGCCGCTGCAGTTGGTTTGGTTTTACCCGAGTTAAATGGCAAATTAGACGGGTTTGCAATGCGTATTCCATCGCCGAATGTCTCAGTAGTTGATTTAACATTTAATGCGCATCGTGAAGTTCCTGTTGATGAAGTTAATCGTATTATAAAAGAAGCTTCTACATCAGGACAATTACAAGGTATTTTAGGTTATTCTGATGAGCCATTAGTTTCAATTGATTATAATCATGATCCACGTCCATCAGTTTTTGATGCCACACAAACGCGTGTTCAAGGTAAGTTAGTTAAAGTAATCTCTTGGTATGATAATGAGTGGGGTTTTTCTAATCAAATGCTCAGAACAACCAAAGCCTGGATGGCAGCAAATTAATTATCTAAGTAGAATTAGGGCATGAAAATCATGCCTTTTTTGTTTTTAAGGGTCATAAAAGATGGATATTGTAAAAATAACAGATTTAGACTTAACCAATCAGCGTGTTTTAATACGAGTTGATTTTAATGTGCCGATTAAAGATGGTCATGTGGTTAGTGATATTAGAATAAAAGCAGCACTTCCTACGATTAAATTAGCTTTAGAGCAGAATGCTAAAGTAATGTTGATGTCTCATTTAGGTCGTCCTCAAGAAGGGATTTATGATCAAGCTTATTCATTAGCACCAGTTGCAGATCGCTTAAGTGAATTATTAGATCAACCAGTGAAATTAATTAAAAATTATTTAACTGAAGAAATTTTAGTTGATTCAGGTGAAGTGGCTTTATTTGAAAATGTTCGTTTTAATATTGGCGAAAAGGAAAATAGTCATAATTTAGCTAAAAAACTAGCACAAACTTGTGATTTATTTGTGATGGATGCATTTGCAACAGCACATCGTGCTCAAGCCTCAACTTATGGTGTTGCAGAATATGCCCCAGTTGCATGTGCAGGATTATTGTTAGCAAGAGAAGTTGACGCACTATCAAAGGCACTATCAAACCCTAAACGCCCATTAGTTGCAATCGTTGGTGGTTCTAAAGTAACAACTAAGTTAACCGTTTTAAAAAACTTAGCTAAGAAAGTTGACCAATTAGTTGTTGGTGGTGGTATTGCCAATACATTTTTAGCTGCAACCGGTAATTCTGTTGGTGCTTCATTATATGAACCTGATTTAATTGATGAAGCCAAATCACTTTTATCTGAAGTTAATAGTCGTGGTGGTGATATTCCACTACCAAGTGATGTTAGAGTTGCCAAAGAGTTTTCAGCAGAATCTCCGGCAATGATAAAAACATTATCAGAAATTAAGCCAGATGATATGATATTAGATGTTGGACCAAGCTTTGAAACTGAGTTAGAACAAATTTTAGCGCAAGCTGGGACTATATTATGGAATGGGCCAGTTGGTGTATTTGAGTTTGATAATTTCTCTGAAGGGACCGAAATTTTAGCAAAAGCAATTGCTGAATCATCAGCGTTTTCAGTTGCCGGTGGTGGAGATACAATAGCAGCAATTGAAAAATTTCATGTTGAAGATAAAATTTCATATATCTCAACTGCAGGTGGTGCCTTTTTAGAATTTTTAGAAGGCAAAGTATTACCTGCAATTGAAATACTCGAAAGAAGAGCAAAAAATAAGGTGAATATATGATTAAGCGAACAAAAATTCTGGCAACTATTGGACCTGCAAGTGAATCAGAAGAAACGCTTACTAAAATGGTTAAAGCAGGGTTAAATGCTGTTCGTTGTAATTTTTCTCATGGAACTGCCGAAGATCATAAACAGCGTATCAAAATGATTCGAAGAGTTGCTAAAAAACTAGGCGTAACGATTGGTATTTTAGGTGATCTTCAGGGGCCAAAAATTAGAGTAGCTAAATTTAAAAATAAAGAAGTACTCCTCCAAAAAGGTGTTGAATTTATATTAGATGCTGATCAACCAGATGATTCGGGTGATGTTAAATCAGTTGGTATTGATTACAAAGACTTACCTAATGATGTTAAAGAAGGTGATACTTTATTATTAGATGATGGTAAGGTGATACTAACAGTTAAAAAAGTAGATGGTAATAAAGTGTTTACTACGGTAACTGTTGGCGGAGTTTTATCAAATAATAAAGGTATTAATAAAAAAGGTGGTGGTTTAACAGCACCTGCATTAACCGATAAAGATAAAAGAGATATAAAGCTCGCTGCTGAGCTTGAAGTTGATTACTTAGCTGTTTCATTTCCTCGTGATGGTAAAGATATGGAATATGCAAGACAGCTAATTAAAGAAGCTGGTTGGGAGTATGCTTCATTAGTATCTAAAATTGAGCGTGTAGAAGCAGTTGCTAATGTCGATGAAATTATTGATGCTTCAGATGCAGTGATGATTGCACGTGGTGACTTAGCAGTTGAAGTTGGTCAGGAAAATGTACCAGCTATTCAGAAAATGATTATAGAAAAGACACGTGAGAAAGATAAAATTGCAATTACAGCAACACAAATGATGGAATCTATGATTAACTCACCAACACCAACTAGAGCAGAAGTATCTGATGTTGCAAATGCTGTTTTAGATGGTACAGATGTTGTTATGCTATCGGCTGAAACGGCTGCAGGAGATTATCCAGTTGAAACCATTCAGCATATGAGTCGTACATGTGAAGCCGCTGAAAAAAGTGATTTGGTAAGTATTGTTAAAAAAATGAACATAGAGCGTGAATATGAGCGTATTGATACAGCTGTAGCTATGGCTGCAGTTAATTTAGCGAATCATCTTAGTGTTAAGGCAATTATCTCATTAACTGAGTCAGGTGCAAGTACACGTTGGATGTCGCGCTTAAATACGCGATTGCCGATTTATGGTTTAACTAGAAATAAAGATACTAAAGGACGAATGACATTGTTTCGTGGTGTTGAGCCAATTCAGTTTGATTCAACACGTATGCCAAGATTCTATGTTAACCGTTCAGCAGTTGAAGAGCTAGTTAAACGAGGTGTTGTTCAAGAAGGTGACTGGGTAATATTAACCTCAGGTGATCATATGGGGTTACATGGTGGTACGAATAAAATTAAAGTTGTACAAGTTGGTAATGTGGTATAAAGGAGATTGTAGAAGATGGCATTAGTCTCATTAAGACAGTTATTAGATCATGCGGCAGAATATAATTATGGCTTGCCGGCATTTAATGTAAATAATTTAGAACAAATCAGAGCAGTAATGGAAGCGGCAAATGAGGTTAACAGTCCGGTTATATTACAAGCATCAGCAGGTGCTAGAAAATATGCAGGTTCAAACTTTATTCGTCATCTAGTTTTAGCTGCTATTGCTGAATATCCTCATATTCCAGTTGTAATGCATCAAGACCATGGTACATCACCATCTGTTTGTCAGCGTTCAATTCAATTGGGTTTTTCATCTGTTATGATGGATGGCTCATTAAAAGATGATGGTAAAACGCCAGCAGATTATGATTATAATGTAGATGTGACACTTAAAACAGTTGAAATGGCACATGCCTGTGGTGTTTCAGTTGAAGGTGAATTAGGTTGTTTAGGTTCTCTTGAGACTGGTGAGGCAGGTGAGGAAGATGGTGTTGGCGCTGTTGGAAAGTTGTCACATGATCAACTATTAACAGACCCTGAAGAAGCTGCCCAATTTGTTAAATCAACTAAAGTTGATGCTTTAGCAATTGCAATTGGTACAAGCCATGGTGCTTATAAGTTTACGCGCCCACCAACAGGTGATATCTTAGCAATTAATCAAGTAAAAGCAATTCATGAAAGAATTCCTGATACACATCTAGTGATGCATGGGTCTTCGTCAGTGCCGCAAGATTGGTTAAAAGTGATCAATGAATATGGTGGTGATATGGGAGAAACTTATGGTGTTCCTGTTACTGAGATTCAAGAAGCAATTAAGTATGGCGTTCGTAAAATTAATATCGATACCGACTTAAGAATGGCATCTACAGGTGCAATTCGCCGTTATATGGCAACCAATCGCGCTGAGTTTGATCCACGTAAATATAATATGGAAGCTAAAAAAGCGATGCGTGATATTTGTAAAGCGCGTTATGAAGTGTTTGGCTCAAGCGGTATGGCTTCTAAGGTTCAGCCAGTTTCATTGGAAGTTATGTTTGAGCGTTACGCTACTGGTAGCTTAGATCCTCGAGTTAACTAAAATTCCAACTAATTTTTAATGTCGAATTGCCATTGTTTGTTATTTTTGTCATAATGAATCCATTGTAATGTTTGATTATTAATTTTTTGATTTTTTGGGGTTGTTCTCATGAATAGAATACCAAGTCAATTTATATTGGCTATTATCTTAGTTGGAAGTTTTTTTCCTTTATCAAGTTATGCGTTTCACTGTAAAACAGAAGCTGTGATTAATATGAAAAATTCATGTCCATTTCCGTTAAGTGTTGCTGTAAATAATGATGATAGTCATCCAAAAGTTATTGACTCGGGGGCGACGATTAAAGTTAGTTCTTTTAGTAATGGCACTATTTATTTTACAGATGGTATTGTTAAAGGTAATGCTAAGATTGAAACAAGTGCACATGGTAATTGGTGGGATGGTTGTTCGTCACATATAGAATATACTTATTGGGGAGCATTTGATGATGCTCAAGGCTTAGATGATGGCATAAAACATGCGCATTGGCATGATTCATCATGGGGTGTAGATCAAAAAGCAACTTATACATTTAATTTAAATATCTGTAAAAATGGCTATAAAGTAAATCCTGAAACGATAGGTTTAGGTAAAGTATTCGTATCCAAAAATGGGCTGGTACAAGATACACAACAAGTCAATTTTAATAATCAAGATGATAGATATGATTTTACATTTACCTCAATTGGTACTGCTTGTCATATGAAGTATGCCGATAGTCATTATTTATTATCCTGTGATCATAGTAATGTTGCCGGTATATTTTTAGATAATCATCGTGATCTTGTCTTTGTTTGCCAACAAGTAGATAATGGTGCTGCAAAGTGTCCTACAATTATTTCAAAAGATGATGATAGTGATTATCACTATAATTATGGCGCTTAGCTCAATCATAAAATAAAAATCTTTATTATAAATCAACTTTTTATTCTCGGCCTACAAATAAAAAATAAAATAATAATAAATAAAATATAAAATTAATATAAAAAATAATTTGAAATTACATTTATTGTTTGTAATAATGTTTAGTTATTAAGTTGTATGAAAATTTATTAATAATAACTAATTATTAGGGTTGCGTAAAAAATGAATACAAAAAATTTAAAGTCGCGTATTATTTTGATTTTATCTATATTTAACTTTCCATTATTTGTTTATGCAAACTCTGAATACAATATGTACATTACAAATAATACAGATGTGACAATTCAAATTAGTGCTACGAATGTTAAGTGTATGGAACAAATTGAAGATGAAGGTGGTACTCATAATATTGAAACATATTTTCAAGTTAATATTGCACCTGGTAATACTTATAATCTTTATCTTAAAGATGAAGATACAGGGTCTTGTAGTGGAAATAGTAAGCGATTTGATTTGGTTTCTCGAGCCCTTTTAAGTTCAGAAGGTATAGAGCCATTAGATGGAGTAGACTATAAAACCTATCTTAGGTGGATTCATGATAAAAATGATGGTAATTGGGAAACAATGATGACCACGTTTACAGATGATAGCTACTCAAGTAATGTATTAACTTATACTAATGTATTATGTCAAAGTGGCAGTGATTGGATTGGTTGTTCTAGTTGGATTGATGGTGGCTCTAACTTTAAAGCAACAGTTGAAGAAACTAATTATGAATATCAAATAGATACACTTAATTTAGGTAATGCTGTTGTAACTGATGGATTTGGAAAAATTATACCAATAGAACCGTTAACTAATTCTATCGAGTTTAGAGAGGGTATAACTTATTATGTTAGATTCTCTAAAATATCAACCTATTGTATGATAAAAGATGAATTAATAACCTGTCCTTCATCAATTGATTTTATCAGCTATGATAAAGATGTAGTTTTTGCCTGCGCCCAAACTGAATTAGGCGATTCAACCTGCCCATGGACGATTGAAGCATAATTAATTTATATAATATTTATAACAATTTTATAATTGTTTTATCTTTATAATATTGCAAAATTATTATCAGACATGTTATCTTTTGGTTAGTTTAAAAATTTATCTGGTTTGATAAATATTGATTAATTAAGGGTTGCAGTTTATGAAGTTTAATAAAGTATTTTTATGTGCACAGTTGTGTTTGTTATTTACAGTACCTGCTATTTCACATGCATTTAAATGCAGTACTATAAATACAATAAAAATGAAGAATTCTTGCCCATTCCCATTGGAAGTAATAGTTAATGATGAGGGTATAGGTGAGAAAAAAGTAGAAATTGTTCAACCAGGTGAAGAGCGTGAAGTTGCCTCTGCAACAGTTAGTAAAGGAACATTAAGAGTTACTGACGGTATTGCAAATGAATATGCTGAATTTGATGGTAAAGCAAAAGGAAATTGGTGGGATGGATGTAAATGGGAATGGAGTTATTGGCATACACATGGGTTTGATGATACAAAAGGTTTAGATGAGGGATTGAATAATTATAGCAAGCATGGGCGAGAAATGGGCGTTCCTCAAAGATTAACGGTTAGATATAATTTAACTATATGCACTAATGGTTATGCAATGAAACCAGACTCAATAGGTCTGGGAAGAATGAATATTGAAATTAATCATCAGCCTCATACAGAGGAAAAGGTTGTCTTAAATGAAGAAGATTTGTACATATTCTCATTTAGTTCTATTGGTACCAGTTGTAAAATAAAATACGATCATCTAGGTGGATATTATGGACTTTCTTGTTCTAATGACAGTATTAAAGGATTTTTTATGAATGATTATAAAAATCTGGTATTTATGTGTCAGCAAGTTGACTCCAAGCACTCAAACTGTCCTTGGATAAATCAAAGGATAGGTAGTACGATAAATGATTCTTTAGTAACGGGCTATCATTAGATAGCTAAATTTAGGAATATGACATTTCTTCATTTGTAAATATAAACAATAAATAAAATTTTTATAATAATTTTATGCTTCAAAAATTGATTTTAAATTATCAGACATGTTAGTATACCTCAAATATTCAAAATCTGGCTTAATAAATATTGATCACTTTGGGGTTGTTTTACAATGAATCTAAACAAATTTAATTTCTCATATATCATGATTTTTACATCATTATTTGTTTTACCATTACTTTCTTTTGCTGATGGTAATAAAAGGTATTGGATTTCAGTAACAAATAGGCTTAATGTACCGATTACTATTGAAGGACTTAGTTCGGATTCAAAGTGTATGTCTAGCACTGGGGGGACAGCTGTAACGATTCCTGCTAATACATATCGCCAAAAAGCATATTCCATTGTGACAGGAAGCTGTAGTAATGGTGAAAAGAAAATGACATTTAAAATAACTGCTAAAATGGGACTATCTGGAGAAAGTGGTGCTGAGTATGAATATTATATTAGATGGAGACATAAAAATAGAGCTTTTGCATTTGGTAATGGTTCTGGTTGGGCTACTAATATGTATCAAAAAGATTCAACTTCAAGTAGATTAAATGTGGATTATGCTAGCTGTACTTCGGCAAAATCAGGATATACAAGTACTTGCTGGGGTAATGATTGGGCCAGTCAAGAAGGAGATGGTAGTGAAGATTTCATAGAGGTAAAAGATAATCCAGATAGTGATAGTGTTTATGATGGTGAATATAATTTTAACACCATACAACTTGGTGATGCAGTTGTTACAGACGGATATGGTAAGCCAGCAACTAGATTAACAGCCAATAGTCCAATTTATCTAGCATATGATCAAAAATATGTGATTCATTTTACTAAATCTCAGGAAGTATGTACAATAATTGAAGGGCTAATTAGCTGTCCTTTTTCTATTGAGTATTCTTATCTTGATCAAGGTCATACAATTGTATTTGCTTGTGCTCAGACACATAGGGGAGATCCTAGTTGTGCATGGGCTACTACAGGTTAATGACAATTTAATGATATTTAACAGCGTTTAGCTAAAAGTTGAGAAAAATATTTTATATAAATTTTATGTTGCAAATATTGCAATACAATTACTAGACATGATATTTTTTAAAAAACTAGTATATTTGGCTTGATAAATTATTGATTACTTTGGGGTTGCTTTGCAATGAGTTTAAAATTGTTTATTTCAAAATTGAAATTATCTATTATATTTTTATTAATTCCGTTATTGAGTTATGCTTATGATGGTGAATATAACTTTCGTTCTATTCAATTAGGTGAGGTTGTTGTTACTGATGGTTATGGTAGGCCAGCAAGTATAGATGAATCAACGAATTATATTGGCATAATGTATGATCAAAACTATTTTATTCGTTTTACAAAAACTTCATCGGTATGTACGATTATGGAAGGGATTATTAATTGCCCTTCTTCAATTGACTTTGTTTATACGAATAACACGGTCATTTTTATGTGTACTCAAACACATTCTGGGGACTCAAGTTGTCCTTGGGCTGTGACTTAGAATATTTAACTTAAATAAATTAAATATAAGAAATTTTATAAATATTTTATGCGTAAAATATTGCGCTACAATTATCAGACATGATAAGTTTGTAGATAGATTATAGTTTATTTGATAAATGTAAATAATTGAGGGTTGCATTATAATGAATTTTAAGAAATTTATTTCTATATCTGTATTAACTATACCGTTAAGTATTATACCTTTATCGAGTTATGCTAAAGCAGATTATACCTTGTATGTTAGAAATACGCTTTCGGTACCAGTTACTGTTTCAGGAATGAGTAAACAATGTATTAAACGTGCTGATGGACCTAAAGTCATTCCAGCTAAACCAAGAAATGCTGAATATGGTGAAGCAACTTATACCTTTACTGATGATAATGCTGGACTTTTCTCTTGTTTGAATAAGCAGAAAAAGATTACATTTAAGATTGACCCTCACTTAGGGGATGCAAAAGTTGAAGGCAAAACTTATGATTTTTATGTCAGATGGCGACATGAAAATCAGTTACCGTGGGCAACTAAAATGTATGAAATTGATCATAAAGATACAACGATGCTTTCATTAACAGAAGCGCTTTGTAAGGGAAAAGATTGTTTAAATAAATGGCGTGATAGTGAAGGTAATATGGACTTAGTTATTAGAATTGAATCTGCTCCAGGTGCTGAATATAGTATTGAGTTACAGAGTTTACAGTTAGGTGATGTTGTTGTCTCTGATGGCTTTGGCAAACCGGTTTATTCTGATCCTTTATCGAACAGAGTAGACTTAAAGTATGATGAAAAATATATTATTCGATTTACTAAATCTCAAGCAAAATGTACCGCACTAAAAGGTATGTTTCATTGTCCGTCTTCAGTTGATTTTACTTACCAAGGTAGTACAGCAGTATTCACATGTACACAGCTAGAGTCAGGTGATCCTAATTGTCCATGGGTTATGTCAAGCGCAAATAGTGCTACTAATGGCAATCAAGGCTTTGTTGCAACAGGCTATCATTAGTTTTAGTGTATATTAATAACCAGCATACTGCCATTGACCATTATCATTATGCTTAGTTGTCCAAGGACAAACAGTGTCATTGGACTCAGCTTGACGGCAAGCAAATACAAATTCTTCATATGGAACAACTGTATAATAATAATCAATGGAAGTTGGGCAAATTAATTCACCACTTCTTACTTTACATGCTCTTTGAGTTTTGCTAAATCTAATATCATACTTACCATCTTGAGCTCTTAAATCTACAGCATGAGATATTGGATCATATTGGACAGGTTTGCCATAAGCCGTTGTGACTCTAACTTCACCTAAATTTAATGTATCAAATCGATATTGTCCATCAACAAGAGGTCGAACACCAAAAGTAACTGTAATGGTTTCATCAAATTCAACATGAGCCCATGTATTTAGACAATTTTTAGAGTCTGATTTACCTGTTTGCTTACACTGGGCATCAATTACTGCAAAGGGAACACTTGGGTCTCCATCATCTTCTATTTTAGTTTGCCAAGGCGTATTGTTTTTATGGTGGAACTCCATGATAAAATTATAGGTATTATCTGGAAGCTCTTTAGATTCATCTAATAGTGCAGTAAATTTAAGATATAACCTTTTTTCGCCTGTGTCACAGTCAGACTTAAAACTAATCATAGCTTTAGTATGTGCATGAAGTATATGACCATCATCTAGTTGACTATAATCTCTATTATGAATACAGTGATTGCTCGTTTCATTCATATCAAGATCGACATTTAAAGTATTGGTCATATACATCGAATACTTATCGTTATTAAGCGCTAAAGTATATGTGGGTATTATAATAAATAAGCATATAATGACTTTTACAAGATAGCACATATCAACAACTCCCTTTATTGTTAAATTTCATATCCATATCTAAAAGATTGTATGCATTTAATTTAATATTTGTCAATAAAAGCAATATATATGCAATATTTTATGAAAAATTTACATTAAATATATTGAATAAATTAAAAGAAAAACATAATATTTACATTATCAGATTATGATTGATTATTGATTTTATAAAATCAGGGGTTGTTTAAATAATGAAAATAAATAAAGTACATTGGTTGGTTTTGCCAATCTTAATAGTCATTTTGCCTATTTCAGCTCTAGCAGATGCAAAGGTATATGATAGTTTCACAATTCATAATAATACAGATTATGACTTATCTGTAAACAATTATAATAACCACTGTTTTAATACAGATAAACAGCAGGGCCTTCCTGCAACTATTAAAGCACATACATCACTATCGTTCTCAGAGTATGAAAATAATCAAGGGATACCTTGCGCTAACAGTCAAAAGCATATGGACTTTAGAGCAACTGCTCAGATGCCTGATGGTCAAGGAGAGTACCAATTGGAATTTCATTATGAGAGAACCCCGTTAGATGATGATGGTAATTATTCATCTGATGATGATGAGTATGGCTTAAAAAAATGGGAAGTAGGTATTCATCAAACGGATGTAACTGATGGGCAACCTGGTATATATGATTCAGACTGTCAAGAGCAATCTGGTACTAAAGTAACAGGAGCTTGTTTGATTACCACACTTGCTAAAGAGGGTTCAACTCCAGGTGCAGGTTATTATGATTCGATTGATCATCACTTTAAGCCAATGGATGTTGATATAACAGTTGGCAATCCTAATGGTAACAATGAGTCAGTTAAATTTGTATCAATTCAATTAGGAGCTGTTGCTGTAACTGACGGCTATGGCAATCCTATTGATGCCGATGGGCAAGGTTATGTAACATTAAACACGTTAAAAAGCTATGTGTTTCACTTTTCTAAGACCCAACAAGTCTGCGAGACTAAAAATTTGATTTTAACATGTCCTTCTTCAATTGAATATGTGAAAAGTGGTACTAACGAAATTGTTTTTACTTGTGCTCAAACAGGTAAAGGAGACTCTGTGTGCCCTTGGACAACTGAAGATAACAATCCTCAACCTCAACCAGGACCTGATGTTTATTCATAATTTATTTGGCTAAAGAAGTAAACGGTATAGGCTACTAAATTTATTAAATATATTATTAAAACTGAAATTTAGTGTATAAACTTAAAATATGAATAAATCTAATATAAAATAAATATTTAAACTAATTGTACTTTATATATATTTATTGTCACATTAAAATATAATCATAAATTTTACATAAAATATTGTATTTATTGCATAAATTATTCATAATGTATCAAATTTTAAATAACTTAAGATAGCTAGTATTAGTGTTGCTTTGGGGTTGTGATAATGAGACTAATAAAATATATATTAATGATGTCAATTTTGTTGTATTTATACAGCAATTCCCGCTATTAATGACACGGGTTGCAAATAAAGACTTTTAGACCGATCATATATTTATTTTTCGTAACCTAGTTATTTTACAATGAACAATCAATTTAAAAAACATCTATCTATACCAGGTTTATTACACACATTAAGAAATAGCTTTGCAAAAGCTACTGATAGGAAGTCATCCAGCATTTACTCACTTGTTGATTGTTTGATGTGTGGCATGGCAGTATTTGGAATGAAGTATCCTTCATTACTTAAATTTGATAAAGATATGCGATCAGAGGGCAGTTTGGTTAAAAATAATATTAGCTCATTATATAAAGTTGAAAAAGTGCCATGTGATACATATTTACGTGAACGTTTAGATGAAATTGATTATCTTCAATTACGTCAGTCATTTAATGCATTACTAAGCAATCTACAAAGAGGTAAAGTTCTAGAGCAATATTGTTTTTATAATGATTATTATTTGATTTCCAGTGACGGCACAGGGATGTTTTCATCACATGAAGTGCATTGTGATAATTGCTGTGTAAAACATCACCGTAATGGAACAAAAACTTATTATCATCAAATGTTGTGTGCTTCGATTGTACATCCTGATATAAAGCAAGTGATTCCATTAGCGCCTGAGCCAATTATTAAAAGTGATGGAACAAAGAAAAATGATTGTGAGCGAAATGCAGCGAAACGTTTAATTAAACGTCTTCGCCAAGAACACCCGCACTTAGCAATGATTTTTGTTGAAGATGCCTTATATGCCAATGGCCCTCATATTGATGACCTAAACAAACATAATATTCATTATATTCTAGGAGTAAAACCAAGTGATCATACCTGGCTTTTTGACTGGGTTAAAGCAAGTAAATCCGAGTTTTTGTCGATGTCACTAGAGGGTGTTAAACATGAATTTGAGTGGGTTAATCAAGCTGAATTAAATGAAACTAGAAGTGATATTAAGGTTAACTTTTTGTCTTATAAACAGACAAATAAAAAAGGTAAAGTACAGCATTTTACTTGGGTGACAGACCTTGATCTTAATTCAAACAATGTATTTAAAATAATGACAGGAGCACGTGCACGCTGGAAAATTGAAAATGAGACATTTAATACATTAAAAAATCAAGGGTATAATTTTGAACACAATTTTGGTCATGGAGCAAACAACTTATGTACAGTATTTGGCTTTTTGATGCTATTGGCATTTTTGGTAGATCAAATTCAAGAACTATGCTGTCCATTATTTAAGTCGGCATTAAAAAAATTAGAGACAAGAAGTCGTTTATGGGACAGAATAAGAAGTGCTTTTTTTATAGCACAGATTAATAGTTGGGAAGCGCTATATTTACACCTATCAGGAAAAGTTAAAGCCCAATTGATCATCGACACTGGTTAATTATATTTTGCCATGAACATCGTGTTTTTAACTATACCCGGTTATTTATTAATGAGACATAAAAATCTAATATACGGTGCATATGCTGTAGCGGTAAGTATTGTCAATGAGAATGCTAATGGAATTAATAATTAAATGAAAAATTAAGCGGGAATAGCTGGTATTTATATAGTTTTCCAGTTATTAGCTATGCAGATAAAGGGCCAAAGCATTATTATAGTAATCGCAGTTTCTATGTGCATAATAATCTAAGAAGTATAATTACCATTTATGATGTAGAGCATCACTGTTATGATTCTGATAAGCAGTATAATCTACCTTTAAAAGTGGCTTCTGGAAGAACTGCTTATTTCACGGAAGCAGAAGATTTAGAGTGTGATGGTGGTTATATTGATTTTAAGATTTCAACAATATATCGTAGTAATACCTATACGTATCATTATAAATGGAATTTTGATCGAGATAAAATTGGTGATGATACTTATAAAGATCCTAATTATGACAATAATAAAACGCATCATTATACTTATAATAAATATTTGTGGTTTGATTTAACAGATAATACGAATAGTGATCCATCAGTTAATCAGATTATGTATGTTTCAGCTGCAACTTGTAATAATGTTGATTGTTCTTCATCAAGTACTAAATATGTAGAGACTTATGAAGATGATTATTGGGAAACATTTGCTCATTGGCATAAAACCTATGGTGATCCAATGTATCCAACTCAGTTAACTGTTGGCTATGTTGATGATTCAAGTACAGTTAAACCAGAGGCATTAAAAAATTTAGGAAATCTAACAGTGACTGATGGTTATGGTAAAATAGTACCATTAGATGATCAAGGTTATATTCATTTTAATTACCATAAGTATTGTGAAATACACTTTTCTAAAACAGAAGGTTTTTGTAAAGCTCAGTGGGGCAAAGTCAGTTGTCCCTCATCGATTGAGCGAATAGAAGAAGGTGATGAACTTATTTTTACTTGCGCTCAAACGACTTCTAAAGACACAGTCTGTCCATGGACTTTGGATGAATCTTAATAATATTAGATTTTGCAATAAAACTTTTTTTTGTTTGTATAGTAATCTATTAATTGCAGGTAATCTCTTAATATAAATTTTGAAATAAAGCCTTATAAATCACTGTTTGTAGCGGTTATTAACGGTGACATATAAAGCGATTAGCGTTAAATTAACCATACGAAATTAATAATTAAGGATTTGATTATTATGGGTGTCATTAATGTATCAGCTGAACAGTGGAAAGCAATTAATATCCTATTAAAAGATAAGCCCGAAGGTACGAAATTAAAACATCGATATAGTCGATATGTTCATAGAATAGGTAGGGTAAAACAGCCACAAGAATATCAATATCAAGATGAAGATGGGCAAACTAAAAAAATAACTTTTGATCATTCATTTATTGTAGCTGGTGGTCAAATATGGGCATTACCCAATCATGAAGAGAAAGTAAAAGCGCTCATTGGAAAAGGGCAGTATGGAAAAGTTGTTATTCGAGAAAATGAACAACAAGAACAGTCATTACATAAAATTGAGCATAAACCTAGTAAAAGTAGAACCGTTGAAGAAATACAAAGATCTAAAAGAGAGCAACAAATAGCATTTGATGTCGGTTTAGCCTATACGACTGTTTCAAAACAATATATTGGTAAAGTAGGTAAAGGTGGGGGGGATTCTATTATGGTAATGCCATATGAAAATAACCCTAAAGATTTGAAAAAAAAATATCACAAGCAAACTATTCCAATTGCAACATCGATCAAAGCATTTGAACAATTACAAAAACTTCATAGTGGAGAGTTATCAAAGACAAGTACTAAATATTTACATCGGGATTTAAAATTAGCTAATATTACTGAAGATGATAGTGGTAAGGTAACTTTGATAGATTATGGGTTTGCCGTATCACAAGATGAAGTTGATAAACAATACTGTGGCTCACCATTAATGATGGCACCTGAAGTGTTACAAACAGATGGACCTGATTATTCAGCTTCAACAGATTTATACGCTTTAGTTAAATCGCTTTTGTTACATGAGATTGAGTTAAAATTTCCTCAAGATCATGTACGAATAGAAAATATTGGTAAAGAATTACCTATATCCTCGAGGTTGGCTAAGATAAATGATGAGTTAAATAAGTTTTTAAACGAAAAGCATTTAATATATCAGTCAGATCCTAGCTTTTATTTATCAAATCAAGTTTTATTAGATGCCATAATAAAACCAAAAGATGAACGTCCTACAACTGAACAAGTGATCGAAGCTTTAGTGCAACAACAAGAAAAAATAGCTGAAACTGAAAGGCAAAGGCAAATACAAATAGAGCAACAAGAAAAAGCCCTACAAGAGCAAAGACAAGTAATGGAAAATTTAAAAGTTATACAAGATATGATAATTAAAAGACCAATGTTTCCATTGCATCCAGGAAGGCTATTTTTACAAAATCATTTACTACATAGCCCAGGTATGGGACCAATGCTCCTGATGCAAATGGAGTTAGCAAAAACTTTAGCAAATTTACCCCAAGAAGTTACCCATGATGAAGCTAGTTTAACGGACTCTGAAAATGTAAGTTTTCATAGTTTAGAAGTATCAAGAGAATTTTCGTTGCAAGATAAAACTAAAGCTGAGCCATTAGAAACAGCCGATCAATTAAGTAAAGATGCTTTATTAGAAGAAGAGAAAGTAGAAAGCGAGGTAGTAAAAAATGAAATAGCAGAGAGTACTCAATTAGATCTAAAGCATAGCCAACCAAATCATAAACTAGAAAATGATCATCAAACTACTCAAGTACTAGGTAATACATCGATCCCCAGTTTGACTGATAACAGCTTTTTCTTTATTGAAAGCGTTAAAAGTAATTCTGAAGTTCTCAATGATTTAAATATTCAATTGGTTGAAAAAGTGCTTAATGCTACTCAAAATAAGGCAAAAGGATATGTTGGCTACGGAGGAAAAACTGTTAACTTTAATGGCAAAAGTTATTATTATGTACCAAGTCATGTTGCAGAAGTAGTTGATAAGTTAACCGCTGGAAATTTTAAAGAATCTATAGATAATTTTATTCAAATCTTTGCCAATGGACTTAATAAAGCTAAAAATACAAGTGTTGGCTGGACAAGTTATGTTATGGGAGGTAGAGACCCAGATATAGAAGCACTTTATAGTAAACCGCATCAAGTCTTAAATGGTTTTAAGAAAGAAATATCAGTTAATGAAAGTACGTTATGTATGTAGCATATTTGAAAAATTATTAATTATGTACTTTGATATACTTATGGAGGGTTAAATTAAATATGCGCTTTAGATGACAATAGATATTATTATATTAGCTTTTATTTTTATACTAATTATTTGCTATGGCTTCTTTTCTGGTTCTGAGACATCATTGATGTCTTTAAATCAATATCGAGCACGCCATTTAGCAAAAAATAAACATAAAGGTGCTAAAAGAGCGATAAAGCTTTTAAAGCGTCCAGATAGAGTTTTAGGTATTATTTTATTAGGTAATACTTTTGTTAATATTCTAGCAGCGGCGTTAGCTACTGTATTAGCTGAACGTTGGTTTGGGCAAATAGGTATTTTAATTTCTACCGTTTTTTTAACATTAGTGATCTTAATTTTTGCAGAAATTATGCCTAAAACATTAGCTGCTATTTATCCAGAGCGTTTTGCATTTCCAGCATCTTTAATTTTAAAAATTTTATTAAAGCTTTTATATCCGATAGTTTGGTTAGCTAATTTATCATCTAATTCACTTTTAAAGCTCTTTGGTATTCATATACCAAAAACAAATGTAATTGATCGACTCACTAAAGATGAGCTTTACTCAGTTATTGCTGAAGCGAACGTAATATTAACGCGAAAATATAGAAATATGCTTTTGGGTATTTTAGAGCTTGAAACAATGACAGTATCAGATGTAATGCTACCAAGAAAAAAGATTGAAGCAATTGATTTAAATCAGTCAGTTGATAATCTTGTCAAAGATATATTTAGTTGTTCACATAAAAAAGTAATTACTTATCGACACAATATTGATAATATTGTTGGCATTTTAAACATCTATCATTTTTTAATGCAATATAGTCATAAACACGGTATTACTAAAGCTGATATTTTAAAATTAATTAAAGAGCCGTATTATATTCCAAAAACAACATCATTACAGACTCAGCTTTTAAACTTTCAAAGTAAAGGTGAGCGTTTTGGTATTATTGTTGATGAGTATGGTGCAATTGAGGGTATTGTAACGGTTGAAGATATTATTGAGGAAATTGTCGGTGAATTTGCCGATACTTTTGAGCCATCTGAGTTTATTACTAAATTATCAGATCAATCCTATCTAGTAGCTGGTAGTATAACAATTCGAGAGTTAAATCGTCATTTAAATTTAAAATTGTTAACTAAGGGTCCAAATACATTATCAGGTTTAATTACAGAGCACTTAGAAGCAATTCCTTCAGCACCTTGTTGTATTAAAGTTCAAGGGCATATGATTGAAGTGACTAAAGTAAGTCATAATATTATTGAGAAGGCTAGGATTTATTCATTTGTTGAAGAGTTAAAATAAATATAAAGATGTAAATAATATATAAATCAATTTTAAATTCCCCTCTAATTTTAGATGGGTGACTGCGAAGCAGACGGGGTGTTTTTAATTACACAATTCTTCTTTCAAATTGAAGCAGATTTAAGAAGCAGGCGGGGTATTTAATATAAAGTTATATTTATTCTTTACAATAGCTACAATCTTGAAGCATAAATTGTCGCACCTTGAATACCCACATCGGTGTTGAGTACTACATGCACAGGAATTGATTTAACTAATTTATTCATTCTACCTTTATCACAAAACGTATTGATAAAACGGCCATCAGATAATTGTGATAATAGTTTTGGAGCCATACCACCAACAATATATAAGCCTTTTTTAGGTAAAGTAGTTAATGCAAGGTTACCTGCCGATGCACCATATATTTTAACGAAGATATCAATGGCTCGTAGTGCCATTGGATCGCCATGAATATGAGCAAAATTGGCAATTTCAGCAGCGGGGTTATCAGATAAGTAAAGACTACGCTTTAATTCTGGGTTTTCTTTTTGGTTATATAATGGATTATCAGTTACATAGCGATAAATATTAACTAAGCCTGGGCCTGAAACAAATCGTTCAACAGATACACGATGCAACTTTTTACGCATATACTGTAAAAGTGCTACTTGTTCATCATCAACTGGTGCAAAGTCAGCATGCCCACCTTCTGTGGGTTGAACGCGTGGTTTCTTGTCATCTTGATAAAGAAATGTAACACCAAGGCCTGTACCAGCGCCAATGACAGCCACTAAGTTATCATTATCTATTTTACCTTCTTGTAAGGTACATAAATCTTTAGATTCTAATGTCTCAATACCATAACCGATGGCTTCAAAGTCATTGATTAATTTAACACGCTCAGTTTTTAATGTTTCTTTAAGCTCTTCTTCTTTGACAAGCCAAGGTAGGTTCGTAAATTGGACTGAGCCATCAACAATAGGGCCTGCAACAGCAAAAGTTGCAGAAAATATTAACTTATCTTTTAGTTTGGCATCTTTTAGAAATAGTTTAATTACATCAGTTAAACTTTTGTGATTTGCACTATGATAAGTATGTGTAAATAATATATTTAATTGATTCATAAATGATGCTTCTGAACGGGAAGTTTTTTTGAATTCAGCAAGCATTAAACGTGTATTTGTTCCACCTATATCACCAGATAAGATAATCATATAAACTTCTCCTTTAATGTTTAAAGTGGCGCATTGAGGTAAATACCATAGCAATATTATGTTCATTAGCAGCGTCGATAATTTCTTGATCGCGAATTGAACCACCAGGTTGGATAATAGCATTTATACCGGCTTCAGCTGCTTGATCAACGCCATCTCGAAATGGGAAAAAGGCATCAGATGCCATAACGGCATTTTCTAATAAAAGATTAGCTTGTTGTGCTTTTTCAATAGCAATTTTTGAACTGAATACACGTGACATTTGACCTGCACCAATCCCGACTGTCTGATTGTTTTTAGCATAGACAATTGCATTTGATTTTACATGCTTGACCACTTTCCATGCAAATAATAAATCATTCATTTGTGTATCTGTTGGTGATTGATTGGTAACTATTTTTAATTCATTTTCATTAAATAACTGCTGATCTTTATCCTGAATTAATAGTCCACCTTGAATTTTTTTAAAATCAAATGCATTTTTGTTATTTTTATTTGGATAACCACAAGCCAATAAGCGCACATTCTTTTTGCTACTTATAATTGTTACTGCTTCAGGTTCAACTTCTGGCGCAATAATCACTTCAACAAACTGGTTATCTATAATTTGTTTAGCTGTTTTTGCATCTAATCTTTGATTGAATGCAATAATACCACCAAATGCTGATGTAGAATCACAAGCAAATGCCTTTAAATAGGCATCATAGATTGAATCAGCTTCAGCAACACCACAGGGGTTCGCATGTTTAACAATGACACAGGCATCTTTTTCAAACTCATTGACACAAGATAGCGCAGCATCAGTATCGGCAATATTATTATAAGATAATGCCTTACCATTTAGCTGTGTTGCCTTACATAAAGAAGGTTCAATAAATTCATTTTCTGCATATAGTGCAGCATTTTGGTGTGGATTTTCACCATAGCGCATATCAGAATGCTTTTGATAATTTAAATTTAAAGTACGTGGGAATTGATTGTTAATTTCTTCTGACTCATCGGATAAACTACCTAAATAGTTAGCAATAGCGCCGTCATATGCTGCAGTATGCTCGAATGTTTCACAACAAAGCATAAAGCGTGTGCTTGCATCGAGCTTACCATTTTGATTTATTAACATTTGAGTGATTTCATCATAACGATTTGGATTACAAATAACAGTGACATCTTGATGATTCTTAGCTGCAGCTCTAAGCATTGTAGGGCCACCAATATCAATATTTTCAATTGCCAGATCAAAAGTTACATCATTACGCTTAATCGTTTCTTTAAACGGATAAAGGTTAACAACAACTAGATCAATTGGCGGTATATCATATTCATTCATTGTTTGATCATCAACTCCTCTACGTGCAAGAATACCACCATGAACCTTAGGGTGTAGCGTTTTTACTCTGCCAGAGAACATCTCAGGAAAGCCAGTATACTCTGAAATTTCAATCATTGGCACTTGATGTTGTTCAAGTAGTTTGGCAGTGCCGCCAGTGGAGATAATTTCTACATTAAGATCAACCAGGGTTTTGGCAAATTCAACAATATTTGTTTTATCAGAGACACTTAGTAATGCGCGTTTAATTGGTTTCATAAAGGGACCTTATGTTGATTGAGGTTGTTTAAATCATTAAAAAATGATGCTAATGCATTAAATTGATGTTCAGTAGTTTCCAGGCGGTTAAATTGGCGTTTAAATGCTTTGGCTTGTTGTTGATAGTCATTGATTGTATCTAAGTACCAACCAATATGTTTTCTCGCAATACGGATGCCCATATAATCACCGTAGAACTGATGTAGATTATTTAAATGTTGTTTCATTAGTTGGTATTTTTCATTATTTGCGGGTTCAGCTAAATACGCTCCAGTATCAAGATAGTGCTGTATTTGTTTAAAAATCCAAGGCCTGCCTTGTGCAGCACGGCCGACCATAATGCCATCAGCTTTCGTATACTCGAGTACATATTTAGCTTTTTCTTCACTATCAATATCACCATTGGCAATGACTGGAATTGAAATAGATTGCTTGATCAATGAAATTGTATCGTATTCAGCAAAACCCGTATATTTTTGACAGCGAGTACGTCCGTGTATGCTTAATAATTGAATACCAGCATCTTCTGCAATCTTAGCTATTGTTAATGCATTTTTATTATTTGTATTCCAGCCTGTACGTATTTTAAGTGTTACAGGTATATCGACACTTTTTACAACCGTAGTTAAAATATCAGCAACTAATTTTTCATTTTGCATCAAAGCAGAGCCAGCAAGTTTATTACATACTTTTTTAGCAGGGCAGCCCATATTAATATCGATAATCTGAGCGCCTTCTTTGATATTTAACAATGCTGCTTCTTTTAACATTTGAGGATCGCCACCAGCAATCTGTACAATGATAGGCTCTGGTTCACCGTCATGGGTAATACGGTTTTGTGTTTTTTTAGTTTTATAGAGATGGCCTTGTGACCAGACCATTTCAGAAGGTGTTAAACCTGCGCCATATTGACGACAAAGCACTCTAAATGGTTGATCAGTTACACCTGCCATTGGTGCTAAAATTAAGCGGTTAGGTGTCGTATACGGGCCGATTTGGATCATAGTTAGATTCGTTTACCAGATAAAAGTACCCATTCTTCTTTAGTTTCAATTGGTTCAAAACTAAAGTATGGTTGGTAGGCTTCGATTACTAATTGGGCTTGTTCTTCTAAGATACCAGATAAAGCAATTTTACCTTTGGGTTTGACAAGCTTAGCTATACTAGGTGCTAACTGAATTAATGGGTTGGCAAGAATATTAGCAATTAGAATATCACAAGTGACATCATTTGTTATTTTATCAGCCATCAAAAAATTAAATTGTTTCTGATTAATCTCATTTCTTTGTGCATTATCATTAGAAGCTGTAATTGCTTGAGGGTCAATATCAATACCAATGGCTTTTTTTGAACCTAGTTTTATTGCAGCAATGGCTAAAATACCTGAACCACACCCATAGTCAATAACTGTTTCATTGCCTGTAATTGTTTTATCTAGCCAGCGTAGGCAAAGTTCTGTTGTTGGGTGACTGCCTGTGCCAAAAGCTAATCCTGGGTCTAAAATGATATTAACTGCATTAGGATTTGGAGTTTCATGCCAGCTTGGGCATATCCATAATCGTTCACCCAATTGAATCGGTTTAAAATGTTCCATCCAGCTACGTTCCCAGTCTTCATCAGGGTAGATTTTTGTTGTATAAACTGGTAATTGACTAATAGAGAGTATTTCAGGGAGTTGGTTTAATATTAAAGCTAAGTCAAACTCTTCAGTAAAAAGTGCAGTTAATTGTAATTGATCCCAAAGGGGTGTTTCATCAACGCCAGGTTCAAAAATTGGGTTATCTTCGGCATCTTTTAATGTAATAGAGCAAGCGCCTAATGTTAGAAGGGCATCTTCGTATGATTCAACATCATCACGTTTTAGAGTAAATGTAATTTCTTTCCAAAGCATAGTAATCTCAACTAAAACCTTTTAGGTTCATTAGAGTTGAGATTTTACAGTTTCTTTAGTAGAGATTCAAGATAATGGATGTTTGGTGCTTTTTCATTGAATGTTTTATCATCAAGAATGATTTGATGTAATGGTATATTGGTTTTAATACCATCGATGATCATTTCATTTAATGCTGATTTCATTCTACGAATAGCGGCCTCTCTATTACGTCCATGAACAATCACTTTTGCAATCATGGAATCATAATAAGGTGGAACCGTATAATGTGAATAAATATGAGAATCTACACGGACGCCTGGCCCACCAGGTGCATGATAAATATTAATTGTACCTGGAGATGGCAGCATTTTAATAGGATCTTCAGCATTAATACGGCATTCAATCGCATGGCCTGTGATATGAATATCATCTTGCTTAAGTAAAAATGTTTCACCTGAAGCGATACGTAATTGCTCTCTAACAATATCAACACCAGTAATTGCTTCAGTGACAGGGTGTTCAACCTGAACGCGCGTATTCATTTCAATAAAGTAGAAATGACCATCTTCATAAAGAAACTCAAATGTACCGGCACCTCGATATTTCATCAATTTACAGGCTTTGATACAAACTTTACCAATTTCTTTACGTTCTTTTTCACTTAAACCAGGTGCAGGAGCTTCTTCTATGACTTTTTGGTGACGTCGTTGCATTGAACAGTCACGCTCACATAAATGGATGGCTTTACCTTTACCATCACCTAAGACTTGGATTTCAATATGTCTTGGGTTTTCAAGAAATTTTTCCATATAAACCATGTCGTTATTAAAAGCACTTTTTGCTTCAGCTTTGGTCATGGTTATGGCATTAATTAATTCATCTTTATTTCTGACAACACGCATGCCACGGCCGCCACCGCCGCCTGCAGCTTTAATAATAACTGGGTAGCCAATTTTATTGCCTAAAGCGAGGTTTGTTTTGTCATTTTTACCTAGTGGGCCGTCAGAACCTGGCACACAAGGCACTTTTGCCTCTTTCATGGCTTTAATCGCTTCAACTTTATCACCCATTTGACGGATTGTTATACCACGAGGGCCAATGAAGATAAAACCGCTTTTTTCAACTTGGTCAGCAAAGTCAGCGTTTTCTGATAAAAAGCCATAACCTGGATGAATCGCATCACAGTCAGTTAATTCAGCAGCAGCAATAATAGCTGGAATATTTAAATAACTGTCAACTGACTTAGCAGGTCCAATACAGACGGTTTCATCAGCAAGTTTAACATGCATTAAATCACGGTCTGCAGTTGAGTGTACAGCAACGACTTTAATGCCCAATTCATGACATGCTCTTAAAATACGAAGTGCAATTTCGCCTCGATTAGCGATGAGAACTTTTTTAATCACTTACCTGTTCTCCTTTTAACCAATAATAAATAATGGTTGATCGTATTCAACAGGACTACCATCTTCAACAAGGATTTTTTTAACTTCACCACTTGTTTCTGATTCAATTTGATTCATGATTTTCATCGCCTCAATAATACACAACGTATCACCAGGGTTAACTTTCTTACCTTCTGAAACAAACATGTCAGAGCCAGGAGCAGGTGAGCGGTAGAATGTACCTACCATTGGTGAGCGAACAATTTCACCACCACTTAAATCAGACTCTGGTTCCTTTTGAGTTTTAGGCATTGAATCACTTGGGATATTAGGTGCAGGTTGAGCTTGTGGAGCAGCTACTTGTTGAACAGGCATCGGCGCCTGAGCAACTTGAACCACTTGGTTAGCTGTTTTTGCAATTCGAATGACGTTCTCACCTTCACCAATTTCAAGTTCAGAGATTTGACTGTCATCAACAAGTTTAATCAGTTTTTCAATTTTTTTTATATCCATTACTATAACTCACTTACATTTGTTTTTTAAGTTTTAATAAATTCAATGGCTGCATTAAGGGCTAATTTATACCCAGTTAAGCCTAAACCGCAAATAATACCATAAGCGATATCTGAAAAATAAGAAGAATGTCTAAAAGATTCACGCGCATGTACATTACTAATATGAATTTCAATAAATGGTAAGTTAACACCCAATAAAGCATCTCTTAGTGCAACGCTTGTATGTGTGTATGCTGCCGGGTTAAATAAAATGAATTGAACACCTTCACTTTTTGCTATGTGAATTCGATCAATTAACTCAGCCTCACTATTTGATTGAAATGTAGCTAAACTTGCCTGATTGTCATTAGCTACTTCAAGTAGTTGCCCTTCTAAATCTTTTAAGCTTGTATAACCATACTTTTCTGGTTCTCTTTGGCCTAACAAGTTTAGATTAGGACCATTTAATAATAAAATTTCTGCCATATTTGTTTAAGTACATATGCTTTTATTAATTATGAAGAATTGTCGCACAAGTTTTAAAAAATTGCCAGTTTGTTAGGTAATTGTCAGCTATTCCCGCTTAATTTTTCATTTAATTATTAATTCCATTAGCATTCTCATTGACAATACTTACCGCTACAGCATATGCACCGTATATTAGATTTTTATGTCTCATTAATAAATAACCGGGTATAGTTAAAAACACGATGTTCATGGCAAAATATAATTAACCAGTGTCGATGATCAATTGGGCTTTAACTTTTCCTGATAGGTGTAAATATAGCGCTTCCCAACTATTAATCTGTGCTATAAAAAAAGCACTTCTTATTCTGTCCCATAAACGACTTCTTGTCTCTAATTTTTTTAATGCCGACTTAAATAATGGACAGCATAGTTCTTGAATTTGATCTACCAAAAATGCCAATAGCATCAAAAAGCCAAATACTGTACATAAGTTGTTTGCTCCATGACCAAAATTGTGTTCAAAATTATACCCTTGATTTTTTAATGTATTAAATGTCTCATTTTCAATTTTCCAGCGTGCACGTGCTCCTGTCATTATTTTAAATACATTGTTTGAATTAAGATCAAGGTCTGTCACCCAAGTAAAATGCTGTACTTTACCTTTTTTATTTGTCTGTTTATAAGACAAAAAGTTAACCTTAATATCACTTCTAGTTTCATTTAATTCAGCTTGATTAACCCACTCAAATTCATGTTTAACACCCTCTAGTGACATCGACAAAAACTCGGATTTACTTGCTTTAACCCAGTCAAAAAGCCAGGTATGATCACTTGGTTTTACTCCTAGAATATAATGAATATTATGTTTGTTTAGGTCATCAATATGAGGGCCATTGGCATATAAGGCATCTTCAACAAAAATCATTGCTAAGTGCGGGTGTTCTTGGCGAAGACGTTTAATTAAACGTTTGGCTGCATTTCGCTCACAATCATTTTTCTTTGTTCCATCACTTTTAATAATTGGCTCAGGCGCTAATGGAATCACTTGCTTTATATCAGGATGTACAATCGAAGCACACAACATTTGATGATAATAAGTTTTTGTTCCATTACGGTGATGTTTTACACAGCAATTATCACAATGCACTTCATGTGATGAAAACATCCCTGTGCCGTCACTGGAAATCAAATAATAATCATTATAAAAACAATATTGCTCTAGAACTTTACCTCTTTGTAGATTGCTTAGTAATGCATTAAATGACTGACGTAATTGAAGATAATCAATTTCATCTAAACGTTCACGTAAATATGTATCACATGGCACTTTTTCAACTTTATATAATGAGCTAATATTATTTTTAACCAAACTGCCCTCTGATCGCATATCTTTATCAAATTTAAGTAATGAAGGATACTTCATTCCAAATACTGCCATGCCACACATCAAACAATCAACAAGTGAGTAAATGCTGGATGACTTCCTATCAGTAGCTTTTGCAAAGCTATTTCTTAATGTGTGTAATAAACCTGGTATAGATAGATGTTTTTTAAATTGATTGTTCATTGTAAAATAACTAGGTTACGAAAAATAAATATATGATCGGTCTAAAAGTCTTTATTTGCAACCCGTGTCATTAATAGCGGGAATTGCTGGGTAATTGTTGAGTTTTATATTAATTTTATGCCTTAGTTTTTTGATAACTCATGTAGCATAGAAAGTTATATTCTACATTAATTATTTGTAAGGAATATAAAATGCCCAAAAAAAAAGTGTTTAGTCAATCTAATTACTTTACCAGTTATAACTCTAGGAGTGCATATAGTAAGCATAAAAAAAGTATACTTACAAATCAGGGCATTGAACTGAAAAATATTTTAGCCAATGATCGTGATAAAGTGTTGGATGCGCTAAATGAAATTGCTTTAGATATTCAAAGAAAAATTAATAATGCTAGCTTAGATTCTGATTCAATCAACCAATATTATGCGCGACTTAGAGATGATTACAGGATTAATGATAATGATCAGGTTGCTACTTATATTAAAATTTGTATTATTCTTTCTAAACATAGTGGAAATGAAGCAAAAGTTAACTGGTTTGGTATGACTAATATGACAGCATCAATTCAGATGCTTGTTAGAGGTATTAAAAAATATGGCCAAGTAAGTGGTGATCAAGTTCAGTATGATGATTTTTTACCCAGTAGAAAAGTTAATTTAGAATATAGTTATCGAGTGTCTCAAAGTAAAAAAGAGAGACTAAAACATCAAGATCAAGTGGCACTTAAAATAATTAAGAACTTAGATACAGCAGTTATTGTAAATAAAGTTTCAAAGGCATTATGTAGGTATATAAATTCTAATTTTGATAAAGCAGGTAAAACACTTTTATACACTTTATTTGTTACTTCTGTCAATGGCAGAAAATCATTATACCCAATGATTGATCTTCAAAAAGCTAATATTTCGTCAGCAGACCAGTTGCTAGTGTATTTAGAAGATGGTGATACAGATCATATCGCTAAACTATCGATACTTTGGCCTATAATTAGTTCATTTTCTGGTGGTAATATAAAAGGTATTAACCAGCTATATCAAGAGCAGATATATCCAACACATGAAGACTATTCTATTAATGATATAACGTTTAGGAATAAATTAATTCTGGCAAGTCTCTCTAATATTAGAGATAGAGGTGAGGGGTTCAGAAACGATACAATTGGTAATTCTGGGGAAATTCATGATGGTAGGGTATTTAATAGTCAGTTATTTATGCCTTGGGTTAGAAGTGTAGAATATATTAAAAGCAAAGAAAGTCCAAAAACTCAATTTGCAAAAGAATGTTTAGAGAAAAGTTTGCCTTTTATCTCAGGAGTTTCAGGCATTGCTAATATGTATTGTAAACTGTTAGATATATTAAATATTTCCCCCCATTCAGAAGATGGGGTTAATTTTATGAAAGCAGCAAGTGCCTTTATTGTTGCTGCTGGTATGCACTCATATGAAGAGGTAGTAGAGTCATTTAATTTATATATTAATCATTTTCATAAAACAGAAGAAGTGCCTTTATTTTGGGTGAACTTAGGTTCTAGTCGTATACAAACAACTAAAGTTGATTTATCTATATGTTAAATACTAATAAATCACTTGATTGCTTAAGATAATTCATTAAAACTGTAAAGTAGGTATATAAGTTAATTATGGATTAATATAATGAGTAGTATATTTGCTAGTTTTAACTGGCTCGACTGGGTTATTTTAGTTATTTTTATTATCTCTGTACTATCGGGTCTTTCAAAAGGGTTTGTACGTGAAATTTATTCTTTAATTGTTTGGTTTGCCGCAGGTATCTTAACTTACTTTTTTTCAGATATCGTTGCTGATAAGGCCTTTTCTTGGCTTGGCGATCAAAGACTAAGCTCACTTGTTAGTAGTGCAGCAATTCTAATTGTAGTTTGGATTGCTGGTAGATTATTATCAATGGTATTAACGAATAATCGTGATATTAGTTTTACTTCTCGAATTGGTGGCATGATCGTAAGTTTTGTTAAAACTTTCATTATTCTGACTTTAATTGTTAATGTGGTTAATTTATCAGATAATATTAGTACATCAGATCTTTGGCGTCATTCTTATCTAGTTGAAAAAATGCTTGATGCGACTTCATGGTTTGAGAATGAGAAAAATAATATGCCTGATCGTGTGCCGTATCATCAAAATTCAGAGCATTCTAAAAGTGCAGCTATTGGTGATTCAGGACCGGATGCTTATTAATAAATAGTATTGATTTCTTTTAACATTATTTATTAGTCGTAGTTTTTACTTTTTATTACGAAAGAAACAAGTTAATTTACCTAATCTTGTTGCTGTATATGAAGCATAGCGTTATATTTCAATTGTTGATAACAGGGATATAAACTAAGGAATAGTTATGCCATTAAGCAATATGGATCAATTAGTTCAACAATCTAAAAAAATCGCAAAGATAAATATTAGTAAAATAAATGCTGAAATTAGTATATGGCAGAATAATAAGGGATTACTTTTAGTTTCAAATAATTTGGCTTATAAACTAGATGAATTTATTAAAACATATCAAGATGTCTTAATATTAGACAAAATTGCAGGTATTTTTGTTAAATTAAATAGCCAATCGCTTGAACAGCTAGCTAAGTATATAGATGACATCAATGTGTGTTCAATTAAATCTAATATCTTTATTAAGCTGATGTTAGATAAAAACTATATGCCAAATCTAAAAATCATTAGTAAGTTATTAGATGAGTTAGAAGAATTTGATGAAGATTCAATCAATCAATTAATATTAAAAATAGTAAAATCGGATCAGTATAAGCAGATCAATAAATTAAAAATTTTTCATAAAATATTATCTAATGTAAATAACAATAAAAAAACCTTAGATCAAGATAGTTATCAGAATAGTTGTGCCTATTTACTAGATATTAATATTGAAGCGTTACAAGAGAATGAAAAAAAGCATTTTTATCATTCATTAAATCAATCACTCCTATTGATTCAATTTAATTTAATTAGCTGTGATAGTAATAATAGCCTTTTAGAGCTACAAAATAAACTAGTAAAAAAAATAACTTCAGATTTAATAGGTTGTCAGTATATTTATTCTAAAAACATTGAAATGCTATGTCAAAATAGCGAAGTAAAAGATGAGCTTATACAAGCAGCAAATCGACTATCTCCAAAAGCATTAACTGTATTAATACAAGTATTATTAAATAATGCTGATTTAAAGGAGTCACAAGCTGAATCATTTTTTAAATTATCAAAGACCTATCTATTGGATGATAAAAAATATAATCGCTCTCCACAAGAGATTAAAGATTTATTTATATTAGCATTTAATGCTTATTCAGCATATCTTGATTCATTAGATGCAAATAATTTATATCATGAAATTTCTGAAAAAGAACATGGTAACTTTAAAAACCTTTGGAATAATGAGTTAGGCGTAATTAATCACGCATCTATCTATGCAAATGATATTTTATCTAAGTTAGATAGAATCATGATTAGTCAGAAAAATTTACAAAGACCACCCTATCCATTCTCAGTGGATAAGCTAACAGCAGATGAAGTAGCATTAATCTGTATAAGTTAGCTTTAAGTACAGTTTTTTATTACAGTAAAAATATAATTATTAATTTCATTATATTGCTATATATGAATCACTGCGTTATATTTTGCCATTTAAAATGTAGCTATTAAAAGGATAAAATATGCCACTGATTACAGTTAACCAACAAAAAATTAAATCAATAAAGGAAAATCAGTTTGTTGTAGAAGCTAAGTTGCTCAATGGTATCTATAACTATATGTCTATCTATTATCAGGAGTTTAAATATAAATTTAAATATCAAAATTTTAATTCATCAAAAAATCAAATGCTCAGTTTGTTGGATTATCTATATAAAATTAATCCTTTAATTAAAATATTAAAACTAAAAAATAATATTGAAGCTTATATTGAAAATGCATCTGAAAATGATAAACATTTAATACTTAATAGTGCTAAAAAGTTATTAGAAAGTCTAGTTTTTAATATTGATCAATATCGTAAGCTAAAGAATGTTCAACTTGAAAATTTGGCATTTGATGGTTGTTTTAATGAAGTATTTACTAATGTTAATTTACTGGTTAGTCAATGTAATTATGACTCAATATTTAATGCTTTTCTTGTTTCACTGAAAGAAGCGCTTTTAACCAAAGTATCTAGAGAAGTTTGGGATAGTTTACAGCAAGATAGAGATAATCAGGTCAAGTTTAATAAGCAGGCGTTTGATTTTGATATTAACCCATATTTTAATTCAAGTACTAAAAATTGTGACAGTATTTTAATATATAATTTAGTTGCTCAAGATTATGGGCTTGTGCCAATAGATATTAAAAATTCATATTCGGGTTCAGATAATTTTTGGTTAAAAGTTGGGCTATCAAATACCAAGAAAGATAGGAAGGAAAGAAAGTTACAAGCAAAAGTAGATGTTTTATCAAAAGTACAAAGTAACTTAAATACCACAGTATTTGATCCAATGCTTGAAGTTAATTCTTTCTTTGCAATACCACCAGATAGGTGGAGTTATGAAAGTCATGCACAACTGTCTTTATTAGCAGGTAGTAGTAAATTAGCATACATGCTGTATTTGACAGGTGCAAATGCACTTGAGAAAACAGAGTCAATTCAATCAAAATTTAATGCATTGATTATCTATTTATTAGTGATAAATGGTTATACCAATGAGACACCAAAAGTTATGTTAAATAATAATTATCAAGCCAATTTGATAGAAACTCAAGATGGACTATTTATTGTTGCAGAAATAGATGATCAGTATCTTAATACATCAAGGCATGTACTATATTCACTTGATGAAATTATGTTAACTTACGCTAACTCATCTGACAAGAACGCCTTAATATCCCAGATGCTGTTACATAAAGATAACTTAAATGAAACATCACTTGAACAACTATGTAAATATGCTGGATTTATAGATGACCAAGCGTTTAAAGTATCTATGTTAGAAAAATATATTAATGATGAGCAACAACATGATCAATTAGCATATAAAGGATTAATTGAATCAGTTGATTGTGTTGAAAATAATCAACTACAATCATTGATCTTGAAGTTATTAAGATTTGAACAATATGATCAAGCAGAAGCATGTGGCCTTTTTGAAATAATTTATAAAAAACTAGGTTTATCTAATAATTTTCTCATTGAGAAAAGTTATTTAGATGTAATTTTGGAGCATTTCTATTCTTTAGATTTGATTTCAATTGATAATATTAAGAGGCTAACTGGTTTACTTAGCTCACTCAGCTCTTCAAATTATTATGAAAATCTTTTGGAAAAAATTCATTTTAATCAGAATTTTATAGATTATGATACAGTTTTAAAGGCGCTGGCTAATAGTAAAAAAATTAAAAATATCGATTTATTAAAACAATGGATTGAGGCAGTCACAAATGAAAAAGTTGATATCAGCAGTACTAAAGTTAGAAGTCTAGCAATTATCTGTTCAGCTAAAAGATATTTGGAGCTAATTAATTCTCAGAGACAATACGATGTTAAGTTTTTAATTATCTTGGGTGAAAATTTAATAAAAGAACTAATGAGTTCTGATGAAAATAAACTAGACATTACTGAAGCACTTTCTGATATTGTATCAAAGCTTTATCAATGTATTGACTTTAAAGTCGTTCAACCAAATATGGAAATTGCATCTTTTTATAGTAAGCTTTTACCATTACATTTTAATGACAGTTATTATCATCCTAATGTGATCAGTTTTGATGCTCAAGTGAATTTATCTTTGATAGCAGTTGCAAATGTAATTTCACTACTAAATTATAAAAGAGTATTAAGTTATATTGTTAATGAATTAAATGAAAGCGATTTGACAGATAATATTAAAGATAAATATTTTATTGTTTTAAATAGACTAATTTTTTCATTTAAAAATTATAGTGGCGCGTTTGAAAATGATATTTCTGTAAAGACTTGGATGGAGTTATTAATAGACCAATTAGTTAATGCAGATATTGAGAGCTTTAAGTTTCTAAATGCACATAATGTTTCATTATTATTTAAAAGTGGTAAAGATCGTTTATTTCAGGCAATAGATAGATTACCTGAAACAGCACTAGTGGTATTTTTAGAAAAAATTTCAGCTGAAATAAATTATATAAAAGATGATGATTTTAAACGCTTATTAGTTGCGCTTTCAAACAAATTAATTGAATCTACATTAGACCTAAAGATGCAAGTAATATTAAATAAAAGTCTTTTAACCATATTTTTAAAACAAGCGCGATTTGTAACAGAGCATAATATAGATATATCTATTAGATTGATTGTAGCAAATGAACCGAATTGTGAAACTATGAAACTAATGGCTAAGTTCCTTGATCTTTACAGAGATAAAATACATTCTAAACAAATTGAGTTAATTTTTGATCAAGCTAAAAATTATTTATTAAATGATGAAATATATGCAAGTAGTCCAAAAGAAGTAAAAGACTTATTTATTGCGGCTTTAAGAGGTTATGTCGAATATTGTAATATAGATGATTTAAAGAGCTTAAAAGGTGAGATAAACAAAAAAGGTGAAGGTGACTATAAAAATCTTTGGCAAAACAGAAATATTATTAGTTTTGGTGTAGCTACTAGTGTGAATCAGGTATTTGCAATTTTAGATTCTAAAATTGATTCTAGAGATGAGTTACAGCCACCGAATCCTTTTCAAGCTAATCAACTACAACTTTCAAAGTTAAGTTATTCTCAAGAATTGTCTTAAGCAAAATTCAAACCATATTAACAAAATTTGCTAATAGAAATATTAGTGAAAGCTTTATTTTATAAGTTTTTTATAGTGTTTTTATAATCTTTTTATTTGAATGTTTAATTATAATTAATTATTTTTAAATCTTGATATAAAAATATTAGGAGTTGCTAAATATGTCAGGAAAAAATGAATTAAATACTCAGCTTCAGCGTCAATTATTTTTCAGAGATCTTAATGAAGCTGAAAAGTTAATTTCACAAGGAGCAAGTATTAATGATGTTGTAAATGGTGAAACACCACTTACTTTTATAGCTCAATATGATTTTATTCAGCCTTCTGAAGAAGAGCCAGATGAGGAAGAAACATTAATAACTTATCCTGATATCATAAGATGGATGATTGAAAAAAAAGCAGATGTTAATAAAAAAAATGAGTTTGGCTTAGCACCAATTCACATAGCCGCTAAAAATGGTCATAAAGAAACACTTAAAATTTTGCTTCAAAATGGTGCTCATTTATATGCTAAAGATAATCAAGGTAAAACCGTATTTGATTATCTTTTAGATGCAGTTTTCAATGACCATGCTAAAGTTGTAGAATTATTGCTTGAAAGTGGTGTTGATCCTAATCAAAGAGATAAACATGGGGATACGCCATTACATTATGCAGCTTCGAGTGGTCATATCGATATCATAGAGCTTTTGCTAGAAAACGGCGCTCGTATTAATGAACAAAATAATAGTGGCTGGTCACCATTATATTTAGCAGCTAAAAATAACCAAGCTGAAGCTATAAGGGTATTACTTGAAAATGAAACCAATCTAGTAAAAGACAACTTAGGTTGGACTGCTGTCCATGTTGCAGCTAATGAAGGTCATATTGAAGCACTAACAGCACTGTTAGAAGAATTCGACCCTAACATACAGGGATCTAATAATGAAACAGCAATCCATATTTCAGCTTTTGAAGGTCATGCTGAAGCTGTAGAATTATTGATCAAATATGGTGCTGATATTACTTTAAGGGATAATGGAATAAGGGGTAGTATAGGCAATACACCACGTGATTACGCGTTAGAATTTGGTCATTTTGCAATAGCAAAAACTTTACAGCAAAAGTTGAATAATGATTTATTATCTTATGCGAAAGAGGGAGATCTTGACGAAGTACAAAAATTACTTGATGCTGGTGCCAATGCTAATTATGAAGAAATAACTCAAGATGGCAGTATTGAAGATATAAAAGTATTTAACACACCATTACATGCAGCTGTTAGAGCAGGTTCTATTGAGACAGTTAAACTATTAGTTTCAAAAGGTGCAAAACTTAATACTCAATTATTTGGCAATGGTCCTGCGCCATTACATATTGCAGCATGTTTTGGTCATGCTGAAGTTGCAGGTTTATTGATTGAATGTGGTGCTGATATTACTCTAAGGAATAATGGAGGCAAAACACCACGTGATTATGCGTTAGAATTTGATCATGTTGTAATAGCAGAAATGTTACAACAAAAACTTAATAATGATTTATTGCTTTATGCGAAAGAGGGTAATTTTGACGAAGTAAAAAAATTACTTGATGCTGGTGCAAATGTGAATTATGAAAAAATAATCCAAGATGGAAGTATTGAAGATATAAAAGTATTTAATACACCATTACATGCAGCTGTTAAATCAGGTTCTATTGAGACAGTTAAACTATTAGTTTCAAAAGGGGTAGAACTTAATACTCAATTATTTGGCAATGGCCCTACATCATTACATTATGCTTATGCTTTTAGTAAAGGAAAAGCAAGTGAAAAATATAAAGAAATTGTTGGTGTGCTATTAGGAGCTGGGGCAGATCCAGATATTCGCATGGATAGTGGAAATAAACCTCAATATTTAGAAAGCCAAAAAATATTTAGTGGTATGGAAACTAAAAAATCTTCTAGTAGTTTAGAGACAGGCCTTTAAAGATTTATCTTAAGCTAAATCTAAACCTTTGATATACTACCAATCCTAGATTTAAAATATAATTTATTTAAGATTAAGAGGTTTCTATGTCAAAGGTAATGACATTTCAAGAGATGATATTTGCGCTACAAAATTATTGGGCAGAACAAGGGTGTATTATTGTACAACCCTATGATATGGAAGTAGGAGCTGGTACTTTTCATCCAGCAACATTTTTACGTTCAATTGGCCCTGAACCATGGAATGCGGCTTATGTTCAGCCATCACGTAGACCAACGGATGGGCGTTATGGTGAAAACCCTAATCGTGGCCAGCATTATTATCAATTTCAAGTAGTTATGAAGCCATCTCCAGATAATATACAAGAATTATATTTAGGCTCATTAAAAGTGTTAGGCTTTGACCCATTAATTCATGATATTCGTTTTGTTGAAGATAATTGGGAGTCACCAACATTAGGTGCTTGGGGCTTAGGTTGGGAAGTTTGGGCAAACGGCATGGAAGTAACACAGTTTACCTACTTTCAACAAGTGGGAGGACTTGATTGTAAGCCTGTAACAGGAGAGATTACTTATGGCCTTGAGCGTCTTGCAATGTATGTTCAAAATGTCAATACAATGTATGATTTAATATGGTCAGAAGGACCAAATGGTCCAGTCTATTATGGTGATGTATTTAAACAAAATGAAGTTGAAATGTCACATTATAATTTTGAAGAAGCAGATGTAGATTTTCTATTAACTCAATTTGATTATTTAGAACGAGAAGCCAATCGATTAATTGATAAAAAATTACCATTACCAGCTTATGAAATGATGCTAAAAGCATCCCATACATTTAACATGTTAGATGCGCGCCATGCAGTATCTGTTACTGAACGTCAGGGCTATATTTTGCGTGTTCGTGCTTTAGCTAAAAAGGTAGCGCAAAGTTATTATGACGCTCGACAAGCACTGGATTTTCCAATGCTAAGAGAAATTGCTTAAAACAAGATTTAATTTATCTAAAATAAAAGGTATTTTCTATGCTATGGATATATGCTATTTCAGGGTTGATATTTGGTGGACTTGCTATTTTAATCATCTGTGAACGTAAAATATCAAAATTAAAACTTAAACTGCAAAAATTAGAAGATTTAGAAAAAACGATTGATAATTTAAATAACTCTTTGATAAGAGAGACAGCTAAAAATGATGATTTAACAAATGATTATCAGGAATTAAAAACAGATGCTGCAGTTTTAAATAAAACTTTAGAAACTAAAAGTAATGAAGTTGCATTATTAACTCAAAAAATTGAAAAAGAAACTGAAAAGACACTGAATTTAAATCAAATAAACTCAGAGCAATCTCAAATAATTGCAAAATTAAAAAACCAATTAGAAAATGATGCAAAACGATTAGCAGATTTAAAAGAAGCCAAAGACAATTTATCGCAGCAATTTAAAGTGGTTGCTCAAGAAGTTTTAGATCAGAAATCTAAGCAACATAAAGATTCTTTAGATACTTTACTAGCACCATTTAAAGAACAAGTAAAAGGATTTTCAGAAAAAATTGAAAAATATCATATGCAAGGCAAAGCAGATCAAGTGGCGCTAAAAACTGCCTTAGCAACAGAAGTTAAAAATATGATGGAATTAAGTCATAAAATGAAAAATGAAGCTGATAACTTAGCTCGTGCATTAAAAGGTGATAAGAAAATACAAGGTAATTGGGGGGAATTAATATTAGAGCGAGTACTTGAAACATCAGGCTTAAGAGAAGGTATAGAATATACATTACAGAAGACATTAAAAAACGATGATCATCAAATTTATCGTCCAGATGTTATTGTGCATTTACCTGAAGGTAAAGATGTAATTATTGATTCAAAAGTTTCATTAAATGCCTATGAACGATATACACGCTCTAGTGATGAAAATGAGTCAAATCAAAACTTGAAACTGCATATCCAAGCGATCAGAACTCATATTAACCAATTAAGTGATAAAGAATATCAGCAATTATTAGGCGTTAAATCACTAGATTTCGTTTTATTATTTATTCCAATTGAGTCAGCATTTGTCTTAGCATTTCAGAATGATGAACATTTATTTTCAGATGCATTTAATAAGCGAATTATTGTTGTAACACCAACAACACTTCTAGCAACATTAAGAACTATTCAAAATATCTGGCGCTATGAAAATCAGAATAAAAATGCTCAAGATATTGCTGATCGTGCAAAGCGCATGTTAGATAAATTTCGAGGTTTTGTCGAAGATTTAGATAAAATGGGTGATCAACTAGCACGTGTTAGAGAAACACATGAAAAGGCAATGAATAAATTATCGAAAGGTAACGGTAATTTGATTAATCAGGCTGATAGATTAATTAAGCTAGGTGTACCAATAAATAAAAAATTACCTAAAGGGATTTTAGATCAAGCAGAGTTAAATGGCGAATAGATCAACTAATTATAAAGCAACTGATCAATATATTAATCATCATTAAAATAATTGAATGCTACATTTTACTTGAATACAGCAGTAATGTCTGGTTATTATGTGATCTGATATTTTAATGGTATTTATTTAAATATCAAATTAATTGATTAATATAAGGGGATTGTTGTGCCATTAATTACATTAAATGATCAATTTAAACAGCAGCAAGAGATACCGTTAGTACCAATACCTCAAGATAATACTACTGTATATAATGGTGATATACCTGTTTATTATGAAAATGATGCAGACTTTAATACAGCAAAAGCACAACTTATTGAAGTGCTTGATAAATTATATACAATTAATCAATTAGATAAATTAGATGAACTTAAAATTAATATTAGAGATAATTTAAATGCTAATGCTAAAAATACAGATAAGGTACTAATTTTAAATAATTTAAAAAAAAATTTAGAATCAGTTTTGGTGAACTATGAAGCTAATTTTCAACAATTAACAAATGAGCAATTAAATGACTTAACATTTAATGCTTGTTTTGCTGGAGCTAACTCTAATGCAATTATGATGTTTGATAGATGTATTTATGGTTCAGGACTTAGTGCATTAATGGTGCCAATAAAAAAAGAAATTATTCGTCAAAGTGCGCAAGAGATAAGAGAGGAAATAAGAAGGGATAGGTATGAACTAATTAGAAATCATAGTTTGCACCCAAACTTAGGTCTACATCATGGTAATGAAGTCCATGATACCAATGCAATTTATAATCTAGCTTCTAATGATTATCATTTGGCTTTGGTTGAAGATGAAGAGTATATTAATTATTTTTGGACTAAATTTGTTTTAAGAAATGATATTAGTGATATTGAGCAAATGTTTACTGCTCAATCAGATCTTCAGCAGGAACTCAATAATCGTCTAGGTAGAAATATTACAATTAATTTATTAATTGAACAATTTACACAGTTTACAGAGCAACCAACACCTCAATGGACACAAGAAAATAATACTCAATTAGGAGCACTTGCTGGAGATTCGAGTATAGCATCTATGTTTTATCCACCATTAGACTCAGGAGTAGAAGTAACTGCAGATAATCGTGGTATGAAAGAACTACCTGATGATGCATTAAAGTTACAATCAAAAGTTAAAGCATTTTTAACCTATTTATTAATGATTAATGGATATACAAATGATAATCCTGTTATCAAAGTTAATGAAGATGAAAATGCACACCTTGTAGAAACAGGAGATGGTATTTTTATTATTGCTGAGTATGATGATGGTATTGCCGAGCGTCCCGTCCTTTCGTCATTAGATGAAGTTGTTAATGATGCGAGTTGTTTTTCTGATCAGAAAAAAGAAATTATCCAGCAAATTTTACCGTTTATTGACCTATTAAATAATAAATCATTGAATCAATTAGCTAAAGCAGCTTCAATAATAAGAAATGAAGAACTAGGAGAAGGTCCAGAAATTTTATCTATTATTTTAGATATACTTTTAAAGTCACCTAATGAATGTGATATAAATGCAATCAAGCAATTAGCTATTTACACACCAATTAATGATATTGAAAAAATTAAACAACTGACAACATTATTAATTTTAGATGATCACCCAGATCAATCTACTAGCGATGCATTTAGAGCACTTGCAATTAAGGCTCATAAGATTATTACTAATGAAGATATATCTGAACCAAGCAATTCATTAGATCTATTATTAAATCATTTAGAGATTGATCAATTAGATAATCAGGTATTGGAGGCACTATGTATTAAAAGTGAATTTATTCATGATTCTCAGAAATTAGCTACAATTGCTGAAACTGTGATGACAAGAGGAGGTAAACTTTCTCCTGAAGCATTATTTGCTCTTTTAAGTAAGTCAGCAGATATTCAAAATGATCAAGCTTTTGAATATTTTACAAATCAGGTAGGTAGTTATAGGAACACTTGGCACGGTCAAGAATTTGTGTTTGTTGGGAATAATATCGAGACTTTTAAAGTAATTTTAAATAATGCTTATAGATTGAAAAATAATGAACAAAATGCAATGTTAACTTCTTTTATATTTGCCCGTCTAGTGGAATTAAATAAAACAACACCAGTTGATAGTTTACTCAATACACTTTACGGCGTGATGCGTAATTCTTTTGATACAATTAATTCACATCATAATGCAGGTCGTCATTTTAAGCACTATATGAAAGAAATATTAAACTTAGGTTTAATTCATCAAGGTCAAACAGGAGAGCAAATACCTGATGATATATTAATTACTTTATCTCAACACGTAACTGACTTATCAACAGCTCAGTGTAATCAAGTTGCTAACGATTTATTAAGGATAAATCCAACTCGGCAACAATCAATTGATTATTATCAGGCATTAAATCGAGTTGCAAAATATGGTGATAGAGTTAATATGGCAAGAAAACTTGTTTCAAATGTAGATTGCTTTAATTTAATAGATAGAAAAAATATTAACCTAATTTTAAGTGATGAAGTAGCTAAAATGAGCTTGTATGGGATAATGGATCGTCTTAATAGTAATGCATTTTGTCAAATGGTTAAGCAATCATTAGGTGAAATAAAATTGCATGGTCAGTCATTTGAAAATTTATTATTAAGTTCAGATAAATTAGTTCGGGAATCTCAATTATTAAAGCAGGTTGCTGAGATTTTAATGATAGAACGTATTCCAGTGCGGGTAGCTAGCATTAGGGTATTAGCTGATCAATTGGTGCAATTAAGAAGTAATTCACCTGAAAATAAGCAGTTATTGAAAAATTTTATGGCAGGTTATGGTAGCCAACTAACTCAAGATCAGTCGCTTGCTTTTTTTAGAAAATCAATAGATTATCTAAAGCATAACCAAAAACATGATAATATTGATCCACGAGTAGAAAATAAAGCAATATTTTTAACAGCATTAAAATCATATGCAACTCATTTAAATTTAAAGGGTTTAGTTAAGTTATATCAAGACATTAAGCAGGCAAAAAATAGTGATAGAAGTGCTTATCACCACTTATGGGAATTAAGAGGTTTGCCTGGACATGGTAATGCTAATAGTGGTTATGAAGCATTACAGGTGCTTCAGCAAGCAATTAGTAATAAGCATTATCAACTAACTCAACTTGAAAATACTAACATTCAAGCTAGTTTACTAGAAAGTGTTGAAGGCATTCTTGTTGAAAATAATGATACTTCAAAAATAGCTCGTTTACGCCACTCAAGGTTAACACATCCAGTAGAGCCAGCGAATAAAAAAGAAAATAAAGAAGAGTTACCACCAAACTTATTTTCAGCAGCTGATGAAAAGGATAAAAAGCAGATTGAAGAACTTAATCAAGGTTACTAGTATTATAGCTTTGGTAGGTTATGTGTCAGAAATTAGTTTTTGATACAGTTTATCCAACTGATCAACCATGTGTTTAGGGTTAAATAGCTTTATAAATTTATTAGTATTTGTTAGGTAGTTATTTAGGTCACTTTCATTTGATAGTAAAGTTATCGCTTCATTTATCTTGATAGCTAAATCTTGTGGGTTACTTGGCTGATGTAAAAAAGCAACCTCTTCATTTAAAAACTCATCTAAACCCCCAGAGTTTGCTGCAACAAGAATATTATTAAATGCTAAAGCTTCAAGCGTAACTAGACCAAACGGTTCTTTTTTAGATGGAAAAATAACAATATCAGAATTTGCCATTATATTACAAAATGCTTTAAATTTTAGATTTCCAATTACTTTCACTCTTTTGTCATCAATCTGCTTGATTTGATCAGTTTTAGGGCCACAAATAGACAATTGAAAGTCTTTATCAATATATTTTAATGCATTAATTAAATCAAAGTAGCCTTTATGCTCTTGATATCCGCCAGCATAAAGAAGTTTGATGTCATTTTTTCTAGCTTTGATCGGTTTGGCTGTTTCAGCTAGTTTTAAAACTTCTGAGAAAACACAATTTTGGATAACATGAAATCGGTCATCTTTATGTGTTTTATCTTCAATCCAGTTTTTAGTGGATTGGCTAACTGCAACTAGAGTTTCTGCTTTTTCAGGGATGACAGGGTACTCGAAATTACGATGGTAATGTACAACAAATTTGGTTTTTGAGTTTTTTATTTTTTTTGCAATCGTATCAACAAATCCTTGACGATTATGTATATGGATAATATCTGCATTAAAATGATTTAGTTTTTTAATTAATTGATTAAATGTAAACACATTTAATTTAAACCATTTATTAAACACTCTATTTATAAATTTATTTTCAGAGAAAAAACGATAGTTGATTGAGTGAAATACAGTATCATTTAAATCATCTTTTGAAAATACTTCAACTGTATAACCATTTTTTTGTAATTCAGTTGCTTGATCAAGTATCAGCTTTGCTACTGGGGCAGATAAGTCAGTTGCATTATCCCAAAAATATACAATTGCTACTTTTAATTCTTTACGCATTGTCATGCCCAACTGATAAATATTGTTTGGCAACTCGCTCAACTGAGAATTTCTCTTTTAGTCGATCGATATCGATAGGGTATGGATTAGTATAAATTTCTTTTATTTTTTTAGCTAAACTTTCAGCTGTAAGATCAGATAAACCGATTGCCATTTCATCAGTTAAAATTTCTGAAGGACCAGATAAACAATTAGTACTAACAACAGGTGTTTTACATATAAGTGACTCTATGATAACTGTGGGTAGTCCTTCAAAGTCAGAACTTAAAACTAAAAGGTTTGCATTTTTTAAAATCGCATAAGGATATTGGTAGAAGCCAGCCATAACAACCTTACCATCTAATTGATGTTCAGATATCCATTTATTAATGTTAGCTTCTTCAGTTTTATTGCCTTTACCAACTAGAACTAACTTTGCATCTATCTTTGATAAATAATATGCTTTTAATAATCGACCAATGCGTTTTTGGTGTTCAGCAAATCTGCCTAAATAAACAATATATGGTTTATTGACAGCTATGGGTAATTCCATATTAGCAAGCTTATCTATATTATCAAAATCAAACGGGTTATAAATAGTTTGAATTGAGTTAGGTATAATTTTCATGGTATTAATAGCATCTTTTTGAATGCCATTAGAGACAGTAATTAAATTTTTATGGTTATAAATTTTTTGATAACGATGTAGCTTTAGCCATCGACTGATACCAGATTTATTCTCTAAGTTAGTTTGCCAAGACAGTGCAATGTGTAAGACTGAGTAAATTTTATCTGAAGGGTATCTTGAATAAGTTAATATCCGATCACAGTCTTTTTTGTTCGATAAGATAAGGTCAAATTTAAATTGATTGGTGTTTTCAATTTCAGCTATTGTCTGATCAAAAGAGTTGGCTAACTGTTTAAAGTAACGGTTCGACAATAAACGTATTTTGGGTTTTTTGATTAAAGGAAGCTGAACCTGATTAACTTTAAAATTAATGTCATAGTCTTGTGCTTTATTTAATGTAATAATATAGACATTACAATTAAAATTTTTAATCATAGTTTCAGCAAGTGTCAATACAACACGTTCTATACCACCAATACTGAGTTTTTCTAAAAAAAATGCAATATGCTTTTTAGTCAAGTGATTCACCTTACTTATTTGAAATTTTGTTTAATAACTGTTCTGTTGCATTAAGTATATCCTGGACTTCTACACGATGAATATACTCAGCAGTATCTTTAGGAATGGGTTGCCTTAATTTTTCACCACAGGTAATAATTGCTTTAGGTGAGTCATTATAAGGCCAGGTATTATTATCTAGTTTTGAAATAGCAACAATCGCTACTTTCATAGCTGAAGCAATATGCATGGGGCCTGTGTCATTTGTGATATATAAATTGATAAAAGATAAAATCGCTGTTAGCGTTAAGATATCAAAACTTTCATCCATACAAACAATATTAGGATTAAGTGACTTAAATTGATTTAGTAAGTTTTGTTCTTTTTTTGAACCGGTAATAAGAAATATATAATCAGGATATTTTTGATGAAGAATTTCAATGAGCTGTTTAAATTTCTCTGTTGGCCATTGTTTTCTAACTTGGCTAGAACCAGGATGTATACCAATAATAAACTTGTCATTTAAGTTTTTCTTTAGAAGGTATTGTTTTGCCGATTCAAAATGGGTTGGCTGAGGGTATAAAACTAATTCTAGTAGCTTAAGGTTAAAGGATAAGTTAATTATCTCAAGCATTCGATTTCTTATGTGTACTGGATGATCACCATTTCCGTTAATTAGGTGGGTAAATAAACTATCTAATTTTTTTGCTTCATTTTTAATACCAACTAAATATTGAGGCTTTAGTAAGGCACATAATGGAAAGACATATCGATCACTAGCATGAAAAATAAAAATTGCTTCAAATTTTTGTTTGTCTAAAGATTTATAGAGTTTGAATTTACTGAGTTTATCTGCATTAAATAATTGATCAATATAGGGGTTATTTTCACTAACAGCAGCGCCTAAATTACTGGTTAGATAACTAATTTGAGCTTGTGGTAAAGTAGTTTTAATACTTTTAAAAAATGGCGTAGACCAAATATTATCACCTAGCGCTGTTGTGCAAACTAATAAAATTTTTGGTTTATCCTGATGATATGTATTTGTCTTATGAAAAAGATTAAACAGTTTGACTGTACTGGTTATTAGTAAGTTTTTGATAGTCTTTGACATTGTTTAATTTATTTGTTACTTAAATTTTTTCTTTGGTTGAAATTCTAACATAATCTAATGTTTTTAGGGAGTTAGTAATTGCTAAGAGAACAACCATAAGTTAATATTTTCTGTATTAAAGTAGTGTTGGAAATATAGCAATATTATGAGTTCATTTAAAAATACAATATTAAAGTTTGTATTTACTATTTTAGGAAAGTTCTCTAGAACAAAAAAAATAACTTCTGAGAAAAACGTGTTAATTGTTTCAACTACAGGGATGGGAGACTCACTTTGGGGAACACCAGCGATTAATTATTTGGCTAAATACCATCAATGTAATATTGATGTATTAACATCGACAGTTGGTATTCAAGTATTAATGCACAATCCAGATATTAATAAAATCTATTGTTATTGGTCAAATAGTTTTTTTGCCTTATTTAAGTTGATCAAAACCATGTTGTTCAATACATATGATCAAGTATTTTTATTTCATGCTTCTCAACGAATTGTACCTTATATAGCTTATTTAGCAAACCCTAAGGCATTTTATTGCATTGATCATTTATCTAATAAAGTTGCTGATATGTATACTGAGATATTTAGGATTTCAGATTACCCTGAGTCTCATCAAGTACAATGGCGACTTAACTTGGTTGAAAAGTTTTATCCAAAATCTAATGTCGAAATATTTCAACCACAACTTAAAATATTCCTAACTGATAAGGAAAACGAACAGGTTGATGCGTTTTGTATGAAGCATCAATTAGAAAAAGATAACTATGTATTTGTTCAGCCGGGAGCTAATGGCAAGCACAAGCAATGGTCACCAGATAATTTTCGTCAAGCAGTGATCTTTATGACTCAGAAACTAAATAAAAAAGTAGTAGTTTCAGGCTCAAGAAATGAAATTAAATTAGTTGAAACGATAACAAAAGGATTAAATGAGAATGTTATTAGCATAAAGGGAGAGTTTCCAGTGAAGGTTGTTGCTGGGATTATTCGAAATGCTGAATTTATGTTAACAAATGATACGGGTCCTATGCATTTAGGTGAGGCTTTTCATATACCGATGATTGTGATTATACTTAAAAAGTTTTATTTTGAAGCTTGGCCAATACTAAATCATGCTTATACAAAAGTCTTAATGGTAGATTATCATCAGTATGGTGAATATATGAAACAACCTAGTTTAGAAGTGGTTGTCAATGAACTGAACCATTATTTTGATAATAAAGCTTCAATAGGTGTCTGAAATGAAAATATTATTGATATCTGACCAAAAGGCAAAAAGTGATCACTCTTCTGTTGAGGGACTATTTTATAATGCAATTAATCAACTTAGTGATGTAAATTCTGATGTTGTATATTTTTCTGATCAGTTAGATAAAGCATCTTGGCTTAAGCAAAATAAAATACAAGTACCTAAAAGAACAAAGCATATAAAAATAATTAAGTGTTTATCAGCAATTATTGATTTAAATCAATATGATTTTATTGTTATACGTAATTATTTTTCTACATTAAGACAGTTTTTAAAGGTAAGGAAAAAATTTAATTTCAAAGTTGGGTTTTGGGAGTCATTTCCACATAATTATCGACGTTATGAGGAGGCAAAGCGTTTTCGTAAATCCTTGTGGCGTAAATCAATTGAATGGTATTTTAAGTATAAGTATCAGAAGAGTTTAATTAATCGATCTGATTTTTATCTACCAATTTCTCAACAGCTTCAGGATGACTTTTATCTTAATTTAACAACAGCAAGCTACCCATTATCCTTAGGTGTTGATGTTGATATACTACCTAAAACAGATAAAAAAGTTTTGGATGACAGTGAATTAACCTCATTTGTATATACTGGTACAATAGATCAGTTAAGAAATTTTGATATTATTTTGGATGCATTTCTTAATGTTAAAGAAGCTTATAAGCTTTTTATTTACACAGCCAGTAATAACGATTGTGTTAAAGAACTTCAGTTACGCAGTCAAGTAGATCCCAGAATTCATTGGTGTGTACCGTTAAAAAGAGATGATTTATTTAATGCCTTGATTCAATCAGATATTGCTGTTGGTATTTTTCCTGAATCTAAAACATATCGTAGTGCTTCACCAACAAAAACGATTGAGTATTTTGGTATAGGTTTACCAGCATTGTTAAACCACATCCCAGAATATGATTTGTTATTTAATAATACGTGTGCATTTTTTTGTGAATTTAATCAACAAAGTATACATAAAGCTATAGAAAAAATTGTTCAATTACCTAAATCACAACTAGTTGAAATGGGTAAAAAAGGTCGTGAAATTATTTTAGAAAAAAGATCTTATCAGACCATGGCTAAGTCATTAATTGACTTTTTACAGTCGCTTTAATTTATTTTAAAACAGAAAGTAGGCCAAAATCAGTAGCAATTTGAAGTAAAATAATACCAATACCAATTAAGAAAACTAAAATTAATAATAATTTACTAAATAATGTAAGACGTTTTTGGCTTTTTCTGACTTTCCAATTCATTAAAGCAGGTATACTAATGAGTATAATTGCAACAAAGATACTGGCATAACCAAGTGCATTTTTAAACCCATCAGGATAGTAAATTGCATATAACCATGCAGGTAAAAATGTAATGATAAAGGCTAATAAGCGATGACTATGTGGCTTAGTTTTTAATTTATAAGTATCTTGATTAAAGTTATATAAACCTAAAGTTACTCCTAAAAATGAGGTGGTGACGGCAATATTTGTAAATGCATTAATAAATGCAGTTACCTCAGGTACATTTAGATAGGTTGCAATCGTTGAAACAAAGTCACCCAATTGATTACCATTTGCTGCAATATTTTGATAGCTATCATCGCCATATAAAGGAATTGCACCTAATGAAACGGTATTCCAAATTATATAGATTATTAATGGCAGTGTACTGCCAACAATCGTTGCCCTATATAACTTTTTGCGATCAGAGTTAAGATAGCTTCTAACCGTAGGTAAAATATGATGAAAGCCAAATGAGGTAATTAAAATTGGAAAAGCTGCCCAAATATAAGGCATACCTGCATTGGCTTGAATTAATTTTTCAATGGATAGCTGTGGCGCAATAAAGATGACTAAGCCAAGAAATGTAATTACTTTAAAGGTTAATAGTACTTTATTAATCTGATCAACGACTCGAGTTCCAAAATAGACAAATGCACCTAGAACAATAACAAATATGGCAGCATTTAGTTTTACATTTAAGCTAATACCAAAATAAGATAATAATAAGCTTAAAAGGGAAGCGCCACCAGTTGTATAAGCTGCTGATAGTGAATACAGCAAAAGTAAATAAGATAAAAAGGTAATCAGTTGGCCAACTCTACCTAGAGTATAATAAGCCATATTACTAAAGTTAGTACCATCTTTAAAAGCAAGGTTGGTTTCATTAATTAAACAGGCTGTAATAGTCATCAGTAACCAAACAAGTACCAATAAAATAATTGATGTTGTATAGCCACTGGCCGCTGTTACTAAAGGAATAGATAGCATGCCAGCACCAATACAGGTGCCGGTAATGATTAAAGCACCACCAAATTCACGGGAAATGAGATATTTAAACATAAATAGCCTTAAATAATTAGATTTGTACCGTTAAAGCAGTATTATGATATCGTTTGATTAAGACGATGTATAGATAAAAAAGAAACCTTAGGCTGTTTCTTTTTCTGTTGTAAAACTTTCAGTTTCAGTTGTATTTAAAGCTGGTAAGACCGTACCTTTGACTTCACCAAAACCAATACGATAATCTTCATTTTGACAATAGCCTTTAATAACAGCAGTATCACCATCTTGGAGGAATTTGCGTTCTTCTTGATTCATTAATTTAATGGTTTCTTTACCACCAAAGGTTAGCTCAATCATACTACCAAAACTTTTTTCATTCGAGCCGCTGATTGTGCCAGATGCTAATAAATCACCAGTATTCATAGGACAACCATTAACACTATGATGTGCTAGTTGTTGTGTAAAATCCCAATACATATCTTTAAAATTCATCGTTGCAATGGCTTCTGGCTTACTCATAGTTGGCGTTTGGATGGCAAATTCCAAGTTAATATTAACGCCCCAATCAGCAGCACGTTGAAGATAAGGTAAAACTTGTGGGTCTTGTTTTGGACTTTCTACTCGAAATGGTTCTAAGGCATCTAATGTGACAACCCAAGGTGAGATCGATGTGCAGAAATTTTTACCTAAAAATGGACCTAGTGGCACATATTCCCATTTTTGAATATCTCTGGCACTCCAATCATTGACTAAAACCATACCAAAGATATGTTGGGGGGCTTTTTCAGTTGTTATTTGTTCACCGTGCGTGGTTGCATTACCAACAAAATAGCCGACTTCGACTTCAATATCTAAAGCCTTTGAAGCTGAATAAGTAGGTGCTCCCTCATTAGGCTTAGTTTGGCCAATGGGACGTCTGAAATTAGTACCACTGACAACGACACTACCGGCTCTGCCGTCATAAGCAACAGGTAGGTGACGCCAGTTAGGTAAAAGTGGGTTATCCTTATCTCTAAATAATTTACCAATATTTGATGCATGTTCGATGGATGAATAAAAGTCAGTATAGCCACCAATTTTAACGGGCATATGTAGGGTTACTTGATCCATAGAAATTAACAATTTTTGTTTTAACTCATCATCGTTTTGTATGGTGAGGGTGTCATGCCTTAATAATCGACTAATGGCATTTCTAAGCTCAGTAATTTTATTTCTTTCAAGGGCCATTAAGTCATTTAGAGACTCACCTTTGAGAATATTTTTATCAATGGCTTGATCTGTAAATAAATCACTCTCAAATGCGCTGAATAGGTCAAAGACAAAATCACCAATGGCAACGCCAATACGCTTTTGAGGATTTTGTGTATCACTAAAAATACCAAAAGGTAAATTTTGAATTGGAAAATCATGTCCATGTGGGATGGTAATAAACGAAGAAAGTTTTGGGTTATTTGCTTCAATCATAGTTATATCCTATTAATTACTGATCTATTGTTGCGGTTGTTTTGCTATTAGTAAAATTAGATTTTAATCCTTTCCAGCAATCTAAGTAATCTCTTTGGCGAAAGGCTGCATTAAATGCATATTCTGTTACTTGCCATGTTGCATTACTTTCAAACATAAATGCTAGAGTATTTTGATAGCGTTGTGGAGCTTCTTTCATTGTTGATGCTTTTTCAAATACTTCAGCATCAACGCCATGACCACTCATGGTATTATGCAAACTTGTACCACCAGGAATAAACCCTGTTTCTTTTGCGTCATATTGACCAAAAATTAAGCCCATAAATTCACTCATAATATTACGATGATAATAGGGGGGTCTAAAGGTGTTTTCTTGAGTCATCCAACGTTCTGGAAATATGACAAAATCCATATTAGCAGTACCTGCTATAGTTGATGGTGCAGTTAATACAGTAAAAATACTTGGGTCTGCATGATCTTTTAAGACACTATTAATGGGGGTAAATAGTGATAAATCGTATTTATAAGGTGCACAATTACCATGCCAGGCAACCACATCTAAAGGCGAATGTTGAATATCCATCTGCCATAAATGACCTTGAAATTTACTATATAGCGTAAAATCACCTTGTTTATCTTCGAAGTTTGCACAAGGAGATAGAAAATGACGTTCCTCAGCTAGGCCGTTTGCACCAATAGGGCCTCGCTCTGGTAGGTAGAGTGTGCTTTGTTGAACTTCACAAATATAGCCGCGTGCATGAGACTCATTTAAAATAACTTGAAAGCGAATGCCACGTGGGATGACAACAATCTCACCCGGAGATACATCAATAACACCCAGCTCAGTTTTAAATGTTAAGCCACCCATCTGTGGTACAACTAAAAAGTCGCCATCAGCATTATAAAAGAAGCTCTCTTCCATTGATGTATTAGCATGATATAGATGAATTGCAGCTGAATGATTATAAGCCATCGTTGCTAAGGATGAGATAAAGTCAGTTGGTTTTTGAGGTTCAGGTTGTGGCGACCAGCGCATTTGATCTGGTGGTGTAATTAAGTCATCTTGATAATGATAATCTCGTATTAAATGATTAATAACACGGCTTGCAGGTGCGCAATTTAAAACAGATGGGTGGATTCGATATAACCAGCTATTAAAGTTTTGGCTTCTAGGCGCTGTAAAAGCACTATGATTGATTTGTTCAGCATATAAGCCAAACGGTGCTTTTTGAGGGGAGTTGCGATCTTTGGGTAAAGCACCTTCAATACTTTCACTTTGAAAGTAGTTATGAAAGCCTGATTGATATGTTTGTGTCATTGAATACTCCAAAAATTTTTGTTCAAACGGCAGTTTTAGCCTTAATCTGATTTTGTTCTACATATTCTGGCGATGCTTTTTTAAATGCATCTAATTTATTGCAGTTGTTGTAAACTAAGTTAATTAAAGGATAATCACTCAAATCCACTTCAAAACGAATGGCATTATAAACTTGTGGAATAAGGCATAAGTCAGCTAGCGTAACTTGACTGTCAAATGAATAAAGACCTTTTGTTTTTTTAAGTTGAGTTTCAATTGCTTTAAAGCCTGTATGAATCCAGTGGTGATACCACTTTATTTTTTCATCTTCACTACAGTTTAAGTTAGCTTTGAGATATTTTAAGACAGATAAATTATTCAAAGGATGAATATCACAAGCAATGGTTTGAGCAAAACTTAAGATTTGTGCAGAGGTTTCTTTGCTTGTTGAAAGTAGGGAGTTATTGGGGTATTTATTGTCAAGATAAGTAATAATTGCTAATGATTGAGTTAAAGTAAAATCCCCATCAACAAGTGTTGGTACGCGTTGCATTGGGTTTAGTTTTTGATAATCATCACTGTATTGCTCACCACCATTATTGACAAGATGCACTTGGACTAATTCATAGGTAATTTGTTTTAATTCAAGTGCAATGCGTACACGATAGGATGCTGAAGATCGAAAATAATCATAGAGCTTGATCATTTTTTGGTATCCTCTAAAACACCACGCTCAATCTGATCCAACTCAATTGAGTCAAATAAAGCTTGGAAATTACCTTCACCAAAGCCTTCATCACCTTTGCGTTGAATGATTTCAAAGAAAACTGGGCCAATAACTGTTTGTGTAAAAATTTGTAGTAAAATACCACCATCTTTAGTCGGTGCGCCATCAATTAAAATGCGGTTTTTCTGCATACGTTCGACTGATTCAGTATGATGAGGTAAGCGCTTATGAATATTTTTATAATACGTATCTGGTGTATGCATAAATTCACTACCTTGACTGCGCAGTGTTTCAATCGTTTTATAAATATCACTAGATTCTAATGCAATATGTTGAATACCTTCACCATGATATTCATGCAAAAATTCTTCAATTTGAGACTTATCATCAGCCGATTCATTAATTGGGATACGAATTTTATGGCAAGGGCTAGTCATAGCACGGCTAAATAGACCGGTTAATTTCCCTTCGATATCAAAGTAGCGAATTTCACGAAAATTAAATAGTTTTTCATAGAAGCCCGCCCATTTGTCCATATTGCCTCTAAATACATTGTGTGTAACATGATCGAGCGTCTTAAGACCAACTTGATTATTCTTCATAGTTTCATCACTATTAGGCAGCTTATCAAATAAATCACTATCAAGAATATTTGCATAAGGTGTTAAATATAGGCGCGTATCTGCAATACCATGAATTAATTTAATTGAATCATCATGCCAATTATCGCTTGCTGCTTCAACATCGTTTGCACCAGCGTTTTTTGTATATTGATAAGCTGCTTTAGAGTCTTTAACTAAAAAACCCATACTACAGACACCACCACCATGTTTTTTAGCGAAGGACTCTGCAAAGCCACCAGCTTCGGCATTGATTAAAAAGAAAATATTATTTTGTTGCCATACTTCTAATTTTTTTGTTTTATGATTGGCAACATGGCTAAAGCCTAAACTTTGAAAAAGTGCTCTTAATGATTCAGGTGAGGTAGAAGTATATTCTAAAAATGCAAAGCCATTGGTATTGGCCGGATTATCGAATGCTTGCATGGCTTACTCCTTAAATGATGTTAGCTTCCGTTTGTTTGCTAATGCTAATGGTATCTAAAATTGTGAAAATTCGTCTTGTGGCACTAAATTTATTACCAAATAAATCAACTGCTTGATCTCTCATGCTTTGAGCATGATTTTCTAAATAATCTTCTAAATAAGGCCAGCTATCGATTGCATATCGCACGGTTATTAAGCACATTTCAGAACTGTTTGTTTGAATTTCTTCATTAATTTGTGCGCGTCTAAAGCCATCAAAATTTAACATATCTGCAACGTGAGGCTTAAGCCATGTTAGATAGGTGTCATAGATTGATTGATGAACACTTAGATTAATTTCATAAATAACCATAGTTATAAATTCCTAATTTTTATCTCCATCATAAAACGATCTCTATGATATACGATCTAATGCCATTTTATAAAGCGATGCAGTCATTAGTTTACCGTTATTGATTGCATAGGCTTGTTCAATATTTTGATGAATTTCTTGATAGATATCTTTAAATACATTTTCTGTAGTTAAATTATGATCGGATTGTTCGCTCATCAAATGGTAGAATGTTCTTGCCATACCCATATTAGCTAGAAAGTCTGGAATGACGGTTAATTTACGATCTAGATATTGTGAGCAGACACCATAGCAATATTCATTTTCAACAAAAGGATGATTTGCTCCACAAGCAATTAGGCTAAGCCCATTATCATAAAGTTGATCGATAAATGATTTGTTAATTAGGTTAGAGCCAGCTGCTGGAACAAAAACATCGACCGTAGTATTAATAAATTGTTGGTTAAATTCATCATGGTTATAAAGCTCTATGCCTAAATGACTTAGTGATCTATTTTTTATAACACTAATCAATTGTTCTTTACTTATGCCATTGTCAAATAATAAGCCGCCATTATGATCACTTAATGCAACAATTTTAGCGCCAGCATTGTACAAATACCACAAAGCAGCAGCACCAACATTGCCAACACCTTGAATAAATACTTTTTTATCTTGTAGTGAGTCTTTAGCAATCGTTAAAAAACTATCAATAGAAGCAAAGACGCCATAACCTGTAACAAGCTCAGCTAGTTGAACAGATAGCTCTGAGGTTAATTGAACTGATTGAGCTAATAATTTCATATTATTAATTGCTTGGCTTTTTTTAGCTTCATCGCCTTTAGTTACGGCATAGATAATACCTTCTTGCGAGTTTTCAATACCCATTGGTTTAAGTGTTTCATTGATTTTATGAATATCAGTATTTAAATCACTTCCGGTACCATAGCAATTTTTTAAAATAGGTTTAATGGCTTGATACCAGCGCTCTAAAATCTCATATTTTTGAGGATGGGTTGGATCGAGTTGAATACCTGTTTTAGCGCCACCAATTTCAGGACCTGAAAAGGCAAATTTAATTTCCATAATTTTTGCTAATGTTGTCACTTCATTAACACTAACATTTTCATGAACTCTTGTACCACCACCACAAGCATTGCCTTTAAGCGAGTTGATAACTAAAAAACCTCGAGTGTCTGAATGACTATCTTTCCAGGTGAATTTGATTTCGGGCTCTTTTTGTGTAAATGCTTCTAAATTGTGAATTACTTGACCCTGAAATTCGGTTAAATAATCAGTATCGTTTGTTATTTCTGTAATATTGGTCATATCCATTGTATCCATGTCAAAATCCTTAAACTAAATAAATTTCTAAAATAGATTTAGTGAGCTTTTCTTTTTAAAATCTCTTATAAGAAAAACTAACTACTAGCGTCATAAGAGTTAATACGATAGTAAATAGAATCAGTTGTTTTGTCTAATATTTTTTATGTTAACTGTTTAATGGCGCATCAATTAATTTAAACATAAATAAGCGTTTATTAGTTGCAGCATAGATAAAATTAAGTTAAAACTAATTGCAATAATTTCAGGGAATCTCATATGCTTAGGAGAATTAAATGGCGCTTGATAATCATAGGTTTGAACAATTAAGTTATTTATCTAATTATCTAAATATTAATCAGATAAATAAGCTTAAATCTATATTACAATCTACTGTCGCATCGCAACAGAAGTGGGTACATATTTTATCCATAATCAAAGAGTCTAAAATACCTTTTGATCTGCAAAAAAACCTATTTGATTTAATTTATCAAAATAAAACTAATGCCTATGCTTACATCCCTAATAATGAAACGATTGCAAATTCCTATCTGGCGTTATGGATGAAATCATTAGATATTGATTCTGTAAGTGACTTTCATCGATATAGCATTGAGAATAAGCTTCAATTTTGGCAAAAAATTATTGAGCAGATGGGTATTCACTATAAAAAGCCTTATGCCTCTTTAATGGATATTAGTGATCCAATTAATCCTAAATGGTTAATTGGTGCAGCGTTTAATATTGTTGATAATTGTTTAGAGCATGATAAAAATAAAGTTGCGATTATTTATGCAAAAGAAGATGGTTTTTGTCATTCAGTTACATATGATCAATTAAATCTATTGGTTAATAAAGTAGCCAATGGTTTGATTAGTCAAGGCTTTAAAAAGGGTGATCGTATCGCCATTAATATGACAATGACAGTTGAAGCTGTTGCTATTTATCTTGCAATCATTAAAGCGGGTTTAAGTGTTGTTTCAATTGCTGATAGTTTTGCCAGCGATGAAATTAAAGTACGTTTAGATATTACTAGTGCAAAAGCAATTTTTACAGAAGATTATATCATAAGAAATAATAAAAAAATTCCACTATATGATAAGGTAAAACAAGCAAATCCAGAAAAAATATTTGTTATAAAATCTTCCAATTCAGATATAGAAATGCGAGATCAGGATGTAAGCTTTGATCAATTGATTGATAATGCTTTAGATGTATTTGAATCTGTTTCATGCCAAGCAGATGATGAGATTAATGTATTATTTTCATCTGGTACAACAGGACAACCAAAAGCAATTCCTTGGAGTCATTCAACAGCAGTAAAAGTCTATTCAGATAGCTTATTACACTTTGATACAAATAGTGAAGATATATGGGCATGGCCAACAAATTTAGGCTGGATGATGGGGCCATGGGTTAGCTTAACAGCCTTATTGCATGGTGCAACGTTAGCACTTTATTATGCTGCACCAACTAGCAAAGCTTTTGCACAATTTATTGAAAATGCAAAAGTAACTAAATTGGGTATTGTGCCGAGTATTGTTAGTGCTTTAAGATCAAAAGGTTTTTTGGACTCAACGATTAATTGGGGGCGAATAAAAGCATTTGGCTCTACCGGTGAATGTTCAAATTTTGATGATATGCTGTATTTATCATCTAAAGCTAATTATGCACCTGTGGTTGAGTATTGTGGCGGCACTGAAATAGGGGGTGCTTATATTACAGCAACGACCGTTGAGCCATTAATCCCATCAACATTTACAACACCTACATTTGGATTGGATTTGTGCTTATTAGATGATAAGGCTCAAGTAATAGAAGGTGAGGCTGAAGGAGAAGTGGCATTAATTGGACCATCTTTTGGTTTATCTTTAGATTTATTAAATAAAGATCATAATGCGGTTTATTATAAAGATATGCCCAATATAAATGGAAAACAACTAAGACGTCATGGCGATGAAATTAAAAGAATAAAAAATAATGAAGGCTATTTTTATAGAGCGCAAGGGCGCGCAGACGATACTATGAATTTAGGAGGAATAAAGACTTCTTCTGCTGAAGTTGAGCGTTGTGTAAATAAGCTAGAAATCATTTATGAATCTGCAGCCATTGCCATTAATGCTACGGAGGGAGGACCTTCAAAGCTTGTGATTTTTATTGTTTTATCAAAAGAGGAAAATGAAAATAATTTAAAATATAAGATGCAGCAATTAATTAACCAGCATTTAAATCCTTTATTTAAATTATCTGATATTATAATTGTAGATAAATTACCAAGAACAGCATCCAATAAAGTAATGCGACGAGTGTTAAGGGATGGCTATGTTAAATATAGCGCTAAACTAAAGATGGAGCAGCCATTATAGACTTAGGTAGTTTCAAATCTAATTCACGCTGATAAAAGTATTTGATATATTGTGCATTATTATATATTTCAGCATATAGCTCATAACGATTTTTAAAGCCAAATTTTTTAACTAATGATTGGACTAATGTTTGAACGGTTCTAACTGAGCGACATAGGATTGATGCAATATCTTTTACTTCAAAATTGCCATGATAAATAGCAATAATACAAAGTATTTCAGATTTATTTAAACTTTGAAAATATAACGGGATTGAGGAACATAGATTTATATGTGTATTTGCAATTGGTTTAACAGTAAAGTCAGTTATAAGTTTTGGATGATTAATTTGAATTAATTTTTCAATTTTATTAATCATTTGAGACATATCTAACCATTGAAGCTTTGATAATGAGTTAGTATATAATGGCGTTTTAACAAAAAAACAAAGGTTACTAATTGAGTTATCTAAATTATAGATATAATGAATAGGTAATAATCTAAGTCTGTCTTGAGTAACGATATCTAGGTGATAAGCATTTTCACAAGATAATTGTGCTAAGTCATTCAAGTTAACGATAGCAGGTCGATATAAAATTTCATCAAAGCTAGAAATCTTTGCATTATTGGATGCTGCCCAAGTTTTAAACTCATCACAAGTTTTAAGTGGTATATTAATACCAAGTCCTGATTTAAATACTTTGGTATAGGTAAGGCCTTCTACTGCAAAAGGAATATCTAATTGATTAACAATTTTTCTCAATGATAGATAATGTTTTTTCCACAAGTCATGGTGAATATCTTTAAGAGAGTGATATTCAAATTTAGTTATGTTATTTAGCATATTTTTATTTTTATAATCAGTTATTTTAACGGAGTTTATATTAAATTATTTTTTGCTAAAAATCAAATTTTACATAACCAAATAATAAAAAATTAATTTAGATCATATAAAAAATAAATAATAAAATTATCTATATGATATTTAATGTAAAATTATTTTATGTTTCATTAAATAACTTCAAATTTTTAAAATATTATTACAGATTAAAGATTAATTTTTGATAAATAATTCATTAAATTAAAATTTAAATATTATTTGTATTGTTTCATCTAAAATTTGAAAAATTATACATAAGCTTTAAATTAAAATATATTAGTGACCAGGTAACTGAATTGTTGGTTCTTTGGTTACTAATGAATTCAATCAAATAGATTATGGAGGATTTATGATGAATATCTTAAAATTAAAAGATGATATTGAGCTTTTGCAGGCAAGCCTTAATTCAAAATTATTGATGTATGATAAAAGCTACTTAAAAAATTATAAGGATCGGAATAAAGTTTCTTTTAACTTAAAAGAATTATTGATTGATATGAATATTTATAGAAATGAAATAGTCATTAAAGGTAAGGATCATTGGCAATCAATTACTAAAAAAAATTTAGAACTGATAAGTTCAAAGCTATATATTATGCATAGCGAAATAATAAATTGTCGCCGAAATAGTTTTTTGAGTAAGTTAAAAAAAGATACCGAGATGTTTAGTACTTTTGAGTTTGGAATGATGCTAACACTTAAATGTTGTAAATATGCAATAGATCAAAATAAGTCAAAATCTAGCGATAAAATTAGATATCGTTTTGAATATATTTCAAACCTATATAATCAAGTTAATCAGTATAATGAGAGTTTGAAAAACTTTAAAAAGGGCAATGTATTATTAAATAATAAACAAATTGATGTTAAAAATGTTGATGTTCCGATAACACCACCTATCCTTATGAAACATACTAAATATAAAAGTATGTCTTATTCTCCAATAAAATAATAATTTCTTATAACTGCATGATCTTTCTATTTTTATTAACTATATAATCAATCTCAGTTCCACTATAAGCAATCGAAAAATCACCATCTGAGTCTGAAATTATATTAGTGATGCTTTTTGCATTATCAGGGCTTGGTAGAATCGTTGACTTATAGTCCTTATCAAGCATTTGACTAATTGGCGTACTTTCATAGGTAATAATAAAGTTACTATTTCCAGTTGTATAAATATTTAGTATATTATGATTTATTATAGGGTTAATAATCGTTTCAGAACCATCATTTTTTAATAATAATGTGTCATTGGTATTTTTAAACTGTATTAATACAGACCCATTATCAGTAACTATAGCAGAAAGAAAGTCAAATGAATAAAACCCTTTAGGATACTTATAGGGTTGTCTATTACCTTCATTATCAATTGTTATGATTTGAGTCCCATAAATGATAACTATTTTATTTTCTGAGTAAATAATATGTTCAAAACTACATCGGCTAAAGCATGGATTAATAATTTGTTTATCAGCTGTATAGATAATAAAGTTATTAAGTATATCTTCACCTAAATCAGCTTTATACTGAATATTTACGTTATTATTTTTAGAGATAAAAATAGATTTTAAATAAAATTTATCTATTTTATAATCTTTACTATCAATAGCATCATTAATCTCATTTAAGTTTATTGTTAATAAAGAACCATCTGATTTTATGAGTTGGATTAGATTGCTATCATATACTATTGCTATTTGATTGCGATTGGCTGAATTTAATAAATCAGATAGATAGTGGCTATTCTCTGGTGGTGTAATTGTATTAATTTCATTCGTTGCTTTGATTAAGGTTGCATTAGGCGTATTTGTATATGAAATTACAAACTGACCATTTTGAGTATAAGCAATTTCTTTAACTTTGGCAGTTTTATTAGGCGCTTTAATATCTGATGAAATACTCTTTTGATCAATTAATTTAACAGTTGAAAGTTTATTATATTGAATGAGTGTTCTAGCATTTTCACTCATATAAACTTTAGCTACTTTATCAGTTTTTTCAGGTGGATTAATTAGTTTTAAATCGCCATTTTTATTAACTAAGATTGCTTTTGCAGTATTTTCATAAGTAATAATTGTATTTCCAGCTTTACTGGTATAAATATGGCTGATTTTAGTTGCATCATTTGGCATATTAATTGTATTGATAATGATATCTTCTGAGTTAAGATTATAGTTAGCAAGATAAAGTGTATTACTTGACTGCATTAATATATATTCAGGTGTGATAGCCACTGGAAATGCTTCATTTGGAAGTGCGTGTAATAGGATAGGTGTGTCTGTCACGATATCAGACTCTTTCGTTAGAATTGATATAGTGTGATCAGAATTTTCATTATTTTTACCATCTACAGTAAAGCTACATGGGTGTAATAAGGAAATCTTGCAGCTTGAAGGGCTAAATTGATAGCCGCCCGTATCAGATAAGTGAATTTCAAATGTTTGTTTATCACTTGCTAAAGCTAGATTTGTTAAGGATGATAAACTAACTTCAACTTTTCCCATATTATCCGTATTTCTTGAGTTTAGCTCTATTGAGTCGATTGAAGCTTTATATTTTGCTTCGGTTGGAGTTGATGAGTTATCACCTGTAGAGCTATGGAAACAACCACTTAAGAATAGGCTAAGTACCATCATATTTATTAGAATAGAAATAGATTTATGTTTTTTAATGGTCATTTTGACTTACCTTTATAATTATTATCAAGAGATAGGTTGGTAAATTTGTATTATTACAGTTTAAACTTTTATTAGTGGTATATAGTTACATTGGAATAATATAACTTAAATTGATTCCAATGCTTGAAAAAGCAAGTGCTTTATTCGTTCCTACTGAACCAAGATCATCGGTGCTCTTGCCAAAAACATAGCTATAGCTAGCTGTTAATGATAATCCATTTTGCCATTGATAGCCGCTAGAGACGCCAAGCATTGGGGCAATATTCCAGTTTGATGAAGTCGTAGAACTGCCATAACTATCAGCGTGTTCTTTAATTTGCCATTTTTGTAAATCAATACCTGCTTCAGTAGAGATTAACCAACCTGAATTGAAATAGTAACTAAATGTTGCAAGTAAAGGGATATTATGTACATTTAGCTTTACATTATCAGAGCCGTCAGTTGTAGTAATATTTAGAGAATTTATGTCATATACATATTGATAACCCAATTTTCCGCCTAAAGTCATATTGCTATGAAATGCATATTCATATCCTACAAATACGCCCCCACCATAACCACCATTGGTTGTTTCTGTACTTGTTACTTCAGGAATAGTAACTATATCATTACTGGATTGGTTAAATATATTATCAGGTGTCATATTATAAGATGCTTGACCTTGGATTTTAATACCAGATTTTGCTGCTGTAGATGCGTAGCTCATTGATGCTGCCGCTGTTAATAACGTTAGTGAAGTGAGTACTGTATTTATCTTTTTCATTGTTATGCTCCTCTATTTTAATTTGTTTAAAGTGGCACAAAAGTATATCTTTTGTAATTTTTATGGATTTTATAGTGCGTTAAAAAATAAAAATAGCGTAGAACTACGTGAAATTAGATATGGGATATAAAATAATCAATTCAATGGTTGGTTATTTTGCGTACTTTTGCGGTTTATGTACTTGTCAACATTAATTAAATTAATTGGCGTTTTATTTAATGATATTAATTAAGTTTATTTTGGAGACTAAAAATGACTATGACCATTGAACAATCTATACCTGTTCCATTATTTGATACAAAAAAATATATATTTAGTAATACTAATGATAATCAGTTAAACATAAAAAATGAAAATGACTATCTATATGCAAAGCTTTTTTTACAAAATAATGCCAGATTTGAAGGTACATTTAACTCTTATAGACGAGAAGTTGAAAGATTATTGCATTGGTGTTGGCTGGTTGCAAAAAAATCACTACCATTGCTTACAATAGAAGATATCAATAAATATCTTGAGTTTTGTCAGTCTCCACCTCAAAGCTGGAGAAGTGAGCGAAAATTAAGCAAGTTTATTAATAGTGAAGATCATACAAGAATTCCAAATCCAAACTGGCGTCCTTTTTTAGGCATTAATGGGGGTATTTTATCATCGAGTAAAGAGACTGCCCCTAGTAGTAGATCTTTTAATATAGCAAAAAATTCTCTAAAAGAAATGATTATGATTTTAAGCACATTTTTTAATTATCTTTTAAAAGTAAACTATGCCTCACATAATCCTATTATATTATTGCGTCAGAAAATTTGTTCTAAAATAGAAACTGTCACGACTAAGATTAAATTTACTAAAGAGCAGTTAGCTGATACTTTGTTTATTGCTAATTATATGTCCGAGAAAAATATATCACTACATGAACGTTCATATTTTATAGTTAACTTAATTATTAATATGCGTATTAAGCCATCAGAGTTAGTTATAAAAGGTAGTTTTACGCCAACTATGGCGGATATTATTCAAAAAAATAATAAATGGTATTTAAGGACCAATAAAAAAAGAGAAGTTGAGTTTGATGAAAACTCTTTAATTGCGCTTATTCGTTGGAGAAGATATTTAGCCTTAAGTCCATTACCTGTTGATGACGAATCTGATATTCCACTGGTTTCTAAATTAAAGGGCTATGGTGCAATAGAAAGTTCAGTGCATATTCGAAGAATCATCCAAGATATATTTGACTTTGCTGCAAACTATTATGCTAAAAAAAGAGAAAACCAAAAGGCTGAGTTCTTTAAAACTGCAAAGCCTAAGTGGTTAAGGTATGATTAGAAATATCATCTTTGTTTAAGTATTTTTCAAAAAGGAGCATAGGTTCTTTCTGATTTTCATTTTGTGAATGATGGAAGAACTTTTCATTATCTTTATCTTGAGAGTTAAAAAAATATCCACTTGAACTTTTCACTCCATAGATGGCATAACTTCTTATACCTCTCATACGAATCTTTTCATTATTTGGGCAAATTTCTAGCTTAAGTAAATTGTTTTTAGAAAGATTTAAAAATTTGACAAGTTCATCACCGGTTGTTGTAGTGCTTTTTGGATGTCTCCACCCACTTTTCTGTCGAATCGATGCAGCAAAACATAAATCTTGTAAGGTTTTACAATTAGCAAATGATGAACGTTTTAATTTCGTAGTATTAGAGTTTTCAAGAATATTTTTAATTTTCAAAAATTGCTTATCTTTGGCTTTAGCTTGAGTATTTAGAACTGGAAAGTTGTATTTTCCAATTTGATGATAGACTATATTAGGGAAGATTCTACCACTTGTATAGATAGTTGCTTTTGGTTTTAATAACTGGATATTTTTTTTAAGTAATTTTTTATGCCCATCATTGTTTAAACATTCGTAGATATTTGAAGGGTAGCAGTAAATATTATATTCATGATAATCACAAATATTTTTAATAAATTTAAAAGCTTTTTCATTTGTCCAAGATTGTTCAAGTAAAGTTACCCCTTTGTCTATCAATTCTTTGCACCATTCAAACTTATTATTATCTCCTTGCCAGAGAGCTTTAAAATATTTAGCTAAATTTTGAGTTGGATAGGAATCTGGATCACATTGCATTTTTATTGCTAAATTTTTAAATGACTTATCTGATAAATGACGAAAGCATCTAGATTTACCAAATTTAGGGATCATAAGATTTTTTAAAAAGTCATCGATTGATTTTGATATTTGAAAATTTTTTTTTATTAAAGACCAAAATTGATGAACATCAGAAGAGTTATCAATGATAAAAATATGAGGTTTAATCCTTAAATTGTTTAATGACAACTCATGAGCAATAGATAAGTTTCTTAATCCACCGGTACCGACAATAGCATAACTATCATCTGGTTTTTCTAATTTGTGAATTTCAAGTAATGGATCATTTCCTACAGCAAACGTAGTATAATGAACTAATTTTGTAGGGCTTGGTTTTTGAAATTTTTTTCGTGTTCGATAAGCTCTAAATAAACTTTGAATTTTTATAGCTTCTTTAGCTGACATAGATTATAACAACCTCTTTTTAGCATGATTTTATTGGATTATTAAACGATCATAGATCGTGGATATAAGTTGTAATTTAATATGATACTTTTCAATAGTAGTAGTTAATATAAATGATATTTTAATCTTTTATTGCCAAAATAATAACGTAAATGTACTCTAAAAAAATAAAATCCATTGCAAGTAAATTATTTATATTAAGTATTTATACGCTTTCTGCCTCGTTTATTTTTTCTTATATTAGTTTGAATTTTAATAATATATGAGGGTAATTAGATGAAATTTGATAAAATAGTTAATTTAGTAAAAATTGGTCAATTGGAAACACTAACTCCAGAGGTATTAAAACTGTTAGGTGAAAGATACTTGGAAAAGTATCCTGAAAAATCACTATTTCATAGTAATCAAGCTGTGGCAAATTTGTTAGTTACAACAAGTAGCTGTATTGATGATGTTAAAAATAGTACTAAATCGGCAATTACTTTGATTGATGTATTGGGTTTATTACCTAATTTAAGAGGTGAGTTAGCCGTTTCTATTTCAAAGGTTCTCAATAAGGTGATGAAATCTGACATAAGTCTAACTTATTGTTTGCCTGGTGAACATGGTTTAATCATTGATAAAACTCCAGAATCTGTTGTAGAAGAATTTAAACAAAAATTTGATAAAGCTTATAGATTTAAATCAGATAAAAAAATGCAAAAACTTTTTTTGTTTTATAAAGAGAATTATAAAGGCTCAAAATCATATGAAATGAGAGATTTAAGCAAAGATATATGTTTATAGAAAGTATAATTGATAAACAAATCCAGGCTCAAAAAACTATCCTTAAAAAGCAACTGTATAAATTAGAAAAAATTAACCCTCTAATTAGCCAATTAAATAAATGGTTAAGAATAGATGAGCTTGTTAATTTAGAAGGTTTTGAGAAAAGTAAGTATCGTCATGGGCTTATTATTCTTAATGCCTCTTTATTGGAATACGAGAGATTTTATCAAATTATTAAAAGTTTATTTATTAATCATCAAAGTAAGTATGATTTACTTAATAGTAAGATTCATGATTTATTTATCAAGCCGTTTATAGAAGGGATTTATATAACAGAAGATGACTTAGAAGATATTTATTACGAAGGAAAACAAATAATCAGAGATGAAATTATAAAAATTATAGCTAAAGCAAATAAATCAAAAAAAGATTTAACCTCATTAATAAAAGGTATTGAATTATATCATCAAGTTTTAGATATTAAACAATTAGATCAATTTTTAGATATGAAAGAAATAGGAGATGTTCACTTTAATTTATCATTGACTTATTTTGATATTTCAGATTATTTTAGACTACCAAATGAACATATAAAATCATGTCAACCCACGAGTGCTTTAACAAATATTGAGAAAGCAATTGAATCAATGCATAAAGCTAAAAATTATTATGATACATTAGTTGGCCAGCAAATTGGGCAGTTTACAGAAATACAAATTGAACTTACCAATGAATTAATAAAGAGGCCTGCTATTATCCCTGGTTCTCTAAAAATAAAAGTATTAAACCACTTTTATAATGAGCATGGGAATAATAATTCTGGTGATCATTATAGTGTCAATTCAATTGAAATTAAGAAATAATAATTCTTATTAGAGAGTATAGAGGTTAATTACTTATCTAGTGATTGTTTAGATGTTAAATCATCTGATTGACTGCTTTTATTTAAATCATTTTTATAGAAAAGGGAGTATAAGTCTGGGCCATCTCCAGGATAAGGAGGGTCATTTTGTATAACTTCGCTAGTTATGGTTATTTCTTTCTTCAGCTTAACCTTAGGCTGCAAAGGATAATTTTCAATCAAATTTAGTACATTATTAGATTGAACATCATTTTTAGAAAGTATTAAATATGGTATCTTCATATCCTTGCATGTATGTATATCATTTTCACGACTTAAATTAGGAGAAAAAACAACTAAGTCAGCACCTTTGAAATAGCTTTTAGTAGTTGATTTAAATCTTTCTAAGTTTTTAGATAGCCATATTTGAGTATCATTATGTTTAATCATATCAACGCCAGTTGTAGATAGCTTATTAGATGGAAAATATATATTACATCCTTTATATAACTGGTCAATTAGATTATCATCAGCTTTATTTGATGAGTCATGAATAATAAGAACTTTTTTTGTCATTGTAGTTTACCTTATTTATTAATTTGTTCATTATTTATATTTAAATTAAATAAGATATATAAATAGCGTAGAAGTGCTTAAAAATATATTAATTTTCTAAGAAGATGGATTTAATTGTATAATATGCAATTGTAAAAAATAATGATTATCAAATATGAAAATCTATAGATTTAAACTTATTTTTTTCGCTGTTGTAGAAAAGGCTATTAGGAGAGGATAAATCTGGCTCATCTCCAGGATAAGGAGGGTCATCACCCTCATAATAGGATATGTCATTACATAATTCGTTATAGTCAGATATAATTTTTTCTTTGTCTCGTGGTTCAATTTCACCGCCACTACCTTCATATAATTGAACATCTTTACCCAAGACTTTGTTGAGTGTTTCAGCGCATCGTTTAAAAAGCCAGCCACCATATTCGATATTTTAATAAGTTGATAGCAGCACTCTTCAGCAGACTCTGGTTTTGTATAATTTTTAAGGATGTCTGCTTGATCAAAATTATTATGATTTAATCTCGAAAACCAGTTATCAAACTCCTTATAATATTTTTTTCCAATGTATTGTAAATTTTCAGGTTCTAATTGTCCTTTTTTAATGCTTTTTATAAAATCACTAAATTTTTTAAGCCCCATTGCAATATTCCTGATACTAAAAGTTTTATGAAGTAATGTAAATTTACTTAGTTTGAGGGTAGATAGTAGCGTATAAGTACTCAATAAATATGATGTTCTTGAAATATATTTATAAGTTGCTTTATTTAATATTTTCTATATTTATTACCTTTAACTGAACTCATATAATGAGTATTTCTCAAGACGTTATAAAATCATTTTTCTGAAATTTGATCTGGTTACCATTAGGTAGACACTTTGTTATGGGATGAATTATCATCTTATCAACAAACCAGGAGAACTTTATGACAACTAGAAAACGTCATTCTTATGATGCTGAATTTAAACGTAATGCAGCATCGTTATATGTTAATGGTAAAAAAAGCTTATCAGAATTAACAAAGCAATTAGGAGTAGCAGAATCTACTTTATACAACTGGGTTAGTGAGTATCGTCAACGAGGAGATGAAAGCTTTAAACCCAAAGAACTCTCGGCACAAGAAAAAGAATTACTTGCGCTTAAAAAGCAATTAGCTGATGTTAGCATGGAGCGTGATATATTAAAAAAGGCGTTAACCATTTTCTCAAAGAAAAAGTAAAAAGAGCCGAGCTTTATGAATTTATTAATTTGTATCGGCGAGATTTCTCAATTGAGAGAATGGCAAAGATTTTTGGTGTTAGTCGTAGCGCTTACTATCAGTACAGTCGTGGTAACTTGTCTAAGAAAGAGATAATAAATAGCCAGTTACGCCCTCTGTTAATCAAAGCATTCATAAACTCAAAGGGAGAATATGGCACAAGGCGGTTACAGCTTTTACTTAGACGACTAGATATCTATGTCGGTCGTAAACGTATTGCTAAGCTAATGAAAGAATTGGGGCTTTATGCTAAAGCAAGAAGAAAGTTTAAGGTAACCACCAATCAAAGTAAAAGACCTTATTATGTTGCACCTAATTTGTTAAAACAAAAATTCATGGTAGAAGCTCCTAATGAGGTATGGGTGAGTGATATCACTTATGTGCCAACTAATGAAGGATGGTTATATTTAGCAACTGTTGTTGACTTATTTTCAAGGAAAGTTGTTGGCTTGGCTATGAGTCAGCGTATTACAGCTGATTTAGTTTTAAGGGCAGTTAATCAAGCAGTTAAAAGGCGACAGCCTGATTCAGGGTTGATATTACACTCTGATAGGGGATCTCAATATACAAGCCGAGTTTATCATCAATTAACTAAAAAGCATCGAATTAGATTAAGCATGAGTAGTACGGGTAACTGCTATGACAATGCTGTAGCTGAAAGTTTTTTCCATACTTTGAAATTAGCAGTTGTACATGATCAGAAATACCAAACTAGGAATCAAGCAATGCGCTGTATCTTTGAATATGTTGAAGTTTTTTATAACCGCCAAAGGATGCACTCAACGTTAAACTATTTATCACCAGAGGAGTTTGAAAGAAATTATTTTAATCAACCACAATATCCCATAGCCAAGTGTCTAGTAAAAGGTTGACAGATCAATTTCTTAGATATTTTGCCATCGGATTAAGTACTTCTACGCTATTACCCAGTAAATTCCACTGTTAGTTTGAGTCTTAGGATTAACAAAATTTAATCAAATTACTTTGTTTAGGAGGGTGTGTTATGGGTGGTGATTTTACTTTCAGTAAAGATGATAAGCAACTAAAAATTGAATCATCAGATGGTGAATTTTTATATACGTTTACTGATAAAAAACAAGACTACAATAATAAAAAACAGTATTGTGTAAAAAACAAACAAAATGAAATGGTTTTTGCTTCTAAACATCGTCTTGGTATTATTTATTGGTTAATTCACAGCTTAAAATCATACTATCCAAATGAAGAAATACAAATAAACTTTAATAATTATAAATATGCTAGACAAAAGATAAATTTTAAAAATAATGAGATTAAAAAATATAAAGAATCTGATATTAAAGGCAAAAGAGTTATAACAGATAGTTATATTCCTTCTGGTGTAACAGTAATTGCCTATGGAGAAAATCCCACTAACAATGAAAAAATAACTGGTAATGGAAGTTTAGACTATTTATTTGTGGATCAAAAAGAAGATAAAGTAAAGTACTCTTCTAATTCTGCAGTTACTGATTTTGATAAATTTCATGATAAAAAATTTGAAGAGTTTATAAGTTCTAATATAAATAATGAGTTAGCTTTAGAAAAATTACTCAAAACTCCAATTTACAAAACAATGACAGGTGAGTTATCAAAAATCGAAAGTAAAGATAATATAATTAGCACTAAATTAAGATTATTAGAGATTTATTGTTTATCTAATGACTTAAATAAAAATAAAGAATTTAATACTAGTAATTTAAAATTACAATGTAAGCAAAATGATCTAAAAAAATATTCGGAAGTAATTAAACAAAATAAGTCAATAGATATTGCGAACGAATATCAGATCTTTAATAAGTTAAATTACCCAATTAGTGATAATGATCAAAAAGGATATATTGTTAATATTGATGCTAAATATAATTCTTGTTTAATCTCAAATATTGCTTTTTTAGATAACTATATGAAGATAATTTTATCTAAATATTATAGTGCTTTTGTGTTTAAAGATAAGGTTGCATTATTTAATCCATTTAAAATGAAGTTTGAGCAAACTGTTGATCAACAGGGATGTAATAATTTGCATAAAGCTTATGCAGTGTCTCATTTACTATGTTCAAAACACTTTGAAAAGAAAGTTGGGATTTTTGACAAAAAAAAATCAGGTCAGATAAAAATTCATTGTGGTACTAATTGTGAGCTATTTAATAATTTTCTCAAGGAAGATAGTTCAAAATTTTTGCCAGATAACTTAATCATAGAGGTTAAAGGTAGTGATAATACAACGCCTATTAAAGGTACTTCTGAAATTGACTATTGTTATTTAGAATACACAGAGGAGAACACAAGTTTCGATTTCTCTCGCTTACTTAAAACTAAAAAAAACTTTAGCGATTTGCCTGGCTTAATAAAAAATCAAAAAATTACAAACTACTTCAACAGTTCAATTGAAACTAGCTTAGATTCTTTTTTTAAAAATCCAGTTATTAAGACTATACAAAGTAGTCAGACTTTAGAAGCAACTCTTCGAATTCAATTAAGTTTAAGATTGCAAATGGTTTTATTGCAACAAGCTTATGAGCAAGGAAATAAGAAAGAAAGTTTTAAAATTGAAATTCCTGATTTAAATAATCAAAAATTATCTAATGATCTAATAAAATTTTTACAAAAAAATGAAAATTTACAACTAATTCCAAGTTCAATTGAAATTGAATATAAAAAAAATACATATAAAGGTAAGGGTATTGGTATTGATATTAAGCAAATGCAAATTAATATTAATAACTTAGTGGGTAATGTTAGAAAATATGGAGAAAAAAGCTCAAAAAAAGATAGCATAATTAATGATTATTTTTTTGGAAAAAATTGGCAAGAAATTAATGAAAAAAACTTTGACCCAACTACTTTAGATTCTCATTATTTACTTACACCTACAAGTGCGACTCATTTTACAAGAACCGATTTAGATATGACTGGATATAAAGATTTAGATAAATCATACTGTTCTTATATATTAAAATTGATTCAAGAGAATAAAAAACATAAATATAATTCTCAATTAGATTCAACTATAAATCAAACTAATGTTAATATAGATGATTCATTATTAAATTCTAGTTTTAATTTAAATGCTCAATCGGATAGCAATGAACACAAAACAAAGTTAATAAATGAACTTAATAAATTTAGTAATATTATTAATAGTTATATAGATGATAATAGTATTGATAATGATAAACATAAAGATTATAGAGATACCTTTAAACACAGACTTGGAATAAATACTGATAAGCATAAGGTTAGTCAATATAAAAATGATAAAAGTAAACTATCTGTAGATTCAAGGTATTGTAAAGAAATAGATAATGAAATTGACGAGGCAGTTACGCAATATAGATTAGAAAGAGTTTTATATAATAATTATAAATCTAAAATTATAAATGAACAAAATTTGCATCGAAACATAGTCGAATTACAACTTTTAGGGCAAATCTCGAATATAAATCTTAATGATAAATTAAAAAGAAAGTTAAGTGATTTTGTTCTAAGTAATCATAATATCAATTATCTTAGCTTGTCTAATTCTATAAAAAGCTACATTGACTCCAATAATAAATTTAATGAATTTTTAATAAGCATAATTGAACGTACAGAGGAAAGCAATTTAACTCAAGCATTAGATAATTGTTTTTCAATAAAAGATTATCTTGAAGATATTATTAAATATGGAAAAATAAAAAATAATCTTGTGCAAATATTAGGAGATGAAAAGTTTAGTAGTACATTAGTTAAGCCTATTTTATTAGATTTAGAGCAGACAAATAAACTAAAAGAGCTAAATGATGATGAAATAGTTAAAAAATACAATCAACTATTAATATCTACATTACAAATAGACAATCATACTTTAATAAATAAATTACTAATTTTAAAAAATAGTATTAATTTTGAAAAATTTGATAAGCTGGTTAAATATTACTTGAGCAAAAACCAAAAAAATAAAATATCAAAAACTAATATAGATAACTTGCCAGAAAAAGATTTACTTGTATTACTAGATGAAGACCAAGCTGAATTTTTTATAGATTGTATATGTGACACTCAAGTAACTGAGAAAAATAAAGAAAATTTAGAAGCATTAGCTAATTCTTTGCTTTATACAAAACAAATAAAAGGCAAAAGTGAATATAAAATAAATGCTCAAGATATTCAATTAATTATCAATGCAACTATCTTTCAAATTGAGAATATTGATGATAATAGTAAGAATTTTAACAATATAAAAGAAAGATATACTAAAATGCATATTGCTTTGGCAGTTGATTATGATGGTTGTATTGGTCATAAAGTAGATCTGAAGCAAGAGAAGGAACAAACCTATCGTAATATCCAGAAACTACTTGCAAAGTACCAAGGTTTTAAGGGTAAAATTGATTACTACAATTTTAGTTTAAGACAAACAAAATCTTTAGATCAGCTCAATGCTAAAAACAATGGCAATGGTGAATATATACCGAAAGTCAATAGTTATTTAAGTGAATATAATGAGGCTAATAAAGAATTAAACATTAATTTGCAAACATATTTATTTGCTGATGCATATTTAAATAAAAAATCAGGAACATATTATGATAGTGTAGTTGATGTTGGTCATTTTAGAAGTACCCAATTAAGTGGTGATGAGGATATATCTAAGGCTATTTTAGAAAATAAGCTTAATCTTACTTTTGGTATTGCACAAGAGTTAGCAGCATCTGATCCTAATAAGCTGCATATGCTTAATCTTCATGATGATAAATATGATGATGAAAAAAAAAATCCTATTTTACGTACAAATTTTGAGTTTTATAAAGCTAATGCTGCTCTTATCCCAAGAAATGTGATTTTAGTGTTTAAAAAGACAGTAGATGGTTATATCAAAGATCATGAGCAGATACATGTAAAAGGGTCAGGAATTATTAATTATAATTTCAAAGCAGTGTTTAAAGATTTTTTTGATCAGTATAAAAAGGCATCTGAAAATGTTAAAAATAAACAGGTTGATCATACTGATTATGCTCAAACTATAACTGATTTAACAATTAATAATATAGACAGCTCTATAGATAAAAATTATTTAGATGAAAACATCACTAAAACAATACTTGAATTAAAAAAAGATAATAATAATGAAAAAATTGACCAATTTTACAATCATTTAATAAAGCATCATATTTTTCATATTATTGATACTAATGAAGATCTAAGTGGGATATATGAAAAGTACTACCAAGATTACCCAGGTTTTATTAAAGATATTAATAACAATATTGATGCAGCATTATTAAGTAAATCATTAACGTTGGGAGAAAAAACATATAAAGCTGCTAGTTTTAAAATTGAAAAAGATGAAGCAACAAAAATTTTAGAAGGTTATAAGCAAAGTAAAAATACTTCATTGGTTAATTTTTGTAATGAGAGTTATAAAATAGAAATAGGAAATGATGTCTCTAAAACTGAAGATAGTTCACTCCAACAACCAGGTAAGCTACTATCTGAATTTATTACAGTACCAAGTAATCTTAGAGATATTAGCTTATGGCTTAAAATTCGTAATATTGACAAAGATGATATTCAGAAGCTTGTTAAATTATGTCCTGAATTTATTGAAGAATATTTAATACTGATACAGAAAGATAATTTAGACGATAGCACCTTAAGTAATTACATTCAAAAAATAGTTACAATGGAAGGTGTTTTTAAAAAAGTTACCGATGCTAAAAATTTAGCAAAATTTGTAGATTTCTATCTTAAAAATGGTATTGATCTTAGCAGTGATTTAATTAAAGATTTTAAAGGTAATCAGAATCAGATTAATTTATTAAACAGCCTTGAACAATTTAACTTTAGTACTGTAGACACTAAAAATAAAAAAGATTTTTTGGCTAATACAGAGTCTATTAATATAATTCTATCGAGTTTAAATAATATTAAAGTACTAGATAAACTTGCTCAACATTATAATGATATTTATGATATTAAAACAGTTATTCAATGTGTAAAGAATAAAAATATTAAAATAGCTGATAACTTTGACTTTAGTGATGAGGTGAACATTCGTAATCCATTACTAAAGTTATCAAATCTTTTGAATGAGTTAAAAAATGCTGAGAGTATACAATTTGATGAAAGTGAAGTTACAAAACTTTTATCTGATTATCAGAAGGATAAAGTCAGCAGGTTAGAAAAATTTGAATTTCTTAAAAAAGATAATGATAGTCAAGCTGCTAAATCCAACTTAATCAATAAGCAACAATTGCTTATTATATTAGAACTTGTTGGTAGATTTAAAGATTGTCCAGATAGTATTTTAGTACAAAAAATTGCTAATGGTATTATTAGTATTTCAGATAGTAAGACTTTAGATAACATAAAAAATAGTCTAAATAGCAACAATGATCAATCAGAATTGCTTAATGCAGTAAAATTGGCAGCAACAAACTTAGATGAGCTTAATGCAGAAGCACTTGGTAATATAAATAGCAACCCAAAACTTAGTAATATACTTCTTAAAAATCTCATATTGAAAACTGTAAATGATTTTAATGATATATATAACTGTGCAAATGAAGTTACGGAGCATCGTCGATTTTGTGAGCATTTAGTCAATTTAACTAAATACTTTAACACAAGTGTAAATGATGAAGATATAAAATCTATTGCGTTAAAATTAACAAATAATAAAATAAATTTAGAAAGTTATAATCTTTCACAGTTAGGTAAAATGGATCTTAAGCAATTTGAAACAATTGTTGCGTTTCGGGATAAAAAAGAATCAATTGTAGCTGAGATAAAAGCTTGGGAAAATGCAGAGAAAGGTGAAGAGTATAAAAAGATAATAAATGAAACTAATAATAGTAACGATTATGATAAAGATTCTGATCAAACCTTATATATGCAAATCAGAACAAAGTTATTGTTGGGTAAGATAAATAGTGAAGTTTTGAACAAATTTTATAAATTTACTACGGAAACCAAAAATGATATATTCGATAGTGTCAAAAAACTAAGTGCTACAGATCAATCACTCAAAAGAGAACAAATTACTTGTTTAATTAATGCCATATTTAATAATGAACTTGATAGTAGTAATTTAATTCAAGACTGGTCTAAAGTTTGTGAAAATAATAGTTCTCAAGATAGTGATTTTTGGAGTTATGCTACAACTGAAAGTACAAATAATATTAATTTTTCAGAGTTATTTGACAGCTATAATAATAAGATCAAAACACTATATCTAGTTTCTGATGCATTAAAAATAAATTCTAAGAATCCTAAGCGATATGATGATAAATTAGCAAACAATAAACATATAGCTAACAGTAATCAAAAGAAAACTAAAAATAAGTTTTCTATAAATGACTTTAGCTTTCACAATAACGATGAATTAAAGAAAAAACTTCAATCAATATTTAAAGTGGCAGCATCAAGGTCGAGTGGTTGTGGTTCGACTCAAGGTTTGAAAGATTTAGTTAGAATCTATAATAATAGTGAAACCTTTCAAACTAGTAAGTCGTTAAGCCTAAAATCTATACTAGATAAATTTATAAATGATAAAAAAGAATCATTACAGCTACGCCAGCGTGATTTTCGTTGGTTAGCAGTTAATGATGATTGGAGTAATTTTCATAATGAGCGTAAAAAGCTTGATAATAAATTTTTATTTTTTAGTAGTGAAATGCATGAAAAATTAGAAAGAGATTTTTCAAAACATGGCGAAAACAATGTATTGGCTAAAGTTTCAAGTACATCTACGCTTTGATTTGTATTGCGTGAATTTTAAAATTTTGATTTAAGAAAATAAATTATTAAGCATTAAAGAGGAATTATATATGAACGAACAAGAAGTTAGATCTTATCTTGCTGATACTTTAAAAAAGATAAATCAATATAATGAAATTTTAGATAATTTTATTAATAAGTATAAAAGTAATTCAAATAGCATTAATCTTATAGAGAGTGACTTTGATGATGAGTATGATGGTTTAAAAGGTTATTCAACAACTGTCCCATCGAATGAAAAAAGAAAGCGTTCTAGTACGGTTGATCTTGAAACACTCCTCTTAACAGATAAAGATATTCATAATGATAAAAAGCCATTATCTAAATTAGTTTTATCAGTGCAATCCAAACTTGAGGCTCTTAAAGTTCAATATACTGGCTTTAGAAAAAAATCAGTTAATAAGCATTCTTTTGATCAAGATGATCATATTGACTTTGAAAGTGGGATAGATTTTTATAATAAAACAAAGAAAGAGTTATCATTTTTAGATAAAAAGCTGTCAGGTGATCAAGAAGCGCCAAAATATTTTTCTAAGTATATTGATGATTTTAATTATAACTCTAATGAAATAAAACCTTAAGAATCATATGTATGCTCTTGCATGGTGAGTTTTTATATATTTATAATAATTAATTATTTTCTAAAATGCGTACTTTTACGCTTTTCATTTTTTTAAGATTATATATAATACCAAACAAATGTTTGATTATTTAAAATAAATATAAGAGAGAATATCAAATGTTAATATATGAAAATATAGAAACAAATACTTTAAAAGATTTATATACCAGCCTTTGGAGAAAGCATACTTATACTTTAACTAAGGTTTTTAATCAATTAAGTTTTCCTTTTGAAGTAGAGGGGCTTTCTTATACTAGAGTATTTAAATCAGGTTATGCAATTGATGTACCTATTAAGTTCTGTCAGCAGTTTGTTGATTGGGCTTTGTCTGATCAGGCTCATATTACAGGATTTAATTCATTACTTGCTTCTCCAAGTGTTATTAGTTTAAGTGATTTAGACTTAATTCAGTCAAAAGAAGATGAAAAATATCATCTGAATATGATCACACAAAATGAGTTGGAATTACTTCCGATTCATTCTGTTTACAATGCAGATTATTCAATCAGTTGTATTTGTATTTTTGTTAAAAAAGAAAACTATCTTGATGCATTATTAAACTATCAGCAGTTAAATATCAGTCAATTAACTAGAAAAGTTGAAGAGATATTTCTTTCTAAAGAAAATCAAAGCTTTTTAAAGGATTTTATTGTTGAAGCCATTGATGATGAAATTGCTCAAGAAGACCAAGATTTTTTTGATCCTAAACTAAACATTCTATCTAAGGCTGAAGCTGCATGTATTGCTGCAATTTATTATGGTAATTTTGAAGCAAAGGATATTGCTGATTATTTATGTCGTTCTGTAAGAACGGTACAAGGTTTAATCCAATCTGTTGTTCAAAAACTCGACTTTAAAAATCGTTATGAGCTTTTTGTAGATGTTAGTCAGAATAATAAGTATATAAAATATTTATACTCTTTAGATTTAAAATTGCCTTTAGCTAGTGTGGCTTAGGTTTTGTTGTTTTAGATGGCTGAGATAAAAAGCTAAGTACTTCAAGGAATATATACATAAGAAGTCGCTTCTATATAGTGTTATAAATTTTTGCTGATCTTGAATACGGATTCTTTTCAGCATAGTCTTTAAATAAGGTTAGAGAATTAGAGCTCTCTTTATTTTTATTGGTTGTATTATTTAGATTGTTGTCAGTCTGATAGAACAGTCCTGAGTGGTTTTTGCAATATTCATGAATGTCTTTTAGAAGATAAAAATTATTTTTTGAAATTCCATTTTTATTGTGATGAGTATAAAGGTTAAACGCTTTTGCAGTTCTGCTGTTTGGATTGTTTTCAACATGTTTATAGAAATCATTTAGTGATAATTTATCATTTATTAAATCATCAATGATGGTACCTCTTTTTTTCCAAATAGTTGTTTCACCTTCATATAGGGCATCATAAATTTTCTTTATATTTTGCTTTTTCTGTATCTTTGCTAAGTCTTTGTTTGTAATTTTAGATGGTATTTCTTCTAAAATATTAATGAACTCATTAACTGAAATGCTAGCATAAACTTTACCTTTTTCACTAATTTTTTTGTTTAATAGTGATAAAGATAAACTATCCATATTATTAATTTGGTCTTTAAAGTTTTGAGCGTTTAGATTATTACTGAATTTATTACAGGTTTGATCCCTTAAGCTTTTTTGTAAGGTTTGGTTGCAAGCTGAAATTTTGGAAATTTCATTGCATTCTTCAGAACTTAAGTTAAAAGCATTTTTAGGAAAATAAGCAAGTATTGAAATGATTAACTTATTATTTGTTGAGTCAGTATTTTCATCAACTATTTTATTTAAAACATCTAACTTTTTATTAAATTCATTTAGCCTTTCTAGCCTTTTTTCTGATGTAATTTGAGCATTGTAAAAGTCTTGATCCATTAATATATTATTTAAAGGACTTATTAGTTTTTGTAGAGTTTGCGATGTGCCATTTAGTTTTTTGGATAGATTTGCAATTTTTTCAGATGCCTCTGTACATTTTACTTTTATTTCTAGTGAATTTTTATCTATGCCTAGCTCTTTTTTAAAAGCTTCTTTTACTGAGTTAGTTAACTCACCATCAGTTGATTGATAATTTTCAGAATAATAAGTACATATTGTCTCATGAAACTTTAAAATTTCTTTATCATCTTGATCTATATTAGCAATAAAATTTTTATATTTTTCTTTTTCTGACTGTATATTAGATTGCTCATTATCTGATTGTAAGGAATCATCTTCATTTCTATGCTCATCAAAGTATATAACTATACTTTCAAAAAGATCAGCTTTAATGGCATGAAGCCTTTCTAATTGATAGCGTTCTTTATCATTTAGAGCTAGGTAATCTTCCCGAGATAGTCCTTTGTTACGGTTATCCCAATTATATTTATATGTATTATTTTCTTTGAGTACAGTCATTTCAAATAAATGCTTGCAAAGATTATCATTAAGTTTAAACCCTAGCCTCCCATTTTCATCTGATATACCTGTTTTTTCTTTGAGTTTATCAAAACCAATAGAAATATAAGGCATTCCAATACATTTACTTAACGTTTCAAAATTAGTATGATTATTTTTATTAAGTTTTTCTAATAACATTGGGTAGTCTCTAGTATCAGAAAGTAGTTTTAAGTCATCAAATTTCGAGTTTTTAGTATCAATCATTTTATGCATCCCCTTAAATTAATTAATTGAATTAATTAAAACTTAAAATAGAAATAGATCAGTGAATAGCGTAAAAGTACTCTTTCAGGTGATTAAAACATATCTAATAAATCGCGTACTTTTGCGCTTATTTTCTCTGACTCAAATCTTTATATTATTGATCATAATAATTAATAATTTCACAGGTGAGGTTGCAATAATATGTATAGAAAATTTGTATGTGTAATATTTTGCTTTTTCATAAATTTAGACTTATATGCATCAGCTGACTACACAATGAGTATTCATAATAATACAAATTATGAGTTATGGATTTCTACTTTAGATAGCTCATGTATGAAAACAGATACCATACAACCAAAGTGGTTAACTGTAGCTGCAAAAAGCACAGGCAAAATTCAATTTACAGATTCTAATGCTTTTCCTTTTTGTACAGATGCAACTAAAGAGTTAAAAATAGTTGCTGAAATCAAAAAATTAAAAGATAACCCAAAAGTTCAATTTTCATTTATTCATACTAAATATACCCCAGATAAATACTTTGATTGGAATACATATATTAAAGCAGATGAAAGTGAGATGTTAAAAATAAATAAGGCAACTTGTAGTGATAATGATTGTCTATATCCAACTAGATTTTATTCTGGAAATAATATGAATTTAGCTGTTGAAATAACGGGGGTTCCAGGAGCATTTAGTCATAATTTTGATTTACACTCAGTAGGTTTAGGTAAAGAATCTGTAGAAGGTGAATACGGTGAAATTATAACTTCATCATCAGGTGAATATGAGTTAGATAATGATAAAGCATACAAAGTCAGTTTTTCAAAATTTCCAGGAAAATGTAGTATAGTGAATGGTAATATTAATTGTTCTGATAATATTGACTATAAACGACTAGATAATAATGCCTCATTAATAAAATTGGCATTTGTGTGTCAAAGAAAATCATCTAATGATCCGGTATGTCCTTGGACCATTAAAAATAAAAATAGTTCTTCATTTAACTTATCCCCAGTGACTAAAATATATTAAATATTTGAGTATATTATTTATCAAAATCTAACTTTATTTTAGTATTACTATTATCATTTTTCATAAATAAATTTTCTGGTAATGAGTTATCTTGCTTGTTATTAGGAATAAATTTGCCAAAGTCTAGTTTTTTACCTAAAAATGGTGAAATGGGTTGTAGTCCAGGATCAACGTTTTTAGATGACTGATGATCTAATTTACTTTGTATATCATGCTGAATACTTTGTATCTTAGTTCTATATGTTTCATCACTTTTCAGTAAGTTATATACTTCACTTAATGATTTTTTAGTTTCATTTTTAATAATAGAGTCTAAGTTAAATTTTGAAAACTTGCTTTTTAAGTAATTTTGATAAATTTCAAATAAGGCATCTTTTGGAGTTTCTATAATTTCCTTATTTAAATCTAGTACTGAGCCATAGTCACATAATATGATTTCATTATCTTGGGTTTTAATAAAATTTTCTTTAACAGGGTCTGTTATGATAAGTTTATATGTATTGAATAAATCTCTAACCGCTAATTGAATTTTTTCATTTGATATATCATGGCTTCCATTAATAAATGGCATAGTGATAGAGGCTTTATGCTGCTTTGTTGATTCTTGAATTTCAACTTCAAAATTAGGATGAATTTTATTTATCATATCTTTTTGATAGTTTAGCTGATCTAGCGTGATGTCATCTTTAAATTCTTTTTTAACATTATTACTATTTATCTTATAAATAATAGCTGTAGAGCCAGTACCAATTATGTTATCTTTTTGATTTTCATTTAATTCAAGGCTATTATTTGAGTCGGTAATGCTAAATTGATTATCTTTTCCCATGATTCTTATATTTCCTACTTTATATTTTAAAGTAGTTGTGAAAATAATAAAAAATAGTGATTTAAAATAGCGTAAAACTACGTGATTTACTGGGTGTTGCTTTTTATCACTTGCAATTAAAATGAGATTAAATTTATACTAATCAAACATTAAATAAGTAGAATAAAAAACAATCAATGTTGTGAGGTAAGTATGAAAGTTATTAGTCTATATCTAGTAGGTAGTATTTGTTTATTTCTATCGGGTTGTGCTGAAATGGCGCGACAAAATTGTACACCTTCTGCCGCTTATGCAAATGGAATTAATCAAGCAAAAGAGGGTATGAGCATGAATACTGATTATGCTGGAATTTGTGAGTATATTAATATGCCTGAAGCTCAAAAGAGTCAATTAAATAAGGAATATGCAAAAGGATATCGTTATGGATTAAAATATAATAATAAAAAAGAAATAGATTTAAATGTTAAAAGTAATGATAATAAGTAAAAGATAATATTTAATTTTAAAATAAGTATTTTTGCGGTTTTTATATATCATTAATAGCTTTATATTTGACTCATAATATAAATTAAAGGGGTTGCATTATGAATCTATATTTCTATTTTAAAAATTATTTTTTGAAGCATGCTAAATTTGATGATCAGAATTTATCAAATAAAGTTTTAGGAGATAAACAAATAAAAGACTGTACTATTTTAGATTTTCAGAAAGAAGTTCAGGCTTTTTTTCATAAGTTTGGCTTGGGTTCAACCAAGATGAATAAGATAATTGATTTTCCTTCAGATGCTATGAAGGCCCTACAAAATAAGCGATTAACATTAGAAAATTTAGTAAAATTAGGTATCTTAGAAGATAAGGAATTAAAGCAATTTAGAGATGATAAGTATCAAACTTGGGGTGATAGCTTAGCAACTTACTTTCCTAATAGATCCTTAGTACTTAATTTATTTTACGATGGTTTTAAAGATTCTGAAAAAAGTGTATCTGAAAATATTAGAGAGAATTTTATCACTCAAGATAATAGCAGGATTTAAATTTAAGTATTATTACGCTTTTTTGTATTTTTACGTTTATAGACAATTGTAGTCTATAAAACTAGATGATGGAGACTGTTATTATGAGTGATATGCAAACTGCTTCAGACTTGATTAAGTTTCTTAATAATAATGATAAAGAAAAATGTGAAGCTAAATTACAGGAACTTAAGGATGATAAAAAATTAATATTCATTAAAAGATCAAGTGATAAATCAACAAATGATAGATATCTCCCTGATTGTATTATTAAATGCCCACTTACATTAAGAAGAATCTTAGCTGCAGTTGATGATATTAATAAAATTGAAGCATTATTAAAGATAATTAAAGATGACTTAATTGATGAAAATGGTTTAGCTTTAAATTCATATGAGTTAATAAATATTATTGATGATAGTCAAATTGAGTGTCACTTTTTGTCAGACGAAAAGTTAGAACTAATTAAATGCTTTATAACGCCGATAATACAAAACGAATTAGAAAAAATTTTTAATGATGAATATATTGATTTTAAAGGTATTAGAACCTTAAAACGAGATAAAAATTGCCAATCAATTTTTTTAGAATGCATACAAAAGGCATTTAAGTATGCATGCAACGAAGCTAGGAATAAAACTTCAGATGAACATAAAAAAAATTATATTGATGAACTTGATACAAGTAAAATTAAAAGTATTGATGGCTATAAAGATTTAGTCAAAAACTTTGCTCGCACGATGTCCCATCATACAAATATATTTAAATCTAGGTCATCTAATAGTTTAACAAATGCTTATCAAGCATCAGTGCCTTATATAGAGTTTATTAGGGAAGCTTTAGATATTTATTCAGATGAGTGGCTAAATGTTTTAACTAGTGACTGTTATGGTGATGGAGACAATGAGCATACGTATAGCGATTTTGTAGAAGGGAAGGATAATTTTGAGATTTTTAAAAATTTACTTAAAGAAGAAAAGCCTAATTCAGAGAAATTAAACCAAACAGAAATTCAACACCCTTTTTACAATGCTTATGATAAAAATAATATGACTGTTTTTAATAGTACTTATAATTAGTAGTCTCTAAAGGAGATATTTAGTATGTCTGACCCTAAAGAGAAAAAAAAATCAAAATTTAATAATTTAAGATTGCCTCTCGTATCAAATATTTTTTCTTATATTGATATGGAAGATCAGTTTCCAAATTCGAGAACAAGGCATGCATTTTTAAAGTCTGACAGTAAGGTTAAAGATGAATATGCTGAATTATTAAAAATCTATCCTTATAAAAAGGACGATGAACTTAGTCAAAGTATCACAAAGGTTTTTATAAGATTTCATCAAGCAAAGAGGTATCATAATGACAATAAAAATATCACTGATATTGAAAATATACTTTTTATTGATTTAAGTAAAGTAAATAATTATAATAAAAAACCTATTATTGATAAAATACCAAAAATAATTGAATATATACCTAATAAAATACAGTATAATATTGTTAATAAATATTTATTATATATAAAAAATCCAAGAAAAAACCAATTACTAGAATTAGATGATCCATTAGCTTGTACTTCCGATCCATTTGGGTGTAAACGTAGAGCAATAGCTTTTGATGAATTCACATCATTTGGTGAAGAGAAACATGAATTTCTTGAAAAATTAGAAAAAAAAGTATTACCTTATTGTAACTTAGTAACCTTGTCTAAATTAAGAACAGATTTAGAGAATGCCAGTACAAGTAAAGAATTTAATGCTTTTAGTAGGATTTGCCAAAGACGTGTAAACGACTATGATTATTCTGATACAGAATATAAAAAGACAAGTAGCTATGATAAAGCTAAGAAATTAATAGAAGATAAAATCAAACTTTTATCCAATAGCGATTATTCAAAAATTAAAAAATACGAATCTATTTTCTTCCAAGCTGAAAATAAAGTTGAAAAAAATGGTATAGAAAAACTTCTCCAAGACTACGTAAATGAAGGGACTGGCTGTAATAAATTTTTCAAAAATAAGCATCATACTGAAGCTGTAAAAAAGTTTATAGAGAATAATAAAGGTGAAAAAGATATCAAAAAATATTTAGATGAACTTAAAATATTTCGTAATAGACTTCAGAACCTAAACTCTAAAGGAGCATTAAATCGCAGAATAGAATTTATTTTTCAAAGTTCTAGTTTAGAACAGGTAAAAACTAACGATGAAAATTTGCAAATTGATTATTGATAATTACTAGATGGGTTATTTATTAAATCTGTAGCACACTAATGAGTACTTCTACGCTAACAACCAACCAAATAGACAAATATACTTAATCTATTCTTAAAATTAAGGGGTATATTTAGTTTATGGATAGTAATTATCAGTTCAATGAAATTAAGTTAACAAAAGAATGGCTTGAATATTTAATTAGATTTTATAGTCAAGTTATAAAGTAAAAGGAAAATTTATTATGTATAGTGATGATGAGACTGATTACTGTACCTTACATCTAAGAAATGTACTAGATGAAAGTTCTTCTAGTGTGGATTCAAATAATCTATTTGATATTAAACCTTTAGAACTAAAAGTGAATAAATGGTTGAATAATAAATTAATATCAGATACAAGTGGTAACAAGCTTTTAAGTATGCTAAAAAATAATAAAATATTAGATAATCAGAAAGAGCTATTAATTGATAAGATAAATAGAATTTCTTCAAATTGTTCCTCAAAAGAACTAGATGTTGCGGCTCGCTTTTATAAATGCACTGGACCGCGTTTATCCGTGATTTTTGGCCCACATTAAATGCGACTATAAATTAGCCCCGACCCACATTAAATGCGTCTATAAAATTTTGACCTGCATTTATAATTCATTGGCCCACTTTATTTGCGATTATAATTTTTACTGATAACTTCAAATTGATCACCAATTTCTTTTTGTAATGTTTTAGAATCTGGTAGTTTATCGAGCAGGGTTTTTGGAAGTTTTGATGTTAATATATATTCTGACACACCTACAGGCTTATTGAGCCCTCTCAAGGCATATTCAACATCAAAATTATTTTTATCAGCACACAATATAATGCCAATAGAAGGGTTTTCATCTGGTTCTTTAACAAAGTCATCCAGCAGATTTAAATAAAAATTCATTTTCCCAGCATATTCTGCTTTAAACTTCCCAGTTTTTAATTCAATAGCAACCAAAGACCTTAATTTTCGATGATAGAAAAGAAGATCTATAAAGTAATCAGAGCTTGGTGTGGCAACTTTGTATTGATTTCCTATGAAGCTAAAGCCATAACCAAGTTCCAGAATAACGTGTTTGATTTTTTGGATCATCCTACTTTCTAACTCTCTTTCCAACACTGGTTTACTAATCCCCAGCATATCCAAAGTATAGACATCCTTCATAGTATCATTTGCTTGTTCTGCCAGGTGCTCTGGCAATGTATCCTTAAAATTATTTTGCTTTTCTAACAATAGACTTTTCTCATAAGCGTTTGCTTTAATCTGTAGTTTAAGCACATTTCTAGTCCAACCAAACTCTAAAGTACTATGTATATAGTATTCTTTTTCTTTATCTGTTAGTGAGCCACTTAAAATGATTAAATTCTGTCCCCAAGGAATTTCTGCAACAAGCTGTTGCAGATTTGGTTTGTCTTTATATTCAAGATAAAACTGGCGCATATACCATAAATTTCTAGATGATAGCCCATGTGGAGCATCAAGTGATTTAATGAGGTCTTTGGATAGCTGATCAACTATTGCTTTTCCCCAGCCATATTTATTCTGGTTTATAACAATATGCTCTCCAATCCACCAGTATAAGTCTATTAGCTTTGTGTTGGTGCTTTTAATAATTTGCGTTTTAGTATTTGATATCTTATCCTCAATTGCCTGAAAAAAATCTTGGTAACCAACTATTTTTTTATCTGATTTAGCCATCTTTATACCCTTAAGTTATTCAAAATTTAAACCGACAGCTTGCAATGTTTGTAGGTGTGTTTGTCGCTTTGAACCTACGGTTTTGCCAGATAAAAATTCCTTTGTTTCTTTTGATGTAGTGCCAAGAAGCTCAGCAACTGAGGATAGTTGCTGATAACCATTTCTAGCTAATATTGAATCCATATTATTTGTATCAGGACTTAAAATATCTTTAATAACATCTTCTGATATTATATCTTCACCAGTATTATAAGCTTTTTGAACTGCATCAAATAAGCATCTATTGATTTGAAGAGGAGTAACTAATGAGCTTTCTAAAAGGTTCATTGCTTCAGGTGTAATAATGTCTGATACTTTTGTTTTACTGTCTTCTAAGCAATCTTTAATGATCCATTCTATATATTTTGCTTTATTTTGAAAAAAACCGGAATCAATTTCAAATTTCTCTACCCGAGCACCAATTTCTTCCATTGTGCCCTTTGATAGGTAGTTTTTTAATTTAGGGTGTCCGGCTAAGACAACAGATAAGTGATAATTACTATTTGAGACCATTTCTACAATTCTTTTTAACGCAACAAGAGTATTTCCGTGTATGTCATGAGCTTCATCAATAAAAAGCACAACCGAAGATTTTTGTTTTATAATCAGCTCAAGAAGTAGCCGTTCTTTTCTTTCATTTTGAGAGGGGACTGTAATATTTTTGGTTCCCTTAGGTGAAAGATCATAGTATAAAGCCAATAAGATATTATTAATGCTTAATTTTGCTTTATCAGTGGTTAAGCATTGAGAAGTTATAATCTTTTTATCTTTATCAAGTTCTTGCTTAATTTTTCTGAGCATTGTTGTTTTACCTGAACCGACCATGCCAGTTAATGAAACAATCCCACCCAAAGAAATAATTTTCTTTAGATCACTATAAATATCTCGATATTGCTCTGTTTCAAAATAACCTGCCTTCATAAAAGGCTTGTTCAAATGGAATTTATTTAGTGCTTGTTGGTACATAGGGTTTACTCCGAATTGGATGTCTTAATAAGCTTTGGTGAAAAGTATGCTTTGAGTTGACGTTTAATCTCATGTCGGTTTAATGTTGTGGTAACAAGGCCATTAATATAATTTAAGTCTTCTGGTGATAGCGTTGATAGCGGCCTACTTAAAAGATTTGATATATATTGCTTAGCTTCTATTTTACTTTTAAAGTCTATTTGTTTAAGGTCTTCTATTTTAAATGGCTTTGATGCTATATTTTCATCAATTAACTGAGCATCGATTAATACAAGCTTATTATTATTATTTTCCAAACCAGAAAGGGCAGAAATAGGAATAGATATTTTTTTTGAAAGTTCTGTAATGTAATCTGCGCGTTTCTCTTTGTTGATTTTTGGTTTTTTCTTATAAGTGCCAAATGGAATAGGACCATCATATGGGTAAAATGGTCCGAATGTATTTAATTGGTGTTCTATATAAATATGATCATCAAAAATACCATGTAATACATTAACTGTTTCGCCAGCAAATTCTGGATCTAATTGAAACACAATAGCGTTTACTGAAATACAAGCATCAGAACCAACAGTTCGAGGTTCTGGTGTTCGACAAAGTCTTACATAGTGTTCTTTTGAACACATCTCTTGATAGCCTAAATCAGGTAAGTGTGACTTCCAATATTCATATCTGCTACAACCACCACGTCGATGAGCCTTATGGTTATAATTTTTAATATATTCATGTAGCCATTGATTGAGCTGCTTTAAACTTTCGGGTTTTTGGAAATGGAACAATGATTCAAAATCATCTTTAAATGTACGGTTGGCTCTTTCAACTTTCCCTTTAGATCTTGCTGTAGTTCTTCGACCATCACTATCTTTTGGTAAGTGTTGCTCAACACTGATATTTAATTGCATCAAGACACGACGGTATAATTCACTTTTACTAAAACTACCATTATCCATATAAATAGATTCGGGTATCCCTTTAATAAAAGAATCACAATTATTCCCAGATGTGGCATTATATAGAGCACTTAAAGCTGCAATAGCACTTTCTCCAGGTGTGATTATATACTCTCCAGATACCGCTCCACTTGCATCATCAACAAACAAAGCAAGTAACAGCTTTTCATTGCCAGAAATGAATTTGATTTTTTTAAGGTCAGATGGTGTGAAATCAAACTGCCAGCATTCATTGCTATACTTAGCTTCAAAGTGTGTAATTACAGGCTCTACACACATAGCCGCATCATTTAAACCCCATATAGAAAGATACCTATTAATAGTGCTTTTCTTTAGAAAACCTCTGGGTACAATAATTAAATCATTACCCAAATAAACACCTGTAGTTTCAAGTAAATTAATGCATCTCGGAGTCGATATTCTATGTCGTTTTTTATTCTTTGCTAGTAAGCGCATAGCAGCTATAACTTCACAATACTTTCGCATGTCTACTTCTGAACAGGCTCTAGGTTTGTGAAAATCTTTTCGATACGTTGATTTTTTCTCAAGCACATTTTTAATCTGTCTATAAACTGTCGAAACTGACACGCCAAAATCATCAGCACATTGAGAAACAAGTTCTTTACGTTTGATATCCCTTATTGGTAATTTATCAAGTTCATAGCTCAGAAAAATTAATTGTTCTACCGGTATTTTCTTAGACACTACTTAGCATCCATTATTTTTTTACCTGCTTCCTTTAACGACCCGTCACCATTCACATAGGAATATAATGTGCTTGTTGTGATACCTAACCTTTTGGCCACATCAGAGGCAATGGAATTTCTATCAGACATAGATGCTATAGCCATTGTAAGTAATGATTTATCTACTTTTTGTGGACGGCCACCTTTTCTACCTCTAGCCCTAGCTGCAGCTAAACCTGCTCGTGTACGCTCTATAATAAGATCTCTTTCAAATTCTGATAATGCTGAGAATACTCCAAATATCATTTTCCCACTTGGAGTAGAGGTATCAATATTAGCTCCATGACCAGTTAATACTTTAAAACTAATATTACGCTTACCAAGATCATCTACTAAATTTACTAGGTGCTTCATGCTTCTGCCAAGCCTATCTAATTTCCAAACAACTAATGTATTCCCTGGCTGTAATGATTTAAGGCAAGAATCCAATCCAGGTCGACTATCTTTACTACCAGACTCAAGGTCACTATATATTCTTTCTTCTTTAATACCCGCCTTAATTAAAGCATCTTTTTGCAAATCAAGAAGCTGAGAACCATCTGATTTAGAAACCCTAATATAACCAATTAACATAAAGCCACCTAGATCATTCCAAAAACTTTAAATAGAGTATAAACAAGACCTTGATTATTGCAATGGTTTATTGAGCGATTATTTAAGCAATTTTTTTGATTTTAAGAGTAACTAAATAAACCTTCGTTTATCGAGTGGTAAAATTATAGTTGCAATTAATGTGAGCCAATAATTTTGAATTAAAATTTGGAGAATTTATAAACGCATTTAATGTGGGTCGGAGCTAATTTATAGTTGCATTTAATTTGGGCCAAAAGTCGCGGATAAAAGCGGTCCAGTGTATTTATATAAGCGAGCCGCAACAACTAGATGAAGTTAATGAACACTTGCTTCAATATGACTTATCAGATAAAAATACCAATGAATTTTTAACAATTGTAGAAAAAATTGCTAAAAGTCATTTCCATGTTGTTCCGCATCCTTTTTCTACTGAAGGTAGGAATAATCCAAAAAATGAAAACAAAAACACTCAAGATATATAAAATACTAAGTTAGCATATTACACAACAACTAGTAGAGGTAGCGCTTTTTTTCGCCCCTGAAAACGGTTTTGGTGTTTCTTTTGGTTGGCGTTCTTTGCTTATTTCAATAGACTTTTGAATGGTATTATTAACAAACGTATGGCAACTATATTCAGGGTATGTCTCACCATGAAATCTTTCAGTCATTGCAGATTGATCAATCATCTCATAAGTTAACTCTGGAAAGGCGATGACTTTATATTTTGAATCATTAACTTCATGTTTATATTTATCTAAATAATGTTTATTAAAAAAATCATTATTAAATGAATTTTTACGTAATATAAAATCTTGTGTACCATATTTAATATTATCAAACTCATCTTTGTGGGGTGCGGTATCAATGATTGTCATGCTTTGAGGTGTTTTATGGACACGTGGCCAGAATAAACCTTCATAAACGCTATGAGAGCCTTCTTTGTTTGGAACAAAAATTTGTTCATGAACATCTAAGGGTTTTTGTGTATCGGAGTGTGTAATTAAAATAGGATAACCATTTTCAATTGCAGTGATTAATTCTTCATTTTCAGTGATTTCATAACCCATAGTCTTAATCCTTTAAGTTTTATAATAATCGAATCTAATTCTATCATTATCATGAAATAGTTTTTGTTAAAAATAATTACAAATAAAACCAAAATAATTAAATATAAAACAATTAAATAACAAAAATTACTTAATGTTGTATTGCAGTTTAGATTAGAATATTTTAGCTAGAGTTATTTATCCAATGCTAATGCAATTTTAGCTGAACGACTCCCTGGGTGTTGTTCGGCATAGGTTGCAAAAATAAAACTGGCATTGTTTTGAGTATTTGTTTTACTAAATAGTTTAGAGCTTTCATAAGCGTATTTGTGAATTTCTTTAAACAAATTATTGTTATTTTTACTAATACCATCACTTGAGTCTTTATATTTATTTAATAATGTTAATGCTTTAGCAGCTCGGCTTGTTGGATGATCAATGATATGTTGGTTAATAGCAGCAATAGAACTAGTACTGGTAATATTTTGTTTTTTAAATATTGTGGTTGTTCCATCATAAAGTGCACTATAGATTTTAAAGAAATTATCTCGATTAGATTCATTAACATAATTGTTGCTATAAGCATGATCAATGACATGTTTTACAAAAGTATGACAGTTATATTCAGGATAACCTTTACCATTAAACTGCTCAGCAGTTGCTGCATCATCAATCATTTCTGCTGTTAATTCTGGGTAGGCAATAACTTTATATTTATCATCTTCAGCTTGATGGCAATATTTATCCTGATAATATTGCTTATAAAGATCTGCGCGTACATGTTGCTTTCTTAGTATAAAATCCCTTTTCCCATACGTCATATCATCATATTCATCTTTATGCTCTGCAGTATCAATGACCGTCATTCCATCGACTATGCCAAATTCAGCTGCCCAAAATAAACCTTCATAAACAATACCACAACCATCATTGCCTACTTTTGGTACATAAAATTGGCCGTGAACATTTAATGGATTTTGAGTATCTGAATGTGTAATAACAAGTGGAATACCTTTACTGATTGCATCAATTATACCTGCTTGAGAATTAATTCGATAGCCCATTTTACAACCTCCAAAAACCAAAAATAAAATAATCAAACTTTATAGTATCATTAATTTTGGTTGTGTTGAAATTGAGAGTTATTGCAAAAATAAATCAAATATATAATTGTAAAACAATAATTTACAAATTAAATAATCAAACTCATGTTACAAGTTTACAAGAGGATGACAGTTTAAATATCCAGATTAAGTAGTTGATACATTAAAAATAGAGTTCTGATTCTGTTGTTTGTTTGGGAGGTTCATAAGATTGAAAAATTGGCTCTGGATTGCGGTATAAGTTTGCTGCCCAGTTAGATTCTAGATGTGTATTATAAAAACTTTCATTATCTTCAAAGCAAGATAAACGATCACTTAATATAGCTCGAAAGTCACGATAGCTTAAAGGTTGTTTTTGAGGATCATTCTGGTAACTTTCATTTATAGCCTTAGATGCCTTTACTGCATCAACAATTGGCCCTGGAATGTTTTTAAATAATTTTCCTTCATGTTCAATATCTTTTCTGTTGTGTGCAAAAAAACAGTTTGTTTTTAACTGGGCATCTACTAGCAATTGCATTACTAATACTGCTTTTTTATGTTCATCATTAAGATTAGGAAAACGATTTCTTAATTGTGATTGCAAGTTTTCTGCACCAGATTGTATGATGTCTTGAATTGGAGAGGATGAATTATCTAATAAGCAGGTTGAAATTGAGCCTGATAAAGTAGTTTCATATTCATATTGAGCTTTTGCTATATTATTTAATAAATATTGATGAAATGAATCATATGCAGCGTATTCTTGGTTTTGTTTAAAATATTGTTTATCTTCTCTTATTGCAAGTTCAACATGTTCGATTACGTAGTTAGGAACATTTGTATAAGATTTACCATCGAAACGTGTGTTTTTTTGATTTAAATAAAATAAATTTTCACCTTTATTTTGATATTTATCTAATATTTTATGAACTAGTGCTTGTTTTAATTGTTGGGTTCGATTAGGCATGAAAGTATTTCCTATGATTAAATTAAGCACTATTGTAATAAAATTACAGCTAAAAAATAATAAAAGTAATATTTCAGAAAAAATCAGACATATTCCGTGTTGATAATTTTTGTGAAATTATTTACAACACCCCGCCTGCTTCGCAGTCACTTCTTTAAAATTAGAGGGGAATTAATATAACTAAAACGGTGTAAATATACCTAAGAGATTAAAAATTTGTGCAATGATTACAAGTAAGCCTAAAGCAAGTGGATAGAGATTTTTTATATTGAGTCGATTGACAGATTTATCTAAATAAATTGGTGTAAACACAAGGGCAATAACTGCAAAAATTGCTGCATATTGTAATGCTAGAATAAAGCCTTTTGGATAGAAAACAGTAAAAATAAAGGGTGGTAAGAAACTAAAAATAAAGCCAAATACTTTCCATAGGTTAATTTTAAACTGTTTAAAGATATCACGAATATAATGATATAAAGATAAACCAACACAGATAAATGAAGTGATAATTGAAATATTGATGAAAATTGTCAAGAAAGTATTAACCCAGTGACTGTTTGTACCTTCTTTGATAATAGCAATGAAATTATCTAGGGTATTACCATCAGCATAAATCGTCTTGTAGCTGATTGAGCCTAATTGTGGAATAAGCCCAAGACAAATTACAATCCAGATAATATAAATCCCAAGTACTGATAAACTACCAATAAGAATACTGCGTTTAATGGCTTTAAGATTACCTTGTTGATATTCATATAAAACAGGTACCATATTTTGAAAGCCAAAAGAAGGTAATAGGGTAGGCCAGGCATAGAGTAATGCAAATATGGATAATGGCATAGATAAGGTATAGCTTAAATTAAAATAAGCAATCATCAAAATTATACATAATGTGAAGAAAATTAATTTTAATGAAACAAATGAACGGTTAAGATAGTCACTTAATCTAGTATTTAAAATAATAACACCAAAAATTAAAATATAGACTAGGGTATCTACAGCTGTATTTGAAACCGCATTTTGAGAGACTATTTTAATCAGTGATGCGCCTTGTGTAGTATAAGCTGACATCAATGAATATAACAAAAGTAAATACATTAGTATAAATAAAGGCTGTAGTATTTTTGGCATACGCTTAGCATTTAGCGTCGTAAAATTAACCCCTAAGGGGTATTCTGAGCAAAGTTTTAATAACTTAAATGATGTTACATACATCACAGACCAGGAAAGTATCATTAGTATAATTGCTGTAATTGTACCAGTCGCTGCAGTAATTAAAGGTAGTGATAACATACCAGCACCAATGGTATTACCAATTACAAGAAATGCGCCGCCAATTGTTCGTCTTGTCGTAATATTCATAACATCTATATTTTGTCTGATTTATTGATTAAATGCTTATTGTACGAGAAATCATAAAGAAATAAAGTAAAAACTGTATTACTGTAACGATGCATAATTGCATAGTAAATTAATATTTCATGTAGAAACGTGATTTAGCGTGTTTAGGTTAATTATAAATATATGAAGCATTGAGTTGCATAATTGTATCTGTTATAATTTTATGTTTGTAAATTAATCAAACAAAAATAGAGGGTTGTTATGAATTTTTCAGAATTGTACCAATATATCTTTGAAGATAAAGCATTACCAAAGATTTTAGAGGCTTTAACTGAAGATATTAAAAATAAAAAGCAAGCGGCTAAAAAAGAAGAACTTATTCATGCTTTTGACTTGCTTATGAAAAATGAATCTCACAAAGAAAATTTATTCATTTTATTAAATCAACTAATAGATAGTAATGATACAGATATAAGAACTAAAGAAAATGTCACATTTTTAAAGAATACACTTTTTGGTGAGCAACAAACATTAGAGATCAAAAATTCACATAGTGTTCTAAGTAATGAGGATGTGTTATCTGGTTTTAAAAAATTAAATGATGAATATCAATTCTTTGATTTAACTAATGAGCCTATTAATCGACATTATCTAAAGTTATTTAAAGCCTGTAAGTTAGCTGTAGACTTTCTAGAAGCAAATAATGATCAAGATAATAGTGTTGCATTTGAGCATGCTTATAAACTATTAATTATTATTAGTGAAAAACTAAAGCATCAGCAGAAAAAAGCAAAAAGCCCTGTAGTATTAGCTTATGATTATTTAAAACAACATAGTAAAGATAACCGTAAGTTAGTTCATGATGCACTTGTGCAAAGTATAGCTATTAATAACCCTAAGATAGATGATTTATCTGGTTGGTTAAGGCTTATTAATACATATGGATATAAAGGTTTATCATTTTTTCAAAATGCTCAAAAAATTACAGAAAATAATGAAAATAGAGCACCAAAGACGATTGATGAAGCTTTTGGTATAACGGCAAAATTAACGTTCCATAATGCAAATGAAAATTTAGAGTTAGCACTACTTTGTAACAAGTATAATAAAAGTCAGCAAGTATTTGATTACTGTCTTCAGGTAGAGTCTTTAAGGAAGACTCAAGATAATCTACCAGATGTTATTTTTGATGGTAAGGAGGTAAAATGTGATGGTTATTATTTAGTTAAACTTCCAGCTAGCGACCTAAATGCTTATTTTTTAGGTGAGATGACAAATTGTTGTCAATCAATTGATGGTGATGGTAAACAGTGTGTTATTGATGGTATTAGCTGTAAGAATAATGGCTTTTATGTTTTGCTAAAATCAAAACATAATAAGCTATCTAAAGATCCATTAAATCATGATGGTAGTCTTAATTATGGTGATTTTGATATTGTTGGGCAAAGTTATGCTTGGTTAAGTGAATATGGAAATTTAGTTTTTGATTCTTGGGAAAATTTGCGCCCAGAAGTAGATGATGGAATAATTGAAGGTATGTTACCTATATTTGCTAATAAGATATTTGAGAAAAACTCAAGTATAACTCGTGTTGTTATTGGTACTGGAGGAAAAACGCCTGATGCTATACAACTTCGTAATCCTTATATATATCACCCTGAAAATATGTTAGAAGGCAGTCAGTTTGATGACTCAGAATATCAAGTTTTAATTGGTGAAAATAGGGAAAAATTAAACAAATTAAAGTTAAAATCATCATATTTTATTGAAAAAATTCAATCAATTTTTTCTTCATTTAATGACGATTCTTGTAAACAATATTTTTCAGATGATACAGGATGCTTTAGAAAATATGATAATACAGCATACCTTAATTATTTGGAATTATTGTGTAAACTTATAGATAATCATTGTTTGTATAGTTTTAATATTATTTCTGATTTTATAAGAGCATCTTGTGAAACTTTTAGTTTTGGTGATGACATTATAAAATTAATAGCGAATAAAAATATTAATAAACAATTTAGATCATTTAATGATTTTGAATTTTTTTGTAGACACTTAGCACTTGTTGGTATGAATAAACTTTTTGAACAGTTAAAAGATGAGGTAAATTTCTTTGGAAAAAATGGAATTATTAAAAATTATGATACCTTTATATATATTTTAGAGTCGTTGAGTTTAGATAATCAATCAGAGTTATTTAAACTAGCTAAAGAAAAAGAATTCTTTTTTGGAGACAATGGAATTATTAAAAACTTTGATGACTTTTTATATATTTTTGAGGATTGGAGTTTAGATGTGCAGTCAGATTTATTTAAACTAGCCAAAGAAAAAAAATTCTTTTTTGGAGATAATGGAATTATTAAAGATCAGGATAACTTTATGTATATTTATGAAAGATTAAATCCAGATGATCAATTGGCATTTTTGCACTTAGCTAAAGATCAAAAATACTATGATCAGCTTCCAAATCCAAATAAGGTAGATGTTCCATTGTCATCAAATAGTCATACTCCGTTTTATCAAGGTCAGTTAAACCAAACTACTTGTCCGGCTAATAGGATATATGAATAGTCTATATTTGCAAAACACTTGGGGTGGACATATCCAAGGATTAATGAAATAGTTAATGGTAAACGAGGCATCACCCCAGATACTGCTTTAGCATTTGCTGAAGCTTTTGAAATGGAAGTTGAGTTTTGGATAAATTTACAAAGTGCTTATGATCTTTGGCATGCTAAACAAAAGCATAAAAAGTCTAAACCATTAAAAGTATTAACTGAGGCATAGCAAATCCATGTAGAAACGCAATTTATTGCGTTTTATAGATTAGCTATAATTATTTATTGATCAAAAATGCAATTATATTGAAATACATGATTAATTGAATCACTGCGTTTTAAATTTTCATTTTTAATTTAACTTATTAAAATTAGATGCTTAGCTTTAATTTAGTTTCTAATATTCTTGCAACATAAAAAGCATTGCTTCATAAATTTATGCTTGTTAATATTTAAGTGGTTTTAAATTAATCAATAAAATTAGGGGTAAAATTATGACGATTCGAGTAGTTTCATTAGATTTTGACGGCTGTATGTTCAATCGAGCATATCATGAAATTCTTAAGGATAATGATTATGTATATAATAATGAAAATGTACAGCAAGCTGTAATTTCAGCAAATAAGGCATTATTTGATCAGATTATTTCACAAGCTAATGAAAATGAAGAGCAAATTATTTTAATGGTTGGCTCTAATCGTCAAAATTATAATGCAGAGCGTTTAAATAGTGCTGGTAGGCATCCAACAGAGCCAAGTGTTATTGCATTAGGAAAGATTGAGAACTATTTTCATGAGAAACAGGTTCAGGTATCAATCAATAAATTATTATTAGCAGATATTGAACATAACCTTCAAAATGGAACAGCATTTAATAATACTGCTGTTGGGTTTAATAATAGACTGATCAATATTAATCCAAATGATGCTAGAATGGATGAAAATCAATTACAAATGTGGCCTGCCCCTCAAGAAGGTACAATAGATTATTGTACTGTTGATGAATCTAAGTTAGCTATTTTATATGCCCAGATACATGAAATAGCTACTAAAAACCCTGATGAAGAGATTATTTTTGATTTTTATGATGATAAATATCATGAGAATAGTGAAAGAGATGACCTACTAAAAAGCTTAAATAATTTTTTTACTAGAAATTCTAATATGCTACCAACAAATGTGACCTTAAAGTTACATGCTTATGGTATGGATAGGACTAAAACTGATCTATCTGACCGTCATTCCAAACTATCAATAGGAAGTATTCAAGGAACTGGGAAAGTAGACTTTAATTATCGTCAAACGGTTAAAAATATGTATACAATTACTGAGTCTAAACTTCCACTATATGATCCACTTATTGATGGATATGGTAATGAGCCAAAGCCTGGAGGTAAAGATAATGGTTATGTTAAGCATGTTAAGCCAGAAGATTTAACAAATATTACTAAAATACATTCATTTCTTGAAGAGCATCACCATACATATACGCAACTATTTAGAAATAAAGTTTCATTTCAAGGACAAGAATATCATATTTCAGACACATGTCGTAAAAAAATTAAAAACTATTTAGACGGAGATAATCGTATTACTGGTAATATTAATGAGCTTGCTGATAAGTTATCAAAAGAGCAGAATAGTAGTGCAAAATCATCATTTTTTCCATTTTTAAAAACAACCACTACTTCAACAACTTCGCTAGCAAATACACCTACATCGTAGTTAAAAGTAATAGATACGGATTTAACTAATCTAAATATTTAAAACTAAAAAGGATATTTTAATGAAAAATTTTGATGAATTTATGGCGTTTAGTGAAATTTTAGCTTCAGTAGAGCGCGGAAATATTAATAGTTTAACCTATTGTGCATATTATAATATGTTTTTAGAAATGCAGGGCCTATCAGATAAAATAACCGGCTTTCAAACAATGAGAGCAACTCCAATTAATTTATTACATAGTTTAAATAAACAATTACTTAATTGTACTAATGATATAGCTATAAAAAATGCAAAACTATTATTTGCCAAAATATTAGATGACGGACCTTTGCTTGATTCTAAAGATAAAAATACATAATATAATTCACACTACACGACAGTAACGGTGTAACCCATTGATTTTTCATTGTTATCGTTCATTCTTATAATCGCCAAAAAACAAAAAAGAGCGATATGATGAAACACATCAATGAATTACAACAGTCACTGAAGCACTATTTTAACTTATCTTTTTGGAATACTGAATGCCTAACTTACTTTATTATTGCCCTACAGATAATAAATGATGTTAATCTTTCACAAATTGCTAAATGTTTTCCATCAAAAGCATCAACTACGTCATGTTATAGGCGTCTTCAACGTTTTATCACAAGGTTTGAAATATCTTTTCTTAGCCTCTGGAAACTAGTCGACACCATTTTCAATTTATCTGATCAAGTCATATTATGCATGGATAGAACTAACTGGAAGTTTGGCAAGGTACATATTAATTTTCTAATGATTGCTATTGCTTATAAAGGTGTTGCAATTCCTGTGATTTGGTCACTGCTTCCTCAGCGAAAGAGAGGTAACTCAAAAGCCATTGATAGGCAGAGACTATTTGATCAACTACTTGAATTTATTCCTGCAACTAGAATTAAAACACTTTTATGTGATCGTGAATTTATTGATGGAAATTGGATAGCTTATTTGTCTAGCAAACAAGTTAAATTTGTTATTCGAGCCAAAGGTAATTATCTAGCTTCTAATAAAAAGATTTCAAAATTATTTCTAACTCTTAAAGCTTCACAAGCAAGAACACTTCATAATACAAAGTGTATAGTAGGCTGCGATTTATATGTTTCAGGACTGCGACTGCCTACAGGTGAATTAGTTATTGTTGTAACTAGAGAGTTTAACCTAAATGCACTCGATCAATATAAAATAAGATGGGAGATTGAGTCATTTTTTTCAGCTATTAAAAAACGTGGTTTTAATTTTGAGAATACCCACTTAACTGATATGCAAAAACTTTCAAGGCTTATGTTTGTTGTATCCATTGCATTAATATGGTCTTATCGTACAGGTGAAATATTAGAAAGCATTAAACCTATTAAAATTAAAAAGCATGGATTTAAAGCTAAGTCTTTGATTAAAATTGGTACTGAAACTATTGCTAAATCGCTAGCCAGAGCCATTAATTCTTCAGAGTATATCTGTAATATTATCAAAGCTACATTTAAACCTAAAATATCAATTAGTCAAAGAATGGCTCTGGTAGGTGTCATGTAGTGTGAATATAATTAATGATAAATTATTATCTAAAGATAAAAATACTGAAATACAAAATAAAACTAACTTTGATAATTTAGAAAGTGAAAGTTTGTTGGCAAATCAATCAAAAATGGCAAAAAATATAAATAGCAATAGTAAACAAAAACGGTCATCTAAATTTATATTTTCTCAGTTTCAGTCATTATTAAAAAGTAGTGATAAATCATCCTATAACGAATTATAAAATTTTTTTGAAGCCATAATCAAATCATATAGAAACACAATTAAGTGCCTTTTGTTGTAAGTTATAATTTGGCTAGCATAATTATAAATGGATAAAGATAGTATTGAAATATATAGCTAATAAATTATTGCTTTATATACTGAAGATTTGTATTTAAAAATCATGAATTTTAAATAGTTAGTTATCACTTAATTTAGGAAAACTATTGAAATAAATGAATCATTGCGTCATTTATTTGTGTTTGTTATCATTAGTTCTGTACTAAATTTAATAATTAAAATTAAGAGGGTTGCAATGAAAAGCTCATTAGAAAAAAATAGTGCTAGTGTAAAATTTATAAACAAATTGTTAGATAGGGTGAAAGAATTAGGAGTTCCAGAAGTTACTTATTTAAATGTTTATAATGTATTGTCTGATATGATTTATCTTCAATATTTTGGACAAGATGAACTTGCTAAAATATTTGATGATAAAAGTTTTAATAAAATTAAAGATAAGGTTGGTCTACACAATCAATGTAGAATTAAAGTGAAAGCGCTATTTATATCTTCAGAGGTCTACAAAATACTTGAAAATTTAAATGATGGTGATTCAATTAATTCAAATACTATCCGTTCGATAGGAAATGCTTATAGGCAAGTACTAATGCTTGAGAATAAGTTTGATGAAGGAAAATTAACCATTGCAGTTAATTTATCTAAATATGATACCAGAAATACTAAAACATCAAATGAGTGTGTTAATGATCTAATTAAACAGTTGAGTAAGATAAAAAATCATGACTTTTTCAGTATAGTATCAACTGATATATTAAATGAAGTACTAGGGTGTGATGTTAAAAATACTAATAAAGAAGGAGAGCAAGTTAATCCTAAATTATTAGCTTGTGAATTTAAATATGAGTTGGATAAACAAAATAATGGTAATACAGGTAAAAATAAGAATAGTTATTTATTTTGGAATAGAAATAATCCACCTAAACCTGTTGAATATAGCTTGCATAATGAACTATAAAAATATTAATTATGATTATAGTTAATAGTGCTTATATTTTTTAGGACTTAAAGTAAATTTATCATATTATTCTGTCTAGTTTGGAAGGTTTAAACCCCAATATCCTCATGCCAAAGCTCTGGCTTTGAGGAGATAAAATTTTTCATAAGTTCGATACATTTTGGATCATTTAATACAGTGATTTCAACACCATTTGCCTTTAATAAATCTTCACCGCCTAAAAAATTAATATTTTCACCAATAACCACTTTTTTAATACCATAAAGTAGTGTTGCGCCTGTACACATAGCACAGGGTGATAAAGTAGTATAAAGCGTTGCTTTAGTATAATCTTTAGCCGTTAATCTACCCGCATTTTCTAAACAATCCATTTCAGCATGTAAAATAGCACTGTTTTTCTGATGACGCTGATTGTGGCCTTGTGCAACGATTTCATTATCTATAACTAAAACAGATCCAATTGGGATGCCTCCTTCAGATAAACCTTTTTCTGCTTGTTGTATTGCGGCTTCTAAAAATCGATCCATGATTTTGTCCTATTGATTATGAAATGGATGGCAGTTTTGTTATTTCTCAGATAATTCACATAATTTATCAATCAATAATTGACTGACTTGTTTAACTGGTAGCTCGCCATCAACAATAATAAATGTAGGTTTAGATACTGCTGAAGTAGGTTTGAAGTTTTTATAGTATTCAATTAAGGGCTCTGTTTGTTGCGAGTAGACATCCAATCGATGACGAACGGTTTCTTCTTTATCATCATCGCGTTGAATTAAAGGTTCACCTGTATCATCATCAATATCTTTTTTCTTTGGTGGATGAAAAGCAATATGATAAGTTCTGCCAGATGGTTCATGAATACGACGGCCAGTAATACGCTCAACAATAATATTTGGATCGGCCTGAACTTCGACAACAAAATCAATTTGAACACCTGCTTCTTTAAGTGCTTCAGCTTGAGCTAATGTTCTTGGTACGCCATCAAGTAAATAACCATTATTACAATCAGGTTGACTTAAGCGTTCTTTTACAATTTCTATAATTAAATCATCAGAGACTAGTTGACCATTTGCGAGTGTCTCTTTTAAAACAGTTCCTAATTCACTACCAGATTTAACTGCTTGGCGTAGCATATCACCTGTTGAGATTTGTGGGATATTAAACTGTTGTTCAATAATTTTGGCTTGGGTACCTTTGCCAGCACCAGGCGGGCCAAGTAAAATTAAGCGCATTGAATTCCTCACTTTATGCTTAAATTTTTATTTATAATTTTAGTAAATCGAATAGTATTATGCCTAGTTTTAGTAAGGGTTACAAATACTAATCTTATTTTGCTATTGTGTGTTGCAACATAAACTAGGATTGATTTTTCAAGTCTAGTAACTGGCGGCGTTGTTTTTTGGTTGGTTTTTTATCTGGTGCACGAGATTCTTTCATTGCTTTATTCATGGCACTTTGTTTTTCACGATTTTGTATACTTTCTTGGGTTTCTTCATAGAGTTTTGATGCAACAGAAAAAGGCCCACGTTTATCGGATAGTGCTTTGATAATAACAGTTTTTTCAACTGAACCTTGGCGTATGGTTAACTTATCATTAATGCAGACGACTTTACTAGGCTTACTGCGCTGACCATTGTAGTGAATTTTACCACCTTCAACTGCATTTCTTGCAATACTTCTTGTTTTAAAAAAACGTGCAGCCCAAAGCCATTTATCAAGCCTTATTGATTGTTTAGTTTCTTCAGTCATTATTTAATGTTAATTTTATGATCATTAGTAATTGAAGTATACCACTGATTAAGAATTTGATGAATGAGGAAAGTTATGAAGCTATAATATATTAACTTAGTGTAGCTTCTGTAGTTTTATCTGAACTATGTATAATTTCATGGAATATAAGCGGAGTTTCTTCACTTGGCTTTGGTTTATCATATAGCTTTGCGTCCTCTGTTAATGAGGCAAGTGTTTTTTGATAGGCTTTTTCATTCCATTTGGACTCAAAGTGAGTAACTGTAATCTCGCCACAGCTTTTGTGAAAAATTTCAAAATATTTAGTTAACCAATCAATACTTGCAGGGTAGGGTAAAGTAACATCACCTTTATGTACATCTGAAAAATAGAGTTGTTTATTTTCTTTATCAACAAAGCAAGTTACCACATGATTACCAAATTTAGGGTGATGATAGCTTATGGTGTTAATACCTTCTGAAGAACAAATCAAATCTGCAACACCTCTAGCTTCATCTGCTTTAAATTTATAGTTATTCAAATGATTGGCTCTTGGCTTCATACCGCATTCAATTAGAAGGTTTCTCAGTGATTGATCTCTGACACGAACAGCTTTTTGCGCGGTTAAAATATCACCTTGATCTTTTAGCATTTGTTCGTTGCTGTATGGTTTTGCATTTGTAAGATAATGCCTAATCCAAAGTAATCCTGAACCAGAACAAATACCACTTTGTGCAACCTTTGAGCCACTAAAATAAGTTTCTAGGTCTTTACTGCCATAAGCTTGAGAAAATTGTCTGTAGAATTTACCGTTTTTGATAGTGTTTGCTTGATCAAATAAACCCATAATTAACTCTTAATATAATTTTAAATGTTTAATTTAGGCATTGTATTGTTGATGCTTTGATCGAAAAATGCACAAATAATCTATATTTATATGTTGAAATTAAAATATAATTTATAAATCAGAAACTAAGACTCTACTTTCTATAAAGATAAAATTGTTTAAATTTTATGTATTAGTTGTTTTATAAGGTATAAAACATAACCCTTCTCCTTGTTTTTAACTATAATTCTGGTAAGATTGAGCGAAAGTTCGGGGCGTGGCGCAGCCTGGTAGCGTACTAGCATGGGGCGCTAGGGGTCGTGGGTTCAAATCCCGCCGTCCCGACCATCAAAATAATAATAGTGGTATTAACTATGCCAAAACGTGTATTAATCGTTAAAACTTCTTCTTTAGGTGATGTCATTCATACATTACCTGCAATTACTGAAGCTAAAAAATATCATTCAGATATTATTTTTGATTGGGTTGTAGAAGAATCATTGCAAGAAATTCCCAAATTACACCCAGCAGTTGATCGTGTTATCCCAGTTGCAATTAGACGTTGGCGTAAAAGTTGGTTAAAGCATTTTAAAAATAAAGAAGTTCAAGCTTTTTTAAAAGCGTTAAAAAAAGAAGATTATGATTTAGTCATCGATGCACAAGGCTTATTTAAAAGCGCAATGATTACTAAATTTGCTAAAGGTAATGTCGTTGGCTTAGATCGTAAAAGTGCAAGAGAAGGTTGGATTGCTCCATTATTTTATAAAAAAGCATATGATGTTAAAAAAGGTCAACATGCAATTGATCGTGTTAAACAGTTATTTGCCCATTCACTTGATTATAAAACGGATCAAGCTACTATTGATTATGGTTTATCTTATTGTTGGGATAAAACAAAACAAAATAAAACGGTTTGTTTCCTTCATGCAACGACATGGCAGAGTAAGCATTGGCCAGCTGACTACTGGCGCCAGTTAGCAGAATTGTTGGCTAAAGAAAATTATAAGATTGTTCTACCTTGGGGTAATGAAAAAGAAAAAGAAAGAGCACAAGCCATTCAATTAGGCTTTTCGCATGTTAGTTTATTGCCTAAAATGTCGATAACACAATTAGCAGAGTATTTCTCATCATTATCAGCAGTTGTATCGGTTGATACAGGGCTAGCACATTTAGCTGCAGCAATTGAAGTGCCAACCGTTTCAATATATGGTTCTACGAATCCATCATTAACTTCAACAAAAGGCAAAAATCAACTGCATCTTAAAGCACACTATCATTGTGCACCTTGCCTAAAGCGACAGTGTCAATATGATCAAAAGGATCATGTTATTTATCCACCTTGTTATGAAACAATACCACCGACTCTAGTTCTTAATGCCTTATTGGAGTTAGTGTGATTATGATGGAGATTTTTACAACTAAAACAGCATTTGAACGTAGCCCATTATCTGCCAGCATTCAACCAAATGATGATGACTATTTATTTATCTATGACCATAAAAGAAGAATGGCCTTAGATGAGTTTAAACCAATCACATATAAACAAGTGAAAGATGAGCTATCACAGGCAAGTTTTTATGCTTTTGGTAAAATTAATGAGCGAACTTGTTACATTTGTTATCCTAATAAACCATTTGATACTTATGATTATATTGATTTACGATTTGTCTTTGAGTTAATTGATGTCGCTGTTTTTCAGGCAGCGAGTTATGCATCACATTTATCTTTCTGGCATAAAGTCAATCGTAACTGTGGTGCTTGTGGTCATAAAATGGAAGATAAAGAAGATGAGCAGGCACGTATTTGTCATCAGTGTGGCCATGTGGTTTATACTCAAATTTCACCTTCAATTATTGTATTAATCAAAAGAGATAATCAGATTTTATTAGCACGATCTCATTATTTTACTAAAGGACGTTATAGTTTAGTTGCAGGTTATGTTGAACCAGGTGAAACATTAGAACAAGCAGTTGAACGAGAAGTATTTGAAGAAGTTGGAATAAAGGTTAAAAACATTCAATATCAAACATCACAACCTTGGCCATTTAGTTCATCATTAATGGTTGGCTTTAGTGCAGAATATGACTCTGGTGAAATTAATATTGACCCTAAAGAAATTGAAGATGCTCAGTGGTTTGATATTGATAATTTGCCTGAATTGCCAGCGAAAATTGCTATAGCCCATCATTTAATTTCATCGTACTTAAACCGTATTAATTAATAAATAAATTTATTTTTAATGACTGTAATATCAATATAGAATATACTCATCTAAAGCATCTTAAAGTCTTAAAGCGTCTAATCGCTTAATCACTAAAAATTAAGAATATAAAAGACTGATTTTATAGGATATCAAGTGCTATGATCATAGGGGTGGCATTCGGTTGTAACTGACTCAAAAAAGATGCATTTATAGTTATTTAACATATTGATAGATAGGGTATTGAATATGGCAGATGGTAAATTATCCAAGCATCAGCTACAGACTGTACTGATTGTAATTTTTATCTCTATGACAGCTATATTTATTTCAGATATATTTATTCCATCAATGCCGTCTTTGGTTGTTGATTTAGAAACATCAAAGCCATCATTAGAGTTCAGCATTCCGTTTTATTTTTTATTGTTTGCTTTGGGACAATTATTTTTTGGACCATTATCTGAAAAATTTGGGCGTAAATTTATTGTATTATGTGGCTTATATATTGCTTTAATCGGTAGTATTATTACTGTCTTTAGTTTCTCAATTTATCAATTGTTTATTGGGCGTGCCATTGAAGCGATTGGGATGGCAGCTCCCATGTCAATTAGCCGAGCAATTTTAAGAGATTTAATTAAGCATAATACATTATATGTTACGGTTTCATCCTATATGGGTTCAATGATTTTAATCGCTCCTGTAATGGCGCCATTATTTGGTGCGTATCTAGCATTACATTTTGGTTGGCGGAGTAATTTTGTTTTTTTAATTATACTAAATATAATTGGTTTATTATTAGCGCATTTTGTTCTAACAGAGACATTATTAAATCGTAAAAATCGGCTATCAGCTAAGTTGACTTATAAAACCTACCTTAGCATTATTTCAAAGCCATACTTTTCGATTAATGTATTTATCTCTTCATTGTTTATGGCATCAATTTTATGTTATTTGGCTTTAAGTTCATTCTTATTTCAAAAAACATTAGGCTTAACAATGACACAGTTTAGCTGGACATTTGCGTTAGGTGATGCTTTTTTAATTTTAGGTATGCTAGCTAATCCACGATTATTAAAACGCTTTAATTTAGAAGTAAATATAGGTGTTGGCATTGCTTTTGGTTTAGTTGCAGCAATTAGTTTAATACTATTTATGTTATTTAATCATATTACCGTAATTTCTGTACTATTCTCAGTGATGATGTTTAATTTTGCTGCAGGTATTGTTTTTCCATCCTGTGGTGCAGCTGCAATTTTACCTTTTGCCAAACGTTTAGGTGCGGTTGGTGCATTAACCGGTGCACTTCAAATGTTAACTGCAGGTATAATTTCATCTATTATTACCCAAATTCCACTTGATGCTGTACAATTACTTGGTATTATTTTTACACTTTCTAGTGTTTTAGGTTTAGTGACATTTATTAAATTAATGAAGGTAAATATTGATGTTGAGAATAACTCGATTACAAACAAAGGGGGCGTTTAATGAGATTAAGTGAATTATCTTTAACTTACCGCAAGAATCCATTAATGCTAACGATTAGTGATTATTGGGCGATTGATGAAGAGACAATCGTAAAGTCTTTGGCAAACCAAGCACAATTACAAGAAGGTCAAATAGAAAAAGTTCAATCAATTGCTAGTGAATTAGTTGCTCAAGTTAGAAGAGAGAGATTAAGTAAAAGTGGCCTTGATGCATTTATGATGCAATATGATTTATCTTCATCAGAAGGTATTGTCTTGATGTGTTTGGCTGAGTCATTATTACGTATCCCAGATACAATTACAGCAGATAAGCTAATTCGTGATAAATTAACCGCAGCAAATTGGAATGAACACTTAGGTAAAAGTGAATCATTATTTGTGAATGCAGCAACATGGAGTTTAATGCTTACTGGTAGACTCATTCATAAAGATCGTGAGAATACAGAACATTTTTCTAATACATTAAAGAGCTTTCTATCTAAGCGTTCGCGGCCAGTCGTTCGTAGTGCAGTTAAGCATGCAATGAAAGTATTAGGTAAGCAGTATGTTATGGGTGAGACGATTAATGCTGCATTAAAAAGAGCGCGTCAATATGAAAAGCAAGGTTATCGTTATTCTTATGATATGTTAGGTGAAGCAGCTAGGACTATGGGTGATGCTGAATTTTATTTTAAAGAATATACTGATGCAATTAATGCCATTGGAAAATCTGAATCAGCACAATTAGGTAGTATCAAAAATAATGCAGGTATTTCAGTTAAATTATCTGCGTTACATCCTCGCTATGAAGTTGCTCAGTCTGATCGTATACATAAAGAGCTATACCCTAAATTACTTCAATTAATGGAATTAGCTAAATCATATAATATTGGTTTAAATATTGATGCTGAGGAAACTGAACGCTTAGAGTTATCATTAGAATTAATAGATCGTTTGGCAACTGAACGGTCATTACATGGATATCAAGGTATCGGTATTGTAGTTCAAGCCTATCAAAAGCGAGCAAGCTTTGTTTTGGATTATTTGGTTGATTTAGCACAGCGCACCAATCATCGATTTATGATTCGTTTAGTTAAAGGCGCCTATTGGGATGCTGAAATTAAACATGCTCAAGAAGAAGGTTTAGGTGGTTATCCAGTATTTAGTCGTAAATGCTATACTGATGTTTCTTATCAAGCATGTGCTAAGAAAATTTTAGAAAATACAGATTATATCTACCCGCAGTTTGCAACACATAATGCACTTAGTGTTGCAACTATTTTAGAGCTAGCAGGCGATTACCGTGATTTTGAGTTTCAGTGTTTACATGGTATGGGAACTGCACTTTATGATCATGTTGTTGGTGAAGATAATTTTAATATTCCATGTCGTATTTATGCGCCTGTTGGTACGCATGAGCATTTATTACCTTATTTAGTTCGTAGGTTATTAGAAAATGGTGCGAATAGTTCATTTGTTAATCGTATTGTTGATGAGAAAGTGCCAATTGAGCAACTAGTTGAAGACCCAATAGAAAAAGCCAAACGATTTGAATTTAAGCCGCATAGTCAAATTGCATTACCTAGATTTATTTATGGAGAAGAACGTATGAACTCACAAGGTTACAATATCAATGATGTTGCGACATTAGAAAAGTTATCACAACAAATGAAAGATACATTTGCTAAGAATGAATATTTTGCAAAGCCTATCATTGAGGGTATTGAATTAGTCAATGGTAAAGATCGAGCAGTTGATATAATTTCGCCATCTACTGGTCAGTTAGTGGGTAAAGTATTGTATGCAACTTCTGATCAAACAGATATTGCATTTGATTGTGCATTAAAGGCATTTGAGAATTGGCGCTTAACTTCGGCTCATCAACGAGCTGAATATTTAGAAAAAATGGCTGACTTACTTGAAGAGCATGCACCTGAATTAATGGCAATTGCGATTAATGAGGCAGGTAAAACATTATCTAATGCGATAGCAGAAGTAAGAGAAGCAATTGACTTTTGTCGTTATTATGCACAACAAGCAAAAGAGCATTTTGCAGAAGCTAAAACGTTACCAGGACCAACGGGTGAGTTAAATCAAATTAGTCTTCATGGTCGAGGTGTGGTGGTATGTATTAGCCCTTGGAATTTTCCATTAGCGATTTTCTTAGGTCAAGTTGCAGCATCCTTAGCAGCAGGTAATGTTGTTTTGGCAAAACCAGCAGAACAAACATCATTAATTGCTTATGAAGCAGTGAAATTATTTCATAAGGCAGGTATTCCAACGGGAGTTTTACAACTATTACCGGGTACAGGTGAACAAGTTGGTGCTAAATTAATTGATCATCCAAAAGTAGCGGGTGTTGTTTTTACAGGCTCAACAGAAGTTGCACATATTATTCAAAGGACCTTAGCATCTAAACCAGGCGCAATTGTACCGTTAATTGCTGAAACAGGTGGTCAAAATGCCATGGTTGTTGACTCATCTGCATTACCAGAGCAAGTGGTTGCTGATGTGATTAATTCATCATTTGATAGCGCTGGTCAACGTTGCTCAGCTTTGCGTGTTTTATTTTTACAATCTGATGTTGCTGATAATATTATTGAAATGTTAAAAGGTGCGATGAAGGAGCTGACAGTTGGAGATCCAAACAATTTAAAAACAGACATTGGCCCTGTTATCGATAAAGAAGCGCAGACTAACTTGCAGAACCATATTGATCAGATGAAGAAAGATGCTAAGTTTATCTATGAAGTTGAAACTGGTGAATTAAGTGGTACTTTTATTACGCCAACTGTATTTGAACTTGATCATATTAATGCTCTAAAAAGAGAAATATTTGGTCCAGTTTTACATATTGTTCGGTTTGAAGCTGATAATTTAGATGGCGTTATTGATCAAATTAATAGTACAGGCTATGGCTTAACCTTTGGTATCCATAGTCGCATTGATGAAACCGTAAAATATTTCCAAGAGCGTATTCGAGTAGGTAATATTTATGTTAATCGTAATATTGTTGGTGCGGTAGTTGGTGTACAGCCATTTGGTGGGGAAGGTTTATCAGGAACAGGTCCTAAAGCAGGTGGTCCATTGTATTTATACCGCTTAGCAGTTGAAAGAACAGTTAGCGTTGATACGACAGCATCAGGCGGTAATGCATCATTGATGACTTTAAATGAAAATGATGCTTAATTTATATAAAAATAGAATAAAACATTATAATTACCTATTTAATTAGGTGATTTTTTATTTAAAATAAATTATAAGTTATTATTTTCACTGCAAGTTTGGTTTGCAGTGACTTTAGCAATATGAATAGTTGTCGTAATTATAACAATCTGCTTAAAGCAGATATCTATTGGAAAGATAAATTTAATGAAGGTCCTACAATAGCAGAAGCATTGAGTCTTGAAAAGTATATGTATATTCGATTTGCAAAACTAAATAATCATGAAATAGCTTATCAATCTACGAAAGCTCAGTTAATTTCAAATAATAAACAATAGAATTTACTGATGTACGCTATTGATAAAGAGAATGATCAATTATTTGATATTGCTTTGAAAGATTATGTATTAAGACGAGATATATCTGATTTTAAAGTGTGGAATAATGAAGGTGTTAAAGCTTTTAAAGAAGTTTTTAAATTAGGAGATATTGAAAAAATTAAAGCCATTAACAAAGTAGGGGTACAATTTAATGCATCAGATATTCAAAAAGAGATAATTGATGTATCAATTAACTAATATTATAAGAAACAGATTCATTTATACTATGACTACTAACATATGAACCATCTTTATTTCGATAAAAATAGTTTGCAGAGATAGCAACTGCACAGCTATCGCCAGATTGTGCATCTGGACGAATATAGAACTTAGAAACTGTGGGCATATCGCCAGCTGCAAGTTTCAGTTTAATACAGTAAGGGTTATTACCATTTGGAGAGCAATTAACTAGATTTTTTGTTTTTGTTAAATCTAAGTCCTGACTACAGCCACTAAAATCTATGATAGTATTTAATTTTGGTGGTGTCGTATCAATCATTAAATTATTTTGTGGTTGATCAAGTACAGCTGAAGTAACAACTTGATATGTGCTACCTTTCCTAAAAGTCAAATAAACAGGATCACCTGAGCTAGTTTCTACATTAAACTCATCTAAAGTAACACCACTTGTTGGTCCAGTAGGTGAAGGTGAAGGAGAACTATCACCTGAGCCTGAGCTAAAACAACCAGATAATAAAATTGATGCTTGTAATATTATTGACATTGTTATAAGTGATTTTAGTTGAAATTTCATACAATTTCTTCCTTTATTAGATTGAAAAGGAAGGATAAGATATATTATGTCTGGTTATCTTGCAAGATTTTTTCTAGCAAATAATTAGACTGTAGTGCTTCAAACTGCCTGATCATGTGATGTTTCATTTGAATTATCTGTTGATGCACCAGCATTAAAAAATATGGGGTGGACTGATTTATTTTCTAGGATATGTTGGTATAAATCTTGAAGGTACTCTTGACTATTTATTTCATCTAAAGTAACTAGTTTCGGAAGTTTAGGATTCACTTCATGTAGTAAATTATGAACTTTATCACCTCCTTTTAAAGCTGATAAATCTTTGACATAAACTAATGCTTGCTGTTGAGTCATTTCATCAAAGATAACTTCTTTTTCTCTTGAAATTTTATCACCTAATGCTTTTTGAGCATCTTCATCAGCACACATTTGTATTTCTATGCCAAGTGCACCAGGTAAATACAGTTTATGCTTTGGCATGCCAACTAATAGTCCATGTTGGTCATTAGTTTCTAATTTTCTATCATTTAAAAATCCAGTTTCTAAGTCTTCAATACTTTGGCAGCTTCCATAAACTAAAGGTTTACAGCCATGTGTTGCATTAAATGCAACATAATCTGCTAACTGTTGAAAGGTAAATGGAAACTGATATGATCTAGCTTCAAGGCCATTAGTTGGACATGATCCATGGAGCCTGTAAATGGCTTGGTTGGTAGGTAAAAATAAATTACGTTGTGTTGCAAACTCATATACGCTTTGAGCTTGAAACATTTTTTGCATAGCTTTTAATAAGTTTTTCATTACAATCCCCTGTGTTTACTTGGTTTTATGTCTGATTATTTAATATTAAAAAGCGCTATAAATAAATAGCTAAATGTAAAAAAATAATGAAATAAATATAATTTTTATGATTATGTGTAATTGAAAACATAATTATTTTTATTTTCATCACTTAAAACCCATGGGCATTTAGACTGAGATGATTTTGATTGTTGGCAGACAAATAGCATTGTATTTTCACCAGTATAGTATGGAATAGTTGCACTAATTGTATTAGGACATTGAAACTGTTGGTTGGCCAAAGTACAACCTCTTGCACTAGTTGTAAAATGGAAAGTATAAATATTCTTTTCTGGATCTAAATATACTTTTCCAGAGTCATTTTCTTTTACTTTTCTGTTATAGTTACTTGTAACATAGACTTTGCCCAAGCCAACTGTGACAATTTTATAATAGCCGGGCAATACAGGTGAACCTTTGATAGGGTTATAACCTAAAATTAACTTTAGATCACTGCCACCCTCACCATAAGTGTTTAAACAATCTGTGCCATCACAAGTTGCTTTTGAGATTATTAAATAACCATCGTTTTCCGAAGTTTCAAACATTGTTCCCCAATTACTTTTTATATGGGCTCCTACGGTTTTATGGTTCCACTCAACATCAGTTTGAAGCTCATTAATTGAAGAGCAGTCTTTATTTAGATAGTAAGGGAGAGCTAGTCCCAACGCACATGCTTGATTTGGAGGATAACCATCGATTCTGGGATAATTAGTGCTTTCTTGAAACCATTTGCTATTAGCACGAAATGATAAAAATTTAATATTCACATGTTTTCTATTCCCATGACAGGAGCCTAAACCATCATCATCTGTAAAATCGACGTTATCTGATGAATGAGGGTTAACAGTTCCACTAAAGCCTCCATGAATGCAATGTTTATCATATGAATAAAAATATAAATAATTATTCGAATTATTGACTACTTCTAAATTATAGTCTTGAGCAGAGTATCCAGCTTGATAGGATAAAATAGTTATTATAATAATAAAAAAATATTTCATTGCTAATTTCCAAATTTAAATATCTTATTTGATGATGCTAATGATCAATTGGTATGATTTATATATTTTGAGAATTTTATATTTAAATACTCACTATAATAAAAAACAAATATAATTAGAAAAAATAATTAAAATACAGTTCGTTATAAATTTTAAAAATTGGAATATTATTGTTTTACACAAGGATTGTTTTGGCGAATGATCTTTAATAAAAGCACTTTAAACCATTGGTGTGCTGCAGATTGTTTAGCCCAACTTGGATAAAACATACTTTCAGTTGAAACCATATCAGATAGTTCGGTTGGTAAGTTAACATAATCAAGATTAAAGTATTTTGCATAGGACTCTGCAACTGTAATGACTAATGATTCATCTAATATTTTTGAAAAAATAACTTCTGCCGGTGTATTAACTGCAAAAACAATATTCCTTGGGTCATGCTTTTTTATTTGAAAATATGAGTAAGGGTTATTATCAGTATAATAGACTAAATGATCGAGATTATAATATTCAGGTAAACTCAAAGGTTTTTTTAAGTGATTTAATGCCCCTTGATGTGCAACAACCATTTTATCATTGAGTAATGTTATTTTAATATAGTTATCTGGGGCAGAATTAAATGCAATGATAAAGTCAAAGTAACTGTCAAAACTTTCAAACTGGTGATAGTTTGAGAGTATTGATAATTCAATCTTTATTTTATAATGGTGTTTTTTAATTTCTTTAAATAAATCTTCAACAAAAAAATCGATAAAGTGTAAAGGACATGCAATTCGATAATTAACTGGATCTTTTTTAGGATTGTATATTTTATCTTCTTCAAATATTAGTTGATAGTTTTTTAAAATTTCTTGGATATAGCCATAAATTTGTTTTGCTTTGTTCGTTAAAATTAACTCAGTATTACTTTTAATGAATAACTCATCATCTAATTCTATTCGTATTTTTCTTAGAATATTACTGACAGCAGGTTGCGATAAATGTAGCTTTAGTGCTGCTTTAGATATACATTTTTCATCAATAATCGTTTTAAGAACTTTTAAATCATTTAACGTCATTAGTATATGCTTATATTTTTCTTTCAATAGATAGTATAAAGTATTGGTTTAATAATTGCATATATTAATAAATATAATTTTTTCACACTACATGACACCTATCAGAGCCATTCTTTGACTAATTGATATTTCAGGTTTAAATGTAGCTTTAATAATATTACAGATATATTCTGAAGAATTAATGGCACTAGCTAACGATTTAGCAATAGTTTCAGTACCAATTTTAATCAAAGACTTAGCTTTAAATCCATGCTTTTTAATTCTAATAGGTTTAATGCTTTCTAATATTTCACCTGTACGATAAGATCATATTAATGCAATGGATACAACAAACATAAGCCTTGAAAGTTTTTGCATATCAGTTAATTGGGTTAAAACCACGTTTTTTAATAGCTGAGAAAAATGACTCAATCTCCCATCTTATTTTATATTGATCGAGTGCATTTAGGTTAAATTCTCTAGTTATAACAATAACTAATTCATCTGTAGGCAGTCGCAGTCCTGAAACATATAAATCGCACCCTACTATACACTTTGTATTATGAAGTGTTCTTACTTGTGAAGCTTTAAAAGTTAGAAATAATTTTGAAATCTTTTTATTAGAAGCTAGGTAATTACCTTTGGCTCGAATAACAAATTTAACTTGTTTGCTAGACAAATAAGCTATCCAATTTCCATCAATAAATTCACGATCACATAAAAGTGTTTTAATTCTAATTGCAGGAATAAATTCAAGTAGTTGATCAAATAGTCTCTGCCTATCAATGGCTTTTGAATTACCTCTTTTTCGCTGAGGAAGCAGTGACCAAATCACAGGAATTGCAACACCTTTATAAGCAATAGCAATCATTAGAAAATTAATATGTACCTTGCCAAACTTCCAGTTAGTTCTATCCATGCATAATATTACTTGATCAGATAAATTGAAAATGGTGTCGGTTAGTTTCCAGAGGCTAAGAAAAGATATTTCAAACCTTGTGATAAAACGTTGAAGACGTCTATAACATGACATAGTTGATGCTTTTGATGGAAAGCATTTAGCAATTTGTGAAAGATTAACATCATTTATTATCTGTAGGGCAATAATAAAGTAAGTTAAGCATTCAGTATTTCAAAAAGATAAGTTAAAATAGTGCTTCAGTGACTGTTGTAATTCATTGATGTGTTTCATGATATCGCTCTTTTTTGTTTTTTGGCGACTATGAGAATGAATGATAACAATGAAAAATCAATGGGTTACAGCGTTACTGTCGTGTAGTGTGTGATTTTTTTATTTAAAATATTTGAAATTATATAAATAAATATGTAACTTTATTTTTGATTATTGTAATATTTTTAATAAATAGGCGGCTCGGCATGACAAAGAAAAAACTATCAAAAATTATTTCATATATATTTTCAAACAAATTAAGAAATGATCAATCTACTGAAATCTCCAAATTTATGCAGCCTTTAGAACCAAGGTTCATGTTTGATGGTGCTGCTGTTGAGACAGTTGATATTGCTGATGGGGTATCTGAAACTGAGCAAAGTAAGATTTTGGAAGCACTAAATAGTAATGATCAAGCAGATGCAACCAATAGTTTGCTTGAGCTTTTTGATTCAAATGACCCTAATCTGGAAAAAGATTACTCAGTCTATAAAGAAGTTATAATTATTGATTCAAGAGTTAAAGATATTCATACACTGATTAAAAATATCTCACGTAAAGCTTCGGTTGAAGTAGTTAATAGAGATGAAAGCGGTATTAGTGTAATTGCTGATATGCTTTCTAAATATTCTAATCTTGATGCAGTACATATTATTTCTCATGGTCGCCAGGGAGAGCTTTATTTAGGTAATAATACATTAAACTCTGATAATTTACCTACTTATCAAAATGACTTATCTAGATGGGGGGAGTCTATTTCATCCAATGGTGATTTGTTATTTTATGGTTGTAATGTAGCTGAGGGTGATACGGGCCAAGCATTTATTGACATATTAAAGGGATATATAGATAAAGGTATTGCTGCTTCAGAGGATATTACAGGAAATGAAGATCTTGGAGGTAACTGGATTTTTGAATATGATTATAATGTTGATTACCAGAGTATTTTTTCAAAATCTATGAATTATGATCATATATTAACACCATCTTTGTTAGGAGAAGAAGTATCATTAAATGTTATCTTTACTACTACTGGAAATACTTTATATAGTTCTACTTTTACAGTTACTGCAGGAGCGGAAGTTACTAATGTTTCAATTTCAGATTCATTTATGTCAAGTGGATTTCCTCAAAATTTTTCTGGTAATATTAGTGTTGATGTTGATGATAGTGATATATTTGTTAGATTTAATGGTACTGCTCAAGGGTCAAGTTTACTATTTGAATTTAGCTCTTTAGTTGGTGAATCTGCTGATAGAGTAACTAGTGCAACTGAAGTTGCTAGTAGTGGTGTAATAGGTGGTGTTAATAGTACTTATAATCCTACTATATCAAATAATGTTGTAACAACTGGTTTTAATCTTTTTGGGTTTCAACCAGGGACAAATATAACTCAAACTACTGATTTAACATTAGTTGCTGACCCACCACAGTTTATTACTCAGTCAGCTACAAATTTAGTAGCTGATATAAGAGCAGGGTCAAGTAGTGGTTATAATGGTAATGTAATTGCTGTTGGAAGTACATTGTATTTTGAGGGTGATGATGGTGTAAATGGTGATGAGTTATATTCATTTGATACAAGTAATCCAGGTGCAGGAGTGCAGCTGGTGGTTGATATTAATTCGGGTTCGGGTAATGGTTATAATGGTGATATAGTTCTTGTTGGAAATACACTATATTTTGATGGAGACAATGGCATAACGGGTGATGAACTATATTCATATGATCTAAGTAATCCAGGAGCTGGTGCACAGCTAGTAGCCGATATAAGAGCAGGGTCAAGTAATAGTTCTATTGGTAATTTAATAGCAGTTGGAAATACGTTATATTTTAGAGCATATGATGGTACAAATGGTGGTGAATTATACTCATTTGATACAAGTAACCCAGGAGCTGGTGCACAGCTAGTAGCTGATATAAGAGCAGGGTCAAGTAGTAGTTACCCATCATATTTAATAGCAGTTGGAAATACGTTATATTTTAGAGCAAATGATGGTACAAATGGTAATGAATTATACTCATTTGATACAAGTAACCCAGGTGCTGGTGCACAGCTAGTAGCTGATATAAAGCCAGGTTCGAGTAGTGGTTATAATGGTAATGTAATTGCTGTTGGAAGTACATTGTATTTTGAAGGTGATGATGGTGTAAATGGTGATGAGTTATATTCATTTGATACAAGTAATCCAGGCGCAGGAGTGCAGCTGGTGGTTGATATTAATTCGGGTTCGGGTAATGGTTATAATGGTAATGCAATTGCTGTTGGAAGTACATTGTATTTTGAGGGTGATGATGGTGTAAATGGTGATGAGTTATATTCATTTGATACAAGTAATCCAGGTGCAGGAGTGCAGCTGGTGGTTGATATTAATTCGGGTTCGGGTAATGGTTATAATGGTGATATAGTTCTTGTTGGAAGTACATTGTATTTTGAGGGTGATGATGGTGTAAATGGTTATGAGTTATATTCATTTGATACAAGTAATCCAGGAGCTGGTGCACAGCTAGTAGCTGATATAATAGCAGGGTCAAGTAGTAGTTACCCATCATATTTAATAGCGGTTGGTAATACGTTATATTTTAGAGCAAATGATGGTACAAATGGATATGAATTACATAGTGCAGATTTAAGCTTTGAGCCATTTGAAACTCTAGATATAGCGTTAGGTTCAGGTAAAACACAAATATTTTTGAATGATATATTTTCAATATCTGCAAATCCTTCAGATTTTAATAGTGGTGAATTATTACTAATCAATACTGGTAATGTTGAAGATGATTTTACTATTAAGAATATTGGTAGTGGATCTGGAGAGATCTCAGTTTCTGGAAGTGTAATAAGTTATGAAGGCAACCAAATTGGTACAATTGATGCCGTTGATAATGGTCTCAATGGTAATAATTTAAAAATAATTTTTACTTCAGTTAATGCAAATGAAGTTTCTGCTGAAGCATTAATTAGAGCAATTGAATATGAAAATACAACAATGGGGGTGCCGACTGCTTCAAGAATCATTCAATTAACGCTAGATGATGGTCAAGTTGGGGTAAGCGATCCAATAAGCAAAACACTGAATGTTATAGTAACAAATAATTCTCCAAATATAACTGTTGAATCAGGAGATTCAGCAGCTGAAAGCTTAACAGAGAGTAATGCTGGTTTAACAGTTAGTGATACTTTAACAACAACCGATCTTGATTTAACCGATACGGTATCTGTAGCAGTTAGTAGCGTAATTGAATCAGGCAATACTTCAGGCATCGCCAATGCAACCTTACTTGCAATGATGAGTGCAACAACAGGTAACTTTATTGATGGTACAGAAACGGTTGATACCTTTAGTTGGAGCTTTGATTCCGGGGTAGAGGCCTTTGATTATTTAGCAGCGGGTGAATCATTAGTATTAACCTATACCCTAACAGTAACAGATGCACCAACAGGCGCTACTGATACCCAAACTGTTGTAATTACCATTAACGGTACCAACGATGCACCAGTTATCTCTATTGAAGCCGGTGATTCAGCAGCTGAAAGCTTAACAGAGACCAATGCTGGTTTAACAGTTAGTGATACTTTAACAACAACTGATCTTGATTTAACCGATACAGTTTCAGTTGCAGTTTCAAGTGTTGTAGAAAGTGGTGATGTATCCGGCATTGCCAATGCAACCTTACTTGCAATGATGAGTGCAACAACAGGTAACTTTATTGATGGTGCAGAAACAGAAGATACCTTTACTTGGAGCTTTAACTCAGGGGTAGAGGCCTTTGATTATTTAGCAGCGGGTGAGTCATTAGTATTAACCTATAGCTTAACAGTAACAGATGCACCAACAGGCGCTACTGATACCCAAACGGTTGCAATTACCATTAACGGTACTAACGATGCACCAGTTATCTCTATTGAAGCAGGAGATTCAGCTTCTGAAAGCTTAACAGAGAGCAATGCTGGTTTAACAGTTAGTGATACTTTAACAACAACCGATCTTGATTTAACTGATACGGTTTCAGTTGCAGTTTCAAGTGTTGTAGAAAGTGGTGATGTATCCGGCATTGCCAATGCAACTCTTTTAGGGATGATGAGTGCAACAACAGGTAACTTTATTGATGGTGCAGAAACAGAAGATACCTTTACTTGGAGCTTTAACTCAGGGGTAGAAGCATTTAATTACTTAGCTTTAGGTCAGTCCTTAGTCTTAACTTATACTATTGAAGCAACAGACTCTCAAGGTGGTATAGGAACCCATGATATAGTAATTACCATTAATGGTACTAATGATGATCCAGAAATAAATGATTTATCATCAAATGCAGCATTTGAATTTTTGCAATTAGGAAATGATATCGATGGTGAGGCACTAGGTGACCTAAGTGGTCGCTCTATAAGTTTAAGTGCTGATGGTAATACTTTAGCCATTGGTGCTTCTTCTAATGATGGAAATGGAAGTGATAGTGGCCATGTTAGGATTTATCAATGGGATGGTGTTAGCTGGGTTCAATTAGGAAATGATATTGATGGTGAAACACTAGATGATCAAAGCGGCTTTTCAGTCAGTTTAAGTGCTGATGGTAATATAGTAGCCATTGGTGCCCCTTTTAATGATGATAATGGAATTAATAGTGGTCATGTAAGAATTTATCAATGGGATGGTAGTAGTTGGGTTCAATTAGGGAGTGATATTGATGGTGAAACAAGTTCTGATGTAAATGGTCATTCTGTAAGTTTAAGTGCTGATGGTAATGTTGTAGCAATTGGTGCACGTCTTAATGATGGAAATGGAAGTAGTAGTGGCCATGTTAGAGTTTATCAATGGAATGGTAGTAGTTGGGTTCAATTAGGGAATGATATTGATGGTGAAGCAGCAGGTGATTTAAGTGGCTATTCAGTCAGTTTAAGCTCTGATGGTAATATTGTAGCTATTGGTGCTAATGGTAATGATGGAAATGGAAGTAATAGTGGTCATGTTAGGATTTATCAATGGGATGGTGTTAGTTGGATTCAATTAGGGAATGATATTGATGGTGAAGCAGCAGGTGATTTAAGTGGCTATTCAGTCAGTTTAAGTTCTGATGGTAATATTGTAGCAATTGGTGCTACTAGTAATGATGGAAGTGGAAGTAATAGTGGCCATGTTAGGATTTATCAATGGGATGGTGTAAGTTGGATTCAATTAGGGAATGATATTGACGGTAAAGCAGCAGATGATTTAAGTGGCTATTCAGTCAGTCTAAGTTCTGATGGTAATATAGTAGCCATTGGTGCCCCTTTTAATGATAATAATGGAAATGTTAGTGGCCATGTTAGGATTTATCAATGGGATGGTGTTAGCTGGATTCAATTAGGAAATGATATTGATGGTGAAGCCCTAGGTGATCAAAGCGGCTTTTCAGTTAGTTTAAGTGCTGATGGTAATATTGTAGCAATTAGTGCTGTTGGTAATGATGGAAGTGGAAGTAGTAGTGGCCATGTAAGAGTTTATAGCCCTCGCTCATATACATCAATTTCTTTAGATGAAATAAATACAGGTTTAACTTCATCAGGTACTTTAACTGTTACTGATTTAGATATAACAGATACCGTAAGTGTTGCTATTACCACTGTAGTTGAGTCAGGCGATACTTCAGGCATTGCCAATGCAACTCTTTTAGGGATGATGAGTGCAACAACAGGTAACTTTATTGATGGTGCAGAAACGGTTGATACCTTTACTTGGAGCTTTGACTCAGGTAGTGAGGCCTTTGATTATTTAGCAGCGGGTGAATCATTAGTATTAACCTATAGCTTAACAGTAACAGATAGCGAAAGTGCTACCGATACACAAGATGTAGTGATTACTATAAATGGCACCAACGATGCACCAGTTATCTCTATTGAAGCCGGTGATTCAGCAGCTGAAAGCTTAACAGAAAGTAATGCTGGTTTAACAGTTAGTGATACGTTAACAACAACCGATCTTGATTTAACTGATACAGTTTCAGTTGCAGTTTCAAGTGTTGTAGAAAGTGGTGATGTATCCGGCATTGCCAATATAACTCTTTTAGGCATGATGAGTGCAACAACAGGTAACTTTATTGATGGTGCAGAAACGGTTGATACCTTTACTTGGAGCTTTGATTCCGGGGTAGAGGCCTTTGATTATTTAGCAGCGGGTGAATCATTAGTATTAACCTATACCTTAACAGTAACAGATAGCGAAAGTGCTACCGATACACAAGATGTAGTGATTACTATAAATGGCACCAACGATGCACCAGTTATCTCTATTGAAGCCGGTGATTCAGCAGCTGAAAGCTTAACAGAGAGTAATGCTGGTTTAACAGTTAGTGATACTTTAACAACAACTGATCTTGATTTAATCGATACAGTTTCAGTTGCTGTTACTTCAGTAGTTGAGTCAGGCAATACTTCCGGCATTGCCAATGCAACTCTTTTAGGCATGATGAGTGCAACAACAGGTAACTTTATTGATGGTACAGAAACGGTTGATACCTTTACTTGGAGCTTTGATTCCGGGGTAGAGGCCTTTGATTATTTAGCAGCGGGTGAATCATTAGTATTAACTTATACCTTAACAGTAACAGATGCACCAACAGGCGCTACTGATACCCAAACTGTTGTAATTACCATTAACGGTACCAACGATGCACCAGTTATCTCTATTGAAGCCGGTGATTCAGCAGCTGAAAGCTTAACAGAGAGTAATGCTGGTTTAACAGTTAGTGATACGTTAACAACAACTGATCTTGATTTAACCGATACAGTTTCAGTTGCTGTTACTTCAGTAGTTGAGTCAGGCAATACTTCCGGCATTGCCAATGCAACTCTTTTAGGCATGATGAGTGCAACAACAGGTAACTTTATTGATGGTACAGAAACGGTTGATACCTTTACTTGGAGCTTTGATTCCGGGGTAGAGGCCTTTGATTATTTAGCAGCGGGTGAATCATTAGTATTAACCTATACCCTAACAGTAACAGATGCACCAACAGGCGCTACTGATACCCAAACTGTTGTAATTACCATTAACGGTACCAACGATGCACCAGTTATCTCTATTGAAGCCGGTGATTCAGCAGCTGAAAGCTTAACAGAGAGCAATGCTGGTTTAACAGTTAGTGATACTTTAACAACAACTGATCTTGATTTAACCGATACAGTTTCAGTTGCAGTTTCAAGTGTTGTAGAAAGTGGTGATGTATCCGGCATTGCCAATGTAACTCTTTTAGGCATGATGAGTGCAACAACAGGTAACTTTATTGATGGTGCAGAAACAGAAGATACCTTTACTTGGAGCTTTGATTCCGGGGTAGAGGCCTTTGATTATTTAGCAGCGGGTGAATCATTAGTATTAACCTATACCCTAACAGTAACAGATGCACCAACAGGCGCTACTGATACCCAAACTGTTGTAATTACCATTAACGGTACCAACGATGCACCAGTTATCTCTATTGAAGCCGGTGATTCAGCAGCTGAAAGCTTAACAGAGAGCAATGCTGGTTTAACAGTTAGTGATACTTTAACAACAACTGATCTTGATTTAATCGATACAGTTTCAGTTGCTGTTACTTCAGTAGTTGAGTCAGGCAATACTTCCGGCATTGCCAATGCAACTCTTTTAGGCATGATGAGTGCAACAACAGGTAACTTTATTGATGGTACAGAAACGGTTGATACCTTTACTTGGAGCTTTGATTCAGGATTAGAGGCCTTTGATTATTTAGCAGCGGGTGAATCATTAGTATTAACCTATACCTTAACAGTAACAGATAGCGAAAGTGCTACCGATACACAAGATGTAGTGATTACTATAAATGGCACCAACGATGCACCAGTTATCTCTATTGAAGCCGGTGATTCAGCAGCTGAAAGCTTAACAGAGAGTAATGCTGGTTTAACAGTTAGTGATACTTTAACAACAACTGATCTTGATTTAACCGATACAGTTTCAGTTGCTGTTACTTCAGTAGTTGAGTCAGGCGATACTTCAGGCATTGCCAATGCAACTCTTTTAGGCATGATGAGTGCAACAACAGGTAACTTTATTGATGGTACAGAAACGGTTGATACCTTTACTTGGAGCTTTGATTCCGGGGTAGAGGCCTTTGATTATTTAGCAGCGGGTGAATCATTAGTATTAACCTATACCCTAACAGTAACAGATGCACCAACAGGCGCTACTGATACCCAAACTGTTGTAATTACCATTAACGGTACCAACGATGCACCAGTTATCTCTATTGAAGCCGGTGATTCAGCAGCTGAAAGCTTAACAGAGAGCAATGCTGGTTTAACAGTTAGTGATACTTTAACAACAACTGATCTTGATTTAACCGATACAGTTTCAGTTGCAGTTTCAAGTGTTGTAGAAAGTGGTGATGTATCCGGCATTGCCAATGTAACTCTTTTAGGCATGATGAGTGCAACAACAGGTAACTTTATTGATGGTACAGAAACGGTTGATACCTTTACTTGGAGCTTTGACTCAGGGGTAGAGGCCTTTGATTATTTAGCAGCGGGTGAATCATTAGTATTAACCTATACCCTAACAGTAACAGATGCACCAACAGGCGCTACTGATACCCAAACTGTTGTAATTACCATTAACGGTACCAACGATGCACCAGTTATCTCTATTGAAGCCGGTGATTCAGCAGCTGAAAGCTTAACAGAGAGCAATGCTGGTTTAACAGTTAGTGATACTTTAACAACAACTGATCTTGATTTAATCGATACAGTTTCAGTTGCTGTTACTTCAGTAGTTGAGTCAGGCAATACTTCCGGCATTGCCAATGCAACTCTTTTAGGCATGATGAGTGCAACAACAGGTAACTTTATTGATGGTACAGAAACGGTTGATACCTTTACTTGGAGCTTTGATTCCGGGGTAGAGGCCTTTGATTATTTAGCAGCGAGTGAATCATTAGTATTAACTTATACCTTAACAGTAACAGATGCACCAACAGGCGCTACTGATACCCAAACTGTTGTAATTACCATTAACGGTACCAACGATGCACCAGTTATCTCTATTGAAGCCGGTGATTCAGCAGCTGAAAGCTTAACAGAGAGTAATGCTGGTTTAACAGTTAGTGATACGTTAACAACAACTGATCTTGATTTAACCGATACAGTTTCAGTTGCTGTTACTTCAGTAGTTGAGTCAGGCAATACTTCCGGCATTGCCAATGCAACTCTTTTAGGCATGATGAGTGCAACAACAGGTAACTTTATTGATGGTACAGAAACGGTTGATACCTTTACTTGGAGCTTTGATTCCGGGGTAGAGGCCTTTGATTATTTAGCAGCGGGTGAATCATTAGTATTAACTTATACCTTAACAGTAACAGATAGCGAAAGTGCTACCGATACACAAGATGTAGTGATTACTATAAATGGCACCAACGATGCACCAGTTATCTCTATTGAAGCCGGTGATTCAGCAGCTGAAAGCTTAACAGAGAGTAATGCTGGTTTAACAGTTAGTGATACGTTAACAACAACCGATCTTGATTTAACCGATACGGTTTCAGTTGCTGTTACTTCAGTAGTAGAATCAGGCAATACTTCAGGCATTGCCAATGCAACTCTTTTAGGCATGATGAGTGCAACAACAGGTAACTTTATTGATGGTACAGAAACGGTTGATACCTTTACTTGGAGCTTTGATTCAGGATTAGAGGCCTTTGATTATTTAGCAGCGGGTGAATCATTAGTATTAACCTATACCCTAACAGTAACAGATGCACCAACAGGCGCTACTGATACCCAAACTGTTGTAATTACCATTAACGGTACCAACGATGCACCAGTTATCTCTATTGAAGCCGGTGATTCAGCAGCTGAAAGCTTAACAGAGAGCAATGCTGGTTTAACAGTTAGTGATACTTTAACAACAACTGATCTTGATTTAACCGATACAGTTTCAGTTGCAGTTTCAAGTGTTGTAGAAAGTGGTGATGTATCCGGCATTGCCAATGCAACTCTTTTAGGCATGATGAGTGCAACAACAGGTAACTTTATTGATGGTACAGAAACGGTTGATACCTTTACTTGGAGCTTTGATTCAGGATTAGAGGCCTTTGATTATTTAGCAGCGGGTGAATCATTAGTATTAACCTATACCTTAACAGTAACAGATAGCGAAAGTGCTACCGATACACAAGATGTAGTGATTACTATAAATGGCACCAACGATGCACCAGTTATCTCTATTGAAGCCGGTGATTCAGCAGCTGAAAGCTTAACAGAGAGTAATGCTGGTTTAACAGTTAGTGATACGTTAACAACAACCGATCTTGATTTAACCGATACAGTTTCAGTTGCTGTTACTTCAGTAGTTGAGTCAGGCGATACTTCAGGCATTGCCAATGCAACTCTTTTAGGCATGATGAGTGCAACAACAGGTAACTTTATTGATGGTACAGAAACGGTTGATACCTTTACTTGGAGCTTTGATTCCGGGGTAGAGGCCTTTGATTATTTAGCAGCAGGTGAATCATTAGTATTAACCTATACCTTAACAGTAACAGATAGCGAAAGTGCTACCGATACACAAGATGTAGTGATTACTATAAATGGCACCAACGATGCACCAGTTATCTCTATTGAAGCCGGTGATTCAGCAGCTGAAAGCTTAACAGAGAGTAATGCTGGTTTAACAGTTAGTGATACGTTAACAACAACCGATCTTGATTTAACCGATACAGTTTCAGTTGCTGTTACTTCAGTAGTTGAGTCAGGCGATACTTCAGGCATTGCCAATGCAACTCTTTTAGGCATGATGAGTGCAACAACAGGTAACTTTATTGATGGTACAGAAACGGTTGATACCTTTACTTGGAGCTTTGACTCAGGGGTAGAGGCCTTTGATTATTTAGCAGCGGGTGAGTCATTAGTATTAACTTATACCTTAACAGTAACAGATGCACCAACAGGCGCTACTGATACCCAAACTGTTGTAATTACCATTAACGGTACCAACGATGCACCAGTTATCTCTATTGAAGCCGGTGATTCAGCAGCTGAAAGCTTAACAGAGAGTAATGCTGGTTTAACAGTTAGTGATACTTTAACAACAACTGATCTTGATTTAACCGATACAGTTTCAGTTGCTGTTACTTCAGTAGTTGAGTCAGGCAATACTTCCGGCATTGCCAATGCAACTCTTTTAGGCATGATGAGTGCAACAACAGGTAACTTTATTGATGGTACAGAAACGGTTGATACCTTTACTTGGAGCTTTGACTCAGGGGTAGAGGCCTTTGATTATTTAGCAGCGGGTGAATCATTAGTATTAACCTATACCCTAACAGTAACAGATGCACCAACAGGCGCTACTGATACCCAAACTGTTGTAATTACCATTAACGGTACCAACGATGCACCAGTTATCTCTATTGAAGCCGGTGATTCAGCAGCTGAAAGCTTAACAGAGAGCAATGCTGGTTTAACAGTTAGTGATACTTTAACAACAACTGATCTTGATTTAACCGATACAGTTTCAGTTGCAGTTTCAAGTGTTGTAGAAAGTGGTGATGTATCCGGCATTGCCAATGCAACTCTTTTAGGCATGATGAGTGCAACAACAGGTAACTTTATTGATGGTACAGAAACGGTTGATACCTTTACTTGGAGCTTTGACTCAGGTAGTGAGGCCTTTGATTATTTAGCAGCAGGTGAATCATTAGTATTAACCTATACCTTAACAGTAACAGATAGCGAAAGTGCTACCGATACACAAGATGTAGTGATTACTATAAATGGCACCAACGATGCACCAGTTATCTCTATTGAAGCCGGTGATTCAGCAGCTGAAAGCTTAACAGAGAGTAATGCTGGTTTAACAGTTAGTGATACTTTAACAACAACTGATCTTGATTTAACCGATACGGTATCTGTAGCAGTTAGTAGCGTAGTTGAGTCAGGCAATACTTCAGGCATTGCCAATGCAACTCTTTTAGGCATGATGAATGCAACAACAGGTAACTTTATTGATGGTGCAGAAACGGTTGATACCTTTACTTGGAGCTTTGACTCAGGGGTAGAGGCCTTTGATTATTTAGCAGAGGGTGAGTCATTAGTATTAACCTATACCTTAACAGTAACAGATAGCGAAAGTGCTACCGATACACAAGATGTAGTGATTACTATAAATGGCACCAACGATGCACCAGTTATCTCTATTGAAGCCGGTGATTCAGCAGCTGAAAGCTTAACAGAGAGTAATGCTGGTTTAACAGTTAGTGATACGTTAACAACAACCGATCTTGATTTAACCGATACGGTATCTGTAGCAGTTAGTAGCGTAATTGAATCAGGCAATACTTCAGGCATCGCCAATGCAACTCTTTTAGGCATGATGAGTGCAACAACAGGTAACTTTATTGATGGTACAGAAACGGTTGATACCTTTAGTTGGAGCTTTGACTCAGGGGTAGAGGCCTTTGATTATTTAGCAGCGGGTGAATCATTAGTATTAACCTATACCCTAACAGTAACAGATGCACCAACAGGCGCTACTGATACCCAAACTGTTGTAATTACCATTAACGGTACCAACGATGCACCAGTTATCTCTATTGAAGCCGGTGATTCAGCAGCTGAAAGCTTAACAGAGAGTAATGCTGGCTTAACAGTTAGTGATACGTTAACAACAACCGATCTTGATTTAACCGATACAGTTTCAGTTGCAGTTTCAAGTGTTGTAGAAAGTGGTGATGTATCCGGCATTGCCAATGCAACTCTTTTAGGCATGATGAGTGCAACAACAGGTAACTTTATTGATGGTGCAGAAATGCAAGATACCTTTACTTGGAGCTTTGATTCCGGGGTAGAGGCCTTTGATTATTTAGCAGCAGGTGAATCATTAGTATTAACCTATACCTTAACAGTAACAGATAGCGAAAGTGCTACCGATACACAAGATGTAGTGATTACTATAAATGGCACCAACGATGCACCAGTTATCTCTATTGAAGCCGGTGATTCAGCAGCTGAAAGCTTAACAGAGAGTAATGCTGGTTTAACAGTTAGTGATACGTTAACAACAACCGATCTTGATTTAACCGATACGGTTTCAGTTGCTGTTACTTCAGTAGTAGAGTCAGGCGATACTTCAGGCATTGCCAATGTAACTCTTTTAGGCATGATGAGTGCAACAACAGGTAACTTTATTGATGGTACAGAAACGGTTGATACCTTTACTTGGAGCTTTGATTCAGGATTAGAGGCCTTTGATTATTTAGCAGCGGGTGAATCATTAGTATTAACCTATACCTTAACAGTAACAGATAGCGAAAGTGCTACCGATACACAAGATGTAGTGATTACTATAAATGGCACCAACGATGCACCAGTTATCTCTATTGAAGCCGGTGATTCAGCAGCTGAAAGCTTAACAGAGAGTAATGCTGGTTTAACAGTTAGTGATACGTTAACAACAACCGATCTTGATTTAACCGATACGGTTTCAGTTGCTGTTACTTCAGTAGTAGAGTCAGGCGATACTTCAGGCATTGCCAATGTAACTCTTTTAGGCATGATGAGTGCAACAACAGGTAACTTTATTGATGGTGCAGAAATGCAAGATACCTTTACTTGGAGCTTTGACTCAGGGGTAGAGGCCTTTGATTATTTAGCAGCAGGTGAATCATTAGTATTAACCTATAGCTTAACAGTAACAGATAGCGAAAGTGCTACCGATACACAAGATGTAGTGATTACTATAAATGGCACCAACGATGCACCAGTTATCTCTATTGAAGCCGGTGATTCAGCAGCTGAAAGCTTAACAGAGACTGATTTGAGCTTGTCAATTTCAGGCACATTAACAATAACTGATTTAGATTTATCAGATGAAGTTAATTTGATTATAAATCCAATAGTTAATGTGATAGGTAATTTAAATGGACAGACAAATGCAGAATTATTAGCAATGTTTAGTTTGATTCGTAATCCTATATTAGATAATGCGGCAACAAGTATGCGATTTAATTGGGATTTTGACACTGGAATAGATGCTTTTAATTATTTAGCTGAAGGAGAGAACTTAGTTTTAATCTATAGAATTATTGCAACAGACAGTCAAGGAGGATTGAATACTCAGGATGTGGTAATTGCAATTACTGGTACTCAAGATGATCCACATATTTCAGAGGTATATAACCGAATTTATAAGCCTAATGATGGTATCAATAGGATGTTTATAAACCAACAAGATAGTGATTTTTTAATAAATCTTAAAATAGATCAAAATGCTAATCTAGAGTATGAACTTCCACTATTATTGTCTTTAGATGTAAGAAATGTTTATGATGCTGAAAGATCATTTGGTGATCCATATATTGTAGATGTTCCTAAAGGTAAGAGTATTAATTTACTATCAATTTCTACAAGCCCTGGTGTTACAATAAATACATCAGTAATATCTGGAGAAGGTAGTTTTAATCAAAAAAATAATAATGGCATACTAAGTTTAGAGTTTCAATCTAACTCAAATGCAGAAGTTGGGCATACTGTACAAACTAGTATTAAAATTTATAAAGATGATCAACTTCAATATGAATTATATTTTATAATCAATATATCTGAAGAAGAAACTGATGAAAATCTTGTGGTAAATGAATTGGAAAACTCTATTAGAGATTTAGTAGCATCAAACAAACAAGAAATGGAAAAAAATATCACTAAACTAGGTTCGGTTTCAGTTATTAATTCTGGATATTTAGCAGCTTTAAAAGAATCTATATTTTCAAATGATAAAAATTCCAAGCTTGATAAGCAGTTAGATGCTAAAACTAAAGAAATAACTTCCCGCTATCAAGTGGAGAAGATGAAAAAATATTTACTGAGATTATTTGGATAATTTCAAATAAATATAGGCTCTTTTCCAGTTTTTGTGGGTTTGGGATATAGGAGAGATAAGGGTTACAATGGTGTCATAAAAAATAAAAATTTTGTAAAAATGGCCCAATTTACCTTACCTTTAGATATTAATGGGGCTTGTTGCATAATTAAGATATTGACACTCTTATTATTCTTTATTCATACTTTTTTTCATTTAAGTGTTAAGCAGTTATGGAAAAGAAGCAGTATAAACCTAAAAACTGTTCATCATATAATTAATCTAAAATTGATGCGGGAAATATTTTTTTACAATTTTCTGCTGATATAAGTATCTGGTGGTATGCTACAGATGATTTAGATCCAAAATCAGGCCGTTCTAATACTTATAGTGATTAAATTATTGAGTTTATTCTAACCATATGCTATTTCTTTAGAATCCCATTTCGTTAAACACAAGGATTTATTAAAGGCTCACTCTCTCAAATGGGTTTGAAGTTGAAAGCACCTAATTACACCACATTATCCAGGCATTCAAAGGAATTAAATATTATATTTAGACGTCAAGATTTCAGTGATAACTGGAGTTACGCACTTTTTTATTTTTCATATTCTAATTTCATATCCAAATAAGCTTTATAGTTGGCCTGATTAGCAGCAATTAATAATTTCCTTTTGATAGCATAATGATTATTTTTTTGAAGTGTTTTTAAACTTTTAAGTCTCGAATATGCAATCAAACTTAAACCAATATGATTTATTTGTGTTTTTTGAGTACTCGTTGGTGATTTCGTTAAAGAGGTATTTTGTTTCAGAGATCTATGATAAGCTTCAATGTCCCACCGTTTTTAGTAGATATTGTAAGTGCAGTCACCCAACAAGCTAAGGTCATTGATTTCCAAGAGCTTATGATTGATGCTACTATTGTTAGGGCACATGCTTGTGCTTCTGGTCAAATACTTAATGGTAATAAGTCATATGCTTTAGGCAGAAGTGTTGGTGGTTTTACTACTCGAATTCACGCTGTTGCTGATGCATTAGGTAACCCTATTATATTTAGGTTAACTGAAGGCAAAGAACATGATATGCTAGTAGCTTACCAACTGTTAAAGTATGTTAAACATACAACTGCTCTTGCTGATAAAGTTTATTATTCAAATAAAATGAAGAAAATGTTAAACGATAATCATTGTGAAGTTGTTATACCATCAAGATCCAATGCCATTATACCTCATCAATTTGATAAGCATATTTATAAAGAAAGGTATTTAATTGAATGTTTCTTTTCTAAAATAAAACAGTTTCGTAGTGTGAGATTTTTTTAGAAAAGTTGGTAAAAAATGCATTTGCTTGAAATCATATCGGATAGTTTAGCATAAAATATATCAATAGTTATAAACTAACAAATTTTACTATTTCGTATATAATTTATAGTTAGGTAAACTGATTAAATAAAGATAAAACATGCTGTTAAGTTTAATTAAAAATGACAAAATAAAACTTCGTTACATTCCTTTATTCTTTTCATTTTTATTAGTTATAAATGGCTTAATGTCAATTCTTTTAGGAACCTATCCTTATTTTAGAGATGTTTTATCATTACCGCATGCCGAATTTATTGCACAATTTATTACAATGAGTACACCGCTAAAGTTTAATGTGGCGGTTTTAATTGTATTTGGCTATTTATTGCTTTTAACCGGTAGAGGCATTTATAGAAGGCTACGCTTTTTTTGGGCATTAGCATTATTAATGCTATTTATACTTTTAAGCAATAGCTTTATGATTCATGGATGTAGTAATTTATTGACTTGGTTTTATTTAATTGAGATGCTAGCTTTAGTTGCTTGTTATCAAATCTTTGATCAGCAAACAAAGTTATTTACACTCAGTTATTCTCAATTTATTGTCATTGTGTCATTCGTATTAGCTTTATTGTATGGTGTAATTGGTAGCTATATGTTAAAGGATGAATTTAATGATTTAAAATCATTAACTGATGCACTTTATTTTACTATTGAAACATTTAGTACAGTTGGCTATGGTGATATAACGCCAGTAACACAAAATGCAAAATTATTTGTTGTGTCGATGATATTTGTTGGTTTGGGTGCTTTTGCAACGATTCTAACCTATGTAATTGGTGCTTTATCTGATCGTATTCAAGATTTATTTAAGACACTGAATAAAGGGAAAAAATATATGAAAAATCATGTTATTATTTGTGGTTATAATACATTAACACAAATTATTATTAATCAGTGTCAAAAAAATGAAACGCCATTTTTGATTGTTGAAGATAATACGCATGATCCTTTATTACAGGAGCTAGACCAATTTGTTGTAAAGGGAAATGCTTCCAATGAGGTCATATTAGAAAAAGCAAATATTGATAAAGCACGGTCAGTTATCTTAGCTTATGAAAAAGACGCAGATAATATTTTGGCATTGTTAACAGTGGCTGAATTATCAAAAGAAAAAAACATCAATGATGTTAAGGTAATTACACGTATTAACCAGAAGTCAAATATAAGAAAAGCAAAAAGCTTAGGTGCGCAGTTTATTATATCTCCTTTAGTTATGGCTGCATCAGAAATGATGCAAAAAGCATTGTGATATTATTATTGTATTGCACAACTAAATGTTTTATATTAATCTTTTTAATAAAAGAAACAAATAAAACTAATGAAAAACAATAATTTTGGTTACCAAGAATTATATTTATTATCTCAAAAAGATTGTTTACTTAAATATTTGATACAATCAGATGGATTTGAGAAAATGACAAGAATTAAAAGCAATGATAAAAGCCATGATAGGGGCTTTTATCTTGAGTTTGATTCCTATGAAAATAGAAATAAGGCATATAATACTTATTTAAAGCGCTCATCTGATACACATCATAGGAAATCAGGGGGTTGCAATATTAAATTGGTAGGTGATGTATGGGTACAAGCATGTGAGATGTTTCTTGAATCTAATGAAAAAACAACGTTAAGCGATTTTCAAACAGTAAAAGATACAAGTCTTTATTTATTATATGACTATCAGAAAGGAATAGAAGAAGAAAAAGCGGAAAAATCAATAAATAGTAATGAATGTTGAGATAAAAAGTAATGATAAATGATATTAATTGGGCTAGAAATTCTTTATATAAACTTAGCGAAGATTCACAGAAAAATTTAGAAACAAATTTAATTAAAATTGATTTACCTTTTACCTCAAAAGTGAAAATTTATTTAAAAGATGAATCAAGTAATACAACAGGTAGTTTAAAATATCGTCTTGCTAAATCTCTTTTTGCTCATGCAGTTCTTCAAGGTAAGCTGACAAAAAACTCTACGGTTATAGATGCATCTTCTGGAAATACAGCAATATCTGAGGCTTATTTCGCAAAATTATTAGATTTACCATATATTGCTGTAATGGTTAAATCTACATCTAAACAAAAGATTGATCGAATTAAAAAGTACAAAGGAAGATGCTATTTAATTGAGAAAGAACAAAATGACGTTGCTGTTGCAGAAGCTCTTGCAGAAGAGATAACTGATGGCTATTTTATGAATCAATTTGAGTCAGCTAAACAAGTATTTGGTATTTCTTATTCAGATAATTTTGGTGATGAAATATTAGATCAGATGAAATCAGAAGATAATCCAATTCCAAATTGGTTTATTTGTGGAGTGGGTACAGGAGGAACCGCTCAATCATTAACCGAATGTATATTAAAAAATTCAATATCTACAAAACTTTGTATTGTAGATTCAGAGTTTTCTGCTTACTATCAAGGATATCTTACCAATTCTAAAAATTTTACTACAAGTCAAATTTCTAGAATTGAAGGAATTGGTAGGAGGCAAATTTCACCTTCTTTTAATTCGGCTTTTATAGATAAAATGATTAAAGTCCCAGATGCGGCGAGTATTGCTGCTATACATTTTATTAAAGAAGTTTTGGGCTTAAAAGTTGGTGGGTCCACTGGAACAAATATATATAGTGCATTTTTATTAGCGTATGAAATGTATTGCTCTAGTAAAGAAGGATCAATTGTAACGCTATGTTGTGATTCAGGTGATTTGTATAATGATACTTACTATAATAACCATTGGGTTACGAAAGAGTTAGTAGACTTCGACTTTTATTATAATCAAATTAAAAATTTTTATAAATATGGTAAATGGCAGTCAAGTAAGGCTGTTCATAAATGTGTGGCCGAATAATTTAAAGTGCATTTTCAGTAAATGACTTAATTACAGCCCATACATCATCAGGAATTTGATTGTTTAAATTATTATTTGGATAGTTCGCAAAGCAAATACTCGCACCTCTATTATTGATTTGATATTCGCAGTTTGTTTTATCAAAGTCAGATGGCTTTAATCCATAGATATATAGACCCATGAAGTTTTTTCTCATATATTGTTGTAGTAATTTAAGTGTTGCTTGGGTCGTTTGGTTTTGCTTAAAACTTGGACTGTGTTTGGATGTTTGCGTACCTTTTAAGTAATTTGATAGGATGTTTAAAGCACCATCATATCCTGAACTTAAAAAATCAGCTTGGCTGTTATTTGTAGATTGATAATCTTTTTTAAATGAAAACTGTTGGCATTGAACACCATTGATGTTCATATTCTTAGGACAAACTTGGCTTGTTATCCAAGTTGAACCTGCAAAAGATGTATGTAGTTCTAATTGGTTTAGCTTTTCTTCCATTCCCCAAGCAATTGCATTAACCCACTCAGTTGTAGATGAAACAGCGGGAATGCCAACTTGAAAGGGGATATTAAGTTGATTATTCAAAGCAAATCGTTGCATAAAAGAAACACTACCAGTGCAGCCATTAAAGCCAGTCATCCAGGTATATTTTTGTTGGGCATTTTTACTCATCATTAACTCTTTTGGATGGCAATCAAGTACGGTGACATTATTCCAATAGACTGGCACACCAAATAATGTAATTTCAAAATTACTGTAATTACTAAAGCCACCTTGACCTGGCTGAAGTATTGGCGTAATGGATGAAACTGGGTTTCCAGCATACCAGTTAGCTGGGTTTGCTACTTCTAGTCCACCACTGTGGTTATAGCTTAGCTGTATGCCTTTATCTGGAATTACGGTTACTGCATCAGTTGGGCCGATGTCATACATTGATAGGATGATAAAACCATTATTATTAGCAATTTTCTCTAAGGTCGTAAAATCTTGTTGATCACGACCAAAAATATTAACCCCACGCCATATACCAATGAATTTATTATTAATTTGATCAATTAGCCCGCTATAAAACTGTTCAGCTAGAGTAGAAATAAAAGGAGGGCCTTCTATATCAAATGATGCACCATCAGCACTTGTATCATTTGTAATAATCATGCCGACTAATTGACCAGTTTGATAGATCAGTTTGTTAAGTGTAGTAGCATTTGTAATATGCATTTTATCATACGCTGGATCGTTTGGATCATAAACACATTCGGCAGGTAATTTATCTTGATTGAATAGTGGATTAGTGTTTTTGGTATTACATGGTATATAACAGTTATTGGCATTAAACTGACCAGACTTATCATAACATTGATTAGCATAATCAACTAATACAGTGTTAAATGAAAATGTAGGTAATACATTAAATTGTTTTGATAAATTATAAGCATTATTGGCAGCTTGACCTGTTGCAGTGCATTGACTTGAGCCTTGAGGATAAACATTGTAAGAGATAAATACAGGAGAAGTTTGGCTACAGTTATTATCAACCATATCATTCATTTGGTCTTTATATTGAGTTGGATCGACATTTACAAAATAATTAATATAAGGATAATTAGGATAAATATACTTTAAATTAGTACTACTGGCATGTTGTTGTAAAATATTTTTATACCAATTGGCTGATTGACACTTATTAGTTGAGCTACATACTAAGTCAGATGATAAATCATAAATTGGAATTCCAGAACCTTTAGGCGCGCTAGCAAAGCTGTTAATAGATAATAAGCCAGCTAATATACTTGAAATGATATATTTCATATTACCCTCATATAAAAGAATAAACTTATATTTAAGTAATAGCAGTTAATAAACTAGAGGCAACTATCAGTTTGAATTTAATTCACGTATTACTTCATAAAGCACAACTAAAAGTACTAAGATACTAATGATTAGCATTACTAAAGGTACTTTAAAATATAATTCCTGGTGGATAAATCCAACAGAGGTTGAAGCAATAAATCCAATTGTCATAGCGATAAATGTCGTTAAAGAAGATGCAGTTGGTTTATCATCTGAATTTTGAACAGCTAAAGCACCTGCGGTTGAAAAAATCATTGGCAGTCCAACAAACATAATAATTGATGGGATAAAAAATGCATAAGGGTCAGGTGTTTTAAATAAAGGAAATAGCATTAAGAAAAACGAGCTAATTAAAGCGATCACTGTACCTAAAAACATAATATAGGATGCTTTTAAGCGATGGTTTAATTTAGCAGTCAATAAGTTGCCAATAAAATAGCCAAACATAATGACTAAATAATCAATACCAAATGCAGTACTAGATAGTCCTATCTCATGGATACTTATAATAGAAGCCGTTGCTGCCATAATATAAATAATTGATACAGTTAATCCCCAAATTAGGCCATAACGATAAACATTGGATTTACCTAATTCGATACGGTAGCGATTTAGAATTTCTTTTAATGATGCTTTTGGTATGTGTCTTGGTTTTGTCTCAGGTAAAAAATACGTCAAGACTAAGACTAATAATGTATACAAAGTTAAGAATATAAAATTACTCTGCCAGTTAAAATAAGTCGTTAATTGACTACCGATAAAAATACCAATACCTGGCATAATAGCAAAAGAGCTTGTTGCATAAGCTGTTACTCTTCTTGCAGTTGTACTTTGATAGACATCACCAATCATTGTAAATGTTAATGTTAATCCTGCACCACAACCTAAAGCCATAATCAATCTGCCAATAATAACGGTTGTAAAATTATCAAAAATAGATGAAATAATACCACCTATTAATGCGATAATAAGGCCAATATAAAGTGAATTTTTTCTACCATAACGATTGGCTAATGCACCATAAGGGAGTTGGCTGATAGCATAACCTAAAACAAAGATAGTAATAACTAATTCGCTGTAACTTAGGCTGATATTGAAATGTTTAGCAATAGCAGGTAAAGCTGCAGAAGGTAAAACACTACCAACTGATGCAATTGAAATTAATAAAATTAAGGTTAATAGTGGTAGCTGGCTTGGGGTTGAAGATGGATTTTCTTGTTGTTTTTCTTTCATGACTGTATCACTTAATATTAAGGAAAAGATAGCATAAGACTGAAGCATAACATTAGCTAAATTAGATGTACAATCAGAATAACTGATAGCCTATATAAATTATTATTATTGCTTTTATTTTAATTGTTTATTTTAAAGTCCATAATATTAGAGATTTATTATAGGGGAGAACGGAATAATGTCACATGATGTTACTGATAATCAAGTTAGTAAGCTAAATAGAGAAAAAGACTTAGCGTATGCTATATATGAAATTAATAACATAGCTTATAAAATTCGCAAGCAAATGTCTCCTGGAAATAAAATACAATCAGAGCTTATTCATTCAATTCGTTCATTCCAAGCCTATGAGTTTGGTGATCTTTTGGAGAAAAAAATGCGTAATGATGAAATTCCAATTCATGGTACTAAATTAGCAGATATTAATTTATATAGTGCAGCAACAGCTTTTTTTAAAGGGGGCGGTAATTGTGATCACTTCAGTATCATTTCTGAATACTTTATCAGATCTTTACAAAATGAAATAGAAAAAAAGACCAATGTTCAAATCAGTGAAATTGAGCAAGCAATGGATAATAAAGCACCACATGCCTTTTGTACACTAAGATTAACAACAGTAAAGAAACCTATTACATCATGGATAATAGCAGTTGATCCATGGGCAAGTGATAAAAATATAGAAGGTTTAACACAACATGTGGGTAGATATTTTGATGATAAATATGCTTTTAAAGTATCTGAATATATAGAATTTAGTCAAAACTTTGAGGTTGATGATTGTAAGGATTTTAAAGAAGCTTCAGATAAACTTTTTAAAAGAAAATTACCGCATGATGCAAGTCTTTTATTTCTATCACATGATATTGATAAAGAGATTATTAAAAAAACAGTAGATACAACTAAACCAACAGATATATACCCGAAATTATATGAAACAAAATCTGCTTTTAATCCAAGTTAATTATTTTTAGCATTAAATGCTTTAATGATAGCTTGGGCATGTTGGTCTATATCACCATCATCAGAGCTTAAGGCATAACTTTGAACTTCATTGTAGAGATGATCTCTTTTGGTGCGAAAGTTATATAAAAAATCACTATATTGTTTGTTCGGCAATAAAGGTCGGTTATGAGCAATTCGATCAAGTTGAACAGATAAACTGACTTGAAGAAATACGCTAAATTCGGATTTTAAAATTGCGCGATTTTCAGCTAACTCAATAAGACTATCATCCGTTGTTACAACGATGTTATCTAATGTCGTTTGATATTTTAAAATATTGGATAAAGTTTGTTGAAATGCACTTTTTCCAGACTCTGATAAAGTATCAGTCATAGACTGGCCAATGGAGGGTTCTAATGAAAAATCTGCATCAATAAATTTCCAGTTTAATTTTTCAGCAACAGCTTGAGCAAGTACGCCTTTACCAGCGCCGGAATGCCCAATAATAAAAATACGATTTGGTTTATCACTCATAGTAAAGTCTCAATTTTCTAAATAAATAAAAAAACTAATTATACGATGATTATAGCTATATGTAACTAAGATAAAAAACCAATAATTTGTTCTCGATATTGGCTATAGGCTTTAATACCAACATCAATTAAATTTTTAATATTATCTTCTGTAATATTATCCATAGCAGGGTCTGCAGTTTCAATATCAGGGTTAATACGTAAGTGGTTATTACCTAATAATGTACGGCATTGATATTCACTAATCGTTGTATTACCACGCATCAAATCATCAATAATACCATGTTTAAGCCAACTTAACTTTCCCCAATGATCAGAGTCTTGAACATGTTTTTTCCGTATATTAGACTGTTTTTTTGAAAGACCTGTTCCCAGTGATAAAATTTTAATATTTTCAAGTGAATGGCCTAATTTTAAAGCATAGCTTAATGCACACATACATGGATCATTTGCTGCAATACCACCATCTACTAGCCAGTCATTACCAACTTTAACAGGAGGAAAGTAAGTTGGTGCTGCACTGGATGCATCAGCAACTTGGGCAATGGTTGCATTTCTTTCTGAGTCACTACCACCGGTACTTTTAAAAACGACAGATTGTTTATTGGTTAAATCATAAGCGGTAATTAATGTCGGTTTTTCAATACTAATAAACTTTCTATCAATACTTAAAATAGATTCAATCATTTTAGACTTTGAAGTACCATCATAAATGGGGCCATAAAATACTGAAAAAAATCTAAAAAGGCGTTTATGGAACATTTGCCCAATCATATTATGATCAGTAAAATTTGATAAAATGCTTGTTGCAGATAGTTTTAATCCATTTAATTGCAGCATAATTAATGCGCCTGCAGAACTACCAGCACCGATATCGTATTTTTCATAAATCGGTGTATTTATTTCATCTTCGATACATTTTAAAATAACCGCTGGAATAATACCGCGAATGCCACCACCATCAATCGATAAGATTTTACATGTAGTCAATGTTTCGTCCTTGAGTAATTAACTTATTGTTATTTTATAGTTTACGATAAGTTTACTCAAGCTGTTTATGTTGGTAATTAGGTAATTTTAATTTTGAGGTTGACGTTTATTTTTATATCATATAATACATGAAGCAAAGATTCATATATGCGGGGTTGTTTAATGAAAATAATTACAAATACAGATGATCAATGTAGAGGAGCACCAAATTGCCATAGGGTGGTATCTAATACTAAGTGTAATGGTAATTTTACTATTTTACATACAGATGGCATTAGTGATTGTTTAGGCATTGGAGTGTTAGTTTATAATGAAAGTAATAAATTGGATCAAATTTCGATATGTCACTCAATTAGTGAGCACTATTCATCTAATTTAGGTGAAATAGAAAAATTATTGCAAAATTATAAAAAAATTCAGTTTTGATCAAAGAGAGCAATTACTTGATCCTAAGATTAGTAGATCTCTAAAGTCATTTGATCAAAGTTATTTTGCTTGTGCATTTACTCAAATGCTTGATACTGCAAAAAATAATAGTCATGTGAAAATTTTATTGCATGTTGGTCCTATCGGGGGTTATTTTAGTCAAGGAAATATCAAGTATAACTCAGCTGAAAAAGATATTAAAAATTGGCTAGAACAATACAAAGAAACACATGCATTAATTTTTTATATGAGATCAATCAAGCTGATAATCAATCTAATAGCGTATTTTTTGCATTGGATAGTGAAGGCCAAACTTATGCAGATAGAGAAAGTTATAAAACTAAAATTAATCAAGTAAAGTCTAATAATTGCGATAATACCGTAAAGCAAAAAAGTTCAAAAAAGAGTCACTATTTATTTTCAAGATTCAGGCTTCAACAAGAAATTAGTTTTGGCGCTTCAGCTGGTCTTGAATCTCAACATAATTAATTTTTCCAGTACCTAATAGTGGTATATTATCTTGAATAATAATTTCTTTTGGAATACCTAATTCACTTAAGCCTATAGATTTAAAATGCTCTCTAATTTGATTACGTTCGGCATTAGGGTAATTTGTTACAAGCACTAAGCGTTCACCTTTTTTCTCATCCGGGAGATTGATAATCGCATGTAAATAATTAGGCCATAGATTCGTCAGTTCATTTTCAATTTGAGTTAATGAAATCATTTCACCGGCTATTTTAGCAAACCGTTTGGCTCGACCAAGTATAAAAACATAGCCTTGTTCATCGATAGTGACAATATCACCTGTATCATACCAGTGATCTTTTAGAGGTTGTAAAACACCGGGTTCATTAAAAAGCATATAGCCTGTCATAATATTTGGCCCTTTTACCCAAAGTCTACCACCTTGATCAATGCCCTCAATCGGTTTAAGTTTTGATTGAATTAAAGGCAATAATTTGCCAACAGAGCCTATTTTATTTTCCATTGGCGTGTTCATTGAAAGTGCAGGTGCTGTTTCTGTTGCACCATAGCCTTCAAAGATACGTAAGCCAAATTTTTCAATATAGAGTTTACGTGTATCATCTTTTAATTTTTCAGCGCCAGCAAAAATATAACGCACATTATAAAAATCATATGGGTGTGCATGTTGTGCATAACCATTTAAGAAAGTATCAGTGCCTAATAGAATGGTTGAATTGGTATCATAGACTAATTCAGGAACAATTTTAAAATGTAGTGGTGATGGGTAGAAAAAGACCGGAACTCCAGAGAAAATAGGTATAAGTGTACCAACAGTTAAGCCAAATGAGTGAAATAATGGTAATGCATTAAAGATACGATCACTTTTATTAAAATCTATTTTAGCTGTTAACTGATAACGATTAGCTTGTAGATTCTTGTGGCTTAAAACAACACCTTTTGGTGTGCCTTCTGAACCAGATGTGAAAAGTATAATAGCACTTGAATCTGGTTTAACACGACGTTTATAGAGTTTTAAAAAGATACTTGAAAAATAATAGCTTAATAAACCTTTTACTTTTTCCCAGTTAGTTAGTATTTCAGGTATATTTTCAAGATAATGAATCATTATGCCTGTTTTTTTGAGTGCTTCAACTATTTCAGTAAGCTCAGCTTGCTCAATAAATGCTTTTGATGTGATTAAATTTTTTGCTTTTGCAGTTTGACAAGCACTTAGTATATTTTTAACACCACTAGAAAAGTTCAGCATAATTGGCGTACATTGTGCAGCTTGCGTTGCAAAAAAGCTGACAATGGTTGCATTTATATTTGGTAGTAGTAGGGCAATATTTTTTTGCCTACTACTAAATGATTTAATATGCGCGCCAAGAATTAATGATTTTTTAAGTATTTGACGATAACTAATTGGGTGACGCTTAATATCTTCAGCTATTTTAGTACTAGCCCCATGTGTTTTCTTAGCGTCAAATAATGCTTGAATTAGTGGTTTATGACTTTGACTTGATTCAAACATCATATCTGTCATTAAGTCATATAACTCTTGACTAGCAATTTTACGTTTTTCTCGTAGGGATAATTGATCACTTAGTTTAAATTCTCTTGGTGGTAAAATATGTAAAGTAATCTTAGGGAAAAGGCGTATTTTTACTTTACCTTTTAGGCGTGTAAATGGTGTATACATTGCGCCATCAATTCGAATTGGCAAAATAGGTGCTTGCGCTTTGTCAGCTACAACACCAGGACCTTGATAAACTTTCATCAAAGCGCCCGTCATTGTTAAGCGACCTTCTGGAAATATAACACAATGCTTACCTTTTTTAATTTCATTAATTAAACCTTTAAGGTTCATTGGGTTTGTTGGGTCCATCGGGTAAGCGTCAACTAGGGGTAAGAAAATTTTCACCCACCAACGTTCAGCAATGAAAGTGTTAATAGCAAAAATAGGCTTTTGTGGTAAGAATACAGCCAGTAATAATGCATCTAAAAATGAAGTATGATTAGCAATAATTAATGCCCGATCATCTACTTCTTTATAATGATCAATACCTTTAACTTCAACACGATAGAAAAATTTTAATAATCGCTCTGCTAGGGATTTAAATAAATCTTCAGGTAGTAGTCGACAAATGTAGATACTGACAAAGAAATTTAGGATTGCGAGTATTAAAAAGATGCTTCCAATTGACATTTGAAATACTTGCATCCAGATTGCCACAAAAACAGACATAATCACCATAAAAAGTGCGTTTATAATATTGTTTGCAGCAATGGTACGTGAGCATTCTTTTTCATTACTTAAATGCTGAATCATTGCATATAAAGGTACGGTATAAATACCGCCAGTAATGGAAATGAAAAAGGTCATTAAAAATACAAACCATGCAGTACCTGATGATAAGAATTCACTTAAATTTAGATGATCTGTCGTTAAGTTTGGATGCGTTATGGTATAAATATGGCTAGCAAAATAGAGTAATAGCATAAATGAACTCATTAAGAGTGCAGCTAAAGGAACATAGCGCGCACTAATTTCTCCACGCTGAATTCGATTACTAATCAATGCACCAACTGCAATACCAATTGAAAATAATATAATGAAAAAGTTAAAAACAGTTGGCGTTCCACCTAAAATATCTTTAACAAATGCAGGAAATAATGTCATGTAACATGCTGCAACCAACCAAAACCAAGAAATACCTAAAATTGCCATAAATACACGGCGATTTGATTTAGTTCGTTTGATAATTTGATAAGTTGAAGCAAAAATATTTGGGTTTAATTGAATCTCTTTATCAGCTGGGAGGGCTGGTGGAATTTTAAAGGCAGTCATAAGGCCAATTACAGCTAATACAATTCCAAGTGTTGTAACAATTTCTGGGCCAAAATGAAGTGGAAATAACTGACTACCTAGCATAGTACCAGTTAAAATCGCAACAAAAGTACCCCCTTCAATTAATGCATTACCTGCAACTAATTCTTTATCTTTTAAATGTTGCGGTAAGATGGAGTACTTAATTGGTCCAAACAAAGTAGAGTGAGTACCTAATAAGAATAAGGTAAATAATAAAATAGGCGTACTTTGAAAGTAAAAACCAAACCCACCGATGCTCATAGCAGCAATTTCAAATACTTTGATCCACCGAATTAGTGTTGCTTTATTATATTTGTCAGCTAGCTGACCTGAAAAAGCAGAAAGAATAAAGTAAGGAAGTATGAAAATACCACCAGCAATTGCATTGATAGCATTAACAGTGGATGTTTCATAATTCAGTGTATAAGTAATTAGGATAATAAATGCATATTTTAGTAAATTATCATTAAGTGCTTCTAAAAATTGGACAATAAATAAAGGCAAAAATCGTTTTGTTCTAAAAAGATTCCACATGGAATTCTAATACCTCATTGATTATTTATAAGCTATTTATAATAAGCTAATTTAATGCTAAAGCAAAGCCTGTCTATGAATCACTTTATTTATCAAATGTTTATGTGTTTAATTATATCTGTTTTAGTATAAATTGAAATAGAAATTCAGTCTTGTGTGTTATTAATCAATTGATTACTATTAAAGAATAAGAGACTATTTTTTGTTTAAAATGAGATTGATTTTGGAGTAACAGTCATGTTGAAAGAGGAATATTTAAGGGCATTAGGACTTGACTGTTGGCATTTAAAAAAAGATGTAATGCTTTATTATGCACCTGATCAAACATTTGAAAATAAGTCGTTAATTGATATTTTATGTTTATGTCCAAAATCTTGGGAAAACAATAAAAAAATCAAACATTTAATGTTTTGGTTTTTAAATTCGATGTTCAACCAACGTAAATCAAAAATCATTTATTTAGCAAAAGATTTAGAAAACGTAGAAAAACAATTAAATTACGCAGGAAATTTAGTAATAAATTTCACACAAAGTACTTGCCAGGATACAGCTAGTGTGATTAAGATAAACAGCACAATGTTTGAATCAATGTTACAAAAGCCACAAATAAAAAAACAGGTGATGTTAGATGTCTTCAGAAACTCAGTTTCTATCACTCGGTCTTGATCAGTTGAGTACAATGATGGCGATCGAGCGCAAAACTTATAACCCACCTTGGTCGATGACGATGATGCGAGATAGTATTTTAGCAGCACATACACGAGCTTGGGGCATGTTTAAAGATGAAAAGCTAATTGGCTTTGGTATTTTATCAATTATTTTGGATGAAGCTGAATTATTAAGTATTTGTATAGAGCCTAAGTTACAAGGTTATGGTTATGGTCGTGAATTATTATCATTTTTAATTAAACAAGCAAAAAAAAATAAAGCAGAAAAACTTTTTTTAGAAGTACGCTTATCAAATAATCGAGCTATAGAGTTATATAAACTAAATGACTTTGAAATGTTGAATGTTAGAAATGGGTATTATCCTAGTGCTGATGGTAAATCAAGAGAAGATGCAGTTGTTTTTGCATTGAATTTATTGGTGGTATAATAGAAAGCTATCTTTAAAATTTTTTTAAAAAATAATTAATAAAGGAATATTAATTAATGGGAAAACGAAAAATTGCTACAGAGTCTTCAAATCCTCAAAAAAGAATAAAAACAGATAATGCAGCAAATTTATTTTGGGCAGTTGATGATGATGATATAGATAAAGTTTCACAAATATTAAAATCTGATCCAGAGTTAGTTAATATTCGTGATTTAGATCATAATACTTTACTACATAAAGCAGCAGAAAAAGGCAGCGTCAGAATGGTAGGAATCTTGTCATATTATGGGGCAGATATTGATGCTTTAGGTGATGGGGGACAAGGGCCTATTCATTTAGCTGCTATAAATGGGCATTTGCCGGTGGTGAAGGCGTTATATGAAAAGGATCATAATATTATTAACCAACCAAATGCTTTAAGTAACAATGCCCCATTACATATAGCCGCCTTAAAGCAAAATGTTAAAATGGTTGAATTTTTAATTGAGTGTGGAGCAGATATAGAAGCGATAAATATACATAGAGAAATACCAAGAGATTTGACAAGAAATACCAAGATACATCAAATAATTGATCAGGCGCCATCAAATGGATTGAATGTCAAGCCTGACAGTAATAATGAGCTAGTTCAACCACAATTAATTAATCTTGAGCAAAGTTTATATAATGAAGTTTCAATACGTAATTCATCTAATATATTGAATTCCTAATATTATTGTAGGTAAACTTTTTTACATTTATCTCTGGTAGTAACCTATATTATCTGATAGTCTGTATCAGCGTTGATAATCGGAGGAAATATCAATGCAATTAAACTCAAAAACACGTTTTATTTTCGTCACTGGTGGTGTTGTATCATCTCTAGGCAAAGGCATAACAGCTGCAGCATTAGCGACTTTATTAGAGTCTCGTGGCCTTAGTGTAACGATTATGAAATTAGACCCTTATATTAATGTAGATCCAGGTACTATGAGTCCATATCAGCATGGTGAAGTTTATGTAACAGAAGACGGTGCTGAAACTGATCTTGATCTTGGTCATTATGAGCGATTTGTCCGTGGTAAAATGACTAAGAAAAATAACTTTACAACTGGCCAAGTTTATCAAGAAGTTATACGAAAAGAGCGTAAAGGTGAGTACTTAGGTGGTACAGTACAAGTAATTCCTCATATTACAGATACGATAAAGCAAAAAATTATTGATGGTGCTGATCATGTTGATGTTGCCATTGTTGAAATTGGTGGAACAGTAGGTGATATTGAGTCACTACCATTTTTAGAAGCAATTCGACAATTAGGTGTAGAGCTTGGAAGGCAACGCGCATTATTTTTACATTTAACTTTATTACCTTATATTAAAGCAGCGGGTGAAATGAAAACAAAACCAACGCAGCATTCAGTTAAAGAATTACGCTCGATTGGTATACAACCAGATGTTTTAGTTTGTCGCTGTGAAGTGCCGTTTTCTGATTCAGAACGACAAAAACTTGCTTTATTTACTAATGTGCCGATGAGTAATGTCTTTGCTGCAATGGATGTTGAGAGTATTTATGAAATTCCACGTAACTTTCATGATCAAGGCTTAGATGTTTGTGTTGTTGGTCAATTAGAATTACCAGTTAAGTCAGCTGATTTAAGTGAATGGGATTGTGTTGTTGAAGCTGAAAAAAATCCTAAAGGTGAAGTTACCATTGGTATGGTAGGTAAGTATGTCGGATTATCTGATGCTTATAAATCAATTAATGAAGCGTTATTTCATGGTGGAATTCATAAAAAAACCAAAGTTAAAATAGACTTTATTGACAGTGAAGATATCGAGAAAAATGGTGTTGATTTATTAAATCATTTAGACGCAATTCTAGTCCCAGGTGGTTTTGGTAAGCGTGGTGTTGAAGGTATGGTTAAAGCTGCAAAGTATGCTAGAGAAAATAATATACCTTATTTAGGGATTTGTCTTGGTATGCAAGTTGCAGTAATTGAATATGCTCGTCATGTAGCACAACTAAATGATGCCAATAGTACTGAGTTTGATAAATCTGCTGAAAACCCTGTAATCGCTCTTGTAACAGAATGGGAATCAAAAGAAGGCCAAAAAGAGAAGCGATCTGAAGATTCTGACCTTGGTGGTACAATGCGTTTAGGTGGACAACTCTGTTATCTTGAGGAAGGTACTAACTCTCGAGATATTTATAATAATGAATTTATTACTGAACGCCATCGTCATCGTTATGAGGTCAATGATTGTTATGTTAAGCCATTAATTGAGGCGGGTTTAACCGTTAGTGGTCGTTCATCAGATAAAAGGCTAGTTGAAATGGTTGAAGTAAAAGATCACCCTTGGTTTGTTGCTTGTCAATTTCATCCAGAGTTTACTTCTAATCCAAGAGATGGTCATCCATTATTTATTAGTTTTGTTGAAGCAGCAGTTAAGCATAAAGAAAAAGCTTAATTTATTGTTTATTTATAGAAATGCGACCTTTATTAAAATTCTTTAAATATAATGCCCATTAGTTTTACTTGAGTTTGCTATTAACAAGTTGAATATAAATCTATTTTAATTATAATCATACTTAAAATAATCAAATTGTTTAAGCAAAAATGAAGCTTTATATTACAGCTAATAAACCAAAGTCAGTCACGCATGCAGTACTTATGAAAGTGTTATCATCCTATACAAACCAAATAGAGGAGTTTTATCCAGCCCCACAAGCCAAAAGTGATATGGATAAATATTTTGATCCTCAATTTGAGGATAGTTATAACTTACAGCCTGATCAATTATATATTGGTGATGGTAATTTAGATAATGGTGAGTATATTTCAGAAAACTTATTAGCTGCAATTAATCAAAATCCCCAAACAAACTTTATCTTGTATTCTGCAACAGAGACTAGATGTGATAATTTTAGAGAGCAAGTAGAAGGCTTAAGCAATGTTGTCATTGTAAATGTACCCATTAGAAGAACAAGCATAGAAGAAGCAATGAGCCAATTTAGCTATGAAAAATTACAACAAAATCAAGTGCATGTACCAAGACAAGTATTTAGTGAATTTAATGATGAAAAAGAGCCTAAAAATGGCTGTAAATGTATAGTTATGTAGGGTATATTTTAATCATTATATTGAAGATTTAACTGATAGAAATTTAATTAATCACCAATATGTTTGGTGATTAGATAAGTCACTAAAAAAATAATAAACGCGATTACAAATGCTGATATGCTAATAAATAATGCGATAGTTTGCGTTGAGTAATCAACGGTTAGAGAGGCTACATGGCCCCCTGCAATATTCCAAATTGCTAAAAATAAGAAAAAGATGCCTGTGCCAACACCAACTTTATCTTTTGGCATATAGTATGCAACAACACCAAGCCCAATTGCGCTGACTAATAGTTCACCAATTGCATTGATAATATAAGTAAGAATAAGGCCTTCATTGTTATTCCAGTTTGAAATGATTAGGCAAGAGAGGCCTATAAAAGCAGTACCTAGTGCCATTTTATAAAAATTGTGTATTTTAAATTGTTTATATACCCTTAGGAAAATACCTCCAAAAATAACAATTGTTAATGGGTTAAGTACAAGCATCAATTGACCCATTTCTACGCCAAGGTTTGATTTTGCTTCTGTTAAAAAGCTTGTATATAACTGTACATAGACAATATTAAATGGTGCGATTATAAACATTAAGGCAACGACTGCCCAAACACTTGGTGTTTTCAAAGCAAGCGCTATCAAATATAAGATTGCGATTACACCAACAATGAGTGTTAGACTAACAAGTAATAGTTTGTAAGTTAATATGATTGATACGAATAGACATAAAACTGGAATAGTAATACCAATATTAATCAAATATTTTTTATTTAATAGTCCACTACCACCTTTAGTTGATACATTACTTAACGTATGGCGCATTAAATAAAATGTGATAATAACTAAAAAGCTAGAAATTGTACTAACCCAAAATAAAGTAACATAGCCAATATATTTAAAGGCAATCAGCATTAGTACTAATTTGGCAATTAGTGAACCAAGATTAATAGACATATAAAGTGCTGTAAAATTTTTATCTTCATCACCTTTTTGTGTCACTTGAGCAAGTAATGCTGAAGGCGCGGCTTTAAATAGCCCAATGCCTACACATATAATTGATAAAGCAGCAGTTGCAATATGGATGTTGGTTGCTAATGCAAGTACTAAAAATCCAATGCTTTTGGTAAATAACCCTATATAAACGATACGTTTGGCGCCAAATATATCTGCTAAATAACCCCCTAAAACCATAATGGCGTAGGTCATGCCTGAAGTGCCTGAATATAAAAGATAACTGTATTTATAATCGACATTAAAAGTTGTCACTAAATAAGCAACCATGATGCCTGATAGTGCTGCCCATGAAAATCGCTCAATAATTTCAACTTGATATAAATTCCATCTTCCAAATTGGGATATGTTTTTATCTGTCATATTATGTATTTTAAGGTTTTGTTATATTTAATAATGGTAACTTTAAGCTTATGATAAGGTGTTAGGTTTGTCTATATAAAACCAAATTAGGATTACAGCTTTAGATATGATAAGAAATCTATAGATAATTTTCACTCTAAACGCTTTTAACCTTGTCTTAGATAATCAATCCGCGCTAAGATATCTACACATTGATAAAGATAAATTTATTTATAAGAAGATGAAGACAAGATTTGCACCGTCACCAACTGGATTAATTACAACAGGTAATGCTCGAACTGCACTTTTTAGTGCATTATTAGCAAAAAAAGATAATGATGTATTTTTATTGAGAATTGAAGATACGGATAAAGAGCGCTCAAAGCTTGAATTTAGTGATCAGTTACAAAATGATTTGAAATGGCTAAAATGCCAATGGCAAGAAGGGCCTAATAAAGATTTAGGTAATGGACCTTATTTTCAGTCACAAAGAAATCAAATTTATGAAGATTTCTACCAAAAACTAATGGATGAAGACTTAGCTTATCTATGCTTTTGTTCAGAAGGAAAACTGGAATTAACACGTAAAGTACAACGTGCATCAGGCCAGGCGCCTAGATACCCCGGTACATGTAGACATTTATCAAAAAATGAAGTTCAAGCAAAATTAGCTGAAGGCTTAAAACCAGCTTTAAGATTTAAAATACCCCAAGGGCAAGTAATAGAGTTTGAAGATGTCGTTAAAGGCAAGCAAAAATTTAATGCGGATGATCTTGGAGATTTTATTATTCGTAAAAATGATCAAAGTCCTTCATTTATGTTTTGTAATGCAATTGATGATGCCTTAATGGGTGTTACACATGTTTTAAGAGGTGAAGATCATTTAACTAATACACCGAGACAACTAATGATTTTAGATGTTTTAGGATTACAAAAACCGCATTATGCTCATATTTCGTTAATTATCGGTTCTGATGGCAAACCATTATCAAAAAGAAATGGTTCACGAAGTTTAGAGCAACTACAAGATTTAGGCTATTTACCTGAAGCCGTTATTAATTACTTAGCGCGCTTGGGTCATTATTATGAAGAAAATGATTTAATGACTTTTGAAGCGTTGGCAGAGAAGTTTTCTTTAGAACGTCTTGGCTCATCTGCTGCGCGTTATGATGAAAATCAGCTTAACTATTGGCAAAAAGAAGCCGTATTAAATGCGAATGATGCAGAACTTTGGAAGTGGTTAGGTGATGAAATTTCTCGACAAGTGCCTGAAGATAAAAAAGATGCATTTATACAGATTGTTCGTGATAATGTAACGTCTCCTAATGATGCATTAGCTTATTGTAATATATTATTTTCAGATGAATCTCTAGCTTACTCAGATGAAGCATTGACAATTTTATCTGAAGCAGGAAGCGGATTTTTTGATGCTGCACTAGAAGTATCACAAGCACAGTTTATATGGTCTGATGTTACATCACATATAAAAAGTACAAAAGGTGTTAAAGGTAAAAAGTTATTTCAGCCATTGCGTGTTGCAATCAGTGGTATGGAGCATGGACCACAAATGAGTGAGTTTTGTGCTTTAATGTCAGATCAGCTAATACGCTTGAGATTATTAGATGCTAAGTCTAAAGTGTCAAATTAGTTATTTAGAAATAACTGTGATAAATACCAAATATAATGGAAAAAATAGATGATACAGATATATGATTCATTAACTCAGCAAAAACTACCATTAAAAACAATTGAGCCTAACAAAGTAAAATTATATGTTTGTGGTAGTACTGTTTATGATGATTGTCATATTGGTCATGGCCGAACCTATACAGCATTTGATGTGGTGATTCGTTATCTTCGCTATAGAGGCTATGAAGTAACATATGTCAGAAATATTACAGATATTGATGATAAAATTATTAATCGTGCAAATGATCAGGACTGTTCCTGTGATAACTTAGTAGATCACTATATTAAACGAATGCATGAAGATTTTGATAGTTTAAATTTATTAAGACCTGACTTTGAACCTAGAGCAACTGAAACAGTTGAAGAAATTGTTCAAATGATTGCAGGTTTAGTAGACCAAGGTTTTGCATATAGCACTGATAAAGGTGATGTCTATTTTCGTGTTGGGCAATTTAAAGACTATGGAAAACTAAGTAAACAATCTATTGAACATTTACGTGAGGGTGTTCGCTTTGAAGTGGATGAACAAAAAGAAGATGCTTTAGATTTTGCACTATGGAAATCAGCAAAACCAAATGAACCAGCTTGGGAGTCACCATGGTCAATGGGGCGTCCTGGTTGGCATATAGAATGCTCAGCAATGACAAAAAAATGTTTAGGTGATACCTTTGATATTCATGCTGGTGGTAATGATCTGAAATTTCCTCACCATGAGAATGAAATTGCTCAATCAGAAGCACATAATGGTTGTACCTTTGCGCATTACTGGATGCATTCTGGCATGGTTAATATTAATGAAGAAAAAATGTCAAAGTCATTGAATAACTTTTTTACGATTCGTGAAGTATTGGCTGAATTTGATGCTGAAGTAGCACGTTATTTTTTGCTGTCAGGCCACTATCGTAGTGTGATTAATTATTCAAAAGAAAGTTTAGAAAATGCGCATGCTGCATTAACACGCCTTTATACTGCAATTCGTGGTTTATTAATTGATATTAATAAAGCTGAAAAAAATACAGTATTTGAAGAAGCATTTATTTCTGCAATGGATGATGACTTTAATACGCCTGAAGCTTTGTCTCAGCTATTTATCTTGGCTAAGGAAATTAATCGCCTAAAAGCAGATAAAGACTATGATAAAGCGCAAACTTTAGGTTCACTGTTGGTAAAATTAGGTAGTGTATTAGGCATTTTACAGAAAGACCCTGAAATCTTTTTTCACTTAGATCATGATTTAGCAAGTGAAATTGAAGCACTAATCGTTAAACGTAATACTGCAAGAGAAGAAAGAAATTGGACAGAAGCAGATAGAATACGAGATAAATTAACCAAGATGGATATTACTTTAGAAGATACAAGTGAAGGTACAATTTGGAGGAAAAAATAACCAATGTCTGAACACTTACATGAAAAAGAGCATTTAATTGATCAATTAATTACAGTTCGTGATTATTTGCGTTGGGCTACGAGTCGTTTTGAAGAGTCTGAACTTTATTATGGCCATGGTTGTGATAGTGTGTGGGATGAAGCAGTACATTTAGTTCTACAAGCTTTATATTTACCATTAGATATTGATCAAAGAATTTTAGATTCTCGTTTAACAACCATTGAGCGTGAACGTGTTATTGAGTGGATTTATCGACGGGTAATTGATCGTGTACCTTTGCCTTATATTACTAATAAAGCTTATTTTGCCAATAAGGAGTTTTACGTTGATCAGCGTGTTTTAATTCCTCGATCGCCAATAGGTGAATTAATTCGAAATGATTTTCAACCATGGCTTGATGCGAATAATGTTCATCGAGTTTTAGATCTATGTACTGGTAGTGGTTGTATTGGTATTGCTTCAGCTGATGTTTTCACTAATGCTGAAGTTGTGCTATCAGATATTTCAACAGATGCTTTAGAAGTGGCTAAAAGGAATATTAAGCTTCATCAACTTGATAATCAAGTTGATGTGGTCCAGTCAGACTTATTTGCAAACTTAGGGGGTGAGCGTTTTGATTTGATTGTCTCTAACCCACCATATGTTGATAGAAAAGATTTAAATGATATGCCACTAGAATATCATAAAGAGCCACAACTAGGACTAGAAGCAGGGCAAGATGGATTGGACATTGTTAAACGAATTCTACGTCAAGCAGTCCATCATTTAAATGAAAATGGTATACTGGTTGTTGAAGTAGGTAATTCACAATATGCTTTAGCTGAACAATTTCCATCAGTGCCATTTACTTGGATTACGTTTGAAGATGGTGGCGATGGTGTTTTTTTATTAACAGCAGATGAACTGGTAAAATATCATGAAACGTTTTTAAAAGGTTAACTAATCAATGGCTGGTAATACAATTGGTAAACTATTTACCGTAACAACATTTGGTGAAAGTCATGGAAAAGCTTTAGGTGCAATTATTGATGGCATGCCACCAGGCTTAGTGATATCCGAAGAAGATATTCAACTTGAACTTGATCGTAGAAAGCCAGGTACTAACCGTTATACGACACAAAGACGAGAGCCTGATGAAGTCAAAATACTATCTGGTGTTTTTGAAGGTAAAACCACAGGAGCGCCGATTGGTTTATTAATAGAAAATACAGATCAAAAATCTAAAGACTATAGTGATATTAAAGATAAGTTTCGTCCGGGACATGCAGATTTTACCTATTGGCATAAATATGGTATTCGTGATCACCGTGGTGGGGGACGTTCATCTGCTCGAGAGACTGCATTAAGAGTTGCAGCAGGTGCGATTGCTAAAAAATATTTAAAAGAAGCTTATAAGATTGAAATTCGTGCATGCATTTCAAAAATTGGTCATATTAAAACTGATTTTAATGCATGGGCGGATACAGCAGAAAATGTATTTTTCTGCCCCAATCAACATCAAATTTCACAACTAGAAGATTTTATTAATCAAATCAGAAAAGAAGGTGATTCTGTTGGTGCTCAAGTGATGGTTGAAGCATCTAATGTCCCAGTGGGATTAGGTGAACCTGTATTTGATCGAATGGATGCTGAAATTGCTTATGCATTGATGAATATTAATGCTGCAAAAGCGGTTAGTATTGGTGATGGTTTTGATTCAGTTGAACAAAGAGGCAGCCAACATCGAGATGAAATGAATGCACAAGGCTTTTTATCTAATCATGCAGGTGGCATCTTAGGCGGAATTACTACAGGCCAACCAATTATTGCGCATGTGGCTTTTAAGCCAACATCAAGCATTTTAAAATCTGGAAAAACAGTTAATATTAATAATGAAGAAGTTGAAATTCAAGTTAAAGGGCGTCATGATCCTTGTGTTGGAATTCGTGCAGTTCCAATTGTAGAAGCTCAAGTTGCTATTGTGTTAATGGATCATTTACTTAGGCATAGAGCTCAAAACTTTGATCGAGAGGTAAACAAATGACACCAGATGTGGTAGTACAAGCGGCGCCAATGTCTGCTGAGTGGGAAGCATTAATCCAAACTTGGGGTTATTGGTTAATGGCTTTTGGTGCAATCATAGAAGGTGAAACATTTTTAATTATTGGTGGAATTGCAGCAGCTCATGATATGCTGCACCTGCCTGGCTTGATTCTTTTAGCAATTGTAGGCTGTGTGATCCATGATGCATTTTTCTTTTATTCAGGGCGCTTTTTTGGCCGTCAAATTGTTGAGCGATTCCCAAAAACACAAAGTAAAATTGAAAAAGTAACACGCTTATTAGAAAAATATGATGCTGGGTTAATTATTGCTTTTCGTTTTATGTATGGTGTTAGAACCATTATTCCATTTGCTTTAGGTATTAGTAAAATATCCAATTTAAAATTTATGTTCTTTGATACCATTGGCGCAATACTTTGGTCATGTTTTTTTATTATTGGCGGCTACTATTTTGGACAAGGATTAATTATTCTTATACAAAAGTTAAATTTAGGACCTTTAATTAGAGAACATTGGTTATTATCTGCCATTATTTTGATTTTATTTATTTTTTTGGTTTACTTTCTTATTATGTGGTATAGAAAACATCGTAAACGTAAAAAACAATTACAAATAGAGTTAGATAAAGCAAATGCACAAGCGCAAAAAATAATGCAAGCAGAGCTTGAAAAAAAGCAAAATGAAACAGATCAATTATCACAAAAAAATGTTCAATTAGCTGATGAATTGATTAAGCATCCAGTTGATCATGATAGTGAGGCAAAAAGGAGCTGATTATGACGCTTAATACGATAAATTTTCATGATAAAATATCAGCTTATAAAGCATTGATGCCTTTTATAAAAGAAAGTGGGATTTTTGTTGCTACTGATGCTTCAAATTATCAGTTAGGTGATCAGGTTCAAGTGACGTTAAATATAGCTGAATTAGGTAAATCATTTAGCTTTCGTGGTTCGATTATTTGGCTTTCTTTCGAAGCATCGGCCACTGAAGAAGGGGTTGGTGTTAAATTTGAAGGCATACAAGGTATGAAAGTAAAAAAAGTACTTGAAACCTATACAAGCGATGTATCTGATAGTCAGTCAACAAGTACACTATAAAAATAATATCATTAAATTATATAATTGTTAGGAGAATACTTAGTATGAGTCAGGCAGATATTGCAGTTGTTGGATTAGCTGTTATGGGACAGAATCTTATTTTGAATATGAATGATCATGGATTTAAAGTAGCTGCATATAATCGTACAACATCAAAAGTTGATGATTTTTTAAATGGAGCTGCTAAAGATACTAATATTGTCGGTGCTTATTCTATTGAAGATATGATCTCTAAATTACAGTCACCACGCATTGTTATGTTAATGGTAAAAGCAGGTGATGTAGTTGATCATTTTATTGAACAGATTGTACCATTTTTAGATAGTGGCGATGTCATTATTGATGGCGGGAATTCAAACTTTCCAGATACTGAACGACGCTGCAAATCATTAGCTGAGAAAGATATTTATTTTGTTGGTTCAGGTGTTTCAGGAGGTGAAGAAGGTGCGCGTTTTGGTCCTTCATTAATGCCAGGTGGTAATGAGAAAGCATGGCCAATTATAAAACCAATTTTTCAGGCTATTGCAGCAAAAACTAAAGATGGTGAACCTTGTTGTCAATGGGTTGGTGATGGTGGTTCAGGTCACTTTGTTAAAATGGTGCATAATGGTATTGAGTATGGTGATATGCAGCTTATTTGTGAAACTTATCACTTGATGAAAAATTTAAATCAAATCGATAATCAAGCATTAAGTGATACGTTTAATTCTTGGAATCAAACTGAGTTAGATAGTTACTTAATAGAAATTACAGCCAATATATTTTCATTTAAAGATGAAAATGGTCACTATGTAGTTGATCAGGTTTTAGATACAGCAGGCCAGAAAGGTACTGGGAAATGGACAGGTATAAATGCACTGGATTTAGGTGTGCCTTTAACTTTAATTGGTGAGAGTGTTTTTGCTCGTTGCCTATCAGCTTTAAAAGAAACAAGAGTTAAAGCTGAAAAGCTTTATACTGATAAACAAGCAATTAGTCAAAGTAGCATAGAACTTGATGCGATTCGTGGTGCATTATTATTTGCTAAAGTGATATCCTATGCACAAGGTTATATGCTAATGACAGAGGCTGCAGCACATTATAATTGGAAACTTAATTATGGTGGTATTGCTTTAATGTGGCGTGAGGGTTGTATTATTAGAAGTGTCTTTTTAGAGCATATTAAAAAAGCATATGATAAGGACCCGCAGCTTGAAAATTTATTATTTGATGATTACTTTAAAGTAATTTTAACAAAAGAATTAAAGCATATTCGTCAAGTTGCAGCAGCAGCAATTCAGTCAGGTATTGCAACACCTGCAATGACTTCAGCAATTAGCTTTTTTGATGGCTTTACTACAGGGCGTTTGCCAGCAAATTTACTACAAGCACAACGTGATTATTTTGGCGCGCATACTTATGAGCGTACAGATAAACAAAGAGGTGAGTTTTTCCATACTGATTGGATTGGTAGCCACTTAAATATTAGTTCAAGTTCTTATAGTGTATAGGATTGATCTTAAGGCTTAATCACAGGCGCTGCTACATGCCCGCCATCAACGGGTAGAATGGCACCAGTAATATAATTTGACATATTATTATCGGCTAAGAATAAAACAGCTTCTGCAATATCTTCTGGTTCAGCAATGCGTTGCATAGGTACACCTGCTTTAGCTGTGTCAAAGCTTTTGCCTGGAAATGCTGCACGTTCAAGTGGTGTATCAACAGGTCCTGGTGCAACAGCATTAACTCGAACCATTGCTCTATCATCTGCATTAGCACGTTGCGCTGCTTGGTTTGAAAGCGAGCGAGTTAATGAATTAATAAATGCTTTAGAGGCGCTATATAAAGGTCTACTTGGAGTTGGTAGTGTGCCAACTCGGCTAGAAGTATTAATAATTGATACTGGTAGATCTTTAGGTTGTCTTGAGAAGGTATAAGCTATTTCCCATTTCATACAATAAAAAGTGCCTAACACATTGGTTGCAATTGGGCTTTCACGGTAATGAGAAGCTGCAGTTGACTGTGTAGGAATTTCTTCTCGCCAGTTAGTATCGTGATGATTATTTTTAGAGTCAGGTTGCGGTGTAGGTAAAACATAAGCAATTGAACCATCTGACTGAACTTCTGACTTAAAGTCAAAGTCTTCAATATTTCCTTTAGCTGTAACATCGCCAGGTTGTACACCTGCATTATTAAATGCAATATCTAAGCGTCCATATTGATCATAAATTTTCTTTAACGTTTCTTGTACCTGTGATTCAACTCTGATATCACAGCTCATATACTCGATGTGTTTAGCTTGTTCTTTAGATAAATGTTCTTTGATATAAGCCTGTGCATGCTGCCATTTTTCTTCGCTTCTACCACTGACAATAACATGAGCTGCACCTTGCTTTGCAAACTCAACTGCAGTGGCAAGTCCAATGCCAGAAGTACCACCAGTGATAAAAACAACTTTATTATTAAATCGATCAGACATCATATTTTCTCCATATACAAAAGAGCAGCTTATTATAAAAATGATGATAGTATAGATTAGTTTATTTGGCGACATACTAAGTGATTCCTTGTTATTTTGACGTCATTTTAGATAATAACCTATAAAAAATTATGAAAACAGTAGAAAGCACTAATGAATAGATTAATTCAACTAATTGGCTTGCTTGATATTGTGTTGTTTGTTGAATAATTTGTATGACTTGAGCAATCGAAAAAAATAATAAATAGATGCTATAAAATCCTATAATTGCAGCTTTAAAAAGATTTCCTTTCCATAATGCAACTAAAGAGATAATAAAGATAGCAGCGTGTAAGATACCATATTCAATGAACATTGGTGAATAAGGCCAATTTTGAAGTTTTGCCATAGAGTGTGCATTAAAAATATACCCACAGGCAATAAAAAGTGAGCTTAAAGTCATATTAAAGCTAATGAAGTAGTTTGTATAAATTAGTAAATTATTTTTTGGCTTTAGGATGAGTTGATGGAATAACCCAATAATTAAGGGCACAATTAAAAGCAATAAATATAGTGTTGCTGTACTTAATGCATAAGAGATATGAGGGTAGTTGATCATTGTATGATTAATCTTTAATAATAAAATTATTTACATGACATTTTATCAAAATGCTTAATACTAGAAAAGCAATTGAGAATGTTAAATTGTTATCATGAATGCTGTGAAAATTTTATTAAGTGCAACCCCTAGGAAAGAGCAGATTCCTAAGAATAAATTTCTGTGAATCTGTACTGTTTGGACAATATACTATAGAGGTGAGCAGAAATATACATATTTAAAAAATCAGACGTTTGTTTATATTATTGTATCGAACAGATGAAAATATCTTGTTTAAAGTATATATAAATTACCCAAACTAAATATACAAATATATTAACAAGCATAAATACTTAATAATCAAATTAAATTTTAAAAATTAAAGTGATAAAATAGTACACAACAGTAGCTATTAGGGTAGGGATTGTATGAATCGTAAAGTAAAGGGAATCTATGCACCTGTATTTTTTCCATCCATTATATTAGTAGTGTTATTAACATTAGTTGGAATACTTTTTCCATATAAGACAAGATTAATTTTTTCAGCGATACAAAACTGGCTTACAAATAATTTAGGTTGGTTATATGTTGTAGGAATGGCAGTTTTTCTATGTGTTTGTATATTTTTAATGGTTAGCCGTTTAGGTGATATTAAACTTGGTTCAGATCATGAACAGCCAGAGCATCATAATCTATCATGGTTTGCAATGCTATTTGCTGCAGGCATGGGGATTGGATTGATGTTTTTTTCAGTGGCAGAACCATTAAAGCATTATTTAGCACCTCCAGGTAATTTTGATAATCAAGTTGATAAAGCTAGAGAAGCCATGAATATTACCTTCTTTCATTGGGGCTTAGAAGCTTGGGGTGTTTATGCAGTTGTTGGGTTATCTTTAGCTTATTTTGCCTACCGTCATAAGCTACCACTTTTGCCTCGCTCAGCATTATATCCTATTTTTGGAAAGAGAATTTTTGGTCTTGTGGGGCATTTAATTGATATTTTTGCCATTATTGGGACAATTTTTGGTATTGCAACTTCACTAGGGCTTGGCGCCAGTCAAGTCAATGCAGGCTTAAATAGTTTATTTCAGTTTCCAGATAATATAACAATGCAAATGCTTATCATTACTACTGTTACACTAATAGCAACGGTATCTGTTGTATTAGGATTACAGAAAGGCATCAAAATATTAAGTAATTTTAATCTAATTGTTGCAGTTGTCTTATTGATTTTTATACTTGTTGTTGGAAGTACTGCACATTTATTACAAGCTTATGTACAAAATGTTGGTGTATATTTAAGTACGATTATTCATAAGACATTTAATTTATATGCTTATGAACATAAACAAGGCTGGTTAAGTGGTTGGACTTTATTTTATTGGGGGTGGTGGATTGCTTGGTCTCCCTTTGTTGGTATGTTTATTGCAAAAGTCTCCAAAGGACGTACGATACGTGAGTTTTTAATTGGTGTGTTGTTTATTCCAGCGGGGTTTACATTTTTATGGATGACTGTATTTGGTAATTCAAGCATTGATCTAGTACAAAGTGGTACTGCAGAAAATTTAGTTCATGCAGTTGAAAATAATGTACCAAAAGCCTTATTTGTTTTTTTTGAATATTTTCCTTTTTCATCAATTATTTCATTAGTTGCTATGCTTTTAGTGATTATATTTTTTGTAACATCAGCAGACTCAGGTGCATTAGTCGTTGATATTATTGCGACAGGTAATGCGAAAAAATCAGTTGTAGTTCAAAGAATGTGTTGGTCATTATTAGAAGGCTTATTAGCAATTTCTTTATTATATTCAGGTGGTCTTGTTGCATTACAAACTGCAACTATTGTTAGTGCTTTTCCATTTCTAGTGATTGTTTTATTAATGTGTTTCTCATTAATTAAGGCGTTAAGAGAGGATTATTTAAAAACTTCAAGTATTAAAACACATAAGACAGTTATTCAGTTTGATAATGCTAATGTTAGTTGGCAAAAACGCTTGAATGAGTTGTTAGATAAGCCTAATTATGAAAAAGCAAAAGTATTTTTAGATGAAACTGTATTACCTGCGATAAGAGAATTTTTAACTATTTTTAAAAAGCATCAAATTGATGCATCAATTACACCTGAAGTCGATTCAATTACATTAACTGTACCTAAGATAGATGGTGATAATTTTATGTATAGTGTCAAGCTTAGGCCATTTTTAATACCTGGCTTTTTAGAAAATAAAGAAATAGATCAACATTATTATCGAGCAGAGGTATTCTTAGAACATGGTGGGCAACATTATGACATTATGTATTATTCTCAAGCGCAAGTAGTTGCTGATATTGTTACTCAGTATGAAAAGCATTTATATTATCTACATATGCATACTTGGGAAGATAAGTATTTGTATTAAAAATTAACTATACTCAAAGAGGTAAATAATAAATTTTGGCATATGATAAAAGTGAAATATTTAGTAAGATGGATATTATTGTTAATATTCTTTATGATTTTATCAGTTAGTTTATATGCATCAAGTCAAAATAAAACAAACCTTAATAAGTTAATAAATAACCATGAAAAATACAGTATTTTACCATTAATTAAAGCAAATAAAGTAAGGCTATATACCAGTATTAAAGTTGGAAAAACAGCACCAAAGGCATTAGTTATTGTTGATACAGGTTCACCTTGGTTGTTACTTGAAGAGCGATTTATTTCAAATTATCAGCCTACGAATAAAACCATTAAAACAGGTTATGGTTATGATAAGGAAATAAAAAAAGTTGTTGGTAAGTTGGTTTATGCAGATGTTTTATTAAGTAGCATGCCTAAGTTAATAGCAAAAAAAGTGCCTATTGTGATGATACCAAATGGCAGTATTAAAGGTATCTCAGGTATTTTAGGGCTTAAAATTAATACGCAAAATTCACTGTTAAATTATCTGCCATCACCTTATAACGAAATAGTTATATTAGATGCACCGAATAAAAAATTAATATTCGGTCAATCATCTAAAGAGTTAATAAAAAATTATCATTCTTATAAGCTTAGAAAAGGGTTTTGTTTTAATATTGTTGCACCACCTGTACCAATTAATCAAGTGAACTGTTGGCAAGCTGGTAGGATTCCAGTGACCTATACTTTTGCTGATGCTAAAGGGCAAATTATATTAAAAAATACTTTTGGAACTTTATTTGACTCTGGTGGTGTTCATACTCAATTTGCATTAGCTAAACTACCTAAAATACTTCAAGAAAATGCTAAAAATGGTTATTTAGAAGGTAAAATTAAACAAGCAACATTAATAAATACTAATTATCCGATTCCAGTTACTAAGCAAATAAAAATTTCTAAAAGTGATTCAAATCATATTAATTCAGGTTATGCCTTATTTTATCAGCGTTCGGTTTTGTTTGACTCTATAATTGGTATCGTGGGCATTAAGTAATATTTAAAATGTTTGCTTGTAAGTTGAAATGAAAGAAAGCTTGATAATCAAGCTTGACTTTTAATTTATAGTTATGTAACGTTACATAAGTACGATGTAGTTTTTGGAGATAAGTCTATGCACGTTAAATCAGGTTGGCAACAGTTCGTTCAATTAATTCATAATACAAAGGATGATATAGTAGAGCTAGACCAATTATTAGATTTTTTACTAACGGATGAAGAAAAAGCACAAATGGCAAAGCGTGTGATTTTAACTCATTACCTTATTTATGGTGATAAAACACAAAGAACAATTGCTAAAGAGCTTGAGGTTAGTTTAACTACAATTACTCGATGCTCTAATTTACTTAAACATACATCAGATAATATAAAGCAACAGTTTGATTTTGATTTGGAAGAATAAATGATTGAAGTTAAAAGTAAATTACAAAAACTAGATCGATTTGTTAGCGCAAATAATGCTTATTTGAAATTGCGGCAAGTACTATCAGAAGATGAGCTATTTTTGCTTGAGTCTTTATCTGGATCAAAGGCAGATAAAAATAAAGTATTGGTAGGTTTTAATCCGATGCTTAACTTAATCTTACAAAATAACTTGCTCAAAGTTACGGGTAATGACTATTTATCTGACGCAGTGGTAGGTGAGATCAAAAGTAATTGTGAGCTTTCTGAGGTAGATAAAAATCAATTTAAATTATCAAGTAAAGCTCAATTATTGGAAACTTTACGACTAGTAGAATCGCTATTTGATATTGATTATTTAGGTAGCCACCGTGGGTTTCAGTTTGGCTTTTTTGGTTATATTGATGGTGGGATTAATGAAGCTTTTGATCAAGCGCTAGTGTCAAATAAAGATGAAGTATGTATTGATTTACCTAATTTGCATTTAAGTATTTATCAAGGGCTTGTTTATAGTGATTTAGTTAGTAAAAGTACTTCGTTGATTATTAATCAGATACAGGGAGCACCTTGTTATTCACGTCAGTCAATTGAAGCATTATTATTTGATGAAAAAGAAATTAATTATAGTTTAATTGATGATGAGAAATTACCTGAAGTTGAAAATGAAGCCATACTTAATGAGTCTCATCAACTAATAGAAAATGTAAACACAATTCAATCTTCTATAGCAGATGGTGAATTATTTCAAGCTTTTGTTAACCAACAAGTTTCAATGAATACACCAGTTGCCCCTTTTGATGTTTATCAGAGGTTATGTAAAATAGCACCTGCCCCTTATATGTATTATGCAAGCTTTAAATCATTCCGTATTATAGGTGCTTCACCAGAATTATTAATGAGATTAGAAGATGATACAATCACAATGCGACCAGTTTCTTTAGGTGTTTATAAAGATGGTAGTGATGATGCACTTTTGAATAAAGAGCATTTACTGTTGGTTGATTTATGTAGAAATGATGTTGCTAAAGTATCAACTGCTGGTAGTTTAAAAATAAATGAGTATGCGACAAAAGAGTCTAATTTAAATCAATTGAGATTGGTTTCAGATATTAGTGGTGACTGCTCAGAAAGCCACGATAAATATGAGGTGTTATTTTCAATGTTGCCACCTGTTGTGCTAACTGGAGCACCAAGAGCCAATGCAGCATCACATTTATCAAAAATAGCTCAACAATCTTACTGTAGTGGCTGTATAGGGTACATTGATTTTAGAAATATAGTACAAACGGCACTTTGTGTTAGAACATTAATCTATCAAGATAGCATGTATATGGCTTGTGCTTCTGCTGGTGTGATGGCAAATACAACAGAATATGTGGTTATCAATACATTAGAGGATAGCCTAAATCCAATGATAAAAGCAGTGAAAGGAAGTTAAGGTGGGGACTATGCAATTAAAGCTATTAATCGTTAGTGCTGAAAATGTATTTTCTGAAGTTATAAGTCATATATTACATGAGTTAAATGTAGGATCTGAAATTATATCATCATTTGATTTGATTGAAAAAACCGAAATGATTCAGAAGTATGATGGAATGATTTATGCGGGAAGTAGTGAAGAATCTAATCAAGCAGACGATTATAAAATTATAGCGCAAATAAAACAACAAATACCAATTTTTGGTATAGGTTCTGGGATGCAAGCAATTGTATGTGCATTTAATGGTAAGGTTGTAAAATCTAAAAATCCTTCATTTGCAGAAAAAAGTGTTATTAAACATTTTAATAAAGGTGTTTTTACTGATCTACCTAAGCGATTTAGTGTCGTTCGCTATCATGCTTTTGTTGCTGATCAAAATACTTTTCCACATGATGAGCTCATGGTTACAGCACAAGTTGATAATGATTATTCAATTATGGGAATAAAGCATCGAGTATATCCTATAGAGGGTGTTCAGTTTAACCCAGAGAGTATTCAAACAAGCTATGGTAAAGAGCTATTTGAAGCATTTATTCAACGAGTGAAATCAACTAAGTTAAGTTATACTTAATCTATTTAGACTAATACTTTTATATAGATAGATTCTAATTGTTTGACCCATTTTTGCCATGTATAGTTTTCTAAAATATGTGATCTTGCATTAGACTTCATAAAACTATAGTTAGGCTTATTTGCAATTATATCTTCTATTACTTGTGTATATAGATCTGAATTTTCAAAGTCATCTAATAAAATGCCAGTCTTTTGATTAATTACTGACTTGGCAATACCGCCAATTCGATTACTAATTAAAATTGAGCCTGAAGACATTGCTTCAATCATAATCATTCCCTGAGGCTCAGCAAGTGAAGGACAAATAACTGCATCAGAAATATTAAACCATTGATTTAATATTTGGTGAGGACAAGGGGATAAATCAATTAATTTATGATTATTCTTAAGCTTTGCTCTTAGTTGAGATAAGTTATTATAGTTTTCTAAATGTGTATTATTTTCAATAATATCTGCACCGATAGCAATACCGATTACTTGGGGGTGACTCTTTGTTAGCTTATCTAACGTAGTTAAAAAAGTATGAAATCCTTTTATATTTTGCTTCCTGCCTGCAAAAGTTATAACAAATGACTGGTCTGAAATTTTATTTTCTTGCTTAAATTGATTGTTTTTTTGTTCAGTAAGAGGTTTAAAAACATTTGTATCAACAGCATTTGAAATAACTGAAATTTTATCTTTTGGAAAGCCTTTGCTTATCATATTGTCTTTAATAAAGTCAGATGCAGCAATATAATAATTGGCTTCTTCTAGTTTATCATTGTAAGAACGACCAGATATGTGAGCATGTAAAATAACTGGAATTTTAGGGTTATATTTACGAAACTGCTTAACATTAAAATCTAATTGATGAACATGGAGTAAATCTGCCTTAATCTTATTAAGGTATTTTGCTGCTACCTTTTCTAGAGGATAAGGGTTTAGTTTTGTGATTTTAGTAAAAAGTCTTTTATATAGTTTGCTATGTTCATAACGATAAATAGGTATGTTGTTATACTCATCGTATGATTTTAAATTCTCAACTGCAGAGAGTATAGATGGCGTGAAACGTTTTCGAGATAATAATTCCGTTTGTTTCAGTGCTACAATTGCTGGAGCAAATCCTCTTTGATCAGGTACTGATCCGTGAGGAACATAAATAAGCGCTTTAATTTTTTTATCCATATGCTATCTTAAAATACTTTAAATAAATTGATTAACCTAGTTGAAGGTTTATTTTACTAGAAAATTGTCTATATTGTCTAAATTTTTCTACTCTTCTTCCCCTTATGCCCCATAACTTTAAACAAAGAAAGACTAGACAAATGCACTTGCTTCGATTACCCTTTGAGGACTTTAAAGGGAGATGTTCCCCATATAGCAAATGTAATTGAGTGTGAACGAATAATTGTATAAGGTCTAAAATGTCTGATGGTAGAAAAAAACTAAGTGCTTTTGAACAATTAAAATCTTTGGTAAAAGGTAAAAAAGGTACTTCACAATCAGAAAAGAGTACTAATAAGCACCAAGGTAAGTCGGATTATACAAATCGACAAGATAATAGAAAACCTAATCAAAAGCGTCCCAGCCAGCAACGAGGTCATACAAGCGGCCATAACCAGCAAATGCGCACACCACAGTTTGGTCAAAAAATGAATCGCCAGCAACAAAGTGTTCGACCAGATACGCAAAAAGAAGCAGAAGTTATGGTTTCTGTTAATCTTCAAGATCAGATGGAAGTTGAATCTCGACGTTTATTTGGCTGGCTATGTAGAAATTTTCCGGGTTGCTTTAACCCTAAAGCTAAAAAGCCACTAAAAGTTGGTATTAATGACGATATCGTTCAAGCTTTCTTAGCGCGTACTCAAAGACAAATTCACTTTGGTGTTTTAACTCGTGTTTTACGTCGTTATGTTGGTGATCAAGCATATCAAAAAGCAATTCTTGAGCATAAAAAGCGTTTTAATTTAGAAGGTGAAGCAGTAGAAGATATCTCTGATGAACATTTAGAACATGCTCAAATTAGATTAGAAGAACTTCAAGAAAAAGCACGTTTAAGAGCACAAGGTGTCGATCCAAGAACTGTGATGTCAAAGTATAAAAATGAAGAAGAAAAAGAATACACTAGTCAGTCAAGTGAAAATGATTCTGACGAGGCAACTACAACATCTGAGCAAGTAGAAACATCTAAACCTGAAAATGAATTAGAAACGACAAAGCAAAAAGATACTGACTCAAATGAGTAGTTTATTAAAAGAACAATTATCTAAGCGCCGTACCTTTGCCATTATTTCCCATCCAGATGCAGGTAAAACAACCATTACTGAAAAACTGTTACTTTTTGGTGGTGCAATCCAACTTGCTGGTGAAATTAAAGGTAAAAAAGCATCTAGGCATGCTACTTCAGATTGGATGGAGCTTGAAAAGCAGCGTGGTATTTCAGTCACAACTTCTGTTATGCAATTTGATTATAAAAATACAGTTATTAATTTATTAGATACACCAGGCCATGAAGACTTCTCTGAAGATACTTATCGCACGTTAACTGCAGTTGATTCTGCATTAATGGTTATTGATGGTGTTAAAGGTGTTGAAGCGCGTACAATTAAATTGATGGAAGTTTGTCGACTTAGAACGACACCGATTATCACTTTTATAAATAAATTTGATCGTGATGTGCGTGATCCGTTAGAACTAATGGATGAAGTAGAGTCAGTTTTAAATATTCATTGTGTGCCTATGACTTGGCCAATTGGGATGGGCAAGTTTTTTAAGGGTGTTTATCACCTATATGAAGATCGTATTTATTTGTATGAAACTGGTCATGGTTCACATATACATGACTTTGAAACCATCGATGGGCTTGATAATCCTTTAGTTGATGAAAAATTAGGAGATCTTGCAGATGATCTTCGTTCGGAGATAGAGCTTGTTAAAGGTGCTGGCAATGAATTTAATCATCAAGAATATTTAGAAGGTAAAATAACGCCTGTATTTTTTGGTACAGCATTAGGTAATTTTGGCGTTAAGCAACTATTAGATGCGTTTGCTGATTATGCGCCAGTCCCGTTAGTAAGGAAAACAACCACGCGCGAAGTGAATCCTGATGAACAAAAATTAACTGGTTTTGTATTTAAAATACAGGCCAATATGGACCCACAACATCGTGATCGTATTGCATTTTTTAGAGTTTGTTCAGGTCATTATAAAAAAGGTATGAAGTTATTTCATGTTAGAACAAATAAGCAAATGCAAATAGCGAATGCCTTAACTTTTATGGCTGGTGATCGTGAACATGTAGAAGAAGCATATCCTGGTGATGTCATTGGTTTGCATAATCATGGTAGTATTCAAATCGGTGATACATTTACACAAGGAGAATCACTTAAATTTACCGGTATTCCAAATTTTGCACCTGAGTTGTTTCGTCGAATTCAATTAAAAGACCCACTTAAGATGAAAGCTTTGCAAAAAGGCTTGACTGAATTATCTGAAGAAGGTGCTGCACAAGTATTTAGACCACTCAGTAGTAATGACTTAATTGTAGGTGCAGTAGGTGTGCTACAATTTGATGTGGTAGCTCACCGTTTACAATATGAGTATGGTGTAAAATGTGCTTATGATACAATTAATGTTCATACCGCTCGTTGGGTTGAGTGTTCGGATGGTAAAATAATGGATACTTTTCGAAAAAAATGTTTTGAAAATCTTGCATTAGATTCTGCTGAAAATTTAACTTATCTTGCGCCAACACGAGTAAATTTATCTTTAACTGAAGAGCGTCACCCTGATGTTGTTTTTCGGGCAACACGAGAGCATTAAGTTTAGATTCAATTAAATTATTTCATATGGTTTGTCTTTATTTTTAAGTAAAAAAGTTGCTAAAATATATAGCTTGAAGTTTCAAAGTGTTTTTTTATTTGTTTTTAAATTTCAATAAATGTAATTTATATATTTATTTAAATAAATATGTTTTTATAATATTTTTTGAATTTTAGTTGAATTTACTTTGCTCAAATATGGGAGTTGCATAATAATGCCAAAGATTTATACGGGATTTGTTCATGGAACAAATTTTTATGCTAATAAACCAGGATCAGAAAAAGAAATAGTTAATTTAATAGCAAGGGCTGCTGAAAGTTGTGGCCATACCATTGAGCTTTCAGGGCCTGGTTCTCAAGGCCCTAAAGGAACACCTGGAACATTTAGATATTCAGCTGATATATTCGATAAAGGAGCGCATAGAAAAGTCTCTGATCCAGAGAGAATAAAATTTAAAAGTAAAATTGAACATCAAGTAATAATGGAAGGACTATTGCACGGTGAAGCAGGAATGAGAGCGAATGTTCGAGTGTTTGTTGAATCGTTAAAACATATAGATCTATTACCAGATACAATTAACTTGGTTGGTTGGAGTAGAGGGGCGGTTGCCTCTATTATGATTGCTAATGCATTGAATGAAAGCTACCCATCCATTAACGTTAATTTATTATTGCTAGATCCAGTTCCTGGTGATTTGATAACTAGAACTGAAGATATGATGACTATTCCTGAAAATGTAAATAATATTACAGTTATTAATGCAATGGATGAAGATAGATATGGTTTTTCCCCGTTAACCTGTTCAGATTTAGAATTTAAGTCTATAAAAACTAAACATGCGGCAAAACAAATTAATATTCCAGGAACACATAGTTCAGTCGTTAATCTTGATCAAGAAACAAATACAGGCATTTTGACAGGTGCATACGTAAAACATCATGCATTTTATATTATGAAAAATTATGGAACAGAATTTAATAATGAAGAATTTGAAAAAAATACATGTTCACAAGCAATAATAAATAAGCTTGAAGAAATATTTACTAATGAGATCGTAGTCAATAACATGAGGTTTGAAAACCAGTCATATATTCCAACAAACATTGAAAGGGGATTAGAGCTGCAAACATTTGAGTCATCATCACCTAAGCAGATATTTACAAAACCTTCTATTGATGAAGAGTATTTAGATTTTATGGCATTTGAAGAAGCATTAAATTTTGGTTAAACAACGCCAGATTGTAATAAATCATGCATATGAATAATGCCAAGTATTTCTCTTTTATCATTGATAACAACTAAAGAAGTTATTTTATAAGACTCCATCATATGAACTGCCTTAGTTGCCATGTCATTTTCAGTAATTATTTTAGGCGTTTTAATCATGATATTAGCAATTGGTGTTGTTTTAATATCATAACCACTAGCAAAAATACGTCTTAAATCGCCATCAGTGAAAATACCTAGTAAATGGTTTTTATCATCAACGACAGTTGTCATACCTAGGCCTTTTTCAGTAATAGTTATAATGGCTTCTTCTAAAGAAGTCTTAGGTGCAACTTTCGGGATTTTATCACCAGTTTTCATTAAATCTTTTACACGCAAAATTAAACGTTTTCCTAAAGTTCCTGCTGGATGTGAAAAAGCAAAGTCTTCTTCTGTAAATCCTCTAGCTTTTAATAATGCAATGGCAAGTGCATCACCTAGAACTAAAGTTACGGTTGTGCTTGCGGTAGGAGCTAAGTTATGTGGGCAAGCTTCTTTATTGACATGAATATCTAAATTAACCGTAGCTGACTTAGCAAGCATTGAGTTTTTATTTCCTGTAATAGAAATAAGTGGGATATTAAGGCGACTAATTAAAGGTAGTAGTTTAATAATTTCTTCTGTATTGCCAGAGTTTGAAATAGCGACAATAATATCATCTTTAGTAATCATGCCGAAATCACCATGAGCTGCTTCAGCAGGGTGGATAAAAAAAGATGGCGTTCCAGTGCTTGCTAATGTTGCAGCAATTTTATTGCCAATGTGACCAGATTTACCCATACCAATGACAATAACGCGTCCTTTAACATTAAACAGAATTTCACAAGCTTCAACAAATTGTTGATCTAAACTTTTTTTAACTTGATTAATTGCGTCAGTCTCAATAGTAAACACTTCACGTGCATTACTTAAATAGTCCATAAAAATTCCTGAATTTGTATTGGTTTTGGTTCATATTATAGGCAGATTGATTAAGAATAGAAATAAAATTAAAAAAGTGATTTTAATTAGTTGACAAAGCCTACAGAATCGGTAGAATTCACCCTTGTCGCCTGAGAGTGGTCAGCGGCAAAGATGTTTAAAAAATAGATTGATATGTAGACACTTACGTTCTTGTCAATGAATTACAGAGATACAAACTGAAGAGTTTGATCCTGGCTCAGATTGAACGCTGGTGGCATGCTTAACACATGCAAGTCGCACGGCAGCATGATCTAGCTTGCTAGATTGATGGCGAGTGGCGGACGGGTGAGTAACGCGTAGGAATCTGTCTTAAAGTTGGGGATAACACGGGGAAACTCGTGCTAATACCGCATAAAGTTTACGAACCAAAGCTGGGGACCTTCGGGCCTGGCGCTTTGAGATGAGCCTGCGTTGGATTAGCTAGTTGGTGAGGTAAGGGCTCACCAAGGCTGCGATCCATAGCTGTTCTGAGAGGAAGATCAGCCACACTGGGACTGAGACACGGCCCAGACTCCTACGGGAGGCAGCAGTGGGGAATATTGGACAATGGGGGCAACCCTGATCCAGCAATGCCACGTGTGTGAAGAAGGCCTTAGGGTTGTAAAGCACTTTCAGGAAGGAGGAAAGGTATTAGATTAAGAGTTAAATACTGTGACGTTACTTTCAGAAGAAGCACCGGCAAACTCCGTGCCAGCAGCCGCGGTAATACGGAGGGTGCGAGCGTTAATCGGACTTACTGGGCGTAAAGGGTCCGTAGGCGGATAAATAAGTCAGATGTAAAAGTCCAGGGCTCAACCTTGGGATGTCATTTGAAACTGTGTATCTAGAGTATAGGAGAGGAAAGGGGAATTTCTGGTGTAGCGGTGAAATGCGTAGATATCAGAAGGAACACCAATGGCGAAGGCAACTTTCTGGCCGAATACTGACGCTGAGGGACGAAAGCATGGTTAGCGAACAGGATTAGATACCCTGGTAGTCCATGCTGTAAACGATGAGTACTAGCTGTAGGAATCGGTGTTAAGGTTCTTGTGGCGTAGCTAACGCGCTAAGTACTCCGCCTGGGGATTACGGCCGCAAGGCTAAAACTCAAAGGAATTGACGGGGACCCGCACAAGCGGTGGAGCATGTGGTTTAATTCGATGCAACGCGAAGAACCTTACCTACCCTTGACATACTGAGAACGATTTAGAGATAGATCGGTGCCTTCGGGAATTCAGATACAGGTGCTGCATGGCTGTCGTCAGCTCGTGTCGTGAGATGTTGGGTTAAGTCCCGCAACGAGCGCAACCCTTATTTATAGTTGCCATCATTGAGTTGGGCACTCTATAGAGACTGCCGTGGTTAACACGGAGGAAGGTGGGGACGACGTCAAGTCATCATGGCCCTTACGGGTAGGGCTACACACGTGCTACAATGGGCATTACAGAGGGAAGCGAAGAGGCGACTTGGAGCGAAACTCACAAAGGTGTTCGTAGTCCGGATTGTTCTCTGCAACTCGAGAACATGAAGTCGGAATCGCTAGTAATCGCGAATCAGCATGTCGCGGTGAATACGTTCCCGGGTCTTGTACACACCGCCCGTCACACCATGGGAGTGGGTTGCACCAGAAGTGGCTAGTCTAACTATTAGAGGACGGTCACCACGGTGTGATTCATGACTGGGGTGAAGTCGTAACAAGGTAGCCGTAGGGGAACCTGCGGCTGGATCACCTCCTTAAAGGTAAAAATACAAAAGAACGTTAAGTGTTTACATATGAAACTATTTTTTAGCATAGTTGATCTTTAACAATTTAGTTTACTGATATAGCCAAGGGTAAAAGCGCAAACGGTGGATGCCTAGGCAATTGGAAGCGAAGAAGGACGTGTAAGTCTGCGAAAAGCAACGGGGAGTTGGCAAAAGAGCGTTGATCCGTTGATGTCCGAATGGGGGAACCCATCCACTGTAAGGTGGATATTCTAATCTTTGATTGGAAAGCGAACGCAGGGAACTGAAACATCTAAGTACCTGTAGGAAAAGAAATCAACCGAGATTCTCTTAGTAGCGGCGAGCGAACGGGGATTAGCCTTGTATGATTTATAATTGATGTTAGTGGAATAAGTTGGGAAGCTTAACGATAGAGGGTGATAGTCCCGTACACGAAAGTATTGATTAGGAACTAAGCATACGAATAAGTAGGTCGGAACACGAGAAATTTTGACTGAAGATGGGGGGCCCATCCTCCAAGGCTAAATATGACCAATTGACCGATAGTGAACCAGTACCGTGAGGGAAAGGCGAAAAGAACCCCTTTAAGGGGAGTGAAATAGAACCTGAAACCGTTTGCGTACAAGCAGTCGGAGCATTTTTAAGAAATGTGACGGCGTACCTTTTGTATAATGGGTCAGCGAGTTATTTTCAGTGGCAAGGTTAAGCGAATAGTGAAGCCGAAGGGAAACCGAGTCTTAATAGGGCGTCTAAGTCGCTGGGAATAGACCCGAAACTGTAGCGATCTATCCATGTCCAGGGTGAAGGTTGGGTAACACCACCTGGAGGCCCGAACCCGGTAATGTTGCAAAATTATGGGATGAGATGTGGATAGGAGTGAAAGGCTAAACAAGCACAGAGATAGCTGGTTCTCCCCGAAATCTATTTAGGTAGAGCCTTATAAGTAACTCATCGGGGTAAAGCACTGTATCGGCTAGGGGGATATTCGTATCTTACTGAACCGATGCAAACTCAGAATACGATGAAGTTTAATTATAGGAGACACACGGTGGGTGCTAAGGTCCATCGTGGAGAGGGAAAAAGCCCAGACCGCCAGCTAAGGTCCCCAATTGTTTGCTAAGTGGAAAACGAAGTGTGAAGGCAGAGACATCCAGGAGGTTGGCTTAGAAGCAGCCACCCTTTAAAGAAAGCGTAATAGCTCACTGGTCGAGTCGGCATGCGCGGAAGATTCAACGGGGCTAAAGCAAACAACCGAAGCTGCGGCAGTACTTTAAGTACTGGGTAGGGGAGCGTTCTGTAAGCCGATGAAGGTGTGTTGAGAAGCATGCTGGAGGTATCAGAAGTGCGAATGCTGACATGAGTAACGATAAATAAGTGAGATTCTTATTGGCCGGAAGTCTAAGGTTTCCTACGCAATGTTGATCAACGTAGGGTTAGTCGGCCCCTAAGGAGTAGCCGAAGGGCGAATCCGATGGGAAACGGGTTAATATTCCCGTACTTATTGTGTTAGTGATGTTGTGACGGAGAAAGCTAGATCATCCTGGTGAATGGTTATCCAGGTGAAAGTATGTAGTTTGGCATAGTAGGCAAATCCGCTATGTTATAGACGAGATACGAGACGAAGTAAAACTTAGGTTTTACGAAGTGATTGATGCTCGGCTTCCAGGAAAAGCAGCTAAACTTATAGCACAAGAAACCGTACTGTAAACCGACACAGGTAGACAGGTAGAGAATACTAAGGCGATGAGATAACTCAGGTGAAGGAACTAGGCAAAATGACACCGTAACTTCGGGAGAAGGTGTGCCCACATTATGTGATGAGATTTACTCTCTAAGCAGAAGTGGGTTGCAAATACCAGGTGGCTGCGACTGTTTATTAAAAACACAGCACTCTGCGAACTCGTAAGAGGAAGTATAGGGTGTGACGCCTGCCCGGTGCTGGAAGGTTAATTGAAGGGGTTAACGTAAGTGAAGCTCTGGATCGAAGCCCCAGTAAACGGCGGCCGTAACTATAACGGTCCTAAGGTAGCGAAATTCCTTGTCGGGTAAGTTCCGACCTGCACGAATGGCGTAACGATGGCCACACTGTCTCCACCTGAGACTCAGTGAAATTGAAATCGCAGTGAAGATGCTGCGTACCCGCGGTTAGACGGAAAGACCCCGTGAACCTTTACTACAGCTTTGCACTGGACTTTGACCCTATCTGTGTAGGATAGGTGGGAGGCTTAGAAGTATAGGCGCTAGCTTATATGGAGCCAACCTTGAAATACCACCCTGGTATGGTTGAAGTTCTAACTTAGGTAGAAATACCAAGGACAGTGTATGGTGGGTAGTTTGACTGGGGCGGTCTCCTCCTAAAGAGTAACGGAGGAGTACGAAGGTGCACTCGGTATGGTCGGAAATCATACCAAGAGTATAAAGGCATAAGTGCGCTTGACTGCGAGAGTGACGGCTCGAGCAGGTACGAAAGTAGGTCTTAGTGATCCGGTGGTTCTGTATGGAAGGGCCATCGCTCAACGGATAAAAGGTACTCCGGGGATAACAGGCTGATACCGCCCAAGAGTTCATATCGACGGCGGTGTTTGGCACCTCGATGTCGGCTCATCACATCCTGGGGCTGAAGCAGGTCCCAAGGGTATGGCTGTTCGCCATTTAAAGTGGTACGCGAGCTGGGTTTAGAACGTCGTGAGACAGTTCGGTCCCTATCTGCCGTGGGCGTCGGATGTTTGAGAGGATCTGCTCCTAGTACGAGAGGACCGGAGTGGACGTACCTCTGGTGTTTGGGTTGTGTCGCCAGATGCATTGCCCAGTAGCTATGTACGGAAGGGATAACCGCTGAAAGCATCTAAGCGGGAAGCCTCCCTCAAGATAAGACATCCCGGGAATTTATTCCCTTAAGAAACGTTCGAGACTAGGACGTTGATAGGCTGGGTGTGTAAGTGCAGCAATGTATGAAGCTAACCAGTACTAATGATTCGAGTGAATTGGTTATATCAGTAGACTAGATTGTTAAGGGTCAAACCTAAAAAGTTTCCCGGTGAGTATAGCGAGTGTGAACCACCTGATTCCATGCCGAACTCAGAAGTGAAACCACTTTGCGCCGATGATAGTGTGGCAGTTGCCATGTGAAAGTAGGGCATTACCGGGGATTTAATTCAAAAAGCCTCCTTCATTGGGGGCTTTTTTAGTTCTGAAGTCTATTAATTTAAGTTATATATAAACCATTTATTATTAAACAAATTGTAATATTAATAATGTGATTAAATTTGTTTCATCTTGATTTTTATCTTTATTATTTAGCTTGATTATGAAATATCTGATTAATTGATCTGTGGCATTTTATTATTTAAGATAAATAATAGTTGTGTTAGTCATGGAGATATTGATGAAAGAAGCTCAGTTTAAAGAAATATCTAAGTATATTGCAAGCGATATAGATTGTGATTATTTACAACAAAGTGGTGTTAGATATGATAATGCATTTAGAGATTTAAATTCATCAGCAGCGACAAAGTTAGCCAATTGTTATCAGAATATTTTTCAAGCTGATGATTTAATAGATGATCATTATACTGGTGATTTTGTTTGGGAGAGCTCAAATGAAATTAGGGTTTATGGAAAATTCTACGGTAGTTCTGCTGGCCATCCAGGCTTAAGTACACAAGGCCTTGTCAATTGTGCTGGAATCATTCGAAAAAATGATATCTTTTTTCATAGTGGTCATTTCCATCATAAAGCTACTAATGCACTACACTTTATGGTTGAGTTTATAAGTAATTCACTTAATGCTTATGATGGTTCATTTTTTGAAAGTAAAGAAGATTTATTGACATACTTGTGTGAAAAATTTCCAATTATTGTTTATTATAATGATTCAGATGATGCGACAAAAAACTACTTTTTTGGAGTTATATGAGCATGTAAAAGAGTTTGGACAATTTAGGACAGATGATTTAAGTAGAGCAATTAAAATGAATTATGAAACTAAGCAAAAAGATCTTGATCAAAATACTATGCTACAGCAACCATTATTATCATCACCTACTTATGATACATATGAAGCACCTTTGTTTTTTCCCAGAAAGAGATAGAAAGTCAGTCAACAATATGTTGTTGTGTTATTTCGTAAGTAAAAAAAGTTATATAAATCAGATTCTAGTAAAATTAATTAAGGGACATAAAACCCTTTAATAGATTGCTTCTGCTTGAAGGTCACTAAGGGCATTAGTAGTTGGTTTAATATTATATTTTTCTATTAAGGTGTTTAGGATATTTTGGCTTAGAAAACCAGGTAATTTTGGCCCTAGGTGTATATCTGTAATTCCTAAATATAGTAAAGTTAAAAATACAGCTACAGCTTTTTGCTCTAACCATGAAATATAAAAAGATAATGGTAATTCATTGACGCTACATTGAAAAGCATTAGCTAAAGCAATAGCAATTTGTATAGCAGAATATGAATCATTGCACTGGCCAATATCTAATAATCTTGGAATACCATTAATATCACCAAACTCTTGCTTATTGAACCTGTATTTTGCACAACCTAATGTTAGAATGATAGAATTTTTATCAATATGTTCTGCTATTTCAGTAAAATAATTTCTACTGAGCTCAGCACCATCACAACCTCCAATAAGATAGAATCGTCTAATTGAACCCGATTTAACATTGTCAATGATTTTATCAGCAAGACTTAAAACAGTATCTTTTCCAAAGCCAACCATAATTTGTTTTTCAGCTTCATCCTCATTAAAACCAGGTTGTTTCATGGCGCTGTCGATAAGTTGTTTATATTCATTGTCACTAATATGTTGAATGCCAGGCCAGCCAACAGGACCTGTTGTGAATAGCCTATTTTCATATTCTGGCATTGGTTTTTGAATGCAGTTGCTGGTTACTATAATAGCGCCTGGAAATTTGGCAAAATCTATGTGTTGGTTTTGCCAAGCGCCACCATAATTTCCAATTAAATGTTTATACTGACTAAGTTTAGGATAACTATTTCCAGGTAGCATTTCACCATGTGTATATACATTGATTCCTGTATCTTCAGTAGCTTTGAGTATTGCTTCAAGGTCTTTTAAATCGTGGCCACTCACTAAGATCGCTTTGCCTTTTTTAGCTGTGATATTTACTTTAGTTGGTTGAGGGGTGCCAAAAGCATCTAAATGCCCATCATTTAATAATTTTAAAACTTCAAAATTAACAGAACCTAAGTTAACAGCCCAATTAAGTAGTGTGTTATTATCAGATTCTTTAATAGCTAATAAATAAAATGAGTATTCAATTTTTTCAAATATTGCATGATCAGTCTTATCTAATATTGAAGCATGATGCGCATAGGCGCAAATGCCTTTAATTCCATATAAAATGAGATTTCTAAGGCTGTCGATATCCTCATTTATAAGGTTATTTTTTTGTTTTCTTGCAATCGTATTTCCTAGTTGTACTAAAGAGGCATTTGTATGCTCTGATACATTAAATAAAATTTCTTTGGGTGTCTTATCAAGTTTAATATTAAGCATATTGCATTTATTTCTCATTTCAGTGATATAGCCGCTTAATTTTTTAATTATATTAATAAGTGCTTGATCATCAAAATTAACATTAGTTAAAGTGCTAAAAGTTGAATATAAGATATATTTGCTAATTTCTTCATTAATGATTTGATTTTTTCTTAGGTTATATAGATAGACTGATAAACCTTCTAATGCATAGATAATGACATTTTGTAATGCTGCAGTTGAGGGCATTTTGCCGCAAACACCTTTTAGGGTACATCCAATACTTTGATCGTGTCTAAACGTTTGTTCACATTGATTACAGAACATTTTATTAAATCTCCAAGCTATTTAAAATATTACCTTAGTTTACTTTTTTAGATGTAGTAATAAAGAGATGAGGGACTTTAAATATAATTAATCAATTTAAAATTGATTTAGGTCAATAATGTATAAAATAGTGAAAACCAATAATGGTTAGACTTAATAAATATAAGTTAAATACAAATTTGCCTTCTAGCAAATCGGCTTCTAGAATTTATACGTTATTAATCCATTAAGGCGGTATTATGAATAATGAAAATTTAGCTAATATACTCGATCAATTATTGGAGTCACTAAGTGCTAAAAATATAGATAGCTTAATGACATTTTATGAAGATAATTTTGTGTTTGAACTTGTACCAGAGCATGTAGCGATTGAAGGCAAAACTGCATGGAATCAGGGAGTTATTGATTTTATGAATTGGGTTCAAGCAGGTAAAAAAGAAGTGTTACGTTATTGTGTTGACGGTAGAACTGTTTGGGTTGAACGTGTGGATCATTGGCAAATTGATAATCAATGGATTGCATTACCAATTGTTGCAATCGTTGAGTTTTCAGATGCTAATAAAGTCCAAAAATGGCGTGAGTATCATACGTTAGAATATAGAAAACAATTTGAAAACTTTCCTAAAACAGGCTTAGTAGAGGATTAGTTTTATCTATTTGAAAAGGTTTGCTATATTATAATTAATTGAAATATGAAGATAAAAAAAGAGTTAGATATTTGCTGTGTCAACGTTTTGAAGGTTTGATTTGATTTTAATAATAGCATTGTATAACGTTTCAAATTCTTCATCTTCTAAACCATCAATAATCTGAGGGTGTACCTTAGATTGTAAAGTACGATTAAGTTTATCAAGTAAGCTTTTACCTTTATCAGTTAAGAAAAGACATTTAGCACGGCGATCTTCTGGGTGCTGTTCTTTTCTAATTAAGTCTTGCTTAGCTAAACGATCTAAGATCAAAATTAAGTTTTGTGCTTCAATATCAAGAAATTTAGCTAATTCTACTTGAGTTAAACCTGCACAATAATTGATATAAACTAAAGCACGACGATCAATTGAGTTGATACCTAATTTTTTTGCATGGCTATTATAAACTCGACGCACAATATTTGATGAGTCAGTTAATAAAAACATTAACTCTTGAATCTTTGTTTTTTGTTTTTGAGACATTTTTGTAATCCTATAATATCTATAAAATAATTATTAACTATAAACTAGTGGGCTCATCATAACAAATAAACGCTATAAATGTAACCAATAAATGACAATAATTATTGATTTTTATCACGTGCAATAAGATATACTTCACTAGAGCGAGCACGAGAAGCATCAGGCTTAGATATAATTACTTGTTTATACTGTGATTTTAGTGATTTAACTAGTTTTTCAAAGCCTTTTCCATGGAAAGCTTTTGCTAAAAATGATCCGTGAGGTTGAAGTGTTTCTTGAGCAAATGCAATGGCTAACTCTACTAAATAAATAGACTTTGTTTGATCAGTTGTTTTATTACCACTGAAATTAGGTGCCATATCAGATATAACCCAGTCAATACAATCATTTGCAGTTAATTTTAATAACTCTTGATAGGGCGTATCTTCAGTGAAATCTCCTTGAATAAACGTGACACCTGCAATTGGATCCATTGGTAAAATATCAAGTGCAAATACTTTACCTTCATCTTTGAGTATACTTAATGCAGCTTGTGACCAACCACCTGGTGCAGCACCTAAATCAACAAGCGTCATACCAGGTTTAAAAAGCTTATATTTATTATTAAGTTCTATTAGTTTATATGCCGCTCGAGAGCGAAAACCATCTTTTTTAGACTGCTGAACGTATTGATCAGTGAAATGTTCTTGTAGCCAGCGCTTGCTGCTGGATGATTTAGCCATATTAAATTGTTATGTTTATATATTATTGGCAAGATTATTCATGGATTTGATTGTGCTGTCAATTATAATATTTATTTAACTTATTTTGATGAAAGATAGACATCCCATTTAAGTAATAAAATTATATTTCTTAGCTATAATTAATATATTGATGTTGTGTTAATTCTGGAATTATAAAAATGAATGTATATCAGAATATATCACGTTTAGTGATCTGTTTTTTAGTATCACTTGGAGTTTATAATTCAGCTTTTTCTGCAACTTATACGGAATGTAAAAACGGTAGCATTGCTACTGGAGAAGGTGAAAACTTAAGAGTAACTGGTCAATGTACAGTTAATAATGGAATATATCATTATGGCAATGTAAATGTTTATGGTGGTGGCTCTCTTGAATTTATTGGTGAAGGTAAAACTAATTTTTGGGCAAAAAATATTGTTATTGAAAATAATGGTAGCTTAATTGCTGGTAGCCCACAAAAGCCATTTGGTAGTATATCTGGCCAGGAGCTAACGATATATCTTTATGGTAAAGATCAAGGAGAAAATGGTTTAGGTGTTAGATGTGTTCAAGATCATTGTGGTATTCCAGATTCTATCTGGAACAGTAATGGAAAATCAAAAGTAGATTTAAAAAATGGCGTAACTGATTATTTTTATCAGTATAAGCCAATGTTTGGTGATAAAGGGGATTCAGCTGCATACTTTGGCTATAAAGTGTTTGCTGTTTCATTTGGTGGCGCACTTAAATTATTTGGTTATAAAGGAGCTAACTATCATCACTCTATACCAGAAAGTCATACTGGACCTAGTTGGGTTCGTTTGGCAAAAACTGTCAATCCAACTTCAGATGGTAAATCATCTAGTTTGCTAATAGACTCTAAATATAAGATTGATGATAATTGGCAAAAAGGTGATCAAATTGTTATTACAACAACAGACTATATGCCTGGTCACTCTGAATTACTGACTATTGAAGATATTGATGATAATAAACTTGAAGTAACAGCTTATGATGCTTATACAAATAAAGCATTAAATACAGGCGTTCGCTATACGCACAATGGTGAAACATATTCCCTTGAAAAAGTTCCTGATAGATTAAACTTAGATATTAAAGTAAATGGACTGCCAGCTATCGAAACTCGTGCAGCAGTTGCATTACTAACACGTAGTATACGTATTGTTTCAGCAGGAGATAATTATGGTGATCAATTTCCAGCTGCTGAAACAGGTTATTATTTTGGAGGGCATAGCGTATTTAGACAAGGATTTAAAGCATTACAAATTCAAGGTGTTGAATTTTATCAAATGGGCCAAGGTGGTAAAATGGGGCATTATCCTGTGCATTTTCATATGGCTCGTAAAGTACCTAAAGATACTTTTGTTAAAGATAGTTCTGTGCATGACTCAATGACGCGTTGGTATACAATACATGCGACAGAAGGTGTTACATTACAAAGAAATGTTGGATTTTTATCGATTGGTCATGGTTATTATATTGAAGATGGTAGCGAAATTAATAATCAATTAATTGCTAATATTGGAATTTTGGCACGTGCAGCTGTGGATAATATTCAAAATCCAAGAACTGTACCAGGGATTTTATCAGCACCAGATATTGTACAAATTCCCAGCGAAGATGTGCCATATAAATCAGATGCAGTTCATCCAACTGTATTTTGGATTATGAATGGATGGAATGATTTTAGGCATAATATGGCAGCAGGTGCTAGCGCTTGTGGGATGTGCTATTGGATGTTGCCATCAAGAATTAGTGGCCACTCTATGGGACAAAACTGGGATTCATATGCATCTTTGATCAAAAAACAAAATGGTTTAGCACCACTTAAATCATTTGTTGGTAATTCTTGTACTTCAGCTTATATATCATTTAATACAATTGATAATGTAGCAGCTTGCCAAGGTTTTTTTGAAAATACAAAAAATTATGGATCGATGGGTGTAATTAATAAATTAGCACCACCAAAAATTATACCTGACCCTAAAAACCCCGAAGGAAAAATTCTAAATCCGGATTCTAAAATGTACTATCCAAATGTGATTGGTGGTATTAAAGCGACTATCTGTGATTCAAACTCACTCGGGGCAGGTGGTAATAAAATATCACCCAATGCAGATGGCTCGCTAGATTGCTCTACTGTGATACCATGCTCAGGGACTTCAGTTGAAAACTGTACAGTTAATCATATAGATTATTATACATCATCTTTTAATACGATAACGGATATTAATTTTTCTGCTATTTGGTTAAGAACGAGTTCGTATTTTTTAACAAATAGTGCTATTACAGATGTTTTAGGTGGTGGTGTATCAATGGTCAGTGGGGGTAGTTATACAAGGTCAGATGCGCGAGTTGGATATATAGCATTAGTAAAACAAAGTGTATTTGTTGGAGAAACGCAACCTAACAATAAATATGCTTATGCTTTGGGGCCAATTAATTCTGAGACAGATTTAGTTTGTGATAATGGGCCAGCTAACAACCCATGTATTTTGAAAGATGAAGGGGTAAGTTACTTAATGTCTAATTTCAATACAGGGCAGCGTATGTTGAGTATTTATGATGGACCAATGCAGCAAGATTCAAATGCCTATCTTGATATTCATAAAAAAACAATTAAATTAAGTGATAAGTTTTTATTCAGGCCTGTGTTAGGCATACCAAAAGATACGCAAACCAATGAGTGTTACTTACCTCATGCTGCTATTGCCTGGAAGCAACCAAATGGTTTTTATTATCCACCGGCATTCCATTCAACGAACTTATTTTTTGATAATGTAGATATTCGACATTTTGTTATTGTGCCGCGATTTATACCAGGAACTGCAAAAACAATTGATAAAGCAGAGCTTGATAAACTCTATTGTACAAGTTCGCAAACAAATATGTTTACAGGCTATAGTGATGTAGATAGACAAACATTTCTTAATGATGATGATGGTACTTTAACAGGTCGTATTAATGATAAAAATGGTCGCTTAAGTGGTAAAAGTACGATTTCTATTAGTGAGGATCCATTTTTTAAAGCACCTATTGAAGAATTTGAGTGTTTATCAGAAAATACAGCTAAAACAAGTCCGTATCAGTATATAACAACAGCAATTGTGCCAAGTGATTATAATTCAATTACAAAAAAAGGAAATGAGCAAAGAGGCCTACCTTGGGCAAGTGCTTGTACTAATTTTGAATGTTTCGGTGTGCCATTATATCGTCAATTATTAACAGATGATGAATTTAGTAATGGTGAAAGTCCATATATATTGCTTATGGGGCAAGGTAATGCACAGCGTAGCTCTTTGACAATTAATAATGGTGTTTATTTTTTAGATACAACCGTCTCTCGTGATAAACAAGCATCTACACCAAGTGACCCCGGCAGTAATGCTTTTATACAGTTTTCTGAGTTTTCAGGTGGAAAAACCTATAATGTTTTCTTTTTATTTACGACACCTGAAACTAAGCAAACCTATCAAATTTATGTCGGCAAAAACTTTGACTATGGATCACTAAAAGCAATTAGAACAGAATTAAATAGTGATAACTTTGATTTTAAACCTGCGCAATGGCCAACACAGTGGACTAAAAGAGAAAGTGCATTTGATGCAGATACAGGTATATTAACCGTTAAAATAGATATGAGTGGGTTTAAAGATAAATTAATACAGTCACAAGAAGAGGAGTGTAATGGTAATACGATTTGTACTTGGGATGCTTCTGAAAATGTTTGTGGTTGTAATAGTGCTTCACCATTTTATAATGAATGTATTAAACCGCTTAATTATAAACCTAAGCAAAGAACAGCTTGTAGTTGGGTTGGTAACGATGTAGCTTGTCCAATTGATGGTTGTGTTGGTTTTTCATTTACTTTGCCAACAGGTTTTAAACTAGATAACCTTGGTAGTAAGACACAAGCTCAAGGAGGTTATAGACCAAACCCTCAAAAATATAGCTCAAATAAGGAAGTATGGGATGTGAGTTGGGAAAATGTAGGTTGTGAAATAAAAGCAGGCGATTAAAGCTATTATTAACTAGCTTTTAAATTTATAGTTTTTTGGTCTTTTTTAACATCATCTTGATCATAAAACAATAGTGAGTTTTGGTTATTATTTGATGTTAAGTGCTTACTCCAGTCAACACTGATCAAGTACTCAATAAATTTTATTTTAACTTGAGCAAAACGCTCTTTAAGCTCTGGATCCTGATCATAACGTTGAATAAGTGTAAAGTAGTGATTATAGTTTGGAGGTAGGGATTTTGTAACTCCAGGATCAGCAACTTGATAGCCGGGTATTAGACTTAAAAATTTAGCACACGGCCCTAATATTTCATGAATTGAATGAAATCCACCACCACAAATATAACCAATTACTGCATTTAAATAATCTCTTATTTTTGATTGGTCATCAATAGCACATAGTGCCATCATTTGGGGAATTAGTAACGATGTCATTCCAGAATATCCTGCTACATAAGGCGTATCATTTTCTATCATGTCACGTACAATCCAATAATCATTATGTTTATTATCTAGTTGTGGTTGTTGAGCAATACAATCTGGGGTCCATTTGTTATCAATACGCTTGGGTATGGTGCCTTTAGTTTGGCACTCTAACATAATGCCTAATTGGTCTGTTTTTTTATTAGTATCTAAACGGCCGAACCTTCCACGGTTAGGTGATTGTTTAAATAATGAGCTTGGGTAAATTATATCATCAGGTAAATATGAGGGATGCTCAACTAACTCATTATTTAAATTATAAATAGATAAGCGTCTATATAGAACTTGAGCAAATTTAAAGTGTATATGAATAATTTCTGATAATTGATCAGAGTCATTATTGTTTAAAATTTCTAGTACTTTATCAAGTGTTGGTATTTCTTTAAATGCACCTAATGCAATGGGGCTAAAGTTTTCTTCTAATGATATTAAAAATAGATTAATTCTGTCTGAATGTTTATTATTATCATTGTTTAGATTTTTTACAATAGCGCTAGAAACTTCAGAAACACGTTCCATCATTTTTGAGGTTGGGTCTAATAATAATTCAATAGCAATTAGTGATTCAAACTGTCGTCCAATCTCATTCTCCCACATTTCTTGAGGGGTTTGATCAAATTTTGAATTGTTGATAATGTCTATAGCATTAATAATCTCACTAAGAGATTTAGCACTTTCTGGATCTGTAGAAAGTGTTTTATTAATAACAAATTTAAGTGGTTTTAAGTGTTTATTAATATTTTGTTCATGATTTTCTAGTGCTATAAATAGGTTATTTACAAAATGATTAATAGCGCTTTGATTTAAATTACAAATAGGTTTGGTACGATACTCCAACAATAATTTAATTAGATAACTATAAGCAGCTACTCTGCTTTTAAAATAATTCATATATACAACCCCTAAATTTATTTGGATAAATAAGATTAAAAATATAAAGCAATGCGTTATTTAATCAAATAATTTAAGATCAGTCAATGTCAGTAATATAGGATAGCTAATTTATCTAGCAAGCAAGTTAAATTTGTTATTAGAGCCAAAAGTATTTAACTTGCGTCTGATAAAAAAATTCCAAAATAATTTATATAATTTTATCACTATTTTATTGGAGTCATTATTCAATTTAAAGTTATTATTTATTTTCAAAGGTTTATATTAATTAAATAATGGTTGTTTTATGAAAATAGCGTTTATTGTGGATTATACAACTGATGATAATGGCAATTTTAAAGTTTATGAATTGCAGGATGTTTTAGCTTCTAATCTTCATAAAATCATTCAAGTTAATATAGATAAAGGGATGTTAGCATACCAGTTTTATCGGTCATTGCCTAATGACTTGAATGAAGTAAATAACTTTAAAATTAAGTATAAAGCACAGCAAAGAGCCTTATTGCAGCAATATCCAGAAACTGCTCAATATAATCCAGATTTTATGATTATTAATCGAGGATCTAAAGACCCACTGAATGATCAAGAAATAGCTAAAATAAAAGGCTTTTTATTAAAACATAATAATAAAGTAGTTATTAAAACAGAAGATGTACTAGGTAATGGAAATATTTTTACTAACGATATGGGTGTAGAAGCAATTCTTGATGTAATTAATGATGCGCTGGCTAAAGGTAGACCGTTTGTTATTGAACAGCAGGAAATGTTAACTAGAACTAGACATGATGAGCTAGAACGGTTTAACGCTAAACATCAACAAGCTGATAAAACAGGGATTGTTAGAAGAGATTTAGTTATTTATGATACTGAAACAAGTGAAATAGAATATTTTGAAGTATATAAACAAGTATTAGATACAGATGTAACTACAGATAATCATAGAAGTGATCAAGATGATAGTATTTATAGTAAGTCAAAAGGATATTTAGAAACATTTCATACAATTGATGATATAAGAGCTCATATGAAAGCTAAAATAGATCATTACCCAGACCGATATGCTAAAAAAGAACAATTTTTTTTCAATTTAGCTTGTGCTCTTGTTGAAGGAAGTTTTCAGCCACAAGATAACATGGGTTTAGAAAATGAAAATATTTTAACTGAAGAAGACCGAGTTACAACAATTGAAAAACATAATGAGCAGAAAGATGAATCTATGCTACCAATTGACCTAGTCAAAAAAACAATGGATAAGTGTGGTGATATGCTTCAATGCTATGGTTTAAATAATCATATGAATAAATTAAAATCGATTAAAACAGATGGCTTTGTTGATAATTTAATTTAGCTAAGATTATTACAAATAGACTATAAAGCTAATGTTCAAAAATTATTAAATTTTCCAGAAGAATGTAAAACAATTTTAGAGTCTTCAAGTGATGTTAGAGATATACAGGAACAACTTGATAACTTAAAAGTAAAAGCTAAAGAACAGCCGACTTTCGTATTTAAAGTTGCTTCAACAGAAGACAAAGTTAAAATAAAGAAAAAAGATAGTTCACGTTGTACGATATTATAAAGCATCATAGTCTAGATATCTTCAACTTAATATTACTGGTTTGATTTTTGTCTTAATTAATAAATCTTCAATGATTAAATTAAATTTTAATATAAAAATAATATAAAAATATTTGATAATTTTATTTGAAATGTGTGAGCATTTCTGTTTTAATTGTAATAAATTTAATAAAAGAAATAATTTTTCAATGGTAGATGTAGCGATGCTGTGTTTATTTAAACCATGTGTTGTTGAAATTAAGTAACTTATTTTCAATATAAAATTTTATTTTTTTGATAAGGTTAACTTTTATTGGGTTGCAAAATGAATAAACTGAAACATATTTTAATATTATTTATAATTATTTTATTTTATCCTGCTTTGATGTATGCAGATTCGACATATTGGATGGATGTCACTAATAATACTAGCTTTGACATAATCATTAGTGCAAAAAACGTCAAATGTATTGACCGCATTGAAAATGAAGGTAATGTTTATGAGAATATTGAAAAATACTTTCAAATCAGAATTAGGCCTGGCAAAGTAGGTCGGTTTGATTTCCAAGATGATGGTGACGGAAGTGATTGTAATGGTGGCCATAGTAAACGATTTGACATGGTTGCTACTGCTGATGTAGACGATATAGATCCACTGGATGATGTGGGTTATGAGGCTGTCCTTAGATGGATGCATGATAACCATGATGATAACTGGGAAACTATAATGATGAACATTATAGATGATGAGTATTATAGCCATGTTATGACTTATACCAATATGTTATGTGAAAATGGTGATGGTTGGGTAAACTGTTCAGATTGGGTAGATGGCGGGTCTAACTTTAAAGTAACTGTTGAAGAAACGGGTTATCAGTATCAAGTCAATACGATTAATTTAGGCGATGTTGTGGTTACTGATGGTTTTGGAAAACAAATTCCAGTAGAACCTTTAACACATTCAATTAGCTTTCAAGAAAAAGAGACTTATTATATCAGATTTTCTAAGACTTCAAAATATTGTTTGATAAGAGATAAGCTAGTCTCATGCCCTTCATGTGTTGAGTTTTTAAGTGATGATGATAATAATTTGATTTTTGCTTGTGCTCAAACAGAATCAGGACAGCCAGCATGCCCATGGACAACTGATGATTAAGTAAGTTTAATTATTTATTACTAATACAATGGCAACATCATCATAATGCTTAAAAGCGTGATGACAATAATTGAAAATAAAAACATTTTGCGTGCCCAGATTCGGTCATCATCAGAGTTAATGCCTTTTAAGCCAAGGATTAACCATCCTAAACTTAATAGTAATGCCACAACAAAATAAATAACACCGGTATAACCTAATATGCTAGGCATAATTGCTGCAAATAAAAAGATTAAAATATAAATTAACATATTGGTTTTTGTATAAGAAATACCTTTAATGACAGGTAATACTGGAATAGACGCATTGGCGTAATCATTAAATCGATAGATTGCAATAGCAAATGAGTGAGGTATTTGCCATAAAAATAAAATTAAAAATAATGATAACGCACCAAAATTTAATTCATTAGTAGCTGCTGTAAAACCAACAACTGGTGGGACTGCGCCTGCAATACCACCAATAATTGTGCCATAAATAGAAGCACGTTTAAATAATAGCGTATAAAAACCAACATAAAAGACAAGACCTAAAAAGGCAACTAACGTTGTCAATGTATTAGTTAGAAGATATAAGATTCCAAGTCCACAAATGCCAAGAATAATTGCATATATAATTGCAACTTTATTAGAAATTAAATCTTTTGCAGAAGGACGGTTTTTAGTGCGTTCCATTAACTTATCAATATCACGATCAATATGGTTATTTAAAACACAACCGCAAGCCATTACTAATGACATGCCAATTAAAGTCGCAAGTAGGGTTAAAAAGCTGAAATTACCGGCAATACCTAAGAAGTAACCGCCAGATACAGTAATTACATTACCCATGATAATGCCAGGTTTGGCAAGAGAGACATATTGTTTCATAATTATTCTAGTGCATCATATTATAGTTTAGATTAATCATAATCCAAATTGAGCCGAAGACTAAGATTAAGACAACGACAAGACTAAAGAAGAATGCAACAAGATTCCACCTGGATTCGGATTTGGTGTTTAAATGTAAGAAAAAGACAACTTGTACATAAAGCTGTGCTAAAGCAAACACAGTAATTGCTATATAAAGGCCAGTATTACTTAGTAAATGATAACTTACTGCGCCAAATGATAAAAGTGTGAAAACAATAGATAGGATAAAGCCAACTATATATGAAGTATAGGTGCCATGATCGCTACCAGTTCCATGATCAATATGTTGATGATGTGACATATTAGATAGCTCCCATTAAGTAAACGATGGTAAAGACGAAAATCCAAACAATGTCTAAAAAGTGCCAGAATAAGCCAAGGCAGCTTAATTTAGTTGTTGTTTGGTTATTAACACCATGGATTGAAACTTGAATCATTAAAACAACCATCCAAATCAAACCAATGGTTACGTGAAGTCCATGTGTTCCAACTAGGGTGAAAAATGATGATAAAAAGCCACTGCGATACCAACCATTACCCTCAAGAACTAAGTGATAAAACTCATAAAGTTCCATTGCGATAAATGAAGCACCTAAGATAAAAGTTAATAGTAACCATTTAAGTACAGTTGCTTTATTACCTTTATAACGGCTTAGCATGGCAAGGCCATAAGTAAAGCTACTACATAAAAGTAATATCGTTTCAACGAATACATAAGGAATACTGACTAAATCAGCAGCCGTTGGGCCGCCAAATGTATTATGTCTCATTACAACAAACGTTGCAAAAAGTGAGGAGAATAAAATACAGTCACTCATAATGTAGATCCAGAAGCCAAAAACAGTATTGCCTCCGGTGTCGTGGTGTTCGTGATGATCAATATGACCATCATGTGTCATTGTTGCTGTGCTCATAAGGTTGCTCCATCAAGTGGCAAATGAATCTCAGAATCAGGTTTATTTTCAACATTTAAACCATGATATTTATATTTTGCATTAGCTCGTTTTTGTGTATTTTCACGTTCAATACGTTCGACTTCAGATGCTTTTACATAATAGTCCTGATTGTAGTTGAATGAACGGCACATAATACTTAAGAACATGCAGACAAACCCTGCAATAGCAAGCCAGTAAATATGCCAGATCATAGCAAAACCAAAGATTGCAGCAAAAGCAGAGATAATAAATCCTAATGGCGTATCTTTTGGCATGTGAATGTCTTCATATGGCTTTGTATTTTGTGGATATGCGGCACCACGCTCTTTCATTTCCCAGAACATATCACGGCTGTCAACTGTTGGTAAATGAGCAAAGTTATAAAATGGTGCTGGGGATGGCAATGACCATTCAAGTGTTCTACCATTCCAAGGATCACCTGTTTCATCGGCTAATTTTTCACGGTTTTTGAAACTTAAGATAATTTGTGCAAACTGACAAAAGATACCACAAGCAACTAAGAAGGCACCGCAAGCTGCGACAATTAATAGAGAATGCCATACTGGGTTATCATAGTGATATAAACGACGAGTCATGCCCATACCACCTAAAACATAAAGTGGCATAAATGCAACAAAGAAACCAATAAACCAGAACCAAAATGCTGCTTTACCCCAACCTTCATGTAATCTAAAGCCAAATGCTTTCGGGAACCAGAAAGTTAAACCAGCAAAGAAGCCAAATGCAACACCACCAATAATTGTATTATGGAAGTGAGCAATTAAGAAAAGACTATTGTGTAAAACAAAATCAACGCCTGGTACAGCTAATAAAACACCAGTCATACCACCAATAGTAAATGTAATTAAAAATCCAATTGACCATAACATTGGGGAAGTAAATAAAATACGACCACGATACATGGTAAACATCCAGTTAAAGATTTTAACACCGGTAGGAATGGCGATAACCATCGTTGCAATCCCGAAAAAGGCATTGACGTTTGCACCAGAGCCCATAGTAAAGAAATGGTGTAGCCATACAGCAAATGATAAGAAAGTAATCGCAAATGTTGCCCATACCATTGTGGCATAACCAAATAATCTTTTTTGAGCGAAAGTTGCAACCACTTCTGAAAAAACACCAAATGCAGGTAGTACCAAGATATAAACTTCAGGATGTCCCCAAGCCCAGATTAAGTTGACATACATCATCATGTTGCCACCAAATCCATTGGTAAAGAAATGCATGCCCATAAAGCGGTCTAAATATAAAAGACCTAATGTTGCTGTAAGAATAGGGAAGGCAGCAATTACAAGAATCATACTACATAAAGCTGTCCAAGTGAAAATAGGCATTTTCATTAAAGACATGCCTGGGCAGCGCATTTTAATGATTGTGACAAAGAAGTTAATACCGGAGAGAAGTGTTCCTACCCCCGATATCTGTAACGACCAGAGATAGTAGTCAACGCCAACCCCCGGACTGTATTGTAGTTCAGAAAAAGGTGGGTATGCTAACCAACCTGTATGCGCAAATTCACCAACAAATAGTGAAATATTAACTAGGATGGCACCCATTGCAAATAACCAGAAACTTAATGAGTTTAGGAATGGAAATGCAACATCACGTGCGCCAATTTGTAAAGGAACAACTAAGTTAATCAAACCAAACATTAAAGGCATTGCCATAAAGAAGATCATGATAACGCCGTGAGCAGAGAAGATTTGATCAAAGTGCTGTGCACTTAAGTAGCCATAGTTATCACCATTGGATAAGGCTTGTTGTGATCTCATCATAGCAGCGTCAGTAAAGCCTCTAAAAAGCATAATCAGTGCTGCAATAATGTACATGATGCCGATTTTTTTGTGATCGACGGTACAAAGCCATTCAGTCCATAACCATTTCCATTTTTTATAATATGTGATTGATCCAAGGACTAAAACTCCAACAACAACTGTTAAGATAAATGCAAGTAACACGGGTGTTTCATGCATAAACTCAAGGGAGTCCCAGCTTAGTTTTCCAAAAATAAATTTCTCAAGCATGTTAGTTTCCTACGCTTTATTCCATTATTTAAAATTTGATTTCTTCTTTTTTAGGGTGCTGTTCAATCAAGCGACTAGACGGCATCATAAATTTCATTAATATCTCATGATAAAGATTTGGTGAAACAGAAGAGTAATATTGAATTGGGGCATTAATCGTTGGGTTAACCAACTGCATGTATTTCTTTTCAGTTAATGTATTGCCAGAACGTTTAACTTGACTTATCCACTGATTAAATTGTGACTCTGAAGTGGCTTTTGCATTAAAGTGCATACCAGCAAATCCTTTACCAGTATAATTTGCGTTAAACCCGCGATAAATTCCAGGATGATCAGCAATTAAATGTAATTGAGTTTGCATACCAGCCATTGCATAAATTTGACCACCAAGCTGTGGAATAATAAATGAGCTCATTGGTGCATCAGCTGTAATTCTAAATGCAACTTGGCGATTGGTTGGTATTTGAAGGTAGTTAACGGTAGCAATATTTTGCTCTGGATAAATAAATAACCATTTCCAGTCAAGTGATATCACCTGAACAACTAATGGTTTCTCTTTATCTTTTGTAACTAAAGGGCGATATGGATCAAGCTTATGCGTTGTAACCCAAGTAATAACAGCCAAAATGATAATAATGATGCAGGGTATCGTCCACCAAACAACTTCTAATATAGTGCTATGCGCCCATTTTGGTTTGTAAGTAGCTTTTTTATTAGATGCTCGATAGCGCCATGCGATTAATAAGGTAAGCACTATCACAGGAATAACAACTATTAGCATTAATAACGTAGCAATAATGAAAAGTTCTTTTTCTTCTGCTGCAATGGCTCCTTTTGGATGCCAACTAATAATACTGCTACAACCGCTTAATAAAAATATAGCGCCAATAGATAGCGTTAATATTTTTAACGCATTAAAAAGCGTTTTTGTATTGAGACTAAAATGATGTCTATTTTTTTGACATAATAGTCTATTAACTATCTGTTTAATCATGGGTTTTTTCGGCTCCTTTTTGTTCCATGCCCTTATTCAATGTCCGGTTTCCCTTTTAAGAGTAAGAGCTACACAGCGACATCATACAAAAATAAAAAAATAATATCTACAAAAAAAGCCTGTTGATTTTAGCCACTTTTATGGCAATATAGTGATCAAAATAGATAATTGTTAATGCGTACTATCATCATGAGTAAGTCTAAATCAGAAGTTAAGCAAACTCAACGTAGTACATTTAGGGAACGTTGGGGCTGTCAATCTAATTGGCAAGTTATCATGATATTTATTGTTTTTTCAATTACAGGGTCTATGGCTGTTGCACTAGCGCACCCAGTTGTGCATTTATTTGGTTTAAGTAGAGAAACAACCAATCCATGGATTTTTTGGCCGATTCGCATTGCAATTATTTTCCCAATTTATCAAGTGCTTTTAGTTGTTGTTGGTAGTTTGCTAGGTCAGCACCAATTTTTTTTCAGATATGCTAAAAAAATACTAAAACGCCTAGGAATTTCAAGATTAATGATGGTATTTCATAAACGCATAAGCTAAACTGGCCACGAGCTTTGTTATTAGGAAAATTTGATAGTCAGATAGGAGGATACATTTATGATGAAGCCACAACGTGTATCTGTTGCCGTTGCTTTGTTGTATGCATCAAGCGTTTTAGGTGCAATGGAATTATTAATGTCAGGTAGAATGCTAAAGTTTTTTACCCCTCTTATTTATTTAGATTTAATTGCTTATGCTGTGTTGATTATTATTGCTTATTTTATTTCAAAAAGGTTTAGTTTAGCAATTATCCTTTATATCGTAGTTGCCGTTGTTTGGTATGGTATCTTAATCGGTATATTGCCATGGAAATATGGTCACACATTAAATACCGTTTCGTTATTTGGTCAGTTTTGTTTGACCATTGCAGCACTAATACTTTTGTATCAAAAAAAATCAATTCGTTGGTTTAAAGGAAAAGAGGCTTCTTTAGCTAAATAATTAACAATTAATTATCTTATTATTTTTACTTCTATCAATGGATTAGCTTGTAGTATTTATTTTAAAGTTACGATCTTTTAAATAAGCGATTATTTAGAAAAATAATCTATCAGTGATTACGTGTTTGTATCAAATTATTTGTATTTGCTAAAAGATATAATTAAAAATGTGATTATTTAATATATGATTTTTAAGAGATCAATTTAAATGGTGGGTTGCTATGATTTATATAAATACATTATTTGGTAAAAAAGAATTTAAACGAATTGAAGATGCAAAAAGTTTTTTAGGTCGTGATTATGATAAATTAAGTAGAAAAGAAAAAGATGCTTTGTCTTATTTAATTACAAATGATCAAGTAAAATTTACCTATGGCTTTCTTCAAAAAGAAGAATTTTTAAGAGAAATACGTATTCAGGCAGAACAAAGGCCAACTAGCTTCGATGATATGGCAACATTATCAAAACCAAAAATTTTATCTGAGTATGATGTAGATCAAACTATTATTCGAGATATTAAATATAGAATTGATAATGTCTCAAGAAGAAATATGAAAAGACTTTTAGAAAATGGTATGCAAGGAAATGGTATAACAGCTAATCAAAGTCAGTTGTCGATAAGTTCATCACCATCATTAAATCGTCAAGCTGCATTTTTAGGTTTTGCTAAATTAAGTAAACATCTATTACAGCAGCATGGTAAGTCTAGTTTATTTGTATGTTTAGGGCGTTCACCAACACCAATTGCAGCATGGCTATCAGCCAATACACCCATGATGTGTATTTTACCATTTTCATCAGCAAGGTTAGATCAATTATCAAAAGAATCAATAGGAGAAGCAAGAAAGCATACTAAAGCTCATTTTGATCATATGATTGCCCCATATCTAAAGAAAGGTCTTAAACAAATTGTATTAATTGATTACTCAACCAGTGGTGAGAGTATTTTTACTGTCTACAATTTACTAAGTGATTATCTAAAACAAAGTAAGATTGATACGCCAGTACAAGGTGTCTCATTATGGCGCTGTGAAAAGACTAAAAAAGCTGCTTCAGATTCATCTAGGTGGCCTCAGTTTGAATCATTTACTAAATCAAATGGTCAATATCAATTAAGTTGGTATCAAAAGTGGTTTGATCAAACTGCTTTTATGCAGCATGTCTATGTAAAAGAGCTAATTGATGATCTTGGTGGTTTTTATGACTATAATTGGCCAAAAGAGTATCGAGAAGAAATTTTTAACTCAATGATGAATTTATTGGATTATGAAAGTTTTGATGTTAAATCACCTTATCATAAAACACCTGTATTAAGAGATGTTAGAGCGGGTGCTTATATGGATAATGATGGATATAAAGATTTTATATTATTAAGAGATGAAATGCTTAAAACAGAGGCCGATTATGATCACTTTAAAAGTACAATTGATCAAATAAGCCAGGCTCCAAGTATCTTTATGTTAGCTTCTACATCTCTAAGAAGTTCTAAATTAGATCATAATTCAACTTCGAGCATTTAATTCATTTAGTCAAGAATTTTTATCATTCGTGGTTGTCTTTCCTTTAGAAGATGATAACATGATCAAGTTATAAATGAATGAGGATCACCATGTGAATCGAAATATTGTCATTTTAGGAAGTCAATGGGGCGATGAAGGCAAAGGTAAAGTTGTTGATCTATTAACCGATCAGGTTGATGCAGTCGTACGTTTTCAAGGAGGACATAACGCTGGTCATACATTAGTGATTAATGGAGAAACAACTAAGTTAAGATTAATTCCATCAGGTATTTTACATGGTCATGTAAAAAACTATATTGGTAATGGTGTTGTTTTTTCTTTAGAAGCGTTCATTGAAGAAATGACAGAACTACAAAGTCGTGGTGTTCCAGTAGAAAAGCGCTTAATGATCTCTGAAGCATGCCCATTAATATTACCGGTACATATTTTATTAGATCATGCTAGAGAAGAGTCGTTAGGTAATAAAAAAATTGGTACGACTAAACGAGGTATTGGCCCTGCTTATGAAGATAAAGTAGCGCGTCGTGCAATTCGTTTAGGTGATTTATTAAAGCCAGAACGTTTTAGAGAAAAATTAACTTATTTAATTACTTATCATAACCAGATACTCACTCAGCGCTATGGCAAAGATGCTGTAGAGTTAGATGAGTGTTATGAAACAACGTTGAAACAATTTGAGGTTGTTCGCTCTATGGTTGGTGATGTATGTTCTGAATTACACCAATTAAGAAAAAATAATAAGAAAATAATTTTTGAAGGTGCACAAGGTACATTATTAGATATTGATCACGGCACTTATCCTTATGTTACATCGTCAAACACAACTGCAGGAGCAGTAGCAGCTGGTGCTGGCTTTGGCCCTTGTTATATTGATTATGTCTTAGGTATTACTAAAGCATATACAACACGCGTTGGTAGTGGTGCTTATCCAACAGAGTTATTTGATGATGTTGGTGAGTATATTGCAAAAGTTGGACATGAATTTGGTACGGTAACTGGACGTAAAAGAAGGACAGGTTGGTTAGACCTAGTTGCTTTAAGAAGAGCAATTGAAATTAATAGTATATCTGGTTTGTGTATTACTAAATTAGATGTTTTAGATGATTTAGAAGAAATTAAAGTTTGTGTTGCTTATGACTTAGATGGGGATATTCGTTATTATCCACCTTATGATTCAGATGATTATCTTCGTTGTAAACCAATTTATGAAACATTGCCAGGCTGGCAGTCATCTACATATGGCGTAACAGATTGGAAACAATTACCCTTAAATGCTCAAAGATACTTAAACTATATTCAAGAGAAGTCTTCTATCCCTGTTGATATGATTTCAACGGGACCTGAACGTAAACAAATGGTTATCTTAAACGCTATTATCACAAATCCAGAAAATATCACAGTCTAACACTTTTAATTCTAAAAACTCTAATTTAGCTTAAGTATTATATTGTTTTTTATAGCATTATTAATTTCTAATAAAATATAATTTTTATTTAATATAAATAATTTTTAATCTAAAAAATATCAATGTTTATTTCAAATAATACAATAAAAGTAAAAATAATAAATAATTGATATAATTATTGTTACAAATATTTTATTTATATTAATACTGTTGAAAACTATTGGTGCTGTGATGACTAAAGTGAATAAAACATTAGGATTAGGTGGTATTGTAAAAAAAATTAAAAAAGTAAAAAATAAAAATTTACGAAAGAATAGATTAAGTACTGCAATAAACCTGATATTTGCTCCAAAAGAAGACTTTGATTTAGATAAGTCAACTCATATTTCGACAATTAGGCAAGCTCTAGAACCACGCTACATGTTTGATGGTGCCGCTGTTGGAACGGTTGATCTTGCCGATGATATTTCTGAAAATGAACAAAATGAAGTATTACAAGCACTCAATATAAATGACAACGCAGATGCAGCAGAGAGTTTGTTAGAACAAATAGGTGCTAATGATCATAACTTAACAAAGGATTATTCAGTTTATAAAGAAGTTGTTATTTTTGACTCAAGAGTGAAGGACCCTCATACCTTAATTAAAGATATTTCACGAAAATCATCAGTTGAGATTATTGATATTAATAAAAATGGTGTTAATGAGATAGCAAGAATATTAAGTAAATATGACAATTTGGATGCCGTGCATATTATCTCTCATGGAAATCAGGGTGAGCTATATTTAGGGAATGTAATATTAAATTCAGATAGTTTATCTTTTTATAAAAATCAGCTAGCTAATTGGGGACAATCACTTTCATCAAATGGTGATTTATTATTTTATGGTTGTAATGTTGCAGAAGGCACAAAAGGAATGACCTTTATTGATGTATTAAAAAGTTATACTCATGCAGATATTGCAGCATCAATTGATGAAACTGGTGGTAAAGTCTTAGGTGGTGACAGTCAACTAGAATATGATATAGCTATTGATGTAGATGAAATTATTGATTTTAGCAGTTATGAGCATTTACTAGTGCCACCCACAATTACAGCTGGTGCTACTTTAAATTATACGGAAAATGATGCACCAGTAGCTATTGATATGACAATAACTGTAAGTGATCCAGATAGTAATATTTCTAGTGCTGCTATACAAATTACAGGAAATTATAATAATACACAGGATGCATTAAATGCGCCAACTTTAATAGGTGATATGATACAAAATTGGGATGATGTTACAGGAACGTTAACAATTACAAGTGCATTAGGACAGACTCCAGCAGATTTTCAAACTGCATTAAGGGCAGTAACTTATGAAAATACATCTGATGATCCAAACACATTATCAAGAACAGTTTCTTGGACATTAAATGATGGTACTTCTGATTCTTCAACAGTTACAAGTACGATTAATCTAACTGCAATTAATGACCCACCAACCTTATTCTCAGATGTTTCAACTCAAGTAGGTTCTGATATTTATGGCGCTTTAGGTGATGAAGTTGGTCGTGCTGTGACCATTACAGATGATGGTAGTCGTATTGCTTTTTCATCGTTAGATAATTACGTCTCAGTTTATGATTGGGATGGTTCAAGTTGGAATCAGGTGGGTAGTAATATTTTAGAGGAAGCAGCAGATGATTTGGTTGGCCATAGTATTACGTTTAATAATGATGGTAGTCGTATTGCAGTAAGTGCAATGAATAATGATGATAATGGTGCAAATTCAGGTCATGTTCGTATTTATGAGTTTAATGGGACAGCTTGGGTTCAGTTAGGAGCGGATATTGATGGAGAAGCAGCAAACGATCAAAGTGGTCGATCTATTTCATTAAGTAGTGATGGTAATACCATTGCCATAGGCGCTGCGCAAAATAGTCAAGTTACATTTTGGGCAGGTCATGTACGAGTTTATGAATATAATGGTACAGCCTGGGTGCAAAAAGGTGCTGATCTTGATGGTGCAATACTAACTGAACTTAAAGGTTGGTCAGTTTCATTAAGTGATAATGGCGATATTTTAGCCATTGGTTCACTTGGCGCTGGAAGTAATGGATTTGTAAGTATATACCAATATAATGGAACAGCCTGGGTGCAATTAGGAAGTGATATAGTTGGAGAAGCGGTAAATGATCAAAGTGGCGCATCAGTTTCACTCAGTTCTGATGGTACGCGTGTTGCTATTGGTGCACCTGAAAATGATGATAACGGTTTAGGTAGTGGCCATGTAAGGGTTTATGATTGGAATGGTTCAGCTTGGGTTCAAGTAGGTAATGATATTGATGGTGAGGCTGAAGATGATCAAAGTGGCTGGTCTGTTTCATTAAGTTCTGATGGCAACACATTGGTAGTAGGTGCATTTAAAAATGATGATAATGGTTCAGATAGTGGTCATGTAAGAATTTATCAATGGACAGGTTCGTTTTGGGCATTATCACGTGATATTGATGGTATGGCGGCAGATGATGAAAATGGCTGGTCTGTTGCAGTTAGTGCAGATGCAAGTCACTTTGTAATCGGGGCTCCTCGAAATGATGGCAATGGTGCTGAGAGTGGTCAAGTTAGAGTTTATTCATTAGTAACTGAATATATTGATGGTGACCTTCCTGTAGATTTAAATTTTGGTAATACGGTTACTTCTACAATTGAAATAGTGGATAGTATTACAGAAATAGAACTTAGCATTACAAATATTATTGATCGTAATGATATAGGACTAACAAGTGATGAAATATTAAACATCGATGGAACGGATATTTCATTATTTCACAGTAGTTTCGGTACAACTACTAATTTTAATTATAATGTTAATTTCACAGGAAATACTGCAACTATTGCTTTAACTAGTGGCAGTATCTCAGAAGCACAAACTGAAACTATTATTAATACAATAACTTATGAACATTCAAGTAATAATCCAACTGAAGTACGTAAAAAAGTAACCATTGAAAGTCTTAAAGATGATGGTGGTATAGTCGGTGGTGGTAATGATACAGGCCTTATTGGTATATCAACTTATATTGATGTACTGTCAGTTAATGAAGCGCCAACGATTACACTCGAATCAACAGGTTTATTTGCACAAATAGGCCCAAGCATTTTAGGTGAAGCTGCAAATGATCTATCAGGGTCAGCAGTAGCAGTTAGTGGTGATGGTAGCATTATTGCCATTGGTGCGCCACAAAATGATGGTAATGGTGGCAATAGTGGTCATGTACGTGTTTATCAGTTTGATGGTACAACGTGGAATCAAATTGGACAAGACATTGATGGTGAAGCGAATGCAGATGAGTCAGGTAGTTCAGTTGCATTAAACAATGATGGGACAATACTAGCCATTGGTGCACCATTAAATGATGATGCTGGTGGATCAAGTGGTCATGCAAGAGTCTATCAATACAATGGAACTAACTGGGTTCAATTAGGTGCTGATATTGATGGTGAAGCTGCCAATGATGATAGTGGTACCTCAGTTGATTTAAGTGATGATGGTACTATTTTAGCTGTTGGTGCACCAATTAATGATGGTGCTTTCGGACCAACTAATAATCGTGGCCATGTAAGAATTTATCAATGGGATGGCGCTAGTTGGAATCAAATAGGGCAAGATATTGATGGTGAGGCATCAACGGATCAGTCAGGAAGAGCTGTTTCATTAAATGGTGATGGAACAATTGTTGCCATTGGAGCTGCACAAAATGATGGTAATGGTGGTAATAGCGGTCATGTACGGGTTTATCAATACAATGGAACTACTTGGGTTCAGCTGGGATCAGATATTGATGGTGAGTCAAATGGAGATCAATCAGGTTCATCAGTTTCATTAAGTAGTGATGGATTAAGGTTAGCAGTTGGTGAACCTTTAAATGATGATGCAGGTGGTACAAGTGGTCAAGTACGTGTTTATGAATATAATGGTTCAGCTTGGGTTCAGTTGGGTTCTGATATTAATGGAGAAGGCAATACAGCACATACTGGGGAGGCAGTTGCATTAAGTGCTGACGGAAATATATTAATTGTTGGTGCACCTGAAAATGATGCTGGTGGTGGTACTGGTGATAATCGTGGTCATGTGCGTGTTTATGAATATGATGGTAGTGATTGGGTACAGTTAGGTTCAGATTTTGACGGTGAAAATGCAGGTGATCAGTTAGGTTATTCAGTTGCAATTAGTAATGATGGACAAGTATTTATAGCTGGTGCATTCAATAATGATGATAATGGTTCAAATAGTGGTCATGTAAGTACTTTTTGCCCGTATGTTGTTTTTAATGAAGGCGATAGTGCACTTACATTATTTCAAAATGCGGCTATTTCAACAGTTGAAAGTACTCAGAGTATTACTGGATTTACACTAGAAGTATTTAATGTATCTGATGGCAGTGATGAGATTTTATATATAGATAATACTGCAATTTCTTTAAATAATGGTAACTCAGGTACAACAACAGGTGGTAATAGCTTAAGTTATAATGTTAGTCTTTCAGGTTCAATTACAACAGTTACAATCTCAGGTGGTACTTTAACAGCCACGCAAGCTGAAAATTTAATTAATGCAATTAGCTATGAAAATATTAGTACTAATCCAAATGAAATTGATAGGTTAGTTAACTTTAAAAATATTACAGATGATGGTGGAGTAACCAATGGTGGCAGTGATACGACGACATTAGATATCAAAACAAGTATTGATGTTAATGCGATTAATAATGAGCCACAGGGTACAGATAATACAATCATAATTAATGAGGATGCAACTCATACGTTTAGTGCAGGTGATTTTGGATTTAGCGACTCAGGTGATAGCCCAGCACATAATTTTTTATCAATTATAGTTAATAATATTACATTACCTGTAGGTAGTACATTACAGTTAAGTACTGTCGATGTAATTAATTTAGATGTTATTCCTGTTGCAAGCTTAGGTAATTTAGTATTTACACCAGCTGAACATGGTAGTGGTAGTAATTATGCTAGTTTTGATTTTCAAGTAACTGATGATGGTGGTACGGCAAATGGAGGCCAAGATACAGATCAAACTGCCAATACCATTACATTTGATGTTACTGAAATTAATGATGAACCAACGTTATCAGTAGATTCTACAGGTGCTTTAGAACAGCTTGGCGGAGATATCGATGGAGATAATCCAAGTGATCGATTAGGTGGATCTGTTGCATTAAATGGTGATGGTACTATTATGGCTGTTGGTGCGCCTCATGATCAACTTGCAGGGAATACTGGTTATGTCAAAATATTACAGTATGATGGTGCTACATGGAATCAGTTAGGGGTAAATATTAATGGTGAAGCAATTAATGATGACTTTGGTATTTCAGTTGCATTAAGTTTTGATGGTACGATATTAGCTGTTGGTGCGCCAAGAAATGATGGGATTTCTGGTGTGGGATCAGATAACCGAGGTCATGTACGTCTATACCAATGGGATGGCTCAAACTGGAATCAGTTAGGCGCAGATATTGATGGTGAAGCAGCTGGTGATCGTTCAGGACATTCAGTTTCATTAAGTGATGATGGTTTAACAGTTGCTATTGGTGCAATTAATAACGATGATGGTGCTTCTAATGGTGGACATGTCAGAGTTTATACATATGATGGTGCAACATGGGTGCAAAAGGGCTTAGATATTGATGCAAGTTCTGCTAATGAAGATTTTGGTCGCTCTGTATCAATAAGTAGTGATGGAGATACTGTAGCGATTGGCGCACCTGTAATTGATGCAACAGGCAGTGGTCATGTTGAGATCTATCGTTATATTGGTTCAAACTGGGTTCAATTAGGTTCAAATATTGATGGTGAAGCAAGTAGTGATCAGTCTGGTAATAGTGTCTCTTTAAGTGGCGCAGGAAATATTGTTGCCATTGGTGCACATTTTAATAATGGTATTAATGGTGCAAATAGTGGTCATGTTCGTGTGTATGAATATGATGGAAGCTCATGGAATCAGTTAGGTAATGATATCGATGGTGAAGATGGTGCAGATCAGTCAGGTTATTCTGTTTCAATCAGTGATGATGGATATGCTGTTTTAATTGGTGCAAGACATAATAATGACGTTCCTGGTGGTAATGTTGGTCAAACAAGATTATATGTCTATGATACGGATATATCGGACTGGGTTCAAAAAGGGGGTGATATTAATGGTGAAGGTTCACCTAATGTAAATGATAACTCAGGTTGGGCGGTTGCATTAAGTGGTGATGGTGAAGTGATTGCTATTGGTGCGCCAAAAAATGATGAAAATGGTGGTAATAGTGGTCATGTCAGAGCTTACCGTGCACCACATATAGATTATATTGAAAATGCAGCACCAATTACTTTATTTGAAAATGCATCCGTATCTACTGTTGAAGGCGGACAAAATATTACTGAGATAACATTTACAATAACTAATATCATTGATCGCAATGATATTGGATTAACCAGTGATGAAGTGTTAACTATAGATGGCACTGCTATTTCATTATATGACACAAATACCAATACAACAGCAACTAATGGATTTACCTATCTTGTCAGTTTTACAGGTAACACAGCAACAATTGCTTTAACTGGTGGTAGTATTTCAGAAGCACTTACTGAAACTTTGATTGATACGATAACTTATGAACACTTAAGTGAGGATCCAACAGAAGGTACAAGAACTATAACAATAGCACAATTAGTTGATAATGGGGGGACAGTAGGCGGAGGTGATGATACAGGTGATTTTGCTTTTTCTACTTGTATTAGAGTACTGCCAATTAATGACCCACCAACATTAACGGCCGATTCTTTAGGAACATTTCAACAGCTAGGTTTAGATATTGATGGTGAAATAACGGGTGATAATTCTGGTGAAGCAATTGCTTTTAATGAAAACGGTACGATTGTTGCAGTTGGAGCAATTGAAAATGATGGTGGAGGTAATGGAAGAGGCCATGTTAGGGTTTATCAGCTAGTTGCAAGTAACTGGGTACAAATGGGTAGTGATCTTGATGGTGTTGCTGATAATGATGAATTCGGTAGTTCAGTTTCATTAAGTAGTGGTGGTTTAGTATTAGCAGTTGGTGCAAGAAATAATGATAATGCATCTGGTGCAAGTGCAGGTAATGTGTATATTTATGACTGGAATGGCACTAATTGGGTATTACGTAGTGAAATAATAGGTGAAGCAGCTCAAGACGATTCAGGTCATTCAGTAGCGCTAAGTAATGATGGTAATACAGTTGCAATTGGGGCGCCAAATAATGATGGTGCTTCTGGAAGTTCTCGAGGTCATGTGCGTGTTTATAGTTGGGATGGTATATCTTGGAACCAATTAGGCTCAGATATTGATGGTGAAAATCCTGGTGATGATTCAGGTTATTCTATTTCTTTAAGCTCAGATGGTACAAGACTAGCGATTGGCGCCCCTTTAAATGATGGTAATGGTGGAGCAAGCGGGCATACCAGAGTATATGAATTAGTTGCAGGATCCTGGAACCAAATAGGCCAGGATATTGATGGAGAGTTTGCAAGTGATGAGGCTGGTACTTCAGTTTCTATCAGTGGTGATGGTCAGCGGTTAGCTATTGGAGCTCCGGATAATTCAGATGTATTTTCTAATGGGGGTCATGTTCGTGTATATCAATGGAATAATTCAACCTTAATGTGGGATCAGGTTGGTGCAGATATTGATGGAGAAGCAGCTAATGATAAATCAGGAACATCTGTTGCACTAAATGCAACTGGTAATCGTTTAATAGTAGGATCACCAACAAGCTTAGGAACGAATGCGGGTAAGGTACATATCTATGAGTTTGATGGTACTAATTGGAATCTCATTGATAGTGCTGTTGGTGAAGATAATGGAGACAGATTTAGTACTTCAGTTGCTACTAATGAATCTGGTAATCGAATTGCCGTTGGTGCTTATCTAAATGATGGGAGTGGCTCAAACTCAGGTCATGTGCGTGTTTTTGAGTCGGTAATTGATTATACTGAAAATGATCCTCCAGTTAATTTATTTGAAAATGCATCTGTTTCTACAATTGAAACGAATCAGACTATTATTGGTTTTACATTTACTGTTGAAGATGTAGTTGATGGTAATTTAGAAAAATTATATATTGATGGTACAGCAGTTGATTTAGTCAATGGTTCAACATCTACAGCTAATTTTGAAAGTGTTACTGTTAATGTAGTTTCAGAGAATGCATTTATTACGGTTGAAACTACAGGTGCTGGTATTTCAGAAGCCCAGGCTGAGACATTGGTAGATAATTTACAGTATGAACATATAGGTGATGACCCAACACCAGGTATTAGAGTTATTACGGTTACTAGTTTAACCGATAACGGTGGTGTTGTTTTAGGTGGTGATGATACTGGTGAAGCAATTATATCAACGAGTGTTAATGTAATTCCAATAAATGATCCAATTGATATTAATGATCCGGCTGATCCAGCAGCAATTAGTGAAGGTAATAGTGTTTTATTTACTGGCTTTAGTATTACAGATGATGATGCAGGAGATACAGATAATGTTGATGATATAACAGCTACCATATATTTAATTGGTTTAGAGGGTTCAACCTTTGGTAGTTTTAGTTATACAGCGCCTGCAGCTGTTGGTGTTACTTCAATTGGGTTAGGTAATGGTAATGGTTTAATAAATGCTATTAGTTTTACAGGCACTAAAATAGATGTAACAACAACATTAAATAGTTTAAGTTATAGCGCACCTGATGATGATACTAATGATGATACGTATACCTTAAATGTTGAAGTAACTGATAATGCCAATTCAGGAATTGCAGCGACAACTGATAGCACTACGATTGATTTTGTTGTTAATAATGTTGCCCCAGCTTCAGGTGGTGATTTATTAATTGCAGTTGATGAAGGTAGTATAAATAATATTATAGCTACAACAGATTTAGCCTTTACTGATGTTGCAGCTGATACGATTACTTATCGCATAGATAGCTTGCCTATGAATGGAACTTTATATATTAATGCTGTAGCGGTAAGTATTAATGATACATTTAGTCAAAACGATATTGATACTAATTTAATTACTTATGATTATAATGGTAGTGAGACAACTTCTGATAGCTTTACTTTTAGTGTTTTAGATGAAGATGGGGGTGTTAATTCACCAAATACATTTAATATTACAATTAATCCAATTAATGATGCGCCAAATATGTCATTTGTTAAATTTCAACAGTTAGGTTTAGATATTGATGGTGAAGCTGCAACAGATAACTTTGGTGTTAGTACAACTATTAGTGATAATGGAAATCGTATTGCAGTTGGTGCATGGAATAATGATGGTACTGGTCCAGATGCAGGGCATGTTCGTGTTTATGATTGGAATGGTTCAGCTTGGATTCAAGCAGAAATTGATATTGATGGAGAAGCAGCAGGGGATCGCTTTGGTCGTTCAGTTACTTTAAGTGCTGATGGTAATCGACTAGCAGTTGGTGCAGTATCAAATAATGGCAATGGTGCTGATAGTGGCCATGTTAGGGTGTTTGATTGGGACGGAAGCAATTGGATTCAGGTTGGAGTTGATATTGATGGTGAAGCTGCAGCTGATAATTTTGGTACAGAAGTTTCATTAAGTTCAGATGGTAGTCGACTAGCAATAGGAGCTGTTGGAAATGATGGAAATGGTGCAGGCAGTGGTCATGTAAGAATTTTTGAATTCAATGGTACAAGTTGGATTCAAGTGGGTGCTGATATCGATGGAGAAGCAGCGGGAGATCAATTAGGTGCAAGTGTATCATTAAATGCTGCAGGTGATCGCGTGGCAGTTGGGGGATATTTAAATGATGGTAATGGAGCTGATAGTGGCTATGTACAAGTTTATGATTGGAATGGTTCAGCTTGGGTACAAGCTGGTGTTGATATTGATGGTGAAGCAGCACAAGATAGGTCAGGTCTGGAAGTTTCGTTAAGTTCAGATGGTAATCGATTGGCAATTAATGCCCCTCAAAATGATGGTAATGGTGGCAATAGTGGTCATGTACGTATTTATGACTGGAATGGCTTCACTTGGGTACAAGCTGGTGTTGATATTGATGGAGAAGCTGCAGGTGATAGTTTAGGTGCTAGTGTCGTTCTAAGTAATGATGGTAATCGAGTGGCAATTGGAGCTTCAAAAAATGATGGTAATGGTACAGATAGTGGTCATCTACGCATCTATGATTGGGATGGTTCTAACTGGGTGCAGCTTGGTATTGATATCGATGGAGAAGCAGCAGCAGATCGATTTGGATCGAGTGCAGCAATCAGTGCTGATGGTAGTCGAGTGATTATTGGCGCACATTTTAACGATGGTAATGGTTCAGCAAGTGGTCATGTGCGCGTTTATGAGTTAACCACAGTTTTAGATAATATTACTTATACTGAAAATGACCCAGTTACTGTACTTAGCTCAGACATTTTAATTACAGATGTAGATGATATAAATATAGAATCAGCTCGCGTACAAATTACCAATGCTCAAGGAAATGATGTACTTTCTTATAATGCAACACTATTAGGCACTTTGGGCTTAACTTTAGATGTTGCATCAACTTCAACAGATTTAATTTTTACTGGCACTGCTTTACTATCAGAATATGAGTCATTTTTAGAAACAATAACTTTTGAAAATACTTCAGATAATCCGGATGCAACACAAAGAGTAGTAGAGTTTACTGTTAATGATGGGGATGATGATTCAAATATTGCAACTATTTTAATTGATGTGATACCTGTTAATGATCCACCTGAGTTAGCACTTATTGGTTTTCAACAGTTAGGATCTGATATTGATGGTGAGGCAGCAGGCGATCGTTTAAGCAGGGTCGCATTAAGTGCAGATGGTTTAAGAGTTGCAGTTGGCGCAAGGTTTAATGATGGTAATGGCAGTAATAGTGGTCATGTAAGAGTATATGAATATGATGGCAGTAATTGGGTGCAGCTTGGTACAGATATAGATGGAGAAGCAACAAATGATGAATTTGGACGCTCAATTACACTAAATGCAAATGGTAGTCGACTAGCTATAGGTGGACCACTTAATGATGGTAATGGCAGTGATAGTGGTCATGTAAGAGTATATGAATATGATGGCAGTAATTGGGTTCAACTTGGTACAGATATAGATGGAGAGGCTGCTGGCGATCAATCCGGTTATTCAGTTTCCTTTAATCAAGATGGTAATTATTTGGCTATTGGTGCTGTTGAAAGTACTGCTGGGCAAAATGGTCATGTGCGTATATTTAACTGGAATGGTAGTGCTTGGGTACAAATTGGTTCAACACTAAATGGAGAAGCTTTAAATGACGAATTTGGTTGGTCTGTCTCATTAAGTTCAGATGGTTCACGTGTAGCTATTGGAGGAGAACATAATGATGGAAATGGAAGTCAAAGTGGGCATGCTAGAATATATGAATATGATGGAAGTGACTGGGTTCAACTTGGCTTAGATATAGACGGGGAAGCAGCAGGTGATCAACTTGGCTATTCAATTGCATTAAGTTCAGATGGTTCACGTGTTGCAATCGGTGCCAATGGCAATGATGGTAATGGAAGTTTAAGTGGTCATGTTCGTGTTTTTGATTGGAATGGTTCAGCTTGGGTACAAGCGGGTAGTGATATAGATGGAGAGGCTGCAAATGATTTTTCTGGTAGATCACTTTCTTTAAGTGGTAATGGTAACTTACTTGCCATAGGTGCAGATGGAAATGATGGTAATGGTAATAATAGTGGTCATGTACGTTTGTATAAATGGAATGGTTCTAATTGGATTCAAGTAGGCTTTGATATAAATGGAGAGGCAGCAGATGATAATAGTGCGACACATAGTTCAGTATCATTAAGTTATGATGGTAGTACCCTTGCAATTGGTGCAGAAGGTAATGATGGAAATGGTAGTGATAGTGGTCATGTGAAAGTGTATGATTTAACGTCATTACAAGAAATGATAACTTATACAGAAAATGAGTCAGCAGTGGTTTTGCATTCTGAGTTATTAATTACAGATGTAGATGATATAAATATAGAGTCAGCTCGCATACAAATAACCAACGCACAAACAGATGATGTGCTTTCATATGATTTAGGGTTATTCACAAGTCTAGGCTTAACTTTAGATGGTGCATCAACAGCAACTGATTTAATTTTTATAGGTACGGCTTTATTATCAGAGTATGAGTCATTTCTTGAGACAATAACGTTTGAAAATACATCAGAAGATCCAGATGAAACACAAAGAATCATCGAATTTACAGTTAATGATGGTGATGATGAGTCAAATATTGCAACAGTACTGGTTGATGTGATTTCGGTTAATGATCCACCAATACTATCATTTGGTGTTACTCAGCTTGGTGGAGACCTATTAGGTGAAGCTGCAGTCGATATGTCAGGTTGGAGTGTTTCAACAAGTAGTGATGGAAATATTATTGCAATAGGCGCACCTAGAAATGATGATGGTGGTGCTGAAGCTGGTCATGTAAGAATTTATCAGTTTGATGGAACTGCTTGGGTTCAAATGGGTTCTGATATAGATGGCTTGGCCGCTTCAGAGCTTGCAGGTTATTCGACTCATTTAAGTGCTGATGGAATGCGTGTTGTTGTCGGTGCTTGGGCAAGTGATGAACATCCTGGTGGAACCATTGATGGTAGTATTCGAATTTATGAATTTAATGGCACTGATTGGGTATTAATGAATGGTGGTTATATCCCATCAGAACTAATTCATGATCGATTTGGCTCTGTTGCTGTTTTTAGTGATGATGGTAATCGAGTAGCTGCTGCTTCAGCATGGCATGATACAACTGGTAATCAGGGGCATGTCAGAATATTTGAATATGATGGTTCAATTTGGTCTCAAATTGGTGATATTGATGGGCTTGGTACTCAATTTTCTGGGACTGAAGTATCAATTGATGCTGATGGTGATACAGTAGCAATAACTTCTCAACAAATTACCGGTAATCCAGCAAATAGTGGTGTGGTGAAAATTTATCGATATGATGGAAGTAGTTGGAATCAGATAGGAAGTGATTTATTAACAGGTGGAGGAAATCATTTTTTTGGTTATAGTACGTCATTAAGCAATGATGGGAATACACTAGTTGTTGGTGCAGCAGGTGTATCATCCAACCTAGGCCAAGTCTACACTTATCAATTTGATGGCATAAACTGGAATCTGATACATACATTGACAGGTTTTCAGGCAGGTATGGCTTTTGGTGCTGTTGTATCAGTTAGTGATGATGCGACAAGGCTAGCTGTTAGTGGAACTGGCCATAATGGAAATAATGGAATTGTCAGAACCTATAATTGGGATGGAGCAGACTGGATTTATTCAGGAGTACAGTTTTTTGGTGGTTCTGGAGAGTTATATGGCTGGGATTTACAGTTAAGTGGTGATGGAACTCGAGTAATTAATTCTTCAAGACACGCTTTTTCTAGTAGAGGTTATGCTCAAGTTTTTGATTTATTTACAATAACAGATGTACTTGAATATACAGAAAATGATGGAGTAGTTGCACTTAGTAACTTATTTGAAGTTGTAGATGTAGACGATACTTTTCTTGAAAGCGCTGTTGTAACACTAACTAATTTAGTCTCTGGAGAAGATGTTTTAGCATTTACAAATACAGCAAATATTACAGGTTCAATAAATCCAGCTGGTGATACCATAACATTTACAAGCAATGCGCCAAATACAGTGACATTAGCAGAATATGAAACTATTTTTTCTTTAGTTACATATGAAAATACATCTAATGGGCCTGATACCACACAGAGAATGGTTGAGTTTATTGTTAATGATGGTGATGATAACTCGAATATTGCAACCGTATTGATTAATATTACAGAAGTTAATGACCCAATCGATATCAATGACCCAGTCGACCCAGCAGCAATTAATGAAGGCAATAGTGTTTCATTTAGTGGTTTTAGTATTACGGATAATGATGCAGGGGATACAGATAATGTCGATGATATAACAGCAAGTATTTATTTAACTGGTTTAGATGGTGCGGTCTTTGGCAGCTTTAGTCATGGTTTGGCAGGTGATGTGACTGTAGCTGGTGGTAGTGGTAATGGTATGGCGGATGCAATTACCTTCACAGGTACAAAAACAGATGTAGCAAATTTACTAGATACTTTAGTTTATACTGCGCCTGATGATGATACAATCGATGATAGTTATACCTTACATGTTAATGTCACAGATAATGGCCATACAGGTATAAGTGCAACAGTAGATAATACAACAATAGATTTTGTAGTTAATAATGTTGCCCCAGCCTCAGGTGGAGACTTAGCCATTAGCGTTGATGAAGGTAGTAGTGGTAATATAATAGCAACGGCTGATTTAGCTTTTAGTGATGTATTAGCAGATACGATTACCTATCGAGTAGATAGCTTAGTTTCAAATGGTACTTTATATATTAATGGTATTGCTGCAAGTATTAATGATATCTTTAGCCAAACCGATATAAATACAAATTTAATAACTTATGACCATGATGCTAGTAACACAATTTCAGATAGCTTTACTTTTAGCGCACTGGATGAAGATGGTGGAATAAATGTTGGCAATTTATTTAATATTACAATTAATCTAGTTAATGATGAGCCTGAACTAAATTTTGTTAATATTCAACAATTAGGTAATGCGATAGTTGGTACAAGCGGTGCTCAAAGTGGTTATGCAGTATCTGCTAGTGAAGATGGTTCAATTGTAGCAATTGGTGCGATTAATGCTAATAATGCTAGAGTCTATCAATGGGATGGTTCAAGCTGGAATCAAATGGGCTTAACGTTATCAGGAGAGACAGGCGGTGATCAGTTTGGTGGCTCGTTAAGTTTAAGTAGTGATGGTTTGACATTAGCAATCGGTGCTATAGGTGATGATAGTTTTGGTGCCGAAAGTGGGCATGTAAAGATTTATCAGTGGGATGGTAGTGCTTGGGTTCAGATAGGCTCAGATATTGATGGAAATAATAGCGGCGATTTAAGTGGCTTTTCAGTTGCATTAAGTGATGATGGTTTAAGGTTAGCCCTTGGTGCGATTAATGATGATGGTGGTGGTTCTAATAGTGGTCAAGTACGTGTTTATGAATATAATGGATCTACATGGGGACAGGTTGGTTCTGATTTAAATGGTTTAAATGCCAATAATCAAAGTGGTTATTCAGTTGCCTTAAATGAAGATGGTACACGCGTTGCGATTAGTTCAATTCAATTTGATAATGTAGAAACTAATGAAGGCCATGTTGTTATTTATAATTGGGATGGCGCAAACTGGGTTAATATTAGTGGAGTAACAGGCATTGAGACTAATGCAGCAGGGGTTCAAGGGGGTTATTCAATCTCATTAAGTGCTGATGGTAATCGTTTAGCGATTGGTGCGCCATTAGGAGATGATAATGGTACAGATAGTGGTTTTACTCGAGTCTATGAATATCAAGGAGGTTCAATTTGGAGTCAATTAGGCAGTCAAATTGATGGTGAACTTGCAGGTGATCATTCTGGGCGAAGTGTTTCTTTAAGTTCAGATGGTAGTCGTTTAGTCATTAGTTCACCATTAAATGATGATTTAGGTTTTGATACCAACCAGGTTAGAATTTATGATTTCGATGGAAGTGATTGGGTACAAGTTGGTTTTGATATTAATGCACCTTATTCAGGAGAAGGCTCAGAAGTAACAGCTCGTGGTCGTTCATTGACGATAAGTGGTGATGGAAAACGCCTAGTTGTCGGTATCCCACATGAACAAGCTTCAGAAAATGGTGTTGTACGTGTTTATGATTTAGTATCAACAAGTCCAGCATTACCAGTTGAGTATACAGAAGGTGATCCAGCAGTAGTGCTTAATTCAGAAGTATCTATAACTGATTTAGATGATACGAATATTTTAAGTGCGACGGTTATTATAGGTGGCGGTACGTATGTATCAGGAGAAGATATATTAGGATTTACAAATTTAGGTAATATCACCGGTAGTTTTGATACTCCATCGGGAACTTTAACATTTACAGGTTTAGATACGATAGAGAATTATGAACGTGCTTTAGGCTTAGTAACTTATGTTAATAATAATTTAGTTAATCCAGATACAACTCAGCGTATTGTTGAATTTAGAGTATCAGATAATGAAAGTAATGTATCAAATCCAGCTACTGTTTTAATTAATGTTACAGGAGTTGAAGATACACCAGAAGTAGAATTTATTAATATTCAACAATTAGGTAATGCGATAGTTGGTACAAGTGGTGCTCAAAGTGGTTATGCAGTATCTGCAAGTGAAGATGGCTCAATTGTAGCAATTGGTGCGATTAATGCTAATAATGCTAGAGTCTATCAATGGGATGGTTCAAGCTGGAATCAAATGGGCTTAACGTTATCAGGAGAGACAGGCGGTGATCAGTTTGGTGGCTCGTTAAGCTTAAGTAGTGATGGTTTGACATTAGCAATTGGTGCTATAGGTGATGATAGTTTTGGTAATGAAATAGGTCATGTAAAGGTTTATCAGTGGGATGGTAGTGCTTGGGTTCAAGCGGGAGCAGATATTGATGGTCCAGGTGCAGCTGATTTAGGTGGTTTTTCAGTTGCATTAAGCGATGATGGTTTAAGATTAGCCATTGGTGCAATAAATGATGATGACGGTGGTATTAATAGTGGTAGTGTTCGTGTATATGAATGGAGTAATAGTACATTAGGTTGGGTTAAAGTAGGCTTAGATATTGATGGCTTAACTGCCAATGATCAAAGTGGTTATTCAGTTGCCTTAAATGAAGATGGTACACGCGTTGCGATTAGTTCAGTTCAGTTTGACAATGTAGAAACTGATGAAGGCCATGTTGTTATTTATGATTGGGATGGCGCAAACTGGGTTAATATTAGTGGAGCAACAGGCATTGAGACTAATGCAGCAGGGGTTCAAGGGGGTTATTCAATCTCATTAAGTGCTGATGGTAATCGTTTAGCGATTGGTGCGCCATTAGGAGATGATAATGGTACAGATAGTGGTTTTACTCGAGTCTATGAATATCAAGGAGGTTCAATTTGGAGTCAATTAGGCAGTCAAATTGATGGTGAACTTGCAGGTGATCATTCTGGGCGAAGTGTTTCTTTAAGTTCAGATGGTAGTCGTTTAGTCATTAGTTCACCATTAAATGATGATTTAGGTTTTGATACCAACCAGGTTAGAATTTATGACTTTAATGGTAGTGATTGGTTACAAGTTGGCTTTGATATTAATGCGCCTTATTCAGGAGAAGGTTCAGAAGTAACAGCTCGCGGTCGTTCATTGACGATAAGTGGTGATGGAAAACGCTTAGTTGTCGGTATCCCACATGAGCAAGCTTCAGAAAATGGTGTTGTACGTGTTTATGATTTAGTATCAACAAGTCCAGCATTACCAGTTGAGTATACAGAAGGTGATCCAGCAGTAGTGCTTAATTCAGAAGTATCTATAACTGATTTAGATGATACGAATATTTTAAGTGCGACGGTTATTATAGGTGGCGGTACGTATGTATCAGGAGAAGATATATTAGGATTTACAAATTTAGGTAATATCACCGGTAGTTTTGATACTCCATCGGGAACTTTAACATTTACAGGTTTAGATACGATAGAGAATTATGAACGTGCTTTAGGCTTAGTAACTTATGTTAATAATAATTTAGTTAATCCAGATACAACTCAGCGTATTGTTGAATTTAGAGTATCAGATAATGAAAGTAATGTATCAAATCCAGCTACTGTTTTAATTAATGTTACAGGAGTTGAAGATACACCAGAAGTAGAATTTATTAATATTCAACAATTAGGTAATGCGATAGTTGGTACAAGTGGTGCTCAAAGTGGTTATGCAGTATCTGCAAGTGAAGATGGCTCAATTGTAGCAATTGGTGCGATTAATGCTAATAATGCTAGAGTCTATCAATGGGATGGTTCAAGCTGGAATCAAATGGGCTTAACGTTATCAGGAGAGACAGGCGGTGATCAGTTTGGTGGCTCGTTAAGCTTAAGTAGTGATGGTTTGACATTAGCAATTGGTGCTATAGGTGATGATAGTTTTGGTAATGAAATAGGTCATGTAAAGGTTTATCAGTGGGATGGTAGTGCTTGGGTTCAAGCGGGAGCAGATATTGATGGTCCAGGTGCAGCTGATTTAGGTGGTTTTTCAGTTGCATTAAGCGATGATGGTTTAAGATTAGCCATTGGTGCAATAAATGATGATGACGGTGGTATTAATAGTGGTAGTGTTCGTGTATATGAATGGAGTAATAGTACATTAGGTTGGGTTAAAGTAGGCTTAGATATTGATGGCTTAACTGCCAATGATCAAAGTGGTTATTCAGTTGCCTTAAATGAAGATGGTACACGCGTTGCGATTAGTTCAGTTCAGTTTGACAATGTAGAAACTGATGAAGGCCATGTTGTTATTTATGATTGGGATGGCGCAAACTGGGTTAATATTAGTGGAGCAACAGGCATTGAGACTAATGCAGCAGGGGTTCAAGGGGGTTATTCAATCTCATTAAGTGCTGATGGTAATCGTTTAGCGATTGGTGCGCCATTAGGAGATGATAATGGTACAGATAGTGGTTTTACTCGAGTCTATGAATATCAAGGAGGTTCAATTTGGAGTCAATTAGGCAGTCAAATTGATGGTGAACTTGCAGGTGATCATTCTGGGCGAAGTGTTTCTTTAAGTTCAGATGGTAGTCGTTTAGTCATTAGTTCACCATTAAATGATGATTTAGGTTTTGATACCAACCAGGTTAGAATTTATGACTTTAATGGTAGTGATTGGTTACAAGTTGGCTTTGATATTAATGCGCCTTATTCAGGAGAAGGTTCAGAAGTAACAGCTCGCGGTCGTTCATTGACGATAAGTGGTGATGGAAAACGCTTAGTTGTCGGTATCCCACATGAGCAAGCTTCAGAAAATGGTGTTGTACGTGTTTATGATTTAGTATCAACAAGTCCAGCATTACCAGTTGAGTATACAGAAGGTGATCCAGCAGTAGTGCTTAATTCAGAAGTATCTATAACTGATTTAGATGATACGAATATTTTAAGTGCGACGGTTATTATAGGTGGCGGTACGTATGTATCAGGAGAAGATATATTAGGATTTACAAATTTAGGTAATATCACCGGTAGTTTTGATACTCCATCGGGAACTTTAACATTTACAGGTTTAGATACGATAGAGAATTATGAGCGTGCTTTAGGCTTAGTAACTTATGTTAATAATAATTTAGTTAATCCAGATACAACTCAGCGTATTGTTGAATTTAGAGTATCAGATAATGAAAGTAATGTATCAAACCCAGCTACTGTTTTAATTAATGTTACAGGAGTTGAAGATACACCAGAAGTAGAATTTATTAACATACAACAATTAGGTAATGCGATAGCTGGTACAAGTGGTGCTCAAAGTGGTTATGCAGTATCTGCAAGTGAAGATGGCTCAATTGTAGCAATTGGTGCGATTAATGCTAATAATGCTAGAGTCTATCAATGGGATGGTTCAAGCTGGAATCAAATGGGTTTAACGCTCTCAGGAGAGACAGGCGGTGATCAGTTTGGTGCCTCGTTAAGCTTAAGTAGTGATGGTTTGACATTAGCAATCGGTGCTATAGGTGATGATAGTTTTGGTAATGAAATAGGTCATGTAAAGGTTTATCAGTGGGATGGTAGTGCTTGGGTTCAAGCAGGAGCAGATATTGATGGTCCAGGAGCAGCTGATTTAGGTGGTTTTTCAGTTGCATTAAGCGATGATGGTTTAAGATTAGCCATTGGTGCAATAAATGATGATGACGGTGGTATTAATAGTGGTAGTGTTCGTGTATATGAATGGAGTAATAGTACATTAGGTTGGGTTAAAGTAGGCTTAGATATTGATGGCTTAACTGCCAATGATCAAAGTGGTTATTCAGTTGCCTTAAATGAAGATGGTACACGCGTTGCGATTAGTTCAGTTCAGTTTGACAATGTAGAAACTGATGAAGGCCATGTTGTTATTTATGATTGGGATGGCGCAAACTGGGTTAATATTAGTGGAGCAACAGGCATTGAGACTAATGCAGCAGGGGTTCAAGGGGGTTATTCAATCTCATTAAGTGCTGATGGTAATCGTTTAGCGATTGGTGCGCCATTAGGAGATGATAATGGTACAGATAGTGGTTTTACTCGAGTCTATGAATATCAAGGAGGTTCAATTTGGAGTCAATTAGGCAGTCAAATTGATGGTGAACTTGCAGGTGATCATTCTGGGCGAAGTGTTTCTTTAAGTTCAGATGGTAGTCGTTTAGTCATTAGTTCACCATTAAATGATGATTTAGGTTTTGATACCAACCAGGTTAGAATTTATGACTTTAATGGTAGTGATTGGTTACAAGTTGGCTTTGATATTAATGCGCCTTATTCAGGAGAAGGTTCAGAAGTAACAGCTCGCGGTCGTTCATTGACGATAAGTGGTGATGGAAAACGCTTAGTTGTCGGTATCCCACATGAGCAAGCTTCAGAAAATGGTGTTGTACGTGTTTATGATTTAGTATCAACAAGTCCAGCATTACCAGTTGAGTATACAGAAGGTGATCCAGCAGTAGTGCTTAATTCAGAAGTATCTATAACTGATTTAGATGATACGAATATTTTAAGTGCGACGGTTATTATAGGTGGCGGTACGTATGTATCAGGAGAAGATATATTAGGATTTACAAATTTAGGTAATATCACTGGTAATTTTGATATTCCATCGGGAACTTTAACATTTACAGGTTTAGATACGATAGAGAATTATGAGCGTGCTTTAGGCTTAGTAACTTATGTTAATAATAATTTAGTTAATCCAGATACAACTCAGCGTATTGTTGAATTTAGAGTATCAGATAATGAAAGTAATGTATCAAACCCAGCTACTGTTTTAATTAATGTTACAGGAGTTGAAGATACACCAGAAGTAGAATTTATTAACATACAACAATTAGGTAATGCGATAGCTGGTACAAGTGGTGCTCAAAGTGGTTATGCAGTATCTGCAAGTGAAGATGGCTCAATTGTAGCAATTGGTGCGATTAATGCTAATAATGCTAGAGTCTATCAATGGGATGGTTCAAGCTGGAATCAAATGGGTTTAACGCTCTCAGGAGAGACAGGCGGTGATCAGTTTGGTGCCTCGTTAAGCTTAAGTAGTGATGGTTTGACATTAGCAATCGGTGCTATAGGTGATGATAGTTTTGGTAATGAAATAGGTCATGTAAAGGTTTATCAGTGGGATGGTAGTGCTTGGGTTCAAGCAGGAGCAGATATTGATGGTCCAGGAGCAGCTGATTTAGGTGGTTTTTCAGTTGCATTAAGCGATGATGGTTTAAGATTAGCCATTGGTGCAATAAATGATGATGACGGTGGTATTAATAGTGGTAGTGTTCGTGTATATGAATGGAGTAATAGTACATTAGGTTGGGTTAAAGTAGGCTTAGATATTGATGGCTTAACTGCCAATGATCAAAGTGGTTATTCAGTTGCCTTAAATGAAGATGGTACACGCGTTGCGATTAGTTCAGTTCAGTTTGACAATGTAGAAACTGATGAAGGCCATGTTGTTATTTATGATTGGGATGGCGCAAACTGGGTTAATATTAGTGGAGCAACAGGCATTGAGACTAATGCAGCAGGGGTTCAAGGGGGTTATTCAATCTCATTAAGTGCTGATGGTAATCGTTTAGCGATTGGTGCGCCATTAGGAGATGATAATGGTACAGATAGTGGTTTTACTCGAGTCTATGAATATCAAGGAGATTCAATTTGGAGTCAATTAGGCAGTCAAATTGATGGTGAACTTGCAGGTGATCATTCTGGGCGAAGTGTTTCTTTAAGTTCAGATGGTAGTCGTTTAGTCATTAGTTCACCATTAAATGATGATTTAGGTTTTGATACCAACCAGGTTAGAATTTATGACTTTAATGGTAGTGATTGGTTACAAGTTGGCTTTGATATTAATGCGCCTTATTCAGGAGAAGGTTCAGAAGTAACAGCTCGCGGTCGTTCATTGACGATAAGTGGTGATGGAAAACGCTTAGTTGTCGGTATCCCACATGAGCAAGCTTCAGAAAATGGTGTTGTACGTGTTTATGATTTAGTATCAACAAGTCCAGCATTACCAGTTGAGTATACAGAAGGTGATCCAGCAGTAGTGCTTAATTCAGAAGTATCTATAACTGATTTAGATGATACGAATATTTTAAGTGCGACGGTTATTATAGGTGGCGGTACGTATGTATCAGGAGAAGATATATTAGGATTTACAAATTTAGGTAATATCACCGGTAGTTTTGATACTCCATCGGGAACTTTAACATTTACAGGTTTAGATACGATAGAGAATTATGAGCGTGCTTTAGGCTTAGTAACTTATGTTAATAATAATTTAGTTAATCCAGATACAACTCAGCGTATTGTTGAATTTAGAGTATCAGATAATGAAAGTAATGTATCAAATCCAGCTACTGTTTTAATTAATGTTACAGGAGTTGAAGATACACCAGAAGTAGAATTTATTAATATTCAACAATTAGGTAATGTGATAGTTGGTACAAGTGGTGCTCAAAGTGGTTATGCAGTATCTGCAAGTGAAGATGGCTCAATTGTAGCAATTGGTGCGATTAATGCTAATAATGCTAGAGTCTATCAATGGGATGGTTCAAGCTGGAATCAAATGGGCTTAACGTTATCAGGAGAGACAGGCGGTGATCAGTTTGGTGGCTCGTTAAGCTTAAGTAGTGATGGTTTGACATTAGCAATTGGTGCTATAGGTGATGATAGTTTTGGTAATGAAATAGGTCATGTAAAGGTTTATCAGTGGGATGGTAGTGCTTGGGTTCAAGCGGGAGCAGATATTGATGGTCCAGGTGCAGCTGATTTAGGTGGTTTTTCAGTTGCATTAAGCGATGATGGTTTAAGATTAGCCATTGGTGCAATAAATGATGATGACGGTGGTATTAATAGTGGTAGTGTTCGTGTATATGAATGGAGTAATAGTACATTAGGTTGGGTTAAAGTAGGCTTAGATATTGATGGCTTAACTGCCAATGATCAAAGTGGTTATTCAGTTGCCTTAAATGAAGATGGTACACGCGTTGCGATTAGTTCAGTTCAGTTTGACAATGTAGAAACTGATGAAGGCCATGTTGTTATTTATGATTGGGATGGCGCAAACTGGGTTAATATTAGTGGAGCAACAGGCATTGAGACTAATGCAGCAGGGGTTCAAGGGGGTTATTCAATCTCATTAAGTGCTGATGGTAATCGTTTAGCGATTGGTGCGCCATTAGGAGATGATAATGGTACAGATAGTGGTTTTACTCGAGTCTATGAATATCAAGGAGGTTCAATTTGGAGTCAACTAGGCAGTCAAATTGATGGTGAAGTTGCAGGTGATCATTCTGGGCGAAGTATTTCTTTAAGCTCAGATGGTAGTCGTTTAGTCATTAGTTCACCATTAAATGACGATGGAGGTCCAGATACTAATCAAGTAAGAATCTATGACTTTAATGGTAGTGATTGGGTACAAGTTGGTTTTGATCTAAGTGCACCTTATTCAGGAGAAGGCTCAGAAGTAACAGCTCGTGGCCGTACATTGACGATAAGTGGTGATGGAAAACGCTTAGTTGTCGGTATCCCACATGAACAAGCTTCAGAAAATGGTGTTGTTAGAATATATGAATTAGGATCATTGGCAGAATCAATAACTTACACTGAAGGTGAAGGCGAAAAAATTATATATTCAGAGTTTACCATTACAGATTTAGATGATGAATTTATTGAATCTGCAACTATATTGATTACACCTGCAACTTATCAAGCGATTGAAGATTCTTTATCTTTTGATAATGCTTTTGCAATATCAATTGGTGTGACAGGTAACATTATTGATAATGTTATTACATTTACATCTAATACAGCTAATACAGTGACAAAAACACAATATGAAGCTTTATTGGCAACAGTTACGTATGAAAATATAATAGGAACGCCAACTGTAACACCAAGACTTATTGAGTATGTGGTCAATGATGGAGACAATGACTCTAGTGCTGCAGTGATTACAATTAATTTTAATTTAATAAATGACCCTCCAGAGTTAGAGTTTTTATTATTTAATCAGCAAGGTGTGGATATTGATGCTGAAGGATTAAATGACCGTTTAGGCCAAGGAGTTGCTATTAATGCTGATGGTTCACGTATCGCAGTCGGTGCAAGATTAAATGATGGTAATGGTGCTCAAAGTGGTCATGTGCGTATTTATGACTGGGATGGTACAGCTTGGACTCAAGTAGGAGGTGATATTGATGGTGAAGCAGCTAATGATCAATCAGGTAGTAGTGTTTCTTTAAGTGCTGATGGTTCTCGTGTAGCAATTGCTGCAAAATTAAATGATGATGGTGGTGCAGATAGTGGGCATGTCAAAATTTATGAGTTAGTTGCAGGTGTTTGGACACAAGTGGGCCAAGATTTAAATGGATTAGCAGCTAATGATCAATTTGGCAGTAATATTGAATTAAATGCAGATGGTTCCATTATAGCTATTGGTGGGACATTAAATGATGGTAATGGTGTTGATAGCGGCCATGTACGCGTGTATGAATTATTTGGTGGTTTTTGGACACTAATGGGTTCTGATTTATTTGGTGAGGCAGCAGGTGATCAGTTTGGGCATTCAGTATCTTTAAGTGATGATGGTTTTACACTTGCAGTTGGGGCTATATTAAATGATGGCAATGGTACAAGTAGTGGTCATGTACGTGTATTTGATTATAATGGTACAGTTTGGATTCAACGCGGGACTGATATAGATGGTGAGGCAAATCAAGACCAGTCAGGAAGTAGTGTTAGTTTAAGTGCTGATGGTAATCGTTTAGCAATTGGCGCTAAGTTCAATGATGGTAATGGTAGTGATAGTGGTCATGTTAGAATATATCAATGGAATGCTTCAAACTGGATACAATTAGGTACAGATATAGATGGAGAAGCAACTGATGATGAAAGTGGTCATCGAGTTAGTTTAAGTGCTGATGGTAATCGTGTTGCAATTAGTGCAGAACAAAACGATGGTATTAATGGTATACGAAGTGGTCATGTTCGCATATATGAATTTGTTAATGGTAATTGGACACAACTTGGTATTGATATAGATGGTGAAGCATTAGATGATTTATCAGGCTCAAGCATTGGTTTAAGTGCTGATGGAGAGCATTTAGTTGTTGGAGCAAGATTAAATGATGATGGTCCAGGGGGTAATAGTGGTCATGTTAGAGTTTATGAATTAACATCATTAACGAAAATAATTGATTATTCTGAAAACAGTGGACCAATTGTTATCTCTACAGATTATAGTATTACAGATATTGATGATACGATGCTTGAAAGTGCATTGATTGAATTTACAGGTGGTACATTTCAGTCAAGTGAAGATGTCCTAAACTTTACATTAGTAGGTAGCATTACTGGTGATTTTAATGTTACAAACCCAGGTGCAATTACATTAACTGGAACAGGAACACTAGCAGAATATCAGTCAATATTTGATTCCATTACTTATGAAAATATAAGTGAAGCACCAAACCCAACACCAAGAACACTTCAGTTTAGTGTAAATGATGGTGATGATGACTCTAATTTTTTAACCGTTACAATTAATGTAATACCAATTAACGATGCACCAGTTCTAAGTGGCCAAGGTACTTTAACAGATATTAATGAAGATGATACCAATCCTATTGGAGATACAATTACTTCTTTATTAGGTAGTACAGTTAGTGATGTAGATAGTTTGGCAGTTGAAGGTATTGCAATTATTGGTGTTGATAATAGCAGTGGGCAGTGGCAATATTCATTAGATGGTGGTTCAAATTGGGTTAGTATTCCAACAGATGTATCCGATTTTAATGCAATTTTAGTATCGGATGATTTGAATAGTAAGGTTCGTTTTTTACCATCGCCTGATTATAATGGTAATTCAGGAAATATCACTTATCGAGCATGGGACCAAACATCAGGCAATAATGGAGATGTAAATGTTAATGTTAGTAGTAATGGTGGTATTACAGCATTTAGTAGTAATACAGAAACAGCCTCTTTAAATGTTAACCCTTCAAATGATCCACCTGAACTAGAATTTTTACTATTTAATCAGCAAGGTGTGGATATTGAAGCTGAAGGGTTAAATGATCGTTTAGGTCAGGGAGTTGCTATTAATTCTGATGGGTCTCGTATTGCAGTCGGTGCAAGATTAAATGATGGTAATGGTGCTCAAAGTGGTCATGTGCGTATTTATGACTGGGATGGTACAGCTTGGACTCAAGTAGGAGATGATATTGATGGTGAAGCGATTGATGATCGATCCGGTAGTAGAGTTTCTTTAAATGCGGATGGCTCAAGAGTTGCAATTTCGGCATTGTTAAATGATGGTAATGGAATAGATAGTGGTCATGTTAGAGTTTATGAGTTGATTGCAGGTGTATGGACTCAAGTTGGTAGTGATCTTGATGGTGCAGCTGCTGGTGATCAATTTGGTAGTAGTATTGAACTAAATGCAGATGGTTCACGAATTGCTATAGGTGGTTCATTAAATGATAGCAATGGTACTGATAGTGGCCATGTTAGAGTTTATGAGTTGATTGCAGGTGTTTGGACACTGATGGGTTCAGATATTGTTGGTGAATCAGCAAATGATCAATTTGGGCATTCACTATCTTTAAGTGATGATGGTCTAACGATTGCTATAGGCGCAATTTTAAATGATGGTAATGGTTCAGACTCAGGTCATGTACGCATTTTTGATTATAATGGTACAGCTTGGATTCAGAGAGGAGTTGATATAGATGGAGAAGCTAGTTTAGATCAGTTAGGCAGTAGTGTTAGTCTTAATGCAGATGGTTCTCGTGTAGCAGTTGGAGCTAAGTTTAATGATGGCAATGGTAGTGATAGTGGTCATGTACGTGTTTATATTTGGGATGGAACGGCTTGGGCTCAAATAGGTGGTGATATTGATGGCGAGGCGTTAGGTGATGAAAGCGGTCATAGAGTTAATTTAAGTTCAGATGGTAATCGTATTGCTATTAGTGCAGAACAAAATGATGGTATTAATGGCATACGAAGTGGTCATGTACGTATTTATGAGTTATTTAATGGTCAATGGACACAGCTTGGTTTTGATATAGATGGTGAGGCATTAGATGATTTATCAGGTTCAAGCATTGGTTTAAGTACTGATGGGGAACATATAGTTATTGGAGCAAGACTCAGTGATGATGGCCCTGGTGGCAATAATGGCCATGTTAGAGTCTATGAATTAACATCATTGACTAAAACAATCGATTATACTGAAAATAGTGGACCAGTTGTTATCTCTACAGATTATAGTGTCACAGATATGGATGATACATCACTTGAAAGTGCACTGATTGAGTTTACAGGTGGTACATTCCAATCAAGTGAAGATATTTTAGACTTTACATTAGTAGGTAGTATTACTGGTGATTTTAATGTTACAACCCCAGGTGCAATTACACTAACTGGAACAGGAACATTAGCAGAGTATCAATCAATATTTGATTCTGTTACCTATGAAAATACAAGTGATGCACCAAATACAACGCCAAGAATGCTTGAATTTAGTGTTAATGATGGTGAGTTTGATTCAAATGTTATAAGCGTATTAATTAATATTACGGAAGTTAACGACCCAATCGATATTAATGACCCAGCCGATCCAGCAGCGATTAATGAAGGCAATAGCGTTTCATTTAGTGGCTTTAGTATTACAGATAATGATGCAGGGGATACAGATAATGTCGATGATATAACAGCAAGTATTTATTTAACTGGTTTAGATGGTTCAACCTTTGGTAGCTTTAGTTTCACAGCACCGGCAGCCGTTAGTGTTGGATCATCAGGTTTAGGTAATGGTAATGGTGCTGCAAATTTAATTACATTTACAGGTACTAAAACAGATGTAGCAACGGCTTTAAATAGCTTAAGTTATAATGCACCTGATGATGATACAGTCGATGATAGTTATACCTTACATGTTAATGTCACAGATAATGGCCATACAGGTGTAAGTGCAACAGTAGATAATACAACGATAGATTTTGTAGTTAATAATGTTGCTCCAGCCTCAGGTGGAGACTTAGCCATCACTGTTAATGAAGGTAGTAGCGGTAATATAATAGCAACGGCTGATTTAGCCTTTAGTGATGTATTAGCTGATACGATTACCTATCGAGTAGATAGTCTAACAACGAATGGAACTTTATTTATAAATGGTATTGCAGTAAGTATTAACGATACCTTTAGTCAAAGTGATATTAATAGTAATTTAATTACCTATGATCATAATGGTAGTGATACAACATCCGATAGCTTTACTTTCAGTGTCTTAGATGAAGATGGTGGTGTTAATTCACCGAATACGTTTAATATCACAGTTAATCCAATTAACGACCCAATCGATATCAATGACTCAGCCGATCCAGCAGCGATTAATGAAGGCAATAGTGTTTCATTTAGTGGCTTTAGTATTACAGATAATGATGCAGGGGATACAGATAATGTCGATGATATAACAGCAAGTATTTATTTAACTGGTTTAGATGGTTCAACCTTTGGTAGCTTTAGTTTCACAGCACCGGCAGCCGTTAGTGTTGGATCATCAGGTTTAGGTAATGGTAATGGTGCAGCAAATCTAATTACATTTACAGGTACTAAAACAGAGGTAGCAACGGCTTTAAATAGCTTAAGTTATAATGCACCTGATGATGATACAGTCGATGATAGTTATACCTTACATGTTAATGTCACAGATAATGGTCATACAGGTGCAAGTGCAACAGTAGATAATACAACAATAGATTTTGTAGTTAATAATGTTGCCCCAGCCTCAGGTGGAGACTTAGCCATTAGTGTTGATGAAGGTAGTAGTAGTAATATAATAGCAACGGCTGATTTAGCTTTTAGTGATGTATTAGCAGATACGATTACCTATCGAGTAGATAGTCTAACAACAAATGGTACTTTATATATTAATGGTATTGCAGCAAGTATTAATGATACCTTTAGTCAAAGTGATATTAATAGTAATTTAATTACCTATGATCATAATGGTAGTGATACGACATCCGATAGCTTTACTTTCAGTGTCCTAGATGAAGATGGTGGTATTAATTCACCGAATACGTTTAATATCACGGTTAATCCAATTAACGACCCAATCGATATCAATGACCCAGCTGATCCAGCAGCAATTAATGAAGGCAATAGCGTTTCATTTAGTGGCTTTAGTATTACAGATAATGATGCAGGGGATACAGATAATGTTGATGATATAACAGCAAGTATTTATTTAACTGGTTTAGATGGTTCAACCTTTGGTAGCTTTAGTTTCACAGCACCGGCAGCCGTTAGTGTTGGATCATCAGGTTTAGGTAATGGTAATGGTGCAGCAAATCTAATTATATTTACAGGTACTAAAACAGAGGTAGCAACGGCCTTAAATAGCTTAAGTTATAATGCACCTGATGATGATACAGTCGATGATAGTTATACCTTACATGTTAATGTCACAGATAATGGCCATACAGGTGTAAGTGCAACAGTAGATAATACAACGATAGATTTTGTAGTTAATAATGTTGCTCCAGCCTCAGGTGGAGACTTAGCCATTGCTGTTGATGAAGGTAGTAGCGGTAATATAATATCAACAGCTGATTTAGCTTTTACTGATGTATTAGCAGATACGATTACCTATCGAGTAGATAGCTTAGTTTCAAATGGTACTTTATATATTAATGGTATTGCAGCAAGTATTAACGATACCTTTAGTCAAGGTGATATTAATAGTAATTTAATTACCTATGATCACAATGGTAGTGATACAACATCCGATAGCTTTACTTTCAGTGTCTTAGATGAAGATGGCGGTATTAATTCATCCAATACATTTAATATCACGGTTAATCCAATTAATGATCCAATCGATATCAATGATCCAGCCGATCCAGCAGCGATTAATGAAGGCAATAGTGTTTCATTTAGTGGCTTTAGCATTACAGATAATGATGCAGGGGATACAGATAATGTCGATGATATAACAGTAAGTATTTATTTAACTGGTTTAGATGGTTCAACCTTTGGTAGCTTTAGTTTCACAGCACCGGCAGCCGTTAGTGTTGGATCATCAGGTTTAGGTAATGGTAATGGTGCAGCAAATCTAATTACATTTACAGGTACTAAAACAGAGGTAGCAACGGCTTTAAATAGCTTAAGTTATAATGCACCTGATGATGATACAGTCGATGATAGTTATACCTTACATGTTAATGTCACAGATAATGGCCATACAGGTGTAAGTGCAACAGTAGATAATACAACGATAGATTTTGTAGTTAATAATGTTGCCCCAGCCTCAGGTGGAGACTTAGCCATTGCTGTTGATGAAGGTAGTAGCGGTAATATAATAGCAACAGCTGATTTAGCTTTTAGTGATGTATTAGCAGATACGATTATCTATCGAGTAGATAGTCTAACAACAAATGGTACTTTATATATTAATGGTATTGCAGCAAGTATTAATGATACCTTTAGTCAAGGTGATATTAATAGTAATTTAATTACCTATGATCATAATGGTAGTGAAACAACATCTGATAGCTTTACTTTCAGTGTCTTAGATGAAGATGGTGGTATTAATTCACCAAATACGTTTAATATCACGGTTAATTTAGTTAATGATCCACCTGAAAGTACAGATAATACAGTAACTGTATTAGAAGATAGTAGTTATATTTTTGAATTGGCTGATTTTGGGTTTAATGATGTTGATAGTGCTAGTTTAGAGAGTATTAAAATTGTATCGTTAGAAACGGCAGGTAGTCTTATACTAAATGGTATTAATGTAGTATCAAATCAAATTATATTATCAGCAGATATTGCTTTGGGCAATTTAGTATTTACACCTGAAAGTAATGAAAATGGTTTAAATTATAGTCAGTTTACTTTTACAGTATCAGATGGCCTGGATGATTCGATAATGAGTTATACAATCACAATTCATGTAACCGAAGTTAATGATCCACCTGAAGGTATTGATAAAACCATTAATATTTTACAAAATAAAGAACATTTATTTAGTCATTTAGATTTTGATTTTACTGATCTTGAAAATCATAATATGAGTTCTGTTATTATTAGTAATTTAACTTTACCAAGTGGTAGTAGTTTAGAATTAGATAGTTTAGCTATTACAACAAATCAGGAAATTTCTACCAGTGATTTGGCTCGTTTGATATTTAAACCTGCTATTAATGAACATGGTACAGATTATGCTAGTTTTGAATATCAATTAAGAGATGATGGTGGTACAACAAATGGTGGTATTGATTTAGATCCAACTCCAAATGTAATGACTATTAATGTAACTCCAAATGAAGAGCCTCTTATTGACGAGCCAACTTTTGAAACGCGACAATCAAGTAATATCATATTGCACCATCACAGTAATAAACAAACTGGTGAATTAACAGAAGAGCTGGCATTAAGAGATTTAGAGGTTGAAAAAATATTATTTGAAAATAATTTTGTTCAAATTGGAAATAATTATGAAAGCTTTATTATTAGAGTTAATGAAAATATAATTGCTGGTTCTGGTACAGAAGGTGATCCATTTATATTGAATGTGCAAAACTTTGAACATATATTTTTACTAACTTCATTACAAGCAAATAATTTAAATATTAATGTATTAGAAAAGGATCCAACGCAAAGTTCATTTTATTCATTAGTTGATGCCAATGAAAATGATATTTATATTCGTACAGGAGCAGATGTAAGTGAGATTAGCTTACAGGTATCTATATTAAAAGATTCGCAAAAAGTAAGTGATGATATTTATTATAAACTGAATATTAATCAAAATGATCGCATTTTAAGTGCCCCAAATTCTAATCAAAAAGAATTTACAGCATTAATTAAAGGAGAAAATAACTATTATTCACATCTATTAGGAGGTAATTCATCACAAGACCTTGATAGGTTAGCATCTGATTTAACTAACGCCTTGAATCATGAACAATCATTATCTGCAATAGAGAAAATTACTTCAAGGTTATTAAGTAGCTCAACTAACTTAAATCAATTATCAGATACGGTTGATTTTGTGATGAACGAGTCATCAAACTATCTATTAGGCAGTCAAGCATATGCAGATTTAACAGCTTATATGATATTAAATATCGAAAGTGATAATAGACAAGAAGTTATACAAGCAGTATTAAATAACCAACATATTGATTCAGATCTTATTTTAAATATTTACCAAGTATTATTAGAAAAAAATAAGGAAATAGCAGATCAGTTTTTAGATACAGTAAGTGATCATTTAGATATAAAAGTTGCGGATAATTTAATGCAGTTTAGATCAATCGCTGTGATAAACCCAGGCTATTTATCAACATTAAAAGAGTCATTATTATCAGATTCAGAGAGGGATAGTTTTAATAATTTGGACGGTAAGCAGCAATATTTAATTCATCGTTTGGATATTGAGCGTACCAAACAATATTTATTGAAATTATTCTCCAGCAGCTAAAAAGATTACAAAACTCATTATATAAATAAATATAATAAATAATTATCCATTGTAAATCAATCAATAAGCAATATTGAAAATAATTGATATAATTATTGTTACGAATATTGCTTTTGTGTAATTAAAATTGATGATTGGTGCTGTGATGACTATTAAAAACAATAAATTAGGTGATATTGTAAGAAAAATTAAAAAAATAAAAAAGAAAGATCTGCAAAAAAATAAATTAAGTAATGCAATAAGCTCAATATTATCTTTAAAAACGGATTTAAATTTAGATCAATCCACGGAAATTTCTATATTAAGGCAAGCTTTAGAGCCTCGCTATATGTTTGATGGTGCTGCAGTTGAAACGGTTGATCTTGCTGATGAGGTTTCTGAAAGTGAGCAGGGCAAAGTTCTTGAAGCATTGAATGTTAATGATAATACTGAAGCTGCAGAGAGCTTATTAGAATTAACAGGCATTAATAATTCTAATTTAGAAAAGGACTATTCTGTCTATCAAGAGGTTGTTATTTTTGATTCAAGAGTAAAAGATCCGCATACACTGATTGAAGATATTTCAAGAAAAGCATCAGTTGAAATTATAGATATTGATGAAAACGGAGTTGATGAGATTGCAAGGATATTAAGCAAATATAATAATCTTGATGCAGTACATATTATTTCGCATGGTAATCAAGGTGAATTATACTTAGGAAATACAGTATTGAATTCAGCTAGTTTATCATTTTATAAAAATCAACTAGCTACTTGGGGGCAATCTTTTTCTTCCAGTGGTGATTTACTATTTTATGGGTGTAATGTTGCAGAGGGAGAGAAAGGATTAGCTTTTATAGATGCATTAAAAGGATATACGGATGCAGATATTGCAGCATCAACTGATTTAACAGGTGGAGAAGAATTAGGTGGTGATAGTATATTAGAAATTGATGAGTTAGTAGAAACAGAGGAAATTGTTGATTTTGAGGATTATGAGCATTTATTAGCTAATGTTAATACGGGTAACTGGTCTATTTCAGATACTGCAACAGGTGGTACTGCTACAAATACGACAAGTGGGATTACAACAACATTAACATTTACTCAGGAAAGTTCAAATTCAATTACAAATCTTAACTTTAACCAGACACTTAACTCGAATACAAGTTTCTGGCATGATTCTTCTGTGGCGAATTCTCCTTCATTAAGATTTACATTCGTCTGGGATACTTCAGATGAAGATGGGCCTATTCTTGCAACTGATGATGGTGGAACAAGTCTATTAACTATTACATTCTCAACTGCCAGAACCAACCCGATTATTAATTTTGATAGAGTTGGTGGTGCGGGTAATGGAGTTAGTAATGGTGCGTTATTTACACTTATTTCAGGTGGTACATTAACTAAATTATCAGGTGTTAATCACTTAGATGTTACATCAACTACAGTTAGCCGTACTCCTTTTCAATCATTAAATGGTAGCCCTGAAGCATCAACTAACCCTGGAAGTACAGCTGCTGGATCAGTTCAAGTTAATGGTACCTTTACTACCATTCAATTTAGAATGTCAGGTATAGGGTATGATGGTACGGGTAATGATGGTATTGAAATAGGTTTATCTTTTGATAATGTTATAAATGATCCACCAGATATCAATACGAGTGGTGCTGGTGATTCAGCGGTAGGAAATTTAACAGAAACAGATAATGGTTTAAGTATTTCAGATACTTTAACTGTTGAAGATACAAATACGACAGATACCGTACCAGTAAACGTAATCAGTGTTGTTGAATCAGGTACAACCTCTGGTATTGCCAATGCCACTTTATTAAATATGTTATCAATCGTTGATAGTAATCCAATTTTAAATTCATCAGAGACATCAGATCAATTTACTTGGCAGTTTGACTCAGGAGCAGAAGCCTTTGACTATCTGTCTGTTGGTGAGACATTAACTTTAACTTACACTTTAGAAGCTGATGATGGTACAGCACAGGATACACAGACAGTTACAATTAATATTGCAGGTACTAATGATGCATCGGAGTTAGCACTATATGAATTTCAACAATTAGGTAATGATATTAATGGAGAAGCAGCTGGTGATGAAAGTGGTAATTCAATTTCATTTAGCGCAGATGGTAATATCGTTGCAATTGGTGCTGCATTTAATGATGGTGCTAATGGTGTTGATAGTGGTCATGTAAGAATTTATCAGTGGAATGGTTCTAGTTGGATTCAAATAGGTTCAGATATTGATGGTGCAAATGCAAACGATCAGTTTGGCTATAGTGTTGTTTTAAGTAATGATGGGCAACGTTTAGTTATTGGCGCATTTAATTACCAGGGAGCGGGTACAAATATTGGTCAGGTTAGTGTATTTGAATATAATGGCACAGATTGGGTGCAGCTTGGCTCTTCAATAGATGGGGATAATAATGCAAGATTAGGTACATATTTAGATTTTAGTGGTGATGGTAATGTCTTTATTGCCTCAGAAATTGATCAGACAGCATCAATTAGACCCGTTGTTTATGAATATAATGGTACAGATTGGGTTCAACGAGGTGTAGTCCCTCTTGGTAGTGTACGTTGGAAAACAATTACAATCAGTGATGATGGTGAGCGTATTGCTTTAGGAGCGCCATTAGAAACTAGTAATTCGGGTCGTGTGCGTATTTATGACTGGGATGGTGCAAATTGGAATCAAGTTGGTGGAACAATTGCAGGTCTAGTTGGAGAAGGACGTTTAGGTACAGATTTAGATTTTAATGAAGATGGTAGCCGTATTGTTATTGGTGAAAGGCATACAAATCAGGTAGGGAATACACTTGTCTATGAATATAATGGCTCAGCCTGGGTTCAGGTAGGTACAACGCTAACTAATTTAGGACAACGCGTTGCAATGCGAGCTGATGGTGAATTAATTGCTGTTGGTGATGAAAATAATGACCAGGTTAGAATCTTTAAGTGGAATGGAACAGATTGGAGCTTAGTCAGTACTGCATTGGCAGGAGAAGCTTCAGGTGACCGCTATGGTTGGGATGTTGCATTAGGTCATGATGCAACAAGATTAGCTGTTGGTGCAAATTTAAATGATGGTAATGGTGCTGATTCAGGCCATGTTAGAATATATGAGTTAACAACAGATACAGCATCAACCCCAGTTATTTATACTGAAGGTGACCCAGCCACACAAGTTTACCCATTCTTTTCAGTTGTTGACCCTGATGACACAAATATTGAAAGTGCAACAATTGCAATTACAGGCGGAACGTTTACTTTAGGAGAGGATTATTTAGCATTTACTGATACAGCAAATATTACAGGTAGTTTTAATGCTTCAACTGGTATTTTAACGTTGATAGGAACAGATACTAAGGCTGCTTATGAGTTGGCTTTGGCTTCAGTTACATATGAGAATGTTTCTGATAATCCAGATACGACACAACGACAAATTGATTTTTATGTTAATGATGGCGATGTGCAGTCTAATGTTGCAACGGTTAATATTGATGTTGTGGCAGTTAATGATGCGCCTGAAGTCTATGTAGATATAGAGCAAATTGGCTCAGATATTACAGGAATAGCATCTGGTGATAATTTTGGTGCAAGTGTTGCCTATAGTTTAGATGGTACTAGAGTAGCTGTAGGTTCGCCATTTTATGATGGTGGTGGTAGTAATAATGGTTCAGTTAGTGTTTATGAATTTGATGGTACTTCATGGAATCAAGTTGGTTCAACAATTGAAGGTGCATCAACAGACGATCATTTAGGTCGTAGTGTAGCCTTAGATGAAGATGGAAGTAGATTAATTGTTGGTGCTTATCAAATTAATGGAAATGCAGGTTATGTGGGTGTTTATGAATTTGATGGTTCAAACTGGAATCAGGTAGGCGTTGATATTCCAGGTGAAAATAGTGCTGATGAAAATGGTAGAGATGTCTCTATTAGTGCTGATGGTAATATCATTGCAATGGGAGCTAGAAAGAATCCAAGTATTACTGCAAACGGAGGTCATATTCGTGTATATGAATGGGATGGTTTACTATGGAATAAAACACTTGAAGTTGCAGGTTCAGTTGCAAACGGTCAAGGTGGGTCTTCAGTTGAATTATCTTCAGATGGTAATCGTGTCGTTTTTGAATTGACAAGTGGACAAACAGTTGTTTATGAAAATTTAGGTGGAACTTGGTCTCAATTAGGTTCAATTATTCCTTTTTCTGAAATGGTAACCATTAATGCTACTGGAACTCGTATAGCAATAGGTAGTCCAGATGACAGCACAGCGGGCACTCAAGCAGGTAGAGTTCAAGTTTATGAACATAATGGTACAGACTGGGTACAACTTGGAAGTGATATACTAGGAGAGTTTAGAAAAAGAGAAGGTTTTGTTTCTTTTGATGAATCAGGTAATCGTTTGGCAATTTCTGGCTCTAGTACTGGTGGAACACATATTGGTAGAGTAACCATCTATGACTGGGATGAAATACAAAGTGAGTGGATTCAAGTTGAAGAGAAAGTATTAGGTAATACAGGTACTGAGTTTTTTGGTAGTGACGTAGAGCTATCGGCAGACGGTAGTCAATTTGTTGTTGGTTCGCCTGGTGATGCAAATGGTAGAGTGCAAATCTATTCTTTAGAAGCAATAGAAAAAACGATTAATTATACTGAAAATGATGCAGCAACTGTATTAGATAATTCTTTTATTGTTACAGATGTAGATGATACAAATTTAGAAAGTGCGACCGTTACCATTACGAATTTTAATGCAAGTGAAGATATTTTAAGTTTTAATGGACCTGCACCAGGTGGTATTATAGTTAATATTTCAACGCCAGGTACATTAATTGCAACAGGTTCAGCAAGTTTAGCAGATTATGAAGCTTTTTTTGAGTCAGTAACTTATGAAAATAGTTCAGATGATCCAGATTTAACGCAAAGGGAAATTACATTTATTGGAGATGATGGAAATTCCCCATCCAATATCGCAACGATCTATGTTGATATAACAGCTACAAATGATCCTCCAGTAGCGCTTGCATCAAGCATTAATACCGATGAAGATACAGCACATACTTTCAGTAGCGGCGAATTTAATTTTAGTGATGTTGATACAGGTGATGCGCTAGAGTCAATAACCGTAATCTTCTCAACGATCTCAGGTAATGGAGACTTAAGCTATAATGGCTCAACGATTACATCAGATACAGTCATCTTAACAGCGGATATTGGTTTATTAGTCTATACCCCAGATAATGACAACGGTGAAACAGCAAGCTTTGATTTTCTTGTCAATGATGGTGATACTAACTCCGCTATAGCTGCCACGATGACAATTAATGTTTCAGATGTAAATGATGCGCCAGTAGCATTAGCATCAAGTGTAAATACCAATGAAGATACGGCACATACTTTCAGTAGCGGCGAATTTAATTTTAGTGATGTTGATACAGGTGATAGTTTAGAGTCAATAACCGTAATCTTCTCAACAATCTCAGGTAATGGTGATTTAAGCTATAATGGTTCAACGATTACATCAGATACGGTTATCTTAACAGCGGATATCGGTTTATTAGTCTATACCCCAGATAATGACAACGGTGAAACAGCAAGCTTTGATTTTCTTGTCAATGATGGTGATACTAACTCTGCTACAGCTGCTACGATGACGATTAATGTTTCAGATGTCAACGATGCCCCAGTGGCATTAGCATCAAGTGTAAATACCAATGAAGATACAGCGCATACCTTTAGTAGCGGCGAGTTTAATTTTAGTGATGTTGATACAGGTGATGCGCTAGAGTCAATAACCGTAATCTTCTCAACAATCTCAGGTAATGGTGATTTAAGTTATAATGGCTCAACGATTACTTCAGATACGGTTATCTTAACAGCAGATATCGGTTTATTGGTTTATACCCCAGATAATGATAACGGTGAAACAGCAAGTTTTGATTTCTTTGTAAATGATGGTGATACTAACTCCGCTACAGCTGCCACGATGACAATTAATGTTTCAGATGTCAATGATGCTCCAGTAGCATTAGCATCAAGTGTAAATACTAATGAAGATACAGCACATACTTTCAGTAGCGGCGAATTTAATTTTAGTGATGTTGATACAGGTGATAGTTTAGAGTCAATAACCGTAATCTTCTCAACAATCTCAGGTAATGGAGACTTAAGCTATAATGGCTCAACGATTACATCAGATACAGTCATCTTAACAGCGGATATTGGTTTATTAGTCTATACCCCAGATAATGACAACGGTGAAACAGCAAGCTTTGATTTTCTTGTCAATGATGGTGATACTAACTCCGCTATAGCTGCCACGATGACAATTAATGTTTCAGATGTAAATGATGCGCCAGTAGCATTAGCATCAAGTGTAAATACCAATGAAGATACGGCACATACTTTCAGTAGCGGCGAATTTAATTTTAGTGATGTTGATACAGGTGATAGTTTAGAGTCAATAACCGTAATCTTCTCAACAATCTCAGGTAATGGTGATTTAAGCTATAATGGTTCAACGATTACATCAGATACGGTTATCTTAACAGCGGATATCGGTTTATTAGTCTATACCCCAGATAATGACAACGGTGAAACAGCAAGCTTTGATTTTCTTGTCAATGATGGTGATACTAACTCTGCTACAGCTGCTACGATGACGATTAATGTTTCAGATGTCAACGATGCCCCAGTGGCATTAGCATCAAGTGTAAATACCAATGAAGATACAGCGCATACCTTTAGTAGCGGCGAGTTTAATTTTAGTGATGTTGATACAGGTGATGCGCTAGAGTCAATAACCGTAATCTTCTCAACAATCTCAGGTAATGGTGATTTAAGTTATAATGGCTCAACGATTACTTCAGATACGGTTATCTTAACAGCAGATATCGGTTTATTGGTTTATACCCCAGATAATGATAACGGTGAAACAGCAAGTTTTGATTTCTTTGTAAATGATGGTGATACTAACTCCGCTACAGCTGCCACGATGACAATTAATGTTTCAGATGTAAATGATGCGCCAGTAGCATTAGCATCAAGTGTAAATACCAATGAAGATACGGCACATACCTTTAGTGCCGGCGAATTTAATTTTAGTGATGTTGATACAGGTGATAGTTTAGAGTCAATAACCGTTATCTTCTCAACGATCTCAGGTAATGGAGATTTAAGCTATAATGGCTCAACGATTACATCAGATACAGTCATCTTAACAGCGGATATTGGTTTATTAGTTTATACCCCAGATAATGAAAATGGTGAGACAGCAAGCTTTAATTTCCTAGTCAATGATGGTGATACTAACTCCGCTACAGCTGCAACGATGACAATTAATGTTTCAGATATTAATGATGCACCAGAAATTACTCTTGGTTCACAGCAAATGGGCCAAGATATAGATGGTGAGCGTGTAGGTGACCTTTCTGGTTCAGCTATTGCTGCTAGCGCTGACGGTTTAACGGTTGCTATTGGTGCATATGAGAATGGTCCATCTAGAGGGCATACGCGTATTTATCAATATGATGGCACAGCTTGGGTTCAATTAGGAAATGATATTAACCCTGAGGGGCCTGGAGATGAAACTGGTTATTCAGTTTCATTAAGTGATAATGGAATGATAGTGGCCATTGGAGCTATGAAAAATGATGGTAATGGTTCAGACAGTGGTCATGTAAGAGTATTTCAATGGAATGGTTCAGCTTGGATACAATTAGGTTCAGATATTGATGGTGAGACAGCAAATGATATGTCAGGTCAAAGTGTTTCATTAAGCTCAGATGGATTAAGGTTAGCTATTGGCGCCACCCAAAATGATGATAATGGGGTTGATAGCGGTCAAGTAAGAATTTATGAATGGAATACTTCAGCTTGGATACAAATGGGTAGTGACTTAAATGGTGAAGCAGCGAATGATCTTTATGGTGGCTCGGTTTCTTTAAGTAATGATGGTTCTCGAGTTGCAATCGGTGGATCTGGTAATGATGGTGCAGGTTCAGGTGCAGGCAATGTTCGTGTGTTTGACTGGAATGGATCTGCTTGGATACAATTAGGTTTAGATATTGACGGTGAGGCAGCGGGAGATGCTAGTGGTACTAGCGTATCTTTAAGTGCAGATGGCTCTCGAATTGCTATTGGTGCGATTGGTAATGATGATGTAGGTTCAGGTGCAGGGCATGTTCGTGTATTTGACTGGAATGGTTTAGCGTGGGTACAAGTAGGCTTAGATATTGATGGTGAGGCAGCAAACGATCAAAATGGTTATTCAGTTTCATTAAGTTCTGATGGTAATCGTATTGCTATTGGCGCTAATTTTAATGATGGTAATGGCGGAAATAGTGGGCATGTTAGGCTATTTGATTGGGATGGTAGTGCTTGGAATCAAATATTCCTAGATATTGATGGAGAAGCATCTAATGATCAAAGTGGTTATGCAGTTTCATTGAGTGCTGATGGAACGCGTATAGCAATTGGTGCTCCTTTCAATGATGGAAATGGTACAAATAGTGGTCATGTAAGAGTCTATAACTTTGAGGCAACAGAAAAAACAATTAATTATACGGAAAATGATGCAGCAACTGTATTAGATAATTCGTTTATTGTTACAGATGTAGATGATACAAATTTAGAAAGTGCAACCGTTACCATTACAAATTTTAATGCAAGTGAAGATATATTAAGTTTTAATGGTCCAGCGCCAGGTGGTATTACAGTTAATACTTCAACACCAGGGACATTAATAGCAACAGGTTCAGCAAGTTTGGCAGATTATGAAACTTTCTTTGAATCAGTAACCTATGAAAATAGTTCAGAAGATCCAGATTTAACGCAAAGAGAAATTACATTTATTGGAAATGATGGAGATTCACCATCCAATATTGCAACCATTTATGTTGATATTATATCGGTTAACGATGCCCCAGTAGCATTAGCAAGCTCAGTGAATACCGATGAAGATACGGCGCATACCTTTAGTGCCGGTGAGTTTAATTTTAATGATGTTGATACAGGTGACAGTTTAGAGTCAATAACCGTAATCTTCTCAACGATCTCAGGTAATGGTGATTTAAGTTATAATGGCTCAACGATTACATCAGATACGGTTATCTTAACAGCGGATATTGGTTTATTGGTTTATACGCCAGATAATGATAATGGTGAAACAGCAAGTTTTGATTTTCTTGTCAATGATGGTGATACTAATTCCGCTACAGCAGCCACGATGACAATTAATGTTTCAGATGTCAATGATGCTCCAGTAGCATTAGCATCAAGTGTAAATACCAATGAAGATACAGCGCATACCTTTAGTGCTGGTGAATTTAATTTTAGTGATGTCGATACAGGTGACAGTTTAGAGTCAATAACCGTAATCTTCTCAACGATCTCAGGTAATGGAGACTTAAGCTATAATGGTTCAACGATTACATCAGATACGGTCATTTTAACAGCTGATATCGGTTTATTGGTTTATACCCCAGATAATGACAACGGTGAAACGGCAAGTTTTGATTTCCTTGTCAATGATGGTGATACTAACTCCGCTACAGCTGCTACGATGACGATTAATGTTTCAGATGTTAATGATGCTCCAGTGGCATTAGCAAGTTCAGTGAATACTAATGAAGATACAGCACATACCTTTAGTGCCGGTGAGTTTAATTTTAGTGATGTTGATACAGGTGATGCGCTAGAGTCAATAACCGTAATCTTCTCAACGATCTCAGGTAATGGTGATTTAAGTTATAATGGTTCAACGATTACATCAGATACAGTCATCTTAACAGCTAATATCGGTTTATTAGTCTATACGCCAGATAATGACAACGGTGAAATAGCAAGTTTTGATTTTCTTGTCAATGATGGTGATACTAATTCCGCTACAGCTGCCACAATGACAATTAATGTTTCAGATGTTAATGATGCTCCAGTGGCATTAGCAAGTTCAGTGAATACTAATGAAGATACAGCACATACTTTCAGTAGCGGTGAATTTAATTTTAGTGATGTTGATACAGGTGATAGTTTAGAGTCAATAACCGTAATCTTCTCAACGATCTCAGCTAATGGTGATTTAAGCTATAATGGTTCAACGATTACATCAGATACGGTCATTTTAACAGCGGATATTGGTTTATTAGTCTATACGCCAGATAATGAAAACGGTGAAACAGCAAGCTTTGATTTTCTTGTTAATGATGGTGATACTAACTCCGCTACAGCTGCCACGATGACAATTAATGTTTCAGATGTAAATGATGCCCCAGTAGCATTAGCATCAAGTGTAAATACCAATGAAGATACGGCACATACCTTTAGTGCCGGTGAATTTAATTTTAGTGATGTCGATACGGGTGATGCGCTAGAGTCAATAACCGTAATCTTCTCAACGATCTCAGGTAATGGTGATTTAAGCTATAATGGTTCAACGATTACATCAGATACGGTCATTTTAACAGCTGATATCGGTTTATTGGTTTATACGCCAGATAATGATAATGGTGAAACAGCAAGTTTTGATTTTCTTGTCAATGATGGTGATACTAACTCCGCTACAGCTGCCACAATGACAATTAATGTTTCAGATGTAAATGATGCGCCAGTGGCATTAGCATCAAGTGTAAATACCAATGAAGATACAGCACATACCTTTAGTGCCGGTGAGTTTAATTTTAGTGATGTTGATACAGGTGATGCGCTAGAGTCAATAACCGTAATCTTCTCAACGATCTCAGGTAATGGTGATTTAAGCTATAATGGTTCAACGATTACATCAGATACGGTCATTTTAACAGCTGATATCGGTTTATTGGTTTATACCCCAGATAATGATAATGGTGAAACAGCAAGTTTTGATTTTCTTGTCAATGATGGTGATACTAATTCCGCTACAGCTGCCACGATGACGATTAATGTTTCAGATGTCAACGATGCACCAGTGGCATTAGCATCAAGTGTAAATACCAATGAAGATACAGCACATACCTTTAGTGCCGGTGAATTTAATTTTAGTGATGTTGATACAGGTGATGCGCTAGAGTCAATAACCGTAATCTTCTCAACGATCTCAGGTAATGGAGACTTAAGCTATAATGGCTCAACGATTACATCAGATACAGTCATCTTAACAGCGGATATTGGTTTATTAGTCTATACCCCAGATAATGACAACGGTGAAACAGCAAGCTTTGATTTTCTTGTCAATGATGGTGATACTAACTCCGCTATAGCTGCCACGATGACAATTAATGTTTCAGATGTAAATGATGCCCCAGTAGCATTAGCATCAAGTGTAAATACCAATGAAGATACAGCACATACCTTTAGTAGCGGCGAATTTAACTTTAGTGATTTCGATACGGGTGATGCATTAGAATCGATTACGGTTATCTTCTCAACGATCTCAGGTAATGGTGATTTAAGCTATAATGGCTCAACGATTACATCAGATACGGTCATTTTAACAGCTGATATCGGTTTATTAGTCTATACCCCAGATAATGACAACGGTGAAACAGCAAGTTTTGATTTTCTTGTCAATGATGGTGATACTAACTCCGCTACAGCTGCCACGATGACAATTAATATTTCAGATGTCAACGATGCCCCAGTGGCGTTGGCATCAAGTGTAAATACCAATGAAGATACAGCACATACTTTCAGTAGCGGCGAATTTAATTTTAGTGATGTTGATACAGGTGATGCGCTAGAGTCAATAACCGTAATCTTCTCAACAATCTCAGGTAATGGAGACTTAAGCTATAATGGCTCAACGATTACATCAGATACGGTCATTTTAACAGCTAATATCGGTTTATTAGTCTATACGCCAGATAATGAAAACGGTGAAACAGCAAGCTTTGATTTTCTTGTCAATGATGGCGATACTAACTCCGCTACAGCTGCTACGATGACGATTAATGTTTCAGATGTCAACGATGCCCCAGTGGCATTAGCATCAAGTGTAAATACCAATGAAGATACAGCACATACTTTCAGTAGCGGCGAATTTAATTTTAGTGATGTTGATACAGGTGATAGTTTAGAGTCAATAACCGTAATCTTCTCAACGATCTCAGGTAATGGAGACTTAAGCTATAATGGTTCAACGATTACATCAGATACGGTCATTTTAACAGCTGATATCGGTTTATTAGTCTATACCCCAGATAATGACAATGGTGAAACGGTAAGTTTTGATTTCCTTGTCAATGATGGTGATACTAACTCCGCTACAGCAACTACCATGACGATTAATGTTTCAGATGTAAATGATGCGCCAGTGGCATTAGCATCAAGTGTAAATACCAATGAAGATACGGCACATACCTTTAGTAGCGGCGAATTTAATTTTAGTGATGTTGATACAGGTGATAGTTTAGAGTCAATAACCGTTATCTTCTCAACGATCTCAGGTAATGGAGACTTAAGCTATAATGGTTCAACGATTACATCAGATACGGTCATTTTAACAGCTGATATCGGTTTATTAGTCTATACCCCAGATAATGAAAATGGTGAAACAGCAAGTTTTGATTTTCTAGTAAATGATGGTGATACTAACTCCGCTACAGCTGCTACGATGACGATTAATGTTTCAGATGTCAACGATGCCCCAGTGGCATTAGCATCAAGTGTAAATACCAATGAAGATACAGCGCATACCTTTAGTAGCGGCGAGTTTAATTTTAGTGATGTTGATACAGGTGATGCGCTAGAGTCAATAACCGTAATCTTCTCAACAATCTCAGGTAATGGTGATTTAAGTTATAATGGCTCAACGATTACTTCAGATACGGTTATCTTAACAGCAGATATCGGTTTATTGGTTTATACCCCAGATAATGATAACGGTGAAACAGCAAGTTTTGATTTCCTTGTCAATGATGGTGATACTAACTCCGCTACAGCTGCCACGATGACAATTAATGTTTCAGATGTAAATGATGCGCCAGTAGCATTAGCATCAAGTGTAAATACCAATGAAGATACGGCACATACCTTTAGTGCCGGCGAATTTAATTTTAGTGATGTTGATACAGGTGATAGTTTAGAGTCAATAACCGTTATCTTCTCAACGATCTCAGGTAATGGAGATTTAAGCTATAATGGCTCAACGATTACATCAGATACAGTCATCTTAACAGCGGATATTGGTTTATTAGTTTATACCCCAGATAATGAAAATGGTGAGACAGCAAGCTTTAATTTCCTAGTCAATGATGGTGATACTAACTCCGCTACAGCTGCCACAATGACAATTAATGTTTCAGATGTAAATGATGCGCCATTGATTAGTGGTAATGGTGTTTTAACAGATATAAATGAGGATGATACTAATCCAGCAGGTGATAATATTTTATCATTAGTCGGTTCTACTATCACTGATGTTGATAGTGGTGCTGTCGAAGGCATAGCTATTACAGGAGCAGATAATACCAATGGCCAGTGGCAGTATTCAATAAATAATGGCTCAAATTGGATTAATATTACAGGAATATCTGATTTATCTGCAGTTTTACTTGCAGCAGATAATAGTAATAATAAAGTAAGATTTTTACCAAATGAAAATTATAATGGTAGTTCTGGTAATCTTATTTATCGTGCATGGGATCGAACTTCAGGTAGCGATGGTGATACAGATATTGATGTTTCTACTAATGGAAATACAACGGCATTTAGTTCAGATACAGAAATAGCTTCGTTAACTGTTAATCCAATAAATGATTCACCTATACTAGGTTTCGTTAGTTTTGAACAACTGGGGACTGATATAAATGGTGATCAAAGTAGTGATCGATTTGGTACAGCAATTTCATTTAATAGTGATGGTACTCGAGTAGCCATTGGTGGTTATTTACATGATAGTACTAGTGGGCATACTAGAATATTTGATTGGAATGGTTCATCTTGGGTTCAATTAGGTGCTGATCTTGATGGAGAAGATATTGGTGATTATAGTGGTTATTCAGTGTCTCTAAGTGCTGATGGTTCAAGAGTTGCCATTGGTGCAATTTATGCTGATGGTCCTGCTGGTCATAGTACTGGCCATGCGCGGATTTATGATTGGAATGGAACAGCTTGGGTTCAATTAGGTGCTGATATTGATGGTGAATCAATTGCTAGTAGAAGTGGTCATTCAGTTTCATTAAGTGCAGATGGATCAAGAATAGCAATAGGGTCTTACTATCATGATAGTAGTACTTCACGTGCTGGGCAGGTAGAAATATATGATTGGAATGGGACAGCTTGGGTTCAAGTAGGTAGTGATATTGAGGGGCAAGCTGGAGATTTTAGTGGAACCTCAGTTTCATTAAGTGCTGATGGTACTCGTGTAGCAATAGGTTCTCCCCAAAATGATGATAATGGTGTTAATAGTGGTACTGTTAGAATATATGATTGGAATGGAACAGCTTGGGTACAAGTAGGAAGTGATATTGATGGAGAGGCAGCTGATGATTATAGTGGAGAAAGTGTATCTTTAAGTGCTGATGGAACGCGTGTAGCGATTGGTGCTCCTTCAAATGATGGAAATGGTACAAATAGTGGTCATGTACGTATTTATGAGCTAATAGGTGGTGTATGGGTACAGCTTGGTGATGACATTAATGGTGAAGTAGCATTTGGTCGAAGCGGCGACTTTAATGCAGTTGCTTTAAGTGGTGATGGTAACCGAGTAGTAATTGGAGAACCAAGTAATAATGATAATGGTTCTTTTACTGGCAGTGCCCGAGTTTATGATTGGGATGGCTTAGCTTGGACTCAGATTAGCCCAGATATTGATGGAACAATAGTCAATGGTCTTAATGGCTCAGGAGTTGCTATTAGCGCTGATGGTACGACAGTAGCAATTGGAGCAGAAGATAGTTATGTTAAAATTTATGACTTATTTAGAACAACAAAAACATTATCTTATAGTGAAAATGATCCAGCGACAGTAATATCTTCTGAGTTTGCTATTACAGATATTGATGATGTTAACTTAGAAAGTGCAACAGTTACAATTACGAACTTTAATGCTAGTGAAGATATTTTAAGTTTTAATGCTCCAGCACCTAGTGGTATTACTATTAATACATTAACACCAGGCATATTAATTGCTAATGGAACAGCAAGTTTATCAGCTTATCAAGATTTTTTTGAATCAGTTACTTATGAAAATAGTTCAGACTTTCCAGACTTAGCCACTAGAGAGGTAACTTTTATCGTTAATGATGGAGATGTTAATTCTAATATAGCAACAGTTTTTATTGATATTATAGAAGTTAATGATCCACCAGAAATTAGTGTTGAAGCAGGCGATATAGATAGTGATATTTTAATTGAAACAGATGCGGGTTTAACTACTTCGGGTACATTAACAACTACTGATATAGATCTTACAAATACAGTCTCAGTAGCTGTTACAAGTGTTGTTGAATCTGGTGATGTATCAGAAATAACTAATGGAACTTTATTATCAATGCTTACTGTCACAAGTGGTAATTTTATTAATGCTACAGAAACAGAAGATACATTTACTTGGACTTTTAATTCAGGAGGAGAAGCTTTTGATTATCTAGCTTCAACTGAGACTTTAATATTAACTTATGTTGTAACTGTTACTGATAGTCAAGGTGCAACTGATACTCATAATATTACTATTAACATTAATGGTAGCAATGATGAACCAGAACTACATTTTGTTAATTTTCAACAATTAGGTGATGATATTGATGGTGAAGCTGTAGATGATGCTTCAGGTAATGTTACTATCAATGCAGATGGTACGATTATAGCAATTGGTGCAGTTGATAATGATGCTAATGGTAGTAATGCAGGTCATGTTAGAGTTTATCAATGGAATGGTACAGCATGGAATCAGTTAGGAAATGATATAGATGGGGAAGCAGCAGGTGATAAAAGTGGTCAATCAGTTGATTTAAGTGATGATGGTTTAACAGTTGTAATTGGGGGACATCAAAATGATGGAGGTGGTAATAGAAGCGGTCATGCAAGAATTTATGATTATAATGGTACAAATTGGGTACAACGAGGTTCAGATATTGATGGTGCAGGCTTAAATGACCGCTTAGGCCGTTCTGTTTCTTTAAGTGCAAATGGTCAAATTGTTGCAGTTGGTGCATTTGAAATATTAAGTCCGCAAACTGGTTATACTCAAATTTATGAATGGAATGGTAGCTCTTGGCAGCAGTTAGGTTCAGATATTAGTGGGTCGGCTGCAGATGATAGTTTTGGTTATAGTGTTTCATTAAGTTCAGATGGAATGACTGTTGCTATTGGAGCACCTACTGATAGAGCTGCAAATACAAATGATCGAGTTGAGGTTTATACTTACAATGGTTCAACTTGGGTACAAAAAGGTTCAGATATTGATCCTGGTACTGGAGATATTGATTTTGGTAGAGATGTTAAAATCAGTGCAGACGGTAACCGAATTATTGTATCAGCCAGTGGACAAGCTCGTGTTTATGACTTTAATGGTACTACTTGGGTTCAAGCAGGGTCTAATATAACAGATAGCTCAGTAGGAGGTTTTGCTAGTGATGTTAATATCAGTGCAGACGGTCAACGTTTAGGGGTTGGAGCTTCAACTGATTCAGGTCAAATTAATATTTATGACTGGAATGAAATAACAAGTGAATGGAACCTTGTTACTACCATTTTAGGTGAAGCAGCTGGAGACCAGTTGCGTAGGGTAGCACTTAGCAATGATGGTAATGTGATTGCCACTGGAGCTCTTGAGAATGATGGAAATGGCGCTGGTAGTGGCCATGTTCGAGTTTACCATGAATTAACTTTAACTGCAGAAACGTTAATCTATACAGAGAATGACCCAGCAACAGTTATATATAATAATTTCCTAATTACTGATGTTGATGATACAAATATAGAAAGTGCAATAGTAACAATGACTAATTTTATGGTAGCAGAAGATATCATCAGTTATAGTGCAGTAGCAGGTATCATAGTTGATGATTCAGTTGCAGGAACTTTGACTTTAAGCGGTAGTAACAGTTTGTCAGCTTATGAAACATTTTTTGCTGGCATAACTTATGAAAATAGTTCAGATAGTCCAGATACAACACCACGCACAGTTACGTATGTAGTTAATGATGGCAATGGTAATTCAAATGTAATTATAGCAACAATTAATATTACAGCTGTCAATAATGCCCCAGTAGCATTAGCATCAAGTGTAAATACCAATGAAGATACAGCACATACCTTTAGTAGCGGCGAATTTAACTTTAGTGATTTCGATACGGGTGATGCATTAGAATCGATTACGGTTATCTTCTCAACGATCTCAGGTAATGGTGATTTAAGCTATAATGGCTCAACGATTACATCAGATACGGTCATTTTAACAGCTGATATCGGTTTATTAGTCTATACCCCAGATAATGATAATGGTGAAACAGCAAGCTTTGATTTTCTTGTCAATGATGGTGATACTAACTCCGCTACAGCTGCCACGATGACAATTAATATTTCAGATGTCAACGATGCCCCAGTGGCGTTGGCATCAAGTGTAAATACCAATGAAGATACAGCACATACTTTCAGTAGCGGCGAATTTAATTTTAGTGATGTTGATACAGGTGATGCGCTAGAGTCAATAACCGTAATCTTCTCAACAATCTCAGGTAATGGAGACTTAAGCTATAATGGCTCAACGATTACATCAGATACGGTCATTTTAACAGCTAATATCGGTTTATTAGTCTATACGCCAGATAATGAAAACGGTGAAACAGCAAGCTTTGATTTTCTTGTCAATGATGGCGATACTAACTCCGCTACAGCTGCTACGATGACGATTAATGTTTCAGATGTCAACGATGCCCCAGTGGCATTAGCATCAAGTGTAAATACCAATGAAGATACAGCACATACTTTCAGTAGCGGCGAATTTAATTTTAGTGATGTTGATACAGGTGATAGTTTAGAGTCAATAACCGTAATCTTCTCAACGATCTCAGGTAATGGAGACTTAAGCTATAATGGTTCAACGATTACATCAGATACGGTCATTTTAACAGCTGATATCGGTTTATTAGTCTATACCCCAGATAATGACAATGGTGAAACGGTAAGTTTTGATTTCCTTGTCAATGATGGTGATACTAACTCCGCTACAGCAACTACCATGACGATTAATGTTTCAGATGTAAATGATGCGCCAGTGGCATTAGCATCAAGTGTAAATACCAATGAAGATACGGCACATACCTTTAGTAGCGGCGAATTTAATTTTAGTGATGTTGATACAGGTGATAGTTTAGAGTCAATAACCGTTATCTTCTCAACGATCTCAGGTAATGGAGACTTAAGCTATAATGGTTCAACGATTACATCAGATACGGTCATTTTAACAGCTGATATCGGTTTATTAGTCTATACCCCAGATAATGAAAATGGTGAAACAGCAAGTTTTGATTTTCTAGTAAATGATGGTGATACTAACTCCGCTACAGCTGCTACGATGACGATTAATGTTTCAGATGTCAACGATGCCCCAGTGGCATTAGCATCAAGTGTAAATACTAATGAAGATACAGCACATACTTTCAGTAGCGGCGAATTTAATTTTAGTGATGTTGATACAGGTGATGCGCTAGAGTCAATAACCGTAATCTTCTCAACTATCTCAGGTAATGGTGATTTAAGCTATAATGGCTCAACGATTACATCAGATACGGTTATCTTAACAGCGGATATCGGTTTGTTAGTCTATACCCCAGATAATGAAAATGGTGAAACGGCAAGTTTTGATTTTCTAGTAAATGATGGTGATACTAACTCTGCTACAGCAGCCACAATGACAATTAATGTTTCAGATGTCAACGATGCCCCAGTGGCATTAGCATCAAGTGTAAATACCAATGAAGATACAGCACATACCTTTAATAGCGGCGAATTTAATTTTAGTGATGTTGATACAGGTGATAGTTTAGAGTCAATAACCGTAATCTTCTCAACGATCTCAGGTAATGGAGACTTAAGCTATAATGGTTCAACGATTACATCAGATACGGTCATTTTAACAGCTGATATCGGTTTATTAGTCTATACCCCAGATAATGAAAATGGTGAAACGGCAAGTTTTGATTTTCTAGTAAATGATGGTGATACTAACTCTGCTACAGCAGCCACAATGACAATTAATGTTTCAGATGTCAATAATGCCCCAGTAGCATTAGCATCAAGTGTAAATACCAATGAAGATACGGCACATACTTTCAGTAGCGGCGAATTTAATTTTAGTGATGTTGATACAGGTGATAGTTTAGAGTCAATAACCGTAATCTTCTCAACAATCTCAGGTAATGGTGATTTAAGCTATAATGGTTCAACGATTACATCAGATACAGTTATCTTAACAGCTGATATCGGTTTATTAGTCTATACCCCAGATAATGACAACGGTGAAACAGCAAGCTTTGATTTTCTTGTCAATGATGGTGATACTAACTCCGCTACAGCTGCTACGATGACGATTAATGTTTCAGATGTCAACGATGCCCCAGTGGCATTAGCAAGTTCAGTGAATACTGATGAAGATACAGCGCATACCTTTAGTAGCGGCGAATTTAATTTTAGTGATGTTGATACAGGTGATAGTTTAGAGTCAATAACCGTAATCTTCTCAACGATCTCAGGTAATGGTGATTTAAGCTATAATGGCTCAACGATTACATCAGATACGGTTATCTTAACAGCGGATATTGGTTTATTAGTCTATACCCCAGATAATGACAACGGTGAAACAGCAAGCTTTGATTTTCTTGTCAATGATGGCGATACTAACTCCGCTACAGCAGCCACGATGACAATTAATGTTTCAGATATAAATGATGCCCCAGTTGCACTTGCATCAAGTGTAAATACCAATGAAGATACAGCGCATACCTTTAGTGCTGGTGAATTTAATTTTAGTGATGTTGATACGGGTGATAGTTTAGAGTCAATAACCGTAATCTTCTCAACAATCTCAGGTAATGGTGATTTAAGCTATAATGGTTCAACGATTACATCAGATACGGTCATTTTAACAGCTGATATCGGTTTATTAGTCTATACCCCAGATAATGAAAATGGTGAAACAGCAAGCTTTGATTTTCTTGTCAATGATGGTGATACTAACTCTGCTACAGCTGCCACAATGACAATTAATGTTTCAGATATAAATGATGCCCCAGTAGCATTAGCATCAAGTGTAAATACTAATGAAGATACAGCACATACTTTCAGTAGCGGCGAATTTAATTTTAGTGATGTTGATACAGGTGACAGTTTAGAATCAATAACCGTTATCTTCTCAACGATCTCAGGTAATGGTGATTTAAACTATAATGGCTCAACGATTACATCAGATACGGTCATCTTAACAGCTGATATCGGTTTATTGGTTTATACGCCAGATAATGACAACGGTGAAACAGCAAGCTTTGATTTTCTTGTCAATGATGGTGATACTAACTCTGCTACAGCTGCCACGATGACAATTAATGTTTCAGATGTAAATGATGCTCCAGTAGCATTAGCATCAAGTGTAAATACCAATGAAGATACAGCACATACCTTTAGTGCCGGTGAGTTTAATTTTAGTGATGTTGATACAGGTGATGCACTAGAGTCAATAACCGTAATCTTCTCAACAATCTCAGGTAATGGAGACTTAAGCTATAATGGTTCAACGATTACATCAGATACGGTCATTTTAACAGCTGATATCGGTTTATTAGTCTATACCCCAGATAATGATAATGGTGAAACAGCAAGTTTTGATTTCCTTGTCAATGATGGTGATACTAACTCCGCTACAGCTGCCACGATGACAATTAATGTTTCAGATGTAAATGATGCGCCATTGATTAGTGGTAATGGTGTTTTAACAGATATAAATGAGGATGATACTAATCCAGCAGGTGATAATATTTTATCATTAGTCGGTTCTACTATCACTGATGTTGATAATGGTGCTGTCGAAGGCATAGCTATTACAGGAGCAGATAATACCAATGGCCAGTGGCAGTATTCAATAAATAATGGCTCAAATTGGATTAATATTACAGGAATATCTGATTTATCTGCAGTTTTACTTGCAGCAGATAATAGTAATAATAAAGTAAGATTTTTACCAAATGAAAATTATAATGGTAGTTCTGGTAATCTTATTTATCGTGCATGGGATCGAACTTCAGGTAGCGATGGTGATACAGATATTGATGTTTCTACTAATGGAAATACAACGGCATTTAGTTCAGATACAGAAATAGCTTCGTTAACTGTTAATCCAATAAATGATTTACCTATACTAGGTTTCGTTAATTTTGAACAACTAGGTAATGATCTTGATGGAGAAGCAGCAGGTGATTGGTTTGGTCGTTCAGTTGCAGCTAGTGCAGATGCTACGATCATTGCAGTTGGTGGGCGTAATAATGATGGTAATGGCGCAAATAGTGGCCATGCTAGGATCTATCAATGGGATGGAACTACGTGGAATCAACTAGGTTCAGATATTGATGGTGAAGCATCAGGTGATCAAAGTGGTGAAAGTATAGATTTAAGTGATGACGGCTTAACGGTTGCAATTGGTGCACATAATAATGATGGTGGAGGTAATAGAAGTGGTCATGTAAGAGTTTATGATTATATTGGTACTAATTGGGTACAACGAGGATTAGATATTGATGGTGCAAGTGCTGATGATCTGTTAGGTCGGGATGTTTCTTTAAGTGCCAATGGTCAAATTGTTGCAATTGGTGCTTCAATTGGAGGAGCTAGTAATGATGGATATGCTCAAATTTATCAGTGGGATGGAATAACCTGGAGTCAATTGGGTTCAAATATTACTGGCTTTAATGGTGATCATTTAGGGTTTAATGTTGAGTTGAGTTCAAATGGAAAAACTGTTGCTATTGGAGCTCCTGATGCGACTGATCATGTTGAAGTGTATGACTGGAATGGCATAAGTTGGACTCAAAGAGGTTCAGATATTAATGGTGGTTCAGGTGATGAACACTTTGGTTATACTTTATCATTTAGTGCAGATGGCAATAGATTAGCAATCGGCGCTCGTGAAGCAGATAATAACGGTACAGATAGTGGTCGAGCTGAAGTTTATGATTGGAATGGAACTGCTTGGGTGCAGATAGGTTCTGACCTGATTGGTGACTCAGCCGGTGACCATTTTGGAGTTAATGTATCACTAAGTGCAGATGGTCAACGTTTAGCAGTTGGAGCATGGAATGATGATGATGGTGGCAGTAATGCAGGGTCAATTAGTATTTATGATTGGAATGAAGCAACGAATGATTGGGACTCAGTTGGGTCTGATATATTAGGAGAATCAGCTGGAGATTTACTAAATCGAGTTGCTTTCAGTGCTAATGGTAATATTCTTGTTACTGGTGCAAGATTGAATGATGGAAATGGTGCAGATAGTGGCCATGTAAGAGTTTATCAGTTAACTTCAACAGCAGAAAGCTTAGCTTATACTGAAAATGATCCAGCAACAGTTATCTATAGTGAATTCTTAATTACTGATGTAGATGATACGAATATAGAAAGTGCAACAGTTACAATTACGAACTTTAATGCTAGTGAAGATATTTTAAGTTTTAATGCTCCAGCACCTAGTGGTATTACTATTAATACATTAACACCAGGCATATTAATTGCTAATGGAACAGCAAGTTTATCAGCTTATCAAGATTTTTTTGAATCAGTTACTTATGAAAATAGTTCAGACTTTCCAGATTTAGCCACTAGAGAGGTAACTTTTATCGTTAATGATGGTGATGGTAACTCCAATACGATTACAGCAACAATTAATATTATAGCCGTCAACGATGCCCCAGTAGCATTAGCATCAAGTGTAAATACCAATGAAGATACGGCACATACCTTTAGTGCCGGTGAATTTAATTTTAGTGATGTTGATACAGGTGATGCGCTAGAGTCAATAACCGTAATCTTCTCAACAATCTCAGGTAATGGTGATTTAAGCTATAATGGCTCAACGATTACATCAGATACGGTTATCTTAACAGCAGATATCGGTTTATTGGTTTATACCCCAGATAATGACAACGGTGAAACAGCAAGCTTTGATTTTCTTGTCAATGATGGCGATACTAACTCTGCTACAGCTGCCACAATGACAATTAATGTTTCAGATGTCAATGATGCGCCAGTGGCATTAGCATCAAGTGTAAATACCAATGAAGATACAGCACATACCTTTAGTGCCGGTGAGTTTAATTTTAGTGATGTTGATACAGGTGATGCGCTAGAATCAATAACCGTAATCTTCTCAACGATCTCAGCTAATGGAGACTTAAGCTATAATGGTTCAACGATTACATCAGATACGGTTATCTTAACAGCAGATATCGGTTTATTGGTTTATACCCCAGATAATGACAACGGTGAAACAGCAAGCTTTGATTTTCTTGTCAATGATGGTGATACTAACTCCGCTACAGCTGCTACGATGACGATTAATGTTTCAGATGTCAACGATGCACCAGTTGCATTTGCATCAAGTGTAAATACCAATGAAGATACAGCACATACCTTTAGTGCCGGTGAATTTAATTTTAGTGATGTTGATACAGGTGATGCGCTAGAGTCAATAACCGTAATCTTCTCAACGATCTCAGGTAATGGAGACTTAAGCTATAATGGCTCAACGATTACATCAGATACAGTCATCTTAACAGCGGATATTGGTTTATTAGTCTATACCCCAGATAATGACAACGGTGAAACAGCAAGCTTTGATTTTCTTGTCAATGATGGTGATACTAACTCCGCTATAGCTGCCACGATGACAATTAATGTTTCAGATGTAAATGATGCGCCAGTAGCATTAGCATCAAGTGTAAATACCAATGAAGATACGGCACATACTTTCAGTAGCGGCGAATTTAATTTTAGTGATGTTGATACAGGTGATGCGCTAGAGTCAATAACCGTTATCTTTTCAACGATCTCAGGTAATGGTGATTTAAGCTATAATGGCTCAACGATTACATCAGATACGGTCATTTTAACAGCTGATATCGGTTTATTAGTCTATACCCCAGATAATGAAAATGGTGAAACAGCAAGCTTTGATTTTCTTGTCAATGATGGTGATACTAACTCTGCTACAGCTGCCACAATGACAATTAATGTTTCAGATATAAATGATGCCCCAGTAGCATTAGCATCAAGTGTAAATACTAATGAAGATACAGCACATACTTTCAGTAGCGGCGAATTTAATTTTAGTGATGTTGATACAGGTGACAGTTTAGAATCAATAACCGTTATCTTCTCAACGATCTCAGGTAATGGTGATTTAAACTATAATGGCTCAACGATTACATCAGATACGGTCATCTTAACAGCTGATATCGGTTTATTGGTTTATACGCCAGATAATGACAACGGTGAAACAGCAAGCTTTGATTTTCTTGTCAATGATGGTGATACTAACTCTGCTACAGCTGCCACGATGACAATTAATGTTTCAGATGTCAATGATGCTCCAGTAGCATTAGCATCAAGTGTAAATACCAATGAAGATACAGCACATACCTTTAGTGCCGGTGAGTTTAATTTTAGTGATGTTGATACAGGTGATGCACTAGAGTCAATAACCGTAATCTTCTCAACAATCTCAGCTAATGGAGACTTAAGCTATAATGGTTCAACGATTACATCAGATACGGTCATTTTAACAGCTGATATCGGTTTATTAGTCTATACCCCAGATAATGACAACGGTGAAACAGCAAGCTTTGATTTTCTTGTCAATGATGGTGATACTAACTCCGCTACAGCTGCCACAATGACAATTAATGTTTCAGATGTAAATGATGCGCCATTGATTAGTGGTAATGGTGTTTTAACAGATATAAATGAGGATGATACTAATCCAGCAGGTGATAATATTTTATCATTAGTCGGTTCTACTATCACTGATGTTGATAATGGTGCTGTCGAAGGCATAGCTATTACAGGAGCAGATAATACCAATGGCCAGTGGCAGTATTCAATAAATAATGGCTCAAATTGGATTAATATTACAGGAATATCTGATTTATCTGCAGTTTTACTTGCAGCAGATAATAGTAATAATAAAGTAAGATTTTTACCAAATGAAAATTATAATGGTAGTTCTGGTAATCTTATTTATCGTGCATGGGATCGAACTTCAGGTAGCGATGGTGATACAGATATTGATGTTTCTACTAATGGAAATACAACGGCATTTAGTTTAGATACAGAGATAGCTTCGTTAACTGTTAATCCAATAAATGATTCACCTATACTAGGTTTCGTTAATTTTGAACAACTAGGTAATGATCTTGATGGAGAAGCGGCAGGTGATCTTTTTGGCCGATCAGTTGCAACTAGCTCAGATGGTACAATTATAGCAGCTGGCTCGCGTGATCACGATAGTGATAGAGGACATGTCAGAGTTTATCAATGGGATGGAACAACATGGAATCAATTAGGTAGTAATATTGATGGTGAAGCATTAGGTGATCAAAGTGGTGAAAGTATAGACTTAAGTGATGATGGCTTAACGGTTGCAATTGGTGCGCAGAATAATGACGGTGGAGGTAATAATTCAGGGCATGTTCGCATTTATGATTATGATGGAACTAATTGGATGCAACGAGGCTTAGATATTGATGGAGGTTCAGCAGGTGATGACTTTGGTAGAGATGTTTCGCTAAGTGCCAATGGGCAAATTATTGCAATTGGTTCACCGCTTCCTGGTTCAACAGATATAGGTTATGCTCAAATTTATCAATGGGATGGCATAGCTTGGAGTCAATTGGGGGCTGATATAAATGGAGTGGCTACTCAGGATCGATTGGGTAATACAATTGCATTAAGCTCAGATGGGATAACAGTTGCGGTTGGTGCTCATGCTTCGGGAAGTAACACTAATGATAGGGTAGAAATTTATACCTTCAATGGTACATCGTGGGTTCAGAAAGGCACCGATCTTCTCGGTGGCACAGGTGATGAAAACTTTAGTATTGATCTTGAACTTAGTTCAGATGGTGATCGAGTTGCTATTGGTGCAAATATTTCAGATGATAATGGAGTAGATAGTGGTCGTGTTGAAGTTTATGATTGGAATGGAACAGCTTGGATTCAAGCAGGCTCTAACCTAATTGGTGCAGCAGGTGATAATTTTGGTGTAGGTTTGTCATTAAGTGCAGATGGTCAGCGCTTAGCAATTGGTGCAGCTGGAGCAGGTGCTGGTGGTGAAGTGTATATTTATGACTGGAAGACAACAACCAGTAGTTGGGATCTCGTTAGCTCTGCAATATTAGGGGAGGCATCTGGAGACTCACTATCACAGGTAGCACTAAGCAGTGATGGTAATTTTCTGGCAACAGGTGCTATTGGTAATGATGGAAGTGGTTCAGATAGTGGCCATGTAAGAGTTTATCAGTTAACTTCAACAGCAGAAAGCTTAGCTTATACTGAAAATGATCCAGCAACAGTTATCTATAGTGAATTCTCAATTACTGATGTAGATGATACGAATATAGAAAGTGCAACAGTTACAATTACGAACTTTAATGCTAGTGAAGATATTTTAAGTTTTAATGCTCCAGCACCTAGTGGTATTACTATTAATACATTAACACCAGGCATATTAATTGCTAATGGAACAGCAAGTTTATCAGCTTATCAAGATTTTTTTGAATCAGTTACTTATGGAAATAGTTCAAACTTTCCAGATTTAGCCACTAGAGAGGTAACTTTTATCGTTAATGATGGTGATGGTAACTCCAATACGATTACAGCAACAATTAATATTATAGCCGTCAACGATGCCCCAGTAGCATTAGCATCAAGTGTAAATACCAATGAAGATACGGCACATACCTTTAGTAGCGGCGAGTTTAATTTTAGTGATGTTGATACAGGTGATGCGCTAGAGTCAATAACCGTAATCTTCTCAACGATCTCAGGTAATGGTGATTTAAGCTATAATGGCTCAACGATTACATCAGATACGGTCATCTTAACAGCTGATATCGGTTTATTGGTTTATACCCCAGATAATGACAACGGTGAAACAGCAAGCTTTGATTTTCTTGTCAATGATGGTGATACTAACTCCGCTACAGCAGCCACAATGACAATTAATGTTTCAGATGTAAATGATGCTCCAGTGGCATTAGCAAGTTCAGTGAATACTAATGAAGATACAGCACATACCTTTAGTAGCGGCGAATTTAATTTTAGTGATGTCGATACAGGTGATAGTTTAGAGTCAATAACCGTTATTTTCTCAACGATCTCAGGTAATGGTGATTTAAGCTATAATGGTTCAACGATTACATCAGATACGGTTATCTTAACAGCAGATATCGGTTTATTAGTTTATACGCCAGATAATGGCAACGGTGAAACAGCAAGTTTTGATTTTCTTGTCAATGATGGTGATACTAACTCTGCTACAGCTGCTACGATGACGATTAATGTTTCAGATGTCAACGATGCCCCAGTGGCATTAGCATCAAGTGTAAATACCAATGAAGATACAGCGCATACCTTTAGTAGCGGCGAGTTTAATTTTAGTGATGTTGATACAGGTGATGCGCTAGAGTCAATAACCGTAATCTTCTCAACAATCTCAGGTAATGGTGATTTAAGTTATAATGGCTCAACGATTACTTCAGATACGGTTATCTTAACAGCTGATATCGGTTTATTAGTCTATACCCCAGATAATGAAAATGGTGAAACAGCAAGTTTTAATTTCCTTGTCAATGATGGTGATACTAACTCAGCTACAGCTGCTACAATGACAATTAATGTTTCAGATGTCAATGATGCTCCAGTGGCGTTGGCATCAAGTGTAAATACCAATGAAGATACAGCACATACCTTTAGTGCCGGCGAATTTAATTTTAGTGATGTTGATACAGGTGATGCGCTAGAGTCAATAACCGTAATCTTCTCAACGATCTCAGGTAATGGTGATTTAAGCTATAATGGCTCAACGATTACATCAGATACGGTTATCTTAACAGCAGATATTGGTTTATTGGTTTATACGCCAGATAATGATAATGGTGAAACAGCAAGCTTTGATTTTCTTGTCAATGATGGTGATACTAACTCCGCTACAGCTGCCACAATGACAATTAATGTTTCAGATGTAAATGATGCGCCATTGATTAGTGGTAATGGTGTTTTAACAGATATAAATGAGGATGATACTAATCCAGCAGGTGATAATATTTTATCATTAGTCGGTTCTACTATCACTGATGTTGATAGTGGTGCTGTCGAAGGCATAGCTATTACAGGAGCAGATAATACCAATGGCCAGTGGCAGTATTCAATAAATAATGGCTCAAATTGGATTAATATTACAGGAATATCTGATTTATCTGCAGTTTTACTTGCAGCAGATAATAGTAATAATAAAGTAAGATTTTTACCAAATGAAAATTATAATGGTAGTTCTGGTAATCTTATTTATCGTGCATGGGATCGAACTTCAGGTAGCGATGGTGATACAGATATTGATGTTTCTACTAATGGAAATACAACGGCATTTAGTTCAGATACAGAAATAGCTTCGTTAACTGTTAATCCAATAAATGATTCACCTATACTAGGTTTCGTTAGTTTTGAACAACTGGGGACTGATATAAATGGTGATCAAAGTAGTGATCGATTTGGTACAGCAATTTCATTTAATAGTGATGGTACTCGAGTAGCCATTGGTGGTTATTTACATGATAGTACTAGTGGGCATACTAGAATATTTGATTGGAATGGTTCATCTTGGGTTCAATTAGGTGCTGATCTTGATGGAGAAGATATTGGTGATTATAGTGGTTATTCAGTGTCTCTAAGTGCTGATGGTTCAAGAGTTGCCATTGGTGCAATTTATGCTGATGGTCCTGCTGGTCATAGTACTGGCCATGCGCGGATTTATGATTGGAATGGAACAGCTTGGGTTCAATTAGGTGCTGATATTGATGGTGAATCAATTGCTAGTAGAAGTGGTCATTCAGTTTCATTAAGTGCAGATGGATCAAGAATAGCAATAGGGTCTTACTATCATGATAGTAGTACTTCACGTGCTGGGCAGGTAGAAATATATGATTGGAATGGGACAGCTTGGGTTCAAGTAGGTAGTGATATTGAGGGGCAAGCTGGAGATTTTAGTGGAACCTCAGTTTCATTAAGTGCTGATGGTACTCGTGTAGCAATAGGTTCTCCCCAAAATGATGATAATGGTGTTAATAGTGGTACTGTTAGAATATATGATTGGAATGGAACAGCTTGGGTACAAGTAGGAAGTGATATTGATGGAGAGGCAGCTGATGATTATAGTGGAGAAAGTGTATCTTTAAGTGCTGATGGAACGCGTGTAGCGATTGGTGCTCCTTCAAATGATGGAAATGGTACAAATAGTGGTCATGTACGTATTTATGAGCTAATAGGTGGTGTATGGGTACAGCTTGGTGATGACATTAATGGTGAAGTAGCATTTGGTCGAAGCGGCGACTTTAATGCAGTTGCTTTAAGTGGTGATGGTAACCGAGTAGTAATTGGAGAACCAAGTAATAATGATAATGGTTCTTTTACTGGCAGTGCCCGAGTTTATGATTGGGATGGCTTAGCTTGGACTCAGATTAGCCCAGATATTGATGGAACAATAGTCAATGGTCTTAATGGCTCAGGAGTTGCTATTAGCGCTGATGGTACGACAGTAGCAATTGGAGCAGAAGATAGTTATGTTAAAATTTATGACTTATTTAGAACAACAAAAACATTATCTTATAGTGAAAATGATCCAGCGACAGTAATATCTTCTGAGTTTGCTATTACAGATATTGATGATGTTAACTTAGAAAGTGCAACAGTTACAATTACGAACTTTAATGCTAGTGAAGATATTTTAAGTTTTAATGCTCCAGCACCTAGTGGTATTACTATTAATACATTAACACCAGGCATATTAATTGCTAATGGAACAGCAAGTTTATCAGCTTATCAAGATTTTTTTGAATCAGTTACTTATGAAAATAGTTCAGACTTTCCAGACTTAGCCACTAGAGAGGTAACTTTTATCGTTAATGATGGAGATGTTAATTCTAATATAGCAACAGTTTTTATTGATATTATAGAAGTTAATGATCCACCAGAAATTAGTGTTGAAGCAGGCGATATAGATAGTGATATTTTAATTGAAACAGATGCGGGTTTAACTACTTCGGGTACATTAACAACTACTGATATAGATCTTACAAATACAGTCTCAGTAGCTGTTACAAGTGTTGTTGAATCTGGTGATGTATCAGAAATAACTAATGGAACTTTATTATCAATGCTTACTGTCACAAGTGGTAATTTTATTAATGCTACAGAAACAGAAGATACATTTACTTGGACTTTTAATTCAGGAGGAGAAGCTTTTGATTATCTAGCTTCAACTGAGACTTTAATATTAACTTATGTTGTAACTGTTACTGATAGTCAAGGTGCAACTGATACTCATAATATTACTATTAACATTAATGGTAGCAATGATGAACCAGAACTACATTTTGTTAATTTTCAACAATTAGGTGATGATATTGATGGTGAAGCTGCAGAAGATACTTCAGGTGGATCAGTTGCTATTAGTGAAGATGGTACAATTATAGCAATAGGTGCGCGTCTTAACGATGGTAATGGAATTGACTCTGGTCATGTTAGAGTATATCAGCATAATGGAACAATTTGGAATCAACTAGGTTCTGATATTGATGGTGAAGACCCAGGGGATTTAAGTGGTGAGAATGTATCTTTAAGTGCTGATGGTTTTACAGTTGCCATTGGCTCAATACGTAATGATGATGGTGTGGGGAGTGGAGTAGACCATGGTCAAGTTAGAGTTTATGATTGGAATGGTTCATCTTGGGTACAGCGTGGAACAGACCTTGAAGGTATAAACAGTGCTAATTTTGGAAGAGGTCTTTCTTTAAGTGCAAATGGCCAGATTATTGCTATTGGAGGACCTATTAATAATCCATCAGATCGTGGTTATGTTGAAATTTACCAATGGAATGGTAGTAATTGGAATCAATTAGGTTCAGATATTAATGGTGTTTTTAATTCGGATTTCTTGGGTTATAGTGTTTCATTGAATGCAGATGGCATGACAGTAGCAATAGGAGCTCATAGTAATAGTAGTGATCATGATAGAGTTGAAATTTATGATTTTAATGGAACTAATTGGGTACAACGAGGTGTAGATATTAATGGGGGGATAGGTGATGAAAACTTTGGTATAAAAGTTTCAATTAGTGCTGATGGTAATCGTGTTGCAGTTGGTGCTCCAGGTGCCGATAACAATGGTTCAAATAGCGGTCGAGTTGAAGTGTATGATTGGAATGGAATAGCTTGGATAAAAACAGGTTCTGATCTCATTGGTATTGCGGCAGGTGATAGTTTTGGAGGCGGTTTATCGATCAGTTCCGATGGTCAGCGCTTGGTGATTAGTGCGGGAGGAAATGATGCTGGTGGTAGTAATGCTGGTTCAGTTAATATTTATGATTGGAATGAAGCAATAAGTGATTGGCAACTTGTTGGTTCTGATATAATCGGTGAAGCCGCTGGAGATAGACTTCAAAATGTAGCACTAAGCTCTAATGGAAATGTGCTTGTGACAGGGGCTACTAGAAATGATGATAATGGTAGTAATAGTGGTCATGTTAGAGCTTATGATTTAACTTCCGTAGTTGTAACACTTACTTATTTGGAAAATGATCCAGCAACAGTTATATATAATAATTTCTTAATTACTGATGTTGACGATACGAATATAGAAAGTGCAATAGTAACAATGACTAATTTCATGGCGACAGAAGATATCATCAGTTATAGTGCAGTAGCAGGTATTACAGTTGATGCTTCGATTGCAGGAACTTTGACTTTAAGCGGTAGTAGCAGTTTGTCAGCTTATGAAACATTTTTTGCTGGCATAACTTATGAAAATACTTCAGATAGTTCAGATACAACCCCACGTACAGTTACTTATATAGTTAATGATGGTGATGGTAACTCCAATACGATTACAGCAACAATTAATATTATAGCCGTTAATGATACCCCAGTAGCATTAGCATCAAGTGTAAATACCAATGAAGATACGGCACATACCTTTAGTAGCGGCGAATTTAATTTTAGTGATGTTGATACAGGTGATGCGCTAGAGTCAATAACCGTTATCTTCTCAACGATCTCAGGTAATGGAGACTTAAGCTATAATGGTTCAACGATTACATCAGATACGGTTATCTTAACAGCTGATATCGGTTTATTGGTTTATACGCCAGATAATGACAACGGTGAAACAGCAAGTTTTGATTTTCTAGTAAATGATGGCGATACTAACTCCGCTACAGCTGCTACGATGACAATTAATGTTTCAGATGTAAATGATGCGCCAGTGGCATTAGCATCAAGTGTAAATACTAATGAAGATACAGCACATACCTTTAGTAGCGGCGAATTTAATTTTAGTGATGTTGATACGGGTGATAGTTTAGAGTCAATAACCGTAATCTTCTCAACGATCTCAGGTAATGGTGATTTAAGTTATAATGGCTCGACGATTACATCAGATACGGTTATCTTAACAGCTGATATCGGTTTATTAGTTTATACGCCAGATAATGACAACGGTGAAACAGCAAGCTTTGATTTCCTAGTCAATGATAGTGATACTAACTCAGCTACAGCTGCCACAATGACGATTAATGTTTCAGATGTAAATGATGCGCCAGTAGCGTTGGCATCAAGTGTAAATACTAATGAAGATACAGCACATACCTTTAGTGCCGGCGAATTTAATTTTAGTGATGTCGATACGGGTGATAGTTTAGAGTCAATAACCGTTATCTTCTCAACAATCTCAGGTAATGGTGATTTAAGTTATAATGGTTCAACGATTACATCAGATACGGTTATCTTAACAGCGGATATCGGTTTATTGGTTTATACGCCAGATAATGACAACGGTGAAACAGCAAGTTTTGATTTTCTAGTAAATGATGGCGATACTAACTCCGCTACAGCTGCTACGATGACAATTAATGTTTCAGATGTAAATGATGCGCCAGTGGCATTAGCATCAAGTGTAAATACTAATGAAGATACAGCACATACCTTTAGTAGCGGCGAATTTAATTTTAGTGATGTTGATACGGGTGATAGTTTAGAGTCAATAACCGTAATCTTCTCAACGATCTCAGGTAATGGTGATTTAAGTTATAATGGCTCGACGATTACATCAGATACGGTTATCTTAACAGCTAATATCGGTTTATTAGTCTATACCCCAGATAATGACAACGGTGAAACAGCAAGCTTTGATTTCCTAGTCAATGATAGTGATACTAACTCAGCTACAGCTGCCACAATGACGATTAATGTTTCAGATGTAAATGATGCGCCAGTAGCGTTGGCATCAAGTGTAAATACTAATGAAGATACAGCACATACCTTTAGTGCCGGCGAATTTAATTTTAGTGATGTCGATACGGGTGATAGTTTAGAGTCAATAACCGTTATCTTCTCAACAATCTCAGGTAATGGTGATTTAAGTTATAATGGTTCAACGATTACATCAGATACGGTTATCTTAACAGCGGATATCGGTTTATTGGTTTATACGCCAGATAATGACAACGGTGAAACAGCAAGTTTTGATTTTCTAGTAAATGATGGCGATACTAACTCCGCTACAGCTGCTACGATGACAATTAATGTTTCAGATGTAAATGATGCGCCAGTGGCATTAGCATCAAGTGTAAATACTAATGAAGATACAGCACATACCTTTAGTAGCGGCGAATTTAATTTTAGTGATGTTGATACGGGTGATAGTTTAGAGTCAATAACCGTAATCTTCTCAACGATCTCAGGTAATGGTGATTTAAGTTATAATGGCTCGACGATTACATCAGATACGGTTATCTTAACAGCTAATATCGGTTTATTAGTCTATACCCCAGATAATGACAACGGTGAAACAGCAAGCTTTGATTTTCTTGTCAATGATGGTGATACTAACTCCGCTACAGCTGCTACCATGACGATTAATGTCAGTGATACAAATGATACCCCAGTAGCATTAGCATCAAGTGTAAATACCAATGAAGATACAGCACATACCTTTAGTAGCGGCGAATTTAATTTTAGTGATGTCGATACGGGTGATAGTTTAGAGTCAATAACCGTTATCTTCTCAACAATCTCAGGTAATGGTGATTTAAGTTATAATGGTTCAACGATTACATCAGATACGGTTATCTTAACAGCGGATATCGGTTTATTAGTTTATACGCCAGATAATGACAACGGTGAAACAGCAAGCTTTGATTTTCTTGTCAATGATGGTGATACTAACTCCGCTACAGCTGCTACGATGACAATTAATGTCAGTGATACAAATGATACCCCAGTAGCATTAGCATCAAGTGTAAATACCGATGAAGATACAGCGCATACCTTTAGTAGCGGCGAATTTAATTTTAGTGATGTTGATACGGGTGATAGTTTAGAGTCAATAACCGTTATCTTCTCAACGATCTCAGGTAATGGTGATTTAAGCTATAATGGTTCAACGATTACATCAGATACGGTTATCTTAACAGCTGATATCAGTTTATTAGTTTATACGCCAGATAATGACAACGGTGAAACAGCAAGCTTTGATTTCCTAGTCAATGATAGTGATACTAACTCAGCTACAGCTGCCACAATGACGATTAATGTTTCAGATGTAAATGATGCGCCAGTAGCGTTGGCATCAAGTGTAAATACTAATGAAGATACAGCACATACCTTTAGTGCCGGCGAATTTAATTTTAGTGATGTCGATACGGGTGATAGTTTAGAGTCAATAACCGTTATCTTCTCAACAATCTCAGGTAATGGTGATTTAAGTTATAATGGTTCAACGATTACATCAGATACGGTTATCTTAACAGCGGATATCGGTTTATTGGTTTATACGCCAGATAATGACAACGGTGAAACAGCAAGTTTTGATTTTCTAGTAAATGATGGCGATACTAACTCCGCTACAGCTGCTACGATGACAATTAATGTTTCAGATGTAAATGATGCGCCAGTGGCATTAGCATCAAGTGTAAATACTAATGAAGATACAGCACATACCTTTAGTAGCGGCGAATTTAATTTTAGTGATGTTGATACGGGTGATAGTTTAGAGTCAATAACCGTAATCTTCTCAACGATCTCAGGTAATGGTGATTTAAGTTATAATGGCTCGACGATTACATCAGATACGGTTATCTTAACAGCTGATATCGGTTTATTGGTTTATACGCCAGATAATGAAAACGGTGAAACAGCAAGTTTTGATTTTCTTGTCAATGATGGTGATACTAACTCCGCTACAGCTGCTACGATGACAATTAATGTCAGTGATACAAATGATACCCCAGTAACATTAGCATCAAGTGTAAATACCGATGAAGATACAGCGCATACCTTTAGTAGCGGCGAATTTAATTTTAGTGATGTTGATACGGGTGATAGTTTAGAGTCAATAACCGTAATCTTCTCAACAATCTCAGGTAATGGTGATTTAAGTTATAATGGTTCAACGATTACATCAGATACGGTTATCTTAACAGCGGATATCGTTTTATTAGTCTATACCCCAGATAATGACAACGGTGAAACAGCAAGCTTTGATTTTCTTGTCAATGATGGCGATACTAACTCCGCTACAGCTGCCACGATGACAATTAATGTTTCAGATGTCAACGATGCCCCAGTTGCACTTGCATCAAGTGTAAATACCAATGAAGATACGGCACATACCTTTAGTGCCGGTGAATTTAATTTTAGTGATGTTGATACAGGTGATGCACTAGAGTCAATAACCGTAATCTTCTCAACAATCTCAGGTAATGGTGATTTAAGCTATAATGGTTCAACAATTACATCAGATACGGTTATCTTAACAGCGGATATTGGTTTATTAGTTTATACGCCAGATAATGACAACGGTGAAACAGCAAGCTTTGATTTTCTTGTCAATGATAGTGATACTAATTCAGTTTCAGCAGCTACCATGACAATTAATGTCAGTGATACAAATGATACCCCAGTAGCATTAGCATCAAGTGTAAATACCGATGAAGATACGGCACATACCTTTAGTGCCGGTGAATTTAATTTTAGTGATGTTGATACAGGTGATGCACTAGAGTCAATAACCGTAATCTTCTCAACAATCTCAGGTAATGGTGATTTAAGCTATAATGGTTCAACAATTACATCAGATACGGTTATCTTAACAGCGGATATTGGTTTATTAGTTTATACGCCAGATAATGACAACGGTGAAACAGCAAGCTTTGATTTTCTTGTCAATGATAGTGATACTAATTCAGTTTCAGCAGCTACCATGACAATTAATGTCAGTGATACAAATGATACCCCAGTAGCATTAGCATCAAGTGTAAATACCGATGAAGATACAGCGCATACCTTTAGTAGCGGCGAATTTAATTTTAGTGATGTTGATACGGGTGATTGTTTAGAGTCAATAACCGTAATCTTCTCAACAATCTCAGGTAATGGTGATTTAAGTTATAATGGTTCAACGATTACATCAGATACGGTTATCTTAACAGCGGATATCGGTTTATTAGTCTATACCCCAGATAATGACAACGGTGAAACAGCAAGCTTTGATTTTCTTGTCAATGATGGCGATACTAACTCCGCTACAGCTGCCACGATGACAATTAATGTTTCAGATGTCAACGATGCCCCAGTTGCACTTGCATCAAGTGTAAATACCAATGAGGATACGGCACATACCTTTAGTGCCGGTGAATTTAATTTTAGTGATGTTGATACAGGTGATGCACTAGAGTCAATAACCGTAATCTTCTCAACAATCTCAGGTAATGGTGATTTAAGCTATAATGGTTCAACGATTACATCAGATACGGTTATCTTAACAGCGGATATTGGTTTATTAGTTTATACGCCAGATAATGACAACGGTGAAACAGCAAGCTTTGATTTTCTTGTCAATGATAGTGATACTAATTCAGTTTCAGCAGCTACCATGACAATTAATGTCAGTGATACAAATGATACCCCAGTAGCATTAGCATCAAGTGTAAATACCGATGAAGATACAGCGCATACCTTTAGTAGCGGCGAATTTAATTTTAGTGATGTTGATACGGGTGATAGTTTAGAGTCAATAACCGTAATCTTCTCAACGATCTCAGGTAATGGTGATTTAAGCTATAATGGTTCAACGATTACATCAGATACGGTTATCTTAACAGCTGATATCAGTTTATTAGTTTATACGCCAGATAATGACAACGGTGAAACAGCAAGCTTTGATTTCCTAGTCAATGATAGTGATACTAACTCAGCTACAGCTGCCACAATGACGATTAATGTTTCAGATGTAAATGATGCGCCAGTAGCGTTGGCATCAAGTGTAAATACTAATGAAGATACAGCACATACCTTTAGTGCCGGCGAATTTAATTTTAGTGATGTTGATACGGGTGATAGTTTAGAGTCAATAACCGTAATCTTCTCAACAATCTCAGGTAATGGTGATTTAAGCTATAATGGTTCAACGATTACATCAGATACGGTTATCTTAACAGCGGATATTGGTTTATTAGTCTATACCCCAGATAATGACAACGGTGAAACAGCAAGCTTTGATTTTCTTGTCAATGATAGTGATACTAATTCAGTTTCAGCAGCTACCATGACAATTAATGTCAGTGATACAAATGATACCCCAGTAGCATTAGCATCAAGTGTAAATACCAATGAAGATACAGCACATACTTTCAGTAGCGTCGAATTTAATTTTAGTGATGTTGATACGGGTGATAGTTTAGAGTCAATAACCGTTATCTTCTCAACGATCTCAGGTAATGGTGATTTAAGCTATAATGGTTCAACGATTACATCAGATACGGTCATTTTAACAGCGGATATTGGTTTATTAGTTTATACCCCAGATAATGACAACGGTGAAACAGCAAGCTTTGATTTTCTTGTTAATGATGGTGATACTAACTCCGCTACAGCTGCCACGATGACAATTAATGTTTCAGATGTCAACGATGCCCCAGTAGCATTAGCATCAAGTGTAAATACCAATGAAGATACAGCACATACCTTTAGTAGCGGCGAATTTAATTTTAGTGATGTTGATACGGGTGATAGTTTAGAGTCAATAACCGTTATCTTCTCAACGATCTCAGGTAATGGTGATTTAAGCTATAATGGTTCAACAATTACATCAGATACGGTTATCTTAACAGCGGATATTGGTTTATTAGTTTATACGCCAGATAATGACAACGGTGAAACAGCAAGCTTTGATTTTCTTGTCAATGATAGTGATACTAATTCAGTTTCAGCAGCTACCATGACAATTAATGTAGGTGATATTAACGATGCACCAGTAATAGTTGATGACAATGTACTTTCTGATGAAGACTTAGTAATTACAATAAATCCTTTAGCTAATGATTTTGATGTTGATGGAGATCCATTAACTATCAGTAATGTTACTCACGGAGAGCATGGTGTGGTTACTATTAATCCAGATAATACGATTAATTATCAACCAGATGCTAATTATAATGGCTCAGATAGCTTTAGCTATACTGTATCAGACGGTAATGGTGGTATAAGTACTGCAACAGTTCAGGTGGTTATTAATCCAATTAATGATGCGCCAGTAATAGTTGATGATGATGTGCTTACTGATGAAGATTTAGTGATTATAATAAATCCTTTAGCTAATGATTTTGATGTTGATGGAGACCCGTTAACTATTAGTAATGTAACTCAAGGAAAACATGGTGTGGTTACAATCAACCCAGATGGAAGTATTAAATATATACCGGATGTTAATTATAGTGGCCTAGATAGCTTTAGTTATGCAGTATCAGATGGTAATGGTGGTTTTAATGTAGGTGAAGTAAATATTAGTGTTAATTTTATTGATGATGAACCTGTTATAGATAAAAACAATAATAAAAATACGCAAACATTACCAGAGACAATTGGTACAATTAAGTATATTGTTTATGACAATAAAATTATTATTCAAAGTTTAAATTTTTATACACCCGAAAGAGAGCTAGTTGAAAATATTTTTGCAGGTGATAGTCAATTAAATCATTTTTTTGGTTTTGAAGGTAGTCTAGAGGATATATTTGATATTAGAGAGTTTGAAGGTGATATATTAAGTTTAATTAATAATGCTTATAGTAATTTTGTTATTCGTGTAAACGATCAAATCGTCAGTGGTAAAGGTAGTCAGTTTGACCCTTATAAAATATATGTATCAAATGATTCTGAAATTTATTTAATGACGTTATTCCAATATTATGCAATGAGCATTGATGTTTCAGGTGAAAATGTAGAAGAAGGTTCATGGTACTTAAAAGCAAATGTTAATGAAAATGATATGTTTTTTACGCTTAACCCAGATTATGAAGGAGAGGTTACTCTAAAAATAGAATTATCAAGAGAGTCTAAGTTTACTGAAGAAGTACATTTTAATATTAATATAGGTTCAGATAAAAATAACCTTTCTAACGAGGGCTTGAATCAACAAGAATACGCAGCATTATTGCCAGGTGAGAATAACCTTAATCATTTATGGAATACAGATCCATCACGTGTTATGTCAAGATTACAAACAGACTTTACACATGCATTAGATAGTAATCAGTCTCTACCAATTATAGAAAATATTGTTTCAAGAATTTTAAGCGCTTCTTCAAAGTTAGACGACGTAAACCAGTCTGTTGATATGATTTTAAGTCGTGCAGCTCAAGCTGGAATGGAGCAGTCAGATCTTTCTAACTTAAGTGTCTATATGATTTTAAACCTCGAAAATAAAAATGATCGAGTTGAAGTAGTTAAAGCAATATTGAATAATGAAAATTCAAATAGAGAGACTATTTTAAACGTTTATCAATTATTGCTGGAAGAAAATAAAGAAGCTGCTGAATTATTTATGAAAGAAGCAACTAAGCAGTTAAGTGGTGATATAGGAGATGATATACTTCAATTTGGTTCAATTTCTGTTATTAATCCTGGTTATTTGTCAGCACTGAAAGAATCTTTATTATCAGACTCAGAGCAAGAAAAATTTATTCAACTTGATGCTAAGAAGAAAGCTTTAATTTATCAATTAGAGATTGAAAGAACTAAAAAGTATTTATTAAAGTTATTTGGTAAAGGCTAAATATTTTAAGAGATGATTTATCATTTTAAAAACTTAAGCAGTTAGCTATATAGCTATATTCTTTTAGAAATTTCAGCAATTGTCTCAGAAGCATAGTCACCACCAATTTCAATACCTAATTGACGAGAGATTCTAGTTGCTGAAAAAATCCCTCTTAACATTTCTTCTTCATTACGACAGACTTCATAAACAAGTAAATGGTGAAGGTTTTTTTCATGTAAAGCACGGGCAATATGGCCAACTCTAGCATTGCTTAGGTCTCGATAGTTTAAAACTTGCAATTCATCCATAGGCTTCATTAGCATCCAGACAGTTACTTCAGTCTGGTTAATACCATGATCTTGTGCGGCTTGTACTTTTTTCATGCCTAATATTTGGGCGCTGTTAATTAGGCCTACAACTTTATCATCGGCATCATCAATAACCAGTAGTGCTTTAACTTGAGATGATTGCATTTTTTCAAGTGCTTTTGAGACTAATTCTCTTTTATCAATGGTTACAGGAGGGCGAATATGAAAGTCTGTAAATACTTGTAAAGCAGGTGAGTCAGTTGTTACAACATCAGTGAAATTTTCTGGATGAAAATATTCTGTATGTGATGGCAGTGTGTGAAGTTCTAATTTTGCAAATTCTTTAAACATGTTGCTTAGTCCTTATTTGCTTTTTTATTTTTTATTGATTGATTAATATTATTATATCTTTTTTTTATTGCAGTTGTTAGTCATTTGATGGCGCTCTTTAAAAGATACTATACTAAGTTTAGTTGGTAATTTATTTTATTTTTATACTGCAATAACTTTTAAGCACATTTAAAATAATGTATTGTAATTGTCATTAAAGATAAAACAATATGAAATGTGAATTATGGGGCTATTTAACTGGATTAGTTTTATATTGTTAATTATAGTTGTTGGAATTTTAACATTTAAAAGCCAGAAAAAAACATTAAATACTGAATCATATTTTGTATCAAATAAAAAAACAGCACTTTTTGCATTGGTTGCAACTTTAGTGATGACAGAATTAAATACATCAACTCTCGTTGGCTTTGCTTCATTAGGTTATGGTTATGGTAGCTCTGCGGTTAGTTTATCACTTGTATTTCTATTTGGTTTAATGTTTTATGCGATTACAGTTGCAAAAAAATGGAAGGCATTTGATGCTGTAAGTGTAACAACATATTTTGACTATCGCTATAATAAGCTTATTGGGTTAATTGCCAAAATTATTTTAACCTTAGCAATGATCGGCTTTAGTGCAAACTATATTAAATCTTTAACATTAATCTTTTTACCTGTTTTTCCAAATTTAAATGAATGGTTTGTCAGTGGGATTTTTTGCTTAATTATGTCATTGATAACAATTAGAGGGGGATTACGTTCAATTATTCAAATTGATATTTTTAGTTTTTTAATCACCTTAGTTATCTTTCCGTTTTTATATTTTATGAGTTCTTTATCCGTTAAATCAGTTTCAACTACTCACTCTGTTCATCAAATGTTACCTAACTCATTATTATTTTCACTGATTATTATTACGATGTTTACTTATATACTTGCTCCATGGTATGGACAAAAAATATTTTCAGCACAATCTAAAAAAACAGCATTAAAAGCGGTTATTATTGCAAGTATCATTGTTGCTTTTATTTATGCATTAGCTATTTTAGCGGCTGCCAATCTTCAAAAAGACCCAAGTATTCATTGCCAACCTCAAGAAGCAATTCCTTATCTTATTCATTATTATTTACCTAAAGTTTTTCAAGGTATTGCTTATGCAATGTTATTTTTTATTGCTGCAACAACAATCGTAGGACTATGGAATACGATTGCATCGGTATTTATTGCTCATCGTGTAGAAGAAATTCAAAAAACGCCGCTTAAGTATAGTATACTTACTACATTGATTATTGCTATATTTTCTTATTGGCTAGCAAATGTGTTTATTGATCAAATTTTTGAAAAAATGGTATTAATGAATATTCCTATATCTGCATTGGCATTTTCATTATTAGGTGGATTTTATTGGAAAAAAGTCAACTCAATGGCGAGTCTAGTGAGTATTATCTTTGGTATATGTGGTGGTGTATTTTGTTATTTTTATTTTGGAGAACCTGTATATATGTGGTATTGGGCAGTATATGTAATACCATTAAGTTTTATTATGGGTACTGTTGTAACTATAGTAACTAGTAGTACATCTAAATTTTTAGTTGCAGCCAAATAATTTACCAACAGCAATAATCTTGCCTTGGTACTCTATAATTGGTGTGCGTTTGCGTAGCCATAGTGGGATCTGTTTTTCTTGAAAAATAATTTTCAGTTTATTTTGTTTATTTCTACCAATTGGACGACAATAATCATTAGCTTTACGAGCCCGAATAATAACATCTTGCCAATTGAGTTTATCACTATCAATTCCGAGGCTGTGAAGATCTAACTTTGTAATCGAGAAATCATATTCTTTTAAATTAATTACTTCACCAGACCATTGGATATGAAAAGATTCTGGGATCTCAGGTATATCTTTATATAATCTAAGTAAATCATTATAGAGAATTAATACATAGTCATTGAAATGTAGCTGCCAATTATTTTTAGCAAATTGGATAGAATCAATAAATTGATTCATTTTATTTCGATTTGGTGGGATTATATTTTGTTGTTTAATCCAAAGTCGAATAAGTTGTATTTGTTTAATTTTATCTAGTTTAAGCAGTGATAAGTGATCTAAATATTGTTCATCGATTAGAATAGATGTCAGGTCATTTTGTAAATATTGATCTAATAGTTGTGCAGTTTCTTGGCAAAAAATAGCAGATTGACTGATATTATTTAGTGCGTTAAAACGTTGATTTAATTTATTTACAATCTCATGGCGCATAAAATTACGATCAAATCGAGTATTATCATTGCTTGGATCATCAATCCACTTTAAATGATGATGATTAGCGTAAGCTTCAATGTTACTTCTTGGAATTGTTAATAAAGGACGTATAAGAGTATAATGATTAGTTGTACGAACACTAGGCATTGCAGATAAACCATTGACACCACTACCGCGCATTAAATTAAGCAAAAATGTTTCAACTTGATCATTTTGGTGATGAGCTAGATATAAATAATTACATTGATCAGCAGCTAATATATTTTCAAAGGCTTCATAACGCTTTTGACGTGCCCAAGCTTCAATACTGTTTCCTTCAGTAGGTGAGTCATTTAATTCAACGGCAATAAACTCGATACCAAGTTGTTGACAAAACGTCTCACAAAATACAGCCCAATCTTTAGATTTTTCTTGTAGGCTATGGTTAATATGAATTGCTTTGAGTGTAAATTGATATTGATTTCTAAATTTACTTAATGCATGTAAGAGAACAATTGAATCAATACCACCACTTAAGCCAATACTAATTTTATCTGTAGGGTACTGTTTTAAAAAGTCAGTTAATTTGGATTCGATACCATTCAATATAAAATCCTCGAACGAATTGTACCATCAATTGCTTTAAGTTTGGCAAGTAGACTCAAAGCAGTTTGTTGATCAGTTTCAATATCCATAACAACATAGCCAATATTCGTAGTTGTTTGTAAATATTGCCCAAGAATATTAATATTCGACTCAGAGCAGACTCGGTTAATTTGTCGCATCATGCCTGGTTGATTGACATGGATGTGTAATAAACGACAGCCATGATCATGAATAGGTAAAGAAGCTTGAGGAAAGTTTATAGAAGATAATGTTGAACCATTGTCTGAATAATGGATGAGTTTATCAGCAACTTCAACACCAATATTCTCTTGAGCTTCTATCGTACTACCACCAATATGTGGGGTTAATAAAACATGATCAAATTCAATTAAGGGTGAATTAAATGCCATTTGATTTGTTTCTGGTTCTTCAGGAAAAACATCAATAGCAACACCTAAAAATTTACCTTGTTTTAAATATCGATATAAGGCATTAATCTCAATAACATTGCCGCGAGAGGCATTAATTAGAACAGCATTATTTTTCATAAGCGCTAACTGTTCATTATTAATCATATTATAAGTTAGCTCGGTCTCTGGCACATGTAATGAAACGATATCAGAGAGCTTTAATAGTTCATCTAAAGAAGTAACCGAATTTGCATTACCTAATGGCAAACGATTAACAATATCATAGAAGATAACTTTTAAACCCAATGCTTCAGCAAGTACGCTTACTTGTGAGCCAATATGACCGTAACCAATAATACCGAGCGTTTTACCACGAATTTCATGACTATTGGTTGCTGACTTATTCCAAATACCTTGATGAAGTTGTGCATTTTTCTTTGGAATGTCTCGTAATAATAAGATCATTTGTCCAATGACAAGTTCAGCAACACTGCGTGTATTAGAAAATGGAGCATTAAAAACAGGAATTCCATATCGTTCTGCAGCTTGAACACTCACTTGATTTGTTCCGATACAAAAACAACCAATTGCAACTAATTTAGGTGCTTGTTTTAAAATCATTTCATTTAAATTACTGCGTGAACGAATACCTAAAATACGTGTATCTTGTAGTTTCTCTATTAATTGTTCTTCGTTTAAAGCACCTTTTATTTGTTCTATATTGCGATATCCAGCTCGGTGGAATGCATCAACTGCACATTGACTAATATTTTCAAGCAATAGAATTTTGATCTTATCTTTATCTAGTGAATGGGCCATAGGGTTATCAATTCCAAACTGGTTATTTTATACTGCAACTAAGCCTTTAATTGCTGGGTGATGTTGATATTCTAGTATTTCAAAATCTTCATAGTTATAGTCTTCAATGCGTTGAGGTTTACGTTTTATATTTAATTTCGGTAATGGGTAGGGTGTTCTATTTAGTTGTTCTTGAATTTGCTCTTGATGATTGTGATATATGTGACAATCACCACCTGAGAAAATAAATTCACCAACCTCTAAATCACATTGTTGTGCCATAATATGTGTTAATAGAGCATAAGAAGCAATATTAAATGGTACACCTAAAAATGCATCAGCCGATCGTTGAGTTAACATACAGGAAAGCTTATTATCTGCAACATAAAACTGGAATAATGTATGACAAGGAGGAAGGGCTGCTTTGCCTTGTTTGACATTTTCTTGTGGTGAAATAGATTCATCTGGAAGAACAGCTGGATTCCAGGCATTAACAAGTAAGCGTCGAGAATCAGGTTTAGTTTTAATCAGTTGAATGACTTCTTGGATTTGGTCAATTACTCGCCCATCTGGTGTATGCCATGATCGCCATTGCTGACCATAAACGGGTCCCAAATCTCCATTATCTAATGCCCATTCATTCCAAATACGAACACCATTATCTTGAAGATATTTAACATTAGTTTCACCTTTTAAAAACCATAAAAGCTCATATATAACACTTTTTAAATGAATTTTTTTGGTGGTGACTAAGGGAAATCCTTTGTTTAAATCAAAGCGCATTTGATAACCAAAAACACTTGTTGTGCCGGTACCTGTGCGATCTGATTTTTTAGTACCATGTGTTTGAATATGGCTTAAGAATTGAAGATATTGTTTCATGGTTCAAACTCCTTGATATCCTAAATAAGTTTTAGCATTAGGTGAGTATACTTTCACTTTATTTGATATGCGCCAAATGATAACTAGAATACCAAAAGCAATCATTGGCACAGAAAGTACTTGGCCCATAGTCATCCAATCAAATAAAACATAACCCATTTGTGGGTCTGGTTGGCGGAAAAACTCTGCAATAAATCGGAATAGTCCATAGAATAAGGCAAAGTTAGCTGAAATAATTAATCGTTGTCTTGGTTTCATTGAGATTACCCATAAAATAATAAACAATACAATACCTTCTAACAATGCTTCAATGAGTTGTGAAGGATATCGAGGTAATGGGCCACCAGTTGGAAAAATCATTGCAAAAGATGAGTCAGTGACACGTCCCCAGAGTTCACCATTAATAAAATTTCCAATCCTTCCAAATAACAATCCAAGTGGTACCATCGGTGCAAAAAAGTCAATTAAGTCGAATGCATTTATTTTAAGTTTATAACTATATAGTGCAAGTGCAAGCACAACGCCTAATAAACCGCCATGAAATGACATACCGCCATCCCATACACGAATAATAATCCACGGTGCATGAATAAAATTACTAAAATCATAAAAAAGCATATAGCCTAAACGACCACCAACAATCACACCCAAAGCACCGTAAAAAATAGCATCAGCAACTTGATTAACATCAATGGGAGAATAGGGTTTTTTAGCTCGATGGCGTCCTAATAACCAAGCGGAAATAAAACCTAATAAATACATGATACCATACCAATGCACTTTTAATGGACCGATTGAAAAAGCTATTGGATCAATTTTCGGGTAAGTTAGCATTAAATCCTTTATCCTATGATGATGTTATATTTTTGTTAGGCAATTATAGCGAATTATACATTAATTAGGCTATGATTGTTTAAAAAGAATATGAGAAAATTAATTAGCTTTTGGCAACGGTCAATTGCTATAATCGTTTAAGTATAAAAATAAAGTTCAAAGGAACATAAAAGATTGATAAAGCGTTTTTTATCCTTTTACATCGGGCTTCGTTATATTCGAGCTAAGAAGAGAAATCATTTTATTTCATTTATCTCTGGTGTGTCATTTTTTGGTATCGCATTAGGCGTTGCTGTATTAATTACCGTATTATCTGTTATGAATGGGTTTGATCAAGAAATCCGTCAAAGAATGTTGATTATGGTACCTCAAGCAACCGTAACGGGTTGGAATGGTCAATTAGATGATTGGCAAAATGTTTATAAACACCTAAAAGGTAAAGATAAAATCATTGGTATGGCACCCTACATTCAAGGCCAAGCAATGCTATCTCGAGAAGGGTTTTCGTCATTTGGTATACTGGTTGGTGTTGATCCAAAGTTAGAATCACAAGTATCGCCGGTTGGTGAAAAAATGACACAAGGTAGCTTATCAAATTTAAAAGCAGGGCATTATGGTATTGTTTTGGGAAAAGATTTAGCTAATTCATTAGGGGCAACGATTGGCAGTAAAGTGACAGTCATTGTGCCTCAAGCAACATTTTCTCCGGCAGGGTTTTTACCAAGATTAAAACAGTTTACTGTAGTTGGCGTTTTTAGTGTTGGTTATCAGTTTGATAGTGCTTATGCCTTAATGAATATCAATGATGCAGCAAAACTATTACAAATGGGTAAAAATGTTACGGGTTTACAGCTTAAGTTTCCATCACCATTTGATGCGCCCTATGAAGCAAAAGTATTAAATAATGAATTAATGCCAGCATATCAAATTACAGATTGGACACAGCAAAATACGAACTTCTTTAAAGCATTGCAAATGGAAAAAACAATGATGTTTTTTATCTTAGTACTCATTATTACAGTTGCTGCATTTAATATGTTAGCTTCTCTTGTAATGGTGGTAACAGATAAACAAGCGGATATTGCCATTTTAAGAACAATAGGGGCATCTTCAAGGCAGATTATGTCTATCTTTATTGTTCAAGGAACTTTAATTGGTATTATTGGTATTGTTATTGGGGTGGTTTTAGGTGTTATTTTAGCGATTAATACGACAGAAATTGTTAATTGGATACAGCAAGTATTCCATGTGCAGTTTTTATCGGCTAATGTTTATTATATTGACTTTTTACCATCAAAGTTAGAGTTATGGGATATTATTCATGTCAGTATTGTTGCTTTTATCTTAAGTGTGTTAGCAACCTTATACCCTGCCTGGCGGGCATCACGAATTCAACCAGCAGAGGCATTAAGATATGAATGATAATGTGATTATATCTTGTCAAAATCTTAAAAAATCTTATAAAGAAGGCCGGTTAAATACGCCTGTTTTACATGGTATCGATTTTGAGATTGCTAAAGGACAATTAGTTTCAATTGTAGGTACATCAGGCTCTGGTAAAAGTACATTTTTACATTTACTCGGTGGGTTAGATCAACCTACTGAAGGTGATGTTTTTTTAAATGCAAAACCTTTTGCAAAATGTTCAGCGAATAAGCGTGCTAGATTGCGTAATCAGTATTTAGGGTTTGTTTATCAATTCCATCACTTATTGCCGGAATTTAGCGCGCTTGAGAATGTCGCAATGCCATTATTAATTCGTAAATCATCCACTAAACAGTCATTGGCAAAAGCTAGGTTATTATTAGATGAAGTTGGATTATCTCACCGCATTGATCATAAACCTTCTGAGTTATCAGGGGGTGAGCGTCAAAGAGTTGCGATTGCAAGAGCTTTGGTTAATGACCCTCAGTGTGTGCTTGCCGATGAGCCAACAGGAAACTTAGATGAAGAAAATGCCCAACACATTGAAGAGATGATTTATAATTTAGCCAAGAAAAAACAAACGGCATTTTTAATTGTTACACATGATAATACGCTAGCACATCGAATGGATCGATGTTATCGATTAACCAGAGGGCATTTGGAAAACTAATATTTATCTAATAGTGATTATTCTTGTAACAAAAGAGCATTTGAATCGTATTTTAATTTAAACTAATATAACGCAATGCGTTTAATTTAAAATAAAGGAAGATAAATGCCAATAAATATATATGTTTTAGATTTTGATATGACCATTACAAATAAGCATACAAAAGGATATAAACTATCGGCTTTAGATATTCATAGGATGCTTCGTCCACAAGATAAAGATTATATCGATAGTCTTAATGATATGGTGGAGAACCCAGTAAATTATATTAATGAATCGTTTTTCATGTTTTTAGATAATTGCTTAAAAAATAATATTCCAATAAAAATTGCAACTGCAGGTCCAATCAGTAATGCTTTACATGTTATCAATCGAGGATACATAAAATGGTGTCAAAATAGTAATCAAATACCATGTAGGCAACAAGCATTGACTGAAGATGATGTAGTTGGTGCTGGTACTTTAATTAGTGGTCGTAAGGTAGGGTTAAGTATTGATGAAATTGATAAAGACTGTAAATTAGTCTGTTTACAAGAAATAAAAAATAGAGTTGAGAAAACTTATCCTGAAAAAGAAATTAATTATTACTTTATAGATGATAGTTTAAAAAATATCCCCACTGCATTAGACTTAGGAATGTATGCATATACGCCTATAGTAACTAGAGATATCTCCATACAGCCATCAGAAAAAATAAGAAGTTTACTATATAGTTTATTTTATGAATCAGAAAGAAAATCAACTATATCTTATCACGCTCATAATGTTAATAGAATTAATTTTATTAATTTACAAGAAAAAGTTGAAAGTAATAATATAGAAAATTATTTCGCTAAGCCAACTGAAATTAAACAGTTAGCATTTCCACAAATGCCATTTCAACAAAAAGGGCTAAATAAAGGGAATGCTATTGCGTCTTTTCAATCTCCTGCATATGGGTAGCCATCCACTGATAAGATTGATAAGATAATTCTTCTAAAGATAAACCTTTTGAATTAATTGGTTTACCAATAACAAGATCAATAGTGCCAGGTTTTATAATGCCACCTCTAGCAGGCCAGAAGCTACCTGAATTATGTGCAATCGGGATAACAATACTTTTAGTCATTTTTGCTAGTGATAATGCACTTTTATGAAACTTAGGGTGTTTTCCAGGTAGAACTCGAGTACCTTCTGGAAAAACAGTAATTGAGATACCTCTGCCTAATCGATCTTTGCCTTGAGAAATAACTTGTTTTAATGCCTGCATATTTTGAGAGCGATCAATAGCAATACTGCCTACAGAGCGTAATCCCCAGCCAAACCAAGGAATTGCTAATAATTCTTTTTTAAGTACAAAGCAAGATTTAGGTCCAAGACTAGGTAATACTAATGTCTCCCAAGGAGATTGATGCTTTGAGAGAAAGATACAAGCAGTTTCAGGTATGTTTTCTTTACCCTTAACTCGAACACGTAGCCATAAGAATATAAACATACCTAGTCGAACAAGCCTTGACCATAATCGACCAATAAAAATTCGAATTGATAGTGGTGCTTTTATTGCCCATAAAGTTACATTTAAGGTACTTAAAATAATTGTGATAACAGCAACATAAATTAAAAAAAGCCATTGCCTTAGCATTAATATAATATTAATTAAAAATTTCATTTAAACCTCTGATTTTAGCGTTTGTACGAAATCATATAGATTATCATAAATATTAATTCTAGCTTCAAGTTCAGGGTGAGATTGTAATGTTTTTTTACCTTTGCCTGATTTAACAAGAATTGGGGTAATATTAGCTGTATTTGCAGCTTGAATGTCTTTGTAAGAATCACCAACAAAAAAGACTTGCTTATTTAGGGGTATTGATAACTTGGCTGATATTTCTTCTAATAGGCCTATATTTGGTTTGCGGCATTGGCAGTTGTCATTAGGCCCATGAGGGCAGTAGGCAATATAGTGAATCATTCCGCCAAGCATTTTAACCTTATTAAGCATTTTACTGTGCATTTCATGTAAGGTAATAAAATCAAAATAGCCTCTGGCAAGTCCAGATTGGTTCGTTGCTATAGCAGTAGAAATATTAAGCTTAGTTAAATCAGTAATTGCTTGGATGCTACCTTGGATATCATGCCACTCATCTACAGATTTAATATATTGATCAGAGTCTTCATTAATCACACCATCACGATCAAGTATAACCAAAGAAGGTAAAATATTTTGTTTAGATAAATGATTCATCAGCTATAAAAAGTCTTTTTAATTTTTGAACGAATAATGTAGAGACGCGATTTATCGCGTCTAACCTGAAATCATAATGATTTTAGGATAAATAGTAAAGATGCGCTTTCACAATTATAGATAAATGATAGTTGCAGATACTATTTGGTAGTAGTTTTAGCTGCTTGTTGTTTGAAGTTCTCAACACCTTTTTCAAACCACTTAGTTAGTTCAGTAGAGGTTTGAATTGCGTTATCTACAGATGCTTTAGTATAAGCAACAGTTTTATCATTGACTTCTTGAGAAGCGTCACGATAAAAACTAGTTAGTTCTTCAAATTTTTTAATATTAGCTAGCTTTTTAGCTTTTTCAGTTGAAGTACTGAAGATTTCATTAGCAGTTTCAATTTGTACTTTAGTAGTCCGTTCAATTGCTGATGTAGCAATTTTTTGTAGTTCAGATACAGGTTCATAAACAGTTTTTGCAAATTCAGCCCATTTTTCACCAAATACACTGAAAGTTTTGAAGTAATCAGTTGTCGTAGTCATAAGGGTTACCTCTTTTAATCCATTAATTTTGCATCGCACAAAAATTGTTGTGACACATGAAGTTTATGAAAAAAGAATAGACATGTCAAGCAGATTTTCTGCGATGCACAAGCTTGATTTTCAAAAAAATATAAAAATAGTTGCAAAGCATTGATAATTGTTTTTGAATATGTTTTTAATGGCTAATAAAAATGAAGATTTCATTGAATGATTGACAAACAAATAGAAGCGTTGCTAGATGAAGAAGTTTCTTTAAAAGATAAAATTAAAATAGTAACTGCATTGGATAAATTTCGATACGATGGGTATGCTTTAGCTCAAATAGCTAATGTATTTTTAACTAAGGCTGTGCAAATTAATATACCAAATATACCTCAAAATACAATGGATGTTGTAGGCACAGGTGGGGATGGTTATTCAACATTAAACTATTCAACATTAACTGCACTAATACTTGCTCAATTAGATGTGCCAGTTATTAAACATGGTAATAGAGCATCAACCAGTCGTTGTGGCAGTTTTGATTTTTTAGAGATGATAGGTATTGATTTTCCTAAAACACCACAAGAGGTTATAGATGTTTTTACTAAAGAACACTGTGCCTTTCTGTTTGCACCTTATTTTCACCCTTTGTTTAAAAGAATTGTGCCCGTTAGGAAGCATTTTGCACAACTGGGTAAAAAAACAATCTTTAATATTCTAGGCCCATTACTTAACCCAGCTAGAGTAAAACGTATGGTTGTTGGTGTTTATGAGGAAGCTTTAATTGAACCAATGGCAATTGCACTGAATGAATTAGGTGTAGAGTATGCATCTGTTGTCTATGGTGCAGGTATGGATGAGTTTAGTACTTGTGGTATTAATCATGTTATACAGATTAAGCAAGGTCGATTGGCTAGACAAAGCATTCATCCTGAGCAATTAGGCTTTAAACGATCTAAACCTGAATTATTAAAAGCAGGGGATGCATATCAGAATGTTAAAGAGTCATTGGCTATTTTAAATGGTGAATTGATGGGACCTAAAAGAGATATGCTTGTTATTAACGCAGCAGCAGCTTATTCTGTTTCAACACAGTTTGAGCTAGATCTAGCCGATGCAATTAAAAAGATAAAAACCTATCTAGAAAATAAGCCTGTTTTATTTCCTCATCCAGTTATGCATTAAATAGTTTGTAGAGACGTGAAATAAATTATTTTAATATAAAATTTGATTATTATTAGTGATATTTATTATTTATTATTTATTATTTATTATTTATTTAGTGTGCTTTACTTTCTTTTAATTCGATATTGATTCGCTCAATAATTTGTTCTTCTTCATACTGTTTGCGCATAAAGGCTTTACGATCTTTGGCTAGATACATATAGAAGCAAGGGACAACAAATAAAGTAAACATTGTACCAATAATCATACCAAACACGATAACAATACTAATGGCATGACGGCTTTCAGCACCTGCGCCTGAAGCAAATAATAATGGTAGAACACCAACAACCATTGCAGCAGTTGTCATTAGTACGGGCCTTAGGCGAATTGCTGCAGCTTGTTCAATAGCTTCGAGCTTAGATTTTCCTTCTTCTTGTAATTGATTGGCAAATTCAACAATTAAGATACCATGTTTTGAAATTAAACCAATTAAAGTTACAAGACCAACCTCTGTATAGATATTAATACTTGTATAGTCAACACCTAAATGGGAGCCTATATACAGTGGTATCATAGCGCCACAAATAGATAGTGGGACTGTAACAAGAATAATAATTGGGTCACGGAAGCTTTCAAATTTAGCTGCTAACATCAAGAAGATAAGAATAATAGCAAACATAAAGGCAAATATCATGGTGTTGCCTTCTTGCATGTATTGACGTGAGCCAGCTGCATAATCATAACTTACATCGTTAGGCAAGATTTGTTGTGCAGTTGATTTAAGGAAGTCAAGTGCTTGGCCTTGTGTGACACCAGGGATTGGTACTGCACTAATGGTTACAGAGTTTAATTGTTGGAATCGATTTAAACTTGATGGTTGAGACGAATCAGTAAATGTAACAACGGCAGATAAAGGTATTAGATCGCCTGATGATGTTTCAATATATAAATTTTTCAGCTGCTGTTTAGTTTGTCGTAAGCTATCAGGTAGTTGAGGAATAATTTGGAAGCTATAACCTAGCATACTAAAGTAATTACTGTAATAGCCAGAATAATAGACAGACAAAGTATTAGCAATATCTTGCATACTGATACCTAGTTGAGATGCTTTATTACGATTGATATGAATATCTAATTGAGGGTTATCAAATCGTAAATCACTATCAACAAACAGGAATAATTTACTTTCTTGTGCCTTTTGGATCAGCTCATTAGCCAATGGGTTAATTTGTTCATGATTTAGAGTAGAAGTTAAAACAAATGATACTGGTGGGCCAAATGGTGTACCAGGTAGTGATGCTTGTTGCCATACATAAGTATTAACACCAGAAACAGATTTGATTTGATTCTGTAGTTGTTTGGCAAGTACCATTTGTGTTTGATTGCGGTCACTCCAAGGCGTTAGTATAATTCCACCTAACATTTGTGAGCTAGTTGGGAAGCCACTAACTAAGAAGTAAGCTTGTTGGTCAGGGAATTTTTCAAATATATTTTCAATTGGCTTATTATAACCCAAGAGATAGTTGATGTTAGCGGCACTTGGAGCCTGTGCCATAATGCCAATAAATGCCTGATCTTCCTGAGGCGCTAGTTCAGATTTTGTGCCAGCAAATAAATAATAAATACTAGCAAAAACAACAATTGCTAATACAATCATTAGGATTCGTACATGCAATACAGTTACAAGTGCTTTGTGGTAGATATTTTTTAATTTATCAAAAGCGCGGTCAACAAACTTAACAACTGGACTTTCTAACACAGATGGTTTGATTAGCATAGAGCACATCATTGGTGATAATGTTAATGCAATAATACCTGAAATGATCACAGCTCCTGCTAAGGTATAAGCAAACTCAGTAAATAAACTACCTGTTAAACCACCAAGCATACCAATTGGCGCATAAACTGCAGCAAGGGTTAGTGTCATAACAATAACTGGCACAGCAATTTCTCTAGCGCCTATAATAGAAGCTTCAAATGGTGTTTTGCCTTCTTCAACATGCCGATAAATATTTTCGAGTACAACAATAGCATCATCAACGAGAAGACCAATAGCTAATACCATCGATAGTAGGGTTAATAGATTAATTGAAAAGCCCATCAAATCCATAAGGAAAAAAGCACCAATCATAGATAATGGGATCGTAATAATTGGAATTGCTAAAGTTCTTGGAGAGCCAAAGAAAGCAAAAAGAACAATGGTTACAATAATAACTGCTTCAATTAATGTTTTGACAACTTCTTCGATAGCTGAGCTAATATAGGTTGTTGAGTTATATACTACATTAAGTTTTAGCCCAGTTGGTAATTGTTTTTCAAGGCTTGGTAGATTTGCCATAACATTATTAATAACACTCAACTGGTTTGCACCAGGTGCAACCAAAATACCAGCAAATACACCTTGAATGCCGTTATAAGTTACCTCTGATGTATAATCTTGAGCGCCAAGTTCTACTTTAGCAATATCTCCTAAGCGTATTGGGTTGCCATTGAAATTTGCAACAATTAACTGCTTAAACTCATCCGAACTGTGCATATCTGTTTTAGCATTAATGGTGATTGTTTGAAATGGTGTTTTAAGTGTACCAGCACTAGCGATAACGCTATTTGTTTGTAAAGCATTATAAACATCAGAAGAAGTGATATTATACTGTGCCATTTTTTTTGAGTTCAGCCAAATTCTCATTGAATAAGGTTTGTCACCCCAGATTTGAACCTGTGAAATGCCGCCAAGTGCTGAAATTTTAGGCGTTAGCACATTATTCAAGTAAGCTGAAATCTCTTCTTTGTTTAAGTTATTACTTGTAAAGCTTAAAATAAGTGATGGGAAAGTATCACCTGTTGTTTTTGTAATTGTCGGAGATTCTGCTGCATCAGGTAACTGATTTAATACAGCATTAACTTTACCAGTAATATCAGTCAGGGCAGCATTAGGATCATAGTTAAGTCTAATATAAATTGTAATCGTACTTAGGCCTGTAACACTTGATGATGTCATATAGTCAATACCATCAGCACTACCAATAGATTGTTCAAGTGGGGTGGTAATAAAACCTTGAATTACATCAGCACTAGCACCTGGGTATGAGGTGGTTACTGTAATGGTTGTATTAGTCATCTGTGGGTACTGCATTACTTGCAGTCTAAAAACGGACCCCAACCCTGCAACAACGATTAATAAACTAATTACCGTTGCCAGTACTGGTCGCCTGATAAATATATCGGTAAATTTCATATAGCTTGCCTCTTTAAGCCTAAATTAAAAGGTAAATTTCTACTAGTATTAAATGTCACTTTAATTAAGCCCACTAGCTTTCTCCGTTTGTTGATAAGTTGCATCATCAAGTTTTACGTCATTATTGATTACAGCCTTAACACCATTTTTAAGTTTTAATTGTCCTGATGTAACCACTATATCACCAGCTTCCACACCGCTTAAAACTTCAGTTTGATTTCCTCGAGTTTCTCCGACTCTTATCGTATGTACATTCGCTGTGTATTGATCTTGTTTCATTTCAACAATTTTAGCTGTACCACTAGCCATGCTTGTATAACTACCTTTTACAGGTTTTCCATCTTTCATGTCAGGTGTTAGGATATAAATAGAGTTACCGTATAAAGTATAAGTAATCGCATTTTGTGGAATAACAACAACATTTTCGTCAACACCTAACATGACATGAACATCTGTAAACATACCAGGTAATAACTGTGCTTTAGTATCACTATTTTTAACAGTAGCTTGGACTTGAAGACCTAGCGTGTCATCAGATAAGCGAGAATCAATGGCAGTGATTGTGCCTTTAAATGTTTTACCAGGGAAGCTGGATGTTGTTAATTCAACAGTTTGGCCAAGTTTTATTTTATCAACATCAGCTTCTGTAATATTAAAATTAACATAGATTGGATCAATTTGGTTTAAACTTGCTGCATTACTGCCGGCTTGGAAGTATTCACCTAAATTAATTTGGCGGATACCAATTTTACCACTAAATGGCGCATGTACTTGAAGATAGTTAATTTGAGCTTGTGTTGATTCAACGCTACCAATTGACCCTTGATAGCTAGCATAGTCTGTATCTAATGTTTGTTTAGAAACAGCATTTTGTTCATAAAGTTCTTTATTTCTATCATAAGTAATTTTATCGATTTCTAAAGTTGCTTTATTTTGTTTTAGCTGTCCCTCAAGTTCACTTGTATCCATTTTAAACAGAAGGTCGCCTTTTTTAACCATTTGTCCGGATTTAAAGTTAATTTCAGTAATTTTTCCAGAAGATTGAGAGGTGACATTAACGCCATTAATAGCTGCAACAGTACCAACTGATTCAATATATTTCTGCCAGTCTTGTGCTTTAGCTTTTGTAGCAGAGATTTCAGTTGGAGGGAACACAAAACTAGCTAATGTCTCACTCTTTTTGGCATTAATAAAGCTACCAAAGCCAAAAATGCCACCAAATAAAATGACTAGAAATATTACTAGACAAATAGCAAAGATAATAAATTTCTTTCGGCTAATTCCCGATTTTTGCTCATGTTCTGTCATTTTAGTATCCTTCTTCTTTTATTAACTTAACTTTTTAAACTTGATAATATGATGCATTGCGCTAAGAAAGTAAAGTATCATTAATATTAAAAAAACAATCATACTCCAAAACGCCATACTTAACCCTAAAAATTGCCAAGTAAATGCACCGCAATCTCCTGAGCCATTAAACATTAATAGTAAAAAATCTTTAAATGGCAAGTTATAAAATAAATAACCAATGCCAACGCCGCAACCATGAGTATCAGCTGATGGATAATACTCTAAATAAACTTGGCGAATTGCAATATATAGTCCAAAAGCTGTTGATAGCATTAGCAAAATCAAATAGGTAAGATTTGCTTTTTTAGTTATCGGGGCATGTATTAATGCGATCAGTGAAAAAATAGCAATTAATAAATAGGCAATGCGTTGCATGATGCAAAGCGGGCAAGGGCTTAAATGGTCTGTGATTTGAAAATACACAGCAAATACAACAGCAAATATTGCGATAATAAAGCTTATAAAATAGAATAGCCGCATTTTGCCTTTTTTAGTCACGCTTTTCAAATTCCTAAAATTTACATTATAGATGGTTTAATATGCATACGATAGTATAGAACAAAAAAGCTAAATTACTATTGTTTTTAGGCAGAAAACAATAATTTGCTTATCAAAAGGTTTGATAATTTCAAAATCGTTTATTCAATAACCTATTTGTTAAAATAATGTGACTTTTTATTCAATCTTAAAAGCGTTAAACTTATAAAGTAGTATACTGATAGAGATAGATTAGTTATGTATTTATTAAAGAGAGTAATTTTTATATTCGCTGTATGTTTAAATGTTACTTATGCAGATAATGTCTCAGATGCAATTGCAATTAGTGCAGGGCAGACTGCTGTTGCAGTGACTTCTGGTGTTGTAATGAAAAATATGGGAGTTGAGCCACAATATATTTCAACGCCAACCGGTATTGTTGCGGTTCCTGCAAATGGTAATACAAATCAAGATAGTACTACTTCTCAAGCAGATCAGTACCAACAACAAAATGACCAAGCCGGTAAGCAAGCTTTTTTTGATGGAAACTTAAATTAAGTTATTCTTACCCATCACAACTTTGAATAGCTTTAACTGTTTGGTCTAATAAAGTTTTGGCTTGCTGAAATATACTTTGTGGTTCTTTAAATCCTTTCTTTCGTTCAGTCTGAATCCAATTTTTAAATGCGGCCTCTTCAGTTTTACATTCATTATTATTTTTAGATACTGAAACGCGGTCATTGTCATTTGTATTTGACATTTTGCACTTCCCTTTAAGATTAAGTTAATATTTAATTCAACAAGCAATGCGTCTTATTTTTAGGTTGTAATGGTTTGTTGATTTTGTAAAGTATTATTTTAAACTTTTAATACACTTAACATATTTTGATAAGACATAATGATTTTTGCTTATGCTTTTAATTTGTTATTTCAGCCAGTCATCGTTATAATCCAAGGCAACAATTTGGTTATGAATAAATCATTACATTTAAATTGATTAAATAAGGGACAAAGCATTATGAATAAAGCATTTTATGAGTATTTAAATGATGGAATTGAGGCAATTAAAGAAGCTGGAACCTATAAAGCTGAACGTATTATTGCAACACCTCAATCAACAGAAATAGGCCTAACAGATGGGGCTGAGGTTATTAATTTTTGCGCAAATAATTACTTAGGTTTAGCAGATAATTTAGAGCTAGTACAAGCTGCAAAAAATGCATTAGACCAGTATGGTTATGGCGTATCTTCAGTACGTTTTATTTGTGGGACACAGAAAGTACATAGAGACTTGGAAAATGCAGTTACACGTTATTTAAAAATGGATGATACGATTGTATTTCCTTCTTGTTTTGATGCAAATGGCGGTGTGTTTGAAGCGCTTTTAACAGCAGAAGATGCAATTATTAGTGATCAACTAAATCATGCAAGTATTATTGATGGTGTGCGTTTATGTAAAGCAAAACGTTTTCGTTATAAAAATAATGATATGACAGATTTAGAGTCACAGTTACAAGCAGCAGATGAAGCAGGTAGTCGCTTTAAACTAATTGTAACCGATGGGGTATTTTCAATGGATGGCATTATTGCAAATTTAAAAGGTGTATGTGATTTAGCAGATAAATACAATGCTTTAGTAATGGTTGATGACTCTCATGCATCAGGTTTTATTGGTGATAAAGGACGTGGTACACCTGCTTATTGTGGTGTTGAAGGTCGTATTGATATTATTACAAGCACATTAGGTAAAGCATTAGGAGGCGCTTCAGGTGGGTTTGTTTCGGCAAAAGGGTTAGTTGCTGAGATGTTAAAGCAAAAGGCTCGTCCTTATTTATTTTCAAATGCATTAGCGCCAGCGATTGCAGCAACTTCAATTAAAGCACTAGAGTTAGCTGAAAATGCTGATGCTCGAAGAGCAAATTTAGAAAGAAATCAAAAACTATTTAGAGAAGGTATGGAAAAGGCTGGTTTTGACTTAATTCCTGGTCAGCATCCAATTATTCCTGTCATGATTTATGATGAGAAAAAAGCGAGTGTTTTTGCAGATAAGTTACTTGAGCATGGCATTTATGTAATTGCATTTTCTTATCCTGTTGTGCCTAAAGGCCTTGCGCGAATTAGAACCCAAATGTCAGCTAGTCATACGCCAGAGCAGATAGAAAGAACGATTAAAGCATTTACTATTGTTGCACGAGAAATGGGAATTATAAAACATGAAAGCGCTATCTAAATTAAAAGCTGAACCTGGCATATGGATGACTGATATTGCTGAGCCTGAAGTCGGTCATAATGATGTTTTAATTAAAATTAAAAAAACAGCGATCTGTGGCACAGATTTACATATTTATTTATGGGATGAATGGGCACAAAAAACAATTCCAGTCCCGATGGCAGTTGGTCATGAATTTGTTGGTGAAGTTGTTCAGACAGGTATTGAAGTGACAGGCTATCAAGTAGGAGATCGTGTTTCAGGTGAGGGACATATTGTTTGTGGCTATTGTCGAAATTGTCGAGCAGGTAAGCGACATTTATGTCCTAATACGGTTGGCGTGGGTGTTAATCGCCAAGGTGCTTTTGCTGAATATTTAGTGATTCCAGAAGACAATGTTTTTAAAGTTCCAGAATTTGTTGAAGATCGTGTTGCAAGTATGTTTGATCCATTTGGTAATGCTGTGCATACTGCGTTATCATTTGATCTTATTGGTGAAGATGTTTTAATTACTGGTGCAGGCCCGATTGGCATCATGGCAGCAGCGGTTTGTCGCCATGTAGGAGCAAGGCGTATTGTTGTTACAGATATTAATGATTATCGTTTAGAAATGGCAAAGCAAATGGGTGCGGATGTTACATTAAATGTGAAAAATCTACCTAAAGCGTCTGATCAAGCAGATAAACTACAGCAGATAATGAAAAAAATTAATATGACTGAAGGGTTTGATGTTGGTCTTGAAGTCTCAGGCCATCATGAGGCAATTAATGCGATGATTAGCTCGATGAGTAATGGAGGAAGAATTGCTATATTAGGTATTGCCGGTAACTCAGAAGTTGAGATTAACTGGAATAAAATTGTCTGGCAAGGCCTTAAGCTGAAAGGTATTTATGGCCGTGAGATGTTTGAAACTTGGTATAAAATGATTAGCATGTTAGATGGTGGGTTAGATGTCTCTAATGTTATTACGCATGAATTACCTGTAGCAGACTACAAGGAAGGTTTTGAAATTATGAAATCTGGTCAATGTGGTAAAGTGATTCTTGATTGGTCATAAACTAGATTTAAAATATAAATAAAAGGATGATAAGTTCTATGTTTTGTCTTGGTACGGCAAAAACTCAGTCGCAATTAAAAATAATGTTACTTGGTTCAGGTGAACTAGGTAAAGAATTTACAATTGCTGCACAGCGTTTAGGTATTTACGTGATTGCTATTGATCGTTATGACAATGCGCCTGCAATGCATCTTGCACATCAGTCAGTTGTAATAGATATGCAAGATAAAAATCAACTAAAAGTACTTGTTAAAGAGATAAAACCTGATTACTTAGTGCCTGAGATTGAGGCAATTGCAACAGATGCATTAATTGAATTAGAAGAAGAGGGCTTTAAAGTAGTACCTTGTGCTAAAGCAGTTCAATTAACGATGGATAGAGAGGGTATTAGAAAGCTTGCATCAGATAAATTGCATCTTAAAACTTCAGAGTTTAAATTTGCTGATACTTATGAACGCTATTTAGATGCAGTTAAAATAATTGATCTTCCTTGTGTCATTAAACCGTTAATGAGCTCATCAGGCAAGGGCCAATCAATACTAAAAAGTAAAGAAGATATTGACTCAGCATGGCAGTATGCGCAAGAAGGTGCAAGAGGCCATTCAAAACGAGTTATTGTTGAAACATTTATACCGTTTGATAGTGAGATTACATTATTAACAGTTCGACATCCTAAAGAAGGTACTTTATTTTGTGATCCAATTGGACATATACAAATTAAAGGGGATTATCGACTTTCATGGCAACCACATCTATTGACAGATAAAGTAATTAAAAAAGCACAACTAATTGCAAAGCAAATTACAGATGCATTAGGTGGTTACGGTTTATTTGGTGTGGAATTATTTATTAAAGGTGATGAAGTTTATTTTAACGAGGTTTCACCTAGACCTCATGATACGGGAATGGTTACTTTATGTTCTCAAAATATGAATGAATTTGAGTTACACTTAAGAGCCATTTTAGGATTACCAATCGGTGAAATTAAAACAATACGGCCTGGTGCATCGGCTGCTATTTTATTAAATGGTCAATCGAATCAACCACAATTTAGTGGTATTGAAGATGCGTTACTGATTCAAGAAAGTGATATTCGTTTATTTGCAAAGCCTAATATTAATGGACTAAGAAGAATGGGCGTTGCATTAGCGTTAGCTGATACAGTCGATCAAGCAAAAGAAAGAGCTGAAAAAATAGCGAATTCAATTTCATTAGTTAATTAATAATTCTATCAATATCAAACTATTAATCATATCTAATTGAATAAATCTTTGCTAAGTTTAGTTATTTTACATTTTATTTATTTCAAAATAATTTAAAATATTGTATTATTATTAAAATAATTATAATAATGTATTGGGTTGTGAAATGAGTCTAAATCAATTAGCTAAATTAATGAATGCTAAAAATGATGATAATTGCAGTGCAGTAGGGCAATTAATGAAGCAGATTATTAATTCAGATTATAGCTTGAATGAGAGAAAAAATTTACTATTGGCAAAAAATCATACATTAATGCCTGGATTAATGTCAGCTTTATTAGATAGTAAATGTGAGATTGTCAATGCTTATGTAACGGCAATCCTTGAATCAGATTTACTATTAGAAGATGTTAAAGAGTTATTATTAATTAATGATAAATTTCAGCAAACGGCACATCATTTGTTATATCAGTCATTGATCAATGATTATTATCAACTCGTTTATTTCTATGTAAATGAGATATTAGATTCAGATTGTGATGATAAAACTAAAAAAATACAATTGGCATTAAATCAACCATTTGGCACACCAGGGCTTTATATCGCTATGACAAATGGATCCTACCAGGCAGTTAAAACTTATATTGAACTAATTAAATATTCAGAACTATCTGAAAAAGATAAAGTTGAATTAATCTTGGCAAAAAATTTCGATGGTATGAATGCAATATCCGCTGCAATAAGGAATAATCAGCATCAAGTTGTGGCACTATACTTTGATCAAATTAAAGATTTTTATATACCTGAATTAGATATAATAAGTAAATTATATTATATTTATGACCAAATGGGTAAAAGTATAGTTTCTAGTGAAATAAATACAGAGCTTCACTTAGATGGAGTACTAGCTAAATTTCAAGGTAACGATTATATCGTATCTACAAAAGTTAAATTATTATTAGAAAGACTTTCTGATGAACGTGGTTACTTTGATCTTCAGGACTCAAGTAGTGATTTGATATTACTATATCATGAAATAAACAAAAATTTGAATATGGAGCAGATTGTTGAGCTATATAGTCAAGTAAATTAGTGTTATTTGACTAAGATTTAAAATGGGGTTGCATCATGCGTATTTTACAAGCTTTAGAATTATATAATATTCCATATAATAAACAGGGTGCTTGTGCAGGTATTGCTTCAACAGCTGCTTATTATAATACAAATGGTAAAATTAAAGAGTTTTTAAATATCTTAGATTTATTGCACCATGATATTCGTATTAATGATGAAAATATATTTGTAAGTTTTGATCAGCTTGCAAGTGATATGGGGTATGATATACAAAATTTCAATCAATTATATCATAAAGCTAATGATGATCCAGATAATCCAGAGTATGCTGAATTTCTTGAATTAGTTGAACAGCTTGAAAATAAATATTTGATTAATGCTTTAAATGAGATTGAAAGCAAGCGCTTTCAACAAGACGGGTTAAGTGAAACAGAACAACTACTTCTCTCTGTTAAACCATTTTTAGAGAGTATAGCTATCTTTCAAGATGAGCAAAATATTAGTAAAGCAAATCAATTAATAAATAAAAGCAACGTTAATTGCAGTTTAGATCAAGAGGTTCATCTTCAAGCTAAGGGAGTTAAGATATTTAATCGACAATCGATGCTTGAGTACCTTGAAGGATTATTAACGAAGCCGGGTAACTCTGTACATATTTCTAATATAGGACATAGAATTAATTTAAGCTTTGATGGAGAAAAATATTATTTAGTAGATCATGACGAAGTAATAATAAAAGACAATATTAGAGATTTATTAGGTTATATTGGTTTGGCAATGACACCAAATGATGAAAAAGAAATCATTGTAAATGTTGAGTTGATGGCCAGTACCAAGCCAGTTAATGGCATTGAAAAGTCTTTTGAAGACCCATTAATTGAAAATATATCTAATGCTGCAGGTGACAGTAGTTTATTAAAACTAGCTTTAGAACATGGTTATGATGAAGCCGTATCAGCTTATCTTGAAACGATTAGAACTACAAACATGCCATTAGATGAAAAATTTAAACTTTGTTATGCAGAAATCTTAGGTAAATTTGCGGGTGTAGCAACTGCAATGATTAGAGGAGAAACTCAAACGGTTAAAGCATATTTTGAAAAAATAAATCAATTTGATTTTACAAGTGAACAATTTGAACCAATCTATCGTGGGAAGGTTAGTAATAGTAACTATTGTGTTTTAGATACTATGATCTATTTAAATCAATATGAAATGGTAGATATTTATATTGAGTCACTTTTAAATAGCAAGTTAGACTTTCAGAGCCAATTAAAATTATTATCACCATATGAGTCAATTGAAATGGGTTTAAGTATTGGTAATTATAAAGCGGTAGATGTATTTATAAATGCAACAAGAAATATAGAGTTAGGTGAACAAACAGAAAGCTTAAAGTCGTTATATAGCATTTATAAAGATATTAAATCAAAATTAGATTCAGGTGTAATTGATTCTAATGGCGTAAATAGACTATGGAGTGAACTTTCAGATAGTAATGGTGCTTTTATGCTGCCAAATGATTCAGTCGCTACTTTAGCTAATATAAAGCATATTATTAATGAAGAAGCTAACCCACAAGGTTTCAAATCAGTGACTAACTTATTTTTTAGAAGTGATGTAACGGAAAAATTCTATCAACATATTCAACATACTATTTAATAATATGCTTCACTAATTTAGAAATAGCTAAATTTGTTAAATAATTATATGATCAATAGAATAGTACTTTATACTTAAGGTAATCATTATATTTTAAAATAAGGACCAAGTATATGTGTCGTTTTGTTGCTTATTTATCAGATGAACCAATTTGTTTAAAAACAATTTTAGAAGATCCTGAAAATTCATTAATTATGCAGAGTTTTCATGCACAGAAAGGTCTTCATCGTGTTAATGCAGATGGCTTTGGAATCGCTTGGTATAATCATGATATTGATGATAAGCCAGGTATTTTTAAATCAATTAGACCAGCCTGGAATGATATGAATTTGCGCAATATTGCCGCAAAAGTAAAATCAGACTGTGTTTTAGGGCATATTCGTTATTCTACAGAAGGTAATGTGAGTATTGGTAATTGCCATCCATTTGCCTATGAACAGTATTCTATGGTGCATAATGGCTCAATTCATGATTTTAAGTCGGTAAAAAGACATATTATAGATGAATTAGATGATGATATTTTTACCCATATTGCAGGGCATACAGACAGTGAGTTTTTCTTTGCAATGATTTTGCAAAGGATGATAAAAAAAGGTTTATCTATGAAAGAGGCGATTATAGATGCATTAGATAGAATTACACAACTGCAAAAACAATATAATCATGTTGATAAAAAGTTAGAAATTAATATTGCTTTAACAGATGGTAATATACTGTATGCAACAAAGTATGCTTTTGAGACAGAGCATTGTTCATTATTTTATTCAGAACTTGAAAAAAATAATAATAAAAGTGTTATTGTTGCTTCAGAGCCATTGAGTAATTATAACGCGCATAAATGGAAGAAAGTTGATGAAAATTGTATCGTTATTGTTGATAATAATAAACAGGTGACGATTGAACCTTTATAAATATCATAATTTTAATAATACTATTTTACTTAAGAGGTAATCTATGCAAAAGATGCGAAAAATTATTCATATTGATATGGATTGTTTTTATGCAGCTGTTGAAACGAGAGACAATCCAAAGTTAATTTCTAAACCAGTTGCTGTTGGAGGTAGTGCAGAAAAACGTGGTGTTTTGGCAACTTGTAATTATGAGGCTAGAGAGTATGGGTTGCATTCAGCTATGCCAACAGCACAAGCTTTAAAACTTTGTCCGCATTTAACTTTAATATCAGGAAATATGGCTAAATATCGTCAAGTTTCTGACAATATACGTCGTATTTTTAAAACTTATACAAATTTAGTTGAGCCATTGTCATTAGATGAAGCTTATCTTGATGTAACAGACTGTCCTTTATATAAAGGTAGCGCAACTTGGATTGCTGAGAGTATTCGAGAAAAAATAGCAGACTCTGAAGGTTTAACAGCTTCAGCAGGTGTTGCCCCCAGTAAATTTTTAGCTAAAGTTGCTAGTGACTGGAATAAACCAAATGGTATTTTTGTTATCTCGCCAGAGCAAATTGATGCTTTTATCTATCATTTGCCAGTAAAAAAAATTCATGGTGTTGGCAAGTCGGCATTAGAAAAACTATCACGATTAGGTGTTAAAACATGCGGAGATTTACAGCGCTATGATTTAACAATTTTAAATGAAATATTTGGCTCTTTTGGTCAAATATTATACCAACAAGCTAGAGGTATTGATAATCGAGAAGTTAAACCTAATCGTAAACGTAAATCAGTTAGTGTAGAGCATACATTATTTAGAAATACAGCATCACTTGATGGGGCATTAGAGTATATGAAGCCATTAATGGCAAAGCTTCATATGCGCTTAGAAAAAATCAACCAACCCATATATAAACAGTTTATTAAGTTAAAGTTTTCAGATTTTACCCAAACAACCAATGAGTGTATTTCTTCTTTTTCAGATGAGACTAAGTTTATTGAATTATTAACTTATGCAATGAATCATCATCAAAAAGCGGTACGCTTAGTTGGTATTGGTGTTAGGTTTGGAGAAATGGAAGATGTTAAACAGACTTCATTGTCATTTGATGATATGAAAAATGCGCAAGTTTTGTTATGATAAGGGCCGTTTAAAAATAAATTGTAATACTAAAAAAATGAAAAAGGGTTTTTATTATGTCATCACTTGATTATAAGCGTTATATGTGTGTTGTATGTGGTTTTATTTATGATGAAGCTGAAGGATGGCCTGAAGATGGTATTGAGCCAGGAACTAAGTGGGAAGATATTTCAGATGATTGGGTTTGCCCTGATTGTGGTGTCAGTAAAGAAGATTTCGAAATGATTGAAATTTAATCATATAACTTTATAAACACGACTTGATTTTCTTGCTCAAAAATATGATTTTTCAACTATACTTTCGATTATAAATTATATAACTAGATAATGAGGGTATATCAATTATGGAAAATAGAGATGATACAACTCAGATGAGTACTGAAGTAACAGTTGAATGTGTTATTGCACTAGTTCTAGGTATTATTAGTCTAATCACTTGGTCATGGCCTTATATTGGGCTTCCTGTGAGTATTCTGGGGTTAATTTCAGGGGTATTAGCTCGTCGCAAAACAACAAATTCAATGATTCGTATCGCAGTGATATTATGCGTGATTGGTTTGGCTATTTCTATTATTTATATTGTCGCAACAACCTATTTAAACTATAAAGGTTATAGTTAATATAGGAATATAAAATTATAATAAAAACTTACTTTAAAATTTCAAATTACATTTGATTATTGTATAATAAATTTAATAATTTAAATTAATGTAATAAAGTATGTAGTGGGTTGCAATTAAAATGCCAAGTAAAAAAGCCACTATTGGCGCAAAAATTAGTACTAAAGCTAGCGTTTCTGAAATTATTGCTGTAAAACCAGATATTAGTCCTCAAGAGAAGCGTCGGAAAGTTCTTGAAATGAAAAAAATAAAAAAATCAACATCATTAAGGGCTTCTATTGGTTTAAGCGATAGTATTTATTATTCAGATGATAGTTCTGAAGACTCACAACCAATCTCTGATATTAGACATATAGACGATCAGCGATATATTAGAATAGCCGTCATATCAAGAGAGGCAACACATAGTTTCGCTAAAAAATATAATTCAGTTGCTAAAAGGACAACATCATTTGAATCAAATAGCTCTTTAAGTTTATCATTATCTTCTTCATCAAGTTGTGATGACAGTAGAAAATATTTTGGTATGACTGAGAGTGAAAAGTCTCTAGTTGATCAACATATTAAGAAAACAAAATCAATTCCTGCTGCTATAGATGAAAAGGGGTTTATTGAGTCAGTACAGTTACAGTTAGAAGGAAAGGCAACCCCACATGTATTAACAATATTAGAAGGGCATATTGCACCAGCTGAAATGGTTATAAACAATCATGGAAAAGATCATAAATTTATCAAAGTGCAGCGCTTTGATGGTGTTAATGCTAGAAACCAAATTGATCATAAACAGTCTATGTCCGCTTATATTCGAGAGGATTATCTTGAGTATTTTAATGTATCGACTTTAGATATTGCAGTTAGTCAAGTAGGTAAGAAAACTAGTGTTACTGTTGGTATTGATCAATATGCAATTCTTTGCCCTGAGGAGGAAGTATTACTTAAACATAAATGTTTAATAGCTAAGTATGCTATTGATGATCAAACATATGCTAATGTAATTGTGCATATTCCAAATGAATATGCCAAAGATCCTGAGGCGGTGAATGTAGCTATGAGAGCTGTTAAGGAAGAATTAAAAACAAAGCATGATATTAACATGGTCGGTTTTCATGGTGATACTAATTTTTTGTCATTAAATAGTGGTGGAAAAGCACCAACAGTTAATGGCTCGACTAAAAATGGGACAGTGATTAAAACTTCCAGTGGTGGTGGTATGACATACTTTATGCAAGATAATATACTTGAAGAGTATGATGATGTAAAATGCGCATATGGTACAGCATTACAAAACGTAGTTACTACTAAAAATACTGGTAAAGCGGGGGCAGGTGTAGGTATTGATCATCCATCATATATGATATGGATAGAGCACGATAAGCCATTAGAGTCTATTGACTGCCCTTTTGTTAGTGATATGGCTGTAGATGATGAACCACCATTACCTGAAAGTAAAGATAAGCCTTCTTCTTTGGCATTAAGTAGTAGCTCAGATACACTATTTTATAGTTACTCAACTGATGGTAGTGATAAAGAGTTTAATAGTGATGTAATGTCAGTTGGTTAATTAAATTAAGCCATATTATTAATAATAATTAATGCGCAGCAAATGGTAATAAAAAGGCTCATTAATGAAATGTGTTTTTTATTTTGCACAAGTGTAATAGCGAACCAAGCAATCATACCCCAAGCAACACCTTCAGAAATTGAAAAACCGAAAGGAATTAAAGTTGCAGTTAAAAACGCAGGAATAGCATCTTCAATATTATCCCAGTTTACATTGACAATACTGCGCATCATATAACAGCCGACTAACACTAATATAGGTGCTACAGCAGATAATGGAACCATATCAATTAGAGGTGCTAAAAACATAAAAGGTAAAAATAAAAGCCCCGCTATTACAGCTGTTAAGCCACTTCTACCACCTGCAGCAATACCACTAGCAGATTCAACAAATACAGTAGCAGGACTGACTCCAATAATACCAGAGACAGAAGAAGCAGCTGAATCAACCAAAAGAGATTGGCGCATTCTTAAGGGTTCACCTTTTTTATCAATCCAGTTGGTAGAGTGGGCTAAGCCAATTAAAGTACCACTTGAATCAAAAATATTAATAAATAAAAAAGTTAAAATTACAGGTACAATCGATAGCTTTAATGCACCCCATAAATCCAACTGAAAAAATAATGAAAAATCAGGGCTTGAAAATATATGATCTGGTAATGAAACCAATAGGGGTGTTGAATCAACAATTCGACCAAATGGTAATGAGATAATCGTTGCAAAAATAATACTAATAATCATTGCGCCTTTAATATTTTTTACCGTTAAAATGATAAGCAGTAGAAAGGATACTAAAAAAACGAAAAATGCAGGGCTTAAGTGACCAAATTTAATTAAAGTTGCTTCAGAAGGAACAATAATATGTGCATTTTTAAGACCAATTAATGTGATAAATAAACCAATGCCTGCTCCTAAGCTATTTTGTATGGATTTTGGAACTGCTTGAATGATTTTCGTTCTAATATTAAAAATTGCAAGAAGTAAAAAAATAATACCTGACCATAGTACAGCACCAAGTGCAACATGCCAGTCAATATCCCATAGTTTAACAATGGTAAATGTGAAAAAAGCATTCATACCCATGCCTGGAGCTAAAACGTAAGGATTTTTTGCATATAATCCCATGGCAATCGTTGCAAATGCACTAATAATAACGGTTGAAGTAACTAGTGCATTAAATGGCATTCCAGCAAGTGATAGAATTTTTGAATTAACGATAATAATATACATTACAGCAAGAAAAGAGGTTAAGCCGGCAACAATTTCAGTTTTAAAATTAGTTTGTTCACGATTAAAATTAAAATATCGAGCGATCATTTGCATTGAGTTATCTCATATGTAGTTATTTTTCATTGTGAAAGGCTGTATTATAACCAATTGATTCAAAAAGTAGAGAAATATTTTATGATTATTGATTAAAATAACATAGCTGGATTCTTTTTATTATCTAATTTAAAGTAATAGGTGAAATTTCTATAAGGATTATTCAAAGGTTGATATGATGGCATATGCAGTGATTATTTCAATAACAGCAATTCCAGCAGTATTAATGTTATTAGGTAGTTTAATTGCGATTTATAAAACACCAAGTCAAACACTAACAAGCGCAATTCAACATTTTGCTGCAGGTATCGTTATTGCAGCAGTTGCAGTTGAATTAGTGCCAATTTTATTATCACATATGATGAAACTTGATATAGCAATAGGCTTTATATTAGGTATTATTGTTATGCTAATTATTGATCACTTTAATCATAAATTTGAAAAAGCAGATAAACAAGAAAAGCAATTACCATTAGGGTTAATTTTAGCTGTAGCAATTGATCTATTTATTGATGGTTTATTGGTGGGGGTGAGTTATTTAGCAAATGAACGAAGTGGGATTATAATCGCTTTAGCTTTAGCCTTAGAAACATTATTTTTAGGCGTATCTGTTATTATTGACATGCAAAAACAATCGATTTCTAAAACAAAAAGCATGAGTATTATTTTAATTATGGCATTATTAATTATTATTGGTGCAGTGATAGGTTATGGTGTTGTATCTCATTTATCCAGCCACTGGCAAATTGGTATTATTGCTTTTGGTGTAACGGCATTATTATATTTGGTTGTTGAAGAATTATTAGTTAAAGCACATAAATTACACGATACAAAGTTTACAACTTCAATGTTTTTTATTGGTTTTTTAATCGTACTTTTAATCTCATAAAAAGGTTTGCTTATGAAAATTTTAATTGCTGGTGGCTCAGGGTTTGTTGGTTGTACTTTAGCTAAATTTTTATCTCAATGGCATGAATTAACTTTGTTATCAAGAAAGAAACAAAAAGATCTTGAAGGTTATACAGCTGTATTAATTTGGGATGAATTAAACGAATCAAATATTTCACAGTTTGATCTTGTTATTAATTTATGTGGTTATGGTATTGCTGAAAAAAAATGGTCTCCTAAAACAAAGTTTAAAATTATTGATAGCCGTATTAAACCGACTAAAAAGTTAGTTGAATTAATTGGTAATAAAGCAATATGGTTAATTAATGCCAGTGCAATTGGTTATTATGCCTTTTCAGATGAAACACAATCTGAAGATGACCATATTCAAATAGATGAAGAAAGTTATTCATTTAGTCAGATAGTGACACATAAATGGGAAAGTATGCTAACAGAGTCAAATTTAAAACAATATAGTATTCTACGTTTTGGTGTTGTATTGGGAAAAAACGGCGGCATGATTTTTAAATTAACTACACCTGCTAAATTTGGATTAGGTATGAAAATTGGTGATGGTAAGCAACTAATATCTTGGATTCATATTGATGATTTATGCCGTGCTATTGTACATATAATTAATCATGAAATGATCAATAGTGCTTTTAATCTTACAGCACCTAAAGCATGTACACAAAAACAGCTGATTCAGGTACTATGTAATTTATTATACCGACCGCAAATTTTTTCAATGCCAAAATTTTTAGTAAAAAAACTCTTTGGACAAATGGGAGAAGAGTTATTACTCAGTTCACAAAATATTAAACCTGAAAAATTGCTTAATAGTGGATTTAAATTTGATTATCCAATTATTGAAGCAGCGTTGTATGATTTAATTAAGAAATAATAATCTAAAATAAAGTATTTTTATTTTATTTGCATAAAAATCAGATTAAAATTAGTATTATAGCAATATTATCAGTTATCATACTTAATACGAAAAATTGAACTATTTTTTCTGATCACAATTATATTTTAAAGTTACTTAAATGACAAAGGGGTTGCCATGAAATATTACAAATTAACACCTAAAGAAGAGATATTAGAAACTGCTTTTTGGAATGCTAATAGTGTACATTTTGAATCTGCAATTGTACAAGCAGATGATGAAATGGAAGCTAGATGTATTGCTGAAATGAATTATGGTATTTCTTATGAAAAAGATATTTCTAGTAAAGGTATTTGGTTAAATAAATACTATGTTGATGCAGATGAAATTGATGGCTACTTATTTAATCAATTAATTAAACCCTTTGAAATATTATCTATTAACGATAATCATGATATCTTTAATGCGACGGTACATTAAGCTATAAAGCTTTTAATAATTTCTGAAATTAAAGGTTGTTGTGTTGGCATAGTATGTCCTGCATTTAAGACTTTAACCCATAATAGCTTTGGTGATAATTGTACTTTATAACCTAATAATTTATTCTTATGATACCATTTAGTTTGATTAATCTGTTTATCATTCAAACCTGAAATAACAAGTAATTTAATCTTATTGTGCTTATGTCGCTTTGCAAAGGATGAAAGTTACTGATTTAGTAAGAAATTGCTCAATTATCAAGAGAGGTGTTTAAAAGTGCGATAGCTAAGTTTGTGAAAGAATTTGCACCATCAATGGAGTCGCTACTACCAAAATTTCACCATCATCAATGCGTAAGTCATATAACTATTTTATATTTAATTTACTACTGAAATAATTGTTATTTTTTTATCTTTATTCAATGTTTGATTATAAGAATAATAATTTAGAATTAATAAATAGATTATATGCTTTAAATTGAAAGGTGGGTTGCATCTGTTATCTAAGAATTTACCTCTTCTAAGTATATGTCAAAGTTTGTTTTAAGAAGTAAATAAGATAGGGAGTTGCTATTATGCCAAAAGCGTATACTTTGCCTCATATTAAATCTATACCTGTTAAATTTCAGCTAACAGCTGCTTCATTGGATGCATATGAACGAGGTGCTGACGATCAAGGCTATATATTTTTAGTTGATATGACAAATGGTAACATCCATATGCTTCCAGCATTTAATAGAGATGATGGGAAAGTAAGATTAGATAAGCATGGTATGAAATTTGACATGCATATTGATTCAATTCAGCCTCTAGGAGCAAACACAGGTGATGCCCATATGCAGGCTTTAAATAAGCTAGGCCTAGGTGATAAAGGGGGTGTTAATGGGCTTATTTTAGGGGGAGGGCTTTGGAAAGGATCTGATGGAAAAATTAGAGAAATACGTAATAGGTCATCTTCTCAAAATATGTTTTCAGTAAAGTATACTAAAGAGTACATGGAGATGTTTAAAAGGAACATAAATCGAGGTCATAAGTTAGGACATGCAATAGGGCAAAAAAGAGAAATACCAACAGATGTATTAGGTCCAATTATGGGCGCATTGAAGTCTCAAATAGGGTTCCAATCTGATGATATTTCTCAAGTGATTACTCGAGAAATCAGAACGCACTTTTATTTACAATCGATGTATCAACACTCATCTTATTTATCTGAATTGATAAGTACGAGAAACGAAAAAAAATGTATCGATTTATTAGATAAAGAAATTGATTGTAATCCAATATATGGTATAGGAAAAAATACGACACAGTTTTTATGTTTATGTAGATATTCACCAGAGAAGATTGATGATCTTTTAAATTTATTATCTAGATCACGCTCAGGGGTTGATGCTTTAGTTAAGGCATTAACTATGCCAGATGCAAAAGGAGTTACTGGTTTTACATATCTATTACATCATTATCCAAGTTTATTTATAAAAGCTATAAATATAGTAGATAAAAATGAGAATTTGCCTGATGCATTAATTTCAATTTTAAAAACTAAGAATACTAATGGCGAAACGGTGTTTTCTCAATTAACAAGAGATAACTCTAATGTGTTGGAGTATGCACTTGACAAACTACAACATCATAAGGGCTGCTCAGATGCGCTAATTGCTATATTAAAAGAAGAAGATAATAAAGGAGATACAGGGTTTTCTTGGTTAGTTTATAAAAAACCAAGGTTACTAGGAACGGTCCTAAAATTGATTCAACATAACCATGGCGCATCAGATGCATTGATATCTGCATTACAAGCAAAGCATGTAACAGGAACAACTGGGTTATATTGGTTACTTGATAAGTATCCAAAAGCATTAAATTATATTCTTGATATGACAGAGAGTAATCCAAAAATTTCAGATGCTTTAGTCGCTGCACTGCCAGCAAAAACTAAGTTAGGTAATACAGGATTTTCACAGTTATTGAAATATAACCCTAATCAGGTAAGTAGAATTTTAGATATTATTCAAAAACACCCTCAAGCATCAAGTGCACTTGTTACATCACTTGTAACAAGTAATAAAAAAGGTGATACAGGATTATCATTATTATTGGAAAAAAACTCAAAACAGTTTCAAAGAATATGGAATCTGATTGAAAAAGATCCTAAATTACCAGATGCTTTAATTTCAGCATTAGGTAAATCAAATGATAAAAGTGAAACAGGTTTTTCATGGTTGGTATTTAAAAAGCCAAAAATGTTACTAGCTGTACTTGATGTAATTAAAGATCATCCAAAAGCACCTGAGATGTTACTTAAAGTATTGCAGACTAAAGAGTCAAGTGGACATACTGGATTTAGTTTGCTGATGAAGAAGAATCCACATGCAATAAATAATATTTTAGATATTATTTTAAGTGATAAAAGTATTTCACTAGATGATGTTAGTGAGAAAATGTCTGATCGTAATAAGTCACTACAGTTATCATTATCAATATTATCTAATTATGCAGATTTAAACATAGAAGACTGTTATAGGGTAATAGGTAATCCAGCTTTGTGTGCAACAATTATTGGGTGTGCTTTAGAAGGAGATTTTGATAGAAGTAAATATAGAAAAATTAGAGATGATAGAGAACTTCAACAATCAATATATTTACTTGCAAAAAAAGATAATTTTACTAGAAATGATTGGCTAGCGATCAAAGATAATCAAATATTACAAGATATAGTTATTAATCTGAATTACATAACTTATGATGATTGGCAACAATTAAAGAATAATGATACTTTGCAAAAAGCGATTATATTATTAATTAAAGCTAGAGTTTGTGATAGCGATAGTTGGAATCAGCTTCTTCAAAATAAGGTTTTACAAGTTGCGCTGTCAAGTGTGTTTAACTTAAGATCTTTATCTCGTCAAAACATAGCTGATATATGTAGTAACGCTGATCTTCAATTAGCTTTATCTCAAGTTCAAAAAACGGGTGGTGTAACAGAAGCTGATTGGGATAAAATCAAAAATAATTCAAAACTTCAAAAAGCAATTATTGCTACTTCATTTAAAGGTGATTTTACTAGAAATGATTGGAGATTAATAAGAGAGCATGAGGTTTTACAAGATTTACTGGTCGAGTATTTAGATAAGCGAGGAGGAGTTTTAGAAGAAGATTGGCAGAACCTTTCTAAAGATATTATCTTAAAAGGTCTTGAAAAGGCAAAAGAGGTAACTGGAGATGAGCATAAGCTAAAGATGGTAGAGTATTTCAAGCAACGATTAAGTAATGGTAGTGATGTTCCAAAAGTACTTTGTAGTGCCGCTCGTGCCATGTCTCACCATGCTAGTTGGTATAGATCTAGAAAAACTGATAAGATGCCTGATGCTTATCTAGCAGCTGAAGACTACTTTAAATGTGCTAAAAGTTTATTAGGTATATCTGATGTTCAATGGAAAACTGTTTTTGATAAAACAGTAACAGATACACATAAGTATGACACTTATAAATTTCTAAAAAAAGAGTTGCAAAATACTTCACTAAGTGAGCTTACTGCTACTGTATAGCTTTTTTTTAAAGATAAAAATACAGAGTTGTATAAAAAACCTAAGTATTTAAATGATAAAATCTCTAACAAACTCAGAAATTAAAGGTTGTTGTGTTGGCACAGTATGTCCTGCATTTAAGACTTTAACCCATAATAGCTTTGGTGATAATTGTACTTTATAACCTAATAATTTATTCTTATGATACCATTTAGTTTGATTAAGCTGCTTATCATTCAAACCTAAGTTTGTTAGCCAAAGTCTGGTTCCCCAATATCCACTAGGAGAACCATCATTCAAACCTGAAATAACAAGTAATTTAATCTTATTTTTTAATAGTTTTTGATAAATAGGTAAGACTGAGTCAAGTTGTAATCTACCATATAAATCCCAGATATTAGTCATTGGTTGATAGGTTTGCTTTAGCTTTGCATGAATTGCTTGGCGGGTTATTGGAGAGTTTAAACAATTAACCCAACCACCTTTTTGCCAGTTAGAGTCTTGGTTGGTATCAGCTATATTATGTGAATTTAAACCACTTGATTGAGTAATATAATCATCAAGCTTTAAGCAAGTTTGATTGCAATCAGTTGATTGATTGTTACATACGGCACATTGTTGGTATAAAGCTTGTGATTGCTTTAGTTGTTTAAAGTCTATTAATCCATGGCTGTACGCAAACATTGGCATACTTTTATATTGTGTTTTAGGGGCAACCCAACCACTGATAATAATAATGCCTTTGAGTTTTAATTGATTGGCTGGGTCATTTAAAATACTATTAGCTAATAAAGCCATATAAGTTCCAGCATAAGATTCGCCAGCAAGATAGATATCGTGACTTTTCAAATTAGGATGCTTATTAAAAAAAGCTTTAACTGCACTATAGTATTGTAAATTGCCAGACTTAGGTGAGGTAGGTAAATTTTTCTTTGTTGTAAATGACAAGCCAATGCCAAGTGGTTGATCAAAAACTAAATAGTTAGAAAATTTTGACCAGTCAGCATGATCAGTCGCTGTTTGGAAAATAGGTTGGTTTTGTTTATTTAAATGACAGCTATATGGGCCATTTTCTTTAAATAATCCATATAAACTGCTGGTACCTGGTCCGCCAGAAGTCCAAATAATAATGGGAGTATTATCATTATTTTCTTTCGATTGAATATACCAGTAATAGATATTTTTAGCATAACCAGCATATTGAATTTGATTAAGCTTACCAATACCGGGTAATGTTTTAATCTGATCAGATTTTTGAGCTAGTAAAAATGAAGGTAAAACGAATAGAAGAAGTAGTAAAAAGTAATTGCATCGTTTAAGCATAAATCATCCAGTATATTTTATTAAATTTTTTTACGTTGATAACTAAAGTAATCAAATTTTTATGATCAATCAATGGTTGATTTATATAATACAAAGTTTGATATAGGATAACGTTAGATATCATTATATTGAATTATAGTTTTACCTAAATCTTGATTGATAAAATCAATATAAACAATATTAGGTTTTGGGTAATGTTGATCAATAATTAAATTATTTAATTCTGTTTTTAGATGACCATTTGCAGTATCTGCTAATTTTTTAATATCTAATTGAGTGATTGAACCAGTCAGAGTCCATGATAGTAAAAATAGATAGTTTTGGTTTAGCCCACCATATTGTTTTAACTTACTAGTTTGATCTGTTTTCATTTGATCATAATCTGATTTATCTGAATACTCATCATATACAGAAATATTAGAATTGATTGTTTTAGTTTCAGGATGATAATCGCTATAGCTAAACGTTCCTTCATTAGGATTAATTAAATTATCATGATTATATTCTGAATCAAAAACTGCAATAATTTTTCCTCTGACTTGTCCAAGTTGTAAGTTTGATAAATTTACATCTTTATTAACTGTAACATATAAATATTGTTTGTATTTCTCTTTTAATAAATTAATCACTTCTTGGGTTTCTTTTTTAGGATCATAATCTCCATCGCTGCGCGTATGTGAAAATTTTAAAATGACAAATTCACTTGGATGCTGACGTAAGTACTCTGTGGTTTGATCAAGTATATTATCTAAAAAATCACCATCACAACCAATGCCGTCAGTTCGATGGTATGTTGTCAATCTGTGATCATCAAAGTCATCACTAACACGGATATCAAAATATCGTGAACCATAAGATAATTGATCATAGATATTAGCACCTTGAGCTTGTGTCCATTGAGGTGCGACAAAAAACGTGCAGTGTTTCGTTAAATACATCCCAGCATCATGACTACCAGGTATTACCAATTGACTAATTTTAGTACTATCAGATAGTTGGTTCATCCAATTTGTTGTATCACTATCTGTATTAGCAAAACTATAGTTGTATGCAAATAAAGATAATATAAAGAATACTTTAGAAAGATGCTTCATTAATCAACCCCTGTATTTTATATATGTCTGGTTATATAGTATTGCATTTTTGTTGGTTAATTACTACCGTAAATCTTATATAGACTTAAGGTATTTAGCTAAATCATCTATAACTTAGTCAATTGCAAGTATATAATAGTACTTATCAGTAAATTTAAAACATTTAAAAAGATAATGAATATTATACTTGGTATTACAGGCGGTATTGCTGCATATAAATCAGTTATACTTGCAAGATTATTTATCCAGTCAGGCTATGATGTGAAAGTTGTAATGACTGAGCATGCAAAAAACTTTATTCACCCAAATACCTTTCATGCCATTACCGGTCATAAAGTTTATGATCAATGTTATGAAAATGACTTTAATCCAATGGCACATATTGAATTAGCAAAGTGGGCTAACTTAATTATTATTGCGCCAGCAACAGCAAATAGTATTGCAAAATTAGCTCATGGCATTTGTGATGATCTATTATCAACAGTTATACTTGCAACAGAAGCTAAAGTGTTTATTGCACCATCAATGAATAAGATTATGTGGCATAAACCAATTACCCAAGAAAATATAGAAAAGGTTATTACATTAGATTATGAAATTATTCAACCTGAAAGTGGTGAACAAGCTTGTGGTGATGTAGGCACGGGTAGAATGGCTGAACCTGAGAGAATTTTTGAAATAGTGAATAATAGTCAAAAGCCGTCACAGATTATCCCTGAGTTAGTTGCTAAACAATTTGTGATTACAGCGGGTCCAACACAAGAAGCAATTGACCCAGTTCGATATATTAGTAATCATAGTTCTGGAAAAATGGGTTATGCAATTGCTGAAGTATTAACACAAGCAGGTGCAGAAGTTATATTAATCAGTGGACCAACATCGATTCCAAAACCCAAAGTTAAATGCTTAATCAAAGTTAATACAGCAGAAGAAATGTATCATGCAGTATTTGATCATATTAATCAGTGTGATGTATTTATTGGAGCAGCGGCAGTTAGTGATTATCGAATAATTCAGCCAAGCCAACAAAAAATCAAGAAACAAAATGATCAAGATTTATTAGCATTAGAGTTAACTAAAAATGTTGATATACTAGCTTCAGTTGGTAAATTGGATAAAGATTTAAGACCAAAAGTTATTGGCTTTGCAGCAGAAACACAAAATCTTCTAACTTATGCTAAAGAAAAATTAATCAATAAAAATTTAGATATGATCATAGCAAATGAAATAAAATCGACAGGTGAGCCTTTTCATAGTGAATACAACCAAGTTAGTATGATTACATCAAGCGGTAAAGTTTATAAATTTGATTCAACAACAAAAGCTAAACTAGCACACCATATTGTTAATTTAATTACAGAAGTATGTTTTAATCCGAATCAGGGTGACTTAAGCAGAAAGTTAATAGAGCATCAAGAGTGTTTAGATTTAGCACAGGTTTTTTAAAAGAATAGTTTTAGCGAATTAGAGAGTTTTAATGTTTGAAAATATATCGGATACAGGCGAAAAAACTAATCAACTGAATCAGCCGTTAGCAGCACGGATGCGTCCTGACTCTTTAGAAAGCTTTTATGGCCAAGCACATTTAGTTGGTGAGGGCAAAGCATTACGACGCTGTATAGAATTAGCTCAATTATATTCAATGATTTTTTGGGGGCCTCCTGGCACTGGTAAAACAACGTTAGCAAGAATCTTAACACAATCAGTTGATGCAAAAATTGAAGAATTATCTGCTGTAACATCGGGTGTAAAAGATATTCGTGCAGTAGTTGAACGAGCTAAAACAAGGCAATTAACTGGAGAAAATACAGTATTATTTGTTGATGAAGTGCATCGCTTTTCAAAATCACAACAAGATGCTTTTTTACCACATATAGAAAATGGGACGTTTATTTTTATAGGTGCGACAACTGAAAATCCATCTTTTGAGTTAAATAATGCATTATTATCTCGTGTTAGAGTACATGTTTTAAAAGCATTAGAAGAAAATGACTTGGTAAACATCTTAGAAGGTGTCATAAAAAATGAGCATGTAGAATTTACAGATGAACATCAGAAATTATTAATTGAGTCTTGTAATGGTGATGCACGAAAATTATTAAATTGGTTGGAATCAATTTTAGAGATGGCGCCTGAAGTTGATGGTACAAAAAAAATTAATCTTGAGTCAATTAAAATGGTTTTAGGTCAAAGTCTCATGACATTTGATAAAGGGGGTGAGTATTTTTATGATTTAATCTCTGCTTTGCATAAATCAGTTCGAGGTTCAGATCCAGATGCTGCGCTTTTTTGGTTTTCAGCTATGTTAGAAGGTGGGGCTGATCCTTTATATATTGCAAGGCGAGTAGTTAGAATGGCATCAGAAGATATTGGTAATGCTGATCCAAGAGCATTACAGATTGCATTAGATGCTTGGCAAGTTGTTGAGCGTTTGGGTTCGCCAGAAGGAGAATTAACATTAGCTCAAGCAATAATTTACATGGCAGTTGCACCAAAAAGTAATGCGGTATATAAAGCTTTTTCACAAGCACAAGCAATGGCTAGAAAACATCATAATCCTTTAGTACCTATGTATTTACGAAATGCGCCAACAAAGTTAATGAAAGAAATGGGTTATAATAAAGGCTATCAATATCCGCATGATTATAAAGATGCCTTTGTTGAAGGTGTACATTATTTCCCAGAAGCGGTAAAAGCTGAAATTTTTTATCATCCAGTAGGTCGAGGCTTAGAAGCATCAATTAAAGAGAAACTATTAAAATTAAGACAAACTAAAAAAGATTAGTTATATATAAACCATATAAAAATAAGGGAAATGATAATGCAAGATCTTGGACATTTAACAAAAAGAATTCAAATTGAGGCATTTGGTAATCCTGAAGTATTGAAACTATCTGAAACCCCTTTAGTTAATTTATCTGATGATGATCAAAATAAATTATTAATTAAAGTATTAGCTGCAGGTGTTAATCCAATTGATGCAAAAATAAGAGAGGGTACTAGCTTTGTTGCAAAGCGTTTGAATTTGCCAGCCGGGCTAGGTTTTGATGTTTGTGGTAAAGTCATTAAATGTAGTGATGATATTAGTGATTTTAAAATAGGAGATATTGTTTTTGGCGCTATTGATCGAAATTTAAACCCTTGTGCCTATAGTGAGTATTGTATTGTTAAAGCCACTGATATGGCATTAAAACCTCAAGGCTTATCTAATATTGATGCTGCAGCAATTCCAATTGCCGGATTAACAGCATGGCAGTCATTATTTCGTAAAGATAATATTAACTTAAAAAAGGGTCAGCGTGTATTAATTCATGCAGGTGCTGGAGGGGTAGGACATATTGCAGTACAATTGGCAAAATATGCTGGTGCTTATGTGATTACCACTGCAACAAAAAAACATCATCAATTTCTAAAATCTTTAAAAGTAGATGAAATAATCGATTATTCAGAAGTAAAATTTAATCAAGTTATCCATGATATAGATCTTGTTATTGATTTAGTTGGTGGTAATACTGGTATTGAATCATTAACTGTTTTAAATCAAAATGGCTTATTGGTCACTGTACCAACGATTACACATTCTGATGTCATAGAAGCAGCAAAAAAACAACATAAACAGGCAGTAACATTATTAATTGAAAATAGTCGCTCAAATTTATTAACTCTTGCAAAGTTAGTTATTGAAGGAAAGTTAAAAATTAATATAGCAGCTGACTTTCCACTTGCCTCTGCAAAAGAAGCACATTATTTATTAGATAAAAAACAGACTCAAGGTAAAATAGTTTTAACGGTTTAGTCGATATTTCATCCTGATTTAATTGAAATAATTTATTAATTAATATGGTCAAATAATCTTTGATAAAATAATTGAACATTTTATTGTTTTACTTAAGGATTGGTATATGCCTTGCACTCAAGAAATGCAACGTGTAGTTGATTTATTTGAAAAGGGTTTAGCTTTTAGTTTATTGGTAGATAAACAATATTGGTTTGGCTATGAAGAATATGGTTTTTTGGGATATGCAAAAAGGGAAACTAATTCAGTAACAGCGGGGTTAAATGCACTTGAATATGCATTTACTGAAAATTGGGATGATAAATCTATTTCACTTGATTTAGTCACATCAATACATCAAAAAGTTACAGAAGATGTTAATCCGCATCCATTATATAGCGCTCAGTTAAGACATAAAAAACAAGATGATAATGAAGTTAATCATATTAAACAAGGCATACGAACAACACCTGTTTATTTTGAGATTAATGAAGCTGAGCCAATTTGTGAGTCTGATTTAGAAGTAGATTTAGAAAGTATTCAAACTAATAAAGCAAAATTGATATGCACAAAAGCAAATCAATTGGAACAAAAATTAGAAGCAGCAGACTCAAAAGAAAGTTATAATAAACTATGTTATCAATATTATAGTCATGCAAAAAAATATGATTTTAAACTAGGTAGATCAAAACCAGGATATTCATATTATGTCATTCCACCTTTAACTAAAGAAGAGATATTAGCTAATTTAGATAGAGTCATTAATACTTATAATACACAACTACCACTTTGTCAGAGTGATACAGAGCGCTTAGAATTAATTTTTAAAACTGTTAAAGGTGTCGAATTAACACATCCATTTTATGATGCAAACTTGAGAACTTCAGTTATTTTGTTGCAGAGATTATTAGTGCAAAATGGGTTTATGCCAACTGCTTTTTTTGATCCAAATCGGATAGATAATGTATCAGTAAATAATTTAATTAAATATTATCAGGGACGAGATGGTGTTTTAGCAATAGAAAGGTTATTAAAAAGTCATGAAAATAGAGTAGAAATCGAAGATACTTATGAAGATAGTCAGCCATTTTTCAAAGATAAAGTAGAGTCTCAAGCAAGGCATATTATACAAGATAATTGGGGTGATTCTTTTGAAGAAATATATCATTTAGGTGATCAGGTTAATAATTATTATAAAAGATCAGCAGAAATTGCAACTAAAATAAATAATGCACATAGTGAAGATCATAAGGATACTGTTATTAGTAGCATTGGTCATACTGACATACCAGAAACACCTTTTATGCTAGTTCAGCAACAACAGAGTCATCAGCAGGCTAGTACAAGTAATACTACCTCATTATCTACCTATGGCTAGTATTTAATTTTTGAAAGAGTCATTTCGCTGAATTATTTCAGGTTTTTTAAAACCAAATCAGAATCAAGTAATGCGAGATTATTTAGCTTTAATTGAAAAGAGTAAAATTTTATTGTTTCTTTGCATTAATCTTAATTAAATTTTTTTATTGATAATAGCTATTTAGTTATCATCTATACTTAGTTAATGAATTATCTTAAAACAGGTTATAAATTAATTAAATGAGGTAATAACCATTATGAATAGACTTATTTATATAGCTATAGTACTAATTTTTAGTATTAATATGTCTTATGCTACTACCTTTGTTAAAGGTATTAATTACTCACCTGATCATAACCCTAGCTGGGTTAATTGGCAAAAAAGCAATGATTCAGGTAGTATGAAATCATCTGTACAAAATGATTTAGTTGAAATTAAAAACCAAGGATTTAGTGTAATTAAATCATTTTATTCAACTTACTGCCCATATAATGGGCAAAATTGTATTAATATTACTAAGCTTGCCGATGATGCAGGTCTAAAAATCTATTTAGGGGTTTATGAGTTTGATGGCTCACAAGGTGCAAATTGGACGCAGGCTCAAATAAAAGCAGCGGTTGATGCAGCAAAAACTTACCCAAAAACTGTTTTAGGTATTGTAGTTGGAAATGAAGATGCATTTGATTGGCAAGGTCATCCTGTAGATGCGATGCAGAAAAGAATTGCAGATGATATGAATAATATAAAAGGTCAATTAAAAAGTGCAGGGTTAAGTATCCCTGTTTTAACTGCACAAAGACAGCCTGATTGGCAGCGACTTCATAGTAGTGACCCGCATGGAATTATTACAGCTTCAGATGTAATTGGTGGTAACTTCTATCCGTTTTGGGGAAATTCACCTGAAAAAGATGGTGGTCAAAGTGTTGCTTTGAAAATACCACAGCAAGTTTCAGATTTATCAACAACATTAGGTAAACCAGTTATGGTAACTGAGGAGGGATGGCCAAGTTGTGGTAATAATCCAAATACTCAAGATAAAAATGTTTCTAGTATGAATGATTATTATAATTCTTGGAAAAGTAGAACAGACAATTTTGATAGCATGTATTTTTCATTTTATGATAAACAAGGATATTCTAATTGCGCAAATGGTGATGCAAATAATTATTTTGGCATTTGTGATAATTTAGGACAAACAAAACCGGCAAGTAGTATTCATTGTAAATAGCATTTATATCTCTGTTATATCTAAACTTTCAATTGCAGCTTTAGCACTTAATTCAATCACTTTATTATTAGGTTTTGCATCTTTTTTATCTTGAGTATAATAAATACTAATAATAATTGGTTTATGATTAGGTGGCCAAAGCACTGCAACATCATTCGTTGTACCATAATCACCAGTACCCGTTTTATCGCCTGTAACCCAATTGTTTGGTACGGCAGCTCGTATACGATAATCACCTGTATTATTTGATTTTAACCATTGTTGAAAATAATTTTTTTGCATTTGATTGAGTACATTACCAAGTGCTATTTGTTGCATACTATAAGCCATTGCATATGGCGTTGATGTATCTCTATTATCACCTGGAATTGCAGTATTAATATTTGGCTCCCAACGATCAAGTCTAAATGGTATATTACCAATACTGTGTGCAAATTGAATGATCTTATCATTGCCACCGAGCTTTTTAATTAATAAGTTAGTTGCAGTTGTATCACTATACATTGCAGCTTGTGAAAGTGCTTTAACACTCATACTTGGTTTACCTTGTTTTAAATTGGCAATTGTATAAGGCGAATAAGCATTAACTAAATCATTAGAGCTATAGTGAATTTGCTCCGTTAATAATTTTGGATTGTTATTATTTTGATTTAATATTGCACCAACAACAAGAAATTTAAATGTACTGCAATAAGCAAATCGATCATTTGCATGGTAGTTCAAATTTGAGTTATCTGAGGTATCAATTACTGTAATACCAACTCTACCACCATATTGAGATTCAATTTGTTGCATTTTTTTCTTAAAAGCTAATTGCTTAATTTGATTGGCAGTTGATATAAATGGAATAGCAAAAAGTATAATACAAGAAATAAATTTTATTAGTTTATTCATAAGTAATGAAATTTGATATTAAGTGTTTTATATACTTTAAAACTAATTACATTGTAAGTCAAATATTTAATCATTTTATATGGCTTAATTTAACCTGAATTTAAAGCTATTAAGTAAAAAATAATCAAATATATTGAATTAATAATATATTAAACTATATTTAAATTTAAGGGAAGGTTGCATATTGGAGGTGATAGATGAAATATTTTACATTAAATTTAGTTTTAGGTTTTTCTATATTCATAGGAACTACATTATTTCAAACGGTTCAAAGTGAGCCATATAATTATGGTGAGGCATTACAAAAATCAATTTATTTTTATGATGTGCAACGAGCAGGTAATTTGCCAGAGTATGGTAGTGAGCCAGGTAAAAATAGAGTATTTTGGCGTTCTGGTTCTGTTTTAAACGATGGAGATGATATCAATGTTGATTTATCTGGCGGTTTTTTTGATGCTGGTGATCATGGTAAATTTGGTTTACCAATGGCTGCAACATTTTCATTTTTAGCATTAGGTGCAATTGAATATTTAGATGCTTATGATAAAAGTAATCAGCTTGTATATTTATTAGAAAATATGAAATGGGCGGGTGATTATTTTGTAGCTACTCATATTAATGATACAACATTTGTTGCAGGGGTTGGTGATGGTAATTTAGATCATACATTTTGGGGTGCACCTGAAATTGTCCATCTTGCAGGGTCAGCAAGTATTAGAGAGTCATTTATTGTTGATGAAAATAACCCAGGCTCTGATGTGACTGCAGCAACGGCAGCAGCTTTAGCATCAATGCATCATTTATTTCAATTAGCAGCTCAACTCAATCCTCAAAAATATCAATTATATTATCAGCATGCACTAACTAAAGACTATTTAGGTCATGCAATATCACTTTATAATTTTGCAGATCAATATCGAGGTAAATATTCTGATAGTATTCCATTAATTCAACCGTTTTATAATTCATGGAGTGGTTATCAAGATGAATTAGTATGGGGTGCTTTATGGTTATATCTTGCAACATCAGATAATACTTATCTGATAAAAGCAGAAACTTATTTTGATGACTTAAAATATGCTAATTTTAGATGGACACATAATTGGGATGATGCAAGCTATGGTTCATTGATATTATTGGCTATGTACAGCAACTCATCTAATAAATCATTTTATATTAATAAGTCTAAAGAATGGTTAGATTATTGGGTTGATAGCTTACATAAAACACCACAAGGTTTAGCGTGGCTTTCAGAGTGGGGGGCTTTACGTTATAGTGCTAACACATCTTTATTAGCGTTTATTTTTGCAGATTACTTACAACAAGCAAATGATTCAAGTGCAGCAAAATATGAAAATTTTGCACAATCACAAATTAATTATATGTTAGGTGATAATGAGCAGAGTCGAAGCTATGTTGTCGGTTTTGGTAATAATCCGCCATTACGTCCTCACCATCGTGGAGCTTCTGGTGTTTATACAAATAATATCAATCACGATCCAGTTGATAATTTACATACACTTTATGGTGCATTAGTTGGTGGCCCTTCACAAGATGGAAGTTATCAAGATAACCGCGATGATTATATCAAAAATGAAGTTGCATTGGATTATAATGCAGGCTTTACAGGTGCATTAGCGCGAATGTATCAAGCATGCTTTAATATGACTAGTTGCCAGCCACTAAATAACTTTCCACCAACACTAACAGATGAGCAAAAGCGTCTAGAGTTCTCAGTTGAAGCAAAAGTTAATGCTCAGGGAGCAGATTTTAGAGAATACTCATTATTTATTAAAAATAAAACAGCTTATCCAGCACGAGCAACAGAAGAATTAACAGTGCGATATTATGTTAATTTAAAAGATGACATACAAAGTGGTGTTAATCCAAGTGATGTTCAATTACGAATTAACAATTTAGATGGCAGTGCAATCATGCCTGGATTAAGAACGTATAATGAATCTGAAGGTATTTATTATGTTGAGTTAAAAGTTTTGTCTTCAAGTAATCATGGGTTATTAAGACCAGGTGGGCAGAGTGAGCATCGTCGTGAAATTCAATTTAGAATCACGATGCCAGAAGGTTATGTTGGACATGATTTTTCAAGTGATTGGTCAGCTTTTGGTATTGATTTAGCTAATCAGTCTAATAATCGAGTTGAAGTTAATCATATTACTATCTTTGAAAATGCTCAGCTTGTTTATGGTTTATTACCAAATGAACAAGAGACTAATACAAATGATAACTCACAAGAAGATAATAATGATAATTCTAATACAGATGACGCTTCTAGTTCTTCAGACTCATCTGATACTACTGATGACCAAAATCAAGAAGATAATGCGAATCAAAATGATGATACACAGTCTGATACAGATAATAATAATACTTCAGATAGTGATACAACTAATCATTCTAATGTAGTGTGTAATGTTGATTTTACTATTGATAGTCAGTGGAATGGTGGTCATGTTATTCAAGTTAAATTAACTAACTTTTCTGGTTCAACATTAACTGATTGGGTATTACAGGCTAATAATCTTACCTCGGTGGTAAACAGTTGGAACGCTATTTTTACTCAAAATGGTCAATCAACATTAGTTGAAGCAATGAATTATAATCGAAATATATCCAATCAAGAATCTGTTAACTTTGGATATCAAGGTTCTGGTAGCTTTATTCTGCCATCAGAAGTTACTTTAATTAATGGTTCAGTTAATCATTTGTGTAGCATTAATGGCCAGTCATCAAACTCTGGTACAAATTCAAATGATGATAATACCGGTAATGACTCACAAGATAATATAACTGATGATAGTCAAAATAATGACCAAACAGACAATAATACAGGAGAAACCAATGATAACAGTAATGATAATAACTCAGATAATGATAGTGCCATTTGTGCTATATCAATTGAAAAAGATCAATGGTCCACAGGCGCAACGATTCGATTAAATATAACCAATCAATCCAACTCAAAAATAAATAATTGGACAATAAAAACAAATTTACCTGATCAAGCTACTTTATCAAATGGGTGGGGAGGTCAGTATAGTTTAGAAGGTAATACTTTAACGATTAGACCTAAAGCATGGAACGCATCAATTCCACAAAGTTCAAGCTTTGGTGATATTGGTTTTGTGATGTCTTTTCCACAAGGGTCTCAATTTAGTGATGAATTATTGCAAGTTAAAGTTAATGAGCATTTATGTGATTTTGACTAATAATTAAATCAGTGATAATATAATCACATATAATATTTGGCGTCACATAGGTTGCAAACATGCCTCGAAGTAAAACTCATATAAATAATTTAATTGACTCTATTCTTAAACTAGAAGACATGGAAGATGTTAGAGATATTTTATTATCTGTATTAAATGAGTCGATTATAGCAATTCCTTATTCATCGACTTTAAAAAGGCGATCATATACAGAACAATTTGATCGAGAGTATGAACATAGTCGAGCTGCTGCAACAGTTAAGCAAATTCATTTTTTTAATAAATTTGGTTCAGAAGGCGATATATATGCAACAGCTAGATGGTTATTAGCAATTGAAAAGACTCAAGCAGAAAATTGTGGTGGTATTGCATTAGATGCACATTATCGTTGTAAGAAAAAAGGTTTGAATACAAATATTTTATCATTAGCAAATGAAGATGGGTCTCAGCAACATGTTGTATTAACTTTTAAATCAAAAGGCAAATCTTATATCTTTGATGTTCAGCATGGTGATGTTTATCCTTTTAATGCAATGACAGAAAAACTAAAATTATGGGATAGTGATGAAGATCATTTTGTTCCGTATAATTCTGCAAAGCATAAATCTCAACCATTTTTATCGACATCATATTCATTAGAACAAATTGATACAGCAAAATACGATATTCAGAATGATTTATTAAAGTATAATGCTATTATGGAAAATGCTAAGAAAGAATTATCTTCAAAGCCTAGACCTTCAAGACCGTTAGGTATATTTAAATCAGAACAAAAAAGCTACCAAAATCAAAAACCATCAAAAGGATCAATCTGCATAATTTCATAGTAGTTAAAAGTTTTGCTATTTTTGACTAATATTTGTTCGTTCTTTCAATTTATGATATATTAATAAAATTACATTTATAAGAATAATTAATATGGGTTGTACAGATGCCAAGATCTCAAGAAGTTCAAAAAAGAAATTTTTATGAATCAATGTTTGCTCCTAATATTAAAATTCAAAGTACAGTTAATACTACTTTAGATAACGTTCTAGATGAGTCAATAGATGTAATACCTTACTCTTCAACATCTGAAAAAGACTCAGATAGTCACCTTAAAGTTGAAAGCACTCTAAAAGAAGTTTACTCATTAAATAAATTTGGTGAAGTTGGTGATTTATATGTGACAGCCAGATGGTTATTAGCAATGGAGGTAACTGGGGCAGAAAACTGTGGTGGTATTGCTTTGGATGCACATTACCGCTGTAAAGAAAAAGGTTTGGATACCAATATTTTATCATTAGCAAATGAAGATGGGTCTCAACAGCATGTCGTATTAACTTTTGAATCAAAAGGTAAATCTTATATTTTTGATACTCAGCATGGCTATGTATATCCAATGGATAAAATGAAAGAGAATTTAAAATTATGGGATAGCAATAAAAATATGTTTGTTTCATATAATGAAGAGGTTCATAAGGCCCAAAAGTTTCTTGATACATTTTCATTAGAAGAAGTAGATAAAGCAAAACAAGTTATATCTGAAGCCAAATTTAAATATGAAAACCCTACAAATTTAAATATACAATCTCCACCACACCACTTTACAATAAAAGCAATTGAAGCTGAAAAACCAAAAGCTAGTCAATCTAGTAATAAAGAATCTAATGGTTGCGTAATCTGTTAAATATACCCAAAACCTTATCAATATTGCTTATTTATATTATAATTTATCAAAATTAACTTTTATGTTTATATGAGTAGAACTTGAAACCAGCAAAAATTAATTGGCAAGCATCAGGTGAGCCAATTTCGCAACAATTTGATGATATTTATTTCTCTAAATCAGGTGGTATAGAAGAAACTGAATATGTATTTATACAGCATAACTTTTTAAAAGCGCGTTTTCTAGCGTGCGATGATCAATTTGTAATAGCTGAAACTGGGTTTGGCACAGGTTTAAATTTTCTAGCTACAGCTAAATTATGGCAACAAACAGTAGCTAAAACATCAAAATTAATTTATTACTCAGTAGAAAAATATCCACTGACTAAAAAAGACTTGGAGCAAGCATTATCACTTTGGCTCCAATTAAATAAACTATCAAATCAATTAATTAAAGGTTATCCAAATACCCTTTATGAAGGTAACTTCACAATACAAATAGCTGATAATATTACCTTAGTTTTATTGTTAGGTGATGCTTTAGATGTATTTAAGCGAATGGATATAAAAGTTGATGCTTGGTTTTTAGATGGCTTTGCACCTTCAAAAAATGAATCTATGTGGAAAGACTCGTTATTTAAAGAGATTGCTAAATTAAGTAAAAATAATACAACATTTGCTACTTTTACTGCAGCAAGTATCGTTCGCAAAGGGTTAGAAACTTGTGGTTTTAGTGTATTAAAAGATAAAGGCTTTGGCTTTAAACGCGAAATGCTTTATGGCAGTTATAACCTAGAGAAAAAACCTTTACCTAAAACTAAACCTTGGTTTATGCCAAAACAGAAAAAACAAACAATAAATCATGTTGCAATTATTGGTGGTGGTTTAGCTGGATGTGCACTAGCTTATGAGTTATCGAAAGTAAAGATTAAGTCTAGCATTTATGAAAAAAGTGATGATATTGCATCAGGTGCATCAGGTAATCCAGTAGGGATGGTAAGACCTTATTTAACACTTGATTATAATGCTTCAGATCAGTTTCATAGTACAGGCTTTATTCTTTTAGAGCAGTTTTTAAATCAGCATAAAGATCAGATTCAATTTAATCAGACTGGTCTAATAGAAGTTATTCAACAAATAGATGAAGTCTGGTATCAAAAATTAATCAATAAACGTCAATTAAATACAGATATTATACAATTAGCTGATTCAAATAAGGTAGCGAGCTTAACAAATTTAGCTATGAATCATAAAGCATTTTATTATCCAAAGTGTTTTTCAATTTATCCAAAATCATTATGTCAGTTATGGATACAATTAGCGGATCATTACGTTGATATAAAGATGAAACATGATGTAGTAAATTTAAATAAAATTGATAATAGTTGGCAAGTTGCAACACAAAATAGCAGTTATAAATATGATGCAGTTATTATTGCTGGTGGTTATGGCGCAATTAAACACTTTGAACAAACTAAAGATATACCTGTATTTGCTTCAGTTGGACAAATAACTTGTATAAAAGGTGATTTAAATAGTCAAACTATGATTTCTAATGGTGGTTATATAGTAAAAGATTGTGTTAATGGTCTCTATGTATTAGGTGCAACTTATCGTGATAATGGAGATTACGCATTAGAAGTAAGAGAGCATGATGATCAGTTAAACCTTTCTTTACTAGATAAGCTTGGTATTGATAAGCGCATGGTTGATATTTTAAGTTCAAGAGTATCTATGCGCTGTGTAACATCTGATCATATGCCTTTAGTAGGGCGAGTGCCAGATTATGGAGAATATAACAGTTTATATCAATATCATTTAGCAAAAGGCACCCCATGGTGGCAATTAGATCAACCTCAGTTAAACGATGGATTGTATATTGCCAGCGGCTTTGGTTCAAAAGGTTTAGCATCATCCTTAATTAGTGCAAAAATCTTAACGAATATACTAACTGATTCATCTTGTATATTTCCTTATAATTTAATTGAATCAACTCATCCAGCACGTTTTTTAATAAGGATGTTAAAATCAAAACAATAAACTTGATTCACAGGGCTGATCATAAGAGAATAATCTATATATTCAGTTAATACGGAAATCAATTAAAAGGTAGTTTATGTGAATATGTTTAATAAGACTCAATTTATTATTCTAACAGTAATTGGTAGTGTGGCTTTAACTGCAATTAGTGGCTGCGCTCCTGCAGTTGTTGCGGGTGCTTCAGGTGCTGCAATTGGTACAGCAGCTGGTGCTAATAGTGTACCTGTTAAAACACAAGCATCAGATATGCAAATTAAAATCAATGCAATTGATTTATTAAAAGACTATCCAGCACTCAAGAATAATTCCAATGTTGAAATTATTGTATTTAATAGAATTGTTTTATTACTAGGACAGGTACCAACAGAGGCGATTCAAACTTCTTTAGCAAATAAAATTGCTAATTTAGCTGGTGTTCAAATTGTTTATAATCAATTAACTGTAGGTCCGTCTGTGAGTGTTGGTACCTACGCATCAGATAGTTTAATTACAACTTCTGTTATATCAAGCTTAATTGCAAATGGAATAAATAGTTTTAAATATAAAGTAGTTACTGAACAAGGCATTGTTTATATGATGGGGGCGGTAACAAAATCAGAAGCTAAAGAAGCATCAACTGTAGCGAGTCAGGTATCTGGTGTTCATAAAGTTATAGAAGCATATTCAATTGTACCTTCAAATAAGGATGATCAGTATGCTAGTGATTCCTCAATGAAGCAAACTTCGGTTGCTAATGATAATAATGATTTATCTTCTAATGAACAATCGATGGATGCTAATAAAGCAAAAAGTAATACAGCGATTGGGCCAGCAGGGCCTGTGTAATCATTAATAGAGAAAGTTTGTGATTGATTTGAATGATTATTGTTTTAAATAAGTTATATATAAACCATAAAAATATCTACGATAAAGTAATTATTAAATAATCTTTTCAATTACATCTTCTTGATTAGATCTAAATTGTTGTTGTGGTTTTTCCATAGCACTATAGCCAAATGCACATAAAACACAAACATTAAAATCATCAAGATTAAGATTTTTTTCATTTTCTAAAATTTTAGTGACATTTTCAGGCTCAAAGCCTTCAAGCGGGCAACTATTAATACCAAGTGATGTTGCAGCATTGATCATATTAGAAAGTGCAATATAGCATTGGCGTTTTGCCCATTCATTGGTTTCTACACCCATAATAAAGTTACCTATAACATCAATATAGCCTTCTTGCATTTCATCAGGAAAACCTTTAGCAGCTACTTTTTGTTTAATATAATCAGTTGGTCCTCTGAAGTTATGAGATGCACGACTTAAGATGACAACAAGAAAGTTACTAGTAGTTATCTGAGGTTGGTTCCAGCATGCTGGTAATAATTTTTTTCTTAATTCTTTATTGTGTACAACGACTAATTTCCATGGCTCAAGCCCAAAAGAAGAAGGTGATAGTCTAGCAGCCTCTAATATGATATTTTCATCTTCTGGAGTGATTATCTTTGTTTCATCAAACTTTTTACAAGCATAACGGTTATGTAATAAATCAAGATAACTCATTTAATAATCCTTTAAAATAAATCAAATTAAAAAATGATCATACGGTTGAAATAGTTATTATGTCAAGCCTCAAACTTAAATCATCTGATATTAACTGATACTGCTTTATGTTATGCTAACTTCAAATTTTACAATGTAATTTAAATCAATATTTATATTTTGGATATACCATGCAAGCAAGCAACAAAGTACTTGATTTTAAAGATGTAACCATTATGGCTGTTACTGCCAATTTTGGTATTCGATGGATACCAGTTGCCGCAGGCTTAGGTGCTTCAGCTATATTTTTTTGGATTTTAGGTGCGATTGTGTTTTTTGTTCCTTTAGTTATTATTGCTGTTCAACTATCAAAGAGTCACCCAGATGAAGGTGGTATGTATGCTTGGACTAAAAGGGCATTAGGTGATCAAGCAGGGTTTATGGTTGCTTGGTTATACTGGATTAACACAATTTTTTATTATCCAGCAGTGTTAATTTTTTTAGCAACGAATTTTGCTTATTTTATTGGAAAACCTAATTTAATTAGTAATCATTATTACATTACCTTTATGGTATTAGGGGCGTTTTGGTTGATTACGATTATTAGCTTTTATGGTATACGAGCAAATAAATATTTAGTTGATATTGGTGGTATTGTTGGTTCGTTTATTCCTGCAATTGCAATTATTATTTTAGGCTTTGCCGCTTATTTTATTAGTGGTAAGAGTGCAACTGACTTTTCAGTAGCTAACCTAGCACCGCATGGTAGTATTTTTGAAAACCTATCAACACTAACGATTATTATGTTTGCTATGGCGGGTATTGAGATTATTCCAACATTTGCTAACTCAGTAAAAGATGCTAAAAAAACACTTTATTATGGACTAATGCTATCAGCTTTTATCTTATTTGGCTTATATATTTTAGGAACAGTTGCATTAAATTTAGTTGCATCTCCATCTCATATAGAAAGTGCTGCAGGGTTAATGCAAGCATTTAATATTGTTGGTCATGAATTTAATATTGAGTGGTTTGCAAAATTAATGTCCTTTTTATTAACTTTTGCTGAATTTGCTGCTGTTAGTATTTGGCTTTTAGCGCCTGTAATTATGTTTTTTAAATGCACACCTAAAGATGTTTTGCCAGACTGGTTGCACAAAACTAACAAATATAATGCACCAAGAAACGCACTGATTTTTATGGGGATTTTAGTAACAATTATAGTTTTATTAACTAATTTTTTACCGACAGTGAATGCGATGTACCAAGCATTAATTTTAATGGCAACGGTATTGTATTTTATACCTTATCTATATCTTGTAATTGCATATATTAAACTAAATAGTAGTAAGCGCAGATATATCTATGGCATATTAGTTTTCTTATCAACTACACTTGGGATTATTTTTAGCTTTCAGCCACCACATAGTTTAACAACAACCTATGATATTTTTATTTATGAATTAGAGTTAATATTAGGCCCTACAATCTTTCTTGTAATTGGTTGGCTAATTTATCGGCTAAGAGTTAAATAATAAGTTATATATAAACCATAAAAATAAGGAAATACCATGCGATTAGCACATATTATGATTAGAGTTAATAATTTAGATGAATCAATTGATTTTTATCAAAATATATTCGGTATGCAATTGTTAAAGAAGACTGATAATCAAGCGTACCGCTATACATTAGCTTTTATTGGTTATGGAGATGATGTTAATTCAGTTACAGCAATTGAATTAACATATAATTGGGATAAATCAGAGTATAATCATGGTGATGCCTTTGGCCATTTATGTGTGGAGGTTGATGATGTTTATGAAAGCTGTGAAAGGATAAAACATCAAGGTGGTGTTGTTACAAGAGAAGCTGGCCCAGTTAAGGGAGGTAGTAGTATTATTGCATTTGTCAAAGATCCTAATGGTTATCAAATTGAACTAATTGAGAAAAAGGTTAGATAGCGTTTTTTTCTTTTTCAATTTAACACGTTAGCAATATTAACTTTAGGAAATTAGAAAAATGCGTTTGAAGGATAAAGTATCTATTATTACAGGTGCTGCTAGTGGGATAGGCAAAGAAATTGCATTTGCATATGCTAAAGAAGGGGCTATTGTTATTATTGCTGATATAGATTTTAAAACAGCAAACACTGTTGTATCTGAAATTAAAACATCTGGTGGTCAAGCACATGCAGTTGCAATGGATGTTACAAATGAAGAACAAGTTCATAATGCTGTTGAAGAAGTAATTAATCAATATAAACATATTGATATCTTAATTAGCAATGCAGGTATTCAATATATTTCACCTATTGAGCAACTTACTTATGAAAAATGGAAATTAATGCTATCTCTTCACTTAGATGGAGCATTTTTAATAACTAAAGCATGTTTGAAGTATATGTATCAAAATAATAACGGTAGTATTATTTATATGGGATCAGTCCATTCTAAAGAAGCTTCTGAATTTAAAGCCCCTTATGTAACTGCTAAACATGGATTACTTGGCTTATGTCGCGTCGTTGCTAAAGAGGGTGCAAAATACAATGTTCGTGCTAATGTTATTTGTCCAGGTTTTGTTAGAACCCCATTAGTAGAAAAACAAATTCCTCAATTAGCAAGTGAATTAACTATTACTGAAGATGAAGTTATTAAAGATGTGATGTTAAAAAATACAGTTGATGGTGAGTTTACATCTGTAAAAGATATTGCTGAATGTGCTATTTTCTTTGGAAGTTTTAATAGTAATGCACTGACGGGGCAGTCAATTATTGCAAGTCATGGTTGGTTTATTGAGTAGAAAGATAAAAAATAGACTTTTGTAAGTATTAATAATCAAGACCTGAGCTTTCTTCTTCCTGTTTTGGAAAGCTCATTAACTGAGGAGGTTGCCCATATGAACTTTCCTTCATTTCTTTATAAATTTTCTCTCTAATAGCTATATATCCTGCTTCTCTATTACTATTAATATATGGATTATTTGATAAGTTATCTATACTTGATTTATTTATAAGGTGACTTTGATTGGTTAAGTTTATTATAGGTATGAGATCTTTTTTACTATCTATATACTGTCGAAACATAAACATTTCAATCATATCAGGGCATTGTTTTGTTTCTAGTAGATTAAATAACTGATAAAAATTTACAAAGTTTTGTGGGTTTTTAATTTCTATTGTTTTGATCTGTCAACCTTTTACTAGACACTTGGCTATGGGATATTGTGGTTGATTAAAATAATTTCTTTCAAACTCCTCTGGTGATAAATAGTTTAACGTTGAGTGCATCCTTTGGCGGTTATAAAAAACTTCAACATATTCAAAGATACAGCGCATTGCTTGATTCCTAGTTTGGTATTTCTGATCATGTACAACTGCTAATTTCAAAGTATGGAAAAAACTTTCAGCTACAGCATTGTCATAGCAGTTAACCGTACTACTCATGCTTAATCTAATTCGATGCTTTTTAGTTAATTGATGATAAACTCGGCTTGTATATTGAGATCCCCTATCAGAGTGTAATATCAACCCTGAATCAGGCTGTCGCCTTTTAACTGCTTGATTAACTGCCCTTAAAACTAAATCAGCTGTAATACGCTGACTCATAGCCAAGCCAACAACTTTCCTTGAAAATAAGTCAACAACAGTTGCTACATATAACCATCCTTCATTAGTTGGCACATAAGTGATATCACTCACCCATACCTCATTAGGAGCTTCTACCATGAATTTTTGTTTTAACAAATTAGGTGCAACATAATAAGGTCTTTTACTTTGATTGGTGGTTACCTTAAACTTTCTTCTTGCTTTAGCATAAAGCCCCAATTCTTTCATTAGCTTAGCAATACGTTTACGACCGACATAGATATCTAGTCGTCTAAGTAAAAGCTGTAACCGCCTTGTGCCATATTCTCCCTTTGAGTTTATGAATGCTTTGATTAACAGAGGGCGTAACTGGCTATTTATTATCTCTTTCTTAGACAAGTTACCACGACTGTACTGATAGTAAGCGCTACGACTAACACCAAAAATCTTTGCCATTCTCTCAATTGAGAAATCTCGCCGATACAAATTAATAAATTCATAAAGCTCGGCTCTTTTTACTTTTTCTTTGAGAAAATGGTTAACGCCTTTTTTAATATATCACGCTCCATGCTAACATCAGCTAATTGCTTTTTAAGCGCAAGTAATTCTTTTTCTTGTGCCGAGAGTTCTTTGGGTTTAAAGCTTTCATCTCCTCGTTGACGATACTCACTAACCCAGTTGTATAAAGTAGATTCTGCTACTCCTAATTGCTTTGTTAATTCTGATAAGCTTTTTTTACCATTAACATATAACGATGCTGCATTACGTTTAAATTCAGCATCATAAGAATGACGTTTTCTAGTTGTCATAAAGTTCTCCTGGTTTGTTGATAAGATGATAATTCATCCCATAACAAAGTGTCTACCTAATGGTAACCAGATCATTTTGTCTGGAAAGCGATAATGATTAAGTTCGCTTAAAATTTCCTTTATGCTTTCTATACTTTGATCTGTATAAATTGTATTTACGCGACTGTAGCGATTATGTTCAATTAAAAACTTTAAGTTTTTTAGGCTTTTCTCAAGTTTAGATATATTTAAATTCTCAACATTTATTTTCATAATATCTCATCATGGTTAAACTGAAATAAGAAGCAATATGATAGAATTTTATATTTATCTTGAAAATGCTTTAAATGTAAAATTATGATAAAATTTAACCTAGCTTATGATTAACTAACCATTGGTCATGTAGCCACATGGGTGTTAAACGTTGATGCTTATTAAAATCCCAATGTATATTTCGTTCAAAGGTTATGATATTACCATAGTAATCTACAATAACCCATGCCCAGCGATCAATCTTAGGTATATAGCATTTTATTTTTAAACCATTAATAATGCATTTTTTATTATCAATGGTAATTATTTCTTGATGTTGGTCTATCCAATGTAATTGAATATTATCAATTACAATCACAGGGTTAAATTCTAGTCTTTGATCAGAATTGCAACTTGGTAAATTTAATATAGGCTTTTCGGCAACTAAGTCATGAGCATATTGATTTAAAAAAACGATAGCTTTTTCATAAGCTAGCTTATGTGTTGGTAATTTATTTTGAGATTGTTTTATTTGTTTAGTTAAACCAAGTAGTTGATGGGTTGACTGATTAATTAAAATGCTGATATGTTCCGCATTTAAATGCTCAGGTTGTTTGGAATATCTTATTAATATAGCATTTAGCTTTTGACAATCAGTGTTAAAAGAAACAAACTTTATTGTTGATAACTTAAAGTTATCATCATTAACAAATTGATTAGCAATATTTAAAAAATCGTCTGATATTGTATTGAGTGGCTCACACTTAGGTTTAGTTAATAATTTACCTAATCCCCAAAATTCATACTGAGGTACAATAGTGGGATGAGATGTTGTTATTTTTATGTTATTCATGATTTTTACTCCTCATATTAATTATTTAGATGTAATATAGCCGTAAAATGGATTAAATAAATCAGTAAAAATTACGGATGGCTACAGATTCAATTGATGTACATTTAAGTGCACAAAATAGTGAAGTGATTGTTAAAACAACTCAATTGCTTCAGTTAATAGATGCCGATTATTTTCTTTATTATGTGCGTTATGATAATGGTAATGAATTGAAATGTAGTAACCGCTATGATTGGATAAATTACTATACAAAACACGACCTCTATGAAGATAGTGTTATTTACGCAACTAGATGGGATCAGATAAAAGATAATGCATTTTATTTATTTGACTATTTTGAGACTAAGAAGATTAATGAATTAAGATCTACTGAATTTAATATTGATCATATTATTGCTTGGATTAATTCAAGTAATGATCATTACCTTGAAATGTTTCAATTTGGGGTGATAGAAAGTAACTGTCATATGATGAATTTTTATATCAACCATTTAAAATTACTTAGGCGCTTTATTACTTATTTTAAAAATGAATTAGTACCAAACCTCCAGTTAGAAAAAGAAAAGTTACTGATTACCCCTTATTTGATTCAAGAAAATGTTAAACACCAAATTGATAATGATAATCAACGTTTTAATCAGTTTCTCAATCAAACAAAAATTAAAGCTTTTAATTTAGAAGGGCAGTATCATGGTATTCGTTTGACAGCAAGAGAATTAGATTGTTTGTATGAAATTGGTAAAGGTTTTACTATGAAGGAAATTGCTAAAAACTTTAATATTTCTCCTAGAACAATAGAGACACATTTAAATCATATTAAAGATAAATTATCGTTAACAACAAAGTCAGATTTAATTAATTTTGCTCGTAATCATTTAGAAGATTTTTTATAATAGGTAACTTGCCTTAAATATGGATATAATTAATAAATAAGTCGCTTAATTATATAGTTTGTATTACACTACTAGTATAATACAAAGAAGGTAATAATATATGGTTCAATGGTTTCCTCAAGGAATTGCAACAGGAAAAGCATTCTGCAATAGACTGAACGAACGTTCAATGTTGAAAAAAAATATTGAAGCTCATGAAAATATCGTTTTGGTTGCACCTAGAAGATATGGAAAAACGTCATTAGTAACTCAAGTATTACATGAATCTAAAATTGCTGGTGCACATTTAGATTTTTTCTTCGTTTTAAGTCAAGATGATGTGACAAAAGTGATTAGTGAAGGCGTTTCAAAAATTGCTTCAGAACTGGTCTCAACTGCTGAAAGTAAGCTAATTAAAATTATTAATAAATTAAGAGAATATCAGCCTAAACTGATGTTTAATGTTTTTGGTACAAAGATTGAAATTAGCTCTAAACAGTCAAGTGATAAAAGCATTTCTGAGATGTTGTTATCTTTAGATCATTTAGCTAGAGAAACAGATAAGTCTTGTGTTTTAATCTTTGATGAGTTTCAACAAATTGGTCAGTTAACAGAAAACCATGCTGTTGAAGCGGCAATACGTCATGCTGTTGAGCGTAGTAATCATGTCAGTTACATTTTCTGTGGTAGTATAAGGCATTTGCTTAATGAGATGTTTAGCAGTAAAAATAGGCCGTTATATCATTTATGTGATTTAATGGAAATATATCGAATTTCAAAAGATTCTTATTTTCAGTTTTTACAAAATGCAGCTATTTCAGAGTGGGGTGTAACTTTAGATAATGATGTTATTGATGAAATATTAGATTTAACGGAGCATCATCCTTATTATGTTAATGCATTATGCAGAAAAGTATGGTGTGAAGATAAAGCACCAACACTATCATCCATTCAAAAAGCATGGATTGATTTTACAGAAAAGCAAAGTTCATGGATTGCACAAGATTTAAGTCAACTGTCTTTAACACGTCGTAAACTATTATTTGCATTAGCTTTAAATCCAACTTCTGAGCCGCTAGGGCAAAGTTTTGTACAAAAAACTAAACTAGGTACATCAACGGTGCAAAAATCATTAGATGCGCTAATGAAGATAGATTTAATTTATCGGGATGAAAATCAGCACTATCGTGTTTTAGATCCATGTGTTGCATATTTTATACGTGAAAATTCATAAAAAATAATATTAGGACTCTATGGTGAATTTTTAATAGGAAAAGTTATATACAAACCATAAAATATAAATTTTATATATTTTGCTGCTTTATTGCCCAATTAATATGTTCAAGTACCATTTTATCTGAAATTAACGTCTTTTTACTTTCTAAAGCTTTAATAATTTCAGGGTTATAAGATGCATTACCTAGTGCAACTGCGACATTTCTCAACCAAGATAAATAACCAACTCTGCGCATTGCTGAGCCTTCTGTCTTTTTCAAAAATGTTTTCTCATCCCATTGAAAGACTTCTAATAAGCTAATTTGGTTAAAGTTATGACGCATTTTAAAATCTTCAATGGTTGTTAATTTAGCATAGCGGTTCCAAGGACAGGCTAATTGACAATCATCACAGCCATAAACTCTATTTCCAATTGCTTTCCTAAATTCAATAGGAATAGGGCCTTTATTTTCAATCGTTAAATATGAAATACAACGACTGGCATTAACTACTTTAGGTGCAACGATTGCATTGGTTGGGCAGATACTAATACATGCTTTGCATTTACCACATAAGTCTTCAGGCTCAGTTACATTCTCTGCTTTAAATGGGATATTGGTATATAATTCCCCTAAAAAAAACCATGAACCTTGTTTATTTAAAATATTACTATGCTTGCCGGTGGAACCTAAGCCAGCTTTTTCAGCTAATGGTTTTTCTAATACCGGCGCACTATCAGTAAATGCTCGATAATGGTGATTAGGAAAGAAAGAACTAATATATTCAGCTAATTTTCCTAAACGTTTACGTATCACTTTGTGATAATCTCGCCCCCAAGCATAACGTGAAATCATTGCTTGTTCTGATGGACTATTTAAATTAGTTATTGTTTCTTTAAGATCATATTTTTCTGTTAAATAGGGGACAGTAACAACAATAACACGTTGAGTTCCTTCAACTAGTTGCTCTGGGTGAATGCGTTTTTCATAGTGGTTGGTCATATAATTCATACTACCATGGTAGTTTTGACTCAACCAGTTATTAAAATGAATTACATATCGGCTTAAATCACAATCAGTTATACTAATATTTGAAAATCCAAGTGATCGCGATTTTTCTTTGATTAGTTGCCAAAGCTGAATAAGTTCTGTTTCTGTCACTAGAGCAGTAATATTTAATTATTTGAAAAGAAATATAGCTAAATAATAACTTAGAGTCAAATTTTAATATACTGAATTCATTTCTGTTTGGCAATGAGTAAGCAAACTTTCTTGTGATTGTCTTAAGTCATTTTGATGAAATAAATGTTCAGGTGTATCACCATATGAATGAAAATAACCATGGCTTTCAAGTGCATCTCCAATGTTTATACTAAAACATTTATAGTTTATATCCGCTTGATTAATAAATATTTTACCATTTAATTCTATCGTGAGTGCTACGCTTTTAAGTATATTTAGCAGATTAAGTGAAATTAAAAAATTTTTGTCACAAAAACTAATTTCATATAATTTATCTAGACTATTTTTATTAGCTTCTTGATTTTTTTTTAATAACTCATTCAAATAGATATAATTTGTAATTCTAATATTATATTTCATGGCAAATAGCTCTTATATGTTAATATCAACAAGATTGCTATTATCAATATTTAAATATAAAAAGCAATGCTTTCTATCCTTGATCTTGAAATAAAATTATTTATACCATTTAGATAAATGATTAAAAATTATATCTATAATAAAAATTAAAATTGTTAATTTAAAAGTGTACTTCTATGATCAAACAAATTATTAAACCAAAAGAAAAGAACCTAGGAGGGTTCAGCGTTAAAAGGCTATTACCAAGTCGTAATCAATTAATGATTGGCCCATGGATTTTCTTTGATCATTTTGGACCAGTAAATTTTTCTCCTGGTGAGGGTATTAATGTAAGGCCTCATCCTCATATAAATTTAGCAACAGTGACTTATTTATTTGAAGGTGAGATTTTTCATCAAGATTCTTTAGGTAATCAACAAAGTATTTACCCAGGTGATATTAACTTAATGATTGCAGGTAAAGGAATTGTTCATTCAGAGCGAGAAAGAGAGATTATAAAAAACTCTAATCATAAGTTACATGGTTTACAACTTTGGCATGCATTACCAGAAAGTTTTGAAGAAATTGATCCTTCATTTCATCACTATTCAGCTAGTGAATTACCTAAATTAGTAGAAAATGATATTCCGATACGTGTTATGATTGGTCAAGCCTACGGCGCTAAATCACCGGTGAAGACATTTTCTAAAACGCTATATGCTGAAGCTCAAATTCCTGAAGATAAAATTTTATATCTTCCACAAGTAGAAGAGTTAGCAGTGTATGTGGTATCCGGAGAAGTTAAAATTGATAATCAATTAGTTAGTTCTAATGAAATGGTTATTTTCAAAGAAAATACCATCAATGATATTTTAGCAGTAACATCAGCATTAGTTGTATTAATTGGTGGTGATAAGCTAGGTCATCGTTATATCGAATGGAACTTTATCTCAAGTCGCAAAGAGCGTATTGAAAAAGCTAAATCTGATTGGAAAAATATGAAATTTTCGCTAATACCAAATGATAATAGTGAATTTATTCCTTTGCCTGAATAGTATAAATTCACAGTTATTTTTAACAGTAAATTTTAGGCTTTCTAAATTTTATAAAAATTAGGAGTTGACGTTAGCATATAATTATGTAAATTTAAAATAATCAAGTATTTTTTAATCGGAGGTTGCGTCTATGCCAAAAATTTATGATTTAATCGATCAACAAAGAAAAGAAATTGTTAAATCTTTTAATTTGAGTAGGACTGGAGCTGAAATGGATACTAGTAACTTCCCAAACCATGAAAGATTAATACAATACAAAACTAATTTTAATAAATTGCTGCAAAGTGCTATAGAGAGTATTGATTTACTTAATCAAGATGAAATGACTATGGAAATAGATCGCTATCAACAATGCTTAACTCAAGTGCTTGAGAGAGGAATGGATCCTGAAATTTTTGCTGAACATCAAGATAAACAGATGTTTATGTTTACATTATTTAATTATTATGATGATACAGGAATTGAGTATAGAAAAGGTAGCGTATCTGTAAGTGATTATCATGAAAAAATTAAAAGCTTAAGTTATGCAAACTGTACTGTACAAGCTTCTTTATTAGCTGATAGATTAAATGAAATAGGTATAGAGTCACGTGTGTTCTCATTAGGTAGCTCACATGATTTTGTTGTATCAAGGAATGAGGAAGGTAATGTTGTTTTATCAGACCCATGGGCAGATATACAATTGGTAGTTAATCTACCAGATAAAATAAGCCATATTGACGAGCTTAGAAATAATGGTCAAGCAGATAATGTTCGTACAATCATTCAAAGTATATCTAGTCAATTTAGTTGTTGGCAAGATTTTCCTACTGAATGTGCCCATCTTATTGATCATGATAAATTGAGGAATTCAGCCTTTCCTATACAGCAACCAATAGCATGTTTACCAGAAATTGAAGAAAACAAGCTGCTTATAGAAAAAGAAAAGCAACAACAAGATACCCCAAAACTGTTTAATAATCATCAACCTAAACCAAATCAAAAACAGATATGTGTAGTGATGTAATTTAAAATTTAAAGTATCAGTTATAATTAAATTGTTAAATACGACATTATTCGCTACGCTTCATAGTATGGAGTAAAAAAGGAGCGAATCTAATGTCTGAAACAAACATAGCGTCTAATTATGTTGTTTGGTGTGATATACCCGTTGCTGATTTAAAGCGAGCATGTGAATTTTATCAACGAGTTTTAGATGTTGATATTGAAATAATGAGTTTTGAAGGCAATGATTTAGCAGTTTTCTATCATGATAAAGGTAATGGCGCGTGTCTAATGCCGCAAGAGAATGCAATTAGTGCTGAACACGGTGTTTTAATTTATCTAAATGTCAATGGTAGAATTGAAGATGCACTAGATCAAGTTGAAGAATATGGTGGTACAGTAATAGAAGAAGTTCAAGCGTTAGGAGAGTATGGATATCGAGCTGTTATTTTAGATAGTGAAGGAAATAAAATGGCTCTACACTCCGAATAATTATCACTTTTAAGCCCGTGACTTTTTAAATTTGCCGACTTTTAAATGTTTTTCTAAATATTCATCAACTGATTTTTGTGATGCAATATTTGCTTCAATTTGTTCTTGAATAACTTTAGATTTTAAACTCATTTTATATGCTAAATGTAATGAAACTATGCATAAAACTAATGTAACTAAATAAACTTGTGTTTGGCTTAAATAATGTAACGAACCTTCACCATAATTACCTAAATAAGAGATTAGCGTAATACCAATAAAGTAAATCCACAACCAAATTGATTCATATACATTCCATTTTAATTTTTTATGATTGTTTCGTTTTAATAATTGATGAATGCATAGTATGACAAGGCCTGCTATGATAACAAAGCCAGCCTTTGATACAATATGCCAGCCACTCCAATAAACCATTACTGTACAAGCATATAATGCTGCTAATGACCAAATTCTGCCAATAATTAATTTAAATGGACGTGGGTAATCAGGTAAGCGCTTTCTTAGTGTATAAAGACTAATTGGTGCAATAGAGTATGTTAACGCCATTAAAGAAGTTAAAAAAGAAGCCATACTATTCCAACCAGGTAATGGCGCAAAAAATAAAAGTCCTAAAAAGAAGTTAACAATAATTGCAAAGACTGGATTACCTTCAGGTGATACTTTCATAAAGATAGAAGGCAAATAACCATTGCTACTCATGCCATATAATGATCTTGCTGCACTATTTGCATACATTAAAGCTGCAGCAAATGGGCCAATTATAGCGCCGATAAATATTAAGATTAATAATGGATTTAAGTTATTTATTTTTGCAATGGTTGCAAAGGGGCCAAATTGATCTTTAATATTTAAATGCTCCCAACCATTACTTAAAATATTATTGGGTAAGGCTGATAAGAATGCTGATTGCAGTAATAAATAAACTAAAACACAAACAACTACTGAACCAACAATAGCTAAAGGTACTGTAACTTTAGGTCGCTTAGCTTCACCTGCCATTTCAGCTGCAACTTTAAAGCCATTAAATGCAAAAACAATTCCCCCTGAAGAAATTGCAGCAAAAATACCAGTAAAACCAAATGGCGCAAAATTTGTATTAGCTGGGTGTGTTACTTGGTCAAATGAGAAGAAGAAATAAAGTAAAACAGCACTAATTGCCAATGGAATAATAATTTTAATCACAGTTAAAAAACTATTTACTCTAACTAGCCAGCGTAATGAATAGACATTAATAATAGAAACAAATAGTAATAAAACAGCGGCTATTTCAAAACCTGAAGTTGTTAAAGAGGCATCTGAATTTAACAGCGTTGGATAATAAAAGGCTAAATATTGAATCATTGCCTGAACTTCAGTTGGTACTAAAGTTAAATATGATAACCATATTAACCAAGCAAATGTATAGCTGACTAAAGTACCATGAGTAAAGTGGGGAATCCTAGTGCTAGAACCTGTAATCGGTATCATTGAACATAATTCAGCAAATACAAAGGCGATAATAATTACAAGCGCACCACCAATAATCCATGATACCATCGCAGCTGGTCCTGCCAACTGACTAGTATAGTAAGCTGAAAATAACCAGCCTGAACCTAAAATTGCACTTATCGAAGAGAAGAGCAACCCATAAAATGTAACTGAGCGTTTTGCCATATCACACATCCTTGAAAAAATTATTTGCATCAGTTATATAGCAAATTTTGATAACTAGCAAATCCTTTGCATGATGTAATATGACAAAAATCAAATAACCAGACATTTTAAGCTACTTTTTGTTATGTTCAATATGCTTATAAAGAAATAAACTTTGAATTATACAGAAAATTATAATTAGTATCATAAGACCAAATGTTTTAAAGTTAACCCAGGCATCTTCAGAGAAGTTAAACATTACATATAAATTTAAAAAACCTATGATAATAAAGAAGATAGCCCACATATGATTTAACTTTGTCCAAACTTTTTTGGGTAGTGATAAATCATCTGCAAGTAGATATTCCATTGCTGATTTTTTAAATAAATAAGGGGACACTAATAGGATAACCCCAAAAAGCCAATTAATAATTGACACTTTCCATTGGATAAACCGTGCATCATGGAAGTAAATTGTTGCACCGCCAAAGACAAGTACTAAAACAAGTGTGATTATATGCTTTGCTTCAATTTTTTTATATTTATAATATAGATAGCCAATTTGGATGCATGATGCAATCATCAAAGCACCTGTTGCAATAAAAATATTCTTAAGTTTAAAAAAAATGAAAAATATAATAACTGGGAAAAAATCAAACAGCACTTTCTTCATAAATTACCTCTAATTCTTATTCATATAATGCTACAATGCATTTTCTTTAATTAAGCATTGTAAATGATTTTCAGGATAGTTGCATGAGTCAATTTATAGAAATTAATGCAAATAAACCTCAACAAAGGTTACTAGATGAGATAGCCGACTCTTTAAAAGAAGGGGCTGTCATTGCATATCCAACTGATTCGGGCTATGCACTAGGCTGCAAAATGGGACTAAAAAAACCATTACAAAGAATCAAAAAAATTCGCAAATTGGATGATAAACATAATTTTACATTAATTTGTCGAGATTTATCTGAAATATCAGTTTATGCTCGAGTAGATAATCCAACTTATCGATTATTAAAGCGCTCAACGCCTGGAAGCTATACATTTATTTTAGCTGCTACATCAAAAGTACCAACTTTGATGTTAAATAAATCAAAGAAAACGGTAGGTATTCGGATTCCAGATCACCCAATACCTTTAGCATTAAGTGAAACATTAGGTGAACCTATTTTAAGTACAACTCTAATATTGCCTGGTGGAAAAGAACCGTTAATATATGCAGAAGATGTTACTGAGCATTTGAATAATGATTTAAACTATATTTTAGACTGTGGTTATTGTGGTTATGAGCCAACTACTGTAATTGATTTATCCGTTTCTCCTTATGAAATTTTACGTTATGGCAGTGGTGATGTTTCAGTGTTTGAATAAATAAACTAATTTTTATTCAATTTTAACGCTACTGCACAAAAAAATAGCATTGATCTATCTGTTTTAAAAAAGATTTTTCTATATGTTTATATTTTTCTTTTCAAAGTTTAAACTTCATCGCACAATAGGTGTCAATTTTAAATGATGCATTAACTAAACAGTAAGGAGCATAATGTCAATGATTATTGGTGTACCCAAAGAAATTAAGAATCGTGAATACCGTGTTGGTCTTACACCTGGAAGTGTACGTGAATTAGTTCATCATGGACATAAAGTAATGATAGAAAAAAATGCAGGTGAAGCAATTGGCTTTCATGATCATTTATACCGTGATGCAGGTGCTGAAATTATTGATACAGCAGCAGAGATTTTTTCACGTGCTGAAATGATTGTTAAAGTTAAAGAGCCTCAGCCTAATGAGTGTAAAATGTTAAGAGAGGGGCAAATATTATTTACTTATCTTCACTTAGCACCAGATCCACAACAAACTGAACTGCTAATTCAATCAAATTCTGTTGCAATTGCTTATGAGACAGTAACGGATAGATTTGGTCGTTTACCGCTATTAACACCTATGAGTGAAGTTGCAGGGCGTTTATCTATTCAGGCAGGCGCACATTGTCTTGAAAGAGCTCAAGGAGGCTGTGGTGTATTATTAGGTGGTGTCCCTGGTGTTGAGCCTGCACATGTGGTTGTCATTGGTGGTGGTATTGTTGGTTTAAATGCTATTCGTATGGCTATTGGTATGGAAGCTCGTGTAACGGTTCTTGAGCGTTCACTAGATCGCTTAAAAGAATTGGATGATTACTTTGGCCCTAAATTAAATACAATTTACTCTACTCAGGAAAATCTTGAACATTATGTTACAAATGCTGAACTTGTTGTTGGTGCAGTATTAATTCCAGGCGCAGCAGCTCCAAAATTAGTGACTAGAGATATGCTTAAAAAGATGAAAAAAGGTGCAGTGTTAGTTGATGTAGCAATTGACCAAGGTGGTTGTTTTGAAACATCTAAGGCAACTACACATGATGATCCTACATTTGTAGAAGAAGATGTTGTGCATTACTGTGTAGCAAATATGCCAGGCGCAGTTGCGAGAACTTCTACTTTAGCACTTAATAATGCAACATTACCATTTGTGCTTAAACTTGCAAATCAAGGATATAAAAAAGCATTATTAAATGATGAACACTTAAGAAATGGTTTAAATGTGCACCATGGCCAAATTACATGCCAAGCAGTAGCTGAAGCTTTAGATTATCAATATGTAGATGCAAAAGAAGCAATTTCACAAACGGATGTTTGTGAGGTTTAGGCTACCTTGGTGTTTTATTTGAACATTATCTTTATTTTTAAGGAAGAATAATAAGTGATAGAGTTTGTTAAAGGAAAACTTTTTAATGCACAGTTTGTGCGAGTTCTGGGGCAAATTAACTATCAAGCAGCTGAATTAAGTGATTGCTTTTCTATAACTGAGAAGCTTAATTCAGCTAACTTTAATACATGGTATGACGCATGGTTTACTTTAGCTGAAGATACACATAAACTTGCAGTATTCTATGATGATAGAAATGAGCGTAATAGTGCTTATGGTGCTTATTTAAGAGCTTCTACTTATTATAGAGCTGCATATTTTTTCCTTGAAGATAATCCTTCTGATAAGCGTATAGATTCATTGCTTGAAAGCAGTATTACTGCTTTTAATAAAGCTTTAAAATTTTCTAATTTAAACTATGAAATTATTAATATACCTTATAAAAATATTAATCTACCAGCTTATTTATATTTACAGCCGGATTTAAATACTCAACGTCCCATTATTATTAATTGTGCAGGTGGTGATGGTACCAAAGAAGAAGCATTTACAACTGCTTATGAAGCTTATATTAGAGGTTATCACTGTTTAACATTTGAAGGGCCTGGTCAAGGTAGTGTATTGCGATTACAAGGCACGCCATTTACACCTAATTGGGATGAAGTGATCAAAACAGTCATAGACCAACTCAGTAATTATGCTTCTATTGATATGAATAATATTATTTATTATGGAAAAAGTTTTGGTGGCTATTTAGCGGCAAAGGCAGCAACAAAAGAGAAAAGATTAAAAGCAATCGTATTAGATCCAGCACAATACGGTATGCTAGATAATGTAGAAAATTCATTTTTAAAAGGGAAAGCAGGCAACATCCCCTTATATAAAGCGATTGAAGATACTTTAAGTCAAACATCAGATAAAGATTTAAAATTTATGTTTAATAGCAGATTATGGCGTTATGGTGTTGATGGCTATAAAGATTTTTGTTCAATATTAAAAGACTATGATGTTTATGATGAAATTAAGAATATCACATCCTCTACAATGGTATTTGATAATGAAGAGGAATATTTATCAAAAGGACAAGCTATAAAATTTTATGATCAATTAACAGTTGAAAAAGAATACTATCAATTTAAGCAACAAGAGGCAACTGGAGGGCATTGCCAACCGTTAGCGCCAAAAATATTTTATGCCAAAATGTTCGAATGGATTAAAAAAGTAATTTAGTTTTTTATCAGTTAACAAGTCATTTGGTTTTGCGGGGTAGAAGAAGATTGCTGCTGATAAAATAATAATTCATTTTTAGATAGTTCATCTTCAAACAATTGACTAACCATTATATTTGCTAAATTTACAAATTCTTTTTGGCTTAAGTTAATAATCTGCGCTTGATTAAATTGATTAATCAATTTAATCATCAGTAAATCATCATTACACATATGTGGTTGTCTTTGTATTACATCTCCTGTAAACGTTTGATCACCAATTGTAATACACTGAGACTCATCTTCATCGGAGTAATTGATTGGGTTTAGTTTTAATAAATGCTGGTATTGATCATTTATGTTAGTTGAGTGAAGCCAATTTTTTCTAAGTAGGAAATAAGTGAGTGTTGATAAATAATCATTTGTACTTGGCCCAGAATGAGATAGCACAATACTTTTTTCTGATTGCACTTGAGAAAAGTTAGTTAGAAAAGATGCACTAAAACAGCTTCCCAGTAAGATTACTTTAGCCGTAATATCACGATCATTTAATTGGTTTAATATATCTTTTACAAGTATGGCTGATAAATTAGCAAAATGATAAAAAGGTGTGCCATGACCGTGTGACCAGCATAAGAAGTTTAAGTCTTTAAATTTATGTTTTTGTAGTTCATCTGAAATATGTTGGTAGGCTTTCATTACAGAATATTTGGTTGTGTAAGGGATAAATAAAACACCTTGTTTTTTTAATTCATTTTTCAAATCATTCATAAACATTTTATCATCTAAATAAGCCATAATTTCAATTGAATTTTGTTTTATTTCTTGTGAAAAATTATGGATCATTTGAGTTAAATATGGTCTTCTAAACATAGATGAGTATCTAAATATAGGATTATTTTTGATATTGATTAAATTTCTTTTATCAGCCTCAAGTTTAATTAAAAAAGCATCATTTTTATTATGTTCTTCGAATAATTTTAAAAGATTATGATATTTTTTATGAAATGATTCATCTTCAACAAGTAGAACTAATTGTTTGAAGTTTGATAACTGCAAGGTATCAGTACAAGTAATCAGTAAGTTATCAATAGGTTTTTCTTTTTTATTTAGTTTTTTATATAGGTAAATAGTTGTCAAAGATGCTGCTATTCCTGCTAGTGCATACAAAAAATATTCCTTTTTCATTATTTTCCTTTTTATAAAGTTTGTATGATTATAAAATGTCATATAATTATGATACTAAATATATAGCTATTAATAAAACTTAGAAATATTTCATTGATTTAACTTGAAAAGTTTTATGAAATTAATACTTTAAAAAAATTAAAAAGTAAGTAGGATATTTTTAGATATTCTTTTTAAAGAAGTAGTTACTTACACCAGCTAATCGTTTTATCATATTGACAACAAAGTATTACAAATTGGGCGTAATCCGCCAGTACAAAAGAAAAAATATCACAGTTTAACTCTTGATTAATTCCGCGTGCTTTTGCATCACTATCTAAAAGATAAATAGAAAATTCTTTAAAAGGCTTTAATAAATCAGTGTAAAAGTAAGGTAGGTATATTGCATCTTCTATTAAAATAAGTGCATCATTGTGATTAATTACACTTTCTAAGTTGTTTAATGCTTTTTGTGATGTTGAGTTAAGTATATGTAAAATCATGCAACATCTTCCCCTGAAATTAAATTTAATGCATTTTTAAGAATTGCAATATCACTAACTGTTGGTGCATGTTCACTTAAGTATCGTCTAAATGCTCTTGCACCAGGAATGCCCTGAAATAAGCCTAAAATATGTCGGGTAATATGGTGCAACCTTGTACCATTTTGTAATTCTTTCTCAACATAAGGAAAGAAGTTTTCCATGATTTCCATACGCTCAGGTATATGTGCATGTTCATTATAAAAACGTTGATCAACATCTGAAAATAAATAAGGTGTATTATAAGCAGCTCTACCAATCATAACACTATCAACGGATTGAAGGTGATTTTCAGCTTCTGTTAGTGTTGTAATACCACCATTAATACCAATTGGTAGGTGAGGGTAGAGTTGTTTAATTTGATAAACGGTATCATAGTTAAGTGGTGGAACGGTTCGATTTTCTTTAGGGCTTAATCCGCGCAGCCAGCCTTTGCGTGCATGAATACAGATATAGTTAATATTTATTTGATTTAATAAATCAACAAAATGATGTAATTGCTCAAAGCTGTCCTCATGATCAAAACCTGTGCGCATTTTAACTGAAATTGGAATTGATACAGCTTGTTTCATCGCATCAATACATTCTGCAACGAGTTGAGGTTTAGCCATTAACGATAAACCAAATTCTCCTGAAGATACTCGATCACTAGGACAGCCTACATTTAAATTGACTTCATCATAACCATGATCTTCGGCTATTTTTGTGCATTCAACTAGATCGTTTATATTATTGCCACCTAATTGAAGTGTGATTGGGTGTTCACAAGTATCATAAGCTAAAAAACGTTTGTCATCTTTATTATTTAATATTGCGCCAGTTGTGACCATTTCAGTATAAAGCATGCAATATTTTGAAATAAGACGCATAAAATAGCGATAATGACGATCTGTCCAATCCATCATTGGTGCTATAGTAATCTTTCTTATATTTTGTTCATTAGAATTAATAGCCATTAGTATTTCTAATTACACCTTCATTTTTAATAAGCATAATACCTATAAAGAATGATACGCACAAATTGAAAATAGTCGATATAAAGTTTAGAATAATGATCTAATTTTCTTATTCTTTTCCCAATAGCAGGGGGTATTTATGTCAGAAACGATTAAAAATGAAAAAACTAAAAATAATAAAATTCCAACTTTTGATGCAAAAGAGAAGCTTATTTTATTAACCATTTGCTTTATTATGATAATGGAGTTAATTGATACCAGTGTCCTAAATACAGCACTGCCCCAAATAGCATTTGATTTTAAAATTAACCCGATTCAGTTAAAAGTTGCCATTACAATTTATTTATTAACTTTAGGTATGTTCATTCCTTGTGCTGCCTGGATGGCTGATCGCTTTGGTGTTATTAGAGTTTTATCTTTAGCAACATTAGGCTTTGTTTTATCTTCAGTTGCTTGTGGAATGGCTCACGGAGAAGTAAGTCTTGTTGTTGCAAGAGCATTTCAAGGGGTATTTGGTGCATTTGCTATGCCAATAGGGCGATTAATTATGGTTAGGCTCTTTCCACATAAATTAGTATCAGCACTGTCTTTTATTGCAACAATTGTTATTATCGGACCACTATTAGGCCCTATTGTTGGGGGAGCAATTACAACATGGTTAAATTGGCGAGTTATATTTTTTATTAATGTGCCAATTGGACTATTTGCAATTTGGGCTTTACATCGATTTTTTCCAAAACTAAGGCAGCCTTTAAAAACTAAATTTGACTTATTCGGCTTCTTAATGCTAAGCATATCATTAGCTTTAATGTTATTTGTTATGGATACATTAGTTGAACCAAGTATTAGCTGGAAGCTAAAGGTTATTGCTATATTTATTAGTATTATATTAATGACTAGCTATGTTTTTTATGCACTGAAAAAAGAAAACCCTATTGTTGATATCAGATTATTTAAAGATCCATTATTTAGATTTTTTGCAAATATGAATGTTTTACTTAGATTATTCTTAATGGGATTTAATTTCTTATTTCCATTATATTTACAGACAAAACATGGCTTTTCAGCTTTTGACTCAGGTATGGTTATGTTTCCTGTAGTTATTGGTAGTTGGATTGCTAAACGGACGATTAAACCACTGTTAACTCGATGGTTATACAAGCGATTTATGATTATCTTATTAACCTTGATATTTTGTATTAATTTATTGTTAGCACTAAACTTTCTTTATTTTAATTTAATTACCTTTATTATTCTTGGATTTATCATAGGTTGGGCAATCAGTGGTTTTATTACAATCACAAATACCGGGGTTTATAAAGGCTTAGATGAAGAAAGTGTATCTGCAGGAACAACAATTAATAGTGCTATTATCCAACTAGGTAGTAGTTTTGCTGTTGCTATTATTGCATCTGTATTAATTGCTTCAAGCGGTCACTTTGAACTTAATTGGAATACCGCATTACCAGATTATTCCTATTGTATTTATATGCTAGTTAGTAGCTTAGGCGTATTATGCATGCTTACTTATACGATTCGTGCACCGAAAGTTATTCATCAATTGACAGCAAGTTAGTGAATTTTTATCAATAATTCTGATTATTTTGTGCTGTAAAAATTTGTATTTAATAATGTTTCTTTATACTATACTTTATATAGGCGGTAAAAAAAGAAGCTTTTATGAAAAAAATACTTGGTAAAACGATATTAACAGTCTCGAGTGCATTTTTGTTAACAAGTAGTGTTGTTTTTGCTCAATCAAATCATAATACTGAGCTAACACTTTATTTTAATAATAATAATCCTCAATCATATTATGCAATTGAGAAAACAGAGTGTTGGCAGATTAAAAATGATAAAGAAATGAATATCTTAAATATTGCTAGTAATGACATAACAAAAGTTCAGCTTAAGCCAACGTGTAGCAAAAGCCAAATGCATAATAACATATATAAAGTCAAACTATTAAACAAAGCTGTTATTGTTGTTCGTGATTTACCACGACAAAATAAACGTTGTATTGGCATACTATGGCGTGACCCTCTAACTGAAGAGAAGGGTAGTCGTATTTATTGTCAACCACAAGAATCTTTAAGTAATGTTCAAATTGATCTTAAAATGGAACCATCTAATATAAAATTTTATAAAATGACACCTAAAAAGCTTGGCAAACCAATTCTTCAAGAATTACAGGTTAGTGAGCAATTTTAAGTTTTCTTTCTGTTTATTTAATTTAGTTTGATATTCAAAAAATTTAAGGTGTGATGGCGAACTAAATTCTAAAATATTTTTAATAATGCCTTTTTCATGATGATTTAATTGTGCAAATTTATCTGTTAATGCTTGGTTGGTTTTTTGAATATTTTTAGTTTCTTGATTTAACCATTACTTATTTGCAGCTAAAGATGAACAATTAAATCATCATGAGGAGGCATTTAATGATATTTGTGTTGAATTTGAAAAATACAGAAAAGTTATTTGCTCAGTGGTATCTTCTGATAAAAGTATAGTCCCATCCCCATTCTCTCAAGGACATTATACTGTTAATCAATCATCTACTCTAGAAAGTATTGCTTAATTCAATTTTATTTCAAAATATGGTTTTCACAAATATAATTTAATTCATAAATAAAACAACTATAACTCAACAATATAAACTAAAATCAACTCTCAATTTGGTAATTTTAAATAATCATAGATTAGACTTATAAGTTTCAGTTTTTAGGTATATTTGCTATCAAATGAATTTTTATATGACTGATTACAAATATAATGGACTTAATAAACAGATATTAAACTGGAGTTTATTTAGTTATGAAATTTAAATTGAACCTTTCTATTACAGATAGTCAGGCAAATGAACTAATGCTACAAAGAGCAAATCTCTCTAGAAAAATTACGCCTGAATTAGTAACCGTTGATAAGATAAATAAACCTCAAGCGTATAAAAAATATAGGCATATGGAATCTAAAGATGAATTTAGAAAAAAATTAATTGATAGTTTATATGATCAATGGAATGAATTATATGATGATGAGATAGCAGAAAAATATTTAGATAATTTTCTAATTATGGCTGATGGCCTACACCAAAAAGGAGCTATGATTTTTGCTGACTTAATTAATCAAGATGCCTTTAAAGATCTTGTAGATCACTATGATCATTTATTAGAAACGCATGGTAATAAAAGCTGGATACATTCTTATGTTAATCTTGCCAATCACTTAGATTATTTAGGTAATAGTGGTTTTAATAATGCTTTTATGCATCCCTTATTAATTGCATTAGTATCCTATCAAATTGGTGCACCTGTTAGACTTGTTGATGCAAGAGCAAAAAATGCAGAACCAATGTCAATCAAAGCGCAAGATAATATGCTGCATATTGATAATACACCTTTTAATGATGAGTACAAAATTATTGTTACTTGGGAAAAAGGTAAAGTTAGTGGGCCTAAGGGACAGAATTTTGTTGTTATTCCAGGGACGCATCATGCATCAAGAAATTGTTTAGTTGATAAAGATGGACAAGCCTGGTCGACAGAAAACGGCTCTATCTTTATTACAGAGGATTCCGTTGGTAATGTATTTGATATTCAACGTCAAGTTACAGATACACTTAATCCACAAGTAGTTGAGGTAACACATCCAGATAAACCACTAACAACAGTATTTGCTGCAGGATCTTTAGTGCATCATCGCTACCGTACTGAAGCAGGGTATTCACGTAGTTGTATGATATTAGCGTTACATAGTGCATATGATAATCCTGGGCAATTTGTTGATGCACAATATTTAGATGTTTTTGATCAAACAGATACATTAAATAGGCATTTATTTGGCAATACACATTCTGAAGAAATATTTTTAACATCATTAAAAAGTAATGCTACAATAATCGCTCAAAAAGTTGATGACCTTCAATCTGATGAAGTATCGTGTGAAATTATAGAACAATCAAATCGCCAATTAGATTATCAAGAATTAGAAGATTGGAAGTATGCGGTAACAAAAGCACCAACAGTCGAAGATGTAAAACGTCAACAGGGTTATTTAAATTTAGGTGATGACTTAGATAAAATAGAATTTCAACAACAATTGAAAAAGATGATGATGATCGATAAGCATGGGCCATTAGATCTAATTTTATATGAAGATGCGCATGAAGAAATTAGAAAATGGGCTAGAAATAGAATTCGAGAAATGAAAGTAGAAAGATTAAATGAAACGGTTGAATTATGGAGTGATAGGTTATCTCAACCAAGTGTTGATGATTTACTATCATCTAGTCAAATAGAGAAGATGATAAGTGATTTAACTGATTTTATTGATTATGTTCAAATAAATCAATTACACGAGGTTCAGTTACCTGAAATAGAAACAATTTCTAAAGTTGATGCTTTAAGGTCAATTAAACAGTTAATAGAAGATTTAGGTGAGGCAATACAAAGGTGTGATACATCACAAACTTTTTTATCTACCAGTTTATTTTTATTTTTAGCAGTAAATGAGTTAGCATCGACAGTTGGTATGAATCAACAATTAAATGCAATAGGATCACAGTTATTATCAAACTACATAACAACTGCAATTGCAGTAGAAAAACAACATGTTCATACTCATGAGCAAGAAATGCAATTGCCAAAACTATTAGCTCAACCTGACTCATTATTTTTACATATGCAAGAACAAGCTTTAGTTGCAAATAGACATAATTCACCACATGATCAAAGAGCTTATGATCAGAGATATGGGCTTGTAGCTATTTAGCTATAGAATATCAACATGTCATAGGACAAACAGATGTTCTTATTAATTTAAAAACTAGTTATATATAAACCATAAATTAAAGAAATTCCATATCTTTAAATAACAGGTGTGATAAAAAATTATGAACTTGGCGACTTGAAAAATGGCTTAAAGCATTATATGGATTCACAAGAGAAGGGGGTATATATTGTTGGCTTATGTGCACCTGATAAAAAACCAGGCCATGCAGTTTTGTTTTATCATGATGACTCATCTCTTGTAATTTTTGATCCTAATCGCTCTGCAATACAATATTCAGGTAATTATGATGTTGAAGAAGTTCTTGATAAGGTAGAGTCCTTTTTTCAAGAAGAATATGAAATCTCAAAATTAAAATTTTATAACGTAGAGAAGGGGATTAGAGCATATGCTAGATCCATATGATAAAGCTAGAAGTGCTTCTCAACGAAGAGCTACTAAGCGAGCTGAAAAAATAGAAGAGTTCCCTATGTATGAAATGAAAAAATTTGTTGATAAAGAGGGTCATCTTAATATTGAAATGAACGAATTATAAGTAAAAAGTAAAGTAAATTTATACTTCTTCTAGTATTAATTTACTTTTAGCAGAGCTATGACGTTCACGTAATTCAATATTGATATAACGATCAGTTAATGCACTCGTACTATGACCTGCATCATCACGAACATGATCACGTGGACGATGTTTAATATCATTAGAAATACCTGTATGACGTAACCAATGAACGGTTGCTTCTAATAAACTCTCAGATTCATCATTAAAGCCATCATTAGCTAGTGCAACTGATGCTTTATCAAAGCAATGTTGTACAATACGACGAATATGTGTCGTTGTAGTTACCGGACCACGACCTCTTAATTTTGGAATTAATGGGGTAGTGTCATTAGCAGTTGGTAAGCCAGGCAAACCTAAATAACGTCTCCAGCGCTTTAATGCTTCTAACATTGCATCACTAACGGCGATTTGACGCGTTTTATTACCTTTACCTAAAGTAATAAACCACCAATTACCATCATCATCACGTTGGAAATCATTCATAGTCGGTGTCCAACGGCTTGTAGCAACTAATTCAGAAATACGCAAATACATTGAGTAAAGTGCAGACATAACAAAATATGAACGCTCATGAATTGTTGGATTTTCAAAAGCAATGTCATTTGCTGTTTTAATAACATACTGCCATTGAAGATCAGATAATTTTCTTACCTTCGTAGTAGCTTGTGTATTAACTAAAAATTTACTTTTCTGACGAATTAAAGTAATTGGATTTGAAAATACATAATGTTTTTGTAGTAAATAATTATAAAAGCTACTTAAGATAGCAAATAATTCTTTAACAGCGCCTTGAGATAACTCAAATTTATCAACATTAGGGCGTTGACCACGACGATATGCTGATTTACTAACAGTGACAACAAAAGGGCGCCAGTGTGTATTTGGCATTCTTTCACCATCTACATTAGTAAAACGAGGTGCTTTTTTAATGCTAATCCAGTTTTCAGGTGGTGCCTTACAAAACTCGATAAACGCTTCAATATCTTCTTGTTGTAATTCAGGTAATGATTTATCAGCAATTAACCAGCACCAGTGTAAAAGACGTTCAATTTCACGACGGTATGAATTATAAGTGCCACGGCTACCTGTATAATTCTTTAAAAAACTATAAGCGTGTTCGAAGTCAGCTTGATTAAACCCATTATATAAGCTAGGTTTTAAGTCATTTCTAACTTGTTCAATATTTTCCATCGTGTCAAATAAAGCCAATGGTATTTTTTTAGACATTGTTACGTTATCCTGTTTCATTTTCCCCACCATAAATCTAGGAAGTTAAACAAAATCAATGCATTAGCCAAAATTTTCTAAGCAAAATGATCGGTTATATATATAACCGGACACTTTAAGCTAAACTAAAGAAAATTGATACATACTGCATTTTTCTTATATTTTTAACCTGAGCTTTAAAAATTTAAAGATCAAGTCAAGCTTTTAAGTTTCAAACCCCGAAATTATTCATAACGGCACTTATTAACATCTTAAAGCTAATCAAAAACTACAAGAAGTAGGAGTCTTTTAGCTTATGGTTAATCTAAAATTTAACATAATATATATTATGCGAACTTTAGTGTTTAACCATTTATCTATAACAATAAGATGCCTAATTATCATAGATCGTGTTAAATTTTAATGTAGCCTATCACGTTTTCATACCGTAATAACTACGTAAAACATTACAAATTTTTCATATAACTGTTCTAAAAAATTGAAACTTGATTATTTTTTACGCAAAAAATCCCCAAATTTTTAACCTTATAATTTATTTAAAATCAGAAGGTTATATTCAATTTATTGTTTTAAAAACACTTAGTTTTTAAAACTGAACAGTTCAACCATATAGAATCTAATTATAATTAAATAACTACATTCAAATTTGTTATGCCATAAAACTATTAAAGCTATTATACATATAATCAAATTTTTTTAAACCAAAATTTATTACTTTTATTCATTTTTTATTAAAATAATATATATTTAGTTAAATATAATCACTTTAAAGTCTAATTATATGAATATATGCTTCATATATTTAATCATTATAGGCATAGTTAGGTTGAAATGCAATATGAAAATAATCAAATAAACAATAACTATAAATCATTTCAAATTTAATTCATATATATCATATAGTTACTGTATAAACTATTTTGAATCTAAATGCCCAATTAATATTTCATCCCATACCAATAGCGCTAAAGAGACAATTACTGGACCTAAAAATAGACCAATAAACCCTAATACCTCTAAACCACCAAGTGCACCAAATAACGTTGCTAAAAAGTGCATTCTAACAGCTCTACCAACGATATATGGTCTAACCCAATGATCCGTAACAAGATTAATAACAATGCCGACAATAAAAACAGTAATACCTGCTATAACCATTCCTTGAGCTGCAACAACAATAGCAATACCAACTAATAATATAATTAGTGCAAATGGAATTACTGTGACTAATGCAGTAAGTACCGCTAAAATCACAGGAATGGGAATATCTAGTGCATAATATAATATGCCCATGATAATACCTGTAATTAGACCAATGATTACAAAGCTATCAATTACCCCTCGAATCACTTTTGGTGTCCTTTCAAGGTATCCTTGCCATAAAGAAACACGATTTTCACCTAAAATTTCTATTTTCTGAATAATTTCAGGTGCATCTTTTAAGCCAAAAAACAAACATAACAAAGTAAAAAAGAAAATAACAGAATATCTAACTGCACTTCCTAAAATAACGCCTGCTTGTGAGATTGGTAAATCTAAATTTGCAATAAGATTTGTTATAGAATGACCAGTCAAAATATATTGCTGCCAAAAAGAACTCATATATTTACCAACAAATGGTATTGAAACCAACCAGTCAGGTGCTGGAGTTTGATTGGTATGAGCTGACTTTAAAAAGCTCATTAAAGCCGCGATTTCACTTCCAGCTAATGATCCTACCCATAAAATGGGTAAAATAATTATTATTGCCACTAATATAGTGAACGATAATGAAGCTAAAATAGCACGCTGACCTAAGAGTTTGTACCAACGTTTATATAATGGCCATACACCAATTGCAATAATACCAGCCCAAACAAATGCATGCCAAAATGGCCATATAACCCATAATCCTGCAATAATAATAACGAAAGCTGTTATCATTGTTAAATATTGCTTATTCATTCGTTTTAAAATTCCCTTTATCTAAAATTTATTACTGATAGAAACTACTGATTATGGACGCTCTTTGGGAAAATTCAACCTCGTGCACTCTTAATATGTCTGCTCCCATTTGAATAAAGTGAAATGATAAAATACTGGTTTCTAAGTCTGTTGGATCATAGTTATGTAATTTATTGAATTTAGCAGATAACATTTTAATTGGATTAACAATAGATTGTTTGCGCGAATGTCCGATTAAAATTGGCACATTTAGTGATGCTTTCATTGAGTGAATGCGATTGGTTAGATATTTTACAGTTTGTGATGATTTTGCAAAACCAAAGCCAGGATCAAATATCAGTTGTGATTGATTAACTCCTTTTGAAAGTAAATATTCAATTTGATATTGAGCAAATGCCATCACCCTATCATAATCGTTATTTTCACTAATTCCAATTTTTGCTAAAGGCCCTCTCCAATTATCCATAATAATATATTTTAAGTGTGGATTGGATTTTAGAATATCAATCTTTTCATCTAATTGAGTTCCCATGACATCATTAATGATTGTGATATAGTCATAACAAACAAGTTTTTCAATTGTTTCTATTCGATGGCTATCAATACTAATAATAGGTTTGATCACTTGATTATTTAGATGATTTTTTAATGCATCAAGTAGTGGCTCTAAACGTTGCCATTCAGTTAAATGATTCATCGGCTTTTTAGCTGCTTTTAATGAAGTGGATTCAGCACCAATATCAATAATATGTGCACCACTATCTATTAAATGATTGAAATGTTCTATGGCATGGTTAATTGAATTATCATATAAACCACCATCAGAGAATGAATCAGGCGTAACATTTAAAATTCCCATAATCTCAGGGCCAAATAATAATTGTTGAATTTTTTGAAATGGTTTAAGAGACTTTATATGTTCATATAAATCAATTTCAAGAAATTTTGGATGATGCCAATTAGGTAAAACATCTAAAAGTGGTTGTAGAGCAAAAGAACGATTTAAAAGTTCTTTATGTGGAATGGTTAATTCATCAGTTGATAAGCTTAAATAGTCTGAGCATAAAATATCAATATCAATCACACGCGGGGACCAAAATTCATGTGCTTCTGCCCTACCCATTCGTGTTTCAATCTGCTTGATTTTGATTAATAACTTATTGGGTGATAGTGAAGTTTGAATTAAAATAGCAGCATTTAGATAAGCTAAATTCCAACTTAGTGGCGCATTTTCAGGCATTAATGCTTCAGAAGCATAAATTGATGAATAGCCTAGAATATCAATATCACTGTCTTTTATATAAGTAATAGCTTTTCTTAACTGAACTAATGGATTATTTAAATTACTACCAAGTCCTAATACATAGTTTGCCATCATTTATGCCTCAGCAGTCATGATAAATTTTGCTTCATTAATATGAGATGTTGGTGGATATTTAACTAATTCTAATCGATGAATGGTTACTTCTGGATAATGAGTTAACACAGTGTCTGTTAAAAACCAGCCTAAATGTTCAATAAGATTAAATGCACGCTCATTTAAAGCATTTTGTAATAAATCTCTTAGTGTTTTATAACAAATCGTATCTTCTAATTCATCACTTTGGCAAGCTTTAATTAGACTTGGAAATGATAACTCAATATTAACTAACACACGTTGTTGTAAATCTCGTTCAGTACCAGTTGCGCCTAAGTAAGCATATAGCTCACAACCATCGATATGTAATGATGTTGAAATTTTCATTATAATCCTTTGCTTAAAGTATTTTCTTTTTAAAAGCCAATTAGGCTGATAGTAACAAATAATTAAGCAACACCATAGTTATAATGTTAGTTTTCATATTCAACTTGTAAATCTGAAGTAGAAGAAGTTAATGTTTCAGACTCATAAAATAAAAAATCTAAATCTTCTATATCTACTACTTTAGTTTTTTGTGAGTGATTAGAGTTATGTTGTTCAATTTCACTATGTATTTGCATAACTCTCTTTTCATGCTTAAGGTGCTCTTTAGATAAAAATTCAATTTCAGAGTTTTTTAATATAACTGTCTGAGAATCTTTGTGCATATAAACTCTTTTATAATATGGTAACTTATTTGGCCCTTTTGATAACTCTGATAAATCTTGCTCTGATGGTTGTCTATATAAAGGTTTAGGTTGATGATTCAAATTAAACTGTTTTAATGTGTAATCCAAGCATAATTGTGCACTATCAGAATCTAATGAGGCATGACTCAATACATTCCATCCAATATCTAATCCGATAACGCCATTATGATGTGTTGGTACTTTATAAACTTTTAATTCAGTATCTTTTAATACTGAAGGAACAATTGAAGTAAAACCAACTAAGCTGCATTGAGAAGCCAAAAAAATATGACATGATTTAACATTATCAGTTAATGTGATTTGGTCTTGACTATAACGACCGCTGATACCTGCTACAGGGTCAAAACCAGCAATAGTTATTTTAATATGTTTTAGACCTTTATCTTTGGCTAACTCATTTGCTAACATAAAAGCTGTAATAGCACCCCGGCTATGACCTGCAAAATATAATTCATCCGGTAATGGATCCATTTGTTTAATTTTATCAATGGCATCTTTTATATTATCATGCCAATTATTAGGACCATGTGAGCCAGTTATTGTACCTAGATAAGACATACTATAGTGATACCATTCTACTGGTAAGACCCACCCTAACCAACCTGATTGATTTTGATAAGTCCCAGGGCCCTTATAAATAAAGCAATGCTTCTCCCCTGCTTCACTTAACGCACTTAGATAAATTTTATAGAGAGAATCTTCATATTCGCCCATGCCTGTTCCACGCAAAATGAAGTAAGCAACCTTTCTTCCCATAGCTAAATCTCCTACAATACACAACCAAATGAAGATTAGAGCTAAGTTACTTATTTTGCAAATTTATGTGATATAAATTTGTAACAAAAAAAATAAGATGGCTTTAAAAAGCACAGAAAATTAATTAGTCTATATGGTTTTATTCAAAAACTACTTTAGGATGTTTACCAATAACCTCAGCAATTTTAAAATTTGCTTTTTCTTTTATATAGTACTTTTTGCTTAACTTCTTAAAGGATGCAAAAAAAATGAGCATCTCATTTCTTTGTAATCTAACATTTATATAATTAAGTGCTATATTTTAGAATGGAGGACAAGATTATGGGTAATATATATCATAGCTCAAAACTAATTTTGGCTACTCAAGCAAATGTTGATCTTGAAACATCATGGATGGAAGGATATGAAAAAAGTAAGCACTCCATCATTGATGCTGAACTTCACAATCCATACCCTGAAAATACAAAGCAATATCAATACTGGCTTGATGGTTATGACGCTGGATTAATGAATGAAAAACCGCTTTTCCCTGATAATAAGATTGCAAATGATACTGTCTATAAACCTAAAAACAAAGGTAAATACATACTTGGAACAGTTCTAACAATAGCCAGTATAGCTACAATGGCATTTTTCTTTGTTGATGTAGCATAATATCAGATTTTACGCATACACTAGGCCAAAAAGTAAGTTAATACGTAGTCTATAAATATTAAAGATAATAATCTAAAATACTTGCTATAACATTAGTGATTAATTTAAAAAATGAATTATAATCGAATGCAATATGGTAAGAGCGATCAACATCCTTGCTGATTGTATCCTTATCCTTTAAGAATTCCTCGCTCTTTCCTAGGGGGTTGCAATGTTATTGTCACATAACCTTAAAATTTGGTATATAGGATAATTCGTATAAATATGTGAGATAATAGCCATGCAATTTATATCATATATTTGTCAGAGTTTTTTTTGATGCATAACAGTTAAAATGTAAACTCTCTATTATCTTCTCATAACTTTTTGATTAAAAAGACACAATATAACTGCAATTAAGCCAAAAACTAATAAAGTTATAGCTAATGGGATTGTACTTTCAACTTTCCACTCTAAAACTACTGTTGAAACAATAAAAGCAAATACAAATTCAAAACTACCAAAAACAGCTGATGCAGTACCAGCCATTTCACCAAAAGGTTCAATCGCCCCACCTGCTCCACCACCCATTAGCATTGCACCGCCGATGCCCATAATCATCATTGGACCCATAAAGCCCCAAATAGTTAGACCAAAACTATAATACCAGTATAACATTACAAGGCCACTTATTGCCATTAACACTGCGCCAATTGCAACAGTAGTGTAAGTTCTAAAACGTTTTGCACAATAACCACTGATAAAACTACCGATAAAAAATACAATACCAATTGCTGCAAAATAAAAGCCAAAATGATCAACTGGGATTTTTAATAAAGAGATAATAATATACGATGAAGATGAGAAAAATGTTAAAAATCCTGCAAATCCAGCTGCAGCACAGAATGTATAGATTAAAAAAGTTCTACTTTTTAAAACAGTTACATATTGTTTTAATAGGCCTCGACTTATTTTATTACGGCGTTCAGAAGGCAGAGTTTCATTAATATTAAGTAATGCTGAAGCTAAAATTAAACAACTTAAAATAGCTAACACAGCAAATGATGCACGCCAATTAATCCAAACTTCAAGATATCCACCGATAACAGGTGCAACTAAAGGCGATAATGCAATAGTTGAATTTAAAAAACTATATATTTTTGCACAATCATCACCATCAAATAAGTCTCTAACCATAGCAAAAGCTGAAACCATCATGCCACAAGCACCAAATGCTTGAACTATACGTCCTATAATTAAAACTTCAATATTATTTGCGACAGTACAAATAATTGAACCTATTATAAATATAATAATACTTGTTAAAACAATTTTACGCCGACCAATCTGGTCACTTAAAGGTCCCATAAACAACTGCCCTAAACCAGTCATTAGTAGAAATAAACTAACAGTTAGCTGAACTGAGATTTGACTTGCATTAAAATATTCTTTAATAATTGGAATGCTTGGTACATAAATATCCAAAGCAAATGCAAAGCTAAAAATCTGTGGTGCAATGATTAAAATAACCATAACAACAGAACGAGAAGATAATGGTTTTCGTGTAGACATAATTGACCTTATTAATTATTTTTTCATTTAATTAAAATAATAGCACTTTGAATGTATATGTATAATAGCGTTTACATTCAAATTACTTTTGCATATAATGCAATAATGATTACTTTATTACAAACTTTCCTTACAGTTGTCCATAAAGGCAGTTTTACCAAAGCAGCTCAAACTTTGGGCTTGTCGGTGTCAATGATATCACGTCGAATTGAACGTTTAGAAAGTGAACTTGATGTCATTTTATTCAAACGTAATACTCGATCGTTGGTATTAACACAATCAGGCCATCAATTATTAGATAATGCTCCAGGGTTATTAAAGCATTGGCAGTCAGTAATACAAGATGTTAGTAATCAAAATAAAATAATTTGTGGTAATCTTAAAGTTGGTATTCCTAATTCAATTGCGTATCAGCATATAACACAGCATATTCAAGAGTTTACTCAAGCTTATCCAGAATTAACCATTCAATTATATAGTGGTAATCACTTATCTAATATGATAGGAGAACAGTTTGACGTCGTAATTCATTGTTCGCCTCTGCCTGACAGCAGATTGAATTATACATTTATTACCAACTGGAGAAAAGTCTTATGTGCAACAAAATCTTATTTTGATGCTTATTCAATACCAAAACATCCAACTGACTTATCTGAGCATAATTGTATTGATCACTGTTATAACTATAATAAAACTTGGCGATTTGTAATAAATGAAAAAAGTGAATTTATACCTATTAATGGTAATCTACAAGCAAGTACAAGCCTTGATTTAAAAAATCTTGCATTATCTGGATTAGGTTTAGTATATCTACCTGAGTTTGTTATTGCATCTGAAATTCAACATGATCAATTAATACCTGTTTTAGATAATTATATGCCTGATGACATACCAATGTACGCAGTTTATCAAGGAAAATTAATTCAATCGCCTAAAGTGTCAGTATTTATAGATTTTTTTAAGAAAGTTTTAACTAAATATAAAGATTAATAAGCTGATAGAGATCAGTTTTATAAGTAGTATACACTACGATCTACAACTTCTTCTGACTTTGGTGCGGAAGCAAATATTTTGGGTGGCTGAGTTGTAAATGTACCATAACCAGGATTTTTATTGCTTACTGGTATTGGAGGTAATGCCTCTTTTAATTGTTGTGGTAATTGCTCTCGTTGCTCCATTGTTAATTGTAATTTAGATAATGCATCGACAGATACGGCCATTGTTTTGCTATTTACTTTTGAAGTATTAAATAATTCAACAATATCACTACTTGAAAATGAAGCTAATATTTGTGTTTGTCTCTGCTTCAGTGATAAACAAGATTGATTAATACCATCCAAATAGGCTTTAAGCGCCTGATCATAATTATTATTTAATGCATTATAAATTGCTTTAGTTCTTATAGCTGTAGATTTTGGATTAAATATAGCTTGCTTATCATCATAATCAAAACTAAAGGAAGCATTTACTTTACTTACATAAGCTTGTAATGTTTTATGATCTCCAGTAGTTAACATTTTATAAAAAAAGTGATCTACTACTTTCGAATTAGAACCTATAGCATGATGAAAATTTCTATCAGACTTATATTTGGCTATTATATCTGTAAGATATTTACTAGCTATATCATACATTTTTTCATTTGCTGCCATACTTAATAATTTGCCAGCTTCTCGAGCAGATTTAGTTGTTGAAATCTCAGGGTGTTCAACTGCTAATTTTTTATGATCTGTTGATTTTGAAGTATTCTCTTCCATATAAACGACAATATCCCTAGACCTACCTTCTTGAAGTGACTCTATAACTTTTTTTGCTAAGATATTTTTATCTGTTCCTGACCAAACTGTATCGTGATCAATTAAATGCCATTGCTTTTGATCAAATGCAACTGTGACAATATGGTCTTTATTACCAATGTTATAAACCAATACATCTTTTTTCTCACCACCAATTCTTTCATAGCCATCAACACTTGGCTCAGGTTCCATATGTGCTTCTAGCATATCAGTTTCATTTAATGTAAAAAATTTAGCAAGGCTTTGTTTATTAAATACTTTAAGTGCTTTAGCTGCTGTATAAACACCCTCACTAGAATCGCCATTATATAATTGATTACCTACATGGTAATCTTGTTTGTCAAACATAGGATGTATATTTTTCTTAACGGCTATATCTGTATCATTAAAATCATTTTGATATACACTAATACCATCAAAAAATGGTTTAATAGAGAGTAATAAATTATCTTTTTTACTTAATGGCTGTTTTAAAAACCTTTTAGTTTCAGCTTTTACAATTTTATTTAATAACTCAGTTTTTGTTAATGAGTGTATTAGTTTCATGCGTTTTTGAAATGTAGCAAAATCACCCCGTAATAATGCCTGTGTTCCCATATGTGAAATACCATAACAAACACCATCATCATCTGGATGGTATCCTAATGCTTTCATCGCTGGAATAATATTCATTGTGCAACCCTCTATAATGTTCGATTATGTTTTATAATCACACATAGCTAGCTGTCATGCAAATATCTAATGTTAAAGTAATTATATATTTTGAAATATATAAATATATTTATATTCATTTATTAATTGAAATTTCACTATTATTTAAAAGTTAATTATATTATTGAGTTGTAATTTATTATTTGTGACATAGTGGTCTAATAATTTACCTTTATATATCTGATTATTGATAGTTATGTTTTGTAATATTTTATTTTTCTAAGAATAATCTTCATGTTCAGTTGTTTTTATTAATTCAACCTCCATTAAACTACGAATTGAATTTACAACATAAATCATATCTGAATTTAGTAGCTCAATTTCTGAAATATTTTTTTCAATTACTTTACCGCTTTCAAGTAAAACTTCTCTGCCAATTCCTGGTAATAAACCACTGTCTACTTTAGGCGTATATAACTGCTCATTGATCTTAACAATCAAATTAAAAGTGCTTGTTTCAGTAACAAAGCCTTTATCATTAATAAAAATCACATCAAAGCAGTTCGTACTCTGTCGATATTTTGCTACGATATCATTATAAAATCCACGTACAGACTGATCCGTTGTTTTATGTTGAAATAGGATATTTGTTGAATCAATATGCTCTTTGGCAATAACCAATTTTATAGGTTGTTTGATTGGCAGTGCTTCACTAAAAGTAAGCGAGGTTTTGCCGCATCCTGAAAGGACAGCTTTAACTTTATAAGCTTTACTGACTTGTAAGTTTGCAGTTAAATCCATTAGTTGGTCTAACAACTGATAACGATCAAAAAAGAAGTTAAAACATTGAGCTGATTTTTCAATGCGATTTAAATGTTTTTCTATATATTGATAGGATCCATCTTTGTAGAGTAGACATTCAATCAAATCGAATGGTTTTTTAACTTGTCTAACAAAATTAGCTTTTAATTGTAATTCATCCCACTCATCTTTTACCTCTGATGATATAGTGATTCCACCACCAGCACCTAATTCACCTTGTCTTGTTTTTTTATCTATTAATAAAGTACGGATAGAAACATTAAAACACATATCGCCATTAGGCTTAATATAGCCAATACTACCGGTATAAAGGTTTCTAGCTTCAGTCTCTATCTCAGCAATATGCTTCATGGTACTAACTTTTGGTGCACCTGTAATTGAACCACAAGGAAAAAGTCTACTAAATAATTGCTTTAGACTTGAAGATTGTTTTATTGTTGACTGAACAGTTGATGTCATTTGATAAACTGTTTCAAAAGTTTCGATTTCAAATAATTTAGGGACTCTTACACTACCTACTTCAGAAATTGTGGCTAAGTCATTACGTAATAAATCAACAATAATAACATTCTCAGTTTTATTCTTTAAATCATTGGCCAAAAATAGCTTATTTTGATTGTCAGTTTCAGGATCACTATGACGTTTAACTGTTCCTTTCATTGGCTTACAAGTTAATGTATCATTTTCTTTCTTAAAAAATAGCTCAGGTGAAATTGATAAGACTTGCCAGTGATCAAATTCAATATAGGTACAATATGAAGCTGATTGTTGCTGAATTAGTTTAAAATAAAAATCTAAAGCACAGCCTTGAAATTTAAATTTATATTTTGAAGTTAAATTAATCTGATAAGTTTCACCTATTTGTAAAGCATTTTGAACTTTTTTAAATTGTTTTTGATAGTTTTTATAGTCATCAATTAAATTAAAATCATAAATAAAAGCAGATTCATTAAAATCAAATTTGCTTAAAAATGTAACTAAATCAAGTTTTGATAAATAGGTAAGTTTTTTAAATATTTTAAATGCTAATAATGGGAATTGGCTTTTACGATAATGTGATTTGAATGCATCATCTAATAAATAACCTGTTTCAAAATTGATACAACCAACTGTATAAAAGCCTTGTTTCTGATAAGTTTCTACTTTATCAATAGCTTGTAGTAAGTCACTTTCTTGGTAACAGATAACTTCTGTAACCAGTTGATCAAAATATAAAATATTATTTTCTTTTAATTTTGCATCATATAATAAAGCAAATGAACTTGTATCCATTAATTAACTATTCCACTTCGCAAACTTCTGATGATAATATTTGTTTAATATCTTGCTTCAATGCATCTCTATCAATTTTACCAGTAGCATTTTTAGGTAATTCAGGATAAAAATCAATCACTTCAGGTACCTTATAATCTGCTAAATACTCTCTAATAAATGCTTTGACTGCAGCTTCTGTCAAACTAGCATTATGACTAGTAATTGATAGATGTATAACTTGACCATGAATTGGATGATCGACACCTGTGACAGCTGCTTCTAAAATACTTGGATGCTGATAAATGACATTTTCAATTTCTAATGGCATGATATTGGAACCATCTCGCACAATCATATGACGTAGACGACCTTTAAAATGTACAAAGCCATCATCATCAACTAATGCTAAATCACCACTTTTAATACCAAATGACTTAGGTTTATCAAATACGCCTTTTTCATCTGAATAATAACCCAACATATTACCTGTTGAGTGGATATAGATTTCTCCAGAATTATCTGATTGGTCTAATTTTTTAATGAATAACTTAACGCCAACTAAACTTTGGCCAGATGTATGACTTCGATTATCTTCTTTAGAATTAATGGTATAACCAAAGCATTCTGTCATACCAAGCCCTTGTCTCGGTATAATTTGATTAAACGTTTCTGCGAATGCTTCTGCAATTGCTAACGGTAATGCATCACCAGCTGAAATACAGTCAGTTAAACTTGTAATTGATTGGTTATGTTCATTTGCATAACGACTTAAATAATAACATTGGGCTGGTAATAAACTAATTGAAGTAGCCTGATATTGATTGGCGATATCAATGATGTTCTTTTCATCAAATCTAGGCACTAAAATACAAGGAATGCCCATTACTAGTGCAGGAATTAACTGATAAGAAAACGAAAATGCATGCATTAAAGATAAGCAGACTAATAAACGGTCATTTTGATCATAGCCCATATCATCAATGCGCTCAAAAGCATAATCATTAATTTGTTGAAAGCTATGTGCTACTGCTTTATGAAACCCGGTTGTACCAGAAGTAAAATGAATACATGCAACATCTTCTACTCTATAGTCATAATTTACTTGATCATCTATATCAATTGAAGTTGCTATACATTCAATTTCTGGAAAAATAGATTCAGCTGTCTGAATATTAATATCACTTATTTCTGAATTAATCACCTTTTGTTTATGATTATCTGTAATCACTATATCTGGTGATGCAGTTTTAAAAATTGATTTAATTTCAAATGGCTTAAGTCGATAATTTAATGGGCATGCAATACTACCATTAATCCAGCATGCTAAATAACTAACTATCGTTTCAATTCGATTTTCCAAATGAATAAATACTTTATCGCCTTGGTTTATATTATTTTGTTTTAAATAGTCTGCTAATGCGCCACTTAGACTTAATAAATAATTAAATGAATAACCAATTCCTTGATCATAAATTGCAATTGCATTGCCATAATTTTTAATGGCATTAAATAAATTTTTGTGCATTTTTCTATCCATTTATAGCAATTAGAAATTTCAGGATTTGAGCATTTTATCAAAAGATGCTTTAAAAATCTCTAATCGGTTTAAAACTCTTTCGATGTTCTTTTAAAATACCATAGGTTGTAATTGCTTCTATATGTGCTTTGGTTGGATAACCTTTATGCTGTTTAAACCCATATTGAGGATAAAGTTCATCTAGTTGAATCATCATATTATCACGGTGTACTTTTGCAAGAATAGATGCAGCACTAATTGCTTGAATTTTACTATCTCCTTTTATTACTGCTTCAGAAGCATACTGCCAGTTGGGTAATTTATTACCATCAACAAAAACAAAATCAGGTTGTTTATTTAACCGTTCTGTTGCTCGTTTCATTGCCAAAAGTGCAGCATTTAAAATATTAATTTCATCAATTTCAGCTTCTGTTGCTTCTGCAATCGCATAACTTAAGCTTTTTTCTTTAATTTCAATGGCTAGTTTTTGGCGTTTTTTTTCAGTTAATTTTTTAGAATCAGCTAATCCTTCAATTGGATTATTAGGATCTAAAATTACTGCTGCTGCAACAACAGAACCAACTAAAGGTCCCCTACCTGCTTCATCTACTCCTGCGATTAATCTATTGGTTGTATGATTGATCAAATCTGACATTGATTTACCTTATTCCTTTAATTAAACTTTGTATCATTTTCATCTTGATATAATATTCGACTAAGACTAATATTCACAAGCACAAAGTGGATAAGAATTTATTCGATGGTATTTAGAATGATTTCACTTAAAACATATAAAAGATCAATAAAGTTATTAACAGTGATTAGTTTAGTATCAATGACGCTTGGGGGGTGCTCAGATAAAACTGATTCTGATAATAGTGATGATAGTATTTCACATACAGAATATTTAACCAATACACATAATTGTGATATTTATAAAAAAGGCTTAACTTTACATGCCAATGGCCAAAGCCACGGCAAAATTACTTTTTCTAATTGGACTGAAAATGGATCACCTGCAATTTTTAATTGCTTTAGTAAGTTAACTGGTATTCATATTGTTAATAGCTACTTTACTGATAATGATATGTTAATGACTAAGATAACTTCTGGTGGCAGTTCAGGTTATGATGTTATCGTGCCTGAGTTAAATTATGTTCAAAACGAAATTAAAGCAGGTGCATTAGAAAAACTCGATAAATCAAAATTACCTAATTATCAATATATTAATAAAGCTGTTTATAAAAAAATGGCTGAATTAGACCCAGGTAATCAATATGTTTTAGCTTATAGTTACGGCACAATTGGTATTGGTTATAATGCTAAACTTGTTAAAAAATACTTAGGTGATCATGTTAAAATAGATGATTGGAATATCCTCTTTAATCCTAAATATTTAAAAAAGTTACATCGCTGTGGTGTTGCACTAATTGATTCACCTGAATATGTATTTGCTGCAACATTAGAGTACTTAGGTAAAAACCCACACTCTAAAAATCCACAAGACTATCGAGAAGCTACTGATTATCTCGTTAAAAATGTACGCCCATATTTAACTTATATTGATACGAACTTATATGAAAATGATTTAGCCAGTGGTAATTTATGTTTATCTATGGGTTATTCTGGTGATATCTTACGCGCTAATCATATCGGTCAAAGTGCTAACCCTAATTTAGATGTTCGTTATGTATTGCCAAAAAGTGGCGCCCCTATTTGGTTTGATACACTAGCTATTCCTAAAGGCGCACCTAATCTAGAAAATGCTTATGTATTTTTAAACTATATGTTAAACCCTAGGGTTAATGCTACTAATAGTAATTTTTTATTTCAGCCCAATGGTGTTAATGGTTCTGAACCTTATATGCGAAAAGAGTTAGCTTCTTCTGATATCTCACCAACAGATGAAATGATTAAAAAGCTTTATATTGTTCCATTACCTTCAGGAAAATTAAAAGATGAAATCTCACGAGATTGGTTTGCTGTTAAATATGGTGTTGAATTGGAAGATAACAAATAAAGCTATTTAAAAACTATAATTTAATAATAACTTCATTCTTAGTTGCTCTACATTTTAGTGGTTTTTCCATTTTGCTATAACCAAAAACAGCTAAAACACAGACATTAAAACTTGATAAACAATGAGAGATATACCACATACAACAGCTACCTTTCTTATTGATGAATAAGATGAAAATGAATATCCATTGATAATATTATAAATTATAATAGCAACAACAATAATGCTCATAATACGTAAAAGCCATATTAATCCTATTGATGGTGTAAACTCATCTGGATAATAGTTAAAGTAGATCATTGACAATAAACCTAAAAGCATAATACCTAAGAATATAAGGCTCTTAAATAAAGATAATACATATATAAAAATTATTGTTAAAGTTTTCATTTATTGATTATTCACCATAAAACCAAATGAAATATATTATAACCAAATATAGTATTTGGTCATCCGTTAGATTACGGTATTTGTTAAATCTACAAATTTACAACTTTAGTTTGAGGTTGTATTACTGGTTCTCTATCAGTACTAGAAAATAGTAAAATAGGTTCATTCTTTTTAGGCATTTGTTCTGTTAATTTTGATTTATATGCATTTATTTGTTTGACAAATTTATTTTGTGTTCCTAACCTTTCTTCTAATTTAGTTGCTGTATCTACTAATAAAGCAAAATTATCATGTACATCTTTGTGATCAGATTTAATTTGACTAAATACTATTTTAGATAAAGCAAAGGCTTGGCTATATAAAACTTTATTCATTATTTGAACATTTTCAGGTGTTGTTTTCAATTGATTTAACTCTAAAGCTTCTTGCGTATATTTTAATGTTTGAGTATAATTTTTTTCAACTTTACTATAAATTGCCATATTTGAGTTTAATTTTATTTGATTATCAAAATCATCTAATGCTTCATAAGCTTTTAACGCATCATTATAATGATTAAAGTACTGTGCAACATTTTTATTTGTATAGGGTGAAATACCTTTAAATGCTTTATCTCCTAGCAATTTTAATTCATTAGCTAACTCTGAGATGGATTGTTTAATGGTTGACTTATATTGTTCTGTTAAAGGGTTTTGTTCACCTTCACTTAGCATTTTTAAAGCAACTAGCTGTTCATCTAAAGCAATTGAAAGATCTGAGATTAAAGTTGATTGTCTATGTCTATAGTCACTTTCTAAATTTGACACATGCCAACTCAAAGCTTGTCCTATGTTATAGGCATATTGCCCATCATTAATTTTAATACCACGATCATGTGTTAATTGAATAGAGTTCCACAATGCATTTGCTCTCATTGCCCCGCTCCTAATACCAACTCCTAATCGATAATCTGGTTCAACTTGAGCATCACCGCATGGATAAACTGCTGGAATTTCACTATTACCACTAAATCCTAATTCATCTACTTTATGAGGATCAACGGGAAATTCACCAAAGCTATATTTACTATCTTCCAGTTCAAATTGAATATCAGGTTGTTGCATTTTTAAATTAAGTAAATCTTTTAAATACTCTTTTTTAACTTCTAATGACTTATTTGCTAAATTTTCAGGAATTTCATAGTATAAATATACACGCTTTTTACCTTCACCAATATCTAATGTTCTCATTTCAAAAAATGGTTCTGAGAAATATTCCCAACCATATTTTTTACGTAAAGTTGCCATGGCTAACGCATGCTTAACTGGATCTTTTTCTTTTGGTATATACATTAGCTCAACTTGATCTTCAGTCATTATTACATAGGCTGAAAAGTGGTTTTTAATTGGATTATTACCAATAGGACTGACACTAAAAGACTGATTATTTGTTAATTTATTAACTTCTTGAACAACTGCCCGACTAGAGCCAGTACAGTCTAAAACTAAATCACTTGCTAATGTTTTTTGTATTTTTGGACTTTTCGTTTCAACAGTTATATTACCTGAATCAAAAGTTTTAAAGTTGGCCTTTTCAAAATTAACACCTTCTTTTAAAGCTAGCGTATAAAGTGCTTTTTCAATATCTTGAATATAGATTGCATTACCAATGTCATCTGCACTTCTTAAACCTTTAAGATTAAGACCAAGTCCTTGTTCAATCTCAATTGCAACACTTTTTGCAACTATTCTTGATCGTTCATATTCACCAGCACGCGCATCAACAACAGCGATATTAATATCCAAATTATATTTTCTTTTAATTTGGGAAAGTTTTAATGCATTATAAAGACCGATTGGACCAGAACCAACAATAATGACATTTTTCATGTATGCAACCCTCTATAGATTAAGATATTTTAATACAATTGAATAATACCAATAATCAGACTAATAATTAACTCAATCAATAAATAGACAGAAATATAATAATCAGATAAATTGAAAAATATTTATATAATTTAGTTAGATATCATTAAGAAATTTGAAATAATTTAGCTTTTTATTCATAATCACGAGAGATAATTTCTGGCGAATGGTTGTGTTCAGCAAACATCGAAGGTGGTTTTTTTTCAACTAGAATAATTTCATCTTCATTAGCTGCTAGTAGACCAAAATGATTTATAAGCGTAAGAAATGTTTTTTTACTAAATACCTCTATTTTTTCATTTATAGCTGCTTCTGAATCTTCGTATGATAGGCTACCACTCTCATATAAAATATCTAATATACCCATTTCTAATAATAAACATCTCATTACTTTAGTATTAAATGAACTATAACTATTCCAAGCACCTGATGAGATATTCCAATTACTAATAATGCTACTTGGGTCATTCTGATAATTATCATTACATATTTTAAGAAGTACTTGGTAATATTGTTCTTCATCATCAAGTTCAGATAAAATTAAAATCGCATTTTGGTATTGTTGCTTTGCTTTACCATTAAAGTAGTTTATAACACCATATCCATAATGCTCATTACCAGCTTTTTCTATCGCCCTATTTATTGTTGCTTTACAAGTATCAAAATTATTTTGATCAAAATAATTAATTATATGTTCAACAAAAATTTTATACACTTTGGAAACTCCTTTTATCTTCTAACTACTCATAAATTGAATCAATTAATTTGCTAGACTGATTTTGACTAAATGATTTGAAAAATAAGCTTTTTGGTTTTGTAACTTGAGAATATTCATCATCTTCTATGACTTCGATTGCAGGGTTTATCAGTAAAATATCTTCTTCAACATCATCTATAGAAATATAACGTTGCTTAATGCTTTCTTCTAGTTCGTAAAATAAACTATATTTAAAATTATCATATAAATATTTAAATGCTTCTGGATTAGATATGTCAGCATATATAAGAGAATTAATAAAAAAGTCACTATGTTTTTCAAAAATTGTTTTTAAAGTATCTTGATAATCTATAATCTGTAGTAATTTGAAAATTGGATAATGTTTATTACTAACATCATTTTCAAATGGTAGGTAGCTCATTACCGTCCTACCTAATTCATCTGAATAAGTTAAAGAGGATGATTTTAAAAGGTATAACCAATCAATTAATAATTTTTGTTTTGGTAATTGTGGGCTAAACTCGGCATTACCAAAATCAAATATTTTAACTTTAAAATGAGTTTGATCATCATCATAGGCATTATCAGGAATTATTTTAATATTACCTGCATGTAAATCTTGATGAGAAATACCATAAACCCAAAAGTGAAACATAATATCAAAGATTTGTTGTATAATTTCTAAAATTTGTTGAGGTGAATATCCCCTATCTGTATTTTGCATAAATTGATCTAAGGTTTCAAAACCAAAATAGTTCTCATTATCAAAGCCATATATTGAAACTCTAGCTCTTAGCGGATATTTAGGATCTTGTTCCTGGAAAGACATTCTATCTAATAGAAATGCTTGATGAGTTGGATCTAAAATTGCTGTAACATACTCTTTTAAAGCCACTTCTTTTTCAAATTCTTCAACAATATCCTCACTTCTGGCATAAACAAATCCATCTTGAAAATATTTTTGTTTGCCACCTTTATTAGTTGGCTCTAAGATAACTGAGTCTTCAAAGTCAGGAAGTTTTCTTTTAACTAATTGTTCATTAAAAGCACTAGATTGATGATTATACTTATCAGGTGCTGTAGACTGTTTAACTGTTAATGTATACTCAATTACCACTCTTAAACTTTCACTATTTATTATAAACTCTTCAAAATCTATTGATTTTTCAATTCGACAATTTTTTAATGCTTGTTTCATTAATTTTGTATTGCGTTGAATAAACCCATTTATAAAATCATTAATATGATTAAGGTTATCTATATGTTGGCTTGTATTTAATTGAATTTGTTCAAAATCATCGATAACTTCAGGCATTTCAATAATTTCAAATTCATTTGGGTCTTCGATGAGTTCAAAATCAAACTCTGATATGATTGATTTTGATTTAATCATACCTTGCAATATTTCAGATAGTAGCTTTGCTTGTTCTATTTCATTTGTAAAATATTTAGAAATACTTTTTTTAGCTTCTTGCTGTTTTATATATTGGTCAATGATTAATAATGTAATATCCAACTGATTCATGTGAATAACTCCATTTATCTAATTTGAAAATCCTTTTCTCAATAGAAAACTAACACAAAAAAATCATTCATATTAAGCAATAAGAATTAAATCCTGAGACAAATAAAGATTATATTTGATTATAATAAATCCAATAATAAAAAATAATATACGATAATTCAAATAATTAGTTTAATTGTAATATGAAGCTAGTTAAAGAAATATTATTTTCGTGAATGTTAATAGATTATGAATATTTGAGATGGCTTTAGGTAGCTTTATAAATTTTATCAATCAATCGTTTTTCTTCATCAGATGCAAATTCTTGATCCCACTGATCTACTTTTGGCTTCATTAATTTAAACCATAATGGTGGGATCATTGCAATAATGATCATTGTCAGATAACCACTGATCATCATAGGTGCTTCAGGAAATGGCTTTAGATTTTGATAAGCTACTTCACCTTCAGCATGGTGATGGGAATGTCGTGTTAAATTAAACATACTCCATGAGCTTAATCGCTTATTGGCATTCCATGAGTGGCGAGGTTGAACTGGTAATGATGAAATACGTACCATACCGTAATGTTCCATATAGTTAACAATTTCAAGTAATGATTTAGCTATTAGTGCGCAAATAATAAAAGCAAACATACTTATTATTCCCCCAATAAGATATGCAGCAATGATTAATAAAATACTCATCAAATAACCACGAAATAATACATTTTTAAAAGAGAAAAATGATGAGTTTTTTTTATTTAAGCGATTTTTTTCAATATTCCAAGCACTGATATTGCCTTTTATTGTTGAAGCTAATATATGAAAATATACACTTCTACCTCTTGGTGCTGTTGCAGGATCTTCAGCTGTTGCAACATATCGATGATGCCCATAGACATGTTCAATAGAAAATGCAGCATCAAAACTAAAGCCGAGTAACCAGCGGCCAATTAGCATTGATGTTTTATCCCAAGTTCTATGCGTTAATTCATGTGCGGTAATTGTACCAATTAACCCAATCATTAGCCCTGTTAAAATGATTGCTGAGATATCACTTCCAATTGAATTACTCGCTCTTATTTTTAATAAATCATAACCCAATAAATGACTTAAAAAACTTCCAAAATAAAGAAAATCATATTCACTAAAACGCCAAATTAATGCAAAAATAATTAAGATTAACAAAGGTAATGCAAGCCATAATTGATAAGTTAAAATACTTGGGTATTTAAATTGTGGTGTTGAGGTATCATTTCCTGAATATTCATCACCAACAGTATAAAAAATAATAATGAAAATGAGTGCAAATACTGTATACATACCACCTGCTAAAATACTAGCTAATGCATACAGGCCAACTAAATGAAATATCGTATATTTCAAATAATGAAAAATCATTGTACTTGATTTTAAATTGTTATCTTTTTGTTTATTAACCAGCTTTAAGTCAGCTTGAGTTAAAAAACGATCCGCATAAATTGATTGTTTATTAATTCCCATTGAAATTAATTTTTCTTCAGCATGATCAATCATACCCTTTGGCCCGCATAAATAAGTTTCAGTATTTTCAGGGTTAATTAGTTGAATATGATCAGCAACCAATCCTTTTTTACCTTGCCAATTTTCATCATCATCAGCATCAGATAAAACAACAGTAAATTCAAATTGTTCTGTCCAATTTTTTTTAATTTGTTCAACTTTCTCTAATTGGTATAAATCGTCTTTTGTTCTTGCCCCAAAAAGAAAAGTAACAGGATAACAATTACCTTTATCTAGTGTCTCTTGTAAAATTGCAAGAATTGGAGCTAGCCCACTTCCACCAGCAATAAATAATAACTCTAACTTTTTATCTTTAAGAAAAAAATTACCTTTAGGCCCTTCAAGTGTTATAGTTTTACCTTGCAGATTTTCTTCTGCAACTATCGTTGAAAGCATACCTTCTGGTATATGTTTGATATAAAAACTTACTTCAAAATTATTATTAACTGGTGTTGCAAAGGAATAATTTCTTGAAACTTCAGGCATATCATCAAACGTTAAACTCGCATATTGCCCTGCTTTATAATCAAGTGCTTTCTCTAATTTTACTCTAAGTTCAATAATATCATGCGTTAGTTTTTCTTGGGAAATAACTTTGCCTTTTACAAATTTAATGTCACTAAATGACTCTAAATCAACATCAATTTCAATATCCGTTATAGCTCTACTCTGACAGGCTAAAATATATCCCTTAGCAAGTTCATCGCTTGACAGGATATATCCTGTTTCAGTTAATTCCTTAACTCTACCTTTAATTAACTTACATTTACACGTTGCACAGCCACCAACACGACAACTATATGGAAAGTCTAACCCTGCGTTAAGTGCGCCTTGTAAAATAGTTTCTCTATGGTCAATATCAATTAACTTATTATTAATAACAACTTGATAGTTCATAGGTTTTTTACTAAAAAATGAAAACATCGTCTTAGTCTTATTGTTGTTTAACTATTTTATTCTAAAAAACAATAAGATAAGTTAATAGGTTCTCTATTGACATTAAGGGGTTATTTTTTGACAATTATTTGTATTGATTATTTATGTAAATATGGAAATTACATTGTGTTTCAATCAAATATCTCACTTCCATCTTATTGTATTAGGCAAATTATAACGATTATTAGTGAACATCATAAGCACCTAAATACTTGGATAAATAAAAAATTTATGAATGAAAAGCATCTAAATGATCCCGTTATTTCTTTAGCTTGGTCTGACTTTTATCAATTACTTAAACAAGCAAAAAAGCTATTGAATAACCCCTCAATTGGACTTATGGTTGGTGATCGCCTACTAACAAATACACATGGTATTTTAGGCTTTGCGATGATGAATAGTGCCTCACTTCGTCAGTCAATCAACCTACTTGAAAACTTTCTACCTTTAAGAACTAACCTTATTTCTATTAAACAGCAATCTCAAGGCGGTTATTTGTTAATTCAAATAAATGAAAATCACCCACTTGATGATGTAAAAGAAATTATTATTGAAGCTGTTGCTTTAGCGCTTAAAAGGTTAATTGACTATATTACCATGACATCAAATAATTCAATCTATGTTGCATTTTCATTTGCAGAAAACTCACAAGCTCAATTGGCCTCTGATTTATTTCAATGTGATATAATTTATAATCAACCCTTTAATGGTATTGCATTACCTTTGTCAATATTAGATAAGCCACTACCAATGGCAGATACTGAAACCTACATTTATGCAGTGAATATCTGTCAAAAAGAACTAGAAACAATCAATAAAAAACCTTTAATTAGTCAACAAATTTATCAATTACTTTTAGAAAGTAAACATTATGCTCAACCTTTAGAATCAATAGCACAAAAGTTTCATTTATCACCCAGAACCATGCATCGGCGTTTATTAAAAGAAGGAACAACTTATCGAGAAATATTAGAGACAGTTAAACACACACTAGCTATTTCATATTTGCGTAATAAACAAATGGCAATTCAAGAAATTGCATTTAATTTAGGTTATCATGATGTAGCAAATTTTCGTCGTGCTTTTAAACGTTGGGAAGGTGTTCCACCTTCAAAATATTTGGAAAAAATTGTAATTTAGGCCTTTTGTAACAGCATGTTCATATATTTTATTATTAAGTTTTACAGTATATAAAGCACATGCTAATATCGGTCACATATTTTCAATAGGAACTAAAATTTGTGTTCAAAAACTTTAATTTCCACTTTGATATTCCTAAACTAGCTTTTCCATTAATTTTATCAAATTTAACAGTTCCTATGTTAGGTTTTATTAATACCATAATTGTAGGGCATTTCCAAAACCAGTCCTATCTTGCAGCTATCGGCCTTGGAACTATGATCTTTAATTTTATTTATTGGGGATTAGGTTTTTTTCGAATGACAACAACAGCTTTAATTTCCCATGCTTATGGTGAAAGAAATAAATCTAAGATCAATGATATCCTATTACATAGTATTTATTTAGCAATTGTTATTGGTCTGAGTTTAATTATTTTACAATATCCATTATTTCGATTTTTTTCATTATGGATACATCCAAATCAAGAAATCAATAACTTAATGCGCCAATATTATAATATACGTATTTGGGGTGCTCCTGCAGTATTAATAAACTTCATCGTTGTTGGTATTCTAATAGGAATACAAAAAACTCGTGGCCCGCTTGTTTTATTAATTATAACTAATTTTCTAGCTATTCTTTTATCAATTTTTTTAGGTGTTATATTACAACTTAAATTAATAGGGATTGCTTGGTCAGATGTTCTATCTCAATATATTGGCTTACTTGTTGGAATTTATTTGATAAGTCATTATCTTAATTTCAAAAATATATTTATAAAAACAAAAATAAAGCTTCACAAATTTAAACCACTATTAAGTGCTAATAGAGATATTTTCATTAGATCATTGTGTTTAATAATTGTCTTTACTTTTTTTACTATATGGAGTGGCTATATTAGCGTTTTAGTGCTTGCTGTAAATACTCTATTAATGAATTTTTTTCAAATAATGTCTAATGCACTGGGCGGATTTGACAATGTTGCAGAGGCTTTTTCAGGTCAAGCAATTGGTGAAAAAAATATTATAAAATTTAAAAAAAATATCTTCATAGTTGGCTATTGGGCTCTAGCATGTAGTCTATTATTCAGTATTATTTATCTTTTGTTTGGACATACTTTTATAAATTGGATGACTAATATTCAATTAGTTAAAGATATGGCTTCTGACTATATGCCATTTATGATTTTGTTTCCACTTGTTAGTTTTGTAAGTTTTTTATTAGATGGCATAGCAATTGGCGCAAATTTATTTAAAGAAATGCGTAATGGAATGATTTTAACTGTGATACTATTTTTTGGGATATGGTATGTATTAAAGCCGTATGGTAATTTAGGCCTTTGGTTAGCATTTTACAGCTTTTTTATATTAAGGGCTTTAATACTTGGATATTTTATTAGAAATTTTTATTTAAAGCATCGGTTTATGTGATCAATTTTTTGAGCTATTTACTTTAATTTCCCATCAAAATAATACCATTTATTTGAGAATTTTTTAAATTTTGAATTCTCATGCATAAATTGCTCTTTTCCATCTAGTAAATACAATGCTTTAAATTCAACAAACCCTACTTTATCGTTTGCTTGACCAAAACGCTTACTCATTATTTCAAGATTTAACCACTTTGGTTTTTCTGCCCATTGAGCTATTTCAAGATATAGATTCTTTGAACGTTTTTGTGGGTGTGTTGTCTCTACAATATAATCAACCAATTTTAAAACATAAGCACTATATCGTGAACGCATTAATTGTTCTGCAGTTTGTACACTCTGATGATTATCATGAGCAATTTTACAGCATTGATCGTAATTTAACTTACTTTTGCATGGACATATTAACTCTTTTGAGTTGTTTTTGGTAATCATTATATTTATGGTTTATATATAACTTGTTTAATTATACACTCAGTGTAATACAGTTTTTATAAATTTAGAATTTTATATTTATCTTTTAATTTCTTCATCAAAGCCTGATGCTCTTAAAACCATTTTAATAAAATCATGTTTCTTATCTGTATAAGCTTCACGGTCATTTTTAAATTGCTCAGCTAACTCTAATTTAAGTTGCTCATATTCTAATTTTAGTTCTTTATTTTTTTTCAATATATCCCTAAATAAAACACTATGAATCCATCTTGGGTTATCTTTGGCAACGATATGAACATGGTGTGTTCTTTTTTTACCATATGGTGGCATCCCTTTAAAAAAGCGCAAATGTTTTTTATCTGGATTTTCTTGCCAAAATATATAACCTAATTTTTCAAGTATAGGCACCCATAATACGCCTTGTTGAATATCTTCAATCACAATAAAAATATCTATAATGGGTTTACTCGATAAATTAGCTATTGCTGTACTACCTATATGCTCAATTTTTATATAATTTAATTTTAACGGCTCTACAATTGCTTTGATAATATTAATTTCAAGATTGGCAAGCTTTGGCCATGCAGGGTCGTAGCTTACAATTTCAATATCATCAGTAGCTTCTTTCTGTATTTGATCTGCATTGCCTGTTTTATAATCTATATATTCAATAAAAGCACTTTTACCTTTTACATAATTATCTATATCTTGTGAAAATGCATTGGCTAAATTAGTTTTAATTAACTCATAGGCTTTAGCATAATCTAAATTTTGACTGAGAAAATCTCTAAATTCCAAATGACGACTAATATGAGGATTATCTTTTTCAAATAAATGAATATGATGGGTTCTTTTTTCTTTTGATTTCCAATAATACCTCCTGTTAGGTATGCCAAATTCTCCCATCACTTGATAACCCAACTGTTCAAATTGATTATTTAATTGATCAATTTTTGATAAATTATCTACTACAGGCATCATATCAATAATTGGTTTAGCACTAATCTTTTGAATTGCTGTACTACCTATATGATGAATATCAACACAATGATTACCTAATATTTTTTTTATACGACCTGCTTCAGCTTGAAAAGCTTCTTGCCATTGATCATTATGCGCAACTAAAACGACATCCCTTATTTTTTCATTCCCAGTGTTACTCATACTCATTATTTTCAGGCCTTATATTTATGGTTTATATATAACTTATTTATATTCCTTGATTAAATCCTAACTGCCGCCAAGCTTCATATAAAATTACAGCAACTGAATTTGATAAATTTAAACTTCGTGACTCAGGTAGCATTGGTATTCTAATCACTTGTTGTTTCGGTAAAGATGCAAGATAGTCTTTTGGAAGTCCACGTGTTTCAGGCCCAAATAATAAAATATCACCTGCTTGATAGTCCACATCATGATAATAAGTAGTACCATGTGTTGATATTGCAAATACACGAGTTTTTTGTGTCTCTCTTTTAAAATCATCAAAATTTTTATGATGATTAATATCAGCAAACTCATGATAATCAAGACCTGCTCGCCTTAACTTTTTATCATCCCAAGCAAAGCCTAATGGTTCGATTAAATGTAGAGGTGCGCCAGAGTTCGCACACAGTCGAATTATATTACCTGTATTCGGTGGAATTTCTGGTTCATGTAATGCAATTTCAATCATATACTTATTAATACCTTTATTTGAAAAATAAAAAACTACGATGAAGTGAAAGATAGCAAAAATCCCCCTAACAATCTATAATTCAAAATTAAATTAGATAATAAAATTAGTTGGCAACACTAAAAATGTTAAGAGAACAAAAGCATAATCCATATATTGAACTTATTATTCCAGTTTTTAATGAAGCAGATTTAATTGGCGCATTTATTGAAAAACTAGATCATAAATTACAATCTTATACAACAAATTATCGTATTATCTTAGTTGATGACGGTAGTTCAGATAACTCCGCTGAAATTATTCAGTCAATTACAGGTAAATTTCCAATTACATTAATTAGTTTTTCACGTAACTTCGGTAAAGAACCTGCCATTACAGCTGGTTTAAAAGAAGCGTCAACTGATGCCGAATTTGTTATTATTATGGATTCAGATTTTCAACATCCATTAGATATAATTGATCAGTTTATTGAAAAATGGTATGAAGGTTATGATAATATTTATGGTGTAAGATCCCGTGATGACCAACCATTTTTTAAACGTTTATTTTCAAGTTGGTTTTATAAAATCAATAAATTAATTATGAATATCGAGCTACCTGCAGATGCAGGTGATTTTAGATTAATCGACCGTCAAGTCTTAATCGCATTAAATGCATTACCTGAAACAAACCGTTTTATGAAAGGGTTATATGCTTGGGTTGGTTTTAAAGGATGCCCTGTACCCTATCAAGTCGCTCCTAGAGCTGGCGATGGTAAAAGTAAATGGAATTATCGTAAACTATTTGAATTAGCGCTTACTGGTATTACTTCGTTTTCAGATTGGCCATTAAGAATATGGTCATTAATAGGCGTTATTATTTCCTTATTAGCATTTTGTTATGGCATATACGTTATTATTGATACATTTATCTCTGGCGTAAGAACACCAGGTTGGGCTACCGTTGTTGCAGGCATTACTTTCTTAGGTGGTATTCAATTGATATCAATTGGTGTTGTCGGTGAATATGTTGCTAGAATTTTTAATGAAGTAAAACAACGCCCTATCTATATTATTAATAAAAAGAAAAGTCGTAATTTAGCTTCTACTAAAACAAATGAGTCAAGCAGTGATTAAACCACATCATATTATTCTTTTTAAACAAACATTTAAATTTGGAATTGTTGGTGTTATTGCTGCAATTGTGCACTTTATCATTGTAAGTATTCTAGTTCATTTTTTTCACTGGTATCCACTTTTAGCCAATATCGTTGCATTTCTTATTGCTTATAATGTTAGCTACTTTGGCCATAAAAATTGGACTTTCCATGAGCACGGAAAAAAAATAAGTCATACGTCAAATATTAAATTTTTTATTGTTGCCACTTTAAGCTTTATTTTAAATGAAGGTTTGTATGGTATTTATCTACTATTTATACCCCATTATCAATTTGCACTATTTTTAACACTAGCAACTGTACCACCAATTACTTTTATACTTAGCAAACTATGGGCTTTTAAATAGATATTGCTTCCAGCAGAATCTTATATTGTAATAAGTTAAAATATAAACCAACTTTAAAGTAAATTTATGAACTATATACAATCAAGCATCATTGCTATTGCAACTGTAATTACCTTATCACATAGTGTATTTGCTAACGAAGTTGAAGGCACATTAAATGATACCTCCTATCAACTTTGTTTTACACCTTCAAATGGTCAATGTACTAAATTGATCGTTAATGAAATCAATAACGCTAAAAAGTCGATTAACATTCAGGCCTATTCATTTACATCACAACCCATTGTTGTTGCATTAATTGATGCATCAAAACGAGGCGTAACTGTCACACCAGTGCTAGATAAAATTGATGCTGGTAATAAATATAATGTCTCACATGCATTAACCAATGCAAATATCCCTGTCTGGATCGATTATCAGCCTAAAATTGCACATAATAAAGTAATGATTATTGATGATAAAACTGTTATTACTGGCTCGTTTAATTGGACAAAAAGTGCTGACTATAGAAATGCTGAGAATGTATTGATTATTCATAATGTAACACTTGCAAATCAATACAATCAAAACTTTAAAAAACGTAAAGAGGCCGCTGTTATTCTACCTAAATACTGCGAACTTTCTGGTAAATGCACTTCGTGGTGGGATCAAGTTAAATCAACCAGTAATAGCATCTATTCAAACCTCTCACAAGCCGCACAAGATGGCTCTGAAAAAGTAAAAGATTTATTTAATTAATTTCTTTATTAATCAGTAAATTATAGCATTTTAAATCAAAAGCATTGTTTCATATACCCAAAAGTTAGCAGCAATTCCCGCTATTAATGACACGGGTTGCAAATAAAGACTTTTAGACCGATCATATATTTATTTTTCGTAACCTAGTTATTTTACAATGAACAATCAATTTAAAAAACATCTATCTATACCAGGTTTATTACACACATTAAGAAATAGCTTTGCAAAAGCTACTGATAGGAAGTCATCCAGCATTTACTCACTTGTTGATTGTTTGATGTGTGGCATGGCAGTATTTGGAATGAAGTATCCTTCATTACTTAAATTTGATAAAGATATGCGATCAGAGGGCAGTTTGGTTAAAAATAATATTAGCTCATTATATAAAGTTGAAAAAGTGCCATGTGATACATATTTACGTGAACGTTTAGATGAAATTGATTATCTTCAATTACGTCAGTCATTTAATGCATTACTAAGCAATCTACAAAGAGGTAAAGTTCTAGAGCAATATTGTTTTTATAATGATTATTATTTGATTTCCAGTGACGGCACAGGGATGTTTTCATCACATGAAGTGCATTGTGATAATTGCTGTGTAAAACATCACCGTAATGGAACAAAAACTTATTATCATCAAATGTTGTGTGCTTCGATTGTACATCCTGATATAAAGCAAGTGATTCCATTAGCGCCTGAGCCAATTATTAAAAGTGATGGAACAAAGAAAAATGATTGTGAGCGAAATGCAGCCAAACGTTTAATTAAACGTCTTCGCCAAGAACACCCGCACTTAGCAATGATTTTTGTTGAAGATGCCTTATATGCCAATGGCCCTCATATTGATGACCTAAACAAACATAATATTCATTATATTCTAGGAGTAAAACCAAGTGATCATACCTGGCTTTTTGACTGGGTTAAAGCAAGTAAATCCGAGTTTTTGTCGATGTCACTAGAGGGTGTTAAACATGAATTTGAGTGGGTTAATCAAGCTGAATTAAATGAAACTAGAAGTGATATTAAGGTTAACTTTTTGTCTTATAAACAGACAAATAAAAAAGGTAAAGTACAGCATTTTACTTGGGTGACAGACCTTGATCTTAATTCAAACAATGTATTTAAAATAATGACAGGAGCACGTGCACGCTGGAAAATTGAAAATGAGACATTTAATACATTAAAAAATCAAGGGTATAATTTTGAACACAATTTTGGTCATGGAGCAAACAACTTATGTACAGTATTTGGCTTTTTGATGCTATTGGCATTTTTGGTAGATCAAATTCAAGAACTATGCTGTCCATTATTTAAGTCGGCATTAAAAAAATTAGAGACAAGAAGTCGTTTATGGGACAGAATAAGAAGTGCTTTTTTTATAGCACAGATTAATAGTTGGGAAGCGCTATATTTACACCTATCAGGAAAAGTTAAAGCCCAATTGATCATCGACACTGGTTAATTATATTTTGCCATGAACATCGTGTTTTTAACTATACCCGGTTATTTATTAATGAGACATAAAAATCTAATATACGGTGCATATGCTGTAGCGGTAAGTATTGTCAATGAGAATGCTAATGGAATTAATAATTAAATGAAAAATTAAGCGGGAATAGCTGAAAAGTTAGCTAATTGATTGATTATTTTCAAGAAATTTGTTATTATATGACCAGCGGTGTTGTGAAATTTAAATAAGCGTGGTGTAAGTATGTTCGAAGAGAATAGAAGAAAACAATTTAATGATCCTTTAGATTCTCAGAACCCTTTAAGTACTGAAGTCAATGATAGTGTTGTATTTTCTGGCAACCAAGTTCAAGGCATCCAATTTGAGATGGGCCAACGTGTTAACATCCAAGAACTTGACGCCTATCTAATTAAATACAACCGCCGCATTGAAGAACGATATGAAGAACGCAATGGTATCCTTAGCCAAGAAAAGATTGATCAAAAAGAAAAGCGTGCCGCCGCAATTGCTATCGAAAATCAACGTGAACGTGAAATTGAAATTCAACAACGACAATTACAATTACAATTAATTGAATATGAAATTGCTTTTCGTAGAGCAGCAGCTGCTGCTATGGTTAAATATCATCAAAAACAAGAAAATGATGAATTTCAAGATGAATTAGATGATGAAAAACTTCTAGCAATTAAAGAAAGATATGAAGCTTTAGCTGAAAGTAGTAGTAAATTTTATGAAAGTCTTTCTGAAAAGGATAATCTTACAGAAGACTTCCTTGAAGAATTTTATAGTGAAATAGAACCATTAGAAAGTGAGTATAATGATCTTCAGTATGACAATGCTTTAGATAATATCGAAAAGAAAGGCTTTGAAGTTGAAAGAGATGCTGATGGTGTTAAAGGTAAAACTCGTATAACAGGCAAAGATGATAACGGCGAAGTTTGTAGTCAAATGACGCATAATCGTAATAATCATGAATTTATGATTGAAAGGTTAAATGATGATGAAAAATCAATACATAATGTTGCTGATAATATCATTGAATTGCAAGCTAGCAGACTTGTTGGACCAGAACATAATTTAGAGTGTACTTTAAAATGTACACCAGAATCACAAGACAGCTTCAGTACACTTACTCAGGTACTTGAAGATAAAATTAAATCATTAGAACATAGTATGCCTCATGTATACAATAGTTTAAGTCAAGCGCTTGCTAGAGCTAAACTTGACCCTGTTAATCAAAAAGAACTTGTCGCTGCTACTGCTCAGGTTGTCGATGGTCTTGAAAAAATAGACTCTTTACTAAAAAAAGAACCAGCTAAGACTGATGAGTTAGCACAGAAACAACAACAAGAACTTGATTCTACACCAACACCTGACCCTCAGACTACAAAGTCAAAAGTACTAGAAGAAGATTCTGATCTTTCTTCAGGTAAAGAAGACGAAGCTTTACCCTTACATAAACAAGCACAGGAAGTTATGCAGCAAAAAATGCAAGAACAAGAAATGGGTCAACAACAGCAAAAATCCACATGGCCTCCAAATCCAATGATGCAATCTGATCAACAGCATATTGAAGTGGAAAGACAACAACAGCTTGATCAAGGTACGGCAGCTCCTGCAGCATAATCTATCCTATAAAATTACATCTTAAAATAATCAAAAATATATCAATTATTCTATTAAAATCGTAACATTTGATAATATTATATTTATTAAGTTACCAGTTATTTGATTATTCATAAAGTAATATACTATATATGTTATTGTTTTTTATTTTAATTAATAATGTATGATTATTAAAACATGCTGGTTATTTTTTAACCACCCCTGTAACAAAACAAGTGTTTCATGATATTTGATTATTTGATATTCTTAGCTTCATAGAATTTATTGAACGATTTTACTTATTTAAAGTTTAATTTATAGGAGTGAAAAGATGGCATTAACACCTGCAGAACTAAGACTAATTAGAGACCAATTAAATGACCGTCAGCAAAAAACTGAAGAAATAAAAAAATTTATTGCAATTATTGTTACTCTTAATGAGGAAAACTTTAAAAAGTTAGATGCATCTGACTTAAAGGAAATTGCTGAACAATTAGCTGAACACACAAAAGTAGTACAAGAAAATCTAGATAAGTTAAATGCTGCTGAAAATAAACAAGAAAAAGATATTGAACAACATAACAACTTATTAAATAAAATCAATGAAATGTATGATGACTTGGGTAAACTTGCTAAAGCCAAAGAAGCAACTATTGTTAATCCTGAGACTGAAATGGGCACAAATGATACTAAACTTAAAGTAGAGCAACCTAAAAATGATGGTAATAGTGAATTATCAGATAAATACTTAAGTTCACTGTCAACTAATATTAGTACTGCCCTTACTAATATCCAAAATAAACTTGGTCAAGGTACGACAGTCGCTACTACAAAATCCCCTAATGGTAATATCACATCTGCTGTTATTACCAATGCAAATAGTGGTGTCACAGCTACTTACACTGCACCAACTCAAGATACATCAGCATCATTAGATCTAGGTACAGTTTCAACTGACGTTGATTCAGATAAAGGTAAATTAAATATCCAAGCAAATAAAACTATTGCTGAAGAAATTTTACTCGCACAAAATAAAACGGTAGAGCAAGCAAGACAAGACGAAATTCCAGAAGAATTAATTAAACAAGATTTTGTTTTATCAGGTCAGAATACATCACCTGTTGTAGTTGATATTTTAAGTAAGTATCATAATATCATTGATCGATGTGAAAGAATTGAATCTGAAGCTTCTAAACAATCAATTACCTTTAAACTCAATGGTAATCAACCAGTACTTTCTCCAGTTGAGTCAAGAGCTAGATTATTTGACGATAATGGTAACCTTGATCTTGATTCTATACTTAAAAGGTTTAATGAATCTAAACAGCCTAGAGTTATTAAAGTTGACTCTAGAGCTGCTTTAGATGTTGTAGATCAGCTTGGATTAACTAGAGATGCTACTGCAGTTTTTCATCAAACAGGCATACAACATCAGCAAGCTGAATTAGAAGAAATGCGAGATAATTTTATGAGTTCAGTTAGTCAGCCATCATATGGAAACTTTCCAAAATAAAATTGTCACATTTCTCACTTTATCCCTACCCTTCTTCTAATTCTTATCATACAATTACAGAGCAAGAAAATATAAAAATATCATAAAAGTTAAGATTGAGGGTAAGTTGTATGTTTTCAACACTCAGATTATTAATTACACCCCTACTCTGCCTAGTGATTCTAACTTTAGGCAATGGTTTAATTACAACCTACTTATCTTTAAGATTACATGACTTAGGCAGTAGTAGCTTATCTATTGGTGCACTGACTACTTTCTACTATGCAGGTATGACGTTAGCTGCTTTTAAAACTGAAAAATTTATTTTTCGTGTTGGTCATATCAGAGCCTATGCTGCATTTGCCTCATTACTAGCTGTGACTACTATGTTACATGGTATTTATATTAATGATATCTTCTGGATTATTTTAAGATTATTTGATGGTTTTGCTATTGGTGGTTTATATGTTGTTATTGAAAGCTGGATTCTAACTACTAGTAATAAAGAAAACAGAGGTCAAATTTTAGCTGTTTATATGGTTGCACTTTATTTAGCTCAAGCTGGTGGGCAATTTTTATTAAACATCGGCCATCTTGAAAGCTTTATTCCTTATGCGATTGCAACGATTCTAGCCTCTCTATCAGTTATTCCTTTAGCAATGACTAAAACAGAATCTCCTAAATTTGAAGAGCCATCAACACTAAATATCAAATCACTTTTTAAAACCAGTCCAAGTGGCGTGATTACTTGTTTTATTAGTGGTCTTATTTTAGGTAATGTTTATGGTTTACTACCAATCTATATTTCAGATATCAATTATAATGTTAATCAATTAGCCTGGCTTATGGGTATAACTATTTTAGGTGGTATGGCACTGCAATATCCTATTGGTAAAATTTCAGATAAAGTTAGTCGCCGTACTGTGATTAGTGCATTAGGCTTAATCACAGCAATATTCTCTTTAATCATTATCTTTACTGCAGAGTATTATTTTTATTTTTTCTGCTTTACATTATTTATCCTCGGTGGAGTAACTTTTACACTTTACCCAGTTGGCATTAGTCATGCTTGTGATCGTTTAGAACCAAAAGATATTATTGGCGCAACTCAAGGTTTATTACTAGCATATGGTGGTGGAGCCATGCTTGGACCTGTTATTGCTCCTTTCTTTATCAGTACATTTGGAATGGTTGGATTATTAATCTTTTTTATCATTTGCTCACTACCAATGTCAGGCTTTCTTATATGGCGTAAAACACAAGTTGAAGCACCAACCGATGCAGAAAAACAAGACTTTACTGCAGCAACAACAAATACGCCTTTAATGAATGAATTAGATCCAAGAGCTGATGAAGAAGAGCATCAAAAAGCACCATCAAACTAGACTTTTATAAGCCTCAAGTGCCATTTCTCTGGAAAGTTTTAAATCTACGATTGGATAAGGATAAGTTTTGCCTAATTCAATTTTAGCTTGCTCTAATATCTCTTTTGGTGTTTGCCAAGGTGCATAAAGATATTTTACTGGTAATAATGCCAACTCAGGTATATAAGCTTTAATATATTCACCATCTGGATCAAATTTTTCCGCCTGTAATACTGGATTAAATATTCTAAAATAAGGTGCTGCATCAAAACCACAACCTGCAACCCACTGCCAACTAGCACTATTATTTGCTAAATCCGCATCAAATAAACACTGCCAAAACCATTTTTCACCTTCACGCCAATCAATCATACAATTTTTAATTAAAAATGAAGCACAAATCATACGTACTCGATTATGCATATAACCTGTTTGCCAAAGCTCTCTCATACCAGCATCAACAATTGGTATGCCTGTTTGCCCTTTCTGCCAAGCAATTAAACGCTCTTTATCCTTAGACCATGGAAATTGATTAAATTTACTTTGCCAGTTTTTTTTAGGTAATTGATTAAAATAAAATAATAAATGATAGGAAAACTCACGCCATGCTATTTCTTTTAAAAAATGAGCCTTGCCATCTGAATCTTCATAATTAGACGCTTTATGCCATAGTGTATGTGGAGATATTAAACCAAAGTGAAGTGCTGGTGAAAGTTTTGAAGTTGCATCCATTGCTGGAAAATCACGGCTTTTTTTATAATCTTTTAATCGGTTAGACAAAAAATCCTCTAATTGAGTTAAAGCATCATCTTCACCAATTTGCCAATATTCAATTACATCACTATACCAATTAATTTTGGGTAATAAATCTAATTGCTCCAATACTAATGAATATTTTTTATCTTTTATAAATGATAATGAATTTAAATCTGACCTTTTTATTAAATCTCGTGGTGGCTGTGCATTTAAACAACCTTTCTGATAAAAAGGTGTATAGACTCGATAAGGCGTTTTATCCTTTTTTAAGACAGTCCATGGCTCCCATAACAAAAATCCATTATAACTATGGATTTCAATACCTATTTTAGTAAAGACGTCTTTTATTTCTCTATCACGTTGAATTTGCCAAGGTTCATAGCAACGATTCCAATAAATTTTTTTAATTGAATAAACTTCAGTTAATTGCTTAAGAATTGTTAAAGGATCGCCTTGATAAAATGAAATTTTATTATCTAGCATTTGGTTTAGTTTTTTTAAAGAATAATAAAGCCAAACTTTAGAAGCCTCGCCTAAAGCATACTCTTTTGAATTAACTGTATCATCAATATAAATTGGTAAAATATCATGATTGTTAACCGCATTTGCTAATGCAGGATTATCTGATAATCTTAAATCTTGTCGAAACCATAATATAACCATTTATTTAATCTGACTTATAAAGCTCCAATTATCTTCAGTATAATCACTACTAGCTGTCCAAACCATAATACCAGCAAATTGTGATGCTGTAGACTTATTTTCTATATCATTAATTTGATCTTTAACTGTATCTGGTGTCATATAACCTTGTCCATCACTACTAGTTGCAGGAACACCTAAAATAATTTTAGTTGCTCCATCATTATTATTACTTTCCATTTGTGCATAAACTGCATCATATGCATCAGATAATGAAGGCTGCGGATTATTGTTATAATCTTGTATTGATAAATAATCAAAACATTTAACACCACCGCAAGCATCATGTGGTAATAATTCATTTAAGCTCGTATTGCCATTCCACATAAACTCATTACTTGAAACTAATTGTGGTGCACCAGTAATCGTAAAGCCATTTGGAAAGTCAGAAGCTCTAACCTGTGCCTGCTTTCTTAGTTCAGTAATAAAACTAATTAAATAATCTTGATCTGTATTCATACCAGCTTCAAGATCAAAGTCAATACCATCAAGTTTATTTTTTGCTAAAAATTCAATCACGCTATCAGCTGCACCTTGAGGGTTATCTGGATCAGGATTCCAACTAAATTTAGAATTTGAACCACCACCAAATGTTAACAAAACTTTAGCGCCCTGTGCTTGTGCAGCTTGAACATCTTTAACAAAGCCATCAAAATTAACATCCACGCCATAACCATTATTATTATATTGATTATTGTATAATGATACATCTGTACTCTGTATTACACCAAATGCAACTGGAATAATAGTATAACCTGCTTGTGCAGTTGCCAGTAAGGTTGGATTAGCTTTTGTCCCTGCATTATTGGTATTCAGATTATTCCAGTAACCAATATAGGTTAACTGACTATTTGATGGTAATGGCTTTTTAACTTTTAGCATATCCTGATGTGCAATAACACTTGAACAAGAGATGACCGAGATCACCAAGCCTAATGACAATAATTTTCTAAACTCCATTTCTATCCCACTCCATATTACAGAAAATTTTACATTAGCCTTATCTAAGTCTTTAGTCAATCATGATAGTAAATTAATATTATTATATTGTGATTTATATAGTTTTTGTTTGATTATTTTAACATGGTTTTATGGCAAATTTTTCAATAAAATAATTTAAATTTATCGATAGAAAACAAAAAAGGAATCAATATGCGCTATTCAAATCTAGTAAAGTTGTTATTATGCTTTATATTATCTTCAAGTATATCGTTTGCAAATACAAATTCAAATGAAGAAAATTTTATTAACGATCTTATATATGCAAATAAACCTTTACAAGAGTCTGATTTAACTAATCCATGTAACAATACTAATATTGAAAACAGAAGTATGTATACTCAATGGGTTTGTAAAAGTGCGATATCTACAAATACTCAAGATCAGAATTATTTAGTCATCGGTTCTAATGGGGGCCAATCTGCTGGCCATCAAGCTACTTCTGAAGGAATCGGCTTTGGAATAATTATATCAGCTGGCGTTATGAAAATTTTAAAAACTGAAAATAAAGAATCAACCCCCTTATACCAATTTGCTCAACAAGTTTTTACTAATAATTATCAATATTTAAAAAATGCTAATAAAGATAGAAGCTCTTATCCAGATCATTTAAATGATGGGCTTTATGCTTGGGCTTATGATAATGGTAAAATTAGTTCATCACCTTATTCAGATACCTCAGCATCTGATGGTGATATGTATATTGCTGCTGGATTAATTATTGCTGGTGAAGTAACTGGAAATACTAGTTTAAAAAATGAAGGCAATAATGCTGCATCAGCTATTTTAGCTCATGATGTATCTTCTTCAGGAGACTATCCAAATACAGTACAAATAGGAGATGGTGCTAATAATGGAAGTTTGCAAAATACTCAACCTTCAAAAGCTATTTTTCCATTAATGTACCTTTTCAAAAATACAACTAGTTCTACCAGTGAAAAGCAAAAATGGCAACTGGTTATACAGCAAACCTTAAACTTCATTAAAATACAGTTACCAAACTATCATAACTTACTTCCTTATTTTGGAAATTATAGTTATCAATATGGTTCTGACTCAGCACGAAATGCAATGAACTTAGGTGGATTGATTATAGCAATTAATAACGATAAGATAACCACACAGGATGATATAGATAATTTACATTTAGCTCAAGACAACTTAACAAATCTAATTAATGCATTAAGTCAATATTCAACAACTATTTGGTTAAGCGGACAGCAATATGCTAATATACCTACTGAAGTTGATAACATCAATACATCACCACATGCTTCTGGTCAATGGACTAATAGTGAATATCTAAGTACAACATTAACTGCTCTCGAAGCACTAGGAAATAGTAATCATTCACAATTTAATTTTAATGAGTTATTGACTGTCATATACCCTCAATATACAGTTGCTCAAGAAGGTAATAATGCCCCTTTTAATGTTGGTATAAGAGGTTTATCTGATTTAATAGCAAGCAATCAATTTAATTAACTATTGATTAATTTTCACTATTTTATAGCGATAAAGTACTAATAAACTTACAACAAAACAGATGATTCCTAACACATTAGCGGCCTTTTCAAAAGAAGGTCCAACTAGTGCTAAAGCATTTTGACTACCAGTATAACCAATAACTCCGGCAATAAAGATACTCATTAATGCTTCTCCAACAATCATACCTGAGGCAACTAACACACCAGAAGTTTTTGCATTATCCAATGCTTTCTCATCTTGATAACGTTTTTTAAGGTTACGATGGACAAATAACGAGATAAAACCACCCACTACAATTGGTAAAATCATTGACATAGGTAAATAAATAGCAATTGCGAATGAAAATAAACTAATTCTTGGCCACTTCATTGGTTTAAATACCATCTGATCAACAATAATTAAAACAATACCAACTAAAGCACCAAATAATAGCATTGACCAACTCATTTTATGCGTGACAATCCCTTGAACCAATGCCGCAGCTAGATTAGCTTGTGGTGATGTTAATGCATCAGAGATATCCATTCCCGGATTAGGAAATGGCGCACCAACTAAACCATAAGCGTTATATAAAAGATTAAATACAGGTGCAATAATAATAGCTGCAGCAATGACCCCCATCATTAAAGCAACTTGTTGCTTCCAAGGCGTTGCACCTACCACTTGTCCTGTTTTTAAATCTTGAAGGTTATCATTTGCAATACAAACAATAGCAAGAATAGTCGAAGTAATAAATAAAACTAGCCCAACTAAGAACTTTTGAGTGACGATATTTTTAATATCATGGCCAAAAAATGAAGTTGATATATAAGCTAAAATAAATGCAATGATAATCGCTGCTAAATAAACTAAGCCTGAAATCGGGCTATTAGAAGAACCTATAATACCTGCCATGTAACCTGCAACAGCAGCTAAAAGAAAACCAATTAATAAGACTAAGAAAATACAAATTAAGATCAATGATAATAACATACCAACTGACAAATCAACTGGTTGCGTACCAATATAATAAGCAAACACAGCAATTAAAGGTAATGCTAATAATAAAGTCATACTAGATAAATATTTAATTGGTAAATCTTTCTCAGTTCTGATGATTGTACCTTCACCGGTTCTTTGAAATTTTGCGTGATCTTCAAGTGAAGCTTTTACACCTAAAATTAATGGTTTAATCAAATTAATCACCGACCAAATCGCTGCAACCGCAATACAGCCAACACCAATATAACGAATATTCGTACTATAAATTTGATCTAGCACAACATCAGGTGATAACCCTTGATAAATTGGACTCATTGAAAAATAAGGTGTTAATATGAAATAGGCAAATACAGAACCTGCTAGCACACAAATACCCAACCTAACACCAATTAAATAACCTGCACCAACTAATGCTAAACCATAACCAAAACTAGCACCAACAACTATATTTCCAACTTTACCAGCATAGCTCACTGAACCAGCAACTAGTTTAAATCCACTAATTAATAAAGATAAAATTGCAGAAACTATTGCACCTATAACAATAAAACGAATCCCAGTTTCAATTTTTTCTTTACTTGTTTTATCTTTTTGCTTAATTCTTTCACCAACTTTTAAGACTTCAGCTGCTGCTTGTCCCTCTGGAAATGGCAAGTGACTTTGACTTTCTACAATTAATGCGCGTCTTAATGGAATCGTAAATAAGACACCTAATAAACCACCTAATACGGCAATTAAAGTTGTTTGCCAATAAGGTAATTCACTCCAAGTTCCAACAATAATTAAAGCAGGTAGTGCAAAAACAATAGCAGATAATGTCCCACCAGTTGATGCAAATGTTTGAACCACTGTATTTTCTAGTATATTTGAACCCTTAAATTTACTTAACACTGCCATCGATATCACTGCTGCAGGCAAGGTTGTAGCAAACGTCATACCAACTCTTAGTGCTAAATACATATTAGCCGCCATTAAAATAATGGTTATTATTGCAGCTAAAATACATGCCCTTATCGTAATTTCAGGTAATGTTGCCGATGGAGATATATAACTTTTCATTAATCAACATCCATATCATTCATTAATATCAAACTAGTATATTAGAAACAATTACCATAAATGGCAATTATATTTTTATTTATCAGTTCTATTGATATGTTATAAGAAAAAGAAAAAATCGGCTTATCTATTATATTTAAGCATTATAATTTTATATTTGAACAACTTTTCCAAAGTTTTTCATTTGCAATTTTACCACCAGTATTGGTATAAGTATAATGCGTACCATCACTGACTAAACCACATTGTTTAACTAGTCGATCAGCATCAAATTTAGTAATACGTTTCCATACTTGTGTACGTCCAATAAGGCTAATTCCCCAATAACCTCTTAGATATAACTCTCGTCCCCAGTTTTGAGTATATAAATAACCACTATAAACATGACCACTTTCTGGATCAAGTAAAGAGCCATCATCCCATTCAATACCATCACCTTGAGATGGCTTATCATCTGTTTTAGTAAAGCCCCATAATAATTTCATACCTTGTACTCGACTATCAGGCATTTTAGTATAATCATAGGTATAGCCATTATCTGAACCTTTACCACATTTTCCACAATTGATATCTGGTGGTGTTACTTCACTATTAACAAGTTTAAAAAATGGCACCAAAATTTTACCTTCAACTTTACCTGTTTTAGTATCTTCATAAACTTGAAAAACTGACTGCGCTTTACCTGTTTTATCACTATATTGAAGCCAATAACCAATTGGAGATAGTATATGTGATTTTTTGGACTCTTTTACATCTTTTGTTTGCGCTGAGTTAAACTGATCTACTGAAGCTAATACATTATTAAATGCTGCACAAATCCCTAAAGTTACTGATAATGTTACTAACTTGGATATCCGCATATAATTCTCCTTGTTTTATTTGTCCATCCTTGATTGATCAAGCTAATGTGCTTGATCCCAATTCTGCCCAATTGCAGCATCAACTGCAAGTGGAACAGTCAAACATGCAGCAGATTCCATCACTTTAATCACACCTTGTTTAACTTTTTCAGCATCATTGTGTAATACTTCTAATACAAGTTCGTCATGAACTTGCATAATCATTTTAGCTTGTGGGTAATGATCATCTAACCATTGATCTAGATCAATCATAGCACGTTTGATAATATCAGCCGCTGTTCCTTGCATAGGTGCATTGATTGCTGCACGCTCAGCTTGTTTTCTACGTTGTACATTACGTGATTTAATATCTGGCAAATATAAACGTCTACCAAATAAAGTTTCAACATAGCCTTGCTCTAGTGCTTTTTCACGCGTCTGCTGCATATATTCTTTAACACCTGGGTAACGTGAAAAATAAAGATCAACATAGTCGCGAGCTTCTGCTTGGCTAATATGTAACTGTTTAGCCAAACCAAATGCGCTCATACCATAAATTAGACCAAAATTAACTGCTTTTGCTTTACGGCGGTCTTCTTGTGATACTTCATCTAGTTGAATATTCAAAACTTCTGCTGCGGTTGCTCTATGAATATCAGCACCTTCATTAAATGCTTTAACCAAACCTTCATCATTAGATAAGTGTGCCATAATTCTTAATTCAATTTGAGAATAATCTGCAGCAATTAAAACATGGTTTGCTTTAGCAATAAAAGCTTGACGTATTTTACGTCCTGTTTCAGTACGAATTGGGATATTTTGTAAATTTGGATCTGAAGACGATAATCTACCTGTAATTGCAACTGCTTGATGATAAGAAGTATGTACACGATCAGTTTGTGGATTTATTTGCAGTGGTAATTTATCTGTATATGTTGACTTTAACTTACTTAAATGTCGATACTCTAATATAATAGCTGGCAACTCATAAGCTTGCGATAATTCCTGCATAACCTCTTCTGAAGTTGACGGTTGCCCACCTGGTGTTTTTTTAACAACCGGTATTTTTAAATCATCAAATAATATTTCTCTTAACTGTTTGGTTGATGCAAGATTAAATGTTTTATCTGCAAGTTTATATGCTTGTGCTTCAAGATTATTAATTTTAATTGCTAATTCATTAGACTGTATTTGTAGTTGCTTAACATCTAATTGAACACCAGTTTTCTCTATTTTATTTAAGACAAACATCACTGGCATTTCTTCATCAATAAATAATGTTTTTAATTTAGCTTCTTTCTCTAATTTTGACCAAAAGTAATGATGTAATCTTAATGTAATATCAGCATCTTGTGCAGCATAGGGTGTTGCTTTTTCCAAATCAACTTGATTAAAGGTTAGTTGATTTTTACCTTTGCCTGCAACTTCTTCAAAAGAAGTCGTTTTAACATCTAAGTAATATTGTGCTAATGAATCCATATCATGACGTGATGCACTACTATTAAAAACATAAGACTCAAGCATTGTATCATAGGCAACACCTTGAAGATTAACACCTGCTCTCGCTAATATTTTTAAATCATATTTAATATGATGGCCAATTTTTTTTATATCTTTATCTTCTAATACAACTTTTAAAGCATCTAAGGTTTTTTCATATGGTAGCTGCATTGGCGCGCCTAAATAATCATGTGCCAACGGAATATAACACGCCTGAGCTTCTTTAACTGCTAACGAAATACCAACTAGATTTGCACGCATTGGATCTAAAGCGGTTGTTTCAGTATCAATAGCAACTAACTTTGCATTTTTAACTTTCTCAACCCAATCATTCAATGCTTTTTCTGTCAAAATACATTCATATTGTGGTTGATCTGAAAGATCTTCCTGTTGGCTATTTTCACCAGTTGCTATCTCAACCTCTTTTAAAAATTTGTGAAATTCTAATTCTTTGTAAAAAGTTTTTAATTGCGTTGTATCTGGCTTTTGACATTTTAATTGATCAAACTTAATTTCTAAAGGTACATCGGTAACGATTGTAGCAAGCTTATAAGATAACGGTAGAATTTCTAAACTATTACGCAAGTTTTCACCAATCTTGCCATTAATTTGATCGGCATGTTTTATAATATTCTCTAAACTACCATACTCATTTAGCCATTTTGAAGCACTCTTAGGTCCAACTTTTGGCACCCCCGGTATATTATCAGAACTATCACCTACTAAAGCTAAAAAATCAATAATTTGTTCAGGTTTTACACCAAACTTTTCAATGACTCTATCACGCTTCGTAATTTCATTTTTCATCGTATCAACTAGCGTAATATGATCATTAACAAGTTGCGCCATATCTTTATCACTGGTTGAAATTAACACATCCCAACCATCATCAGATGCTTCTTTTGCTAAAGTACCAATCACATCATCAGCCTCAACACCTTCGATACTTAGTAAAGGAAAACCTAACGCTTTAATTAGTAGATGTAATGGAGCAATCTGCTCACTTAATTCATCTGCCATCTTTTTGCGATTGGCTTTATACTCTGGATAAAGTTCATGCCTGAAATTTTTACCTTTAGCATCAAAAATAATACCAATATGTTCAGTTCCCATTTGTTCTGGTAACTTTTTCAACATATTAATGACACCATAAATAGCACCAGTATGCTGCCCTTTTGAAGTCATTAAATAAGGCATAGCATGAAATGCTCTAAATAAATAAGATGAACCATCAACTAAAACCAAACGTTTAGTCGATTTTGAATCAACAGGAATATTCATAGTAGAAATTAACCTTAAATATAATAATGTAATGCTTTCAAGATTAATTAAAATTGACGCTTTTTAATGACCTTATGTACAATTCCATATTCAATCGCTTCATCAGTATTCATCCAATAATCACGATCAATATCTAGGCGAACTTTTTTAATTTCTTGACCCGTGCTTTTTGAAATGACTTTAGCTAGTCTCTCACGCATCTTAACAATTTGTTCAGCTTGAATATGAATATCAGATGCACTACCACGTGTACCACCTAAAGGTTGATGAATTAGAAAGCGCGTATTAGGTAGAGAATAGCGATTTTCTTTATCCGCTGCTAAATAAATATGTGTTCCAGCACTAGCTACCCAACCAGTCCCAATCACTTTAACTTTTGGTTTAATAAACTGAATCATGTCATGAATCGTGTCACCTGCTTCAACATGCCCACCTTGTGAATTAATAAAAAGAGTAATATCTTTTTTACTATCAGCAGCTTCTAGCGCTAATAATTCTTGTGTGACTTTTTCAGCTAATTTTTGATTGATTTCACCACAGATTAATAACTGTCTACTATCAAATAATTTCTCTTTTATATTAAACTTATCTGCTTCAGTTGTATTTTCTTTTGTTGCCACTTCTTCATCATTTCTAATGATATTATTGCTCACAATAAACTCCCTTAAAATATCGTCATTTAAACTATTAGAAAAACTTAGCTCATACTATATCTACTGTCATTGAAGAAATCAATCATGATGAAACAGGCTAATTGATTAAGTATGTGATTATTAATGTAACAATACTTATTTTGCTAACTTCAAACTATTTTAACTAGACTAATAACTATTTCAACAACAACCTATGGATGGGAAATAAACATGAAAAAAGTATATGATGATTTTTATATAACTAAAGGTGTTAAAAAAGCTGCAATTACCATATTTAAAGCTAATATTGATGACTTAAATAATCCTGATTTTAATCGTCAATACCGCGCTTTATTAAAAGAATTCAACTACTATTTTATTAATATTAACAATCTTGATTACTATTTTAAAATACCTGATCAAAATTATTCAATTCTATTTGCTAAAGATAAAGCAAATACATTAATTGGCTTTGCATGCATTAAAATTAATAAAATTGAAAAAGAATTAGAGTTAAATTGGCTTTATATAAAAGGCAGTAATCGCTTTCAGGGAGTAGGTAGCCAAATGATGAAAGAATTATTTAAAATTGCATTACTTAATCAATGTGACAATATTTCACTTCGCGATGCCAGTGAACATTATATGCCATTTGTTTATGAACATAGTCTAACTGAAGATCAAAAAGATAGTTTAGATAGTAAATTAAAATCAAACTTTTATCATAAACAAGGAAGTTTTAAAGAAAAAAGCACAAAAATTTTAATTCATGTTAATTCAAAAAGTTTAAGGCCAATTACTATTTTCAACCAACTCCATCAAAACATAGAAAAGCGCCATAATCTTGAAGGCGTACAAAATGCTCTTCATTTTGAAAGAAGTTTTTAAGTTTGAAACAGTTGCCAGATGAACATCAAAATATATAATAAAAATTAAATAATCAATATTTATACTTTTAGAAAACATGACGCTAACCAAGAACATATTTCTATTAATTATATTATCTATCTTTTATATTGATTCAATTGCAAATATGGATAAAAAAGCAAACACTTGGCAATTTCATTGGTTTGTCGGACCTGATGTTGGAGTGAAACTATATGATCAAAAAAGCCCACTTTTAGATACTCAGTCTGATTCAACTATTCATGAACACTATTTTGGTGGTATTTTAGGTGGTTTAGTAAACTATAATAATTTATTTTTCCAAAGCCATATTGATGCAACATTTGGCAAGGGGCAATCAAATATTAAAGATACGCAATTTGGCATCAATCAGTATACTAGTCTTAATCACTATATGACGACTTTTATGACAAGTACAGGTTATCAATTTAAATATAATAATTTCAGCTTTATACCCGGTATTTTCAACACTTTTGTCTATTCAATTAGTGAAACTAAAGAACCGATTAAATTAGGCCCTATTGATATCAATCAAATTAAGCAAAAGATTACCCAAAGTTATGCTGGTTTATCCTTTATCAATAGATGGCATTATGATAAAAATATTTCTATTTCATTACGCACTTTATTTGGTTATATCTATTTTAATCGATTACAAAGTCATGCTGACTATAGTTTAGGAAACTTCACAAATACATTAACTAATCATAGAGGTTATTATTTTTCACTAAGTATGATATTTGCATATCGTAGTGATTATGGTGAATTTCTTTTTATTCCATGGACAGCTTATACCTATATTCCAAATCAAACTGATGAGATTGACTATAAATTAAATACTTTAGGCATCAAACTTATTTATTTGATTGGCTCATAAAAGCTCATACTTAAACTATTAACTTTCTCAAAAATTCATTATATTCTTGCTAACTCGAAATATAAACTCGGGTTGCATAAAAACAATGAAAAGATACCACATAATAGAGCAAAAAAGAGAAGAAATTGTAAATCAATTTACTATCAGTAGCACAGGTTCAGAAATTGCCGATAAGCACATGAAACAAGTTACCAACCATGACAGGTTTGCCACTTATGCTGAATCTGATAATATAAGAGAGTTACACGAATATACAAATTTAGAAAATCAACAGATTGCATTTAAAAACACAAGCGTATCTGCCAGTGAATACTACAATAAAGCATTACCAAGTAAATATGCTAATTGTACAAGCCAAGCTATTTTTTTATGTAATAATCTGGATAGAGCAGGTATTGAATCACGTGTATTTAATCTAGCGGGTTCTCACCATTTAGTCGTATCATTAGGTGACCACCCAGGCCAAATTATAGCTTCTGATGCATGGTCAGATGGACAGTGGGTAATTGATTTTGACAAAGAATTTAATTCAATTGATGATATTGCCCATGATAAGGAAGTTCTTTATGCAATAGGTGAAGAAATTTGTAAAAAAGATTTGGAGATATATGGTGCAGAAAGTTATCAACAGCAACTAGAAAACGATAGAGATTTGTTACGTGAACAACTACAAGATCCTCAATTCCAAAGTAAAGAATTAACTCCTCAAGAAATTGATTTTCAAGTTATGCAATCATACCCTGAGCAAACAACAAAAGATGCTTATATGGAAGGCAAGTTCCAATACACCATAACACCTGTAAGTGAATTTTTCGAACCAATGCAAGAACCCCAACCACAGGATGAAGTTCCTATGCATTTTTTAAGGCAACACAATATCGACTCAGACCCAAAATTTAATCCAACAAATTGTTGCCCTATACTCTAATATTATCAAACTCTGACTAAATGAATATTCATACGAATAAGATACTTAATTAAAAATAACTATAGATTTCATATTAACTTACAATATAATCCACCTAAAAAATATGCTATAACCATAATTAGATGGATAAATCCTTAGGAGATATACTAAATGGATTGGTTAAAAAATTATCAAAATTCAATTACAGATAACGAGATTTTTTGGCGTAATGAAGCTGAAAAGTTAGATTGGTTTAGTCCTTTTAATACGGTTACTTCTGGTAGCTTTGAACAGGGTAATATTAAATGGTTTGAAGAAGGTAGCTTAAATGTTAGTTATAACTGTATTGACCGACATCTTGAAACTCATCCTGAAAAAATAGCAATCATCTGGGAGGGAGATAACCCAAAACATAAACGCACATTTACCTATCGTCAATTGTATGAAGAAGTTTGTCAATTTAGTCATGTATTAAGAGAACTTGGTGTTAAAAAAGGTGATCGTGTTTGTATCTATTTACCAATGATACCAGAAGCTACTTTTGCCATGCTTGCCTGTAGCCGTATTGGTGCAGTTCACTCAGTTATTTTCGCTGGGTTCTCGCCTGAATCAATTAAACAACGTTTAATTGATTGTGACTGTCATTTAATTATTACAGCAGATGGCACATTCCGTGGTGGAAAATTACTTAACTTAAAAGAAAATATTGATCAAGCAATTGATCATGAAACTAAGATAGAAAAAGTACTTGTTGTTCGTCATGCACAGAATGATATTCATTGGGTTGAAAATCATGATTATGACTATCATCAGCTAAAGCAATCTAGTGATAAATTAACCTTTGAACCTGAAATTATGAATGCTGAAGACCCATTATTTATACTGTATACATCAGGCTCAACTGGTAAGCCTAAAGGTGTTTTACATACAACAGCGGGCTATCTTTTATACGCATCATTAACTCATAGAGAAATTTTTGATCTAAAAGATAATGACATTTACTGGTGTACCGCAGATATTGGTTGGATTACCGGTCATTCCTATGTTATTTATGGACCACTAGCTAATGGCGCAACAACATTAATGTTTGAAGGGACGCCCGCCTACCCTACTTGCAGTCGCTGGTTTGATATTATTGATCAATACAATGTTAATATCTTCTATACCGCACCAACAGCAATTCGCAGCTTTATGGCACAGGGAGCTGAAAATGTATTAGGCAATACACACCGAAATTCATTACGTATTTTAGGCACTGTTGGAGAACCGATTAACCCAGAAGCTTGGCAATGGTATTTTAAACATATTGGCAATGAAAAATGCCCAGTTGTTGATACTTGGTGGCAAACCGAAACTGGTGGTATTATGATAACGCCATGTTCTGATTATCCGCAAGTACCTGGTTCTGCTATGCAAGCATTTTTAGGTATTGATGCTGTAATTTTAGATAAAAATACAGGCTTTGAAATTAAAGGTGCTATGCAAGCACATGATTATGGTGCATTAGCCATTAAACAACCATGGCCTGGCATGATGCGAACCATATACGGTGATCACCAACGTTTTATGGAAACTTACCTTAAACCTTACCAAGGATTTTATTTTCCAGCTGATGGTGCCTGGCGTGATGAAGATAATAACATTTGGATTACTGGCCGCTTAGATGATGTTATTAGTATTGCTGGCCATCGACTTGGGACTGCTGAAATTGAAAGCGCTTTAGTTGCACACAAAAATGTTGCTGAAGCTGCTATTATTGGTATTCCTGACTCTATTAAAGGTCAAACAATCTATGCATTTATTACCTTGACTGAAGATACTAATATAAGTGAGAACCTTGAAAGCGAAATAAGACAATGGGTACGTCAAACTTATGGACCAATTGCAATTATCTCACATATCCAATTTACAGATAACCTACCTAAGACTCGTTCTGGTAAAATTATGCGACGTATTTTACGAAAAATTGCTCACTTTGAAGAAGATCAACTAGGCGATACAACAACACTTGCAGATAATCAATGTATTAAAACACTTATTAGTCAGCGGATTGATTATCGAGCATAAGTGATCTAATTTTAGATAAAATTAACACTCTGTTTATAATAATTTTATTTTAAAAATATTAAAAAGAATAAATATATAATCATAATCTGTATATAATAATTGGCTACTTAAATCATCAGTTAGGGTTGTATAAATGAAAGAACATCTTTTAAAAATTATAGCGAATGAAAATATTGAGGAATTTAATTCTCTTGAGCGTGATGATAAAATTGCTATCATTGATGAAATATTAATTAAGAATCAAAGAAGTTTTATTCTATCTATTAATCAAACTGATGCTAATAATGCTTTTCTTCTAACTGAAAGTGCAGTAATAAATAACCTTCCTACAGTTTCACAAGAACTATTACTACTTAACAAAGATAATAACTTTAGGAAAAACAGCATGTTACATTATGCTGTTATAAGTGGTTTTAATGAATCAGCAAAAATACTTTTCCAACATGGTTTTACTATATCAGAAGAAACGATGATTAATTATGCAAAGTATAATAATACTCCATTTATTCAACTTTTAATAGACAATCAAATATTTTATAATGATTGTAAAGATACATATAATAATAATCTTCTCCATGTTGCAGTCAATAACTGGCACAATGAAATGATACAGACACTTATTATGGCTGGTGTTAGTACTGATACTAAAAATAATAATGGAGTAACTCCAGAAGATATAGTTTTAGCTACAGGCGATCAAACAAAAATAGATTTTCTTAACCAATGTAAATTTGACTATCATGAGGCAAGAATGCTTGAAGGCCCTCTAATAAAAAATGCAACAGACTCTTCTGAGCCTCCTCAATTGATGAATGGCGATTATTATGAAGATGAAGAAAAAATATCTTATAATATAGAAATTTAATAAAATATTTATACATATAAATTACCCATCCGTCACACAACCTTCTGAAGCAGATGAGACAAGGTTAATATATTTTTTTAACGTTCCTTTTTCTGCTTTTAATTCTGGTGGCTGCCAATTTTCTCTACGAGTATTTAACTCCGCTTCAGTTAGATCAACATCAATACGATTACTAATCGCATCGATAGTAATTTGATCACCATCTTCAATTAAAGCAATAACACCCCCTACTTGTGCTTCAGGCGCAATGTGACCAACAATAAACCCATGAGAACCACCAGAAAAACGACCATCGGTAATTAAAGCAACATCTTTACCTAAGCCCGCCCCCATTATTAATGATGTTGGTTTTAACATCTCCGGCATACCAGGGCCGCCTTTTGGGCCTTCATAACGGATAACAATAACATCACCTTTGGTAATTTTTCCTTGCATTACCGCTTCAACCATGGCTTCTTCACAGTTAAATGTTTTCGCTTTACCTGTAAAAACTTCTCCTTCTTTACCTGTGATTTTAGCGACAGAGCCTTTCTCAGCAACATTACCAGTTAAAACCTGTAAATGCCCCGTTCGTTTTAATGGATTATTTAATGGGCGAATAATTGGATTATCTTTAGGTAAGTCAGCAACTGACTCTAAATTTTCAGCTAACGTTTTACCCGTTACGGTTAAACAATCTCCATGTAATAAACCTTCTTTTAATAAATATTTCATTACCGCCGGTGTTCCACCAATGGCATGTAAATCGGCCATAACATATTGACCACTAGGTTTAAAATCCGCTAATAAAGGTACTTTATCGCTTACTTTTTGAAAATCAGCTAATGTTAATTTCACACCAACTGAATGCGCAATAGCAATTAAATGTAATACCGCATTTGTTGAACCACCCATCGCCATAATAACAACAATTGCATTTTCAAATGCTTTTTTAGTCATGATATCACTTGGTTTTAAATCGAGCTCTAAAAGATTTTCAATCACACTACCTGCATTTTGACATTCTTCTAGCTTTTTTGGGTCAACTGCTGGTGTTGAAGAACTAAACGGTAAGCTCATACCCATTGCTTCAATCGCACAAGCCATCGTATTTGCCGTATACATACCACCACAAGCACCAGCACCAGGACAAGCTTTTTTGATGGTTTCTTTACGTTCATCTTCTGAAATCATACCAGCTAAACAAGCACCATAACTTTGAAATGCATTGACAATATCGACAGGCTTTCCTCTAACAGCTCCAGCCTGAATCGTACCACCATAAATCACAAATCCAGGTCGATTTAATCGTCCTAAAGCAATCATACAGCCTGGCATATTTTTATCACAGCCAGGAATGGCAACTAGACCATCATACCAATGTGCTGCCATAACCGTTTCGATTGAATCGGCAATTAAATCTCTTGACTGTAATGAATAGCTCATACCATCTGTACCCATAGAAATACCATCACTAACACCAATGGTATTAAATCGCATACCAACTAAATCATTTTTTTCAACACCTTCTTTTGTATATTGTGCTAAATGATTTAAATGCATATTACAAGTATTACCTTCATACCAAACACTAGCAATACCAATTTGAGGCTTTTGCATATCTGATTCTGACAGGCCTGTGCCATATAACATTGCTTGTGAAGCACCCTGTGTTTTATCTTGTGTTAATGTTTGGCTGTATTTATTTAATTGACTCATTTTTATAACTCTCTATTTAATGGCTATTATAAGCTTCAACAAACGCTTCAACTGATGCTTGAATAATATCAGGTGAAATTGCTTTACCCATAACGTGATAACCATCTTTTAACATTTTTAATTCAACATAAACGACAGCATCACTACCTTCGCCTCTAATTTGTACTTTATAATCCGTTAATTTATAAGAAACTTCACTCGGACAAGCCCTTGCTAATGCACAAATAGTTGCATCAACAGGCCCAACACCCTCGTGAGAAGCATAATATAACTGTTGTCCAACTTTTACAGTGACTTCTGCTTTAGATATTTTATCTTGTGCGGTTGTTACATTAAATGACTCGATTGTTAACTGACTTTCATTACTGTTATCTTTAGTCATCTCTCTTGCATCTTGAACAATATCTTGTAAATCAGAGATAGTAATTGCTTTACCTTTAGTCAAAAATTGTTTGACATGTTTTAAAATTTTCTCTAAAAACTGTTCACTATAATTAGCATCTAATAATTCTGATAATTTTGTTTTTATTTCTAAAAGATTCGGTACTTGCTCAAAAACAACTAAATCTTTTTCAACAAATAGCATACTCTTATTATCAAAAAATTGGCTATCATATAATTGATCAAAATCCGACTCATTTGGATAAATAACCGGTGGTTGAATTGCAGATTTTAAAACAACATTTGGATCTTTTAAACCATCACCAGATAAGACACATATAATCTTTTTACCTGGCTCTAAAGTACTATTTTCAAATTGTTTATATAGATAAGCAACCGTCGCAGCTGATGCACTTTCAACAAATAAACCTTCTAAAGTTGATAGCTCATATTGAGCCTTAAGCATATCTATATCTGTTACTTCTACTGCATTACCTTTCGTTTGATAAATTGCATCTAATGCCTTATCCCCATCAATTGGATAAGGTACAGAAATAGCCGTTGCAATCGTATCAACATAATCCAGCGCAGTAATTGATCTTTTATTATCTTTAAACGCCTTCACAAGTGAGTTAGCACCTGTTGCCTGCACACCTGTCAGTTTTGGGAAGTGATTGATTAGTCCAAGTGCATTATATTCATCAAAACCTTTTTTATAGGCTGTAATATTAGTACCACAGCCAACAGGCACCACCACTTCATCTGGCACCTGAAATAATAATTGGTCAATGATTTCAAATGCGGCTGTTTTTTGCCCTTCAACCCTAAATGCATAATCACCGGCTAAATAAAACTTTCTTGACTTTGCAATGTTATAAGCTAAGTCTGCTGCATCATTATAGGTACCTTTAATTTGAATAATTTTACCACCGAAAGAGATTACTTGTGCAAGCTTTGACATTGATACCCCTTCAGGTACAACGATAAAACAAGGCATATTTGCTGCTGCTGCATAACATGAACAAGATGCTGCCATATTACCAGTTGATGCTAAAACAATCCCTTTTGCACCCATCTCTTTTGCTAACGTAATATCAACAGCTGAACCTCTGTCTTTAAATGATCCTGTTGGATTTTTACCTTCGACTTTAAAATATAAATCAATACCCAATTGTTTACCAATAACCTTACTTTTAAGTAATGGTGTTGCTGTTTCTCTTAATGAGACAAAATTAGCATGATGCTTAATCGGCATTAAAGGTAAATACTTAGATAAACAAGGTTGTGCATTGATAAAGTAATCTAAGTTAATTTGTTGCTTAATCGCTTGAAGATCCATTTCAACTTGCCAGGGTGAATCTTCACCTGCAAAAACAAAATCATCTGTCGTTACTTTTTCTTTGGTATTAAAATCGATTAAATGATACATAGCAAACTTACCTTATTTTTATTATTTTATTATTATTTATTCATTTTCTGGACGTAGGCTTCTAACTGTTCTCCCTGCTTGCCAGATTTCTTTATTGTGCATTTCATCCAACTCTTTCTGTAATTCAGAACGATAGTTTTCTTGAGAGTTTTTCTCAATTGTTCTTTGTGCTTCATTACCATTTTTCACCTCACAATAAAGTTCATTAAATACATCATAAGTTGCATCTTTAAATTTAGGCGCCCAGTCTAATGCACCTCGCTGAGCCGTAGTTGAACAATTGGCATACATCCAGTCCATTCCATTTTCACCAACTAGAGGTACAAGAGATTGTGTTAATTCTTCAACCGTCTCATTAAACGCTTCACTTGGCGAATGACCATTGGCACGTAAAACTTCATATTGTGCTTCAATAAGGCCTGCTAAAGCGCCCATTAATACACCACGCTCACCTGCTAAATCACTATAGACTTCTTTTTCAAATGTCGTTTCAAATAGATAGCCAGAACCAACACCAATTCCATAAGCTAAGGTCTTTTCAACTGCATTTGATGTTGCATCTTGAAATATAGCATAACTAGAATTAATACCTTTATTTTTAAGAAATAATGACCGAACACTACGACCAGAACCTTTAGGGGCTACCAAAGCAACATCGACATCACTAGGTGGTACAATCTTAGTTTTATCTTTATAAGTAACTGCAAATCCGTGAGAAAACATTAAAAGCTTACCTTTTGTTAAATGTTGTTTCATTGCATCCCACTGAGTAATTTGACCTGCATCTGAAAGTAGGTTGCAAACAACCGTACCTTTTTTAGTTGCTTCATCAACTTCAAATAGAGACTCTCCTTCAACCCAACCATCAGCTAATGCTTTTTGCCAAGAGTGTGAATTTTTTCGTTGCCCAACAATGACGTTAAATCCATTATCTCTTAAATTTAATGCTTGTGCTGGCCCTTGAACACCATAGCCAATAATTGCAATCGTATCATTTTTTAATACTTCTTTTGCTTTAGCGAGTGAAAACTCTTTTTGTGTTACAACCGTCTCTTGTACTTGACCAAACATCATCTTACCCATTTGATAACTCCTTAAGTTATTTTTGATTGATTAATAAACTAAATTTTAAGCAACTTTTAATGTTGTTTTTTGTACTTTTTGCACCTGACTAACAATTGGCATCTGATTAGCAATATGAATATCAATTACCTCAATAACCTTTGCTAGTTGTTTAATCACTTTATGAATTTTTTCATCATAAGCATGTAAGACTAAATTAAAGTGAGAAATACCATGATTCACTGTTTCACAGACATTTAATTGTTCTATGTTAATGCGGTGGCGTGAAAATACAGAGGCAATTCTTTGTAATACGCAAAGCGCATTTTCAGTTGTCATCGAGATAAAGTAGATTTGATCATTTACCATGTTAGTCTCCTACACTTAATTGAGTATTACTGATTGATGCACCTGCTGGTACCATTGGAAAAACATTTTCTTGTTGTTCTACAACAACCTCTAATAAATACGAACCTGAATAATTTAAAAATTCATCTAATACTTCAGAAAGATTCTCTCTATCTTTAACTATTTTTCCTTTAACACCATAAGCTTCTGCAACTTTAGCAAAATCAGGTGATGATATTTCTGTAAATGAATAACGCTTTTCAAAAAATAGCTCTTGCCACTGTCTTACCATGCCTAAATAACTATTATTTAAAATGATCATCTTTAAATTAATATTTTCTTGATTGAGAACTGCTAGCTCTTGAATATTCATTTGAAATCCACCATCACCAGCTATGGCAATTACTTCTTTCGTATCGCCTAAACCTATTTTTGCACCAATGGCTGCAGGTAGTGCAAAACCCATTGTTCCGAGCCCTCCTGAAGTTATATGCAAATTAGATTCTCTAAACTGATAATAACGTGCTGCAATCATTTGATGCTGACCCACATCACTTACAATTAATGCATTACCCTTAGTTTTTTTAGAAACTAAATCTACCACTTCTGCCATTTTAATTGGGCCATAATTAGGTCTAGTCTCATTTTCAATAACAACTTCAAACTCTTTTTGATAACAGTTAGAAAATTCATCATGCCAATTAGAATGCGTATTTTTCTTTATATAAGGTGTTAAAGCACTTAAAGCATCTTTTGCATCAGCATGAATACCTACTGTTGATTTAACATTTTTATCAATCTCTGCTAAATCAATTTCAATATGTATAATCTTTGCATCAGGTAAATATTGATCAAGCTTACCTGTAACACGATCATCAAATCGCATGCCAACTGCAAGAACTACATCTGCCTTATTAGATAGAACATTCGCTGCAAAATTACCATGCATGCCTAACATACCTTTATAAAGTCTATGATCACAACTAATAGAGGATAAACCTAATAATGTACAAGCAATTGGTATATCACCTTTTTCAGCTAATTGAAGTAACTCTTTTTCTGCTTTTGCAAGCATCACACCGTGACCTGCTAGAATTAAAGGCCTTTGAGCATTATTTAATAATTCTGATGCCTTATAAATATCATTCATATTCATCAAAGGTTTTTTTAACCATTTAGCATGCACATTAGTCATTGCTTTTTTATATTCAGTTAAACGTACTTGTGCGTCTTTGGTTATATCAATTAAGACTGGCCCTGGCCTGCCATTTTTAGCAATTTCAAATGCTTTTTTGAAAATATCAGGTATTTCATCTGGGTCAGTTATCTGATAGTTCCATTTTGTAGCAGCAACCGTCATGCCAATAATATCAGCTTCTTGAAATGCATCTGTACCTAAAAGATCACTAAAGATTTGTCCTGTAATACAAACAACTGGAATTGAATCAATTAAAGCATCTGTAATTCCTGTAATAAGATTAGTAGCGCCAGGGCCTGAAGTTGCAATTACAACCCCTGTTTTACCCGTTGCTCTAGCATACCCAACTGCACCGTGTATGGCTGCTTGTTCATGACGAACCAGTACATGCTTAAGCTTTGATTGATGATCAAACAATGCATCATAAGTTGGCATAATTGCACCACCAGGATAACCAAATATCGTCTCAACTTCTTCATCTAATAGTGAGTTGACAATTGCTTGAGCTCCACGCATTTTCATTTTAATCTCCTAAAGACTACCTTTAATTGCATTTTCTTTAGGCAAAAAAAAACCCGCATCTTCAACTTGGAAGATGCGGGTTTCTCTTAAGGCCTTTCTTTCTAATTCACAGCCGCGCACCTTCCGTTCGTCTAATCACGAGCAGAATAATCACAATAATAATGTTGATCATGTTAGTGCGAAGGTTCATTACTAAATCGCTTCCTAAGTTTTATATTTTAACAAATTTTTTAATAACTTAATTTATAAACTAACAAGCATCTTTAATAATTGTCAATAATAAACTTCGACTTTATTTAAGATTTGATCTTTTAAGACTGGAAATATTTAACAATAAATTCTGAAAATAACCTAACTATTGAGTTCGGGTAACTTGGCATATGATATAAGTAAATATCAGCTGATTCTACCTCCATACCTAAGTCAATTTTAACTAATTGTTCACCCTCAACATAAGGCTTAGCGATAATATCAGTTACACAGCATAAGCCCATACCAAAAACTGCTGCTTCAATGATATCTACACCAGTTGTAGAAACCATCCTAGGATTTAATCTAAAGCTTTGTATTTTTTTATCATAACCTTTAAATTTCCACTCTAAATCTTCATTTACTCTTGAGTTTACTAAACATTGATAATTCACTAAATCATTCGGTGTTTTTGGTTTAGCATTATTTTTTATATAATCTTTTGATGCATAAACACCTTTTGTTAAATTTAAAATATGATGTTGAATCAATTTCCCATGTTTTATATTTAAAGATGAAATAGCAATATCAGCTCTATTATCAAATAATAAATAAGGCGAGTTTTCTGACTCAATATAAATATCTATTTTGGGATAGGTTTTTAAAAAAGCATTGATACAGTCCAAGAAAAACGGCCTTCCTAAACTTGATGGTATCGACATTTTTAAATGTCCTTTTGGTTCAGCTTTTGATGTAATCAGTTCATCTTTTAACAAAGTTAAATCATCAGACCAACATTTAGCTAACTGATAAACCGCCTCACCTGCCGAAGTTAATTTTTGCTCTCTTGTTGTTCTATTTAATAAGCTTTCCTCAAAATACTGTTCAAGCCATTTAATTTGTTTACTTAGTGCTGAAACATTAATGTTAATCACCAATGACGCTTTACTAAAACTTTTTTGTTCAACTAATACTTTAAAATTAACTAAGCATTGATATAAATTCATAATATTTTCCTAATAAGAAAAGTATATTTTCATTTTAGCTCATTTATTTCTTTTTAAGAAATTATTAATATAATCACATCATATAATATTTTTGCTTATCTAGGGGGTTTGCAATGACTGATACAAAATTAAAAATAAATCCTAGATCTTATGCGCTAACGTTAGTTGGTTATATGACACTAACCATTACTATGCCATTAATTTCTGATATAGCAGCATCATTAAGCTTATCAATCAGTCAAATTCAACTTGGTATTAGTTTATTATTTCTTAGCTTTAGTATCTCTGCTATATCTTTAGCCAGTGCTTCAGATATACTCGGAACAAAAAATGTACTTAAATATGCACAATTAATTTCTATTGTTGGTTTAATCATTCTTGGCTTATCATTTAATTATATTTCTCTGTTAATTGGGTTTATATTAGTAGGTTTAGGCACAGGTTGTTACTCGTCTATTTCTCGAGCAATCTTATCTCGATATGCTTATGATGAAAATCATATGAAGCGCTCATTTGCAGTGCTTTCTGCATGTGTAATCTTAGCACCAATTATCGCATCATTTTTAGCACAAATAATTGCTATTATCTCTTGGCGAGATGTATTTTATATTACAGCATTAATCGAAGTTTTACTTTTTGTATACATGCTGCCTATATTAAAATTTGATGCACTTCATGCAACTAAATTAGCTAAAAAAGAAGTATTTTCAGGATTTAAACATATTTTTTCTAAAGGTTCATTTAACTTAAACGTACTCTTAGTTGCACTTATTTTTTCTGTTTATTTAGGCGTAATGATGGAAAATTTACATCCTTTATTTGTTCACGAATTAAAAATGAATTTAAATACATTTAATATCATATTCTTTTTAACTTCAATCTGTTATTTAATAGGGATTTTTACTTATAGAAAATTTGCACATATTGCCACTAAAAAACGTTACCGTCTCTTAAGCCTCTTATTATGTCTTATTGCTATTTTTTATATTTCAATTACAAGTCATAATCAGTTAAATGTTGCAATTGCTTTATTATTTTTATGTCTTGTTATGGGATTTATTGTACCATTATCAACTGGATCTGCAATGGCAGCAATCTTTAAAGGCCATGGTGCAGCCGCAGCTACATTGACTTTTACAACTTCAGTAATAATGGCTATTTGGAGCTTTATCCAAGCACATTTAAGTATTTCATATTTTAGCTTTATCTTACTTGCTCTATGGATTACTTTTATATTGGTTGCAATATTAAAGTTTATGTTACTCATTAATTATAAACATCATAAAATTTGACAATTTAAAATTCCCATCTATCTTTTACATTGCATCTAATAACTTGGAGAGAGCATATGAATAAGACTGAATTAATTGAATTTATGGTTAAAAATAAATGTGTTGAGACGAAAGCTGAAGCTGATCGTGTCATTAAGTCATTCCAGTGTGCAGTTGAATGTGCATTGAAAAAAAATAAAGAAATAAGTTTAACCGGTTTTGGTTCATTTAAAATCAGCAAACGCCCTGCTCGCACTGGTAGAAACCCTAAGACTGGCGAACCTATGAAAATTAAAGCATCTAAAGTTGTTCGCTTTAACGTTGGTAAAAAACTAAAAGATGCGGTTAATAAATAAATCCTCTATAAAAAAGGTTACATATCTTGTAGCCTTTTAATTAATTTTAACAAAGAACTTCTATAGCTAATTATAATTAATCAAAACTAAAACTATCACCAAATAACCATTCATCATCAGAGTTTAAAAAATATAATGGTGGTGAATTTGTTTCTGAAGGATACTCAAGATTTTCAATATTAAAATCTGTAAGTGTAGTTATATTTTCAGTAGATAAATAAGGGGTATATCTACAAGATTCAGCTGATCTATTATCTATATTTGTTCTTATATAATTTTTACGGGTATTTGATTTTGTTTTTTTTCTCAATTGCTCAATTTGCTCAACAACATTAGTAGATGATTTGCTATTACCATAGATATACAACGGATATGAAGTTTTTTTAGTTGTATTTTTGACCATTGGCCCTGGTAATAACAAAGTTGGCTCTTTTTGAGAATTAGCTAACGTATCTTGATCCCATTTATAAACTTTCTTACTTACACCCCACCTATCATCATTACAACTATCATATTGCTGAGAACTAATCTCTTTAACTTCATCTTCCCATAAATCCAATCGATAATATTTAATTTCATCATCTAATTTTATTTTAAGATAATTATAAGCATGACCTGGTATTTCAGTGATAACTTTCCATAATTCAAATTGACAAAATAAATCAGTTTCAATAATTGATTCAGACATTTTCTCACCTAAGGTAACTGAAATTTCATCACAAGTTCCGCCTTGATAGTAAATAATATTTTGAGCAATAGACCTTGGAGATAATAATAAAATTTCTGACTTTTTAGGCGCAAAACAGCTTTCAATACATTCGCTATAGTCCTGATAAGTTTCAGCTTGATTGATCGATTTTAAATATGAATATTTTTTGAAAAAGTCATCAAAAATATCTAATAACTCTATTTCTGTCATAGTTATGCCTTTACTATGTAGCATTTCTATCTGCTAAACCAATAAAACAAACATTCTATTTGAAGTTTAAATAAATAGCATTATCATATTATATAAATTTATAGCTATTTTATAATTAATTGACATCCTAAAATATGCTAATCAAATTATTTTAATCTATAGGGCTTTCATTAGCTATTTGTACTTCAAGATATCCACTACAATTTTAATAAGCTTAATATTTATTTTATTCATTATATTATTGTTGCTTTTATTAAAAAATATATTACACTTCTGATTAATAATTATAAATTATATTAATTATAGGGTGTTGCAAAAATGTACTATTATCATGTTACAACTAAGAATATTTTCGATCACATTAAAAAAGATGGTATGTCATCACAGTATCACCGGACAGGTGAAAGAAAAGCTTCAACTGAAGGATCATTTTATAAAAACAAACAAGCACAGTTTGAACAACAATTTACTAATAAAATCAAAGCTATATTAAAAATACTAGCATTAAAACTTAATAAAGAACATATGAAACAAATTTTTAATAAAACAAATGATATAACACCATTACAAATTGATATTTCATTAGATCATGAACAAAATAATACTCAATTAACAAAAAAAGAAGCTCTATCTATTGATGAATACTACAAACAAAACTATAACCCTAGTGAAACTAAAACGCTTAAATTTAGTATGTCAGAATTTAAGAAAAATCATAATTTAAAAACATTTAAAAATGACTATAAAGCTGAAATTAAAGCTATAAAAAATGATACCAATCATCCAATACATAAACTAGCAAATGAACTGGTAAGCGCTAAATACAATATTGAAGAGGCAATAACTTCATCTCACATATACTTTTTTTCTGAGCTACACTTTAAATCATGTTTTAATGAATATACCAAACATCTAGGTGGTGACTTATCTAATTTAGTTGTCTTAAAAATACACCAAGATGACATTATAGACATGAAAGAAGACTTATCAGATTATCGTTGCTGTATGACTGAACATAGAGTCCCTGCAAACAAGATTCAAGTTATAAATAATATATAAGAATTATCTAGTTCTAATACAAAAGACTTACAAACAAAACTTAATGATTCTAGTAATATATCAACAGATCAAAAAATTTCGACTACAAATGATTTTAATCAGCCTATATTTGTATTTTCAGATAATACAAACTTCAAATATACATTCTTCAACAGCTCATTTATAAAAAGAGCTTTTTAACTTAGCTCTTTTTATAAACCACATCTAGTTGACGCGCTGCTTTAACATCATCCAAACGACGAACAGGTAAATTATAAGGTGCATTTTTTACCTTTTCAGGATCCGTTTTACATAACGCTCTAATCTCAATTAAAGCATCAATAAAACTATCCATCTCTTCTTTAGTTTCAGTCTCTGTTGGTTCAATCAATAAGCATTCAGGTACTAATAATGGAAAATACATTGTTGGTGCATGAATACCTTTATCAATTAAACATTTTGCAAAATCTGTTGCAGTAACGTCATAGTCTTTTTTCTCTTTTTCAAGCGTAATAATAAACTCATGCGTTGCACGACGATCAGAAAATGCTGCATTGAAACCTGCTTCTTGTAAACGCTTTAACATATAATTTGCATTTAATGTTGCCATCTCAGAAACACGTTTTAAGCCATTATGTCCTAGCATTCGAATATAAATATAAGCACGCAATAAAATTCCTGCATTACCATGAAAAGCAGATAAACGACCAATTGTTTGCGGTTTATCATCTGCTAACTCTAGCTTGTAGGTATCATCACTATTTTTAACAACACAAGGTACTGGCAAATAAGGTTTTAAGCGCTCAGCACAAGCAACAGGCCCTGCACCTGGACCACCACCGCCATGTGGTGTTGCAAATGTCTTATGAAGATTTAAGTGCATCACATCAAATCCCATATCACCCGGACGTGTTTTACCCATAATGGCATTTAAATTAGCACCATCATAATATAATAAGCCACCCGCTTCGTGCACCATTTTAGCTATTTCTTTAATACGACGCTCAAAAACACCTAAAGTTGATGGATTTGTTAGCATAATACCTGCTGTATTAGGCCCAAGTGCTGCTTCTAATGCATCAACATCGACATCACCAGATTCTTTTAGCGTTTTAACTTCTCTTACCTTATAGCCACACATAATCGCTGTTGCTGGATTAGTCCCATGGGCTGCATCTGGCACAATGATTTCATTACGATCATAATCACCACGATCTTCATGATAACGTTTAATCATTGCAACGCCAGCAAACTCACCTTGTGCGCCTGCCATTGGTGCAAGAGAAACACCCTTCATGCCTGTAATTTCTTTGATATATTCTTGCAAATCATAAAGACAAGCATAAAAACCTTGCTTAGACTCATCGGATGCTAATGGATGCTGATTTAGAAAATTAGGAATTGATGCTAATTTATGTGCAGCTCTTGGATTATATTTCATCGTACAAGAACCTAACGGATAAAAATGTGTATCAATTGAAAAATTTTTCTTAGAAAGACGTGTAAAGTGACGAATGGCATCTAACTCAGACACTTCAGGTAATAATGGACGATCTTTACGTAAAAAACGTTCATCAATTGAAGATTTAAATTCACCATAAGGTGCTTGAGCAGTTGCATAACGCCCTGGTTTTGATTTTTCAAAAATTAACATGTTGCAACTCCTTGAACTTCTTTTTCTTCATTATTGACAACCGTTTTTAAAATGGACAAAAAATAGTCATGGTCCTCTTTGGTATGAATTTCTGTCGAACAAATTAATAACATATGATCAAGCTTTGGATCTAACTGTCCTAAATCATAACCACCTTGAATATTATGTTTGGCTAATTCATTTAAAACACTAGATGCTTTTGTTGGTAACTCAACTACAATTTCATGGAAGAAATTATTGCTAAATTTAGCCTTAACCTGAGAAATTTCAGATAATTTTTCTTTTAATGTTAAAGCATTATGATGCGATGCTTTAGCAACTTGTTTTAAACCTTCAACACCAAGTAGTGATAAATAAATTGTCGCGGCTGTCATCAAAAGACCCTGATTGGTACAGATATTAGACGTTGCTTTTGAACGACGAATATGTTGCTCACGAGCTTGTAATGTCAAACAAAAGCCTTCTTTACCATCAACATCGGTTGTACGACCAACAATTCTACCAGGCATTTGACGCACTATGGCATTTTTACAACTCATAAAACCAACATAAGGTCCACCAGAAGCTAATGGAATACCCAATGGTTGACCTTCACCACAAACAATATCAGCACCAGTTTCACCCCAACTGCCTGGCGCATTAATTAATGCTAATGCTGTTGGATTAACCGTTGCGATAACAAGTGCATTTTCATTATGTGCCCAATTAGTTATCTCATCTGCTTTTGTTAGTTGTCCAAGAAAATTAGGCTGAGGAATAATAACTGCTGCATAATCATTACCTTCATATACACTTAATCTATCAAGTGTTGTTATCCCATCATCAAGATTCAAAGCTACTTGCTCAAAAGTAATATTCTGATAACTCGTAATTGACTCTAAAACTTGCATATAATGCGGATGAATACGATCAGCAATTAAGATTTTTCCAGATTTTGATTTACGATTAGCACGTACAGCCATTAATACTGCTTCAGCTAAAGCAGATGCACCATCATACATTGAAGCATTGGCTACATCCATTTGTGTTAATGAAGCAATCATACTTTGAAATTCATAAATCAACTGTAAATTACCTTGTGACGCTTCAGCTTGGTATGGTGTATATGCTGTCATATACTCGCCTCTTGACACAAGATCCCATACAGCAGCAGGTATATGATGCTGATAAGCGCCAGCGCCAACAAAGTTTAATTGCTGTTGATCAGAAGCAGCTCTTTCATTCATTAAACGAGTCATATCCATCTCGTTTAAACCTTCAGGTATATGATTAAAACCGTCAATGCGTAATGCATCAGGTATTTCATCAAATAATGATTCAACATCAGAGACACCAATTGTTTCAAGCATCTTTGTAATATCTGAATCTAAATGTGGAATAAATGGCATAAAGTTATCCTTATTATGATTCTATATCTATAACTTATATTAATCTTCTAATGCAGTTTCATAATTCTCTGCATCTAATAACCTATCAACCTCAGATACATCAGATAATTCTATTTTGAATAACCAACCATTTTCATATGGATTATCATTAACTTCATTTGGACTATCTACTAAGGCTTCATTTACTTCAACTACACGCCCTGAAACAGGTGTATAAAAATCAGAAGCAGCTTTTACAGACTCAACAACACCCACCTCACTACCTGAGTTAACTTCATCGCCAACTTGAGGTAGTTCAACATAAACAAGCTCACCTAATAGTGCTTGCGCATGATCCGTAATTCCAATTGTTGCTAGATTGCCTTCTTCAATACGAACCCACTCATGTGTATCAGAATACTTAAGACCACTAACTACTTTACTCATAACTAATATACTCCTTTAAGGTTAATTTAACAATGTTTAAAAAATACGTTACTCAGTCACTTCTAATTCATGACTGAGTGACTTAAAAACCACTTTTCCCTTACGCACAAATGGATAAGAAACCATTTTAACTGCAAGTTTTCTATTTCTAATTTCAACTTGGCATTCAGTCGCATCTAAAGGCACTCGTGCAAGTGCAATGGATTGATTCAATGTTGGTGAGAAACTACCACTTGTTGTAGTCCCCTCACCCTCTTCTGAAACTACCTTTTGACCTGCTCTTAATACACCACGATCCAATAAAATCAAACCAACAAATTTTGTATTAACACCATCAATTTTTTGTTTAATTAATGCAGATTTACCAATAAAATTACGATCATCCGTTAATGAAACTGTCCAATCTAGACCACACTCAAATGGTGTAACTTCATCAGTCATATCATTACCATAAAGATTAAGGCCTGCTTCTAATCTCAATGTATCTCTTGCACCTAAGCCACAAGCTTTAACACCTTGATCGATTAATTTTTGCCAAAATGCAACAACTTCATTTTGCGGCATCATAATCTCAAAACCATCTTCACCTGTATAGCCTGTTCTTGCAATTAACATCTCATCTGATTTAAATAATCTAAATGGCTTTAATTCAGCAACATTAAATACTAACTTATCATCAAGCGCACTAATAACTGCTTCTCTTGCATTTGGGCCTTGGACAGCAATAATGCTTAAATCTTCTCTTGTAATTACAGAAACATCAAAAGCAATTGCTTGCTCTTTAATCCAATTAACATCTTTTTCTCTATTTCCAGCATTTACAACTAAGCGATAATGACCCTCACTAATATAATAAACAATTAGATCATCAATCACACCACCTTGTTCATTTAACATACAAGTATATAAAGCTTTACCAACAACAATTTTTCTTACATCATTGGCAATTAAATAACTTAAAAAGTCAGTTATACGCTCACCGGATAAATCAACAGCTAACATATGTGAGACATCAAATATACCTTTATCCTTTCTCACTGCATGGTGCTCATCAATCTGTGAACCATAATCAATTGGCATCTGCCAACCTGCAAATGGCACCATTTTCGCACCATGATTGGCATGCCAATCATATAAAGGCGTTTTCATTGAATTATTTGTATCTTGTCCCATAATTAGTACTCCTTAAGTTCTGCCTATATTTATCCTTGATAAAAATCTTTAAAATATTTAATCAATTCTTTAGTTGAAGCATCATAGCGATCTAATGATTCATTTGATTGTAAAGACTTTAGAATTGGTTTTCCTAATGCTTTACCCAACTCAACACCCCACTGATCAAAACTATTAATCTGCCAAATGATACCTTGAGTAAAAATTTTATGCTCATACATTGCAATTAAACTGCCTAATGTTTTAGGAGTTAATTCTGCTAAAACAATCATATTTGATGGTCTTGAACCAGGTATCGCTTTATGTGGTGCTAATTTTTCTGCTTTTTCATGAGAAAGCCCAGAGTCAATTAATTCTTGATACGCTTGATCTTCACTTTTACCAACCATTAATGCTTGTGCTTGCGCTAATGCATTTGCAATTAATGCTTGATGGTGAGCAATTAATTTATGATGTGGTTTTTTAGCAATAATAAAATCGATTGGAATTAATACTGTACCTTGATGTAATAATTGATGAAAAGCATGCTGACCATTCGTACCAACACCACCCCATAATACAACACCTGTTGTATGATCTACTTTTTGGTTATGGATATCGCATGATTTACCATTACTTTCCATATCTGCCTGTTGTAAGTAATCTGCTAAAAAACATAAACGGTCATCATATGGTAAAATTGCTTTACTTCTTGTTTGAGAGAAATTGCTATACCATATTTCAATTAAGGCTAGAATCACTGGCATATTTTCTTCTAATGGTGCATTTAAAAAGTGCTGATCCATTTCATAAGCACCTTCTAGTAAGGCATAAAAATTATCCATACCCACCATAAATGCAATCGATAATCCAATAACAGACCATAAAGAATAACGACCACCAACCCAATCCCACATATCAAAACGGTTTTGATTATCAATACCAAAAGCCTTAACTTTATCTGGTTGGCTGGAGATGGCAACAAAATGAGATTTAACTACGTCTTCTGTATTAGCATGCGTTACTAACCATTCTCGTGCAGTATTTGCATTCATTAATGTCTCTTCTGTTGAGAACGATTTTGATGCAACAATAAAAAGCGTTGTTTTTGGATTTAATTTTTTTAATGTCTGTGAGATTGTAAACCCATCTACATTTGAAATAAAGTGACAGTTCAAACGCCCTGTATGATACGGCGTTAAGGCTTCTGTTACCATTTTAGGACCTAAATCAGAACCACCAATCCCAATATTAACAATATCGCTAATCGTATCACCATCATAGCCTGTCCATCCTCCTGAATAAACAGACTCAACCAATAACTTCATTTTATCTAATGATTGATGAACTAAATCAATCACATCAACGCCATCAAGCACTAATTTATCTGATTTTGGTCTTCTCAATGCGGTATGTAAAACAGCTCGATTTTCTGTAAAATTAATCTTTGCACCATCAAACATCTGATCTCGACGTTGTTGCAATTGTGCATCTTCTGCTACTTGAATTAACAGATCCATCACTTCACTGTTGATATGATTTTTAGAGTAATCTAATAAAATATCACATGTTGATAAGTGATAACGATCAAAACGAGATGGCTCTTCAACCAATTCAGCTAAACGTTTATTTAAAAGCGTCTCTTTTAGTGACTTTAAATGATTGATTGTTTTTATATTCTTAGAATTAATCATTTATAAACGCTCCTTAGCATAGTGTTTATTTTCAACATAAACTAATACATTGCCACTATCATAACGAATTATCACGCTATCGGATACTGCTAAATTTCGAGTACCAATACGCTTACCAAATACTAATGACTCGCCATTTAGTGGATATTGTAATCCTTCATAGTAAATATTATTTACTTCAAAAAAAGGAATAACCGATACTTTTTGGTCTTTAATACCTTTTAATTCGATACCTGAGTGAATAAAGAAAAATACACCATAGCGATCTCTAAATTCTAGTTCAAGCTTGTCTTTCCAGAACAATGCCGTTGATAAGTTACCAAGAAAGTGATCAGAACTTAAGCCACTAGCACCATAAACAATTATTTTTTTGATACCTTGATCATATAAATAAGCTAATGCTTTATCAAAGTCTGTAGAGTCTTGATCAGGATTATGAATCACATCTATGTGTTGATCGATAATTTCATTTTTATTAATTGAATCAAAATCACCAATAACCACATTTAATTTTTTTAGAATATGAGGCAGGGCTTTAACGTGCAGATAAGCACCATCAGTACAGATGATTAATGGTTTATCATAACCGCTTAATTGACTATCAATAAATGCTCTGTCAATTTCGCCATCTAGTATGACAATCGCTTCTGTTACTTTCTCTGCATTCAATCTTTTATTTGCCCCACTTACATCAAAAGTAAATTACTCATGTAGCCTTATATCGTGAATTTTCATCACTTGCAAGGATTAACAAATCAACAAATGCAAACTACAATATAAATAAGTAAAATTTCAACCAATTATCAGGCAAATGGCTAAATAATGATTAAAAAATTGATCGATGAATTCTTATTAATTTGTGCTTCGCAAAAACGATATAGTGAACACACACTCAACGCATATAAACGCGATTTAAATAAACTAATTGATTACTGTTCTAAAACAAACATTGCTTCAGTTGAAATAATTGATCGGCATATGATTCAAGATATCATTTCAAAAGAACATAAATCCGGCATCAAACCAAAATCAATACAACGGCTGTTAAGTGCTATGAGAGCCTTTTTTAATTATTTAATTAATATCAAACTTATCAGTCATAACCCAGCTAAAGCAATTAGAGCACCTAAAGCTGCACAACGATTACCTAAATCAGTTGAAGTTGATCAAACACAAGCTTTATTAAATCAAGCTATTAATGATCCATTAGATATTCGTGATCTAGCAATGCTTGAATTAACTTATGCCTGTGGTCTTCGTTTAAGCGAGTTAACAAATCTAACACTTGAAAAAATTGACTTCTCTCAAAAATTAATACGCGTACTTGGCAAAGGGGATAAAGAGCGTATAATTCCAATTGGTAATGAGGCGATTAATGCTTTAAATCGCTGGTTAAAAATACGAGATCAATGGAATAAATCAACATCAAATGCTTTATTTATATCTGAAAAAGGACAACCAATCTCACAGCGAAATATCCAAAAACGTTTTGCATTATGGGCAAAGCGATTTGGTACAAAACATATTCACCCGCATATGCTTCGACACGCTTTTGCAAGCCATATTCTCGAATCAAGCTCGAATCTTCGAGCCGTACAAGAATTACTTGGCCATGCTGATATATCAACAACACAAATATACACGCACTTAGACTTTCAGCATCTTGCCAGTGTCTATGACAGCGCTCATCCACGCGCTAAGAAGAAATAAATAAGGATAACAAATGGATAGTAAAATACAGTTTATTCCTCATGAAAAAGATGACATGGATTTTTTTGATGATGTTACCGATGGTTTAGATCAAAAATTATTAACTGAGCAAATTTTTATTGGACAGGTTAAAACACAAGCACCATTTATTTTAGAGTTTATTGATGAAAATTTAACACTGCATCATCAACCTACTGAACAATCTTATGCTGTTAATTTTAATCGTGGTAAAGTATTTCACCGCATTTTTTTTGATCCAACAAAAACCATGCTTGTCAAAGCAATTGAAGGTCGCTCAAAAGAAAAGTTAAATATTATTGATGCTACAGCAGGTTTTGGCAGCGATCTATTTCAGTTAGCATCACGCGGACATGACATCATAGCAATAGAGCGAAATTTAATTGTCTATCTTTTATTACGAGATGCATTATTTAGAGCTGAAGACAACCCTCAAACTCATCCAATTACCCAGCATATTACGCTACTTTATGGTGATGCAGTTGATCTTATTTCGCGCTACAGTGAACATAGTGATATTATTTATTTGGATCCTATGTTTCCGCAAAGTAAAAAGTCAGCCAAAGTACAAAAAGAAATGCAGATACTACAAACACTACATCATGATAATCATGATAATCAATGGAATAATGAACAATTATTTAATATTGCCACTCAAAGTGCTAATAAAGTCGTTGTTAAACGCCCTGCATCAGGACCTTATTTGAATGAGAAAAAACCTTCTTCAAGCCTGACTGGTAAATCGAATCGGTTTGATATTTATGCTAGGTGATGTATTGGTCTTAAAGGTTACTTAAAACCCTCTGGTTGATATGTATGGTAACTAGCAACTTTATCTTTTGGATCAACAAATAGTTGTTGTTTAGACCATTTAGCTTTCATTGGTTTTTCAAGAAAGTCTTTTTCAATATATTCTTTACATTCAGAGCCGAGTAATTTTAATAAATTTTGCCCAAACTCATAATATTTGTGTATATGAGAGTTAAACTCTAAACCTTCAATATCATACAGAGTAGAATTAAACCAACAACCTCCAGACATTGATTTAATTTTGACACCAAGGCTAGATCAAAATAATAAAGCTTTATCTTCATCTACTGAATAGTTTTTAGCAATAGTTAAATCATCCTTTTTAAGTTCAGGATATACTTTAAATAAAGCCATAAATATTATATCACTCATTATTTTTTGTTTGCTCATATATAGTTCCGTTTAAGATTCATTTTTAAAGTTGTGGTATAATGTAATATAATGCTTATTTCATTTTTTGATTGAATCCCAAAGACGTATACAAATGATAAGCTTTCCGATTGGATTTCACTACGCTTAATACAAAATTTGATATGCTATATTTTACAAAAAATGTATTTAAACACTTTTTCATAAATAATTTTCCGAGTCCATTACATTGATAGTTTTTATCAATAACAAAATTCGTGATTTCACATATATTATTTTTAATTTCGCATACTAACATACCAATTATATTTTCTTTTTTATCAATAAATTTATATACATTTATCATATCATCACTATCTAGAATAGCTTCTATTTCATCAATAGAAAAAATAAATGGAACATTAAAACCTTTTGAATGTAATAATGCTAATTGTAATAAGTCTTGCTCACATATCTGTTTAAATAAATACTGTGTATTGTTAACCACCTTATCTAGTTTAAATGGTTGCTTTTGATAGTAGGCCATATTGACTATTTCATTGACTATTTCATTCATTATATATCTCCAAAATTATGTATATTTATGAATTACCGTCTATATTCAGATACTGTTTTCTTGCAATTACCAAAAACTTAAATATCAACATTATGCCAATTAGGAATTTCTAAACCCTAGTTTTTTTAAAAATTTAATCATGATGATGGTTTCAATTATTTACTATTATTAAATGATAACGACTGTTGATCATTCAATTCAATAGCTAAATCTTTATAAGGTAACTTAGGATATGAATAACTTTGGCTTCTAGAATACTTTAATTTAGTTTTCGGTTCAAAATCATCAATATTACTATTAATAAGGTCTTCGTTTAGTGTCTCATCTTCTGATTCATATACTGATTCACAGATAACGGGCTCCTCAAAGTGTTTATAATCACCCCCTGCATCAAATATAATATTCTTATTATAATCTTCATCATTAGAAATATAATATTTAGCAATTTTATTTTGCCATTTTATAAATTCATCTTTATTTGATTGTAATTCCATAAATTTATTAAGCTTCATATATGCATCTTGAAACTCTACAAATGTTAGGTTATCCATAAGATTCGGATTAAGTTGCACTATTGGCTCTAAGCCATTATGGCTTCTTAAAGCATTATGTAATAGCATACTAAAAACTCTACAATTCCCATCTTGATAGGGATGTAATATTTCTAAAGTTCGGCAAAATCTATATATTGCTTCTTCTTTTTTATATACATCATCCTTAGAAAAGTTTATTTCTTTTTCATAATCTTCAATAATTTCAGAAATTAACTTTTCAAAATCTGGATTAAACAATTTACGTCTATATTCAAAATAATCTACTTTCTTTCTTGATTGGTTTTAAGGTATGAATTAATAATAATATCCATTTCTTTATCAATGTTACTACTTATATTTTGTATATCAGCTTGCCTTATTTTATAAATTTTTTTATTTAAGTTCTTCAAAATATCATTTATAGACAATAAGCCATCACTGGTTGTTTTTAAATTAGTGTAAAAACCCGTCATTATATTATTTTTAGCATTATAATCTGTATTATTAGTTTTATGATAATTTGTTCCACCTCTTACATACATTGCATTACGGTGAGCACTTTCTATCATTTATCCCACAAAAACTTAATAGGATATGCGATATTTATTATTTAGTTGGTTATTTGTACTCAACATTGTCATGTTTAAATTCATGAATGCGTTGGATTTGTTCTTTCAATAAATGGTCGACTTCAGTAGCTTCCTGCCTTAGGATACTATTGCTTTTAGATGAACGTAATAATATGTTGGTAACAAGCTCATAACAATCCTTTAATCCGACAAGTATATCACTATCAGAAGAAGTCATAATTCCTTTGCTTTTATCACCTTCTGTTTTATTTTCATAATACTCTATAGTTGTATTTAATTCCTTAATAACTTTGTTTATAGATAGTGTTTTCTCTGCTGATTCTTCATACATAATCACCTCTCTCATATTATCAACATAATCACCAAGAGATTTATATTCTTCCTCATTAATTAAGCCCATTTTAAAAAGCATATCTAAGAGTTCTTGTTGATCAGGATAACATACCTTGAATTCTTTCTTAGCTTGATCAGTAAGTTCACTATAGTTTTGAACATGCTCAATAATCAATTTTGTATCTACCCCCCAGTGCGATATAAATTTCCCTGCTGAGGTTTCAGGAGTAATATCCGTATATGGTTTATGATGATCATCTGTCATTTCATTAGTATAAGTTTGCACAGCTCTTTTGAAAGCTTCTTTTCCACCTGATAACTCTCTCACCAAGTATTCAGCAAGTTTGCTCCAACCATCATTTTTATCAGATGGCGGCGATAGCAATTCTTTTACTCTTTCACAAGCACTAGATACTGCATAATGTTGGGATTTTTTCTTATTTTGAGGTAGAATATAAAGTTGCCTTGAACATAATCTAATATATTGATCAGTTATATGCTGATTATAAATCTCTTTATCATTTTCAGATAATTCAGCTTCAAGTATTGCCTTCTCGAAGTCATGTTCTTGCATATGTTCAGATGCAGTTGTCATTGAAGCCAATTGTGCCACAGATAATTTAATATAATCTTTATCACTTTCATCTTTACTATTATTATGCTTTTCTATGTAAGAAACATGAGCTTCATTTAGCGAATTATGTAATTTAAGTACCATATGTAGCCTATCCATAAATGCATTCTTATTCTCAATATTTTCATTTCTTAATACTTGTAGTAATCTAGGAACTGTATGTATACCCCTTGACTGTACTTCTTTTCTTACTGTATTAGTAAACTGTTTTGCACTTAACATATTTGCAACCCCTTATTTTTTGTTTAAGTTCGATGCAAATAATAACAATATACAAGCATTAAAAAATTAGAACAAAATACTTATTTATACCAAATAAGTTCTTTAATTAACATATGACATATTTCTGATTTTTTGGGACAATACTAACTGAACCACTAAGAGTGAAATGGTTCCCATAAATTAATATACATGGTTCTTATTTATCATTTCTGAAGTGCTAGACCAAATTTCATTAGGTCTAAAGTTTCTGTCTTTCAACCATCTACTAATGCTATCATAAGATAAATCAATAGGGCTTACTTCTGAACGAAAGCCCTGACTAGCTAACACTACTTGCTTGTAAGTAAATTTTCATAGTTAGTTTATACACTACAATGAACTATAGGAGTTTACATAAATGCATAATAATAAGTCATTTCATGATTAAATTTTAAAAAAAAATAAATTATTATATTATTTTATTTAAAAATTGGTATAAAACTCCAAATTACAAACTATAAGGATCTATTATGTTTAAAATATAACACATGGCTTACAACAACTTACTTCAAGTTCTTTAAGGGTACTTTTTTATAAAACTACTTAGTAAAATGCACTACCCATTTGCAACGGATTATAGTAATTAATTTCTTTATCACAATCAAAAAATGGTTTTGGCACATGCTTTTTATCAAGATTATTTTTAATTATATTTTCTTCTATTTCTAAATTACCAATTTTGTTTAGGCCCTGTCCCTGCATTATTTTACTAAAAATAGGGCTATTTTTCTTAAATTTTTTAAACCATTTTTCATTTTGTAATTCATTATAAATTTCTTGTAAATCTTTATTTTTAATTGAGTTAAAATCTAAATCTTGCAGTTTATACATTGCTGTTTCTAATTTTTTTAATTTTATACAAAACTCATTTTGTTTATGTTTATTGACTTTTTTCCTAATTTGATTTGATAAAAAATTAATTGGATGTTTAATTTTACTGATTCTACTCATTGAGCCTGGATCAATTATTTTTTTTAGATTAATTAATTCTGTTGCTAATTTAGATTTTAATCGATCCCAGCCTAGTATTAAACTAGCTTTCTCTTTATCACCGTCTGTAAAAGTAAGATAAGCTTTTTTTTCTGACTTATTTTGAAAATACTGACCAATTTTTGGAACAATTACTTTTAAAGCAACAGTTACACCAATTGTTGTTAGAACAGCAGGCCATGTCATTGGTAATAATGATAGTGTTATACATGCTGACATCACAACTGCTGTATCAATCATTTTTGTTATACCATGATTAAGAACATGATCTTTTTGAATTTGCTGCTTTAACTTTAATTGCTTTAATTCAACAAGCTGCTTGCTAATATTATTATGTTCATCTTGAGTAATTTTACCTTCCTCTATCTTATTTTCTAAAGATTTAATTATATCTTCAGTTTGTTTTAAGTTTTTAGTAGTACTTTTATAATTAATTAATGTTTTAATACCCTCTGATATTAAATCACATCCCATGGCTAACAAAGTTAAGTAAGCACCTAACAAAGGAGATTTGCTTGCATAAGATGATATAATTGACGTAAGCCATAGACTTTGATGCAACATATCTTCCCAGTGATCTTTAAAATACTCTTCAACAGAAGCTCTACCATTATGCTTTGCATGATGACATAGCATAGTCAAATGCCTAAATACCCCAAATGCATACAGCAATCCACCATAGGAGGCAGTTGTATAATCACCCCCCATACTAACTGATTGAGGCAAGACAAGCGACAATGCTAAATTAGACAAATACAGATTAATATAAGTTGATTCATACCCTGATTGGGATAGCTCAAAATCTTTACCATAATGTGGGTCTAACTCTTTATTAACTAAACGCTTTATACATTTCCTTAATCTTTCTTTTTTTTGATCGCTTATCTCTAAATTACATTGTTCTATATTTTTTAAGAAATATTGGTATAAATTATCTTTTCCATTTATACATTCAATTAATGATTTACTATCCTTAAAATATCCACTTTCATCAATGTTAACATCACTATCCCATGTGCTAATTTTATACATTAATGAAAGAGCAGATTCTAAATGCCCCATTTTTAAGTAATAATCTAACAATCTATAAGATGCTTCTTTTGCTAAACTTTCATTAAAATTAGGAAAAGGAAAAACAGGCACTTCTGATAAAACACTAATAAAAAAATCTCTGTTTTTATCTTTAAAAGTAAAATTTGTCATTCTTATTATAACTCATGATTTATTTTTTAATGCTTTGTATAAATGATGCAACCACCTTTATATGAATTTTAAAACAAAATTAAATATAAAAATTTAGAATAAAATACCAAATTAAGGTTTATTATTGATATGGTTAAATATTAAATTCTAGCAATATTTCCCTCTAGGTTTACTAGACTTTTCTGATGTATGACCTGTTAATAAGTTCTGGTGGACACCCTTCACGCTTAGAGCTTCTATATTCTTTAGCATCTTGCTCAAGTGTTTTTCTACTTTGAGTATCACTACGAGGTTCTAAAATAACTTGAAAAAAACTATCTGTATCAGAAAGACTTTCGGCTCTTGGTTCTCCTCCTTCACATTCTCTTAACAATAATCTATCCTTCTGAAATCCACGATTTACAATTTTTGCACCATTTTCTAATAGCCAATCATTTATTTTAGAAAAGTTTTCAATAGTACTTTCTGTACAATCTATCTCCATAATAGCCTCATGACCAAGTACACAGTCAAATAACAAGCTTTGATATAATTCTTGAAACTTTTAATCTGTTCAGTCATTTTTATCAATGTTTCATCCTCCCAAATACCACCACTAATATATGCACTAATTGCAAGGTATTTCATATTTTGGAAACGTTAATCTGTTTCAGAAAGTTTAACTAGTTGATTATCAGCAAATGCCCCACGCACTGTATCTGAATAATCTTTGCTAATTCCCATAGGTTTATAATATATCCTATTGGCTCTTGAATTTGTGGATTAGATGTTTCAGAAATACCTAAAACAGGAAAAGCAGTATCAATCATACCTGAATTTTTGCCTGTTGAAATATAAAATGGTTTTCCATTAACTACAAATAATTTTCGATCACCTTCTTTAGTTTTCATTATTATATATTTCACTTTTAATCACCATTTATTAAAACTTAATTTTTATTTGTTTCATAAATCACTTTAAGTTAAAAACTATGGTCTGGTTTAGAATCAGGCTCCCCAATTAAGTATTCAGATATAATGCCGAATAGACCATTAGTTTGATTTGTTTTCTCACTTAAATGTTTGAGATTACCTTTTTGATTTTTAAGAAATAAACTTGATGGATAGTTATCTTTTGCTGAAGCAATTGCTATTTCCATCCTTCTATGAGCTATAATGCCATCTATATATTGATCTTTTAAAGCTTCAATTGTATCATTCAGATTTATTAAATCCCTATTTGGGTTAGTGCCCTCAGGTAAAATTGTAGCTCTTATTAACCAATTATCAGGTTTTAATACCACCCCAAAACTAGCTAAATTAATAAGTTTATCAACTTCCGTATCATCATAGCATCGAACTTTTAAAGAAATATTATTTTCTTGTATTATTTTTTGTATATCTGCTAAAATATGCTGCTCAATTTCTTCAATTTTTATATTTTGACCAAATGATTTTAGTTTCTGTTCTTGTTTAACTTTTTCTGAATAATTCTCAAATAGTTCTATCCACTTTTGAATTCTATTTTTCTCTCTCATTAGACAATCCTAATATTTAGTCAACAAAAGTAGAATAGTAATATAAATATATTGAGGATTACTTAATACTAAGTACCAAAAATTTGATCATTAAAATATTAATGTTTTTATTATACAGTATATAAATTACTAAAATTATAGCATGACTATAAACATGTTTAATTTATATAAAAATAATTTTTAAACTATGCTTTATACAATCTATTTAGTTTTGAAAAATGATTCTTTACTTCACCATTATAACTAGTAATTATTTCTATTGAGTTTCCTCATGGATCAACAAAATAAACAGATACGTTATTTGTAGGGTCATGATAAATAATATCATTAACATTGATTATCTCACCATTACACTTAAGAAAATTATAATCTTTTGCTAAATTAATCATAGATATAAAATCTTCTGAATTTACCCTCATTGCAATTGTTGAAGTTGAGTTCATAGAGTTTGTATCTTGTGTACTAAATAAAGCTATTATTATATTTTTTGACTCATTAATAATATCTAGTGGTGCTTTCTCATATAGGCGAGCATTTTTTTCTATAATTGGCATAATCTCAAATCCAAATCATTTATACCACTGTGCTGCTGCCCACTTATCACTCGTATATCTATGGATATGATCTATTTTTATAACGCTTAAAAATTTCATAAAATTTCCTTTAATTTATTTCCCTATAACTCTTGCTAAAAACTAAGTCCTAATAATATATTGATTAATAACAAAATAAGATTTCACTATTAATCTTCCCGTATAACTTTAGTATTGAATAAAATTATAATGTAAACATTATTAGAGAATATCAATGCTAAATACTAAATTTAATCTACTATAAATTTGGAAAATACCAACTTTAAACATATAATTATCAGTAATTAAGATAGTATAAAGATTATTAAGGTTACTCCTTTGAAAAAACATCAAATATTATCACTTTCACATCCAAAATCTAAAGAAGTTGATTTAATATTACAAGATTCAAAATTGAATACAGATAATTTTAAGCCTATCATGAAGATACTATCTATGGATGATATCTTAGATATAAGCATACTAACAATTAATAAACACTCTGAGTTTATGTATGCTGCAACAATATCAAGGAGCTATTTTTTAAAGTATTTAAATTCTAATGCTTGGCAAAACGACTTTTCAATTGATCTAACACAGCACCATCAATTTTATACGATCGACTATGGTGATAAAAATACTAAATATTACAGCCCACATATCAATCATCTTGTTACAATTACAATGGATCGATTTTTTTTAGATAGAAAAGACCGTTTCATGTTTGATATACCAAGAACCATATATAATAATTTAAATCATAATGAAAAGCTGTTTTTGTACAAAAAATTAGATTCAGCTGTTAATATTTTATATAGTTATATAAAATTTCATAATTTATTCATATCATTAGATAAAAATTTTCAAACAGAATTTTATGATATCTTAGATCTTCCTGAAAACCTTGAAGAAATTTTAAAAAAATTCAAGATCTCAAAAACCAACTTTATTTATATACTATATTTAGCAACAGGTTGTACCGCAAAGGAAATTGCACAACGAATGGAAAAATCATACAAAAGCGTACAACATCAAATCTTGGTTTTATGCAAAAAATTTAACATTCAATCTAAATCTCAATTAGAGAAAATCTCTCGTTTAATATCATTACAAATTACTTATAAAAATAATTTGATAAATTTGTGAAATTTTGTATTTTAAAACCACCTTTGAATTATTTTTATTCATAATATTCTTCCTTTGTTTTTTTAGTTATTAACTAGATATGAGGCTGCCCTCCTTTCTCTACTGCTTCATAAAATTTTTGTTCATCCATTGGATCTATAAAATAACTTGGAGGTTCTGACTTAGGTAATACCTGAGCAAATACTTCTTCTTCGTTAATATCAAAATAATCATGTTCACTAATATTAAGTTGTTCTTGACACTTTGGAGAAGTAGCTAGCATATTCTCTATTGATTCAAAGTCATATTTTTTAACAAGTATATTCAAATCTTGACCTAATCTACCATTAGATAGTATTTTAATATCATCTATTCTTAATGCATTATTAGCCCTAGTTTCAGGATCCATTTTTAAATATTGTTTAGCATGCTCTAATGCTCTAAATTTTTCTTCTGCTGTAAAGTTAAATCCTAGCCTTGTTTTAGTCTGCTTTATAGTTACAGGTGATTGTTCACTTGATAATCTCTCTAAATATCTAGATTGATGCCTCTCTATTTCAAAGATTATTTCATCTGTAATTGTTTTTTTAGCATGTAACTGTCTATGTCGAAATAAATGATCCTCACCATGTTGTAATTTTTGTTGTGTTTCACTATCTACAATACTTAATAAGTCTTCATTAGCTACATCACCATGTAAACCAAATTTAACTGAATCACCAACATTAGCCTCTGGACTGCGGCTAGGAATGTTATATGATGTAAATTTTTCACGCATCATCTGCTGTAGTGTTACTCTACAAAATGACAAATGTAAGCTATCAAACTCAAATCCATTTTCATCTAATACAGTAAGCACTTCTAAAAGACTAGTAGGGCTAGTAATAGATAAAAATGCATTAGGCGGAAAATCCTTTGAATTTTTTCCTATTCCATACATTAAAGCCATTTCAATAGCTCCTACATGGTCTCTATCTATATCAAATTGACTAAGTGAATGATCTCTAAATCTTGACAGACTATTTGTACCAGTGATTTTTTTTATTTCATTTTTAATTGATCCTTCGTATTGAATGGCACTTTCTGTATTTGGAGTTAATTTACCTTGATACACTGTTGCATATGGCTGTACCTTCTCTTTATCCATATAATTAGCTATTTCTATACCACCTAATGTTGTTTTATGAGGGCTATATATAACTATTTTTTTATTGGCTATATCAATTTCATTAGATTTTGCAGCTCCATGCGCGGATATAAATAATTGACTGTTTACTCCATTGGTTAATTCAGGGTTTGTAAGAATTAAATCAAATTTAGGATATCTATATCCAATCAAAAGATTACTATCATCTTTAAAAACTTCTTTAGCACCTTTTCTTTCTTTATTACTAACTTCTTTCCTTATAAGTAGCTTTATCATATCTATTAACTTCATTTTAGCTCACCTTTTATTATTCTAAAAAGAAATAACTCATTATATATTTTTCCAAAAAAACAAAAATTAGAACAAAGTACTGATTATGTATAAAATAAGCAAAACTAACTGTATATATTACCTATCTCATTTCTATAAGTTCCAGATTTATTATTTGATGTAATCCAAGGGCAACGACTATCATCTTTTAGACCTTCCTGGCAAATAAATAGAATATTCCTACCGTACTGTTTATAAGTAACATTTTCATGATTACAATTAGCTGATTTATACCTTCCATCTTTGTCACTTTTTACTTCACATACTGTATTAACTGAAGAAAAATAAACTTTCTGGTCTAAGCCATAAGGATCTTCTTTTTCTTTATAAATTTCTCCTAAACCAAATGACTTAATTGTAAACTGATATTTTGGTTCATATTCATTAACTACTATATGATAGTTACAACCACCATCAATTAAAATACCATTTGTAGAAGTGCTCGTACAATGATCAGACCAACCCCAAGTCATATTTGAGCTTAGTGTTATTGTTCTATCCATATAAGGATCACTCACTTTTAAATTGATATGATGATCTTCATGAATAGCTCCACCATCATCATAACAATTCCAACCACTGTCCTTATCTTCAGTTGTAAATGACCAACTTTTGCCAGGATCTATTTCATGGTGACCTTGAAGATCATCATCATACCAACATGAACTACCTGCATCATCAACTGCAATTGAAAATTTAGTATTATTTACTATAGTGCCATACATTTTTGTTGCAGCATAAATAGGTATACTGCTAATAATAAATATAGATAGTATCATTTTTAATTTTATTAAATTTATAAGCATAATATATCACCACTTTGTTATATGAAATAATTAGAAATTAAACCAAGACAGATTTACTTTATTTTTTAAAATATTTGCCTCATCATATCGTTCATTACTATTTAACTTATCAATTATATAATTAAATAAATCATCAATAATTCTTCGAAGATGTGTTGTCGTAGTAATATTTCCATAACCTTTATATTTTGGAATTAATGGAAAATCTCCTGGCATATCAGAGAGCTTTTTAAATCCTAAAAACATGCTCCAACGAATGAGTGCATTCATCGCTTTATCATTTAAAGAAATATTTCTATCTTTATTAGTTTTTATTTGCCATCTATTTAAATTATCTTGGTAAATATGTTTTATTTGGGGCATAAAACTATTTTTTGTAATCAATTCAGATGGCAACAACTGTGTATAACAAAGTAAACTAACTACAAAAAATGTACGCTCATAAATATCAGGCTTATCTTCAGCCATTTCTTCAGCATTTTTTAATAAAAGATTAATTTGCGATTTATTAAACTTATTAACCTTGCTGTTAATATTCATTTTTTTATAAGGTTTAATCACCTGCCGTAAAGCTTGCATTGGATTATTATCAATAAATTTATTATTTAATAAATAATTAAAAAATGAACTTAATATCATCAAGATTTCATTAATGGAGCTATTTTCTAGATGAGAATTACCAGCATATTTATGATTGGAGGATTTAATTTCTTTATCCGAATTTATATATGGCCTCCATTGAGGGTTTGGTATTCTATAATCTTCTTTTACTATAAACCTTCTAACTTTATGACTTCCTATCCACAATTTAGAAGGTGATTCACAAAATTTAAGGTATTCCCTAAGATCATTAATATTTAACATAGAAAGTGATTTATTTGCTATTAACCAACTCCAATGCAATAGACGCTCAACTTCTCTACGATATGAATTAAATGTACCAACTTTATCTGAATGCTGTTTTAAAAACAGTTTTGAATAATAATAATCATCATGATTCTTGATCTTGATTAAATTATCATATGCCATACTATTCTTTTCAAAAAGATATTCTTTAGTGTCAAATAGTGGCGATGGAATATTACTATCTATACATAAATTCATTTACATACCTTAGTTAATTTATTATTTTTATTTAGGTATGATTATAAAATGTTATTTTTAAAAAAAATTGGAACTAAATACTAATTACTACAATAGTTCTGAGTTACTATCTATTAGTTTTATCTTGAAACTGATAATCTTCTTCTTTCGTTATAATTTGTTCATATACCAGTGTTGGAAAATATAACTTATTTGATTTTATATGATGAATTTCAACTCTCTCAAAATTTTTATTTTCTTTATCATATTTATTTTGCCAGTCTATATCATTTTTCTTACTAAGAATGCTTTCTGAAACTAATTGAGAAAATTTTGGAAGCGCATACTGTCCGTATATTTCAGATAAGTCTGACTTTAGATTATCTAATTCAAATAATCCTTTATTTGCATCAAAATACATTATATTTTTGGCTTCAGCAATATGAAATGTTAATACATGTCCAGGTTTATCTTCTTTCAGTAACTTTACCTGATATACACCAAATTCATTCTGTTGATACTTTGTATATATTTCCTTAAGTGTATCTTCTAAAAATTTGAATTCATTTATCCCTACTTTTCTAAGATTATAAATAGGAAACATCTCCTTATCAATTTCTTCTAATGGTTTGCCCATTTTCATAATATGCTGATTTTGAATTAAATTAGCTATATCAGATCTAACTGGAATTTTCTCTTTATTGTCAAAAATATTTTTAATATAAGCTATAGATGCACCATAACATCGACCTTTAATATTTAATTGATTTGATACTTGAACATCATTATTAAATGAATAAACTTCACGCATAATTAAATTACCTAGTCATTTAAAACATAAAATAATTAAAACATATTATTATTGAACTATAATGAGTACTTTGTACTAAATAACTGCGACTATTTATCATTCATTGTATAAGGAACATCCCATCAGTAAATAAAGGTTTCTTATTATGGAATACGATCAAGAAGTTCAGACAGAAACTGAGTTGTACTATAAAATAGCTAAAAATAAGCAAAAAGTTAATGCTATAAACATTAATCCAACTAAATTAACTATATTTTTAAAAGCCTTTGATGAAAATAAGCATCCATATATAACCTTATTATATTTTAAACATCCATTATTTAATAAACTACTTAATAATTATGACCATAAAATTTCTATTAGATTTTTAAATGATGATACATTTAGACATATACTATATCTATTGCCTGATACTATTATTAATGAACAAGATTTACTATTAAAGATTTTTAATGATGAAAAACTATTTAAAAAATTGTGTAGTTTACATGGTGATAGTAAATTAACAGAATTAACTGCAATTTTATTTACTCTACTACCCGACCTAGATACTTCAATTATAAATGATGATAAGCAATTATCTGGTTATATAGAATTACTTGATTGGCTTCTTGAGACGCCTAATACTGAAAATGATATAGTTGATGTAATTCAATGTTGGATGAAAAACTATCATAATTCAAAAAACTGGATAAGTTTTGTAAAAAAGTTATTAGAAGATAATGGGCAAAATTATCATTATTTTCAAGAATTAATAAATGATATAGATTTTCAACAAGCAATTATAAATATAAATCATTTAAAAAATAAATTTGATTCTAGTCACTTAGATAGATTGAGGCATGATGATGTCATTAAAGGCATTAATTTATTATCAAATTACGGAAAAATTAATTTTCAACAGTTTGAATTAATAGTTAATAATCATAGATTAGCTGAATGCATAGCTTTTCTAGTTGATCAATCTATCATTTATAACAAGAATAATTTTATAAGTTCTTGTCAAGGTTTCATTAATTTTATTATGAATAATATTGATACTATTAATGAACTTAAAATTGAAGTTGTAAAAAATAATATTAGCTTGGATAGCGCCGACTGGGACAACTTAAACAACGCAAATATCCAATCATCGCTTAAACGATTTATTCAATTAAAATCTAATATTAATGAAAAGTCTAACCCTTTATCATGCCATTATATTTTGAGTAATATAGTTCAATTTGAAAAATTGGAATTAGTTTGTCAAAACGAAGAGATTAAACAGCTTATTTATAAAAATTATTATCTCTATGAAAGCATCATATCCCTTGAAGACCATTATTTTCCTCAACATTGCAACAGAAGTGATTATTTTAATACAATCAAAAATTTACTACAAAATAGTGAACTAACTAAAAATTTAATTAATCTCTATAAAAATCAATCATTTAATAATTTATTAGTTAACCACTTTTCTAAAATAGCTAGTATAGTTAATAATGAAGAAGATATAACTTTCCTTAAAAATATTAATTTATATAGCATAGAGCAAATTGATCAATATAATAAATTAAAAGCATTAGATCAAAAAGGAATACTTAAAAATATTCAAAATATAAATGCAAAACAATCACTAATTACATATTCTAACTATAGAGATAGTGAAATATTTATTAAATATATTAATAGTATAAAAGATGAAAAATTTAATTACCTAAAAGAGTGTATTGAACAATGCATTAAAAATTATACAAAAGATGATAAGCTTAAAGAATTAGTTAATCATATTCAATATATAATCAAAATAGATAGTAATTTAACTGATTTAATTAATAAATTAAAAAGTAAAATATCTAATCCCATAAAAGCAAAGAATATAACAGATGAAAATAGAGATAATTATATAAATAATGTTATTCCCATTATATTAAATAAAGATATTTCAAAAACAGAAAGAGATAGTCAAATTATACAGCAGAGTAAAAAATTTATAATTGATACTCAACTTTCTAAAGATAAATCTACAACTTCAAAAATAGCTCGATATTTTATGTTGGGTATAACAAATACTGCCTATATTTTAACAATAGTTGGCCCTATAGTAAGCTATTGCGTAAATAAAAATAACCATTTTAAAAACACTAACCAAAAAATATTTCCTTTCTACCGCAACACTAAATCTAAAAATCTAATGAATCAAGAAGTTTCAAATAAAATTTTTAATCTTTAGGACTTAATACTGAATAATTATTAAATATAAATGAATTAAATAATGAAATATAATTTAAATATACTGATAAAATATATAAATAATCTATGCAAAAGCTTTTAAATATATATAACTACAATTATACTAGCTATACTCTTATACTCATTCCCTATATACTTATTGGGCAATACTGGAATTAACCTCCATATTGAAAATCAAACTAATACTAATTTGGAGTTTGCTGTTATTCCACCATAAGTAACATTACAAATCAAAAATATTACATAGCAAATCATAATAGCTCTGATAAAAGTATAAAATACAAAATGAAAATTATTCATACTTTATACAACTAGAAAATATACAATCCTCAGATTATCTACTTCCATTACGTTTAATAAGTCAAGCAACAAAGCTTGTACTATCAATGCTAAGGGACTAGTTATATGTCCTAATAATATACAGTTTGTTGAACTAACCAATGGCTCTCATCTTTTCTCATGCAAACAAATGGAAAAAAACGATAATAGTTGCCCTTGGTTAGCCAAACATAAGCTAAAAGGCATTAATCCAGTACAACTTTGGTCCTAACACTAAACCTGTATAAATGACACCTCTTTAAAATCTAAAGACAAAATCTACTTTTTCTTCTTCGCCTGTAATCTCTCAAGACGCTCTCTTGCAGCTTGTTTATGCTCTTGAGAAATTTCAGCAACGGGTTTACCCATTAAATCATAACGGTGCCTTGAATCAAGCACACAATTTAAATAGCGTTTTGTGCCAGTATAATAAGATAGTACACGCTTATAGTGTGATTTAGGTTGCGGCAAGCGATTACCAACAACAATAAATATATCTTCTAAAATACCAACTTTTAAAGGCTTAGGACTTTGATAATTAAACAACCTTGGAAACATTCTACATAAAGTATTAATACTTTTTTTAAGTTCCATCGTTTCAGGATTAGGTTGCGGCCTAGATTTCGGTTTATTAAATTTAGGTTTATGTGGCTTATTAAATCTAGGTCTTGTTGTTGTTTTCTCTGATGATTTATCTGACTCTAAGTCTAATTTCCTTTTTGGCTTTCGATTAATCGTTAAAGTAGGACGATCTTTAGTCATATTAAATTCACTTATTTCCATTTCACATATTCAAAGAATCAATTATATCGCATTAATTAGAAATTATTATAGTAAATTTTTAATAAATCGCTTATTTAGAAGAAAAAATAGTATTCCAAGTTAAGATTTTAACTTGGAAACTGCATTGTGATAAAGCTAGCATGTGCAGTTGTATTAAAATTAATCGGACATGGCGGGAAGTGAACTGGGACACCATTGTTGATTAATAAACTCTCAGCATCTGTACTTGTGTGTGCTGTAATTTGACATTTACCACCTTGATATACCGCAATAACAGGCTTACCTTTTGGTAAAGTAAATTGTTTTGATTCAGTACTAGAAAACTTAATTAAAACATTACCATCTTCATCTTGAATAGTTGCAGGCGCTGTACCAGTTTCACCATAATAGGTTACTGACTGACTATCTGATTGTGTACTAAAGCTTTTGCTAGCTGTTTCAGAATCTGTGCTACTAGATGCAGTTACTTGCACATTATAAGTAGCACCTGCTTGTAAGTTTTCTTGATTAATCATTTGAGGTGATGAGAAAGGACCTTGATGATCATTAAGACTTGGGCCTGTAATATCATAAGTATAATTAACACCATCAATTGGTTTTACTGCTTTATCCCAAGTAATTTGAGCGCTAGTTTGCGTAACTTTTGATACTGTAATTTTCTTATCCCAGTCGATTGTACTTGGTGCTTGATCCCATTTAATTTGACCAGTGATTGATGCTGATACAGTTGGTTGATTAACATCAGTAGCTGTCACTTGATATTGAGTGTCTAAAGCTTGATCCAAATTAGATAATTTTACACTTAAATGATCTTGATCTATTGAATCTACTTTACATTTATTTGCTTCTCCACTAACAGAGCATGTATATTTTAATGTATCAGTATTATTAATTGATGCACTACGCATTGTTACATTTACTGCTTTATTTCCATAAGGCACTTCTGCAGTTGGTGCGTTAGCGCTTGGCCAACTAATTGTTGGTTTACTCGGTGTATCACTAGTAAACGGTAATATCGTAATTGTAACACCATTTTGATAGTTAGATGGATCAACTTGTAAACTACTATCCATATGCCAGAAATCATCATAAGAGTTTGCATATAATTTACCATCAACACCATATGGGATTAAAGTTGCTGCATATAGGTTATAAGTCGGATTATGTGCTATTTTATTTGGATAGTTAGGGTAGTAATATTGAGGATACCCCACATTATTACCACCGCTTTCTCCCCAATGAGCTGGATTATCTAGTACACCACGGTTAATGGCAGTGGCAATCATCCCAGCAAATTTTTTCTCTGCAGCTGAGCCGTCATTTGTAATAGTACCACCAACAGCATTTCCTAAAGTAATATTACTTATAGTAATATATTTATTATCACTATCTGAATATACTGTTAATGAATTATTGTCACTTGGGCTATAGCTAATGTCATGAAACTTATAACCACCATAATTAAAATTAAATTTCTGACCTAATTGACCTAATTTTTTTAAAGATTCATTTATATATGAGCTCCAAACTGAACTATTAAAGCTACTAGCATAAAAATGCAAGGGTGAGAATATTCTAACCGGATCACCGTTTTCATCTTGACCGTAGAAAAATCTTGAGCCATATAATAAACTTTGTTGTTTAAGATTTTTTTCAAGATTTTCTATTACTAATTGACGAGTAACAAGTGAACCTTGCATACCTTCAGCACATTTAGTTACAATACCATCTTTATTTAAATAAACACGAGTACAAAAACCAACAGTCTTATCATAATTTTTTGTATAACTAACCTGCATTGGCATGCCAAAAAAGTCAACTGATGTTGTATCCCAGATACCATCAGCACTGGCTTCTATTTTATCATAAACATAAGGATATGTTGCAAGGTTGGGAGTTCCAGGCACATTGGATAGGTCACTGCTAAAACGATCTGTTGATATATAAATTCTAGCATTAGCAGCCCCAGAAAATGCATATGCTGGAATATCAACAGTATGAGAGCCTGGTTTTATTTCAAGTACATTTTGCTGCACATTAAAATTAGTATCTAAACCTCCTTTGGTAAAATTATATACTTTAAATGGGGCTGTTTCATTAACAATATCCGCATATAATGTTTTACCTGAATCATTTTTAAATGTAACTTCAATAGAATCACTTACTGCAAATGCTGTTGTAGCTATAGCAGATGTCATTGCTAAAATAATTGACTTTGCAGCAAATTTATTTAGTATCATATGTTGTTCCCCTGTTTATTTAATAGGTTACTTTAAATAATCAGACATAAGGTACCACAAACATGTGCTATAACAAAATAATAAAAATGTTAATAATTATTATTAACTAAAGGTTAAACATTGTTTTTTATTTTTATAAATCAGAATGTTAAAATAGACTTAATTAAGTTCACTTTCTTCAACAATACTAAATGGCCCACAAACTAGTGCGCGCTGAAGCCCTTTTTCAGTTTTATTTAGTCCTGATATTAATTTTTCCTTTCCTAATAAAACATCAATTATTTGACTTGAATATTGAATAGCTGATTCTTTTTCTAAGCCCATCATTGGCCACCCCCATACTGATGAAATTACTACATCATCTTGAATAAAATAAGGATCAGTTAAAAAGGTACAGCTTTTTACAGGTTCAACTGGAGAACGATTATCAATACTACCACCAATTAAATCGATAATCACAGAACCGTTTTTTATAGTGCTTTTAACATGGTCATTGGTAATTAAATAATTTTTGCCTCGAAGTTCATAAGTTTGCTCTGCACCATTAATAATCAAATCAGCCCTTGAAAGCCATTTTTCTATTTGTCCTTTTTGTGTATGTGTTTTGCCTAATACTTGAATGTTTTTTACACCTTTTTGATACAACTCATCAATCGCACCTTGTGCTACATTGCCATAGCCTAAAACAATAGCATTAACTAAATGACTTTGCTTTTGTGATTGCTCATTTAATAGTTTTAAACCAAACCGTGCACCAGCTTGACCTGTTTGATGCAAGCACTCGATTCGTCTTCTACCTAATAAAAAAGGTTCATGTGACTGACGATATTGATTAACTTTATCTTCTCCTTGAGTTTTTTCAAATTCAGATAAATCAAAAATGTTAGCTTTTGTCTGTTTTAAATACTCAATTAATGATAATTGCTGTGGCTGATTAAATGTTTCAGAGTCATAGAAAAACAAACAATTACCATCAATAGAAGATATTTCATCTAAATTAAAATCATCTTGTAAAATAGTTAAGGATCTAGGATTACGATTACTCGCTCGACGAACTGCTCCTTTCATACGCTTAGAGTATTGAAAAATATATAAATCAATCTCATGCATACAATCAGTCTCTACATAGGGTAATAGAAAAGTATTCATTGCCATGCGGCTTAATACATCACAGTCTGGTTCTTTTTTTGGTGACTGTAAAATCTCTTCCATTGCAATAACATTAATATTATTTTGTTTCAACAATTGGGCTCTTTGTGGATATGAATGAAAATGTGCCATACAAAATAGTGTACTACCATTTTTCATATGGTTAATACTATCTAATGAAGGACCTTTAAATTTGATAATCATATCTTTATTTTGATAAATTTCATGATGTAATTGAATCTTGGCACCATAGTTTTCATAATCACTATCAGAAAAACCAATCCTATCTCCTGCACCAGATTCAACAAAAACGTTAACACCATAATTAATTAACCTACCAACATCTTCAGGTATTAATGCAACACGTTTTTCTAATGCTTGAGGATTTTCAGGCGATTCAATTTCCTTTACTAAGGCAACATCTTTATAATACACAGACATAATAAACGATCCTTTTTATCATAAATTATTATTTTAAAACAGAAAAATGAGCTACATACTCACTATTATCATATAATTAATTCTATAATTTCTCTACAACTAAAAATTTGAATTAAAAACCAAATGATGGCATTTTATCTTTTAATTGATTATTGATTCTATCTTTAACTTCAGATGTACCAGCTTGAAGTAAAATATTTTTTATTTGATCCTGATTAATTTCTAAAGAAGGATTATTTAGACTACCAGTTACCTTAAATTTAAGTGCTAATGTTTGCATTTTTTTATTGGTATTATTAATTTTAATATTTGCCTGATATAAATCCAAGTTCACCGGTAAATTTAAATATACTGTATGATCTTCTATATGCCATTGGCCATTTGTATTTAATGAAAGTTGATCTGCACTAAGTGCAAAATTATTATTAAATTTAATATTCTCTAAAATGCTTTTTGCTGGTAATTTATTTAAATTTAAATTGATTATATTTATTTTACCTGATTTGTTAGCATTAAATAAGTTTGCTTTAATTGATTTATCCGTTGATGCAATGTCAATTGTTGTTGGTTGATTTAATAAATAAGGCTCTGTTGCTAAATTCTTAGCCTTTAAATCAAATACTTTATTCTCAAAACCACTTTTAATTTGATTTGCTGTTAGTGATTCAATAGTGAAAGTTGGTACTTTAAGAACTAAATTAGTCGCTTTAACATTTGCATAACCATAGACTTTAACTTGTTCGTTAATAGACTCATCAGTTGCCTTATTGTCATCTTTAGATTGATCGCCGCTAATCATATTTAACAAACGATTAACATCATCTAAATAGCCCTTATAAGCTTTAGCATTTTTAATATATTGATCAATTGGGTATGACTTTATTTCCACATCTGCAGATTGAGCAGATTTTTGTTGAGTTTTTTGAGGTTTTGCTTCTTCAGTTGCACCAGCTGATTTAATATATAAACTCCCTTTTGTTGTACGCTTATGATCAAGGGATATATTATTAACAACGACTTGTTCTAATGATAAACGTTTTGTTAATAAGTGGCTGATATTTAATTTAGCAGTTAGATCTTCTGCATAAAAGCGATCTTTATCAAGATCATCAGGGTTTGCAAAACCTAAACCTGTTATTGATAATTTGGCATCTGTTAAGTTTATATCTAATGACTTAAAGTCAACCGTTGCGCCATTAACTTTGGTTAATTGATTTTTAATAATATTACTGACCATCTGACTTTGTAAAAATGACTGAAATACAAAGAACAAAATAATCAAGATAATCACTAAAATAATACCTGTTATTCTAAATGGATGCTTTAAGCGCTTCTCCTTTAATTTAACCCAGTCAACCTTATGAGCAGCTTTACCCATTAGTATCCAAGTAATTAATTTAACTGAAAATTTATTGACTATTTTTTGATACATTTCAGAATTAGTTTGAACGGATGCCATTTTATTTCTAACCGTTGTAAATAGCTTAACAACAATTAAACCAACAATGATACCTAATATAATCGCTACTAAAAACCCACCAGCGACTAAATAATAATCAAAACCTGCATAGGCTAATACAGGCGTATTAACCATCCATTTAAATAATGGCTGAGGCGCCCCATCTAATAACCATACCCCTAGATGAAATGATATACCTTCAATGATAAATGATAATATTTTACTGATAATATAGGTAATTATGACAAAACCAATATTAACATTGAAAATTAAGATCAAAAATATAAATAAAACCATTAGAAATGGTGCATAAGAGAACCCTGGAATAAATCCTAATATAAACCCAAATAAACAACCTAAAAACAACTGAAATGGCGTTGCTTGACCAAATATAATTTTGAGCATTTTTTTAAATGACTTCATAAACAATTCCCTGTAATTAACTAATAATTATACTGTTATAATTTAGTATAAAAAGCCATTTGAATAAATGCAGATTAGTTAAAAATTTTTAGTTACAACAATTTAATCGCATTCGGAGATGGAGTATTCTGAACGAAATCCCATAGTGTTATAATATTTTTTTGCGCATCATTATTGCTTGTATCAATTTCTAAATCATACTGCATATATTGATGACAAATATCTGCTGAAGATAAATAAAGATTTTCAGCTCGATCAGCTCGATTAGCTTCTCTTTGTAATAAAGTTTCTTCATTAGCATATACTTTAACTAAATAAACACGCTGATTGTGAAAAACATCTTTTAATGACTCAACCCAAGGTTTATGCCAAAACTGCTCATCTGAAATGACTGAAAAGCCCGCATTTAAAAATTGTCTAATTGCTTGATAGCGCGCATTAACATAGCTATGCGCTTTCTCTGTATGCTCAAATACAGGATATGGTTTTTCATCACTACCCTGATTAACCAAATCAAACATCATTTCTTTACGAATATCGCGCAAATAAGGTGAAAAAATATTTTTAGGAAACACATGAAAGGCACTATCAATACCTAAAGTTAAATACAAAATTTTATGATGTTCAAAAGTATAATTTTGAAATTGCTCAACTAGCGTTGTTTTACCCGCACTTGAGCCACCATTTAATAATATAAAATGACCTTTATTTAATAATTTTTCCATTTTAATCTAATTAATTTTTTTGTTCTTGATACAACGATCCAATAACTAATCCAAACAATCATAACTGCAATAAAAAATGCAATATCAACAGATGGAATACTACAACCTAATGGTAAAAAGACCATTAAAATTCCTAATTTAAATAGTAAATTACCTCTAAATTGCACTTGGGTATCAATATGCTTTTTAAGCGCTCTACTAACAGCAAAAGGATAGACAATCCACATAAATACATAACCTATAAAACCAATTACTGAAGCTGATACTAAAAGATAATAGTTAGCTTTAACGCCTATGACTGTAAGCAGCATCAACAAAAAATAAGCAACAAAAGGAAGTGTCGTTGGAACTAAGGTCCATAAAGGGAAAATACGATTATGAACTTTAATTAATTTGAGTAAACGATAAACACTTAATGTAAATAGAATATTAAGCATTAAAGCGATAGTGGGTACACCAATAAGCAATATTTTTTCTAATGCCATCTTACTTTCAAGTGTCATAATACATTCACCTTTTATAATTTTAATTATGTATTAGAACACTTGGCCAATACTAAAGTCAAATACTCTAGTATCATCTCCTGGTTGGCTATTTAATGGTTTTTGGAATGAAAATGCAATCATACCAATCGGTGACAACCATCTAAATTCAACACCCACAGAGTAACGTAAATTACTGAAATTAGGGCTTGTTGGTTGTGTTTGACCATCTCCTGTATAAGCTGAATCTAGTGTATAAGTATCATAAACATTACCAGCATCTGCAAACACACCTAAGCGCATATTACTACTATCTTTAAGACCTGGTACAGGGAATAAAATATCTAGGTTAGTAAATATATTTAAGTTACCACCTAGGTTTGCACCTTCTGTCGCTCCACTAGCACATTGATTACCAGAAATCGTATCACAGTTTGTATCAACAGGTCCTAAGGTACCACCACCATAACCACGGACTGATCCCCAACCACCACCATAAAAGTTTTTAAAGAATGGTAAATGATCGGTATTACCATAACCATCACCATAACCAACACCACTTCTTAATGAAGCAACTACCTTTTTCGTAAATATTGGTTGGAAAAACTGGGCTGTACCATTAACCGTATAATAATCTAACGAACTACCAGGCACTGCAATTGAGGCACCTATGTTATAAATTGCCCCTTCATCAGGGAAAAATGCCCGATTGGTTGTATTTCTAACCCAGCCAAGGTTTAGTAGGTATGAGTTAAAATTATTACCATACTCATCAGTAAAATTAGTCACCGTCAAAGACTGACTATCTGATGGTTGAATTAACTTAGTGAAATCATAGCCACCACCAATTTTAAATGTGTCATAGTTAGACATTGGAATACCATACATAATACTAAAGCCATAAGAATTAGTCGTATAGTTAACAACATCCGTTGTATCTGTATCAAACTGCGTACCATAAGCACTGATTGTTTGTGAAATACCTGACTGTGTAAAATATGGGTTTGTATATGAAAATGATAATGATTTGTATGGCTTTGATACTTGAGCACCAATGGAAAATTTATTACCCGTACCAAAAATATTTGGCATGTTAAAATTACCACCGATAATAAATCCATAAAGCTGTGAATAACCTAAAGAGGCTGAAACTGAATTGGCACTACGCTCTGTAATATCATAATCCAGATCAATTAAGTCATCAGCATTTGGAACGGGTACTTTCTTAACATTAACTTCTTTAACATAAGGTAGGCGTTGTAGACGTATTTTTGAATCATCTAAATTAGTTTGGTTATAAATGCTATCTTCTGAAAATAACATCTCACGCCTAAAGACAACATCATTGGTAACATTATTACCTAAAAAGTTAATTTTATTGACATAAACTTTTTTACCTGGGTTGATATAAAAGGTAATGGTAACTTTCTTTTCTTTTTCTTCTACTGTTGGGACTGGATTTACCTGTGCAAAAGCATAACCTTTATTACCCAAAGCTTCAGTGATAGCTTTTGCTGTATCCATGACTTTCTGACGTGAAAAAACTTCATTTGGCTTTACTTGTAAGAGTTTTTTAATTTCATCTCTTGGTAATTCTGTTTTTCCTTCAACAACAACTTTATCAACATGATAAATACTCCCTTCTGAGACATTAAACGTCACATAGGTATTTTCTTTATTTGGTGTTAAAGATGCTTGTGCTGAGTCAACTTGAAAGTTTAAATAACCACGATTCATATAATAGGATCTTAATCCTTCTTCAGAGGCATTTAAACGCTCTTTCGAATATTCATCATTTGATGTAAATAATCCCCAAAAATTCCAAAGAGATGGCGTTGTTAATGTTATATTATCTAGTAAGGTACCTTGCGAGAATTTGGTATTACCAACAATATCAATTCTTCTAATCTTAGCTGTTTTACCTTCAGCAATATGAATATTAACTGCAACACGATTTCGACTTTCTTCTGCTGCCTTTATGTTTATTTCAACAGAGTATTTACCTAAGTTAAAATATTCTGCCTCTAATGACTGCTTAATTTGTTTAATTAAAGTTGGATCATAAATATTGCCCACTTCAAGTCCAGCAGCTGTTAAGCCTTTCTTTAAATCTTCTGTTTTAATCGCTGAATTACCAGAGATATTAATTGCACTAATCGCAGGACGTTCTTTAACTTTAACAATTAAAGTATTTCCTGATCTTAATAGCTGCACATCTTCAAAGTAACCTGTTTTAAACAGTGATTTGATTGCCTCATTACTAATTTCTGGATTAAGATTTTGACCAACATGAATCGGCAAATCACTATATAGTGTTCCTTCAGATATTCTATTTAACCCTTCTAAATCTATATTTTTAACAACAAAATCATTTGCACTAGCGGCATAAGATGATAATGGCAACATCAATGCCATTAAACATGCTTTAGGTAGTAAATTTATTTTCACATCGAACCCTTTTCTAACATAAAAGTCTTTGAATTATTCCTGATTCAATTTAGTCAACCATTTAATCACTATTCTTTGGATTGAATCAAGGTAAAAATTTCATTTTGAGCCCATTGGCGAGCTTTTGTGTCAATATGCAACACATCATCAATATTAGCTATCCTACATGGCTTTATTTCATCTAGTGCTTTTTCAATACCTAAAACAATATCAGTAAAAGCAATTTTTCCTTCTAGAAAGTCTGCAACTAACTGCTCATTAACTGCATTATAAATAATCGAATAAAATGGAAAATCAGTTGATGACATAATTTGGTACATTAATTTTACCGATGGAAAACGTTGGTAATTTACTGGTTCGAAAGTTAAAGCTTGATCAAATAGATTTAGCTCTGCTACCTCAGCAGCATAACGTTTAGGATAAAATAAACTATAGGCAATAGGCGTTTTCATATCTTGAGAACCAATTTGAGCAAGATAACTACCATCTTTATAGTGGACCATTGAATGCACAATACTTTGAGGGTGTATCACTACTTTTAAGTGCGAGGCTGGTATATCAAATAACCAATGCGCCTCTGTCATTTCTAAAGCTTTATTCACCATTGTTGCTGAATCAATCGATATTTTTGCACCCATAGACCAATTCGGATGTTTAATCGCTTGAGCTGGTGTAATGTAAGTTAAATCATCAACATTTTTACTACGAAATGGGCCACCAGAAGCTGTTAATATAACTGAGTGCATTGTATCAGAAGAAAAGCATTTATTATCTTCAGGTAAACATTGAAAAATAGCATTATGCTCACTATCAACAGGAATAAGCTGCGCGCCAGAAGCTTTCACTACATCCATAAATAAAGCACCTGAAGCTACTAATGTTTCTTTATTAGCCAATAAGATTCGTTTACCTTTTTTAGCTGCTTGATAGGTAGGCCTTAAACCTGCCACCCCAACAATAGCCGCCATTACTGAATCAACCGAATCATTTACAACCACATCAATTAATGATTGTTCACCGGATAAAACTTTTGTAGAAAGATTTAATTGCTTTAATTGATTTTCTAATATTTTGGCAGCACTTGCATCAACTAAAACAGCATATTTTGGCTCAAATTCTTGAATTTGCTGTAATAGAATATCTACTTGACGGTAAGCTGTAATCGCAAAAATATCAAATTGATCTCTATGTTGCCTAATAACATTTAATGTATTTTTACCAATTGAACCAGTCGAGCCTAGAATTGTTATCGTTTGTCTCACTGATCACCCTTTTCTGAGTCATTTTGTGCAACATCACCTTCATCTGAAGGATTATCTAATTGATCGCCATCCTCATTAACAATGCCATTTTCTATCTCAGTTTCATCATCTTGTATATTCGCTTCAACTAACTGTAATGCAACTAAACGCTCTGAGCTTTTAAGGTTAATCAACTTAACTCCTTGTGCAGAGCGACCTGTTTCTCTGACTTGATCAACCTTTGTTCTAACTAAAGTACCTTGATCTGTCATCAACATGATATCATCATCATCATTAACCAAAACCGCACCAATAACTTGACCATTACGATCGGTCGTTGCAATTGCAATAACACCTTGTGAACCTCTGGCTGTTTTACGATAATCACTAACCGGTGTACGCTTACCATAGCCATGCTCTGTTGCTGTTAAAACCATACCTTCATCAGGTGCAGTTGCTAAAAGACCAACAATTTCACTGTCATCAGCTATTTTCATACCTCTGACACCACGTGCTGTACGTCCCATAGAACGCACATCATTTTCATTGTATCTTACTGCTTTTCCAGCATTAGAGAACATCATAATCTCTTTTGTACCATCAGTTAATACAACATCCATCAACTGATCACCTTCTTCTAAAGTTAATGCATAAATACCCATTTGACGTGGTCTTGAAAATGCACTTAATTCAACTTTTTTCACCGTTGCTTTTTTTGTTGCCATAAAGACATATTGATCATCTCGATATTCTGAAACTGGCAATAATGTTGTAATACGCTCATTCTTCTCTAATGGGAAGAAATTATTAATTGGTCGCCCTTTTGATTGGCGACTACCAACTGGGAATTTATAAACTTTAGACCAGTAAATTTTACCAGCAGTTGAGAAACAAAGCATCGTATCATGCGTGGAGGCAATTGCTAATTTATCGATAAAATCTTCAGATTTCATTGAAGTTGCTGACTTACCTTTACCACCACGACGTTGTGATTGATATTCACTTAATGGTTGAGATTTAACATAACCATCATAAGATAAGGTCACAACCATTGTCTCTTCAGCAATCAAATCTTCATAATCAATATCATCTGTTGCTGCCATAATCTGAGAACGACGAGCATCACCAAACTGATTTTTAACTTCTTCTAATTCTTCACAAATGACTTCTAATAAGCGCTTCACATCTCTTAGAATATGGATTAGCTCTTCAATTGTGACAATTAACTCTTTAAACTCATTAATAATTTTATCTTGCTCTAAACCTGTTAAGCGATGTAGGCGCAACTCTAAAATAGCATCAACTTGTGCTTGTGATAAGTTATATTCCTTACCATGTAGTCCATAATGCGAAACTAAATCTTCTGGGCGATATAATTTTGGATCTAACTTCTCAAGTAAACCTTCAACCATACCAGCAGTCCAAGAACGTGATAATAACGCTTCTTTTGCTTCTTGAGGCGTTTTAGATGATTTAATCGTTGCAATAATTTCATCGATATTAACTAAAGCAATTGCTAGCCCCTCTAATAAATGCGCTCTTGCTCTTGCTTTTCTTAATTCAAAAATCGTTCTGCGCGTTACAACTTCTTTACGATGACGAATAAAAGCATCAATAACTTCTTTTAAATTTAATAATTTTGGCTCACCATTAACTAACGCAACCATATTAACGCCAAAACTTAGCTGCATTTGAGTCTGAGAGTATAAGTTATTTAAAATAACTTCTGCATTCTCACCACGCTTTAGTTCTATAACGATACGCATACCATCTTTGTCAGACTCATCTCTTAACTCTGAAATGCCTTCTAATTTTCGTTCTTTAACTAAATCAGCAATTTTTTCAATCAATCTTGCTTTGTTAACCTGATAAGGTAGTTCAGAAACAATAATACGTTCACGCGTTTCTTTTTCATCTGATTCAATATTAGCATTAGCACGCATTACAACGCGACCACGCCCTGTTTTGTAGGCATCTATAATCCCAGCTTTACCCATAATATAAGCACCTGTTGGGAAGTCAGGTCCTGGGATATAATCCATTAGTTCCATAATACTCATTTCTGGGTTATGTATTAATGCAACTACAGCATCTATCACTTCATTTAAATTATGTGGCGGAATATTAGTTGCCATACCCACTGCAATACCGGAAGATCCATTGACTAATAAGTTTGGCACACGTGTAGGTAAGACATTTGGAATAAATTCAGATTCATCATAGTTAGGTGAATAATCAACTGTTTCTTTTTCAATATCAGCTAACAAAGTATGTGCAAATTTTGACATTCTCACTTCGGTATAACGCATAGCAGCTGGCGAATCACCATCAATTGAACCAAAGTTACCTTGTCCATCAACTAGCATATAACGCATTGAGAATGGTTGTGCCATTCTAACAATCGTATCATATACTGCTGTATCACCATGTGGGTGATATTTACCAATTACATCACCAACAACACGTGCTGATTTTTTATATGGTTTATTCCAATCATTGCCTAATTCTTTCATGGCAAATAATACGCGACGATGGACTGGTTTTAGGCCATCTCTAACATCAGGTAAAGCTCGACCAACAATTACACTCATAGCATAGTCAAGATAAGATTGTTTTAATTCCTGCTCAATTTGAACGGGTAATACTTCATTTGCAAAGTCCGTCATTGTATGTCCTTTAATTAACCGTATGTAACTACAAACTTAATAAAGCTAAATAAACTTGCAATATCATAGCATAGTAACTGATAAATGTCAGAGAATAATCGAGCCAGTAATATAGACTCATTAAAATAAAATCATTATCATTAGTTTTATTAAAACCAATAAACCACCAAATATAAAACGAGATGAAAAATATGACTAACCTATCTCATTTAACATCTGATTCTCTAATTAAAATTGAAGGTATTGAAAAGGAAAAATTTTTACAAGGCCAAATCACTCAAAATATTGAGCTATTGAATGAAGATACGCCATTATTCAGCGCCTATTGCAATGCTAAAGGTCGCATTATCAGTTTGTTTGAAATCTTTAAATCTGATGAAACAATCTACTTATCAATGCCAAAAGCAACTGCTGAAGTTATGCTTAATATTATCCAAAAATATGCATTATTTTCAAAGGTAACATTATCTATTACTGATCAATATTACACTTATGCTATCTGGGGTGAAGAATCAGAAAATTTAATTAAAAAATTACCTTCTGATACAATTACTATACAATTGAAAACATCAATTCCTAGCTATAAGATTTTTACTAAACCATCAATAAATATCAATGACTTTAATGTTCAATCAAAAAGTCAATGGCAAGACTTTTTAATACAGTCTAAATACCCAACAATACTACCTACTAATAGCGAACATTTTCTACCCGCTGAACTTAACTTAAATTCATTAGGTGTTATTTCTTTATCTAAAGGATGTTATGTTGGCCAAGAAGTGATTGCACGTATGCATTATCTAGGCCAAACAAAAAAAGCTTTATATAAGGGCATAGTTGATACAAAGCTAAATAATATTCAATTAAAAGATAAAATTTTAAATCAAGATCATAAAGCAATTGGCGAAGTTGTGAATTTTTCTTTTAATGAGGAAAAGCAACAAACTAACCTATTAGTTCTAATGAATCAAGTTGCTATTAAGAGTGCTTCGGATAAAACGTTTATCTTAAATGATAATCCAATTACACTAATCGTTTAGAGTCGCAACTATTATTTATGGTTTATATATAAGTCAATGAAAACGCTAAACCCACAACAACAATATGCAGTTAATTATATCAATGGCCCATTACTAGTATTAGCTGGTGCTGGTAGTGGAAAAACCAGTGTCATTACAGAAAAAATAGCCTATCTTATCCAATCAGGTGCTTATAAGGCCAATCAAATTTTAGCCGTGACATTTACCAATAAAGCAGCTAAAGAAATGAAAGAACGTGTCAATAAAAGGCTTGATAAAACATTAACACGCGGTATTAATATCTCAACCTTTCATACACTCGGCTTAAACATTCTAAAAAGAGAAATTACGCAACTAAACTATAAGTCGAATTTTTCTTTATTGGATGATCGCGATAGTCAAATTTTAATTCATGAAATTGCTTATGAACAATACCAAGTAACAAAAGAAATAACACAACAAATTGCACATCAAATTTCCTTATGGAAAAATGCAATGATACTACCTGATAATACAAATATTGAGCTTAAAACCAACCAAGATCAATTAGCGTTTGATATTTATAAACAATATCAACATTATCTAAAGTCTTATAATGCTGTAGATTTTGATGATTTAATACTATTACCAACATTATTATTTCAACAAAATGCTCAAGTTTTAGAACGCTGGCGTAATAAAATTCATTATTTACTCGTTGATGAATATCAAGATACCAATCTCAGTCAGTATCAATTAATTCTACAATTGATAAAACCAAGATGCCAATTTACTGTCGTTGGTGATGACGATCAATCAATCTATGCATGGCGAGGTGCACAACCAGAAAATTTAAAAACCTTAAAAGATGATTTTCCTAATTTAGAAGTCGTAAAGCTCGAACAAAACTATCGTTCAACTGGACGAATACTAAAAGCTGCCAATGAACTAATTAAATATAATCCTCATTTGTTTGAGAAAAAACTATGGAGCCAGCATCACTTTGGTGATCCTATCAGAGCCATTGTCACTAAAAATGAAGTTGATGAAGCACATCGCACCATTACAGAAATTTTATCTCATAAATTTAAAAATAATACTCAGTATTCTGATTATGCCATTCTTTATAGAAGCAATCATCAGTCGTTCTTATTAGAAAAATATTTACGAGAATACAATATCCCCTATTTTATCAATGGTGGTATGTCATTTTTTTCAAAAACCGAAATAAAAGATATAACCGCCTATTTAAGGCTTTTGACTAATTTTGAAGATGACAGATCCTTTTTAAGAATTATTAATACACCAAAGCGTGAAATAGGCCCAAAAACACTCGAAATTTTAGGCACTTATGCCACAGACCGTCAAATACCCTACTTTTATGCAATTGAAGAAATCGGTTTACAAAGTCAATTAAAACCAACTATGGCTGAAAAATTGATTCAATTTTCAACTTTTATTAAAAAATACAGTGAACTACTAACACAATCCTCAGTCAATCAAATCACTGACTCACTAACTAATTTTGTTGAAGCAATTAATTATAAACAATGGTTAATTGACAGTACCTCTACATCCAACCAAGCAGATAAACGTTATGATAATATTATGGAGCTAATTCAATGGATTAATAAATCAATGGATAAATCTTCTAATGATGGTGAAGCTAATAGTGAAAAACCACGAAGTCTTTCTGATGTCATTAATCAATTGCTAATTCTTGATATGATTGATAATCAACAACAAGCAGATAATAATAATCAAGTACAACTACTTACATTACATGCTGCTAAAGGTTTAGAGTATCCCCATGTTTACTTAACTGGTATGGAAGATGGCATTTTGCCTCATCAACAAAATATTGATGGCGATAACATTGAGGAAGAACGTCGCTTAGCCTATGTTGGCATTACTCGTGCAAGGGAAACTTTAACATTTATTTTAACTAAAAATAGAAAACGATTTGGCGAGCTAACACCAAGTAAACCAAGCCGTTTTTTAGATGAACTACCTCAAGATGATTTGATGTGGCAAGGTAAAATAGAGCAAACAGAATCAGAGCGTAAAGCCTCTGGACGCAAGAATATTCAAGCCTTAAGAGATTTAATTAGTAATAAATAATAATTTGCTTAATTCAAACACAGAAACTATACTTAAAAATACGTCAAATATAAATATTGCAGGTGTTTGATATATAATGGCTAATAAAAAAATTTCAATACCTCATAACAATTACGAAGAATATTCTATCGTTAGAGCTTACTTTAATGATGTAAGCGAATATAAAATTTTAACAGCTAAAGAAGAAAAAAAATACGCTATTGCTGCTAAAAAAGGCTCTGAAAAAGCAAAAAGAAAAATGATAGAATCTAATTTAAGGCTTGTTGTCAAAGCCTCACTTCGTTATTTAAATCGTGGTTTAACATTGCTTGATTTGATCTCTGAAGGCAATATTGGCCTAATGCGTGCTGTTGAAAAATTTGAACCTAAACTTGGTTATCGTTTTTCAACCTATGCGACTTGGTGGATACGCCAAACAATTGAACGCGCTATTAGTAATAAAGGTCGTTTAATTCGCATTCCAAGTAATGTTTTAAATCACTTATATCACATCAAAAGACACCAAAGAAAATTTAGTAAAAAACACTTACGTTCCCCAACCACTGAAGAATTAGCTGAATTAATGAACATGAAGCCTGAGGAATTAGAAAAGCATCAAGCTTTAATTAACCCAATTGATTCTTTAGATGAATTAATGGAACATTATTACATTCAACAAGCACATCGATTAAAAGCAGAACGTAATGATGAACCTGAGCATAAAATGCAAGAAACGGATATTCAACGTTTTGTCTATCGCATACTAGATGATTTAACCCCTCAGCAAAAACAAGTATTAACCATGCGTTATGGGCTTATGGGATACTCTCGCCATACACTAGAAGAAGTTGCTTATCAAGTTGGTTTAACTCGTGAACGTATTCGCCAAATTCAACTTGAAGCACTTAAATTACTTAAAGATAAACTTGAAGCTGAAAAGATTAAGATGTTGATTAAATAGAAAAATTATAAAATAGCAACTTCCCTTCCACCTTCCTTTAAATACTGTATATCTATCCTATAGTTAGGATTAGATAAATAGCCTTCTCCTTTCTCAGGCCACTCAATTAAACAAACTGATTCATCATTAAAGTAATCACGGATTCCTAACCACTCTAATTCCTCAGGCTCAGCCAAACGATATAAATCAAAATGATATAATTTAAATGCTTCAAATTCGTATGACTCTACTAATGCATAGGTTGGGCTTTTTACCGTTCCTTTATAACCTAAACCTCTTAATATTCCTTTGACTAAGGTTGTTTTACCCGCACCTAAATCACCATTTAGATAAACTTTATCACCTTTTTTTAAGCTTTTAGCAAACTGCATACCAAAAGCAATCATTTCTTGCTCATCAAGACACTGAATCATTCACTATAGCCCTGCTCAATACAATATTTTAATAAATAAGATACCAATACAAATGAACCCGATACTACATAAACCATATTACAATCATTTTTTTCAGCTAATATAGCCTCAAATGCAATTTCTGGCTGTTCATAAGTAATATATGGTTTACCTTTAAAATAGTTTGTTAATTTTTCTAGTGGCATTGCTCTATTATCAACTGATAATAATGACGTTAACATCCATTTAACAAAATAATCATTAGAAGCTTTCAATATATCATCAACCGACTTATTCGCAAAAGCACTATATAAAATAGTTACATTAGATTTAGGATATTGATTTTTTAACCAATCAGTTAAATAACTAAAACATTGCTCATTATGACCAACATCAAAAATTACAGTCTTACCTTTAATTTTTAATACTTGACAACGACCTGGCAAAGAGAATGTTAGTAATGATAAAAATACACTGTCATTACTAATTTTAAAGTTAAATGCTTTTAAAGTTTCTACGATTTTAAGTACTACTTTTAAATTATTATCATGTAAAAAAATAGGCGCGGATGATTGATATTTATTCTCTAATATTAATACATCATAAGTATAAATTTGTGCTTTTATATCATCTAAATAATCCAATGCAATAACTGGAAAATCTCTTTCACCTATGATAACTGGTTTAGCTTCTCTAGCTAATGCTGATTTTTCAAGTGCAATTTTCTCTCTTGTATCACCTAATAAATCCTTATGATCAAGGCCAATAGATGTAATTGCAAGCATATCCGCATCAAATGCATTAGACGGATCTAACCGCCCGCCACAGCCGACTTCTAAGATTAAAAAATCAAGCTCTGTATATGAATAAATTAAACAGGCTGCTATAAAAGTATAACTAAAATAGCCTAATGTTAAATTTAATTTTTGTGCTACTAAATCTACTTGATTTAAGGCATCTACAATTTGCTGATCAGTACAAATATCACCATTAATACGAATTCTTTCATTATAAATAAATAAATGAGGCGACGTAAATAAACCTACCTTATAACCAGATTTGAGTAATATTTTTTCCAATAAATGACAAGTTGAACCTTTACCATTAGTTCCAGTGACAGTAATAAGAAAAAACTTTTTTGTCACACCAAGATAAGATAATACTTTTTTTACTTGAGCAATTTCCAAACGCTCTACAAAACCAATTTGTTCTAATTTTTCAAGCCATATTGATAATTGATCATGCTTTTGTTGTTTTAGCATCTAACTTTGCTTTTTGATCCTTTTTAAACATTAATTGATTTAATATATGTGAAACTTTTTGACGCATTTTTCTGCGATCAACAATTAAATCAACCATTCCCTTTTCTACTAAAAATTCACTACGCTGGAAACCTTCTGGTAATTTTTCCCTAACCGTTTGCTCAATCACCCTTGGACCAGCAAAACCAATTAAAGCTTTTGGTTCAGCAATTTGAATATCTCCAAGCATTGCAAGAGAAGCTGATACACCGCCAGTTGTAGGATCTGTTAATACAACAACATAAGGTAGTGATTTTTCAGTTAGCTTGGCTAAAACAGCAGAAACTTTAGTCATTTGCATTAATGAAAATAATGATTCTTGCATTCTTGCACCACCACTTGCGGTAAAGCAAATAAATGGGCAATCTAATTCAATTGCTCGCTCAACACCCAAACGAAAACGTTCGCCAATAACTGAACCCATCGAACCACCTAAAAATGAAAAATCAAAAGCACTTGCGATAATGGTTCTATTTTCTAATTTACCTTCCATCACAATTAATGCATCTTTTTCGCCAGTTTTTTTCTGTGCTTGAGTGATACGATCTTTATAGGATTTAGTATCTTTGAATTTTAACATATCTTTAGGTTGAATATCTGCTCCAATTTCAATCATTAAATCTTTATCTAGAAAAAACCCTAAACGATCTCTTGCTGAAATACGCATATGATATCCACATTGTGGACATACAAATAAATTACTCAATAACTCTGGGGTATAAAGTACATTATCACATGACGGGCATTTATCCCAAACGCCTTCAGGTAATTCTTTTTTCTTTGTATCTGTTAATATTTTTTGTGGAATAATTTTTTCAAACCAACTCATACAGCCAACTCTTAATATTTATTTAATTAATTCTGTTTAAGTACTTTTAACTTAGACAATTTTGTAATTCTATTAAAAAATCAACTAAATAGCAAAAATAGATTATCCTTTTTATATTTAATTTATCAATCAATCTTATAATCATAAAATTACTTGCTGTTTTTTAACTAATGATTTATAAAATGCCAAAAGAAATATAACTAAAGAAATTAAAGCCATCGTAGGTAACATAAAAATAGCTGCATAATATATAAGTGAATCAGGGTTTAACTTCGCTAAAAAGCTATTAAAATAATTAACCTCTGTTAAGTACCCAAACAATATTTGCCCTATAAAACCACCTAATACAATAAAAGTATTTGTTAAGGCAATCGCTGAACCTTTAGATTCTTCAGGCACAATAAATACCAACATTGAAAGTGCAATAATAATACCAGAAGCTGCAATACCAGCACATATAAATATAATACATAGTGTATAAAAGTTTAATAACCAAGGCACTACAAAATAACTAAGTGATAAGGTATTTAACAATGCTAACAGTACAACAATTAACGTAGAGCTTTTCATATTTTTAGCAAAATTTCCAACAATTAAACTAGCTAATAAAAAACTTCCCCAATAAATTTGAGAAAGCCATAATGCTTTGTAAGATGGAAATTCATGGGTTGTAATAAAATAATTTTTAATCCAAAACCCGGCAAATGACATAATAATCATCCAAGTTAAAAAACAATAAATAACAATGGCGAGTATTTTTTTATATTTTAATAATACAAAACAATTAATAATTGATTGCATTAATTTTTCTGATGTTGTTGTTTTATTATTATTTAAATAAGATTTTTGCTTGTAAACAAATTTAACTGAAACTAAAAATAAAATTAATGAAAAGACGATAATAATAATGTTTGATGCATCCCAACCTATATAGTTAATTGCATGATCTAATACCCCCCCTGCAATTAATGCACCAATTGTTGACGCTATTTCAATAATTGCAATACAAAGTGCAAGGTATTTTTTCTGAAAAGTACTCGCTGCAATAAACACAGCTGAAATATATGCAACAGCACACCCTGTACCAGTTAATAATCTTGAAATAGATAACATAACTACATCTTGGGAAATCCAGTGTAATATACAACTGATAAAGGTAATAAATAACCCTAATGGCAATAAAATATAGACCCCAATCTTATCTAAACTGACGCCTACAGGTATTTGTAAAATTGCATAAGCAACAAAATACAAACTTGTATAACGAACGATACTTTCTAATGGTTCTCCAATTATATCTGAATAATAGCTAGATGTTGAAATTGGCGATACTTGTAAAAATATAGAAAACCCACTAAATAGTATTGCAACTATAAATGGACTAACCAATCGTATATTACTCATTTACCAACTCAAATTCACTTTATAAATACCTTGAATTAAGTATAGCAGTAATAATCATGATTATGTTTTGTTACAAAATAACTTTCCAAATCGTCTGCTTATCGTTAAAATTCAAAACAAATCGAAAAATTTAAAAATATATTGAATATTATGAGTGCTAAAATTATTGATGGCAGATTAGTTGCAACACAACTTAGAAATGAAATTAAAAATGCTGTAGATTTACGTATTGAACATGATAAACGCCCGCCTGGTCTTGCTGTTATTATTGTTGGCCGTAACCCTGCTAGTGAAATCTATGTTAAAAATAAGCGTAAAGCATGCAAAGATGTTGGCTTTAAATCTATTAATCATGATTTAAATGAGTCAGTTTCTGAAACTGAATTACTTGAACTTATTGAGCAATTAAATAATGATGCTAGCGTTGATGGTATACTAGTGCAACTACCACTGCCAGAGCATATTGATAATACAAAGATTATCGAAGCAATACGCCCAGATAAAGATGTTGATGGATTCCATCCTTATAATATTGGCAGATTGATGACTAGAAACCCATTATTAAGGCCTTGCACACCGAAAGGTATTATGACATTACTCGATAGAACTGTTCATGATATTAGAGGATTGCATGCTGTTGTTGTTGGTGCCTCTAATATTGTTGGGCGACCAATGGTAATGGAATTATTACAAGCAGGCTGTACTGTCACTGATTGCCACCGCTTTACTGAAAATTTACCTTTTCATACTCTTCAAGCTGACATTCTTGTCACAGCTGTTGGAAAGCCAAAATTTATTCAAGGTGATTGGATTAAAAAAGGCGCAATTGTTATTGATGTTGGTATTAATCGAGTTGCTGATGGTCATTTAGTTGGTGATGTTGATTTTGATACTGCAAAAGATCGTGCTTCTTGGATAACACCTGTTCCAGGTGGTGTAGGTCCTATGACTATTGCATCTTTACTTGATAATACACTTTATGCCGCATCAAAACTACATACTAAAACCAATTAAACTTTATTATGTCAGCTAATAAAACTTTTAGTGACGCTATTATTCATTGGCAGAAACAAGAAGGACGCCATGATTTACCATGGCAGAAAAATATTACGCCTTATCGTGTTTGGCTTTCTGAAACCATGTTACAACAAACACAAGTTAAAACAGTAACTCCCTACTTTAATAGTTTTATTGAACAATTTCCAAATATTACTGACTTAGCATACGCTTCTGATGAAATAGTAATGAAACTATGGGCTGGTTTAGGCTATTACTCAAGAGCTAGAAACTTACATAAAACTGCCAAAATAATTTCCAATCAATATAATGCGCAGTTTCCTGACCAATTTGAGAATATTATTCAATTGCCAGGTATTGGTCGCTCTACTGCAGGCGCTATTCTATCACTTGGTTTTAATAAAAATTACCCAATATTAGATGGTAATGTAAAACGAGTATTTGCAAGAGTATATGAACTAAAAACACCAATTAATCAAACTAAGTCATTAAAGCAGCTCTGGCAGTATGCTGAAGAGTTAATGCCTCAAAACCATGCTAGCATATACAATCAAGGGTTAATGGATCTTGGTGCTCTGGTATGTACTAAAAATAATCCTAGTTGTCTGATATGCCCTATTAATCAATTCTGTCAATCATTTAAAAATAATAGCCAATTAGACTACCCAAAAAAAGCAATCAAAAAACCCAAACCAATAAAAACACTTAATTTTTTAGTTATAGAAACTGATAACAGCATTGTTTTAAAAAAACGTCCTTCACAAGGCATTTGGGGAGGATTATGGTCATTACCTGATAATAACGACTATCCAAATTTAAGTGATATAGAACCATATAAAATTAGTGAAGATTTCACACATCAATTCACTCATTTCAAACTAGTTTATAATTTCAAATACTATAAAGCTTGTAATATTAAAGATAATGTTTCTGATCAATTTATTAACATAAATGATTTAGGTAAGTATGCATTTCCAAAACCAATTATGACATTTATTGAAAAAGAATATGCGCACAGTCTTAAATAACTTAAAATGATACGACATTTTTTATATTACTCATAGTTTTCAACTCATTTGAAACATTTTCACTATGACGCTGAGTTAAATATTCAATATTGTCTCTTAATAATAAAGTAAATTTAAATAACTCTTCCATAACATCAATAATTCGTTGACGATAATTTGATGGTAACATTAATCCATTATTATCAAATTGCTTATAAGCTTGAGCTATTGAGGATTGATTGGGTATGGTAAACATACGCATCCAGCGCCCTAGAACTCTCATTTGATTAACTGCATTAAAAGATTGCGAACCACCTGAGACTTGCATTAATGCTAAGATTTTTCCTTGCGTTGGTCTAATTGAGTCAATAATTAATGGTAACCAGTCAATCTGATTTTTGAATACTGAACTCATTGCACCATGTACTTCAGGAGAAGACCAAACCATTGCTTCAGACCAATTAACTAACTGGCGCAGCTGTTTAACTTTTTCTGGTAATTGATCTTGATGTTCCTTTGACTGTACAATTGATATGTCAGCCATTGGCAAATCATGCGGATGAAAAAACTTAACTTCAGCACCAAAAAACTTTAAAACACGTGCTGCTTCTTCTGCTGCAAAACGACTGTAGGACTTTTTACGTAATGACCCATATAAAATTAATATTCTTGGCGGATGGTTACTTCTTTTTTTAATGTTATTTCTAATTTCAGTCAGTACATATTCAACATTATGATTAGGTAGATGATTAGATGCCATTATTTGTACTCCTTTATATGTTTAATACCAACACAACAGTTATGGCTAAGATAATTAATAAGATTTTTCATTGCGTTAAAGTTTGCTCTATAAATAATATAACGACCTTTTTTTTCTGAGCTTACAAGATTAGCTTTGTGTAATTTTTCCATATGAAATGTAAGACTACTATGTAAAATATTTAAAAGTTCACTTAATTTTCCAGCAGTAATTCCTTCATCTCCTGCTTGGATTAAAAATTGAAATGCTTCAAGCCTAGCTTCTTGTGATAGTGCGCCTAACTGTAAACAAATTGTATTTATACTCATACTTAACCTCTTAAAAAACAGTTAATGATCAATCGATATTAATATAATTAAACCACAATATGATAATTATTTCAATATTTCATGAAATATTGAAATAATTATTAGCACTAAAACAGAAATTTATAAGCAATTACTCTTACAAATTTTAATATAATGATCTATAAATAATATTAGGTGAATATCAAATGGGAGCTTGGTAAATACTATGTTAGTCAATGGTAAAATAAATACTGCAACACTAATTGAATTAAAGCCTAATGCAGACATGTCAGAAGAATTAACTCAATTTTTAACTAGCGGCGCTAACCTTATTAAAGTAAGTGAACCAGAAACAAAACTTTGGTTTGCACTTAAAAAAGATGATGAATTATTTGCAATTTTAGATCTTTTTCCTGATGAAAAAGCACGTCAATCACACTTTGATGGTGATGTTGCTAAAGCGTTACATGAAAATGCAGAAAAACTAATTATTGATGGTTGGGATAATGGTGTTTTAAAAAATGTTAATCATTTTGAGGTGCTTTCTAGCTGCCTATCCGAAACACTAACTACTGCTACTGAAGCAACTTGCATTATATTAATTGCTAACCCAGGCCATGAGCAAGAACTAACTGACCTTCTAACTAATGCTGCTGAACTAGTTGATCAAACAGAACCAAACACATTATTTTGGAGTGCTTTAAAATTAAATGATCAGATTTATGCCATTTATGATATTTTTGCTGATAACTTAGGTAGAGAAGAGCACTTTAATGGTCAAGTTGCTGCAGCATTAAAAGAAAAAGCTGATGACCTTATTCACGGCGGTTGGGATAATGGTGTCATGCCAAATATTTATAATTATAAAATCTTGGCTATGAGTGAGAATATGTAAAAATTAATATATTAATATTAAAGCAAACATTCAAACTAATCAGCTATTTTAACCTGCATTCCACTAGCTAATTTACTGCCACCAGCTGAGACGATTTGTTCACCTGCTTTTACCCCTGTTTGAATGATAATATTATTTTCACCTACTTGCCTACCAAGCTTAACACTGGTTTTACTAACTTTATTATCTTTTAGCGTAAATACATAGGGCTTTCCATCTTGATAAACAACAGCTTCTGCTGGAACAATAATCACATTGTTTTCAGTTGAAGTAATTAATTCTACATTAACTAAATCACCGGGTAATAATTCTTCTTTTGAATTTGCTAACTGGCCTCGAATTAATAAACTATTAGATTCTTTTTGAATAATATTATCAATTGCCGTTACCTTACCTTTAAATATTGTATTTTGATAAGCATCTAACGTAACTTCAACAGTCTGATCTAATTTAACCTGGCTTTGTAATTTACTTGGCAGTGCAAAATTAACATAAATAGGCTTTAAATTTTGCAATGAAAATAATTCATCCGATGTATTAATATATTGGCCTAATTTTGGATGGACAACACCAAGCTTACCATCAAATGGTGCACGAATAATTTTATCATTTAACTCTGCTAAATAGACTTTTTTCTGTGCTAAGTCTTTATCATAAGTAGCTTGAGCTGTATCTAACTCTTCTTGTGAAACAGCTTTTTTATCATATAGTGTCTGGTTTCGTTGTAAATTTGCTTTATCAAGCTTTGTTTGTGCCGCATTTGACTCTAAACTTGCAATTGTAGAATCAGGATCAATTTCAATTAAAACATCGCCCTTTTTAACATAGTGACCTGAAGTAACATTAACTTTAGTAATTCTACCAGAAGCTGTTGCTTTTAAAATTACACCATTGATCGACTCAACATGACCTAAAGCACTAATTTTATTTGTATAGTCAGATGACTTAACTGTCATTACTGAAACTGTTGGAACTCTCATCTGTTTAGGGGCTGTTTGATTTTCTTTATATAACATCAAAGCGACAATCACAATAAATAAGATAATTGCTATGACTAGTATAGATAGTAACTTCTTACTCATTACTTATAATTCCTTATCTTTTTTTAATTTTGTAAATGATAGATTTTTAACAATACTATAAACCGTTGGCAAAATGATTAAGGTAAAAAACGTACCAAATAACATACCTGCAGCAATTACCATACCCAGCTGATTTCTTGAATTAGCACCAGCACCTGATGCTAATAATAATGGCACACTACCAAAAACCATTGCTAAAGTTGTCATTAATACTGGCTTTAAGCGAATACTTGCAGCTTCAATAATTGCTTCATTAACGCTTGATTGATTCGTTCTTTGATATTGCTTAGCAAAATCAACTAATAATATTCCATGTTTAGTAATCAAACCAATCAACGTAATTAAACCAATTTCCGTATAAATATTTAATGAATAACCACTAAAATAGAGTGCTAATAATGCACTTGTAATCGCTAATGGCACGGTAAACATAATAATTAAAGGATCTTTCAAACTTTCATATTGTGCAGCTAGTACTAAAAAGATAACCAAAAGTGCTGAAACAAATAATAAAGCAATACTGCCTTGTGTTTCAACAAATGAGCGGGTCTCTCCTGCAATATCATATTCCATATTATCTTGTTTATACTGATTAAATAAGCCCTCAAAATAAGTTAATGCTTGCTCAGTACTATAGCCTGAAGCTAATTGTGCCGAAATTGTTGCTGAACGCTGACCTTGAAAGTGCCCCCAAGATGACGAAGTAATTTTATTTTCAAGTGTGACAACTGTTGATAATGGAATGATTTCACCAGAAGATGTTTTCACCGTTAATAAATTAATAATATTCTGATTAGCTCTCTGATTATCATTCACTTGTGGAATAATATAATAAGCATAACCATCTAATACAAACTCATCACTTTGTGGTTCACCAAATGCAACACTTAATGTTTGCGCTATATCATTCATTGATATGCCAAGATAATTAGCCTTTAACTTATTAATTGTAACGACAGTCATTGGCTGATCAATATGCAAATCAACCTGAGTATTCATAATACCAGGGTTATCTCTAGCTTGTTGCATCATTTTACTGACGGTCTCACTTAATTGATTATAACTACCCATTGTTTTAACGACAAACTGGAAGTTAAATGTCCCCTTTGAAATTGGTAATGCTGCTGGTGAGTTCAACATAACATTAACACCTGGAATGCCGCTGATTTTAGGATTTAGACTTTGAATTAACTGATTAGCAGATAAATCGCGTTCTGACCAATCTAATAGTTTAATTATAATTAAAGATGAATACTGCCCCATTGGAAAGCCATTGATGATACTGCTATTATCAATTTGAGTATAATCTTTAAATATTGGCGCTAATCGATCAGTATACTTTTGGGTATATTTTAAAGATGCCGAACTTGGACCTTGTGCCATACCAATAATTGCTCCTTGATCTTCACTTGGCGCAAGCTCACTTTTACCAGACAAAAAGCTTATTGCTAAAATCCCTAATGTTAGAATCAAGAGAATTAAAAATAATATTGTTTTTCTAAAATCAATTATCTCTTTTAATAATGCTTTATATTTAATACTGATAAGATCAAAAAAATGTTCAATTTTTTGAGTTAATTTATTCTCTTTTTTTGTAATAATTTTAGAGCATAACATTGGTGTAAAAAATAAAGCAACAAAACCTGAAATTAATACAGCACCTGCCAAAGTAAATGCAAATTCTTTGAATAATGCACCTGTAATACCTGTATTTAAACCAATTGGAGCAAATACGGCTAATAAAGTAATTGTAATACCAATAACTGCAATAACTAACTCTTTGACACCAATTACAGAAGCAAAAGTAATTTCTTTACCCATTAATACATGTCGATGAATATTTTCCATTACAACAATGGCATCATCTACAACCAAACCAATTGCTAAAACAAAAGCTAATAATGTTAGTAAATTAATACTAAAGCCTAAGAAATACATAATAAGTATTGCACCGGCTAATGATAGTGGAATGGTTGTTAATGGGATAATTGACAATCTAAATGAACCCAAGAACATAACAATAATCAGCATAACAACAATAATAGTAATGACTAATGTTTCGGCAATCTCTTTTAATGACGCATTAATATAAGTTGAACTATCTCTTATTACTTGAACTTTTAGATCACTTGGAAGTTGAATTTTTGCCAATGCTTCTTTCACTAATGCAGCAGAAGTAATTGGATTGGCATCACTTTTATAAGTAATAGCTAAGCCAACCGATGAAATGCCATTGGTATACATCGAAGTAGTTGTATCAGAAGCACCTAGTTTTACATCACTAATATCTTGTAATCGAATAACAGTGTTACCTACCTTTTTAATAACTAGATTTTGAAAGTCTTCAGCTGAATGACTATCTGTTTTTGCATCAATAATTAATACTTGCGAGTTTCTATCAATATCACCAGGGGTTGCCTGAACATTTTCAGTACTTAATGCGTTAGCTACATCAACTGCAGTAATACCATAAGCACGCATTTTATAGACATTTAACCAGACGCGCATCGCATAGGTTCGATTACCCATAATCTGAATTTCGCCAACACCATTAATATTAGATAATACAGGCTCTAAATCCCTCATTAAATAGTCTGTAATCGCACCAGCTGATAATTTTTGACTACTATAACTTAGCATTAAATCTGGAATACTACTGGCATCTGCTTCTTTAATAATTGGATCATTTACACCACTTGGCAGTTGTGATTTAACACTTGAAAGTGATGTTTCAATTTGTGTAACTGCTGTATTTTCATCTGCATTAACATTGAGTGTAATAACTATGGCACTAACACCAGAAGAGCTTGAAGAAGTCATATAATCTACCCCATCAATACCTTGTAATGCCGTTTCAATTGGTGTTGTTACCATCGCTTCCATTGTATCAGCATTTGCACCTGGATATGTGGTACGAATCATAATCGTACTACCACTAATATTTGGATACTGTCTTAGCTCTATCTTTTCATATGCAAAAATGCCTGCTAATAATAGTAAAATAAAAATAGAACAGGTAAAAATTGGTCGTTTAATAAAAAATTCTGTCATAGTCCTTATTCATTCAAATAAAATACTTTTACCAAAAAGTAATTTACCATGAGCAATGCTATGAAGCTATAGTGTATATTTATTTATCAAAAATCAGAATTTTATGATGATACTTATCACTATTAAGAATGAACACTTAACTCTAAAGCTGCTTTTGCATCGACATACCATACTAAATGACCATTAATTGGTTTAACATTTGCAGCTGGATAAATAAGTGACGTTTCACTACCTGAGAAAATTGTCTTTAGCATCTCTGCTTTAGATGCTCCTGTGACAATGAAAGTAATCTGTTTAGCATAATTAAGTACTGGCAACGTCAAAGTAACACGGAGCTGACCTGTTTGTGGATGATTGGCTACTGTAACCCAATTTTGATCAGAAGATATAAAATATTCAGGAAATAGTGATGCAGTATGTCCATCATCACCCATGCCTAACCAAATTAAATCAAATACAGGAATATTGTGATCATAATGGTTAATATGTGATTTTATTTCATGAATATATTCGATTGCAGCCTGTGGTGGTGGTAATTCACCCTTCACCCTATGAATTTGATCTTCTGCTATATCAAGATGTGATAATAATAGTTTTTTTGCTTGGCCATAATTACTTTCAGAATTATCCTCAGGGACACAACGCTCATCTACCCACCAAAAATGAATTTTTTCCCAATTAATTTTTTCTAGGTTAGCGGGTTCTGCTAAAGCTTTAAAAATTTCCTTTGGTGTACTTCCACCTGATAGCGCCCAATGAATAACTGCTTTAGTATCATCTAAAGTTAATTTAACTAAGTCATCAACTGTTTGTTGAATTAATCTATGCGTTGTCTCAAAGATTTTAAGTGATTTTTCCATTTTAGTTTTCCTTTATTTTAAATAGAATTATTCAATATCACATACATTACTATCATCAAGGTTTGTGCATGCTCTACGCCATTTATGACCAAGTTCTTTTAGCATTGCCTCAGCTTCTTTTGGTCCCCATTTTCCAGCTTCATATAAATAAGGTTTGGTTTGTGACTGTCCATGGAAATATTCGATAATTGGATCCATAATTTTCCAACATGCTTCAACTGCATCATTTCGTGCAAATAGTGTACTATCTCCATATAAACAGTCCAAAACTAAACGTTCATAAGCCGGTGGTATACTACTTTTTGAAAAATCGCGATATAAAAAGTTCATATCAACTTCATGTGTGTGAAAACCTACACCTGGTTCTTTTGCCGCAAATGTAAGTTTAATACCTTCATTGGGTTGTATACGAATGACCAGTCGATTTTTATAACTATCTTCTTTTTGAATTTTAGAAAAAAATGGATGGGACGTTGATTTAAAATTAACAACAACTTCAGAGACACGTCGAGTCATTGCTTTACCAGTCATGACATAAAATGGAATTGAATTCCAACGCCAATTATCAATATAAAAACGAATTGCTGCAAATGTTTCAGTATTTGAGTCTGCTGCAACACCCTCTTCATCTAGATAGCTGTGTACTTTTTTACCATCTTTATAACCATTCGTATACTGACCAACGACAACATTTTTTGTAATATCATCAACACTTTGATATTCTCTTACTGATTGGAATACTTTAAGTATTTCGTTACGAATACCGACAGCATCCATTTTAGCAGGCGGCTCCATTGCAACTAAGCCTAGTAATTGTAATAAATGATTTTGAATCATATCTCGCATAGCGCCACTTTGATCATAATAACCACCACGGTCATCAATACCATTTTTCTCTGCAGCATATATTTGAATATTATCAATATATTCTGAACGCCATAATGGTTCAAAAATTGAATTAGCAAAACGAAAAACCAATAAGTTTTGTACTGTTTCTTTGCCCAAATAATGATCAATGCGATAAATCTGAGTTTCATCATAAAATTCAAGTAAATAATGATTTAACTCAGCAGCTGATTTTTCATCATGACCAAAAGGTTTTTCAACAATTAAGCGCTTAAATCCATCATTTTGATTATTTAAATCAAGGTCAGCTAAAGTTTTTGGGATAAGTGAATATAATTTTGGTGGTGTGGCTAAGTAAAATAATATGTTATTTTCTTTTAAATGGTATTGTTCATTTAAAGTTTTAAGACGTTCTTTTAATATAATATAATTCTCTGGATTGCCCGTATCAAGAGATTGATAATGAATTCTTTCTATAAATTTTTTAATCTTATTTTCTTGATCTGGATATGATTTTATTAACCATTGATAGGCAAATTCCTGGTATGTTTGATCATCATACTTTGTTCTTGAAACACCTAATATACATTGATCATCTGGTAAAAATCCTTGGGAATAAAGACTAAAAATTGCAGGCATTAATTTATGAGAAGTTAAATCTCCAGATGCACCAAAAATAGTGATTATATGGCCTTTGACTTGTTTCATTGGCTATTTGAATCCTTTTAATACTGATGCTAGCTATTCTCTACTAGAAAATAATCCTATTCAAGCTTTATTGAAGCATATTTATTGCTAATTATTTTTAACTATTTTAATTTTTCAGTTAATTAACCACACATAATATATTATGTTAAATTTATCTATACTTTTGAAATAAAAAATAACAACTTAATAATTGATTATTGCGCATTTAATTATATAATATTTTATTATAAACTTATAAAAATTTATTGATTATTATGCCTAGAATAAAAAGACCCAATTTTACAGCTGAACAAAAAAGGTTATTTAAAACAAAGCTAGAAGATTATAATGGCCAAGGTCTTACACATAATTGCCATCGTATCTCTTATGCTCGTATTCGCGATAAAATTTTTGAATTTGTTGATGGTAAAATAGATGAAAATTATTTATTAAATGAATTTATTCAAAAGCAGTTATATCCAAGAGGTATTTCGTCGAAGAAAATAAATCAGATTATTAATTTGATTAATAATGTATTAAATGAAAAGCCAAGAGCAATTAATAACCTTGTTAAAGAGTTAAATTCATCAGATCAAAATTTGCGACCAGGGGCTGCAAAACCAAATATGTCTATTAAACAAAAAGATGACTATCATGTTACTGAAAATAAACGAAAGCGTCATGATGATAATAAATCCTCTCCAATAAGTAATAAAAAATCAAAGATACTAGATTCCAACAATACTACTTATTCTTTTACGCCAGATAGTAAAAGGGTTATGGCGCATGCAACACCATCTAAAGATAGACTACCATTAACTAGTGATGAACAATTCTTAAAAACATCTAGTATTGATAATAATGGAAAGCCTTTTAATAGTATACCTGTTGAATTATTTACTCCTGAATCAAACAAACTTCTAAAACGAATTAAAAAAGAGCCTATATCTCCTTATAAACCACCCAAACAAAATTTAATAGAACCTTCAAGTATATTTCATGACCAAGAAAACAAAGAAAATATTCATACATTAAGATCTGGAAAAATCATAAGTAAGTTTTAACTGATTATTTTAAAATATTTATATTGAATAAATTTAGTTAGGCTAAATTCTTATTTTTGTAAATAAAATGAAACAAGGTCAAAGAAAATAGAATCATTAATGTATTATATATCATCCAAAATACTACGGAACTAAAATTATAATCCCATTGATAATCCAACAATAAATAATAAAAATTAAGTACAATTGAAATAATACCAACACTATAAATCACTAGTTTATCAAAAAGGTTTATTCTTAATGCTCGAAACAAGAAAAAAATATAAATGCAATACGTTTGCTCTACAACATTAAATAATAGCATGCCTGTTTCAACTAGATCATGTGGATTAGCTATATAATATAGGATATTACTATAGAGTGCATAAGTATTAAAAACTGCCATAATTATGGCAAAACAGATCAAAAAATTTTTCTGAACAATTGTCATATTTGCTATATCCTACAAGTAATTAAGTTTAATTAATCCATATTTTTGTATAAATAAAGCTTAATTATAAATAATAATATACTTAATGTCATTCAATTTATTATTTCATAATATACTTGACAGGATATCAATTAACTAATTAACACCATGGCAAACTACAGCAAGCACTATAGTTGTTATTACTTTGCTCTTGAAGAAATATTTTTTCTGCATTTCTGATTATTCTTTTCTCTTTGGGTTTCTTGATGTATTGAAGTTTATATTTCCTATACTCAGATGATTCTTGTAGAAACTGATCATCAACCCCACCTTTACAAAAGTGTTTAAATAATGCTTTTTTGACCTCTGGTTTTAAATCATTAAAGCTTAAAATTTCTAGATTGCTTGATTGTACATTATTACCAGGGTTGACATTAGCACGCTTTTTACTGAATGATTTCATTGCTTCTTTATCAAACATAAAGTAATTTTTTTGATCATTTGTTACAAAGCAAATATTATCTAATGAGTCAAATGACTCATAATCTATTAAACAAGCAGCCACAGCTTGATTTGCATTATTTTCTAATTCTTTATAATGAAAGTTCATTCTATTACTCCTATTTTTAAATTAATATAAACAAGAACAATATAATCACACTTTAATTTTTGTTAAATTAATAAATTAAGCTCGATGAAATAAATAAAAATATATTAGTAATATAAACAATTTTGCCTGATTATTTATTGATTTATAATCCAAGTATAAAGATGTTAAAACTTAATAAGTGTTAGATAAAAAAATAATATGGATCTTACTATATTCATTTCTGAAGATGTAATAATTAAATTATAAAGTAAATTCTTTATTATTGTTGGCCACATAATCAGAATAACTAAATATACCTTTTGGTAAACTGCTACCTCTGACTGCCTGTTGTATAGTAGTTTCATCTATTCTTAAATCTAACTGATTTCTTAAATCTATAATACTGTCTTTTATATCGCTATAACTATTTGCAAGAAAACCTAGCGAACGAAAACCAATACGTTTATGACTAACTAAACGCTCAAACTGTAACAAGCATTTTTGTAAATCTTCTCTTGATAAGTTTGGATCTTCACAACTATTTTTTAAATGTGCAATTGCTTTAAATTTTTCTTTAGTTTGATCATTATTAACTAGTGTCTTATCAATTAATTTAATTAACTCTAATTGAATATTAATTAATTTTAGATCATGGCTATTTTCTGTGACTGAACAGTCTATCTCATTTAAGTCAATATCTAACAAGTTACATTCATCTGCTAGAGGAAATGTGTCCATTTGATCAAAATTTAAAAGTATATGCTTAGCGCCTTGTTCTACTAACCATTTATTAACTAACTGATTATCCTCTGTAATAAAGTCAGCCTCTTCATTAACTTCGATTGTTTGACCAAGATCTATATTTTGACTAGCAAAATATTTTATGAATGTATAATGGAACCAATTTTTAATCTTCAATGGGTCATGCTCTAAATCAAAGCTTTTTTTCGCCTTTTGCCAACAACTTCCACCTAGGCAATAAGACAGATAAGCAGTTTCAATATTACCAAATCTAGCAATTGTCCCCTTACTATCCCTTTGAGAAAAATACTCTTGAGTCATTAATGCTTTACTTAATAATAGGTTAGGATCAGAAGGTTTAATAAACCAGCCACCAAATAACTCTGGAGCAATACCTTTAAATGGAAACCATGTACCAGGCATATTAGAGTTATTTCCAGTTGATCTATAGAATGCATAGCCATTTATAACAATTATATCTCTATCGCCTTCTTTACTTCTATGTGTAATTTTACTAACTGGCATATGCAACCCCTTTATCAAATTAAAAATTAATAAATGAATATAACCAGACTATATCTAATTATTTTATATTAAAACAAAATAATCAAAAGCAATGAAACATAATTAGACTATAATAACCAATCTTATAAATAACATACTGCTTTATTAGTATAATTTATCCATATATAAAAAATTGATTTAATTAGATTATTTTAAGTCAAAATATTTGTCATACAACCTAAACTGAACTAATTTTTTTAGTAACAATTAAAGATTCAATAACAATAGAAAATAACTCAACAATCTATTTTCATTTCTAAATTACTTTCTTTCTCAGTTGTATAGATACTTTTTAAAACTGTTGAAGGCTATTCATAAAATTTTTATGTTTCAACTTTTCTAGCTATAATAAAGCAAATCAAATAACTCTTAACCAAATTACTATATAACTTAAATAATGCTAGTTTTTTTCAGTAACGTTCAAAGCTCTTTTTTTGTTAAATGAGATTAAATTACTAACTATTAGTAAGGAAAACTACTATGCCAACTCAAAAGAAAAAAATTTATGTAGAAATGGGGGAATTCAAAATGGCTCAATTAGATAAAGCCCAGCTTGAAACTGATGAGTTATCCTCTTGCTATGTATTATGTCTTTATAATGAAAAAAATGGCATTGGTGGCCTTTTTCATGTTCCTAGCTTTCCTGTTAATTTAAAATCAATGCCAAGAACTACTAGAAGTGAAGCACAAGCATGGTTAATTCAACAAATTCCTACTGAGACTATGCTTCAAATGCAACAAATGTTTAAAGAAGTAAACCCAACTAAAATTCGTTTTGTTGATGGTGGTTATGCTAATCAAGATTCCATGTTTCTGGGTGATGATGAGCTTAAATTATCATTAAAAGGACAAAGAGCTGCTACGAATGCATTTTTACAAACTTTATGGAGTCCATCAAAAGGTAATTATCAAGAAAATATATTAGTTGTTGGTAGTTCTAACATGGCTGTGATGACGCATAATAAAAATGGGGATTTATTAGTCAGTGCAACACCAATTAATGAATATGACAGCCAATTTGCAGAATCACCGGATACATCGACTAAATCACCATTACTACCTAATTTTAAAGAAAATCAACAACAAACTAAAAGTAATACAGGTAGTTGTTGTCAATTATTGTAGATGGATATTAAAAATTATTTCATAGTAATTGCCAAGCCATTAAAAATTCTTCGTCCCTTTTGATCTAATCCTTCACCTGCATTGGTTATTTTTTTACAATCACTACCATTTTTACAAGTAATCATTGCAGTTGAACCACCTCTATCTAATGCCATCATAGAAATGACATTATAATCTAATTCTAATTGCTTTTTTTCTAAACCACTAACATTAACTTTTCCAGAAAGTAATTCATTTATCAAGTTAGCAAGTTCAAAGCTAAACATCCCATTTTGCCAATTATTGCCATCAACAGAAAAGAAAACAATTTTTCGATCATTATGATTATGTTTATTAGATACAATAGCTAAACCTGGATTGGCCGAATATTGGAAAGTACCTGGAATATCCTGCCATTGTAATTGATAAGCACCCTGTTGCATTAACATTGGCCCTGCACCTAATGCTTGAATAATATTAGGGGATGTTTTTTCTTCACCAACTGACATGTTTTTAATTTCAATAATCTTATGATTATTTATATCTCTGGAAATAACAAATGTTGCCCTTTGTGGACTTGAAATTTGTAGCGTGGAAATGCCAAAGCCATTAACTTCGTTTAATGCATAAGTTGCACAATTACTTGCATAAACTTTCGAATCTATAATTGTTAAGCCATCACCAATCATCTTAGTATTAAGCTTTATATTACTACCACGGCTACTTAAGATTATTTGATCAAAACTTTTCCAAATACAATTCATATCATAAAAAACTCCAGTTGGACTGTAACGATAAAAGTAGCTACCATTAATTACAGCATAGGCTTTATGCTTTGGATTTTGTTGGTTATATACGTTCGTCATTTGAAGTAATGATTGTTGACAATAAGGATACTTTGAACAATCAAAAGACTTATCTTTAAAATTATAATTACCATATTTTGCAATGACTGGTTTTACCGTAACATCATTTACATTAGCAATAACAAAATGAAGTTTAATATTATTAATGTTTGGTTTTTCTTTAAACATTAACTGTAGCAGTTTATTTAAGTTTGCTTTATTTGGCCACTGCCCATTACAAATGACCTGATATTGAGTCACATTTTTATTATCTAGTAACTCTTTGCCATTAGGTGCTAATTTACAAATCCATTGATAGTTATAACCTGCAAATTGATTTAGTTGCTTATTAATTAAGTGATTTAACTTTTGACGATACACTAAGCTATTTTTATTTTTAGGCAATGCTTGTAATTGTTTTTGATCAATTGAATGGATAAATGAATTTAATGCTATTGTTTGATCTAGTTGTGGTTTAACTTCATTAACTGCTGCTATAACCACATTTGTAAGCATTAAAAATAAACAACATCCATAAATTAATTTTTTTTGTAATTGAAACATCATAAATTCCTTTTTCTTAATAAAGATTTAAATTTTACTCGGCTGAGATAATGATTCAATAACATTTATTTAAAAACCCTCATTGATTCAACCATAGATATTCATTTTTTACTAGATAGATGGTAGTGTTTTTCATAGAAATATTTATAAAATTATTTATGATATATTTATTAGGTGAAAAATGTTATCTAGCTTGTAATAATAGCTAGTTATTGATTTTTTTATTATGGCGCTATGATTATCAATTTAATGGTAAGCATAAAACTAGCTCTTTTGTGTAATCCATTAATTAATCTCATAATCTGAATTACAATCAGCTTATGGTTTTTAAAATTAACTAGATTGATAAGGTAATAGAATAGATAGGATATATTAGTGATCAGGTGTAGTAGTAACTTCATTTTCTGAAGTTTGAGGGTGTTCACAAAATATTGGTGCCGGATCGATATATTGTCTTCTTCTAGTTTGGGGATGGCCTAAATCTAAATTTTCAACTGAACTTTCTTTTCTTTTTCTTGTTTCACTTAGACTATTTTCCAACTTTTTAATAACATCGATATGATGTGGCTCACGAGTATAAACGTCATCAGGTAAATCACCTTCATACTGACAATCATTTTTATGAATTTTTTGGGTAATAATTTTAGCTTCATCTTGACTTAAAGTAAGTTTATGATGATTCGTCCATGTACCTCTTACTTTATGTTTTCCCCACTCTGTATCTACAGATGAATAATATTCATCTGTAGATAGTTCTTTAAAATCTTTATCCCAATTATCAAGTCGAAAGTATACATGTTTATTTGAATCAACCTTAGCATGAATATATAAATAGGCATGATCAACATCAGCTACCATAAGTCTAATTTTATATTCAACTTTACCATTCAATTTGCATCGTAATTTATATGCTAGAACTTTAACATGTTCCTCACAAAAACCGCCACCAAATAATTCTATATTATAAGATAATGACCTTGGTGAAAGTTGAAGTAGCTTGTCTCGCTCATAATCTAAAAAAACATTGTTAACTGACTCACTGTACTGCCTATAATGTTTTTCTTGATTAAATTGCTTTAATGACTTAATTTCATTAAAAACATCTATAAATGTTAATATTAGTTCATTATGTGTCATATTATTAAAATTAAATAATTATTCATCAATATAAGAAATATAAATTAAATTTTTGAATTTTATAAAAATATTTTAAAATTATTGAAATATAATTAGCTGTATTTATTATTTAAGTATCTTATTGTTAAAAATAAAAATCTTTTATTGGAAGTAACATAAATTTTTTGGATAACTTAAATAAAAAATTTATAAAGCAAACTTTTTATACTCTTTTTTCTTTTTAATTTCTTTATTATCGACAATACGCTATTCACCTTAGTTCCATCAAAATTTGGCTCTACGTCATAAAGAGGGACACTTGAAATTACTTAACCTAAGCTAAAAAATATGAAAAACATAGCGGATAGAAGTATCAAGTGCCTAAATTTGATAATAGATTATTTTTGCCTGGTTTTAAAGTCCTAAAATCAGTTTGCGCAAACCCCTTAATTATGCATATTGCTAAAGTAAAAGCTCGAGATTTATGGCATTTAACTAATAGAGTAGCTAGAAAGGTATTAGCTCATACATTAGCCATTGCTATTAACAAGCTAAAGGGTAATTCACCATTACAGTTTGAAAAATTAGGGATTGCATGAAAATTAGTCGAACATCACGTTATATATTATAAAATTACACAGTGACTTTCTTGAGCCATTGATTTGAAGTCCGTTTTTGTTTTTTCCCAAAAGGGGAAAATATTGCTTGTACTAGACCAATCACTGGTATTGTCTAAAACTGTTCCTGCATATTTTATATCAAACTTGTCTGAAGACTTTGACGATTGTTCAAAACCAAGAGTTTTTATTTCAATACCAGTTTTTTCAATCAGGGTTTTCATTCCTGGAGTATGATCGTATCCAACAACCACTAAACTACATTTTGATTCTGAATGTTGCTCAGAAATTATTTTTGATGCAGTAGAATCTAAATCTTTTACCCTAGATGGTTGTATAATTTCTCTTCTATAGATCTCCATAATATCACCTAAACTAGAATCTGTATCTAAGACCTCAGAGTAGCCTGGATTCTTATTAATAATTTCTTTAAGCATTTCATTTTTAGATAAGTATAAATCTGCTCTAGTTCTATTAGTTTCTAAGCCTAGAATATTAAAACCATACTGTTTTAATCTATCATGCCAAATTAAGGTTTGAGCATCTGGGCCATCTTCTAATCTTGGCCTGACTTTAATTAATTCTTCTGGATTATGAGGAATACCTTCTAAAAAAATAGTTATTTGATCAGGTGAAACATCATTATTTTTGACCATATCATAAATAAGTTTTTTCCCAAGCATACCTTTTAGTTGATGATGTAATTCACCAGCAATAATTACACCACTTGATTTATTAAGTACTGCTTTTAACTCAATTTCAGATTTTATTTCTTCCATAATGCAACCATATGTGTTTTTAAATATACAACAATACATTTATATGCGTTAATCTTAAACTAAGATATATTCTAAAAATATCAGTTGTTAAGTATAGTAAAATTATTTATCTATGGCTTGAATTACCGGCTCTACGTCATAAAGAAGGACACTTGAAATTAATACAAAGAAATTGCCATTTTGGATCACTCGATGTGGCTCTATTACCCCATAGTCTCCAGCCATTTTGTCTAATCAATACATTAATGTTTTGCTCGTTTAATAGATTGGCTCTGCTATTATCTTGTAAACTGTATTCAATCGCTCTAGCTGTACCTGTAATGCCATTTAACTCATGGTTAGATGGACTATAATGCCAGCCATAATCATTATCTATTTTTGCAATTAATCCCGCTATAGCTGGGCTAGATGGTAAGTATGTTTTACACCATTTTTTAATACTTCAACTTGTGGGTCGATTACATAAACTCTAGGACTACCAAAATTACCTGCATAGGTTTGAGCTGCTGCATCGGTTGTTGATGGTGCTTCAGCAATAATAACTGCTGTTAATGTTTCAGCAATACCTAATAACTCTGCAACAATACCTGTTTCTGTGGTAAATGATGGTACAGTTAATAATCTCGGTTTTACACCTAATTTACTTTCAGCATCTAATAAAGCGTGTACACCTGTTCTTTGTTTTATTTCAGTATCAACACCTCCTTGGATATTTGCTAATTGTGTCGCAGCATCATCTGATGCCTCAACTCTAATTACAACGATAATTGCACCTATTTGATCAAAGATTAAATCAATGGCATCTAGCAATGTACCTTTAGTACCTAACTTAGCTGCTTCAGTTCAATTAACGACCATCACAAGCTCATTGATAGGAAATTGATCGCTGTCTGCTTCATCAGCTGTGCCAACTAAACCTATTACTGAACTTCTAACTGTTTGAATTGGACGCGAGCCAGAATCTAGCTCTATAACTTCAACACCATGAAAAAATCCACTCATACCTAACACCTTTTTTCTTGTTGCTAACTATTATTATCAGCTAATTTAAGATGTTTGGATGGGTAAACTAATCGACGTTAATTATACAGAGTAAACCAAATATCACATAACTGAGAGAATATTGATCATAATTTGATTTATTTAATAACGTCACTTTCAGTGCTCTTAACAATATAACATTTTTCGTCTACCAAATGATGTCGAGCGCTTTGTTTTAGTATTCCTGTAACAAGTAAAGTGTACCCAGGCTTAATTGGTTTGTAACATGTAGGGTCAATAAATTTATGTAATCTTGGACTACCCCCATCACAGAGAAAAACTTGAAGGCTTACGTTTCGAATGCTTTCAAGTGTTGTTGTCCCTAAATGACACGACTTTGATCCACGAGGAACGTCACTAAATGAGTATTCTGTTGCAACCCCCATAAGTTCTCCCGCACTAACAAAAAGACATACACCTTCCCTCTGTATTAGATTCCGAACACATGATTCTTTAGATGATTTTAAAGAGTCTGCCCAAACAACCGATGTTGTTATATAGCCAATTACTAATAACACTAATAACTTTTTCATAATTTTTCCCTATATCTTATTCAGAAAATCGCATATTTAACAGAACCATCAGACTGAGTTAAAGTATGCGTAAACAGATTTAAACTCATCGCTATTTTTATTAATTGGATCTAATAACACTTCATAATTAATTCAAAAAATTAACACACTTTAATTATAGAGTTCCGATCCAAATTTGACAAATTAACTCAACTTGAGTATTACCTCTACGCAAGTTTAAATTTTAGTTTTAATCTCAATTTTCTAATGATTAATTAACTTATTTAACAATCCCTATCTACAAGAACATTCAGATTTAGCCATTAAATGATATCTTATTTTTTTGTTGGTTAATCTCTACATGAATAGCCCATAGCTAATTTATCAAGAATTGTTAGAGTAAGTCACTATTTAATCATGCCATTTATTTTCTAAAATAATTAGACTCTGTTTATCTTGATTAGCCAAATACAAAGCTTCACTCGTTTTTAAGTAGCAAGCTTTAGTTCAGTTTCTATAGAAGAACAACCATAGACAACTCTTGGTTGTGTCAAAGATGGGGGAATACGACCCACTGTGATTGGTCGTGGTAAAAACATGCCACAACCATTAATTGATAACACCACAATGCTACTTAAAAACCAATAAAATTTGTTCATGCGTCACCTTGAGGTTTTAAGCCATCAGGTGGCGTTGCTAATAAAGTGTTAATCCATAAGCACAGGCCTCTAATATTTTAATCACAGGGTCAGATTCAACCGTTGCATCATATTCAGGTAGTCGTGTTTTAAAATCAGCTAAGAGCAAAGCATAGTTTTGATCATAATCAACTGACTGAATTGAATCTGGTGGTGGCAATTTAGATAAATCAAACTTACTCATACCGTGACACCATTTAACCGTTTATCTTCACCATCAGGCTTATATGTAAACTCAACATCAATGCTTACCTGACCATCTGAATTAAGATTGATATCAATTTGTGTTAAATCTACACGCATCTCCCACTTATCTATTGCTTCAGCGATTGAATTTAAAAACTTTGCCAAAGTCATTTGATTAGCTGGTTGATCAACATATAAAAAAAGAGTAGAGCCATATTCACGCAACATAACTCTTGAGCCAACAGGCGTTGTTAAAATATCAGCAATGCTTTGTTTAACATGCTCAATATCTGTTATCTTTTGACCTATTACTCTTGATATACCTTGCATTGATAATCTAACTAATTGTTACTATTACAATCAGTATAAAATGATCAAAAAAATGTTCTGGATAAGGTAATTACTTCAAATAAATTAATGAACCATAATTTCTCTACCACATAAGTATAAATCTCACAACAGAAAATAGATAAATTAATCTAATTTTGAATTTTGGAATAATTATTTTAATCTTGAGTAATACACTGAAATTAATGGATAAAGGTTATAAATATGCCTAAAATTGCTAACTCAGGTGGTGGATATTGCGGAGACTATTCATTTTTTATGGGTATGCTTCCATCCTTTAAAAGAGAAATATTAGAAGAAACCGAAAATGCTAACTGGGAAAAACTCTATAAACAGTATCAGCAAGTTTATAAAGATTTATACAACCAAAAGGCGCCAATTAATAAAGAATCATTTAAAAACAAGCTACTACACTTTGATCTTACCAGTCAAGATAAAGAAATTTTAAATGCTGCTTCTTTAGGACTAAGACAAATTATAAGAAATTCTCATAAAAATGCTATATATGATAAGTTTACTCAAGACTTAAGGCAATATAATGAATTAAATAGTGATATATCAAATAAACTTGAAGATGATCCTTCCACTATTGAGTTGCTTGATCTATTTAACCGAGTTTTCCAAACAAGACAAATGCAATTCCCTGAGCTTAGAAGAAATGAAGATGATTTAAAAACTAATGGCGCATACGATAATCAAAAAATTAGAGATGAGATTTCATATCATTTAGGATGTATTCAACGAAACTGTTATGTCACTCGTATTAATAATATTACTCGTGCATATCGTCAAGGAGACCCAGAAGGTTCCACTCCAAGCAAGCTTGAATCTTTACTCACAAAGCTTCAAGATACTAGACAAATGTTAGACCAAGATGAAATTAATGAATTAGATAAACTAGCAATCAAAGCCATAGAAAATGCTGAATACTCATTATTTTGCGAGAAAAGTTCTGGCTCCACCTTCAACATACATGCAAAAGCAACAAAAACTAGATATATGGATCAAAATAGCCTTCAGTGCATTCTACCAGAATATTTTAATTTAGATCTAGAAGAAAATAATGACACATCAATTGCAGTCAAAACTACTACATTTGCAGTTAAACAAACTAAAACAGGCAGCTGGATGCCTTTTGATCGGGCACATTTTGAAACCATATTGACAGATGAAGCATATAATTTTTGTCAACAGCAAGTTGATCGTACAACAATTAGCAAATGGGATCGTATTTTTTCTCAGGGTTTTGACTCACATATTTTAGCTCATAAGTTTTCTAAATCAGATATGGTAAATTCAAAAAATTATCTTTTAGAGTCACTGGAATCACAAAAAAATGGTAGTAATAATTCATTTATTGATGCTAAGTCTAAAATTATAACAAAAATCTATGATTCTCAATCAAAGCATGAGTCTAAACTCTTGCTTATAGCTAAAAATATTTATCGTGCTGAAAATCCATCACAACTGAAAAACGCCCTATCCAGAGCTTCTTTTGCTTCTTGGACAGTAGGATCAAGTTCTTTGGTCTTCTTTAAAAGTGGAAGTAGACTGTATAATTCCATACAGAAAAGTATTAATGAAGATTGTAATTTTTGAGCTTAAATAGGCTTTGATGTAGTACCGCCACTATCACCTCAATGGGCATGATTTTTAAGAGAAATATTATCTGCTGCAACATCTCCACTAATAACATAAATTGAACCTTCAATTGATGCGGTTGAACCGCCTTTAGAATTTGAACCATATAGGCCACTTTGATACGTTAAACTACCTTGAACCAATACATCACCTGTAATTGTCGTTATGAGACAATCAGCATAAATACTCTCTGATTTTAGTATCGTTTGATTGGTTGTTACATTAATTGAAGTTGCAGCAAAAATATCAATTGATCCAACATAATTGATGGTAAGCTTTTTACTTTGATAGTTATAACTAATCGTTGTGCCGTCTGAGTAAACTTTTTTATCTAACGCTAAATCATTACTTGGCTGATTGCTTGTATAAATTGATGGCAATACAATGCCATTATTCAATTCACCACTTGGTGATAAAACCAATACTTGTTCACCAAGTGATGACGACCACCAAGTTTGACAATCACTTGAGCGTTGCGTCATCCACTTAAGCCATGTCGTTAAAATATTACCTGCTTTAATACGCACACGTGCTTTGATTGGATCTATTTGTGAGACTGTAACCCACTCGAATTAAATTTGATAACCTTCTTTCTAATTCACCAATACGTTCTAGCTCAGTCATAATTAATACTCGAATCTATTTCTATATCTGGGGATTCACCATTTGCTTCATAAACACTCTCACCACAAGCAAATGGTATAAGAAATTCTATTTTCCAAGATAAATAACCATCAATATCGGGTTGTAAATAGTCAGGTTCATTACTGATAATTTCAGTCTCACCAATTTGATCATGATTAAAGTTATTCCGATGTAAAAATGCACTAATAGAAAATGCTGCATCTCTAATATTAAATTCGGCTAAATCAACATCTTTAAACAATAGATTTAAAGTAAAATGTATTTCCGCCGATAATCGACCATCCGAATATTTCCGTGTGATCTCAAAACTTGAAAGATTTAAGTTAGAGACCCGAGGCGACAATGCTTCCAAGTTCTGTATCGGCGGATACAGTGACCAGCTTAACTGATCATACCGTTCTTTTAGTTTAGTAAAGATTAATTCCGTTAGCGACCTTGTGTTTTTAATTTCCACTTTAAAACTTCCTCTAATTTTTTAAAAAATGTTTCCCTAAAGTAATAAGGCAGCTGTTTTTCAATAATTGTCTGTGACTTTTTGTTAATTTCCATTGTTGGGCTATTCATATCTGCACGTTGTTTAATCTTGCCTGATGAATTAATAAAAGCATTTTCAATGCGTATACCTCTTACAATCACATCAGATTTTTGTACCTTATCTGCATTAAAATCAGTTTATGATTATTAAAATTAATTAGATGGATAAGGTAATAGAATAGATAGGACCTATTAGTGATCAGGTGTAGTAGTAACTTTATTTTCTGAAGTTTGAGGGTGTCCACAAAATATTAGTGCTGGATCTATATATCGTCCTCTAGGTAGGTAACGCCTTGAATTAGACTCTTCAACTGGATTCTCTTTTCTTTTTCTTGTTCCACTTAAACTATTTTCCAACTTTTTAATAATATCCATATGATCAGGTTCATTAGTATAAATATCATCAGGCAATTCATCTTCATACTCATGATCATTTTTATGAATTTTTTGTGTAATAATTTCAGCTTTATTTTGACTTAAAGTAAGTTCATCTTGACTTGACCACTTATTTATTACTGTATGTTTTCCCCACTCTATATCTTCAGATGAATAATATTCATCTTGAGATAATTCCTTAAAATCTTTATCCCAGTTATCAAGTCGAAAGTATACATGTTGTCCTGAATCAACTTTAGCATGAAGATATAAATAGATATGATCAACATCAGCTTTCATCATCCTAATTTTATATTCAACTTTGCCACTCAATTGGCAACGTAGCTTATATGCTAAAATATCAGCATGTTCTCTACAAAAACCACCACCAAGCTCTTCTATATTATAAGATAATGACCTTGGTGAAAGTTGATTTAGCTTGTCTCGCTCATAATCTAAAAAATCATTGTCAACTGACTCACTGTACTGTTCATAATGTTTTTTTTGATTAAATTGCTTTAACGATTTGATCTCATTAAATACATTTATAAAGGCTAATATTAGTTTATTGTATGTCATATTATTAAAATTAAATAATTATTTATTAGGCCTCGTGAACAAAAAATTATCTGAGCCATATCAATGCTCCTGCAAAGCATAAAAACCCAGTAAATGCTTCAATTGTTTTATCAAACCTAGAAAACACCCTACGAAATTGTTTAATTTTAGAGAAGAAGCATTCAACTAGATGCCTTTCTTTATATAAATGCTTATCAAACTGGTGTGGTTGTAATGCATTTTTTCTAGATGGAATAACAACTTTGCAATAATTACTTTCCAGCATATTCTTCATTTCATCAGAATAATAAGCTTTATCAGCAAGGATGGTTGTGTGTTTTATATGTTTTAACATCTGATAAGCAATTGATATGTCATGACTTTTACCTTTCGTAAGCCTAAATGTAATAGGGTCTCCTAATGCCTCAACAACCGCATGAATGCGAGTGGTAAATCCACCAACACTTCTAACCTAGAGCATGTTGTTTATTGCCATTAAGCTTTTGTCCAGCAGCACAGGCATGTGCTCTGACAATAGTTGAATCAATCATAATTTGTTGAGAGTCAATATCACTGACATAGCTCATTAAGCGTGACCAAATGCCATAATTAGCCCAACGTTTAAATCTTCTATGAACTGCTCTAAAATTTCCATAGTAGGTAGGTAACAAACGCCACTGACAACCAGTTTTTAAAATATACCAGCGACCTTCAATAAAGCGCCTCAGTTTCTTTTCATGTTTAGTATGTAAACCTTTTTGTAATTTTAAAAAGATATAGATACTTGACCAACAAGCAGGAGTAATATGATAATCCATCAAGGCAGTTCCATTTGTGTTTATTGATTTTTAACTTTATTTTCACAATTGGCGTTGCCTTTTTCAATTCTAATTTAAAATTTATTTGCGGAACCTAATTTTTGTATATTTTTTTATTGGCTCGTCTCTTAGATATTTGAATAAACTAAATGGCGTTAGTTAAAGCATAAATAGTAGCAGCAGTAGCTGCTAGCCCTAGATAGAATAAAGGAGAAGGTGAAAAACTTTTTACGGTATCCTGCTGCTTATTCTTTAACTCTAATTTTTCTAATATCTCAGCAGCTTTATCATTGCCACACTTTCGGGCAATTGCAGTTGGAAAGTTATCATTAACTCTTTTAAAAGGTTTTGCACCTAAATCTAATAGTTTTTCTACAGCGTTATTCTGGTGGGACTTAATTGCGATAACAAGTGGGGTCCTACCAGAAAATGGACATCGAGAGTTAACGCCAGCACCATGTTTAACTAAAGTTTCAATCTTATCAAGATGACCACGCTGAATGGTGCATGTCAAAAGCTTTGACATGGTTGTCTCATCAATATCAGCCTGTTCTAAAATAGTCTTTTCTACAAGATCAAATCCCTCATTACTCTGAACAGCTTTGAATAATCTTCTTTTTTCAACCTCTGTAATAACAGCCATAATATTCATCCTTAAAATATTTTGTATATTAACCTATTCTGCAAATTTAGGAGAGAGCTCTAATTTGCTTTCACTTTATCACCTAAAACAGTTCAATTGTCATTTAATTAACTTATAAATTCATTATTTGTGTTTATTGACCTTCAACTTTATTTTCACAATTGGCGTTGCCTTTTTCAATTCTAATTTAAAATTTGTTCACGGAACCTAATCTAAGAAATATAAATTAAATTTTTTAAATTTTAAAATTATTGAAATATAATTTGCCGTATTTATTATTTAAGTATATTTTTGTTAAAAATAAAAATCTTTTATTGGAAGTAACATAAATTTTGGCTCTACATCATAAAGAGGGGCACTTGAAATTACTGAACGAATTTCAACTTATTTGGAAAAGTGTTAAGCAAAATCACACTACATGACACCTACCAGAGCCATTCTTTGACTAATTGATATTTTAGGTTTAAATGTAGCTTTGATAATATTACAGATATACTCTGAAGAATTAATGGCTCTGGCTAGCGATTTAGCAATAGTTTCAGTACCAATTTTAATCAAAGACTTAGCTTTAAATCCATGCTTTTTAATTTTAATAGGTTTAATGCTTTCTAATATTTCACCTGTACGATAAGACCATATTAATGCAATGGATACAACAAACATAAGCCTTGAAAGTTTTTGCATATCAGTTAAGTGGGTATTCTCAAAATTAAAACCACGTTTTTTAATAGCTGAAAAAAATGACTCAATCTCCCATCTTATTTTATATTGATCGAGTGCATTTAGGTTAAACTCTCTAGTTACAACAATAACTAATTCACCTGTAGGCAGTCGCAGTCCTGAAACATATAAATCGCAGCCTACTATACACTTTGTATTATGAAGTGTTCTTGCTTGTGAAGCTTTAAGAGTTAGAAATAATTTTGAAATCTTTTTATTAGAAGCTAGATAATTACCTTTGGCTCGAATAACAAATTTAACTTGTTTGCTAGACAAATAAGCTATCCAATTTCCATCAATAAATTCACGATCACATAAAAGTGTTTTAATTCTAGTTGCAGGAATAAATTCAAGTAGTTGATCAAATAGTCTCTGCCTATCAATGGCTTTTGAGTTACCTCTCTTTCGCTGAGGAAGCAGTGACCAAATCACAGGAATTGCAACACCTTTATAAGCAATAGCAATCATTAGAAAATTAATATGTACCTTGCCAAACTTCCAGTTAGTTCTATCCATGCATAATATGACTTGATCAGATAAATTGAAAATGGTGTCGACTAGTTTCCAGAGGCTAAGAAAAGATATTTCAAACCTTGTGATAAAACGTTGAAGACGCCTATAACATGACGTAGTTGATGCTTTTGATGGAAAACATTTAGCAATTTGTGAAAGATTAACATCATTTATTATCTGTAGGGCAATAATAAAGTAAGTTAGGCATTCAGTATTCCAAAAAGATAAGTTAAAATAGTGCTTCAGTGACTGTTGTAATTCATTGATGTGTTTCATCATATCGCTCTTTTTTGTTTTTTGGCGATTATAAGAATGAACGATAACAATGAAAAATCAATGGGTTACACCGTTACTGTCGTGTAGTGTGAAGCAAAATATATTCTTATCTAATGCAGCTCAAAGTCATCATTATGATTTCCAGCAGTAAAATCATTAGGTCTTTGAAATATGAACACAGAATCTGTACTTACAATTGATGATTCTAAGTTATCATGTTGAGGCAGAGGTCGATTTAGCTCACTATCTGATAGACTTGGCATAACATTTTCATCACCAACTAAAGAAGTTTCGGCTCTACGTCATAAAGATGCATTTGACATTTAGTAAATGGCGGAGGGGATGGGATTCGAACCCATGATACGTTGCCGTATACACACTTTCCAGGCGTGCGCCTTCGACCACTCGGCCACCTCTCCAAACAATTGAGAGCTCATCTTATCAAAGTCTTATTTCGAACTCAAGCAATCAAAAGCAATTAGCTAGCAAAATATTTTGCTAGATTTTCAATTATTGTAAGCTTTATACTCTTAGTTAAATAGGAATTCGTTTAAAGGCCCAAAATAAGGATTATTATCATGACTGATAAGCTTAAATTAACAACTACCGCTGGCAATCCAATTGCTGATAATCAAAATTCTCTAACCTCTGGTGAAAGAGGTCCTATCTCAATTCAAGATTATCAACTAATAGAAAAACTCGCTCATCAAAATAGAGAAAGAATTCCAGAGCGTGTTGTTCATGCTAAAGGCTGGGGTGCTTATGGTACATTAAAAATAACAGCTGATATTTCACAATATACCAAAGCAAAAGTACTTCAAATGGGTGCACAAACACCGATGCTTGCAAGATTTTCCACTGTTGCCGGTGAACTAGGTGCTGCTGATGCTGAACGTGATGTTAGAGGGTTTGCATTAAAATTTTACACTGAAGAAGGTAATTGGGATTTAGTCGGTAACAATACACCTGTATTTTTTGTACGTGACCCTTATAAGTTCCCTGATTTTATTCACACACAAAAGCGTCATCCTAAAACAAATCTACGCTCAGCCACTGCAATGTGGGATTTTTGGTCATTATCTCCTGAGTCATTACATCAAATTACTATTTTAATGTCTGATCGTGGTATTCCTGTTACACCAATGCATATGAATGGCTACGGTTCACATACTTATTCATTAATTAACCAATCAGGCCAAAGATTCTGGGTTAAATTTCATTTTAAAACCATGCAAGGACACAAATACCTAACTAATAGCCAATCTGCTGATGTCATTGGCCAAACAAGAGAAAGTTACCAAGAAGCATTAGTTAATACAATAGAAAATCAAGACTACCCAAAATGGGAAGTGCAAATTCAAGTTATGAGTGAAGCTGAAGCTCTTGAAATTCCTTATAATCCTTTTGATTTAACTAAAGTTTGGCCACATAGTGATTTTCCACCAATAAATATTGGCGTACTAGAGTTAAATCAAAACCCAGAGAACTATTTTGCTGAAATTGAACAAGCTGCATTTAGCCCATCTAATATTGTGCCAGGTATCTCATTTTCACCAGATAAAATGCTACAAGCTAGAGTTTTTTCGTATGCAGATGCGCATCGTTATCGCTTAGGTACACATTATGAAGCATTACCAGTTAATCGCCCCAAATGCCCAGTCCATCACTACCACAAAGATGGCAAAATGAATTTCTTTGGCCAAAGCTCAGGCGTTACTGATGCCTATTACGAACCGAATTCAATGAATGGCCCAATTGAAGATGAACAATTTAAAGAGCCTGCATTAAATTTAAATGGTCAATTAGACCGCTATTGTCAAAGAGATGGTAAAGGTCAAGATACGGATGATTTTACACAACCAAGAGCACTATTTAATTTATTTAATGATGATGAGAAATCTCGTCTTTTTTCTAATATAGCTGATGCAATGGCTGGTGCAGATAAACATATTATTGAACGTCAATGCCAGCTATTTGATAAAATCCATCCTGAGTATGGCCAAGGTGTTAGAGAGGCTTTAAAGGATCTTACACGGAGCACAGTCACAATCACTTGAGACTGCTCTAGAAGAGTCATTTTCATAAAATGGGGTGTGCATTTTACTCGATTTAACCGTTTGTTCTTCATCATCCGAGTAGTCATGTAAAACCAAAGGCTCTGACTGATCAAAGAAAAAAGGCTCTTCAAACTGATCAAACGCCATACTTTCACTTTCAGAGCTAGAGTCGCTATCATTATCAACGCTTTGATTCAGCCTAAATCTTATATTCTTATATTTCTCAACAATAGTTTCTGGATCATCTATAACTTGTTGTAATATCTCTTTACTAAAGTCTTGCCCACATTTTCTAACTTCATTATAAGCATCAACTATATTATCTAAATTATTTAATACAATCTCTCTACTTTCTTCATTTAGTAATATATTATTTTTTTGAAACTCTAACATTAAATTAACTATATCAACTGGGTTTATAAAAGTATTGTTTATAATTAAGTCTTTAGTAAACTCATCATATTCATATCCATTTTTTTTAAGTACAATAAAGATAAATTGTTGAAGCTTTCTAGTATTATTATCTATTTCCAACTCTATTTCATCTTCTAACTCATATATATCATCAATAGTTGAAATATTATATTGTAGCAATGCATCTTGCATAATTTGATAATTACTAGAATTCTCCCAGATACCAGAATTAAACGCCATTGATATTGGGATATTTATAACAGAGCCAAATCGACCAGTTTCTCTTACCATTTTTTTAAGCTCTTTTTCTACGTTTGCAGGATGATTAAATCCATGTGGCTTTAAAAACTGTTTTAAAGCTATTCCTTCTAAAGGAAAGAATGTATCATTAGCTTTTGAATTTATGCCAGTACTACGATAAAATAGCTGAAAATGACTGTTAGGTAATTGCGTTAATATAATTTCTCGTTTAGCAATTTTAATATAATTAAATTTCATAATAATAACCTACTACTTATTATTTAGATTAAAACCCACATTAAATACTAAAACTTAAAGCATAATTACCTCAAAATTTAAGGTAATAGCAAATACTATAAACTTTTCAATACTTGACAGTCCAAATGATCAAACAGATAATCAAATAAATAATTATTCTTTAAGGGAATACCATGCCTTTTGCCGTAATTTTTGATATGGATGGCGTTATTATTGATTCTGAACCATTATGGCGCAAAGCTGAAATTGAGATTTTCAAACAGATTGGTTTAAATTTAACTGATGATCAATGCAGAGAGACTAAAGGTCTACGTATGGATCTTATGGTTAATTACTGGTATCAAAAAGCAGCTACGCCATCTATATCCAAATCGGAAATCGCAGCATCTTTAATACAAAGGGTTAGTCAACTCATTTATAATTCAGCTAACCCAATGCCAGGGTTGATCACTTTAATGCAACAATTAAAATCTCATAATATTGTCATGGGTTTATGCAGTTCTTCTCCGCTTAAATTAATTGAAACAGTCATCAATCAATTTGATATTAAACAGTTTCTTACAGTTTATCATTCTGGTGAAAGTGAAACTTATGCCAAACCACATCCACAATGCTATCTAACTACAGCTAAGTTGCTTGAATTCAAACCTCAAGATTGTATTGTATTTGAAGACTCAACAACTGGAGCAATTGCAGCAAAAGCTGCATCTATGAAAGTTATTGTTGTCCCTGAGCCTATAGAAAATGATGAAAGATTTGATTTTTGTGATTTAGTAATTAATTCATTAGAAGATATTAGTATTAATCAATTAAAATCTATGTAGAGACGCGATTCATCGCGTCTAGGTATTATAACTAGGATTCTTCTTTCTCTTCTTTTTTAGTATTTGATTGGTTATCTTTTGTTGAAGAATGCTTATTTTCATCATGTTGTTTTTTATGATGGGGTTTCGCCTTCTTTTGTTGATGCTCTTTATTACTGTCTTTTTTATGATGTGAAGATTTTTTAGAAGATGCATCATCATCTGAATGCTTTTTATTTTGCTGATTCGAATGACCTTTAGCTTGTTGAGTACCACCACGATGGTGTTTTTTCTGACCACCACCACGACGTTGTTGCTGCGGTTTACGCTTTTTACTAGCGCTAGCTTCATCTTTTTTAGATTTTGCATCATGATGTTCTTTATCTTCTTTTTTTACTTCTTCTACCATGACATGCTCAGTCTCTAATTTTTGCGGTTCTTCTTGCTCAAGATCTTTTTCTTCAATGACTGATGAAGCCTCATTGGATGTTTCTTCAACAGCTTCTTGAGTATCTTCTTCTACATCAGTTTTAGACACTTCAATTGAAACAGTTGTTTCACCATCTCTTTGATCATTGACTTCATGCCCAATTACAATTTGAGGCTTAGTTTCAATTGTTACTTGCTCTATAATCTCTGCCTGAATTTGTGGTGCAGGCACTACAGGTTCTTCATCATCTTCTTCAAGATGCTCTTCTTCTGTTACTTCTATAGACTCTTCAACAGCACTTTGTATTTCTGTTTTTTCATCATCAGCAATATCAGTTGAATCCGTTTCAACAATCTCAACCTCAGCATGATCATCGATATCAGAAGCTTCCACTCTTTCTTCTTCTAAAGACTCACTACTTGCTTGAACAACTAATTCTTGTTCTTCAACTTGAGATTGCTCTAACTTGTCTTCTGGATAATCAATAACAATTTCAACTTCTGAATCAAACTCTGATACATTTTCAGAAACATCAATACTAATTACAGCCTCACTATTTTCATCTGCTTTAGCAAAACTTTCACTTGTCACAGCCATTTGCTTTTGTTCTTCTGACTGAATTGCAGCTGTTTGTTGTGTAGCTTGATCTTGCTGTTTAGCCTTATCTTCAATAGCAACTGCTTCTGTAGCTTTTACATCTGTTTTTTGATATTTTTGTGCTTGCTCTTCTTCAGCTTTAAGTTTTTGAGCCTCATCGTATGCTTTTTTAGCTTTCACAGCCTCACGCTTTGCTTCTTGAGCTTCACGTTTAGCAATTTTTGCCTTCTCTTCTTTTTCCAGTTGCTCACGTTTTAACTGCGCCAAATCAACATATTCAAATTTCAGATACTTCACCTTATTTGACGTTGATTGTGTTTCTATCTGTTGCATTGAGCTTTGTGAATCTGAGCTTTTTAAAATTTGCTCAACATTGCTGCTAATACGACTTTTAGGATCTTTAATTAACTTACTTGTTGTCTCAAATTTAAGTGGCGCAACATTTAAAGAATCAACTAATGCATCAGCAGATGTAATTACAGTTTGCTTAGACTTAGACTTAGATTTTGCTTTAGTTGCTACATCTTTACTTTGATCTTTGTTAGATACTTTCTGTTCAGGTTGAGAAGTTGAAGCAATTTGTACATCTACAACATCTTCACTTTTATATAAATTTGGACGAGTATTATTGCGTTGGTTACTACGCGCAGAATGAGAACGGCGATCTCCATCTGTTTGATTTGACTTTTGGCCTCTACCTTTTGAACCACCATATTGTTGAGATTTTCTACGATCTTTTGAATGATCTCGATCTTGCTTTTGCTGACCATGATGACGTTGTTGATGCTGTGTACGCTTTTTCTGCTGGCCTTGCTGTTTTTGAGCAGGTTTTTTAGAAGAATGAGCTTTACTCGCTTTTGGCTTTTCAGCTACTTCTTCACTTGTTGTAAAAATACTATTCCATATTTTTTTAAATAAACCAGATTTTTGCTTAGCCTGAGCTTTTGGTGCCGCTTCTACAGTCATTGACTTAACTAGAGGCTGCTGAGCTTTAGTCTTTTTAGGTTTAATATAATTTTCTGAATCTTCTTTTCTTTCTTCGATTAAATTATAGCTTGATTTATTTGCCACATAATTATCACCCCAAATTCTTTGAATATAGTAATGAGGTGTTTCAAGATTAGGGTTTGGAATTAATACCAATTTAAAGTCTAATTCAGATTCTATATCTTTAACAGCATCGCGTTTTTCGTTTAATAAGTAAGTTGCAACTGAAATTGGTAATTGAACGCGAATTTCATTAGTTTTTTCTTTATGCGCTTCTTCTTTTATTAAGCGTAATATTGATAATGCTAATGAAGGCACTGAACGAATAATGCCTTGTCCCTCACAACGTGGACAAGAAATTGTTGCTGACTCTCCCAATGAAGATTGAAGTCTTTGTCGTGAAATCTCAACTAAGCCAAATCTTGAAATACGTGTCATTTGCACTTTAGCACGATCTTTTGCTAATTGATCAATCAATGCATGCTCAACGTTGCGTTGATGCTCATTTTCTTGCATATCAATAAAATCTACAACAATTAAACCACCTATATCACGTAGACGTAATTGACGAGCAATTTCTTCAGCAGCTTCTAAATTAGTAAAATATGCTGTTTCTTCAATATTATCGCCACGAGTTGCTTTAGCAGAGTTAATATCAATTGCTGTTAATGCTTCAGCTGCATCAATTACAATCGAACCACCTGAAGGTAAAATGACTTCTCTTTTATAGGCTTCTTCAATACGGCTTTCAATTTGCTCTTTTGAAAAAAGCGGAATTGTATCATTATATATTTTAACACGCTCTACAAAATCAGGACGTAATAATGATAATTGACGCTTAAGTGTCTCACCTGCCTCTTCACTATCAACAATAATTTCTTCAATATCATCTTTTAAGTGATCTCTAATTGCACGAACAGTAATATCACTTTCACTATGAATTAAAAATGGTCCAGGCGCACTCTTATAAGCTTGATTGATTGCACTCCAAAGTTTTAATAAAACACTTAAATCCCACTGCATTTCTTCAACTTGACGATCAACACCTGCAGTTCTGATAATAACGCCCATGCCTTTTGGAATATCTAATGAATCAAATAGCTCTTTTAATTTTTGACGTTCATTACCTTCAATACGGCGAGAGATTCCACCAGCTTCAGGATTATTTGGCATTAAAACTAGGTAACAACCAGCTAACGTAATATAGGTACTTAACGCTGCACCTTTTGTTCCACGTTCTTCTTTGTTAATCTGAACAATAATTTCTTGACCAACATCTAATAACTCAGTTAAAGGTATATCTTGACCTTCTTTAACTTGTTTTTTAAAGTATTCCGGCGCAATTTCTTTAAATGGTAAAAAGCCATTACGTTTCTCACCATAACTAATAAATGCAGCATTTAAACTTGGCTCAACGCGTGTAACAATACCTTTATATATATTGGCCTTTTTTTGTTCATAATCAATACTTTCTATATCAATATTTAATAATTTTCCATTTTCAGTCGTCGCGATTCTTACTTCTTCTGGTTGACGCGCATTAATTAACATTTTTTTCATAATTAATATAAACCTCTTTAATTATATTATAATTGCATATAGCGAAAATACATATAAGAGATAAAATATTGACATTTATTAGATAAATGATATTTGATTGCTTACTGACAAGCACATTAGTAGTAGTATAATTCTACTTGAAAATTTTTATTACTCCGATTATAAAATTAACAAGTTAACCTTAATTTTTATCATTTTTTTCAAAGGTTTAAACCGTACATTTATACAATCTGTCAATTAATTGGCCTCTATATTATCAATTAAAAGGCTAAAAAATCCATACTAAAATCTGTTTGTCATCTATAAGCAAAAAGCAATCTTAACTTCATTTATTCAACAATCTTTTATCTTTTGCTTTTTCGCTTTAATTTATACTCCAAAATTTTTATTTTGAGTCTAGTTTTCAAAAAGTGTTCTTTTGTAATTTTAAGGTTAGTCAAAACTAACAAGCTACTCTTTAGTCTTATCTGTATACTTAAGACAGTGCTAAAGCGCCTTTTTACACTTCTTGTGCGTACTATATCAGGTTTTTATTAAAGTGCAATTAAAACCATAGTATGTATAACTTAATTATAACCATAAATTTAAATAATTTTTATTTATCAAAAGTAATTAAATATTTAAGCATGTATTTCTGCTAATGTTTTCGCTATAATCACAGCATGTTGAAATCTAATCGGTTGTTAAAACATTCTAAACCGAATTTAAATGTCTGATAATCAAGACTAGTGGAGTTAATTATGGCTGACTTAATTTCAACTCAAGTAGTTGATCCTGCTGAATCAAATGAATGGCTGGAAGCACTTGAGTCTGTAATCGAACGTGGTGGTATTGAAGCCGGTTTTCAAATTTTAAATGAATTAAACCAAAAAGCGCATACCTTAGGTATAAAAACACAATATCAAGGTGCTAATTATACTTATGCAAATACCATTGCTGTTGAAGATGAACCTGACTACCCAGGTGATATTACACTTGAACAACAAATCGAAACAACCATTCGCTGGAATGCCGCTGTTATGGTTGCTAAAGCTAACAAAAAAGATAGCTCTTTAGGTGGGCATATCTCATCAGGGGCTGGTGCTTTAACACTTTATGAAGTTGGTTTTAACCACTTTTTTAAAGCGCCAAATAAAACTGAAGGTGGTGATTTGGTATTTTTTCAAGGTCATAGCTCACCAATTATTTATGCCCGATCATTTATTGAAGGGCGCTTTAGTGAAGACCAAGTAACACTTTTTAGACAACAAACATGTGGTCAAGATGGCTTAGCTTCTTACCCTCACCCTTATTTACATCCAAATTACTGGCAGTTCCCTACTGTTTCAATGGGTCTTGGTCCTGTTCAAGCAATTTATCAAGCTCGTTTCTTAAAATATTTAGAGCATCGCGGCCTTTCTGATACTAAAGGTAGACATGTTTGGGCATTTTTAGGTGATGGCGAAATGGATGAGCCAGAATCACTTGGTGCAATCACACGCGCATCAAGAGAAGACCTAAACAATCTTACTTTTGTTATTAGCTGTAATTTACAGCGCTTAGATGGCTTAGTTAATGGTAATGGTAAAATTATTGAAGAATTAGCTGGTGTATTCCAAGGCGCTAATTGGAATGTCATTAAAGTCCTTTGGGGCAGCAACTGGCAACCATTATTTGATAAAGATATTAGTGGTAAATTACAAAAGCGCCTAGCTGAGCTAAATGATGGACAACTACAAAATTGTACAGCACACGGTGGCAGCGCAATTAGAGAAATGATTTTTGGTGGTGATGAGGAGCTACAGCAAATGGTAGCTGACTACTCCGATGAAGATCTTGAGAGTTTATTACGCGGTGGGCATGATCCTAAAAAAGTATTTGCTGCCTATAAAAATGCCGTTGAATCTACTGATCGACCAACAGTTATCTTAGCACATACTGTCAAAGGTTATGGTTTGGGTGAGTATGGTGAATCAAAGAATATTGCTCATAACATTAAAAAACTTAGTGTTGATGGATTAAAGTACATCCGTGATCGTTTTGATATTCCACTAACTGAAGAACAAGTCGAAAATTATGAGTTTCTTAAGCTTAAAAAATCTGACCAAGCTATGGAGTATTTAAATAAACAACGTAAAAATCTTGGCGGCTATACCCCTGCACGCTTCGAAGTTGACCATCAATTTGACATTCCGCATTATAGTGACTTTGCAAAATTATTTATGGATTCAAGTGGCGATCGTGAACTATCTACAACAACTGCTTTTGTTCGTATGCTTGTTGCATTTACTAAAAATAAAGAACTAGGCAAATATGTTGTACCAATTGTACCTGATGAGTCTCGTACCTTTGGTATGGAAGGATTATTCCGTCAATTAGGTATTTATAATGCCAAAGGGCAACAGTATGTTCCTGAAGATAAAAAACAGGTCATGTACTATAAAGAAAGTACTGACGGCCAGATTCTACAAGAAGGCCTTAATGAAGCAGGCGCTTTTTGTTCTTGGTTAGCAGCTGCAACTTCTTATAGTGTTCACCGTGTACCAACCATTCCATTTTATATTTATTATTCAATGTTTGGCTTTCAGCGCATTGGTGATTTTGCTTGGGCTGCAGGCGATTCAATGGCAAAAGGCTTTTTATTAGGTGGTACAGCAGGCCGCACAACATTAAACGGTGAAGGTTTACAGCATCAGGATGGACATACACATATTCAAGCGTCTGTTATCCCAAACTGTGTCACTTATGATCCAACTTATGCTTATGAATTAGCTATTATCCTATGGGATGGCTTACGCCGTATGTATCATAATAATGAACATGTTTTTTATTATATTACCGTTATGAATGAAAACTACGCACATTATGCAATGCCTGAAGGCTCTGAAGAAGGCATTATTAAAGGCTTATATATGCTTAAAGAGCATAAAAAACCAAATAAAGCACATGTTCAACTAACTGGCTCAGGAACTATTTTACGAGAAGTTGAAGCTGCAGCAGAATTATTAGAAAAAGATTTTGACATTACAGCTGATATTTGGAGTATGACAAGCGCCAATGAGCTGTATCGTGATGCAATGAGCATTAAACGCCATAATATGCTAAACCCAGATGAAAAACCAAAATTATCTCATATAGAGCAGTCATTACAAGATAGAAAAGGCCCAGTAATTGCCTCAACTGATTATATCAAACTTTATACTGAACAATTACGTGAATTTGTCCCTAGTCGTTATGTAACATTAGGTACTGATGGCTTTGGCCGGAGTGATAGCAGAGAAAATTTACGTAGCTTCTTTGAAGTTGATCGTTACTATGTCGCTTATGCTGCTATTAAAGCATTAGCTGATGATGGTACAATAGCAAAATCTAAAGTTAAAGAAGCAATGAAGCTATATAAAATTGACCCAAAAAAACCTGAACCTATGTACGTCTAATTTACAAGGAGTCATACTGTAATGGCGATTAAAGAAATTCATGTCCCAGATATTGGTGACTATCAAAATGTTGATGTAATCGAAGTAAATATTTCAGTTGGTGATGTTATTAATGAAGAAGACTCACTGGTTACACTAGAAACTGATAAAGCCAGTATGGAAGTACCTTCACCTTTCGGTGGTACAGTCAAAGAAGTACTGGTTAAAGTTGGCGATAAAGTCTCTGAAGGCTCATTAATTGTCAAACTTGAATCTTCCAGCACTGAAGAAGTTAAAGATGAGCCTAAAAAGTTAGCTACTGATAGCAAATCATCTTCTAAAGCTTCTAAAAAAGTAGTTGAAGTTAAAGTACCTGATATTGGTGATTATCAAGGTGTTGATGTTATTGAAGTAACTGTCAAACCAGGTGATGAAATTAAAGAAGAAGATTCACTAGTTACCCTTGAGACTGATAAAGCTAGCATGGAAGTACCAGCGCCTTTTGCTGGCAAAGTAAAAGATGTGCTTATTAAAGTTGCAGATAAAGCCTCTGAAGGTGATGTTATTTTAACACTTGAAACTAATGATCAAGTGCCAGCAGATGAAACACCTAAAACAACTCAAGCAGAACAACCTGAATCAAAACCAGTTAATGATGCACCAGCTTCTCAGCCTAGCGCTGCACAATCAACTGGATTACCACCTGTCGTAAATACTAATATTTATGCAGGCCCTGCTGTGCGTCGTCTAGCCCGTATTCTAGGTGTTGATCTATCAAGAGTGCCAGCTACTGGCAATAAAGGCCGCATTACTAAAGAAGATTGCTATAATTATGTTAAAAATTCATTAAATCAAGTTCAATCAGGCCAAGTTCAAGGGTCATCTGGCAGTGGTTTAGACTTATTGGCAGACCCTGTAGTTGATTTTGCTAAATATGGCGAAATTGAAACGCAATCTTTAACTCGTATTAACAAGCTTACCGCTAAAAATCTACATCGTAATTGGGTTAAAATTCCTCATGTTACTTTTTGGGATGACGCAGATATAACTGAACTTGAAAACTTTAGAAAAGCTAAGAAAACAAGTGCTGAAAAAGCAGACGTTAAAATTACACCTGTTGCTTTCTTAGTTAAAGCTGCCTCAAAAGCACTACAAGCATTCCCTCGCATGAATAGCTCATTATCAGCCGACGGTGAAAATATAATTCTTAAAAAATACTTTCATATCGGTGTTGCAGTTGATACACCAAATGGCTTATTAGTACCCATTGTAAAAGATGCTGATAAAAAAGGTATTTTTGAAATTGCTGAAGATCTAATGGATATTATTAAGCGCGGTCGTGAAGGTAAATTAAAACCTGATGATATGAAAGGTGCTACTTTTAGCATATCAAGCCTTGGCATACTAGGCACTACAGGCTTTACTCCGATTATTAATATGCCAGAAGTTGCAATTCTAGGTGTCTCTAAATCTCAAATGAAGCCTGTTTATGATGGTAAAGGTAGCTTTAATCCAAGATTAATGTTACCACTATCATTATCTGTTGACCATCGTGTGATTGATGGCGCATTAGCAGCCCAGTTTTTAACCTATCTATGCGAGATACTTCGTGATCTACGTGAAATTATTTTATAAACAACTCATTATTAATTAAATAAAATTTAAGAAATAAGGAAAGATCAAAATGACCACAAAACAGACTGAAGTTGTTGTTTTAGGCAGCGGCCCAGGTGGATATAGTGCAGCATTTAGAGCTGCTGATTTAGGTAAAAAAGTAACGTTAATTGAACGTTATGATTCATTAGGTGGTGTATGTTTAAATGTTGGCTGTATCCCATCAAAAGCTTTATTACATATTGCTAAGGTTGTTGATGAAGCCAATGATTTAAAAGGCAAAGGTGTAATTGAATTTGGTGAAGTTAAATTCAACCGTGAAAAAATCCTTAAATGGAAAAATAATGTTGTTAGCAAATTAACGACTGGCCTTAAAGGTATGGCAAAAATGCGTAATGTTGATGTTGTACATGGCTATGGTAAGTTTACTTCTGATAAGTCAATTGAAGTTGAAAAAGATGGTAAAACAACTACCGTTAATTTTGAAAATGCCATTATTGCTGCAGGCAGTCAACCAATCAATTTACCTTTTATCCCAGAAGATCCACGCATAATTGATTCTACTGGCGCATTAGAAATGGCTGAGATTCCTAAAAATATGCTAATTATTGGTGGTGGTATTATTGGCCTTGAAATGGCACAGGTTTACCACACACTAAGCAGTAAGATTACAGTTGTTGAGTTTATGGATCAGTTAATGGGTGCGGCAGATAAAGATGTTGTTAAACCTTATGAAAAAATGGTTTCAAAACATTATGATATTCGTCTTGAGACCAAAGTCACTAAAGTTGAAGCTAAAGAAGATGGTATTTATGTTTCAATGGAAGGCAAAAAAGGTAATGACACACCTGAGAAATTTGATCGTGTATTAGTCGCTGTTGGTCGCACACCTAATGGTAAGCTAATTGGTGCTGAAGCAGCAGGTATTCATGTTGATGAGCGTGGATTTATTCCAGTTGATAAACAACAAAAAACTAATGTTTCTAATATTTTTGCAATTGGCGATATTGTTGGCCAACCAATGCTTGCACATAAGGCAGTTCCTGAAGGTCGATTAGCTGCTGAAGTGATTGCTGGCAAAAAACACTTCTTTGATCCTAAATGTATCGCTTCTGTTGCTTATACCGATCCTGAAGTTGCTTGGACTGGCCTTACTGAAAAAGAAGCCAAAGAAAAAGGCATTAAATATGATAAAGGTGTCTTCCCTTGGGCTGCAAGTGGTCGCTCATTAAGTCTTGGCCGTGATGAAGGTATGACTAAAGTTATCTTTGATGAAAATAATGTCATTATTGGTGCTGGTATTGTTGGGCCAAATGCTGGTGAATTAATCGCTGAAGCTTCTCTTGCAATTGAAATGGGTGCTGATGCTGAAGATATCGCACTTACTATTCACCCTCACCCAACCTTATCTGAAACTTTAGCACTAGCAACTGAAGTTTTTGAAGGCACAGTAACTGACCTTCCTAATAAACCAAAGAAAAAATAATCATATAAAAACTTTAACTCACTCTAGAAAAGCATATATAGTCTTAAGCATTACCACTTATATGCTTTTTGAAGTTTTATCATTATTCAAAAATGTTAACACTACATTTAACTGATTTTCATTTAAATAACTTGCCATATTAATAAGTAACTTTTTAGACTTAATCAAGGTTGGGAGTCTATCAGCTAGCTTTGTTAATACAAAAACACACTGTTCTTCATTCAATTCCTTTAGTATGTTTTTTAGCCCATTAACTGTCCTAATCAATTTAGGCAGTCTAAAGCCAATAGCTAATAATATAATCTGATTTTGTTGATAACTAACCTCTTCAAGAATACACCATAAATCTCTGGCAGTTTTAATTAAAAAAATCAATCTGTCTTTTAAAATATTTAGGACTAAAGTTGATTGTTCTTCATTTAACTGACCTAACACATAAGCTAGCTCTATTCCTGACTGGATCATATCAGGCCACTCAGCATCTAACTGCTCTAAAAAAATACGCTTTTCAAAATCATTTAATTCACTTAACAATTTTGCTAATCTACCTTGCACTAATGCAATTCCTTTTATCATAATTTAACCAAGGCTATACTTTATAGTTTGACTTAATTTTTAATACCGTTAAATATCGGTTATAATAAAATTTTCATATAAATTTTCTTGATTTAGTTATCTATTCAATACAACAATATTAAACTAACTAAATAAACTCAATGGGCAAAGGATGCGATTAACTCTTCATAAAAATGGTTTATATATAAGTGGATGCATATGTTTTAGCCTAGGACTTAATGTAAACTTGCAGGCAAATACAAAACAAACACCACTAATTTATCAGATCGTAAACTCAATTGCGAATGAATCAAAAATACCTAAGCAACCAGAAATTAGAAAAACACCACAACAGCAAACCAAATCAGTTACACAAGCAATCAATAAAGTTACACCACCTGAAAAATCAAAAACAAAGTGGGTTAGTGCGCCATTAACGATTAACCTATATAAACCAAACTATATCCTACCTTATTACTACACATTCTCTCCATATCAATCTGTTTATCAAGGCCAAACACCTGATAATCAAGAACTTAAAAATGCAGAATGGAAGTTTCAATTTAGTTTAAATGTACCATTAGTTTATATATACAATGATCACTTCCGCTTTAATTTTGCTTATTCTCAACTGTCTTATTGGCAATTTTATGCACCACAATCACAATATTTTCGTGAAACAGATTATGAACCTGAGCTTTACATGTCCACTGACTTAATGAATCATGTTACAGGTAGTGTAGGTATTGAGCATCAATCAAATGGTAAAGGTGGTGATTTAGAACGTAGTTGGAATCGCGCCTACATTCAAAGTACATATAATAATGACCAATATATGCTTAGATTAAAATTATGGGATATTATTTTTAGATCAGAATCTAGTGATCTTCATAACCCTGATATTGGAAATTTTATGGGCTATGGTGAAATAATAGGTGCCTGGAAATTTTATAGTGACTTTGAACTTAGCGTAATGCTAAGAAGTATTAAATACCCAACAACTGAAATTGGCTTCAGCTTTCCTGTCTATGGTGTTATTAAAGGCTATTTACAGTTTTTCTCAGGCTATGGTCAAAGCTTAATAGAATATAATCACCATACCAATGCAATAGGTATTGGTATTACGATTAATAATTGGATTTAGTAAAATATTTTAACATTGATCAATTAAATAATTTATTTCAATTTCACCTTAAGCAATTTATCAATAAACCTTGATCAAACAAAATGTTAATTTTATCTTATATTTTTTAATACTATAAATGTATTACAAAAATCAGTTTACATTTTTATCAGTTTGATTATTTTATGTGTAAAAATTATTAAACAAAGAGTCTTATTATATGAACTGGCATGAATTATGTGAACTTTTAAACATTGCACCTGAAACAAAAGTTTTTGAAACAGAAGATTATAAACTACAAGGCATTTTACTTAAAAATACAACAACTGATAGTGTTAACTCACTCGTGATTCTAGCTCATGGTCGTCAAGATCAAGTTATACCTTTATCTGAAACACTAACTCCTAGTAAGATCGCTTTTGCAACACCACTAGGAAGTCAGCTATTTAGACCAGAAAATAAATTAAATGATCAACAAAGCATTAATAGAGAGAGTACTTGGATTAAACATAAATCTCGAAAAAGTCAACTATTACAATCTAGTGATAGCAGCCAGTTAATACCAAATTTATATATTGGCACACATATGCCTAATGAATTAACAACATCAGTAAAGCCAATGCAAGATGCTTTAAATAATGGACATGATATTTTTATTCCAACTGAGTTAATTTTTAAACAAATTTTAATTTCTGAATTTAATGAAAATAAAATCCAAAAAACTGATTCCAATGGTAAGCCAAAATTTATTACAACAAAACATGGTCAAAGACCGATAATGAAACCTGGTATCTATGCATCAAATGGTGAATTTAACTGTCGCATGCAACAATATAATGACCGAAAAGTTCCTTTAGCTGACATTCTTAGCCAGTTACCTATTTATCAACATATTTTAATGTGCACTTGCCGCTCACCATGGCGACCAAAAAGTAATGACCTATCTACAAGCTACGAAAATTCAAAAAATAAAACACACCCTGCATCTTACAAGGAATTTGATTATATTTATTCATCTGATGGCATTTTACTAAACCCACCCACTGAAGCAATTGATCCAATAATACCAGATTATTTATTTATGGTAGAAAAACAAGACCAGCCTTCTATAGATTGTAATATTTAGATTCATTGCCTACAAATTTATATTTAGCAATCGTAAAGCAACAGATCCAATTCTTTTACTTATTGAATAATTAAACAGAAAATGAAGAACCACAACCACAGGTTGTTTTTGCATTTGGATTTCTAATAATAAAATGCGCACCTTCAACGTCTTCTTTATAGTCTACATCCGCGCCAATAAGATATTGAAAACTCATCGCATCAATCAATAAAATCACACCTTGATTTTCAATAGCTATATCATCACCATTTTGAGTTTCATCAAAGGTAAAGCCATACTGAAAGCCAGAACAACCACCACCTGTAATATAAACTCGCAATTTTAATTCAAAATTACCTTCTTCTTCAATTAACTCTTTCACCTTTAGTGCAGCAGCATCGGTAAAATTAACCGGTGATGCTGTTTGAACAGCCTCACTCATATTTAGAACCTATTTATTTTATATGATTAATAATTAATTATTTTTATTGATCAACATCGATCATAGATAATTTTACCTTACCAAAGCGGTCAACATCAACTACTTTGACATTAACTGATTGGCCTTCTTCTAAAAAGTCAGATACATTCTCTACATGATCTGAGCTCATTTTAGAAATATGTAACAAGCCATCTTTACCTGGTAAAAGACTTACAAATGCACCAAAATCCATTACCTTTAAAACAGTACCTTGATAAATTTGACCTGATTCAACTTCAGCAGCTGTCGAAGCCATCATTGATAAAACTTTATCTAGCATTGGTTTATTTGTTGTGAAAATTTTCACTTCACCTGAATCATCTAAATCAATGTTAGCACCTGTTTCTTCAGTAATTTTACGGATATTTGAGCCGCCTTTGCCTTTAATATCTTTAATTTTCTCAGAGCCAGTTTTTAATAAATGAATACGTGGCGCATAATCAGATAACTCTTTACGTGTCTCATTAAGCTGCTCATTCATGATATTTAAAATATGTAAACGACCCTCTTTTGCTTGATCTAAAGCACTAGCCATTATCTCACGAGTAATGCCAGCAACTTTAATATCCATCTGTAATGCAGTAACACCATGAGCCGTACCTGCAACTTTAAAGTCCATATCACCTAAATGATCTTCATCACCTAAGATATCAGATAATACAGCAAAACGATCACCTTCTTTAATCAAGCCCATTGCAATACCAGCAACTGGAGCTGCTAGCGGCACACCTGCATCCATCATTGCTAATGATGAACCACACACAGTTGCCATTGAACTAGAGCCATTAGATTCTGTAATTTCTGATACTACACGCACAACATAGGGATATGTTTCTTCATCAGGAAAAACAGCAGATATTGCACGACGCGCAAGATTGCCATGGCCAACTTCACGGCGCTTAGGAGCACCCATCATTCCAGTTTCACCTACACAATAAGGTGGAAAGTTATAATGTAACATATAACGATTACGTATATCACCTTGGAATCGCTCAATCAGCTGAGCATCTCTATCATTTCCTAAGGTTGCAACAACAATGGCTTGTGTCTCACCACGAGTAAATAATGCAGAACCATGTGCACGAGGTAAAACGCCAGTTTTAACTTCAATCGGACGCACAGTGCGAGTATCACGTCCATCAATTCTTGGTTCACCATCTAAAATAGTATTTCTAACATGCTCACGTTCTAGTTTTCCAATCACTTCTACTACTTCTTTCTCGACCAATGAATCATCTGCTTCTGCAACAAACATTTCAATTGCCTGACTTTTAAGTAAAGATAATTGTTCATTACGCACTTGTTTTTCTTTAATTATAAAAGCATCTTTAATTTTGTCTTTAAATGCCTTTTTAACTGCTACCGTTAATTCTTTACTATCTTTTTTAGGCTGCCAATCCCATTTTTCTTTTCCTGCATATTCAACTAGTTCATTAATCGCAGTAATAGCACCTCGCATTTCCTTATGCCCATAAAGTACTGCACCAAGCATTACTTCTTCAGGTAAACCCCTTGCTTCTGACTCAACCATTAGTACCGCATCTTTTGTACCGGCAACTACTAAGTCAAGGTCTGAGCTTTCTAAGGCTTCAAATGACGGGTTTAAAACATACTTGCCATCAATAAAACCAACACGGCAACCAGCAACTGGTCCATCAAATGGCACACCAGATAATGCAAGTGATGCTGAAGCACCAATCAATGCAGGAATATCAGCTGGAACTTCCAGATCAAAAGATAAAACACTTGCAACAATTTGTATCTCATTATGAAAGCCCTTTGGAAATAATGGTCTTAAAGGTCGATCAATTAATCGTGCAGTTAAAGTTTCATGCTCACTTGAACGACCTTCACGTTTATTAAAACCTCCAGGAATCTTCCCAGCAGCGTAAGCACGTTCTTGATAATTAACTGTCAATGGGAAAAAATCTATCCCTTCTTTTGCCTCTTTTCTTGCAACAGCTGTCACTAGAACAAGGGTATCCCCCATTCTTACAGTCACTGCTGCAGTTGCTTGACGAGCAATATGACCCGTTTCTATTTCAACTTGCTTATCGCCTAACTGAAATACCTGTTTATATACTTTCACAAATGTTTACCTTTAATCTTAAAATGTTTAAGTTAAGCTATATCATATCGGGTTATAAAGAAACCGCAATACTTAACTTAACGATTCTTTTTCTTATATATTTTTGTTAAATTAAGCCTAAAGTATTAACGACGTAAACCAAGCTGATCGATCAATGTACGATAACGATCAATATTCTTTGATTTTAAATAATCAAGTAGTTGACGACGTTGACTAACTAATCGTAATAAGCCTCTTCTTGAGTGGAAGTCATGCTTATGTATTTTGAAATGCTCTGTTAAATCAATAATACGCGCAGTTAAAAGAGCAACTTGCACTTCTGTTGAACCTGTATCAGTTTCATCTTTACCATACTTTGCAACAATTTCTTGTTTCTTTTCGGCTGTAATCATGTCAATCTCCTAGTATTTACATTTAGTATTTTCAATAACATTAATATTGCCCACTGACATAAGAGCAACGCGATATTGTAGTCTTTTTTGAATAAAACAACAAGCCCATTGATCAAAACAAATAACTTAAATCATATGACTTAACAACATTTGATAACTTAATTTATAATTTATTTGAAATATGGTAGTCAAATACCATCCTTTTTATTAGAATTTGATTAAAAATCAGGACTCAATAAGTTTATACCTAACTATCATGCAAGATTATTCTAAAGCCCCAGACTTAACAGACTCGTTGAAGAAAAAAAAATCAAATCAACAAAATAAACCTAAAATTGCCATTACCATTATTATTGCTGTAATTATTATGCTAATACTTGTTGGCATTCTTATTAGTCGCATTGTTTATCTTGATACAGCAGAAAGTCAGTTCCTAAATCAAAAGGGAAATAATGAAGCCATTCATTCATATAATATACATGCAGCAAGAGGCTTACTACTTGATAGAGATGGTAGACCCTTAGCTGTTAGTACAATGCTGTATGAAGTGATTTTTGATATTAAAATAATGAAGGATAATCCTAAAAAATATCAGTTATTATCACAAATTCCTGTTGCTGGGTTTGATATAAATTCAATAAATCAATTAATTGGCGAGTATCCAAATAAACGATACTATATTGCAGCAAAATATATTCCACCGAATCAAGCTCGAGAAATAAAATCACTACATATACCAGGCGTACATCTACAAAAACAAATGCGAACCTACTACCCATTAGCAGATATCGCCTCACAGGTAGTTGGCTTTACTAATTCAAAAAATCAAGGCCAATCTGGAATTGAGCTACAATATAACTCTAACTTACTCGGTAAAAGCGGTCAAAAAACGATTGAAACAGATGCTTACGGTAATCTAATACGCAATATCAATATTGCAACATTACCTCATGATGGCCAAGATATTCAGCTAAGTATTGATAGCATGATCCAATATTTTGCATATCAAGCACTAAAAAAAGGTGTAATTAAAGCCGAAGCTTCTAGTGGTTCTGTCGCTGTGATTAACCCAAAAACAGGAGAAGTTTTAGCCATTGCTAGCTATCCTGGATTCAATCCAAATGCTTTTTCACAACGAAGTGGTGCTGGTGTTAAAAATAGAGCGATTGTTGATACATTTGAACCTGGCTCTACCATAAAGCCATTTATTGCAGCATTAGCACTTAATATGAATAAAATTACACCAGATACTGTATTTGATACATCTCCTGGAACTTACCGCATTCAAAAACACATCATTCATGATGATGCCAATTTTGGTGCAATTACCGTTACTCAAATTATTCAAAAATCGTCTAATATTGGTATCTTAAAAATTGAACAGTTAATCCCTAAAATTGATGTTTATCATTATCTTCAAAATTTAGGTTTTGGTGGCTCATCATTCTTATTCCCTGGTATTAATATGGGCTATTTACCCTATATTCCAAAACTAGGTGAATTAAGCTATGCTAACATCTCATTTGGTTATGCGATGACTTCTTCTGTATTACAGTTAGCACATGCCTATACAGTTTTTGCAAATAATGGAAAGTTATGCCCACTATCACTTACTAAAACTAACTTATCCAACTTAGAATGTAAGCAAATTGTTAAACCTGAAGTAACAAATGATATATTAGCTATGTTAAAAAGTGTCACCAATACTCATGGCACCGGTGTATTAGCTTCTATTGCTGGATATGACGTTGGTGGAAAAACTGGCACAACTAACCAAGTTGTCAATGGTCAATTCTCACATAAATATTATAATGCTGTCTTTGCTGGCATTGCCCCGCTCCACAATCCAAGGTTAGTTATTGTCATCTGGATTGATAAACCATTAAAGGGCAGACTTTATCGTTTTGGTGGCGTATCTGCAGCACCAATTTTTGCTCAAATTGCTGAAAATTCACTCAAATATTTAGGAGTTTCTTATACGACTGATTTAGAACCATACAATAAGATTAGTGGAAATAAACAATGGTTGCTTAAAGTCATTGCAAATAACTAATCATTTGTCTTAGAATTAGACATAAATTGTAAGATATATATTGATAAAGGCAACAAAAAATAGGATTTTTAAGAATTATGCTGAATAAAAAATTACTCACTTCATTAACACTTATCGCACTTGGTATTTCAACCGTTCATGCTCAAACGGACACTTTAGATAAATATCAAGTCCCTTTAAATAAATATGGTGCAGTTGATGCCAATGCACATATCCCTTTAAATGTTCAGGTCCCAGCCCAACCAGCTGATTTTAAATTACCTCAAATTACAACCGCTGCAGCTATTTGGTCTAAACAGGTTCCACCACAACCAACTTTAGATGTTGCAAGTTATATTGTAATGGATGCTAAAAGTGGCAATATCATTGCACAAAGTGATGCAAATAAACGTATTGCTCCTGCAAGTCTAACTAAATTAATGCTTTTATATGTTGTTTTTGAGCAGTTAAAAGCTGGTACAATGAGCTTAGATACACAAATTCAAGTACCTACTGTTGCCTGGGCAACTGGTGGCTCACGTATGTTTTTAAAACCTGGTAGTAAAGTTAGCGTTAAAGATTTATTAGAAGGTGTTATTGTTGCCTCTGGTAATGATGCTGCTGTGACTTTAGCAACCTATGTTGCCGGCACACAAGAAGCTTTTGTTGATATGATGAATCAATATGCTAAAAAACTTGGACTGACAAATACACATTTTACTACAATTATGGGATTACCAGCACCTAATCTTTATTCATCAGCTTATGATATGGCTAAGATTGGTCGTGATATTATATTGGATTTCCCACAGTATTATTACATGTTTAAACAAAAAGAATTTTCTTATAATGGCATTACACAAACTAATTACAATAAACTTCTTTTTATTGATCAGTATGCGGACGGCTTAAAAACAGGTTCAACTTCTGAAGCAGGATTTTCTTTAGTTGCATCAGAACAACAACCTGATAAAACTCGCTTAGTTGCAGTTGTTATTGGCGCTAATAATCAAAAATCCAGTGCAACAGCTGCTTATACATTATTAAAATATGCTAATCGCTTTTTTACAACTGACTATGTTCATATGTCTAACGATCCAATTGGTAAGCTTGCTGTCTATAAAGGTGAAGTCAATGAAATTCATTATGGTACTGATGGTACTGTTGCGATTACCTACCCATATAATGTTAAACCAAGCGACCTTAAAACGAATGTTGATATCAAACAGCCATTAATTGCGCCCATTGCAAAAGGTCAAACTATTGGTCAATTAACCGTTACTTATAAAGATCGGACTTTGGCTATTACGCCTGTTGTTTCATTGGAGTCTGATCCTGAAGGTAATATTTGGCAAAAAATGAAAGGTACGGTGTCTCTTTGGCTCTCATAAATGAATAATAAACACCATCATATTAATGCAAAGCTTTATATTCAGCATCAAACCAATCCTTTTTATAATTTAGCTGTTGAAAAATATTTATATAATCATATTGCATATAATGATCCCATACTTTATTTATGGCGTAATGATCCATGTGTTGTCATTGGTCGCGCACAAAACCCTTGGATTGAATGCAACCTTGATTTTATGAAGCAAAATAATATTCCAATGATTCGTCGTCATAGCGGAGGTGGCACAGTTTTTCATGATTTAAATAATCTAAATTTTTCATTCCTATCTCCGCCTAATTATTACAATAAAGAAATGCATTTAAACATAATTATTAATGCTTTAAAAACTTTAGACATTAAAGCTACTATCTCACCTAGAAATGATATTTTATTACCCGTTAATAATAAAAATTATAAAATCTCAGGTAGTGCCTATCGAGAATCTCGAAAACAGTCATTACATCATGGTACTTTATTAATTGGCGGTGATGTTGATTTACTTAATCAATGCATTCATAGTAAAGAAAATAGTATTGATGCCAAAGGAGTTAAGTCTGTTCGATCTGAAGTTTTAACTTTACGCCATATAAAGCCTAAATTAATGATTGATTCTGTTGTTAATGCCATTTGCCAGTCATTTATCAATACTTATTCTAATACAGAGATAATACAACTTAATACATCTGATCAACTATGTGATACCAATAATGAAATCGATGATGAGATGCAAAGGCTCCAAAGTTGGGATTGGCGTTTTGGTAAAACATTACCGTTTGAAAAACAATTTGAAATTAATAAGGATCATTATATTGTTTCTGTTAAGCATGGCTTGATTGAGACAGTTAAAGATAAAGATAAAAATCTAATTAAGATTAATGATAAAATTGCTTTTTTAAATAACTTAGAGCAAATTAAATCTATTGTTTAATGAAGTGGTTCAACATCATTAACACTACCTCTTTCATTTAAACTATCAAAACTACTAAATGGCATAATTGGATTTTGTAACTCAAGAGAGGGGCATAATTTAGCTTTATTTTCATTTAAAATATTTATTACCCTATCATTTTTACCTGCTTCATTAATCAGCTCATCAAAACTCTCTTTTGATAAATCAAATGGTATATTCAATTTCATAATTGATTTAATTTCATTAACTTTGTTTAAACCAATTGCAAATTTCATTGTTTGCTGTAGATCGTTATTTAATCTACCACTATTAATTTCAATATTATAATGGTCTGACATAATCATATATAGGTCATCTGATGGTTGATTATAAATAATAAGATTTAACATATTATTGTCACCATAAACTACACCATGATCTATTAATAAATTAGCTAATTCATAATTTTCACTTGATAGAGCATAAAAAAGCGCTGTACGACCATCTTTATCTATTTTATTAATTTCTTCAGGGTTTTCCCGTATAATTTCCTGTGCTTTTTCAATTAACTCAGGTCTATGACACTGTCGTGCTTGTTTTGCAATATCATGTAATCTTAAAGTTTGAAGCTCATCTACAATATATGGCCCTTTATTATTATCACTATCCCACTGTGTTTGAAAAGGAGGCAATAGAAACCCACCCCGACATATGCTTAGTGTTAAATTTTTACTAACATCTAAATGGTTAACATCTGATAACATACTTTTTAAGTCTGTTCTGCTATGACGAGCATATATAAAACCTGCGCCCATTGACGAATTAGTAATTTGGCTAAAGATACTATCAATATTCATACCCTGCTTTTTTGTAGTTGGATAAATACTAATATTCATTAATTTATCTTGGTGAGCTAGTGAACCACCAACTTGTTTTGTTTCTTGTTTATATTTATCACCATGTTTCACACCAATTTGATTATTTTTTCCCTCATCATCTTTTTGATATAGCATTTGATTAACATTACCATTTTCATCTTTACTCCATTTACCATAGCTTTTTAAATTAGAAAGCCTATCTTGCGCATAAAAGTATCCATCCTCTAAAACACTTCCCATAGGTCCTAAAAAATTTACATTCCAATTATTACCTTCTGGAGAAAATGGATGATCTGTAATTGGATTACGAATACCATGAATATTTGCAACCCAGCCATTAACTTTATTCATATCCAAATTTTGGCCATCACAACATTTATCATAATCAAATACAAAATAATAGTCCTTTGTTCAGCTATTCCCGCTTAATTTTTCATTTAATTATTAATTCCATTAGCATTCTCATTGACAATACTTACCGCTACAGCATATGCACCGTATATTAGATTTTTATGTCTCATTAATAAATAACCGGGTATAGTTAAAAACACGATGTTCATGGCAAAATCTAATTAACCAGTGTCGATGATCAATTGGGCTTTAACTTTTCCTGATAGGTGTAAATATAGCGCTTCCCAACTATTAATCTGTGCTATAAAAAAAGCACTTCTTATTCTGTCCCATAAACGACTTCTTGTCTCTAATTTTTTTAATGCCGACTTAAATAATGGACAGCATAGTTCTTGAATTTGATCTACCAAAAATGCCAATAGCATCAAAAAGCCAAATACTGTACATAAGTTGTTTGCTCCATGACCAAAATTGTGTTCAAAATTATACCCTTGATTTTTTAATGTATTAAATGTCTCATTTTCAATTTTCCAGCGTGCACGTGCTCCTGTCATTATTTTAAATACATTGTTTGAATTAAGATCAAGGTCTGTCACCCAAGTAAAATGCTGTACTTTACCTTTTTTATTTGTCTGTTTATAAGACAAAAAGTTAACCTTAATATCACTTCTAGTTTCATTTAATTCAGCTTGATTAATCCACTCAAATTCATGTTTAACACCCTCTAGTGACATCGACAAAAACTCGGATTTACTTGCTTTAACCCAGTCAAAAAGCCAGGTATGATCACTTGGTTTTACTCCTAGAATATAATGAATATTATGTTTGTTTAGGTCATCAATATGAGGGCCATTGGCATATAAGGCATCTTCAACAAAAATCATTGCTAAGTGCGGGTGTTCTTGGCGAAGACGTTTAATTAAACGTTTCGCTGCATTTCGCTCACAATCATTTTTCTTTGTTCCATCACTTTTAATAATTGGCTCAGGCGCTAATGGAATCACTTGCTTTATATCAGGATGTACAATCGAAGCACACAACATTTGATGATAATAAGTTTTTGTTCCATTACGGTGATGTTTTACACAGCAATTATCACAATGCACTTCATGTGATGAAAACATCCCTGTGCCGTCACTGGAAATCAAATAATAATCATTATAAAAACAATATTGCTCTAGAACTTTACCTCTTTGTAGATTGCTTAGTAATGCATTAAATGACTGACGTAATTGAAGATAATCAATTTCATCTAAACGTTCACGTAAATATGTATCACATGGCACTTTTTCAACTTTATATAATGAGCTAATATTATTTTTAACCAAACTGCCCTCTGATCGCATATCTTTATCAAATTTAAGTAATGAAGGATACTTCATTCCAAATACTGCCATGCCACACATCAAACAATCAACAAGTGAGTAAATGCTGGATGACTTCCTATCAGTAGCTTTTGCAAAGCTATTTCTTAATGTGTGTAATAAACCTGGTATAGATAGATGTTTTTTAAATTGATTGTTCATTGTAAAATAACTAGGTTACGAAAAATAAATATATGATCGGTCTAAAAGTCTTTATTTGCAACCCGTGTCATTAATAGCGGGAATTGCTGTCCTTTGTTGCTAATATACCAACATTGGAGCCATCTTTACTCACTTTATAAACTTGTTTAGTATTTTCATCCGTTTGGTTTGTAAAATGCTGTTCTTCAATATGATAAGACTCATCTATTGATAATTTTTTCTTAAATGACTCAATTGAAGTACTATTAGTTTTAGTTTCTTTTAACTTATACATTGATGCAACCCACTTTGTCTTATAAATTTATGTTTGATAACACAAATATCAATTCTATGTAATTTTTATAATTTATTCAACAATTTTATATAAATGTAATATTTTTGTGCTTACTTTTAAGTAAAATGCTATTGAAATAAAGGTTTAACTAATTGACAATAAACAGTTATCTTTATTATACTGTTTAGATAGCCTAAAAATCACTGGGCTTAGTAATAAAATGCCAATTAGATTAGGTACGGCCATTAAGCCATTTAATGTATCTGCTAATAACCAAATAAACTCTAATTTTAAAAATGCTCCAAAACAAATTGCAACGACCCAAACAATACGAAATGGTATTATTGCTTTTACCCCTAGCAAAAACTCAACACAGCGTTCACTATAATAACTCCAACCGATAATTGTCGTAAAAGCAAAAAAAAGTAAACTAATCGTAACGATAAAATGCCCGACATAAGGTAATAAATTGTGCATTGATTCTGAAGTTAATACTGCACCATTTTCACCCGTTTTCCATAACCCTGATAAAATAATTACTAGAGCTGTCATGGTACAAACCATAATAGAGTCAATAAAGGTACCAAGCATTGCAATCAATCCTTGACGCACTGGATCATCTGTTTTAGCTGCCGCATGAGCAATTGCCGCTGAACCAAGGCCTGCTTCATTAGAAAAAATACCTCTTGAAACACCCATTTGCACCGCTAATACAATACTACTTCCAATAAAACCACCGGTTGCAGCAATCGGAGTAAACGCATAACCAAAAATTAAACCAAATGCATGAGGTAATAAATGAATGTTTAAGATAATAGCAACTAAACTTGCAACCAAATAAAGTACTACCATCGATGGTACGATAGCACTAGCAATTGTTGCAATCCGTTTAATACCACCTAATATGACTAAACCAGCTAAAATAGCAATTATAATGCCTGAAACTAAAGGTGGAATGAGTAAATTACTTTCTAATACATCTGCCATTGAATTTGACTGCACCATATTACCAATACCAAAGCCTGCAATCGCACCAAAAAATGCAAATAAAAAAGCCAACCAGCTAAATTTCTTGGATAAGCCATTTTTAATATAATACATTGGTCCGCCGACATAGCGACCTAACTCATCGACTTCGCGATATTTTACTGCTAATACTGCCTCTGAGTATTTAGTAGCCATACCAACTAACGCTGCCATCCACATCCAAAATATAGCGCCTGGTCCGCCAATTGCAATTGCAGTTGCAACACCAGCAATATTACCTGTACCTACTGTGGCAGATAAGGCAGTCATTAATGCTTGAAATGGCTGTATATCTCCATGAGTATTAGATGTTTTAGTAAATAGTAACTTAAAGGCAAAAAATAACTTTCTAAATGGTAAAAAACATAAGCCTACAGTTAAAAATACTCCCGTGCCTAAGATTAAAACAATCATATAAGGCCCCCAGACATAACTATTTATTGTTTCAATCCATTGATATATTTCAGTCATTGTGCTTGATGATCCTTTTCAATACTTGATATTAGTTAATACTATATTAATAAAATTAAATTTTTAATAACAATTAGCATCTAATTTTTTATGTTAAAACAATGATAACTATGATTATTTTTGTAACAACTGTTTTCTTTTAATAGTAAAATTTTTACCTTACAATGCCCATCTTTAAATAAGATAATACATACAATTTGGGCGGGGTAAATATGGACATTGAGACAATTTTATCATCAATTACTCAAAATGATTTAAAAACAATTACACTAAAAGCTTTAAAGAATTTAATGACAATTATTTTTAAATAGGAATAATTATCATTTTAACTTTAAGTCAGCAAATTTTGATGATAAAATAACCAAATCTAAGTCCTTTAATAAATAGTGATTTAGACTTTGGGGGGCAAAAATTATGACATTTGAAACAATTATAAATTCAATCAATACAGGTGATATTGACACTTTAACACCTTACTTATTAAAACAGTTGGGTGATCAATATCTCAATATAATAAAAGATCAATCAAAAAATTATGGTTATAAATCTATTGCTAAAGCATTAATTACTTTTGCCAATGAAAATCCATATACATCATCTGAAAACTGTGTTGATCAGTTAATCCACAGTATCGCTTGTTTTAATAATTTTAATGGTATATTGGCCAATCATATTATTATATTGCTTAACCGTACGCTAAATACCAATATTCGTATTATGTATAACCACCGTTACAAATCAAATTTAGAGTTAGCTGATGAGTTTTATCATGTATTGCTTAATGTGATAAAAACTAATATGACTAAACAAATACAGCCTAATATGATCGCCTCAATAAATGTCGATCTTATTAGATATTTCAGCACAAAATACTTAGAAAGAGCAGCTAAGCGCCCCTATTTTCACTTAAATAATGACCTTGCAAATCAACTTTTACGTTTTGCCAATGAAAATACATATGCTTGTGAAAAACAATGTATTGAGCAACTAATTAAAACACTAGATAGAAATACGCAACCTAATCATAGCTGGTTAAATGAGTGTATTATTTACATACTCAATCAAATAATGAAAGTAGATAAAAAGCTAACTATAGCGAATAATAAAGCTGAAATTATTAATCAATACTATCAAAAACTAAATCAAATTATTCAAACGAAACCACTTTTAATTGATTAGAATATAAAACTATGTTCAATATTCATACCACTAAGTAATGAAATTTCCTTTTTTTAAAGGATTATTTAAAATTAACCACATATAAAATAATTGTAAATCTTAATGTTATTAAAAAATATAAACCTAGATCAACAATGAAATATTTAAACACTTTAAATAATCAGATATTTATATAACATACTCCATAAGAAATTTTATATAAGGAAGATTATAAGCATGAAGTTTGGTGATATAAAAAAACAAGTTAATCAAGGTGATTTAAAATCATTAAATTCTGATATTTTAAAGGCAATTGGTCAAAGATATCTTGAAAAGTTTGGCGAAAATCCAGGTATGCTGCATAAATACCAACCAGTTGCTAAAAGTTTAATTGATTTTGCAACTAAAAACCAAGATGCTTCAAATGTTGAATGTGCAAATAAATTAATTGAATCACTTTGTCATGTTAATACTGGTTGGATGCTTAATAAGATAACTGAACTTTTAAATAAAGTTTTGAATACAAATATTCAAACTTGCTACATTGCTGGTAAAACTGTAGTAAATAAATTACCTAATAACATAGCAATAGAATTTAAAGGCGAGCTAAATAAGCAAACAAAAGTAGATCCTATTATGTTTAATCAAAGATCATACCCTGAAAACGCAACATTTCTTGATACAACATTTGATCATTTATTATGATCTAAAACTTGTAGTAGTATTTAATCTTATTTCTGAATAATTTATATACAGTTATGTAACCTATTTTTATTTGACTATTAATTTATCCCATACTATATTTTCTATTTATTTGATTTTTAATTTATTTTTCTCTCAATACAGTTGATATTTTTACAATAAATAAAATATAATCAATGTTTATTTAAACTATTTTATTGATAAAATCTGGCACAGTTTAAATAATAAGGAATAAATCAATGCCAATCACACAACATAATGAAATTAATTTTTATAACACTCACCTTCAAATAAATAAAAATAAATTAAAACCTCAAGATCTATATAACTTAGGTTGTGCTTATTTAACTGAATTTGGTAATAAATCAAGTTTACTACATAGCAATCAATCTATTGCTAGAAATCTAATGAAATATGCCCAAAAACACCCTGATGCTACACATGAAGAATGCCTTGAGAAACTACTTAGAGTATTAAAGAACGATCTAAAACAAGATGGTTGTTTTATGCATGAAATTACAAAAGCGTTAAATAAGGCATTAAATACAGATATTCAATCTAGGCGAATTGTTGGCAGAAATTATGAACCTAAAGAGCCTGATACAATCTGTAGGCAATTTATTTATGCAATACATAAACAATATTCTAATGTAGCCAATAATTTAAATATTACTTTTGAACAAACTATTAATGAAGTAGAAAAAGATTAGTAATAACGCCATATTTGAGCTATGAACTTAAAACAAAAATACCACCTACTATTTAGCAATTTTTCATGCTACAGTCTTAAGCAAATATTTTCACACTCAAATATGACCGCTTATGAAATTAAAATACCTTACCCCTTCTGTTTTTGCTGCATTATTTGCAGCTATTTTATTTGGTGCTAGTACCCCTTTTGCAAAATTATTTAGTAATCAAGTTAATCCTATTTTATTAGCTGGATTGCTCTATTTTGGCAGTGGTATTGGCTTATTACTTGTTAGGATTATTAAAGATTTAAAATGGCAATCAACTGGATTAATCAAAAAAGATTGGTTATGGCTAATAGGCTCAATCATATTTGGCGGAATTCTAGGCCCTGCCCTTTTAATGATCGGCTTATTATACACATCTGCTGCAATGGCCTCTTTACTACTTAATCTTGAAGCTGTATTAACTGCATTACTTGCTTGGATTATATTCAAAGAACATACTGATAAAAAGATTATTCTCGGCATGATTTTAATAGTTATTGGCGGTTTAGTACTTGCTTGGCCAACGTCACTTTCTTTTGACGGTATATTTGGCTCAATTGCTATTGCCTGTGCTTGCTTATGTTGGGGAATTGATAATAATTTAACGCGTAATATTTCCAATGGCGATGCACTATTTATTGCTGGTATCAAAGGGTTAGTTGCAGGCATCGTTAATATTTCAATTGCACTGTCTTTTCAATATACTCTGCCATCAACTACTCATATTAGCTATATTATGATCATTGGCTTCTTAGGTTATGGTATTTCACTTGTCTTATTTGTTGTTGCACTTCGAGGTTTAGGTACAGCTAGAACAGGCGCTTACTTTTCAACTGCCCCCTTTATTGGTGCTTTAATTGCAATCGTCTTCTTCCATGAAACAACTTCAGCTCTTTTTTGGATTGCTGCGATTTTTATGGGTTTTGGTGTTTGGCTACACTTAAATGAAAAACACGAACACACCCATACCCATGAACCATTATTTCATGATCATAAGCATTACCATGATGAACATCATCAACATAAACATGATTTTCCATGGGATGGTAAAGAACCGCACAGCCACCCACATCAGCATGAGCGCCTAACACACAGCCACCCCCACTATCCTGATATTCATCATAGACACAAACATAAAGAATAAAAAAAACTAACTTTAACCACACTTCTTATTAGGAATAGTATCTTCATACTGTATTGATTTAACCATATTTCTGCCTGATTTTTTTGCAAAATATAATGATTCATCTGCCATTTTAATTAGTGCATCATAGTGTGGCATATCAGATTCTTTTTCTGCAATACCAATACTTAAACTTGTCTTCCACATTTTATCGTTAGTTAATCTAATTTCTGAGTCATTAATGACTTTTCTTAAGCGTTCTGCAAACTTTATACCATCTTCAAGTGAAATATTAGGTGAAATAACAAAAAATTCATCACCACCAAAACGACACAAAATATCATCTTTTCTAAGCACTGACTTTAGACGTATGGATAATTCTTTTAAGTATATATCTCCAATATCATGACCATAGGTGTCATTAATTTGTTTAAAATAGTCAACATCAATCATCAAACAAGTTAACTTAAAGTTAATATCATTAGATTTAGCCCAAAAGTCAGCTAATACGTGCATTGCATACCTTCTATTCGCAAGCTGAGTTAATGTATCAGTATAAGATAGTTCCTCTAAATGTTTATTTGCTTGTTCTAACTGAGTGGTTCTTAATTTTACTTTTTCATCTAGACTTGTATTTAATTTTTGAAGCTCTCTATTTTGCTTAAATATTTCATTAAATAAACTTTCTAAAGCACTAATTAATAATTCAGTAACAGGATCTTTAGAGTGCTTTTGCTTATCATATGCTTCTTTAGCATCAGTGCCAGTTTGAATCATTTGTACCTGATAAGCCATACTTTGATCAATACCTAATACATGATAACTTAGCCAATTTACTAAAAAGTTAAATAGATTTTTTAAACTACTTATATGGGTGCTATCATGTTTAATAGATAAATTTCCTATATAATCTGTAAAGATTTGATGCTCTTTTATATGATGTTCTAAATGTCGTTTATCAATTCCAGTTTCTTTCATCAACCTTTCTTCTTCTTGAAAGTGATATTTCGTATAATCAATCAATTCTTGATAAACTTTTTGAACATTTTTAATATCTAAATTATTTTCAGATATTAAATTACTAAATTTATTTACTAATAAAAAAAGTTTTTTATGTTGCTGGTCAACAGTAGTAATATGTGTTGCAAAATTTTTATTCCATTGAAAAGCCTTCAAAATAATCTCCTTGTTTATCAAAATGACTAATATTTATTTTAGTATATCTAAACTTCATCGATAAGCCTGGTTCACTTTTACTTTAATTTTTCCTAAGATAATTAAACCGTTATAATGGAGAGCAAGCAATTGAAAAAATTAACGACATTAATCATTTTACTCGTTTTATCAAACATCCTCTATGCACAACCTACCTCTGTTTATATTATTCGCCATGGTGAAAAACCCAAAACAGGTAATCAGTTAACCTGTAAAGGATTTCATCGGGCATTAAAATTAAGTCAAGTTATGTATGAAATCATTGGCAAAGCAAGTAGAATTTATGTGCCAAAATTAGAACCAATCAATGGGGTTACTGAGCATGCGAGAATGTTTCAAACAGCAACACCTTATGCAATTGCCCATGGTGTTGATATTGACAGCAGTTACTCTGGTACAGCTTATGATGATGTTGTTAAAAGTGTTAATCAACAAACTGGTATCGTACTGATCGTATGGGATCATAGTGCAATTCAAAACTTAGCTAAAGCATTTGGTGTAAAGAACCCGCCAAAATGGAAAGGTAAAAACTTTGATAGTATTTGGATTATTAACCCTAAAACTGGCGATATTAAATATAGTCGTGAAAATATTAAACCATCTTCAAGCTGTGTGTGGGGATAATTAATTAATTATACATATATCACCATCAGAATCCAAATCAGAATCATATCCATAAGAATTTAAATTCTGGGTTTGATTGTAAGCTATTGATGGAGCTTGTTTCACAACATTTCTCCCAAATATAGTAGTATCCAACATCTTTTTTAGCTGTTGATTTGAATTTATTTTATTATAAATATCTTCTTTCAAAGATCTATTATCACATGAATTAATTGCACTAATAAACTCACCAAATGCTTTTTGATTCTCTCTTCTGACAAAACAGTCAATCATAATATTATTTAATAAATTTATTTTAGCTCTATCATTAACCACTATATTCCTATCATCTAATTGGATTAACCTAACTGCATTTGAAACAGTCTCTTCAATATCAGATTTAAGGCATATAATCTGGTCGATGATTCCTTTGATATTATGATTTTTATTAATTGCTTTTCCTAGAGAAATACCAAGGCTTTCAAGTTTTTGATAATTTCTATCTATTATTAGATTAGATTTTTTCATATAAAACACCCCTCTTATTATTAAATTTTAAAAAATAAATTATTTAGTCATATTCACTTTTGAATGAATACCTAATAAGCTATAAACAAAAATACAAGCAACCACACCTAGAATAATATTAACTATTGAAAAATCAAAAGTTGTCACATCTGGAATTAATCCCATAACCCACGTTGATACTGCACCACCTAAAAATGAGACTAGGTTAAATAATGCTGATGCTGAGCCAGAAACTTTTGCTTCAACTACTTGCATTGCACCGGCAGAAGCTATTGGTCTAATAATACCAACACCAATGGTTGTTATAAGCATAGAAACAGTTACAACTAAAAATGATTCATTAAACCATAAACTACCCAATAAGAAACATAAACCACCAATTGTTAGAAATAATGTACCAACGAATAACCAACGATTTAAACCAACTTTAATGGCTATTTTAGGTGAGACAATACCCATAAGTATGATACTGATTCCATTAACTGCAATTAAATTACCACCAACAACAGAACTAACATTATACTCATGGAAATAAATTAATGTAGCAGAAGCCATAAATGCAAATAAAATAGCATATGAACAAGCACTGACTAATGAATAACCTATAAACTCCCTAATTGAGCAAACACTCATATAATTATTCACTAATTTTTTCAAATTAAATGGGCTACGTTGTGTATGTGTTTCTTTAAATAAAATGATTGATAGAAATAAATAAACAACCCCGAAAGTAAATAACCAATAAAAACTTGATTCCCAGCCAAAGAAATAGTTTAACCAAGCCCCAATGACAGGACTCAGTAATGGAAAAATACCAATTGCTAGCATCACCATCCCAATGACTTTAACCAACTGATCTTTATTATATGTATCTCGAGAGATAGCAAAAACACTTGGTATAAAACAACAAGCGCCAATTGCCTGAAAAAAACGTGCTGTCAGTAGAACTGAAAACTCGCTAGTTAATGGAATAACAAAACTTGCAACTGTAAAAATGATTAAACCACCTAATAATACTGGCTTTCTACCATATTGATCAGATAAAGCACCACAAATTAACTGAGGAATTGCAAGACCAGCTAAAAATATACTTAAAATCCACTGAATATGATCTGTTTGAAATATTTTTGCCATATCAGGCATTGATGCAACAAAGATATCATTGGCCATAGGTGTTAGAATACACACCGATAATATTATATATAAGCTAATTTTTTTCATAATATTAATTTCTCTTTATTATTTTAATTATTATATGTATTTTATACATATGCATACAATATCCCAATAACTCTATTATGTCAATCTATTTTTATTAAGAGAAAAGGTTTGTTAAAATAGCCTTTAAAATAAGACTAGTTCAAAAATATTGAATTATTTAGGATAACTATGGCAAGAGAAAACAAATCGTTATATGCAATTTTAGGCTGCTTAAGTAAACGCCAGTGGATGAGTGGGTACGATATAAAGCATATTATGGAAAAAATGTCCGCATCTTACTGGGCTGAAAGTAATGCACAAATATATCCATTACTTAAAAAATTATACAACGATAAAATGCTTGATATGAAAGAAGACAATGAGGGTCCAAGAAAACGTTATCTTTATAAAATTACGCCAAAAGGCAAAGAAGAGTTAATTAAATGGTTAAGCACACCGCCAACTGATTTACCCCTTCAGCGTAATGAATGGCTTTTAAAATTAAGCCTTGGTCAGCATCTTGATCTAAAAATAATGATTCATCATATTGAAAGCTATCTTGATAAACTAACCCAACGTAAAAACAAATTAGATGGTGTACTTGAGCATATTGATGAAACACATAAAGGCCGAGCTGATCAACCTTTTCTTCAAGCTACTTATCGCTATGGTGATCTCATTTTAGAGGCGCAAATTAAATGGTGCAAAGAAATTATTGAGCGTTTTAAATCAATGTAGCGCATGTTGGTTTAAATTTTAATACCCTACTTTGTGTGCAATTTGATGGGTATATTTATAATCACCACAATTACTATCTGCGGATAATGTCCAGTTAAATATACCTGCTAAGCCTGTGTTATCTGGGAAATATGCATGACAACCTTCAGAGTCAATACCCACTGAAATTTTACTTGGATCTACACCAATATTAATAAAATAACCCGCACTACTACCGCCATAGTTTTGCACATTAATCATATCAAAATTATCTTTATTATTACGGTTTACATTCGCCAACCCAAAAGCTGGTGTGATTGTAAAATAATATGCCTTATTATCTGTAACTGAGGCGTTATTAAGTGCTATTCTTATATTTTTAACAACCGCATCAAAATTTGCTTGGGAAATTCCAGTTACACTCTCATCATCAATATCAAAACCATCTAAATCATTTTCTCTAATAAATTGCACAACGCTATTTGGAAATTGATTTGCGCCACTTTCATAATCATCATTAATATGTCCCCAATCATTAAACTGATACCCCCAACCTAGTGAGATGATAAATTTTATATTTGGATTCATTTTTCTTGCTATTTGTATTAAATCTTTTAATCTTGCCTGTTCTTGATCTTGACCATGTTCAAAATCTAAAACGGCAGCATTTCCTTGAGGGTAAGCATGGGCAAACGCAATATATAAAGTACTGATTTGATCAAAAGGCATATCCGTTGTCGGTGGTATATATTGATTTTTACCTGAGTTATAGATCGGATAAAAACTACTTGCTTGAGGTAAGCTAAATTCTGCAGCATAAGTTGTATTTAAAGTTAAAGAAGTTGCAGCAATGGCACAGAGTTTTATTATCTTATTCATTTAATCATCCATAATTTTTTAGTCATAAATCCATAAAAGAATTTTACTTAATTTAATTTAAATTTCAATTATTTAAATAATTTTTTTGATAGTTGATTATTTAGTGTTGTTTTAGTTTAAATATTGATTACGATGTGTATTATTGCATTTGAAATTTTTTATTTTTCTGAAATACTTAAACAATAGATGCCGACATAGCTCAGTTGGTAGAGCAACTGATTCGTAATCAGTAGGTCGGAGGTTCAACTCCTCTTGTCGGCACCAATTATAAATCAATAAGTTATATATTTATTTCAGCAAAATCATCTCTGTATTATCCACAATTGGGTAGCACATGTTAATTAAATATTTATCTGATATTTTAAATTACGAACACTATATACATCACTACTATTACAGTATAACTACGGTAGTAATTTTCATTATTAACTATTATATTATCCTCCATAATTAATAATATAATAACAACTCAAAAAATAGGAAATTTAAATGATGAAATTCTTCCAAACCTTGAAACTAATCCAAAAAATTTTCTAGTGAATTAGAATTAAGATGTAAATAAGGTAAATATATATGAGTAATACAACCCTATATACAGCTTCAAAAGCTCGTTTAAAAAAAGTTAAATCACAAAAAGGCATTTATAACTGGCTATTTTTAGCTGGTGGACCTGGTTTAGGTTCTGATAGTTTATCAGAGTTAACTAATCTATTAGAACTACCCGGAACAATATGGCATTTGGATTTGCCAGGTGATGGCTCTAATAATACAGATGATGATATAAAATATTTTGCCAATTGGTCTAAGGCATTGTTAGAAGCAGCACACCAATTAGAAAATACTGTTTTGGTCGCTCATTCAACTGGTGGTATGTACTCACTAGCAACTAAAGGCCTAGCAAATATATTACGTGGTTTAATTTTAATCGATTCAGCACCTGATCATAACTGGCAAGATGTGTATTCAAAGTTTATGGAAAATATCAAATTTACAGATGAGATACATCAACTATTAAGTGAGTTTGAAGCTAACCCATCAGATGACTTGTTAAAACAAATTACCCTAGCTACTATGCCATACTACTTACCAAAAAATAGCATCAAAAAAACTTTATCTATTTTTAAAGAACTTCCATTTAACTGTAGAAGTTTTACTTGGTCTGCTGAGAATTTTGATAATATATATCATTATCAATGGGTTCCAGATAAAATCCCAACACTGATTCTTGCTGGTGAAAATGACCCTATTACTCCTTTAGATTTATTTAAAAAACATCCAGCATTTCAGCGCTCAAATATTGAAATTCAGAGCATTTCTAATAGTGGTCACTTTCCTTGGATTGATAACCCACAAAAAATCAAAAATATTACACATAAATATACTAGAAATCTACAAAATTAAAACCAGTTACTAATTTAATTTATTTCAACATATAATGTTTCAATGGGTTGTGCCAGTTTCAGTGTCATAGGTGTCAATGAAAATAAGGAAATACTGGCCAAATTAATCATATCAACACCCCATTTGTTATTAGACCACCTAGCCAACATAATACCCCTAAAACCCCTCTATTAGAAAATTCTTTAAGCGATAAATCTTCAGAAGAATGTCGGTGCACAATGATATAGTCATTTAAAAACTGTATTTTTAATCAGGTTAGATTTATCTTTGTGTACCTTTTCCTGATCTAACTGCATAAAAGGGGCAAGTGTTTGCATTTTATCTTTTGATTTATATGTCTTCTCTTGATTAGGGTTGATATAATTTAACAAATCTCCTTTGCTTTTGATTGCTGTAAAACCATACTTTTCATCAGGAAATTTAAGTCCTTTGTAAACAGCTGATTTTTTAAGTAATTTTACCATTGTGTTCCCAGTGTCTGAAATACTATGTCCCAGTTCCATCCCAAATGTTTTCTTCATGCGTTGACAAGCAACATCAAGTACCTGTGTAATATCATTTTTTATATACTTACCATTAATCTTTTTATATTCCTGTGCTCTCTGTGTTAGAATTTGTCTTTTTTTAAGGTCATCAGGCGTACTTGATATTTCAGCTAATAAATCACCAAACAGTAACCGATGACTTTTTTCCTCAATAAAGCGTGTTAGGAAATTCATTTCTTTACCTACTTGGCCAACTTCATCTGCTCTTAATTTCAATACATTTGCGAGATTTAGTAAACTGAGTGAATTATTATCACAGTCTTTTAATATATTTGAAACTTCACTAGTTATTTCATGCAATTTTGCTATTTTTAAATCAACCCATTTGGATTCATGTAGTTTAGGTAACTCCTCTACACTCTCTAAAAGTAATTCTTGGTACTGTATCATATTAGTTGCATCATTTTTTAGCTTTGTTATTGCATGTAAAATTACATCCATTCTTTGCTCAAGTTGCTGTGACTTTTCATTAAGTTTATCACTGAGCTTTTCTAGAGATACTTTATACTGTAGTAATTCCTCTTGCGATAAGGTTTTATCTGCGAGTAGAAATATTTTATTTACTTCCTGAAAATGTTCACGTTTAATATCAGTTAATTCAGTTTCTAACTCCAATGCCTTTTGTTGCAGCTCTAAACTGTGTTCAAACAATTGTGTGATATTTTCCAAGTTTTGTTGCGCCGTAATACAAGACGATTTGATCTTTTCACAAATAACAAAATTGTTTTTATAACTGCCTAACAATTCAAAAGCATCATTATTTTTATTTAATTCAGCACGTTTAATCGCTTCTTCTAAATCTTTTTCTTCTACAGAGAAATCTTTATGCTCAAGCATATGATTGAGCAGACTAGCATGCCCTAGAGAAGCTAAGCGCAAGAAAAGTTCTCTTTTTTCTTCAGCATTATTACTCTCTTGACAAAGGATTTTATCCATCCGTAGCTTTTCACGCTTTAAGCTACCAATACAATCCATTTTATCCAAAATAATATTAATAGTACTGTCTATATCTTGACCATCAATTTGTGCTAATTGACTTAAATCAGTTATCTCAGGTTTAGCCAATTTAAATATATCTAATAAGAGCGCTTTTTGTAATGATGCATCTTTTCCCTGCTCAAAAGGAAAGTCTGAATTTTTAATATGGTGAATTGTATCTTTTAAGTCTTGTTTAATTTTAGCCTCTGTATAGTGATATGGTTGTTGAACTTTGCTAAGTACTAAAAGTGGTACATCATATTGATATTCATTTTTAATTAATAATGCATGATAGGCAAGATTTAAGCGAGAAAGTAACGTATCAGAAGGCGCATACAATGCCCTTAATGCACTTTTTGTATTACTTGCAAGTATCTCATTATGTTTACCTAACGGTACACTCTGTTCTTCTTCTTTTTTCTGTATGTGCTTTTTTTGAATCTCGACTAGTTTTTCAAGTGAAACTGCATGCTTGTCAACCATTTGGTGTGAAGCTTTTTCAAACCTTTGACTTAATTCACCGTAAAATTTCTCAAGCTCAACTATTAACTTTAGAGTACTAGGGAATTTACCTTGTACTATTTGTTTCTTAAAGTCATGTATTTCTTCAATTGTTGGTTCAACATTATCAATTCGTTTAAGTTCAGCAAGAATTATCATATCAATCATTAACTCTGCTTGTTGCCCGACTGCTGATCTAAAATCATTAAGCAACTGATCGTCTGCATGATAGTGTTTGTTATCAAGTATATCGACAATTAATTTTGCTTTCTTTAATATTGCTTCAAAAAGTTTTTTATAATTTCCTTGGTTAATTAAAACTTTTTCGTTTTCTAAAATAGTTACTTGAGGCCTTTGTTGATGACCTTGAGCAAATATAACTTGATGATTTTCTTCAGTTGCTTGCATCCCTAATAAAGCAGCAATTGTTTTTGTTTGTGCATTGGAGCCACGAAGCCAACGTTTTTGAACAGTCTCCATATTTTGTGGCCAAACATAACGCTCACCTTTTAAATCAACCTGTCTAATATCAGATAAAATACCAATTGGAAAATAAATTGCTGCTTTACTTGTAAAGCCGCCAAAAGGACTAATCATACCATTAGGTGGTAGCAAACTATGTGCTAACTTTTTTGTATATATTGTATTTTTTTCAGCATCACGTTTTTCTCTGATTGCCCAGCTATCTTTTTTTTCCTCAAAATTTTCAGGTTGAGTTAATGGCAATTGATATTGAATATCTGTTGTATTTAAAGTTAACTTCCGCTCATATATTTTACGTGTTACTGGATGGTGATATACCTCCCGATTAACTTGATCTATACCATCAAGCTTAGAAAACCCTGGAACATAACGTTCTTGCCACGGCCTTTCCAATGCATTAAATAAGTATTTGTAATCAGGAAATGCTTCTCCATTAAGTGCTGTTGTCGAAGTAAGCCTAACTAAAGCTTGACTATCTTGAATCAAGTTTAAACACTCTAGACGACCATTTTCATCTACCAAATCATCATCCCTTGTTATTTTCTTAGGAACACTCACGCGCTCAAAAGTAACTAACTTACCTTCTTTGATTTGTTTAAAATGATCTGAATCAATCGTTAATTTCCTCCTTGCATTAAAACTTTCTTCTTCAAACTTAGATCCAGGATAAAGACGAGCGTAAGTAAGTTTAAACTTACCAGCTTCACTTTCAGTTTTGAAAAATAACTGTGTTTGATTCTCTAATTTTAATTGCGAGACTGCTGAAACCAATGGTAAAGATGCTTTATAAACACTATCAAATGGCAATGCAACATCCCTTAAAGCTGCAACAACCTCAGTTGCATTTCTTCGATGATCTGTTTTACCATTAGCCTGTGTATTTTGAAAAGTTAAAGTTTGCTTGTTATAATTTAACCTTTCACTAATAAGAATATCTACCCTTTTTGCTGCAATGTCAAAAATTAAAGGTTTCACTTCCTCTGAAGCTATGTTCTCATAAGTTGAGATATCTTTTGTAGCAAGCAATTTATAGTCAGTTTTTTGAACTTCTACAGGAGCATTCATACCTAGTGTCATATATTTAAAGCTATTTTCTCCAGGCTTAATATATAAAACACCTGGCTCAAGCAGTACTTGACCCTTTTCAACTGCTTCAGTCATTTCAAGTGTGTCATATCGCCCAGTAATATGGGTTGTTATAGCTGATAGCAGTTTATCATGTCTGTATTGCGTTAAAACTTCTTCCTCAGAAGCATTTTCTTTTAAAATAAGCCCCTTTTTATTATCCTTATAAAATTTGTAAGCTTCATCTAAAAGTTCCTCTTTTTGTTCCTGAGTAATATTATGAAATCTATCTGATATGTTTTGTAGCGCTTGTAGAAATAAGACTTTGTGTTTTTCAAATAGCTCCATCGATATTAAATCAAATGCAGCAGATTGCCCTGTTGCTTTAAATGAATCAAAGTTATAACGCATCAATTTAAAAAATAAATTGATACTTTCTTCACTTAATTGTTCACCAGCCTTTGTATCAAAAAAACCTGAATCAAATAAATAACTATTAATAATTCCAATGGAGTTAGAAGCGCCTAGTTTATTTGGGTACAGCCCATAACAACGTGTTAAATCCAATTGATGTGCATCTCTCATCATAGCGAGCATCTTATCGGCTTCTAAACATTCCTGTGATCCTGTAGGATATAATTTTTCTAGATGGTAGGGACTAGTTTTATTTTTAATTGCTTCAATTGCCTGATCTCTATTTTTATCCTGGTTTTCAGATAGGAAAAAATCAACTAACACTTCAGGAATTTTCCCTCGTCTAACAGCATCACCAATTGAGCTATACCCCATTAATTCAACAATGATCGAATCACGGTACATTTTAACCCGATCATTATTATACAGATCAATAGCATGAGTTTGGCAATATTTCAAATACGCCCTACCTGATTCGGTACGAAAGCCTGCATAAGTTTCATTTCCTGTAATATTATTTCCCGTATCAGCAAATCCAGTTTCATCCTTTCTACCAACAACGCTAAATAACATCATTAGCTGAAGCTTTTGCACTTGTATATGATCTAAATTATATTGATGCTTAGTACTCTGACGAAAGGCGTGCAAGGCCGTAACATAATAGGCAGCTCTAACAGAGTGTGTTAAACCATGATTTGGTCTATACATAATCTCATTAATTTCGCCAAATTTTTCTTCAAGAGCATCTTTTGCAATTGCACTTCGGCCTTTTTCAACGATTAAATTATATAATTCTTTGGCTTCTTTTTTATTTTCATCAAACTGCTCTAATTCAGATGTTTTTTGCACAATTTTTTCATCAATGTTAGTTTGATCCTGGTTTTTTATTTCTAAGTTTTTTTTCTCTATTTTTAAATCACTTAGTGCTTGGTTAAGCTTTTTTCTTTCTGAATAATAATTACGAGCTAGTCTAATTTGATCTTGTGGTATTTTTTTATCTTCAACAAATATATCAACATAATCTGCAGAACTTACTTGAATAACTTTACCACTTTTAAAGCGTATAACTGCTAATTGATTAAACCATCTATCTGCAACCGGTGTAATTGCATATGGCTTGGAAAAATAATGTTCATCAGCATACTCAACAGCTTTTATAAATTTTAATTCGTCTAATATTGGCATAATAACAAACCCCTATTTTATACAACCTAATAACAGTGACTTTTATTTCAAAGTTTTAGTTTTCTTAAACACTTTTTAGAATTTATTATAATCACACATATCAAACATGTGACAAACATTTTATAGCAAAAATAATTATATTTTTCTGTATAACAGCATAACTCTTTATTTTATAGTTATTTTTATGTTATAAAAACTTAAAATTTAAATATATTTTATTGTTTTATAGTTACTTTATTAACTATTAGCTATTTAAAAAATAAATGGTTTATATATAATTTTATTGTTATAATTACATATATGAATGTTATATAATGTTAATATTTTAATGGTTATTCTGTTTATAGATAAATAAATTAACTTTATATAAAAAATTATTTTATATTTTAATACTATAAAATATTTAAAATACAATAAATCTACAATGATACAATTTTATTTTTAATCTAATTTATTAGATATTTATTATAATTCAAACTCATTCCTATCTAGAAAAAATGGCATTGATAATCTCAAAATTAGAAGGAGAGCATGTTTACTTTAAATTACACAAAAAATTTTAAAAAAGAGGCAAATAAACTACTTTTGAAATCAAATCTAGTAAAAGTAAAAATTACATTAAGCCTTACTGTAAAATATAACGCTTTGATGAAAAGATATTATAATTAGTTTTCAATAGTTGATCATGTACGCTGATCTAGTCATTTATTATCTTTTCTGTAATACAAAATTAATTATCTATTATTTCTATTGTACTTGTTCTGCATTCAGAATCATGATCTTGATGGTCACAGTAGATAACACTGGCACCATTATCAAAAATGCATGTCTTATCGGAATTAGGGTATGTTGTTAATGCAACAATGGTATCATTTTTATCTTTTGCTGCAGTTTGTTGAATAAATGCATGACTAAAATTAACTTCGCAATAATAATAGCTGTTACTGTTAGTATTTTCTGTTGCATGGATGATCGCTTTACTACCATCTGCTGATGGATCTGTAGTATAAACAGAATTTATATAATGTAAATATATATCTGGATCGCCAGGCTTAGCTAGATAAGGTGGAAGCTGCTGCGTATTATAATTGCAATTATCATCTGTTTCAGCTGATGTATCAACACACATATAACCATTACTTTTACCTGGCCCTACTTGAGGAATGACAGTAATAGCTACAGCACTTGAAGTTTCATTTAATATTGGTATTGCAAGAGAAACATAACCTTTATTAGAGGCAGCATATGCCATATGCATTGTTAAAGCAAAAATACTAATAAGCATTATGTTAAAAGGTTTGTATTTCATTTTAAATATCTCCTACTTAAAAAATTAGTCTTCTTCTGTCTGAACAATATAGATATGCCCACCATTCCACTGACTAGGATTTATCGAATATTCAATTGGTCCTGATTGTTTTATTAATGTTGGTGAAGCATCATCTGGTCCAAATTTTTGTGATATACCAACTACATTATTAGAACCATCTTGATTGAATGAACAAGTTACATCTTTATGTTTAGCAAAGTTTTGAATTGTTAAAGTAACTTTAACATAAGTAGAATTAACCGTATGACTTGCATAACTTAATTGACAAATTGGAATGTCGCTTTGATCTTGAAATATATAAAAATTTCCTAAACTATCAGGTTTTTGCTCTTCAATAATACCATCACTATAATAGATAGTTGTTGAATTACCACTAGATAAATAACCTTTTGATATCGCACCTCCAAATGGAGCATAACCTATTGATGTAAAATCACTTCCAACCCCTTGTATAGATCTACTCGAGTAAGTTAGATCACTAGTTGTTTTATTAGCGATAACTGTTCCAACTGATATATCAATTTCTCTAAAGCTGCTTGCAAAAGCACTTACTGCTATTAATATGCTTGAAATACCTACACATAAAGATAATGTATATTTCATAATTTATTTCCAATTAGTGCTTAGTTACTTATTAAATATAGGATATTTACATGCAATACAATGTAAAAGATATATAAAATTATTACATAATAGATAATTAATTCTTATTGTTTGAATTAATACTAATTATTTAACAGAAAAAACCTAATGCAAATCAATACCATTTGTAGAGACGTCGATTTATCGCGTCTCAATATTAACTATTTGTTTTTATGAATTTTAGACAATTGTCAACGGACCTTGTTGAAAATGGGCATTGGTTGCCAAGTGAAGTTTAAATATAAATAAATCTAAGTTAACTTTCTAAATTTGAGATTTCATGTTGATGGCCTTGAATATAATCAGAGAATGTAAACACCCCACCATGCGCTATTTGTTTTTGCTTAATAAATTGGTCAATATTATTCTGATCATCATCTAAACCCATAGTTTTCCTAAGACTTCTAATGTCATTCTTAACATTACTATAGCTATTTGCTTCAGAACCTACTGATCGGAAACCTATTCTTTTATGGCTTACTAAACGTTCAAATTGTAATAAATCAATTTGTAAATCTTCTAATGACATATCATGATTACTTTCTATATGGTTTCTAAGAACAGTAATTGCTTTAAATTTCTCTGTAGATTGATTATTTTCATTTAATACTTTATCTATAATTCTTAATAATTTACTTTTAGCATACTCTTCATCTGTCAATTGATATATTAGAGAAGAGTTACTAGTTTTTAAGCTTACTGCGCTTGGAAAATTTACCCTCTTACTAATATCATCATTAAAATAAATTGTATTTTGGCTCTTTAACCACTCATTTACATCATGAATACTTTTAGTAACTAAATCAGACTTATCATTAACCTCATAAGTTTGTTTCAAGTTAATTTTATGATCATCAAAAAATCTTATAAAGGTTGTATGAAAACCATATCTATCATGTATTGGATTTATTAAATTATAATAACTTTGCTTTGCTAAATTCCATATATCACCACCTAAACAATAAGATATATATGCTGTTTCTAAATTACCAAATCTACTAATAACATCATTACTCCATATCTTTGAAAAATAAGGATCAGACATTAATTCATTTCCTAAAAAAAGTTTTGGATTTTCAGGTTTTATGAGCCAACCATACTTAATAGAGTTTGTATTTATACCATAAAATGGAAACCAGACGCCTGGCATACGTGAATTACTGCCAGTTGATCTATAAAACGCATACCCATTGACAACAATAATATCACGATCACCTTCATGACTACGAAATGTTATTTTATTGATAGACATATATACAACCCACTTATGAATACTAAATTAGTATAACGCTATGTTTTATAAATATTATCAATTTTTTGCACATAAAAATACACGTTCAATACAAATAAATGTAACAATACAAACTGCACCTCGTTAATTTAAAACTATAACTAATATAATTTTAAACAAATTATTTTTTATATCACAAATATATAGACCAATAAACAAATAATTAAAATTTATAAAATTTTTGAAATATATCTTATATTCAATTACTTCTTAAAAATTAGTAAAATAATTTCTACATTTAAAAAAATATGATCAGGTGGGTGTTGCAATGATTTATAGCCGTCAGTTATATAATAAAATCACAGAAAGTCTAATAGATGCATTAAAAAAGGCTCAAAGCAAAGTATTAAACAAGCATAAAGATAGAATGATTGCTGACATGATCCACTCATTAGAACTTTTAAATTATAAATTTAATGTGAATTTAACAGATTATGAAGATCAAGATAAAAAATTATTTGAAGATTATCATGTAATGCTTGAAAGGTTAACACTACAATCTTTACTAATACTCACAACTGCAGGCAAATCACCAGCTTCTTTCCAACAGTTTACTTCTCCTTCTTACAAATTGATAAAAAATAAACTTGATAACGTAGTTATACACTCTTTAAAAATGCAATCTGAAGACTCTCTTTTTAGACAAAAAAACTGGCGTGATTTATTATCGGATAATCGTATTGCTTTACGTGAAGGCTTTCTTCATTACAACGATGTTTATCAAGAAATATCAGCATTATCACAGAGTGAAAAAAGCGAGTTAAATGATGGTTTAATTTCTAAAAATAATCCTTTTTTCTTTGACAAACACTGTGCTGATTTCTACCCTGATAAGCCAGTCCAAATGGATCAATCTATATTTATTAGCCAGTCAGGTAACTACAACCCTCAACTTGCCCCTTATGCTTACAGTCAATATTATACACTAACATCAGAATCATCTCATTTTAATGCTACACCATCTCACCACGGATATATGACTCCTAATTTAAATTATTATCCAGAACCACCATCTCCAAGTATTTTTACGCCATCTCCATACCCTTCTTATACATATCATAGTCATAGCTCAAGTTTTAGCTCCCCTATTTCAAGTTCATCTATGACAGCACATGGAAGCTCTTATACTTATGATCAAACCAATACTCCAATATCATTTAGTTCTAGTATAAGTAATAGTTCTTCAAGTAGTTCTTCTAACTATTCACATGATTATCAACCACAACAAACAACTGAAACACTCTTAGGACCTATCTTAGCTGATAGAGTTCATTACCTTAAATTAGGTGTATCTTGCAATATAAAGTTTGGATTAGAAATTGCTAGAAATTATTCTAAAAGTAAAGAGCATGGTATTATCATGCTTGATTTAACTCGATCATTGTTAAAATTAGATGAAAAATTCTTAGAACAGCTACAAAATAGCGATCCAAAATATCATGCAATTATAGTTGATTACTATCAGTGCACGCTTGAAAAGTTATTAATACAATCAAGAATAATAGCCTCTGAAATTAAGTTTTCATTTTTTGGTACTTCACCTAATGAATACTTCAAAAAAGCCAATGATTTTCTAATAGAGAAAAATGACTATACAAACTTTACACATCAATCACTAAAAAGTAAAAATGTTGCTTCGGAATCAGAGTTTAAAACTTACAGTGAAGCTTATAATGATTTTAAAGAAAATGACTATCCATCAAAAAATAGACTCTATTTTTTTGAAACGCATTGTACTAAATTTTCTAGTGATTTTTCCCACTCCATAAGTGATCAGTTTTTAATATTTGAAGAAGGCCCAGCTACTAAAACTACAAAGTCTCTACAAAGACCTCTAACTGCAATTCCACCTGGTTTAGGTATAGAGCCATTTAAAGCATTTGAACATCCTCCTAGAAATGCACCTCCAACACCTACTGCTAGTGCAGAGACTCCAAGTGTATATGACTTACCTAATGTTTCGCATTTGCCAGATCCGAATATTACTCAACCAGCTAATACTTTCTATGAGCAGCAAAATCAACAACAAAAAACTAAAACACAAGAAAATATTTTTTATGCCAAAGACTAACTATTCAAACTACGCATTATCTTCTCTAACATACAGTTTCAAAATTCTTAATTAAAGGCCATCGATTATGTATAGCCTCTTCTGGTGGTTCAATGGTTACAACATAAACACGTGTTTCAGACTCACATCTTAGAAGAACACCTTGGATATATTTTCCTTTAATGACTGAAAACCAGTGACTATTATAATTTTTATCTTTCTCCATAAACTCATTGATTAATAAAGGTACAAATTTTGGAAACCACTGATTCCAAATACCTTTATCTAACGATGTTTTTCTTGCCCAGCCACCCAATGGTAAAAACCCTGATTGCCCTTTCCTACGCCCCCAAGTATGTTGCTCTATTTCACCATTATCTAATAAAACTAGTAGTGTACTTTTAGGCTTTGAAAAATAAGTTTTAATATGCTTATTTCTAAACTGATAAATTACACCATCACACATACACTAACTTCTATATTTATAACTAATTGATTTTCTTTACTTTGCATATTACATAATAAATTTATTATATTTTGTGCTACGTTTTTCATTTTATTTTTTACAATTTTGCAATTATAGTTAATATTAAGATTTACAAAAAGTTTACTCAAGTGAAATTTATAACTAGATTATGAAATTATTTTTGGAAGAATGGCCAACATGTGTGGCTCATATTGATATGCAAAGTTTTTTTGCTTCTGTTGAACAGTTAGACTTTCCTTATCTACATGGCCAGCCTATTGTTGTGACAAATGGTGAAGTTGGTAGCACAATTATTACCAGCAGCTATGAAGCACGCAAATATGGCATTAAAACTGGTTGGAAACTAAAGGATGCATTGACTGTTTGCCCTTATTTAATACGTAGAGCTTCAAGACCAGAAAGATATGCAAAGATTTCTATAAATATCATGTCATCACTGTATAGCATTACGCCAATAGTTGAAGTATTTTCAATTGATGAAGCCTTTCTTGATTTAAAACCCATATTACATTTACATAATTCTATTGAACATCTAGCAACACTTATTAGAAAAACAATTTTTAAAGCAAGTGGAGGCTTAAGATGTAGTATTGGCATTTCAGAAGGCAAACTAACGGCTAAGTTTTGCGCCAAATTAAATAAAGGCAATACAACGATCATTGAACCATCAGATATTAAACAAGCTATGGCATTAACGCCTGTAAAAGATATTTGTGGTATTGGTAAGCATATTACTAAGTATTTAAATGACAGAGGAGTTATCCATTGTCAAGATATGCAAAGATTTCCTCAAGCTATTCTAGCATCAAGGTTTGGTGATATTGGTCGTCGATTATATATGACTTGTTTAGGTCACGATCCATTTCCTGTGCAGTCAAATGAATATGATGAGCCAAAGTCAATGGGACATAGTAAAATTTTACCACCTGCAACGTGTGATAAATATCTAATTTATGGCGTTTTAGTTAATTTAGCTCAACGACTCGCTTCAAGGCTAAGAAAACATCATTTACTATGCCAAATATACTCTATTAGCTTTAAATCAGACTTAGGCCGTATAAAAGAAAAAATTAAAGTCAGTAAACCATTAAATGATTCAAAAACACTTACAGCAATTGCGACTAACTTTTTAGATCAATATTGGCATGGTCAGCCATTATACTATCTTGCAATTAATGCACTTACACTTGAAAAACCATCGAGACAGCTTGAATTATTTTCGGCAACTGAAGGTGATAACAAAAAAGATAATAGACAACAAATTAAAATTGATGAAATCAAAGATCAAATCAATAACCGTTTTGGCAAAGGATCAGTTATATCCGCAACAGAATTACAATCTAAAAAAGCAAATATGATTGCTGTTATTTCACCTGCATGGCGACCTAAAGGTGCAAAACGGAGTGTTTAAAGCATCTGAAATTATATATTAATTTTACAATATGTATTACATAAAAGCGTTACTATACATCCTAATAGAATATATAAATATAGAACCAATGTAGGTAAAATAGTGCAGCAAGAGATACTAAGCAAGATGCACTTAATTTCTTAGAACTACCCCATGGGTATTAAAGCTTTCCTGCTTAAAATTAAGTAAGTAATTTTATAAAAGTTATAAATATCATACTTATCAAGTTTAAAGTCTACTATAGATCCTAGTCACTACCACTTAAGCTCATTGATAACTCTTCTTTAGCATTAGGCTCATACTCCAAAAAGATGAACTTATTTAATCCAATATCAGTATAGTTATTAATCAATTCAACAACCTTACCATGCCCACTTTTCTCTGCATATTCTCTTGCTATCAACCCTTCAACCTTTAAAAAAGGATCAGCACCTTCATAGCGTAAAAGACGACTTACCATGTTAAAATCACCATTTTTAGATGCTTCTGATAAAGCCCTATTTAATTCATCTTGTCGATTTGTAATTAATCCAGCTATCTCATCAAATCCTTCTTCTATTGCAATACTACGTGGTATTTTTTCATCATCATTAGCAATATTGATCATTGCATTATTAGCTAGTAATAGCTTGACTATTTCTTTATGATCATTAATAACTGCGCAATGTAGCGGTGTATTATTATTTATGTCTACAGAATTAACATCTGCTCCACAAGCAAGCAAAATCTTAACAACCTCTAAATGCCCGTTATAACATGCCCAGTGTAAAGCTGTTTGAGCATAATTATCTTCGGCATCAACATCTGCTTTATTGGCAATAAGATATTTGACCTTATCAGTTTGGCCACTTTCAGCGGCAATTAATAATTCAGAATTAATTTCATCTTGTCTAATATCAAAGTAATCTGTTAGCTGATCTGCTGTATGACCATCAGCATTTTTGATACTTATATCAGCTCCATACTTTAGTAATGCCTCTATAATTATATATTCACTTTCTTCACTTGCTTCATGTAATGGTGTATCACCGTCTTGATTAATTGTATTAACCTCAGCACCACGCCATAACAGCTGTTCAACAATACTTAAATGACCATTTAAAACTGCATAAAATAATGCTGTATTGTCATAACGATCTCTAGCATTAATATCAGCATCATGATCTAATAAATAATTGATTATTTCTAATTGATTAAACATAACCGCTAAATGTAGAGGTGTCTGGCCATTAATATTAAAATTAATTGACTGTCCACTTAACAAGTCTTTAACTTCATCTAAATCACCAGTTCTAATAAAACCAATTAACTCTTCATTCATAAGCAAATCTTTTAAATTTTTTCAGTTAATTTTGCTTCAAACTATCAAAGTATAGCTAATAATTTAATCAAGAATTAATTAAAAAAGTTACACAAACAGTAGTAAATTATAACTAAACCATTGAATATTCAATTCATTATATTTTAAATATTTGAAATATATTTAATTTACCCTCCAACTGAAATTAATGGACAAATTGATCATCTTGACTTTAAACACGCATAAATATAAGTTCTTTTAGTACATAACAAGTTAGGTTTTATTTAATGTTTATTGACACCCATTGCCACTTAGACTTTGATATATTTAATCACGACCGTGATAAACTTATTAATCAAGCAAAAGAAAATGATATTACACACTTCATTAATCCCAGTGTATCAAAAAATAATTGGCACAATGTATTAGCATTATCTAAAGAATATAATAATATTATTCCAGTGCTTGGTATGCACCCCTGTTTTATTAAAGAACATCACCCAAGTGACTTAAACGAATTAGAAACTCAACTAAGCAAAAATAAAATTAAGCTTTTAGGTGAAATTGGCTTAGATAAACGTATTAACCAATTTGAAGAACAACTATTCTACTTTAGTGAGCAATTAAGTATTGCTAAAAAATTAAACCTCCCTGTCATTATTCACTCAGTTAAAGCCCACTCAGAAGTAATTCATCAAATTAAATCTCTAAATTTTACTTTAGGTGGAATCATCCATGCATTTAATGGTTCTATTGAAATTGCAAAAACATATATTGATTTAGGATTTAAATTAGGCATTGGTAGTATATTAACGTATCCTAAAAACAAATTAACAAAGATTATAAACACACTACCTTTATCAAGTTTTGTTTTAGAAACAGATAGCCCCGACATGCTACCATATAATTATAAAAACAACCGAAATACGCCACTTTCAATACTGATAATTTTCGATCTTCTTTGTCAAAATAGAAATGAATCTAAGTTGGAGATTAAATATAATTTATGGCATAATAGCTGCCTATTTTTTGATTAAAGTGAGTAATCTAGTGAAACATCAAGGCTTGTTTGAAAGAACATCAATACTAATCAACGATGATGGCATTGAAAAGTTAAATAAAAGTCGTATTTTATTAGCTGGCGTTGGTGGTGTTGGCTCATTTGCTGCTGAAGCACTCGCTCGTGCAGGTGTTGGTTATATTAAATTAATTGATGCAGATGTCGTTTCCGCTTCTAATTTAAACCGTCAATTAGTCGCTTTAGAATCAACCATTGATCAGAAAAAAGTTAATGTTATGGCAGAGAGAATTAAAGATATTAACCCAAACTGCCAAGTAGACGTAGTCGCAGACTTTATTAGAAAAGATAATATGGATGAAATCTTTAGTGAACCGTTTGATTATGTATTAGATGCAATTGATAGTTTAACCTGCAAAGTCGCTTATGTTCGTACTGCACATGAAAAGGGGTATCGTGTTATCTCGAGTATGGGTGCTGGTGGTAAGATTGACCCAACTCGTGTTCAAATTAAAGATGTTTATAAAACTTCCGTTTGTAAATTAGCTCGGCTTATGCGTATTCGCTTAAAACGTCAAGGTGTTAAAAAAGGCATAAAAGCAGTCTTCTCTGATGAAGTTCCAATTTCACCTCTACCTCCAGAGCCTGTAGCTGGTGAAGGTCGTGCTCGTGCTGTTAATGGAACTATTAGCTATATGCCCGCACTATTTGGTTTAACTATGGCTGGTGAAGTTGTTAAAGACCTTATTGAAATGTATATACAAAAAAGATAATTTCATAACTTAAATATTTGATTATTAGTCTAATAATTACTAAGCTATATATAGTACTTTTAAAAAGTTTACTGTTATGAATTTTCTTAGATGAAAATTAAATGGGGTGTTATACATGGTTGCTAAAAAAATTAAAAAGCCTACTGAAGTTATTGTTGCTACTAAACTACTTTATTTAACATTAATTATTTCTGTAATTAGTACGTTAATTGTACCTGAAACTGAGTACTTACTAGAGAATATACCCAAAGCAGAACATCACGGCATCTTATTATCCTTTTGGATTGCCATGGTAATTATGTATTTTATTTATTTTTATATTATCTATTCAATTAGTATAGGCAAACACTGGGCACGTGTTCTTTATGTTAGTTTATTTTTTATCTGGTTTATTATTTTTTTAATTAGTTTAGATCACCTTTTAAATCACCCCCTTCATTTGATCTTACCTTTAATTCAGATGATATTAAATATCACCGCTATCTTTTTATTATTTCAAACGCATATCAATAATTGGTATGAACAAACAACCAATCAATAAGCAACTATATCTGTAAAGCTATCTTTTAATTATCTGAACTGATATGATCATTATTTAACTATTATATTATTTTTTAACTAAACATTAACTAATACCAAATAACACTTAATTAGACAATATGAGTTACCTAAAAAAACGATTAGATTTATTTAAAAACCCTTCATTTAATTATATTATTTTAATGACGTTGTTTAATGCTTTAAGCATTGGCATTATCTATGTATCCTTAAGTTGGCATATTCTGACTATTCATAACTCAATCACAGCAATTGTAACACTGATGGCAACCTGGTGGTTACCGGGACCTCTACTAGGCCCAATTGGTGGTTATTTAGCTGATCGATTTCCAAAAAAGAAATTACTGATTGCCTGTGATAGTACCGTTATTTTATTATTAATTATATTTCTATTACTTCCAGGCGGCATGAATAATTTAACCTCTGTTTATCTATTTACACTTGGGTGGGGTATTCTTTACGGGTTAAGTTGGCCTTCTAATATTGTTCTTATGCGTGAGATTTTAAATGATGATAGCAAACTTTTATATGCTAATAGCACCTTAGATACTGTATTTGAATTTGGCATGATTATTGGCATGGGCAGTGGTGGCTTAATTATTGCATGGTTACACTTCACTCAGATTATGATGCTCGTACTTATATTAATGCTTTTTACAATAACATTTCTAATACTTGTAAAATCATTAAAGCATACCCAAGCACAACACCGTGAACGGTTTTTTGCCAGTTGGGTTGCAGTTGTTAAGCATTTAAACACCAGAAAATTTCTATGGTACTTTTTTGGTGCTCAAGTACTAATGACTGCGATTTTTATGACAACACCAACATTTATTGCACCGTATGTGAAAAATGTTCTTCATGCTTCATCACTAGAATTTGGTATTATTGAAATTGGCTTTTCAGCTGGGTTTATTGTTGGCAATCTTGTATTGCCTGCCTATGCTGGTCGTTATGGTGAGGCAAAAATTGCTATTTTTGCACTCATTATGTGTATTATATTATTTACTTTAATGGCACTTAATCGCTCTGTTTGGGCAGCTTTTGGTTTATATTTTCTAGTAGGTATTATGCTTTCATCCTGGGCACTAGTTGTCACATTAGCGCAAAAAAATACAGATATTCAATTACAAGGTAAAGCAGAAGGCTTTTTTAATGGTTTAAGTGGCTTAGGGGTATTTTTTATTTATGCCACCTTATTTGTGTCAGATACCACTTTTAAACTACCAGCTGATCAATGGTTTTATTTAATTGCTTTATTTTCTCTTATTACGATCATACCTATTTGGCTTGGCTTAAAAAAATATCATTTACGAGATCAACCTAATTAATCATAGCATGTAGTACAATTGACTTTAGCATTTGATTATATTAAAAATTGAAGCATAACAATTTATCTTTATAAGCAAAGGAAATTTTATGAATTATAAGACTATTATAAAGTATGCAGCAATTTCATTATGTATAGCATCTGTTACTGGATGTGTTACTGCTGCTCGTAAAGTTGGTGGTCAATTAAGACCAACTGATGTTGAGTTTAAACACTGCCCACAATTAACTTATAGTCAATACGCATTAATTGTTCCAGATAATATGAGCATGAAAGATCAAGATACTAAGAAGCCATTAGCTAAAAAATATCGTAACCTCTTCTATCAATCATTGGAAGCTGCATTTAAAAAAGATAATCTTAAAGTTACTAAAGTCACAAGTATTGAACAAGCTAAAGATTTACCAGTTATCTCAGTAAAATTTGATGCATTAAATCATAGTTTTGTTTTAAATCGCTGGGAATTATTAGGTGATATTTATGTCACAATTGACGGTAAAGAATCAAAATATCCATTTGATGCCTATACCCATAAAACCATTGAATCGACAGACAGCTTAGTTGAAAAACTTGCTGAAAGACTGGTAGGTTGCGTTGTCAACGTTCAACAAGTCAATACAAAAGAATTATAATCTTTATGTAAAGACGCAATTTATTGTACCTTTGGATATATCATAAACTCTAAACACTAATAGCGCCTGATTTATTATCACTATTAATCATTTCATCAGAGTCATTAAGGATCTCAGCAACCACTTTTTGTGTAAATTCAGTTGTTGATATTGCTTTCTTTTGAGAGTTACGATTAACATCTGCTGTTTTATAACCCTGCTCAAATACATGCTCAATTGCAAAATTAATATTATTCGCTTCATCAAACAGGCCAAATGAATAAGCAAGCATTAAACTTGCAGATAAAATCTGTGCTGTTGGGTTGGCAATATTTTGGCCCATTAAATCATAGGCTGAGCCACCGGATGGCTCATATAGACCAAAACCATCATCATTTAAACTAACTGAAGGCACAAGACCAATTGAACCAGGTAATACCGAACCTAAATCAGATAAAATATCACCAAATAAATTACTTGTAACCATCACATCAAATTGGCGTGGATTTAATACCATTTGCATTGCACAGTTATCAACATACATATGATTAACTGTAATATCTGGATAATTTACTGCTTCTTCTATAACGATTTCACGCCAAAGGCGAGAAGTATCCAATACATTAGCCTTATCAACTGAGGTTAATTTTTTCTTTCTTACTTGTGCGCGGCTAAATGCTGCTTTTACAATAGTTCTTATTGTATTTTCATCATACTCTGCAACATCTGTTGCACAGCGGATACCTTGATTATTAACAAACCGCTTGTGCTCACCAAAATAGATATCTGCTGATAGCTCTCTAAAAATTTCAATATTAACATCATCACCAATAGCGTTTTCACTTAATGGGCTATTTTCTTTAAGTGCAGAAAAAATCTGGATGGGGCGAATATTAATAGCAAACTTAAAATGCTTTCTCAATGCAAGAATACTATTAGCTTCACAGTTTTTCCATTTTGTAATATGCTGAGCATCTACAGGCCCACCAACTGAACCAAATAAGATCGCATCGGCATTTTTACAAATATTTATAGTCTCTTCTGGACAGTGGTTTTGATACTGATCATATGCACTACCACCAATTAATCCTTCTTCATAAATAAATTGATGATTATATTTTTTTTCAATTGCTTTTAATACTTCTATAGCAGATGTCATTACTTCTGGTCCAATACCGTCACCAGCTAATATCGCAATTTTTTTATCCATTAAATTACTACCTTTTGTTTATTATTTTCATAATTTGATATACATGATTCTTGTGCTAGTAAGTATTCCAAATCACCTTGACCCTTTAATAAACATTCACGACGAAATGGATCATATTGAAATGGATAAACTTTACCATCAACAATCACTTCTAAATTTTCTAAATTGACTGTTATTTCTAAGTTATCCTTCTCTGCCTGTATTACAAATGACTCAATAGATTTACTATCAAGTTCAACTAATAATAAGCCATTTTTAGCTGCATTATTAAAAAAGATATCAGAAAATGAAGGAGCAATAATCACTTTAATTCCTGCCTGTTGTAATGCCCATACTGCATGCTCCCTTGATGAACCACAGCCAAAATTAGCGCCTGATAATAAAATTTTCGCACCTTTATAACAAGATTGATTAAAAACAAAACCTTCTTTCTCTTTTAAGCGGGCAAATAAATACTCACCATAACCACTTTTTGTTATTTGCGTTAAGTATTGAGCTGGAATTATCATGTCGGTATCAACATCACTTAACCACATTGGAATTGCTCTACTTGTAACTTTTGAAAATGCTTTCATACATTCACCTCTGACTCAACCAACATTTGATAACTTGAAATTTTTCCCATAACTGCACTTGATGCTACTGTCTCTGGCGATGCTAAATGTGTGATGCTACCGCTACCTTGACGACCAATAAAATTACGATTAGAAGTACTAATGCAACGCTCTCCCTTTGGTACTTTATCTTCATTCATCGCTAAACACATTGAACACCCTGGCATACGGAATTGTGCTCCTGCTTGAGTAAATATTTTATCTAGTCCTTCACTAATTGCCTGATTTCTTACCTGTTCAGAACCCGGGACAATATACATCGTAACATGACTTGATACTTTTCTACCTTTAAGAATTCCTGCTACTTGTCGTAAATCTTCAATACGCCCATTCGTACAACTACCAACAAAAGCCCATTGTATCGATTTCTCTGAAATGACTTCATTTTCTGCAAATTGTGTGTAATTATAGGCTTCTTGTGCTAATTTTTGCTGATTTTTCTTAATCGTAGATAATTGAGGAATCTTATCTGTAATACTTGTTGCATGCTGTGGATTAATGCCCCAAGTAACCATCGGTTCTAAAGCATTAATATCGATACTAATGATTTTATCATAACTTGCATCTGGATCACTTTTTAATTGCTTCCATTGCGAAACTATTTCATCCCACTGAGCTGTCTCTGGTCCATATTTTCTGCCTTTGATATGAGCAAATGTTTTTTCATCAGGTGCTATAAGACCAGCGCGCGCGCCACATTCAATTGACATATTACATAATGTCATACGCCCTTCCATTGACATAGAATCAATCACAGCTCCGGTATATTCAATGACATAACCGCTAGCACCACCAATACCAATCGTTGCGATTAATTTCATAATAACATCTTTAGCTGATGTATGTTTTGAAGGTATACCCTTAAATTCTACTTTCATCGTTTTTGGACGTTTTTGTAAGATACAATTCGTTGCTAATACATGCCCTACTTCTGAAGTACCAACACCAAAAGCTAAACTACCAAATGCACCATGCGTTGATGTATGAGAGTCACCACAAACAACCGTCATGCCTGGCCAAATAAAACCTAGATCAGGCCCCATGACATGGACAATACCTTGATAGTTACTGTCAAAGTCAAAAAAATCGATTCCATGGTGTTTAACATTCTCTCTTAATTGATTCACTTGCATTTGAGCTTGCTTATCATTAAAACTAGAGCGATTAACTGGTGATGTTGAAATACTATGATCGATCGTTGCTAGAATTGATTTTGGGTTTCTAACTGGAATATTTTTTTCATTTAATTGATCGAATGCTTGCGCAGAGGTTACTTCATGCATCAACATTCGATCAATATAAAGTACATCTGGAAAGCCATGCTTTTGACTAACGATATGACGATCCCAAATTTTATCAATAATGTTTTTATTCATAATTACTTAACCTTCTTTATACTGTAGAAATATGTGTTGATTTAAGAAAATTTTTATCTATATACAATTGATTTGCTGCATCAATAAATGCTTTGAGTGCTGATATTTCAATATCCGAATCCTTCGCGATACCTTTATAGTTTTTATGTTTTTCAGCACTGATAATTACCGTAGTTTCAGCTGTAGAATAAGTTCCTGTATCTGTTAAAGACTTAGAGTAGTAATCAATAATATCCACACCTGGAATATAAGATAATACTGAGTTTACTAATGCTGCTAAAGCTGAATTTTCACCTTGCATGCAAACACGTATATCTTCTTGGTCAAAAAACCTACCTTGAATTTCAAAATAACCAATATCAGATTCAGATTTTCCATAAAATATTTTTGATGGCTGAATTGGTGAACGAATTAACTTATAAGCGGAAATTAATTCCAAATCAGTAATGCCTTTACGTCGTTCATGATAATGATTTTTAATTTCTTGGGCAATTCGTGCTTTTTCATTTTCTTCACAAACATAACCAAATTTTTCAATAATTTTTTTTGCGTGATTACCACCTGATAATGGCCCAAAGACAAATGATATTTCACTACCAATACTTTTTGGATCAAATGGTTGATATGCTAATGGATTTTTTAATATGGCATTAGTATGGCCACCTGAAGTATGCCTAGCTGCATTAACACCTACAATTGGTGAGTGTGGTTGTTTTGGTAGCATTTTTTGTGCAATATAATCAGATACTTCTTTTAAGCCATTAATATTAATACCTGTATAATATTGAATATCCTTTTGTTTTCCAAATGAATCAATATACATCACGCACTGTTCTAATGCTGCGTTTCCAGCTCGCTCTCCGACACCATTAATACAACATTCTATCTGTCTTGCAGGCCCGTCAAAAACACCATTAACCGAATTTTCTAAAGCTAAACCAAAGTCATTATGGCAATGAACAGACCAAATAATATCTTTTTCAGGGAATTCATTTTTAATAATTGCTGCATGCTGGTTCATATGATTAACAAAATAATCTTCTCCTTGATGTTTAGATGCACCACCAATTGTATCAGGACAATTGATAATCGTCGCACCAGCTGATACTGCCGCTTTAAATAACTCTGCTACATAGTCAAACTTATCACCTAGCCTTGAATAACCTTCTGCTGAAAATTCAACTTCAAAACCATCATCACTGGCTATTTTAATTAAACGGTAAACTTCATCAATATTCTTCTTTTCATCATGTTTATTGCCAAGGCTTACTTGTGCTAGATTCGGATCAACTGGTAAATAAATATGCACGCGTGCTTTAGATGATGCTTTAAGTGGCGCTAATGCTTCCATTGTTTTGATTAACTGAGCTTCGCGCATCTGACAAAGACCTGCAACAATCATATTTGATTTTTTTTCGAACATTCTTTGTGCAATCGAGTAAACAATTTGAAAGTCTAATTGACTAGCTGCAGGAAACCCTGCTTCTAAAACATCAATCTTAAGTGCATCGGCATAATCAGCATAACGAATATTATCTTCAAAACTCATTCCAGCACCAGGCGATTGCTGACCATCTCTTAATGTCGTATCAAAGATATGTATTTTTTGACTATTTTCCATTCTCTAACCTTATGATTATCTTGGTTTTTTTATTATTTTATCAGAAATGGATTGATATGAAATTGCTAACATTCTTTAATTTACTTAAAATTTGGAATTTTATTTCAATATATAGTAAAATTTTAGTTAAATATTTTAATATTTAATCATTATTTGAAAAGGATACTAATATGGATAGAACAGATAAACATATATTAAACCTACTGCAGGAAAACTGTAAAATTAATAATCAAGACTTAGCAGAACGTGTTTCTTTATCACCATCTCCCTGTCTTAGGCGTGTTAAACAGTTAGAGAGTGATGGATTTATCAACCGCTATGTTGCTTTATTAAACCCAGAGAAACTTGGACTTCAATTAACGATTATTATATCTGTAGGTTTAATTAGTCATGATCGTAAAATGATGGCTCACTTTGAAAATAAAATTACTCAATTTCCTGAAGTTATTCAATGTGATTTAATTGCAGGTCAAGCGCAAGATTATATGCTTAAGGTTATTGCCACTAACTTAAATGCATATCATGATTTTTTAATTCATAAATTAACACAAATTGATGGCGTTAAAAATGTTCACTCAAGCTTTGTTTTAAAAAAGATTGTTGATCATCCAGGATTACCATTGGATAACTTATGATGAGCGTAATTTAAATATATTATTATATTAATAAGTGACACATAAGAATTAAAATGCTATTATTGCAAAAAATTGCTATTTTTTAAGTTTTAATCTGGAATTTATTATGATTATAGAATTTACAACAGAAAATTACCGCTCTATTCATCAAGAGGCCAAGTTAAGTCTTGTTGCGGGCAAAGGAAAAGAGCTCTACACTGAAAATGTTACAGAGCCTAAATTAGCAAAGGGAGTAAAAAAACTTCCGATCCTACGATCTGCTGTACTTTATGGGCCTAACGCAGGTGGCAAATCTAATTTTATTAAAGCGCTAGCAGCTATGCAAGAGATTGTATTGTACTCAAGCCAAGACCAGGAAATTTTAAACTCAGTTATTATTCCGTTTAAATTAAGTCAATCAACTATTGATAAACCTTCTGTATTTGAAGTTATTATATTAATCAATGGTATTCGATATCAGTATGGATTTTCAGCAACGTCTGAAAAAATTTATGAAGAATGGTTATTTGCTTTCCCAAAAGGAAGGCCACAAGTTTGGTTTGAACGATCCAGTAATTTAGATACAGAAGATGATATTCATTTTGGTGATAAGTTATCTGGAAATAAAGAAGTATGGAGAAAAGTCACACGTAAAAATGCGTTACTTTTATCAACAGCAGTACAGTTAAATAGTGAACAACTCAAACCAATTTTTGACTGGTTTAAATCTAGCCTTAAAATCATAGGAACTGGTCTCTACCCTCATAAGGGAAGAACATCAGTAGAATGGTGTAAAGATGAAAGAAAAGGTAAGATATTAGAGTTTTTGCAAGCTGCTGACTTTGCAATTTCAGATATCAATGTAAGTGAAGAAGATCTGTCACCAGATATATTTGAATCAGAATTATTACCAAGCTCTCTTAAAGCTTACTTAAAAAATAAAGACGCAAAAGAAATTAAACTATCAATGTCCCATACTTCTGATTCTGGAAAAATTGTTAAGTTAGATATAGCAGAAGAGTCAGATGGAACTAATAAAATGTTTAATTTAGCTGGTTTTTGGTTAAACTCTTTGAGTGAAGGGCATGTTCTGTTTATTGATGAATTACATGCTCATTTACACCCTTTATTAGTTAAATTTCTTGTACAATTATTTCATAATAGTAAAACAAATAAGCATCTTGCCCAATTGATATTTTCAACCCATGAAACATCAATATTAAGCCAAGATATATTTCGTCGAGATCAAATATGGTTTTGTGAACGTTCAGAGTCACAAAGTACAAAACTATATTCATTAACTGAATTTAGCCCTCGTAAAGGAGTTGAAAATCTTGAACGCTCATATTTATCAGGTCGCTACGGAGCATTACCATACCTTCGCATAGTTAATGAAAACTTTAAAGGATAAACAGTGGCAAGAAAACCTAAAAAATCAAATGACCTAAAACGTAAAACTCCTAAACGTGAACCATATGATCGTGTACTTATTATTTGTGAAGGTGAAAAAACTGAACCTTTATATTTTAAAGGTCTTATAGACTATTATAAACTAAGCACTGCAAATATAGATGTAACTAATGCAGATGGTACAGACCCTATATCAGTTGTTAAGTATGCTAAAAATCGTCAGTCAGCTGAGAAAAAACAAGGTGAACAGTTTGATAGAGTCTACTGTGTTTTTGATAAAGATGAACATCATAAATTTGATAATGCTTATGATATGATTATAAATAATAAATTTAATTCAGCACGGTCATGGCCTTGCTTTGAGTATTGGCTACTTTTACATTTTAAGTACCAAAGAAAGCCTTATGTTACCAGTAGTGGAAAATCACCTGCTGATAACTGCTATTCTGAACTTACAAAAGAGTTTCCTGAATATAGAAAAAAAATGAATGATATTTTTCAAAAATTATTGCCAAGACTAAAAGACGGCATAAAAAATGCTAAAAAAGCACATAACGATGCTGAGAAGACTGATGAAAAAAATCCATCTACTGAAGTTTTTTATTTAGTAGAGTATCTACAAAACTTAAAATCTCAATAAACATTTATGATATGCTTTCACAGTCATAAAGTGCTAAGTTATCAAATGGCATAGATTGTCTTTTACTTTTCATTATCGTTATAATTAATACTTTTATGAATAAATGGATTTTAAATAAAAATGACACGGATTAATTCTGATAATGCGTTTAATCTATATCTTAAAAATTTTAAAAAACATTCAAAACCTAAAATTGGTAAAGAGTCTGAATACCCTCTAGTACATCTTGATAAAATAAGGTTTGGTCAAGCGGTTACTGATACAACTGAACTTTTTAAACAATTATTTAAATCCCTTGGTGGCAATGCAAAATATAATGATAACGGTGATATTATTAATTTTAAAACAGCAACGCCTTATGGCGATGCAATTATTGGAACAGATCTTGGTTACTGTACTTTAGAAATTGGCCTACCACCAGTTAATTCAATTACGGATTTGTACTGTGTTAACCAAATGATTATGAATAAAATTGTCGATGTTACAGAAGCTTTACAAATTGGTATTTTAGGCTACGGCATTCAACCTCTTAGCATGCCAGATCACTCATTTTTAGCAAATAAAAATCGTGCTAATGCCATTGATAAGCGTTACCAGTCCAACAATAAGCTGAATCATGGTGCTAAAGACTTATATCTAAATGCCATCAGTGCAGCAGAACATACCCATGTTGATATCACACCTGATATCGCAATTGATTATTTAAATGCTATGAATAAAATTTCCCCCTATTTAATCGGTGCTTTTGCAAACTCAAATTTATGGAATGCTAAAAGTGACACTTATAGAGAACCACGAGAGTTATTTTGGGATTATATTGTTAATTTAGAAAAAGATAAAAATCGCCATGGTATCCCTAAAAATTTTAATAATATAAAGCACTATTTTGATACGCTAATACAGTTTGAACCTATTACAACTTATCGTAACGTTAATCAAAAACAAGTTTATTATGAGTTTAATCAAACTGCTTCAATTGATGAATTTTTAACAACACAACAAACAACTGTTATCGATACAACTGATAATACACTAACAACACTTCAGCCTGAATTAGTTGATTTGCACTTACATGAACGATTTATCTGGTATAACAATCGCATTAAATCAATTTATGGTACAGTTGAATCAAGAATTGCAGCACAGCAAATTCCAGAGCACTCTTTATTACCAAATATACTGACTTATGGTCTAAGACTTAATATTGATGGTTTAGTCCAATATACTGAGTCTATGCCTTTAAGTAATCAATTAAGACAGTCTATTGCCCAAAATGGACTTAATTGTGATCATGTTAAAATATTAAAGCATATTGTATCAATTGCTAAAGAAGGTCTACAACAGTTTAATGAAGATGATCAATTATTAGATCCACTATTAAATAAAGATTATTTTAGTATAAAAGAAACAGAAATTTTTAATCGCTATGGCATTAAAAAGTTTATTGATGACTATCGGTATAAAAATATTTAGAAAGGTGCTTCTAAGCTTCGTGGCTTCTCTTGTGACTTTTGGCTTTCATCAAACATCAAAGATGATGGCGATGATGACTTCATCCCTATATCAAAATCATCTCTTGCTCCAGAATTTTGTTTTGACTGCTCAGTTAAATTATCTTGAGAAACAGGTTTTTCCATTACTGTTTTCATTTTCTCAAAGTCACTCTGTAATTTTGGGTCCTCAAAATTGATTTGATCACCTTTAAAGCCAGCTTTCATAAGCTCTCTTGCAAGTCCTAGTCCTAACTGTTTTGAATCACCTTCAATTATAAATTTTGCTTCAGGGTTCATTTCATACATAGACTTAGCAAAAAAATCGAAACTATTCTTATCAATTGATATTTTACCATCTTCTTCAAAAGTAAATTTCTTATCTTTATCTTCTGATGATACAATTTCAACTTTACCATTATTAAATTGGGGATCCATCTTATTTTTTTCTAAAAAATCCTTATCAGACTGATTAAGGCTTTTAAGAAATTGATCAAATTCTTCTTCTTTTTTGATTTTTTGTAATCGCTCAAATAATTCAGATGTACCTGATGTAAGATCAATTTTCTGCGTACCTGGCATTAATACAACTCCCATTCAAAATATAGCTACCCCCGATTGTAACATAAAGTGATCTAAATATTACATAAAAAAGTTATGTGATCTTATCATTAAGCATGCATGTTTATATTCTGCACGGTAGTTTTAGTATCTTTGTTATGCATCTTAGCTAAATATAACCAAGTCTCAATGATTGTATCTGGATTTAAAGACACGCTATGAATACCTTCATCAATTAACCATTGAGCAAAATCAGCATGATCAGATGGGCCTTGACCACAAATACCAACATACTTGGACTGATCATTACAAGCTTTAATTGCCATTGATAACATAGCCTTAACTGCCAAGTCACGCTCATCAAATTGATCTGCCACTAAAGCAGAATCTCGATCTAGTCCTAAAGTTAATTGAGTCATATCATTAGAACCAATTGAAAATCCATCAAAATACTGAAGAAATTCGTTAGCTAAAACTGCATTTGACGGTAATTCACACATCATAATAACTTTTAACTCATCTTTTCCTCGTTCAAGACCATTTGCTCTAAGTACCTCTATAACATTTTCTGCCTCATTTAGAGTACGCACAAAAGGAATCATTACCTGAACATTTTTTAAGCCCATTTGGTTACGCACACGTCTTACTGCATCACACTCCATTTCAAAGCATGCTTTGAAATTATCAGCAACATAACGAGATGCACCTCTAAAGCCAATCATTGGATTTTCTTCTTCAGGCTCAAAAACAGAACCACCAATTAAATTCGCATATTCATTTGATTTAAAATCAGATAAACGTACAATCACCTGTTTTGGGTAGAATGCTGCAGCTAGTGTCGCAATACCTTCAGCAAGTCTTTGCACATAAAACTCTCGTGGTGATTCATAAGCACTTGTTACTTCTTCAATTTCTTTTTGAATATCTTCTGGCATTTTATCTTTTTGTAATAATGCATTTGGATGAATACCAATGGCATTATTAATAATAAACTCTAAACGCGCTAAACCAACGCCACTATTTGGCAAATATTGAAAATCAAATGCACGCTCAGGATTGGCAATATTCATCATAATTTTAAATGGAATCTCAGGCATTTGATCAATATCAATTGTTTCTTTTTGATAGTCTAATTGACCTTGATATACATAACCTGTATCACCTTCAGCACAAGATACGGTAATAACCTCATCAGATGCAACACTTTCTGTCGCATTAGAACAACCAACAACAGCTGGAATACCCATCTCTCTTGCTATAATTGCTGCATGGCAAGTTCTACCGCCACGATTCGTAACAATTGCAGACGCTATTTTCATAACAGGTTCCCAATCTGGATCTGTCATATCAGTCACAATCACATCACCAGGTTGAATTTGATGAATCTCTTCAACTGAGTGAACAACTTTAGCAGTACCATGACCTATTTTTTTGCCAATAGAACGACCTTCAGCAAGTATATTTGTCTTTTGATTAATACTATAACGCTCAATAACACGTTTAGATGCTTGACGACTAACAACTGTTTCTGGTCTTGCTTGTAATATATAAAGCTGACCGTCTTCACCATCTAATCCCCACTCAATATCCATCGCACGGCCATAATGATTTTCAATGGTCACAGCAAAACGAGCAAGCTCTAAAATTTGCTCATTAGTAATTGAAAATTTTGACTGTTTTTCTTTTGATACTTCAACTACATTTACAGATTTACCCGCACTTGTATCACTTGAGAAAACCATCTCTTTAGCTTTTTCTCCAAGCGTTTTTCTAATAATAGGATCAAAGCCTTTAATCAGTGTTGGCTTATGTACATAAAACTCATCTGGGTTAACCGCACCTTGGACTACCATTTCGCCTAAACCATAGGATGAAGTAATAAAAACAACATCTCTAAAACCACTTTCTGTATCAACACTAAACATTACACCGCTTGCACCTTGGTCACTTCGAACCATTTTTTGAATGCCTGCTGATAATGCAATTTCTTTATGATCAAAACCTCGATGTGCGCGATAGGAAATTGCACGATCGGTAAATAATGATGCAAAGACTTTACGTAATGCATCTAATACTTGATCAATACCACTAATATTTAAAAATGTTTCTTGCTGACCTGCAAATGACGCATCAGGTAAATCTTCTGCTGTTGCAGAAGAACGTACAGCTACAACCGCATCTTTATTACTATCATCTAGCTGATTATAAGCGCTTTTAATCGCTTGTTTAAACTCATCAGAAAATGGTACTTCCATAATCCATTGACGAATACAACTACCAGATTCAGCTAATGCATTGATATCATCAACATCTGTTTGATCTAATAAATTATAAATCTTTTTATCTAAATCATTTTGTGCTAAAAATACTCGAAAAGCATCAGAAGTCGTTGCAAAGCCATTTGGTACTCTTACGCCTAAATCAGATAAATGGTTGATCATCTCCCCTAAAGAAGCATTTTTACCACCAACGCGATCGATATCACCCATATTAATTTGATCAAAAGATAAAATGTAGTCCATTGTTGATTAACCTTTAAAAAATTCCAGGTGCCATTATACTAACACGCAAGATTATCTTGAAAAAGCAGATTAATTAAAGATTAAGAGAAAAATTTATGCAACGTGATGTATTATTGATTTCTGATGGTACTGGCATTACTGCTAACTCATTAGCACAAAGTCTTTTATCTCAGTTTGACCAAGTAGAATTTAATGTAACCAATCACCCGTTTATTAATAATGAAATTAAAGTAAATAAAATAATTACTGAAATTGAATCCATTTATGCGCAAACAGGCAACCCACCAATTGTCATTACAACCATTGTCTGCCCTGATACGTTATCACGTATACGTCAAACCAATGGTGTTGTATTAGATTTTATCCAAACCTTTATTGGTCCTTTAGAAAAAACACTTGGTATTGAATCCTCCCATACCATTGGTAAAGCTTATGGCATGCATGATTACGAAAAATATAAAAAGCGCATTGATGCATTAAATTTTAGTTTAAATACTGATGATGGCGCCTGCCCAAATCAATATGATCAGTCTGAAATTATTTTAGTTGGTGTCTCACGCTGTGGTAAAACACCGACAAGTCTATATTTAGCATTACATCATAGCATTGCTGTTTCAAATTACCCCCTAACTGAAGAAGATATTGAAAATTTCACACTACCAAAGTCCTTAATTAAACATAAACGTAAATTATTTGGGCTGACCATTGGCGTTGAGCGTCTAGTGACAATTCGTAATGAACGAAAACCCAATAGCCGTTATTCATCACTAAAACAATGCCAAGCTGAAGTTAAAGCGGTTGAAAAACTTTACCGGCAATATAATATTCCATTTTTAAATTCAACCGCACTTTCTGTTGAAGAGTTAGCAACGAAAATTATGTCAAAAAAATCATAAAATCACACAGCAATTACTTTTATCTTTCACTTGATTACTACTTTCCTCAGCTTTATCTAAAAATGGTGTAGATGATGTAGCTGTCTTTTGTTGGTCTGCAATTATTTGAATATCACTTAATCCATAAACTTCATTTAGCTTTCCTTTTTCAACATCTACCAGCTCATCAATTTTCTTAGCCAAAAATACCTCATGAACAACATAAATTCCTGACTTTCCATAACGTATTGAATCTGGACTCATTGCATACATTGCTTTGAGCTGATATCCATCAATTATTTCTTCTTCTAGTAATTTATTTGCCCATTTTTTTACATTATCAAGTTGGCTACGATCAAACTTTCTATCCTCAAGTCTATCTTCTCTTGTTATCTCTAAAATACTTAATTGGGTAATACCATGTTTTATAATAGCATCTTTAAATTCATCTAGCTTATTGCTTCGCACATCCCCACCGGGTGCATGATCAATTAATGCAATCAATTGACCTTCTTTACTTTTCCCTATTATTGAAAAGCTTGAGCACGATGTTAATACTTCAATTGTAGCTACATATTCATCACCTAGTTTTGAAAGATTTACTACTCTATGATCATTTTGTCTTAATAATTCTGGCATTATATCGTTTCCTTATTCACTGCAACCCCAATAGCTTATTATCAAATATTTAACTATTTACTTAAACTGAAAAAAATACGATAAATCTATATATTTTTAGGCAACTAAGAACCATACAGTGTTAAATTTTTTAGATAAACAAGCTGACACTAAATATTTTCGTAGCATATAATTATGTACAATACTATACGTCATAGGAGTAAACTATATTGTTTAAAACCAACCGAATCAATCAAATTCTTAGCTCGTTTGCAAGTGGTGCAATCAGTGCTTTTATTTTGATTTTTATCTTTTCATTTATTCAAAATTTTCACATTCATTTAGACGATGCATTTAAATATCAATTATACAGACTTATGGTTTGGGGGGGTGTATGGGCTATAGTACTAGTAATTATTTCTTTATATACCCAAAAGAATTTTTTAAAGTTTATTATTCTTGGTAGTTTAGTTGTATTTTTCAACTTTATTGTAAAAATGCCGCTTGAAGGCAGTGGTTTTTTTGCCATTCATGCAGGCTTAAAAACTTTTTTAATGAACATAGTTTTTAATTACCTATGGGCTTTATTAACTGTTTTTATCTATCAGATGGCTATTACAAAAGATAAATCATAGACTCTTAAGCACTGGTTTACCGCGTTTATCTTCTAATACAACTCGGCAACCATTTCTAAACTGGGTACAGCCCCACCAAAATCCTTTTCCTTTGGTTGATTTCATTCGTCTAAGCTCAGCACCACACTTAGGACATGGATTCTTAATCGGTATATTACCCTTACCTTTAAGATCAGCTATTGCTTGAACACCTTGATAAGCTGAAACAGCAATTCGTTGCATAAAGTCTTTAAAATCTGACTGACTCTTTGCAATTTTATCTAACTCTAACTCCCAGTCAGCTGTCATTTCTATACTGGTAATTTCTTCAGGTAATAGCTTAATTAATTCTCTAGCTTTATCTGTAGAAACTAAGCTTTTTGTTTTACCTTTAGATTTAATATATTCACGTTTTTTTATTGTTTCAATAATATTTGCTCTTGTTGCCTCAGTACCAATTCCTTTAACGCTAGCTAAAATAGACTTTGCTTTCTCATCTTCAACTCGCCTACCGCAGTTTTTCATCGCTGAAATAAGTGTTGCTTCAGTATAATGTTGGGGTGGTGTTGTTTTTTTATTATGTAACTCTAAATCTTTTAAAATGACGGCATCATTCTTATTAAATGGTGGTAATGATTTAGCATCTTTATCTTCATCATCTTCTTTACTAAATGCCTGTTTCCATCCTTCTTCTAATACTAAAATCCCTTTTGTAGTGAAAATTTCATCACAACATTCAACCTGTATAATAGTTTCATCGTAAATAAAATCTCCCATAAATTGAGCTAAGTAGTATCGAACAATTAAATCATAAACTTGTCTTTCCTCACGACTCATTGCATTAATATTAATTTTTGAATTACTGGTCGGAATAATTGCATGGTGTGCTGATTCTGATACTTTCTTATCATTCCAACAACGTGATTTAAACGTATGATCACAATATTTAATTAAATTATCATATTCATTATTTAATGATTTTAACGTATTAAAAATAGTTATAGCCTCATCAAACTGCTCCATATTCAAATAACCACAATCCGTTCTAGGATAGGTTGTCGCTTTATGCCTTTCATAGAGTGCCTGCGCGCAATTAAGTATATCTTGTGCGCTTAAACCATATTTACTATTTGCAAGTTTTTGTAACTCCGATAACGATAATGCCAAAGGTGCTTTTTTAGATTTTTTCTTTTTCTCTAAGGATGTAATAACACCATTTTGCTCTTTACATTTATCAATCACTGCTTTGGCAAATTTTTTATCTAAACACCTACCTTCATCATCTCCCTTAGCATACTCTGGAATAAGCCAATTAAATTCAGCCGACAACTGATCTTGTACAACCGTTGCAGTAACTGTATAAAATGCTTTTGCTTTAAAATTCTCAATTTCTAAATCTCTTTCGACAACCAATCTAACTGAAGGCGTCTGCACCCTACCAATTGAGAACAAATTAACACCACTACCTAAAATTAAGGTTGCTGCACGTGTATAACTTAAACCACAAATCCAATCTGCTCTTTGTCGACCTAATCCTGCCCAGAATAATGGTTCAGTAACACTACCATCTTTAAGACTAGATAATGCTTTTTTAATAGATGCATCATCTAGTGCTGATAACCATAATCTTTTAATAACACCCTTATAGCCAGATTTAGCAATAATAAGCCTTGCAATTAACTCACCTTCTCTATCGGCATCTGTCGCAATAACAATTTCTGTCGCCTGTTTAATGCAATTATTGACTATTTTAAGCTGAGCTTTACTTTTAGGATTTGCTGCTAATTTCCAACGCTGTGGAATAATTGGTAAATCTTTCATATCCCAACGTTTATATTTTTCATCATAGGCAACTGGATCAGCTGGTTGCAATAAGTGACCAAAACCCCAAGTAACAATCGTATCTGTATTTGACAAATAACCATCATGACGTTGATTACAACCTAATACAGAGGCAATATCCCTACCTTGTGATGGCTTTTCAGATAGATAAACTTTCATTGTTATTTAATTCTCTTTAATCTTAACTGAGTAATAATTTACAAGGTTATATAATTTTATAAAATAGTTTGCAATGAAATATAAATTTAACGTGCATTATTTTCATTAAGCAATTATGACAAATTACACTTTGAGCTTATTATCATGCTTTTGCTGAGGGAATACTTTATTAATAATCCATTTAAAACTAGCACCTTGAAAGACAATTGATAAAATCACAACCACATAGGTTAACGAGACAATCACCTCATCATCTGGAATCGACAAAGCCAATGCAATTGAAATACCACCTCGAATCCCTCCCCATGTCATTAACACATTTTCACGCCAATAAAATCGCCTTAATCGTATATTTCTAAACATATTAGGAAATGAAACACTAATATAACGTGAAATAAATATTACAATAAAGCCTAAGACACCTAAAATAATACTCTCAATATGAAATGTAATTGTTAACATTTCCAAACCAATTAATACAAATAAAAAACAGTTTAAGATTTCATCAATTAATTCCCAAAAATTATCTAATGTAACAATGGTACTTGCTTTAAATCGTTCTTTCTTCATATGATGGCCAATCACTAAGCCTGCAATCACCATTGAAATCGGCGCTGATACACCTAAATTTTGAGCTAATATATAACCTGCACTTGAAACGGCTAATGTAATTGTAATAGCAACTTGTTTATCATCAACATTCTTAAGTAGTCTTGCTGCTAAAAATCCTATCACTGCACCAAAGACAATACCACCAACAGCTTCATGCAATATACCTAATGAAATATGTGTAATACTAAACTCATCACCATAAAAGAAAACGCTTAATAATGAAATAAAAATTAAAATACCCGCAGCATCATTAAACAAGGCTTCTCCAGTAATACGCATCTTAATTTTTTTAGGAACTGCTTTTGTTGTTTTAAGCACACCTAATACAGCAATAGGATCAGTCGGTGAAATTAATGCACCAAATAATAAGCAGTAAGGCAATGATATTTGATAAGAAATCAGTCCACTTACCCACCAAATTAATAAACCAGTAACAATTGTAGAAGCTACTACACCAAAGCTTGCAAGGTAGACAATAGATAATAGATTTTTCTTTAAATCAATTGTATTCACATGTAATGCGCCTGCAAATAATAAATAACTAAGCATTACCTCAAGCACTGTTTTCCTAAAATCAATACCACTTAGTAAATTATTAATAGGCGTAAAAATAGAAGGGAACAACTTTAGAAACATCATTACAATAATTGAAATAATCAAAGTTGTAATTGTCATTCCAATCGATTTTGGTAACTTAAATAATTTATAATTTATGTAACTAGATAAAGCACTTATTACCACTAACACTGCAAATAATAGATGATAGCTCATTCACAACTCATTTATAAATTAATCACATACTTTTAAACTTTAGTGGATTATATCAGAATTTAATAAAAAATTATAAATATTCTACCAAAGTATTTTTCTAAAACTAGGCATTAAAGTAATATCAGCAATAAGTTATCAAGTAATTATAACTTAGATATTGATAAACGATTATTAGTTAGAGCATTTATGAACAGAACGCTTGCTTTACTCCATAATTTACTTGACTCATGTGGCATCGCTTTTGGATAACCACTAACATTAGTAATCACAACACCGTTGGCTAATTTAATGGTTTCATCATGGGCACTGCCTTCTACATTGCCACCCTCTGATAAAGCCATATCTACGATTACTGCACCATTTTTCATTTCACTTAACGTTGTGCTAGGTATTAAAATGGGGGCTTTTTGATTGGCTTTTCTTGCTCCAGTGATGATAATATCAGCATCTGCTACAATTTCTTTAATCAGTTTTTGTTGATCAGCTAAACTTGCCTCTTTATCAAAATAAATTGTTTTTGCACCTAGTTTCTTAGCTCTAGCTTCTTGATCTGAATTAGTAACTAGTACGGTTGTATTTAAATTTTGATTAATTGCCTCTTCTAATGCTGCAAAGCCTACAGTTCCTGCTCCAATAATAACAACATTATTAGCTTTTAGTTGATGCTTTTGTATTGCATCTAATAATGCTAAACGACCCGCTATTTTACTCATAGCAGATAATATATTCATTGGATGCTCTGCTGGCAATTCCAGTTGATCAAGACTATAAGCACAAATACCTCTTTTATGGTATTCATCAATATGTGATGAATTTCTCTCTTGTGGATCAAGCGCACCAATCATAATACTGCCAGCTTTTATAGCTCGGTTTTCCAAAACTTCACGATTGCGATCAGGTCGTTTTGCTCGAATGACTATATCAATATTTTCAAAGAGTTTTTGATATGCACTTATGTTTATATTATCAAGATAACGAATGAACGCACCATTTCTTTGATAATCACTATCTTCAAAGCCAGCGCCTTTACCTGCATCATGCTCAACAAATACTTGATAGCCTAAGCTTATCAATTCAGAGACATCACCTGGAATTAAAGCAACTCGTCTTTCATCTGCTTTTGTCTCTTTAACTAATAATATACTTTTTTCTTCCATGACAGCTATCCTTTTATCTTTAAATTATTTTTCAAATACAGCAATAGACTCAACATGTGCAGTATGTGGAAACATATCCATAATACCAGCACTTAACATTGTATATCCTTTATCATTGACCAGTATACCAGCATCCCTTGCTAGAGTTGCGGGATTACAAGAGACATAAACAATTCTTTTTGCATTAAAGCGCTCAATTTGACTGACAATTTCAACCGCTCCAGCACGAGGAGGGTCTAGTAAGATTTTATCATATTGTTGATTTGCCCAATCTGCATTATCAATCGTTTCAAATAAATTTGCAGGGTGAAACTCTACATTATTAATGCCATTTAATTTAGCATTTTCTAACGCTCTTTCAGTCATTTGACTATCACCTTCAACACCTATTACTAGTTTTGCATGCTTTGCTAATGGCAAACTAAAATTACCCAAACCACAAAATAGATCAAGCACACAATCCGTTGATTTTAATTCCATTAAGCTAATTGCTTGATTAAGCATTTTCTGATTCATCTGAGGATTTACTTGAGTAAAGTCATTTGGTTGGAATCGAATTTCAATACCAAAGTCATCTATGTTATAGCTTAAATAACTTTCTGACTCTGCTACTTCTGGATAAAATAATTTTATTGTGTCAGGGCCTTTTGATTGTAAATAAAACCAAATAGCATGCTTTTTAGCAAAGTTAGTTAATTGCTCCAAGTCAGACTCATTGAATTTTTGTAAATGTCTTATAATTAACGCAGTTTTATGATCGTCAACAGCAACTTCAATTTGCGGTATTTCTCTATATAAACTTAGTGAAAAAATTAACGCTTTTAAATCTGCAATAAGTTGATCAACAGATGAGTGTAAAACTGGACATTGCTCCATATCAGTAATGAACTGACCACCTCGCTCTCTAAAACCAACTAAAACTTTTTCTTTTTTATGTACATAGCGAACACCTAAACGTGCTTTATTACGATAATTCCAAGGATTTTCATTAATTAAAGGTTCAAGCCAATTTAAAGGTGCTAAATTGCCAAAATGTTCAAAGTGACTTTTTAAAGTATCCATTTTTAGCTTAATTTGACCATCAGCAGATACGTGTTGTAAAGCACAGCCACCACATAAACCAAATACTTTACATTTTGGCGCTACACGATCAGGCGATGCTTTTTTAATATCAACTGCTAAAGCTTCATCATATTTACTATGCGTTGATTCATACTGAAATGATACAATTTCATCTTTTAATGCTAAATCAATAAATGTTGTTTTACCATTAATTTGGCTAATACCACGACCTTCATGACTTAAAGAGGCTATTTCAGCTTCAAAAATACCTTCTGGAGGGCGTTTAGTGCGACGTCTTCTATTTTTATGTTTTTTATGCTTATTTTTTGTAACTTCAAGTTGATCATTCATTTTTAATATACGGTTGCCTATTTTAATTCATGGCATAGTGTAAGTATTTTAATAACGAGAATCAATTACTCAATTCAAGAACTGCTTTAACAAGTTTATCAATACCTAAGGAAACTTGATATGGATTTTCTCCTAACATATACGCAGGTGTTGAAACAACTTTTCTATCTTTATCAATACAAATACCATCAACCTCAGTTAGGTGATGCTTTGCACCTTTTGCTTCAATGGCTTTTGCTGCAGTTAAATCTTTACCGATAGTCATATTAACATTTGCGCCACAAATATCCGCCATCATCATTGGTGAAATACAAATAAAGCCCATTGGTTTGCCCATCTGATAGGCTTTTTTGGCAAAGTTTAAAACATCTTCATTAACCGTAAAGCTTTCATCACCTTTAAAAGCAAAATCAAATAGATTTTTTGCTGCACCAAAGCCACCTGGAAAAATAACTGCATCATAGTTACTTAAGTTTGCATCATCAATTGCTTTGATATTACCACGCATAATTCTTGCCGATTCATCTAAAATATTGCGAAATTCACCTACTACTTCCTTTTGTGTTCTATGATTAACCACATGATGCTGCATTCTATTGGGTGCTAGACCTTCATATTGTGCACCTTCTCTTGATAATGCTAATAATGTTAAAACGGACTCATGAACTTCTGCACCATCTAAATGACCACAACCTGATAATACAACAGCAACCTTTTTTGTTTTCTCTGTCATAGATTACTCCTAATTTATGGTTTATATATAAATAAAATAAAAACTTGTCTATGCTTGATCATAGCAAATATTTGATGTCAAAAAAATAACGATTTGTTTTAAATAATTTGCATAAAAATAACGCACATCATCATTATAAATAAAAATAAAATAATTATATAAATTAATTAAATACTAAAATCGAATAAATTAAGTTTAATTTATACAAAAATATATAGGGATATATTTCAACACTATTTATATTTCAATTGTCATTTAAAAGATCAGACAATAATGAAAAACTGCTTTAAAATAATTTCATATTTAATAATTAAACTAAGGGTTGTTATGAAAAAAAATAATGCAAATACTGAATTTCAAGTTAATTGGAATGCATATATTGGTGATTGGATTGGTTGGCGTCATTATGATTTTAATAGTTATTCGCACTGGGAAATTACAGCTAAGAACAGAGAGTCCATAGAACCAGGCAAATATATGTATGTTTTGACTTCACAACCAACAAGTTCATTTCGCTATCTACCTGTAGATGAAAAAACTGGTGAGCAATATCGTTCTCACTCTCAACTTGCAGGAGGACAACCTATATTGGCAGCAGGTTATTTTGAAGTTGATGATGACTATAGTATTTCATGGGTAGATAATGCTTCTGGACACTATAAACCCGATGCAAATAGCGTAACTACTGCAATTAAAGTGTTAGAACATCTTGGATTTAATGTTTCTGATACAGAAGCAAGAGCGCATGTATTAAATACTTCTGATACAGAGTATCTACCTTGGCTACAGCAAACCTTATTAAGCTATGCAAGAATAACTAAGGGTTGGGTTACTAACCCAACCGGAAGGTATAAAGGTTTACCAATCCCTCATGAAGAAGAGTTAGGGCCAATGCCATATTAATTCTAACATTAGCTACTATTATAAAGTGAAAGCTTCTTAATCTAAAAATTAATCAATAAATTTCTCTGACTATTGATAATAAATACATTAAAATAATCTCATGCTATTCTTATTAAAAGAAAATTAATTAAAAGGCTATACATTTTATTATGCAAATCGTTAAAACAATTGAAGCTGATTTACTTGTTATTGGTGGCGGTATAAATGGAACAGGCATTGCTTGTGATGCACAAGGCCGTGGACTGAAAGTTGTATTATGTGAAGCTAAAGATTTAGCTTCTGCAACGTCATCTTATAGCAGTAAGCTAGTCCATGGTGGTTTGCGTTATTTAGAACAATATGAGTTTAAACTAGTTAGAGAAGCTTTAAAAGAACGTGAAGTATTACTTAATAAAGCACCACATATTATTCATCCATTAACATTTATTTTACCTTATGCTAAACATTTACGTCCTAAATGGATGATTAGAGCAGGCTTATTTCTATATGATCATTTATCTAAACTTAAATCGCTTAATAAATCAAAAGGACTATCTTTAGAAAATACTCAAGAAGGTGAAAGTTTAAAAGACCAATTTAGCTATGCCTTTAGCTATTCAGACTGTCGAATTGATGATTCAAGAATGGTTGTTTTAAATGCCATGCAAGCCAAAGAATTAGGTGCTGAAATTTATGTCAATTCACCTTGTATATCCGCTAAGCGAACCCATGACTACTGGGAAGCAGTTTTAGATACAAAAGATGGTCATGTGCTTGTAAAAAGCAAAGCTATTGTCAATGCGGCTGGCCCTTGGGTTGCCGAGATATTGGGTAAAACAATTGAATCACACTCTAAAAGTAGCGTTAGATTAGTCCAGGGCAGTCATATTGTTGTACCAAAACTATATAATGGCTCTCATGCTTATATTCTCCAAAATGAAGATAATCGTATCGTTTTTGCCATACCCTATGGATTTATCTCTCCTGGTAAAAATGACTTTACATTAATTGGCACAACGGATACCGACTATCATGGTGATCCTAGAGAAGTAAAAGCAACTAAAAATGAAATCCAATATTTATGTAACTTAATCAATGAATACTTTAAAGTACCGATTAAACCTGAAGATGCTATTTGGCATTATTCAGGTGTCAGACCATTATACGATGATCATTCTCAAAACCTATCTAAAGTAACAAGAGAATATCACTTTGAAGTTGAAGATAGTGATGATAAATTACCCCTTTTATCCATCTTTGGTGGTAAAATCACTACTTTTAGAACATTATCTGAAGCCGCCCTTGATAAATTAAAACCTTATTTTCTTCAGATGAGTCACCCATGGACTGCCAATACTAAATCTCCAGGAGGCGATGCGAAATCAGAAATGGATATTTTTGCAAAAATCTATGCGCATTTTCCATGGTTAGATAAACAACAAGCCTATCGCTATGCTACAAGCTATGGAATGTGTGCATTTAGTTTTCTTCAAAATTGCCATAGCACTGATGATTTAGGTGAGCATTTTGGCTATAACGTCTATGAAAAAGAATTACAATATATGATTGATAATGAATGGGCATTTGACCTTGATGGTCTAATTTGGATACGCAGTAAATTAGGCTTATGGCTAAATGATGATGAAAAGAAAAATATTCAAAGATGGTTAAATCTTAAGAAGAAAGTTTAATCAGAGCCTGATCCTCTTCAGATAACTGTATAACTCTATTTTCCATCTAATGGTGTTGTATTTTTTTCAAGCCAAGTAATAAAATCATCAGATATTTCTATAGTAACCTTCGAATCAAAATGCTTATAAACATCTACTACTGTCTTACTTTCTTCTAATTGCTTAAGCAACTTAACTCGATCTTTTGCAGCAATATGACATAATTGAAAATAGTTGTTATCAAACTGAATATAAGTAAAATCATAATTAATATTACTAATTATATTGACGTTCAAAGAATAGCCAAGCTGATTTAAATTATGTGCTAATTGATTAGCAAATACATAAAGTGATTTTTTAGGGTCTATATCATTAATTAAAAGATAAATCACCTCTACACCTTTAGGTAACTGCGCTTGTATTAATTTATTCGTCATGGCCTGAGCATTTGCAAACTTTATAAAATTACCATCAAGCTCTAAATCAACAATAAACACTTGGTGGCCCTGCATTATATCTAATGAAATTTTATGATATGGTTGTACATTTAAATCACCATCACTAAGCATTAAATGTTTAATAATTTTATTATTTATATTTGAATTTTTCATTGAAATAATCATATTTATACTCCAAATATGTATTTAACTAAGCATTATAACTTATACTTAAGTCTTGATTTCTTTGCATTGGATAAGTGCTAAACAAAAGCCCTGCTGCTTGCTGTGAGTATTCCGTTTTAATTTCACTATAGCGACTTAGTCTAATCATTTGCGTAAAATTATTTGTTTCTTTAGCCAAACTTTCCCTGGGGTTTGTTGAATAAACAAATGCTGATTCTAAATGGTCTAATTTTCTACTACTTTGCAAAAGTTTTCTATGTATTCCAACTTGCTCATTATGCGTTTTCTGATATTCATCTATTAAACCACCAGCATTCAAGCTATTAATACTACTTTCTAATTCTTCAACATCATTTAATAATGCAACAACGTCGCTATTTAGAGTTGCTCTAACTCCTACCAATGAGTCAAAGCTACTTTTTAATGTAGAAACATTACTTTCAAGTTGACTAATTTTAGATTGATATATTGCTATTAATTCATTTTTAATAAACTTAGTATCATCTTCTTGATACTGACCACTTGTTTCAGCCCACTTCTGTTTAATTTTAGGAAATAATTCACTTTTTTTAATAATTGGTTTGATCTTTTCAACTATATCAGTTTCATTCTGAGTTAGTATGTCTTCAATTAATTTTTGCTCAACTAATAGATTTTCTTTTCTTTCTAATTTAGCTTCACCTTTAACTCTAATTTCTTTTATTTGGCTGGCTACTTGCTTGTATGCAGACTGCTTTTGTTCTAGTTGTTCTGTCTTTTGTATTAACTGTTCTTTTAATTTTGGTAATTTATGTTGGTTCTCTTGGCAATACAACTTAACTAGTTCAGTTTTTTGTTCTAATTTAGTTTTAGTTTCAGCTAACATTAATTGTTTTTCATTCAACTGCTGCTCTTTTAATTTTATCTTACCTTCTAATTGATACATCGGCTCGTTTTTCAATTTTACAATTTCTGATTTATTGTGTTCAAGCTTGGATAACAGTAAAGTTTTTTCTTCTGATAGTTTACCAACCAATTTTCCATCTTTCAAAGTATCAACGTATTTTGATGTAATATGGTTTATTTTTTCAACTAATTCATCATATGTTTGCTGAATTAACTGATGGCTTTTATTGTTTTCTGGATCAAAGCTATCTTGACCAATTGCCTGTGCTTTACTTTTTATAAGTTTTTTTTGTTCTACTAAGCTGTCATACGTTATTTGATCTAACTCTACTTGCTCTAACTTGTGATCTAAAGAGCTGATTTTTTCTAATAATTCATCATTTTCAGAATTCAATAATTGAATCATTAGCCCAATATCTTCAACTGGTTTAATTGTCTTACTTTCTAACAGTTGTTTTTCTAATGATGCTCTAACTGTAGCGTCAATATCAGATATATTATGCTGAAGACTGTAAGCTTCTCTAGCTTTCTCTATTTTAGATATAGATGTTTCATATTGTATAATTTTCAACTCTAAATCTTCATACTTAGCGTGCATTGTTTGCTTATCATTATTGTATGATGCTTTTAACCTTATGTAGTTATCATCTTCAGTTAACTCATCACCAGGCTTAAGATTTTGCTCAATGTCTTTAATTTGATCTCTAACAGAATGTTTCATGAACTTAAATGACTGAACTAATTTTTCTTGTTCACTTTTTAGCAATAAAATATTTTGTTGAATTTCAGCAATTGCTTTTGAACTTTGTGGTAAAGCATCAAGTCTCCATTGTATATAAGATGCTTTTCTTAAAAAAATAGCTTTTTCAAGTTTTAGTTCGTTTAATTCATTTTCTAACTGAAGTGTTTCTTCACTCAAGTTACCTATTTTAGGTAAAAAATCTATAACTGATTGAAATGATTTTTTTGCTTCTATTTGACTGCTAATATTAATTTCAACACCACTTAACTGTGAGCGTAAAGTTAATAACTTTTCAGTTAGCTGTCCATTTTGTTCATCTAATTGACTTACTTGCTCTGTCATAAAGTCAGTCGATTTACTTATACTTTTGTGCAATGATGCATTGACTACATAAGAATTAGAGCTAGTGTCTGGATGTACTTTAATTGCATAAATCTGATCTTGGTGATAAACATTACTCCATTCTTTTTCAATAAATTGATGAGACTGTGGTGTAGCTGAATGCATTAATTGCAATTTCATTTGCTGTTCAGTTATTTGAGTATCCGTTAACTCTAAATTACTAAAAGACCTAACCTCTATATTAAATCCACTCTCTTTATTTAAACGTTCTTCAATCATACTAGCAAATCTTAAAGTAAAAGATCTTAAATTATCATCATAACTTATATCCCTTGCTATCATGCCAGCACCACAGCTTATGATATCAATGGACTTTAACTTATCCTTAACTTGAGGTTGAAACTCAGATATTTTGATTATTGCATTGATAAATAAATCAGCAAATTCTTTTGGAGATCTACCCGAAAATGTCCTAAGCCCTGAATGACCTAATATTGTTAAATTTTCAGGTAAGCTTCCATCATTTTCTCTAAATTGATTCAATAATTCATGACTGAAGAAATCATCTAAAGTTTGAATACTCTCATTTGAGTAATGAGCTGAAAACACAGACTTTCCATCAACTACAGCCTGATCATATCCAGAAAATATTAACATTGCAACACCCCTACTTAATAGGTTTAATCATTAAAGTTGATTTTATATATGTATGATTATTATATATTGATTTTTGCTATGATACTAGTAGTATATCCATCTGTATTAAATCGATGATTTACCTCTGTAAGCAACCATTTATTTGGAGTACTTTCTTTTAATCCTTTAATTACAATAGGTTGTCCTGCTCTTAAAAATAAATTTCCAGGCATAGTGAATGTTAAATTATCTGACTTATTTTGTTGTTCTGATAATATTTTTTTAGCAATTGCTAAAGCTTTTTCTTTTGACTCATAAACATAAGTTGCTCTATAAATAGGTTCATCACTACCTATTATCACCTCTTTTACCTCTGCTTGATCTAAATGATAATAAGATACAATTATACTATTATAATGATTACGCTTTTGAACCTTATAACAAATTGAATTTAACTCACTAACATTTAAACTCATTGATGTAATTGATTTATTAGATATTGTTTTTGCATCTTTTTCATAAAATAGTATACGCCGATAGGTTAGCTTAAAATCGCTTTTTTGTTCTCTTGATAATCGTCTTAAAAAAGCCAAATTACTTTCATTTATCTGTTCAATATGTTTAATATAATAATGGCCTAGTTGATCACTAACTGAATAATCTAGTTTATGCTCATTAGCAATTTGAACAATAATATCTTTTAAACGCATATTTGAAAACGAACGTGTTTTTTGACTGTGCATGGCCTGATAGTCTGAAGACTGATCAAATGAAATTGATGTCGCACTTATTTCTATTGTTGTAGGTACTTGACGATAGCAAACTTCATCAACTACAAAAGATCCAAATGAAACTAGTTGATTATGTTCAAATATTGAAATATTTAAGCTAACTCCTGTTGTAGGTAATGCCAATAAACCATTTTCATCTGTTAATATTAACTTAATTGTATCTGCCTTATCACCAATCACGTCATTAATCTGCATTGATATAAGGTGTGGTTTAATTTGATTGGTAATATTTTTGCCATTTGCTTTGATTTGATATTCAAACATTTTTACCATAACCTCAACGATATAAATTCATCTAAGGTAATATCTGGTAATTCAATAGCATGATTAGCTTTTAACTTTAAATCAGCATCACTTAAATTTCGATTTGCTTCTAATACTTTTACTAAATACCTTTCGCTTTTATAATGTTGATAGCAAATTTCATCTAACATATCACCATCTTTAGTAATATAAACTGCCATAATAATTTGTCCTTTTACTTATCTGAATCATAACGAATCAATGATAATGAATAACTCATTTTTACTTCATCTGTAATTTGTTCATTAATACTTTCTAATACCCAACGCCCATAAACCATACCATCTAATCCAACTAAAAATTGTGGTTTAGCACTAAGTGCAATATCATTTAATTGTTTAAGCGCATCAAATACATTCTGATAATGGGTAAAAACAATACCACGAATTGTTAATGTTTCTGATTCAATCCCAGTATGTTCTAATCTGGGTGCTTGATTAATCCTAGTATGCTTTACCCAACGCATTTTCAATGACTTATCTAGCTGACTATATGTAATTTGGTTAATATCAAAAACCACTTCACCAAATGTTAATGTTTTCATTTTTTAATATCCTCCATCAACATCAAATAAAGCAATCGCTTTTTGTGTCCCTGAAAATGCTGCAGATTCAATTAATTCTGTATTGTCATTTCTTCGTCCATCTAACGTAATATAATTTTTGACATCAATGACTTTTGTCGTATTCTGATGATTCTTAAAACTGCTATTTTGGGCATCGTTTTGATGATTATTTTCAATGATTTCATTGATTGGCATTATCTTATTTATATTTTGAACCTTATCATTATTTAGTGTAGTGAACTTTGTATTTTGGTTAAACATTTTAGACTGACTATTGTCATGATTATCTGATAGCGTTTGGTCAGAGTTCATGTCCCAACCTAAAAATGCTGCAATTGACTCAATACCTTTATATGCATAGGAAATAGCGTCAGACACCCACGAAATCATTGGTTTCATCCAGTTAATCGCATCTATAAAAGTTAATTTAATACCTTGCCATAATCGATGAAAAAAACCTAAGATAGGCTGCCAATACTGAATAATTAGCATTGCACCAAAGGCAATTGCTGTAACTGCCACACCAATTGGGTTTGCCTGTAATGCAATGGTTAATCCATTAACTGCAGCACTAACAATCGGAATCACACTACCTAAACTTTGAAATGCAGTAATTATCGTTGCAATAAATGCAGCAACTTTAAAGCCAACAAACCCAGCAATAACCGTTTTCCAACCGCCAATTAAATCAACGACATGATTAATAACACTAGCTAAAGTCGTTATCGCATTACCCATTGTATTAATTAACTCTTTAGCCTCAGGTAATTGACTAATCAACTGCTCTAGCCAATTACCTATTATTTCACTATGATCAATAACCCATGTATTAACTGCATCTAATACACTTGATAGATAAGGCATTACTTTTGATAGAATCGACAAAAGGGCTTCTGATTTTATTTGATTAAATTGATTTAATAATAAATTGTATGACTCAGTTAAAGGATTATGCAGCATCATTTGAGTTGATGGTGACTGATTTAAATTAATATTTGCGATTGCTTGTGAAAAATACGACTCAGTTTTGGAAAATGTTTTCTTAATGATATCATTTAATTGATTAGAATTTTTTATTTTATTAATCGATTCAAGTGGTGATTGAATAAAGTCCAAATTAATCGACTTGACTTTAACCCCCAATTGATCAAATGAATTTCCAAGCATTAATGTTGTATCTAGGATATTTTGATATTTATCGGAAATACGATCTAATAAGTTTATACTTGAGCCTAGATGGTTTAACCATTTGGTTTCTTTTAACATGATTGTATTCCTTTATGAATCCACTGTTTTGCTAAATTGAAATAGTAATTAACTTCAGAGATTGAAAGATCATATAACTCAGATAGTGGCCATGATGTTTGGGTTGCAATGACAAATAATTTTTCAGTGATTACTTTGGGGATGTAGCATCATCACTATAAATCACCTCTAATGCATTTTGTAATTTTTTATAGTCTTTCATTGGCATATCTTTAATACTTTCAATATCAATACTCGTTAAATTAGAAATCAAAGTAATTTCTTTAAACTCTACTTGTTTAATATTACTGATATTTAACAAATCTCTTGGTGTTGGCTCTCTTAATTCAACTAGTTTTGTTTTTATACCATTCAGTAAATTTACATCCTCATTTAAGATAATTTCCATCTGTCTATCTCCTTTCTAATTAATTGCTTTAATACTATCAGCTAATGAGTTTTCACCATTAATTTTACGGATATTATTCATTGGATCAATTTCAATAATATCTTCATTATCTTCACTTAAACGATAGTAATGTACACTCATTAAAACTGATGTTTCCCCCATATCTTCACTATTAAAAGTACCATGATCAATTTCTTTGATTAAACCGCGCATTTCAATAATGATTTGCTTAATTGTGCCATCAGCATTTTTAATTGCTGCTCTTAAGATTAAAGGTATTGAATTACCTAAACCTAATGCATTAATTGGTTTTATATGGACTCCTTTTAATTTAAAACTTGATTCCATTTTTTCAACTTTACCTAAATCAACTTCAATGATGCCTGAAATTCCAGCTGCTGAAAGTTCTGCTGTTTTTAATGTTATTTTGGGCAGTTGTACTTCTGATGCCTCCCCTAAATAACCATAACCATCAAGATAAACACCAAAATTTAATAAAATACGATCTCCTATCATCTATCACCTCCATTAAAATATTTCTTCTAAATAATCATCTGTTAGACGCGAGCGAAATGTAATACGTTCAGCTGGATAAACCGGTGTAAAATCAAAATCAAATATAATATGTCCATTTAATATCTCATTGTTGCTATTAACTGTTTCATCCACCCAACATTTACCGCCAATGATTCTTCCTTGTGCTATTAAAGTGCGTAGATAGTCATTAACACTCATTGTCACATCATCAATAAAAGTTTTTGTAATTCCACGATCAACTGCCCATTGGTGAGCATATAATAAGGACTCATTAATCATATCAGCTGTACGCCTAATACATAAAAATTGCCATTTTGGATCAGAAGATGTTGTTCGATTTCCCCATAAACGCCAACCATTTTGACGAATAATGACATTAATACGGTTTTCATTTAAAAGATTGGCTTTTGATTGTTCATAATAGCTATATTCAATTGCTCGTTGTGCGCCAACAACTCCATTTAATACATGGTTTGAAGGACTAAGGTGCCAGCCATATTGATGATCAACTTTAGCAATTAATCCAGCAATTAAACTACTACAAGGTACAACTGTTTTTATACCATTTTTTAAAATACAGATACTTGGATCAACAACATAAATTCTTGAATGATCAAAGTTTTGAATATATTCAATTGCATCACTATCAGTTGTTGATGGACTCTCAGCAATCACAATTGCTTTTAAGCGCTGTGCTATTGACTTTAATGCTTCTACTACTGCAACTTCGGAACTAAAACCAGGTGCAATTAGTAATTTTGGCTTAACACCTAGCTTACTTTCAGAATCCATCAATACGTTAATGCCAGTCCTTTTTTCATTCTCATCAACACCGCCAATCATATTTGCCATTTGCTCTTGTTGATTATCACTTTTTTCAACCCGTACAATAACAACAACTGCACCGATTTGATCATAGATTAAATTAACTGCATCAACTAAACTTCCAGATTTTCCTAGTTTTGCTGTATCTTTACGATTTGTAATTAATACAGGCTCATTAAGTGGAAATACCGTTTCATCTGCATCATCTGCTACTCCAATAAGACCAATAACAGAACTTCGCACAGTTTGAATAGGTCGAATACCATCGTCTGTTTCAATTATTTCAACACCATGAAAAAAACTATCTGACATAGAACTACCTCCTTTGAATAATTAATATGACTATACTTTATATAAAGTTTTGTTTTTGGCTAAAAAAACAAAAATTTTAATATTTATGCTGAAAACACTAATTGACCAATGAGTTTTTTATCAAAATTACATTGACTTAAGTTATCTTTTAGTCTCCTTAAACAAAGCACCAAATCACGATAATTTTCAACTTCACAATATAATTCATTCATTGCCATTAATGATGGTGGTATATAATCTTTTTTAATAATTGTTGGTTTGCTCGTAAATAGCGAGCAAGCGTTTAATATCATCAGGTACAGACTGATTAAGACAATGATCAATAGATTGACTAATCTCTTTTTCATCTTCAATAAATTGTTCATTTAAACTTTGCCTATACTTCATTGCCAACATGGCACTATTGACTGAGTCTCGCCAACTTTTTTCCATCTCTTTAATCTGTGTATTTGCCAAATCAAGTTGATACCATACAATGGCAAAACCTATAATAAATAAAGATAGAAAAACAAAAGATGCCACCATTACAATAATTGATTTAAACATTGATTTAGCTTTGTGTTTTTTGATAATAACACTCAAGATGTGATGCTGTTGAAGCATAACGTTGAATAATATCATCTATAATTTTTTGATCTAATTTGTATTTCTGCTTAATTTCAATCGGAAAAATATTTTGTTGGTTTTGAAGCTTTTCATATAAAATAACTAGCAGATTAAAAGTCGTAGGCTCAATATTTAATAATAATTGCTTAACTATTTCATGATCTTTTAGTTGTGTATACATCTCTAAAATTAATAAAACAACCAACTGTAGTAAATCAGAGTCAGTACTAAATAAGCTTTCTGTATCACCGACTGATTGATGTATTGTATATCGTAATTCTTCTCTTTTTGTTAATTTAGATTTAATTAGCTCATCATCTGTAAACTTCATGTTAACTTACTCCTTTTTTAACTAATCTTCTAGCACTTGTATATAGGGTAAATACCCCCATTTAGGATTATTTCTATCTAATGGAAAACGTCCAGCAACAGTACCTAATAAACAAAAATGAACCTCACCTGTTTCACTTTGTGCATATGGATGTGGTGTGGTATATGACGTATGATTTAATAATTTACTTGTGCCACATAACCCCCATTGATCACTAATATTTTCAAAATAACTACCACTTAAATGCCCACTAACTAGTTTTGCATAGCAAGCATTTGTTACCCAGGTATGATATTTAATCATTTGAAAAAATAAACGCCCTTTATCCTCTACAAAAATTTTTTTCCAAGTCATTTTAATGATATTGAATTCAGGTAGCGTATGTTGAATATTTTCTTTATTCATTGCCTTTAAAATTTCTTGCTCTTGTGAATCTCGATCTTGCCAAATAACATTTGTTTTGATTGTTTTAATCACTTCAAATGTAATATCACAATCATGAATGATTGAAAAATAATCTAAAATACCATCTGTTATTGTTCCAATTTGATTACGAGATAATCGCCAATAAGGAGATCAAGCGGCTTTCTCTCTTTGTAGTATTTCTGCTTGAAATTGATCTAATTGAGCTAATTTATCATCAATTACTTTACATTGACTTGCGACAGTTTCTGTTAATGTTGATGCCGCTATAATGACATCATTGACTGTTGACATGATATACCTCCTTATAATTTAACTTTAAAGAACACTACTTTTTAGGCCAAATATGCGCTATATGATGACTCATTAATTGAATAACCGATGCTGATAATTGGTAATAATCTTTTTTAGATACATAAGCTTGTGAATCAAAATCAATCGTCAATTGATCTGCATTAGCATACTTAAATTTAACTAAATAGTTACAAATTGAAGGTGACACTTCAAACTTAGGCTTATAAAATTCCGGTAAATTACCACAAGCTATAACTTCATTCTTATCATCAAATATGGCAATAAACTTAAGCCAAACATCTTCAACTGTCTCAGGAATTACACAACTAACTAAAATTTCATCACCACGAACATCAACTTGATTAATAGGCTGTTCAAAAATGACAGAAGATAAAGCATAATCATCACTTTGATTACTCACTGTAAAATTAGCTAACTGTAGTGTATTTTTATCAATTGAACTTAATGCTAATTTTTCTCTACCTGATTCAGTTAGTTTAATTTCATACATAATCTTTAATCTCCTTGAAGTAAAAAAGTATGTTCAATACTAAAAGATGCAAAAATAAAAATGGCTAAATTCAAATTATTATTTAGCTTTAAACAATAACTACTTTGTATATTTTTATGTTTTTTCACCATATGATTAACCACTTCTAAATTGACATGATCATGATTAGTTAAATCAATCGTTAAGCTAAAAGTATGTGCTTTTAGATCATCAGATTCATACCACTCATTAATACTTATTGGATAGCCTAAAGTGTCTAATGCATTTTTGAGTGCACCAAATGTGCCTTTTTGGCGATGTATTTCAATTGATTGTTTAATCATCAGACATTTCTTTGGCTCTAAAACTTGATGATATAATTCAAAATCTACTGATAATAATTGTGCTAAATAAACTAGAAATACATCTAAAGCTTCATCCGGATTAAATAGACTACGGATAAAGATCTCTTTTTGTGCTAACTGATTTAAAAATGCTGCAACTATTGATTGTTCTAATTTAGTTGCATTCGGTGGTAGTATCATTAAACTATTCATCACTTACCTCAATTTTAATTTCCCTACAATAAGGTGTTTCTCTATTTGAAGTATTAATTGACTCTACAGGTTGTATTAACTGATCAACATAGCTAACACCCTCTATGTTTAGTCGTGCATATATTTCAGATAAAGGGATTGATTGACCAATACGATGGCGTGTTTGTGTAAACAATTTGATATTATCTTTAAGTGTTTTAAGTACTAGCGATTGATTTGACTGTTTATCAAGTATAATCTTTGCCTCAATTGAATAATGTCGTGGCTTAACACTTGAAACAACTATTTTACACCCTAAAGGTTTCCGTTCTGGTGCAGATAAATAACTGGTTACCTTAGCAATTAATTCTTCAGATGCTCGACCACATTGATATTCACAACTTTGAATTAGTATAAATGCAATGCCTGGTTTATGGTTATCATCATAAGCTACAACATCGATTACTCTTGCATCAGATTCCATCGTTAATGCTTCATATGCACATTGACTGCCTGCAGTTGATGTTTTTTCTAATGCACTAATTACTCTCAATCTGAAACGATCATCTAACTCATCTTTTTCTCTAAAAACTGCTAATAAAGCTCCTAGATTATCCAAATCAGAACCTTTAGCTGATGAAATCAAAACCGATTTAACTGCATCATTAATTCTCATTTGATATAAGGTTAAGCCATATGCGCAAGACTGAAGTATTTTAACTGCGGGGTCAGAAGTAATATCTGCATCATACTCTGGTAGTCTCTTTTTAAAGTCGTTTAACAATAAATTATAATTATCTTCATAGTCGACTTTTTGAATTGCTGCAGGTAAAGGTAGTTTGGATAAGTCTATTTTTTTCATATTACAATACCCCAAAAATTATTTTTCTTTCCATTAGCTAAATAAATAAATTCAATATCTAATAGAATATGGTGTAAGCTATTTCGATTAACTTTAATTTGACTAACACGTACACGCTTCTCCCAAATAGAGATTGCTTCTAATGTTGCATTTAATATTTTTGCCAGTGTTATTTGATTAAACGGCTGATCAATCAAATTAAATAATTTAGAGCCATAATTTCTATTCATTACTCTTGAACCGATTGGTGTTGTTAAGATATCTTCAATGCTTTGTTTTACATGCTCAAAATCTTCAAGCATTTTATTTCCATATTTTGATATTCCATTCATTGCAATTTATCTTTTTAGTTGACTTGATTGTGATTATAAATTGTATTTTTAAGCATTTTTGGCTAATTTAATATATTATTTTGCAGATGAAGTTATGCCTCCACTATCACCGATATGGGTATGCATTTTCAGTGCTTTACCATCAGCAATAACATCACCTTGTGATACAATAATACTACCATTAATCGATAAATTGCCTTTTATTGAAATTTCAGGTACATCAATGTCAATTTGGTTTAACTTAATTTGTGCAGCATTAGATTTTATTTTAACTTCTTTTTCTGCAGCAATTTCAATTAAACCCGTAGCATTAACCGTTAATTTTTGCTTTTCATAATCATAACTAACTTCAGTACCATCTTTATAGCGATAATAATGTATAGAAGCGTTATTAGTCGGTTCATTATTAGCAAATAATGCCGGTAAAATAACGCCATTATTTAATTCACCACATGGGGAAAGTAACACCACTTGCTCGCCTTTTGATGGCGTCCACCAACTTTGGCAATCACCAGCTCTTTGAGTTAACCATTTCAACCAATCGCTCTCTAATTGCCCTATAACAACTTTAGCTCTAGTAGAGCTAAAATCAATTGATTGAATTCTTCCAATTCTAATCAGATTCGCCAAACGACGCTCTAATTCCCAAAGACGTTCTAATTCAGTCATATAAATACCCTTTTAATCTAAATGATCAAATAAATTCATTTGTTTAATTGGCTCTTTGACTTGGTCATAAGCTAGATGATTGTTTGTATTTTTATAACGATAAGCATAGCGAATTGTTCTTACAGATCGTTGTAAAACTAATGCAATTTCATCTTCTGTAAGTTCTTTTTCTAAAATACTAACAGCTTTTTGAGTAATTCTAAGACGATCATTCTCGGTTATCTCAATTGGTCTTAATCGCATACCACCAAGCTCAATAACTAGTTTTTTAAAAATAGACTCAGGTAATACTGCTGCTAAATTAGAACTCATTTTAAACTTAGATGGAATTAAAATACGATCAGTTCCCTTTTCTTGTAAATAATTACAAATATCTTTTGTATAGTGTTCTCCAACAACATTATTTAACATTTTATAGTGCATATTTCCCATTACATTATCTCCATATTATTTAAATTCCAGTGATATAAAAAATCATCTAATGCTTGTATATGTTGATATTTTTTTAGTATTTTTTCTTCATTTATCCCTAATTGCTCCATAATTATCTTTTCAAAAGGGTTATTTTTATCGATTGCATAATTATAAGCAATTGAGTTATCTATATTAAAATAATCAAAAAACATAACCATATCATGAAAATTATTTTTGATATTATTTACAATCATTATTACCACCTCCTATGATAATGACTTACTTATTTATTATTAATTTACTATTAAATAATTTATAAAATTGGCTTATTTGTCAGATTTAAAAATTAGTATGGTTAAATAAAAGTTAATCAATTTTCTTAATAAATAATCAATCATTTACAGCAATAATCAAATATATAATCTTAAATGATGTTTCACTGAAGCATTAAAAGTTGAAATAACATAAAGGAATTATTGTATAATGAACATACTCAATTGTCTTAAACCAATTTCATTGATCAGTTTAATTGCTTATTCAGCAATCACAACAAGTTATGCTCAATCTGTATTTGAACCACAGCAAGGCAAATTGCTATTTATAGGTCAGAATATTCCAGCAATTTTAGATTATAATCAAGTTTTAGGTAAAGATTATCCATTTGATGGCATCATGACTTATAGCTCTTATGCAAATATGGAAGATTTTTTTCCCCTAAGCTGTAATCAGCCACCATCAGGGTTTCAAATCAATGAAGCTTACCAATGTAGTAATGTACCAGGTTATAATTCAAGTTATACTTTTAGACGTGCAATACTTGGTTGGTCAGGCATAAATAGTAGTCTAAATGAAAGTAGACCTGTTATCAATAATCTAAAAACATCTCAAGCTGCAATACAACTTGCATTAAATTTAGGAAAAGATGCGGGTGAAGATGGTCAGTGGGTATTACCACAACTAGCAGAAAAGTGGGATCAATCTAGCCATGGAAAAGATATCAATCATATTGCTGATTCTACAATTGATGAACTTGCTAACTATATTCAATTAATTAACCGCCCTGTCTTTCTTCGTATAGGTTATGAAATCGATAATTATAATCCTGAACTTTATAATAAAGCCTATCAATATATTCATAGCCGTCTAAATTATGATCTTGGCCAAGTCACAGGTAATCCAAAAACATATAAAGTTGCCTATATTTTACACTTAGCAATGCCAGATATAAATCGATTGAAAAAGTTTGTAACAGCTAACAGTAGTAATAATAATTCACCTATTCCAATCGATGATATTGACTGGATTGGATTTTCTTATTTTCCATCAACTAATCAAGAAGCTAATGATATTAATCAATACTTAACTTCATTTTACCCTTATGTAATCAATACACTAAAAAAACCAATTATAATTGCGGAAGCTTCACCAAGGTTTCCACAAGACTATCCAGCAGATGGCACAGAAACAATGAATAGTTATTTTGCAACACTTGCACATGGTAGTAATCCTATTGGTTGGTTAGCTAAAGTTATGTATGACTACCCCAATATTAAAGCATTAAGTTATATCAACCAACTGTGGGGATACTATGGTTGGAAAAAAGCCAAAGATCAAATAAGTGATTTTTGGGGAGACAGTCGTGTTAATGCTTACTCACACAGTCCATCAGTACTGATTAATTGGCAAGCCTTTTATCGTAACCAAAATTTTATTAAGCCTGAAGAGCTATATAGTTTAATCCAATTTTACCCAAGTGCTAAAAAACAACTACAACCGTTAAAAGTTACACCTGGGTTTAATACAACGATCGCTTATTTATTACCTACTTTTGATATACATGGCGTGATACAATATCAATATGGAATCATTAAAATTGCTTCAAATGAAGAGGCAATTTTAGGTGATCAAAAATGCTATCTTAACCACGATATTGGTAGTTGTCAGTATATTAAACCAAAAGATGCTCAATTAGGTTATTACTTAATCAAATTAAATAAATCTACACGTGATCTCTCTACTTTAAGATCGTTAAAGGTTAGAATACAGTCTCAAAATCTAATGCATCATCAATTAGATAATGTTATTCCATGGACTTTAACCTTTTCATTTAACCTTAATTATGCTTATGGCATTAACTTAAATAATGCAGATAAAAATGAGTCTACTATTTCACCTAAAGCTAATCAACCTATCAATCCAATTGATACAAATACACAAAAATGTGATGTTGGGAACCCTCAAGGATGTACAACGTATTTTCCAACACTCTCAACAAATCAGTTTATTTTAGAGTCAAAAACAACTGATCCGAATACACATCAGCCAATTTATATCAATTGCCTGATTAAATTAGATTGGACAACCATTAATAACCATCAACTATTAATTGGATACCACCTTGAAAACCCTCAATCAGAAGGCTGTATCTCAGTACAAAACTCTACAGCTGGTAATCCATTTAATTTAACATTTGGCTATACTTGAATTTATATAATTAACCATATGAATATCAATAAATTATATTGAAAACAAAGTTTCTGTATTATTTTTTGTTATTGCCGCAAACTCTTCAAATGGAATATTTAAATGCTCTGCTAAAAATGATGCAACATAATAAACATATTCCGGGTAGTTTGGCTTACCTCTAAAAGGTACAGGCGTTAGATAAGGTGCATCTGTTTCAACTAAAATACGATCTAAAGGTATTTTTTTTGCAACTTCTTGCAAATCTTGAGCGTTTTTAAAGGTAACAATCCCTGAAAATGAAATATAAAAACCTAAATCAAGTGCCACTTTAGCTAACTCATAAGACTCTGTAAAGCAATGTAAAACACCTTTAACTGAATCGTTTGCATAAGTTTCTAGTATCTCAATGGTATCTTTATTAGCAGCTCGAGTATGAACAATAACAGGTTTATCAACAGATTTTGCTACTTTAAGGTGTGTGATAAAACGTGCCTTTTGATCTTCATAAGTATCTTCATTGTTATAATGATAATCCAAACCTGTCTCGCCAATTCCAACACATTTAGGATGTGATGATAAAGCAACTAAGCGTTCAAAATTAACTGATTCACCATCAAATTCACTTGGATGCTTACCCACTGTAAAATAAACGCCCTCATAACGCTCTGCAATCGATCGAATTTCTTCAACTTCTTCTAAATCAACTGCAATTGAGATAATTTTATTTACACCTTTAGAATAAGCATTTTCAATAATTTGATCTAATCCATTATCAGATTTTAAGCGATTTAAGTGGCAATGTGAGTCAATTAACATTTATTTTTTAATCCATTAAATATAATGATGTCTTGCTGCAGCAAAAATACCTGGAATATTACGTAAATATCCATGATAGTCTAAACCAAAACCAAAAACATACTCATCTGGAATCTCAAGACCAATAAAATCAGCTGACTTTAATCCTTCATGTTCCCGATTGGTTTTTTTATCCAACATCACTGCTGTGTGGACCCTTTTAGCACCTTGAGCTAAACAATGCTTTTTAATTTCAGCCAAAGTAATACCACCATCTAAAATATCATCTAATAAGACAACTTCACGATCTTCAATTTCTTTTGGTGGTCTTTGTATCCACTCAATTTGAGAACCAAAACAGGTATCATTATAACGTGTTGCATGAATATAATGCATTTTTAGTGGGAATTTTAGACGCTTTAAAACTTCTGCCGCCATCATAAAGCCACCATTCATCACACATAAAAATAATGGCTCTTTATCTTTTAAATTTAGTGTGATTGCTTCAGCCATTTGGTCAAAAGCTTGCATTAGTCGTGCTTCTGATACAATTTCTTTTGCATCACGTAATACTTCTTCAATAAACTCACTTGTTACAGGTGGCGTTGCTGTTGAAGTCATTTTTTTTCATACCTCACTTTTAAACTTTTGTGTATTTTACCTTAAGATTTAAAAAATTCGTAGTCAAAATTTAACGATCAATTACCTGACTTGATAATTTGGTGGCTCTTTTGTAATCATCACATTATGAACATGACTTTCGCTAACACTTGAAGATGAAATTTGCACAAATTTCGCTTCTTGATTCATTCTAATAATTGTATCACAGCCAGTATATCCCATACCTGAACGTAAACCACCTAATAATTGATGAATCACTGCATTTAATGTTCCTTTATAAGGTACGCGACCTTCAATACCTTCAGGTACTAATTTTTTAGCATCAACTGAATCTTGAAAATAACGATCTGATGAGCCTTTTGACATAGCACCTAATGAACCCATACCACGATACGATTTATAAGAACGCCCTTGATATAGTTCAACTTCACCAGGTGACTCTTCTGTTCCAGCAAATAAACTTCCAATCATCACACAAGAAGCACCAGCAGCAATTGCTTTACAAATATCACCAGAATAACGAATACCGCCATCTGCAATTAAAGGTACATCCGTATCTTTTAATGCCTCAGCCACATTAGAAATAGCTGTTAATTGTGGCACTCCAACACCAGCAACAACTCGTGTTGTACAAATTGAACCAGGACCAATACCAACTTTAACTGCATCAGCACCAACATCAACTAAAGCCTTTGCAGCATCTGCTGTGGCAATATTGCCACCAATCACTTCAACTTCGGGATAAGTCTCTTTAATCCATTTTACCCGTTCAATAACACCTTGAGAGTGGCCATGTGCTGTATCTACAACAATAACATCAACACCCGCATCAACAAGTGCATGCACTCTCTCTTCTGTATCATGTGAGGTACCAACTGCTGCACCAACGCGTAGTCTACCATCTTTATCTTTACAAGCTAATGGCTTTTCAATTGCTTTTTCAATATCACGAACTGTAATTAATCCTAATAGCTCAAAATTGTCATTCACTACCAAGACTTTTTCAATACGATACTCATGTAGTTTACGCTCAACTTCTTCTCTTGAGGCATTTTCTTTTACAGTTACTAAGTTTTCTTTTGTTGTCATAATGCTTGAAATTGGTTGGCTCAAATCTTCAGCAAAGCGCATATCACGACTAGTTACTAAACCAACTAATTGTTTGCCTTCAACAACTGGTACACCTGAAAAATGGTGCTCTTGGGTAATTTCTAATAATTTACGAATACTCGTTTTTGGTGTTGCCGTAATTGGATCTCTAACCATACCACTTTCATATTTTTTTACTTTACGAACATGATGTGCTTGATCTTCTATTGACATACTTTTATGAATAATCCCAACACCCCCTTCTTGTGCCATGGCAATAGCAAGGCGTGCTTCTGTAACAGTATCCATCGCAGATGAAGCTAAAGGAATATTAATATGGAGATTTCTTGTTAAGCGACTTGCTAACTTAACTTCATTGGGTAAAACTTTTGAAAAAGCAGGAACTAACAATACATCATCAAATGTAATAGCATTTTCGATTATTCTTAACATGGGATCAACCTTGTAATTATTCTACTTGTTAAATAATTACAGTGGCATTCTATCAATAATTAAGATATTTGGAAATAAAAAAGTAATTAATTCTTTTAAAAAATGTCTTAGCTAAGCACGCTCATTCAAACGATTCAAAAGATATTGCATAATCATTGGTACTGGGCGTCCTGTCGCTGTTGCTTTATTAAAGTCACCCATTGCAGAACCAGCAATATCTAAATGCGCCCAACGATATTTTTTGACAAAACGCTTTAAGAATAAACCAGCCACAGTACTACCAGCACCACCTAAGCCTAAATTTTTCATATCCGCAATATCACTTTTAAGCTGTGCTTGATAAGGCTCATGAAGTGGCATATGCCAACCAACATCTCCACTTTGGCGACCCGCATTTAATAAATCATTAACTAAAGGACTATGATTACCAAAGACACCCGTTAAATCATTACCTAATGCAACAATCATTGCACCGGTTAGCGTTGCCATATCAATGATCACATCTGGGTCGTATTTTTCAGAATAAGTTAGTGCATCACATAATGCTAGGCGACCTTCGGCATCAGTATTAATCACTTCAATGGTTTGTCCAGACATACTGGTTAAGACATCACCTGGTCTAAAAGATTTCCCATCAATAGAATTTTCAACAGCAGCAACAACACCTACAACATTAATCGGTAGTTGTAATTCAGCAATCGTTTTAATGATCCCCATTACCGCTGCACCACCTGACATGTCCATTTTCATTGCCGGCATTCCTGTCCAAGGCTTAAGACACAGTCCTCCTGTATCATAAGTTAATCCTTTACCTACTAATACAACAGGCTTTTGATTTGATTTAGCACCTTGATACTTTAAAGAAATTAAAAAAGGATCAAAATCACTACCATCTGATACTGCTAATAGCGCCCCCATTTTCTTTTCTTTCATTTGATTTTTATCTAATACTTCAAAATCAAGTGATTTATAATTCTTAGCAAGCGCCTTAGCTTGATCTCTTAAATATTTAGGAGAGCAAATATTTGGTGGCATATTTTGTAAGTCTTTTGTAAAAGAAACCCCTTCTGCAATTGCTTTACCTTCAATTAAAGCTTTTTCAGCATGCACAAGATCTGCTCTTGAAGGCACTGTTAGCGTTAATTTACGTAAAGGTCTTCTAACTTCTTTCTTTTTTGATTTAAATTGATCAAAGCTATAAAGTGTTTCAATCGTTGCTTCAATAGCATGACGAACTCTAAAACCATTATCAGCACCTTTAACACTTAACTGTGTTAAATAACAAACAGCATCCATTGAGCCTGTCTCATTTAAGGTTGATACCATTTTTTTTATAATTTGACGATACTGATTGCTATCTAAATCCTTTTCTTTTCCACATCCAATTAAAAGAACTCGATCTGCTAAAGTTCCCTCAATATTAAATAACATCAAAGTTTGGCCAATACCACCTTCAATATCACCACGACGTAAAATTTTACTTAACGTCCCATTAGATGCTTTATCTACTGATTCACCATCATGTGAAAGTTTTCTCCCCTCAAAAACACCTAAAACCAATGCCGCAGTTCTTTGTTTTTCAGGGTTGCCACTTTTAACAACATACTCCATTATTCACCTCATCGTATGTTATATGATATTTTGAATTAAGATCAATTTTGCAGCGTTTATTATTTTTTTCAAGTAAATAAGCATTTTTTTTGCAATTTATTTGGCTATGATCTAAGTTTCAATTATGATAAGCAAGGGAAAGAAATGATAGCTTATCGGAGTAAAGCAATTTGCAAATTTTAAGATATTTAAATCGTGAAGTTGTTCATGCAATGCTAGCGGTTGTTACAATTTTATTGGTACTTGTTATCAGTAATATGTTTATTCGTTATTTAAACATTGCTGCTAGTGGTGGATTAACTGGTTCTGCAGTTGTTCAACTTTTAGGTATTATGTTACCCAAATATATCGCATATTTACTGCCTGTTAGCTACTTCTTTTCTATTCTTTTAGTCTATGGTCGCTTATTCAGCAATAATGAATTAACAGTTGCATTTGCCTGTGGTATGAGCTGGCTTAAGTTACTTGCAATTACATTTTTCCCTGTTATTTTTCTGTTTGTGATTGAATGCTATCTTAGTTTGTCGTTAATACCTTATATGCTAAGCTTTAAAAACTCAGTACAAAACACGGTTAGTAGTGAAAATGTACTTAATTTTTTACAGCCTGGAAAAATTATGACATTTAATGATGGTAAACAGGTTATTTATATTGAAAAAATTAATACAAATGATAACACACTACATAACGTATTTATTCACCAACAAAATGACAAACAATCAAGCCCTCAAAAAGCAGTTACAATTATTGCACCATCTGGTTATCAAAAAACTGATGAAAAAGGCAACAAATATGTTGTACTTGAAAATGGTTATTTTTATCAAGGCACCCCTGGAAAAGATAATTACCAGCAAGCAAAATTTAAAACAGCATCCCAGTTTATAAATACAGGGGCTGAAAATACTTCACGATACCAATCCTATGAAAGTATGTCCTTTACAAATTTAATGAAAGATCATTCGCTTGAAGCAGCTTCTGAGTTTCAATGGCGATTTAGTTTTCCAATTGCACTTTTTGTAACGACTATGATTGCCGTTGCGTTATGTAAAGTTAACCCAAGGCAAGGTCGATATGGTCGTATTTTGCCTGCTGTGATTGTCTTTGTTGCTTATTTTAATTTATTATCAATTGCTAAGTCTTGGTTAGATAGTGGCCTCATTCCTCCCTGGATAGGTTTATGGTGGGTGCACCTTGTATTTGCTCTAATTGCTTTACTTGCTATTTTAAAGCTTAATGGCCCTATATTTAACTATACGTCACCAACTGCAAAGAAAAAGATGATAGGACATTAAAATGCTGAGATTAACACGTTATGTTGCTAAAACAGTTTTGATGACAACTACTATCGTTACTTTAAGTATTATTGCTATATTTATTATTTTTACTTTTATTGCTCAAATGGGTGATGTTGGTACCGGTAATTACACAACACTGAGCGCATTTATTTATGTTATCTATGAAATACCTTATAACCTTTATTTAATTTTACCAATGGGTTGTTTATTAGGCTCATTGATGGGGTTAGGCATACTTGCAAATAATAGTGAATTAATTGTTATGCGTGCTTCAGGTTTATCTATTTTTCAAATATCAAAAGGGGTTATTGTTGCTAGTGTATTATTAATGCTTTTTTGCTTATTACTTGGCGCATGGTTCGGCCCTAAATACAATAAAGAAGCTGATATTTATAAAGCATTAGCATCAGGTGATAGTAGTGCTGCCCTTTCAGGAAACCAGTCATTATGGTTTAAAAGTGGTAATGATTTTATTCATGTAAATGGCTCTTTTGCACAACATGAACTAATTAACATAACCCGTTATAACATCCAAAATAGTCAAGTAAAATCAATAACACTTGCTGATAATGCTGAGTTTGAAAAAAGTAGTTGGAAAGTTAATAATATAACAACAACGGACTTATCCTTTGATCAAGTTAAAACAACCAAACAAAATAAAGCAATATGGAAAAATTTAATTCCACCCAAACTTGTTAATGTGATTGGTGTTAATCCAGATTATTTAAATTTGATAGCTTTATGGGAATATATTTCGTTTAAAAAACAAAATTTAGAAGATACTAACTTACTTGAATTACAATTCTGGCAAAAAATATTTCAACCTATTTCAGTGATTATTTTAATGTTAATGGCTGTTCCATTTGTATTTGGCCCTATGCGTTCTTCAGCAATGGGTTTAAAAATATTAGCCGGTTTATTTTTAGGATTTGTCTTTTTTATTATTAATCAATTCTTTGGACCATTTTCTGAAGTTTATAACTTACCTGCATTAATTGGTGCTGCATCACCAAGTGTTATTTTTATAATCGTACTTATCTTTTTATTTATAAAAATGAGAGAATAAACTTAAAACATTTTTTACTAAAGGAGTAATCACTTCAATGACTTTTAAAACTACACTGTCTTCTGCATTAACTTTAAGCTTACTGTCAATGACGTCATCATATGCTGACTCAGCAAAAGAAATTACGCTTCCAGAAGGTAATCCAGTCTATGAATACACCTTAGATAATGGACTGAAAATTATTGTTAAACCAGATCATAGAGCACCAGTAGTGTTATCACAAATATGGTATCGTGTTGGCTCTACTTATGAGCCAAATGGTATTACAGGCATCTCTCATATGCTTGAACACATGATGTTTAAAGGTACTGCAACATTCAAACCAGGTGATATTGATAAACTAGTTGAAGAAAATGGTGGTCAACAAAATGCATTTACATCCTATGACTACACTGCATATTATCAATACTGGGGCAAAGATAATTTAAAACTAAGTTTTAAAATTGAATCAGATCGCATGCATCAGTTACAACTCGATCAACAATTGTTTAATAACGAAAAACAAGTTGTTTTAGAAGAAAGAAACATGCGTACTGAAGATAATCCAATTGGTTATGCATTTGAACGTCATATGGCTGCAGCTAATTTATCAAACCCAAGACACCATCCAATTATTGGCTGGAGAGGTGATATTGAACAATATCAATTAAATGATTTAAATAATTGGTACAAACAATGGTATGCACCTAACAATGCTACTTTAGTTGTTATTGGTGATGTTGACCCTGAAAGTGTCTATAAAGATGCAAAATATTATTTCAATGATATCCCAAAATCTACTTTACCTGAGACAAAAACACATTATGTACAGCCTGCATCTGGTATTCAGCGTATCGAGGTCAAACGCCCTAAAGTTGAAGTACCTACTATTATCATTGGCTATAATACCCCAAGTATAAAAACTGCTGAACATGACTGGGAGCCGTATGCACTTATGGTATTAGATTCCATCTTAGGTGGTAATGCTTCATCAAGACTACAAACCAACTTAGTTAGAAAAAAAGAAGTTGCTACAACTGTCAGTTCAGAATACGAACCGTTTGCGCTTAATGGAACACAATTAATTGTTTTTGCATTACCAACACCTAATTTTACATTAGAATTACTTGAAAAAGGAATCTTAAGTCAAATAGAAACTTTAAAAACTGACCGCATTAGTGACACAGAATTACAGCGTGTTAAAGTAAATGTATTAGCCAGTAAAATCTATTCAATAGACTCTTTAAACTCACAAGCTTTTTTACTTGGATCATTTGCTTCTATTGGCTTAAATCCTAACCAAGCTCAAAATTACCTTAAATACTTATTAGAAGTAACCCCTGAGCAAATACAACAAGTTGCAAATAAATATTTAACAGAAGACAATATGGTAGTTACGTACTTAAAACAGAAAGAGTCAGAGTCACCTTAAGGGTTTAATTATGTCTTTAAAACTTAAGTATCTTCTAAAAAATTTACTGATTATTATTGGAGTTAGCATAACTATGAATGCAATCGCATCTGAAACAAAATCATCTCAAATTACTGAACAAACACACCAACCTAATATACATAGTTGGCATACAGAAAATGGTGCTAAAGTATATTTTATTCAAAGTAATGAAGTACCAATTGTTGATATTCAAATTAGCTTTCAAGCTGGTTCTGCATATGATGCTAAACAATATGGACTTGCATCATTAACTGCAAGTTTACTTGAAACTGGTGTTAAAGGTATGGATGAAGATGAACTTATCAATCAATTAACACTACAAGGTGCACATTTTAGTGAACAGTCATCACGAGACGCTGCAACATTTACGTTACGCTCAATGTCAATGCCAGAATATTTAACACCTTCAATTGACTTGTTCAAAAAAATTCTAACTACACCAACATTTCCTGAGTCACAATTTGAACGGGCTAAAAAACAACATTTAACATCAATTGCTATAGAAGAGCAATACCCTGATGAAGTTGCTTATAAAGCTTTAATCAAAGCGCTTTATCCTGAGCATCCTTATGGCCACCCAATTGATGGAACTAGTGAGTCTGTAACAGAGATTTCACTTAAAGATGCTATTAATTTCTACCATAAGTATTATGTTGCAAGTAATGCATCTATTGCGATCATTGGTGACATTGACGAAAAAACTGCTCGAGATATCTCAAATGAAATTATTGAAGGCATGCCTAAAGGTGAACAAGCACCAGCAATTGCAGAACCTAAAGCCTTAACTAAGTCAGAATCCATTCATATTCCTTTCCCATCCAATCAAACGACCATTTTAAAAGGAACCTTAAGTATCAAAAAAGGCAGTGACGAATTTTTTGCTTTAATGGTTGCCAATCAAATACTCGGTGGTGATGGCATGACTTCACTATTATTTCAAAATGTAAGAAAAGATAAAGGTTTAGCCTATGGTGTTCACAGTGCTATTCGAACAATGAAAGTTAAAGGCGTATTTTTAATCGAGGCGAAAACGCGTAATGACAAAGCATATGAAAGTATCGAAACAATCAATCAAGTACTTGCTAACTTTAATAAACAAGGCCCAACAGAAGAACAATTAACTTTAGCAAAACGCTATTTGATTGGTAGCTTTCCATTATCTGTAGCAACCAATCGCAGCAAATTAAGCCTATTAAGTGTGATTGGATTTTATAATTTACCACTTAATTATCTTAATACATATATAGATAAAGTTAACTCATTAAATCAATCTCAAGTCAAAGATACATTTGATGAGATTATTAACTTAGATCATATGATAACCGTTACAGTTGGTAATATTCCCAAGCATACAGATAAAGCTTAATTAATACGATGAAAAATCAAATACTACGTATTATTGGTGGTCAATGGCGTAGCCGTAAACTTAACTTCCCAAGTAATGTTCAACACCTACGTCCAACTGCTGATCGGATTCGAGAAACTCTATTTAATTGGCTACAGCAAGATATTATTGGAAACAATTGCCTAGATGTATTTGCTGGTAGCGGTGCGCTTGGCATTGAGGCACTATCTCGTAGTGCAAATGCTTGTACTTTTATAGAGAAATCTCATCGGGCATATTTACAGCTTAAAAAAAATTTAAAATTACTAAATGCCCAAAATACAACTTGCTTATCTGGTGATGCTTTAAAGCTTTTAGCTAAACTTGATAATAATTACGATATTATTTTTCTTGACCCACCATTTTCACAAGATTTATTGGCTAAACTATTAGCCATTATTATTGAAAATAAACTACTCAAGCCCAATGGATTAGTCTACTTTGAAATAGATGCTCAAAATGAGCTTAAATTAATTTTAGACAGTGATCATTGGCAGCTAGTTAAAAATAAAGTATCTGGTAACGTCCACTATGGCCTCTTAAAGTTAAGTTGAAAGCACTATTTTTTCTTCTTTTGTTTTTGGCAAAAAATTTAGCACTTTATCGAAAAATGTTGGTGCTTCAGCCTTATTTTGCTGATTGCTTGATTCTTGTTTATCACAATAGCTATTCCACAATTTTTTTGCTGCGGGCAAACCAAAACTATAAACTAGATAACCAGCTGCAACAGATAAACTAATCGCCAAACCAATGGGGTTTGCATGTACTGCAGCAACAGCAGATATTGTACCAACAGCTAATAAAGTCATTGCCACCATACTAGCTGTTTTTAATACCAACATAACACCCTTATCATTTAAGTCTGCTTTTAGAGATGATTTAATTTTTTGAGTATTTTGTTCTGCTTGTTTGATTCCTTCAGAATCTTTACTGTCATGATTAAATGATAATTGATTGCTTGTTATATAAGTGCCAATATCATTATTAGATTCAATTGTTTCAAAATTATTTTTATTGATTATCTTTTTTAATGTTTGATCAAAATCATCTTTATATGATACATCATGTAATATTACAGCACCCATATATTTAGATTGAAAGTTATTGTGATAATGGCTAATCGTATTATTTTTTATATCAGATAATATATTAATTTTCTGCTCAATCAGTTTGTTTAATTGATCTAAAAGAGATTTTTCTTTATCTTCAAGATCTCTATCTATCTGATTTAGTTTATCTATATGTCTGTTGATATGATCTAACTTAAATAACTCACACTCTAACCAATATTCATAATCCCTGTATTTTCTAGCACTATCATAAAAATCATAACTTGCAGATAAAAAGTCTAAGCCTGTACCAATTGCAAATCCAATAGAGCCAAACCCTGTCGCTGTTAATGCAATAGAAGTTACAAACGATAATGATAAAAGTGCCATTTTAGCTTTGTTTTCTTGCCTTACTTTGTCATTAACTTGATCCGTTTCATTTTGATAATATAAATATCCAATCAAAAATGGCAAAACAGCTGAATCTAAATAATTCCAACCATTACCTACTTTTGTTACAGTCTGAGAACCAATATGTGTTGATGTGCGAAATAAACCATTATTTTTAGCTGTCGTTGATACAGCCGTACCAACTATATAGTCTAAATCAGGAACTTTAGCTGATACTTCAACTAAATAACTCCAGGAATCATCTAAAAATGACATGCCACCCCCCATGATTATTAATACATAATCAACTATTTTATATTTTGATTAAAAAACATTTTAATATATTATATCATAACAAGTAATAATATATAAATAGCTATAAACAATTACTGCAGTAAAAACAGCCAAATATTGATTGTAATAAAGCTTAGAATAGTTGTTAATACAACAACAAATGTTTGAATTTCAGCTTTTAAATTATATTGATTAGCAATAATATAGTTATGCGTTGCGGTAGGGCTTGCTGTTAATAAAGCTAAAGCAAGCAGTAATTGATGATCTAAGCCAAATAAAAGACCAATAATTACAGCAACTATTGGAAATAATATCAATTTCATAATAGATAGAACTATGACTATTATACTCTCATCAAAATTTCTTATATGTGCAAAGCTAAATGAACATGATAACCCCAATGAAAAAAGTGCAACAGGTGCTGAAGTTCTTCCCAAGAATCCAAGTACATCAATTAAATGCTTTTCCAAAGGAACTTTTGTTGCTCCAAGAACAAACCCTAAAATAGAAGATACAATAATAGGGTTTGTTGTAATTACTTTAATGATGCGCTTTAAGATAAATGTATAGCTATTAAATTTAGTATTACTAGCTAATTTATTGTTTTGACTTGTCAACTCTATTATTAAAACAGTAAATGTAAAAAATATAACATTCTGAATTGCCATTAAAGGGATTGCAAAAGCTGCTGAAGAAAATACCAACATAAAAAGAGGAATTGTAAAATATGCACCATCTATTTGTGTTACTGACATCGTATTTAATGCAGAAGCAGCAAATGAAGTTTTTAAAAACTTTATACTAATAAAACAGGTAATTACAATTATGATAATCATAGAAATAAAATAAGAAGCTATATAACCTGGATTAAATAATTCCAAACTACTTTTATAACAACTTAAAAATAATTGCATTGGAAGTGCAATATAGAAAACAAAATGAATTAGTACTTTATCTGAACCTGTATCAAAAATACGCGTTTTTCCTAAAATCATCCCAAGAAATATAGTAAAGAATAAAACAAAAGTAGTGCTAAATACGCTAAGCATTATTAAATATAATTCCATTTTTAAGTCATGGTTTTATTATAAATTAAATCTTAAAAAACTACAGTTATAATTAAATCAGCCAACCATTGTTAAGCTATCAATATCATCTCTCTGATAGCTACTTTCACTATAAAATAACTTAGCTGGTGTATGTTTGTAATTTAGACCATGCTCAACAAATGAAATAAACTCATTGACATCAATTTCAAGCTCTAATCTACCAATTTTATTTTTTCGATTTAAATAAAACCCCATCATATCTGTTTCTCTTTTTATTAATAAGTCATTGAATTTTTTAAACTTATCAAGCTGAATTTTAACTGGTAATGTTTCATCTTGTCTCAATCTTTTTGCATATTTAGCAATACTTTCAGTAATTGTATCTTCAAGATAACCATTTACTTTAGAATATTTATGATCATTAGTTGCTTGACCTTTAATTAAATTATCATAAGACTTATTTAATTGACTAATCCTGCCAATATCCTTATATATTATAAAATCATCTAGTAATACGGGTAATAATTCTTCCTGATGCTGTTCATCTACTTGATCATAAAAAAAGTCAAGAAAATCATTAGCTTCTTCATTATCTATACTTGCAAGAACTCTTCTAGCATAAGAACTAAATTTATCATCAATATTTGTTGCATTTTTGTTTGAATAAAACAAACCATTATTATTTAACAAATCAAAAAGATCAATTTTATCATCATCAAGATTATTTGAAATAATTTTATCTTCAACTCTCAACAATTCATCAGTTTGTAACTGAAACTTTGATAATGTTTTTTCAGGAGCTTTACAACAATGATTCCATAATTTTTTTGCTGCTGGAAAACCAAATGAATAAAGTAAATACCCAGCAGCAACACCGGCTGTTATTGCCAACCCTACTGGGTGGCAAGAGGCAGCAACAGCTAATAATATCATACCAACCATACTTGCTGTTTTTAAAGCAAGTTTAATGCCTTTATCCTGAGTATCTTTTTTTAGATTTTCTTTAATTTGCTTAGCTCTAAACTTATCTGAATTTCTTGGTATCTGAATATATTTCGATGAAACATGAGTTAAGATTTCAGCTTTATCACTCCGCTTGATATGAGTAAAGTTATAGCTTGCACATATTTTATTAAAACTTTCATTAAAATTTGCTTCAAACTCTCTAGCCTCCTTGCTTTTATCCTCTACATCAGACTTTATTAATTTTTGATGATAATGATAAGTAGAATAAGCTTTGATATTCTTAATTATATGAGTTTTTCTAGCTTGAAAATAACTTAATTTATCACCGACATCTGGTTCACTGATTTTTCGGCTTAAATAATCTAATTCATAAAGCTGTTCTTCCAACCAATAATCAAAATCCCAATACTTTCTAGCACTACGATAAAAATCCCAAGAAGCAATGCCAAAATCACAAATCGTTGCTATAGCAAAGCCCCAAGCACCCATTCCTGCAGCAGTCATTGCAATTAGAGTTGTCACTGATGCAGTTAAAACCGCAGCTTTTGCATAATTTTCAATGCGATTTTTATCATTTACCTCATCAAAATAATTTTGTAATAATAATTCACCTACAGTAATAATAGAGCAAGCAGCATCAGCATAATTCCATCCTGCAGCGATACCGTTTAATGTGCCTTGAGAAATATTTGCATGCGTATTTAATAAGTGATTAGGAACTGTTCCATCAGTGGTTAAGCCAACACCTGTAAATACGATATAGTTTAATTCAGGGTCATTTTCTGCAACCCACCCTGTAAACTCACGTACACCTGATAAAAATTCTTCTAACGTCATTATAAACGCAACCCAACCTATGAAATAGCGACCTACTAAGCAAATATATGGCAAATTATAACAAAAAAATATGACTAGTTAATTAATGCATGGTTAATTTAATGCAAACTTGAAACTATATTATTAATTATAACTAGAGACAACCTATTATATAGATACAAATCATAAACTTATATAATTAAAATTATGAAATAATTCATTACAGGTTTTAAAGCGAAGATTCCGTTAATTTAGATAAACTATCCATTAACGACTGCATAGCTTTCATCATCACCATAATAATCTTCATCTGAAGATATGTTAGAATTATCTCCATTACTCATCAACATTGGAGGGTCATCTACTATCTGACTATCATCTTCATTATATACTGGGTTAGCTGGCATCATTTTTTCAGATGAATCAAAGCATTTATTCCATAATTTTTTTGCTGCAGGAAGACCAAATGAATATAATAAATAATCTGCAGCAACTAAAGCTGTAATTGCAAGCCCTATTGGATGACAAATTGCACCAACGGCAAGTAATGTCATACCAACCATACTAAATGTTTTTAAAGTAAGCTTAATGCCTTTGTCTTTAGTGTCATTTTTTAAACTCTCTTTAATATTTTGAGCTCTTTCAATCACATCTGAAGATGGTTTTGTTTGAATATTTTCTGCTGATACTTGATTTAAAATAGTATTTCGATCATCTTCATGAATATTAACAAGATTTTGTTTTGCATAAGCTTTATTAAAGCTTAAATTAAAAGATACTACAAATTGATTAGCATACTTTCTTTTATCATCTAAATTAGAGTTTTGAAGTTTTTGATAAAAATAATAAGCAGAGTAGACTTTAATATCTTCAATTAGATTATTTTTTCTAGTTTTATAATTATCTAACTGATCATAAATTTTATTTCTTTGATTATCATCCTCAATTAATTCTTTTTCTAATATATCGTCAATTTCAGAAATTTTGCAACTTAAATAATCTAACTCACATAATTGTTCTTCAAACTAATAATCAAAATCCCAATATTTTCTAGCACTTTTATAAAAATCCCATACAGCAATACTAAAGTCACATACTGTAGATACAACAAACCTCCATGATCTCATACCTACCAATATCATTTAATGCACCTTCAGAGATATTTGCGTGTGTGTTTAATAAATGATTAGATACAGTCCCATCAGTTGCCAAAGCAACACCAGTACCAGCAATATAATTTAGTTCTGGATCATTTTCAGCTACCCAAACAGTAAACTCTCTTACTCCAGATAAAAATTCCTCTAAAGTCATCTATAATCGCAACCAATATTAAATTTATTATTTTTATAGCACTTAAATTACTTTAGATGTGAATTTTTTTATAGCATTATTGAAGATTATTAATTATTTTTAAAATTCTTTTTGCAGATACAGGTTGAATTGTTTTATATTGCTGTGCATAAAATGAAACCCATAACTCTTGGATTAACCATTCAATCTCTACAATACGCTTATCATCATCAGATATATTTTTTTGTTCTATTTGTCGATCTAATTGCTCATAAATTTCATCTACACTAAGCATAAACGCTTTATCTTGATTTAAGTTGCGTGAAAGCTTTAATATACGTTCTTTTATACTGAATAAATATATAGATAAACGATCAAACCACTTTTTATCTGTTTTACTCATAAAACCTTGATATATCATTGCTTCTAGTTGTGACTTCATATCTTGATAGCTTTTAACTAAGTCTAAGGCAATATTTTTAGCTGTTAGATTTTTATTAATTTCATAAAATAATGGCATCAATTGATTTAATATTTTCGTAATTTGCTCTGATACCTCAACTAATTGACCTTTACCTTGTTTAACTAATTTCTCAAAATCATCATAGCCTTTAATTTGCCAAGCTCTTTCTTCAGTTAATAGAAAGGCATAAATTAAACTTGTTTGAAATAAATCTTCTAACCATTGCTCTTCAGTTTTAGTAATCAGTGAAAAATATAATGCTAATTTCTGCCTATTTTTAATATTATTTTTTATTGTTTTATATAAATATCTACATTCAAAATCAAGCAATCGTTTAATAGCAAGAAAATGCATCTTTTGTGCTTTTTCTAATGTATTTTCATGGCTAATTTTTACCCCCTCTTTACAATCAACCAAACATGGATAAACATCTAATAATACATCAAAGCGTTTGACTTGCTTCTTATCATCTAAGCGATCAAATTCCCAGCGTTGATAGAGCTGTTGACTTATTTTTTGATCTTTTAATTTATTAATACTTTGATCAGATAGCTTATTTTTATTTTTTAATTGCGTTATTAATTGCCTTAAATTTCTACCTTCTTTTAAAAATTTAGCTTTCTCATCTACAATACGATAGTTCATCATCAAAAAAGGTTCAATCTCAACATTATCCCAAACCGATAAGCCAAATTTAACGCCAGTAATCCTTATAAGTTCTTTGACAAGTTGTTGACGTAAATTATTATTCGGGTTGTAGGTAATACTTTCTGTTAATGCTCTTGCATAATGTGCAATCGGTAATGCATGTTTACGTATATGCTTTGGTAACGCACGCATTAATGCTGTAATTTTATCTTCTAGCATACCAGGAACTAACCAATCAGTTTGTTCAACTGATACACGCTCTATTAGTGGTAGTGGTACGGTCATTGTAATGCCATCAGCATGGTTCGTTGGATCAAAATGATAAGTTAATGGTAACTTTAAGCCATTTGTTTCAAAATAATTGGGATAATTTTTTTCATTAATATTTGAAGTATCATTCTGAACCACATCATTGAAATCAAAATAAAGATACTTTTGCTTTTCTTTAAATAATGCTTTATACCAAGATTTAAAGGTTGCTAAATTATAAACATTTTCAGGAATATGTTGATGATAAAATTCATATAATGCTGCTTCATCTACCATGATATCTCTACGTCTAGCTTTATTTTCCAAATCATCGATATCATCTAATAATTTCAAATTATGCTGATAAAATGCTGCATCTGTATTTAAATTACCTTCAACTAATGCATCACGTATAAAAATTTCTCTTGATTCATCTTGTTTTATTTTACCATAAGAAACAATACGTTTTTGTACAATATCTAATCCATATAAACTAACACGCTCAAATGCTGCAACATCCTGGGCCTTATTGCGCCAATGTGGCTCAAAATAATGACGCTTAATTAAATGTGCTGCTAGTTTTTCTAACCAATCAACATTAATTTTTGTAACAACACGTGCATAAAGTTTTGTCGTTTCAATTAAGTCAGATGCAACAATCCATTTGGGTGTTTCTTTAAATACAAATGAACCTGGAAAAATATAAAACTTTAATCCCCTTGCACCAAGATATTCTCTTTCATCATGGTTAAAGCCAATATGACTTAATAATCCAGAGATAATAGCTTGATGTAATAAATCATTATTCGCCTTACTTTGATTGAGAGGCCATTTAAATTGATTTGTTAACTCTCTAAGTTGCTGATAAATATCACGCCATTCTCTAATACGCAAATAGGATAAAAATTCGTTACGACAATAACGTTTAAACTGATTATTTGATAGTGCTTTATTTTGTCTTTGAATACGCTGCCATAGATTAATAATACTCATAAAGTCAGACTGTTTATCTCGATCAGCTATATGTTTTTGATAAGATGCCTCTTGAAATTCCTTAGGACGCTCTCTTGGATCCTGAATGCTTAAAAAACTGACAATAATTAATACTTCATTTAATACACCTTTTGTTTTAGCTTCAATCAACATGCGCGCAAATCTTGGCTCTATTGGTATTTGAGCCATTATTTTACCAATCTCTGTTAATTGCTTTTTATCATCAATAGCATTTAATTCATCTAAAAGGCGAAAACCATCTTTGATAAAGCGGTTATCTGGTGGTTCAACAAAAGGAAATGCTTCTATATCACCTAATTTAAGTGCTTTCATTTGCAATATGACTGATGCAAGATTGGTTCTTAAAATTTCTGGGTCTGTAAACTGATTACGAGATAAATAATCTTCGTGTGAATATAGCCTAATACAAATACCCTTTGCTACCCGTCCACAACGACCTGCTCTTTGGTTAGCTGATGCCTGTGAAATTAGCTCTACTGGCAAACGCTGCACCTTATTACGATAGTTATAACGACTAATCCTTACCTTACCTGTATCTATAACATAGCGTATACCAGGCACTGTAACTGAAGTTTCCGCAACATTAGTTGATAAAATAATTCTGCGTTTATGGTATGGTTGAAATATTTTTTGTTGTTCCTTAGAAGATAAGCGTGCATATAAGGGTAAAACATCTGTATGTTTTAAATTTGCTTTTTCTAAAAACTCTTTTGTTTCATGAGTCTCGCGTTCGGTCGCAAAAAATACCAATATATCGCCATTCCCATCTAAAGTTAACTCTTCGATGGCATCCAAAATACGCTCAGGTTGAGACTTATCACTTGATTCACCTTCTTGCCAATCTGCATGATAACGAATATCAACTGGATAGGTTCGACCTGAAACCTCAATAATTGGTGCTTGATTAAAATACTCGGAAAATCGCTTATGATCAATCGTTGCTGATGTAATAATAATTTTTAACTCTGGTCTCTTAGGCAATAAGTGTTTTAGATAACCTAAAATAAAATCAATATTTAAACTGCGTTCATGCGCTTCATCAATAATAATTGTATCATATTTGCTTAAGTAACGATCATTTTGTAACTCAGCTAGTAAAATACCATCCGTCATAACTTTTATATAGGTATTCTCAGATGTTTTATCATTAAACCTTACTTTATAACCTACATAACTACCAAACTCACAATTTAATTCCTCAGCGACTCTTTGAGCAACCGATCTTGCTGCTAGTCTTCTTGGCTGTGTATGACCAATCAATCCCCTACAGCCTAACCCTAGTTCAAGACAAATTTTAGGCAATTGAGTTGATTTTCCAGAGCCTGTTTCACCTGCAATAATAATCACTTGATGATTAGAAATAACTGATTTAATTTCATCTAATCTGTCGGTAACTGGTAATTTTGGATAAGCAATTTTAGGACGATTTAATTTTTTTTCTTCAACAGATGCCAATAGAGAGTCAATAATTTCATTGAGGCTTTCTAATTCTTGGTCAATTGGTTTTTGTTGTTTCTCTAATGCCCTTAATTGACGCAAATAGGTGATCACAAGTGCCCTTGACTCTGTGGTGATCAAATTTAATTTATTTTGAATTTCTAAAATAGAAGATGCCATTTTAATATCATAAACTATTTAATATAAATAATGGCTCATAGTAACAGATTATAAAGAAAGCGACTATTGACTTAAAAGAATTTCCCTATTCTATTTTTTAGTATCAAAACTTTGATTGTTTTGTTGTTGACGTTTTTTTTGCTGCTCAGCTAAAAATAAATCATTTTCTGCTTTCTCTTTCATAGCAGTCTCTGCATTTTTCACCTGAAGATCACTAGCAGACTGAAATATTACATTAAACTGATGATTAGTATTTACATTAGCTGTCTGTAAATTAGCAAATTCACGCTGTATCATTGCAAGCTGCATTGCAGTCATATTACCAGTAGCAATTGCTTGCTGAATTAATTTAGCCACTTGATCTGATGTTAACTTTCCAGATTCAATTGCAGTTTGCAATACAAATTGAATTTGTTCAGCTGTTAAGTTTTCCAATGACATATTAGAATCAATCAACATCCGCTCTATAATGCTCATTGCAAGTTTATTTTTCTCAGTCATTTTCTCATACCTCTTTATAACTTATTGTTATTATCAATTATAATCTTCTTCGCATGTTATTCTAGCAAAATTGCTTATTTAAGAAAAGTACTAAAGCTAGTTGTATTGTAACGATTATTTCTTTAAATTAACTTTTTTCTATATAAATCGATAACCTATTTTGAAATAATTAAAATTATAAATGGTATTTACAAGTAAGGTTTTTATGAAAAATGGTGGGTCGTATAGGATTCGAACCTATGACCAACTGGTTAAAAGCCAGCTGCTCTACCGACTGAGCTAACGACCCAACGGGATGACATTATAAGTCACTGATATGTGTTGTCAACCATTAATTAATCGTTTATCAATTATTTAGCTAAGTTTGCTTCTAAGGTACTATCATCAGAGACTTCAAAAGCATTTTCATCAACTTTTGTTGTTGCATCTGTTACTACTGCTGCAACCATAACACCATTAATATTTGTCATAGTACGCCCCATATCTAAGATTGCATCAACAGCAATAGCCCAAGCAACATAAGTATATGGCAAACCAAGTGTTGTTAGCATAACGCCAGCGGCAATATAAGCAGTGCCAGGGATTCCAGAAACGCCCATAGATGCCAACATACTTACTAATGGCACAATAATATAATACTCCCACGATATTGGATAACCTGAGGCAACCATCGTTAAAACAACTAACATTGCAGGAAAAACGCCAGCACATGCATTCATACCAATTGTTGCACCAACTCCTGGTGCAAAATTAGCAATACTATCATTAACGCCTACCCTTTTTAGTGCATCCATTGTAAAAGGTAGTGTTCCAAAACTAGATCTAGTTGTAAATGCAACTAATAAAGCACGATAGACATTTTTAAAATAACTAATGGGGTTTTTACCTACTGCTAATAATAACAGTATATGCATTGTTAATACTAATACTAATGCTAAATATACAGCACCAATAAATGAAAGCATTGTCAGTAATGATGAAATACCCTGCATCATAACAGTATGCGCAATTAATGCAATCACACCATAAGGCGTTAATCCAATCACCATATTAGCTAATTTTTTTATTACATCAAACGTTGAATGAATGAAGTTAATAAATGGTTCAGCCAATGTTTTATTTTCACGATAAGCTCTTAATGATGCAATGCCGATTAATAATGCAAAAATAACCAATGCCATCACATTACCATTAACCATAATCGCTACAGGATTTGTAGGTAGCATCTCTAATAACGTACCCAATATCCCTGGGTTAACATGATTCGGTTGCCATATCTCACTAGGAATTCCAAACCCATGACCAATATTTAATGCAACACCCAATGCAAAAGCAATAAAAGCTGAAATACCTGTCGTAATTAATAAAATTGCGACGACTTTAACTGATATTTTTGTTAAATACTCACCTTGTTGATGACGCATATTAACCACTGCATGTATAATTGCAGTAAATACTAAAGGAATAACTAGCATTTTAATTAGGCTTAAATATAAATCACCAATAAATGCTAATACTTGCATGATTAAAGATTGGTCAGTCGAAAGTGAGGATGAAAACTTACAACAGAAACCGAAAATTAACCCAACAACCAGTGACAATAACGAACGAGATGCAAAACTGACTTTCATTTTTTGCAAAATGCCAAATATGATTAAAATAATGCCCAGCACAATCAATGCCAGATAATTGGTATACATAACTATCATCCTCTTTTAGCTAGTTTATGTTGTTGTTGGAATCTGATATCATAGCTCAATTAAAAAATTTATGAAATGCAAATTTAGGAATAATTATCATGTTAACAATTGAAGAAAAGATAAAAAAGTTAGGAATCAAAAATATAAAACACCATATTTTTTTATGCTGTGATCAAACTAAACCAAAATGTTGTAATCATGAACAATCACTTGAATCTTGGAGTTACCTAAAAAATAGACTACAAGAATTACAATTAAGTCAACATGGACATGTATACCGGACAAAAGCAAATTGTTTAAGAGTCTGTCAAAATGGTCCTATTGCCGTTGTCTACCCTGAAGGTATTTGGTATCACTCTTGTTCACCAAAAATACTGGAAAGAATCATTCAAGAGCATATAATTAATGGTAATATTGTAACTGAATACTTATTAGATAAAGAATAAAAAAATTGCTTTAAGGTTTAATGTGGTTGTCATTAAAATAATATGTCTAATTTTTGCACTCTGTGCTATTTATTCATTCTATAAAATCATTAAAAGTGCCTTTCAAGCAAAAACAATCTCAACAATAAAGCATCTCACCAGCACGTTAATTTTTTCAATTTTATCCAGTACATTATTTTTATTATCAATTGCAACCAACCAATGGCAAAGTGCATCTGAAAACACGCTTATTGCAAGTCTTTATATTACACAAAAAACAGAGCATGACTACTGTATAAATTTAAACTTTAAATCTAATAAAATTACCAATAAACCAAATCGCTGTTATCATATTTCAGGCGATCAATGGATGTTTAGCGCTCAAGTAATACAACTAAAACCTTGGCTTAGGTTTTTAAATTTAAAACCATTATATCGCCTAGGCACTTTAAGTGGCATTTATGATAATATAGAAATGGAACAGACTCAACATAAAACGATTTACCCAATTGAGCAACGTTCCAGCATTGATTTATGGCAGTTATTAACAAATTACCCAACGATTACCTCTTGGTTTGTAGAGGCAAAATATGGCAATGCTGTTTTTATGCCACTTATTAATCATGCACAATATAATATTTACTTAACCAATACCGGCCTTATGAGCAAATTACATATAATTAGTGATATTAATAGCGACATTATTGGCTAAGCTAACCGTGTTTAGAACTTATAAACAATTGACCCATAAGTTGTAATAATATAACGTTTTTCAACCATAGGACTATCATAAACTGTATTATCTAAGCGCGTAAATGTATTTACTAAAGCTAAAGTCCAGTGATTGGCAAATGAATAAGCCGTTGTTAAACTAAAAAATGGCGAGATTGCACCACTAGGATGATAAGTTTCTAAACCTGAACTATTTGTCTCTGATGACGAAATACCATAATAATAATTCGTTAATAAGTGGCTGCTGTATTGAAGTCCAATACCTGGATTTAAGACTAAACGGTCATTACCAAAGATTTTATTAAATACAAATGGGATATTATATCGAGTTATAATACTAAATCCATTTGACTGACCTGTCATATCAACATTAAATGAGAAATTTAAAATACCATATGGACTTAAAAACTTCTGATTAATACCACCCATCACAATATAATTTCTATTGTCTAACCTTTTCATCTGTCCATCAGTTGACTTATTTGAACGGAAATGCTGCGGATATAAAAACGCTTGCACAGATGTTTTAGCATATTCATAGTTTAAAAACTTATAGCTAACAAAAGGGCCAGAAATTCTTAAGTTTTCTCCCTGATAACTAATTACAGGTAAAGGTAGAATTGTAGAAGATGTATCTTTATAAGGCACAGGAGAAATTAAACCTGCAACTCCAACACCCCATGTATTTGGTTTATCTTGATTATCTAAAGTTTGATCTGTATCAGTATTTGTAGTATTTGTGTTTTGACTATCACTTGCATAAAGATTTGTTGTTGTAATCGTACATGCAACAGCTAAACCCAATAACTTTAGTTTCATATTTCTACCCTAATCGCCTCTCTGTGTTTTTCCGTGCTTAGTATAGTCGAAAATAAAACAATTTCTTTATATTTTTGTAATTTTTATCATATCTTTATTGTTTTTTGTTATTTCATTAAACCATAGAAAGTAGTTAACAACCAAAAATTAAGGTAATAAATATTTAAAACAGTTGATTAAATGATAAGAAGTTGTCGCTTTAATATGCTGAAAGTCTGCTTTAAGGTTTTGATTAACATATTCAATTGGAAAGTTATTAGTATCAAAAAAGATCTCTACAAACGAATTAAAAATAGATTCAATTTTAGTTTGATCATCAGTCATTGCATAATATCTTAAACGTTCAAACAATGGCCAAACGCGAAAACGTGATTGATCTTTCTCTGTATTTATTTTTAATTGCCCTACAACCAATGTATTATCAATTACACCTAAATTCTCAGCAGATTCAACAATTCGTTTATGTTTACTATGCGTAGGCACTTTAATACCTAATTTTTCTGCCTCAAATAATAAGGAAGCCCATTCAAATGAATGTCCTGGTTCAAAAATATCATTTACATTATCTAATGGGGCATACTCACTAATTAAATTCATTTTTTGACTTAAAAATAAATTCATTAACGTATCTAATAATAATTCAACTGTATTCAAGTAGTGATTGGTTTGAAATGTTTTATAGGCTTCAAGATAAGCCTCAAATAAATGCATTAAAGCATTCTGGCACAGTCTTCCATCAGAGCCTTGTAAATTTGCAAAACTACTCTTAAATGATATATATTCATTTTGCAATATTTCATCAACACGATTAATCGCATTGTTCAATGAATCCAGCGATTTTACTTTGTATAATTTTGTAAATGCTAATAAGACAAACGCATATTCATATAATGTGTTAGAATTCCCGCCTGGATACTGACTCCAAGTAAGCTTCTCATCATTAAAATAATTTGCTTGAATAACAATATAAAGCTCAAATGCAAGCTCAATGCAAGTTTCATCGCCAGTTATTTCTGCATAATCAAGTAAAAAGAAAATACTTCGACACTGACATAAAAGGCGCGTTTCTTTTAAATCTGGCGTATAGTCTGACTCTATAAATTCACCACAAAACCCATATCTTTGAATATGAGCTTTTAAACATTCATAATAAACATCAATTAATTGTCGTGCTTTTGCTTGAATAACATGATTCATGATCTAATTAAATAGCTCCCATACTTACACAATGATAGCCTGCATCAACATAAATAACCTCACCAGTAATGCCACTAGATAAGTCAGAACATAAAAATGCAGCAGTATTACCAACCTCCATTATATCTACATTTTTCTTTAATGGTGCAACCTTGGTATTATAATCTAGAATCTTTTTAAAATTGCCAACACCAGAAGCTGCTAATGTTCTAATTGGTCCAGCTGAAATTGCATTGGCTCTAATACCGTCCTCTCCTAGTGCTAAAGCTGAATATCTAACAGTTGCTTCTAATGATGCCTTTGCCACACCCATCGTATTATAGTTAGGCATAGCCTTTTCAGAACCTAAATAGGTCATTGTAACTAGAGATGCATTTCGTCCTTTCATCATATCTCTACCAGCTTTCGCTAAAGCAGCAAAGCTATAAGCACTAATATCATGAGCAATTTTAAAACCATCACGATTAACTGCTGATATAAAATCACCACTTAATTGATCGGCTGGTGCATAAGCAACAGAGTGTACAATTCCATCTAAACCATCCCACTTTTCACTTAAAACTTTAAATACATTTTCGATTTGTTCATCATTACTAACATCACACTCAACAAGCGCTGATGGATTATATTTATCCGTTAATTTGTGAACTCGATCTTTAAAACGCTCACTTTGATAGGTAAACGCTAACTCTGCGCCCTCACGATGTAATGCCTCAGCAACACCATAGGCAATTGACTTATTACTTAATAAACCAACAACTAAGATTTTTTTACCTTGTAGAAATCCCATAAGATTATTTTACTCCGTCATTATCAATGATATGAAAGCATTCTATCGGATAGTATTGATAAGCGTCAAGTAAGATTCGATTTCCATTAATGATTGACTTATTTTTTAAAAAGCTGCTACTCTCTACTTAACTTAATTAATAATCTAAAATGAGATAATATGGATAATAGTAAACGTATAGAATTGATTAAAAAAAGAATTACCCAATCACTATCTCCAGAGCTAATTGAAATTATTGATGATTCACAAAGACATAAAAACCATCCAGGTGCTAAATCAGGCAAAGGTCATTTTATTGTAAAAATAAAAGCACAAAGTTTAGAGGGACTAACTAGATTAAAAGCACATCAAAAAATCTATCAGTCGGTTATAGATTTATTTGAAACAGACATTCATGCATTAAATATACATATTATTCAATCATAATTAGGCATACCTGGAACATAAATAATCAAAGACTGCTCTTAGCCCTATTGCGTCTCCTCCTATTTCAGAAATTGCTTGCTCTGTATCACGCCATCCAGAAATATCAAAATGTACCCATGGTTTATTACCAACAAACTCTTCTAAAAATAGTGCTGCGACAATAGAACCTGCATAAGGTGAGCTACTAACATTCGTTAATTCAGCAACTCTACCTTTTAAACCTTTTTTATAATGTGAATATAATGGCATATGCCATAACAAATCTTCTACAATTTCAGAACGTGTTTCAATTGCTCTTGCAATTGTATCATTATTTGAATAAATAGCACCAATATCCATTCCTAAAGCGACACGACATGCGCCCGTTAGTGTCGCAAAATCAATAATTAACTCCGCATCTGTTTCACTGGCAGCTGTCAATGCATCTGCTAATATTAAACGGCCTTCTGCATCTGTATTTAAAATTTCAACGCTTTTACCATTACGTGCATTAATAACATCGCCTAGTCGATAAGCATTACCCCCAATAGCGTTTTCAACCATAGGCAGATAGACTGTTAACCTTACCGGTAATTGATAACTCATAATTAACTGGGCTAAACCTAAAGTTTGTGCAGCTCCACCCATATCTTTTTTCATTAGTTTCATACCAGCTGTCGGTTTTAATGACAAGCCACCTGTGTCATAGCATACACCTTTACCTACCAATGCTATATGTGGGTTTGTTTTATCTCCCCAACTAAATTTAACCAATCGCGGTGGTGTAATTGAAGCTCTGCCTACCGCATGAATTAATGGGTAATTTTCAGCTAAAAGTTGGTCTCCAACAATACATTCGAAGTCAGCATTGAATGATTTAGCAACTGTTTCTGCTTCCATTGCAAACTGAATTGGCCCTAAGTCATTTGCTGGTGTATTAATTAAATTTCTAACAAAATAGACTGCTTCAATCTCTTTTAGAATAACGGCATCAATGTCAGATTCTGGCCAATATAACTTAACGCTTTTTGATGCTCTTGAGGTATGGTAGCTGACAAATTGATAACTACCTAAAGCAAAGCCTAAATACGCAAGTTCTGGCGTAGAAATTAAATTCAATACATCATCTAATTTATAATTTCCCTCAGGCAATAAACGTTTTAAATAACCTAATAATTCTAATTGGCTTAACCCCTCAACACCCCATAAAACACAATCAACCTTGCCATTTGCATCTGGCAGGTGTAAAAATGATTTTGCTTGTGCATTAAAGCCGACGTCTAAAAGGTATTGCCATTGCATTTCACTAATTTGTGATTGAAGTTCATTTAAATGATGGCTGTCAACTGGAATTAATTTTATATAGGTTTCTGATAAATCATCAAAAAACAAATCATGTTTCATAAAAAAATCTCTCTAAGTAAGTTTTTAGTTTGATTACCGCATACCTAGAATTTAAACTAAGTATTCTGCAACTGTTGATTAATTGATTGAATGTCTTTAACAGATAATGTGCCTGCATCTAACTTTAACTGCAATAAACCGTTAAAGTAATTATATTTAACTTCAGCCAAATTACTTTTACTTTCAAATAATGTTTTTAACTGATCTAATACATCAGTAATCGTTGCTGTACCAACATTATATTGCTCAACAAACTGCTGATATGCCAATTCAGATGCTTTTACAGATTGCTGTAATGCTTCAATCTGACTAATAAATGCTTGAATATTCAAATAATCTGAACGCGTATCTTGAATTAATGTTCTTAATACATCTAAAGAGTTAAATTCTTCTGCTGTATATAATCTAGCATTTTGAACTTTAGTGGCATAATCACTTCCACCATTAAATATATTCCAAGTAAGTGATAAACCAACATAACCTGTCACTGGATGATTCGTTAATCCTGCTGCACTTCGATAGGCATCTTCATCACCAGAATTAAAAGTATTGTTATATTGAGCAACTAAAGAAATCGATGGTAAAAATGCACCATAGCTTGCTTGCATGGTATCATACGCTGCGTATTGTTGATATTTTTGTGACAAATAATTTTGATTGTTTACTTTAGCAATTTTAACCCAGTCGTTAATATTATTTGGCGTTGGTTCTTTATATATGATATTCGTTTTTAGTGGTGCTAAGTCTTTCTCTAGCTTACCTGTTAATTGATACAAAGAATAGTAACTGGTATCTAAATTATTTTGAGCAGCAACTTGCTCTGCTAAACCATTATAATAAGATGCTTCAGCTTGCTTAACATCTGTATCAGTAGAAACTCCAACTTTAAACTTAACCGTTGCCTGATCTAAAGCACTTTTTAATGCTTTAACATTGGCATCTGCAAACTCTAACTGATCTTTTGCTAATAAAATATTAAAATAAGCCTGAGCAACATTTAACATCAATTGTTGCCTACTGTATCGGTAACTAGCCAAAGACTGTAAAGTAGTTTTCTCTGATGCTTTATAAGTTTTATACAAACCATAATCGAATAAAACTTGACTAACGTTTAATTGATAACCAACACTTTGATAGTTACCACTACCATTTAAATTATCAATGTTATTTGTGCTTGCTGTACCTGTAACAGAAAAGCTCGGAAATAATGCACCAAGGTTAACTTTCTCTGCCATTGCAGTTGATTGATAACTATTATAATCACTTCGAATCGAATAGTTATTTTTTAATGCCTGTTGATAGACTTGTAGCAAATTCACTGCCCAAGCCTGTGGTGCCACCATACATCCAAGCGTAACAGAGATTGCAACTTGTGAAACTCGTTTAAGCATATTTCATCATCCAAAATTAATCATATTTATACTTAATATTTAATCCCTAGTTTAACTTTAGCACTTCTTTTAAAGTTGATCAGGCATTAATATAATACTTTTCAACCCAAGGTTTCACACTTTGAAGTGCCTGAGTTAGTTTTTCAGGGCTTTTACCACCTGCTTGAGCCATATCTCGTCGCCCACCACCTTTACCTCCAAGCTGTAGTGCTACATAATTAACTAGCTCACCTGCTGAAAACTGATCTGTTAAATTATTTGTGACACCTGCACAAAGCTGTACTTTATCATCTTTTGTTGATGCTAAAACAATCACAGCCCGTTTTAATTTAGATTTCAGTTGATCCATTTGCGATCTGAGTACTGTCATATCACCACCTTTAACTTCAGCACTTAAGACTGCAATATCTCCAATGGTAGTTGCTTGAGTTGATAAATCTACTCCTGAACCTTTAGTTAATGCAACTTTCAATTCTGATACTTCTTTTTCAAGTTGCTTAAGCTGTGTTTTCATTTTACTTAACTTATCAATTACCGTTTGTGGCTTTGCCTTTAACTCAGAAGTAATTTGACGTAATAATAATTTTTCTTGTTTTATTTTCTGCTCGGCATTTTTTCCAGTTGCTGCTTCAATACGTCGTATGCCTGCTGCAATACCACCTTCAGATATAATTGTAAAATAGCCAATATCACCGGTTCTTGAAACATGTGTTCCGCCACATAGCTCCATTGAAAAATCACCCATACGTAACACACGAACTTGATCACCGTATTTTTCACCGAATAATGCCATGGCACCTATTTCATTAGCATGCTCATGTGTTGTTACAATCGTTTCAACAAGATGGTTTTTTCTAATTTGCTCATTAACCAAATCTTCAACTAACTCTATTTGCTCTAATGTCATAGGCTCATTTGATGTAAAATCAAAGCGTAAACGATCTGGTGCAACCAATGATCCTTTCTGCTGAACATGTGGACCTAATACTTTTCTTAAAGCTGCATGTAATAAATGCGTTGCAGAGTGATTTAATGCTGTTTGCTCTCTAAATGATAAATCAATAATTGCTGTGACTTCTTGGTCAATTTTAAATGTACCAGATTTGACAATACCTTGATGTAAAATCGCATCATTAATTTTCTGTGTATCAACAACTTCAAATTTAGCGCCTAAAGCTTCTATTATACCTTTATCTCCAACTTGACCACCGCTTTCAGCATAAAATGGACTTTGAGATAAAATAATACAACCTTTACTACCTTCAGCTAATAAGTTTACTGGTTTTTTTTCATCATCTAGTAACTCAACTACAACTGCATCACTAACTGCATGAGCATACCCTAAGAAGTCTGTTTGAGTATGTGTCTGAATTGATTGACTATAGTCTTGTTTAAATGATGATGCTTTTTTAGCTCGATCGCGTTGCCCTTGCATTAATTGTTCAAACGCATCAATATCCACAGTCATTGACTTTTCTCGTAAAATATCTTCAGTCAAATCAACTGGAAATCCATAAGTATCATATAGCTTAAATGCAACTTCACCAGATAACTTGTCACTTTGAATTTTAGCTAAGGCCTCATCTAAGAGGCGCATACCTGAATTAAGTGTTTTAGCGAATTGTTCTTCTTCTTTCTTTAAGGTAGCCTCTATTTGTTTTTGAGCTATTTTTAATTCAGGGTAAGCTTCTCCCATTTGATCAACTAATGCTTGTACAATTTTATAAAAAAATGCCTCTTTAGCACCAAGCTTATAACCGTGACGAATTGCACGTCTGATAATTCTTCTTAATACATAACCACGACCTTCATTAGAAGGGTAAACACCATCTGTTATTAGAAAGCTACACGCTCTAATATGATCTGCAATTACTTTAAGTGATGGTAATGTTAAATCTTTAACGTTTAATATATTGGCAATGGCTGTAATAATATACTGAAATAAGTCAATTTCATAATTATTATGCACTCCTTGTAAAATGGCTGCTAAACGCTCAATTCCCATTCCAGTATCAACTGATGGATTCGGTAAAGCTTCAAGTACTCCATCAGGCAAGCGATTATATTGCATAAATACCAAGTTCCATATCTCGATATAACGATCTAGCTCTTCACCTTTTGAGCCTGGAGGACCGCCAGGAACATCTTCACCATGATCATAAAAAATTTCAGTACAAGGGCCACAAGGACCTGTATCACCCATCGCCCAAAAGTTATCTTTCTCGCCAATACGAGAAAAACGATTTTTATCTACGCCAATATGATTTAACCAAATATCAGCTGCTTCATCATCTTCAGTAAAAACAGTTACCCAAAGGCGCTCTTTTGGAATTTTGACAACTTCAGTTAGAAATTTCCATGAAAACTCAATGGCTTCTTTTTTAAAATAATCACCAAAGCTAAAATTACCTAACATTTCAAAAAAGGTATGATGTCTTGCTGTATAACCAACATTTTCTAAATCATTATGCTTACCACCAGCTCTAACACAGCGTTGTGATGTTACAGCTTTAGTATAGTCTCGTTTATCTTTTCCTAAAAATACGTCTTTAAACTGAACCATCCCTGCGTTTGTAAATAATAATGTCTGATCATTATGTGGCACAAGAGAACTTGAAGGCACATGTTTATGACCTTCACTAACAAAATAATCAATAAATTTTTGGCGGATATCTTTTACATTCATAGTCATTTATATAGTTACGATTAAATTATCAAAATAGAATACACGAAGGATACCTAAATTTAAATCAACTTGCATTATTTTCGTTAGCGTTTTTATCAATTTATTAATATTTATCTTGAGCAGATTTTGCTATAAAAGTAATTGCATAATTAAAAATAAACACTAAAAATGTGATTATGTAATTAGACTAAATTAATGGCAAGATAATGCATAAACTAAAATTCACAGTATTTACAGTGTTAACAATGAGTCTTTATTATTTCAATAATGCTTTTGCAGTTATGCCACCTGAATATCTAAGTGTTGATGGCTTTCAAAGTTGCTTGAGCACCAAAAATATGGGCACTTGGCAATCTTATTGCATACCTGATACTAAACCAGAGAACTGTAGCCAATCGTCATGGGATCAATTAACAACAATGGACATACCTAGTTGTTCATAATGGCCTAACCTTTAGCTTTTTTCTTAGTTAAAGCACCATAGACAATACCGATCACCCAACCAAAAATAATGTGTAACACTAAAGTCATAATGACCACCTGAACCCCAAGCTTTGCTGCAAAAAATCCCCAACCCATTACTGGCATATAAATAATCATCATAATAAGCCAAAGGATTATTCCATAGATAAAGCCACGTAGCCAGTATTTACCAGGTAAAAAACCTTCTATGATCGCAAATAAAATACCCCAAACAACTATTCCTATTACAAAATGGCCAATCCAACCAACCGCCATACTGTTAGTACCAGAAAAATGACTAAGATCACCTATGGCATCGAACCGTGGCGCAACGCCCATTTTAGCTTTAATAATCATTAAAATAGACAAAACAACTGTGCCTATAAGACCTGCTATCATTGCACTTATATATTTATTCATATGAGTTATACTCCATGTGTTTTAGTTTTTTTCCGATATACTCTGCTTAAATGTTATAAGATTATGTTTTAAACCTAAAGCCAAGCAATGCTAAAAATGAAAAAAAGATTAAATAAAATGCCACGCTAATAGGATTAGATGTTAATTTAATTAACCAAATAACTATCATAGGAGCTGTCGCGCCAAATAAAATAGCTGAAACATTATAAACTAACCCTAATCCCGTATATCTAACTGATGTGGGAAATAGTTCAGAAACTATTGTTGCATATGTACTAAGCATCATAGCATATGGAATGCCCAATAATACAATCATAATCATTACAACTTCTAATGATGTTGTATTGGTTACAACCCAAAATACAGGATAAGCAATAACGACCATACAAAATAAAGATATTTTGAATATATTTTTTTTGCCAAATTTATCTGAAATATAACCAAAGAACATAGTTAAAATCGCAACATTCAATAAATTAACCGCATTTACAATATGGCCATGATTACCTATTAAAGTAAAATCAATCAGAAAAATTGGCATAAATATAAAAATTAAAAACATACTGACTGATACGATTGACGCAAATAATATGCCCTGAATCAAGGTTATAAAATCACTATCAAATAACTGCGCTATTGGCAAAGTTTTTTTTCTTGATTTTAATGCAATAAAGGCTGGCGTCTCTGATAAGTTTTTTCGCAAATACCCACCTGCGATACAAAAAATCGAACCTATAATAAATGCAAGCCTCCAACCCCATAAATAAAATGCCTCCTTAGATAACATATGACTAATTAATGTCACTAATAGCTGGCCTGATAGAGCTGCAAATGTCAAAATAGAAAAAATAAAGGCAACTGCAACTGTCCTATACTTTAAATCCACATGTTCAAATGTATAGATCACTGCTCCTGGCAGCTCACCTCCAAACGCCAACCCCTGAATTAAACGCAGAATAATTAACAATATTGGCGCCAACACCCCTATTTCCTGGTATGTAGGCAAAAGAGCAATACAAAACAAAGGAATGGCAATCAATATAATTGAAAAATAGAATGCTATACGCCGCCCATATTTATCACCAAAGTGACTAAAAATAATACCGCCTAATGGCCTCATTAAATACCCAACTGTAAACGTCATAAATACAGCTAAAACTGAGTTGTAAACATATTGTGAAGGGAAGTATTGAGCCCCTATAATATTAGAAACAAATACCATCACCATAAAATCATAATAATCTAGTGCACTGCCTATAGCTGCTAGAAGAATAACTTTTTTTGACGACATAAGCTTTTATCCATATTCCATCAATTTTAGACATTTACCAATCCATCGTAACTAATAATTTTTTATCTAGTTGATTTAATGCTTGAGTGTATCCTTCTGTTGTTAATAGTCCAGTTTTTGCATCAGGATAACAAATTACAGAACCACTATTTAATATCCCATGACGAATGGCTTCTTCCACTGGTTGATCTGCATAGATAGTACCAACAAAAGCTGAAGCAAATGCGTCTCCTGCACCTAATGTATTGACAATCTTGCCATACTTATATGGTGGATGAAAGTACAGTTTTTCATTGGTGGCAACGTAAACACCTTCTGAACCATTTGTAACAACAACAATTCTTGGACCTAATCCTAATACAACTTTAAAAAACTGCCTCAAACTAAAAAAAACACCTTCATATTGAAATTGATTTCCCAATAACTCTTCACCATGGTGGTCATTCATTTCTGCTAAAGTTTCTTTCATGTGTTTATCAGTAGAAATTAATGACACCATCAACAATTGCGCTTCTTCATAATTTAAAAGCATAATATCAACACCATCGAGTGCTGATTTAACAAATCCACCACCTAATACTAATTGACTATTTCCTGGATTAATTGCTACTTTTGAATCACATTGATTAGCTAATTTAACAATTTCAGGAAAACGAGCTGCAGAATCTTTACTCAAAGAGGTTACATAAACAAAGTCACTTGATTGAATCGCTTCTTCTGGTAAGTCTTCTGTTAATACTGAGGTATTTGCACCACGATAAGCGAATACAGTACGATCCCCTTTAAGTGATGGAACGATAAATGAATTAGCCGTTGCATAGGTATTTGAGCGCCTTGCATAAGAGACATTTATACCCACATCTTTTAATTCATCTAAGAGCATATCTCCATAACGATCATGACCTACTTTACCAAAAAGAGCAACCTCATAACCTTGTCGTTTAAAAGATACAGCAGCATTCGTTGCGCCACCACCACTATAAATTTTCTGATCAGTTACTTCTATTTTTGCTCCCTCTTCAAGTAACAAATACGATTCCAAACTTTTTGCTTTATGAATCTGCATTGTTTCCATTTCTTCATAAGAGATAATTGTATCTACTGTAGCTCCACCAATTGTTAAAACGCGTTTAAACGCCATAGTAAAAATTCCTTTAAAAAAGCATAAATAAATTTATTTTTAACAGAGTCTAACGTTTTGAATTTAAAGATCAAGTTAAATGCTCAATTGCATTATAAATCATTCTTAAGCCTGTATCATCTTTCATTGTAAGAATAGATTCTGGATGAAACTGTACTGCTGCTAAGGGTAAATTTTTATGTTCAACAGCCATAATATGACCATGCTCATTCACTGCAGTAACAACTAAATCATCTACTATAACGCTATCATCGGCAATAATAGAATGATAAGCTGCAACTTCACACTCAGGCTCTACTTCTTTAAAGATACCTTGATTTTGATGTTTTAACTTCCATATTTTACCATGATGAGGCACATCTAGTAATTTTAACTGACCACCAAACGCCTCTATCATTCCCTGCAATCCTAAGCAAACACCAAACTGTGGTATTTTAGCTTCTGTAACATCTTTAATTAATTGTGGCAAATTAAAATCTTGAGGTTTACCAGGGCCAGGAGAATATATAACAATATCTGGGTTAATTTTCTTGATAGCCTCAATGGTAATACCACTTCTGTAAGTATCAAGCTCAACACCACATTGCCTAAAATAATCAGCTAACGTGTGAACAAAAGAATCTTCATGATCAATCATAATGGCTTTAATAGGTTTAGATATTTGAAACACAGCTTTCTCTCTTTTCTTAATTGATTGAATCGTACCTAAAGCTCGTTTAAATGCTGTTGCTTTAGTATGCGTCTCTTTTGCTTCTTCCTTGCCTTCAGAGTCCCATACTAATGTTGCACCAGCTTGATAAGTTGCTTTATTTTTTTTGATATGTACTGTACGAATCGTAATGGCTGAATTGATATCACCATTAAAGCCAATTGCACCAACAGAGCCACCATAATAGTTTCTTGGCATGGTTTCATATTGATTAACTAGACGTATTGCCCGAGGCTTTGGCGCACCAGTTAATGTTACGGCCCACATATGAGACATAAATGCATCTAAACCATTATATTCAGATCGTAAAGTTCCCTCTACGTGATCAACCGTATGAAACAGCCCTTCATAACGCTCAATGGTTCGACGCTCAAGTAAATTAACGCTACCAGGCTGACAAATACGTGATTTATCATTCCTGTCAACATCAGTACACATGGTTAATTCTACTTCATCTTTATATGAGTTTAATAACTTCACAATTCTTTCAGAATCTTCCATAGCATTATCGCCTCGACGAATCGTACCAGATATCGGACAAGACTCAATTCGATCTCCTTCAACACGAACAAACATTTCAGGTGATGTACCAATAAGCTGTTCATCACCAAACTGACAAAAATATTCATAAGGTGAAGGATTTTGAGATTTCATTTTATCAAATAATTCACTTAAACGCCCCTGAACTTTTGCCTCAAAGCGACGACTTAAAACAACTTCAAAAACATCACCAACTCGCATGTGTTCACGCGCTTTATCAACCATATTAGCAAATGCATCATCCGACATTGAAGAAGTTATTTTTGATAGTGCTTGAAACGGTTTATCATAATTATACGCGGGTTCCATCGGTTCATATGGGTCCGTCGATGTACCTAGCGTAGAGTACTGGCCCTTTTTTAACTCAAGTGTTAAAAGAAAAGATTCTTCTTTCTTTTTATCAATTGCATAAAGTTCATCCACCCAATATAAGTGATATAACTTTTGATCACGATTTTTTTCTTTTGCCTCTTCTACTGGTTCAAACTGATAAATCAAAGCATAACCAAATGCACCAAATAAACCTAACATGTTTTCACTTAACTGATTAAACTCAGTTGTTAAAGCTCTAATCGGCGTCATTACAGATGGTTGAAAACTACGTTTCTCTTCTGGAAATGCTTCACGACTTGCATGAATTTTTAAATCAACTTCATGCTCATCTTCAGCAATTATCTCGACTGACTCAGGCGCTGACATAATAGGTTTAATCATTGATAAAATCATATTGCCTCTGGGATTTAAAGCACGAACTTTAACTAAGCCATCGTAAGCAATAAACTCAACTGGCGGGTGAATAAAACCAACTTCCCAACGGTTATAACGTCCTGGATACTCAATCCCAGATGACATCAACATACCCCTTGCACGATTAAGCATTACTTTGATATCATCCAACGATTCACTATATTTCATTTTGTGCTTTTGTAACAGTGCAAAAATACCATTTGATGTGATTAGTTCTTCTCTCTTATCAATTACATTCATTTAATTACCCCTTTTGAGTGAATTAAAGGCTTTAATACACAATCATAATCTAGTTGAAAAAGATTGTTTTTATTCAATCGAGCCCTTATCATTGAAAACAATAATATTGTTACTATCATAATAGGTATTTTCATATGAATCAACAATTGCAAAATATTTTACACCTTATTATTATTGCCGTTATCCTTATATTATTCTATGCATTTTATCCAAAAACTACTTATTCGCCTCATGGGATTTATCTACCGCAAACAACACAAACCTACTCAAGCATTCCAGCAAGTGCAGTAGAAATGATTAATGTACCACCCAATGCCCAACCGATTGGCTTAATCAATACACAAATGCATTTTCAATCCACAAATCAAACTGAATTAGAATCAGATGCTGACCAATCAGTTGCTTATGCAAAAAAACTTGCTGCTAAATATGGCGCCAATGCAATTGGTCCAGTTCAAATTGCACGTACACCTAATCAAGGTATTTTAGATGCAATACAAATTCAAGCTTATGCATATCGACTAAATTACTAAATCTTCTAAATATAATCATTTTACTTTATCTTACAATTACTTATAAAACTTACCAGTGAGCTTAAACCATGAACAAAAAACTCTCAGTTGTTTTTGCTGGAACGCCTGATATTGCAGCAACTGTATTAACTGATTTAATCCAATCAAATAGCGTTAACATTATAGCAGCATATACACAGCCTGACCGTGCTGCAGGTCGTGGCAAGAAATTAAAAGAAAGCCCTGTAAAGACAATTGCTAAAGCACATAATATAGCCATATTTCAACCATCGTCATTCAAAAAAGAACCTCAAGCAATTGAACAGTTAAAATTATTAGAACCTGACTTAATGATTGTAATTGCGTATGGCTTAATTTTGCCTCAAACAGTACTTGATATACCTAAATATGGTTGTATTAATATTCATGTCTCTTTACTACCTAAATGGCGAGGCGCTGCCCCCATTCAGCGAGCAATTGAATTTGGTGATAAAGAAACTGCTGTTAGTATTATGCAAATGGATCACAGTTTAGATACAGGTGATATATTAAATACCGTTAGCTGCGAAATTTCAGAGGATGATACCGCTCAAACACTACATGATAAATTAGCAAAATTATCTATCACCCCACTTATCAAAACGATTGATCAAATTCAACATAATAGCCTTAATCCAAGCAAACAAGACAATACAAAAGCAACTTATGCTGAAAAAATTACTAAATCAGAAGGTAAAATCAATTGGAATCAAAGTGCAGTTAAAATTGAACGTAAAATTCGAGCTTTTACACCATGGCCTGGTACTTATACACTGATCAATGGTAAAAATGTCAAACTTTTTGATGCCTATATTGTTGAGCAAACACATAAATACAAACCAGGCACAGTAATTAATTTATCAAAAAAAGATATTCAGATTGCTACAGGCAATGGTATATTAGCAATCACAAAACTACAATTTCCTGGAAAAAAGCCAATGTCTCTTAGTGAATTAATTAATGGCAGAGAACTAAATGATGTTCTTGGCACGGTCATAGGAGTATAAACAGATGTCTACTAACTTAAAAATGGCATTTATTCTTGATCCGCTTGATCAACTAAACCCTAAAAAAGACAGTTCAATTGCAATGATTGAATCTGCCTTAAAAAAGGGTTGGCAATGTTATAGCATTCAAATGAATGACCTTTATATACAAGATGGTAGCGCTTATGCAAAAGCATACCCCATTACTTTAAACGATCATTTTATAACTGCAAAAGTATGGTATAAAATTGATCAGCCAATAATAACAAAGCTAGAAAACTTTCATGTCATTCAAATGCGTAAAGAGCCTCCATTTGATATGGAATTTGTCTTTGCAACTTATATTTTAGAGCTAGCAGAACGAAAAGGTAGCTGGATAATTAATAAACCTCAAAGTTTACGTGATGCAAATGAGAAAATGTTTATTACTCATTTCCCACAATGTATACCAGCAACATTAATTACTAGAAGTGCTTGTGATATTAAAGATTATCTATATGAACATGGTGATATTATTTTAAAGCCATTAGATGGCAGCTCAGGTAGCTCAATATTTAAATTAAATCGAAGTGATCCAAATATTAATGTTATCATAGAAACGATCACAGCATTTGAAAGTCGTTATACAATGATTCAACGTTATATCCCAGAAATTACTCAAGGTGACAAACGAATTCTTTTAGTCAATGGCAAAGCACCAACCCACTCGGTTGCTAGAATAGCTAAAGAGGGAGAAACAAGAGCTAATCTTGCTAAAGGCGCACAAGCAATCGTTAAACCATTAACAGATCGTGACCATTGGTTAGTTGAGCAAGTTGTACCAACTTTACAAGCAAAAGGTATTGTTTTTTGTGGTCTTGATGTTATTGGAGAGTATATTACTGAAATTAATATTACTTGCCCTACCTGTGTTAGAGAACTAGATTTTGGCACAGGCTACAATGCTGCAGATGAATTAATGAACTTTATTGAATCCAACTATAAAAAATAAAGAAAGGACCAAATATAATGACAACTCGTTCAGAGAAACTATTCAAACAAGCACAAACTGTCATTCCAGGTGGTGTTAACTCACCAGTTCGAGCCTTTAAAGCTGTGGGTGGTACACCTAAATTTATTGATCATGCAAAAGGTGCTTATATTTATGATGTCGATGGCAATCGCTATATTGACTATGTTGGTTCATGGGGGCCTATGATTGTTGGCCATGCAAATGAACAAGTTATTGAAGCTGTAAAAGCTCAAGCGGAAAAAGGTTTAAGTTATGGCGCACCTTGCCAATTAGAAGCTCAATTAGCAGAAACTGTCTGTGAACTGATACCTAATATGGACCAGGTACGCTTTGTTAATTCAGGCACTGAAGCGACAATGAGCGCTATTCGTCTAGCCCGCGCTTATACAAATCGTGATAAATTGATTAAATTTAAAGGTTGTTACCATGGTCATGCAGATCATTTATTAGTCGCCGCAGGATCTGGTGCTTTAACACTTGGCATTCCTGGCTCACCTGGTGTTCCGAAAGATACAGTTAAAGATACCTTAACTGCAAACTTTAATGATTTAGATTCTGTCAAACAGTGCTTTGAAACTTATCCAGATGAAATTGCCTGTATTATACTTGAACCCATTGCAGGTAATATGAATTTAATTGTTCCTGATATTGAATTTATCCAAGGATTACGTCAACTCTGTGATCAATATGGTACTTTGCTAATTTTTGATGAAGTGATGACAGGCTTTCGTGTTGCACTTAATGGTGCTCAAAGTATCTTTAATATCAATGCTGACTTAATTACCCTTGGTAAAGTGATTGGTGGTGGCATGCCAGTTGGTGCGTTTGGTGGTAAAAAAGAAATTATGCAACGACTAGCACCTTGTGGTGATGTCTATCAAGCAGGCACACTTTCAGGTAATCCTATTGCAATGGCTGCAGGATTGACAACCTTACAATTAATTCAAGCTAATGGCTTTTATGATACCCTATCTAATAAAGCAAATTACTTAACTGAACAACTTAACCAAGTTGCTAAAGATCATCAAATTGATTTTAAAGCACAGTCAATCGGCAGTATGTTTGGTTTATACTTTTCTAATCATATACCTAAAACATTTGATGAAGTTAATCAATCTGAAATTAATCGCTTTATAGCATTTTTTAATTATATGTTAGAACAAGGTATTTATCTTGCACCTTCTGCATTTGAAGCAGGTTTTGTTTCAAATGCACATAGTATCGAAGATATTGATAACACAATTAACATGGCAAAAGCATATTTTTCTTATATGCACAACCATGTTTAGTTATATTCAGTAGCTGGACTAGAATTATCAACAAAAAGAACTTTATGGCTAACCACTTCTAACTGTTTAACAGATAAAGGCTCTAATTTATCATTCTTATAAACATCCATATAAAAAAGACCTAGTTTATCACCTACTTTATAACTTGTTTTTTCATTTGTAATTACACCATCTGAAAATAATGTAAATGTTGCTAACTCTATTGTCTTAAAATTTGGACCAATTGACATACTCTTAATGGCGCGCAAATCAAGAGAACATTGCTCTTGAGTTTTACCTGGTTGTAAAAGGTATTTAGCATTTACTTCTATACTCCGATCTCCTTCAACGGAATTTTCAAGCCCTTTATTAATCTTAATTGATGCTGGACAAACAATAGCTAAAGTATCAACTTGAGTAGCTGTACCTTGACTAAGGCTAAGATTATTAGAGGAAGTGTTTTGAATCTGACAAAATGCGGCTGATGATGCAACTAATGTTAAACCAGCAATTGTGATTAGTTTATTAATCATTTTTTTATACCTCTTTTAGTTATTGATTAATTTTGTGATTCTTTATTTAAAAAATATACTTTAGACCTATTTGCTCAGAATTTATTCTAATTTGAGATTCGCTTGAAGAGGCAACCCAAAAACACAATGCTGGTAGATCAACACTGTCTTTTACTAAAACAGCATGTGTATATCGTAAGTATAACTGAAGATGCTTTGTTAAATTATATCCTATCTGAGCATTAAATAATCCAAACCATCCAAAATTTTGTTGATTCCCCAGCTTGTTACCAACACCTAAACCAATCTGCGCACTCACTGGAGAAGCAAAATGCATTCCAATAAACCCTTCAAAATTAATAGTATTTAACTGCATATAATTAGTAGAAAGTATTGTTCCTTTTTTACTACCTTTTTTAACAACTTTACTAGTTAATGGGTCAACCACTTTTCCATAATTGTTATAATTAACACTCATGCCCGTATAAAAATTCTTTAAAGTATCTATGTTTCCAAAACCAAATTGATACCCTAAACCCAAATGAACTGCTCCTTGATTCTGAGCAGGAAAACTAGTATTTATATTATAACCATAAAGCACATTAGAATAAGAATAGTTATATACTGATTTTGATTGAGCTAAACCAGCTGATGCTGAAACAAAAAAACCACTCATGGTATGATTATTTATTAGATTTCTATCTAAATTATTTGACTGATTTGCCCAAACAGGCACTGCAAATGATACAAGTAAACTAACTAGAGCAGTTGTTATTATTATTTTCATAAATCACCTCAAACTCAAATTTATATTAAATGCTCAGAAGGTATGTAAAAACTGAACAAAATGCATAATAACATATATAATATACTATATTCAATATATTTTTGATTGTTTTTTGATCATGTTAATCTTTTATGTATTTAAATCATGAACTTGATCTTTTTCTGCTGAATTAAATGTTTGAATAAAAGGATTATAATCACTATAAACATCTGTTTGAATATAGCCTGTATACTCTTCAAGTTTGTCAATCACATAGCTACTGCGAGATGAATTATATTCAAATACACAGCCATTGGAGTTATTAAAACCCATATTTAACCTTTATGTAAGCCGCTTAGGCTTATTTTTTCTTTTAATACCGTTAATGTCGTTTAATCTGCTTGAATATAAGGTAACTCTTTTATTTGCTCCATAATATCATCAACAATTGGTTGTACCTTTTGACCTAATGTGATAAGCCAACGATACATGCTACTTCTAGGTAAATCAAATAGCGATCCCTGTGGATAATTAGGATCAACAAGTTGCTCAGATGATTTTCCAAACCTCACTGCCCAAGCCAATTTTAATTCTGCATGAAGCTGTTCAATTAATTTACTCTGATTAGTCTGTACACGACATAACGCATTAGACAGTAGAAAAAACTTTTAAAAATCAATAGGCTCATTGATAATAACAGTTTTCACAATCTTGTTCAGGAATAACGGAAATGAGATTGACCAATGAGCTAACAGGAAGTTTAAACAAATTTTTAAATTGGGACAAGCGAAGAATGGATTGTTTTGTTAATCTTTTAATCGCTTTGCCACTAAAAGTTAAAGTGGATTCAACCTATCATCGCTTACAACGCTTTTTAGCGCACTAAACTATGAAAATTACACTTCTGGAGCTGCACTAGACGCTCCATTTCTAATATTTTTTGGACCAAAAATTGTTGGCAAAGAAATTTCTACTTTAGGTAGTATTGCATGATTTTTATCATAATTTTTTATCATATTATTTATGTCATTACTTTCTAAAACATCAGTAAAAGGTTCTAATATTTCTCTAAGATCTCTAATACTACTTGGATCTGTCCATGAGTGAAATAAATCTTTTTTCATTTCACTTGCTTTAATAACTTTTTCTAAACAACTTTTCAGTTTAGCCGAATCAATCGTACTTTCATTTTTCAATTTACTTAATTGATCATAAACTTCTTTATATTTATCCGCTTTAGAAAAATGTATACCATATCTTTTATGCTGATTAATTAAATAACTATGTTGTTTTCTAACATGAACTAATAACTGTTCTATCAAAAGCTTACAATTATGCTGATCATCAGAAAAAGATAATTTGTTAAAAGTAAGCATTGAATGATCATTTTCAAAATTATCTATTGATTTAAGAATTGCTCGATAATCACTTTTATTTAAACCATCATTAATCAAACCACTAGAAAAAGGGCGTAATACTGCTCTAAGATCTTTAACACTACTAGGATTAGTTAATGATGATGGGTCTCTTTTTCTTTTACTTACAGCAATTACTTCATCTAGACATTTTCTTAATTCAACCTTATCTAAATCTTCATTTTCAGCCAATAATTCTTTTAAATGCTGATGAGCTTCTTGATAGGCATTAAGTTTACCACTTGTATCGCCTTTAAGCCGATTGATCTGTTTTTCAACATGCCCTAATAATCGATGCGCTAACAGCCCAAGTTGATCATGTGTACATTCAACTTCTTTTCGAGGTAAATAATAGTTGTTTAAATAATATTGTACACCACTAGCTGCAACCATAACTGTTGCGCCAGCTAATGGGTTTGTTAACATAGCAAGTGAACCACAATAAAATAAAGTATTAACGACTGCATTAACACATGTTTCAGCCTTAACATACTCTTTTCGCTTAATTAAGCGTTGTTTCATATCAGCAACTAATTTAGCTTGCTCTTTACTCCCTTCACTAATGTTTGTCGCACTTAAATGTTCTAATATATCATCTATTGCTTTAAGTTTCTTATAACCTTTATGTAAGTCATTAAAAAAATCAATAGCATAAAAGCCAACACCTACAAAAGTTGCAGCGACAGCTACTGATGAAAATAATCCCATCGTATTTGCAGTTATCCAAGTTGAGTCATTAATCACTGTGTTCATATTACTTTCTAAATAATCAAGATCGCCATCTTTACCAGTGTGATATATACCATTAGCAAGCTTTTCAAGTAATCTTGGCACAAAATAGACTGCACCAAAATAACTAAAAAATTCATTAGTTCCATTATTTACATTTCCAATGTGTTCTTTAGCTGCCTCACCCGCTATATTAAATTTATCTTGAATTAACTTTTCATAAAGTTCTGCTGCTGATCTTAATCTACTAGATAATAACCTTGTAAAATTCCATTCACCTACTGCATCAGTACCACCAACATCATCAAAACCAAAAATTGAAATACCATGCTTTAATTTACTTTTTTGTCCTTCTTCATTAATTTGATTTTTATCTAGATTTTCTTCATTTTCATTTTCACTTGAAGATTTATACAAAAAACTTATCAATTCGCTTTGTAATACTGGGTCTAATCTATTTTGCCTTACACTACTTTGGCTATTATAATCATCAAACTCATTTCCATCCTCATCTGAGTCAGCTATATTCCCATCACCACCATAAAACAAATTACAATATTCATCACAAGCTGTTTTTATCTGATTTTTATCAAATCTATTAGCAAGTTGTTCTTTATATTGATTCAATTGATTTAAACGATCATTATATTCGCGTTTTTTTAGTACTTCTGAATATACTTTTAAAGTATGAATATATAAGCCGAGCTCGTGCTTACTTAAACCAGCACTTGATGTATAAACACTTAAAAGCGTATCACATCTTACTCGTAATTTTTTATAGTCATCTTTATTATCTAAATCATATTCTTCATTAAAAAATTTTATTAAATGACTCACATCAGCAACCCTCTAAATAGAAATAAATGAAATATTATTAATATTTTAAATATATATTAATGAAATAACAATATAAAAAATATAAAATTAGACAAGCAGACTGACTATTTTATGCATTTAAATTATAGGGTTGATCACTTTCTGCTGAATTAAATGCTTGAAAAAAAGGATTATCTGGGCTGGATGGGTTCAGCCAAGGTTCTTCTTGAAGTTCATCAGGAATATTTCCATGAACTTTTATATCTTCTATAACATCTGAAATTGGTTTTAATCTCTCTTCTAATGATTGAGCAATTTTCACTTTAGGCATTGCCTCAATTATATTTAAATACAAGTTAATCTGCTTAATATCATTTTTTAAATCAATAATATACTCATCCAATTGCTGACAGATACTTACATGAGATGTATCATTACCCTGTTTAAGCATACGATTCTTTAACTGATTCCAAACATCTCTTTGATCTTCATTGATGTGCCAATAAACATCCCACCAACTAAGCTCTGGATAATCCTTATAAATTGAACTTGCTAACCTGCGCTCATCTTCTAAAGCATTAGCCATACCATTTAATGCATCTTTTACTTGTTGAATTTTTGTTGTTATTTTTTCACTACCTTCAGCAACTTCAACACGATAGCTATTTTTTAATAATTGCCAAAACTCAGAAAATTCTTCTGATTGAAAATTATATTTATGCCTTAGTTGCTGTGCAACACGATCAGTGAAATTAAACGCATTCTCAGCTGTTTGAGCATAAGTCTTACGTAATTCCATAACTGACATATCACCTAATGCAACTAATAAATCATCACGAACAATTTTTAATAATGATTTAAAATTATTAGTTTGTCTCGATGAATATTGATTTCGTTCATCTCTAGCTAATACATTACAAACATTAATCAATGCTAATAACTGCTCTGATGGAGATTCTTCATTTTGAAGCTGATATAGCTTTTCTAAAACTTTAGATAAAATAATTAAACGATCTGCTGAAGTTTTTAACCCTAGGCCTAAAAATAAATTATTTCTCCTATCTGATTCTTGATCAGCAATGGTATCAATTGCATGATTAATAAAAATTTTATCGGGTTTTTTATATATTTCACTACCTCCAAAAGGAACACCTAAACTAACATATTGCGACAAATTTTCTCTTGTTAAATCTGATGAAGCCATATCATAACTTACAAAAAAGAAATTAGAAATTCTGTGATGAACTTGATCACTAAAACGAAAGTAATTATAAACATTTTCATCAGGTGCGCATAAACCATACTGTTTAATATAACTAAATGCATATTGTAATCGACTGACTTCACTAAAATTAAGACTTGTAGGCATCACACTTCTCCTTACCATCAATCCATTGTCATGATGCAACCCCTTGGTATCGGCCCACCCCTACATGTTCCGACATTTTGAGCATAAAATAATCAAATATAAATATCAATGAACAAAAAACAAACAGTGAAATATTATTTTCAAAAATATTGAATCTAATATAGATAAATCATACAAAAAATTTGAAATATAAATCTCTTGATTTTTTTACTAATTTTATGTAATGGCTATGAAAATAAGTTAATTAAATTATTTAAATAAAGTCTACCTTTATATGTTGGAATTAGTTGATTTTCAATCGTATTATCGATTAGTTCTAATTTTAATGCTTTATTAATTATCGTTGTCAAAACATTCCTATTTAAGCCAGTTCTTGACTCAAATAAATCATAGCTAAATCCAAAATTTAACCTTAAAGCATTTAAAGCAAACTCATAGATAAGCTGTTTTGAATCAACAATTTCTGATCCACTAACATAGGCATTTGATTTAAGATAAAACTTAGGATGCTTTACTTTCCAATAGCGCTTAATTGCATTTTGCTTAACATAAGTAACTTTACTGTGCGCACCTGCACCAATTCCAATATAATCACCAAACTGCCAATAATTCATATTATGTACTGAAAATAAACCATTTTTAGCATAAGCTGATACTTCATAGTGTTTAAATTGATTCTCTGCTAATAACGCTTTGCCTTGTAATTCTATTGCCTCTAATATTGCCTCATCTGGCAATAATGGTGGTTGACGCTCAAATTGTGTATTTGGTTCTAGGGTTAGCTGATACCATGATAAATGTGTTGGACTCAATTTAATTGCTTCTGATAAATCAAATAATGCATCTTTGGTATTTTGATTTGGTAAGCCATGCATTAAATCAAGATTAAAATTTTCAATGCCACTTGTTTTAATTTCATTAACTGCTATATAAATTTCATCCTTATTATGAATACGTCCTAATTGTTTTAATTTATCATTTTGAAAACTTTGTACTCCCAAAGAAATACGATTAATACCCATAGCTTTATAATCTTTAAATAAACCTCTTTCAACTGTACCTGGGTTTACTTCTAAAGTAATTTCAGCATTTTCAGCTACTAGGTTTTCATTAAATAAATAGTTAAATAATAAACTTAATGAATTCGTTGGAAATAATGAAGGTGTTCCACCACCTAAAAATATTGATTGAAACTGCCTGCCTTGCATATCATTTAAATGTATTTTTAGATCATTTAGTAAGCTATTGAGGTAGTCACTATCAGGTAATTTAGTTTTTAGTTGGTGAGAATTAAAATCACAATACGGGCATTTTTTAACACACCAGGGAAAATGGATATATAAGGATAATGGAGGCAGTTGAAGCATAAATATAATTATTTTATAGTATTAGACTTGAGATGGTTTTCTTGCATTAATTCTAATCACTAATACATCACAATGCGCACGTTGCAATACACCAGTTGCAGTAGAGCCAATAAATCGCTCTACACCATGACGTCCATGGCTACCAATAACGACAATATCACAACTTAACTCTCTAGCTAAAGAAACAATCTTACGCTTAGGTGAACCATGCAATAAATGATAATCTGCTTCAACATCAATCTTTGCCTCTAGTGTTTTTAATTTCCTCAAATTTTCTTCTTCAAGATGGTCTTCCAAATCAGCAACTGAAGGAATGCCTGAAGCCATATAATAAGGAATTTTAGGCAATACATTAATAACACTAAGCTTTGCACTATTACGTTTAGCTAATGCTACAGCTTCTTCAATCACAGAGTCATTATCATTATGTAGATCGGTTGCCAGTAAGACATGCTGATATTGCTTCATTGATTATTGCTCCTAAATAAAAATCAATTGTCGAATTAAACTTATTTTGTTACTTTATTATACCCACCCTTAAAGCAAAAATACTATTTAAATTCTAAAATGGTAACAAAATTTTTCCACTTAAATTAGAATTTGTTTGTGGTAGTACACCCGTTAGCTGAACTGACTTATGATTATTCTTTTCATCAAACCAATTAACATCAATAACAACTGATGTATGTTTAACTGGTTTTAATTTTTCATCAATCATCCAAACCCGTTTAAATTTTTCAAAATTAATAATTACTTGATCACTACCAGAAGTAAGCTCAGATTGATTACTAGGTAATGCACTTAGCTCTTCTAGTTTATTTTGAGCCAACATATAAGCATTTTGTTGTGAGCGCATTGTATTTATATTTTGATAACCCGAATTTAATAACATAATTAATAAAACACTTCCAAGCGAAATAAGACACAAAGTAACTAAAATTTCAACTAATGTAATGCCTTCTTGCTTAATCATTTAAAAATCCCTCCATGACCCAGGAATCATTACATACTTTCCTTGATTGCTATCTTTAGCCGATAATCCATAATCATTTTGATAAAAAAACTGCGCATTAACACTTTTAATAATTGACTGATCACCCATTTGTACAATTGATTGAATTTCGATTAAGTTATAATCATTTATTTTTATATTTTTAATTTGAATTTTAGTATGAATATCAGATATTGAAGTTGGTATATTTTTTGTATATAGAAAATTACCATTTTTAGTTTGATTTACTATTAAATTTTTATTTTGATTAATTAAGTTTTGTGCATAGTCCATACCTGATATCGCAGCATCTAGCGCTTGCTGATTTTTAAGTAAAGTAGCTGATTCCTTATAAAATAAACGTAAATAGTTTATTAAAATAAATGCACTAATAAACATTAAAGTTAAAATCATCATTGAAACAAATGTAGATATCATGCCCCGTTGTTTTCTTAACTGATCTAATGACTGAATAATCACTGGCATACTCCTAACTGATCACCATGAGCCAAATGATTTTTTAAGGCACTTTTTTTAACCGCCAGTGTTACTTTATGCTTACTTTTAAGTTGATGACAAATAATAATATTTTGAATATCTCTAACACCTGCAATAAACTGATTATTCCTAACAAAAACTAACTGATCTATTGTTACAATTGGATCACTTGTGTGGGGTAATAAACTTTCAAATTGAATATGAACTAATCTCTTTTGAAGTTTTGGAGAAACAACCCAACCACTTGTCTCAATATTTTGATTAATTTTGATCAAATTAATTTGAAAGTCTTTGAATTTAACCTCATCAAATTCAGTTAAATTAATCCATTTATCATAAGCATCTTGACAACTAAAAGTCGCTAATGACTTAGGGCGCACTTGTAAACGCCCATTTTTAAGGCGAAAACCAAAACGTTCATCTGAAGCTACTTGCCCAAGTGGTGAAATTTGACCATCTTGATTAACATCATATGAATATAAAAGACAGCTTTTATCTTGGTTAACATAAAGATTTGTCTTATCTTGCATAAATGGATTATTATTAACCCCCATGCCTATATTTTTATTGGCAGAAGCCCAATAGCCAGCTCGTCTTACATTTGACATGACTGAAGTAATAATTTTTTGTAATTTTGCATTTTCAGTAACTGACTTTGTTTGAATTTTTTCATAAGTATTAATAAAACTAAAAAAAGATAGAAAAGCTGTAATAATAAAAAAGCTTAATGATAAGGCAATTAATAGCTCGACTAAAGTAAACCCTTTTTGTCTATCCAATTTAGCCCCTTAAATACGCCATAGTTAAATTTAAATACTCAACTGATACTATAATTATAGATAACTTAGACGCTTTAATGGAAATATACTATGAAGCAACACCAAGGATTCACATTCATTGAAATCATCATTGTTATGGTTATTATTAGCATTATTGTTTTAATTGCCGTTCCTTCATATTATAGCTATATTCAACACAGCCGACGTTATGAAGCCATCTCAGCATTAGAGTCTCTTTATTTACTACAAGAAAAACACCATTTAAGATATGATACTTATGCCACACTTAAACAACTATCACATGCGAACATAACGGATAATCATTATTATCAATTAAGTGTTTCTAATATTTCAGCTAATAGCTTTATTTTAAAAGCATCAGCAATAGATAGTCAAAAAGATGATCGAGAAGGTAAAACAAATTGTTCTATTTTAACCCTTGAAGTTAATGATCAAAAAACAATTCGCAAACCTTCTAATTGTTGGAAACACTAGATGGCATAATTGCTATCTAAATTAGCTACAATTTCTAATATATTCCCAATATAGCTTACCATAGTAAGGATTTTCTGGATTAGCCCCCATATGTAATTTTAATGATCGATACTGCTTCTTATTATAACGAGCATAGTCATTTGGTTGATAAACCGTATCATTTGACCACAAAGGAATATTTTGACAAATATTACCAGGCTCCCCTGAAACATTACCAACAAGCTTTAAGCCTGAATACTGATCATAGCCATGTAACATAACATAGTATTTTCCAGATGATGATAATGTACAGTGCTCATCGTTACCTGCTAAATATGGACGGCAATCATAATTACTTAGTGATGGTTTTTGATCTTTCTTAACGTATAAATCAGCATCTCCATTACCTAAAGATATATCAATTGAACCTTGGTGATTATCAGGAACAGTAAATACAAAATACTGCATTGAGTCTGTATCACCAGCTAAATTTAATTTAGCAACCGCTGGAATTAGACTCTCAATATCTGGTGCTTTTTTATTACCAATAAATAATAATCGATTTGGTGATCGAGAACCCACATTCTTAATTGCATCTTTAGTCGAATGGTCAATTAGATAAGATTTAACTTCACTAGGTTTTGCATTGGTATGATCTTCTAAATACAATGCGACAGCACCAGCAACATGAGGTGAAGCCATTGAAGTACCACTTAAAACTCTTGAGCTTGTATTATCTTTATTAGAAGCAGAAGTAATATCTGTACCAGGTGCAAATATATCTACACACTTCCCATAATTAGAAAATACTGAACGCTGATCATACTCATCCGTTGCACCAACAGTAATGGCAGTTGTTTCGCGTGCAGGTGAATAATTACATGCATTTTGATTATCATTACCTGCAGCAACTACAAATGTAATATCGTTTGCCACACCATTATTAACCGCATCATCTAGTGCCTGTGAGATACCGCCACCTAGACTCATATTAGCAACTGCTGGATGTTGATTCTCTTGTATTATCCAGTCAATTCCTTTAACAATATCATCTGTTGTACCATAACCATCACAGCCTAAAACACGTACGCCATGAACGGTCGATTTTTTCGCAACACCATAAAGACTACCTGAAATAGTACCTGCAACATGTGTGCCATGTCCCTGACAGTCGTAAGGGTTATTATTATCATCAATTGCATCATAACCAACACCAACTCGATTATTAAACTCTTGATGTGTTCTATTAATCCCAGTGTCTATGACATAAACATTAACCCCTTTCCCAGAATTATCATAAGTATACTCACCATCCATTGGTAATTCATGTTGATCAATTCGATCTAACCCCCAAGAAGGTGGGTTATCTTGAACATCATTGATATGAAACTTTTGATTAACTTCAATATAATCAATATTTGGATCATCTAATAACTGTTTAACTTTTGCCTCATCTGCTTCAATCGCCATGCCAGCTAATGCATGCTGATAACGATCAATTACCTTAATACCATTATTGATCATTTTATTAGCTTGGGCATTAACAAAATCTGACGTAGTCTGATAACCATATAAGCTCTTATTATCTTTCTTAAGAACTACAATATATTCATGCTTGACTTTATTTTTTGCTGTATAACCAATAATTGACTGTAGTTGACCAGCGTATGCAGAGCTGCAAATACCGGCTATCACCAGTGTGATTATCTTTTTGGTCATATCTAATCTCCATATTATTTAATAAAAAGTTAATCACCCCTACTATTATATCATTCGTTTAACTTAAGCTTTCATATACCCACTCGTTATTCATGTAATCCCTTAAATGATCTGCAACAATGCGGTGGACTTCAGTTGTAGGATGCACCTCATCAAAGAATAAATGCCCTTGACAGTCATCTGGATTAAATGAAGCAACACTCGCATCTAAAGACTGAATATTATCCTCTTTAGAAACCCATTGCATACTATCAGCAAATACAGGGTTATTTCTTAAAAATTCAACTAATTGATCTTCTGGCACATTCCACTGTCTTGAAAGTTTTCTTACAGAAGCTGTGTATTGGCCGTCTGCAGTTAATGTCATAGAAAAAATAGAACCGGTATAACAAGCATGACGTGTATCAGTTAAACCATATTTTTCAGGATAAGTTAATGCATCATGGAATAAACTCATCATATCATATGAACCAATTTTAACCCCTTGAGGTGCATAAAACTGCGCCATTGACTGTGTTGATAATTCTAATTGTTCATTAAATTTAGTATTTGCTTCACTTAATTTATCCTGTTTTTTCTGTTTCATACTTCTTCCTTGTGGTGTCATAATTAACTCAGGAAGATTTAAAATAATGAAGTTTTTCACACCTGCTGCAACTAAAGTATCAACGCCTAAATATAGCTTAGACATATCATCGTAAATATCGCTTGTTTTAGTCCAACCAAAAGTTAAAAGATCATTACCACCCATCCATATAATAGCAATATCATTATCAGTAACCGGTAATACTTTATTTTTATCTACTTTTGTTAAAAATTGGGATATTTCATAATTAAAGGTATTAATTACCCAATAGGTAGGATTAAAGCTTTTACTCATATAATTATACAGTGTTGCACCCCCTTCAGCTTCATCTACAATTTGATTATCGCCCATCACATAATCTGATTTTAAATAGTCAATCCAAATTGGGCCATTACTAAACCTGCCATCATAATACAAAGGTGTTGACCATTGGAATGTTGGGTGGTCAGCCGGGACTGTGCCTAAACTTTTATCATACATTTTGCCTATATCTGATAAGCTATCACCAAAGACAAGAATTCTCGAAAATGCTGGGTTTTGACTTGCCATGGCTTGATTTGAAATTACAAATGTCGATAACAATAATAAACTTAACATCGAAAAGATAATCGTAATACTCTTGTTCATTGCAGTACTCCTTCACAAACTAAATGAAACAAAAATTATTGAAGCTTAAAATTACTGTAACAACAATAACATCACTCTAATTTTTTACATAATTTTATGATGCGACGCACATTTAATAATCAAATGAATAACACTTATACATGCTCATGCTTTGTATCATAAGCATTTTCCTTATAACCGATTATTTTTCCTTAAGCTTGTATCCTTGTGGTAAGTTATACCCTCGCGCAGACAGAATACCTCTTAGCTCATCAGGCCGATCCGTTATAATACCATCTACCCCCCAATCTATGAGTTCTACCAGCCTTGCATAATTAAACTCTGTACCCTCTTGTTCTGGCCACCCCCAAACGACAACTTTAAGACCTAACTTATGTGCTTGATCAAATTCGTTTTTAGTTAAATCCATTTCATATGGCTCCCAGGCGCTACCACCTAATGCCTTAACCATTTTTGGAAATGAGTTATCATAATCTTTAACATCATAACCTGCCGTCCATATTGTTCTTTCTTTTTTATTACCATCTTTAGGATTATTTGTATGATCAGTTAAGTAAGCTGTTTTTACATTTTTATCTATCTTTTGAAGTTCTAGTAAACATCTAAAATCAAACGCCTGAATTTCAGATCGATTAATAATCTCTTCATCTTTTAAAACTTGATATAATTTATTAGCAAATTCACTTGGTGTTACTGTTTTTTCAGGTTCTTTAGGGTCTGTCTTAATTTCAATCTGGAAGCCAACATCACTTCCTGCAACTGATTTAACATATTGAATCACTTCTTTTAGAGACGGAATAGTTACATTATTCATTTGATATTGCATAGGAAAGTATTTTGCATAGTCTGTGTTGGGCTTTAATTTACCAATATCATAAGCTTGTAGTTGTTTAAATGTTAAATGATAGATAGGAATAGGCTCTTTAATAAATTTTCCATCTTTACGTGTTATATTTGGATTAAGCTCTAAATCATGTGTAACAACCACAACACCATCTTTTGTTATACCTACATCCATATCAACATAATCAATACCCTGCCTTAGTGCAGAGCGATAAGCAGGTATGGTATTTTCAGGAGCTAAACCTCTACCACCTCGATGCGCATAAATTTCTACTACTGTCTTAGGCGTAGGCATGCCGTTATACCTCATCACATTAGCGTTATTATTTAACTGACTAGCATAATTATTTGATAAATTTAGCGCAACCATCAAAACCCCTACCAATAGCTTTTTCATTATTACACCCCTTAAGCCAAAATATATTTATCAGACATTAAGAACATTTGGATGTAATCCTAGCTAGAAAATATGCTATAAGCAAGTTTCTAAATTATCTAGTTATTTTTAATACATTATCATTTAATTTTTTAATGTAAAGGCAAATGATTTTATAATCATAAATTATCAGCTAGAATTAAAATTATGATATTCTTTTAATGGCAATATAATGATAATTTATTTTAATAAAAAAGTTTTTTTTGATATCTTTTTGCTTGTTTTTTTATTTTTTTTAATCGCTATAAAGTCATTAAATGCTTGCTCAAATATTTTTCTTGATAACCAACAATATATCATTGAAGCAAGAACTTTAGATTTTCCTATTGAATTACTTGATAGTAAAAACCAAGCTTATAGCTGGTATACGAAACTTCCAATATACCAAACTTATATCAAAAAATTATTAAATCATGCATTTTCCTATAAAAAAGGTTATCTCAATACAACACATATCAGCAACATTGTTATTGATTCAAACTCCGTGCCTATCAATCAACTAGCGCACTGGAATAATCGCTATGGATATTTTGGTCGCAAAGGATTTATTGGTGATAACCTGTTAGATGGTATAAACTCTGAAGGATTATCTATCTCTGCAATGTTCCATCCTGGCAGTATATACCCTAAATTTAATCCAAATGATCCTCGCCCCGTTTTATCTGTATATGACACCAGTGATTTTGTACTTGGCTCAGCTAAAACAACGAAAGAAGCAATTAATTTACTTAAACAATATCAAATTGTAGAGTCTGCTTTAAAAGCAGTTCCAGGTATATTTATCAAAGATATCCCTGTGCATTTATCCATTAGAGATGTCAATGGAGACAGTGCAGTTGTCGAATTTATTAATGCTCAAGTTGTGATTCATTCAATAGGTAATGTTATAACTAATGCTCCTTCATACCAATCACAAATACAAAACGCAGTTCATTATAGAAATTTATTAGGTGATAACTCTCAAGTTTCATCTTTTTGTCCTGATAATTTCAATACATTAACCATTAAAAATAATTCATATAGTTATATTGAAAAAGCTAAATTTTCTATGTTATTGGCCTTGCCTGAAGGTACATCATCAATTGAACGTTTTATTCGAGCTAATACCTTACTCAATCATTTACCTCCAATTAAAAATAATCAAGAAGCAATATACCAAGCAAAATTAATTATTGATCAGTTAATTGTTGCAGAAGAAGTTACAAGTGAAACTTTGTGGGTTACGCTAAAAGACCTTAAAAATAAAAAAATATATTATAAAGACTTATATAATTATAAAAGTCGTACAAGCATTCCCGAAGCAGTTAATCATCAATATCAAATATTTGACTTAAATGAGATGAATTTTAATTCATCTCATTCCTTTAAAAAGGATATCTATCATAATGAAAGAGTAAAAGCCATATACTCTTTATATGATATACCTGGCATTAATTCTTATTTTATCAATGACCAGTTTGTACTAAGTGATTGATAAACTGATCATCATCAACTAACTTTATAAATGAACCAATGACTAATTAGCATAAATAATATGCAGAAAAACGAAGCCATTCAAAAAAAATTAATACACCTTTATACTAAGGAAATAACCAACATATTATTTCTTAGTATGGCCTTTGGCATCTTTATTTTATGTGTTTATAGTCTGATACATATCAAACAATTTGGTTATCTTAGCAGTTATAGCTTACAAACTTATTTTTTCATGCTACTGTCATTTGTGTGTCTTATATTAAATTACTTTAATCAATTAACCATCAGTTTTAAAAAATATTTTATTGTTGTTATTTCATTTGTTGGCTGGTTAGGCTCTCTTATTAGTTACGGATATATGTCAACTGGGTCTTTATATATTTTACCTTTTATTATTTATATTTCATTGTTAGGTAAACCATCAACTCTAATTAAATATCTCTTAATTGCCGTATTTTTTATTGTTTTATTTTATATGCTACAATCACTTGGTTATACCGGCAAAACATATATTCAATCAAATGACTTAATTTCATTAAGTATTATGATTGGTGAAATTATTATTGCCGTTGCTATTTTATATGCAACAATTATTTTGTGCATGGGCTATATGAAAGCAATGGTCAGTCTAGTTAATCATCTAGCTAAAAAAAATAAATCATTAAAAGAAACAAATTACAAACAACGTTATTTATTAAGCCATGACTATTTAACGGGTGCTCATAGTCGAGGCTATTTAATCAACAAGTTAGATTCAAAAATTCAATATGAAAAAAGTGAATTTATTTTAATTATGCTAGATATTATTAATTTTAAAGAAATTAATGATAAATATGGCCATTCTACAGGGGATGCTGTACTTAAACAAATTTGCAACTACTTCAAAGAGTTTATCTTAACGTTTGATAAAAATGGTATTATATCAAGATTTGGTGGTGATGAATTTTGTATACTAATTTCACAAATCGAAATTGACCAATTGCATACTAAACTCATTTCAATCTCCGCTGAGATATCTTCTAAGATAAAAAAAGAAATGAGTATTAATTTTCACTCAGTCCGCTTCTCACTAATCAAATATCCTCAAAATGCTGACAATGCAAAAGATTTACTAAATAAATTAAATTTAACTGTCTTATATGCAAAAGAAAATCATTCAAATTTAATGATTTATAATGACAAAATTCAAGATTATTATATTAAACAAAAAAGTTTACGTGATCAATGTATTGAAATATTAGAAAAAAATTTATTCTCAATATATTTTCAAAAGCAACTCGATCTTAAAACTAATTTATGTATTGGTGGTGAGGTATTAATCCGTCTAAATAGCAAAGAGATAAGTCCATTATTAATGAGTGATTTATGCTATAAACATGCCTTATCAGAAGAGCTTAATAAAAAAGTACTCTATAGCACCCTAAATCAGATACAAAATGTAAAACTAAATCGAATAGCTAAAATTTCAATTAACTTACTTTTGCCCAAACGTATGATACCACTGCATATACAAGATCTTGTTAGAATCATTAATAATTTTGATCTTGATAATAAGTTTCAACTTTGCTTTGAAATAGTGGAATCAAATGATATAGATCAAACAGGTTTAGATAAAGCATTACAACTCATTAAAGACTACGGTTTAGAAGTATCCATCGATGATTTTGGTGTACAATACTCAAATTATAAACGTCTTCAGTCCAACCATATTTCAGCCTTAAAAATTGATCGATCATTTATCACTAATTTAGATAAATCAAATAATATTGAAATCGTCAGATCAATGATCACCATGGCTAAATCAAATCATATGCACGCAATTGCTGAAGGAATTGAAACAAAAGAAGAATTAGAAGTCTTAAAAAAACTTCAGTGTGATATCATTCAAGGCTACTATTATCATAAGCCAGAAAATATAAAAAATATTAACTTCAATCAACTTGAAGGTTTAAAAGATAATCTCGATAATAAGCTAGTTCATCAATTGATTCTTTAATATCATCTAGCGCTAAATGCTTCCCTTCTTTATTGTGGCGTTCATAGACTAAAGGTTTCCAATGCTGCGCTAAAATCTTTAATGTACTTACATCTAACATTCTATAATGAAAGAACTGTTCTAGTTTTGGCATGTATTTAGTTAAAAAACGCCTATCCTGCCATACTGAATTGCCACACATAGGTGAGGTATTCTCATCAACATAGGTTTGAAGAAATTCTAGTGTTTTCTCTTGGGCTTGTGCTTCTGTTATGACACTTTTTTGCACTCGTCTTGTTAGACCCGATTCACCATGTGTTTTTGTACACCAATCATCCATTTCATCTAATAAATCTTGTGACTGTGATATAGCGATAACTGGACCTTGTGCAATGATATTTAAATTAGTATCGGTAACTATAGTTGCAATTTCGATAATTCGATCTTCCTCTGGGTTTAGACCTGTCATTTCAAGATCAATCCAAATCCAGCGTTTTGATTTTAAATTTTCTGTCATTATTCCTTCACTCTTGATACATACTCACCCGTACGTGTATCTACCTTGATTACCTCATCCTGTTGAACAAATAGTGGTACTCGAACAACCGCACCTGTTTCTAATTTTGCAGGCTTACCCCCACCGCCAGAGGTATCACCTCTAACACCTGGATCTGTTTCAACAATTTGTAAATTAACAAAATTCGGTGGTGTTATATTAATTGCTTCACCATTAAATAATAAAATCGTACAAATATCTTGCTCTTTTAGCCATAATTTTGCATCGCCTAACGCTTTTTCATCTACCGCATATTGCTCAAAGCTTTCTTGATGCATAAAGTGAAAATGATCGCCATCACTATATAAATACTGCACTTCAAGTTCAAGAATATCAGCAGCTTCGACATTTTCTCCTGACTTAAAAGTACGCTCAATTACTCGCCCTGTACGAAAATTACGCAATTTAACACGATTAAAAGCTTGCCCTTTACCTGGTTTAACCACTTCATTATCTACAATGCTCATTGGTTCACCATCAATTAACAACTTTAATCCATTTTTAAACTCATTGGTACTGTAACTTGCCATAATTACCTCTTATACTGTCGTCTTTATAAAATTAATCTAATTAAATGAATTGAAGGCTATGATACAACAAGCTAACAGAATTGTTCAGAAATTTATTAACCGTAACTGGAAAAAATCGCTTCTTAGTGGCTTTTCTGATGCATACTCATTACTAGAGTTTTTAAATATTGATCCTAATATAGCTAATATTTCAACTAAAGCACAACAACAATTTAAAACCGTTGTACCATATGCATTTGCTAATCGTATTGAAAAAAACAACCTTAATGATCCTTTATTAAAACAAGTCTTAGCAATAAAAGATGAAGAAATAATTGATCATAATTACACCCATGACCCTTTAGATGAAAAAAACTATAACCCTGTAGCTGGCCTTTTACACAAATATCACAGTCGTGTTTTGCTAATTGCACATAGTACTTGTGCTGTGCATTGTCGTTATTGTTTTCGTAGAAATTTTAATTATCAAAATAACATCCCTGGTAAAGATCACTGGTTAAACGTCTTTGATTATATTAATCAAGACTCATCCATTGAAGAAGTGATTTTAAGTGGTGGTGACCCCCTTTTAAATACTGATCAACGATTAGCTTTTTTTATTGAGCATATTCAGGCAATTAAACATGTTAAACGCCTACGCATTCACTCTCGCATTCCTATTGTATTACCTGAGCGCATTACCCCTGAATTACTATCACTTTTAACTTCAACTCGACTAAAGGTTATTTTAGTGATTCATAGCAATCATCCTAATGAGTTAGATGATGAAGTTAAAATGGTCTTAAAAGCAACACATAGACATGGTATTTTAAATTTAAATCAAAGTACTTTATTAAAAGGTATCAATGATAATGCTGAGATTTTACATCAATTAAGTTCACGTTTAATTGACTGTCAGACAATACCTTATTATATTCACTTATTAGATAAAGTAGCTGGTGCAAGCCACTTTGATATTCCAGTTGAAAAAGCACAACGTATTATTAAAAAATTATCTGAAATATCCTCTGGTTTTATGGTGCCAAAACTTGCACAAGAAGTACCAGGTTATCCATCAAAGAAATGTTTAGCTGTAATGTAATTATATTCTCTTACTTTAAATGTAACGAATCAACATATTCATCAGGAGACTCAAAGCCTACAAATAGATGTGGTACATCCACTTTATTATTGACTTTCTGTCTATAGGTTTCAATTTCTAAATTCAAAAAAGCCTTAGTATCTGGCTTTTTATATAAAACAGTATTCCAATCCTTATCATTAACCCCTAACAGTATTTTTACATTTAAAAAATTTTTTTCAGCTGCCTTAAACTCAAGTGTATTCATTGGATTATCCGTTTTTCCAAAAGGTGTTGTGCGAAACTCTAAAGGATGATTTGAATGACTCGCTATTCTAACTGCTTGAAAAAAATAATTTAAGTATTGCTCTTCTTTATTTTTGGCAGGACTCTTTTTATCTTCATATAGACTTGTTAAATTAGCCTGTAAATGTTCTAGCATTATTTTTTTATTTTTATTTTCAGCTATAGCTAATTGAATTCCGTCATTAATGTTAGAATATACTTCAGTTTCATCAAACTCTTTTAATTTTCGTATATGTGGATTAATAACAGAGTCTAATTGCCGATTAAAAAAATCAATTGTCTTTTGATTTAATTCACCATTTTGAATTCTAAATTCATTTTCTAAATAATCTCTTAAATGATCCAATATTTTAAGATTTATACTTTCATTTCCTTCAAGTTTTTTGATTCGCTCTTTTATACCTTCTAATAATGCTAAACATTCTTCAAATTCTTCAGACAGTACTACAGCATATTCCTGATTTTCTACATTAATAACTACTGAATCCTTTAACTCATCAAACATATAAACCTTTCCTTAAATTAACTCTTCTAAAATATTAAATATATTTCAAAAATTAAAAAATACAAACTAATCATTAATGTCAATTATTGCAATTTTAAACTTTAGAATTTATTTTTCTCATTTAGCGGATAAATTCGTTATAATAGCTGCCAAAATAAGCTGTAGAAAAATTACCACTTATGAAAACAAAAGATAAACAACAAACTAAAGATGCTGCACGTTGGTTAAAAAATAAGACAATTCCACTTAAAAAAAATATACTACTTGTTTCACTAATTGGTACTTTAAGTGGCATATTATTAATCCTAATTGCTTACTGTATCGCTCATATTGCTGATTCAGCTTATTTAAAACATCAAACTACAGAAGCTTTATGGTTTTATTTTATTGGCATTATTAGCCTATTTATTCTAAGAGCTGGACTGATCTGGTTAAAAGAACGCATTAGTTTTAAAACTTCAGAAAAAATAAGAACCAATTTAAGAGAAGAGGTTCTAGAAAAAATTAAACAAATGGGTCCTGTGCATGCTAAGTCATTTTCAAGTGGTAATTTAGTCTCAAATGCTATTGAACAAGTTGAAGCGCTAAACAACTACTTAGTTTATTATCTACCACAAATGTCAATTGCTGTTTTTTTACCTATTGTCATTCTAGTTTTTATTTTTCCCATAAGCTTAACTAGCGGTTTTATTTTACTTATCTGTGCACCATTAATTCCACTTTTTATGGCGCTTATTGGTATAGGTGCTGAATCTGTTCATCAAAAGCATTTCCAAAACTTAGCTAAAATGAGTAACCACTTTCTTGATGTTTTAAATGGCTTAACAACATTAAAACTATTTGGCAAAAGTAAATCAGAAGAAAAAAATATTTACCATACTTCTGATCAATATCGCATTACAACTATGCAAGTTTTAAGAGTAGCTTTCTTATCTTCTGCTGTTTTAGAAGTGTTTGCTGCAGTTTCGATTGCTATAGTTGCTGTTTATTTAGGGATGGGCTTTTTAAACGAAGGCACATCAAACCCTATTTGGTGGTCTATTTCAAATATCAGTTTAACTGGTGCACTATTTATCCTACTATTAGCACCTGAATTTTTCTTACCCTTAAGAGAATTAAGTACACACTATCATGCCAGAGCTGAAGCTGTTGGTGCTGCAACTGAATTAAAAAAACTATTTGATTATGATTTACATAAATCCAATCAACCCATTAATGATTCAGTAAAAACAAATACGTTTAATTTAGCTGAAGATACCATCACATTTAAACAAGTTGATTTATCTTACAGTGAATCATCTACTCCAGCACTAAATCATATTAATGTTGAAATTAAGCCAAAACAAAAAATTATATTATTAGGCCCAAGCGGTGCAGGTAAGTCGAGTTTTTTAAATTTATTGCTGCGATTTTTAGTACCCTCAAATGGTGAAATATGTATCAATCAAACTAATTTAAATGCAATGAACCCAAACAACTGGTATCAACAAATCAGCTGGCTTGGGCAAATACCTAAACTATTTAGTGGCACACTTTACGATAATTTATTAATGGCTAAACCTGATGCAACAGAAAGTGAAATCAACCAAGTACTTGAAGATGTACAACTAAAAACGTTAGTTAATCAACTACCCAATGGATTAAATACAATTATTGGTGAAAACAGTATTGGCTTATCCGGTGGTCAAGCACAACGCTTTGCACTTGCACGAACTTTATTAAAAGATGCACCACTAGTCATCCTTGATGAACCAACTCAATCATTAGATTATGAGCATGAGCACTTAATTATGGATATGCTTAAAAGCCGCTTAAAAAATAAAACCATCATCATGGCAACCCATAGACTTGAGCACTTAGAAGCTGTCGATCAGATTTTAATTTTAAATGAAGGTAAAATAATTCAAAGTGGGGATTATAAAACCTTATCTAGCAAACCCTCTAGTTATTTGCAAACACTATTAAAAAACATACAAGGAGAAGTTAGCTATGCTTAAACATTACCAAGCTTTAATCCCTGTATTCAAACGCCAATTATGGTGGATGGTCTTAAGTACTGGCTTAAGTATTGCAACAATTTTATCTTCAATAGGCTTAATGTCCCTATCTGGCTGGTTTATTTCAGCAACCGCTTATGCTGGCTTATCTTATCAGGTAGCAGCCCAGTTTAACTTTTTTATGCCGGCAACAGGCGTACGTTTTTTCTCACTCATGCGAACTGTAAATCGCTATGGTGAACGTGTTATCTCTCATGAGGCAACATTTAAAATTTTAACTAATTTACGTCTTTGGACTTATCAAAGACTAGAACCTTTAGCACCCGCTCACCTTTTAAGTCATAAACGGGGTGATTTACTTAACCGAATGGTTTCAGATGTTGATCAGCTAGATAATTTATTTATCCGAGTACTTTCACCGACTTTCACTGCAATTATTATTGCCATTGCTTCATTTATCTTTTTTTCATTTTTTAATATGACTATCGCTGTGATTACATTAATTAGTTTACTGGTTAGCGGTTTTGTAATCCCAATTTTTATTGGTACATTAAGCACTAAAACCGCTAAAGAAATTAACTCAATTACGGCTCGCCTAAAAACAGATACGGTACAAATGATTCATGGTCTATCTGAATTAATTATTTTTAACCATATAGAGCTACAACAGCAAAAGATTAATACTTTAAATCAAAAACTAATTCAGCTACAAAGAAAAATGAGCCATTTTAATGGCTTTGGCCAAGCATTAACCCAAACTATTTTATGGAGTACAATTTGTATTACTCTATATATCGCAGTTAATGCAACAATTAGTGGTCAGTTAAATGGTGCTAATATTGCTTTAATCGCTTTAGGGCTTTTAGCTATGTATGAGTCTGTCATGGCACTGCCATTGGCTTATCAATATCTTGGCAAAACCAATGCTGCCGCTAAACGTTTAAGTGAGCTAAATGAATTGAAACCACAAGTTACTTTTGAACACCATCAGCCAATTAATCTAAAACACTATGAAGTTGCATTTAAAGATATATCATTTAGTTATAATCAAAGAGGAACAGTTCTATCTGACTTTAATTTAACAATCCCTGAAAAATCACAATTTGCATTAATTGGTGAAACTGGATCAGGTAAATCAACATTATTACAGCTACTATGTCGTATTTGGGATACACAAACAGGCACAATTACCATTGGTGATGTCGATATTCGTAAATTTTCAGAATCACAACTTCGCCAACTAGTCATTTATATAGAACAGCAAGCCCATCTTTTTCAAGCAACGATTCGTGATAATTTAAAACTCGCTAATAGTGATGCATCAGATAATGAGATTTATCAAGCGCTTGAACATGTTTCATTAAAACTGCATGTTTTAGATCTACCTAATAAACTTGATACATTTGTTGGTGAATTTGGTGAAAACTTTTCAGGGGGTCAACGCAAACGACTCATGCTTACAAGAGCACTATTATCAAAAGCACCCATTGTACTTTTAGATGAACCAACAGAGAACCTTGATCGACAGACTCAAACTGAAGTCCTTCAAGCAATTAAACAGTTGGCCAATAAAAAAACGATTATCATGGCAACACATAGTTTAACTGCGATGAATATGATGCAAAAGCGCATTAACCTTAATACAAAAGATACTGGTGTTTTATTATAAAAAGCGTTAAGCTTATGCACAAATTTTTCCATTTAACAAAAAAAATGAATAAAACAGGTAATTAACCATGACTGAAGCAGCCATAAATACAACTGAAATAAGACCATTTAAAAAGCTGTTTATTAAAACATTAGGTTGTCAGATGAATGAATATGATTCATCAAGAATGAAAGAAGTTTTAAATGAAAACTTTCATACAGAAATGACTGAAAAGCCATCTGAAGCTGACATCATTTTAATTAATACCTGTTCTATTAGAGAAAAAGCGCAAGAAAAAGTATTTCACGAACTAGGCAGATGGAAACAACTAAAAAAATTAAAATCGCATCTCGTTATTGGTGTTGGTGGTTGTGTTGCTTCTCAAGAAGGTGAAAATATTATTAAACGCGCTCCTTTTGTTGATGTTGTATTTGGACCACAAACAATACACAGACTGCCTGATATGATTAAGCGTAAGCATATTCAAGGGAAAGCACAAGTTGATATCTCTTTTCCTGAAATTGAAAAATTTGATAATTTGCCAGAGCCTAAAGCCGAAGGTGTTAAAGCTTTTGTTTCAATTATGGAAGGCTGTGATAAATATTGCGCTTATTGTGTTGTGCCTTATACGCGAGGGCCTGAAGTATCACGCCCATTTGAAGATGTCATTGCAGAGTGTGCATCATTGGCTGAACAAGGTGTTAAAGAAATTACCTTACTTGGACAAAATGTTAATCACTATTTAGGTAAAATGACAAATGGTGATACTGCCGACTTAGCTCTACTAATTCACTTTATTTCTGCTATCGATGGCGTAGGTAGAGTACGTTTTACTACTTCTCATCCTGTTGAATTTTCAAATAATTTAATTGAAGCATATGGTGAAGTAGATGAATTGGCTAATCATCTACATTTACCTGTTCAACATGGCTCTGATCGTATCTTAGCACAAATGAAAAGAGGCCATACTATCCTTGAATTTAAACAGAAAATTCGCAAACTTAAAAAACTACGTCCAGATATTACGATATCATCAGACTTTATTGTTGGCTTTCCAGGTGAAACTGATGAAGACTTTGAAAAATTAATTTCTTTTGTAAAAGAAGTTGATTTTGATCAGTCATTCAGCTTTATTTACAGTAAGAGACCAGGAACACCAGCGGCAAATTTAATAGATGATACTCCAATGGAAGTAAAAAAAGAACGATTGAAACAACTACAGGAAGTATTAAACAATAATGCACTTCGTATTAGCCGTCGCATGGTAGGTTCTACACAAAGAATTTTAGTTGATGGCACATCTAAAAAAGATCCTAATCAACTAATGGGTCGTACTGAGAACAACCGCGTTGTTAATTTTTCAGGTTCACATAACTTGATGGGACAATTCGTTGATGTTGTCATTACGGAAGCACTACCTAACTCACTAAGAGGAGAATTGACTTAAATATGCGAACAGCGCAATTTGTACTTGAACCACAAGACCCTAATCGATTAGCGGCCCTCTGTGGTCACCTCAATGAGAACCTCCATCTTATTGAGCGTTACCTTGCTGTGGAGGTCAATCAACGCGGCTACCAGTTTCACATTGTTGGACCTAAAACCGCCGTCTCTGAGTCGGAACGCTTTATTAAATCCCTCTACCATCAGACTGAAAAGTCACTTCATTTAGATAACCATGAATTAAACGTTACATTACAATCACTTGCTTCTGCAACCCGTGAACAACAACCCCGTTTTGAAGAACAATCCTTTATTCAAACCAAACAACATACAATTAAACCTAGGACGGTTAACCAAGAACGTTATGTTCGACGAATAGGAAAATATGATATTAATTTTGGTATTGGCCCTGCTGGAACAGGTAAAACTTTTTTAGCTGTTGCTTGTGCTGTCGGCGCTTTAGAGTTTGACCAAGTCAAACGTATTATTTTAGTTCGTCCAGCTGTTGAAGCTGGTGAACGCTTAGGCTTTTTACCAGGCGATTTATCTCAAAAAGTTGATCCTTATCTAAGGCCTATGTATGATGCACTTTATGATTTAATGGGTGTTGAAACAGTCACTCGTCTAATTGCCAAACAAGTCATTGAAATTGCACCATTAGCCTATATGCGTGGACGTACTTTAAATGATGCATTTATTATCTTAGATGAAGGTCAAAATACGACAAAAGAACAAATGAAAATGTTCTTAACTCGTATTGGCTTTAATTCAAAAGCCGTCATCACTGGTGATATTACCCAGGTTGACCTACCAAAAGGTACAATTCCTGGACTACGTCATGCCATTGAAGTATTAGCGAGTGTCAATGATATCAGTATGACATTTTTTGATACTGCTGATGTTGTTCGTCATACTTTAGTTCAACAAGTAATCTCAGCATATGACACTTATGAATCTTCATCAGATGATATCAGTGAACATAAACGTTTCCACAAACATCGAAAGTTTAATAAAAAGGAACACTGAATAAATTAATGCCTACATTAACTTTAACCATTGATATTCTTCATGATAATCAGTTTAATAACTTACCTAAATCTGATGAAATTCATCAGTGGTTAAGCCTTGTTTTACTTCATGAGAAAATTTACTCTGCATCTTTAAGTTTAACTTATCTATCTTTGGATGACATGCAGAGCCTTAATCATCAATTCAGGGATAAAAATAGCCCAACGAACATCTTATCATTTCCATTCATCGCACCGCCAGGCTTGCCAGATGATGCAATAGATGATAACTTTTTAGGTGACTTAATTGTTTGTCCTGATGTTTTAGTTAAAGAGGCAAAGGATCAAGAAAAACGATTAAACCATCACCAAACACATATTCTCATTCATGGCCTACTTCACTTAATTGGCTATGATCATATAAGTAGGGAAGATAGAGAAGAAATGGAAGCATTAGAAATAAAACTACTACAACAATTGGCGATTCCTAACCCTTATGATCCGGAGGTAATTAATGGATGATCACTCGAGTAGTAAACCTAAAGGTAAACAACCATCCTGGCTAAATAAACTACTCAATAAAATATCTGCTAAACCACAAACAAAACAATCTTTATTAAATATTGTTAATGATGCAGTCAAAGAAAAAATTATTGATGATGATGCACATCATATGATTGAGGGTGTAATTAACGTTTCTAATATGCAAGTTAGAGATATTATGGTTACGCGTTCACAAATGACAACAATTAATATTGATATGACTCAAGATGAATATTTACCAATTCTTATATCCTGTGCTCATACACGTATCCCTGTTTTTGATGAAGAAAAGGAAGATATTACTGGCATTTTACATACAAAAGATTTAATGCAATTTTTTATGGATGATCAACTACAAGAAGTTGTTTGTCAAAAAATTGATATAAGAAAAATATTAAGACCCGCACTATTTGTACCTGAGTCAAAACGATTAGATAGTCTTTTACGCGAATTTAAAACAAAGCACAATCACTTAGCTATTGTAGTTGATGAGTACGGTACGATATCAGGACTAATAACCATTGAAGATATTCTTGAAGAAATTGTCGGTAACATTGAAGATGAGTTCGATAATGAACCTGAACATATTACTAAAAAATCTGATACTGAATATATTGTTGATGCGATTACTGAAGTAGATGATTTTAATGTGTACTTTGATTGTAGTTTAGATAATGAAGAAATGGATACCGTTGGCGGGTTAATTTTAAAACAATTAGAACATGTACCTCGTGCTGGAGAGGTCGTTACATTTGACAAATTTACTTTTACGGTTTTAAATGCTGATAACAGGAAGATCAATACGTTAAGAGTAACTTTGAATGAAACCCAAAACGACAACGAAGAATAAAAAAAATAACAAGCTTAAATTCATCCTTTCATCTATTATTGCATTTATTTGTGGTGCAATATTAACTTTAGCGTTTGCACCCTTTCACATATGGGTTATCGCGTTTATTAGTTTAATTGTTTTATTCTATCTTTGGTCAGGTGCTAAAACAGGTAAGTATGCTTTTTATCTTGGTTATTTATTTGGTTTAGGTAATTTTGGTACTGGTATTTCATGGGTTTATGTCAGCATACATACTTATGGTAATACATCTACGCCATTAGCGGTATTTATCACTTTATTATTTATTATGGTATTATCACTTTTCCCAGCTATCGTTGGCTTTTTAAATCAAAAATTATGCTCTAAAGAGAAAAATTCTTACCAACTTTGTTTTATTTATCCTGCAACTTGGACACTCTTTGAATGGATTAGAAGTTGGATTTTTACTGGTTTTCCTTGGCTTTTTGTAGGTTATACGCAAACAGATACTTATTTGGGTGGTTTAGCAGAGGCTGGTAGTGTTTATCTTGTTAGCTTTGCAGTTTGCTTGTGCGCTTCAGCTTTAATTATGTTTGTCAGAACCAAACGTAACTCTGCAAGATGCATTGCTATTGTCATAATTATTGTTCTTTGGGCACTTGGCTGGTTTTTCTTACAAGATCAACAATGGACGATTAAAAAAGGAAAACCACTTTCAGTGTCTTTAATTCAAGGTAATATTAAACCAACGACTAAATGGGATCCTGAGCATTTAAAATATATTCAAAAAACATATTTAGACTTAACTGAAAAGCACCCTGCTGATTTAATTTTTTGGCCAGAAAATTCTATTCCTAATTTTCCAATGTATGTTGCACCTTATGTAAAAAATCTTAATCAATTTGCCATTAACCATAATAGTGCTATTCTGCTTGGAATGCCTTTGGGTAACCCATATGGTAAGTATTATAATGGCGCGATAGTGGTTGGTTATGGCTATGGGGAATATAAAAAGCAACATCTAGTTCCTTTTGGTGAATATTTACCTCTAAGAAGTATCTTCTTACCAATTATGACATGGATGAACCAACCAATGAGTGAATTTACAGAAGGACCAGCTGATCAGGGAACTGTTACAATGCAAAATATGGATGTTGCATTATTTATTTGTTATGAGATTGCTTTTCCATCACTTGTGCGTAAAGATGCACAAACTGCAAATTTAATTGCGACAATTACTGATGATGGTTGGTTTGGTAAAACAATTGCGCCATGGCAACACTTACAAATAACCCATATGCGCTCGATTGAACTTGGTAAATCAATCATTCAAGCAACTAATGATGGCATCACTGCTATTATCACTCCTAATAAAGTGATTACCTATCCCCCATTTAAGCGTGGTGTTCTTGAAGGTACCGTTTATGCAATGAAAGGTCAAACACCTTGGGTGCGCTATGGTATGACTCCTGTTTTAATGCTGATCTTTTTATCACTTATTTTAGGTTTAGTGATTAGGCGTAGGCAAAAAGAGGTGAATTAATAAATTTTTAGGGCCTAATCATATAATCATTCAAAAACAACTTTAGGTTGTTTTCCAATTACTTGTGCAATTTTAAAAATTGTTTGTGTTGTAAAATTAGTTTCGCCTTTTAATATTCTACTAGTCTGAGAATCACTCGTACCTAATTGTCTTTTAATTTCATTAAAGCCAAGGTTATTTTTATTCATATACTCTTTAAGAGCCAATGCAATTGACATTTTAAAATTAAAATAATCTTTTGATTTTCTTTGTGCTTCAAATTTCATTTTTAAAATTATAATTTACTTTATCATGCCTATATAAGATATATAATGAAGTACACAATAAAAAATTATATTTAAAATTATGAAGATACAGTCCATCGCATTTTAAAAGATGTCTTATTATTTTATTTTTTCAAAATTATAACCACTGTTATTTTGATGATTGTCATGAAACTTAGCAAATAGTAAATTATCATAACCATCAGAGATATTTCCAAGATTTGTATTTCTTGTATCACTCCTACGATCATGAATTGTTTGTTGCTGATTTTTGAGATCATTTTTACTTTCTAACTCTCGTTCTAAAGCATCAATAATTTTATCTTGATTTATACCTTTACCCACTGCTTCTGCAATCGTTAAGTAGTCATATTTTCTTGAGTCATTGCTAGTTCCTTGAGTTTCAAAACTACCACCATCATGATAAATCTTTAATCGAGTATTTACCAGTCCATCTAAAAATGATGCAGCTTTTTCATAATCATTATTACTTCCAAAGTAATTTGTTACCATATCATGGGCATTTTGAACCCAATTTTCAATTTTAGTGATAAGTTGGCTATATTTATTATTTTGATGCTTATCTTTATATTTTGAATATTTTTCAGAAGATGAAAAACAACCAGCTTCAGTTTGTTTAACTACTTCTTTTCGCAACCCTAATTTTCTCAAAACAATATTTTGACAAATACTAACTCTATCATCTTTATCATAGACTACTGTATTTTGATCACCTAGATCTCTTCCAAAATATTTATTAATCATAATATTTGCCAATGATGTTTCACTCCAATTAGTCCAGCGACGCTGACCATCGCGCATGATAAAGACTAAATCAGAACCAAAGGTGCTTTGTTTGTCTACATTGCTAGCTTGGTGATTATTTTGATTACCTCTACCATTTCCACCACTTGCAGCAGTCTTAGTTTGATTTATACTTCTTCTAACTTTATTTAATCTTGTTCTACTTGTAGAAGTGTCTTTTTGATAGCTTCCTTCACAAAATATAGTTTTAACAGATTGTTGGCGGTTTTGTTTAGTTAATTCAGCATTTGCTTGACTAAGACCTTGTTGTTGCGTATTTATCAGATTTTTTGATTGTTTAATATCACCACTTAATTGCGATATTTCATTTTCTAATTGTTGTTTACGTTGATCATACTCCGGACTCTTCTGTTCAAAATTTTGAGTTATTTTATTAAAATCCTGTGACTTTTGTTTTAATTCTCGAAGTTGTTGATCTTTTTCGTTATTTAAAGCTTCTAACTCTTTTACTTTGTTCTCATATTCACTTATTTTGTTTTCCATACTAGAAAGCGAAGATTCATTATTCTTAATCTGCGATTTAAGACCTTCTATTTCTGAGCTATTTTCTATATTTTTTGTTGATTTTGCCTCTTCTATATTTTTTTCACTTGCTTTTAATTGAGCTTTTAACTGTTCATTTTCTTTTTTTATTTTATCAAACTGACTTGTAAGCTCATTTAATTTTTTTTGTAATTCTGCTGCAACTTTCTTATAGAATAACAATGCATCTTGTAACTCTTTAATTTTATTACTAAAATTTTCAGAACATACTTTACTTGCTTGAATAGCATTTGAAATATTATTAAATGTTTGTTTAATACCTATATCAGACTCTATTATGTCGTTATATTGACTTTTTAGCTTGGTTGATAAATCTTCAAGAAAGCCAATAGTTTTTTTGTAGTTTGATAATAATTCTGTAGCATTTGTAATTGTTTGAACAAAATTATCTAATAATTTTGTATCATCACTATTTGTAGCAGTTTTATGTTTTAAATTTTCCGCAAATTCAGCTAGATCTTTTTGTGTTTTCTCTATTTTATCTTTATCTTTTAATGCTGAATCTAAATGTTTTTGTAATGGCTCTAGTAATTCATTCAAATGCTTTTTATCTATATTCGTTCTTTCTTGTAATTGAGTTTGTAATTTTAAAAGATTATCATTTGCACTGTCTAAATTTTGATTTAACTTATTATTAGTTTGCTCAAGTTCATCTAATGTAGCTTGAGTCTTGGAGTTCTGCTCACGTAAGTTTTCTTTCTCTTTACGCAAATCACTAACAATTTTACGAGCTTTTAATAAATTTTCTTGCTCTTGCTGAAATAGCTGTTGTGAAACTAAATTATCTTGATGAAATAAATCTAGTTCTTCTTTAACTCTACTAACATCACCTTGATACCCATAAGGTATATTAATCTCTTGTTTTAACTTTAACTGTACGCCAACAGTTTGTGCTAAGTAATTAGAGGAGTCATAAAAGTGCAGAATAGACTCTTCTAAGTTAACTTCTGATGAAGTTAATTGCGTTACTTTACTATTAAAATCAGTTAAATCGCCTGATGGAAAACTTGATTTAATTTTATTAAACTGATCTGATATTTTTCCTGCTAAACCTTTTTGCAATAACTTATCATCAAAAATACCTTCAGATAATATTTTATTAGCTTGCTTTTCAGCACTAGCAATAGCAGTATTTAATTCTCGTAAATTTTCTCTTTGATTTTTAGCCCACCAGATTACACCTAATTTATCAGTTAAGAACTCTATTGATTGAAAGCACTCTTCTAATGCTGATAAAATATTTAATAATTCAAATAGCTTATTTTCTTTTTCATTTATATTTTCATTAATACTCTGATTATTTGGATTATTTTTATATCTAGTATCAAATATATTTTTATAATATGTACCTTTAGACTCTGGATGACGCTCATTAAAAGCTTTAAGACACTCACTTTCAAGAAATGTTAAACTTTCTTCATCACGTATCCCTTGTTTTCTTAAAGTACTTCTTACTTTATGTTGATAAAGCCTTCTTGTTAATTCGTTATTAATAAGATCTTTAATCTCAAATTTCTCCACATGATCTCGATTAAATCCACTGCCTTTTCTAATTGATAGCTCTGCTTTCATCTTAATTGGCTTTTTGGGAAAAACAGGATTACTATTAGTTATTTCAGCCTCATATTCTTCTTTAGTTTTAGTAACATTTTTCTTTTTACTTTCATTACTAAGAATAACTTCGTCTTCATCCATAGAGAATATCATCTGAGGTTCATAATAAGTATTAACCGTATTTTGAAACTGATCTTGAAAATCTTTTCGATTAAATGATGTATTTTGATAAATATCTACTGCAACAGATTGTTTAAAACTTTTATCATAAATAGATTTAGCTACATTAGTATCATTTAACACTTCTAAATCTAACTGTGCGGTCATATTCCGATGAATATTACTAATATTAACGTTCTCTTGTTGATTTGTATTAGTCGCTTCATCTTCTGTTGTATAAGCAATTTCAGAAACCATATCTTTAGCTTCATTATTAACTTTACGAATTTTTTCATGAGTTGTAGAAATATAGTTGCTAAATCCTGCATTCTCTTTTTTAAATGCGGCATATACTTGAATATCATTAATGAATTTCTTTTGAAATCCTTCTAAAATACCAATTCTTCTCCCTTCTTCACTATTTGTATCAAACTTGGACTTTAAATGATTAATATTTGTGTTTAAAATGTCACAAATGATCTTAATCTCTTCTAAATTAGTTGTAGAATTTTTATCACAAACATCACTCATTATTATTTTAAATAGCTTTAATAAGCTAAAAATATAATTTGAAATAGCAGTATCATCTTCTTTAAGTCTTACTGTTGTTCTTTCATAGGTATAAATTGAAAGTTCACTAAAAAACTGCAAAGTATTTCTAAAGTAGATGCTATGCTTTTCATCTATTACAGCTCTCTTTCTGATCGTATTAATTTCATCTAAAAGCCTATTAAATTCTGAATAATATTGATCTGTAGATAATATTTGAGCATGACTGTTTCCAGTAAGAAAACTAAAACCACCGTGACTTTCTAATGGAGGCGTTGTCATATCTTGTTTTATTATTTCATAAAGTTTTTTAGATAGCTCTCCTTTACTTTTCAAACCTATGGCAATACCTTCCATAAATTCACCATAAATTTGACCACCATTTTTTTCTTCTATAATAACATCTTGAAACTCACTAGACTCAAAATCTGGCATATCTCACCTCCAAACAATTAAAATTCCCAATCTTTTAATAACCAAATAAATGAAAAATTTTTAATATCTAAAAATAACTAATTGCAATTTTGAAAATTTGGTACACAACTCTCTCCCATTTAAAGTGAAACAAACTACTCAAGTTATACGCTATCAAAGGGACAAAGCTTTAAGTACCGTCAAATGACGGTAATGAAATATACTCACTGTAATAAATAAATCAGACCATATAGTTACTTTTAATAATCTTAAATAAACTGAACTAATTCAGTTATAAAGAAAAACTTACCTAGTATCATACTTATCAATTTTGAAACATTTATATTAAATTTTTTATAATTTGCACAATGAAAATAATGACTTTTTAGCAATGCTCTGTTATTATATTATTTCTACATTTCAACATCTCTTAAATAAAATTAAAAATTGTTAGACTAAGGAAATATAATGAAAAATTTTACATTTTATAACCCTACCCGAATTTATTTTGGTGAAGGGCAAATTGCAAATTTAACAACTACAATTGATGCATCTAAAAAAGTATTAATTCTGTATGGTGGTGGTAGTATTAAGAAAAATGGTGTCTATGAACAAGTAATCAATGCATTATCTAATCATAAAACCGTTGAATTTGCTGGTATTGAACCAAACCCTGAATTTGAAACTTGCTTAAAAGTCATTGAAACAATTAAAGCAAATGAAGTTGAATTTATCTTAGCTGTTGGTGGCGGTTCAGTGATTGATGCTGCTAAATTTATTTCAGCTGGTGTTTATTATGAAGGTGACCCTTGGGATATTTTAGCTAACGGCGCTGAAGTTAAAAAAGCCATGCCTTTTGGTAGTGTATTAACCTTACCTGCTACTGGCTCTGAAATGAATTCAGGCTCTGTAATCAGTCGACGTGAAACTTCCGATAAACTTGCTTTTGGTAGCGAATTAGTTTATCCAAGCTTTTCAGTCCTTGATCCTACTGTCACTTATTCATTACCCCTAAGTCAAACCATTAATGGTGTAGTTGATGCTTTTACCCATGTTATGGAGCAATATTTAACTTACCCATCAGATGCACCACTACAAGATCGCTTTGCTGAAGGCATTTTATTAACTTTAATTGAAGAAGGGCCTAAAGTTGTTGCAGACCCTAAAAATTATAATGCACGAGCAAATATTATGTGGGCTGCAACCATGGCATTGAATAATTTAATTCGCCAAGGTGTGCCACAAGACTGGTCGACACATATGCTTGGACATGAATTAACAGCACTTTATGGTCTTGATCATGCCCAAACACTCGCAATTATCCTGCCAAATGTCATGACTTATAAAAAAGATAAGAAATATAAAAAGTTACTTCAATATGCTGAGCGTGTTTGGCAAATTAATCACGGTAGTGATGATGATAAAGTTAATCAAGCGATTGAAAAAACTAAAGAATTTTTTAAAAGTCTTGGCGCTAAAATACAATTATCTGAATATGAGAATCTTGATATATCTCGGCTACCACAAGCTGTAGATAGTCTTAAAAAACATAATTTAATTGCTTTGGGCGAACATAAAGATATTACGCTTGAAGATAGCAACAAGATCTATCAAATGTGTATTTAAGATTGCATTTATGATCTAATCGGTGTAATTTTGCAATCGGACTAAACTGATAACAGGCAATTTTATGAAACTTGCACGCTTATTATTTGGTAATCCGATTCCAAAATCAAAAGCTGAAGAAGAAAAATTATCTAAAACTAAAGCGTTACCGATTCTTGCATCAGATGCATTATCTTCTGTTGCTTATGCAACCGGTGAAATTCTTACTGTCTTAATTGCAGCAGGAGCTGCTGCTTTAGTATTTTCCTGGCAAATATCCATTTTTATTGCATTATTAATTCTAGTTGTTGGCATCTCTTATAAACAAGCAATTGATGCCTATCCACAAGGTGGTGGTGCATATGTTGTTGCAAGAGAAAACTTCGGGCCAAAAATAGGACTGATTGCAGCTGCAGCTTTAATGATTGACTATGTATTAACTGTTGCAGTAAGTATCTCTGCAGGTATTTTAGCTGTAACCTCTGCCTTTCCTGCTTTAGGCAATCATGCTGTTCTATTCTCTTTAATTGCTATTTTATTGATCACATGGATTAATTTACGTGGTATCCGTGAATCAGCCAGTATCTTCATGCTACCAACTTACCTTTTTATATTTATGGTGCTGTTATTAGTTCTCTTAGGCATTATTTTTATGTTAACTGGCTATATTCATGAATTTTCTTATCACAGCCATAATACTCATGCAATTGAGCAAGCTTCAAAAGCATTAACATTAACCTTAATTTTAAGAGCATTTTCATCAGGTTGTTCTGCTATGACTGGTATTGAAGCTGTCTCAAACAGTGTTTCTGCATTTAAACCAGATAGAGCTAAAAATGCCGCTAAAACATTAATGACACTAATTACGCTTTTGATCATTATGTTTATTGGTATTGCCTATTTAGCTTTAAAATTAAAAGTTGAACCACTATCTTCTGAAAGTGTCTTATCCCAATTAGGTCATCATATCTTTGGTGACGGCATCGGTTACTACTTACTGCAAGCTTCTACCATGCTCGTACTTTTATTAGCAGCCAATACTTCTTTTACAGGTTTTCCATTATTAGCATCGATTATCTCTCGCGATGGTTATTTACCAAAGCAATTACAAAATGTTGGTGATCGATTAGCATTTGGTAATGGTATTGTCATTTTAGCTGTATTAGCTGCTATTTTAATTATCCACTATGATGCTAACACCAGTGCCTTAATCCCACTTTATGCCTTTGGTGTATTTTTAGCATTTACACTTTGCCAAGCAGGATTAGTTCGAGTCTGGTTTGAACGACGTAAAAGAGTTGGCTTCTGGTGGTTTAGAGCATTAATTAATGCATTTGGCTGTGTGTGTACCTTTATTGCCTTAGTTGTCATTATAGAAAGTAAATTCTTAGAAGGTGCTTGGATTGTTATCGTTGCAATGCCAATCCTTTTTTATATCTTCTATAAAATTAAACAACATTATACTTGTGTTGAGAAAGAGTTAAGTTTAAGTACCGATGAAGAATTATTACGCAGCTCTCTTGCACCAAAGACACATCCTAAAGTAATTATTCCATTATCACGCTTACATAAAGGAACCATTGCTGCAGTTAATTTTGCTAGAAGCATATCAGATGATATTACACCAGTAACTGTCAATGTAAATCAAGAAGAGACTGATAAGCTACTTCGAATGTGGAAATTACTTAATATTCCTGAAGAATTAATTGTGGTTAAATCTAGCTATCAATCAACGATACGTCCCTTAATTAGAGCAATACATAAAACTGATAAGCGTGATCCTGAAAAAGGACTTGCAATTATTGTATTACCAAATGCACAAACCAATCGTTTTTGGCAGTCATTATTGCATAATCAAAAAACAGCATTGTTAAAGTTTGCTCTACGTGCAATTAGCCGAACGGAACATGTAGGAGAAACCCGAATTATTGTTGAAGTACCTTATCAACTTCATTCAACCAAGGATTAATTGATTAATTATACTGATGACTGATACTAAATTTAAACAATCATTATTATCTATTGGACTGCTATTACTTTTAGGCACGTTATGGGGCTCTGGCTATACAATTGCTCGTTACTGTATGACTCATGGCGTACATCCACTAGGTTATGGTTTTTGGCAATCATTAGGACCAATGTTTTTTTTAATTATCATTGTTCTTTTTGGCAAAATACCCTTTTCATTAAAGCCAAATTATATCCGTTATTATATTGCTTGCGGTGTATTAGGTATTGTCATACCTAATACTGTAATGTACTTCTCAGCAGCACATATACCATCAGGGATTTTAACCGTACTAATTAATACTGTACCGATTCTAACTTTCCCATTGGCAATTTTATTTGCCATTGATACATTTTCTTTCAAACGTTGTATTGCCGTTTTGATCGGCTTTTTAGGTATTATACTAACAATTCTCAGTAATTTATCCTTACCAAGTATTCATGATATACCATGGACTGTTATTGCTTTAATTGCACCAGTATCATTTGCTTTGTGTGCTATCTGGATTGCAGCTTTTAGACCTATTCCTTCAAGCTCATTAAGCTTATCTTTAGGTATGCTGATTACCTCTTCAATTTGCTTAACGCCCATTACACTTAGCTTAGGTAAATTTTACCCAATTACATTTCCATTAGATACCAATAGCTGGCTAATCATACTTGAAATTATTCTTTCTAGCACAGGCTATATTGTACTATTTATTTTAATTAAACTTGCAGGGCCTATCTATTATTCACTAGTTGGTGGTGTTGCATCTATTGTTGGACTTATGTGGGGAAAACTATTTTATAATGAAGCATTAAATATTTATTCTTGGCTTGGTGTACTTTGCATTCTTGGGGCAATTGTTTCATTAACCATATTATTAAAAAACAGAAATAATTAATTTTGTATATTGCTTCTATCTAAGTTATAAAAGGATTTACATCTCCCTTTTTATCATATTTTCTATAATCCTCAAAAAATAAACTTGGTGATTTTTTATGAATTGAATGAGAAAACTTTGCTTCATTTAGCTTGTCTCCTTCACTTAAGAAAAAGCCTTCAGGCGGCCTTTGATCTTCTCCTAAAGCAATACTCCTAATATCTCTTACTCTAATTTTTACATCTTGCCCATAGATAGAAATTCTTAACTGCTCAAATCGATCTGAATTGAGTAACTCTGCTAATACCTTACAAGTATAGGTCGTATTGTGAAAGTGCAAAAAACCACTTTCTTGATGTGTAGAAGCAACAGCACATAACTCTGATAATGACTGACAATTATGAATTAATATTCGTTTTTTTTCTGATAGCTTTACAATATAGCCTAATTTAAATTTTAGATCATGTAGTTGTTTATCTATTACTTGTTTTAATTGATACTGCTGTTTCACTGTATCTAAACTAGAACCATTAGCTAACAACTCAGGTTGATGAGTAGCTTTATCTCTTTCAACTTTATAGTATTTTAAAAAGTTATGATATAGTATTTTTTCTTCATATGTTTCAGGCGTACTATATAAGCCATTAATAATTTTTTTTATATTATTACATGTAAAAACTCTACCTTCATAATAATGATCTAATTTGAATATTTTGGCATGCATAAGATGTGCTTTCAAACTCACAACTGGCGTTGCTTTATAGATCCATGGATCAACTAAAATTGCATTTTGAAGCTCGGGGTGATTAATTAATTGATTTAAATGACCAAAAATCAAACAAGGCTTTATAAGAGAAGCTAGTGTCTGAGACTGGTGAAGAATACACAATTGATGATCGGGTTCAACAAAGATTTCCTGCATATAAATTGGTTGTTCAGATTTTATACCAAGTTCATCTAAATTAATAAATTCTGCTAATAGTAATGCTCCTAATGATAGCTCACCACAATTTCCCAAACGTTTATTTAAAACTTCTTGAGCTTCTTCTCTGGTATAATATTGATTACTTATCCCTTTTTGATCTCTAGCTTTACGCCTATTTTCTACCCCTTTAGTAATACGCTGATGAAAATCTTTTATATCTTCATTAATTATACTTGGCTGATTGCTTGATAAGCTCATGATTTTTCGAATAGCCATAACCATTTCAACAGCAACTATTAATAGCTCTTCTTTTTTAAGTAAGTTTGATTGCTTTTCTTGAAGTTTCTCGTCAAACATAATAACTATCCACATAAGATATTATGAATGCCATAATATATCACAAATAAAATTACATTTATTTAAATAATTTGATTTATTTAGAAATCTAGCGTTACTATTCTATTAATCATTTACGCTCTAAAAAGTCACCAAACTTCATAATCTTCTGATAACGGCTGTCTAAAAGCGTATTGATATCCATTTTATTTAATTGTTTTAGTTCTTTAGCTAATGCTTGTTTTAGAATACTACCCATCTGATTTATGTCTCGATGTGCACCGCCTAAAGGTTCAGGGATAATTTCATCAATCAGTTTAAGTTTTTTCAATTTAGGTGCAGTAATACCCATAATTTCAGCAGCATGTGAAGCTTTATCTGCACTCTTCCAAAGAATTGATGCACAACCTTCAGGTGAAATTGTCGCAAAATAACTGTAATTTAGCATTAAAAAGCGATCACCGACACCAATACCTAGTGCACCACCAGAACAACCTTCACCAATAACAACGCAAATTACAGGCACTCTTAAAACAGACATCTCCTTTAAGTTTCTTGCAATTGCTTCACTTTGACCTCGTGCTTCAGCATTAATACCCGGATATGCCCCTGGTGTATCAATCAAAGTAATCACAGGAATTGAAAAACGTTCTGCTAATTTCATTAAACGTAACGCCTTTCGATAACCTTCAGGGTGTGGCATACCAAAATTACGTTTAATCTTTTCTTTAGTTGTTCGCCCCTTTTGTTGGCCAATAACCATAACAGGCTGATCATCTATCGTAGCTAGCCCGCCAACAATTGCCTGATCATCACCAAAATTACGATCACCGTGTAACTCTTCAAAATCAGTAAACAAGTTTCGAATATAATCTAATGCATAAGGGCGTTCAGGGTGACGTGCTAATTGAATAATTTGCCAGTCATTTAAATTTGTAAATACACTTTCAACGAGCTTTTTTAATTTCTCTTCTAATTTTTGAATTTCATCATTTAATTCAAGATTCTCATCCTTTTGATTGACTTGCTTCAGTGCTTCAATTTTTGCTTCTAAATCTGCAATTGGTTGTTCAAATTCTAAAAATTGCATCGAATCTCCTAACCGTCCGTATTGTTAACTTTGTAATTACTCTTATATTTTATACTTAATCTACTTGTCTTACACAATAGGTTTCTTTTGTTAATAATGCAAATAGAAAGCTTAAGATAAAAGCAATAGGAATAATCCAAATGGCAAACTGATAAGTACCCATTGATTGTAAAGGAACATGGTGCGTATTAGCATATGCACTCATTAGATAACCAAATAGTGGCATACCAATCACACCACCCCATAATAAAGACATCATTGAAACGACACTTGTTGCACTGGATGTAACAAGCATTGTGTTAATTTCACCAACGTAAGGATAGGCAACAGTCTGGCTACTAGTAACAAAACCTAATGCAAAAAATAAAATAGCTAAATACATTAAATTACTCGATGCATTCATTAGTAATAATACGACAACTAAAGATGCAATTGAGCCCATTAACATTGGTAGCTTACGACGCTTTAACCACTGTGTAACACCACCCCAAAAAGGATAACCAATGACCATACCAAAAAACATAAATCCAGTTACATAGGCTGCATTTAGTTGTGAAACACCATAAACATGTCCAAGATAGGCATTTGCCCACATACCACCTAACATCCAAGTACCTACATTAATTAATCCTGTATAAATTGCGGCAAACCAATTTTGTGGTTTCTTTAATGCAAGTTTTAACATTTTTAAAATAGAGTAATTTTTTACTTCAGTTTGTTGCTCTTTGCGTAAATCCTGCAATGCTTTTGGCGTGTTAGAGACAATATAGAAAATTAAGATAATGATACCAACACCAATAAGACCAACAATTTTTAATGCATCTCTCCAGCCAAAAATATCAATTAAGTAACTTAATGGTGCTTGAGCAAACCAACCACCTAACATACCGATGGCAATGGCAACACCAATAACTAAGCCCATCCTCTCTGATGGAAACCAATTGGTTGCAACTCTAACAACGCTAATTAAACAAAATGAACTAGCAGCGCCTGTCAGTAATCTTGCAATAATAAGTAATGTAATACTATGCGAAAATGCGATGGTAAAAGCACTTAATGCACATAATGATAATGCAGAGATCATGCATACCTTTGCTGAATATCGATCAATTAAAATGCCTGCAGGGATAAGAAAGAGAATATTGGTATAAAAGTACAAACTTGAAATAAGTGACACCGTAGTTATTTTAATCTGATAACTCTCAGAGATGTAACTTGCTAATGAATTAAAAACAACGCCTAATCCAAATTCAAAGAAAAATATCAATGAAGCAACGACAACAACAATCCAGCCAAATGTGAGATTTTGAGTCTTCAGTTGTGCTTGGTAGCTCATATTAGTTTGACCACTTTTTAATCTTAAAGTAGGCGTATTTTAACTGAAATAAATAAAAAATAAATGAAAATGTTTTCATAAGCGGTGAATTTAGAATTATTTTATGTCACAATTTGATGCAATTGATGACAATGGATGTAAAAAACGCTAACAATGACTGATAATATAGAAAACCACACCCCCATGATGCAACAGTATCTTACAATTAAAAAAGATTACTCAGATATGTTATTACTCTATCGCATGGGTGACTTCTATGAACTATTTTATGACGATGCTAAAAAGGCTGCAAAACTTTTAGATATCTCTTTAACAAAACGTGGCAAATCCAATGGTGAAGCAATAGCCATGGCCGGTGTGCCGTATCACGCAGTCGATAGCTATCTCGCTAAATTAGTTAATCATGGCTTATCTGTTGCTATTTGTGAACAAGTAGAGGACCCAAAAACTGCAAAAGGCCCAGTTAAACGTGAAGTTGTTCGTATTGTTACACCAGGTACTGTAACAGAAGATAGTCTATTAACACCGAACCAAAACAACTATCTTGCCTGTATTTATCAAAATAAAAAAAACATAGGTCTTGCTTATTTAGATATTACTTCTGCTGAATTTAGAATTTTAGAGACTGATGATTTAAATAAATTACAAAATGAAATCGTTAAATTAGATCCAAAAGAGATTTTAGTTGCAGAAAATGACATGCTTCATACGATGCTTAATTTAACTGTTAAAAAACGCCCACTATGGGATTTTAATCCTAAAAATGCACAAAATGTTCTAAAAGAGCAATTTAAAGTTACCTCACTTAAAGCATTTGAGTGTGATCAATTTTTAGCTGCAATGACTGCTGCAAGCGCTTTAATTAATTATCTAAAAGAAACTCAGAAAAAAACACTACCACATATTCAAGGTTTAAAAGTAGATACACACTTAAAACAAATCATTATTGATTCTGTCAGTCAAAAAAACTTAGAACTGACTAAAAACACACAAGGCAATACTGACAAAACACTACTTAGTGTTATTGATCACACAGCGACAGTTCTAGGTAGTCGCTTATTAAAGCGCTGGGTTAGTGCGCCAGTAACTGACCTTACAATCCTTGAAAAAAGACATCAAATTATAGAAATATTACTTGAAAATAAGCTATACTCTAATCTTTATGATTTACTTAGCCAGTTAAGAGATATTGAGCGTATTGCTACACGCACAGTTTTAGGTAATGCAACACCAAAAGATCTAACTGCTTTACGTGAATCATTAGTGCTTTTACCGGAAATTCATCAATTATTTTCAAATAATAGCAATTCACATATTCAAGCTTTATTAAATGAAATTGACCAGTACCCAAAACTTTCACTACTTTTAAAAAATGCCATTGTAGAAGAGCCACCATTTGTTATCCGTGATGGTGGTGTCATTGCTAAAGGCTATGATAAAGAATTAGATGAATTAAGAGCTATTAGTCAAAATGCAAGCGACTTTCTTTTAAAGTTTGAACAACAAGAAAAAGAAAATACGCAAATACCAACACTATCTGTTGGTTTTAATCGTGTTCATGGTTTTTATATTGAGATCTCAAAAGCACAAAGTGATAAAGCACCAGCGCATTATATTCGTCGTCAAACACTAAAAAATGCTGAGCGCTATATTACTGATGAATTAAAAACATTTGAAGATAAAGTGCTAAGTAGCAAAGATCGTGCCTTAGCACGTGAAAAAGCGCTCTATCAGCAACTATTAACACAGATTGCTACGCATTATCAAAATTTACAAACAACAGCTAAAGCAATCGCTCAATTAGACTGTTTAAATAATTTTGCTGAACGCTCTGTTACACTTAATCTTATTCGTCCTGAATTTTCTGATCAAACGCTTTTACAATTAACTAAAGCTCGACATATTGTTATTGAAAACACACAGAAATCCACCTTTATGCCAAATGATTTAACGCTTGACCACCAACAAAGCTTAATGATGATTACAGGGCCTAATATGGGTGGTAAATCAACCTATATGCGTCAAACTGCGTTAATTGTCATTTTAGCTTATATTGGCTCTTATGTGCCTTGTCAAAAGGCTATTATTGGTCCAATTGATCGTATTTTTACTCGTATTGGTGCATCAGATGATTTATCTTCTGGGCGTTCAACATTTATGGTTGAGATGACAGAAACAGCCAACATTTTAAATTATGCCACTGAAAATAGTTTAGTTTTATTAGATGAGATTGGTCGTGGAACAAGTACTTATGATGGTTTATCCATTGCTTGGGCGACTGCTGAGAAGCTTAATCAACTTAAAGCATTAACGCTATTTGCAACGCATTATTTTGAACTAACTCAATTAGCCGATCATTATCAGAGTATTGTCAACTATCATTTATCAGCAACATTACATAAAGATGAAATTATCTTCCTTCATACAGTTAAACCAGGGGCGACCAATCAAAGCTATGGCATTGCCGTTGCAAAATTAGCGGGCCTACCTAAATCTGTTATTGATAATGCAAAAAAACTACTTAAGCGCTTTGAAATGCAAAATAAATCAGAAGAAAATCTATTTCAGGAAGATTTTTTTATTGAAGAAAGTAATGAAGCAATATCTGATAGTCAACTAACACCTGAAGTTGAGGCTATATTAGACAAACTTAACGCTATTGACCCTAATAGCTTAACACCAATTCAGGCATTGGAAGTATTGTTTGAGTTAAGGGCCACTACTTCCTCCGCTACATAAAGCGTTATCACTATTAAAAAATTTATCTGTTTTAGAGCTATCTTCACTGATAAATTGATCATACATAAGATGCTTCATTTTAGATGCATTCGTTTGAAATAGTGGTTTTGAAGTTTTCTCGACTTCTTGTTCAATTTCGCTTTTTATTTCATCAACCAACATGTTAGGAGTACATGCAAAGCTCATATTTTTTAATCTATTATTTTCTTGATATGATAAATCTATTTTAAAACTCTTATCAAGCACACCAGACTTTAATAGTGCTTTAGCTATACTTTTAGGTACTTTATATTCATGATCATTGCAAGTTACTTTAATTTGATTAAAATGACTTCCTAAACTTGCAAATTGAGAATTTTTAAGTAAATTTTCAATTTTCTCTATTTTTTGATCATACAGTTTAACTTTATCATCTTCAGAAAGGTTATTATAAAAAGTATTTAAATGACGATTATTTATTTTATCCAATAGATCCGGTGTATAATTTTCAAGTAATTGATACTTAGTTTCCAAATCAAAATCTATTGCTATAACTTTAAAAAATAAAGTTTGTTTAGAACGATGCCAATCTTGATTAAATATATTAACCAAATTATCTTTGTTGTAATCTAAAATTTCAGATATATCACTTTCATCATAATTCTTAAATACATTGTTTAATTCTTCTAAATTATTTATTTTAATATCAGTTTTAGACATATTTAACCCCTTATTTTTGTTTTGTAATTCCCTACATCATCAATGCAGCTTCACCGCCTTGTTTAGCTGCTTGTGCTGAATCATTTGAAATCGCCATATTACGCTGTGAGGTTGATTTAGAAACTTCTGATTTACTCTGAGTATACGACTGTGTATAGGATTTTTCAGATTCAATACCTTGCTGCATAGTTTGACCACCAGCTTGGCCTGCGCTTTGTGCATATTGCATACCTGCACCTTTAAATTCTTGAATTTCAGCCTCCCCTGCTCGCTCGCCTCGAGTGTTACCAATCCACTGCAATACTTTATCAGGAATGACATAAATCAATGAAAAACACTTCATAAATGCCATAGATAAAAAGGTCGCATATAAGAAAATAATCATACAAGAAAAAGTTCCTCTAGCATAAGCAGCTGCATCTGTGCCATTCGAAGCAGGCATTAGGCCTAATAATGAATCTGTTATTGCATGAAAACCTTCAGCTGAATACTCAATAACAATATAGGTTAAACCAATACCAAAAATCATACCCAAAATCATAAATACCGGTCTTAATACCAAATTCATACAAATCTGAATACCAGGCTCTGCTTTACCAAAAACTTCATGCCCTTCTGGATAAACTAAACCTAATGATACAAAAGGTGCTGCAGCCATTGCCTCAATCACTAATAATAGCCAAGCTGTTTTACCCGCCCAAAATAAAATATACGGTGTTAGTGGGATAATTAATGAAAATGAAATACCAATACTAAAAATAGTTGTTAAAACAAACATTATTAAAGGCATCCACATTAAACTTAATGAAAATGTTGCCATCTGCATCGTTACATCAAGCATTACTTCTGCATATTCAAGTGCAATTTGAGCAGAAGCTGTACTACTAACAGCACCGAAAGATAATGCATTACCAACAGCCCAATTTTTAGCATCATCCTCAACATCGTTTAACTGATCATCGGCTGATTGTTGAATTTGGTCTAATTCATCTTTTGCATGATTAAAGATACCAATCATGCTATTAATCGTTCCCTCAATTAATGAGATACCTATTGCTTGAACATTTTGAATCATACTAAAGTTTTGTGCAGCAAAATTTTCATCTTCTCCTTCTGGTACAACACCAATATTATAGATTGCTGCCAACAATCCCCCAACTTCTGAAGAACTTCCATTGGTACCCAACATATCAAAAATTTCAGTTAATACTTCTTGTGCAGGATCTGTAACATTTGATGTATTAATAGGGTCCTGCGTTCCACCAAAGTCAACATTATTTTGTGCAAAGAAGGTAAATAAATTAATGACTGGTAAAATAACCCTATTATATAATGTACTAGCTTCATATGCTTTGTCAGTCTCACTAACTTGAGTATTCATATAAGGTGAATATACTGAGTTTGTAATTGAATAGATGATATAAAGATACTCTGCATACTGAAACTGCACCCCATCTGATAAATATCGATTAACACTATCATGTGCAATTGCTTTATCATCGGATGTTAGTTGACTGTCGTCATCAATTATTTGATTAAATAATTGACGTACTGTACTCATTGAAATCGTAAATGAGCCAGAATCTGATAATTCATCTTTATAAGGTTCCAAATCAGCATGTGCCATAAATTGAAACTCATCTGCTGTCAGTGGGTTATAAGATATTTCATTTCCAGCTATTAAATCATCTATATCATTGGCATTTTTTGTATAATGAATATTAATATAATCATAATCAACCGGTATTGATGTCTGATTAGATACTAGATTTGCTGCATTTGAAAGTTCTGCGAAATTAGCATATAGATTTTGTAAGTTTTGTGAAAGGCTATTATCAAAATCTAAATATAACTGATCAGCATCCCACCAACCATAATTTTCGGCTTTATAGCAAAGATTATCAGTATCAGAACTACATTCTCCAGTTACTGATGCTGCATTTTGTTCCATCCAGTTAATAATTTCACTTGAAGTGTTACTTAATGCTGTTGGTGAATAAGCATCTAAAGCACTAGGTTCATCGACTAAATTTTCTTTTAAATAGCCTGTACTAGTTAAACCATACTTATCTGCTATGCTATTAATATCACTTTGATCTGGCTGATTAACCATTTGATTAACTGTAAAATCTCCAACCCAATCAGCTGTATTTAATTTATATTGTACATATTCTTCTCCTGATGCAGACACATCCGACCATGAAGCAAGTCCATTACCTAATATTTTAGAATAATCTTGAAATGGCATACTATCAGTATTAAGACTACCATCGCTATTAAATGCCACAGCATTTGTCAACGGCAAAGCATATGACTGCACAAAACTATTGCTAACTTGGGATGAAAAACTTACTTTACATGTAATTGGATAGACATATACATCTTCTTGGATATAATCAGTTCCTGCAACATTTCCATTAGAACCGTTATATGGGATATGTGTTGTTCCATCCCCCCCTAAAACATAAGCCTGTGGTATTGTTACAGTCATTTTCTGTGATGTTAATGATTTAGTGCATGGTAAATTTCCAGAACTACCTTCATCCTGAACAAAAGTATCATCTTCTAATAAATCACGTGTTAGATTACTCATCATATAAGTAGCAAGATAAGTATTAATATTATTTGTTACCTCTGAGCTTACAACTGGGGGAACATTGCCACTGACAACATCCTCAACCACATGCCTCCATACATAATCAGCAAATGAAATACCTGCTGTAACCATCGCAAAAATTAAATATTGAGCAACGCAATAGCCCGTACTAACAGGCACAGCAAACATTGTACCAAATATGGCTCTTAATGAGATCCAATGTCCACTCCAGTTTTTGCCTAAAAACTGGCCATCTTTTGCAGTATTAATTGTACCAACAATAATAATAAATGCATAAAGTATAAATGTAATTGACAATAACCCAGTATTAAAATATTCAAATGATGTGCTAAATAAGGTTTTTGTAACTTCAGTTAACAGTGTTGTTACATCTCCACCAAAAATAGTATTTAAAACAGCCTGAGACTTATCAGATGTTGGGACATACCCCCAAATTGTTTCACTCATAATTGACTCTACTTAACTTATATAAAATTGACACAACCACCAAACGAAATACGTTTACATACCGCTTTATAGAACTTTTAAGATTTTAAATTATCCATTAAATCACTTACTGGTGAAATTAGTTTAATTAATTGCGGTTTTATCTGATCAAAAAGATAGCTTTGCTGATCTGCATTTAATCTTTGAAAAATTTTAATATAATCATCAAGTGATAAATTAAAATACTTTAGTTTTTCCACCAAAGACCATTGTTGCTTATCATCTAAAATATCAAATAGTTTAATAATAAATACTGAATTGATTAGCACATTAGATAACTCTTTATCTAATATTTCTAATAAAAATGTCTGCTGATTTTCATCAAGGTTATTTAATACCTCATATAAATTACTATATTCTGGATTATTACTCTCTACTGTTTTTGATCTTATTGCTTCAGTAATCATTCATTTCACCCGCTACTTTCTAGTTATAATCACATTTAATATTACAATTAAATCAAATTATGAAGCATTGCGCAATAAAAAAATGAAGATATGCTTCCTATCGCTAGAAAGAAAGTTATAAATTACTCATCAAAGCCATTGATTCTGGATATAAAAACAGATAACTTTGCTGCTTTAAAAAATCAATATTATATTTAACTAAATAATGTTTAATTATTTCAATAGGCACAACCAAAGGTAATATTTTTTGATGGTATGCTTTAATCTTTTTCTGCAAATCATCACGCTCATTTTTAGTAATTAGCTTGTTAATTTCTCTTAATATTCTTTGTAAAATAGTATAATGATTACCATTTTTAGCTATTTTTTTAAATGAGCTTAAAAACAAGTGGTGATACTGAATAAGCGTTTGGTTAAAATTATCCTTATTACTTTTAGCGACTAGTCGCCCAAGTGCTTTTTGATTTATTGGATGGTGAAGTCTAAGTAAAAACTTATGTTTAGTATGAAATGAAATTAACTCTGATGTTCTTTTACAATTTAATAATAACTCTCTAGCTTGATAAGTTAATAAGACACGCTTTATAAAGTGTTCCTTTAAGTAAGGATCATTTAATCTACCCTCATCTTCAATAGGTAATAGCGGTAACTTTTTCTTTAATATTTGAACAAAAATGCCATCAGCCTTGTTTTGTATCACAATATGCTCTTTGTTATACACCTTAACTGTACCTTGGCCACAGCTTGGGGAAGATTTTTTTAATATAAAACCGTAAATCATTGGTAAATTATCGATTAAATTCTCTGATGATTGAATTAATTTATGGGTTAAATTATCACCTGAATTATGTTGCTTTAATATTATTTCATGATTATTTTTTTCAAAATATACAGGCTCTCTAGGTATACCTAAACCTGCATGTACTTCTGGACAAATCGCTAAATATTCAAATAGTTGGCTTAACTGTTCAGTAATTAATTTTTTATGTGAATTAGCACCATTAAATCTGACATTATTACCCAATAAGCAACTTGAAGTAGCAACAAGTATTTTACTATCCATATTATTCCTTTATTTATTGGCTCAATACTATATAAAGCTTAATTGAAAAACAATTTAAATTAAAATTTTCACATCATCTACCATTTTATTAACGCATAATTTAAGGCATAATAGAAGCCAATCAAATTTAAATAGTTAACAAAAGGTATACACATGTCAGATCAAGCTGAAGTTAATTTTCTAATCCAAAAAGTGTTTATTAAAGATTTATCATTTGAAGCACCCAATACACCCGCTATTTTTAAACCAAATTGGCAGCCTGAGACTAATATGGAATTAAATACAGCTTCCAATAAATTAGATGATAACACCTATGAAGTAGAATTAACCGTTACAGTTTCAGCTAAAAATGAAGAAAAGTCAGCCTTCTTAGCTGAAGTAAAACAAACGGGTATCTTTTTACTAGAAGGTATTGCTGATGATCAATTAAGCCATGCCTTAGGAAGTTTTTGCCCAAGTATACTTTATCCTTATGCTCAAGAAGCAGTTCGTAATTTAATTACGCGTGGTGGCTTCCCTGACCTACATCTTACACCAATTAATTTTGATGCGCTTTATATGCAAAAAATGCAACAAGAGCAACAACCTCAACAAGAAGATGAAACTCAACATTAATAATTTATTTTTTTATTAATTAGGCTTTGGAAAAATAGATAAGCTATTACCATTAACAGGTGTTTGTGGTGCACCAGTCGCTAAATATATATTCCTACTTTTAACAAAGATACTACCTATATAATTTGACGGTAATCCATCACTCATTGTTATCGTTTCAATCAAAACATAGTTTTTATTATATATTAATAGGCCCATATTCTGAGTACCTACATAGATATTTCCATCTCTATCCACAAAGACAGAATGAGCAGTGCTATTGGGGTTAATTTTTGTTATAGTTTGATAATCTCTATTTTCATTATAATAGATATTTACACCGCCATAATACACACCCGCATAGAAATATCCAGTTGCCGTATATATTTCACCGTCTGTATTAACAAAAATATCATATACACTATTTGATTTTAATTGTTTAGGGAAGTCATAGCCATTATCACTATTTGAATCTGGTTTAAATATAGCAAGGCCATCTGATGAGCCAACATAGAGTTTACCAAAAGGGTCAACAACGATTGATCTAATCGAATTACCTAAGATCCCATCTTTATCGGTTAATGTAGTTACTAGTTTATAGTGTTTTCTATTAAGCTTATAAGGTTTATATATTAGCAAAGTTGAATTACCTGAATAAATATAACCATGCTGATCGACAAAAACTGATAGCACCATAGAAGTTGATAACTGTGAATACTGAATATATTGATCATAGTTATCAGGATCTGGTTTATATACAAACAGCCCTCTTTTTGATGCAATATACACCCAGCCATTTTGATCAATAGTAAAATTATAAATATTTATTTTATTCATTATTACTGCAGGTTTTATACTACCTGTTACAGTATTCGTATCCTGTTTTGAAAAATAAACATAAATACCTCCTGGCCCCTGATCATGGCTAATATATATATTATCATACTGATCAACTAACACTTTCGTAGCATTACTATTTCCATAAATAATTGTTGTTGGATAATTATTTATGGTTAAATTTTCAGTATTTGAAAGTAATCTTGATGACTGAACTGATAGTTTAACATTTAAATAATAAGCAGAACTAACAACATTCGGTGAATAATCTAGTATATATTCACATGACTTACCCGGTGATAAATAACTTATATTAACACATTGATTTAAATCACCTGGATTACTTGTATCAACTGTTAATATTGGATTACCTGGGTTTTTAGGATTATCATTTGGCGTTTGAATTAATGTTAATGCATTTAATGATAAACCACTATTATTCGTCACAACTAAAGTTAATTGTTTATCTATATTAGTAGCTGTTGTCACTTCATGCTTTGATAAACTAATATTTAAACCTCTATTGTTTGTATTATGCGTTACTATATTTGAGCTTTCAGATAAGAAATTTTTACCAATGATAACTAGCTGGCTTTTATCTGATTCTACACTTCTACCTGCATGAAGTTGAATGATACAACTACCCTTTCCATTAATATGACCATTGGCACATGTATTTTGAGTCACTTTAACACCTGTTAAATCAGGTAACTGAATCTCTTTAATATCTGCTTTTATTTGTGTACGATTCATTACTGTTATTGTTTTAGTCTGATTTGGTAATAAAACCAATTGACTTGGACTAACTTCAATACTTGTTGGCTTAAATGATGGATTGAGCATCTTGGTATTTACTTCTACACTATGTGCCAAAAAATTATCACCATTGACTTGTAAAGTTGCCTGTTGTGTTGGAAATTTCTTATTTGCTTCTAATTGAATAATACAAGACTCTGATTTCGCTAGTACTTCTCCTTTACAACCATTATTAATACTAACACCATCTAACTCTGGTATCGTTACTGTTAAACCTTGTGTTTTTACTCTTGTGCGGTTTGTAACTACAATCTTCTTACTTTCTCCTGGCAATAGCATTACTTGATTTGTATTTAGCTCAACACTCGTTGGTATAACCGGTGGGTTAACTGCTTTAGCTATTACTTGTGCTTTTTCAGATAAAAAGTTTTTTCCATAAATAAGAACATTACCATGCTCTGATACGGGTAGCTTTTTAGCTGCTTTATATTCAATGGTACAACTACTTAAACCCGCAATCTCACTACCACAATTATTGGTTATAGTAACACCCGATAAATCAAGGATATCTAATTCTTTAATATCCGCTGTCGTAGCTGTCATATTACTAATGGTCATTTCTCTTGTTTGACTTGGCAATAAAACTAACTGACTCGGTGTTATTTCTACTCGTGTCAATTTCTTTAATTGTATCTTAGGATTATTCGTATCTATTTGTGCTTGCTTAGATAAAAAGTTATTACCTGTTACTAATAAGGAATCACTCTGTTTTGAGACGACATCACTATTTGCTTTAAATTCAATCATACAACTTGTTTCACCTAATAATTCATCACCACAAGTATTATTGGTAACCGTTACGCCATCTAATGTTGGTATGTTAATCGCTAAGCCTTTAGTTGCCACTCTACTTTGGTTATTAATCACTATACTTTTACTTTGATTTGGTAATAAGGTAATTTGATTAGGAATTAAATCGATACTCGTTGGCTTACCTGGCAGATGAGGACTCTTTGCTGTTATATGCGCTTCTTTTGATAAAAAGTTTTTACCATAGACACTAACTGTATTACTTGATGAACCTATTTGCTTACCTGACTGAAATATAATCTCACAACTACCTTTACTTGTAAGATAGTCAACATCTGAACAGTTATTTGTAATTAAAACATCTGATAAACTTGGTAAATCTATCTCTTTAAGATAAGCCTTATTAGATGTTAAGTTTTTAACTGTTAACTTCTGGGTATGATTTGGAATTAAGGTTAATTGACTTGGCGTTATTTCTACTTGTGTCGCTTTTTTAGCTCTTGGCGTTGAAATTGTTGTTATTTGTGATTCTTGTGGTAAAAAGTTTTTACCTGAAATTGATAAATATGCTCGTTGCTTCGCTACATTATGATCAACTGAAAAACTAATTTGACAACTGTCTAATGCACTAATTGTATTACCACAAGTATTACTTGTAACTTCAGCATCAGTTAAGCCTGGTAAATCTATTTCTTTTACATACGCTGATTGTGTTGCTGAATGATTACTAATTGTTATTGTATTATTATGATTCGGTAATAAGGTTAATTGATTTGGCGTCATATCAACATTGACAGGTTTAATACTTGGATTAGGTAACTCTGTATAAACACTTGCTTGTTGTGTATCAAAGTTTTCGCCTGTAACGATTAAATCAACTTCTTTCGTTGCTATTTTTTTCTTCGATGTTAATGTAACTTTACAACTTGAAAATCCTATAATACCATCATCACAATTACTCGTATCTAAGCTTACACCATCTATATTTGATAAACTAATATCAGATACTTTTGCTAAAGCTGGCGTATTATTTTCAATTGTAATTGTACGTATTTGATTCGGCCACAGGGTTAGTTGATTCGGTGAAAGATTAACCGAAGGCCTGATAATATTTATCGTTGAATCAACCGCATTAATACCCGCTGAATTTACCATTAATACGGCTGAACGGCTATTTGTATGATCATCAGTTGCACTGACATTAACGATAAACTTTTTGTTATTAGCTAAAACATAACTATCTCCAGTCTGTAGTGCTTCTGATAATTGAGCACTTAACTGAGTATCATCTGATTTAAACTGATAGCCACTTAAATCAACATCAACACCTGTATTATTATAAATAGTTAACTGGCTCTGCCCACCACTACCTATAAATGCATTTGGCTCGGTGGTTAATGACTTAACAATAAAATACTCTGGTTTTAGACGAGTTAGACTACCATTAATATTACCCGTTATATAATAACCTACCGTTTGGTTATCAATTAATTGAGCATTATTATTAGGCACTAGTGTAATTTGGCAGCTTGAACTTGTATCAAGGCTATTACAAGCATCTGAGTAAGTCGTATTAAAACGATTCGTATTTTGTGGGTCTAAAAAATGTAATTGAATATTACTTGCTTGAGCTTCTGCTGTTGGTTCTACACCTACTTGCAAATTACTTGTTTCAGATTCTAAATTAACATCAACTTCATAAGGTGAAGCAATCACGGCTGTATCTGAACTATGACTATCCATTAGATTATAAACTGTTTGATTTGCTGGTTGATCTGAATTATCAGAAGATGATGGTATTTCACTTTTACAACCATATAAGGTAATTGATATTAAACTAACTATTGTATATTTAAATAACTTAGCTAAATTATTACTTAACATTACAGTTGCATCCCCACTTTTTTATTTATATAAAAACATCTTAAAAAATTATAATTATTATTTTTATTTCATTTAAAACAGATTGATTATATCAAACAAAAAATATAACTATGCAAAAATAGCGAATAAAAAATAAGTAAAATAATAAAATAAATATAAATAATGTCTATGAATTAGGCTTTGGGAAAATAGATAAGCTACCATAATAGCCACCGCCTGCACCTAAATTACCACAGCCTACATATATATTGCCATTTTTGACAAATACACTGTTAATGGCATTTGATTCAAGGCCATTATTGGTTGTTTCCACCGTTAGTGTTTCAAGTAAAGTATAGTTTTTATCATAAATTGATAAACCATCTTGAGTTCCAGCATAGATATTGCCTGATCTATCAACAAAAATACTATTAACGTATTGATCGGCAATACCATCATTATCATCAATAGTTTTAATCAATTGAAAATCATTTTTTTCATTATAATAAATCTTAATTCCTCCTAAGTGACTACCTGAATAAACACTACCTGTAGCAGTGTAAATTTTCCCATCACTATTAACAAAAATATCATGGACAAGTGAAGAGTGTATTTGTTTTATTAGTGTATAACCTTTTAATGAATTTTCATCCGGTTTAAAAATTGCAAACCCACCTGTAGAACTTGCTTTTCCACTTGTCCCAACATATAACTTATTAAATTTATCAACAAATAATCCTCCTACTTTATTACTGATTAAACCATCATCAGTCGTCAATGTTGTTAATAGTTTATAATGATTATCACTCATATCATCAGGTTTATATATTGATACCTGTCTATTGCCAAAATATACGTTACCTGCTTGATCAACAAAAATTGAATTCGCATTAGATGTTGTTAATTGAGAATATAAATAATAATGGCCATCTTCTAGTGGATCTGATGCATAAATCATTACGCCACTATTAGTCGCTAAATATACTTTGCCCTTTTTATCAACAATAAGATCATTTACTTGTGGTGGCCCTTTCATGATTGTATCAGCGACTAAAGTATCTGTAATCAAATCATCTGAGTTTTTAGAAAAAAGAATATTAAAACCACCACCATTACTTCCATTAAATCCATTATAAATATTATTATACTGATCAATAAATATACTGGTAACCCTGCCACGACCAATTCCATAAATTTGCTTTGTTGGATAATTATTTATGGTTAAATCTTCAGTATTTGAAAGCAATAAACTTGATTGAACAGATAATTCAACATTTAAATAATAAGCAGAACTAACAACATTCGGTGAATAGTCTAGTATATATTCACATGACTTACCTGGTGATAAATAAGTTTTATTAATACATTGATGCCGATCATGTGTATGATTTGTATTAATTGTTAATATTGGATTACCTGGGTTTTTAGGGTTATCATTTGGTGTTTGGATTAATTTTAAGTCCTTTAATGATACATTACTATTATTAGTTACTGTAACTGTTATTTGCTTGTCCATATTACTGGCTGTAACAAACTCATGTTTTGACAAACTAATATTGATACCTTTTTGAATCGTATTACTATGAGTTAATAACTCTGAAGTTTGAGATAGGAAATTGTTTCCTTCTACAATTAACTTATCTTTATGCGCATTTACATTAGCACCCGCTTGGAAAATAATACTACAACCACTCTTGCCATTTATTTCATCACTACAGTTATTTGTTATAGTAACACCCTCTATACTTGGTAATACTATCTCTTTAAGCTGTGCTTGAATGGGTGTACGGTTTGTTACTGTTATTGTTTTAGTCTGATTTGGTAATAAAACCAATTGACTTGGACTAACTTCAATACTTGTTGGCTTAAATGATGGATTGAGCATCTTGGTATTTACTTCTACATTATGTGCCAAAAAATTATCACCATTGACTTGTAAAGTTGCCTGTTGTGTTGGAAATTTCTTATTTGCTTCTAATTGAATAATACAAGACTCTGATTTCGCTAGTACTTCTCCTTTACAACCATTATTAATACTAACACCATCTAACTCTGATATCGTTACTGTTAAACCTTGTGTTTTTACTCTTGTGCGGTTTGTAACTACAATCTTCTTACTTTCTCCTGGCAATAGCGTTACTTGATTTGTATTTAGCTCAACACTCGTTGGTATAACCGGTGGGTTAACTGCTTTAGCTATTACTTGTGCTTTTTCAGATAAAAAGTTTTTTCCATAAATAAGAACATTACCATGCTCTGATAAGGGTAGCTTTTTAGCTGCTTTATATTCAATGGTACAACTACTTAAACCCGCAATCTCACTACCACAATTATTGGTTATAGTAACACCCGATAAATCAGGGATATCTAATTCTTTAATATCCGCTGTCGTAGCTGTCATATTACTAATGGTCATTTCTCTTGTTTGACTTGGCAATAAAACTAACTGACTCGGTGTTATTTCTACTCGTGTCAATTTCTTTAATTGTATCTTAGGATTATTCGTATCTATTTGTGCTTGCTTAGATAAAAAGTTATTACCTGTTACTAATAAGGAATCACTCTGTTTTGAGACGACATCACTATTTGCTTTAAATTCAATCATACAACTTGTTTCACCTAATAATTCATCACCACAAGTATTATTGGTAACCGTTACGCCATCTAATGTTGGTATGTTAATCGCTAAGCCTTTAGTTGCCACTCTACTTTGGTTATTAATCACTATACTTTTACTTTGATTTGGTAATAAGGTAATTTGATTAGGAATTAAATCGATACTCGTTGGCTTACCTGGCAGATGAGGACTCTTTGCTGTTATATGCGCTTCTTTTGATAAAAAGTTTTTACCATAGACACTAACTGTATTACTTGATGAACCTATTTGCTTACCTGACTGAAATATAATCTCACAACTACCTTTACTTGTAAGATAGTCAACATCTGAACAGTTATTTGTAATTAAAACATCTGATAAACTTGGTAAATCTATCTCTTTAAGATAAGCCTTATTAGATGTTAAGTTTTTAACTGTTAACTTCTGGGTATGATTTGGAATTAAGGTTAATTGACTTGGCGTTATTTCTACTTGTGTCGCTTTTTTAGCTCTTGGCGTTGAAATTGTTGTTATTTGTGATTCTTGTGGTAAAAAGTTTTTACCTGAAATTGATAAATATGCTCGTTGCTTCGCTACATTATGATCAACTGAAAAACTAATTTGACAACTGTCTAATGCACTAATTGTATTACCACAAGTATTACTTGTAACTTCAGCATCAGTTAAGCCTGGTAAATCTATTTCTTTTACATACGCTGATTGTGTTGCTGAATGATTACTAATTGTTATTGTATTATTATGATTCGGTAATAAGGTTAATTGATTTGGCGTCATATCAACATTGACAGGTTTAATACTTGGATTAGGTAACTCTGTATAAACACTTGCTTGTTGTGTATCAAAGTTTTCGCCTGTAACGATTAAATCAACTTCTTTCGTTGCTATTTTTTTCTTCGATGTTAATGTAACTTTACAACTTGAAAATCCTATAATACCATCATCACAATTACTCGTATCTAAGCTTACACCATCTATATTTGATAAACTAATATCAGATACTTTTGCTAAAGCTGGCGTATTATTTTCAATTGTAATTGTACGTATTTGATTCGGCCACAGGGTTAGTTGATTCGGTGAAAGATTAACCGAAGGCCTGATAATATTTATCGTTGAATCAACCGCATTAATACCCGCTGAATTTACCATTAATACGGCTGAACGGCTATTTGTATGATCATCAGTTGCACTGACATTAACGATAAACTTTTTGTTATTAGCTAAAACATAACTATCTCCAGTCTGTAGTGCTTCTGATAATTGAGCACTTAACTGAGTATCATCTGATTTAAACTGATAGCCACTTAAATCAACATCAACACCTGTATTATTATAAATAGTTAACTGGCTCTGCCCACCACTACCTATAAATGCATTTGGCTCGGTGGTTAATGACTTAACAATAAAATACTCTGGTTTTAGACGAGTTAGACTACCATTAATATTACCCGTTATATAATAACCTACCGTTTGGTTATCAATTAATTGAGCATTATTATTAGGCACTAGTGTAATTTGGCAGCTTGAACTTGTATCAAGGCTATTACAAGCATCTGAGTAAGTCGTATTAAAACGATTCGTATTTTGTGGATCTAAAAAATGTAATTGAATATTACTTGCTTGAGCTTCTGCTGTTGGTTCTACACCTACTTGCAAATTACTTGTTTCAGATTCTAAATTAACATCAACTTCATAAGGTGAAGCAATCACGGCTGTATCTGAACTATGACTATCCATTAGATTATAAACTGTTTGATTTGCTGGTTGATCTGAATTATCAGAAGATGATGGTATTTCACTTTTACAACCATATAGTGTAAATGATACTAAACTTAATATGATTAACTTGTGTAAATTAGTTGATTTAAAATTATTCATTGCAACCGAACCTCATGCTTATTAATTTAATTTTTAATGCTTAATTAACTTATATACTAACTATGAAATACATCTTGAATAGATTTTGGAATAATGACACCATATCTCGTCGATAAACCACTGTAAGTTCCAACATAGATTGTATCTTTTGAATCAGTAGCAACACTATGAACTGAATTCCCAGCCAAACTTTCAGCTTCTCTTATATTTGTAAAATGCTTACCATCATCTTCAGATATAGATAAACCTCCATAGTTTCCTGCATAAATATTACTACTTGCATCAACAAAGACATTATAAACTAGATCACTACCTAAACCACCTTCAGTATTCTCTGTCGTTATTTTTGTAAAAGAGTCACCACCATTGGTTGAAATTGATAAACCTGCCTCAGAAGTTCCAACATAAAGTTCATCATCCGAGTCTACAAAAATACTATATATAGTATTATCACCTAAGCCATTTGTATTTTGTTTATTTTTATTGAAAAAGGTATCACCACCGTCTGTTGATATATACAAGCCATTTTCATTAGATCCTGCATAAATAATTCCATTTGAATCAACAAATACACTATACATTAAATTGTCAAAACCGTAGTCATGGCTATTAACTAATCTTTTATTGACAAAACATTTTCCACCATTTTTTGATATAGATAAGCCACCAAGAGTTGCAACATAAATATTATTATCCGAATCAACAAAAACACCATTAACTGCGTCATCTCCTAAACCACTAGACTGTGATTTATTTTCAAAAGTTTGCCCACCATCTTCTGATATAGATAAACCATGAAATGTTCCAGCATAAATCGTACCATCTAAGCCAACAAAAACACTTTCAACATCATCATGACCTAGACCATTAGCTTCTGTTCTATTTGTAAATGTTTCTGCACCATCTTCTGAAATAGATAACCCCATGTTTGTTCCAACATAAAGCGTATCATCTGAATCGATAAATATGCTACTAACCTTATTTCCAGCCAAGCCATCAGCAGTTGTTTTATATATAAAAGTCTTTCCACCATCTTTCGAAATTGATAAACCACCGGTTGTTCCAGCATATATAACACCTTTTGAGTCAACAGAAGTTGTATATGTAACATTATCTGCTAAACCATCATGAACTCTTGAAGCATTTTGAGGTATTGAATAATATTCAGGATAATTATTTATCTTTAATCGTTTTACTTGCGGTAAGGCATTTTTTCCAGTGATTGTCACTCTAACATTTGGATGAGACGGCTCTTCAATTTTTCCTGATTCATACTCATAAACATAAACATAAACATAAACATAAACATAAACACAAGAATTATTAGACGCTTCACTACCTAATACTGTAGTTTTTTGGCATGTAGTCTTTTTAGGGTTAATAATAAATTTATGTGTCAATGCAGATAGTTTTGAATTTAAATCACTAATTTCTAAATCACTATTGTTAACTACTGTTACTATTACTTCTTTATTTGCATAACTTGAAATTGTAAACTCTTTTGGAAAAACAGAAACAGCCAATTTTGCAGGTGTATAAGCACTAATTGCAACTGAAGATTTTGGTGTAGAGAAGTTAGCATTTATATCTTTACTAATTGTTATTTCACCTGAATCTTGAGGGCGAACAAGCGCTCTAAAAGTAATTGAGCAATCGCCATAAGGTTTTAAATTAAATGAATCTTGCTCTTCTAATTGACATTGATTATTAATTACTTTTACACCCTCTAAATCAGGTAGTGAAATGATAACTCCTTCAGCTTCCACAGGTGATAAGTTTTTAACTTTTATTGTTTTATCTTCAAGCGAATGCAGTGAGATTCTTTGTGAAAGTATTTCCACAATTGGACGGATAACTGTTACCTTAGAAGTTGCAGCATCGATGCCACTAGAGTTAACCATAACAACTTGGGAGCGATAAGTTGTATGGTTAGTACTCGCTTGAACATCAACAACAGAATGCTTACCATTTGGTAATACATCATTTTTTATAGCGGCATCTAATGCTGCGGGTAACTGAACCATTAATTGGTCATCATTTGATTTAAATTGATAGTCTGTTAAGTCAACATCAACCCCAGTATTGTTATAAATAGTTAATTGTGTATGACCACCACTACCTAAAAATGCATTTGGTTTAGTCGTTAGGGACTTTACATTTAAATTTTCAGGCTCAAGCGGTGTTAAACTACCATCAAGCGTTGCTGTAATATAATATTCAACGCTTTGATTATCTATCTGATATGCATCATTATTTGGTACTAATGTAATCTGACATGTTGAATGCATATCAAGCTTATCACAAACATCCGAATAGCTTACATTAAAACAACTAGTATTCTGTGGGTCAGAAAAGTTCAGTTGAATATTGCTTGCTTGTGCTTCACCTGTTGATTGAACACCTACTTGAAAATTATCACTCTCAGATTCTAAATTAACATTAATTTCATAAGGTGAAGCAATGACTGCTGTATTAGTACTATGGCTATCAGTAAGTGTATAAACTGTATTATTACTAGATTTTTCTGAATCATCTGAAGAAGATACCTCATCACTATTACAACCATATAATGCAAATGAAACTAAACTTAATACAACTATCTTATGTAACTTAGTTAACTTTGCCATTAGTATTACAACCTCACCTTGTGATTATTTCTTAATTTTTATAACTTTATTTATTATTTTTATTAAAATTTTATTTTTTTTATTTCAGGCGATATTATCAAATTGCAAAATTGAAGTCAACAAAAAATGATCAATTAATAATCAAATATATTGAATAGATATAAAAAAAGCGCTGTAATTAAGCGCTTTGACATAGAATATGTAGGTATAAAAACGTGAGATAAATCACATTCCTATATTTTAGATTAACACAATTAAGCTGATGCTAAAGCAGTTTTAGCTTGCTCAACTAATTGTTCAAAATCAGCTTTATTATGAACAGCCATATCAGCTAATACTTTACGATCAAGATCAATATTTGCTTTTTTAAGGCCATTAATAAAGTTACTATAGCTCATATCGTACTGACGAACTGCAGCATTAATACGCACAATCCACAATGAACGGAATTGACGTTTTCTTTGCTTACGGTCACGATAAGCATATTGACCTGCTTTAATTACAGCCTGTTTCGCTACACGATAGACGCGTGAACGAGCACCATAATAACCTTTGGCCTGTTTTAAGACCTTCTTATGACGACGACGTGCTTGGACGCCTCTTTTTACTCTTGGCATAGTTACGACTCCACTTTAAGATTAAACAATTATTATACAAACGGCATCATTTGTTTTAAAGATGCTTTATCTGCACTTGCGATCATATCCATACCACGAAGATGACGTTTACGCTTGGTTGTCATTTTCGTTAAAATATGGTTTCTATAAGCCGCACGGTGCTTAAATCCACCTTTTCCTGTTTTCTTAAAGCGCTTCATCGCGCCACGATTTGATTTTAACTTTGGCATATTGCATACTCCGCATTCATAGCAATTGTTAATTTATTTTGTTTTCTTTTTACCTGGTGCCATGATCATTATCATCTGACGGCCTTCTAATTTAGGCATGTGTTCTACCACTGCTAATTCTTCAAGGTCAGATTGTATACGCTTCATCATCGCCATGCCTAATTCTTGATGAGACATTTCGCGACCTCTAAAACGCACTGTGATCTTGACTTTATCACCATGCTCAAGGAACTTCATCAGGTTGCGTAGTTTGACCTGATAATCCCCTTCTTCAGTTACAGGTCTCAGTTTAATTTCTTTAACCTGCATCTGCTTTTGCTTTTTCTTAGCCTCGGATTTCTTCTTATTCTGCTCAAATAAGTACTTACCATAATTCATAATACGGCAAACCGGTGGCTGTGCTTGTGGTGATACCTCAACCAAATCAAGACTTAACTCTTGCGCCTGATTTAAAGCGTCTCTAGTTGAGACCACCCCAACTTGTTGCCCTTCATTATCAATCAGACGAACTTCTTTCACCGAAATCTGATTATTAATGCGAGCTTTATTCTCTTCTTTAATAACTTAGTCCTCCAAGTTTTTTCTACCTTTATCCGCTATATGCTGTTGAACTAGCTCAATAAAAGCTTCAACACTCATTATACCCAAGTCTTTACCATCACGTCTGCGAACGCTGATCATATCACTTTCAGCTTCTTTATCACCAGCAATAATAAAAAATGGAACTCTGGATAAAGTATGCTCCCGAATTTTAAACCCGATTTTCTCTTTTCTCAAGTCTAATTCTGCTCTAATTGACATTTTTTGCAATTTTTTATGAATTTTTTCCAAATATTCGTCAACTCGAGAGGTAATTCCCATCACAACGACTTGGTTTGGAGAAAGCCAAACAGGTAGCTTTCCTGCATAATGTTCAATTAAAACACCAATAAAACGTTCTAAAGATCCAACAATTGCACGATGAAGCATCGCAGGTGTCTTTCTTTCATTGTCATCATCAACAAATTCAGAACCTAGGCGCATTGGCATTGAAAAATCTAGCTGAATGGTACCACATTGCCAGCTTCTACCAATAGCATCTTTTAAATGAAACTCAATTTTTGGTCCATAAAATGCACCTTCACCTGGTAGCTCTTCAAACTCAATACCCTTACTTTCTAAAGCTTGTGCTAATGCTTTCTCTGATTTATCCCATACTTCATCAGAACCAACACGATTATCAGGTCTTAGGGCAAGCTTAACATCAAAATCAGTAAAACCAAAATCACGATAAACTTCAAAGCATTGATCAACCATCATAGCAACTTCATCTTGAACCATATCTTCACGACAAAAGATATGACCATCATCTTGTGTAAAACTTCTTACTCTTAGTAAGCCATGTAAAGCACCAGATGCTTCATTTCGATGTACTATACCAAATTCAGCCATCCTAATTGGTAAATCACGGTAACTTCTTAGATGATTATTATAGACTTGTACACAAGTTGGGCAATTCATCGGACGAATTGCATAATCACGATTTTCTGAAGCTGTCATAAACATATTTTCAGCATATTTTGCCTGATGCCCTGACTTTTCCCACATTGAAATATCTGCAATTAACGGTGTTCTAATTTCATCACAACCATATTTATAATTAGAAGCACGCATATAATCTTCAACAACACGCCAAATTTGCGTACCCTTAGGATGCCAAAATGCTATGCCTGGTGACTCTTCTTGAAAGTGATATAAATCAAGCGCTTTACCAATTTTACGATGATCACGTTTTTGTGCTTCTTCTAGCATATAAAGATAAGCTTTTAAGTCTTTTTTATCAGCCCAACAAGTACCATAGATACGCTGTAGCATTTCATTATTTGAATCACCACGCCAATAAGCGCCCGCAACACGCATTAATTTAAATACTTTTAAATGAGATAAATTAGGTACATGAGGTCCACGACATAAATCTGTAAAATCATCCTGTGTATAAAGACTTAATACTTCACCTTGTGGTATATCACGAATAATATCTGCTTTATAATACTCACCAATGGATTCAAAATATTCAATTGCCTCATCTCTTGGCATCTCTGAACGCACCACTTTATGCCCTTTAGCAACAATTTCTTTCATTTTCTTTTCAATGGCTTCTAAATCTTCTGGTGTAAATGGGCGTTTATAAGAAAAATCATAATAAAAACCATTTTCAATTACAGGACCAATCGTCACTTGCGCTTCTGGAAATAATTTTTTAACTGCCTGAGCCAATAAATGCGCACAGGAATGGCGAAGGATTTCTAATCCCTCTTTATCTTTAGCTGTAATTATTTTTAAGCTTGCATCAGATGCAATATCAAAGCTAGCATCCACCAAACTCCCATCAACAACACCTGCAAGCGTTGCTTTAGCTAGGCCTGAGCCAATGGATTCAGCCACATCTAACACACTTACTTTATCTTCAAACTCTCTGATACTACCATCAGGCAAAGTTACTTTTACCATCATATCACTCTTTAATTTGTCTTCTTTTACTTCTTGCTTAAGCATAATTACATTCTCTAAATTAAAACTTACTTACTTTAATTAGGATACGGTAACACTTAGTTTGATCTTGGCAAACTTGCGTTTACCTACCTGATAAACTGCTTCAGAATCTGTATCTAAAATCATTTTTGTATCAGAAACTTTATGACCATCAATTTTTACAGCACCTTGTTTAATCATACGAATCGCATCTGAAGTACTACTAACTAACTGCGCATCTTTTAGTAAATTTGCAATTGCAATCCCTTCAGATGTAATATCAAAGCTATATTCTGGCATTTCATCTGGTATTTGATTTTTCTGAAAACGATTAATAAAGTTTGCTTCAGCTTGATCAGCATCTGCTTGACTATGAAAACGGGCAACAATCTCTTTTGCTAATAAAATTTTAATATCACGCGGATTACGACCATTTTTTGCTTCTTGTTTTAGGTTTTCAATTTCATCAATAGATTTTGCACTTAACAACTCAAAGTAACGCCACATTAATTCATCTGAGATAGACATTAATTTACCAAAAATGTCATCTGGTGCTTCAGCAATACCGACATAATTGCCTAATGATTTAGACATCTTTTTAACACCATCTAAACCTTCTAATAGTGGCATAGTAATTACTACTTGCGGTCTTTGACCCGCATCTTTTTGCAATTCACGTCCCATTAATAAATTAAATTTCTGATCAGTTCCACCAAGTTCTATATCTGCTTTCATTGCAACTGAGTCATAACCTTGGACAAGTGGGTATAAGAATTCATGAATGGCAATTGATTGACCACCTTGGTAACGCTTTTTAAAATCATCCCGCTCAAGCATACGAGCAACTGTTTCTTTGGCAGCTAATTTAATCATACCAGCAGCACTCATTTTACCAAACCACTCTGAGTTGCGTCTAATTACTGTTTTATCTTTATCTAAAATCTTAAAGCATTGTGCTTGATATGTTTTGGCATTCTCTTGAATCGTTGCCTCATCCAATGGTTTACGTGTGACATTTTTTCCTGTTGGATCACCAATCTGTGCTGTAAAATCACCAATTAAAAAGTGAATTTCATGACCTAAATCTTGTAGCTGACGCAATTTTGTTATTGCCACTGTATGCCCTAAATGCAAATCAGGTGCTGTCGGATCAAAACCCATTTTGACAATTAAAGGCTTAGCTTCTTTTAATTTAGTAACTAAATCTTCTTCTAATAAAATTTCATCAGTTCCACGTTTAATAATCGCCAACGCTTCATCAATACTCTTTGATGACATTTATCACTCCAAATGAACTTAACTTATCAATTCAAATAAACTTAAACCATCTATTATACCGATGATTCTCATAACAGCCAGTATTTCGTTTTAAATTATTTTCGATACAATGAGAGCCATCATTAAAATTGAGAATAATATAGTTATGTTACAGCCCGTATCTAGTCACTTTTTTAATAAAGAAGCATGTCAATTAGCCAAAGCACTCCTAGGAAAATTAATTGTAAGAAAATATAACGATCACTGGCTAATTGCCCAAATTGTTGAAACTGAAAGTTATTATCTAAATGATAAAGGTAGTCATGCATCGCTTGGGTTTACTGAAAAAAGAAAAGCCTTATTTATGCAGGCTGGAACGATTTATATGTACTATGCCAGAGGCAAAGATTCGCTTAATATCAGTGCAGAAGGTAAAGGCAATGCTGTTTTAATTAAAGGTGCAATACCCTATAGAAAACTTTCTTCTGAAACACTTAATATCATGCATCAACTAAACCCATTATCAAATAATAGAAAACGCCCCCTTCATCGCTTATGTTCTGGTCAAACGCTTCTATGTAAATCACTTAACTTAAAAGTAAAAGACTGGGATCAACAAACCTTTAAATTAGATGAGTTTTATATCGCAACAGACCAATACCAACCTAAAAAAATTATTCAAACTACTCGACTAGGAATTCCAAAAGGGCGTGATGAAAATCTACCTTACCGATATATTGATTATCAATTTGCTCATGCTGCAACAAAAAACCCTTTAACCTTAAGAAAAACAAATCATTACCAAATTACTCTAATGTAGGACTCTCATGATGCACTTGTTGTAGTTTAGAGCTAAAAGCTTGAAACATTAGATCATATGGATTATGTGATAACTTATTTTCTAAAAACATCTTACCAACAGCATTTTCTAATGTAACACCTTTATTAATAGCAGTATTAATCAATGCTAAGTCATCTGTATTAATATGATTTAATAATTGACTATCTCTTTTGGATATTTCGAATATCGCTAAAACCATATTAGGGTTAAGTAGTTTAGCTTGATATAGTTGATTTATTGTTGCCGTTATTCTAAACACATCAAAAGTTGTTAAATGTGGTAAATTAGATACATTTTCTTCACTAAACAATTTATTCTCAATCAATGCATTTTCTAATAGTGATCTTGCTGCAAAATGTACATCTTCTAATGAAGGCTGTTGGATAGCAACTGCAATTGAAGTTTTAGGACTACAGATTCGACTAAAACAGGCTGCTAATACTTGAACAGACGCCTGATCATGCTGAATAGTTAAGCCTGAATTTCTTAAATTTTGCTCGCACAATAAAAGATTTCTTGCAACAAGGCTAATTCTATCTTGTGGGTTTTCAGCACAATAACCATTAACATACATATTCATTAACTCTGCTGGCTGCCCTATCGTTAAAAGCGGATCATAAACATCTTGCATTCTTTCTTTTAGATCTGTATTTAATTCCATAGCTCCTTCACCCAATATAATAAATTGGGCTTTCAATACCATTGGCATATTTTCCACTTTTTCGTCTACAGGTATTTTTTGCTGATATTCGCTCTGCCACTGCAATAATGAAAAATCGTATTCCTGATCATAAAACGATTTAGCATCTAAATACCACTTTTTTTGCAGCTGAACCTTCTAGTAACGGCATTTCTAGCTCTCTTTATTTAAGTTCATTAAAATAAAAAAGAGCCTATCTCACTTATAATATATTGCAAATATTTTAATTATTATATTTATTTGTGATTATTATTTTCAAGCCAATGATCAAACTGATTTTTTAATTGAGTCTCATTTTTCAAAAATAAAGCAATTTTTGATACTGGATCATATTGATATTGCGTAACTGCACATAAGCCGTGATTTAAACTCTGCTGATATTTTGCTTCAATTGAATCAGTAAACATTACATCAGCCCAATGACGATTTAAATAAACAAAAGGCAAATGATTATTTGGTACAAGCACAATAGTAGCTTTATGCAAATTCTTTAAAGCAAAAGCTTCATTTGTGCCACCACGGTTTTCAACCACTTTAACAAAAAACTGATCGATTGAACTTAAATTGCTATATTTCTTTTTATCTTTACAGCGAATCAAAGCCATTTTACCTGATGTTTCTAATGCTTGAGATGTTAAAAACTGTTTTTCTCTTGCTGGTGTTAATGAAATACCACCAATGGCCATTTGAAATTTTTCTTGTGCTAAATCCTTTGACAAATTTGGCCAAGTTGTTTTAATCCATTGAATTTTGTAATCATTTGCTTTAGCAAATGCTTTAACTAACTGAATATCCGTACCACTAAAGCGTTTTGTTTTAACATCATACCAAGTTAGTGGCTTATAATCTCCAGCTGTACCAACTTTCAAAACCTTCTCAGCCGCAAAACTTGTATTTAACAATAAAAGTGATAAAACCACGCCTTTAAGTATATTAATTTGCATCAGTAAATAACCATAAGTTGTATTAAGATGTTTGATCATAGTTCTAAAAAATATAATTTAAATTTAATTTACAGCAAATCAAACTTAAATGCTTCACCAAAACTTCCATGAAATATAATCTCATCTAATGGTTTTCTTTCTCTAGGCTTATGATCACACTCTTTTAAGACATCGGCTGCTTTATCAAAGTGTTCATCAGAATCACATACATGACCAATAGCTAAAGCTGTGTAAGCTTCAGCATCATCAGGTAAATTAAATGTTTCTTTCACCTTCTGTGGAATAATTCCAATCATTTGATGGACAAATAAACCTTGCTTTAATGCTTCTAATGTCAAACTCATTGATGCTGCACCTAAATCATGTAATGCAGCTCGATTAGGCTTTCCAGTTTGAGATAGATTTTTCATAATAACACCAAGTGCTAGTACGTAAGCATTACCTGCCCAGGTTTGATTGCCTTCAACTAAACAAGTAAATATTTTTTCATAAATTTCAGGTTGTTCTTTTGTTGCAATAATATAACGCCATGGTTGATCATTATAAGATGAAGGCGCCCATCTAGCCGCTTCAAATAATACTTTCAAAGTCTCATTAGAGATTTTTTCATCAGAAAATACATAAGGACTCCAACGTTTTTCTAATAAGTGATGAATAGGGGCATCTGCATGTGCTTTCTTAATTTGGTGATCCATCGTCATACTCCCTTAACTTAAATAACTTTCATATAAATTACGCATAGATTCATCAAAACATACAAAATAAACGGTTTCAACTAAATCTAGTGTATTAATCACTTCTTTAACCGAATCTATTGCAATTTTAACCGCTTCATCCTTTGGATAGCCATAGACACCACAACTAATTGATGGAAATGCTATTGATTTAACACCATTTTGATCAGCTAGCATTAAAGATGATTGATAACAAGATTTTAATAATTGAGCTTCATTATTCTGCCCACCATGATAGATTGGCCCTACCGTATGAATAACATACTTTGAAGGTAGTCGATAGGCTTTGGTTAGTTTGGCTTGCCCTGTTTGACAGCCATTTAACTCTCTACATGCTTTAAGTAACTCTGAGCCTGCAGCACGATGAATTGCACCATCAACACCACCACCGCCTAATAAACTATTATTTGCGGCATTGACAATAGCATCAACCTCTAGTTGAGTAATATCCGCTTGAATTACCTTTAAAATAGCCATCGATAAACTCCTTTTAAATAACTAAATCATGTTGCAGTTAAACCCTTTTATTGCTTTAGAAAATCTAACATTGGTTTAAAAAACCATATCTTCGGCTTCCAAGGTAAACCGCCCTCTACAAAGCCAACATGGCCCCCAGTATCTGTAAGTATCAATTTTGTAGAATCAGATAGTTCTTCATCTTCTGGTATTGTAAAATAAGGGACAAACGGATCATCTAAAGCATGAATAATTAAAGTATCTTGCTTAACTCGATGCAAATCTGATCTTGTACTTGAAGCCCGATAATAACTTTCAGCATCTTTAAAACCATACATTTTAGCTGTAATATAATTATCAAAGTCCCGCAAATGCTTAATTGACTTTAAATATTTTAAATCTATTCCAATTAACCCCTGGCGTTTAACTTTATAAATTACCTTTTTCTTTAAACTTTTTAAGAAAACTTTATGGTAAAATGGTGATAATTGGTCAACTGATAGACCAAGATTAAATGGTGAAGAGATTATTACTGCCTTTTCAATACGCCAATCATCATATTTTTCAAGATAACGCAAAAGAACATTGCCACCTAATGAATAGCCAACCACTTTAAATGGTTTTTTAAATCGCCAGATCAATGTATCTAAAATTGCTTTAAAGTCTTCAGTATCGCCAGCATTATAACTTTTTTCTTTATTAGCATTCATTCGATAACTGCAGCTACGAAAATGCATCACAGCAACCTGATAACCAACATCAATCAAATAGTCAATGCTCATCTGAATATAGTGAGAATTTACAGAACCTTCTAAACCATGTAATAAAATAACAACTGGCTTATCTTTTTGGCCAACCCATGCAATATCAATAAAGTCACCATCTTCTAATGAAATAGCTTCCCAATGAATAACTAATTTTGATTTATAACGAATAACACTGCCATAAATTGACTGAAAATGTGGATTTTTCAGCCAATTAGGCGGACTAAATAATTGTTTTTTATTGTTACTTTTAGTTTCTGATTTATTCATGCTCTACATACTTCACAACCATAGCTAATGTTATTAAACTGACAACAGCCAATGCACTAAACATTATACCTATTATTAAAGCATTATAGTGAGGTATAACTGCAACAATAAAGCTTGATAGACCACCAAGCGTTGTTTGTAACATGCCGTACATCGCTGCTGCAAAGCCAATAATATGGCCAAATGGACTAAAAGCCTGCGCATAGGCGTTGGCATAAATAAAACCTGTACCAATGACATAAATAACAATCATTACAATAATGCTAAATACACTTAACCCACCTATTATATAAAACAATATTAGCATTAAGCCAGAAATTAGCATCATAATTACGCCAATTAGCATTGCCTGATTAATGCTAACTACTTTTAACAGACGACCATTTAAGTTAAAGCCAACTGCTTGTGCCGCTGCAATAAATAATGATAAAAGCCCAAATTGTGCTGCACTTAACCCATAGTTGGTTTGTAATAAAAATGGTGCGGCTGTTGCATAAACAATTAAACCAGAGAATGCAAAGCCTGCCATACAAACACAAGAAATAAATGCTTTTGATCTAATTAACTCAAAGTAACTTTTAAACCATTTAAGTGGTTTTTTAGCTTCTATATTACGGTTATGATGTGTCTCAGGTAAATAACGTAAAACACAATACAAACCAATAACAACGGCTATCACAATAATAGCAAAGTTAAATCTCCAGCCAGCATACTCTTGAACAAAACCGCCTAAAGTTGGCGCTAAGCCCATGCTTAATGAACTAGCTGTTCCCATATAAGAACCTACTTTAGCCAATGTTTTACCAGTAAATGCATCTCTAAAAATTGCCCGCATCATGGCACTGCCTGCACCTAAGCCAAGCCCTTGTAATACTCGTCCAGCTAGTAACATTTCAATTGATGGAGCGAATGTACATAATAGGCTACCAAAAAATGCAATGACTAAACCAAAAATTAAAATACCACGACGACCATAAGCATCTGATAATGGGCCATAAACTAACGGTGAAACAGCATAACCAATTAAATAAAGCGTTACCGTTAACTGGACTTCACCAACACTTGCAAATAAACTTTTCTGAATTGCTGGTAATGATGGAATATGTAAATCGGTTGCACCAACCATTAAAATAATTAATGCAATAACAACAAAAATAATCGCCCGATGCTGCGATTTATCTACAGAAGACATAATGTACCTCAATAATAAAAATTTTAAAATTCAATAAGTTATAAAATAGTACAATGCTATTTAACCATAGTATTTTTATACCAAATTACAACTGAAACAATAACACCAAATAATTATTGAAAACCATTTGATTAACTTTTTATTGATTAACTCCGCTGAGGACTATCATCTTCTTTCCCCTATATTTTTTTGTTCTTATGCATAGGCTAAATAACCAGCCCAGAAATCATACTAAAATTTATAATTATTTTCAAGATATTTTTTATATTGCGAGTCTTTTGAAATCTGTTTATGCTTATATGCCAAATCTAGTTTAGTTAATGATTTTAGGATATTGAAAATGGATTGTTTGAGCAAATCAAATACACAATACTTAGTGATTGGCAATGGCCTAATGGCTAAACATTTTATTCATTATCTTAATATACTTAAGCTATCTTACAAGCACTGGTACCGATCGTATTCAATCGAAAATTTAATTTTGCTATTAAAAGAATCAACGCATATTCTTTTTTTAATTAAAGATGATGCCATTGAAAATTTTATTAAAACAAACTGTTTAAAGTACAAACAAAAAGATCAGTTATACCTTCACTTTTCAGGTTCACTAAGTTCCGAATATGCCTATACTACACACCCATTACAAACGTTTTCAAAGTCACTTTATACACCTGAATGCTACCTAGATATACCATTTGCAATCGAATCTGAAGGTCCTAAATTCAGTCAATTATTACCCGGCATACCCAACCGCTTTTTTAAGATAAAGCGTAAAGATAAAGCTTATTATCATGCACTGGGTGCTATTGCAAATAACTATACAACACTATTATGGCAAAAATATTTTAATACACTTAAAAGTCACTTTAACATTGATCCTATCATGGCAATCCCACTTTTAGAACAAACATTAATCAACTTAAAAAATGACTATCAAAATGCATTAACTGGACCCATTGCTAGAAATGATATTAATACCATTAACTTTCATATTGATGCACTTAATATCAATGATGATAATTTTCTTCAGATTTACAAAGCCTTTGTAGAAACCCATCTAAATCAACTGTCACAGGATAAACAAGAAAATGAACGTACTTGATTTTCTAAGCAAAAAACAAAATGCTGAAAAAATAACCGTTATTACCTGCTATGATGCAACAACAGCAGCAATTGCCAATCAAACTGATATTGATGTCTTATTGGTTGGTGATAGTGTTTCTATGGTGGTTCATGGACATCAAAATACAACAACTGCAACAATTGAAATGATGCAACTTCATACAAAAGCTGTCGCAACAGGTGCAAAAGATAAGTTTATCGTCGCTGACTTACCTTTTATGTCATATCGTGGCATTTTAAAAGATACAATTTCTGCTGTTCAAATCTTGGTTCAATCCGGCGCACATGCTGTTAAACTTGAAGGCGCCCATGGTAATCTTGATATTATTAATCACATTGTTCATTCAGGTGTCCCTGTCATGGGACATATTGGCTTAACACCCCAACATGTCCATAATTTTGGTGGTTTTAGAGTTCAAGGAAAAGACGATAAAGCAAAGTCATGTTTAATTCAACAAGCGAAAGATTTAGAAAATGCTGGTTGTTTTGCAGTTGTACTTGAGTGTATGCCAGCTGATTTGGCAGCTGAGATTACATCTCTATTAAATATACCAACAATTGGTATTGGCGCAGGCAATCAAACGGACGGTCAAGTTTTAGTTTGGCATGACTTACTTGGGCTTACAGAAAATAGTCCTTTTAAATTTGTTAAAGAGTACTTAAATGGCTTTCAATTAATTCAAAATGCGCTAACTGAATATAACCTTGAGGTTAAAAATGGCGCATTTCCAAAAAAAGAACATAGTTTTAATTAAATAATAAGGGGTTGTTACTCATGGAAGTAATTAAAGAAATAACACATTGGCGAAACTTACGTAAAAATTTATCAGCTACTGCAACTATTGGCTTTGTGCCAACAATGGGCTGCTTACATACAGGTCATGCATCATTAATTCAACGATCAATTGATGAAAATGATTTAACTATTTTAAGTATTTTTGTTAATCCAACACAGTTTAATGATTCAAATGACTTTAATAATTACCCATTAATGCCTGAAAAAGACTTAGAACTGGCTGAATCTTTAGGTGTAAATTATGTATTAATGCCTCAAAAAGAAGCACTCTACCCTGATAATTACTTAACTAAAATTATAACAGATCACCCATTATCAAAAACAATGGAAGGGGAATTTAGACCTGGGCATTTTGATGGTGTATTAACCGTTGTTATGAAACTATTACTATTAGTTAAAGCAAATAATGCGTACTTTGGAGAAAAAGACTATCAACAATTTAAACTGATTGAATCAATGGCAGATGCCTTTTTTCTTGATACTAAAATTACTCCATGTCCTACAATTCGAGAAAAAAATTCAAACCTTGCTTTAAGCTCAAGAAATACTCGCCTAAACCCTCAAGAGAAACATCAAGCCGAACAATTTGCAATCATATTTAATCAGCATCGAAATAATCCTAAATTAATTAGTCAAAAATTAAGCGAACTAGGCATTGATGTTGAATATATCAAACAATATAAAAATCGACTTTTAAGCGCAGTTAACATTGGTGATGTGCGTTTGATTGATAATATAGAACTTTAAAATAAAAATAGAAGGACAAGTTAAATTATGCTAATAAGCACACTTAAATCAAAAATATCTTATGCGACAGTTAGTCAAAAAGATCTTTATTATGTAGGCAGTATCACCATAGATGAAGATATTATGGATCAAGCATCAATCTCTATTAATGAAAAAGTATCTATTGTTAACTTGAATAACGGTGAGCGACTAGAAACTTATGTTATTGCAGGTGAACGTGGCAGTAAAATTATTGGCCTTAATGGCCCAGCTGCTAGAAAGTGTGAAATTGGTGATGAAATTTTTATTCTATCTTATGCAATGATTGATCCAAATGAAGAAACTTTAGCACCTAAATTGGTTGATTTGAAACATAATTAATATCATTCAAATCGATCACGATTAATAAAAGCAGTCATCACATGATCACGCCATTGACCACCTAATTTTAAATAACGCTTGGCATAGCCTTCCTTTTCAAATCCTAAACGTAATAATACACGCTCACTTGGTTTATTTTCAGGAATATAATTTGCCATGATTCGATTTAAATGAAATGCATCCATAACATAAGGAATCGTCACAGATAAAGCTGTATACATAATGTTTTTGCCATGAAAAGACTCATCTAAGACATAACCTAAATAACAGGCTTTAAATGCACCATGAATCACATTGTTATAGTTAACCCAGCCAATAACAATTTCTTTATTATCATCATCCTTATGTGCAATGATAAAACTAGCTTTTTTTTGTTTATCAAAATGATGAAGCGCCATCTCTACTTCAAAATGCCAATATTGTGGCGTATAAAAATGCTCACTACGTTCTGGTGTTAATTCATAAAAGGTTTTATCCGTACGTTTAAAAAAGTCCAATACGGCTAAAGGATCAGCTTGCTCTAATGAAGCAATATAAATCTCAGCATTGAATTGATAATAGAAAGGTTTCATTTTAGCTTAATCATAAAGTCATTAGGATTAGGCTAAAATGTAAAGTCCATAATAACATAAGTCAAGTAAATTAAGTTAACTAAACCAACTCATGAGTTGGTTCATTAGATGTTGTACTATGATCACGGAGTGGTGATGGTGGTTCTGAGCTTTTTGTTATTCCAAACCCTTCGTTTACTGTTCGAGTTATTTTCTGGCAAACTGTTAAAACATCTTTATATGTAGATGATTTATTAATACTATTTGCCAACTCTTTTATACCTCCTATAGATTTAGTACTGAATTTATCATCAGGTAATTCTTTAATTAAGTTATTAATATCTCGAATAATTTGCTTTTTATGCTGAGTCAGTTTTTTCATTGCTCTTTTATGAGAGCTTTTAAGCACATCAGGCCCCTCAAATAACTTTCTCAATGGCTCTGGTAATTCAAAAGCTTTATCTGTGCTACTTTCATCTACAAACAATGGATCCGTCAACTTTACAAATTCCATTATAAATCTGAATTCATCCATTTTAAGATCACTTAATTCTGGTGCCCCTGAAGCAGATAATTCAATTGCTTTCTTAGATTCTTTAGTAATTTGGTCAAAATGCTTTAATAAATTTAAGGTTTTATTAAGTTTTTTCAGTCCAAACCAAACTTTATATGGTAATTCTTTAGGTCTTGAATCACCACCTAATGAACTGTTTAAATCATTAGTTGGTTTAATTTTTACTAAACTAAATGTTACTGATCGCTTATCTTTTAATTCTCCTTTAGTTTCAACAAATGTAATTCCTGATCCAGAGATAGGCTTAAATATACTTGGATCATTGACATATTTTTCAATTGCACGCATAACTGCTTCTTCTGAATCTCTCACCCACCCAGTAAACCTTCTAGTTTTATGAAGAGTTTTCATAGTGTTATTTAAATCATCTAATGTTAGCAAAGGATTACTAGAAATTGTTATTTCTACTTCTCCATTTGGTAATTTTTTTGCAATATCTTCTAACGCTCCACTTGCTTTAACCGTTTCATCTATTACTTTCCTTACAAAACTATCAATTTGTTTTGCCAAAGCAGTTTCTCTTGACCATTCTTTAATTGTATCTTTTAAGTCTTCATAATCATCTTTACCCTCAAACTCTCTAACTGTATCAGACGGCCAACCAACGTGTAATGGATGGGTAGTTTTAAATTCAAACTGTTTGATTAAACGCTCAAATTTAGCTTCAGCTTCTTTTTGCTTAAGTGGTGGTGACTGTCTCATTAAGCCATCTACAATAATGTCTTTAGCTTCAGACATAAGTTTTGATTTACCAAGATCAAATTCTAATAAGAACTGTTCTTTTACCCTCTGATAAGACTCTCTATCTTTTAAGTCATGAAAAACATAACGGTCATCAAAATATAATAACATTTCATTAATCAAGTCAATTCTTTGGTCTGGTGCCATAGCACCCCAGTGAAATAACTCAATACGATCTTCTCCATTTAAATATTTTTCTATATTATCTTTATTAATAAAGATTTTATGCGATAACGGTGACTCTGCTATCAAATTTAAGAAAAACCTTCTATCACTCTTTAACTTTAAACTAGCAACAGTATTTTCAATAGCACCATGTAATAGTATAAGTAATGTGTTTGAAGCAATTGAGGCTTCTTTAATCAGACTATTCAAGTCTCCAGAACTGGTAATTTTTTCATCTAAGTCTGGATTATAAATACCTAACACTGTAGCCGCTTGTAATAGTTCCGTTGGAGTAAATGAGTCTATAGTTTGATCTATTCTTGAAGGTTGCATTACAGTTAATGCATAGCTTAAAGCCTTTGAAGCTGATTTATGCCTACCTTTATCTTTTGTAATACTTACAACTTGATTCAAACGCTTCGTTGTCATTTTCACTTCACTTAAACCGCCAACCTCCATTGCTGCTTGTGTGTATTGTTGTAAAACATCTCCTCTAAAAGCTAAATGTCCTGCTCTAATCTCTCTAATTAATTTTGTATAAATAGACTTTGAGTTTAATTTATCAACTTCACTATTTGTAAATAGTTCATTAAACGCTTTTTGAAAAAATCGGTATTCAGCAGGTATTTGTTGTTCATATCTAGTTTTTACTGTTATGGCTTGAATTCTTGATATTCTATCTTTAACTAAAGCTAAAATTTGATTTCCTTGATCAGATGGTTCTACTTTTTTGCGCTTATACTCATGATAATGATTAAATACACGCCATTTATCATCTAATTTATCTGTCTTACTAATACCCGTTCCTTTTTGCCAATCTTGTAATCTATCCAAAATTTTATAATATTCAGTTATGTCTCCTACTTTTCCAATGTTTTCACGTACCCAGTTTAATGTACCCGTTCTAACAGAATTATTTGTAGATTTACTCTTTAATCTCAAAAATTTAATCTGGCTGTCTAGTAGACTAATAAACTGATCTGACGACATATTTGTAAATTCAATACTATCACTTTTAGAAAAGATACTTTTACTAATATCTGTTCCTAAACTTTGCTTCAAATGCTTAATTTTAATCAATTTTCCACTTTCTGGTAGCTGACCACCTAGCTCTAATGATAAATCATTTATATATACACTCTCCATAGAACTTTGAGACAAGTCACAAAATAAGCCAACTTTTGTATTTCCTAAAAATTTACTACTTTTAAATGTAGCATTTACTTTAATACTTGAAAAAATATCATCTTCGTTTTCAAATTGACAATTCTCGAATGAACATTTGCTAAATTCAGTCTTAGACATACTTACTTTAAATCTAATACTTTTTACAAAGTCACACCCATCGAACTGGGCTTCATTTAGCTTTGTTTTCTGCCCTATAAATCGACAATTTTCAAACGTACATTTACTAAACATCGCTTTTTGCAAATCACAATTATTAAATGTGACATTATCAAAAGTAACAAAATCTAATATAGTTGTTTCATCAATAATATGATTATTTAAATCTATATTTGACAAAGTTGCGTGAGATAAATCAAATCCTCTTAAGTCTCTAGGTAATGACCCACCTTCAATACCATCAATACAAGAACCTACTAAAGAAAAATTTTTTCCACGTTTAATCATACCGCTATCAAGAACTAATCCTTGTAAATTATTAGCTGATATAGTTAACTTAGTATGCTCATCAACACGACTACCACCAAAATCAGCACCTTTTAAAGGACAATTCTTAAATTTAATACCTCTTAGATCCTTTGGCATAATAGCACTTTCTAATGAAACATTCTGAATCCTACCAACAAATTTGGCATCACTAAAATCACTATAGTCCATATCTTTTGGGAAACGTGTTGAAAGCTGTCCATCTTTTTCTGTTAGCAACTGAGCTGTTTTTTCCATATAACTAATTAAATTTGTCATAATTGCATCATTATCATTTGCTAGTATTGGGAAAAAAGGAAAGTGTAAATTCCAATGTTCTTTATATTGCTTATGATTAAGTTTACCTAGTTTTACATCTTGTAAAATTGTATTTAGTGATTCATCACTTTGATCAATTGCATTTTTAAACTTTAATAATCGTTTTTGAATTTCATCATGATCAACTACACCTAAAGTTGAATCTGTATATTTTGCAAAAGCATAATCATATGAAAAACTAGTACTTTCTTTTACTCTGCTAAGGTTAGCAGCTCTTAAATCATTTCCTTCAAAATTAAGTTGAGCAATGTCTATACCTAAATTAATATCTTTATCAATATTAACAGATAGCCAAAAAACTATCTCAGACATAGCTTTTCCAACTTGGTTGACCTCCATAGTTACGTTATTTAAATGATTTTGTAATTGAGAATACATATCATAAAACTCACCTGGTAAACTTTTACTAACCAATGCTCTTTCACATTGCTCATAAGAGTATCGAACTTTATCAGATAAAGTTCCTAGCAATTTATGGTGATTTTTCAATTCTTTTATCATATCATTAAATACTACTTTCTCTGATAATGATAATTGTGTATCATTAAATTTTGTTAGTTTATCTAACTGAGTCAAGTAATGTTTAATTTCTTTATCAAGAGCTACTTTTGCAAATGATATTTCATCTTTAAATGCCTCTTTTACTTCATTATCTAAAGCCTGCTTACTTTCATTTAGCACCTTTCTTTGTTGCTCAATTAAAGTAGTAATATAATCCTTTGTGTGATTATCAATTCTATCAATAATTTGTGCTGCTGATTTATCCGTAATATTAATTTTTGAATCTACATCTTTTAATTCTGTTAACTCTTTAGAGTAAGCATTAAGATTTTCTTCAAGTGCTTTATCATCAACTAATGATACAATTCTTTTTAATGAGTCTTCATGTTTTTGTTGTATTCTGAATAATGCCTTTGTTTCAATTTCCACTTGTTCTTGAGCAACATCTATCGTTTCTCGTTGATATTTTTCTCGCAAACGATCTTTAAGGTACATTTCTGAAAATGAATTTAATTGTTTTAATGACCATCTTGGCTCAATCCTTTGAATCAATGGATTATCATCACACACTATGCTTTCAATTTTACGCGCTAAATAGTCAATAGATTTAAAATCACTTTGTTCAATACCAACCAAATTTAATGAGCTTAATAATAATTTACGACTACGTGACTTTCTAATAAATGATTCTTCTTCCATAATAACTTGATAGCTATTGTAAAGCGCCTCAGCCATTCCTCTATAGTTCATTTTATCAATATCTTCACCATCTCCAAATGTTGCTCCATATCCTGAAAATGGGCCAAACTTACTTTTTAACCTTGAAATCATTACATCAATTTCAAGGTCATCATTTTCTACTGAACTTTTTAGTTTTCCTTCATACTCTAGCATCGCTTTTTTAAATACAGTATCAAGTATTTTCCACCGTTTAACCATATCTAATTTATCTGTACCTAATTTCTTTAATGACTCAAGACCCTCTCGTTTTTCACTCAAAATATCTTTTGCCTGATTAAGTTTTTTCTGTTGCTTCAAATATAAATTAGCTACTTCAAATAATGGACCTAATTTATCATCAAGACCTGTTGTATCATCCTTAATTGCAGTATCTATAGATCCTTTCCAATTTAAAAAAGCACTTATCTCTTTAGTAATTACACCTGAAAGTTTTGTATCAATAATTTTTTCAAAAGCAATGTTAAGTTTACCCTGTATTTCAACTGCTTTTTTATCTAAGCTCTCTTTAAAATTTTCTTTCTCAACTGCTAATTGCTTTAACTGATCTTGAAGTTCTGTTAATTCTATATTCGTTACTTTTAATAACTTTTTATCACTAGTGTCTATTTTACTTTTTCTGTATATTTTATCTAATGACTCAATCTGTTCATTTAATGATTTTATTTTAGACTCTAATTCCTTTATATTTTCTTGCCTTTTAGCAATTTTTTGTTTTCTTAACTCTTTATCACTTAATTCAAGGGTTAAATCATCATGACTATCTAAAGTAGTGGTAATACTTGACACATCAGAAGAGCCACTAGTATCACTTTTCATTTGTGATTTATACTCTCTTTCTAGTTGACTGAATATATCACTACTAACTCCATCTTCTAACATTTTATCTAAGTTATTTCTAAAGTAACGTCGATATACTAAGCTATCTCTAATTCTTGCATCTAAATCATGACGTGAAACATCAACATCAGGCTCTTCAGATAAAAATGGACTACGATAATCATTATCAGCTTGCGCCGTTTCAATTTCTCTCATCAAACTATTACTGACTACAACTTCCCTATCTGTAGGATCAACACCATCTAAAGTAAGTGATAAAAGATATTCATGAACATAATTTGCACGATTTCTATCTAATGTATGTTGAACAGTTGGAATATTTCTTGCAATTTCATTTAAACGTTCTTGATCAGTTAGCTCAGGGTTTAGTTCATTTAAAATTGCCTCAACTAAAGCAATCGTATAATCACCACAACGAAACCCATCTTGTTGCACCTGATGAGTCACTGATAGAATATTTGTAAATCCTAATTCTTGTAACTCTAACCTCCTTTTAGCTGAGATTTCAGTACCCATTGGATCTACAAAAATAGCTTTTTTTGGATTTTCACCAGGAAATAGAATAAGTGCCTCATTATGTGCCGCACTTGTATTAATTGGAATAACAAACTGATCATATTGATCCCAATTTTTACCATCACGAATACCAATTCTTCTTGTACCTGAATAGCTAAGAGGATCTAAGACAATTCTTTCTTCACCTAAAGTTTCATTATGAGAAACAAGTACACTAGAAATAGTCGCAGTATCATCTAATGAAGGGATAGCTACGGTTCGATCTGGTTCTGGCTGATTGACACGATGTAATTTAGTATATAATACTGCTTCAACAAATTTTGATGTTAACCAACTTCTTAGACCAATATATTCTTTCATAGCAAACCTCCTTTGATGTGCAACCTTTTAAAAACATGATTGAAATTAAATTATTTGGAGATCAAAAGCAGACAAACAACTTAATTATTAATCATGATATTTAGATAAAGATTACTAATTTACATCGCGCTCAAATACTGAAAAAAAATGAGATAATTTATGTAGAATTACATTTAATGTTTGATTATGAATAATTGTATAAAATTTATTTCAAATGGTTAAGGAAAAAAAGAAAAGCTTTAGGTGTTTTTACTCAATATCATCATATTTCATAAAATATATACTATTTATTGATAAAATCTCATAATTTCATAAAGTAATGCAAAAACAATATGAATTAAATATTTATAAATCAAGTATATATTCAAAGAATTCAAAGTTAATTATTACAAAAAACTAGCTTGACTCTTTAAATATATCCACCCACCGTTGTAATGTTGATTCATCAAAATTATTTTCATAACGTAATGTTTGTACTGATTTATCTTTAGATAGTAAATCACAATGAGATAAAAACTCTTCTTTTGGTAATACAATAAAATTTTGCGTATCTGATACAGGCTTTGGTACCTCTACATGAAAAATCTTATTAATTAACTCTACAAAGTTTAATTGTTCTTGATGGAAAATATCTTTTAGTTTATTAATTAAATCATATTTATACATATAAGCTGTGCGGATTTGAACATCCATAAGGCCTGTTATATCTTTTGCTTTAAGTTCAGGAAATTGTGCTAATAAAAATAATAACTGCATTTCATTTTTTGTTAATCGATCGTACTGGCAAGGCAGTGGCATAATCTCCTGATAACATGGATTAAATATCAATTGGTGATAACCATAATCAACATTATTAACAATTCCAACCATTTTACCCTCTGACATAAAGGGAGTACGAACCAATGTAAAAACAACAAAGTAATCAAATGAAAATGCCACACCATAGCGTGTAATACTTTCTTCTTTTTTTTCAAATAATAAAAGAAAGTCATCAAACATGGTGCTATAACCCAACGGAAATGCAAATTGGCGAGGTACTTCATTTGCTTTATCTGGTTTAAAAAATGTTCTACCTTCCTCAGTTAAATGCTGGCTAAAAAATAAATCAGAAAATAATATTTTTCCGCGATAAGTAATTGCATCAAACCGTCTAACCGGTTGGTTTCCCATAGCACTCCCTATTTTTGATTACATATCATAAAATTTATAACATAGTTTTATTTTAGTTTCAAAATATCAAATTTTTTACCTATATAACAAAATTTAATAAACACCACCTTATTTAGTTGTCTATTTTAGAAATCAGCAAATAAAATACTGGCACAATAAATAAAGTTACACAAGTTCCAATCATTAAACCACCAATAATAACGATACCAATTTGTTTTCCATACTCTGAACCTGGACCTGAGTCAAGAACTAGAGGTAAAGCACCTAATATCATGGCAGCTGTTGTCATTAATATAGGTTTCACTCTTGCTTTTGAAGCATTAATAATGGCATCTACCTTATTTTGACCTTTTTCTAATAATTGATTTGCAAATTCTGTAATTAAAATACCATGCTTTGTAATTAGACCAACCAAAGCAATTAAACCAATTTGACTAAAAATATTTAAGCTACTACCTGTTATATAAAGAAATAGTACTGCACCTGCTAAAGCAGCTGGAACTGTTGTTAAAATAATCAATGGTTGTCTAAAACTTCCAAACTGAGCTGATAATAATAAATAAATAAAAATAAGTGCTAATATCAAATTCTGTAACATACTATTCGCTGACTCAAGATAGTTTTTAGTTTGTCCAAACCAAACATATGAAACATCATCAGGCAAAACTTTACTAAGTAATGATTGCATATAGTCAACTGCATCAGAAGTACTATAGTTTTCTGATAAGTTCGCCATCACATGCAATGCATGCATTTGATTATAATTGGATAAAACTGTCGGTAAAACAGTCATTTTAGGCTTTATAAAAGATGAAATAGGCACCATATTCCCAGATGATGTTTTGACATAGATCATTTGTAGCTGTTTTAAAGAATTTATATTTGAAAAATTAGAAGATAATAAAATGTCATATGGGTAGTTATCATAATAAAACTCTCCAGCAAGATAGTTTCCAGTAAATATACCTAATGTACTTGAAATATCAGAAATATTAACACCCAAATCAGCAGCTAATGAGCGATTTAATTTCACTGAATATTCTAATTCATTAAATTGAATATTTGTCTGTATATCTTTAAAACCATGATTTGATTTCATTTTTTCCATTAAAGTTTGTGCAACATGGTACAAATATTCAAAAGATCCTTGAGAGACTAAAATTAACTCCATAGCAAATCCACCTTGTCCACCAATTCCCATAGGTGGTGGCGGTGCAACTGCAGCAGTAATTCCTGGAATATTTTGTACTTTTGATTGTAGTTGATTCGATATTTCAGATTGTGATTTACTCCTTTCACTCCATGGCTTTAAAACCAAATTTGCATTACCTTGATAACGATTAGGCTGACCTAAATTTATGATAATATTTTCTTTTTCAGCTGTCTTAGACAACGCATTACTAATTTCTAATGCATGAAACTTCATATAATCAAAACTTGCATTTGGCACAGCGTTAAAAGGAATTGTAATATTACCTTGATCTACTTCAGGTGCTAATTCCTTAGGCAATGCATATGTTATTAGTAAGCCCAATCCAATCAATAACATAAAAATGGCTAATATTGTCTTTTTATAACTCACCCAAATCGCTAGTTTATTGCTATACATTGTTATAAATCGATCAAAGTAATGATTAAACCATAAGCTATACTTATTCGATTTATTTTCATCTAGTATATAAGCACACATCATTGGTGATAATGTAATTGCAACAAAACCAGATAATAAAACTGCAATAACAATTGTACAAGCAAACTGCCAAAATAACTGTCCTGTTAACCCTTCACTAAAACCAATAGGTGCAAAAACAGCTGCTAATGTAAGTGTAATAACGATAATTGCAAAACCAATTTCTTTAGAGCCTTTTATGGCTGCTTCAAATGGTGTTAGCCCCAAGTGAATATGACGATGAATATTTTCTAAAATGACAATCGCATCATCTACAATCAGCCCAACGGCTAGTATCAAGGATAATAAAGTTAAAATATTAAGGCTAAATCCCATCCAATATAAAAATATAAAGCTACCTATTAAACAAATAGGTAAAGTAATAATTGGAATTAAGCTCGCTTTAATAGAACCAATGAATATCACAACAACTAAAATTACTAATATAATTGCTATAATCAATGTCTCATATGTTGTTTCAATCGATTTATTCAAAAACTTTGTTGCATTGAAACCCACTTTAAAATGAATATTATCAGGTAAAGAGAGTCTTAATTGATCTAAAACATTGTCAACATTATTAGCAACGGTAATTGGATTTGCAGTACTTGATGCAATGATATTAATTCCAACTCCTTTTTTTCCATTCATAAAGGAAGCTGTTGTATTTTCATTGGTACCTAATTTGATATCAGCTACATCTTTAAGATGAATATTTTTCCCTTGATAATGTGACACCACAATATTTTCAAATCCTAGAAGGTCAGATATCTTTGCCTGCGGCATTAAAGGATAAACTCTATCTTTAGACTTAATTTCACCACTTGTGCTTAAGGTATTTTGACTTGATATTGCACCGATAAGATCATTAACTGTAACTTGTAATGTCGCCATTTTTTGTGGTCTTAACCAAACCCTAATCGCATACTCTTTATTACCAAATAATGGAACTTGTGCCACACCTTCTACTTTTCTTAAACGAGTTAAAATATAACGATTAATATAATCTGTCAGTTGAGTAATTGTCATTGAGTTTGAGTAAAAAAAAAGGCTAAGAATTGGTGTTGCATTTGGATCTGCTTGATTAATATCAGGGCCAACAATACCATTTGGTAATTGGCTAGTTGTCTTAGCAACCATATTTGATATTTCATTCATTTTACTATTAAGGTCTACTCCAGGAACAAATCGAATAATGACATCACTAACACCATCTTGACTATTAGACTCAACATCATCAACCCCAGTAATTGTCGAAACTGCACTTTCAATCACATCAGAGACTTGTTCTTGCATATAAGTAGCACTTGCACCAGATAAAGTTGTATGAATACCAATTTCAGGTGTCGCTATTTTAGGATAACCACTAACTGGTAATCGTGAATACCCAATTAACCCAACAATAACAATTAAAATTGACATCACAATTGTAAATACAGGATAACGTATACAAACTTCTGAAAACTTCACCTTAAATACGCCCTATATTTAATTTAGGATTAATAATATTTACTAAATCACCATCTTTTAACTTTTCTTGACCTTCTACAATAATCTGATCACCATTTTTAAGGCCTGAAGTAATATATGCTGTATTATTAATAATTGCATTTACTTTGACATCAACTAACTTCGCCTTTTTATTTTTAACAATATAAACTTGATTACCCGAAATATCAGATACTAAAGCTATATTTGGTACCTCCACCATAGATTTTTTATCACCTAAATTTTGCCAAACCGTAACATACATTCCAGCTGTTAATATATGATCTAAATTTGGAATCAGTGCTTGGACAGTAATCGTATTTGTATTCTCATCAATAATTGGCGAGACAAAAGTAACCTTACCTTTAAATAATTTATCTGGATATGCATCACTTGAGATTGTAGTTTCTTGTCCTAGCTTTAATTTTGGATATAGCTCTCCTGGAATATTATAAACTGCGAGTAAGTTATCTGTATTGACTAATTTAACAATGGATTTACCCGTTGAAAGATAAGAACCTACTGTTAAAAAACTACTGCCTAGCATACCTGTAAATGGTGCCTTAACAATCGTCTGATGAATTGTTTTTTCTAATGTTGCCACTTGAATTTTTTGCATTTGATAGTTAGCAATTGCTGTATTATATGTGTATTCAGAAATTGCCCGCCTTTTAAATAATAATTCTGACTTTTTATAAATATCTTCGTACTGTTTAAGCTGTACTTTAGCCGCTTCTAATTGTAGTTGATATGTTTGATTTTCAAGTTTTAATAATAATTGCCCTTTATGAACACTCTGCCCATTTTTAAATAACCTTTCAGCAACTGTACCACTAATTTTAGAGGTTATTGTTACTATATTTTTTGCCTTTAAAATACCAATTAAATTGATTATGTCTGGTTTAGAGACTATCTTAGCTTCTGCTGTTTTCACATTAACTGGTTGTAATGATTGATTAAATGTCTCTTCTTTAGTTGGCCAATAATAATATAAAACAATTAATATCATTAGCACTATAGCAATTACAAAAAATACAATTGATTTTTTAGATATCACTGAAATCCTTATCTATTGATGATCATCCTTCTAATTTATCTAGCATAACTTAAATTATCAAATAGTTCAAAAAAACACAATATCAATATTTTAGCTAAAATTTTTACTCTTAACTTGCATACTAAATGATCCATATCTACATTTTAATAATAGAGTTCTTTAGTTTTAAGGCTAGTCATATGGATTATAAATCACGTTTAAATGAACAAATATTGGCAAGAGAAAACGCAATAAAAAACATTAAAAACAAATCATTTGATACCATTGCAACACATGGTGTCTATGATCTTAATGAAGCACTACTTAATCAAGGATCTATTATTGAGCCGATTTATATGACAACAGCACAAGGTTTCTCTAGTGCGGATGAACTAGAAGCAGCACTTGCTTATGAAATTCCAAGCTGGAGTTATACCAGAATACATAACCCAACATTATATTATCTTGAATCAACGCTAGCATTATTAGAGTCATATCAATGCAATGTAAATGCAAGTGCTTGTGTTACAAGTTCTGGTATGTCAGCAATTACTACTGTTGCTGAAAATCTATTAGCTGATACCCCCAAAGCAAACTTTATTTCATCGACTCAAATTTATGGCGGCACCTATCAACAATTTTCACAACGCCAAAGTGAAAAGCTACGTCAAGTTCGATGGATAAAACCCGATGCGCCACTAGAACAATGGAAAGATCAGATTGATAATAATACACGATTTATTTATATTGAAGTTCCATCAAACCCAAATTTAAGCATTTGTGATATCGAATCTATTGCAAACCTTGCACATGAACATGATATCCCACTTGTTATTGATAGTACTTTAGCAACACCTGCACTTCTACGCCCTTTTGCATTTGGTGCTGATATTGTGGTTCATTCACTTTCTAAGATAATCTCTGCTTCTGGTATGGTTATTGGTGGTGCTATTATTGCCAAAGAAAATATCAATGCATATTATCTCACTGATGAAATAAAAAATGACTTCTGTCAGTATTTAAAATTATTACCCAATCGTGATAATGGCGCTTGCTTATCCCCTATGCAAGCATTCCTTACACTCTCAGAATTAAGAACACTACGAATGCGTGTTGATCAGTTTTCACAAAATGCTTTAAAAGTAGCAAAGTATTTAAATAATCACCCTAATGTTGAATCTGTTATGTACCCTGGCCTTGATAATTTCCAACAACTAGAATTAGCAAATAAGTATTTTTCATTAGTTGATTCAGAATCCTTATCATCAAACCAAACACCAATCAAACGATATGGTCACTTATTATCCTTTGCAGTCAAAGGCAATGTTATAAGTGCAAAACAAGTATTAAACGAACTAAAGCTTATCTTTTGTGCAACTGATTTAGGAAGAATTAAAACCGTTGCAACAATTCCAGCTATCTCAACACACCAACAACAAGGTGAACAAGCAAGAGAAACTGCCGATATTAAAAATAATTTGATTCGCTTAAGTGTGGGGGCAGAAAACCCTGATGATATTATTGATGATTTAGATCAAGCATTAAAATATCTAAATAAAGTAAAATTATCTTTTGCAAGCTAAATATCATTCCTGTTAGAATTCATACAAATATATTCTAAATCAAGGAGTTTGATCAATGCTTTATCTAATAGATATTACTTTTACAAAATCATTAGATGAAATTAACCTTATACTTGATGAGCATAGAGCTTATTTGCGATCATTTTTATCTGATAATGGTTTGTTGCTAGCAGCTGGCCCGAAAACACCAAGAACAGGTGGCATACTGATTGCTAAAGGAGATAGAGCTGAAATTAATGCATTTATTCAAAACGACCCATATAATCTTCATGGGCTTGCTGATTATAAAGTTACTGCATTTGATCCTATAACTCGCCAAGAATTTCTATCACAATGGTATATATAAGCTTGAAAATACATCGATTTTCATCTAAACCTTAATTAGTTAATAACCATAAAGTTTAAAGATTCATATGCTTAAAGAAAAAATATTAAATGCTTCAGATAGTATACCTGCAGCTTATGAATTCATCAGTGATCAACAGTCCTTAAGCTTAAGTGGTAGTTGGAACTGGCAAAATTTTGATGAACATTTACTAGAGCAAATTCTAAAGGCAATTTTAAAAAATGGTCAAACTAATACAATTACAATTAATGCGTTAGCAATTAATAAATTTGACACCGTTGGTGCAACATTTTTAAAATTATTACTTGATCAGCTACTAAAAGCAAATATCCAGATCTCTACATTAAAATTAAAACAAACACATAAAGATTTATATGACTTAGTTAAAGAAAAAGTAACCGTTAGCCCACCTGAAAAAGTAAAGCGCATTAATCCAAAAGCAACTGCATATTATATTGGCCAGCAAACCTTCCAAACAGCTAAAGATATTTTAAATTTACTAGCATTTTTAGGTGCCATTGCCTTAAGTACGTTTCAATGGGTTAAAATACCATTTAAAACCAGATTACAACTAATCTGTGAAATTGTTATTAACGATGGCTATAAAGCTGTTGGCATTGTTTGTCTTTTATCGTTTTTAATTGGGATTGTTTTAACTTACCAAATGGGTGTGCAATTAGTTACTTATGGTGCAAATATTTTTGTAGTCAACCTATTAGGCTTATCTATTTTTCGTGAATTTGCGCCACTAATAACCGCTATTATTGTCGCTGGACGTTCTGGCAGTGCATTTGCAGCACATATTGGTACAATGAAAGTACAAGAAGAAATAGATGCACTACAAACAATGGGTATATCCCCTTTTAAACGACTTGTCTCTCCAAGAATTATTGGTTTAATTATTGCATTAACCTTATTAACAGTACTTGCTGATATTAGTAGTATTATTGGTGGTATGATTATGTCTAAAGCATACCTACAGATAAGTTTTTTTGAGTTTTTAACTCGTTTTCAAGAGGTTATTGCTGCAAAAAATTATATTCTTGGTTTAATTAAAGCGCCTGTTTTTGCACTTCTAATTGCTATTGTTGGTTGTTATCGAGGCTTTTGTGTTCAAGGTAGTGCTGCTAGCATTGGCCAAGAAACAACAAGATCTGTCGTATTATCAATTTTTTTAATCATTGTTGCTGATGCTGCATTCTCAATTCTATATAGTACATTAGGGATTTAGTCATGACTGTATTGACTAACTCTAACCAAAAACCAATTATCAAGGTTCATAACCTTGGTACGCGCTTTAATACACATTGGGTACATAAAGGACTTAATTTAGAAATTCTGCCTAATCGAATTATTGCTATTATTGGTGATAGTGGTGCTGGCAAAACAACCTTAATGCGCCAAATTTTAATGCTTGAAGAAATTGCTGAAGGTAGTATTTATTTAATGGGGGAATGTGTTACTGAGGTTGCCCCTGGAAGTAAAGAATCGAAACTAATGGCAAGTAAAATGGGCATGATGTTTCAAAAAGGAGCGCTGTTTTCTTCTTTAACTGTGCTTGAAAATATCATGTATCCACTACAGGAGTATACTGATTTTAGTTACCATACTTTAGAAGAAATTGCCAAAGTAAAACTCAATTTAGTTGGTCTACCTAAAAGTGCCTTTAATCTATTTCCTGCTGATTTAAGTGGTGGCATGATAAAAAGAACGGCATTAGCTCGAGCCATTGCATTAGACCCTGAAGTTATTTTCTTAGATGAACCATCCGCAGGCTTAGATCCAAATAGTGCCCATGAATTAGATATTTTAATTAAAGAATTGCAAGAGTCTTTATCTTTAACTGTTATTATGGTTACGCATGATTTAGATACACTCTGGCATATTGTTGATGAAGTCGTTTATTTAGGCAATCGAAAAGTACTTTTACATGATACCATTGCCAATGCAGCTGAAAACAAAGAACACGAAGCACTCTATAATTATTTTAATGGCCCTCGTGGCCATAAAGTTAAAGCCATTCATAAATCAAGCTTACCTGCTAGTCTAAGGAATACATCTGATGAGAAATAGAAAGCAATTTATTACACTCGGGATTTTTGTCATTCTAACTACTGCAGCAATGATTATTATTGCACTTTGGCTTACTGTTGGTATATCCAAAAATACTTATTACAACTATGTGAGTGTATTTCATGAGCCAGTTGATGGTCTAAGTATTAATTCCAATGTTTTATATAACGGTGTAAATGTTGGTAAAGTCCAATCAATAGAATTAGACCAAACAAACCCTGGAAATATTTACGTTACACTATCTATTGTAGCTGGTACACCAATCACTAAGCATACCTATGCAACACTTCAACAACAAGGAATTACTGGCTTATCTTATATTGGTCTTCAAACACCTAAAGATCAATTAAATAAAAAAATTGAATTGCTTGAACCTACAACAAAGCCCCCTTATCCTGTCATTAAGTCAAAGTTATCATTTATCAGTAGCTTAACCGACAAATTCCAAGAACTGTCAGATAGTCTTAGTAGCATTTCTAAAAAAGTAAATAATTTACTGAATAAACAAAATACGCAGCATATTGGTGATATTTTAGCAAATACAGCTGCAATTTCAGAAAACCTAAAAATATCCAGTGAAGAAACAACTAAATTAATTCAGTCTACAGCAAACATTACAACTTCATTTGAAAAAAATAATGAAAAAATAGATAATATTATTAATAATGTTGATGTAACAACATCTAAACTTAATTTAATTTCCAAGGAAATATTGTCTTTTACACAAACTATTGAGCAACAAACACTGCCTAATATAAATAATGTTCTGATTCCACAGTTAAGTAATACTTTAAATGGTTTTGATACAGTTTCGGATAATTTTAATCAATTGATTAATAAACTTAATCAAAATCCATCTATGCTTATAAAAGGACAAATACCATCACAACCTGGCCCAGGAGAGTAATATGGCTTATGATACATCTAAAAAATCAATCAGATTATCCTTAAACATATTAACAGTAACTACTTTTTCAATTATGTTAACTGGTTGTGGTTTATTTGCTCCTGTTAAAGTGCCTGAAACTAAAACCTATCAAGTTAATACCTCTAAACAGTTAGAGGTAACAAAAAATACATCTCCCAAAAAAGGTGTTATTCGAATTGATAAAATGCAAAGTGCTTCACCTTACAACAATACCAATATGTACTATACAATGGATAATAATCAAATTAAGCCCTATGCTTATAGTCGCTGGATTACATCCCCAAGTAATATGCTAAGTAATATACTATTAGAACAAATTGATCATGCTGATTTATACCAAGCAACCGTATCACCCTTATTTTTAGGACAAGTAAATTACCGATTAAGTACCATACTTTTAGAATTTAACCAACATATGGAAAAAAACTATAGTTATACCTCGATGAAAGTATTAGCTCAACTAGCAAATAATCAATCAGGCACTGTATTAAAACAACATTTGTTTAATATTAAAGCTAACTCTCAATCAACGCCTCTAGGTATGGTAACAGCAATGAATCAATCAACCGATATATTAGTAGAACAAATGATTGCCTGGTTAAATAACAAGCCAATCCCAAAAGCCCAAATACCGATTCCTGTTGCTAAAAAAGCTCAACCATTAGCTACAGCAACAAAGCACACGCCAGATAAGAAGCCAACCATAACACCTGTGAAACAAGCTGATACTCACTTACCTAATTCACAAGGTAATTTTTATCAATTATATTAAACCTAATTATTAACATGGAAGTTAACAATGAATGCAATTGAAGTTTTTTCATTAGAATGTTTAGTCTTAGCATGCATGCTGTTTTATCTAAGTTTAAGAGTTATTAAATATCGTCGAAAAGATAAGATAGCAACAGGTGCAAAAACAATAGCACTTGAAAAAGCAATACGAGCACAAGGTAATTTTACAGAGTATGTACCGATTACATTAATTATTCACCTTGGCCTAGCTATAATCAAGGTTAATGCATATTTATTAGCGCTATTTGCTATTTTATTAATTATTGGCAGAATATTTCATGCTTATAGCTCATTGAGCGCTGAACTACTAGAAAAACCAACGCTCATCTATCGAAAGCTAGGTATGATATTGACGTTTACATCAACTATTTTTTCTGCTATTTGTTTTGTATTTTATGCTTTTTTTATCATCTAATTTTAACTATTTCTCAAAATTATCCACGGCTTGAATAATTTCATCTTTAGCAGCTTTTGCATTATCAAAACCATCAACTTTAACCCATTTACCAGGTTCTAAATCTTTATAATGCTCAAAGAAATGCTTAATCTGGTTTAATAATGTTTCAGGCATATCATCAATATCTTTAATATGTGCATAGCTCTTCCATAGTTTTTCAACAGGAACTGCAATAATTTTTGCATCAACACCAGATTCATCTGTCATCTTTAATACACCAACAGGTCTACAACGAATCATAGTTCCTGGACGTAAAGGTACTGGTGTATAAACTAGTACATCAGCTGGATCACCATCATCTGATAAAGTATTAGGTATGAATCCATAGTTACATGGATACTGCATTGTTGCTGTCATAAAACGATCAACCACTAAAATATTTGCTTCTTTATCAAACTCATATTTAACAGGCTCATTAAAGGCTGGAATTTCAATAATCACATTAATATCATCTGGGATATTTTTTCCAGGTTGAATAGAACTAATCATTCTTTATCCTTACTACTTTTAATAAAATACTTTTCATGGTGCTATTCTCGCTAAATTCAAGCATAACTTCAACTTATAAATTCAGATAGAACCCCTCATCAATCAAAATAGTTGTGATATAATGCCATCTAAAATGCTTAAAATAATAGTGATACTTTAATATGTTATTAATGATTTTATTCTATATTGTCATCGGAGCAATTACAGGACTTGCCTCTGGTATGTTAGGTATCGGTGGTGGGTTAATCATCGTTCCTGGACTAACTTTTATTTTCCATTATACAGACCTTTCACCTATATATGATACACAGTTTGCTATGGGCAGTTCACTAGGTATTATGATTTTTACAGGCACATCAGCAATTATTGCCAATGCGCGTTTAAGCAGAATCCATACTAAAGTGTACTGGCAGTTATTATCAATTATTCTACCTATGTGTATCTTAGGTGCTGTTGTTGCTCGTTTTGCTCATGGTGATATCTTAATTTTAGTTTTTTCAATTACGCTACTGGTTATGATCTTTAAGTTAATCCGTAATAAGAAAGAAAAACAAACACCATTTAACTATCAAATTCCTGCCAATGAAATAGATATTAATGTTAGTAAATCACGCCGCATTAAATATGGTAGTATTATTGGCTTTATTTCTGGCATGCTTGGAATTGGTGGATCAATAATTAGTGTTCCTTTTCTTATTTCGCAAAATTTGCCTATTCGATATGCAGCTGGCACCTCATCTGCTTTAAGCCTACCAATCGCATTAGTTGGTAGTGTTAGTTACACCTTACTTGGTATTGCTTCTTCTGAAAATGTTAGCTATTCGAGTGGTTTTTTATATTGGCCTGCTATTATTACCGTAGGTATTGTTAGTATGTTAACAACACCTTTAGGAGCAAAGCTATCAACTGTAACACCACCGAATATAACACGTAGAATATTTATTATACTCCTTCTTTTAATCTGTATTAAAATGTTTTACATTGTCCTAATACAATGGCTGATATAAAAAGATAATGCGTTTAAAATTAATTAAAATCTTATTTTATCTTATTACAATAGGCTTAATCTATTTCACCACTAGCTGTAGTACATGGAAGCAATATTTTACAAATAATACACAACAAACTAATAAAGCTAATACTTCTGAACAAACTAAAAATAACACAAATCAAAAAGCACAAGCAAAGCCCGCCTATAGAACAATGACATTTTTACTATACGCTTCATTTTACTCTTTTCAAGCGGCTAAAGAAGCTTATAAAATACTCCATCAGCACTATCCTAACGATCAAGTATTTATTCGCCGAGTTGATATTAGTCAATCAACTGAAGAACCACAACTTATTTATCAAATTCTAATTGGCCCTATTCATTCACAAGAAGAGGCCACAAGACTAACTCAAAATATTCCATCATGGCTGCCTTATCAACCACAACTTATCAAAGTCAAAACTATCTATCATTAAATAAATTCATATGCTAAACTGTCGTGCTTGATTGAAATTTCAATCTTTTCGTGGGAGATTTATGAAAAAAAATGGTTTAATCGTTAGTTATTATCTATTAATTATACTAGCTTTAATCTGGGGGCTACAATTTGCTTTTAATAGTATTGCTCTAAAATCTATTTCACCTGAGATTCTTGCAACCTCAAGAATAACCATAGGTGCAATAACTTTATGTATTTTGCTTAAATTATTTGAAAATAATGCTCATAAGGTATTAAATAAACAACAAAAACTCACACGATCAGTTATCATACGTTATATTGCAATTGCATTTTTAGAAACCATCATACCAATGATTGCTATTGCCTGGGGACAACAATATGTAGATAGTAGTATCACTGGTATTTTAATGGGTACAATTCCCTTATTTGCAGTTTGTTTAGCTACGCTTTTTATTCCCGCTGAAAAAGCAACATTACGTGTTATTACTAGTATTATCATTGGCTTTGCAGGGTTAGTTATTCTACTATTACCATCGATTAATATGGGTAAATCAAATAATTTAATTGCTGAATTAGCTATTCTTTTTGGTGCATTATGCTTTGCTTCATCATTAATAATTATTCGTACTATGGAACAAAAATCACCACTTAGATTAACCCGTAATGTTTTAATTATTGCTGCTGTTCCAATGCTTTTATTTACACTAATCAAAGAACCACAAGCCTATTTAAACTTTACACCTGTATCTATAGTGACTGTTTTAATCTTAGGTATTTTTCCTTCAGGTATTGCATATTTATTGTATATTCAACTAATTAAACGTGCTGGTGTAACGTTTACCTCATTTGTTAATTATCTTGCGCCTCTAGTCAGTGCTTTTGCTGGTGCTTTATTCATGGGAGATCATCTATATCTATCAACTATCATTGCCTTAGTCATGATTATTGGTGCAATGCTGATTAATAATATGCCAAAATTAAAATTTAAAAAACTCAAAATTAATTAAATAGTATAGCTTCACAAAATTAAATATAAAGTAACATACCTTTACAAATTAAACATATAAATTAAAATAAATCATCAAACTTCTAATTTAGCAATTGCTACCTCATCAAGGAATTAAGTATGGTGATTCATCCAGTATTACAAAAACTAATAGCAGATCCAATGATTAGCTATTTCAAATCACAACCTGCAAAAGAACAACGTAAATTATGGGCTGAACGAATTGCAACATTTTACTCTACAAGCATTAAGCCTGAAATTACGCATACCAATATATCCATAGAAACTCGCTTTCATCAGCTTGATGCACGGCTTTATACACCCCAAAGCCATAATGATAATATTATCTTATTCATACATGGTGGTGGCTGGAGTTTAGGCTCTATTGATACCTATCAACTGATTTGTGACTATTTAGCTGATGAGTCTAAATCACAAGTATTATCCATCGACTATCGCTTAGCGCCTGAACATAAATTTCCTGCTGCTTTGGAAGATGCAATTGATAGTTACCACTGGCTAGTGAAAAATGCAGTGTCTTTAAATGCTAAACCTGATCAAATTATTGTTATCGGTGACAGCGCTGGTGGCAACATAACTGCCACATTAGCACATTTAACTAAAAATGAACTAATGAAACCCAAAGCACAAGTACTTTGGTATCCTGCAGTTGATGCAGACTACAACTACCCTTCAAAAAAAACCTATACCGATTCTATCTATATGTTGGATCGAAATTGGCTTGAGTGGTTTTACAGTAATTATGCTAGATCAGATGCTGATCGTTACCTACCTAATTTTTCACCAATATACTTTGAAAATTTTGATCATCTGCCACCTGCTCTAATTATCCTACCTGAACTAGACCCACTGCATGATGAAGGCATTGCCTATGCTGAAAAACTAAAAGAAAATAATAATATAGTAACCGTTAAAACTTATAAGCAAATGGTCCATGGATTTATCGGCTATATTGGTGTAATTGAAGATGCCCTTAAAGCAATAGAAGAAACAAGCCAATGGATTAATAATTTGTAAAAATAAATGGATGTATAACTTTATCTATGTGCAGAAAGTGAGGTTTCTCTCATATGCTCAGGTATATCAATCAAATCATCATTAACTCTCATAAAATCTATTGCTTGTTGTTTGTAGCTTCGATTATCTCTATTGTCTTGACCAACTTCTACACCAGGAAAAGATGACTCAATTGTATCTTTAATAATTCGTTTTAGAGCACTATTACTACTTGATATATTATCATGTACTAATAATAATGCACCTAAGCGCTGCTGATCATTCTCAGCACAGTCAGTAAAACTTTGTAAAAACTTTACATCATCTTCTCTTGTGTCATGTCTAAACATAACCAAAACACCAGCAGCACCTTGATATTCCTTTTCATATTCTGCTGCTATATTTGTTTTCATTGCCATATGTAAGCTACATAGATTCCGAAACCCTGAACCTGCTGAGATAGTGGCTTCTTCTGCATTTTCTAAGATACGATTTAGCCTAGGTAAGCTAAGTTGAATACGTCCAATTAATCCATTAACTACTTCTTGACGAGTTTCTGCTTTTGAATCGCGTTTAGCTCTATTTTGAGTAATTGCAATTTGACATGCTTCTATTGCTATTAAATAAGCTTCTTTTAATCGATAAGCTGCTAATTCTAAATCACCATGATTTTTACGATTTGTAATATCACCCATAAATTTTTCAGATGCAGTTTCAAAATCAATCGTATAAGTATCTATCAATCGTGATATAGCAATTAAGCGGGCAGAGGTTAGTTTCCAATTATCTTTACCACTTTCTTGGATATTATTTTTCAAAATTGCACATTCTAGTTTACTTGCATTTCTTGCTAGTTGATTAACACCCCCTTGTGGTTCTTGATAAATAATTGGATGACGAGTTGTAATGCTTATAATATTTCCATTAAGTGCTCTTAATTCACCACGATATCTATCCCATTCTCTAACGGTTGCATCAGATGGTTGATTATCACTCATACAGCTAAATGGCATAAACTTACCCTCCAGATCAATTTAACACACCTCATAATAATCAGACATTTTGAAGCAAATAAAGCTTAAAAATAAAACTGGTGTAATATAAAATTATTATTCTCTAGCACTAAATGAAATTTTTTTAGTTTATATTTATTAAAACCATAGAGTTATAACATGATAAACATTGAAATATTTTATTGTTATTAAGCTACTTAATATTACCAACTATCCAGCTAATACCATAGTTTGATGATTTTGAAATATTAACTTTACCACGCTCTTTATTTGAAAAAACTTTGAAGTAACCACTTTTATTTAATGCTAAACAACCAATCTCCCAATTAGCACACCAAATACCAAGCGCTAAAGGTGCATAATACCTAGATTTAGTTGCTGTCAAAAAATCAAATCTAACTAACTTATCTTTTTCTGAGGTGTTATCTATTACTGCTACTAATCTTGTTGTTTGCCCATTATAGGATGAGGGAGCCCACTGACAAACTTCATAACAACGACCATATTCATCTAATGGTTTTTCCATTATATTTGCAGGTTTTGTTAATTTTTCATCTGTAAAAACTAATTGTAATAATGACAATCGTTTATGCTGTAATTTTTGAATAAGCCGTATAAATAATGGCTTAAACATGGATTCATAACCAATAGCACAAACACAAATTACATGATCCTTACTCGAATCAAATTTATCACCAAGATGTTGAATAATACTTTTTTGATCTGCTCCAGGACCTATCCAACACGTTGCTAAACCCATTTTAGTAGCCTCGTGCACAATTTTTTGTAAGCTTCTACCAATATCAATAATTGCTAACCTACTATATTCTTTTGGGGCAATTGCAATTAAAAACTCATGCGCTCCAACAACTGGCCATACGGTTAATGCAGTTGCAACGTACTCAAATCTTATTGGTAAGCTTCCAAGTTGATTCTCTTGTTGAGTATAAAAATTAATCGTATTTGATAATTCTTGAAAGTGTCTTTCTGTTAATTTACGAGATTGAAAAGATCGACAAGAATGGCGTTTCCTCATTAAAGTAAATTCATCAAGACCATCATTTGGTTTTGGAATTCTCTCTTGCGGGTGTAAACCATATTTAACGATTAGAATAGTTCCTATCAATGCAATAGTAAAAAAAATAGCAAGAACAAATGGCAGCCAGAATAAAATAATTTGCCAGTAACCAATAAACCAACCAATACCTGCAATTAAGTATAAAACCACAACCCATACTGCATGGATAATATATTGTAACCAACCACTAAATTGCAAACGAACTTTCAATCGCCATAAAGCACTTTTTTCAAATTTATTTTGTATTTCTAATGCCACTAGCAAAACTCCAAATACTAGATAATGTTATTCTATTACCCCACAAGCAACTCGTGCACCACCTCCACCTAAAGCTTGTGGATGATCTGAATAATTATCACCCCCCTGATGAATCATTAATGCATGATGATCAACCATAGCTAATTTTAATCTTGGTGCTAATACAGGTAAAGTAGCTGTACCATTTTGATTTACTGTTAAAGCTGGTAAATCTCCTAGATGGCCATTTGCATTATAAGGCCCTAGATGTTGATTGGTATTCTCAGGATCATAATGTCCCCCGGCTTTTAATGCCGGTACTAGTTTTCCATCCTTTTTAGCGGGCATACAAGAAGGATTTTGGTGAATATGTAAACCATGAACACCTGGTGTTAAGCCTTTTAAATCAGGTATAACTAATAAACCATTTGCCGTATCTTTAAATGTAATTGTACCAATTTCAGCACCCATCCCTTTAGTTGAAACCAAATACATTTTAACAACTTCTACTTGACTATGTGCAAATACTTGCGATGATAAAATCATTAATAAAACAATTAATACCTTTTTAAACATCTATCAATACTCCTTTTAAAAACTTTAAGTTTATTATGCTTAGTTCTAGTTATTATATCCAGCTATGTTTTTGTATTGTCTTAATTTTTAATTAACTCAAATAATTATACTGATAACTATTATTTGATCCTTTAGGTGTTACATATGGACATTTTGAATCACCTGAAGCATCTTGTTGACACATAAATATAAGATTTTTGTTATCATTCATAAAAAACCCTTTCACATTACCTTGGTCACAAGATAGGATATAATGTTTTCCTGAGTAATCGTATTTTAAATGGCATGCAGTTGTTGTTGAAGTAAAATGAAAATCATACATTGGGTAACTATTATTATCATCAGCACTACTTAAAGTGACATATCCATCAATATCTGGAGAATTATTTTTTTCAATAGATACTTTACCTAAACCAATCGTTGTCGGTGTTAATTTATACCCCCCTTCACAAATAGTGAGATTAAATTTCCAAGTACCAGTTGCACCTGACCAGCTAGGGCTTCCATTTGTTGTTTGGGTTGCTAACTGACTACCAGCATCAAAATTATAAGATGAAGATGATTGCACTTTGGCTGTACAATCATGACCTAAGAAATTATCCCAACCACTTGCCGATGTTTTAATCCATGCCGTACCACTAACAATGCCATCATTAAAATCAATTTCACCATTAGATACAGAAGCAACTTGCTTACTGCTCCCTGGGTCAATACTTTGAGCTGAACCATTATTAACGGTTACATTTAATGTAAATGGACATGAATTTTTAATGGTAACTTGTGCTTTACTTTTACAACTAGCATAAGAAAATATTGGTAATAATAATGTTATTATTATGCTGATTAACTGCTTAGATTTTACCATATTCACACAACCCCAATCACATATTTATTATTCTTAATATAAAATGTGTTTTTAGGCTATCTAAGCTAATAATCAAATAAAACTGAAATTATTAAGAAAAATCTCAGTAATAAAACTTATTAGTTAGGGTAAATATAAGTTAACTCTTGTAGTTATACTGATAGTTATTTGATCCTCTAGGTGTTATATAAGGGCACTTTGAATGACCAGAAGCATCTTGTTGACACATAAATACAAGATCTTTGTTATCATTCATAAAAAAACCTTTCACATTACCTTGATCACAAGATAAAACATAATGATTTCCTGAGTAATCATATTTTAAATGACATGCAGTTGTTGTTGAAGTAAAATTAAAATCATACATAGGGTAGCTATTATTATCATCAGCCCCACTTAAAATAATATAACCATCTGAATCCGGTGTATTATTTTTTTCAACATTTACTCTGCCTAAACCAATTGTTGTTGGCTTTAATTTATACCCTCCTTGGCACATATTTAAATTGAACTTCCATGTTCCAGTTTGTTTCACTCCAAGCCAGTTAGAATTACTTTTACTAAAATTATCTAATCCATCATTTAAGCCTTGTGGATCGTCAAATCCATTATAATAAGTATATTCAACATGCCATTTACACTCAGTCGTACCATTACCACTAGATGATGTTTTAATTTTAGCATTACCTACCACGATTCCATCATCAAAATCAACCGTATCATTTGATATTGATGCAACCTCTTGTGTATCTCCAGGATTAATTTTTATCGTTTTCTTATCATCTACATTTACTTTTAACGTAAATGGACAAGAGTTTTTAATCTTAACAACTGCTTTACTTTTACACCCTGCATATGCAAACACTGGTAAAAATAGTAATGCTATTAAATAAGTCAATTGGTTTGGTCTTAGCATAATGATACAACCCCACATCATATTTATACTGTTAATATAACTTTAATTAGACTAACTAGATTAGTAAGCAAATTAAACTGAAATTATTATGAAAAATTTAAGCAATCAAAGACAATTTCTTTACATCATTAATGCCGCCTCCCCTGCTTGTTTAGCTGTATTTGCAGAGTCATTTGAAATTGCTAAATTACGCTGTGAAGTTGCTTGAGATGTTTCTCTTTTACCTTGTGCATAGGATGATGTTTTAGATTTTTCAGCTTCAATGCCTTGAGTCATTGTCTGTCCTCCTGCCTGAGCTGCACTTTGTGCATATTGCATACCTGCACCTTTAAACTCTTGGATTTCAGCCTCCCCTGCACGTTCACCTCTAGTATTGCCAATCCACTGTAATACTTTATCAGGAATAACATAAATTAATGAAAAACACTTCATAAATGCCATGGATAAAAATGTTGCATATAAGAAAATGATCATACAAGAAAATACTCCTCTGGCATAACTTGCCGCATCTGTACCATTAGATGCTGGCATTAAGTCTAATAATGAATCTGTAATTGCATGAAAACCATCTGCTGAGTACTGAATAACAACATAAGTTAGACCAATACCAAAAATCATACCTAAAATCATAAATACAGGTCTTAATATCAAATTCATACAAATCTGAATACCAGGCTCTGCTTTACCAAAAACTTCATGCCCTTCTGGATAAACCAAACCAAGTGCAACAACAGGTGCAGCAGCCATTGCCTCAATAACCAATAATAACCATGCTGTTTTACCAGCCCAAAAAAGAATATAGGGCGTTAACGGTATAATAATAGAGAATGAAATACCAATACTAAATATACTCGTTAAAACAAATAATACTAATGGTAGCCACATTAAACTTAATGAAAATTCTGCTAGCTTCATTGTAACTTGAAACATAGATTGGGCATAATCTAAACCACTTTGTGCGGCAAATGTACTACTGTATAAGCCTCCTGTTGCAGCATTCCACCCTGCATACTCTTCTGATTTCTTTTTATCTTTTTTAAATTTTTTCTGCGCTGAATTTTGTATCTCTTGCAGTTGATCTTTAGCATGAGAGAAAATACCCATCATACTATTAATTGTTCCTTCAATCAGCGCCATACCCACTGCTTGCACATTTTGAATCATACTGAAATTTTGTGCAGCAAAATCTGTTCCACCTTCATCATTGGTGTAGTCACTGTCTCCACTACAGTCACCATTAACACAACCTATATCATAAATTTGTTGTAATAAACCACCAGCTGCAGCTGAGTTATCATTCGTACCTAATGAATTAAATATCTCCGTTAACAGCTCTTGTGCTTGATCGGTTACATTTGATGTATTAACTGAAGCTTCACTACCACCAAAATCAATATCATTGCCTGAAAAAAATGTAAATAAATTAATAATTGGCAATACAGCCTTGTTAAATAATTTATTTGCTTCAGTTTGTTTTTTACTATTACTGATACTTGAATCCACATAGGGAGAATAAACTGAACTAACTAATGAATAATCAATATAAAGATACTGTGCATATTGAAATTGCATACCATCAGTTAAAAGATTATTTACTTGTTGTTGATATAAACTTTTATCACTATCAGATAAGCTGGAGTCACTGATAATCTGATTAAATAAATCTCTAACTGCACTCATTGAAGTGGTAAATGAATCATCTTCTGCTATCTGATCTTGAAATGGTTCTAAGTTAACTTGTGCTTGATATTGATAATTACTATTATCTGTTGGGTCAAATGACTCTGAGTTCTTTATTAAATTATCAATCCCATTTTCAACTCTTATGTAATGAACATTAAGAAATTGATAATCAATTGGAATCGTTGTTTGATTAGAAACTAAGTTTGCTGCATTAGAGAGTTTAGCAAAATTGGCATATAGATTCTGTAAGTTCTGCGATAAACTATTATCTAAATCAAGATAAAGTGTATCTGCATCCCACCAACCATAATTTTTAGCCTTATAACATATATTTGTATCATCTGAATAGTCACATTCTTCTGTTATAGAACCAGAATATTCTTCTAATTTTTTAATAATTTGTGTTGATGTATCATTAATTGCATTCGAATATTTCGGATCTAAAATTTCATCAGGGTCTTCAACTAAATTAATTATTAAATAACTATAATCAGATAAACCATATTGATCTGCAATTGTATTAATATCACTTTGGCTTGGCTGATTAACCATTTGATTAATATTAAGTTTACCAATCCAGTCAGCTGTATCTAATTTATATTGAATATACTGATCATTACTGCCTTCTACTTGAGACCAAGATGATAAGCCTTGATTTAATATCGATGTATAACTATCAAATGGTTTTACGCTAGAATTAATTGAACCATCAGAATTTAGTTGAACTGCAGTAGCTAATGGTTCAGCATACGATTGAACAAAACTATTATTAATATCTGTTGAAAAACTAATATCACATGATATAGGATGAACTTGAAATTTCTCAGTTGTATAACTGGTTCCTGTAACATTATCATTTGCATCATAAGTTGATTGAGGAACTTTTACTTTAACTGGCAATGTATTATTTGCCTTAATACACGGAGCGTTACCTGAACTACCCTCAGGCTTTACAAACGTATCATTACCTAACATATCTCTTGTTAAATTACTCATCATAAAAGTAGCTAAATAAGTATCAATATTATTTGATACTTCTGAGCTAACAACCGGAGGTACATTATTCGTTATAACATCCCCAACTACTTTTTCCCAAACATAATCAGCAAATGACACTCCTGCTGTTACCATTGCAAAGATCAAGTATTGAGCAACGCAATATCCTGTACTTAATGGCACTGCAAACATTGTGCCAAAAATAGCTCTTAATGAGATCCAATGCCCACTCCAGTTTTTTCCTAAAAACTGACCATCTCTAGCTGTATTAACTGTACCAACAAGAATAACAAAAGCATAAATAATAAAAACTACAGCTAAAAGGCCTGCATTAAAATACTTAAATGTAGTACTAAATAGTGTTGGGTTAATACTTGTTAATAAGGTTTGAACATCACCACCAAATATTGTGTTTAGTACTTTTTGTGAGGCATCACCTGCTGGGACTGTTCCCCAAATTGTCGAACTCATACGCTACTTTCACCTATATTATTGAATATAATAAGCCACAAACACTTATTTAAAGTGCTAGAGAATTTGTTAATTTGCTATCTTTAGATAGAAGTTCTAAAAGATGTATTACCTAAGTAATTTTAATGAAGTCAACCCGATTTGATTCGTGTTAAATTAGTCATGGTTTGTTGCTCCCGCCTGTTAATTAATCATATTTTTTATAGTTTTATTTAATTATAATTAACTATAAATCTCAAAAAACTGAAACAATGCGCTATTTTTTCAGTATTTTCATGTTTAAAGTAATATGCTTTAAACGCCATAATTATAATGATAACTTTCTGATACAGCATTGGATTTTAAAAATGGACATTCTAAATTACCGGAACTATTTTGTTGGCATATATAGACTAACTGCGTATTATTATTTGTAAAAAACCCCTTAATATTACTTCCATCACATGATGAAACAAAGTATTTACCATTATAATCATACTTCAAATGACAAGCGGTTGTAGTATTGCTAAATGTAATATCATAAGTATCATAACCACCATTATCATTTGGTTGTAAATAAATTACATTCGATGAATAATAAGTATTATCTTTTTCAATATGAATATTACCTAAGCCAATTGCTTGAACTGTTACTGCATTATCATAGCCATTTCTGCATATATCAAAATGCCATGTATAAGTTTTCTTTTGTCCACTACCTTTATCAGAACTTCTATCATCAAAACCATCTGGATCACTAAAATCTCCATGAGCCTTATCTTCTTTAATATGATGCTGACACCCAGAACCCGTATCAGTTTTACTAACTTTAATCTCTCCATAATCTGTATTAATATCGTTATTTATCCCATCTGTAAATTTTATCGTTCCATTTGACACATCCCCAACCATCTTCGTATCACCCGGCTGTATTGTTTGTGGTGACTTATTATCAACAATAACATTAATTGCAAATGGGCAAGAGTTTTGCATCTCCACTTTAGCAACTGTTTCACACTTAGCGAATACAAAGCCAGGAAAAAAACTAAAACCTAAGATAAAAACTTTCTGATATATACTTAATTTCATTAAAATCTCTTACTAATTTGTTATTATTATATTTCGCTTACGCTTAGTTTAAGCATAATAAGTCATACTAAAAACTGAAAAAAACAATAAAAGTTTAAGTGCTTCATATAATCAACACTAAAGCCAATCAGAAAAAATAACCATAAGTACTAGAAAATTATTTATTTTTAAAGGATTTCAAATCTATACTAGAATTAACAAATAGCGACTTAAAATCATTTATAAGGAGTATAAAGGAAAATGATTCATCCAATCAAATCATATGGGTTAATTGCTTTAGGCTCTATTATTATAACTTCTACAGCCTCAGTAACAATTGCTAATACTAACCAAAGTATGATTAAAGTTGATAATAAACCTCAAATACAACTTGCACAAAATACCTCAACACATTATATGCCACAACAATCAATTCCAACCGTTATTCCTGAACCACCTAAAATTAGACTTAATGCAGCTGCCTGGGTATTAATGGATTATCAAACTGGTGAAATCTTAACTGAAAAAAATATGAATAAAGAGCATAAACCTGCAAGCCTTACAAAAATACTTGCTGCTTATGTAATAGGTCAAGCATTACATGATAATATGATCAAATGGGGTGAAGTAGTCCCAATTAGTAAAAAGGCCTGGAAAACACCAGGATCAAAAATGTTTATTAAACCATCTGATCATTTAACAGTTGGCGATTTATTTAAAGGCATGGTCATTTCTTCTGGAAATGATGCAACAGTTGCCTTAGCTGAATTTGTTGCAGGCAGTGAACAATCATTTGTTGAATTAATGAACCATACTGCCAAACAGTTAGGAATGAATCATAGCAACTTTTCAACCTCAGATGGATTACCGGCTAAAAATCAATATACTTCTGCCTATGATATGGCTATTTTATCGCGAGCTTATATTCATACTTTTCCTGAGCTATATAAACTTTACAGTCAAAAAAGTTTTACATTTAATGGTATTACACAAAATAATCGCAACCGATTACTGAATCAAAAAACAGGTGTTGATGGAATAAAAACAGGCTATACTGACCAGGCAGGTTTTAGCCTTGCATCTTCTCAAATAAAAGATAGTAGACGTCTAATCGCTATTGTTTTAGGTGCGCCAAGTGATACAGCTAGAACTGAAGAATCAAATAAACTTCTAACCTATGGGTTTAGATTTTTTGAAAACTACGATGTTGCAGATCATGGAAAAAGCATTGCTAAACTGCGTATTAATAATGCTGAAACTTACCAATATCAATTACCAGTAGCTGTTAAAAATGATGTAGTTTTAACACTTGCTAAAGGCCAAGATAAACTTATTCATTTAAATGTTATGGCGAATGAAAATTTAAAAGCCCCCATTAAAAAAGATCAAGTAGTCGGTACTTTAACTGTTACCTTAAAAGGAAAGATACTTGTCACCACACCTGTATATGCTTTACAATCTGTTGAAAAAGCTGGATTTTTTACAAATATAGGACATACCATTCGTGGTTGGTTTTAAGATTTAAATGCAAAAAAAAACGATTTATATATTCTGGATTGCAGCTTTTATTTGCCTAGCATTTATTATTCATATAATTATGCAAACAAATCAAGAGAAACAGCTAACACCAGAATCCAATGAAACACTCCATCGCAATACTGTAATTCTAAATGCTATCAACCATCATTATGCCACCTATGGTTATATTAATAATCATAAAGTTAAATTTATCGTTGATACCGGTGCAACCAGCGTCTCTATCCCAGAGTCTATTGCTAAAACAATAGGTCTTAAAAGAGGTGCACGCTATCAAGCAATGACTGCTAATGGTAAAATTACTATCTATCGAACTTATATTGATCAATTAACAATTGGTAGCATTACGCTTAATCATGTTGTAGCTAGTATTAACCCATCATCTGATGATGATTATATTTTACTCGGTATGAGTGCATTAAGACGTCTTGAAATGCAACAAAAAAATAATCAGCTTATATTAATTCAAAACAAATAAATCACACATTTAATAAATATGTAACAGTTCTTTGCCATAATAACGTCAAAATATTCAGTTTTAGGTACTTATGATGAGTTATACTGAATTAGACAATATTTATTATCAAAATAAGTTTGACAATGAACGTTATTACTATCAACGTATTTTAAATGCATTTGACCAACAAGCTGACTCAATTTATTTAGCAGAAAGTATTTTAGGCTATTTTGAAGATATCTCTGGCAAAGAATTAAATTTTGAGCATGATGCAACCTATTACTCATCCTTAAGCTTATTTGTAATGCTTGGCATATTTGGTAGTTTTAAAGCGTACTCTCAATTTCATACACATAAAAAAACTGATCAGTATTATAAACAATTTAGAACTGGTTTAAGTGGCGCTAAAAATGGCCGTCATGCAGTGATTAATATTTCAAATTTAGTTGCTACATTTAGCCATCAAAGTATTGCATCTTCACTACTTTCACCTGCTGGTGCTATTGGATTTACAGTTGGTATTTTATTAGTTGCAAATAATCTGTATAAATTAAAACTTGAAGAGAAAAGAAATGCTAACTTAAAAGCAATCGAGCAATACCTTATCAATTCTACTACACATTCCATTAATACAATAAAACCACCAAACACTAAAAATAACCGCAAGCTTATTTTTACCAATGTTATTGATGGCTTAACAGATGGGTTATATGTTGCTGGTAATATATTTATGCTCTTAGGTTTATTTGGTGTATCAGCTTCTGTACCACCTGTCGCTATTGGTATGGCTGTATTTTATGGTATCTATACTTTAGGTTCTATTATTAATAAATATTTCAAAGAAAAAGAAACACAGTTAAAAGAAGAGTTTGAATATCTTAAATTTCTAAAAACACTAGATAAAGAAAATAAGTTGCTTACATATCATGATCAATTTAAACATGATCCTAATTATAAAAAATATATTGGGCATATTGACGGTCAAACAGATGATGAAATTAAAGCACAACTAAAAATTGCCTTAACCAATAAAGAAATCCAACTCAATGCTAAAAAAGATAAATTTGAAAATAACCCAATCTATAAAGTATATAAAGCTATTTCAAAACCATTTTCAACGGTTAGAGATTATGTTAACACCATTAAAAACTCACTTGCTGCTGCAGCTGGTATTGATATTCTAATTAGTCAACACCCATTAGCTGATGCTGCTGTATCTTTAGGCTGTATCATTGCAGGTGCTGTATTAGCAACACCCTTTTTAGTTTATAAAACTTATTGTTTAATTAAACCAAAGCATCAGTTAGCAAAACAGCAGCCTATTGATATCGCAGATTTATTATCATTTTTTAATCAATACAATAACCCTGGCTTTTTTAAAAAACGCCATCATCGAGAGCTAATTACTCAATTAAATGATAAATATGCTAATCATGAACAAAATTATTTAAGTATTTTTGGTGACATTAATCATTATATTATTCATAACTATAAGCGTATAAACCCTAAAGGTAGTCTATATCAACGCTATCGAGCAGCTAAATTTTATATTATACAAAAATATCACACCATTAATTCTGCAATCAAACAATTATACAATGAATACCAAAATACTTTGCCAGAAAACGAATTACCTATAAAAACAATCAAGGCATTATTAACACTTTATCCTAAAACATGCCAATATGAATTAGCGCAAAGCTTATCTATTTTCAATTTACAAGAGCAAATTGATTTATTATATAACCTAGATGATTTTTTTGATCAAAATATCATTGATTCATTAGTGTTTTTAATTGATAAAATTAACAATCCAGATATTAAAAAAGAATGCTTTAATCATATTTTATTAAAATGCGTAGATACTCAAGCTATTAATATCGATAAACTGCAATCATTTGTTGAAAATATCAATAAACTTTTCAATCTCAAGCCTCTTAAATCAGTTGAATCGAAACACTGTAATTTTTATATGAATCAAGCTGTAACCAATTACATTAAGTACTATGCAAATCAACTAATAGAAAATCAATCTCTCACTATTGAACAAAAATTAAAACGTTATGAGCAAATACATCAACAGATTATCGAACTACAGCCTAAAATGATGGATTTCTATGTTAGACGAGCAGATCGCCAATCATTTGAAGTAAGTGTTAATGAGTTTAGTCGTTTTGTTAAACAAAATACGCTAAATAATCATCATTACCCTATGATGCCTAAAAATTTATTTAATCCTAGTAAAACTACCCATGCAAAACCACTTCAATTAATCAATGCATAAGTTAATTATTACGATCTACATTAGTAAAAATTCGCTACATTATCATAGATCAACTATGATTATAAAACCAAATTAACAACTGCTTTAAGGTAAAGTAACAAATATGAATTTTCAATTTAATTACTTCATTACCATGTTTTTATTAGTTATAGGCTTACCTAATTTTATATCTGCTCATGAAAATACAACAACTTGTAATAATAATTGGATCAAAGCATTGATTGCTGAAACACAACCACCGGATAATATTCAACAATATGCTAATGATATCTATCAACTTGCACCTAATGTTGAACGTATTAATCTACGTGTTACACTTGCTGGAATAACAACGATAGAAGCCTATAACCAGCTCGTTAAAAAGTATCAAAACCTTATCAAAGCGTTATACTCTGTTTATGGAAATCACACAATCAGTATTGGCTTTCACCCTGATAATTCTAAAAGTAGTGCTAAATATCATATCTGGTGGAACCCTGATAATGGAAATCCCAATACACAAAATTGCATCAGTTGGCAATGTGTTATGAGTAATAGCATCATACTTATGAATAAAATCAATGCTGTCTTTCCTTCAGGTAAAGGCTTTACTGAATTTTCAATTGAACAAAGTTATTTAGAACCACAAGATATTAATGATCTTCGAGCAGAAAAATCATGCCTTAATGGTAATGCTGCCTCATTATGTCCTACAGGTATTACATTAGCAGAACCCGCTGTTAGCTATGGATATGTCGGTCCAAGCTATGGTGATGTATCTCGTTATGGTCCAAATGATTTAGATTATGGTTATCCACAATATTATAATTTAGAATCAAGTTTCACGTTTGAACAAGGACAAACAACACCTGATTTACCTAAATCTTCTACTGGCACATTACAAGCTGGAACAACTTATCGTGTTGTTGATGCCAATATGGGTAGCAAGCCTTATACAGGTAATATCCTGCCACTTGCTGTAGCACAAAATAGAATGCAAAATACAATATATACTTCACAAAACCCAACTTTGGTTGCTGATTATCTGGCTTATTTATTTTCTAAAAAACCATTAAATAGCAAACCTAATGATAGTAATGCTGAAGTCTTTATTACCCTCTCCGGTGAGCCTAAATTTTTTGGTGACACTGGCTGGTCAAAACAAAACTTATGCCAATTTAATCAAGCGCTAACCCAAACACTACAGCAACAATATGATATCAATACAAATAACATTAAATTTGCAATCTGGAATTTTTCTGCCTTATTAGGTCGAAATTGAATCTAAGTGATTAGCAATATTTAGATTACTTTTAATCCTCTAAAAATAAAAATATTAAATTAAATAACCAATGAATATGATATGCTATAAAATAGAATAAAATTCTACTGGATATACCCATATTTTATGAGAAAGTACTTAACTTTAATCATTGTTATCGCAATTATTATTATTGCATCATGTATTTACTATTTTTATTTCCATTCAAATGCTTCAAAGTCTCTTGTTTCAAGTCATAAAGAAGCAACTTATGTTGATTTAATTGAATTAAAAGAAACCAACTCTCCAGAATTATATACAACCTATGGTTCATTAATTGCACCGAATTCGGTTGATTTAAAATCCCAAGTTACAGGCGTTATTCAGTCAATTAACTTTACCAATGGTCAATTGGTTAAAAAAGGACAATTGCTATTAACAGTTGATGATGCAAACGCATTGTCTGCTTTACAAACAGCACAAGCTCAACTCGATCAACTAACAGCTGACTATCAACGCTATCAAACACTTTATAAAGACGCCCAAGCTGTCTCAAAAGAAGAGTTAGACAAGTTCAAAGCACAATACCAAACTGCACTTGCAAACTATCAATCAGCACAAGCAAACTATGAGCATACAAAAGTTAAAGCACCTTTTGATGGCAAAACAGGTGTCGCTGAAGTTGCTATTGGAAGCTATGTTGAAAGTGGTAGCGCATTAGTAACACTTGTAGATCGAAAGGACCTTGAAGTTGAGTATGCTTTACCTGAAACGTTAATCGGTAAAGTTAAAATTGACCAAAGTGTAATCATAACAACAGACGCCTACCCAAACCAAAAATTTAAAGCCATCGTTAATTATATCTCTCCAGATGTAAATACGGATTCTTTAACTTTTAATGTCAGAGCAAAATATAATAATGTTGATGATTTACTATCGCCTGGTATGAACGTTGATGTTAACCATATTCTTAATGCTCAAAGTAAGGTAATTTTAGTACCAATGAGTGCACTTGCATTGATTAATAAAGGTTATAGCGTATTTGAAATTGTTGATGGTAAAGCAAAAGCAATATCAATTGATGTCGGGCTTGTATCTTCTAGTGGCCAGTATATTATCAAATCAGGAATTAACCCTGGAGTAAAAATTATTAAAAATGCTAATGGCATCACTGACGGTATGGCTGTTAAGGTAACTAAATAAATGAATTTATCTAAGCTATGTATCGAACGCCCGGTCTTATCTATTGTCATCTCAGCTACAATTATTCTTTTTGGCTTATTAACCTTATTACTTCTGCCTGTACGATTTGAGCCCAAACAATTTAAACCAACTTTACGCATAATGACAGTTTATCCAGGTGCAAGTGCTGAAGTAGTACAAAGCGATGTGACACAAAAAATTGTCTCATCACTATCAAATGTTCCTAATATTGCTTTTATCAATGCATTCTCTGTTGATGGAAGAAGCTTTATCAAAATTAAATTTAATAATATCTCTAAGGCTGATTTCGTCTCTGCTCAAGCAGATATCTCTCGATCAATTTCATCGGTGAATTTACCTGAAAATACTCAAACTCCACAACTTCAACAATCAGGTGGTGGCAATACAATTATTTTACTTGGTGTAACCGACCCAAATAAAACCACAGGCCAAACAGCATCCTATGTTGAAAGTGCCATCACCCAAGATTTAAATCAAGTCCCTGGTGTTAGTGGTATTGATTTAACTGCACAAACACTAGCCGTACGTGTTAGCTTAAATCCTAATAAAATGGCACAATACAAACTTTCTCCTATCGATATTACCAGTCTTTTAAATAAATTAAATAGTAGTACTGCTGCTGGTAAATTAATTACACAAGGTGGCAATATTACGATCAATTTATCCAGTTCATTTAAAAATATTTCAGACTTTAAAAAAGTAATTGTCGCAAAACGTAATGGTCGCTTAATTTATCTAAAAGATGTTGCTGATATTGGTTTTGGTGCAGCTACAATTCCTGATGAAACTTCTGCATCCATTGATGGTAAAGCAGGCGTTATACTAGAGATTGAAGCAGCTGATGATGCCAACCCTATTGATGTTGCAAACTTAGTGATTGAAAAAGTTAATCAAATCAATGCCTCACTTCCCCATGGTATGAGTATTTCTGTGTTAATGAATTTAGCACAACCGTTAAAGCAATCCATTGTTGAAGTCATTGAGACCATTATAATCGCAATTATTTTAGTTGCATTAGTCTCATTATTATTTCTTGGACAGCTAAGGGCAACAATTATACCTTTAGTAACAATTCCAGTCTGTCTTATTGGTACGTTTATCTTTCTTTATGTTAAAGACTACTCTATTGATATGATGACCTTACTTGCACTAGTCTTAGCCGTAGGATTAGTTGTTGATGATGCAATTGTTGTACTTGAAAATGTCATACGACATATTGAAAAAGGTTTAAATGAGTACAAGGCAGCGCTTATTGGTAGTCAAGAAATCTATTTTGCAATCATTGGTATTACCATTACGCTTATCGCTGTTTATTTTCCAATTGCATTTATGTCAGGACCTTCTGCTATTTATTTCCAAGAATTTGCCTTTACATTAGCACTGAGCATCTTAATCTCTGGCTTTGTTGCATTAACGCTAACTCCTGCAATGTGTGCCTACTTACTTAAATCAAAAGCTCAAAATAAATATCAAAAAGGTCTCGAATTATTCTTACATAAACTGACCAACCTATATCAGCGACTACTAAATCGTTTATTTAAACGTAAATGGTTATGGACTGTACTGATGATCATTATTATTATCTTCAGTGGTTTTCTCTGTCGTAATCTATCTTCTAACCTATTTCCAAATGATACTATTGGTATTATTCAATCATTTATTAAAGGCTCTTCTTCAACCTCAGTTGAAGCGCTTCAGAAAAAAGGCAACCAGATTGCTAATGATATGACCGAAACTGGCTATGCTAATCACTATGGCAGCATCACAATGAGCCAAAGTGGCAATTTGTTTAATATTAATTTTATTATTTTGAAAGATAGATATTTTGACAAAGCATCTTTGTTAGTGAATAAAATAAGCCAAGATATTCAAAAAGATAGTAATTTTCGTGGTGGCGCAATGGCTGTTCCATTACACCAAAGCCATTCAGACCCGGGTAGTGGTGATATTCAATTCTTTCTAACTGGCGTTATGAGTTTAGAAAAACTAGAAGATTTATCACTAAAAGCTGTCAATGCAGTTGAAAAAATTAATGGTGTTCAGTCTGCTGATCGTAATGATAGTAATTTATCGCCAGAATATGAAATATCGATTAATGATCAGAAAACGTCTCTTCTCGATGTTGATTTAACACAATTACAACAAGTATTATCAATCTATTTTGGTAGCTATCAACTTGATAATGATTACCGTCAAAATGGTATTGATTACCCCGTTGTTATCCAATTAGATAAAAATAACTTATCAACCTTTGATGCATTAAATAAAATTCATATCGAATCAACGAGTGGCACTTGGATAAGTGTTGCACGTCTTTTAGATATCAAACCAATTGCAAAATCTTCAGTTATTGGCACTTACAATAATCAAAATGCCATTGAAATTGATGTTACACTTACGCCAGGTGCTTCTATGGGGCCTGTCATTAGCGCGATTGAATCAGTTATACCCAAAGTTGCTCCTGCTACTGGTATTCATTTTACTGGTGCAGCTAAAGATATGAAAGAAGGTAATCAACGTATGTTGATGGTATTTATCGTTGGTATTATTTTTATCTATCTTGTTTTAGCAGCGCTTTTTGAAAGTTTTATTGATCCTTTGGTTATTATGTTAACTGTTCCACTAAGCGTAATCGGTAGTTTAGTCGGTTTGAAAATAATTGGCGGCAGTATTAATATTTATACTGGAATCGGCCTTGTCACCTTAATTGGTCTAATTACCAAACATGGTGTTTTAATTGTTCAATTTGCTAATAAACGTTTATCTGAAGGCTACACTTTAGTTGAAGCGGCAATTGCTGGCGCATCGACTCGACTAAGACCTATATTAATGACATCGGCTACGATGATTTTAGGTGCATTACCACTTGTACTAGCAACAGGTATTGGTGAGCTAGCAAGAAGAGAGATTGGCATGGTAATTGTATCAGGTTTATTAGTTGGTAGTATTTTTTCATTAATTATTGTACCGCTTGCCTATAGCATCTTAGGTAAGTTTAAACGCAATTCTAAATATTAAAAACTAGATAAGCACTAGACTATTTATTTGAGACGCGATCAATCGACGTCTCTACTAAGAAAAAATCAAATAACTACTTCGTGGAATTGCAGTATATTTTTTAACTGATTTATTATATTTAAGGTAAATCATATTTGTTTTACACATTTTACCAACGCAGGTTACAATTTTTAAACATTTTAAATTTGGTTTTATTTCCGATGAAGGTAAAACACCCACATAATGACCATTTGTACATTTTAGTAAATCCGGGTCAGACACTGTGAATGCCTTTTGAAATGATTGACAATCTTTACTCGTATACACTGTATTTGAAATACTTGTTAATGGTACTCTAAAATCATATTCAGTTACGTGAATAATATCATCATTCTCTGCAAGTGCTTTATAAGCCAGTTGACAAGGATCTTTTGCAACTACCATATTAACTGAAACTAAAAAAAGCAAAGCTATCATAGATGATAACATTTGAATATTAAATTTTAGCATATATTAACCTCTTATTTAAAACTCATACCTAAATACAACATACATTTAATAATTTGATTAGCTTTTTCATACTAAAAACTCACTGCACTCTATAACAGCTTAATGCACGCTGAAAACAGGCAACTGATTTATGATACATACTCAGTTGATGATATATTTCTGCTAACAAACCTGTAACTTCAGGTGTTTCAGGAATACTTTCAAGATATGTTTTAGCTTGATCATAATCATTAGACTCCATTGCAAGCTTTGCAAAAATGACAACAACCTCTGGGTTTTGAAGTAACTCTGTACTTTTAAGTTGTTCTTTTAAAAATTCAAGTCGTTCTTGTGCTGAAATTGGCTTTAGCTTTGCCCATAATTTAACAAATTCTACTGAGTATGCTTTTTTAAATAGTTTTTTAAGACTTTGTTTAGCTTGATCATATTCACCAATGTGAATTAATACATCAATATAAGCTAATAGTATTTGATTATCTTTTTTATATTTAGTTGGAATGACACTCCAAAACTCACTTAAATTAACTTCATTTGCATCTCTCAGCCCTTTTAATCCACCAATAATTGCCTGATGATAATATTTATCCTTCTCACTCTCTGTAAATAATCGATGGTGCTCTGCTTCTTCAAGTAATGGTAAAACTTCTACCGGATAACCTTTTTTCAAATTAAAATCTATCAATGCTCGATAAATTAATCTAGATTTTGGAAAATCCAGTTTTGCTTCTGTCAGCACTCGATGTGCCTGATTAGTGCTTTTATCATCTTCTAAAGCTAATAATTTTTGTGCTTTAATCCACTCAAGAAATGGCCCTTTTACTTTTTTCTTCACCATTGATGTAGTAAGTTCATCTAAAGCTTGATAGTTTTTTGTTTTAAGAAATGCATTGGCTTGAATTAATAAACCCAAATCCGTTAAATTTAGATAATTTAAAGCTTGGTAATGTTTAATATTTTTTAAATCCTTTGTGTTTTGATAAATCAAATCATAATCATCACTTAAATCATTTAACATTGTCTCTTTTAATAATTTTAAAGCTTTTTTTCTTTTTCTACGAACCATTAATGATGAAAACAAAAATGGTACTTGAATTGTACCTTTTAAGATCTTAACTAATAATGTACAAACAAAAACTAAAACGATAATACTTAATAATGCAAACCAAAGTGGAGATTCAATCATATAACCAGATACTGTAATAATCATCATTCCTTGCTCTTGAACAAGCAAAATTCCAATAAAGCCTGCAATTAATATAATCACTAAAAAACTGATAAAACGGCTCATAATCATGCTCCTTTACTATCAGTTTGATTTTGGTCCGCATTATTATTTTTAGTTGCTGAAGCAATAATTTGTGTTTCAAGTCGAGAAACAGCATAAATAGCCTGGTGCATTGCTTGCATATAGTTTTGCGATTGACCAAATTGAATACTATTAGCTATTTCCAACCATTTCTGTTGAGTTTGATCGACTTGATAGTATGTTTTTACTTCATCAATTACTTGAGTAATACTTTCTTTAAACGCCACAGAGTCACGTCTTTGTAAAGCCCATTTTGCCTGCTCTAGCTGTAATTTTAATGTAACAACTAGATTTTCTCTTGCGCTAGAATTTGTCAGTAATTGACTTGTTTGATTTAATTTATGAATTTGCACTAAAGAAGACATTTTATCTAAATTATTTTTAAGTGATTGATACCAACTTTGATCGACAGTAGAAGCATGATCTACTGTATCAACTTTAGCTGCATTTCCTGGTAGTTTAAGTTTTAATTCACTTAGCATTGCTATAAGTTGATTAATATTAGTCATATTATCACCATATTGCGTAAAAAGTGTTGCATTTTCTACTGCATATTGTGCTTTTCTAACCAATGCTAATGCAGGTTTTGCACGCTCATCTGCATTAACTAATGCAGATTCTGCTGCTTTAATCAAACTAACTGCTTGATCGCCACCAGCATATAGTTTTAGATAATTATCAGCCATATTTAAATAAATACCTGCGGCATTGACTTGAATCAAAATCATTTGCTGATATAAGTCACTCTGCGGTAATAAATAATCTGACTTAATTGCTTTTACTTGTTGATTCAAAGCATAGGTTTTTTTCATTAGTGATGAAATATTATCTTTCTCTACTTGATTAAGCTTACTTGACTGTTTCTGAGTTGTAACAACTTCATTTAAAGTCACTAATGCTTTTTTTGTTTCTGATTTTAATTGATTATATTCTGTATTCTTTTGCGCAATTGTTGTATTAAATGACTTAACTTGTTGGTGTTGTGTATATAAGCTATAACCTGCAATTGTACATCCTGCGAGCCCAACTATAAAAGCTAATGATACGACAAACGAGTGCCCTTTATTTGTTTTAGTCATTGGTTTATTGATATCTTGATGATTAGTTATATCAGGTTTAACTTGTGCTTTCTGATCAGCTTTTAAATCTTTCTTCTCTACTGAAGCTTTACTTTTATCTTCTTGTTTTTGGTTCTTATCCTTTTCAGGATCAATCTTGTCATTCACCTGCTATACTCCTTTAAACCGAAGGTTTATTATTCAAAATGATTTTATTTAAAATTGCTTCATTATCTAAAGACTCAAGAAATAACACTTTTTCATAACCCATTTTTTTTGCCCAGTGAAGCATACGTTTACTTGTTACTGTAATTAAAGCATGTTTTAACCATAAGGCGTTAGTATAATAATAATGCAAAAGTTCAAATGCTTCAAAACTAGTTAATATAACAATTTTCGGATAATCACTTTGAAGTAAATGATTGAGACTACCATTTTTCACTGCATCTGTTACTTGACGTTTATAACAAATAATAGATTTAACATCAGCACCTTGACTTTTTAGTGTTTCTGATAAAAGTTTTGAACCTGTTTCACCTCGAAAGATATAATAAGACTGTGTTTTTGAAGCTTGTTTAAATATCAATTCAAGTAATGCTTCAGCACCATGGCTACCTTCTGGATAATAAATATCATATTGTGGGAAATAACATTTTAATACTGCTGCCGTTCCTTTACCAACAGCTAATAATTTAGGCTTATATTTAAGTTTTAATTTATCTGGTGAAACTTCTTTAACAAAACATTCAACCGCTGTTGGGCTAATAAAAATCCAATCACTTTGATTTTTATCAAGTTCATTTAATAATGAAATATCAATTGTTAATGGAATCATTTTCTGAATTGGTTGCGTTAATACTCGAAATCCATATTGTTCTAACTCAATAGTTAAAGCTTCTCCTCGCTTACCTGGCCGAGTATTTAGTATATAAACACCTTGATTATTATTCATTTGCATAATGTTTAGCAAAATTCCTAATTGCTTTTAACATAGCATATAAGCCATTATTTCTAGTTGGGCTTAAGTGCTGTGATAAGCCAATTTCATCAATAAAGTAAGGTTCTGTATCTATTATAGTTTGTGGTGTTTGACCACTGTAAATATCTAATAATAAAGCAATTAGACCCGAGACAATAGCAGCATCACTTGTACCTTTAAAAAACACTTTTCCATCAATATATTCAGCATCAAACCAAACCAATGATTGACAGCCTTTAATTAAATGTTGTTGATCTTTTTTTAAAGCTGGAAATGCTTCTAAAGACTTTCCCAAGCTAATTAGATAAGCATACTTATCACCCCAGTTATCAAAATAATCAAAATTCTCAACAATTTCTTTTTGTTTTTGATCAATACTTATTTCCATTTTATAAAGTCATTCCTGCTAGTGATTTATATTTTCAAATTATATCATATTCAATAGCACTTAACAGCGCACCTATTACAGTTAAATTCAACCAAAATAAGCTTTATCTGCTTGAATTAAGTTTTGCATATCAGAGTCAATTGTCATATTAAAATGTTTACGCTTAAGTAATGTATTTAACTGTTCTGTTGGTGGAATTACTTGATTTAATATAGGTTCGATGATTTGTTCAAATTTTGCCGGGTGTGCAGTTGCAACCATTATATAAGGTTTTTCTTTATTTAAATGCGCTCTTGCATAAAAACCAGTTGCCGTGTGTGGGCAAATAGTCTCATGATACTGATCATATACAGATATAATTGTATCTGTAATTCCCTTATCATCGGCTTTAAACACTTTAATCTCATCTATAAAGTTGGCATAATCAGGATATAAATAAGCTAAGCGCTCAAAGTTACTAGGTTTGCCTACATCCATAGCATTTGCTAGCGTTTCTATGCTATTTCTGGGTTGATACTTGCCAGTTACTACATAATCACCAATTACATTATTTGCATTTTGCGCTAAGATAATTTCATCAATTGGAAACCCCATTTGCTTTGCCCAAAAAGCAGCTGAAATATTACCAACATTACCAGAAGGTACAATAAAATTTGCGCCCTTTCCTGTTGAACAATAATATTGCCAACTCGTATAAGCATAATAAGTTGATTGTGGTAATAATCTACCAATATTAATACTATTTGCCGTATTTAATGCAGTGCGCTCATACCAATAATTATCTGTAAATGCCGCTTTAACTAATTTTTGACAGTCATCAAATCTACCTTTAACGGCTACTGCTAATATATTATCTCCCCAACAAGTTATCTGTTTTTGTTGTCTAAGTGAAATTTTTCCTTCTGGGTACATTACAATTACCCGAATATTTGGCTTTTTATGAAATGCTGCAGCAACAGCTGAACCAGTATCACCTGATGTGGCAACTAAAATAGTAAATGTTTTTTCTGACTGGATTCGACTTAAGCAGCCTGCTAAAAAGCGCGCACCAATATCTTTAAATGATAATGTTGGCCCATGAAATAATTCTAAAACTAAATTATTTTTATCCAGTTTTTTTAAAGGAATCTCAAAATTAAATGCTTCATTACAAACCTCATCTAACTGATATGATAAAATATCATTTTCAAAAAATGGTGCTAACACTTTTGCTGCAAACTGTGGGTACTTCATTTGATCACTAAAAGCTTGCCAGTTAATTTGTGGGAAATACTCTGGCACAAACAAGCCATTATCTGCTGCTAAGCCTATCTGCATTGCTTCTGAAGCTAAAACTAATTGTGAACGATCTTTTGTACTATGAAATTTCATCTATTTTATTCATCCTTAATTACTTCAAGAACTTTACCACCTTCTGCATCTAATGCAGTTACCCAAGATTGTGCATGAATGTTTAAATTTTCAAATGCACCTTTCATTGATAAAGCAACTCTATTGGCATCTTCGGTATTCATAGCCACTGCAAACATAGAAGGACCTGAACCAGAGATACCACAAGCAATCGCTCCATTTGATAGTGCAACCGACTTTACATCATCATAGCCTTTAATCAAATATTTTCTTCGAGGCTCAATTAAAATATCTTTTAAATTATTACTGAATAATGTCATATCATTTCTATACAACCCAGCAATACTAGCAGCTAATGCTGTTGTTTGTAGTGTAATTTCTTTAAGTGAATAGGGATTGGTTAAAATAGCGCGTGCTTGTTTTGTTTCAATACTCATTTGAGGCTGAACAATTGCAGCATACAAATCACATGTAGGAAGCTGAATCATTTTTACTGGTTTTGAACTTTGCAATAAAACTAAGCCACCAAACATTGAAGGTGCAACATTATCGGCATGATAGGCACCACCAGAGATTTGACTTTCACCATAAACAGCATAATTAATCAATTGATCAAGCGCTAGTGGCTTTTCAAAAAATTCATTGAGTGCTAAAAGTGCTGCAACAGATGAAGCAGCAGAACCACCCATACCTGAACCTAAAGTAATACCTTTTTCTAAATAAATATCAAAACCAATGGATAATTTATAATCTTTTAATAGTTTATCAATTACAATGGATACTAAATTTTTATCGATATCTTTTGATAATACCGAATCATTAACAACACCACTTATTGCACAAATCTTAATTTGACTATCAGATCGTTTAACTAATTTAACCGTATCGCCCACACCTGTAATTGGAAAGCCAATTAAATCAAATCCAACTGAAAAATTAGCGCTTGTTGCTGGTGCAAATGCACTCACTGAATAAATATTAGGATTAATTTGAACATCTACCATTATTTAATAACCTGTAAAATATCACCAAATACCCCCGCAGCAGTAACATCAGCACCAGCTCCGGGTCCTTGAATAATGAATGGATACTTTTGATAGCGACTTGACCGAATAACAACTAAGTTATCAGTACCTTGTATTCTTGCAAATACACTTGAATGATCATAGGGCTGAATTTTGACACTAATCTTACCCTCTGTATTAATCATACCAATATAATGAAGTCCTAATGCATCACCTTTTAACTGTTTAAATAATTGATCCATTTCTTTATCGTATTTTGACAAACGTTTTAAAAACTCAGCTTTGCTACAATTTCTTAATGCCTTAGGTGTTAGGTTTTGTATTTCTAAACTTTCAACTTCAACTGAGAAACCAATCTCTCTAGCTAAAATAACAACTTTTCGTGCAACATCCATCCCAGATAAGTCTTCTCTAGGATCTGGCTCAGTATACCCTAAATCATAAGCGCTCTTAATTGCCTTTGAAAAGCTTACTCCTTGATTAAGCTCATTAAAAAGATAACTTAATGTACCAGAGAAAACTCCTTCTATACATTCAACTTTATCGCCAGTATAGATCATTTCCTGAATCGATTTAATCAATGGTAAACCTGCACAGACATTTGTTTCATACTTAAACTGTGCCCTAGTATCAGATGCTGTACTTCTTAGCGCATAATAGTATTCCATTGATTGTGTATTAGCATATTTATTGGGTGTAATAACACTAATTCCACGTTTTAAGAATGATAAATAAGACTGTGCAACTTCTATGCTATCTGTGGCATCAACCAACATACGATACTTCACTCGCAAATCACCTATAAAATCGGCTAAAGCATCTATGCTCATTTTTTTAGTCGTTTTTGATAATTTTAACTTCCAACTTTCATCAATAAGACTTGTTTCTGAACACAGCATTTTTTTGGAGTTAGTAATTACTACTAAATTAATTTTAATTCTAAGCTTAGCTAACTGCTCTTGTGATTGTTGAATCTCTTCAATTAATGCACAAGCTATATTACCAGCTCCAATAATTGCAATCGCTACAACCTCTATATCATCAATATACTCCTGATGAATTAAATTCAAAGCTGCTTTTTCTCTACTTTCTTTAATTGTTAATGTAATGCTTCTTTCTGAAGAACCTTGTGCAACAGCATGAATATTAATACCTGCTTTTGATAATGGATTAATCATTTTAGCTAAAGATCCTGGCATATTTTTCATGCCATCACCAACAGCTGTTATTAAACTATAATGCTTGTCACTATGAATATGCTCAATAACGCCTCGATCAATTTCAACCTCAAAGGCCTTTTCCAACAACTTAACCGCTTGATCGCCTTCTAATAGATCAACGGCAAAGCAAATTGAATACTCCGATGAGGCTTGTGAAATCATCATCACTGAAATATTACCTTCATGTAAGATACTAAAAATTTTTGCTGCAATACCTGAAACACCGATTAAGCCAGCACCTTGAACTCTAATTAAAGTTACTTGACCAACACAGGTTAATCCCTTAATTAAAGCATCACTTTCCATAGGGATATTATTAGAAATTTCTGTTCCAGTACCGTTTTTCTCATCACTACTTTTAATAAAAATGGGAATATTTTCATCCATCATTGGACCAATAGTTAATGGATGAACCACAGAAGCACCAAAATATGCTAACTCTAATGCTTCTTTATAGGAAACATGCTTAATTAGTTTAGCTGTCGGTACAACGGATGGATCTGCACTATAAATACCTGCAACATCCGTCCATATAATAAGTCGCTCAACGTTAAATAATTTAGCAAATATACTGGCTGAATAATCACTACAATTCATACCTAAAATTGTTCTTTGTTTTTCATGGTTTGATGCTATAAAGCCAGTTATCACATAAACACCATCAAACTCAGAGTCAATCGCTTTATTTAATAGTTCATGACTTTTCTGCCAATCAACTAATACTGGTGTTCTTGAATCATCAACACAAAGTACTTCTTCAGCACTAATATATTTAGCTTGTTTTTTCTCTTCAACTAAAACACTTGCTAAAATCTGAGCAGACCAAATTTCACCAAAACCTAGAATATAATTTTTTATTTTTTCACTATCAAGTTTTGTTAAATGCATTGTAATCAGTAAATATAATATACTTTCAACATCATGTTCTATAACTTTCATTAATTTACTTTTAGCTCTTGGTGCAATTTTTTCTATAATGGCTAAATGCTGTTTTTTTATACTATTTAGTAATTTGACATAGGATTTATTATTCATTGCTGCATCAACGCAGTTTTTTAAATTTTGTGTTGTTTTGCCAATTGCTGAAACGACAATAACTTCATTTTTACCATCAATTAAATTTAATACATTTTTAATTTTTTTCTCATCTTTGAGTGAACTACCGCCAAATTTATGTACAACGCGCATCTTATTCCATTAATTTTTTTAATTATTTAGATAAGAATTCATTATACAAAGAACTTCATTAGTTTATTATAAAAATATTCATCAATAATTAACTAAATTATCTATGAAAAAACTAGGTATTATCGGCTGGCGCGGTATGGTCGGCTCTGTTTTAATTAACCGCATGCTTGAAAATAATGACTTTTTAAATCTTGATACAACTTTTTTTAGTGCTTCAGCACATGGAAATCCACCACCTGATATTAGCATTAATTTACCTCTTTTAGAAAATGCTTATGATATTAATAAGCTTATGCAAATGGATATACTTATCTCTTGTCAAGGTGGTCAATATACAGAGAAGATTTTTCAACCCTTAAGAGATGAAGGTTGGAATGGTTATTGGATTGATGCCGCATCTACACTTAGAATGCAAGATGATGCCTGCCTAATTCTTGACCCCATTAATCGAAAACAAATTGATACAGCATTAAATAAGGGAGTCAAAAATTTCATTGGTAGTAACTGTACTGTCAGCTTAATGATGCTCGGTATTGATGGATTATTAAAAGCCAACATAGTCGAATCAATTTCTGCAATGACTTATCAAGCCATCTCTGGTGCCGGTGCTAAAGCAATTAAAGAGTTGATTTATCAATATCAGTATTTATTGGATGATATTGATCTATCAAAGAATATTTTAACGCTTGAAAAACATATTCGAAATAAAGTACAAGATACGTCATTCCCTAATGAAGTATTACCTAATAGTTTAGCATTTAACTTATTTCCCTGGATTGATATTAAAATGGCTAATGGCCAGTCCAAGGAAGAATATAAAGCTAGTGCTGAAATGAACAAAATACTTAATGCGCAAATCCCAATTGATGGACTTTGTGTACGTGTTTCATCTCTTCGCTCGCATAGTCAGGCATTAACGATTAAATTAACTGATAATCTAGCACTCGATGAAATAAAAGCATTAATTAAAAATGCCAACCCATGGGTCAAATTGATTGAAAATAATCCTCAAGATACTTTGGAGCAATTAACACCAGTCGCTAGTTCTGGCTCATTAGATATTGCCGTTGGTAGATTAAGAAAATCAAATTTAGGTGAAAATATTATTCATCTTTTTACTGTTGGCGATCAACTATTATGGGGAGCAGCAGAGCCATTAAGAAGAATGTTAAATATTTTACTTAATAAAATCTAATGAGCTGTACTTATTTCTGTTGAAATCGATTTTTGTAAGAAAAACACAAATGGTAACGAAACAACTAAAAAAATCATCCCTAAATAGCAGCTATTAATAAAGCCTATCATGGTACTCTGTGCTGCAATGATTTGACCGACGACTGTAATCGCTAAAGGGTCACTCGCATGCCAATTAAATGCCTGCAACCAGGTATGATAATTTGGATTATCATCACGAATATGACCAATCATCGTATTCCAACCTGCTTGAGATGTTTGTGTTAATACTGTAGTCATTACAGATACGCCAATTGAAGTACCTAAATTTCTGGCAAAACTAAAGATACCACTGCCTTCAGCAATCATACTCTCTGGTAATCTTTGTAGAGCTAAAGTTGATAATGGTACAAAAAATAACCCCATGCCAAAACCTTGGACAATACCAGGCATCATTAAACTATAAAAATCGGCATTAATTGGCAATAATGCAAAGTCATATGAACCCCAAGCTGAAAATACAATACCAATACCTAATAGTATGCGCATATCAATTTTTTTAGATAGTGGCACACATAATATCATTGATATTGCTGAAGCAATGCCCCTTGGCGCCATCACTAAACCAGCTAACTCTGGTGTATAGCCCATAATTGATTCCATAACCACAGCCTGAAGCGTTAAAATACCAAATAATGCACCGGTATATAGAACCAATAATAGGTTACAAATTGCAAAGTTTCGGTCTTTAAAAACATTTAAATTAAGAATATTTTTTGAATTCGTCATCCCGCGATAAATAAAGACACACCAACCAATGATCCAAATAACCATTAAAATAAAAATAAAATTTGAACTTAACCAATCATCTGTATTGCCGCGATCAAGGAAAATTTGTAATGCGCCTACTGCCACAACTAATACGATCAATCCAGTCCAATCGACTTTTGCATGCTTAGTCTGTGTCTCAGAAATAAAAGTAAAGGTCATCACTAAAGCAATTAAGCAAACTGGCACATTAATATAAAAAATCCATCGCCAGTTCATATAATCAGCAATATAACCACCTAATGTTGGGCCTAATACGGGAGCTGCCATAATACCCACCCCCCAAACTGCCATCGCTTTTGGCTGTTCAGCTAAACTAAAGGTATCACGTAAAATATATTGTGATAATGGTACTAAAGATGCACCAAATATACCCTGTAAAACCCTAAAAGCGATCATTTCAGTTAGTGATGTAGAAAAACCGCATAACATCGATGCAATCATAAAACCTGTAATATTTAAAATAAGTAATTTTTTACGACCAATAAGATTAACCAAAAACCCAGTCAAAGGCATAAAAATTGCAGCTGCAACAATATAGGATGTAACAACCCAAGTAATCTCTTCAGTACTTGCACCTAAGGCACCTGCCATATCATGTAATACAACATTGACTATGGTTGTATCAATGATTTCTATCATGGCAGCTAACATTACTGTAATTGTTATAAGCCATTTATTAAAGCTATTTAGTTTTGCTCCTTGCATTATGATCCAAAAACTATTAACAATGCTATGGACAAAATATAATGTTATTTATCTTCTGATGCAATCATCAAACTAAATTTAATACGATAGATTACTACAAAAATAATTATGATTTTTCTCTTGATTAGAAATATTTTTATAAAAAATCGATTTAACGGATTTATTTTGAGTAGCTTTTTTAGGGATTATATTTTTAAAATCACTTTTCGTAAATTGATTATTTATATTCTTACCTAATACATCTTTAAATATTTGCTTAACTTCTGATGAATCATCTAGTTTATTCAAACTCTCTATTAAAACTTTTAATGAGTTAGTTGATAACTTATAAGTATCACTTGAACGATCTAAACAACATAATCGAATATAATTCTCAACTAACTGATTTAACTTTCCTGGATCATCAACATTTTCAATAACTTTACAAAAATCAAACATCAATTTTGCTTTACGACTAGTTGTATAATCAAAACCATAGAATGAAAAAGCTGACTTACTTTTACGCGTTTCTTTAAAGTTATTGAAAAAAAACTTCTCAAGCTGATAACTGTTAGTATCACAGTTAGTCTTAATATTTTTATCTTTACTTATAAGAAAGTCCATTGTGGCAATATAGCCTTCAAGCTCTAGTTCATCTTTTTTTATATCTGCTTTCTCAAAATCAGTAGTCCCAACATTACCAACATTACCAACATTACCAACATTACCAACATTACCAACATTAACTAAGATAGCATCACTTTGATAATTATTTTTTACTCTTTTTAAGCTCTCAATTTTTTTATCTGTACAGTTATAATCTCCTCCAACAATATCAAACATTTTAGGCAATATATCTTTTTAAAACTGTTCATCATAGTCAATACTAAAGTCCATAGATCCTTTTGAATTAACCACCTTATACGAAATACTGTTTTCACTTGAAAAAAATAATATTGGAATGACTTTATTATTAAATAAATTATTAAAACACTCTGTTTGTATATTATCATAATAACCACCATCAACATATTCAACACCCTTAATTTTAACTGGTTGTAAAATAACAGGTAAAGCAGCTGAAGCTTTAGTAGCTAAAGCAATTTTAACATTAGGTGTATTCTTATAACTAAAAATTTGAAAATTTCCAGTTTTTTTTCTCTACCCCCGTAATATGTAAATTTTTAAAATTATTTGGATCTAAGACATTTAATATGGCTAAATCTTGAAATGTAATATCTCCATTTTTATCTAATATTGTTTGAATTTCTTGAAAAACTTTGTTCTCTTTTTCCTCATTACTAATGGATACTTCACTATCACAGCTTAAAATCTTACATATTTGTTCATAAGCATTTATAAAATATTTATCTGATAACTTTTTTTCTCGCTTCAGAAATAAATGATGTAAACAATCTTCTATACTTACTTTAAAGTTTTTGATAAGAAACTGATGAAGTGGTTTACCATCTCGTTCAATACCATACCAATTTGTTTTATCGCCTAATAATTTTTCAAAATTGATATTTTCATTAACTTTTTTTAAACGCTCACTACTCATACCAGTCGAAGTTAATGCTGCAGTAATTGCACCAGCAGAAGAGCCAGAAGCTGCCTGAATGTTGTCAAAAAATTTAGTTTGTTTTAATGCCTTATAAACACCTATATATACTGCACCTTTTGCTCCACCACCAGAGAAAGTAATAAACTGATAATTTGACATAATCTGCAACCCATAAGCATTAAAAACACTTTAATAGTTACAGTTTTAGAGAAAAAATAGTACCGCTATATTACGGTAATTACGTTGAAATCATTTATTTAATATATACTCAAGCAACTGAACACACCCTTCTTCTATCAATTGATAAACCTTATCAAAACTGCCGATAAAATAAGGGTCAGGTACTTCATCATAATGAGAGTTATTAATATAATCAGTTAATAAACTTACCTTTTTTAAATCATCGTCACTTTGCGCCATATCACAGACTGTTTGTTGATTATGATGATCCATCACAATGATATAATCAAACTGTTTAAAATCTTCAATCACAAATTGACGGGATGTAATATCACTGATATCAATTCCATATGATCTAGCAGCCTCTTGTGATCGACTATCTGGGCTATGACCTTGATGATGGTAAGTCTTAGAATGCGTTCCCGCCGAATCAATAACAAACGTTTGTTCTAAGCCTTTTTCTTCAACTAAATGCCGAAAAATACCATGTGCTGTTGGCGATCGACAAATATTACCCATACAAACAAATAAAACACCAATACGCTCCATAAACTTACTCTTAAATTGTTTTACTTCAATTTTATTTTGCTACTTTATTTATCTACCTCAGTATAATATGATAAAGCCTGTTTATTATAAAGGATTTAATAAGGGCATTAAAATGGATAGCCTAATTCTTAATCAAAAGAATATAGCTACAACTGAAAAACAACACCGCTTTGAAAATAGACTGTATATTGAAATACAAAAGCAATCTCAAGAAAAAAAATATTATATTAAATCTGATCAAGCTAACTATTCCTATAAAAATCTTCTTAAAACAATGCATAAATTATCTAGCCTATTCAATGACTATAAATTATCTCAGGGCGATAAAATTGTTATTATTACACAATATGATCAGTATGCAATTGAGTTATTTTTATCAGCAATTTGTACAGGTTTTTGCCCTATCATTCTATCTAAAGACATCAAAAAACATAAAATAAACCAACTACTTTCTTCAATTAACCCTCAATTAGTTTTTATTGATCAATCACTTGATCAACAGTTTAGATTAGAAAGTAATAAAGTTTTGATAGTACCAACTAAAAAATTACATTTTTTCAAGCATAAGCAAATAGATAAAAAAACCTATCCAGCTATTTTAGCTGAAACTCATTCAAGCGATATTCCAAAAAGATTAGATGCAAATCAATTAGCCTATATTCTTTTTACTTCAGGCTCTACTGATAACCCTAAAGCTGTTGCACATACTTATTCAAGTTTATATACACACTTAGAAACATTAAAAAAAGTGTACCATCATACTGAACAATCTATCATTTATAATAACTTAGATCTAAGTCATGCAGATGGTATAATTCATGGCGCAACATTAACAGCTTTTATTGGCGCTACCTTAATTAGAAATCAGCCCTTCTCAATTCACAATTTAGACAATCAACTTAATTCATTATCCAGATATCAAGTAACTCACTTTATTACAATACCAACAGTGCTTGCATGGGTGGATAGATTTACTCAAGAAGATGATTATTTTTCATATAAGAACTTTAAATATATAATATCAACTGCTGGCGAGCTAAACCAAACATTATGGGATAAATTAAACCAACGCTTTAATCTTTATATTTGTAATATCTATGGACTTACAGAAACCGTCTGCGGTGGTATATTTAATGGTCCTGATATCAATCATACAACTGATAATATTGGCACACCAATTGATATCGATACACTAATTTATGACCAACAATCCAATGAATATTCAAAAACTGGCACAGGTGAGCTACTTATTTCGGGTAAAAGCTTATTTTTGCAATATTACAATAACCCTAAAGCAACTAACGACTGCTTTATTAACTATTCCAAAAAAATATGGTTTAAGACAGGTGATCTTGTCAAAATTGATAAAACTGGCACTGTAAAGATCATCGGTAGAGCCAAATCAGTCATAATTAGTGGTGGTAGAAATATTTACCCTAATGAGATTAATGAAATTTTATTAAAGCATCCAAATATATTAGAGTGTTATACCTTCGCTGAAAAACATGAATTCCATAGTGAAAATGTTGCCACAGCGCTTATTATTAATCAGAAAATTGAAAAGCAACTTATTATAGAACACTGTTTAGAATACTTAGAAACCTATCAAGTTCCAAAAAATATTTATTATGTTAATGAACTGCCTAAGGGTAAATCAGGTAAAGTAATTGACTCTGAATTACAAGCATTACTTCAGCCTCAAAATTCACTAGAAACAGAGATTATAAAAATCTCAGATAATATGATTATTGATATTGCCGCTGACACATTCCAAGTAAATACATCCAGTCTTTCTCTTTCAGACTCAACTGATACTATTGATTTATGGGACTCTTTAGGACATTTAAGCTTTATTAATAAATTAGAAAAGCAATTTAATGTTAAATTTAACTTTCAAGAAATTGTAAATATTAAAAACTTAGAGGATGTTAAAGTCTTACTGGAATCAAAACCTTAATGAAAAATGTAATACCATTATGGTGTTGGCTAATAATATTAGTCATAATATCATTTATTCTTCTGTTAAGCGGCTACCTTATCAAAACACCTCATGATGCATTTTTATCATGGGGACTAAAACGCTTAAATACGACGAATACTAATGTTATAACTGTTGGTACTTCCTTAGTCAGACATGGGTTTTATTTTGATCAATCCTTTGACTCATTTGCCAAAACTAAAGGTCTTAATGATATCAAATTAATTAGATTTACAAAGCCACTTGCTAAACCAGAAGATATTGATACCGTTTTAACCACAATTCAAAGCAACCCAAATCATATTAAATTACTTCTAATACAACTTGAGCCTTATATGTTTTATAACCCTAAAGAATTAAACTATTTTTATACACTACAAAATAACTTCCATACATTTATCAAAAAAATTTCAGATAACTTACATATAACAACTTTTCATAGCCACTATGAAACTGATACCAATATTAACCTTTATCGATCATCATCTTATGAAAAAATTAAATCCCTATTAAAAGATAAAAATACCTTAAAACAATTTAAAACACCTAATATCTCATCTAGTGATCATATACTATTAAAAAATTTACAAAACTCTGGTGTTAACATTGTTTTTATCCAAATGAATTATGCTAAGGAAACATACCAATTTTTATTGCCTAACCACTTAAATCAACAAATACAACAATGGATTTCACAGTTTCAAAAAAACACTGGATACCCAGTTTGGCAATTTCCAAGCTTAAATGCTTCTTACTATACTGATACAGCCCATTTAAATTATAAAGGTAGAAAACTATTTTCTACTTGGGTTATATCCAAAATTAAAAGTAAAGGATTAGTATGACAGATGTACAAATCCAGTTATTTCTAATCTTAGTACTATTAAGTATTGGCTACTGGTTAGTGCCTTTTAAATTTAGAGCCATTTTTATTATCACAATTACCAGCATTTTTTTATACTACTTATCAGCTATTACTTGTGTGATATTATTTATAGAAACTTTATTAAGTTATTATGCTGCAAGACAATACACCAAAAGACATAATAGCCAATTTATTTTTATACCTATTGCCATGCTGACTATATTTTTCATTATTTATCAATATTACTACCAAAAATATAATTTATCCTTACCACTTATTATAGGTTTTGCCTATTTTACTTGTCGACAGATACACTATTTAATTGAAACTTATAAAAACTCAATAACAAACATTCATTTTTTAAATTATCTTAGCTACCAATTTTTCTTACCAGCAATTTTTTCAGGCCCAATCCATCGCTATCAAAATTTTTCTAAACAAATCCAACGTGCTTATATAACAAAAGAAGATATTTCATTAAGTATTGAGCGAATTATCTATGGTTATTTTAAAGTTGTTGTTATCGCTAATTATTTTATTAGTTTTAAAATAATGCCCTTAATTACCAATAAAAATATCATAAGCCTCTATGCAGTTTCTTTTCTCACTTGGCTTTTTATCTATATTTCCTTTAGTGGATTAACCGATATAGCGCTTGGTTTTTCAAAGTTAATGGGGGTTAAATTAGAAGAAAATTTTAATCATCCTTATAAAGCAAACTCGTTAATTGAATTTTGGGAAAGGTGGCATATGACTTTAACGCGTTGGGCAAAAGATTATGTGTTTATGCCAGTTTTCATGACATTTAGAATTAAAATTTTTGCTGTTATTTTTGCATTGATTGCTATTGGCTTTTGGCATGAAGTTTCATTGCATTATATTCTATGGGGGTTATATCAAGCAATCGGCGTTATTTTATGCAAAACCTATACAAATACTGGTGATATATTAAATTTAAAAAAATTACCTCATTTTTATGAGTTAACCATTAAAAAAACTGCAACATTTTTGTGGTTGCTTTCATTTATGCCGTTATATCATTTATTAGGAGTTTATTTATGAGTAAAACGTATTATCTATTAAATAAATTTTTACCAAAATCATTAGCTAATATTTTTGTAGTGCTATGGTTTTCCTTCATCATATTAACAATTCTTGATCGTTCATTGATTGCCTTTCACGGTTTTATTTATTGGGAAGCATAAATAAGGATTTAACTATGAGTAAACTAATTTTAGTTACTGGCAGCACTAAAGGAATAGGACTTGCTATCTCACGTCACTTATACAACAACAATTATCAGGTTATCGGTATTGCACGTAATAAACCAAAATCAATGGAATATTTTAATGACTTATTCCTATGTGACTTATTAGAACCACAAGCAGCTCAAAGCACATTTAATCTGATTAAAGAAAAATATCATATTGATGGTATTGTCAATAATGTTGGTTATGCAAAACCACAAGCAATCCTTGATGTTACTTTAAATGATTTTAATGAGATTCTAAATATCAACTTGATACCTGCACTTAAAAGTATGCAAACGTTCATGCCTGGAATGATTGCACAAAATTGGGGCAGAATCATTAATATTACCAGTCGCGCTATTTTAGGTAAAAAAGAAAGATCTAGCTATAGTGCTGCAAAAGGTGGACTTACTGCAATGAGTCGAACTTGGGCACTAGAAGTTGCTAATAAAGGAATTACAGTTAATGTTGTCGCACCAGGGCCAATCGATACTGAACTATTTGAACAATATCACCCTAAAGGTAGTAATAAGCGAGAAGCATTACTTGCACATATTCCAATGCAGCGTATGGGCTTACCTGAAGAAGTTGCTTATGCTGTTGCTTTTTTACTGAATGAGCAGGCAAGTTTTATCACAGGACAAACACTATTTGTTGATGGCGGCGGCAGTATTGGGGCTTATCATGACTGAAACAAAAACACTGATGAATAGTTTAGCCTATGAGTTTATTAAATTATTAGAATATCGCCAATATAAATACGTATTTGCAGTTCCAGGTGCCACAATAGATCCATTATTATCAGAAGTTAAACAAAGTAAAATACTTAAGCTTATCATTGCTACAGATGAATCATCTGCAGGGTTTATGGCTGATGCTTATGCAAGATTAACTGAACAGCCAGGAATCTGTGCATTTATCTCAAATGCTGGAACAATGAATGCAATGGCAGCAATTTCAACTGCTTATCAAGATAAAAGCCCTGTTTTATTTATATCTGGCAGTAATATTAGCCACTTTGAAAATAACGGTGCTTTTCAAGACCCTGGTATTTATGGATCAAAAGATTTTCATATCGTCTCTAATATAACTAATAATTCACTTATATTAAATGAAAGTGCTAATTTATCAGAGCATATTAAAAATATTACGAACTCACTGAATAAACTGCCTAAATCTCCGGCTTATCTGCAAATTCCAGTTGATATCTTAAAAACAAAAATTAAGCCTCTATCTACATTTACACATAATCAATGCAATAAATATTCAATCAATACAGACTTTATTAATAAAATAAGTGAAGAATATTTACGTAAGAATCATAAAATAATTTTATTAATAGATCACTTATCAAATGCTGATGAGGTTTCACCCCTACTCATTGATTTTGCTGAAAAGTTTCATATTCCTGTTGCAAGCACACTTTATGGTAAAGGTATTTTTCCTGAAAATCATGATTTATATTTAGGAATTTTTGGTTATGGTGGCCATAAACGAGCGCATCAAACACTCTTAGATGAGCAACATAAAATTATCCTTGCCGTTAATGTTGATTTTAATCAACGCAATAGTTTATGTTGGTCAAATAACTTTCAGAAATATGCTAAAATAATTCAAATTAATCAATTTATTCACAATGAATACGCTAAATTTCCAATAACTGATAAGACTGTCAGTTGTTTAAGGTCAACGTTTCAGTATTTATCCAGAGAGCATAATTACCTGTATAAGACCATAAAACAAAGACAACAATGGCTTATAAATATAAAACAAATTCCAAAATTCTTTATCCCAACTGAAATATCAAAAACTCAGCTTGTAAGGCCTTCAGTTGCCATACAAAAGCTGCGTCAAGTTTGTCCAAATGATACAATACTTTCTGTTGACTCTGGTGAGCACCGTATATTTGCTGCTCATTATTGGTTAGCTTATAAACCCAAGCAATACTTAACTTCTATTAATAATGCCATGATGGGCTGGGCCATTGCATCAGGCATAAGTGCCAAACTCACATTTCCTGATAAGCCTAGTATTGTAATTACGGGAGATGGTTGTATGCTAATGAATGGTAATGCAATTGCTACTGCTGCCAAATATAATTTAGCAGTTATTTATATCATCATTAATAATAACGCCATGTCTAAAATAAACCATCAATACCGTATGTTAAATAATTACAACTGGGAATCTTATGCCAAAGCGCTAGGACTTGAAGCATTTACTATTAATGATGAAAATTCATTAACCAATACATATAAAAAAGCTTTGCAGTTAAATAAACCCTGCTTAATTGATATAAAATGCTGTCCAAACTCCATTGCGCCCAATGAAACTTACATTACTGAGGAAAAGTATGTCATATAAAATTAATCAGGTTATCCCAAATAATATATCTGTTGTTATTATCCAAAGTTGTTCACAATCATTAGCAGAAAAGGTTATCAGTTGGGCATTGACTAAGCAAATCCGTGTTGTTTTTATGCCACCACATATTGATAAAAAATACTTAATTGACATTAAAAAGCATCTAGGAAACTATATTTTAATCTACCAAGATACAAATGATAATTTTCTATGTGAGATTAATCATATAAATTATGCATGTACTGACTTATTTGATAAAAATCCAATACCAATTACATTAGAGCATACACGAAAGCTATGGCCTAAAGAAAAAGTTGCATTTGTAACTTTCACCTCAGGTTCAATAGGTCTACCAAAAGCTGTTTGTCATTCATTTGGAAATGTTATCTACTCTGTAAAATATTTTCTTAATAGTTTGAATATTAAGCCAAATGATAAGGTTTTAACATTTGCACCTTTAGATACAATTGGCGGCTTAAAATTTTTAATTATATCGCTATTTAAATTAGCTCAGTCAACCATTGGTAATATTCAACAACCACATGACTGGTTAACGATACTTAATCAAATACAACCAGATTTTGTACTTTGCTCTCCAAAATTCATTGAACTGGCAATTGAGTATGAAAAACTCTTTCAAATGATTCCTCAAGCAAAGATTTATTTTTCAGGAGGATCACACCTTTCTCAAATATTAAAACATTCATTTGAAGAAAAGTTTCAAACGAAAATCATTAATGGCTATGGTACTACTGAGACTTGTGGCTCATTTATCATTGATAAAACAGGTGACGGCTTTTCAACTAATAGCGATCAACTTTTAGATATGAATTTAAAGTCATTATCTGATACTAATTCCGTCTTTAAATTATCCATCCAAACAAAAAGTAATTTTTTATGCTATCTGGGTGAAAATATTCAAACCAATCGATACTACCACACTGGTGATATTATTAAAAAAAACAATCAAAAGATAGTATTTGTAGGACGATCAAATAGAGCCTTCAAATCAAAAGATGGCCTAGCTTTCTTACAGCCAGAAATTTTAGAACAATATTTATGTAATCAAGCGGAAATTAATGACGCTTATGTCACTTCTAATGTTGATACTTCTCTAGCGCCTTATACTTGCTATATAAGTTCAAATACTAAAATCAATATGAAACAATTGAAAAAGGATATTATTTCTTCTATTGATAAAAGCTATGCACAATTAAATTTTTTACCCGCTAAAATCATAAGAAATACTATGGGCAAGCTACAGACTATTCAAGAGACCGCTGACATTTGAAATAGAAAATAGCAATCATTTTAAACATTGAAAATCATAACAACTTAGTTTATCTTACTTATCAATTAAATCATTATCAATAAACTGATTACTCCATGAATCATAAAGATACTAAGCTTATTCATTCATATAAAAAAAATAATAAATTAACTTCTTCTATTAAAACAGAAAAGCCACCTATTTATCAAAATGCCTGCTTTATCTATGACCATAATCTTCAAGGTGAAGGTTATACCTATAGCCGCAAAGCTAACCCCAATCGTACTGATTTAGAAAAAAAATTGGCCATTTTAGATAAAGCTCAATACAGTTTTGCACTAGCTAGTGGCACTCAAGCAATCCATGCTATATTAAGTCTTTTATCTAGTAACAGTCATTTATTAATTTCAGAACATTTATACAGCGGCAGTCATTTATTAATTGATCAACTAGTTGAACAATATCAAATTGAAGTATCGACAATTACCAACAATCAAACTAATGACATAAAAGTAATTCAATCAAAATTACAACAAAATACACAACTAATATTTGTTGAATCACCTAGCAATCCTACTCAAGAAGCAGTAGATATCAAAACGTTATCTTTAATCGCTAATGAGAAAAATATTTTACTAGCAATTGATAATTCATTACGCTCATCTTATCTATACCAACCATTATCACTCGGTGCTGATATCGCTGTTCAATCGGCGGCAAAACATTTAGGTGGGCATAATGACCTTATGGCTGGCGTTATTAGCGTTAATAATGATATTTTATCTGAACAATTAAATAAACTCATACAAACCTATGGCCTTGGTTTAACTGCATTTGATAGTTGGCTTTTATCAAGAAGCTTAGATACTGTTGGATTACGAATGCGACAACAGCAACACTCCGCTCAATTAATTGCAAACTGGTTAAAATCAAATAAACAAGTCAATGAAATTTATTATGATGGCTTAGGCAGTGTGATTGCATTTAGCCTTAACTATACAAATTTAACGAATTTATGGCTTGAACATGCTTCATCATTTTTTAATATTAGTCGCAATTTTGGTGGCATTCACTCTAGCCTTAGCATCCCAAGTTTAATGTCACATCAAGAAACATTTAACTCACTGAAATCTAATAATAAAAACTTACCATTTAGTCCTAATTTAATTCGTTTATCTGTTGGTATTGAAGATAGTAGTGATATTTTAAGCGCTATAAAAAATGCTTTTGAGCAGTTATTGGCACAAGAAAATAAGATGCATAATAAGCTAGATTTTGAGATATGATAATTCAGATAATATCAATTAATTCTCTAACATGCTTCACTGGTAGAATTTTCATATTATCAATAGATTTAGCTGGCTTATTTGAATAGGGTATGACTGCTGTTTTAAAGCCATGTTTTTTTGCTTCGATAATTCGATCTTGACCATGGCTAACAGGTCTTATTTCACCTGATAAACCAACTTCACCAAAAATAAGCCAATTCTCAGGTATTGGTTTATTTTTATAGCTTGAGATAATAGCAACAATTAAAGCTAAGTCACTGCTTGTTTCAGTTACTTTAACACCACCAACAACATTAACAAAAACATCATAATTACCTAGCATTAAACTTACATGCTTATGCAATACAGCAATTAAAATTGAAATTCGATTATAATCTAAGCCTACCGTTACACGTCGTGGATTACCAAAGCCATTTTCATCAACTAAAACTTGCACCTCAACTAATAACGGTCGTGACCCCTCCCACACTGACATGATCACACTACCAGAAATTTCTTCTTCAGTTCTACTTAAAAAGATAGCTGAAGGGTTTTTAACTTGGCGCATCCCCTTATCAGTCATCGCAAATACGCCCAATTCATTAATAGCACCAAAACGATTTTTAACTGCTCGCATTACACGATACCTACCATCATTTTGACCTTCAATAAGCACCACCACATCAACAATATGCTCTAAGACTCTTGGACCTGCTACTTCACCTGTTTTAGTGACATGACCGATTAAGAAAATAGCACAATTTTTCTCTTTAGCTAAACGTGTCAAAATCGCTGTTGATTCACGTACTTGTGCAACACCGCCTGGCGCAGACTGAAGCATTTCAGTTGCCATCGTTTGAATCGAGTCGATAATCATAACATCAGGCTTATGTTCCTCAAATACATGAATAATTGACTCAATATTTGTCTCAGCCATTAATTTTACTCGATCACGCTCAAGATTCATACGGTGAGCTCTTAAAGCTACTTGGTGTGGGGACTCTTCTCCTGTGATATATAAAACTTGATGTGTTTTTGAAATAGAACAAGCCATTTGTAATAAAATAGATGATTTTCCAATACCTGGATCACCACCAATTAGTGTCACGGCCCCTGGCACAATACCACCGCCTAAAACATGATCAAATTCAGAAAATCCTGATGAAAAACGGCTAACATGCGCTAACTCAACATCACTTAATGTTTTAACTACACTAGCTGTTCCTGCATAGCCTTTATGTGACAACGATGTCATATTTTTCTTGGTCATCACTTGTTCAATTAGTGTATTCCAACTTAAACAATCAGGACATTGCCCTTGCCATTTAGAACTTAAGCTACCACAGTTTTGACAAGCATATTGTGTTTTTACCTTTGTCATATTTATCCATTACTTTTATACCATTTTAACAACTGATCTGCTGCAATTGGCTCGCTATAATAATATCCTTGTACATAATCACAATGATAATGATAAAGCTGAGAAATTACTTCCTCACTTTCAACGCCCTCTGCAACAACACTTAATCCCATTTTATGTGCCAACTGAATAATTGAACCAACAATCATAACTGACTCAGGCTCTATATTGAGCTTTGTAATAAATGATTTATCAATTTTTATCTCATTAGCTGGTAATTCTTTTAAATATGCTATTGATGAATAGCCAACACCAAAATCATCAATCGCAATTGAAATCCCTCTATGATTAATCGCCTCTAAAATTAACTTAGCTTTTTGGATATTTTTAATTACATCACTTTCAGTAATTTCTAATGCAAATAAGTTTGATGGGATATCATAATGATCAAGCTTAGTATTTAATAATTTCAATAACCCTTCATCTACTAAATCTCGTGATGATATATTTACAGCTACTTTAATTTCATATCCTTGATCAAGCCACTTTCTAATATATAAGCACGTTTGATCTAATGCCCAGTGCGTTAATTTTTGAATATGACCTGTTCGCTCTGCTAAAGGAATAAAATCTTCTGGTTTAACCAAACCTCTATTTGGTCTATGCCAACGAACGAGCGCCTCTACATAATATATTTGCTGCCCTGTTAAAGAGATTTTCGGTTGAAACCATAATTCAAACTCATCATTTTTAATACCACTAACTAAGTCGCCCATAATTGATAGCTGATCAGAGCTTAACCGATCCATTGATGGTTCATATAATAAGACATTATGATTACCCAACTGAGCACGATATAAAACATGGTCTCCACGACGAATCCAAGCTCTTGCATCTGAATTAACATTTTGAATCAGACATAAGCCAATATAGGGTGTAATATCAATTTTAAACGATTGTATTCGATAAGGATCTTCAAGCAGTATATGTATTGCAAAAGCTGCACTTTCCAATTCAGTCATTGATTGATTTTCAAATAATAATATCATTTTATCATCAGAGAAGCGGGCTAAAACTTTCACTCCCTCATAAGCACTTAAACGCCCTATAAGTTTTAATATCAATAAATCACTTATCCTATGACCTAAGGTATAACTAATTTCATTCAGTCTGCCAATACCAATAAACATCATCCCAATATTTTGAATTTTATTTAATGACAAACGTTTTAACTCTGCATCTAGCAATACTTCAAAGTATTGACGGTTAGGTAATTGCGTTTGCAGATCATGCAAAGCTGTATGGCGAATTTCAGCTTCTCTTGTTTGTATCGTTTTTACCATATAACCAAAAGTTTCAGATAAGGTTTTAAACTCATCCTGTCGCCTTTTTGGTAAATCTACATCATAATTTCCTTTTGCAATTTGACGTGCTACTTTCACTAACTCTTTTATCGGTTCAGACATTTTTATGCCTAATAACCAAGCACCAACAACAATAAATAACAACCCATAGGAAAATAATAATAAAAGTTTCATCATTAACTGATTTAACATCTTAAATATTTCACTGTATGGATATAATAATAAAATGCCTAAATTACGATGAATATCACCTGCACCTTTAACTAAATGCACAGGCACTGATAAATATTTTTGACCATTAATAACTACTACATTTACTTCTTGTTGCTGCTCTAATAAAACTTCATTTTCTTTCAAAAATGAACTAAGCGATTGTTTTGATAACCCTTTTACTGAGCCAATTGCAGAGACAAGATTAGGATTAGTCGGTTGAACTAGCTTATCATTAGGCTTATCATAAAGTAACACACCTAAATTTGCTGAAAACTTTTGATTTAATTCATGTAAACTATCTTGAATGACTGCTGAACCAACACCGAGCCAAATCCACTTATGTGTTTTAGGATCATTAATTGCAACCATATAAAACTCATATAATAAACCATCAAGCTTTATAAATGTTATCAAGTTAACATCAGCATCTGTATTTTTGCTATATATCTTTGCTTCTAGTGTACTTTTTAAGATAAATGAAATCGGACTTGCTTTAATTTCTTTACCCGTATCAATAATAATTTGACCATCGGTAATTAATAGCATTCGTTCGACTTTATAGGTATTTTGTAATTCAGTTAGCCGGCCATATAGTTGAGAGATATTATAATCTTTTAAAATATTTTGAAACGCACGATCCGATACAATCAATAAAGCCTGAGTTTTTAAAATATCATCTTGAAAAACCAAACGTCTCTGAAAAACTTGAGAAGCGTAGCTTAGTTCATCCTTCGCTTCATCAATCAATCGAGTTTCAAATGCTTGATACACCGCATACAACACACCACACTGAATCAGTATAAACAGTAAACTGAAAAATAAAATCATGCGGCTTTGAAATGATTTAAACATACTGCTTAAACTTTATCTTTAAATTTATTATCTCTCTACATGTAAGTATAGTATGCTTCTATTAATTTGATTCAAACATTGAAATAACTTGTTTTAAATCTTCTTGTGTATCGACACCAGGCGGTGTTGGCATTTTAGATACAGCAAAATGAATTTTTTCACCATGCCATAATACTCTTAACTGCTCTAGTTTTTCCCAAGCTTCGATAGGAGATGGCCTTAACTGACTATAGCGCGCTAAAAACTCACAACGATAAGCATACATGCCAATATGTCGATAACAATGTACATCAGATGGTAGCATTTTTGGAAAATTTCCCCTAGCCCATGGAATTGGTGCTCGAGAAAAATAAAGTGCATAACCATTTTTATCGGTAACAACTTTAACACAGTTTGGATTTAACACATCATCAATATTATTGATTGGTTCACCTAATGTAGCAATAGCAGCTTCAGGGTGTCCTAGTAAATTTTCTGCAACTTGATGTACATTATCAACAGGAATTAATGGCTCATCACCTTGAATATTAATAATAATATCTTCTGGGCTATAGTTTTTAAGCTTAACTGCTTCTGCTAGACGATCAGTTCCTGATGGGTGAGACTTAGATGTCAAGCAAACATTTCCATCAAATGACTCAACTTCAGCTACAATTTCTTCACTGTCGGTAGCAATTAACACTGAATCAAATTGACAAGCCATTGCTCGTTCATAAACCCACTGAATAATCGTTTTTCCATGAATCTCTAATAACGCTTTACGTGGCAACCGTTGAGAATCTAACCTAGCCGGTATAATAATACGTTTTTTAGCCATTTTTTTCCCTATCAATTTCATCAAGCGTTAATGTTTTTGCTTGATCTTCCAGCATAACAGGAATGCCATTTTCAATTGGATAAGCCAATCGATCATTATAACAAACCAAAAAATGTTTATCTTTACTTATATGAACTGTACCCTTACAAACTGGGCAGGCAATAATATCAAGAATTTTAGAATTTACCAATCTCAAAGCTCCCTGTTTTATTGATCACAATAAATTGACCCTGTCCTATCATACACGCTATCAATAGCTTAAGATAGCTTTTACTCGCCAACTTCTATGACAAAAGTAACTTCAAAATCACTCTGATGTGTATCAATAACTTTATGGCCATGAACTCGACACCAAGCAGGTATATCTTCCAAACTTCCTGGATCAGTACAGATAACTTTAAGTCTATCTCCCTTATTCATAGCTTTAATTTGATTCTGAGTTTTAATCACCGGCATTGGACATAAAAGCCTTCTTGCATCTAATTCAGTTATACGTGCCATTGTGATTTAATCTCCTCCGGCTTTAATGGTTTTACTGTAACATCCTCATTAACCCCATTAGGATAGCTAACTCTTACTGTCACTTCATCTAAAAGACGATCTTTAGAATAACGCGCCACAACCTGACTTGCCAACTCAATATCATCTTTTTCTATTTGCCCATCAATTAATGTTAAAGGACCCTGACAGCTAATAGGCTCTAAAGTAGTAAACTGTTTTTTATAACCTCGCATAAAATGATTTTCACCTTCTTCTCTACTGATGATCAATTTATAATGGGATTTAGGACGCAAATGACGCCCAATTTTAAGTAACATAATATCATCAAAGTCATAATCTCTACTGTGACGGGATTGCCACAAATCAACCAACTTATCCGAATACTGTTTATCCGTTAAAAAACAACAACCACCTGCCGGTTGCGCATAATCATCAAAATGATACTGCTGTGCCAATTCAATTTGTGATTTTCTGCTTCTACCAGTAATTGCATGTAAATGCTCTCTATTAACCCACCTTTCTCGCTCTGGTAAAGTTTCAGGTAAATTTTTAGCACACAAAGGCCTTAGTAAAAGATCATCAATACCTGAACGCTTTTGCACAATCGGCATGGTATTTTTTCTTTGTGACATAGGTCGTTGACCAATCACTTCACCGGTAATAATAAAATCAAAATCATTTTCTTCTAGCCATTGCTTTGCCTTTTTAACCATAAAAATCTTACAGTCAAGACAAGGATTCATGTTTTGACCATAGCCATAGCGTGGATTTAATAAAACATCTTTGTACTCTTCAATAACATCAATAATATGTAGTTTTATCCCTAACTGATCAGCAACCCAAAGCGCATTATTCCTTTTAGGTTTAGACTTATCTTTTTTCCTTATCGCATGAGTATGGCCTTCTACACAAAAACCAGTAAAAAAGTTAATACCTTCTACATGAACACCTTCTTCCATAACAACTTTTGCAGCTAGCATTGAATCTAAGCCACCAGAGATCAGAGCAATCGCTTTAGGTTGTTTTTTCATCTAATTTACCTTTTTATCGTTATTTTCTTATTTTGTTTTTATTGTTTCATTGAAGTGGTGCTATTTTAGCCAATTTTCTCATAAAAAAAACCCTAAAATGCTAATTATTTCAGTAATTTTTTCATTTTACTTGAAAATTTAACATTTTAGTTCTTTAATCAGAAGTAGAGAGGGAGGATGCTACTATGTATGAGCAATGGGAAACTGAAGCACATGACGTTCAACTTGCAAAGGCAATTATGGAGCGCTACACAGACCCAGAAGATGACGTGATAGGCATCAACGAAGTCATCATTACACAAGAAGGCACCATGACTACTACTCGTGCCCACTGGGTAATTAAACTCGAAGAGTCATTACAAAAACTCTATGGCGAATCCAAAGGCGTCAATATAACTAATAAATTACTCACCCAACTTGTTATTCGTGATGATGAAACTCATTAACCAACAAAATATAATTCTTTGTTTAATTTATAGACAATAGCATTTTACCATGTCATAATATTTATATAAAATATTTTATATAAGAGACGGTAAAATGGAAACAATAAAAGAAAATAACCTAACCTCTTTTCCAAAATCAAAACAAATCCATCATTATATCTCACTAAATAACAAACAATTACGCATTTTAAGTAAAATATATGATGATCTTACATATAATGTCGCAATCGAAGTGCTTAAGTATCGCAAATTTCATTTAAATATCTTATGGTTATCTAAATTATTAAATGCCAACCCATTTGACATTAAGAAGTGTTTAAGTACGTTAGCTAAGCTTTCTTTGATTCAATTTGATAAAACGCACATTAGAATTCGCTAATTTTTTTATTATTTCTCTTAATAGAAATTTGGTCATTGCCTTTAAACCATGTACAATATGGACGATAAATTTGTAAATTGATTATATTAATAAAGGTGATATCCATGTCCATAGATATTAAAACTGTACAACATGTAGCTAATCTTTCACGTTTAGAATTTAGTGATGCTGAGGCTGAAAAATTAACTGATGAATTAAGTAACATCTTAAGCTTAATTGATACAATGAACGCACAAGATACGGATGAAATACTACCAATGGCCCATCCCTTTGATGTTTTTCAGTTGATGCGAGATGATGAAGTTAATGAAATTAACCAACGAGATGCATTTCAAGAAGTTGCCCCATCAACCGAAGCAGGATTATATCTAGTACCAAAAGTAATTGAATAACACGGAGTTTAATATGCATACCTTATCGGTAAAAAATTTACGCCAAAAATTAGATAATAAAGAAATATCAAGCGTAGAATTAACAAAACATTTTTTAGATCGAATTAAAAATCTTAATCCAACGATTAATGCAATGATCACGACAACAGAAGAAGTTGCATTAAAATCTGCAGAAAATGCAGATCAATTAATTAACCAAGGCAAACAATCACCGTTAACCGGTATTCCTATTATCCAAAAAGATATCTTCTGTACGAAAGGAGTTAAAACATCTGCTGGCTCTAAAATGCTTGATACGTTTATTTCTCCTTATGATGCAACAGTCGTTGAAAAATGCAATGCATCAGGTACAGTCTTATTAGGAAAAGCCAATATGGATGAATTTGCCATGGGCTCATCAAATGAAAACAGTTATTATGGTGCTGTTAAAAACCCATGGAATTTAGAAACAGCCCCTGGTGGTTCTTCTGGTGGCTCTGCTGCTGCAATTGCTGCTGGATTTGCACCGATTGCAACCGGCACAGACACTGGTGGCTCAATCCGACAGCCTGCTGCACTTTGTGGTATTTCAGGTTTAAAACCAACCTATGGTCGTGTTTCACGTTATGGTATGATTGCATTTGCATCTTCACTAGATCAAGGCGGTCCAATGGCTAAATCAGCTGAAGATTTAGCTTATTTGCTGAATGTAATGACAGGCTTTGACCATCGTGACTCAACTTCGGTTAATAAGCCAACTGAAGATTATACATTAGCACTTGAAAAACCACTAAACGGCTTAAAAATTGGTTTACCCAAAGAATATTTTAGCGATAAGTTAGATAGTGAGATTCAAAAAATTATAGAAAATGCTATCGATACTTATAAAAAACTAGGTGCAACAATTAAAGAGGTTTCATTAGCTCACAGCCATTTAGCATTGCCTGCTTATTATATTATTGCGCCATCTGAATGCTCATCTAATTTAGCTCGATATGATGGTGTACGCTATGGTTATCGAAGTGAAAACCCAACTGATTTGGTTGATATGTATAAACGCTCTCGCTCAGAAGGCTTTGGTGATGAAGTTAAGCGTAGAGTTATGGTTGGTACTTATGCCCTATCTTCTGGTTATTATGATGCTTACTATGCTAAAGCTCAAAAAATTCGCCGCCTTGTCAGCCAAGACTTTCAAAATACATTTAATGATGTTGATATTATTTTAGCACCAACAACACCATCAACTGCATTTAAGCTAGATGAAAAAGCAAATGACCCTGTCAGCATGTATTTATCAGATATATACACCATACCAGTAAATCTTGCAGGCCTACCTGCTATGTCTATCCCAGCTGGATTTTGTAATAACCTACCAGTTGGCTTACAATTAATTGGTAATGCATTTAAAGAAAGTCAATTATTAAACGCAGCTTATCAATTTCAATTAAACACTGATTATCATAAACAAACACCAGCATTATAAGAGAGTTTCGAAGATGGATTTAAATAAGTGGGAAACCGTAATTGGTCTTGAAGTTCATACACAACTAGCTACAAAATCTAAATTATTTTCAGGTGCATCTGCCGCTTATGGTGCAGATCCAAATACACAAGCTTGTGCAATTGATATTGCATTACCTGGCGTTCTACCTGTTTTAAATAAAAATGCTGTTAAAATGGCTGTGAAATTTGGACTTGCTATTGATGCAGAAATTTGCAAAGACTCTGTTTTTGCACGCAAGAATTATTTTTACCCTGATTTACCAAAAGGTTATCAAATTAGCCAATATGAGAAACCAATTGTTGGCAAAGGCCACATCGATATTATTTTAGATGATGGTAGTACAAAGCGTATTGGTATTACCCGCGCTCATTTAGAAGAAGATGCTGGTAAATCTTTACATGAAGACTTTCATGGGCAAAGTGGCATCGACTTAAATCGCGCTGGCGTACCTCTATTAGAAATTGTATCTGAACCTGATATTCGCTCTGCAAAAGAAGCCATAACCTATTTAAAAACACTGCATACATTAGTCCGATACTTAGATATCTCTGACGGTAATATGCAAGAAGGCTCTTTTCGTTGCGATGTTAATGTTTCTGTTCGCCCTAAAGGCCAAGCTGAACTTGGTACGCGTGCAGAAGTTAAAAATGTTAATTCATTTCGCTTTATTGAGCGTGCCATTACCTATGAAATTGAGCGACAAATTTCATTAATTGAAAACGGTGGTACTGTTGTACAAGAAACTCGATTATATGATGCAGCTAAAAATGAAACACGCTCATTGCGTACTAAAGAAGATGCACATGATTATCGTTATTTTCCTGACCCTGATTTATTACCTGCAGTATTTGATCAAGCATTTGTAGATGATGTACTAACTACCATGCCTGAATTACCTGAACAAAAACGCCAACGATTAATGGTTGATTATGCACTAAGCGCCTATGATGCAAGTGTGCTTGTATCCTCAAGAGCACTTTCCGATTACTACGAAACTGTCGTTGCAAAAACATCAGATGCTAAGTTATCTGCTAACTGGGTTATGGGTGATTTAGCTGCAATGCTAAATAAAGAGAACATCACTATCAAAGAAAGTAAAGTTGAAGCTCAAAAGCTTGCTGAACTTATTAACCGAATTAAAGATAATACGATCTCTGGACGTATTGCAAAAGAAGTATTTGAAATCATGTGGGAAAGTAGTGATTCTGCTGATCATATTATTGAAGCAAAAGGCTTAAAACAAATCACCGATACTTCTGCTCTAGAGCATATGGTAGATGAAATTATTACCAATAGCCCTCAACAGCTAGAGCAGTATAAAAGCGGTAAAACCAAGTTATTTGGTTACTTCGTTGGCCAAGTTATGAAAGCTTCAAAAGGTAAAGCAAATCCACAGCAAATTAATACCATTTTAAAAGAAAAATTAGAAAAAGTATAAGAAGATGTAAAGTGATTAAGCAATATTTAAAACAACCAATTGATATTACATCCAAAGAGAACATTATTAAAGTATCTAATCGATTGCTTGACCACTCCCCTGTCAACTTAAAAGAATATTATCATTCTGGGCGCTATCATAAAGAAATTGAGCATATTGTCAGCCATGCTGCCAACTATGCTTCAGAAATTTTATCTACTGAAACTAACTACCAAACTAAGCCTAGTAACTTGGCAGCAATTTTTGATATTGATGAAACCATGTTAAGTAATGCAAATATTTTAGCTGATAATAATTTTATTAACTCGCCTGATGTCTGGGCATATTCTAATGGCATTTCTTCTTTACCCGCTATCCTATCTGTGAAACAGTTATATGACCTTCTAGTTTCATATGATATCTCTATTTTTATTATTACTGCTCGAGAGTTATCAACACTTGAAATTACCAAAACAAATTTAGCTTTCTCAGGCTACCATACTTATGAAAAATTATTCTTAAAGCCTGATGAAACTGAACTTTCATTTTCAGATTATAAGGCCTCTGTTAGAAAAGATATTATAGGCCAAGGTTATCAAATCATTTTAAATATCGGCGATAAACTCACTGATTTTCAAGGTGGTTATTACGACCAAGGATTTCTTTTACCGAATTATTTTTATTAGTTATTTGGATTAACTTCTATTAATGATTCATTAGCTGAATATTGATTATGCAATTTAGACAATGGTTGATCTGGTTGCTTTATTTCAAAGCCTTTTGGTTGTATTGTCTCTAAAAATAATTTGATTTCAGCACTGTTTTTAGAAAAAACAGCATGGCTTTTTGCAACTTCTAAGTCTGCTGGAGTTAACTCCACACCTACTTCCAAAAGGTTTTTAAGCATCTGAATATTGCCTTTTTCACAAGCTTTTTTAAAAGCTTCACCACCTTCAGCTTGATACTCCTCTGGCAAGTCATCAAATCTACTAAGAATATTATTTATCACTAAACCAAATAAATCTTTATCTTGTTTTTCAACTGATAAAAGTAATAAAGGCTTTTCTTTTCCTGCTGTTATCAACTTTGCATCGTATTTAAGTAACAGTTGAACAAGGGGATAATTTTTTTTATCTATAGCATAATGTAAAGCACTATTGCCATTAGCATCTACTTCATTAACATCAACACCTCCTTCAACTAACTTTTGATCTGCTATTGCGACGGCATCAACCTTATTTTTTATTTTAGCAATAATAACATAAACTATGATTTTGAAGTGACTCAGCAATTGTAGGACCCTGATTATAAGCAGAATCCCAAGCTGCCTCAGCTTTTGTATTATATCCGCGACAAGCAGTTAAAACCAAATTTTGATTTAAATCTAGTTTTGATATTTCAGATAGTGCTTTTCCAAAGAAAAAATCATTTTTGCGAACATAAATAAAACCAATATTATTTGATTTATTTACAAGTTCAGACATACATTGAATGTTCTGATCCTCTTCAGCTTTTAACGGTGACAAGGCAACATCCATAACCTTATTTGGGTGTTTAATAGAACCACCAACTAATTTATTAGAATTCACACTACATGACACCTACCAGAGCCATTCTTTGACTAATTGATATTTTAGGTTTAAATGTAGCTTTGATAATATTACAGATATACTCTGAAGAATTAATGGCTCTGGCTAGCGATTTAGCAATAGTTTCAGTACCAATTTTAATCAAAGACTTAGCTTTAAATCCATGCTTTTTAATTTTAATAGGTTTAATGCTTTCTAATATTTCACCTGTACGATAAGACCATATTAATGCAATGGATACAACAAACATAAGCCTTGAAAGTTTTTGCATATCAGTTAAGTGGGTATTCTCAAAATTAAAACCACGTTTTTTAATAGCTGAAAAAAATGACTCAATCTCCCATCTTATTTTATATTGATCGAGTGCATTTAGGTTAAACTCTCTAGTTACAACAATAACTAATTCACCTGTAGGCAGTCGCAGTCCTGAAACATATAAATCGCAGCCTACTATACACTTTGTATTATGAAGTGTTCTTGCTTGTGAAGCTTTAAGAGTTAGAAATAATTTTGAAATCTTTTTATTAGAAGCTAGATAATTACCTTTGGCTCGAATAACAAATTTAACTTGTTTGCTAGACAAATAAGCTATCCAATTTCCATCAATAAATTCACGATCACATAAAAGTGTTTTAATTCTAGTTGCAGGAATAAATTCAAGTAGTTGATCAAATAGTCTCTGCCTATCAATGGCTTTTGAGTTACCTCTCTTTCGCTGAGGAAGCAGTGACCAAATCACAGGAATTGCAACACCTTTATAAGCAATAGCAATCATTAGAAAATTAATATGTACCTTGCCAAACTTCCAGTTAGTTCTATCCATGCATAATATGACTTGATCAGATAAATTGAAAATGGTGTCGACTAGTTTCCAGAGGCTAAGAAAAGATATTTCAAACCTTGTGATAAAACGTTGAAGACGCCTATAACATGACGTAGTTGATGCTTTTGATGGAAAACATTTAGCAATTTGTGAAAGATTAACATCATTTATTATCTGTAGGGCAATAATAAAGTAAGTTAGGCATTCAGTATTCCAAAAAGATAAGTTAAAATAGTGCTTCAGTGACTGTTGTAATTCATTGATGTGTTTCATCATATCGCTCTTTTTTGTTTTTTGGCGATTATAAGAATGAACGATAACAATGAAAAATCAATGGGTTACACCGTTACTGTCGTGTAGTGTGATTAGAATTATTAAACTTTTTATCACTTTGAATCGTGTCATATGTTTTCTTTATATTTGTTTTGGGATCTGTAAAATCTGCTTTATCATGCTTTTTCATCTCTTGAGAGAGTTTACCCCCAGCAGACTTCCAAATTATCTGTTTGACCTGATTACCTTCTCTAGTCCATTGACCAAAAGTTCTCATACTTGTTAAGTCTTTAGCATTATGAAAAGATGTTAAAAGCGTACTTCCAGAAGGTCCCATAAAATTAATATTCCAATCACCTTTAGGTGGGGTAATTGGATTATTTGCCCCTTTTAATCGCTCTCCATGGGCATGTGCAAACCAACCATTAATATTTACGCGTATCTAATGTATCACTACCTTCATGACGGCAAGCATCATAATCAAAAACAAAAAATAAATTATCAGTTGCCAATATACCAATATTTTTACTTCCTGGTTTACCATCATTTATTTTAAAAACTCGATATTCATTTTTATGACCATCACTAAAATACTGTTCTTCCACATTATAAGAATCATATATTTGTAATTGTTTTTTACTGATGAATCAACATCTTTTCCGACTTTAGTTTTAGAATTTCTGATATTCAATAACATTGCAACCGCCATATTTATTATAATCTAAATTAATCACACTGATATTTATAAATAATATTCTAAATATTATGACAAGCATCTCTCGTTAATGTTTTTGATCGCTCTTTAGCATGAAGCTGATCACTAAATAATGTCTCTGGTTGGTCTGCATTAATTACATCTAACCTAACTGGTTTAGGCTTAACAACTAAACGCTTAAGAATCTCTGGGTTTACCCCACCGGCTTCACGATAATAGTCTAATGCAGTTTTTTCATCTGAATTAGTTGTTCTAAATGATGCCTTCGCACCATGATCTAATAACCATAAAATTGCATTATCTTTTTTTTCTAAACACGCATGCATTAAAGACGTAATACCATGATAAGATGAACTTCTATGGTTAATATCTGCTCCAAGTTGCAATAAATCATCCATTGTTTTAAAGTTACCTATTCTTGCTGCTTCAGCTAATGGCGTAATGCCAAACACCCTTTCTTGATTAAGATTAATTCTATCTGGGTAATCGGTTAATAATTTGTCCACTAAGTTTTGCTGATCTTTTTCAATTGCTGCATGTAAAATTGTTTCATTAAAAAAACCAAATGTTTTATTGAGATCTGTTTTCGGATAGTCAATTAATAAATTAACAATTTCATTTTTATTATCTTTAAACGCATCATATAAAGCAAAGCCATATTTATTTTTATAATTAGGATCTACCCCTTTTGCAATTAATGCGCTGACCATCTTTTTATTACCTTTTTCACAAGCAAGCATTAAGGCAGTACGCTCTAAAAAGTCCTTTTGTTCATATAATTCCTTAGGCAAATACTTTATTGCTAAATCAAAAAGCTCTTCATCTTCTAAACTTGCTGCTACAAGTAATAGGCTTTCTCTCTTATCGCCCCCTCGAGAAATTAGTTCATAACTACCAGCTTTTAATAATAATTCAACAACTTCATAATTTGGGTTATAGCCAACCGCTGAATATAAAGCATTATTACCACTAGAATCTAACATATTGACATCTTCTATACGTCCTGAATCTAGCAATATTGAAAGGTAGTCTGTTTGTCCTGACTTTGCTGCTTTATGAACTAAACTCTCCCCATCAAGTTTATAATTTATATCAACTTTGACATTTTCAACTAACTGACTAAACTCTCCAATTAATTCTTTATTGTATGTATAAAATAATCGTGAAGTTAATCGCTGGCTTTGATTTTTATCACTGTTTGCTATAACTGAATGATAATCTTTTCCACTTTTATCTACACCATCAATCGTAACATCAAATAAATCTGTTAACTTTGGTCCTTCATTAAATGTGTCTCTCCATTTAACATCCACACCCTTATCATAGCCACGACATGAAAATACCATTAAATTTTGATTAAAACCTAATCGATGCATATCAGATAGAAGGTCTTTCAAACTAACATCCTTCGTTTTTCTATTTCGTGCATAAACAAATCCAAGCCCTTCTGATCTCTCAACCTGAGCATAAATATGCTTCATAGTTTGACCATCTTCTGTTTTCATTGAACCAAAAGATATATTCATAATACGATCAGGATGATCAACTGAACCACCGACTAATTTAACAGGGTTCGTAAACTTTTCAGCTTCTTTAACAGAATCAGAAGTTGTAACTTGCTTTGTAACTTGATCTTTTGTTGTTACTTTTAACTTTCTATGTTGTGGCATAACAACAGAATCACTTGAATAGACAACCTGCTCAACCTTATCTTTTTGCCTAGACCACTGTCCAAATGAGCGTAAGCCAAGCTGTTGCTCATCATTCATATATCTTGAAACTAATATACTGCCAGAAGGTGCCATAAAGTTAATATTCCAATCCCCTTCTGGTGGTATAAACGGATGATTTCCTCCTACACCTGTTTCACGTATACCATGAGCCTCTTCCAACCAACCCTTAATTTTTTTTGTATCTAAAACACCATCTTTACAGCAATAATCATAATCAAAAAAATGATAGAATTTATCGGTTGCTATAATACCTATTGTTTTAGCTCCACCACTTACCTTATAAACCTTAGCTTCTTGATTAGTTGTTGATTTAAAATACTGCTCCTCAACACTATAAGAATGATCAGGAAGCAATTTATCTCTAACTGATCTACTAACTTGAGTACCTTGTTTTGTTTTTCTTGGATTAAGGACTAACTGCATAACAACCACCAATTTATAATAATCAGACATTCAAAAAATATACTATGATGACCTGCTATAAATCAAATTAATACTGAAGAATATCAGAAACAAAACAATCGAACACAATTCGATCAAATGATTGATTTTAAGAAATATTAATTAAACATATTTTGATATATTTTATTTTTATTATTAATTGCTAATTATTTAAGCCTAAAGCATTATATACACTTAAACGCGCAATTCCTATATATTCATGAATAGCAAACTCAAGCAAAGCTAAATTATAGGCTCTTGGAATTAAGCTCACTTGTGCTTTAACAAAGTCCGATGGTACTGGCACCACACTAATATGAAAATTATTAAAATACATAAGCGCACGTTTCATATGAAAACCACTTGTAATTAATAAATACTCTTTAAATGGATATTCAGATGCAACAAATGCCATATTCCTTGCATTTTCAAATGTATTTAAACTGTGATCTTCTAAGATAACTTGATGCGCTGGTACACCAAGTTTAATTAATTCTGTTTTATATACATTAGCTTCTGAATCATCCAGTCCCGCTGTATTACCACCACTGACAAAAATCGTATATTCAATACCATGACTTTTAGCAGTTTTATAAACTTGATAAGCTTGATTGATTCTTGAATATGATACAATACTAGGATAATAAGTATCATTAAACCGTGTTAGTCCACCACCTAGAACAATCATTGCTCGGTGTTCTAAAATCTGTTTTTCACTAACCGACTGATCTTTTATTTGTAAATGAGTTACAATTGGTTGAGTCAAAACACCATTCGAGAAAAAATAAAGTAGTAAAATTAAAATAGCAATAAATACTTTTCTGACCGTTTTAAATAAATAAGCCAAAATCAATACCATTAAGCAAAATACAACTGGATATAGTAAAAAAGCAATTGCATTAAAAAAAACTGCAAAAAGTTCCATAAAACTTAACTACCTATGACATTAATTTTTCACTTTATGCTTCAATTACTTGATTAAAATTTCGTTTTACCTTTCATACCAGGAGGTATCATACCTTGCATTCCTTTGGCACCTCCCATTGCTTTCATCATTTGTCCCATACCACCTTTAGACATTTTTTTCATCATTTTTTGCATTTGTAAAAATTGCTTTAACAAACGATTGACATCTGGAACATCCGTACCTGAACCTTGCGCAATTCTCTTTTTCCGAGAACCTTTAATTATTTCAGGCTTACGTCTCTCTAATGGAGTCATTGAATTAATAATCGCTTCCATTTTAACAAACATTTTATCATTCATCTGAGACTTAGCAGCTTCAGGAACTTTACCCATACCAGGCATTTTATCCATCATTTTGCTAACGCCACCCATTTTTTTCATTTGTTTTAATTGCTCTTTAAAATCTTCAAGAGTAAAGCTTTTACCCTTTTTAATTTTTTTCGCAAGTTTCTGAGCTTTTGCTTTATCTACCTTTTGTTCTGCTTCTTCAATTAAAGATAGAATATCACCCATACCAAGTATACGAGAAGCCATACGATCAGGATGAAATGGCTCTAATGCATCTGTTTTTTCACCAATACCCAAAAACTTAATCGGTTTTCCAGTAATATAACGAATTGATAATGCAGCACCTCCTCTTGCATCACCATCAGCTTTTGTCAAAATCACACCTGTTAATGGCAATGCATCATGAAATGCTTTTGCTGTATTTGCTGCATCTTGACCTGTCATACTATCTACAACAAATAACGTTTCTGAAGGCGCTGTAATTTGGTGTAACCCTTGAATTTCTGTCATCATTTCTTGATCAATATGCAAACGTCCTGCTGTATCAACAATTAATACATCAGCTACTTGACGTTTTGCTTCTTCTAAAGCGCGTGTTGCAATCACTTTTGGATCTTCATCAGCTTGAGAAGGGCAAAAAATAACCCCAATCTCATTAGATAATGTTTTTAACTGATCAATCGCAGCAGGTCTATAAACATCCGTACTAACAACCATTACTTTTTTCTTTTCAACATCTGTTAAGTATTTTGCAAGCTTGGCTGTTGAAGTTGTTTTACCAGATCCTTGTAAACCTGCCATTAATATAGTAACAGGTGGTTGTGCTTTTAAATTTAAGCCTTCATTTTGTCCACCCATGACATTTTCAAGTTCTTTTTTAACAATACCAATAAAGGCTTGGCCAGGCGTTAGGCTTTTAGTGACTGCTTCACCTAAAGCTTGCACTTTAATACGTTCAACAAATTGTTTAACAACAGGTAATGCCACATCTGCTTCTAAGAGCGCCATACGTACATCACGTAGTGCTGATTGAATATTTTCATCAGTCAATCGCCCTTGCCCTGTTACCTTACCAAAGGTGGTACTTAAGCGATCTGATAAATTTTTAAACATAATAGTTCACCAAATAATCTGTTTGTTATGATTTTAATTACTCATTTTTCTAAGTAGTCTATTATAATTTGATATGAAGACTTAAATAAAGTAAAAATTCGGAATCTGGTCATGAGCGTAACAAATAATGAAAATGATCGTAGCCGAAAAGCGCAATTATTGATGTTAGCTGAACAAGGGAATGCTGAAGCACAGTATGAACTTGGTATGCTTTATAAATTAGGTGACGCTAAAACAGATCCTAATATAATTGCTGCACAACGGTGGCTTAAACAAGCAGCACTTCAACAGCATGAACAAGCACAATACGAAATTAAAAAAATAATGAAAGAATCTGCACCAAAGAAATTAGCAGCCATAAAGTTTTCTCATAAAAATCAATCAAGACAAGCAAAAAACATACCAAATGATCAGCTTAGACAAGTAACTGATTTACTTAAGCAAAGTGGTCAAAAAAATCAAATACAAAAAATTATGCCTAAATCTAATGTGCATACTCCATTAAGTGATATTTGTAGAAAAATACACGATCAACCTAAAGAACAATTACCCATTGAAGAACAATCATTACCACCTACCATACGTCACTTAAAACAAAATAAAAATAGCCATGCGAATACCAAACTTAAAGAAGAAAATAACACTAACTTAGATCACTTAGATGCACTTAAAATATTACCTTCGGAAATTATTTACCAAATTAATGATCTTATTGGTCTATTTGAAATTAAACAATTAATTACCCAGTTAAGCTATAAGACATATGAAGCAACTAATAATAACAAAAAACATATTGAAGGATTTCATACCCTACTACCTAACTTTCTATTTTGTGGCAACTCTGGCTGTGGCATCTCAACGGTCAGCCAAATTATACAAGAGATTTTTTATCACTTTAAACTAGTCTCAACCAAACAACCAACCTATATCAATGCAGAAGAATTAATTCAGTTGAAAATTCCACAAGTTAACGGGTTTCTTGATACTTTATTTGAAAAAGCTGACTCAAGCGTGCTGATTATTCATCATTTAGACAAATTATGTCGTTTGGATAACCACAAACAAGGTCATATTATTTTTGAGTCATTAGTTCGTCACAATAGCCGTTTAACAGATCAAGTAATGATTATAGCTAATTGTCAGCGCCACAGCTTGCCTGAGCTAAAAACATTATATTCAAAAATTGATATTCTTTTTCAAAAAACCTTAGAGTTTAACGATTTAAACCCTTCAGAACTAATTGAAATATATCAATTACACCTTAAGCAGATGCAACTTAATATCACGGCAGAAGCATTACATTACGTCAATGAAATATTCCAAGCTTTATATCGAACCAGAGGTCATGTATTTAAAAACACGCACCTTGTAAAATCAAGCATTACACAACATGTAGATGCGCTACATCAACGCACTAAATCTAATAAAAAAGCTGCTAAAAATTTACTAACACTTAAGGATGTTGAGCTCTAAGCTAAAAGGATGTGTAAAATTCACATATTTTTGCGTGCATTTTAATAAAAAATCAACTAGAATATTCTAGCTTCAGGCTACTGCCAGAACAATAAACATACAAGAGAAGGTCAGAGCATTATGGAACAAATTGGACATTTATTACATCCAACGCAAATTGATACAAAAGAAAAAAACGATCATACATGCAGAATTACACTAGAACCTTTTGAGCGGGGTTTTGGCTATACGCTGGGTTATGCACTAAGACAAACAATGCTTTTTGCTCTATCCGGCTGCTCATTAACTCATGTAAAAGTCAATGATATTACTGACCTTAATCAAGAATTTAAGGCAACTCAAGAGCCTTTAGATGAGGTGCTTTTAAATATTAAAGGCTTATTAATCACCTTAGAAGAAGGTTTAAACGAAGCAACCATTGCATTTTCTAAATCAACTAAAAAAGGTGTGCTTATTACAGGAGCTGACTTTAATCTACCAGAAGGTGTTAATTTACTTAACCCTGACCATGAAATAGCAACCTTAAAAGCAAATGAGTCTCTTAAAATTGAAGCAAAAGTAATGCGTGGTCGTGGCTACTATGAGCCAGAAGAAAATAATGTCGATGGTTATTTTCATTTAGATAGTACTTTCTCTCCTGTCCTTCGCTGCAATTATAGTATTGAAAATGCTCGTGTTGAACAAAGAACTGACCTTGATAAATTAATTTTTGATATCACAACAGATGGCAGCTTATCACCGACTGATGCTCTAAGCCAATCAGCTAATATGCTTAGAAATCAGATGGGTAATTTAATTGATGAAGAAGCAATTCAAGCTCGTATCGTAGTAGAAGAAAAACCAGAAATTGATCCATTCTTATTACGCTCAGTTGAAGATTTAGACTTAACTGTACGTTCAGCGAATTGTTTGAAATCAGAAAATCTTCGTTATATTGGTGAATTGGTTCAACGCACTGAATCTTCATTATTAAAAACACCAAATTTTGGTAAGAAGTCATTGAATGAGATCAAATCTAAATTAACAGAATATGGCTATTCACTTGGTATGGTTGTACCAAACTGGTCATTAGATGATTTAGATTATTAATCTTTTTCTTTTCTATTAGAACTTCTAAAAAAATAATACAATTAATGAGAAATAAGCTTAAGCTATATAATACTTCTTAGGCTATTTCCACTTCCTTTAAATACGAATTAAACCATATTGAATCACTTATAAACACTTGATTATAAAACTTCAAAAATTAAGCATTTATACTTTGACTTTCTTAGCTAAACTAATATAATTCTCAACTAGTTAATGCCGAAGTGGTGGAACTGGTAGACGCGCCGGATTCAAAATCCGGTTCCTTTACGGGAGTGAGAGTTCGAGTCTCTCCTTCGGCACCAAATACTTGTCTTTTTTCGTCTCAAATAATCTAAAAAGCTTTATAAATCAGTAAATTAATATTTTTTCATTACTTTTACAAGCGCATATAATCTCACTACATCCTACTATAAAGTGTATACCATAGTGTATACTGGCATTATAAATTTAGCCCACCTTCAAAACTGGTATACACTTATGAAGCTTAATGACACGAAAATCAAAAACTTAAAACCACAAAAAAAGGTATACAGAGAAAGTGATGGCAATGGTTTATACCTTGCAATTAAGCCTAATGGCAGCAAACTATGGCAGTTTCGCTATACGTATAACAAAAAGCCAAATTGGTTAGGCTTAGGTGTATACCCATATATTTCACTTAAACAAGCACGCGAATTAACACATGAGCATAAAAGCATATTAGCTAAGGGCTTAGACCCTAAAAAAGAAAAAGATAACCAGAAGGCTGCTAAAACTAATTTATTTAAATATAGTGCTTTCGAATGGATAAAACTTAAAAAAGCTGAATTTGCTGAAAACCATTTTAAGCAATGCCTACAAAGATTAGAGCGTTTAATTTTACCTACCTTTGGAGAGCGTCCTATTGATGAAATTGAAACTAAAGAAATTATAAGCTTTCTTCGAGAGATTGAAGCAAAAGGCCATCTTGTTCAGCGCAATAAGGTTAAAAGTCATTTAAACCAAATTTTTGCTAATGCATTGATAGAAGGTAAATGCATTTATAATCCAGTTAGTGGTATTAGCTCAACACTTAAAACTGCCAAGCATAAGCACTATGACTTCCTTAAAGAACCAGATCAGATTGCTCAACTATTAAATGACATTGATACATACCAAGGTAACTACCCCACTGTAATGGCTTTAAAACTTGCACCATTAGTTTTATTACGCCCCAGTGAACTTGCAGCACTTGAATGGGAAGAAGTCTATATATCGCAAAAGAAGTTAATCATTAAGGCTGAACGCATGAAAATGCGTAAAGCCCACACAGTGCCCTTATCTGACCAAGCATTTGCCATTATTAAAGATATGCAAGTATACTCTGGTAATCACCGTTATGTTTTCCCAAGTACGAAAACACCAAAGAAGCCAATTGATATTAACACGTTAAGGCTATCACTTAGAAAGCTTGGCTATACTTATTCTCCTTCTCTTGGTAGAGAGAGAAAAGAAGGTGAAAAGCTCAAACAGGATACACATGGCTTTAGACATATGGGTAGCACCCTACTTTATGAAATGGCAGCTCAATATGGTTGGAGTAGTGATATCATTGAAAAGCAATTAGCCCATGTTGAACCCAATAAAGTTAAAGCCACCTATAACCATGCTGAACACCTTAATGAACGTGTATCAATGATGCAAGTCTGGGCAGATTATCTTGATCAGATTAAATTCACTACCTATGAATGAATACTACCTCATACCTCTATAGAACATCAAGAACATGGTTGAATTTTACACTTGTTCTATTTTTTATTTCTGTATGCCTTATAAATCAAGGGTTGTAGCGGTTTAGAACATTAGAACATGTAGAACACGTTATTTTTGATTAAGTTGGTATTTGGTTAATTTATCACTATCTTTTTTCACTAAATTAGCTTGTTCAAATGCATCCCAAGCGATATTAGAAAGTGCTTCTATAGACTCATGCATATGGTTAGTACTTGATTCACCTAAGATGAAAAACAAAGTATTATAAATTTCTTCAGCTAAAGCTAATAAGCTTGTAATCTCTTGTGTACATATTCCATACTCATCAACTTTTGTTAAATTATTGTTACTATTTAATTCGATATGGGCAAATGATTTATCTCTAAAAGATTTAAATTTTTTATCAATAGCATTTACTTTGTCTAAAAGTTTTTGTAATTCAGTTTTGTTATCGTTTAAGTTTTGATCACTAATAAGTGTTTCAATGAGAATTTTATAACTAATAGTATTATAATTTTTATATTTACTATCTGATATCAATATAAATACTCGGCCTATCACTAATTTAATAATCTCGGTATTCATAAAATCAAAGTATTCATTAGTGATAATATACTCATCAGCGGGAACAGAAGTATTATATATAATCTTGATTGCTAAGTACTGCTGTCGTAATCCCTCTAATTGTTTACGATATACCTTATAGTTACTCATAATATTAACAACTTCCTGCGAATTAATTAGTATTATTCTAACCTATTTGCTTATATTATTATCTCCATATTACTGATAAAAATGCAAAACATACTAAAATTACATGTTCTACGTGTTCTAATGTTCTAAAACAGCTACAGACCTTATTTTATATACATTTTTAATGACAAATAATAGAACATGTATAGAACAAGTGGAACATTTGGAACATAGCTAAATTTTGACTTTGTTCCATTTTTTAACATCATAAACCCTTATAAATTAAGGCTTATAGCCACTTTGGAACACTGGTACAAGTGGAACATGGTTTTTTGGTCAAGTTTGTAAATTAGCTTTATAGTTCATCTCAAATAGGAAATATCATATTCTAAAAAATCTCTTCTGGAGAATTTTATCTTTGATAGTATTATTGGGACTTTTTTTACAGCTTGTAACTGCCTAACACTTAAATACAACAAAGCAATAAACGCTATATATAAAATTACGAAGCAAAGTTTATCAATTAATCTACTATCATAATGAATATGCTGAGAAAGAAAAATATTAACCCCACCTGCTATAATAGCAAGAATGAAAAAAGAATATCCCCATTTATATGCACTTCTTTTGTCAACAATCAACTTATAATTAGACCAATCAATCTTATAATAACCCTGCAATACTTTTATCAAGCTTATTTTAATACGATTGATTGAAATCATATGGTCTAACTTCTTATATCCAAATATTGATAAAGGAATTTTACCATATGTTTTTGCCTGAAACTCATATTGGACAATCCGTTTTAACTTTTCCTTTTCATAGTTTGAAAAGCCTACAGAAGATTCAATCTGATTAATAGTTTTCATATAATGCTTATAGTATTTGGGTAAGCCTTTTACCACCATATTACTTTTAAACTTCAATACATAGCCAAAGTAATTATTAATAAAAAAATAAATCACCGGAACTAAATAAAGCAAAAAAGCCACATAAATATTAATTGCTCCATTTTTAACCAAACCAATAACTTCTGACGACATCTCTAGAGTATTAGACATTTTTTATACACCTGCCTTTCTAAAGAAATTAATTATTGTCATCTTTAATCAAATGTCAAACATGACATCATAAATTCAAATATGATTAAAAACTACATGTTCCAAATGTTCCATGTTCCAAAAACTGCTATAAGCCTTATTATATATAAATTTCTTTATTCAAATTCTGGAACATCCTTGGTACAGATGGAACATTTACGGGGTTAAAGGTACTTACTAAGCTTATAAACTTATCAGGTTGATTACGCGCAAATAAAACTTTTTGCGTCGTATTTTGAGTTTGCAGGCTAGGACTGGGTGATTTAGAGCTTTACTTCAAAAGTTTAGTTATTTTTCCATGTTAATAGTGTAGTTGTGCAATTTGCAGTCAAATATTTAACTCTCTGATTGCTAGAAAGTTGCGCATCTAAAACCCTTATGGTTACTAGCTTTCAGAAGTACCTTTTTATTAGTTATGAATATTATACTGATTTTATCTTTTAAGTTTGTTGATTACCGTAGTCTAAAAAAGTACTGGTTTAACTAGATAACTGTTTATAGCTATAAGGTTAATTTAATTGACTTATATTTATGACATAGGTGATATATGATTTTCACATATTTATAAGTTAAACAATTCAGAGGGTTGCAAAAATGAGAAATATAGAAAATGTAACAAATAATATTAAATCATATATGCCATTTGAATATTTTTATTAATTTATAAGTATTTTATACTTAAATATTCCAAATAAAAATAAAGTTAAAATAATAAGAAAAAATAAGAACCAAAAAAGAGAAAAAAAATGAATACAGATATACTTAAGCGGATTATTAAAGATGTAGCATCAAATTTTAATTACAGTTTAACTGCTCAAGAGCATATTGATCATGGAGGACAGTTATCAGGAAATATTTCATTAACTCCAATCAGAGGTTATTTAAATGGTGACGTTGATTTAAATAAATTAAACGAATTAAGATCAATTTTAGAATCACGAATTCATAATGAAGCAATTGATTTTTCTCAGGGTACAGAGGGTACTATAGATAATGCTAAGGTTATAAAAATAGCTAAACAACTTGAATATGCGGATTGTACAATTCAAGCACAAGCAGTTTGTGAAGAGCTATTATCATATGATTCAATTGATGACTTATGTATAACTTCTACTAAAGGACTTGGAGCACATAGCTTTGCAACTTTTTCTTATCAAGGAAAGCATTACTGCGTTGATCCATGGGCTGGCATTGTTACTGAAGGAGATGATTTGAAAGATTCAATTTATTCACATATGTCTAAATTATCTAAAGTTGAAAAAGAATCTATAGACCTTTTTATAGCAAATGACCCATATCAAAGAAATGAGCCTTTGTTTGGATATGCTGATGTTACAGATTTGTCTGAACATAAAAAAATACAAATATCACATGATAGTAATACACCTAAAATTTTTACTGATCAATATATGGATAATAAATTTAATCCAACAGTGGATTCTATCCAACCTCTAAGCAAATAGATTATATAGTGACTTGTAATGATTCATACTGAGGCTGGTAACCAATAACTTAATTTGTGTTATTTCACCCGTCAAGAAATCCGTTTAAATTTGATCCCATTTAAAAATATATTGAGTATAATTCCCTGAGTTATCAGGAACATTAGATCATAGATTATCCATTTAATATTGTTCTTGAAGAATTTAAACCAAATTATAAAAAGGTACTCCCAAGGCAAAACTTAGTGGGGGTGATTCACCCGCCGAAAGCCTCTTCTGCGTCACAAAAAAAATTGATTTCATTTCGCTTTTTTATTCTAAAAATATGAGTCCATAAATAATCATTAAAGAATATGAGTGATCATAACGTCTTACAATTTTAGCTGTAATATGGTTAAAAAAACGAAATAAGGTTATCTTCTTTAAACAACTTGGAGCGATATTAAATTATAGATTAACTTGAAAATAAGTTATCATATTGTTATCATTTAAGATAACAAACCAAGTGGTATTTAAGGTAATTATTAAGTGACATGGAATATTGAGTTTTATAAAGGTGTCGATGATGAAATTATAGAATTACCACCAAAAGTACAAGCTAAAATGCTTAGGTTATTTGATTTAATGCAAATACATGGGGCTGATCTAGGTAAACCTCATACTGAGGCATTAGGTGATGGACTTTTTGAGGTTAGAGCTAAAGCACTAGAAGGTATAGCAAGAAGCTTTTTCTGCTATCTTCATGGTAAAAATATTATGGTATTAAGGGCCTTTGTTAAGAAAACACAAAAAACCCCTAAAAAAGAACTTGAATTAGCAAGAAAACGAATGCAGGAGGTTAAAAATGAACTTAAAGCAGTTAAAAAATAAGGCATTCAAAAATCCTGAAGTAAAAGAAGAATATGAAAAATTAAGTTATGAGTTTGAATTAACTAATCAACTTTTAAAAATGAGGAAAGCATCAGGGTTAACCCAAGAGCAAATTGCAAAAAAAATGGGTACTACCCGTAGTAATATTTGTCGTCTTGAGAAGTTAGGTACACACCCTAGAGTGGATACAGTTGAAAAATATGCTAAAGCCTGTGGCTATCAAATGCATTTTAATTTTAAGCCTGTGGAGGCCTAAATATTGTTATTACTTTCTATATTTAGATGAGCATGGATCATTACCACAATTATTATTCCCGAACAGTAATAAAAACACCAGAAACTAACCAAATCATCATAAATATTCCCGAAAGGGAAAAATATTGACAATTTTACTCGAATCAGCTTAAAATTTTACTGAGCGGTAATAAAAAGTGAATGCTATGAAAGTTCATATAACAAGTACAAAAGAAGTCGGTGATATTATTCGTAAAGCACGAAAATTTCAAAAACTAACACAAGCTGATTTATCAGGCATAAGTAATGTCGGTGTCCGCTTTATTAGTGATATTGAAAATGGTAAACAAACAGCTGAAATTGGTAAAGTGATTCATTTACTTGGTGCCGTTGGTATTGCCATTGATTTACGTTGTGACTGGATGTAAAAACATAACAAATAATATCGCGACTAATTTATATAATCGGATAACATCATATCTTTTATTCTATACTTTTATAAATCATAGCAAATAAAATACTAGGATATTACATGCCACACTATTATGTTAATGATAAAGCACAACAAAATGGTGACCATGAAGTTCATACAGATACTTGCCGTTATCGCCCTAACCTTTTAGGTGGTACAGACCTTGGCAAGCACCTCTCTTGTCAATCTGCCGTAGAAGAAGCAAAAAAAAGAGGCTATAAACAAGTAAATGGATGTTATTACTGCTCAAGAGAATGTCATACTCAATAAATAGTCTAAGTATTTTTAAGGGATAATTATGGAACATTTGTATAAATATTTACCTATTTTAAACGAAAAGGACGAACTAGATGAAAATTTATTGAAAAGCATTTTAGACGGCTACATTAAGTTTAGTCAACGAACTAGTTTTAATGACCCTAATGATTGTCAAATTTATATTGAAGATATAATGCATAACGAATCAAAAGAATTCTTTGAATCATTAATAAATAAGTATTATATTGCATGTTTTTCAAAAATAAATGATAGTGTGGCTATGTGGTCACACTATTCTAAAGACCACCAAGGCATCTGTCTCGTGTATAATAAAACTGCATTAAAAACTCTATTACCACAAGATATAGCTCAAGGAGAAATTAACTATCAAAGCATACCAAAAATATATAGCAAATCATTTTTTTCTGACCTACGTGCCCACCAAGCACAAGAAAATATATTTAAATATCACTGTATGAATGACATGGTTGAAAATGTATTTTTCAAAAAATCATTAGATTGGCTATATGAAAAAGAATATAGAATAAGTTTTGAAATAAGTATGATAGGAAAATTAAAAAGCAAAAAATTAGACAATAGTTACTTAATAAAATTACTACCGCCTATTGAGATTGTGTTAGGAGGTAAGTGTCCTGAAACTATAATTAAAGAAATTGAAAAAATCATAAATCAACAAAAATCAACGGTCTCATTGGGACAAGCAAAGCTAGATCATGAATCTTACTCAATGAAAATAGTTCCTTACCGCAAATAAATACAGCTCCCCCACCCCCTTCTACCTGTATACCAAAACGTATATCGCAAATTTTATAAAACTCTCAATCCCTTATAAGATATACTGCAATGCAGCATTTATTGAGTCTCTCCTTCGCACCAAATTTTTTTCTTTAATTGAAAAGCTCATCATTTATGTTATAGAAGTAAAATAATAGTCACTACTAAAATTCAGATTAATAGAATAATAGCAATCTTTTGGCAGTATTGGTTTTACATCTAACTCAATCTTAGCTAATAAATTATCCATGAAATGTTTACCACTATGCGCTTTTCTAAGTACAGACTAAGGTAGTCGCCATGCTAAAGCTGCTATTTTAAATTACTTAATATTGTTAAGCAAAGTGGGATTAAATCATTAAGGTAAAAAGGTACTTTCAACCCAAAACTTAGTGGGGGTGATTCACCCGCCGAAAGCCTATTCTGCGTCACAAAAAAATCGCTTTCGTTTCGCTTTTTTGATGCCATAAGCAATGTATTATTTCATACTACAAATTTTTCTATTTGATCACTAAGTCTTAAGTTTATGGAGTAATTTTCTACTTAACATTTTTAAATGTTTTTGATTTACGCCAATTTGGATAAGTTAATTCCCATAATCTATAGATTTTATTATTTTTGTATTCTGCTACTAGGATTACTTCTATCTTTTGTGGTGGCTGTTTTGGCTTGGTTACAGTAATAAATAACCTACAAGCAATTTTATTCTCTTGTTCAACTATAGTGTTAGTATCATAATCTATTTTGTAACCAACATTTGTCTGATATATTTTTTTATGTGAGTTATAAAAGTCATCATAGTCCATTGTTGTACCATTACTATATAAAATAAAATCTTTATGATAAAAGGTGCTCATTAAGTCAATTTTTTTTGCTTCAACCATTTGACTAAACATCTGCTTTAAGTTATCAAAATAGTGGTTATTAGAGGTATCCGAAGCATAAGAATTTAAAGGTAGGTTTAGAACAAACAATAATATCAGTAAATTAATTACTACCTTAAATTTGAAAGTCTTTTTTTCTCGTTTCATAAAATATCCCATTATCTTAATAAGAGTACTGTTTTTGTCAGTATAAACTAAGAAAGAAAATAGTATAACTGGGTAATTTAATTTGACTTGCTACAGTCTTAAATTTTTTGATATTTTCTTATTGGAAAAGTGAAATGTAATCAGCCTAAAAAAAGCTACTAGGTATACTTGAACTCAAGGTATAATAATTATACAAACATATATTATTTTGTTTTATGAAAATTAATTTAATACTGACTCCAATCGATGTCACTTTTAAGTGCATTTCTAATTTTAGTAATGCTTTGACTAATTTTTATAGTTTTTAAATATTTAGGATTTATTAGCTCAATATTTAAAGGCTGGCTAGAAAAACATGATATCATCTCACCTGAAAGTATCACAATTTGAAATGGGAAATCATTCTGTGAAAAAAATTTTGTAGGTATACTAGCCTTACTATCTGGTTTAATAATTTTGTCAGAAGGAAATACATAAAGTTGATTTGAATGATCATCATTACTATTACGACTAAAAATCACATGTGGATCTTTCCAACCTTCAAATAGTCCAATATATCTTTGATCAAACCCTACAGGAAGTAATGAAGTATTTATTATTAAAATCGGCATTGCTTTTGTTTTTACCATAGAAATATGCTTCTTATATTTTTTACTTTTTTCAACAACAACGCTCGTTATTCTTGGGGCAAGGTCATCATATGGAATTTCAACAAATTCAGAGCAGCTTTCTATTTTATTAGGTAACTCTTTTAATACTTGACTCTTTCCTATTGAAGGAGTGACACATTCAATCCATACTTGTTCATTCCTGTCTAAATCAATCAATACATCTACGTCAGGGGCGCTATTATGATTTTTACTTAAATTAATACCTGCATCAATCAACTTTGATATTATCATCATTTCTGTAATTCTTTGACAGAGTTTATTTTTATTTTGCTTTACTTCACTTTCAAAGTGTTTATCAAGATATGCATTTGTCTTGTTATATAATGTATTTAATTTACCAATAAAATCATCATTATAGCAGCTGAATTCTTTATTATTAAATATCATATGCATAACCAAAAAATATATTTTTACAATACAATTATAGCAATAATACTTTTCACTAGCCCACACACCAAAATCAATTAAAACGCTTATCACGACAATGCCATTTAAATCCTGATATTTTATCAGATGACTTCATGTTTTCTTCACCATTTTGGAAACAAGCCAATAAAGATAGTTTCTTGGATAAATTTCTTGATTCGACTGAATATATTGAAAAAAGCCTTTCCAACATTGTTAAATTTGATACTGTCATTCACTGTGCTAATGAAGATAATTCTTACTTTACACTTACCTTACGATACCATACAAAAAATGGTTATAGTGTCGATGAGGTTGTTATATGTGCAGTTAGAGATGGTAAAATATTTAATATGAAAAGTATTTATGACTTGGCGCTCACTAAAAAAGCTCAGAATCTAGTCTAAAAACAATTTATTTACGTTTTAGAAGTAAAATAATAGTCACTACTAAAATTCAGATTAATAGAATAATAACAATCTTTTGGTAATATGGGTTTTACAACTGACTCAATCTGAACTAACAAATTATCCATGAAACTTTTATCACGGTGTGCTTTTCTCAGTACCATGATTTCAAAATGACAGTTTAGGTGTAGATACCCTGTAGTAGTATACGCCCTACTCTTACACACACCAGCTGTAGAATCAATTTGATTAATAAGCGCTTCTATTTTTTGAAAGATATCTTTTACATTTAAATCTAATTCTTGACTATATCGAAGTTCAACCTGAGGCATTTTAGCACCCTTATTAAAATTTATTTTGGTGAAATATTTTTAGCATAATAAAAAGCACAGCACAAGCTATGAATATAAAGTGCAAAACCTACTTAAATAATGTGTTCTGATATTCTAAATTTCTGTAAGCATTTATTTTATATACACTTTCACTACAAGAATTTGATTATATTAAAAAGCACTAAATTAGTTTTTCATCGCTAATTAGTCTCCAGTTAACTTTACAATAGATTAATAGTTGCACTATATTACGCTTCAATATATAATGCAATGCTTCATTTATTATGGCTAAATAATTAATGCTGGAGGAAAAAGATGCCTAATCCTGCCCAAGATAAGTATGGTGAAAAACTTAAAAAAATAGAAGAAGATAAGTTAATCAATTTAAAAGATCAGATACGAAATTTAATTGATAGCTTTGATCAGGTAGTTACTAAACCAACAGATGACCATATAAAGCAAATGAAAACTCAAATGCAGCAGTTATCAAATGAAATAACTATTACTCTTAATATAGTCAATTTAATGAATAATTCTGAATTGGGTAAATTAGTTAAACTTTTAGATATAGTAAATAATTTATTACAGGATGAAGATATCAAAAAGAACATAAACATTTCACTAGAGAAACCTAAAAAGTCAAAAACGTACTTTTTTTCTATTTCCAGCTCCTCTCAAAATGCTAATACTAAAACTACTTATAATAATTTAGAAAGTCTTGTTAAATTCTTTAATAAAAGTTTAAGTCAATTAGCAGAAATCAATAAAAGAAAAAAAACAGATGGTTATAATGAAAAAAATCGTAACCAATACAAAATTAAAAAACAAAACTTACAATCTATTATAAATAATTTGTTATGCTGTGAAGATAAGGAAACATCACTTATTTTAAATAAGATACGATACCATAGAGACAATAATCAAGATGATATTGAAAGGTTAGATAGGATATTAATTGATTTAATGAAAATTATTGCAGAAACGTCTTCTGCATCATTAGATAAGTCGAACTTTTCTATTGATCGTTCATCAGCTTCATTAAAAGATACTGCTTTTAGCATTCTTATAGAAATTAGTCAATCTTATGGCTTTATGCCATATAATGAAGAACTTTTACCAGTACCTGGTAGTCTCTTCTATCGTGAAGGATGGTCTGAAAGAGAAAAAATTAATGCTGACTCTGCCCAACTAAGATATTTACAAGATCACTCTTTCTCATAAAATAAATTCTAGCATTTCTAAATGATCTGAAATATAGAAAAAGGTACAATAACTTAGTAGGATTTATTCACCCGCCTAAAGCCCACTCTGCGTCATAAAAAAATCGCTTTTGTTTCGCTTTTTTAATGCCATAAGCAATGTATTATTTCATACTACAAATTTCTCTATTTGATCACTAAATCTTTTAAGTTTATGGAGTAATTTTTTATTTAACATTTTTAAATGTTTTTGATTTACGCCAATTTGGATAAGTTAATTCCCATAATCTATAGATTTTATTATTTTTGTATTCTGCTACTAGGATTACTTCTATCTTTTGTGGTGGCTGTTTTGGCTTGGTTACAGTAATAAATAACCTACAAGCAATTTTATTCTCTTGTTCAACTATAGTGTTAGTATCATAATCTATTTTGTAACCAACATTTGTCTGATATATTTTTTTATGTGAGTTATAAAAGTCATCATAGTCCATTGTTGTACCATTACTATATAAAATAAAATCTTTATGATAAAAGGTGCTCATTAAGTCAATTTTTTTTGCTTCAACCATTTGACTAAACATCTGCTTTAAGTTATCAAAATAGTGGTTATTAGAGGTATCCGAAGCATAAGAATTTAAAGGTAGGTTTAGAACAAACAATAATATCAGTAAATTAATTACTACCTTAAATTTGAAAGTCTTTTTTTCTCGTTTCATAAAATATCCCATTATCTTAATAAGAGTACTGTTTTGTTAGTATAGACTAAGAAAGAAAATGGAATGTGGTTATCGTGACTATGCCGTAGTTTCAACATTTTTATTTTTTGCCATAGTAGAATTATATAAATTTCTAAATTGCTCACTGGGCGTTGTGGTAACATATTGTTTTAAGTTTTTTTCAACTTCATTTTTATGTAAAAGGTATTCATTTAATGGAATCAAAGCAATTTTATGTTTTTTAGTTAAATACAAAAATAAATAATCTGTGTCACTGTAAAGTGGAATACTATTTGCATTTGAATCGGCACGAAGGATCATTTCCTTAAAACCATTATCAACTTGCTGCTCAGAATAGGTTAATGTGTTTAGCAAAATATAAAACGGCAGACTAAATGATAATAATAGCATCATTGATATTGGGATTACGTTATTAAGTTTATATATTTCAACAAATTCTTTATATGATCTGTACTTTGCATTTTTGATAATGTGCCTCATATTCGGATTTCTAGATTTTTTCCTTAAATATGGAGTTTTACGAGTTAACCATAGCGCAATTCTTGCTAACTTAACCACAAACCAATAGATAAGTCGCAAACCAAAAAGATAGATTATCGATATTACAATAAATGACTTCAATAGGGGAAAAGGTGACAAGTTATTTAACCAATTTAAAAAAATGACAAAACCATCAAACACAATGACATTTCTATCATAATGGAAAATATCCATATTAAACCCCATCATTGCATATCGATACACCCGTTCATCCATACCTGTTATATAGATAAGCCCCACAAATAAAACGGTGAAAATGGGCAAACCAAATTTTAAAGCATTAAATATTTTTTTTATTTCTTCCATGATTTTAAACCTTATTTTATCAGTTAAGAAAAATATTAATAACAGGTATCTTAAATACTTAATGAAAAATCATCAAAATTTTAAGTTAATTTATTATGTTAATGTTTAAGCACTAAATCGTTTTTCAAATTTAACTATTCCAGAATGAATCATTTTTTCAATTCAATGGAAATCTAAGATAAATCATATCTATATTATGCTCTTTTGATAATGCCTCTACCCTTTCCAACCAAGTTGAATAAATATTCATTTGCGATAAAAAATACCAAATAATCACAACCTGATAATACAAGCTTTTTTTAGGAACTATCTTATTATTGCCTATAGAGCCTGGTAAATATTTAAGCCAATGCTTTGGTTTTACTTTTGGTAAAACTGCGTTTGAGCCAAATACTCTATTCCAAATACGTGAATGATGAGCGCAAAAATTTCTTAAATCAGATAATGAACGCATCCATGATGATAACACAGGATCTTTTAAGCCATAGGTACTTGCTATTCTAGATTTTAGATTTTTATAACTAATATTTTGATACAATATCACTAACTCTTTAAATGTTAATAAGTGAATGGACATCCACATTGGTGGAAGCTTAGGAGAGGAGTACTTTTTTATATAATACCCTATAAAAGCTTCTTTCTTTTTATTCACTTCTTCTCAATCTTGCTAACAAGTGTTTTATGATCATAACGAGTATCAAAATATTTAGACTTCAAATATCCATGCGGGCCAAGCTCCCCACAAAATAAGTTTGTTACACCACTTCAGAATGAAACTTCAATCCTTTCTATTGCTTCTAATAATAACAATCTTAATTTACGATCATAAATATATAAATTTAGTAGATCATCAAAACTTGTACTTTCCTTAAATTGATGAACTTTTTTATCGTTATAAAATGGTATCATATAAGCAGAAAGACGATAATAACCTATATGCTCTAAATATCTTATAACACGTTGGTCATCATTGATTATTAATCCTCGTGATTTTAGTAGTTTAACCTGAGCTAGTAAAGATAGTGCAGGTTTATTAAATCCCATATATCCCTCTAAAATACAAAAGCCGCTAAAGTGTGCTTTAATCAGAGGCATAGCGGCTATGTCATTAACTAGTATAAGCCTAAAAACTGTATAATTCAATTTTTATATATTTGTTAATATTCTCAAATTCATAAAAATAAATATATCATAACAACCAAAGCAGATTTAACAAAATGATTTATATTAAAATATACATAATAAATAATATCACAACTAATTTATATAATCATATAATATCATATCTTTTATTCTATACTTTTATAAATCATAAAAAATAAAATACTAGGATAGTATATTCCACACTATTATGCTAATGATAAAGCATAAGTTAATACTAAATCTTTCATTATAAACTATACTTTTTTTATAAAGCTGCTTAAATAAGTTTATAAGAAAATGAGTTGTTTACAAATTTTAGGAGCCATTGCAAATATTATAATTGCGGCCTCAGCAATACTTGGGATTATATTTTCAAGAGTTCAAAAGAACTGAAATATGGAAAGAAAAGTTTTTATTAATAAAAGAGTTAATTTATGTTTTTCACAAAATAAGGTCAGATATTAATTATATTAGGCATCCTTCTCTATATGAAGGTGAAAAACATCGACTTGCTAATTTGGATGAAACTAATAATTTGATAAAACTTGCAAAGCAACACCCAAAATATGGAGTTGTACTATTACGTCTTGATGATAGAGAAAACTCAAGAGTAGAATTAGTAAAACTTAAGCCACTTTTTGAGTCGTTATTTGGAAAAGATCAATCATCTTCTTTTGATAATATACTAAATATATGGGATAAAATTAAATTGGAATGCATTTCTCTACTACGAATTTACAATGACAGCGGTCATAACTCTACTCAAGATGATTTTGAACTATTAGCAAAAGAAAATGTTTTACAAAATACTGACCCCTCAAATGATGAAATTACTCAAGAAATCAACCAATCAGTTAGCTATATAGAAGAATTATGTAATAAAATTATTAATAAACGCTAAAGTCATAATGATATAAACAAGCCCCATCCACCTGCATACCAAACATATTTCACAAATTTTAGAAAACTCTCAATCCCTTATAAAGTATACTGCAACGCAGCATTTATTGAGTCTCACCTTCAATAAAACAAATAGTAGCATCACTACTATTACAAGTTATGCTATATTGAATAAGCACATGATTAACCTGGAATATTAAAATGGAAAATGAAGAATATATACTACCTAAAGTTTGGAGTCCTGAAACTAACCCTGGTGGTACTTGGGGTTCTATCAATCAACCAACCGCAGGTGCAAGATTTGAAAAAGAGCTACCAGTAGGTAATAAACCACTTCAACTATACTCTCTTGCAACGCCTAATGGTATTAAAATTGGTATTATGCTTGAGGAGTTATTAGCATTAGGGCATAAAGGTGCAGAATATGATGCACATACGATTAATATTGGTGATGGTGATCAGTTTTCTAGTGGCTTTGTCAATATAAACCCAAATTCAAAAATCCCTGCACTTGTCGATAATAGTGTCAACCCAAGTATTCGAATATTTGAATCAGGGTCGATTTTATTATATTTAGCAGAAAAGTTTAATGCATTAATTTCAAATGAGTTGCATAAGCGTACTGAATGCTTGAATTGGTTATTCTGGCAAATAGGAAGCGCGCCATACATCGGTGGTGGCTTTGGCCATTTTTACAAATTTGCACCAATAAAAATACAGTACTGTATAGATCGATTTACCATGGAATTAAAACGTCAACTAGATGTACTAGATCAGCAATTAGCCAAATACCAATATATTAGTGGAAATGACTATACAATTGCGGATATTGCTATTTTTCCTTGGTATGGCCATATCGCACTAGATCGTAGTATTTATGAGGCAGGAGAATTTTTAAGTATACAGGACTACCCAAATTTAATTCGATGGGCTGAATTAATCGATCAAAGAGATCCAGTAATAAAGGGAAGACAAGTAACTGCTATATCTTAAAATAATATGAATTTAAGTATCTATAATCACTACTAAAGTATAATTGATAAAAGTTAATTAGGTATCATAGGCTTACTTGCTAACCTAGATATATATTCACTTCGTTTATTCCCTTGGTTATAAAGTAAAGGCTCTGGCGACTCAACTTTCTGATTGACATTTAATTGCTTTGATAAGCTATTAGTCCAATGAATACCATATGAGTTATGATTATCGTAAATATTAATAATTTGCTTTGGGGATAAAGAGTTTATCATGTTTGATATTTGATCTTTATCTAATTTAGCATTTGTATAGTCGGAATGTTCATTTAACTGATATAAAGATGCAATCAAAAAAGTGATTGCAGTAAAACACTTTTGTGTATCTTGATTTGATAGTTGAGCGACTGCATGCTCGTGCGTTTCTTCATACCTCTCTAGCATTGATATAGACTCAGCTTCAAATTCTGAACTCAATTTTTCATAGATATCAGGAAGGCCAACAAAAAATTTTGCATTATCTCCAAATTTATTGCCAGCTGAGCTTGTAAAATATGTATTAGAACTAGGCTTACTAGAAACTTCAACCTCTTCAAAAGGTTAAACTATAAATTCTGAATACATAATGGAATTTCCTTAATTTATTAAATGAATTTAATGAATTATATAATTAATATAACCCAAGCAGTTACCATAATTATTTTTCAATATATAGTATTGATTTATAAATTATTTATTATTATTTATAATAAAGTTTACTTCAAAATAAATCAGTCACATTTTTGACTAACTTTATAATAATCCAACTGTAGATTAATATATATTCTGTTTATTTAAAAATATTGAAGAAAAAAAGAATATAAAAAAATTAATTAATTCTTTCCTTTGCAGTTTCAACCATTATATTAACCCCAATACGCTGTAAACTACTATCAACATTAGGATTAACCCTGCCTTTATGATCAGGGCCTGTATTTGTAAGAATAACAATAGAATAGCCTAATGTCATATCCACACCGATAAAGCTATTAAATCCTGAATGACCACCTAGTTTAAACTGTATTTTATTAGGGTTTTTATTAGCATTTTCAGGTAATACTACCCATGCCCACCCTTGATAAGCTGGGCTATTTGGAGCTGGATGATTAATACGTGCTTTTTGTCCTTGTGGAATAGGAAGATAATAATTACCTGACAAACCAAGATTTGCCCCATCTGTTAACTTTGATGTATTTGTCACTCCTAATATCATCTTCATATACTTCATCATATCTAATGCAGTAGAGCGCAGTGAACCTGCTGCCGCCCAGGGTTGATATGGAAAAAATGGTGCAGACTCAAAAATATGGCTTGTATTATTAACTCTATAACCTGGAACAAAATCCATTAATATCAGCCAACCTGCCTGAAATTTACAAATAGAGTTATAAGATGTACAACGCTTATTCTTAGTTTGTGACGGAGTACAAACATTTGTTTTACTCATACGTAACGGATTTAATATGAAATCACAATAAAGCGCATTTAAAACCGAATCATTAAATGCTACACCTGGATAGTGAATATTTGCAAGGATTTGCCCAAGCAGTCCATAGCTTGAATTTGAATAAACATTAACTGTTGGTAAATACTGTAGTGGATTCACTGTATAAACTGTAGTTGAAGGTGGCTCTGCTGGATTAAGGTTATTAATATCAGCCTCAAAGCTACTCTGAGGAAAAGTAGTCGTACTAGGGTTAATTGCATTTGGTGGATCTGAGTAAGAAAAGCCACCAGAAAATGTTGCAAGCTGTTGATAAGTAACATTCATTTCATTTGATGCAAATGTAAAACCCAACGGTAAGTTAGGCTTTACAAAATCCAAAGAATTTAGTTTCTTTTGAATCTGCATTACCCCTAAAATAGTTGCTGTAAAAGTCTTAGTAACTGATGCAATTTCAAAGACACTATGCTCATTAAGCCTTTTTTTAAAATTTAAATCTTTATAACCACAACTGATATAACATTCTAAATCATTTTGATAAACAGCAAATATACCACCAACGCGCTGCCCAGTTACTATATTCGCATTTTTTCCTGGAAATACATTTTTTGTCTGCGCTACAACATGCTTTAGCTGCTGTTGGCAAAATTTGCTATCTGGATGACCAGATAATAATAAAATACAATTGTTATTAGATCTTGTCAGACTATCTTTAATCAAGGTGATTTCTGTTGCTTGTATTTGAGAAAAAAACAGTCCAAATAACAATATTAACCGTATAAAAGTTACTCCAAATTCAATATGATTGAGAAGTTGAAATATATTTGTTATCTTTTTTATCATTTTAACATCACATTATTAATATATTCGCCTTTAATTAGACAGTATTAACCAAATAATCATATTAATAATAATACATAGCAACCATAAGATATATCAAATTTTTTGTAATTATTTTAATAAAAATATAATATTTAAATATTACTTATAATGAAATATTCCCCTGTAACAGTTGGAATGAATCTCTTTAAGTTAAAAAATCTAAAAAAACTACAACAAACTTAATTAATTTCACCCTGCTTTTTCAATATTGGAAAGCAAATGAATAATACTTGCAATCGACTTAATATAACGATTTTCATGGCGATAGACTAAACAGATATCATCTACATAACGTAATTCTTCTAATAATGGCTTAAATGCATACTGACTCGACTGGCTATAACTTCTAGGCAACATAGCAACACCCACTTTTTCATCTACAAGCCTTGCTAAAACTTCAAAACTATTACTTTCAATAATACGCTTAATTTGAATATCTTTACGTTGTTTTAAATGCATCATAAGATAACGAGACTGTTTTAAATTCATATCACAAATGATCGTTAAATTATTTAAGTAAAGTTCATCATCGCCTAGATTATGCCATAAACTAATTTGATCCTGATGCATTCTTTTAATTACTAAATCAGGATGTTTATTAGGATTGACCACAATACCTAAATCAACTTGTAAATTGATCACAGCTTCATTTATTTCTCTTGATAATGCATGATTAAAACAAATATTAAGTCCATCATGCTCTTTGAGAAATGTAAAAAATGACTTTGGTAAATGATGGTTAGGTACCATCGGGTGACAGCCAATCGTAATTGTACCAGATAGTTTGTGATTCGCATCATAAGTTGCATGTTTAACTAAATTCCATGCACGCTCAAGCTCTTTGGCATGTTTAAAAAATGTTCTTCCAGAAGGTGTTAGCTTAACACCCGTCTTAAGCCGGTTAAATAGCTTAGTTCCAATCGCTGTCTCAAGCCTTTTAATACTTAAACTTAATGATGGTTGTGTGATGCCTATACACTCCGCAGCATGCGTTATGGATTCTTTTTTAGCTACTTCAATAAAATATTGGATGTCATTAAAATTCATTTAATTTTAGATATTAATATTACCTATTACATAGATAGATGATAGCTAATTTAAACAAAGGATTAAAGTAATTAATATAATCATAAATTAATCAACTGGATGATCAAATGACAACAGAGCTTGCAGAATTAAATAATCAATATACATTAACTAATCACCCTCAAGACAAAGACATGTTGATTGCTAAAAAAATACTTGCTGAAGTTATTGATTATAGACGCTTGCCTGAGTCGTTTTATTCATGTAAAGGTGTAAACTGCCAAAAATGCACTCATAAATTTTTGCCTAATATTATATTGGCTGTTAAAAAGAATAAACCGATCATATTTGTACTACCTGCTTTTCCTGGAAAGTCACCTAATAGTGAAAAAGTACTGGGTTATTTACCAGATTATGCTGAGATTATTTCACTTAAATTCTTTGCAACACTTTGTCAGAAGATTAAACAATTCTACCAACCTGGTATAAAAATAATTTTATGTTCAGATGGTAGAGTATTTAGTGATGTTATAGGAATGCAAGAACAGCATGTTACTGCTTATCAAACCGAATTAGACAGACTCATTAAAACAATGTCACTTTCTGATATTTCAACATTTAATCTTGATCATTTATATAGCAAGGTTAGTTTTACTCAAATGCGTCAGCAATTAATGGAAAATTATGGTGAGTCAATTGAGAATATCAAAAACAAAATTCGCCAAGGTACAAATCAATCATCAAGTATAGAAGAACAATCATTAAATCGACTCTATCGTGGTATTACTCGCTTCTTATTTGAAGATGCTAAATATCCTGGTCAATTAAAAAGTAATACCACTTTGCAAAAAGAATCTCGCCAAAAAGCATATGAAGTGATTAGAAGAAGCAATGCTTGGAGTCAATTAATCAAAGCCTATTTTCCTTACGCCGTTAGATTATCAATTCATCCACACACATGTGGCTCTGAAAAGCTAGGCATCCGCTTAATTGCTAATGAAGTTTGGATGACACCTTGGCATGGTGTTGCTGTCAAACGTAATGATCAATATATTTTACTAAAACGATCACAAGCCGAATCTTTAGGTGCCAAGCTAATCTATTTCCCTGATGGGCGTCCAAGTCATTATCAATTACATGAAGATAATATGAATTAAAATTAAGGAAGTTCATATGAATTATAAACAAACTTATCTTAAGCCTTTTGGTGTATTAATTGAGCCTACTTCAAAAGACAGACATATAAATGATGTAAGCATCGAAATATTACGCAATTTATTTCATGATAATCAACTTATTGTACTAAGAAATTTTACTACCTTTAACAATAAAGATGATTTTTCTAATTATTGTCAACTTTGGGGAGAAATTAGTATTTGGCCATTTGGTAAAGTACTTGAATTAACTGAGCAAGATAATCCTAAAGATCATATTTTTGATCACAGTTATATGCCGCTACATTGGGATGGTATGTATCGTAAACAAATCCCTGAATATCAAATTTTTCATTGTTTGAAAGCACCCAAAATTAACCAAGGTGGTAGAACAGTTTTTTCAAATACTATCTCTGCTTTAGAACATGCTTCAGTTAAGCAAAAAAAGCTCTGGAATAATATCACTGGCACTTATCAAAGAGAAATGGAGTTCTATCATAGTAAAACTATATCACCAGTGATTACAAAACACCCTTATAAAAACATTTCAGTTATTCGTTATAATGAACCCGTTTCTATTCAAAATGAAACATTTATTAACCTGCCAGATATGCATTTTAAAGATCTTAAAGATAACCAATTAAATGATTTTCATCAAGACTTACAAAAAACACTATATGATGTAAATCACTGTTATGCACATCAATGGCAAGAAAATGATGTCGTTATTGCAGATAATTTTTCACTGTTACACGGTAGAGAAGCATTTGTATCTAAATCACCCCGCCACCTTCAGCGAGTTCAAGTTTTAAGTAATCCACCCTTTGATAATCCTAGTTTAGAGTCATACAAATGAAAGCAAAAAGACAAACCGTTGATATTTTAATTATTGGTGCAGGTCCTGTAGGCTTAATGTGTTCATACCTTGGTCAACTTTGTGGTATGCAAATAATGACGATTGATAAATCAGCACACCCTTTAACTGTTGGTAGAGCAGATGCGTTAAATGCTCGTTCTCTACAATACTTAGAGTTAATTGATTTATTTAAAGATCTTTATCCCTTAGGTAAAACATGCAATACCAGTTCTGTATGGAAAAATGGTCAGTTTATCTCACGTCAATCTTCATGGTGGGATGAATTAGAAGGTTGCTTCCATAAACATTTCCTAATGCTTGGTCAGTCTTACATTGAAAATTTACTTGATCAAAAATTAACAGAAACTGGCAATTCAGTTAAGCGTTTAACTGAAATTAAAAGCATTACACTTGAAGATGAAACATGTTTTACAACACTTGATAATGGAGAAATTATTCAATCAAAGTATATAATTGGTGCAGATGGTGCGCACTCTTTTGTCAGAAACTACTTTAATATCCCTTTTGAAATTACTCGTCCACAAATAATTTGGGCTGTTATTGATGGAGTCATTAATTCAAACTTTAATAAAGTTCCTGAAATTATTGTTTTTCAATCTGAAACATCTGATGTCGCATGGATTCCAAGAGAGGGTCAAATTGATAGATTTTATGTTCGAATGGATACTAAGAATTTCACCCTAGAAAAAGCAGTTTATAAAATAAATCAAGCTATGAAACCCCATTACTTAAACTTTGAAAAAATTGTTTGGTTTTCGCAGTTTTCAGTTAAAGAATCTGTTGCTGAAAAATTCTTAATTAATGAGCGTATTTTTCTTGCTGGTGATGCATGTCATGTCCATTCAGTTAATGGAGGACAAGGTTTAAATACAGGACTTGCCGATGCCTTTAATCTTATTTGGAAACTAAATATGGTATTAAACTTTAACTTTCCCAAAAAAATCTTACAAAGTTATGAAGAGGAACGTAAACCAATTGCTAATGCTGTCATCAAAGCATCTGGAGATCTCGTTCGTGCAACTAAATATTCCCAAGAAAATAGCAACCATGCACAAAACTATGTAAAAATCATACAAAAATATGCAGGCTTCATTACAGGAATGGGTGTGCGCTATGGAAATCAAGGTCTACAGGGCGAAAGACTATTTGACTTTGAAGTTTTTAACTCAACGAAAAAGCTAAAAATATACTCGCTTTTAGAATATACTAAATTTAACTTATTAATTTTTAGCAATAATACAATACCACCCAAACTACCCAAATTTATTAATATAATTCAAATTTATCCAAATAAGCATAAAAATGGCTACTGGAGCAATGAATCTAAATATTCTAATCAAGCCATACTCGTTAGACCTGACTCTTTCATCGAAAAATCCTTACCACTAGATGAAGTTAATAGCTTAGTTAATGGTATATACAAAAATTAATTTTAAATAAAATGACTTATCGTTAATAAAAACCTTATAAATTACAACATATTATTTAGTAACAACCCTTAGATTTATATAAAAATAATTTTCTATATTATAATTAACTATATACAATTTATAATATAGATAAACGCTCTTATGAATGTTAATCATGTACTATTTAGATATACAGAAACTGATTTAATTATATCATTAATGAAAATTTTAAAGGCTTATGATGTTGATACGGCATTACACTCTGAACGTGTCTCTATGCTAGCAGGTAAAATTGCTCAACAATTAAACTTATCTTCTTTTCAAACTAAAGGTCTTAAAATTGGTGCCCTACTTCATGATATTGGCAAATTAGCCATACCCCTTAATACCTTAAATACGCCCGTAAAATTATCTGAAGAAACATTTAATCTAGTGAAAAATCATCCAAAAATAGGTTCAGAACTTCTAAACCATATACATTTTCCATGGCCAGTTACAAAAATGATCGAACAACATCATGAAAAAATAGATGGCAGTGGCTATCCTTATGGATTAAAAGGCAGTCAAATTTGTTTTGAAGCCAAAATCATTGCAGTTGCTGACTTATTTGATGCATTATATTCAAAAAGAGCCTATAAGCAATCTATAGAATTAGACTTAGTGATTCAAATTATAAATGAATCCAAGGGTACTAAATATGACGAAACTGTTCTACTAGCACTTGAAAATATCATTAAAAAAGATATCTATCAATTATCTGAAGTTGAATATCAAAGCCAATATCAGATTCAACATTTAAAATCTTATCTAAGCCTATAAATATGATAAAATAACTTTCTTTAGAATTTAGCCAAAGGATAATTAAAATGGATAAAAAACTTTTTGCAGTTATGTTAGGTGGTAGAACAGATGGTGCGCATATTGAACTACATGATTTGGTCTTTACTGTTGGTAATACTTTAGAAGAAACGTATCCTAAATTAGTTGAAAAATGGTTTGGCAATACATATAAAAGCTTACATATAGATGCTTCCTTAGAACTTGATATTGTTGATGGTTATCGTATTTCACTGTCATCTGAGCCACTAGAGAATGAAACTACCAATCAACTTTACTGTATAAACTTTGGAGGTTATCAAAAAGATTTCTTTGGTGAAATTCATGAGGTAGCTTATTTAGTTGGTAATCGTAAAAAAGATGTGGTTAAACGTGCTAAAGAAATACTTTGTGTTAATACCTATCAGCAACATTGTGATGATAACTTTGTTATTGGTAGTAAGAACTTAAAAAAAGATGTTGATGATATAATTGCTCTTAATAACATTGATGGTTATTACATTACTCTAACACCAACAACAGAAGTATCAACACAACAAATTCAATCTAATTATATACGCCTAGATACAGCAAAAGTTTTATCACAGCTACAAACTGACAAAGCAATTATCTAACATCAATAACTATCTTTTTATATAAAACCACTTGATCAAAATTTAATCTCTAGCATCTTTAGGCATTTTAAGATAAAATATTGCCAGCATTTTAAGTATGAAAAATATAAAATAATAAAAGTTTAAATTTAAAGGCAAATAAATGATTTATCCTGAACATTACGATGTTATTGTTGTCGGTGGTGGGCATGCTGGTACAGAAGCGGCAAGCGCTAGTGCTCGAATGGGGGCAAAAACATTATTGTTAACACAGAATTTAGATACCATTGGCCAAATGTCATGTAATCCAGCTATTGGTGGTATTGGTAAAGGTCATCTTGTCAAAGAAATTGATGCCTTAGGTGGTATTATGGCAAATGCTATTGATGAAGGCGGTATTCAGTTTCGTACTTTAAATTCAAGAAAAGGCCCTGCTGTTAGAGCTACTCGAGCACAAGCAGACCGTGCTTTATATAAAGAAGCTGTCCAAAAAAGATTGCAGAATCAAGAAAACTTAACCTTATTTCAGCAATCAGTCGATGATTTAATTGTTGAAAATGATCGTGTTTGTGGCGTTATTACGCAAATGGGGCTTAGCTTTAGAGCAAACTGTGTTATTTTAACGGTCGGTACGTTTTTAGGTGGTAAAATCCATATTGGATTTAATAATTTCCAAGGTGGACGCGCTGGCGACCCACCCAGTAATGCATTAGCCGAACGACTACGCGCACTGCCATTTCGTGTGGGTCGTCTTAAAACTGGTACACCGCCTCGAATAGATGCTAAAACGGTCGACTTTTCAGTCATGCAAGTTCAACCAGGCGATAATCCAACACCTGTTTTTTCATTTTTAGGTAATATTAGTGAACACCCTGAACAAGTGCCTTGCCATATTACCCATACTAATGAAAAAACACATCAAATTATTCGTGATAACCTTAATCGTTCAGCAATGTATGGCGGGATTATTGAAGGTATTGGCCCACGTTATTGTCCATCCATTGAGGATAAAATTGTACGCTTTGCTGATAAATCAAGTCATCAGATATTTGTCGAGCCTGAAGGGCTTAATAGTACAGAGTTATACCCAAATGGTATTTCAACATCGCTACCTTTTGATGTACAGCTTAACATTGTTCGTTCAATGAAGGGATTTGAAAATGCCCATATAACTCGCCCAGGCTATGCCATTGAATATGACTTTTTTGACCCAAGAGACCTTAAACCAACGCTTGAAACTAAATATATTAATCAGCTGTTTTTTGCAGGTCAGATTAATGGCACAACAGGTTATGAAGAAGCAGCAGCTCAAGGGCTTATTGCAGGTTTAAATGCAGCATTAATCACCCAAAATAAAGAATCGTGGTACCCTAGACGTGATGAAGCCTATATTGGTGTATTAATTGATGATTTAATTACCAACGGTACTTTAGAGCCTTACCGTATGTTTACATCACGTGCAGAATACCGCTTGATACTTCGCGAAGATAATGCTGATTTAAGGTTAACGCCAACTGGCTATAAGCTTGGTTTAGTTGATAAAAAGCGTTGGCTTATCTTTGAAGAAAAACAACAATTAATTGAAAATGAAATTAATCGCTTGCGCAAATTATGGATTGGACCTAAAAGCCCAAAAGCAAAAGAATTAGAAACGATACTGCCTCAGCCAGTTACATCTGATGTTAATGCTTTTGACCTACTTAAGCGCCCTGAAATGAGCTATGAAAAATTAATGCTTGTCGAGGCGATTGGCCCTAAAATTGAACATACGCAAGCGACAGAACAAATTGAAATTCAAGCTAAATATGATGGTTATATTACACGCCAATATCATGAGGTTGAAAAACACAAAGAAATGGAATCTTTACAAATTCCACAAACTTTAGATTATCAACGTATTCAAGGCCTATCAAATGAAGTACGTCAAAAATTAATTGATGCAAAACCAACAACAATTGCACAAGCATCAAGGATTTCTGGCGTTACTCCTGCAGCAATTAGTCTTTTGCTAGTTTATTTAAAGAAAATTAATCTCTCGAATAAGCTGAAAGAAACCGTTTAAAATAAACACAAAAAATTAAACTTAAAATTTCTCAGAGATTAATTAATCTGATACTATAGTATTCCTTAACCTTCAAACTGGATGAAATGAGAAATTTATGGATCAGTCAAATCAAAAAATTGTCTATATCATCGCTATTGTTGCTGCAATTGCTGGCTTATTATTTGGATATGATACTGGTGTTATTAATGGTGCTTTAACACCGATGTCAATTGAACTAAATATTAAACATGATTTTCTAAAAGGATTAATTGTTGCTTCAGTACCTTTAGGTGCACTCTTTGGTTCAATGATTAGCCCAATTTTTGCAAATCGTCTGGGTAGAAAATACAGTATTTTTATCTCAGGAGTTTTATTTTTACTATCAACGATTCTTGTTAGCATTGCAGATCGTACTTTACTTGTTGAAATTGGTCGTTTATTTATGGGAATTTCAATTGGTTTGTCAGCTACCATTGTGCCAATGTATTTATCTGAAATTGCACCAACTAGAGTGCGTGGTGCATTAGTTGTATTATTCCAACTAGCTGTCACTATTGGTCTTGTAATGGCGTTTATTATTAACCATTTTTTTGAAGATAATTGGCGTGGCATGTTTTTATTTGGTGTACTACCATCAAGCTTACTTGTCATTGGAATGATTTTTCTACCTCAATCACCTCGCTGGCTTTATATGAAAGAAAAGAAAAATAAAGCAAAAAACGTTATAGAAAAATTAAATGCGCCATCAGAAGTAAATCAAATACTTGAGGGCTTAAATCATGCTGTAGCACATAAACAAAAATCTCTGATTAGTATTTTAAAAGATAAACACCTTTTTAAATTAGTCTGCCTTGCATTTGGATTATTTGTTGCTCAACAGTTAACAGGTGTAAATACAATTTTTTATTATTCAACACATATTTTTAAAGACGCTAATTTACATTTTTTTGCTAATAATACAGCAACAATTGCAACGATTATTTGTGGCTTAGTTAATGTTTTATCTACTGTGATTGCTATTTGGATTATTGAAACACTAGGACGTAGAATGTTACTAATTTATGGTATGATTGGCCAAATTTTTGCTTTATTTGTCTGTGGTGCTGCATTGTCTCATTCATTTGGCGATATCAGTGGCATTATTGCCTTATTCGCAGTACTCTTATTTATCTTCTTTTTTGCTGTTAGTTTAGGTGGCTTACCTTATGTATTAATGGCTGAAATTTTTCCGCTTTCGGCAAGAGAAAAAGGTATGGCAATTGCCAATTGTGCTAATTGGGGATTTAATTTTTTAGTTAGCGTTAGTTTTTTAGTTTTAGTTGATTACTTAGGCATTGATCATACATTTTATTTATATGCCATATTAACACTTGTTGCATTAATCATATTTATTAGAGTAATGCCAGAGACAAAAAATGTATCGCTTGAAACCATTGAAGATCATATTTATGAAGGTAGAAGCATACGTTATATTGGACAAACTTCATAACAATCAAAAATACTTTATAAAATACAATTAGCCAAGATAAAACTGAAGTCTACACTTAGTCTTTTAATTGATTTATGGTATATTCCCTCTGTAAATTAATTTTAATTGGATGATTTTTAATGACGCGAGATAATTTTAAATCGGGCTGGATTTTCGTTCTTGCAGCAGTTGGCTCCGCAGCGGGCCTAGGTAATGTTTGGCGTTTTCCATATTTAGCTTATGAGCATGGCGGTGGCGCTTTTTTTATTGCATACTTCATTTGTCTTTTAGTTTTAGGTTTACCACTTTTAATTATGGAAATTGGTTTAGGACAAATCACTCGCTTTGGCGCACCTAAAGCGCTAGGCTCGATTGGCAATACTTCTAAATTTAAAATTATTGGTTGGCTAGCAGTACTGATATCTTTTGGTGTTTTAACTTACTATTTAGTCATTACAAGCTGGGTAATTAATTATGCTATCCAATCACCATCGATTCCTTGGAAACTTAATGCCCAAGATTATTTCTATAATGATTTTTTAAGCCTAACAAGCCACATTTCACAAGTTACTCATTTAAATGTCACTATTTCACTTGGTGTTATAGCTACCTTAATTTTAATTTACATTGCAGTATATAAAGGCACCTCAGGTATTGCACGAGTTGCTAAGTGGATCACACCTATTCCATTTATATTGTTAATTGTTCTATTGATTAATTCTCTACTATTAAACGGCGCTTGGAGTGGTTTAAAATTGTTTCTACAACCCCACTGGGCATCACTTTATTCATTAGATTTATGGTTTGATGCTGCAAGCCAAGTTTTATTTACACTATCATTAGGCTTTGGGGTTATGTTTGCCTACGGTGCTATTTTAAAAAAGGAAGTAAATGTCAAAAAAATGGCAACTGCCGTGATTATTGGAGATACGTTAATTGCATTTTTTAGTGGTATCATTATTTATTCTGTCTTAGGTTATTACTCTACTGTCACACATACACCAATTGATCAAGTGGTTGAAGGCGGTATTGGACTTGCATTTATTGTATTCCCTAAAGCACTGGCCCTACTACCTTTTGGACAAGGCTTTTTCTCAACTATTTTTTATTTAGCTCTTTTTGCACTTGCATTTACATCGATTGTTTCATTATTTGAAGCTATTTTAGCTGCAACAATGGATGGCACTCAAAAAATCAAGCGCCAGAGCATACTTTTAATTACAATCATTTTAACATTTATCGTAAGCCTTATCTATAGCGGTAATAATGGACTTTATATATTAGATATTGTCGATCACTTTATCGGTGGTTATGGCGTCTTAATTATCTCTTTACTACAAGCAATGGCAATTGGCTGGTGTTATGATGCTGAACGCCTTCGCTATAATCTTAAAAAACAATCTAATTTAAATTTAACTGGCTTGTTTAACTTTCTAATACGATTAATTATTCCAGCTATTTTAGCAACGTTACTGTTAAGGCAAGTTATCTTTGATTTAGAAACAACTTATGGTGGTTATCCTGTTATTTATGTTTTAGGTTTTGGTGTTGGTTCATTAGTTTTATTAACTATTATTGGCATTATACTAAATCGTAGCATCAGTTATCGTTAAAAATATCATTACTTATTTAATAAATACTTCACTTCTTCTAAAGCAAGCATATCAGAATCTTGTTTTAATTGTTTATGTAATTCAGTAAATATTTGAATTAGCTTTCTCTGGTAAGACTTATCTTCAATTAACTGTATCATCTCATCTGCTAATTTAGGCGCTGTTGCATCACTTTGAATTAACTCAGGAATAATCATTTCACCAGCTAATATATTTGGTAAGGAAAACATACGAATTTTAACTAGCATACGCGCAAATAAAAATGTAATTGGTGATAATTTATAAGCCATTACCATTGGTTTTTTATATAACATTGCTTCTAATGCAGCCGTACCCGATGTCAATAAAACAACATCAGATGCTTTTAATACTTGATGTGATTTACCTTCAACTAAATGAATACTAAGCTTATCAAATTCAGCCTCATAATGTTCAAAATGTATTCGTAAAGATTGTTTAGCTAAGGGTATTACAAACTGACAATGTGGATATTTTTTCTTTACTCTTCTTGCAACTTCCATAAATACCGGTAGTAAAAATGCAACTTCTTGGTGACGGCTACCTGGTAGAATCGCTATCGTTAACTCATTTAACTCAAGTTGCAACTTCGTTCTAATATCATCTGTATTCTCAGCAGTTAAAGAAATCTCATTTGCTAATGGATGACCAACAAAAATCACTCGATGATCATATTTATGATAAAAATCAACTTCAAATGGCAAAATAGCTAATATAGAGTCTGTTGCCTTTTTTATTCCTTTAACACGACCTTCACGCCAAGCCCAAACAGATGGACTAACATAATGTATTGTTTTAACGCCACGCTTTCTTAATTTTCTTTCAATCGGCAAATTAAAATCAGGCGCATCAATGCCTATATAAATATCAGGTGGATTTTTTTTAAAATAACGCAACATACCAAAGCGTGCTTTAAGGATTTTATTTAATTGTTTGATAACTTCGACAAAACCCATGACAGATAGATATTCAATCGGATAAAGACTAGTTAATCCGGCTTTAATCATGCCTGGGCCACCAATGCCTTCAATAATAGCATCAGGGTATACATCTTTTAATTTAGTAACTAAACTTTGACCTAACTGGTCACCTGATAATTCACCAGCTACCAAAACAATACGCATTAACGAACAATACCTCGATCAGTATCTTCAAGCATTTCACGCATAATTCTAATTTCAGGACAGTCAGCTTCTAATTCTTTCAGTGCTACTGCTGCTTCTTCTAATCTAAGCCCTTGCCTATAAATAACTTTATAGGCATTCTTCAACTTAGCAATCGTCTCTTTTGAAAAGCCATTTCGCTTTAAGCCTTCTGTGTTTAAGCCAAACGGTGTTGATGGTTTATCCTTGCCTGGTATGATCATCAAGTAAGGTAATACATTCTGACCAATTAATGAGCCTTGCGCAATAAAGCTATATTCACCAATCTCAACAAACTGATGAATACCACAATAAACACCAATTGTTGCAAAATCCCGTATTCTAACATGGCCTGCTACACCGCAAAATCCAACTAGAGTAACGCGATTACCAATTCGGCAATCATGACCAATATGAACATAATTCATAATCAAGTTTTGATTACCTAATACCGTCACATTATTTTCTTTTGACGTGCCACCATGTATCGTAGCGCCTTCACGAATAATATTTCCATCACCAATCTCAAGACGTGTTTCTTCACCTTGATAGGTATGATCAATTGGGTTTGCACCAACCGATGCAAACTGAAAAATCTGGTTGTTTTTGCCAATTGTTGTTGTATTTTGAATGACTACATTTGGACCTATTTTAGTGCCTGAACCAATGGTTACATTAGGTCCAATTACACTAAAAGGGCCAATTTCAACATCTGATGCAATTTTTGCACCTTCATATATTACCGCTTTTGGGTCTATCACAATGCCTTATCCCGGTATGCTGCCATCAAATCAGCTGAAGCAACTAGCTGACCGTCTACTCTTGCTTCTGCTCTACAGAAGAAAATACTACTTTTTTGTTTAATCAGCTCAGCTGTAATAACTAACTGATCGCCTGGAATAACAGGTCGCTTAATTCTCACTTTATCAATTCCTGCTAAAAAGAAAATTTTATTTTCGTCGCCTTTAAGCATATTTGCTTCTATTCTAGCATGGGCTACCAAAGCTGTCGCCTGCGCCATTGCCTCAACAATTAAAACACCTGGCATTACAGGGTTTTCTGGGAAATGCCCCGTAAAATGAGGTTCATTAGCTGTAACATTTTTAATTGCCTTAACATGATCAACATCAACTTCAAGTACTCGATCTATTAATAAAAAAGGATACCTATGAGGTAATAAATTCAAAATTTCATAAATATCCTTTGAAGTAGTTGTTTGATTTTCCATCTAAATATTTTTCCTGATAATAATTTTTAATTAAAGTAAATATCAATCTTTTTGCTCTAACTGATCAATTTTTTTCTCAAGTTCTTTTATTTTAGCATAAGCCTTATCTAAACGATTGATACGAGCAATATTTTTACGCCACTGATGATATGGTTTAGCTGGTGTACCTGAGGCATAGGCACCTGGCTCTGTCAAAGATTTACTAACACCAGCTTTAGCTGCAACCATAACATGATCAACAATTTCAATATGACCTGTAATCCCTGCAGCACCACCAATTAGGCAATCAGCACCAACTTTAGTACTTCCAGCAACACCAGCTTGAGCTGCCATTGCCGTATTTTTACCAATTTGTACATTATGTGCTACCTGCACTAGATTATCAATTTTAACACCATCATGAATTACTGTATCATCAATTGTCCCACGATCAATTGTTGTGTTTGAGCCAATTTCAACATCTTCACCAATACTAACACCACCTAATTGTGGTACTTTAACCCACTGCCCTGACTCATCTTTTGCATTACCAAAACCATCACTGCCAATAACAGCACCTGGGTGGACTCTGGAATTAGAACCAATTTTAACATCATGGCATATCGTTACATTAGGATGAATCATTACATTTTCACTAATGTGACAGTGATCTGATATCACAGTATTTGCCCAAATTTGCACGTTTGAACCAATTGTTGTATGGGCGCCTATAATAACATTTGCTCCTATTGCAGCTGAAGGATCAATTTTTGCTGTTTCATCAATCTTAGCTGTTGAATCAATACCGGGTTTTAACCTTGGTGATTTATCAAATAATTCAGCAACTTTAGCAAAAGCAAAATAAGGATCTTTTAGTACAATTGCATCAACAGGACATATCTCTGCAGCATCTGATGTTAATAAAACAGCTGTTGCATCTGTATTTTTCAAATCATTAATATATTTTGGGTTTGCTAAAAAAGACAAATAACCTTTTTTAGCACCTTTTAATGTCGCAATACCTTTAACAGTTGCTTTTGGGTCACCTCTTAAAGTACCCCCCAATTGAATTGCCAATTCAGATAAATTATAGGAAATTGCCATAGATAATATATCCTTTATGTATATTTTAAATTACGTATCCTTTAGCTATAAAAAAGGCAAATGTTTTTTATAGCTATATCAAACAATCATTTAATTCAATGATTATGATTTAGATGCATCGGCATCCATTTGTTTAACAATAGCATCTGTTACATCAAATGAATCTTTATAAAAAGGTGCTGCTTGTTTAACAACAATTAAGTCATAACCTTCTTTTTTGCCTACCTCAGAAACTGATTGAGAAAACTCTTTTTCAAAAACTTGTGCTAGTTGCTGGCTTTTTTGCGTATCTTGTTGGCGGATTTGCATATACTTTTGCTGGAATGCTTGCATTTTTGCATTCAATTGGGCTTGTTTTTTATTAAAATCGCCTTCTGATAAACTTGGTTTATCTTTTTCCAATTGCTTAGCTTGGCTTGCTAAATCTTGTTGTTCTTTAGTTAATGCTTGTACTTCTGGCTTTAAACTATCACGTACTTTATTTGCAGTAGCTTGTCCTTGAGGCACTTGCTGGTAAACTTTTGCTGCATCAACAACACCAATTTTCATTGTACTATCAGCAATTGCTGAACTAGTTAAAACTGCACTTGAAACTAGCGCAGCTGTTAATATTTTTGTCATTATTTTCATTTTCATGCTCTCCAAGTTACATTAATATAGACTCTGCCATACATTAATATGGATTACCCTATATTACAAGGGGAAAACTGACTTTTAATAGAAAGTTTATAAAATTTTGGAGACGATTTAACAATGAGTTTTAAACTAAAATCAATTACCTATTTAATAATAAGTTTATTGTCTTTAAATTATCAATTTGCTTATGCTAATGATCAACCACAAGATAAAAGAAAAGCTTCAATTAGCATATCGCCTGAATTTGGTTACTATCGTTATGAAGAACCTGGCATTATGAAAATAAAAGGTCCACTTATTGGTTTAAACTCAGAGACCCAAATACCACTACCATATAAATTTTCAGTTAGATTATTCGTAAGAAGTGCCTATAACTTTGGCAGTTATAGTTCAACTTCAAGTGGCGATCAAGATAATGACAATAGTTGGTTGATTAATATTGCTCCATCTGTTGGTTACTCTTTTATATTTAACAATGGTTTTACACTTACACCATACACAGGTTTTGGTTATCGTTATCTCAATAATGACTCTAGTGGCGATACAACAACAACTGGTCATTTTGGTTATCTAAGAGAATCAAACTATTTTTATTGGCCGATTGGGCTTGATATAAAGCTTAAACAAGGAAAATGGTCATACCGAGGTGTTTTTGAATATGACTATTTAATCGTTGGTTACCAATACAGTCATCTTCCTGCATCATTTGGCGGCACCATTTCAAATAAGCAAACCCAAGGGTATGGTCTTAATGGAAAATTAGAAATTGCTTATCAAGTTTCACGACGTGTTCAAATTGGTGTGGGACCATATATTCGCTATTGGAACATAAAAGAGTCTGAAGTTGATAAAGGATTTGTAGAACCTGATAATAATACATTCGAAGCTGGTGGCTTTATTAGTTTTATCTTTAGCTAACTATTACTGATTAACTGCTAGGTTATTTTGACAAATCTGATAAAGCATGTTAAAAAATTTAATTACTTTCATCTAACTATTTTTATTCTTATACAATGAACAATAAAAAAGTCTACATTGCCTATACCGGTGGCACAATTGGCATGCTACCATCTGATTCTGGCTACCAAACAGCGCCTGGTTACTTAACAGAGCTTTTAAATACATTACCAATTTTTCATCATGAATCCTTACCTAAATTTGATATTTGTGAATACCCAAATTTAATCGATTCATCTAATGTCACTCCTGAAAATTGGTTAACTATAGCAAAAGATATTATTAATAATTATGATGACTATGATGGATTTGTTATTCTTCATGGTACGGATACATTAGCTTATACTGCATCTGCACTGTCATTTATTCTTAAAAATTTAAATAAGCCAGTCATTTGTACCGGTGCTCAAATCCCTATTTGTGAATTAAGAACAGATGCTGTTAATAATATTCTTGAAAGTTTAATCTTAGCTGGTAGTTATAAGATTCCAGAAGTTTGTATTTATTTTAATAAACAACTATTTAGAGGCAATCGCACAACAAAGCGTAGCGCTTCTTCTATTGATGCATTCCACTCACCAAATTGCTTAGCATTAGGAAAAGTAGCTGTTGATATTGAAATTTACACCGATCGGTTCTTTAAACCAACTAACGGTGGATTAAAAATTCAAATGTTAAATATTTCTCAAGTAGCTGTACTTGCACTCTACCCTGGCTTTGATTCGAGTATCTTATCTCATCTATATCAATCAGGCTTAGATGGCCTAATTTTAAAAACCTATGGTAGTGGCAATGCACCATTAGATGACAAATTACTTGGTACTTTAAAAGAAGCTCGCCAATCAGGTATGGTTATTGTTAATTGCACTCAATGTGCAACTGGCTCTGTTAATATGAATAACTACGCATCAGGTCAAGGACTAAAAAAAGCAGGCGTTATTTCTGGATACGATATGACAGATGAAGCGGCACTGACTAAATTATTTTATTTATTTGGTCAAAATCTAACACAAAATGAGATTGAACAGAAAATGCAACTTAGCTTACGTGGTGAGCTATCAGTTAATCACAAGCAGGATTAAGCTGATAACTTTCTCCATCATAACCATATAATTCAACCACATCAGTAATTTTACGTATACCAGCCTCACGATCTCTTTGAATAAATACAATTAAGTCAACTGCTTGTAAGATTAAACTTCTCGGCACTGTTACAACTGCTTCTTGAATTAAATCTTCTAAACGATAAGGGGTACTTTCTACACTATTGGCATGCAGTGTACATAAGCCTCCAGGATGTCCTGTATTCCAAGCTTTTAATAAATCGAGCGCTGAACCATCTCTTACTTCACCAATAATAATTCGATCAGGTCGCATTCTTAAAGCACCTCGAACTAAGTCATGCATTGATACAGATTGTGAAGTCGTCATGGTAACTAAATCAGCCACTCTAACTTGTAATTCTGGTAAATCTTCTAATACTAAAATTCGATCATTTGAACCAGTTAAAATATCTAATAAGGCATTTGCAAATGTTGTTTTACCTGAGCCTGTACCACCAACAATAATAATATTTTTACGTTCTAGTACAGCTTTTTTTAAAAATTCACTTTGTTGTAATGTCAGCGCACCTTGTTTAACATAGTCTTCTAATGTAAAAATAGCACTGGCACGTCTTCTAATTGAAAAACAAGCTTGCTCTACCACAGGTGGCAGCCAACCTTGGAATCTTGCACCACCAAATGGTAGATCAGTTGCAACTTCAGGATTCTTCTCATCCGCCACACCATTTTTATAAGAAGCAACTAATTTAACAATATTCGCACTTTGCTGCGCTGATAAATATAAATCCGTTGCTACTTTGCCCTCACCATGACGCTCATAGTGAACACGTCCATCTGGATTTAACATCACCTCAACTGTTTTATCATCATTTAAATAACCTAAAATCTCATCGCCAAAAGCCGTTTTAAGCATTGTAAATTTACGATCTGATATAATTTCTTCTGACTTCATAATTTAACCACCTTGCCTAAGATATTTTGCCTTTTCACTATACCAAAATAACGACTATCAAATGAATATGGACTACTAATACCCATAACCCAAAATTCATTCGCATTTAAATAGCGACACAATGTAATTTCTGGTAATGCCCTACCTTTTCTATCTTTTTTAAGAATTGGTGCAATTTTCTGCTGATTAATCCATAAATAGCCGCCTTTAGCACAAATAAAATCACCTTTTGATGCTACAACTTCTTTTAATAATGGCTCTTTTTCAGACAACCAACCTCTTTTTAGAATCAGCTTTTCCACAGAAGTATTGGGATAAAAAATAATATCATCACCAATATAATATTCTTTAGCTGGGTATTGAAGATAAATACCTACAGGCATACTCTGTGTTCCTTGATACCTTAGCTGTATATTAAATAATTTTAAAATACTTACCATCAACCAACAGCTTAATAAAAAGCTAATTATTAATACTATGAACCAAATTGGTTTAATTTTAGCTTTTTTAACCGGATGGTTTTTCATTCATTGCCTGCTTAACGGTTGCTTTTAGTTTTCGTAATGTATCATCTGATATACTGCTACTAATGGAGGCTGCATCACCAATTTTAGCACCCTTAGCCGTTGCTGAGCCTGCACCAGAAGAACTAACATTAACATTACTAGCTGAACTTGTTGCACCTGATGGCGTTTGCGTTGATGTAATGGTACTTGCAGCTGCTAAGCCCTGGCCAGATGCTGCAAAAGCACCGCCTTGAGCACCTTGTAATACGCCACCACCAACGGTTGAAGTAACAACACCTCCACCTTGATACCCACCAACAACTGGCGTACTAACACTCACTGTCGGTTGTCCTTGAATGCTTTCAAATAAGTTACTTCTAATTTTACCTACACCTTCTGCCAATAGTCCTGGTAATTTATAAGCTAAAATTAAGATAACTAAAGAACTAAAAAATAATGCCAAAGGTTTCTCAAGCCCTGTTGTTGCAGAGATAGCTGGTAATTTTAACTGACTACTTGTCCAAACAACATAACCAACACCTAAAACTAAAATAAGGCCAAATACTCGAACACTTGCTTTAAATACACCCTGTATAACGCTATGTAATAAATCTTCAAATGGTTTAAACGCACCAAGCGGCATCATTAATAAAGCAACTAATGCCATCGCATAAAAAACGCTGACTAACAAAATAATTTGCGCACCAATCAATGCAAATATAATCAGCATTCCAAAACCTAAAAATAAATAAATAAATGACATACCAACATTATAAGTACCGTATTCAACGGCTAGCTTTAACATTGAAATGCCACCTTTAAAGCCAATTTTCCACACATTACCAGCACTAAAAATATAACCCTTAGCTTCATCTCCAGATACTTTAAACGCAATCAATGTAAAGCCATCAATTAACTGCTGTAATATATAAGGAAACATAGTAATAAATAAAAAAATCATGCCAATCTTTAGTACTTTAACCGCCAGCATGCCTAAAGATTCATCTTGCTTAATTACCCATGCTAATGCAAAGAGTACTAATTCTAATACAGCAATAGTTAATAATATGGTAATAGAATAGCCTTTAACAATATCAATCGCTGCATTTACTTTAGTTATAAAAGTTACTTCAATCGTATTAAATAGTTTAGGGCCTAGTAATTGCATTGCATCTGCCATGATAAATTTATCTCCCTAATACATCAGAGTCGGATGAATCTTTTATCTTAAAACTACTTTGGTCAGAATAAGTACCACTATCAAAGCTACCTGATTCAAACTCAGAACTTGATGGATCTTTACCTACTGTATCAAAAAAATCTTGTTTTGCTTGATCTTCAAATTTAAAGTTTTTAAATGTTTTTAATGCCTCTTTTGTCTTTTTATCCATTTGTGTTTGAAGACCACTATTTTGGTTATTCGTCGTTGATGAATTATTTTGATCTGTATTATTATTTGAATCATAATTACTATCATTTGATGGCGTGTATAAAGCATATATCGAAGTAGGAAAGCTAATAAATAAACTAAAAAACATTAAACAATATGCTAAATACCTCATGCTTTTACCTTTATTGACCTATGGGTGAGATATGATAAGGCGGTAAAACAAGATCTTTTGTCACCATAACTGCAAAAGTTTTACCTGCGTTAATAATAATAGTTGGCTGGATATTCATGCTACGATCAACCAATTTACCACCAATTTCAGTTGCTGTTTGACCAATACTTTGAAATGCTGAGTTTACAGCAGTCGAACCTAAATTAGAATTACATGTATAATTACCACTACTATCATAACTACAGCTTTGTGTATTATTATTCTGCTGATTTTGTGCAATTACTGCCGGAATATTAAAGATAGTTGCTAATGCAGCTGCACCAATTAATTGCATCCAGTGATTATCAACTTCATCTTCTAAACCAGAGACACCCATATCATCAACACCAACCTGGTTCGGCAATACAATCGATGAGCCATCAGGGCGAATAAGACGGATAAATTTTGCTTGGAGTTGATATTGACCATAAGTAACACTTGAATTATAAAGTCCAATTAAGGTACTACCTTTAGGAATTAATAAATACTGGCCAGTTGCTGTATCATAAACATTTTGATTTACACGTGCAACAATCGTACCCGGTAGGTTAGAAACAAGCTTTGTTTGTAAAATAGCTGGAATAACGCTACCAGCAAAAATTGTATATTTAGAAATCGGTTTTTGAATGGTATTTTGATTGGTAACATCTTTATCAACTTTACCTTCCATAAAACGCAAATTTTGTGCTTGAGGTGAATTATCCTTATCAGACACTTGAGATTTTTTACCATCTTGATCTTTTTTCTGTTGCTGTGAAATCGGCCTTGGCGCACCACCTGGGAAGAATATAGAAGATGAGCCAGCTTCACGATCCATCGGTGATAATGACTGCTGCTTGGGTGGTTGTTTGCCTTGCTGTGCCTGAATTTTTGCAAGTTGTTGCTGCGTCTGCATTAATTGTCTTTGTAGTGTATTATATTTTTGTTCTAAATTATCTGGTATTTTCTCAATAATTTTTGTTTTTTCACCAACACCTAGTAATTTATTGATTTCACTACTATCTGCATAGCCTACATTACTAATCTGATTAACATCTGCACCTTGTGGCGACATATGAGCTAACTTATCTGAGCTTTGCTGATTACCTGATTGACTTGGACCTGTAGAAAAGACCACCATTAATAACACCAACAAACCGACAATTCCACCAGTGATCATGATCAATTTTTTGTTCAATTCAATAGCTTTAGGTGGCTTTGCTTTTAAGTTAAATTCTTTATTTTCTTTCTTCATAAGAAATATTCTCAAATTAATGTTTAGCTATTAGCTTGTACTATCTCAACCATTGTTTTGTCAGTGGTATCAACACCTGTTTGTAAAAATGCATGTCTAACCACAGAATCAATTACCATATAATTACCACGCAAGCGCCAATTCACCATCGTTTGATCAGAGCCGTCACCACCCTGTACAACTAAAACAGGCATACCAGCTTGCGCATTAAACTGTTTAGAAAATTCTATAAACGTATGTGAACCATTATTAAATACACGTTTAGGGTACCATGTAGGAATATTCTTACCTTCATACATGCTAACTTTATAGTTAAAATTCAAATCGGATAAATCCATATTATATCCAGGACTAGACGCTAAAGCATTTGAACCATCACCACTATAGGTATATACCATATCTTTCGGATACTCCCATTTAACCGAAACCATATAGGCATCACCATCAGTTGATTTTAAAATCAGATGATAAGTACGCTTATTTGTTGTAATTAAAAGTGTATTATCAAGGTCTGCTTTTGATGGCTTAACTAAAATATGTTGTTGAACACTTTTACCTTCACCACTATAAGTTTGTGCAATTTGCCAACGCAACGTATCTCCAGCAGCTTGAGAGATAAGTTTTTCACCTGGCTGCATCACAATATCAGTAATCTTTAAAGGTGATGTATAGATTGTATAAACTGCCCCTGGCATATAATTATAAGTCATCATCGCATTAAAAAAGTCACTCTGATTTGGGTAGATTTGTGCATGTTTATTTGCATACTCTACTGCTTTTTCCTTATTTAAAAATACATTTGACTTCCCTTTAGCGTCACTTTTAACTAATTTAGCATCAGCTGGTGCAACTGAAGATGGTACAGGCATCAATTGCCCTGGTACAGGTACTGGTACATACTCTCTCACTACTTTAGTTTGCACTAAGCCAACATTCTTAGCTTTGACATAACCATCACCTTGATCTGAACCTCCAAATGAGGCGCAACCACTTAGTGCTGCAATCATTGGTAATATATAAATGACTTTTTTCATTGACTTGATCCTTTTTCATTAAATGAGAAATACCCAATACGCATATCTGTTGGATTAATAAATAATTGAGACAGAGACTCAGGGCTACTACTTTTAAATAAAGTAAACACCCCTGAATAAAGTGTAATTGCTAATGTTTTACCACTGCGATCAATTGTTTTTGTTGCCCAAGTAACATCATAACTAAAATCACTAACTTGTGTGACTGACTCTATTGTTACTGCCTGGACCAATTTACCAATTTTTCTAAATGGTCTTTCTTTTTGCTTTAACTTATTTAATTGTCCTATAGCCTGACCATCAACCATTTGATAAGCATCGATCCAACTTTTTCTTAAAATAACTGGATCTAATGGCACGGCCATTACCTTATGAATAAAGTTACCAATTAATGCTTTTTGTTGTGCTGTTGTAGGGGTTACCGTTTGTGCTACTCTTTTTACATTGGCAACATATTCACCTGGTTTTACTTCTGCAACATAAACATAACGCTCTTGAGATGAAATCACCATAATAATACTAATTAACAATAACAAAATTACCACAATAGAAATTAAGCATGCAAAGCGCCAATTTTTTGCTTGTATACGAGCTGAACCAATTCGCTCTTCCCACTCAAGATAAGCAGTGGCATACTGTTGATCTGGCTTTAAATCATCAGCTTCACTCTGATTTTTCTTTAAGTCCATTTGGTTTATCACCCTTTAAGTTTAATTGTTCAATTGGCTTAATAGCTATACTCTTAATATATAAGCCTAGTGGATTTAGCTTGATCTGTTCTTCTTGAGGAACAATTTGTTGCCAAGTTAAATTAATTTGATATTGTTGACTTTGATCATTATTTAATACAAGCAGACAACCAATCTTATTATTAACTGAAAACTGACAAACATTTAAGTTAAACATCGTTACCTTATTATCAACTAAAAAAGACTCGAATACTTTTTTTGCTTCATTAGAAAAAAATAACTCAAGCTGAGATTTACCAATTGGGTTTAGCTGTTGATGTTGGGCTTGATTCAGCATAGTAGCCAAGCCAGAAAAAATAAAATCTTGGTACAGTGCTACATCAGCCTTATGATCAAGGTTTAAGCTTGAAACATTACGAACATGACCTTCTGGTGTTACTGAAACAACCACTATATTAAATGGCCTAACACTAGCTATCATTATAAAAAATAAGGTCAATAAAATCGAAATACCAAGATTAATAAAAAAAACCTTACGCCAAAAATAAGCTTTATATCGCCATTGACCAATTGGCACGTCGTACATTTGTGTTTTTATTAAAAAGGGGGTTTCAATTTCTCCATAACGATATGGACGCAGCTCTTTACCAAATGGGAAGTTAGTCGGCTGCATGAGGGTTTTCTCCCAAATAATGCTCTAGCATAATATTATAAGCCCAATCCAAGCCTTTTGTATGTAAATAAGAACGTAAATACTCTTGATGATTTCCCTGAGATTTTTCACGAATCTGAGTCACAATTTTTTTATCTTCAGGGCGTGATGCTGCACAAAATGCTAAAGCAATTGGTCCTAAACCTAAATCAAATAAACAGTTTCCTTTATACGACTGGAAATAATATTGACGCTTTGGAATTGCATGAGCTAATATTTGAATTTGCCTTGTATTTAACCCTAAACTTTCATAGCCTTCTGCAACACTTGGCTCCATTGCCCGATCATTAGGTAAAAAAATTCTTGATGGACATGATTCATTCAAAGCTGAGACAAGCGGTGAATTTAATGCATCATCTACTGACTGTGTTGCAAATACTACTGCTACATTTTGTTTTCTTAGTGTTTTTAACCACTCTCTTATTTTATCAGCAAAAATTGGATGATCTAAAAATAACCACGCTTCATCTAGTATCATTAACGTTGGCTGACCTTTAAAACGCTTTTCTAATACGTGGAAAATATACGCTAGAACAGGGGCAATAATATTCGGTGTAGCCATTAAACGCTCCATCTCAAAACACTGCCAATTGCCTTTTTCAAAATGTTCTTCATCACAATCTAGTACTTCACCATATGGACCACCTAATGTATAGGTTTCTAAGGCAAGCCTTAAGTGAGAGTCTTGTGTAAATGACTTTAAACCCGTTAATGTTCTTTGCTCTTTAGGTACTTCAGCTAATGCATTTAATGCATTCCAAACTGTTTCTCTAACTTCTGGAGTAATGGTGATATTTTCATTAATTAATAAGCCAATGACCCACTCAGCAGCCCAGATTCGTTCCTTCATGTCATCAATATAGGCTAAAGGTTGAAATACCAAACCACCTTTTCCAACATCACCAACCTCATAATATTGACCACCAACACCTGAAGTTAGTGCATAAAAACTACCACCTTTATCAAAGACAAAAACTTGCGCATCTTTATAACGTAAAAACTGAGCACCCATTACATTTAACAATACAGATTTACCTGCACCTGTAGGTCCAAGTATCATTTGATGACCAACATCGCCAATATAATTAGAAAGTCTAAATGGTGTATGACCTGCAGTTCGAGCATACAAAAGTGGTGGTGCTTTTAAGTGCTCATTTTCTGTAGGACCCGCCCAAACAGCTGAAAATGGCAATAAATGTGATAAATTCAAACTATGCATTAACGGCATTCTAACATTTGCATTTGGTTGGCCAGGTAATGATGATAGCCATGCCTCAACTGCATTAACCGTTTCAGAAACTGTTACAAACCCAAGACCATTAATAACGCGCTCAATCTCACGTTGTTTTTCATAAACTGAATCTTTATCTTCATCCCAGACCGTTACAGTTGCTGTATAATAGCCAAAACTGACAAAATCATCTGCTAGCTCTTGCGCAGCTTCATCAGCATCAATTGATTTTTGCATAGCAGCACTATCAACCATTGCACTTTCACTTTTTGAAAGTGTTTCTTTCAATAAAGTTAATACACCTTTACGTTTAGCAAACCATTGACGTCTATATTTGGTTAATATTTTTTCAGCATCTACTTTATCTAGCGGTAAAAAGCGAGTAACCCAGCGATAACTCATTGGTAAATAGTTTAACGCATCAAGCATTGCTGGTACGGAAGTTGTTGGAAATCCTAATACAGATACCGTTCGTATATGATATTTACCTAATTTTGGTTCTAAGCCTGCCACCAATGGCGTATCAGCTAGTACGCCATCTAAATACATTGGTGTATCAGGGACATTCACTTTTTGCTCTTTATCAGAAATACAGTTATGCAAATATGATAAGGTTTCTTGATCAGTTAAAAAGCGTACATCATACATAAAATCTTGTGAAATATCATAAAGCTGATTCACTGTTTTAGTAAAATAAGCCAATAATTTTTTATAAGCACTTAGTGAACTTCTATCCTCAGCTTTATTCTTTCTAACAAATACATTTGATACTTTAGAAATTGTTTCCTGTGGTGGTAAATACTGGAAGGTAATATAGTAATCACTTTCATAGTTTTCACCTTCACGTTCAAATAAATCACGGCGCTCTACATCAATTAACCAACTAATAGGGTCAGTAAAATGTCCACTTTTCGGATAACCTATTGCATGTCTACGCCTTGCTTCAATATATAAACCCCAGCCTGAGCCCAAACGCTTTAATGCATTATTTAATCTTGCTGTTGCTGATACCAACTGTGGTTCAGTAGAAGATTCCAAATCTGGGCCACGGAACATTAAACTTTGCTGAAATGAGCCATCTTTGTTCAATATAACACCTGGAGCAACTAAAGCTGCCCAGGGTAATAAATCTGTTAAACGATCTGACTTCTTCCTAAATTCAAATAAATTTAACATACCTTAAATGCCATAATAACTTTTTTGCCTTACGTGACGCACCATTACTTGAAAAAAATCCGGATCCTTTTTTGCCATCATTACTGCTGCAAAATGCGCGATTACACACACAGGTATTGCATATAATGATTGCAAGCCCAATGTAAATGCTGCTAAAACTGTCATATTTAGAATAAAAAACTGACGAGGCACACCTGCAGTTAACATAGGCGCTGTTAGTGCATTATGAATTTTTACTGCAAACCCAGGTGTAGCCATTAAAATACAACTCCTGAAGCACCACCACTCCATGAAGCAACAATACTAGCTGCAGTAAAGGCAATTGCAAGTCCCATAACGACCTGAAATAAACGTCTTACACCACTACCACTTTCTCCAAAAGCAATACCAAGGCCTGCTAACACAATTGCAATAACACCTACTAACTTAGCAACTGGTCCAGATATTGCATTTGTAATCTGTTGTAATGGTTTAAGCCAAGGCATATCTTCTCCACCAACATCATTTGCTAAAGCAACTGTTGTAAATAGAAAATATAAAACACCACCAAATACTATATGATTGATAACTTTACGAGCTCTCTGCTTCATGTTAAATAATCTCCTTTTCCTTTTATGTAAAGCTCAAACTACTATGCATGAGTATAGTTCAATTTAACAGCATAGCAATCTGAAATTGGCTAATTATAAGCATAAATCAAAACAATAATCATAAGCTTATGCAAGGTCAATACTTTTTTAGCGTCTCGCTTGAATTAAAATTTGTTTTAAAATACCTCTTAACAAGTGGATTTCAGATTCTTCCAATTGTGCTCTTTGAAATATTCGTTTAATTCGTTCCATTACTAATCCAGGGTTTTTGGGGTCAAGAAAATCAGTGTCGGTTAATACCTGATACATATGCTGATAAAAACCTCCATACTGACGTTGCGTTGCTTTTTTAACATAAGGTGCTTTTGGAAAGTCTTTTTGATTTAGCATATCAAGCATTGCTACTCGCATTTCATAAGCAATAATTTGCACAGCTTGAGCTAAATTTAATGAATTATAAGTATCGCTTGTGGGAATATATAATTGTTTATGGCACATTAGCAATTCATCATTATATAATCCAGTACGCTCACGACCAAAAAGAATCGCTACTTCATCATTTGAGTCATCTGAATTTAAAAAAGAGCAACTTTCTTTAGCAGCTTCTCTTACATCAATGACTGGCAAAGATAATTTCCGCGCTCTGGCACTGGTTCCTATAACTAAACCAACACTATCTAAGGCATCAGTTAATGACTCAGTTATCGTTGCTTGAGTTAATATGCCACTTGCACCTGAAGCTAGTTGATGACTTTCAACATCTGGTAATTGCCTTGGGCTAACTAAGTATAATGACGTTAACCCCATATTCATCATTGCTCTTGCAGTTGAACCTATATTACCCATATGTGATGGCTCAACTAAAATAATTCGTATTTTCTCTAACATCTTTTTTACGTTTTTGGGTATTGTATTTAATTAAATTAGTGTATCATGCTACCACATTCATTCTGTTACGATAAGAATAAAAAAACAAACTAGGTTTTTAGAAATTATGAGTCAATTAATAGACCCTATGTTAACCATTGCGGTAAGAGCAGCTAGAAAAGCTGGTGAAGTCATGATACGCAAATCTGAGAAACTATCAGATATTTCATACAAAGAAAAATCAGCTAATGACTTTGTCTCTGAAGTTGATTTACTATCTGAAAAAGAAATATTCTATCACCTACAAAAAGCGTATCCTGATCATGCAATCTTATCAGAAGAATCAGGCTTAACTGGCAATCCTGACGCTGAATTTACTTGGGTAATTGACCCAATTGATGGGACAACTAATTACCTACATGGCTTACCACATTATTGTGTTTCTATTGCATTAAAATATAAAGGTAGAGTTGAACTTGGTGTTATTTATAATCCAAATAGTGATCAATTGTTTACTGCAATTAGAGGTAGTGGTGCTAAATTAAATGATCGAAGAATTCGCACATCCAATAGAAAAGGCTTAAATGGCACATTAATTGGTGCCTCACCCAATAAACCTTATAATACTGATATGCATTTAACATTAAAAGATTTAGACAGTAAAGTAGCAGGCTTTAGATATAGTGGTTCATTGGCACTGGATTTAGCTTATGTAGCAGCTGGTTTTTTAGATGTTTGCTGGTCATTAAATGCTAAAGAATGGGATATTGCTGCAGGTAGTCTTATTGCAAGAGAATCAGGCGCGATGGTATCTGAGTTAAATGGTGGTGAAAATTACCTTCAAAGTGGCAATCTAATCACTGGCAACCCTAAACTTGTTGCTACAGTCATGCGTGAATTAAACAGCAAAATCAGCTAATAAATCTACCATGCCAACTAAAGCTAAAATTAATACTCGCAAAATTACAGCTAAAATCATTCATAAATTAATTGAAAATAAAGCAACGCTTGCACAATTTGAAGTTTTAATTGAACCTTACCAATTAAATGACAATGACCGTAATTTTGTTTGGCGATTATGTTTTGATGCTGCCAAATACTACCATCATTACCTGCTTGTTTTACAAAATTATATTAGTCCAAATAAAACTAAAAACTTGGTTAAAATTTTAATTATTATCGGTTTAGTACAACTTGAACATACTAGCCAGCCTGACTATGCAGTTATATCTGAAACCGTTAATGCAGCTGATTTACTTAAGCTTAGTTGGGCAAAAAACCTAATTAATGCTGTTTTAAGAAAGCATCAACGACAGTTATCTAAAATACAAACAACTATAAACTCTACTGAAAACTTCAGTCTACCTAAATGGCTATATCAAGCATTAACAACTGACTATGATGATCAAGCTTCACATATAGCTCAGCTATTATTAAATGATGCACAACTTTACCTACGCATCAATCAAAGCAAAATTTCAACAAATGATTATATTAATATCCTTGAAAAAGAAAATATTGAATATTCAGCTATTGATATAATCTCAAACTGTATTTATATAAACCGAAGCACTAAAATTCAATCATTGCCTTTTTATAATGAAGGCTATTTTAGTATTCAAGATTTATCAGCTCAATATGCTAAGCATTTAATTGCAATTAAGCCAAACAGCAATATTCTTGATGCCTGTGCAGCCCCTGGTGGTAAATCACTACATTTATTAGAATCTTTTAAAGATATTAATTTAATTGCACTTGATAATGATGCTAAACGTTTAAATCGCTTAGAAGAAAATCTATCACGATTACAATTAAATCCAAAGGCCATTAAAATCATATGTGTCGACGCTACACAAACAGATACTTGGTGGAATAATCAACTATTTGATACTATTTTATTAGATGCACCCTGCTCTGCCACAGGCGTTATTCGCCGTCATCCAGATATCAAGCTTGTACGTACTGAAGCTGATATTAATATTACTTGTGCATTACAAGCAAAACTATTAAATAACTTATGGCCACTACTAAAACCAGGCGGTCAATTACTCTATATGAGTTGTTCATTACTCAAACGAGAAAATGATGATCAAATTCATCAGTTTTTAGATACGCATAACGATGCTATTATTGAAAAAATATCTGTTAAACTCCCTGGTAAAAAAACTACCTATGGCTATCAAGTTTTTCCTGAAATATCTGATGGATTTTATTATACACTATTAAGTAAAAGGTCAAATTAAAACCTTACCGCTTCAGGCTTTCTATCTCGTGTAATTAAAGCCATGATTAAAGCAATTAAAAATAAAGCGGGTAAAATTAGCATTGCTAATCGATAAGCATAGCGTTTAGCCAAAGGCGAATCAAACAGAAAAGCTGTGTAATATGATTTACCTTGATAGATTACTGTTTCAGGTTCAATCCACTTTTTGCTGTTGTTATATTGAGCTTTATGATGAATCCTTTTTTCATTATTATTTTGTTTCAAGTTATCAAAATCTAGTGTATCAAGTACGTGATCTTTCAAATAAGGCAATAATACTGTTAACAGCTTAGATTTCTCAATAACACGAGTATTATCTGGGTCACTTGATAAGTCCCTAGCAAAAATTCTTACTTGGCCAGCAGCTTTTGTTATACTTAAAGAAATTAAATACTTTGTACCTTGGTAAGATAAAGTTATTTTCTTTTTAGGCTTATCTACATTGATAATCTCCATTTGATTATCTAGTTGATCTTCTTCTTTAACAGCATTATATACAACATCCCATGTTTGACTCATTGCATGTGCTTGATAGGATTGGCTATGCTGTATTTTCTCTACAGTCATACCTGTTGCAACTTGCGTTATAGCAGCACCTGCAATCACAAACATATTTAATAATGCAATTGCTGTTGCTACATACTTCCCAGAGACAAGCTTTTTGACCAAATCAAAATTAAGCAGATGTGATGCTTGTGCTGCACCAATTAAAAATCCGAACAAATACAATAATACAAGTTGTAATGCAGCATTTGACACACTTAAATATAGCATTGAGGTTGTTGTAACTGTTCCTAAAATACCACCGATAACTAATAGCCTTTTACTTGATTGCGCAACAGAAGCCAATGCACCCCACAAAGGAGAAGTTAAAGCAATCCCAAAAAATACCATAGTATTTGCAGCAAATGCTGCATTACCTTCTGAAACACCATAATTAATAATTAAATAAATTTTCCCCCAAAGATCGGTTAAAGCGAATGAAACACCACCAACACACAAACAAAATATAGCATTAGCTAGTATTTGTGGCCTTCTTATTAGACTTAATAGTTGTGCAATAACTTCAAGCAAACTCGGCTGGTCTCGTTCATCATGGGCAAATGGGGCTTTACCACGAATAAAAATAAATGTTAAAACTGAAATGACAACACCAACAACACCAATTGTAATAAACACTGAAACCCAATTATGATGTTGAACAATACTTGATAATGGTGCACCAGTGAAAGCACCCCCCATATAACCCATAAATTGGGTTAAACCTGCAAATAATGGGAAAAATCTTGGGGGTAGCCATTGAGAAGCAAGCTTTAAGCCGCAAACAAAAGCAAACGCGCCACCAATACCCATAATGGCTCTTGTTGCAATCATCATCCAAAAGCTATTACTTAGTGCAAAGACAATCGTACCTAAACCGCAGCATAAAGATGCAACAATTAATGAACGACGAACACCAATACGGTCAATTGTAATACCGGCAGGAATCTGCATAATCACATAAACCCAATAAAACATCGAAGCAATTAGTGATAGCTGAGTTGCTGATAAAGCATATTGCCCCTGAAGCACTAATGAAAGAGAATTAATTGATGATTTAACAATCATTTCATAAGCATAAAATAATGTCCCAATACACCAAATAAAAACACCTAAAATTGAAATCGAGCGATATGCATAGTCTCTCATAAACTTACTTGCCTTGTATTTATTAACTATTTAAAAATAATAGTTTGTTTAGTATTAGTATGAGAGTTTAATTTCTTCAAAATATATTAAATCAATCACCAACTTGATAACACCAGTGCCACGGTTCATAAATATATCCATAAGCATTATCCCTTGGATAAGACAAACTAAATCCAAAATATGCACCATGCTTAGACAACCATTTAAAAGCAGCTGTATTCTCAAAACTCTCAGTTAAGACACCTTTTTCTTCTGGTGTGGTTATATCTAGCGCCCTGCCTGTATGATGTTCACTATAGCCTGGTGGCGCATTGACGGTGATGATATCATGAATCGATTTGCCTGCAAGTAATTTTTTTTCTATCAATGATGCTTGATAAACTACACTTCTAAAAGCAGACACAACTTCAAGTTTAATATCATCAGCCAGTGCCTGTTCAAAAAGCTTATTCCAAGCATTAAATGCTTTTTTTATTAAATAGAAATCTCGATTAAAACAGTCTTTACCACATAAAACCAAATCTTCTTTTGCTACTTCTTCATATAGCAAATTTAAATGTTTATCAACATAAGCTTTATCAATACCTAATTGATCATGTAGTTGTTTAATTTTGTCAATATACACTAAACTAGCTTTTTGATGGTTCATGGTTAAACATTGCCTTAGCTATTTGTTGTAATGGTTGATATAGCAATTCTTGAGGCTTTTGATTTGGCTTAGGCGTTAGAGAGCTTTCACTTTTGATAGTAAAGCCATCAACTTGTTGTCGTTTTTTAGTATTATAAATTTTTAAACTTAAATTTACCTCATCTGGGACGCCTGTCCAAAAAGTATAATGATCACTCCACTTTAAAATTTTAGGAACAATAATGAATTGATAACCTTCACTTTGTGCTTTTTTTAATTGATCTTCTAAACTACCTGATAGTTGCCCAACTTGCACAACTTTAAAATAAGGTTTAAATATACTCTGAATTAGTTGAGTTGTCACCTTACCACTGCCTTTATAGGTTTGATCATCATCAAAGCCATCTTTTGCTACAACAATTAGTACACGCTGAGATAGTGCTTGAGCTATCTCTGGCGAAGACTGTGCTTTTAATGACTTTCCATCTGAGCGAACCACTTGATGCATACCACTACAAGCAGACAATAATCCAGCTAGTATCACACTTGAAATAGCACCAACTATTATTTTTATTTTTCTCTTCATGTATTTATCCACAAAATATCATTATTATTTTATCTTTAAATCAACGGATGTTCTATTTTAAAATTTATCGATTCTTACACCATAATGCAACCAATCCAAGCAAAACAAGATTGTTATTAAATGTAAGTTAGGTTACAGTATCCTAACAATATAAGTGGTGCAATTTATTTAACAAAGAAGCAATTTACATGACTGAAAAACATTCACCTTCTAATAAACCTGAAGAAGCAAATACAAATAAAACAACTGACTTTGGCTTTCAAGATGTTAACTGGGAAGAAAAGCAAACAAAGGTTAATAAAGTATTTCACTCTGTTGCATCTAAATATGATCTAATGAATGATTTAATGTCTTTAGGCATTCATCGTTATTGGAAATATATTACGATTAAAAAAAGTAAAGCTAAAGCTGGTGATACGATTTTAGACTTAGCGGGTGGTACGGGCGATCTTGCTTATCGATTTAGTCAAATAGTTGGTGATAAAGGGCTAGTTATTTTAAGCGATATTAATCAATCTATGTTAAATGTTGGTAAAGAAAAATTAATTAACAAAGGCTGTGTTAAAAATATACAATACGTTCAAGCAAATGCTGAAGCATTACCTTTTGTCGATAATTTATTTCATTGCATAACCATATCATTTGGCTTAAGAAATGTTCGTGATAAAAAAGCTGCACTAAAAAGTATGTTTCGTGTTTTAAAACCTGGTGGAAGGATTTTAATTTTAGAATTTTCAAAACCTGTTTTACCCTTATTAAATAAGATCTATGACCAATATTCATTTAATGTATTACCTCAACTAGGAAAGCTTATTGTTAATGATCCGGAAAGCTATCGTTATTTAGCTGAATCAATTCGCAAACATCCTGACCAAGAAACATTATGTGATATGATTAAAGAAGTAGGGTTTGATGATGTAGGCTATCAAAATTTAAGTGGTGGTATTGTCGCCTTACACTATGCTAGTAAGTATTAACCAATTTTATATTTTTAAAAGACATAAAATAAAGCATTAAACTATGATCAATATATTTATTCCAGCAGTTGAATCAATCATCAACAATGTCATTAAACTAGACCCACAAAGCCAAACACTAATTAATAATCTCAACAATGAGTCTATTTTGCTTAATATTACTGATTGGAATTTGAAAATTATTATTAAACCGTTTGGAAACTCCATTCAATTATTACCTTATAAAGATGATGATAAGCCTCGTGCTGAATTATCAGCTAGCTTTACTTCATTTATTAAAGCTTGCTTTAGTGATATGCCACAAATGCTGTTTTATAATAAAGAAATTAAACTTAAAGGCTCATTAAAAACCGTACTTGCTTGGAATCGATTTTATCTTGCATTAGCGCCTGAGCTATCCTATTGGCTAGAACCTTATTTAGGAAAAACACTCACCTATTATTTAAGTCAACCGATGAAATGGCTTAAAACATCATTAACTAGTTTTAAAGAAAAGTCATCAATAGAACTTAGTGAATTTTTAAAAGAAGAATTACTACTATTTCCTCCTAAAGAACAGGCAGATGATTTTAATCATGATATACTGCTAATAAGCATTGATGCTGATCGAATTGAAGATAAATTAAACCGTATAAAAGGACAAAATGACTAATGAAGCATATCACGCAGTGGTTAAGACTTATTTATATTGCTTACATCTGGTCACGTTATAATTTAACTGAAATTCTTGTTGCTATTCCTTTGTTTCGTGCTTTAAAGTTTGCATTGTATATCAACCCTTTTTATTGGTTTTCTAAAACAAAAAAATTACCGCGTGGTGTTCGTATACGTTTAGCACTAGAAACATTAGGTCCTGTCTTTATCAAGTTTGGTCAGGCATTATCAACTCGCAGAGATCTAGTACCATCAGATATTGCAAATGAATTAGCAAAACTACAAGATGAAGTACCGCCATTTGATGGCAAAATTGCAATTGCTAAAATTGAGAAATCATTAGGTAAAAACATTAATGAACTGTTCTCAAGTTTTACAATTGAGCCTATGGCCTCTGCATCTATTGCACAAGTTCATGCTGCAACTTTAAATGAAGGTAGTGATGTTGTTGTTAAAGTGCTTCGCCCAAATATTGATAAAATTCTAAAAAAAGACACGCAATTATTAGCAAGCGTTGCAAGAATGATTGAGTATTATATCCCAACGACTAGGCGATTACGCCCAGTTGAAGTTGTTGCTGAAATTAATCGTGATTTATTAGATGAGCTAGATTTAATGAGAGAAGCAGCCAATGCTTCCCAACTACGTCGTAATTTTAAAAATGATAAAACACACTATGTACCTGAAGTATTTTGGAACTATTGCAGTCATCGTGTTTTAACTATGGAGCGTATTTATGGTATCGCTATCTCTGATATTGAAACATTAAAAGCAATGAATGTTGACCTTAAACTTTTAGCTGAGCGAGGCGTGGAGATTTTTTATACCCAAGTCTTTCGAGATTGTTTTTTCCATGCTGATATGCATCCAGGTAATATTTTTGTTAATATAGAAAACCCTAAAGACCCAGGTTACATTTCAGTAGACTTTGGTATTGTTGGCACTTTATCTAAGGAAGACCAAGGTTACTTAGCAGCTAATTTTCTTGCATTTTTTAATCGTGATTATCGTCAAGTTGCCGAATTACATATAAAATCAGGCTGGGTTCCTCAAACAACGCGCTTAGATGAACTAGAAAGTGCGATTCGTACCGTTTGTGAACCTATCTTTGAGAAACCTTTAAGTGAAATATCGTTCGGTCAAACGCTAATGCGATTATTTCAAATTGCTAGACGCTTTGACATGCAAGTTCAACCTCAGCTTGTGTTATTACAAAAAACACTATTAAGTATTGAAGGTTTAGGCAGACAATTATACCCTGACCTAAATTTATGGGCGACTGCAAAACCTTTTTTAGAAAACTGGATGAAAAAACGAGTCGGCATACGCGGGTTTGGGCAACGTATTTATGATCAATTACCTCAATTAAGTGATCATATACCAGAATTTCCACAACTTGTTATGGATACGGTTAAAGAACAACATAATTACTTACAATATTTAAAACTAAAAGATCAAAAATCGAAAACTATAGAAACTCAAACAAAAACAGCCAAACGCAGAGGTTTTGCCATTGCAATTGGATTAGCACTTGTACTTTATGCTACCCTTTCTATCCGCTTACCTGGGTTTGAACACTTAAACTCACTATTTCTTCACTATCGTGATCAGTTTGGCATGATTGGCGCTTTAATTATTTTATGGTATCTTTTTACACGATCAAGAAAAGAATAATCAGGAGATTTAAATTTAATGACGGAATGTATTTTTTGTAAAATCGTTAACAGCGAATTACCTTGCGATAAAATTTATGAAGACGAGGATTTTCTTGCGTTTTATGACTTATATCCAAAAGCAGATACCCATGCACTTGTTATTCCTAAAAAACATATTCATTCATTAAAAGAGACACAAAAAGATGATGAAGTGCTAATGGGTAAACTTACGCTTTTACTACCTAAAATTGCATCTATGTTAAATTTAACAGATGGATTTAGAACCATTATTAATACGGATAAAGGTGGTGGTCAAGAAGTCTTTCATATCCATTACCACATCTTAGGTGGTAAGAAATTACCTGGCTTATAGTTGTTATAAAAAACGAAGACCACTATGTTAGAACAATCTGTTAGAAAACCATATCAAAAACTTTTTGTTGACTGGGTTGCTTATCAATTAAGTGGTAAAGTTCACCCGATCACAATTACCTTTTTATCATTATTAACTGGCTTTATTTCTGCTATATCTATTTTTTTAAATCTACCTTTTGTTGCTATCATTTTTCTACTTATATCTGGGTATTTAGATACCCTAGATGGTACATTGGCTAGAGTTAGTAAAACGCAAAGTGATTTAGGCTGTATTTTAGATATTATGACAGACCGGATGGTAGAGATTATGATTATCTTAAGCTTATGTTTCTATCATGTAGAAACAAGAGCATTACCTGGACTATTAATGCTTGCTTCTATTATTTTATGTATTAGTGCTTTTTTGGTCATTGGGATTTTTACTACCAATAGAGCCAACCAAGGAAAAAGTTTTTTTTATAGCCAAGGACTAATGGAAAGAGCTGAGACTTTTATCTTTTTTATTATTATGATTAGCATTCCTAGCTTATTTATTCCACTTGCGTATTTATTTTCATTATTAGTAATAATCACAGCTTTTTTGCATATTTTTCGCTTCTTTCTATGGAGCAAAAGTCACCAAACAAAGGCTTAAGCACTTAGCTCTGTCTTAGCAATACCCATAATCGTCCCAACATAGATTGTATTATTCATTTCTAGTACACTATTAACACGATTACTACCTAAACCATTGCTCGTTAATTTATTCATCCAAGTAGTACCACCATCAGTTGAGATTGAAAGACCACTGTTAGACTCTACATGCTGAGAACCTTTTTTATTAATTCCCAAATAAATTGTATTGTCATCACTTGTAACATAAATACTTTGAATATTATTACCAATAAGACCACTACTTGTCGTTATAGGGTCATCAAATGATAATATACCCCTATTTTTCTTATGACCAATATATAAGCCATTAATAGTACCTACATAAATTGTTTGGCCATCATTTGATACTTCTATCGTATTGACTTGATAATCACCTAAATCATTCGCTTTTTTAAATACTACTGCAGAATTAATTGATGAATAAAACCCATCATTAGTAGCAACATAAATTGTTTTTCCATCATTTGAGACATAAATACTATTAATCTGTTTATTTGTTAGCATACCCGTATGATCAGCAACTGGATTAAATTGACTACCTGTTGAATCAGTTGAAACGAATAGACCTTTATCAGTTCCAGCATAAATACTGCCATCAGTTACATAAATACTATCAATTACATTACTACCTAAACCATTGGCCTTCGTTATTTTAGGATTAAACTGATTTGCACCTTTAGGTAAAATAGACAAACCATTTTTAGTACCTGCATAAATTACACCATTTTTTACATAAATAGTTCTAATATAATTATCAGCTAAACCATCTTCAGTTGTATAAGTAGCCCAGTTTTTTCCTGTATCACTAGAAACTGACAAACCGCTAATTGTTGCTGCATAAAGTACACTATTCTCATTAACTAACTGATTAATATTGTTATTTGCCAATCCATTTAAGTTTTGAACAGTATTTTTAAATATTACTTTATGCAGTTTTACAGAATTCAGTAATTTAGAATAAGAAAAGCCACCTGTTGTTGCCACATAAATTTTATGATTTTCCACAAATACTGACTTTACTTTATTGCTTCCAAGTCCATTAACTACTGTAAAATTATGCCATTTCTGCATATTTACATGATTAGCAATTGATGAAATTGAAAGACCACCGTCGGTTGCTAAATAGATTAACTTATTTTTAACAAAAATATCTCGAATGGTATTATTTACAATGCCATTATTCACTTTATTGATTGTATGATAATGGTTACCACCATCGTTAGAGACAGATAATCCATTCACTGTTCCAACATAAATAACTCCATTATGAACTAATAGCCCTTTAATTGTTGTTGAGGCTAATGTATCACCATCTTGACCATTTTCTAGATTAAAAGCATTACCACTACTATCTTGTGAAATATATAAGCCACCTTTAGATGCTACATAAATAATTCCACTTTCATCAACATAAATATTTGATACAAGGTTAGGCACGCCTGTTTTTGACTGCCAACTACTGCCATTATCATAAGATATTGCAAATGACTTACCTGCACCATTACCTGTACCAATATAGACTGTATCAATTGGCTGTCCATTATTGTCATTAGTTACTACATAAATAGCAGAAATAATTCCACCAACACCTGTATCCTTTGCTTTTATCCAAGTTTGACCATAATCATGAGAGACCACAAGACCACTATAAGTACCAACATAAATGTTTTTACCACCTTGGGTTACAAATAATGCCCGAATTTTATTTAGACTAAGGCCATTAGCTGTTGTTAGATCAACCCAAGTTTTACCATTATCTTTTGAGATGGCTAAACCACCAGCATTGGTACCTGCATAAATCACACCATTTGGTAAAACAAATGAAGTGATTACATAATTATCTGGTAAACCTTGATGGAAACGTTGGCTATTTTGAGGTGTTGTATAATATTCAGGATAATTATCAACCGTCAATGGCTTATGCTGTGTTAATGTACCATCCCCACTAACATTAATCATTGTATCTGTATAAGCTGGTTGCGTAATATTACCTGGGTTATAGTCTAAATCATACTGACATGACGCACCTTGAGTTAATGTCATACTATCTTGGCATGTACTTGTGCCAGTATTAACCGTTAGATTTTCTAAAGCAGGTGTTGTTGTTAGTTTTAAATTATTAATATCGTAATTACCATTATTAGTTACATTAACTGTAATATGCTTTTGAATATTACTATTCGTTGTAATATGCTTATTTGATAAACTAACTGTTAGGTAATTTGGTTTTACAACATCCACTGAAACTTGATTTGATTGATTAAAGTTATCACCTGTTACTGATAAATTATATGTTCCTTGCGGCGTAGCAGTTTTATTTAATTCAATGCTACAAGCACTTAATGGTGCTAAATTCTTTGTACAAGTATTATTACTTATCTGAATTTCTGAATCAGATGGTGTCATTTCTATATTATGCGCTGCAACTGGTGATGCATTAATAATATAAACTTTTTTAGATTCACCTGAATTTAATGTGATATTTCTAGGCCATACCTTAACAATCGGTCTAATCACTGAAATTTGAGCAGCCATTGCTTGAATATGGTTGCTTGTATTAATCATTTGATAATTAACTGACTTAGTAAACGTATGTTCATTATTAGCTAAAACACCAACTGAACAAGTTTGTCCATTCTCTAATGTACCGTTACAATGCGAATCAAATAATATTTCTGGGTCATTTGAAGTAAAAATATCTTTGCTCACATCTACATCAGTACCTGTACTATTTTCAACAATAATTTTTTGTGTTTTTGAATTTGTTGCGCCACTACCAATAACAGTTGGGTATTTATTCGTTAATGACTCTACTTTAAATGACTCATCTGAAAGCTGTGTATCTTGGCCATTAACTGAGCCACTAATATAGTATGACACTGACTGACCAACATAATCATTATCTTTTGGTGTTACAGCAATCTGACATAATTGATCTGTTGTTAATGCATTACATGCAGATGAATAATTAACGATAAAATGATCAGCCTGTGATGGCGTTACAAAATTAAGCTGTATATTATCAGCTTGAGCATTTGGTGTTGGAGTCGTGCCGACTTGCAGACTAGTTGCTGTTTCAGCCAAATCTACATCTATTATATAATCTGATGCAACAACGGCTACATCTGAAGTATGGCTATCTTCTAATGTATAAGTAACATTATTTGTTGGTTGGCCATGATCATTATTATCTGGATCAGAAGATCCATTAATATCACTATGACACCCATAAAGCATAAATGATAAAGATAATACACAAGATAAGCCTAGCCTATTTATATTAATAAACATTTGCAATCCCCTAAAGTGCTGTAATTATAAAGTTTGTGTTGTTGTTCACACGACAATTTATCAGACATATAATAGATATCAATATTAAAAGTAATATTTTTATTGTATTTTTATTTTTTTGCTAATTAGATATTTGTTCTATACTTTTATGTATAATATTAAAATGTAGGGTTTAAAAATTGAATGATATATCTTATGCCTTGAAATTGTATGAAAAAGGTCACATCGAAAAAGCAAAAAAATCCTGTTTAAAAATATTAAAAAAAGAACCTAATAATTATAATGCTAATTACCTAGTTGGCATTATTTATCAATTGCTAAATAAGTATCAAAAATCTGAGTCTTTTATTAAAAAAGCAATACAAGCTAATCCTGAAATTGCAGATATTTACTTTCAACTTGCCAATGTACAAAGAGAACAAAATAAAATAGATGAAGCTATTGCTAACTACAAAAAAGCAACTGAACTTAATCCAAACTATGCAGAGGCCTATAGTAACTTAGGTGGGCTTCTACATCAAAAGCAACACTATAATGAAGCAATTACTAGCTATAAAAAAGCCATTGACATAAATCCAGGGCATGTTAGTGCATATTCAAATCTTGGCGTTACTTTAAGAAAATTAGGTGAATATGACCAAGCCATTTCAAACTATAAAAAAGCATTATTGCTTAACCCATTAAATGCGAATACTCATTTTAATTTAGGTAATCTCTTTAATGAACAATCTAATTATGAAGAAGCAGTTTCTGCTTATAATAATGCACTTAAACATAACCCTAATTACGTTGAAGCTTATTCAAATTTAGGTAATATTTATAAAGATATGAACAATTTTGATCAGGCTAAAAAGTTTTATGAAAAAGCTTTAGAAATAAACCCTGATTATATTGAAGCTTATACAAACTTAGGTAGTTTATACCATGAACTAGGTCAATATGAACAAGCTATTGATATCTTTGAAGCTATTATTGAAAAAAATCCAGATAATGAAGAAGTATATTGTAATCTTGGTGGTACATTACATGAATGCGGTTATATTGAAGAAGCTATTATATATTATGAAAAAGCGCTTGAAATTAATCCAGATTATGCCGATGCACATGCAAACTACGCATTTGTCTTACTAAGTAAATTAGAATTTGAGAAAGGTTGGCGAAAATATAAATACCGACATATCAAAAAAAGCAAAGATAAAGACAAAGCACTTAAACAACTAAAAGCATCTAACAAAATCGATTCAAACCAACTTGAATTTAAAAATAAAGTTGTTTATTTAAGACATGAGCAAGGCTTTGGTGATATGTTTATGAGTTCACGATTCATACAATACTTGTTAGACAAAAATGCTAAAGTGATAGTCTATCTTAATCGTCACCCCCAGTTACATAGACTTTTTAAGCTATCTTTTCCAAATGCTCAATTTATTACTGAGCCTTTAGAAGAACACTGTGATTATAGTATCCCTATGATGGATACTGCAGGCGTTCTTGGTATTAATCAAAATAATATGCCCTTTACTTCATCTTATCTTAAATGCGATATAGAGCTACAAAACAAATATAAAAAGAAATACTTTGATAATGATCAGTTTAAAATTGGTATTGTTTGGGCAGGAGGCCAATCCTACGGCAATAATAAAATTAGATCCTTACATCTAAATGAGTTTCTTGAAAATTTTAAACTTCCAGAAAACTGTCAACTCTACTCGTTTCAAAAAGATTTATCTGATAATGACAAGCAATTACTTGATCAGCATAGTATTACTGATATTGGCCAATATATGGATGATTTTCTTGATACTGCTTCATTATTAAAAAATCTAGATGTACTTATTTCAGTGGATACAGCACAAGCACATCTTGCATCAGCCTTAGGCCTTAAAACTTTAATTTTATTATCTTCTTATCAAATTGAATGGCGCTGGGGGGTTTGTAAAAAATCTAAAACAAGCTACTGGTACGATGCTACTGAATTAATCTGGCAAATAGAGAAAGGAAATTGGCATAGTATATTCAATAACTTAAATCGTCGAGTCAATGAGTTATCTAAAAAATAATCTATATTTCAAAAATAAAGGCACTTACGACGCCTCTACATTTACATCAGAATAAAATGATGAGCTTCTCATCTTAAATACTCATCAATTTTATTTTCTAGTAGCTTCATTTTTCTTAGAACCAAACCTCTATAATTTGCCACTGCAAGCTTATCATTTTGAAACATTTGATTTTGAGGATAATGATAACCATATACATCTAACAACATTGAACGAAATTTACCAGCTAAAAGGCCATCAACATCCGGTTGCTCTAAATAACCAATTTGATCAGCACTGGTCATCGCACATATTAAAGGATGTAGTCTTGTTGAAAAAACCTGTTTATATTTATTAATTTGTTGAATTGTACGATCTAATGGTAAATTTTTTAAGATTTCATCACCTACCTTTAAGACACCTTCTTCTGATGCATTAACCATAGGAAACTCACTAATTAACCAATCACCTAAATGCTCAACTTGATTCGCATAATCTCCATAAATAAGCACATCTTCTTTATAACGTGCAAACCAAAAGTCTAGATATTTAAATAGTTCTTTAATATTTTTTTGTGAAATTTTTTCTCTATATTGCGTCCCAAATATGCCAATTGATTTTTTTGCATGCCTTACTAAAGTAATTAACTCATCTGTTAAAATCGGTTCAAAAATGCTATTGCCAATCCCAATAATAACTAAATCATATTTTACTTTTAAATTGGCACTAAACGGTTTAAATGTAGCGTATTCAACAAATGCATTTGATGGTAAAATTTTAGTTAAGCAATGAGCTCCAAGCCTATCACCAAAATTACCAATGTTATTATAAGATACAACTAAAACTTTCTTTTTAGGGCGTTGCTTTAAAAGTGGCTTAGAGGAAACCAAAAATAAAGACTCATGATTACTAATTTTTAATTCTTTTTGAAGATAAAGACCATTATGTTGAAAAAGTTTTAATAAATCCATTTTTTTTAAATGATTATGCCAACCTAATTTAATTCGTGACTCATCACTCATACCATCTGCAAACTGATAGGATATTAAAAGATCTTTTTTATAAGCTGTAAGCCTTGCAATTGCTTGAGGTAAATCATCTAAATATTCCCAACAATCAAGCCCTGCGATTAAATTATAATTTTGACTGATATCTGGTAATACATTGTTATTTGCTAAATTAAAGTAACTATGCTGGCAACCAAATGGTAATTGATCTTTAAGATTTGTATCACTTAAACCTAATTCAAAAACATGTGAACCTGCTGGTATAAGACAAGAAGCAGCCTTTAGTCTTCTTTGCACATATTCACTATTTGATTTATCCATTTATCTTCATTCCATTGATATTCAACTAGATACTTTAACAAATAATACTCATTTTGTTAGTTTAGTTGATTTGTCAATTTGCTTCCATAAATAGCGCATCAAACATTATGATTAACTTAAGCACCAAATTGATTTAACTTTTTCTCCTTGCGCTTTTTTTCTGCTCGAATACGCCTTGCTTCCATTGGATCAATGGTTAAAAGACGGTAAATTTCAATTCGATCACCAGCATTTACAAGATCATCTAACTGTTTTTTCTTTGAAAAAATACCAACGATTAGTTCATCCAATTCTAATTCAGCAATATCATTTAAAATGTCAGAAGTTAAAATTATTTCTCTAATGGTCATACCATCTTTAAACATTACGCTAATTACATACTGAATCTTAGGCAATGCATAACAAACTTCTACACACTTAGAAGACATAATTAAGCTTTACCACCGTATACTTCATCAGCACGCTTACAAAATGCATCTAGCATTGTATTGGCAATATTATTAAACACCATACCAACAGTCATTGCCATAAATGGATTAGAAAATTCAAACTCCATGGTAAAATTAACTGTACATGAGTGATCATCAATTTCATTAAATTGCCATAGACCATAAAGTTTTTTAAATGGCCCTTCTAATAGTTCCAATGTCATTTCTTTATTTTTTTTCAAGCGATTTCTCGTTGCAAACGATTTCTCAAAGCCCCCTTTTGCAACATATAACTTACCCTCAACTAAGTCATCAGTACGCTTTAAAACTTCTGCTTTTGAACACCAAGGTAGAAACTCAGAATACGCTTCAATATCATTAACTAAATTAAACATCGCTTCTGCTGAATAAGAAACAGTTGCACTTTTTTCAACTTTACTCATCTTTTTTCTCTATTTTTATTCTGTATTGTTTGAATCAAATCATGCTAAAATCGGTGCCATTGTAGCAAATTATCTGCTTATAGGAAAACATTTAGCAATGAAAAAAAAGAAATCCAATCATAGTGACTCTACGATTGCACTAAATCGTAAAGCTCGCCATGACTACATACTAGAAGATAAATACGAAGCAGGTATTGTCCTAAAGGGGTGGGAAATTAAAAGTATACGCCAAGGCCGGGTACAAATATCTGATAGTCACGTTATTGTTAGAAAAGGTGAGGTTTGGCTATTAAATGCATTAATTACACCACTTCATAGTGCCTCAACTCATGTAGTAGCTGATCCATCGGCAACAAGAAAATTACTACTTAATCGACGTGAAATTAATAAATTAATTGGTGGTGTTGAAAAAGAAGGTTACACCATTGTACCTTTAGCAATGTACTTTAAAGGTAGTCGAGTCAAAGTTGAAATTGCCTTAGCTAAAGGTAAAAAATTACATGATAAACGCTCCAGCAGCAAAGAAAGAGATTGGCAGCGTGAAAAAGAACGCATATTTAAAAAACAGAGGTAATTATGTCAGATACAACTATTTTTTCTATTTCACCTATTGATGGACGATACCAATCCAAAGTAGCTTCTTTAAATAAAATCACATCTGAATATGGGCTTATTTATTATCGTACCTTAATTGAAATTCGCTGGTTTATTGAACTTTCTAATCATACTGATATTAAGGAATTACCTAAATTTAGTAATGATGAAGTTAAGTTTTTAAATGACATTATCAACAATTTTAATCAAGATGATGCATTAACTGTAAAACATATTGAAAAAACAACTAATCATGACGTTAAAGCAGTTGAATATTTAATTAAAGAAAAACTATCAAAAAACGAACATTTAAATCAACTAGGTGAGTTTATTCATTTTGCTTGTACATCAGAAGATATCAATAACTTATCTTATGCATTAATGCTTAAAGACACCATTAAAACAGTCAAGCCTTATTTAGTAGATATCTTAACTACTTTACAGCAATTAGCCCATAGGTATGCTGAAATTCCATTGTTATCAAAAACACATGGTCAACCAGCATCACCATCCACTTTAGGTAAAGAGTTTGCCAATATTTATGCACGCCTAAACCGCCAATTAAAACAAATTGATAAAGTAGAATATCTAGGCAAAATTAATGGTGCTGTTGGAAACTTTAATGCACATATCAGTGCTTATCCCGAAATTAATTGGCCACAATTTGCAACCGAGTTTGTTGAAAGTTTAGGGCTTAGCTATAACCCTTATACAACACAAATTGAACCACATGATTATATTGCTGAAGTTTTAGATTTGTTCGTACGTATTCACACAATTTTAATCGATTTTTCTCGTGATATTTGGGGATATATTTCTTTTAATTACTTCAAACAAAAAACGATTGAAGGTGAAGTTGGATCATCAACTATGCCACATAAAGTTAACCCAATTGATTTTGAAAATGCTGAAGGAAACCTAGGTATTGCCAATGCTATGATGACACATTTAGCTCAAAAACTACCTATATCCCGTTTTCAAAGAGACTTAACTGACTCTACAGTGCTACGTAATATTGGCGTTGGGTTTGCACATGGATTAATTGCTTATCAAGCATTACTTAAAGGCATAAACAAATTAGAGGTTAACCAAAATATTCTATTAAATGATTTAAACAGTAATATTGAAGTTTTGGGAGAAGCTGTTCAAACAGTAATGCGCCGTTATGGTATTGAAAAACCTTATGAAAAACTGAAAGCCTTAACAAGAGGTAAACGATTAAATATAGAAGATATGAGAGCCTTTATTAGCCAATTGAATATACCAAGTAACGCGAAGGTACAGCTATTTGAACTACTACCTGAAACTTATACAGGACTTGCCAAAGATTTAGCTAAAGAAATATAAGCAAACAATATAACTACAATAAATAGAACAGTCGTTCTACTTATTTACTAGTATACGGTTGTTCAACAACCTGAGATATTCCTAATAACTCACCACTTTCTGTATTTGAATTCTTCATAATTGTAAGTGATAAGATAAACTGATTAGTTTGCTCTTTTTTACCTTGCTGGAAGTTAATCATTACAGGCACTTGAACTTTCCACGCCATAACACCATTAACTGAACCTTTCGCAGTTACAACAGGTACATCTTGTAATGTTGCACGCGTAACTAATTTATCTTTAACAATTTGATCCAATACACTTTTAAACGCAGTCGAATAACTATTCCAACCATAGTTAGTAAAATATTTATTAATATCATTTAATTGTGAGCGATAATTTAAGAAATCTAACACATATAGTTTTGGTACAACTTGCGAAACCCAAGATACGACCATTGCATCTGTAATTTGTGCAGTTTTAGTACCTTGTAATTGAAGTAAGCGACCATTTTCAGTAACTGCAAAATAGCTAGACTGTGGCTTAGACGCTATTGTAAACATTAAACCTACAAATAATACAACATTTAATATACAACTAATTAATAAAACTGTTGTTATACGTTTAAAGTTCTGTTTAAAAAAATCATTACGCTTAATAATTTGGGTTAATACATCTTCAGCCATAAACATCACCTTGGTTTTGTTTTTTTAATTCTATTACCATAATTCTAACTCTAATTTTAAACTATTTACTATATTACTTCTTCTAATGCTTCATTTACTGCCTCTAAACGCTCTTGCGAAAAAACGCGAGATAACATCTGAGCACGCTCAAACAAACGATTACGCTCTGCAAAAAAAGTAACTGCGCCATCAGATTTATTTGCCTCCATATAGCCAAATAATTCACCAAAATAATTTGCATTATGCTTATGCAACTGATGAATAAAGTAAGCCATATAAGCTAAAGGCATTTCATTACATAAACTAATTAAGTTACGGCCATTATCTTCGTTAAAGCTGCAATTATAGTATGATTTAGCAATCTCCTCTAAATCAGTTTCAAAATTGATGACATCGCCATAGCGCTTACCTTCAATATGTTCAATATTTGTCAGCAAATTATTTAAAACTGGGTTATGAAATGATCCCCAGTAACGAACTACATCATCTTTAAAAGACATATCACTACCCTTTTACCTTATTTACATCATTTGCTGTCTTAAACTAAATTGCTGCTTACGGAAATACTCTGTAACCATCTCATCAATAATCTCATTACAAAATACACGTACATTCTTATCTGGATTATCTTTACTCATCACTTCAATATATTCAGCTGCACTACCACTTGGGAAACGGTAGGCTAACAATTGACGAGCTTGAACAGGATCAATCCGATCATATAAAGAATCACGAATATAAGCATCTTCTAATGTCGTATTTAACGCCCATAGCTCTACAGCACCTAATGTTGCTGTTAAAAGCTGTGTATTTGAACCTTTTTTAGTTGCAAACTGTGCAATAAATGTTGCCCCTTTACTACTTGGGCCATGTACTCTAGTTCTTAATGCTAAGCGTTCAGTATCTGTTAGACCAAATGTATGACATGTTTCGTCAATTGCTTTTTGTGGGCCTGCATCTAAAATAAATACAGATGTTGCAAACTCAAGCATTAAAGGATCAAAATCTTGTAATGACTGTGAAGCCAATGAAATTTGTACTTTCCACTTTCTTCCCTCACGCATATCACGTAAAACTTGTTCTCTTACTGCTGTACTTTTTGCTGTTCTATGGAACTCATCAAATACAAGACGCTTTGGCTCATTTGCCATTTGACGAAAACGTTCAGCATGATAAGGACGATAAACTTCTGGAAATGATTTTAATTCATCCAAACCTGTAAAGAAGTGTTGTGCAATTACATGACGTGCCAACATATAAGCAATCGATGTTTGTTTATTTGCAGTTTCACTACCACCATGTGCTACATCATTTAAGTCAATTGAAATAATACGTGATGATGAAACAAATAAATTAGTGATATCTACTAATGATGGGAAATTACGAATCACACTTGATATTAAACGACAATAGGCAGTGATATAATCTTCACCTGTTGACATTGTCACACCACCATATAAATCTTTAATAGCATAGTGGTGAGCCATTGATACTGTATCAGCAATATTAGGCATAGCATAACACTGTGCTAATTGAGCTAACCTGTATTCTTGATGTGCAAATAATTTATCAACAATATCCCACCAAGATTTAAAAGTTTCCCCTGGTGCGACTTCATTAATTTTCTGGTCAATATCGTTATTTAAACCCGGTGTATATGGTTTTGGTTGCTGATCATCACTGTATTGCTTATAAGTCTCATCAATGATCATACTAATCATACCAGCCATACCTTCAGGTAGGCTATCATCAACATTATCCAATACTAAGGCACTAACAAAGTTAACTAAGAAAATTCTATGCGCACTTGTTGGGTATCTTGCACCCAGTATGGTATCAAAAGGATTAACTGCATCTTCTTTTGACATTTTCATTCGGTGGTACATAGCAGTATGACGTTGATCTTCAGGCAAAGCTTGTTGTAATAAACTAACAAAGCCTTTTGATGATGGCCCAATATCAATCATTGCAATATAAGGTATATTATCTAAACCTTTAGATAAACAAACACCTAGGTTGATTGAGTTCAATAATACAGATTTACCAGAGCCTGAACGAGCATATATCAAATCAATCCAACTAACTTGTTGCGAAGATCCTGGTTGAAATGGCCATATTTTTCCATCAGGTGATCTAAATAATAAAGCACCATCTTCCCATGGTGAAGCCGGTCTAACTGTAGGTAGCATTCTTACGACATCAGATAATGGTGCAGCTGAAGCAGGAATTGCATTACTGCGAACTAATGATAAAGCCGATGACGCTGTTGCAGCAAATGGATCTCCAAATATATCACTTACTTCTGCACCACCCCAACCTTGAATTACTTTATATAATCTTGAAGAACGTTCTCTTAACAGAGTTTCTTTATCTGCTGGTGCCCATGTAGCAAAACAAATAGATATTTTAATCACTGGGTCATCACTCGACTCATCGATTTGTTTTAAAAGGCGATTAGCCTCTACAATTAATTTATTCTGAGATGAAGTAAATGTCAAAAATTGAGCTAATATTGCCTTAGTTTTAACAATACTCATCCCCTTAGCATTAATCGAATAAGAAATCCGCCACGGCATACCAGATTCTTTTAAGCGTCTAAATAATTCATAAAATGGCTTTACATCTTTAGGGTATAAATCAATAAACATTGGCGCATAAATGTTATCACCAAATTTTGATATTTTTAAGTCTTCATTTTCTGCTGGACGTGCAAAAATTTGCTCATCTAATGGTGTCCAAAGATAAGGAGATAAATCTTTATATTCTTTCTCTGATAATTTAAAAGGTAGACGATCACCAGGCAATGATGGTGTCCAAGTTGGATCTGTATTATCTGGATCAACAGTTTTTCTAATTTCTCGAACCGCTGTATGTACATCCAATAGTTTCACATATAAGCCAGTATAGTTTAAATCTTCCATTAAACTATCAACTAACGATTGGTGAATATTTCTAATTTCTGGCAATACACTAAACAAACGCTGTGCTTTTTTTGCATGTGATAATTTTGCTTTTCTAATACGATCACTATGTGCTTTGGCAGCCTGATTATAAGCGACTTTTGCTAGAACTTTTGTACTTGTCCAAATAACAATAAAACAACTTTCAGTTGAACAGAATTTCTTTAACGCCTGTTTTCTTGACTCAAAAATATCATCAATTTTAAGGCCTATTCTCTCAGCTGATTTTTTTGCCGGCTCAAGTGATTTTTCAATCTCTTCTTCAATTGAGTTTGGGTCATAAGAAAAGAAAAATTGTAAGGTATGTCCTTCAATATTAAAAACAGGTTGCAATGCATCTGTGATACGCGAACTAATAAAATTAAATTCATCAAAGGATACAAATCGATGGAAGCCATCCAAACGGATAATCGAAGCTAAAGAGCCATCTTTTGCAACTAAAACATTTTTACTATCAGCACTTTCTAAGTCGCAATATGCATTAATTGATTGCTTGCCATACATGCTAATCCAAGCAAACAATTCCTCAATCGAATTATAAATACCCTTCACTAAAGCCATTGTGCATTCCTGATTTGTTATTATTTATGTTATTATAAAATGCGTTTTTTTGTTTAGTTAAATTTTTGAATAAATTACGATTCATTCAAAAACATAACCTGAACTAGTATAAACTTTATTATTCTCACTATCAATTTTAGTAACACTTCCGTAACCTTGCAATTGACTACCAACAGTTACAGCAATTGTACTACCTTTAGAATTCTGCAACCACGCTCTATTAGGCATTACAGCAGATAGTTGTAAAGGATCAGCCATATTTGTACGCTCGGCTTGTAACATTGCTAATTGTTGACTGACACTAGCTAGGCTTGTTTGAAGGTTAGCCATATGCTTCACTTGTGAGTTAGCACGATCAATACCTTGCTGAACATCACGCACAGCTTTAGATAACTCTTGAATTGTTTTTGTCATCTGCACTTGATGTTGAGCAATTTGTTTTTGTTGATCATTTAGCTGCTTCATACCTTCAGAAACATAATGTGCTTCAGCTTTTAAGTTTTGAGCTACTTCATTTAAAGCTTTTTGAGTATCTGACTGCATTTTAGCTACTGATGCATTCATAACCTGATTAGAAGTATCTTGTACTTGCACTTGCTGAACTTTAGGTTTTGCAACCGGTGCAAAGCTTTGCTCTAGTACACTTGGCTTAGGCGCAGCTTTCTTAGGCTTAGATGGCGAAATCATCCCATAAAACATATAGATAGCAAATAAAATAGCGATACCACCTACACCATAGATTACCCATGATGAATTAAATTCCAAACCCTTTTTCTTCTTCGGTTGGTTTTCAGCCGAATCATGTGTTTGAGTTGCAGTCGATTGCGTATTTGACTCTACTGCATCATTTTCAAAATCGTAATTTTCCATCGTTATCTCCGAACTTTATTAATTGTTATAATTTTGATTTGATTGCCCTTGGCTATAAGCACTAGCACTATTATAGTTATTTGAACCACCCGTATTTGTATAAGAAGAGTTTGTCGTACTTGATGGATTACGACTTGATGTGTTATATGATGGTCTGTCATCAGGAAGTGAGTTAGAATTAGAAGATGGTTCATCAACACCTAAAACACCTTTTACATTACTATTGGCGCTGCCAGTCATTGTAACATCTGACATGAATAGGATACCAACACCAGTACCTTGGTCTAAGGTTACAGTTGGTGGACGATTGAAGTTTTTACCCATTGCATCCGCTAGTGCTGTACCAACTTGCCCAAAGCCAGAGTAAATACCATCTCTAACACTTGTTTGGAACTGATCACCATTGATAATACAGAAGCTACCTTCTGGGCAGTCTGTTGATGATGAATTACTAGTTGTATTACTAAAGTAAGTACCAAACCCTTGCAAAAATGCCGAACCAAGCAAACCACCCCAACGTGTTAGATAGTGATTATCTACATCAGAAGCAAGTGCAGTCTGAGCTGTTCTTGAATCAATTGCATAAGCATTGATACCAATACTTTTACCCATTGATGGCATCGACATCATACTAAATTGAATAACCAAGCGATCTTCTTCACGCTTAAAGCTACCAAGTAATTTAGTACCCTTATATGGACCTGTAACAATTGTTGCAAGTACAGGAGTACCCGCCTGATCACTATTAACTGCCGTATCAATCACAGCAAATAATATTGAACCTGCTTTAATCATAACTGGGCCTTGACCTGGTCCAAAACCATTACCAGGACCGTTGGAATCTTGTTCAGCTTCAACTGTTTGAGCTTGATAGCCCTCTCCCCAAGCTTTTACTAAATCTTTTAAGCTTTCAGACATTTGTTTTTCATATTCACTTTGAAGTTTTGGATTAACATAGCCAGTATAATTATTACCGCTATTATTACTGTTAGAACCATCCCCAGAATAGCCAGTATAGCCACTACCTGCTGCAGCAGATTGTTTAGGTTTATTCGCTTCTTTATTTTCATAAAAGCTTTTTGGGTCCATACTTTTGTTATCCGCAGAACTAGAGCTACCTGAGCTACTACTATTTCCAGCATTTGCATTTTTATCTTTTGAATCTGAAAAAGAAAAAATACTTGCCATATAACTTTTACCAGATTGTTGTGCATTCTCACGTGCATCTTGCTGATGCTTATCAGCTAAGTCCTGATACTGTTGATCTGCAGCATCAACTTTTACCGTCTGATTTGGGCTAATATTAATACTAGCTGACTTTGATGGCATTACAGGCGCTTTACTTTTATCTAGTAATAAATTTGCGCCGACAATAAATACGACAACCGCTCCAGAGATAAAGATTAAGACTCTACCTCGAGGACTTTTCCAAATTTTACCTAATATTTTTTTCATGAGCCTGTCCCCACTGATGTAATAGTTACATGCTCAACCTGATCATTATTACTGAGAATAAGATAAGGTGTTTGAGAAATTTCATATGCATTCATTTTGACCATACCATTATCTTGTGCTCTAGCTGTCCATGCAGGTGAAACTAAAGTAGCTGGTGTTAAAACTAAATAGCTACCATTATATCGCCAAACTTGCACATCAGTTGCTCCGGAAACTCCCATCGCAACTGCACCTTGTGGCGGAAGGCCTGACAATAAGTCTGTTAAATATTTAGGTGCTTGGCTAACTGCCTCTGCTAACGCACTACCAGTTGGGCTTTTAGCTTGAACTCGAATATAGTCCATATAATCCCATTTATCTTGTCCTGTTAATAACGTTACCATAACTGGTATTTGCAAGCCTTGAAGCATTACTGCCATATTTGTTTGCTTAAAAGGTTTAAGCCCTTGGATCATAAGGACACCACCTTTTTTCTGCCACATTACATTATAACTTTTGGAATCACCAATACTATATTGAGTAATTGGCCAAACTTTACCATTAGCATCTGTAAATACAACTGATGTAATCATGCCAACACCAATACGCACAACTGGCGGGACAAAACGTTTAGTTGGGTCAAGGTTAACTAATAAGGTACGAGTAGAGCTTTCTTGATCACTTGTTCCAGGAGCAGCAGAAGATGCTTTTTGACGTTCAGCGATTAAGCTTTTAACTGCCTCTATTTGATCAGGCGTCAATGGAAATGCCTGATTAGTCATATTAGAAAATGCAGCATCTTTCGTCATATCTTTTTGATTTGTTGCAGCATAAGATTGCGCAAAGACGCCTAAGTATAAACAGGCGCACAGAAGGACGATTCTTTTCAAAAGCCAAACCCCTTAATCACAGCACTTCGTGAATCTTTAAATCGTTTATTTGTTTTTATTGTTATTTTTTAGCTCTTACACAATAACGAGTTTTTTTATAACAACCAATGAATCTTTAAGGTAATTTTGTAATATTACTCTGCAAAATGAAAAAAATAAAATAAAAAATCAAAAAATAACTAATTGTTTTACAATAAATTTTACAAATATTTACTCTCAAAAAACACTGTAATATTTTAAATCAAAAATAAACAAAATAATAATAATTAAAAATGATAACCTACCCCAATTTGTAAAGAAATGTTACTGAATAAACCACCTGCTTTGAACATATAATTAGTGCTTAAATCAATAGAAAATTTAGGTGTAATTAAATAACCCATAGCTAGGCCTAATTCAGGCTGAAGTCCTGATTTGGACGTTTTCTCATCTGTTGATTTGTCAGTCCATTCGTCTTTCGAATATCCAAGGCCTGTTGTTGCTGATAAATAGATGCCATTAAAAAAGAGATAACTTCCTTTAGCATATAAGTCAGCACCATACTTTTGAAGCGATTTATGTTCAGAAGAAGTTGCTCCTGTACTTGGTATAAAATAGCCGCCAAGTCCTAAACCAAATAACCAGTGCCTAGATAAAGCCCAGTTATATTCGAATGCTAACTTAGAAGAAAATGAAGAGAATGTAGCGCTGTCATTTTGCCCAATACCTGCAAATAAATAAATAATTGGCCCTTGATAATATTTAGCAAGATATTTTGGCGGTGGTGCAATATATTGGTGTGGTTTTTTTGTATTTGTTACAACTACAGTATTACCACTTTCAACCAACTTAATTGAACTTACATTTTGATTAATCACCAAGTAATTATGATGCCAATACCAAGTAGGAATACCTTGATTATTATTTAAAGGTTTAACATAAATTTGTGGCATATTACGTGCATTAACTTTTGGTGGAAATTCAATATAAGTTTCTTTACCATCATTAAATACACTTAACGGATACCAGTTTGGTTTAGCTCCTTTTTGTGGATCTATTTGATAATCAAAATTCATTTCATCTAATGATAATGAATGCGCTAGAGCCAAATTAAATGTATTGGCAAATACAATACAAAATAAACCACAGATTATAATGACTACTTTTTGCACCATTCCATTTCTTCCTTACTTATTTCTGCCTTGATACAAACTTCCTAATAAAGTATGGGATGAACTTAAGCATGACGCAAGAATTAATAACTATTTAAGATGAAATTTGCAATCTAAATGATTTCAAGATACAATCATTATATCGTCATTTCGTCAAATAACGAAATATTTAAACATAATGAGGGTTTTCTATGAAATTAGCTGATATTGTAGATTTTCAAAAAGCACTAGGTGATGAAACACGTATCCGAGTTTTAATGGCTATTTATCAGCATGAATTATGCTTATGCCATTTAGCTTACTGTTTTAATCTGGCTAACTCAACACTTTCCAAACATCTTGATATTTTAAGGAAAAATGGACTTATTCATAAACGCAAGGCTGGTCGATATCATTATTTTTATTTCAATGATGCCTATAAGGCACAATTGAAATGGTTACTTACGGCACTTACGGATGACCCAATTATCACTGCAGATCATAATGCAGTTATTTCAATGACAAAAGAAAATTTAGAGCATTTACCCGAAGTGCATGCCAAGGAGTGTTCACATGAGTAATACACTTAATTTTAAAGTCTACGGCCTAGATTGTGTTGAAGAAGTTGGCATTATTAAACGCGCATTAAATAAAAAGATTAGTGAAGATCAGCTTCAATTTGACCTTTTAAATGGCAAATTAATCATTAATCTAAACGATCATAGTACAATTAAGTCAAAAGAAGTAATTACCTTAATTAAACAATCAGGCTTAAAAGCTCTTTTATGGCAAGATCACATCACATCTAAAGACCAGCCACAAAGCCCTATCAAGCGACACTTAAAATTGATTACAACAATTTTAAGCGGGCTAGCTATTTTATCAGCTTACTTTATTCATGCAGTAATGCACGGCCCACTACACGCATTAATTGTAGGTGAATCAGGCGCAACTGAAACTTTTCCTGTCATCTCTCAAGCACTCTATTTAGTGGCTATTATATTTGGTAGTTGGTTTGTTTTTCCAAAAGCCTATGCTGCATTAAAGCGATTAGATGCTGATATGAATTTATTAATGGTAATTGCCATTATTTGTGCTGTTCTAATTGGGCAGTGGTTTGAAGCCTCCGTTGTCAGCTTTTTATTTGCTTTTTCATTATTACTTGAATCATGGAGTGTTGGTAATGCTCGAAATGCCATTACAAAGTTAATGAGCCTAACGCCTGACACTGCAGAAGTCTATTGTTGTCATGATAAACAATTTGAAACTAAACCATTAAATGAAATTAATACAAGCAGCCGAATACTAATAAAGCCAGGCGAACGAATTCCTTTAGATGGTATTATCTTAAAAGGAGAAGGCTTTGTTAACCAAGCACCAATTACTGGTGAATCAATGCCAATTGAAAAAACACAAGGTGATACACTCTATGCTGGCAGCATCAATGGTAATAGTGCGATTGAAATGAAAACAACAAAACGAGCAGAAGAGTCATCCATTGCCAAAATAATCAGTGCCATTGAGCATGCACAATCTAAACGATCAAACTCTGAAAAATGGGTTGATCGTTTTGCTCGTATTTATACACCTGTTATGATTATATTAGCTATATTTGTTGCACTTGTACCACCACTTTTATTTGGCGGTAACTGGCATAACTGGATTTATGAGGCACTCGTCATACTCGTAATCGCTTGTCCTTGTGCTTTAGTAATCTCAACACCAATCTCTATTGTATCTTCACTAGCAAGAGCAGCAAGAAATGGTGTATTAATTAAAGGTGGTACATTTATTGAGATACCCGCTAAATTAAAAGCAATTGCATTTGATAAAACTGGCACACTAACCGAAGGCAAACCGCAAGTACAACAAGTCATTGCTTGTAATGGATCAACTGAAGAAGCATTAATACAAATTGCTGTAACACTAGAAGCTAACACGGACCATCCAATTGCTCAAGCAATTACACAATATGCGCAATCGAGATCAATTTCCACACTCATTAGCGATGATGTTAAGGTATTACAAGGTAAAGGTGCTATTGGCAAAATTAATGGTATTAATTACTGGCTTGGCAGTCATATATTAAGCCATGAAAAAAAGTTATGTGAAAATGCTCAAACACATGCACAAGCTGTTGCACTTGAAGATGAAGGCAATACCTTAGTTTTTGTAGGTAATGATGAAAAAACAATTGGTCTTATTGCAATACAAGATGCATTAAAAGAGAATATTCAATCAACATTAAAGTCACTAAAAGCACTTGGTATCGAACAAACTGTTATGTTAACCGGTGATAATAAAGGCACAGCCAATGCTTTAGGTAAACAAAGTGGTGTTAATCAAATTCATGCTGAATTATTGCCAGAAGAAAAAGTAGCACAAGTTGAGAGCCTAGTGAAAACTTATGATTCAGTTGCTATGATTGGTGATGGTATTAATGATGCACCAGCTCTAGCAACCTCAAACCTTGGTATTGCAATGGGTGCTATTGGCAGTGATATTGCCATTGAAACGGCTGATGTTGCTTTAATGAGTGATGATCTCGATAAGTTGCCTTGGTTAATCCGCCATTCAAAAAGAACGATGCGCATTATCAAACAAAATATTACTTTTGCAATTGCAATTAAAGCATTATTTATTATTCTGGCACTATTTGAAGTTGCTACTTTATGGATGGCAATTGCAGCCGATATGGGCGCAACATTAATTGTCATTATGAATGCTTTGAGATTATTGAAAACAAAAGATGATTAGAATAAATATAAGCTACTATAATAGCTGACATTCTTTAAGATTATCTTGCACCACTGAGTCCCGAATTGCATCATAGCATATTGATGGAGGCTCAGATGATGCAGTTACGCCAGATGGCTCATAGAAACCGGATAAAGGTGAGACTTGTTTATATGGTATACCAGAATACTTATCAAAAGATGGCTCAACTACATCATTTGACGTATCAACAACATACCTTTCTTCAGGCGCGCTATAACTAACTATTTCATCTGGCATAAAACCATAAAACGTTATTAATTCAGCACCACTATATAAAGCAGCCCCCTCCTGACCATCTCTATTTTTTACTACACTACTTGAAGGTGTTTCACTTCTACCAACATATTCATGATCTTCAAAAACATCAATTGGGCTAACTTTAAGTTTAAATAAATAGATATCTCTATCATCAGGATTTTTAATACCGGTAAAATTCTCATCAGCTGCAACACCTAAGCATACACGACGATCAAATGAGCTTGAAACAAATGGATCAGATGCTTTAATCTCATCTATCAAATGAAGTCGACGTTCTCTATGTTTATTACATAATACATTTAACGCGCCTTTAAATGTCGATAAATTCTCAAGTTGATTTGATATAGACTCCTGTTTTGTTTCATTTTGCTTTATTGTTTGATTTAATTGATTTAACTCTTTCTGTAAATGTAATATTTTATCTGGATTCTCTACAAAATCTATTATAAAATCTAGTTTTTCGACAGTACTTTTGGAACTTGGATGCTCTACTTGACGACTTAGTTGAGCTTTTTTAATTAATAACTGTTCATGTTCATGCTTTAAAAGCTCTAACTCATTTATTAGTTGCTGTGGAGCACCATCTCCAAATTTTAAAGGATCCAATTTTGCAATATTTTTTGAAAATTCATCTTTCAATTCAATAAGCTGACTATTTAATAATGAACATTCTTTAGTTAATTTACGTGCTGCTAGGCTATTCTTTCTTTGTGTTTCATCACATTTCTTCTGACGTTTTTTAGATCTTTTATTATCTTTCTTAAGCGTCTCAATTTGAGTATTATAAGACTCTATTAATTCTGTATGACTAGAATTTTTACTATCAAGTTCAGATAATTTTCGTTTAAGTTGACGAATTGTTTTATCATTCTTTTTCATCTTTTTACCTAAAGACGTGCTTTGTTCAGATAATTCACTATTAACTTTTCTAATATCATCACGTTGTAATTGAAATTCTTTGAGCTTAGATTGTAAATCGTCTCTATGACTAAAAAACTGTTCTTGTAACTTTGTAACATATTGATACATTTTTGGAAAATTTTGTTTAAATACATGCGATCGTATTGATAGCTCTTTCTGTTTACTTTGATCAAGAACATCATCAAATGAATCAAGTGGCCTTTCTTGAAGTGAGTTAACTGTATAAATATCGGAAGGTATAATTCTACCTAATTTATATTTAGTTGCAGCTAAATGACATCCCATTTTATAATCTAAAGGAGTAGATACTAATGATGACATATCTAATTCATTGCGATTGAAACCTTTAATATTAGGGTCTGTAATATTATCACCATGAACTCGACATATTGCTGACATTGAGCCATTATTTAAATTATCTTCAGCAACACTCTCAGGTACACTCATACTACGATATAATGTAATTGGCTTTAAAGTTTTTTTATAAGTTTCTCTTAATTCCCATATACTGTCAGCATTATTAACAGCTCCTTCATTTATTTCGCACCAACGGACAAATTTATCAAAATTAGAAGGTGCACATAAACCTGGATCAACTAATAAATCAGTAAATGTATCAAACTTTTTACCATGACACATGCTATCTAATCCATCCAGTTTTTTAAAAACTTCCTCTCCCCTCGCATTTCCATAACGCTGTTTAGCTAATTCTAAGCGCTCTTTAGGAGTATCTCCTAAATATTGAACTAAACCTTTATATAACTCTACTCTAGATTTAACTGATCTTAAAAATTTATCACCCAGTTTATTCGATAACTGTCTTGGCATGATGCAACTCCCATAGTTTTTAATAAAAAGATTATGTATGAGGAATATTCGAAATTTAATAATTGAGAATACAACCCTATGCAAAAATAATCAGTATCATAGTATTATTTTCAAACTGAATATTATTTGATTTTTTTAGTGTAGAATACTTAAATAAAATAAAAAATTTTCAGTTGAAGAAAAGCATTTAGACCTCGTCTACATACATGAAAATTAGTTAATAAAATAATTCATTTTTACAATTTATATTAACTCATCATTAATCATGTAATTCTGAATTATTGACTGTTGAATTGTATTGTAAAATAAAGATACAGTATGATGATCTGCACAAGAGCTTTCAGCAGAATATTCATGTGCTAATTGTATAATCGAAACTGGAAAATTGTTATTAAATAATACTTCATTCATAGCTTGATGAGCATTTTGATCATCAACTATTATTTTTTTAATTTTTTGATCTAAAATATTAAAAACGCTATGTACATCACTAGCCTTAATTTCATATACGCCCCACATTTTATTTTTATAACCAAGCTCAGTTGCTAGCCCATCATCCATTAACTCTATCTCATCAGCAGTGTAATCAAGTCGATGAGGAGCAAAAAACACTCTATACTGAGATAACATTTGTGCTTCAAAAAATAGAGCATCTGGACCAGTAAATTTAAAAGAGCTATTTTGATTAACCGTTGGTGAAAATTCACTATTATTATGATTATTTTTAAATTTTTCTCTTATAGAACGTAGAATATCAACCTTTTTCCTTGGCATTTTAAAACTTCCATTTGCTTAGTTTGCTATAAGCATATTTTAGTTATCTAAGTAAGCAACACAACATAGAAAAAACATAAATATCTATGTTATATCAAACAGTTCATTTCTAAAAACACTAAGCCATTGCAACAGTTAGTGCTGATTTTTCAGGTAGGTAAATCGCTTCAAATGTTGAGATGAGATACTCTATCTCTTCTAATGTATTATAATGCGCAAAACCAACGCGTACAACGCCACCTTGTGTTTGTAATTTAAAACGCTCAATAAATTTCGGCGCATTAAAGTGCCCATAATGCGCAAAAAAACCATTGTCATTAAGTATTTTTGCAATATCTAAAGCAGAGTATCCTTTAAAAGACAAAGCAAAAGTAGGCGTTCGTAGTGCTGCTTGATTAGGTTGGTCTATACCATAAACTTTAATCTGGTTAAATGACTCTATTCTTGACAGAAAATATTGTTTTAGTCTTAATTCATACTGATTAATTGCTTCCATACTTGTTTTAAGTGCATTTTTAGTAATTTTATCACTACCAGCTAAGGACGCTAGATAACTCATTGTTCCTTCTAACCCTGCAATGGCTTCATAGTTTTGAGTACCAGTCTCCCAGCATGAAGGACTATCATAATCGACACCTGAAATTTTATATGCTGTTAGATTATCCATATAAATCCTTTTACCATATAAAATACCAATATGAGGGCCATAAAACTTATAAGCAGAACAAGCTAAAAAATCACAATCAAGTGCTTGTACATCAATTGCTTGATGTGCCATAACTTGTGTGGCATCAACAAATACTAAAGTATTATTTTGATGTGCTAATTCAATAATCTCTTTCAACTGGGGCATACTGCCATTGACATTAGAAGCAGCTGTAATGGCTAATAATTTTGTTTTAGGTGTTAGAAGTTTTGCTAATGTTTCTATATTTAACGAACACATATCCGTTTCAAAATGCCATGTATAAACATCAACTTCTTTTTCTTTAGCTGCCATTTTCCAAGGTGTGATATTCGCCTCATGATCTAAGTCTGTTACTATAATCTCATCGCCTGGTGCCCAGGTATTAGCCAAAGCTCTTGAAAATGCAAACGTTAATGACGTCATATTTTGCCCAAAGCATATTTCATTTTTACTGGATGCATTTAAAAACAATTGAATGGCTTTTCGTGTATTTTCAACTAATAAATCCGTTTTTAGTGCAGTTTTATAAATGCCTTTAGTACCTGCAACGCCTGATTTGAGATAATTTGTCATTCTATTAATAACAATATCAGGTATTTGTGTACCTGAAGGAGCATCAAAAAAAGTTGCTGGAACCCCATGATCATTCTGACTTAAAGCCGGAAAATGACTTCTTACTTTTGCAATATCTAACATAAGCTCCCTCTTCAATTTATAACTATTCCATCTTCTTTTTATAGTAACAATTACTCAATGTACGTCAAGATAGGCCATACTTGATAGGTTGATTTACTGCTATAATTAACAATAATTTATATATTCAAAATATATTTAAGGGGTGATATGTTTGGTTTTGATTTGGTTGTTCTATTAATCATTCTGGGTCTTTTAACTGGTTTTTTTTCAGGCCTTTTAGGTATTGGTGGAGGTACAATTATTGTACCCGGTCTTGGCATATTATTTCATCATTTTAGTATTGAAACTGATCAATTTTATATGCAATTTGCTGCTGGTAGTGCCTTAGCAATTATGATTTTTAGTTCATTATCTTCTGTTATGAAAAACCATAAAATGGATATGATCCACCGACCTGCAATTAAACCTGCATTTAATTGGGTAATTATCTCAGTAATCCTAGGTGCAATTGTTGCATCAAGATTAACTTCAGATACTTTAACGATTATATTTTCTCTTGTTTTAATATATATATTAATTGACCTTTTAATTCGTATGTTTAGCAAAAATAATTCAGTTAATGAAAACTCAGTGGATCAACTTCCAAAAAACAAACTACGCTTAGGTGGTTTTATTATGGGCTTTCTATCAGGTTTATTAGGACTTGGTGGTGGTATTATTGCTGTACCACTTTTAACTAAGCTTGGACTTCAAATGAGAAAAGCAGCAGGTACAAGTAGTTTTTTCTCATTAATTGTTTCTATTACAGGCGCCATTATCTTTATTATTCTAGGTTATTTAGATCATATTGATCTTAAATTTGCGACAGGCTATGTTTACTGGCCCGCTGTATTATTAATTATTCCGTTTGCCATTATAACTGCACCTTTAGGCGTAAAATTAAAAAGTAAATTCAGTGAAAAAACCGTACTAATTATTTTCATCTTTTATATAATCGCCGTTATTATTAAAATGTCTAGCTTAGTGTTTATGAAATATATGCATTAAAAAAATATCCTAACGCAAAAAATACTGTGCTGAGACAACCACACGTACTTTTTTCATTATATCACTATCACCATAGCTATCATTGGCATTGGAAATTGAGAAATTTCCTTGTGAAGCTTGACGAATTGAACTTAAAGTTGCATGGGCATTTTTAGCAAACGTATCGGCTGCAATTTTAGCATTTGCCGTTGCATTAACTAACATTGCAGGTTTAATATCATTAAGCTTGGTATAACGATAATTAACTTGAGTGGATGTAATAACTACCCCTTTTTCGACTAATTTTCCTGTTAATTGGTTTAACTTTTGTATTAGATCTACTTTAGGTGTAAGCACAGTTATCGTTCCATAAGCTGAATATAATGGCGTATTTTGATTATCTCGAATCGTATTCGTATTTATTGAAGCACCACTTAAACTAATTTCATCTCGAGTTAATCCATTTTGTTTTAAAAATTCAATAATTGCATTTTGGCTTTGTTGAATAGCTTGATAAAGTGCTTTTAAATCATTAGCATCCGCACTAAAGCTGATATTAAATATCGCTTCATTGGCTTTAACTGTCTGTTCAGATAAGCCTTTTACCTGAACATAACGATTAAAATTATGAAAATTCATAATTCCATAAGCAATAAAATACCCCCCTAGTGCTAAACCAATTGCTAAAATAATCGCACTAACAACCCTTGAGATGCTTTTTCCATTCATAAAATAACTTAACTACCCTGTTTATTATTCTTAGCAAACTCTACATTGGCAGTTAAAACAAGCTTAGTTGCAACTTGCATGGGTTGTGCTACTTTTTCTCTCGCAGTATCAGCATAAGCCATCATCATATTTGCACGCGGTTGAGGCGCTGAGTATGGTGCAGTAAAATTAATTTCATGCACTCGATATTTTTGTCCAGTTTGTTTATTTAACTCCTTCAATTGCTTGGAAACATCAGCAATTATTTTTAATCTTAAAGTATTTTTAGCTTGTTCCATCTGTGCTAGTGATGGTTGATAGTTAATATGATCAAGCTTATACTGCTTACCTTTACCATCAACTGAGTCTAATTTATCAGTTAATTCCGCTAATTGCTGAGAAGTTAGGCGATCTTTTAACATCATTGTAACATTGATTAAGCCACTGGCTGTTTTACTTTGGCGATAATCTTGGATAACCCAGTTGCTACCTTTAATTAACCCATTTAAATCATTTTTAGCCTGCCCTTGAATACTGGCTAAATCACCTGATCCAATCGATGCATTTAAACTAACAAATACTTCAGCTTTAGTTGTCTCAACATTACTTTCTGATGAGACTTGATAATTAATTGTATCCATCATCGCTTTAGCATTATTACCCCCACATGCTAGAGATGTTGCTGGTAAAACCGCTAGTGGTGCTAAAACACATAAAGATGCCATTGCTTTTTTTAGTTTCATAATCTTCAGACTCCTATTTAGATAATAATTAATTAAAATTAACATTACACTTTACTCTAACTTCAGTAAATAATTATCACCAGCATTTTTTAGCAGCTACACTATAAAGCTTATATTTTATAAAATGAATTAATTATTCTACTATTTAATAAAAAATCAGTTAGCCTTAAACATTAGATCAAATAAGCTTTGGAAAATAATTCATCTTATGAAAAAAACTAAAGTGTTCAAAATAATCGTATTTCTGCTTCTTGCATGGATATTAATGAGTCTACTGGCAAGCTTAATTAGTCCAAGTATGATATTTCTACCACCAAAACCGCCAACTTATAAAACATTACCAGAATTATTTCACCTTAAAGTAGCAAATGATAACTCAATTGCTGCTATATATCTTAAAAATAAAAATGCTAAGTATACAATTATTTATAGCCATGGTAATGCTGCAGATTTAGGCATAGAAATGAGTTTTCTAAAAGCACTTTATCAACATGGGTTTTCAGTTATCTCTTATGATTATGAAGGCTATGGCCAAAGCACAGGCAGTGCATCTGAAAAAAATACCTATCAAGATATTGAAACTATTTATCACTATTTAGTAGCTGATGAAAAAGTTTCTCCAAAACAAATCATTCTTATGGGGCATTCACTTGGTGCAGGTGTTACAACAGAGCTTGCAACAGAAAAATCTGTTGCAGGTGTTATACTAGCATCCCCTTTTCTAAGTACTTATCGCGTTTTAACACAAATACCGTTATTACTATTTGATAAGTACAATAACATCAATAAAGTTAAGAAAATTGATGCACCGATTTTAATCATTCATGGTCACAAAGATACAGTGGTGCCCTTTTGGCAAGGTAAGGCACTTTATGAAGCTGCAAATAAGCCTAAAACATTTCTAGCGATTAAAGAAGCTGGCCATAATAACTTAGCTAGCGTTGGTCAAGCACAATATTGGCAAGCAATTAAAAACTTTACTTTAAGCCTTCATTAAATTCAATTTTTGATCATCATTTAATCATTTTTATTGACTTGATCATTTCCATTTGCTACCATCGCCGAAATAAAAAATGTATTTTTAATAAATTTAATAAAAAATATTATAAAAATTAAATAAAATTAGAGGCGTGGTTGTTATGTGTAATTTTAAATTAGTTGGATTAACTAATTGTTTTTCAATATCAATAACACCCTCTTCAAATTAAGTTTTCATAGCAATATGAATTAAAGCAACAACACAAGAGGAACAACAATGAAGCACAAGATAAGCAAACTTGTATTTGCAGCTTTATCATTATCAATGATTGGCTATAGTAATGCGAATGCTAACCCAAACTATGATTATGACCTAGCTGTTAGTACTTATGATGATGTAGCAACTATTGATTCAGCATATTCGATTGATGTCTAGATGCACAACTTAAAAACATCGCTATCGGCACAATTACAGATAATCAAGCAAGCGCTAATAATATTCAATTACACTTCGATGATAAAGAAAATAGTAAACGTTTTGATGTTAAGTATGACCATTGTGGTAATTTATCTGTTGGCAAAGAATGTAAAATCTCAATTACACCGAAAAAGAATGCTCAATCTCTTGTGGGTAGAGATATTAAATATACAATCACAACAACTGTTGATGGCCAGAAACTAAAGGCAAATAATGATTTTAGTGTTAAATCTCCAACACTAGATATTTCTCTACCAGCATTTACACAAATGCTTCAAGCTACCTGTCATAGTGATGATATCAAATGTAAAAAGGCTGTTAAAGAAGCTTACGCTGAAGCGCCTTTAGCATTCAAACAAATGCTTCAAGCTACTATTTTTAGTGTCTGTGGAACCCCAGCTGGTGATAATAAGCCATGGTGTAAAGGTTTTCTTAACGATAAGTCTAATAAAACTTTGACAGAAATTTCACCAGACTTTGGTAAGCATGATTTTATGCAATTGCGTAAATGGTGTGATTCTAATAAAGCAACATGCAAAAAAGCTGATGACATAATAATGCGCATTGGCCCAGTATTTATTATGCACGGATTAATGGAATGGCGAAAACATCATCATGGTGATAGTCAAGCTGCCAACTCAGTAAATGATAACTCTGCAAAATACAAAGTAGCAAAATGGTGTGATAATCACTCAGAAACCTGTAAAAAAGCTTATGAAGCTTCAATGATAATAGGAGTTTATAATACAATTTTTTCATTAATGGCTACATGTAAATATTATCCTGATGGTCAAAAAGCATGCATGAAACAAATAGCTAATGAACTATTAAATGATAGATCTATAGATAAGGATAAACTAGCTGATTTTATGACATATCATAGAAATCATGACGAACAAGTAATTAACTCAATGAATTACTATACTAAAGCTAATATCTAAATTTAAACCCACAACCATTGCAATTAGTCATATTGCAATGGTTCTTTAAACTTTAAAATTAACTCTAATATTTTTTTTAATTTATAATATTTCTGCTTATTTTCAAGCTATTCACAAACGAATAAAATTCACTCGTTATACTTTTAAACAAAAATCAAACAATTTAAAAACAACCTACTGTTTTATAAAAATTTTATACATGTTTTATTTGAAATATATTAGCTATATCAATTTATAATAAATTTAATTAAAATAGCCTCTTGAAAATTTTGAGAACAATAAATCTAATAAAGGAAAAAAGATGGATCTTCCAGAACAGGACATTACACTTCAAGAAGCATTAGTAGAACTTGTATTTGCCATTACAAACTATAAAGGATCAGATGCTGAAAAAAGAGCAGCAGCAAAAGTAAAAATTGCTATTGAACGTAATCATGCTAAGAAAGCACATATACAACAATTTTATGTTGTTCTAAACAGTTTACTAACTGAATTTAGATCAAAATCAGACTTTGTTGCCAGCAAAACACCTGATTTATTTGGACAGCCCAGTAAAAATAACAACAAAAGCCCAAAACCACCGATGACAGTACTTAATGATTTAAAATTATTTTGCTAGTGGTACTGAAATCTAATTATAAACTCTTTTACTTACCCAATATTTAAATACAATATTAATTAGCAATGCAATTAACATATAAATAACACCTGCAATGATAAGTGATGGGATAATTTCATATGAAAAGCTCATCACTTGACGCGTAACGCCCATAAGGTCCAAAACTGAAATACTAGAGACTAAAGCACTACATTTTAAAACCATTAATACTTCATTTGAATAAGCTGGTAATATCCGATAAAACATACGTGGCAATAAAATACTAAAAAAGATATTGATATCTTTTAAACCTAAAGCTTCAGCTGCTTGAATCTCACCTTTGGGTAAGTTATTAATCGCACCAATAAATAAAGCCGTTGTATAACTTGAAGTATTAATTGCCAAAGCAATTAATGCGCAGACAAATGCAGATTTAAAAATATCGGCAAATGGTGAATCCGTAATTATTGGAAACTGTAATGGACCATAATAGATAATAAATAACTGCACTAAAAATGGCGTACCACGAATGATAAATAAATATAAATCTACTAACTGAGTGATAATTGGCAGTTTAGATGTTTTTATGGCTGTTAAAATGATCGCTAAAAAAGCACCGATGATGACAGCCGCAAACGTTAAGCTTAAAGTCGTTAAAATACCACTAAGCCAATTAGGACTAAATTCACTTAATAAACTAAGCATAGCGCCTCCCTGATAACCAATGATTAAGGCCTTTATAAATCAATTGTGAAACCGCAGTTAGCCCTAAGTAAAGTAAACCAACAAAACTATAATAGGTAAAAGGTTCAAACGATTGATTAGCTGCAATTTGTGCATTATTTGTCATATCATTTAAACCAATTAATGAGACAATTGAGCTGTCTTTTAATATCACTAACCATAGATTAAATAAGCCAGGCAATGCATGTGACCAAACCTGTGGTAAGATAATATATCTAAAACAATCAAATTTTGTCATGCCTAGTGCTTGAGCTGCTTGTATTTCACCTTGATCAATAGCATTAAATGCTGCAATAAATACTTCTGCTGCATAAGCTTGAAAAATAATTCCTAATGCAATAATCCCTGCTGTTAATGCATTAATTTCAAAATAACTACCTGTTATTTGTGATATCAATGCTGTAAGGCCGAAATAAATAGCAAATAAAACTAGTATTTCAGGCAAGCCCCTAATTAGCATATTAAATAATTTAATAACAAAGCCAAATTTAGGTTGAGATTCAATTACTGCATTTAAAAGCCCAAGGATAACACCAAATACACTTGCACCAATCGCAACAGCTAGCGTTACTTTAATTGCTAGAATAATCTCAAGATAAAAACCACTCAACATCTAAACTTACCCAAACCATTGATTAACTATTTTTGTATAAATGCCATTGGCTTTTATTTCGACTAATGCTTTATTTAAGTCATTCACAAGCTGTGGGTTATTTTTATTAATTGCAATTCCATTACCTAGGCCAAAATAGGTTGGGTTTGTAATGGCGTATTCATCCGTATAGTTCTTATTAGCTGATTTTTTAAGCCAAAGTGCTGCAACTGGCTTGTCTAAAAATACCGCATTTAAACGTCCTGCTTTTAAATCAATTAAAGCTGTCATATTACTTTGGTAAGTTTTAATTGTAATTTGATTACCATATTTAACTGTTAAATATTTAGCAAATGTTGTCCCTACTTGTACACCAATGGTTTTGCCTTTGATATTACTCAATGAAAAGTCACTACCTTTTTTGATAACAAAAGTAACTGAGTTTTCATAATATGGCTTGGTAAAATCGACAACATGCTCTCTTGATTTTGTAATACCCATACCACCAAATAATGCATCAAAACGGCCTATTTGTAAGCTTGGAATTAAACTATCCCAAGGTGCATTCACTAACTTACAGTGTCTATGCATTTGCTTGCAAAGAGCCTGAACAATCTCTGCATCAAAGCCTTTTATTTGGCCATTAGGACTGATTGATACAAAAGGTGGATAAGTCGCCTCAGTTGCAAAGATTAATGTTTTTTGATCTTGTGCATAAGCATTAATTACCAAAAATATTAATAAACTAGCTGAAATTATTATTTTTTTAAACATTGAGTCATTCTCCAAATCATATTTTATTGTTTAATTAATGTTGCATAATATTTAAAAACTGTTTAAAGCGTTCTGTTTTCGGATGGTCAATGATGTCCTTTGTTCCTACCTCATGAATATTCCCTTGGTGTAAAAACATCACTTCATCAGCAACTTGCTTGGCAAAATTAATCTCATGGGTTGCTATGATCATTGTCATACCTTGAGATTTTAATGTTAAGATCATTTGCAATACTTCATGAACCATTTCAGGATCTAATGCTGAGGTTGGCTCATCAAATAAAATAATCTCTGGCTTCATCATTAAGGTTCTTAAGATTGAAACACGTTGCTTTTGACCACCAGATAAAGTTTCAGGATATACATAAGCTTTATCAGCTAAATTCAATTGCTCTAAATAAAGCATTGCTTGATCATAAGCTTTACTTTTATCCATATTGGATACTTTGCGTGGCGCAAGTGTTAAATTATCAATAACCTTTAAGTGTGGCCATAAATTAAATTGCTGAAACACCATGGCAATTTTTCTACGTAATAATAAAAGTTTTTTAGATGATATCGCCTTTTTATCAGCAAAGTTAATCGATTGATCCGCTACAAACAGCTGGCCAGCATCAGCTTTTTCTAAATAATTAAGGCATTTTAGTAATGTACTTTTACCAGAACCACTTTGTCCTAATAAAACTAATGATTTACCCTTTTCAACCGATAAGCTAACCCCTTTTAAAATTTCAATATTTCCATAGGATTTAGTTATATTTTCTACTTGTAGCATTATAAACCCACTGTTTTATTATTTAGAATTTGCATATTAACGAAAATTGATATATAAATAAAATGAATTAAACTTGATAAGTGATCAAAAAAATTGAGTTTACTAAGCCCATCATTAGAAGCATTTATCGCAATTGCTAAATACCATACGGTACATCAAGCAGCAGATTCATTGCATTTAACACAAACTGCCGTTACACAAAGAATACGTACATTAGAAGAAAAGTTATCTATATCATTATTTATTCGCAGTCGTAAAGGCATGCAATTAACTGAAGAAGGCAAAGCATTATTACGCTATTGCCAAGCAACTAGGATGCTAGAGAAAGATTGTATGGATCAGATCTATGGTACTGATGAAAAAAGTATTATTCGCATTAAAATTACCGCACCAAGTAGTATTATGAATACTCGTATAATTCCTAGTATGTTAACTGTTTTAAAAAAATATCCCAACCTTCGCATTACATTTAATGCAGAAGATTCAAGCATTCGAGATCGTTTATTATCTAAAGGTGAAGTTGATTTAGCGATACTTCATCAAGAACAAGTCACAAGAGAGATGCAGATGAAAGCTTTAACTCCTGAAGCCTATCATTTAATTGGATCACAAAAATTAGCAAATAAGCCACTAAAGCAAATCATACAATCGAGCACTATCATTGACTTTGATGAGACTGATCAAGCAACATTTAGCTATTTAAAAGAATATAACCTCTTTAATTTATGCCAAAAAGAACGCTACTTTATCAATAATATTGAAAGCCTTATTAGCCTTGTAAAATCAGGTCTTGGCTACAGCGTTTTAACTGATGATACGTTTAAGCAAATTAACAAAGAAGAATTTAAAGAAAATTTATGCCTTTTAAATAAAGGTAAAACCTATCAGCAAGCTATTGCGCTTTGCTGGTATTTAAGACCTAATATGCCTGAATATTTTAAGGCAATTATTGACTGTATTAATTAAAAATATGGCGTCCCCAAGGGGATTCGAACCCCTGTTACCGCCGTGAAAGGGCGGTGTCCTAGGCCTCTAGACGATGGGGACCTAAAGAACTTACTAAAATGTCAACAAATGTGGCGTCCCCAAGGGGATTCGAACCCCTGTTACCGCCGTGAAAGGGCGGTGTCCTAGGCCTCTAGACGATGGGGACACAAAACTTGTGTCTTTGCCTTCTCAACTCATAGCTTTTTTGGTGGAGCTAAGCGGGATCGAACCGCTGACCTCTTGCATGCCATGCAAGCGCTCTCCCAGCTGAGCTATAGCCCCGAAGGCACGAGCGCATTATAGGGTCTTGCTCATTGAAGGTCAAGCGTTTTGTTGTGCTCTTTGGTGAATTTTTTCTAATGCGTTTGATATTCGTTCAATTACACGTTGTTTTCCTAAGAATTTCAGAGTGATACCAATATCAGGTGATGCACCAGAACCTGTAATTGCTACCCTTAATGGCATGCCAACTTTGCCCATACCAAGTTGTAGTTTTTCAGCTGTTTGAACAACGATTTGATGTAACTGTGACTCATCCTGCCATAAATGATCATCTAACTGTTTAAATGCCTCTAATAACTCACCTAAAGGTGCTTGTGCTACTGGGCGTAAATGCTTTTTAAATGCACCTTGATCATATTCATTAAAGTCTTCATAAAAGTAACGACTAGCCTGTGTCATTTCTTTTAATGTTTTAACTTTTTCAACCATAACAGGAATTAATTTTTCTAAATCAGGTCCATTTTCAGAATTAATTCCCTGATCATTAAAATGCCATAATAATTCTTTAGCCACTTCAGATGCTGGTAATGTTTTCATATAATGTTGATTAATCCAGTTTAATTTTTCAAAATTAAACGCTGAAGCAGATTGATTTACTTCATTTAAATCAAAATACTCAATCATTTCCTTATCTGAAAATATCTCCTGATCACCATGCGACCAACCTAAGCGTACAAGATAATTTCGAACTGCTTGTGCTAGATAGCCCATATCATGATACTGCATTACACTCACTGCACCATGACGTTTAGAAAGTTTTTTGCCATCTTCACCTAAGATCATTGGAATATGGGCAAAGACTGGTACATCCGCATTTAACGCATGATATAAATTAATTTGTCTGGGGGTATTATTAATATGATCATCACCTCTTGTCACATGCGTAATGCCCATATCTATATCATCAACTACCACACAAAAGTTATACGTTGGTGAGCCATCTGTACGTGCAATAATTAAATCATCTAATTCTTTGTTAGCAATACTAATTATCCCTTTAACGGCATCATCCCAACTGACAACGCCATCTTGTGGGTTTTTAAAACGAATGACATGTGGTTTTGATAAATCTTGATCTTTATCTAATAAGTGACAACATTTACCATCATAGCGTGGTTTTTCTTTATTTGCCATCTGAGTTTCACGCAGTTGATCTAAGCGCTCTTTTGAACAATAACAACGATAAGCTTTACCTTCATCAAGTAGTTTTTGGATTAATGCTTTATAACGATCAAAGCGTTTAGTTTGGTATATAATTGCTTCATCTGATTTTAAACCTAACCAGCTCATTCCCTCTAAAATAGCATCAACTGCTTCTTTCGTTGAGCGTTCAAGATCTGTATCTTCAATTCTTAATAAAAACTCACCCTGATGATGTTTTGCATAAAGCCAAGAAAATAGTGCTGTGCGCGCACCACCAATATGTAAATAACCTGTTGGTGATGGCGCAAAACGCGTTTTCACCTTTTTAGAGATTTGTGAATTCATTTAATTTACCTAAAGTTAAGACGATATTTTAGTAGCAAATAGTTTAACGGAAAAAGATTAGCTAAGAAAGGTTATTTAAAATAACCTTAAAAGTGGTAATAATGTTTATTTTTTATAAAAGTCCAAAACACATAATGAAGTTAAAGCAATAGTTATTAATACTATTATTATGAACCCATATAATTATCACACTACATGACACCTACCAGAGCCATTCTTTGACTAATTGATATTTTAGGTTTAAATGTAGCTTTGATAATATTACAGATATACTCTGAAGAATTAATGGCTCTGGCTAGCGATTTAGCAATAGTTTCAGTACCAATTTTAATCAAAGACTTAGCTTTAAATCCATGCTTTTTAATTTTAATAGGTTTAATGCTTTCTAATATTTCACCTGTACGATAAGACCATATTAATGCAATGGATACAACAAACATAAGCCTTGAAAGTTTTTGCATATCAGTTAAGTGGGTATTCTCAAAATTAAAACCACGTTTTTTAATAGCTGAAAAAAATGACTCAATCTCCCATCTTATTTTATATTGATCGAGTGCATTTAGGTTAAACTCTCTAGTTACAACAATAACTAATTCACCTGTAGGCAGTCGCAGTCCTGAAACATATAAATCGCAGCCTACTATACACTTTGTATTATGAAGTGTTCTTGCTTGTGAAGCTTTAAGAGTTAGAAATAATTTTGAAATCTTTTTATTAGAAGCTAGATAATTACCTTTGGCTCGAATAACAAATTTAACTTGTTTGCTAGACAAATAAGCTATCCAATTTCCATCAATAAATTCACGATCACATAAAAGTGTTTTAATTCTAGTTGCAGGAATAAATTCAAGTAGTTGATCAAATAGTCTCTGCCTATCAATGGCTTTTGAGTTACCTCTCTTTCGCTGAGGAAGCAGTGACCAAATCACAGGAATTGCAACACCTTTATAAGCAATAGCAATCATTAGAAAATTAATATGTACCTTGCCAAACTTCCAGTTAGTTCTATCCATGCATAATATGACTTGATCAGATAAATTGAAAATGGTGTCGACTAGTTTCCAGAGGCTAAGAAAAGATATTTCAAACCTTGTGATAAAACGTTGAAGACGCCTATAACATGACGTAGTTGATGCTTTTGATGGAAAACATTTAGCAATTTGTGAAAGATTAACATCATTTATTATCTGTAGGGCAATAATAAAGTAAGTTAGGCATTCAGTATTCCAAAAAGATAAGTTAAAATAGTGCTTCAGTGACTGTTGTAATTCATTGATGTGTTTCATCATATCGCTCTTTTTTGTTTTTTGGCGATTATAAGAATGAACGATAACAATGAAAAATCAATGGGTTACACCGTTACTGTCGTGTAGTGTGTATAATTATATTCATGTCACTTTGTAATAATAAATACAAATTATTGCAACAACCAAGCATTCATATTGATAAAAATACATTTAAAATACAGCAATATAATTAAACAATAACATCAAATATTTTTGTAATTTTTAAAATTTTACAGCCTTATTAAAATAATGATAATGTATTATTTAACCACTAAATAATTTTTAAAGGTTGGGAGTTGCTAAATATGTCAAAGAAAATCTATGTGTTTGATTTAGACGAAACATTATTTACATCGGGAGATTATTTTCATTTTGGTAATCAAGTTTGTGTTAAACTTCACCCGCATGTCCTTAGAAACTATCTAACTCCTACTGAAAAAAACTATTATATTGACACCCACGAAGAATTAAAAAAACAACCAGAAAATCAGTCTTACGAAAAACAAACGCAGCTTGATGAAGCATTTAAGGATGTATACCATCAAAATTTTTATGCAATCCATAAAGACGCTATGCAAAGTATTATGCAATCTATTCTAGATAATGGTGATGAAATTGCATTTATTACTGCTGGTAAATTTAGTAAAATGAATATTAAAGATTTCTTTAAAGATGTTTACCAAATTGACTTAGGCGATGATTTTAAATTCTTTAATGAACAAAAAAATAAATCTGAAAAATTAGCTGAGCTCATAAAGTATGTTGAATCTCCTAAAGATATTATTTTTACAGATAATTCACCAACGCATATATTCAAAGAAGCTGAGCCGTTGGGTATAATAGCAGTTTATGCTGATACCAACCCAAATGATCAAACAGGCAATAAAAAATATCTCTATAAGCTACATGAACAACTCAAATTACGTACGAATGAAGTCCAAAATACATTATTAATTGAAAAAATCTTAGATTATGCAAAAAACAAAGCAAGTGGATATGTTGGATATGGTGGTGACACTTATAAGTTTAATGGCAAAGAGTATTATTATGTTCCAACTAGTGTTATAGAAACCATTAATGCTATTATTCCTTATATCCATTTGGATATAAGTATAATTGAAGAAAAACTTAATACTAAGTTTAAAGAATTTGATGGAAAGTCTATCGGCTGGGGAAGCTACTTATCAGGAGGTAGACATCCTGATATTGAAGCACTCTACCAATCCCCTGAAAAAATAATAAATCAATTTAAGATAGCTATTCAGCCACAATTTAACCAACCAAATATTAATATTAATCAAATTGACCTAGCTAAAGTGGAAGAAATGCCAAAAATTAAATTAGATTCCCCATTATCAAGCAAAGCTAATTTCGTATTCTATGCTATTGATGACTATACACCTGAAAATAAAGGTATAGCATCCTCAATAATAGAATAATAAAAAAGCGCAATAAAATTGCGCCTTGTAGCTATTACTTATACTTTACAACTACTGGTACTAACACCAACTTGATTAAATACATCAACGACATCAGAAGTTGAATAATTTAGATCTCTAGCTGATTTAACCACACCACAAGCAGCTTCACTAAAGCCAGTTGATTCATTCCAGTATTTGATATTCGCTAATACCATCACACGGAAAGCATCTTCTACACCATCAACAAAGGCATTGCTATCACCTTGTGATTCTTTTTCTTGATACCACTTAGTTGATAGTAAATAGAATGCTTTATTAAAAACACCACTACCTTTATGAACAATATAACCTTGGCGTTTACCCGACTGCCACGGCCATGGATATGCATTCTTAGCTGTATCAACTACATCATCATAAGTTATTTTACAACTTGCACCTGACTGTAAAGCTAGGCTTTTATCATAGCAATCCGCAGAAGAGCCATCATCTGATGGTTGATTCATATAACGTAACGATTGACCTGCACCACGAGTAATCGTTTCACCTAAGCCCCAGCCAATTTTACCTTGAGGGTCTTCTGGATAAAACTCATTATAATCTTGTGCATTTTGACTTAATAAATAAGCACGAGTTGCTTGCCCTGCCATATCAGAATAAGCTTCATTTAATGAACCTGATTCATTCTGATAAATAAGGTTAGAATGCTGTTGAGTAAATCCATGGCTTACTTCATGACCTGCAACATCTAATGATACGAGTGGATAAAACATACCATTAGGATCACCATCACCAAAGGTCATATTCTCACCATTCCAGAAAGCATTTTCATAATTAGTATCATAGTGTACGCGCATGACTAATTGCATCGGTGTGCCATCGGTATTTTTAAGTGCTGTGATTTTATACCAATCACTATACATATCGATAATGATATCACCAAAATAATAGGCATCATCTAATGCTGAGTAACTGCCATTAATACTGTCTCCTCGATCAAGGCCACAAGAATAAGCAAATGCACTTGTAATGCTATCACTTGTTTTATGATTCATATTAACTGCTCGAACACGCTCATTATTCATCGTACAAGTTGAACCACTTTTAGTTACATCTAAAGTAGGCATGCCATTTTCACCATAATAATACTTACCTACTTTTTCATTTCCCCCAACGCCTGTGTCATCATAGTTTTGAATATTATCCCAAGCTGATGTTAATTTAGCTGTATTTGCATCAAAGTAATAATGCATTGCAACTGGTTGTGCACTTAGTTTATTACCATTAATTGTCACTAAGTAAACTAATTGAGCCTTATTTGAACCATCAGTTAATATCTGTAGTTTAGTTTGAGGTTTATTATTTCCATCTTCAACAATTTGATAACCTGGATAACCTTTCGTAAATAGATTTCTAGCTAAATCCATAACTTGATTAGAAGTCACTTGCGCTTGAGTATTGATATCAATATTTTCTGCTAAATGACCACTAACCGTTGAATCACCCTGATCTAAAAAGCTATTTGTATTGGCATTAGACTCAACAACAACAGACTTACCAACAACTTCTATGCCCTTATATTGTTGTTGTAATCTTATAAATTCTTTACTACCCATTGTCGATGTACTAACAGGTACTAATGTATTCTCTTGAGAACTACTACTTGTTAAAGCAAAGTTTTTACTATTTTGATTGGCTTGAATTTGAAAACTGCTTAATTGGGATAACGATTGATTATCTAAATTAACTGTTTTCATAGCATAAGATGTACCTGAAGCTAATGCGATAGCTGATGCGATTACGATTACTTTATATTTGATCACTTAACACTCCTTGTGTTTGACAGTTTTTTAAGACGAATATCCATACTAGCTTGAATTATTTTTTTTCGTCAATTAATGAAATATTTCATCTATTTCTTGAAATTTGTCACCAAAAATTAAATAAACTAGATAAAATTTAATCAATTCAAGCCTATTACATAAGTTAATTTGTTACAAATTAGACATTTTAAAATCAAACTAAAACTACCTATATCATTGATTATTTTTATTTTTGCCAAAATAATTCTCATTTTTATTTTGTTTTCTATTGCAATTAAAAAACAGTTTCGCTAGGATATGTTCTTAGGTCAATTAAGAATGATTCTCATTTTTATAAAGGATTCAAATTGTGACAAAAGAAAGCAAAAGTGATATCGCTTATCGCGCCAGAAAAGTAACCAAAGTAAAAACTCACGCTATACTTGCAACACACTCAGTATCGATAGATGGCTATCCATTTGGTTCGCTTATCCAATACTGTTTTGATTATTATGGTGATGTTATTATCTTAATCAGTCGACTTGCACAACATACACGCAATATTCTAAAAGACCCTAAAGTTTCTCTAACCATACTAGATGAACAAGACTATATACAAAATTCAGCAAGGGTCACTTTAATTGGTGATGCAACATTAATCGATAACCCTTCTATTGCTGAGCGCTATTATCGTTTTTTCCCTAAATCTAAAAATTACCACCAAACGCATGATTTTGACTTTTATCGAATCAATTTGAAAAAAATACGCTTTATTGGTGGCTTTGGTGATATCCACTGGGTTAAAAAAGAAGATTTTAGTCTTTTAAATCCATTTGATGCAACAATTGAAAAAAGTGCTGTTGATCATATGAATGATGATCATAAAACTGCATTAGCACACTATCTTACAGTCAATAAGATAAAAATAAATGATAAAACACCTCAAATGGCGGGCTGTGATGAAGAAGGCTTCTGGGTAAACATTGGTTATCAATGTCATTATATCGAGTTTAACTATCCAGTTAAAGATACCGTATCTCTAAGAGAAGTACTAACTGAAATGGCTAAAATCCCCCTAAGCGCTTAAAGGAAATCATTTAATGAGCTTTGCACTATTAACCAATCTCTTTGGACCAGTTAGTTATATATTAGCGATCGGTTGTATTTTTCTAGGTATGATTGTTATTGAGCGTATGATCACTTATTTTAGTATGCCAAAACTCAAAGCAAAACGAATTAACCAATTAATCGATTTAATTGAATTAAAAGAATACACAAAAGCAAAAGATACAACCAATAATGACAAAGGTTTAATTAAACGCTTAATTCTTCCTATTTTTGGTAGTTCAAAAGATCTAGCCGAGCAAGAAGTCTCATTATATTTATTAAAGTTACGTCATAAATTACAACAACCTTTAAATTGGCTAAATCTTGTTGCAATTATTGCTCCAATGATTGGTTTACTTGGCACTATTTGGGGCATGAGTCATTCTTTTTCAACGCTTGCAATGAATATGGAATCTAATAATGGCATGCAACAGTTAATCGAATATTTATCTCAAGCTATGTGGGCAACCGCTTTTGGTATATTCTTAGCTGTTATTAGTTTATGCACTTTGTATATATTGCGTTATTGGAGCGAGCATTATCTTAATCACTGCGAACATGAATTAAATCGCCTATCCATTGCTGTAGCTAGGAGCAAGTTATGATACGTGCATCTAAACTTGAAGTTAATCGATTTGTTGATGAACCTAATTTAGTGCCGTTACTAGATTTTTTACTTGTCTTACTAATTATGTTTACACTACTAGCAGGGCCCATTCAGCATTTTATTAATATTAAACTACCACAAGTTAACCATGCACAATCGAGTTCGCGTAATAACCAAAAATCAATTGAAATTGTACTTTACTCAGCCAATAAGCTTACAATTAACAACCAAACCTACCATTCATTTGACCAATTTAAAGATGCATTAACTGCTTTAAGCGCTCATCAATCAAATAAGATTGCCATTAAAACAGATAAAAACTTACCTGTTGAGACAATGCTTAGCGTTTTTTCATTGGCAAAAGAGTTAAAGTTTGGTGTTGCAGAAGTTCAAATTGATCAAAGTTAATCACAAAAATAAAAGGTTCTGAATGATCACTCAAACTACATTGAAACCAACTAAAATAGCACTAGCTATCTCTTTATTAACAATACCCCCTATTGGTTTTACAGCAGAACAAAGTGATTTAGGTGATATCGAAGTTATCGCAACAAAAACTGTACAAGTTAAACCAGATAATAAACAAACAAAAAACAAAAAAGATTCAAACAAAGCAAAATCAGATACAAAGTCCGATACCAACCCATCAATGATTCAAAAAGCTAATAGCTTACCTGGCACTAATATTAGTCTTTCATCTGATAATAATAGCCAGTCTGTCGCTGATCTGATGCAAACAAACCCAAATACGGCAGTTTTTGGTGGCCCAAGGCAAGTTGCTCAGTCAATCAGTATTAATGGCTTAGATAATAACCGTGTTGTTGTTGCAGTTGATGGTGTCAATAATCAATTTGCACAGTATGGGCATAATCAAACGCGTCTACTACCGGATACTTTCTTTTTAAAACAAATTTCAGTCAATCCATCAGGTAGTGATATTCTTTATGGTAGCGGTAACTTAGGTGGCAGTCTTGATATGACAACGATTGATCCTAATGACTTACTAAAAAACAATCGAGACTTTGGCGCTAAAGCAACCTTTGGCCTTGAAAGTGGCGCACCAGGTTTTAATAGTGGTATTGCAACTGCACTTAAAACAGGTGATGTTAGCTATTTAGTTGCTTTTGATGGTAATCATAATAGCAATATCCATCAAGGTAATGGTGAAACCTTAGCAAACTCAGCGGGTGAAAACTTACAAGGTTTAGGTAAAATAAACTGGCAAATCACACCAGGTCAACTACTATCTTTATCCTTTCTTTCTATGCAGAATCTAGGGCAATATCCAGCTACAACCGACCTTATAACTTCAACTACAACACCCCCATCTAATTTTAATTTCACTCAAACTCAAGTGAATCTTAACTATGATTTAAACCCTAAAGATAATCCATATCTTGACTTGAAAGCTAAAGCCTACCAATTAAAAACACATTTTCAGTCTAATCCATTAAATGATGGTGGCGGTTTTACCCTACCACAAGATGTGGTAACAACGACAACGGGGACTAAAATCTATAATACTTCTATTATCTATAATAACCATATTCTATATGGTGCAAGTGCTGATCGAATCATTGGTCAGAGTAATGTTGATAATGGCACAACAACCAATTACCCGAATGCTGATCAAAATCAGTATGCGCTATTTTTACAAGATCGTTTTCAAATTTTTAAGAATTTTGCGTTAATATTTGGTGGTCGTTATGACACCTATAATAGTCAAAGTATGAGCCTTACTAATAGTGATCACCACTTTAGTAAACAGCTAACTTTTGATTACCAAGTTATCAAACAACTGAGTCTATTTGGTGGCTATACTGAAAGTTTTAGAGCACCATCGATTGAAGAGTTATATTTAAATGGCACACACCCTGGTTTATCCTTTTTAAATTTTCTACCTAATCCAGATTTAAAGCCTGAGATCAGTCACAATAAAGAAATTGGTTTTAACTACCAAGATAAATTAAGTAATGGCAATCAAGTTCATTTAAAAACAAGTTTTTTCTATAATAATATTTCAAACTACATTATGGCGACATCAGCTGGCAGTTTCCCATCAATTACGGTACAAAATCAAAATGTATCCAGTGCACGTATTTATGGATTTACTGTAACAAGCAGTTATGATACGGCCTATTTTGGTATTGCATCAGGTTTTAATTTGACTCGAGGCAATACGCAATCAAGCTATACCAATGGCGATGGTAATACAGTTCAAGCAGGTGATCCACTACCCATTTCACCGGCAAAAGGTTTTGTTCAATTAAGTACTCCAATTAGACAATTACAAAGTAAAGTCAGTATTATTTCTAACTTTGCTATGCGCCAAGATCAAATTCCAACTGGTTATAATGTTGATCATATTGCTGGTTATACAACCTTTGGCTTTAAGTATATTTACAGTCCTGATAATAGTTTAAAAGGATTACAGATTATCGGAGGTATAGATAATATTTTTGATAAGCAATACATCATTTATGATGGTGAATCAACACTTGATGCAATGGGTAGAAGTTTTTATGTACAATTAAACTATCAGTTTTAGGCTGTTCACTATGTTGCGCTTAACGTTTGCTTTAATACTCTCCGTCTGCATAAATACGGGCCTTTTTTATGCAGCAGCAGATCAGACACACACTACAAAGTGGACGTTAGGTGCAACAGCTTATAAAACACAATCAGTTGAATCAATTAATCTCAATCAAATCACTTTTGAACATCAGAAAGTAAAACAAATAAAAAAAGAAGATAAAGACAAAAAAATACAAAAACATCTGCCAGACAAAACACAACTAATGAAAAAATCAAAGCCTAATCAATCTTCAATTAAAGCCACTTCAACAACACAAAAAATCATTAAAACACCACCAAAAATTATCGCTAAAGCAAAACTAAATGAAGCATTACCTGACCTTAAATATCCACAAGAAGCAATTAAAAATGATACATCAGGTAAAGTCACGGTTAAAGCAACCATTGATAGCAAAGGCTATATTAAAGCCATATCTGTTATTCATTCAAGCGGTAGCACTATCTTAGATCAAGCTGCCATTAATTGGTTTAAATTACTTAAATTTACGCCTGCACAATCTACTAACGGTCCAATAACTAGCAGTATTACTCAAACGATTACATTTAAATTAAAAGAGGCTAAAGCATGAAAAAGGTAACTACGATACTACAACTAATAGGATTGTTATTCATTTTAACTCTAATAACACCAATTAATATTTTTGCTAACCAAACGACACGTATTATTAGTATTGGCCCTAGCGCTTCAAGCATTTTAATTGCTTTAGGGGAATCTAATGCAATTGTTGGTGTTGATCAAGAAAGTTTAAGTTTTCCTCAATTACACGATAAAGCAAATATTAGTTACTTACGCACCTTAACAACAGAAGGTATTTTATCACTTAAGCCAACGATTATTTTTGCTGTTACCGATGCACAACCTAAGTCAACCATTGAGCAATTGAAAAATTTTCATATAAAAACTATTAGCCTAAAACCGACAGATACAATTAATCATATTTTAGACAATATAAAAATTATGGGTGATGCACTTAATCTAAAAGAAAAAGCTAATCAGCTGATTAATCACATTCAAAAACAAATTGATACAGCAAAAATCAATATTAAACAACCTAAGCCAAAAATATTAGTTTTAATGCAATATGGGCCAAATAGCCTCTATATATTAGGAAAAAATACCAATGCTCAAACGTGGATTAATTTTGTTGATGCTGATAATGCGGTTACTTTTTCTGGTATGCATCCAGCATCAAATGAAGGTTTATTAAATACAAATGCAAATATTATTCTACTTGCCACCAATCAAGTCCATTTGCCTAATCAATATAAAGAGACATTAAACTATCTTCTAAAAAATAACACGATTCGTTTAATCAAGATCAATATTAATCTACTTGAACAGTTTGGTGCTGATTTTGGTAAAAATTATGTTCAATTAACTAAACTAATTTATCAGCCATCATGAACCAATTAGTGTTAAATTTGCTATTTAAAAAATCAAAGTCTACAAGCCACTTTTATCAATTTAGAAAAAAGCAACTCCTTACGCTTAGCCTATTAATGGTTATTTTATTAATTAGTTTTTGTCTTGCATTAACCTGTGGCAGTATCCATATTTCATTCTTTGAAATGCTCAATAATTTATTTTCTGACCAGTCATTAAATCATATGATACTAATATACTTACGCCTACCTCGTATTTTAGCAACCATTTTAATTGGTGCATCATTAGCAATTTCAGGTGTACTAATGCAAGGAATTTTACGCAATCCATTGGCTGACCCTGCCCTTTTAGGTATGACTAGTGGTGCATCACTAATGGCTGTTTTATTTATGCTATTTATAACATACCTTCCATTTACAAGCTTTTTAATGTTATGGGGACTACCAATTAGTGCTTTTATTGGTAGTTTGATGATTACTTGGGTTATTTATTGCTTATCGGTTAGAAATAGCCAACCGCAAATTGCTTTATTAATCTTAGCCGGTGTCGCGATAAATGCTTTAGCTGGGGCATTTATCGGTCTTTTAACTTTCTTTGCCAATGATAATGAGTTACGCAGTATTACTTTTTGGAGTATGGGTAGTTTTGCACAAATTAACTGGTGGGTATTATTAACCGCCTTACCTTTATTTATCATAGCGTTAGTATTTTTAAGAAAAATCTATGCATTTTTAAATGCCATGAGTTTTGGCGAGAACCAAGCAAAATCCTTTGGTATCGATATCAATTTAGAAAAGAAAAAAGCCATTATTGCCATTGCACTATTAGTTGGATTATCTACGGCAATTGCGGGTCCAATTGGTTTTATCGGGCTTATTATTCCACACATTCTAAGACTTGTTGTCGGCTCTGATCATCGTATTTTATTACCAACTTCTGCTTTAGCTGGTGCAATATTATTAACCATTGCTGATACATTAGCTCGTACAATCGTATCACCTTCTGAACTGCCCATTGGACTACTAACTGCATTAATTGGCTCGCCTTATTTTATCTGGCTTTTAATCAATCAAACGAAAAAAGGCAGTATTTAGATGTTTGAAATTAACAATATTAGTTATGCTATTGATAATAAATCGTTAGTCAAAGATATTAGTTTTTCATTAAAACCAAAGCATTTTTTTGGTCTATTAGGAGCTAATGGCGCTGGTAAATCAACGATTCTAAAATTAATGCTTAATGATTTAGTGATTCAACAAGGCTCAATTACTATCGATAATCTAGCGCTTAATCAATGGCCACTTACTAAACTTGCACAAACCGTTAGTGTTATTTATCAGCATTATGAAACCAAAGCGAATTTAACTGTTTTGGATGTCGTTTTATTAGGTCGAATTCCTTATTGTAATGGCTTTTATCAGGACTGTGATTATAACCAAGCCATAGAAGCGCTTAAATTAGTTGATGCTTACAAACTTATTGATAAAGCTTATCCTTATCTGTCAGGTGGTGAAAAAGCGCGCATTCAATTAGCTAGAGCATTAGCTCAACTGATGAAACCTCAAATTTCAGGCTATTTATTATTAGATGAACCTGGTGCGCATATGGATAGCTATTATCAAAAACATACCTTTGAATTACTAAAAGATCTAACTAAAAATTACAATTTAAGCGTTATGATGATCGTACATGACTTAAACTTAGCACTACAATATTTAGATGAAGCAATTTTATTAAAAAATGGTCATATGGTTACATCTGGTAAAATTGGTCATGTCTTATCTGATGAGCATATTTATACAGCTTATCAGCTTGAAACCAAACGAGTTTCTTTTGATCATCCACCCTATCAGACGATTGTGTCGTTATAGGCTTAATTTGATCAAGTTTTCTTTCATGCTACTCGTAAATTTTGGCCTGTTAATAAGCCCATAACGCTTAAGTCTTCATCTAACTCTATCCAATGTATTCCTTCACCATCACCAAGTATTTCATGATTTTTCAGTTGCTTTATTGTTGCACTAGATAATGTTGGAAACCAAGCCAATGGAACTGATAATGTTCTACCATCTTTTAAGTGCACAATAAAATCAGATTTAGTAAATGCTACACTATCTGCTAACGGTTTAGTTTGTAAAATATTCATGCCATGACTCCAAAAAAGTTTTTTCATGCTCTACTACAAGTTTACCAATTTTTCTTAATTCAATAGAACTAAAGCTTGTTGAGCCAGCAAGCTCAACAGGGTTTAACCAAAATTTAGCCAATGCCCTATCTCTTTGAATATGAATATGTGGAGGTTCAGTTCCCTCATTACTAAAAAAGAAAAAACGATAGCTTCCTATTCTTAAAACTGTAGGCATTATATAGTAACCCTTAACAATCTATGATACCTAAGTATTATACTTTATATTAGAACACAAGTAACCACCAACCCTAAAATTTGATCAAATGCGTTCTTTCATGCTATGCTCATAACTCGAATAATTTAAGGATTAAACCTAAGTGAATATGGCAATTCTAAAGTATTTTAAAGTTATTTTTATTATTAACATTTTATTATTTACCAGCTTATTTCTAAGCAGCTGTTCAAAAGAAGAGTCAAAACCTGATTTTAAATCAATACAAAGTATTAGTGAACGAAAAAGTACCTTTATTGATTTTATGCTGCCTTTAATTCATAGCGTTCAACAAGATGTCCTCTCTGATCGTAAAACGCTACATAATATACAAACCAAATATAATCAACGTCATACTTTATCAAATCATAATATTAAAACCCTTAAAAAATTATCCAAACAATATCGTGTTACATTTGATACTAAAACCTTAAAATCAACCATTAATCAACTACTAGTTAAAGTTAATACCATTCCAACAAGCATGGTTTTAGCCCAAGCAGCACTAGAATCTGGCTGGGGTACTTCTCGATTTGCCATTTATGGTAATAACTATTTTGGACAGCACTGCTTTATCGCTGGATGTGGCATGGTACCTAAAAAACGTGCTGAAGGTAAAATTAATGAAGTTGAAGTATTTGATTCAGCAAAAGATAGTGTTAAAGCTTATTTTAGATTATTAAATACCGGTAGTAAATTTAGTCAATTTCGCCAATTAAGAGCTAATCTTGTTAAAGACAATCAACCCCTAACTGGCAAAGAATTAATCAAAACGCTAGTCCATTATTCAGAGCTTGATAACGGTGAATATGAAAAAAGGTTATTATTAACCATTAATTATAATAATTTGTATGAGTTTGGATAAATCTTCTCCTTTTATCTATTTTATCCATTATAATCCCCCATCTTCCAATATTTACCATTCTCCCCAGTTGATACAACGAACTGCTTTTTATCGCCTTTTTCTATTTTAGAGTCAGTTAAACCATTCTCTGAACTATAATTAACAGCAACACTATACATCGAGTTACGATTAACAATAAGGGTTACACCTTCTTTAAGCTCATTTGGGTTAGGAAGTTCAACTACATACTGATGAGCGGCATCATATAAATAATATTCTATTTTAGAATGCATATTTAGTAGTCTATATAAATCATTTTTTGATATATATTTACCATATTTATCTGTCTTAGAAATTTTCCAAACTGCATTAGAGTCTGTTGGAGGTATAGCTTCAATATAGCCTATTGTTCTTTTGGTAGTCTCCAGTACGATACTGCCTGTATTTATTTTTCTTTCTGTTTGAAGTGTAAACTCTTTATATTCAAAGCTACCATTGGTGACAGTATGGTTACTAGGCTTTGGAGAATATGCATAATAATCATAATAAGGAAATCCATTTAATCCTTTATCAGCAAACTCATAGTCAGCAGCATATTTCTCAGTAATACTATCAGCTAATGTATTTATATTCGTAATAGTGTCTTCGTTTACATTACCTGAAACTGTTAAAGGTTGAATTTTTCCAATACTAACACCCATAGTTGCATAGGTAGCAACAAACTTGATCGTATCACTTGGAAAAACTATCTGTGTTCTGCTACTATCGAATTTAATTAACTCATTATTTAAATCAGCGAAGACGGCAATTTTACTTTCTACTTTATATTTTTTATAGGTGATAATCTCTTGTTGGTTAATTGTATTTGTAACAACTAACTTAGCAAGGAATGTAGAGCCAACTTCAGATTTTGATACAGAATGGTGAGCAATTTTTTTATTCATATCATATAATGCCCTGTCACTATTATCACCAAGATCTGTTAGTGTCCACTGATAAGTATAATTATTACTATTATTTATAACAGCATTTAAGTAAATTTTATCAGCAACTAAAGGGCGAGCTTCAATTGCTAGTGAAGGTAACTCTTGATAAGTCCCATCATTAAAGAAAATAGCTAATTTATCTTTATTCTGAGTTAAGCTTGCCGCTGCTATTTTAGATACTCGTGATTTACTAATATTAGGAAAATCATCCACAATATTATGATTATCTTCAAACGTAAAGCCTACACCTGGTGTAAAGATATTATAAGTACCATTTTTATAGAAGAATAGTAGATCTTTATCATCAACATGTCTTCTAGATATAGCAACTACATCTTTTAACTTTTCACGAGGAAGAACAGTATGATTAAGTAATTCCGTGTCTATCTTATCAACTACTGTGCCATTATCTCCTTCAAGTTGAGTTTGTTTAGCCTTATCATCTAAATACCCTAATTTACCATCATTAAAAAGAAATACTGAATAGACAGCTGATTCGTCTAATTTAAATTTGGCAATAATCTTTTTAGTATAGTCACCTCCCGTAGAATGATTATCTGGCACACCAAAATTTAATGCAATTGAAGATGTTCTATCTACTTGATCATAATCTTCATTAAATCTAGAATATGTTCCATCATCAAAGTAAAAATATATTCTCCCAAATCCATTATTACTATAATAATAACTCCTATCAAACGCAACTATATTTTTCCCTTGATTTACTATGAAATTTTCAAACTGTTCAGTAGGACTAACAAGCTCTTGAGCATCCGGAAGAATTTTAAATCTCTCTGATACTTCAGTACAACGATTAGCAATATCACAGACTTTTAAAGTGACTTCTAAGTTATCTTGAGATTCAATACCTGTGAAGGCTGGGATATTATTAATTCGTAAGCTTTTTGCGTTATCAATACTAACTATCTCAATCATATCACCACCAACATGTTTAGCTTCCCATGAATAACTAATATCTTTACTAAAGTTAGTATTCGTAAGCTGAGTATTAATAGCACCTGTGCCATTTATTTCAACAAGTTTATTTTCTTCTATTTTAAACTTACCCTTGATAGGTGAGATTGAGACTTGTGGGGTTAGGCTAGTATCAGCTGTTATATTTAATATTTGCCTTGCAGGCTCAATAATTGCATTGGCGCTATCTGTGCCATTTACTGTTATTGATGAAGTGAGATCATCATATCTAGAGAATCCTACTTTAGCTTCTAAAATAATTGATTCTTCATTAGTGGTAGCACCTGCTTTAAAGTAATTTTCATCATAGCGCCAACTATACGTTGAAACCTCTCTATCACCTGGTAAACCTGCTGTGGCTTTTAAAGTAATCTTATCGCCTTCTTGAACTGAGTCAGCACCTGTAATACTAAATTTACCGTTTTGAGCAGTATTTGCTGTAATATTTAATATTTGCCTTGCAGGCTCAATAATTGCATTGGCGCTATCTGTGCCATTTACTGTTATTGATGAAGTGAGATCATCATATCTAGAGAATCCTACTTTAGCTTCTAAAATAATTGATTCTTCATTAGTGGTAGCACCTGCTTTAAAGTAATTTTCATCATAGCGCCAACTATACGTTGAAACCTCTCTATCACCTGGTAAACCTGCTGTGGCTTTTAAAGTAATCTTATCGCCTTCTTGAACTGAGTCAGCACCTGTAATACTAAATTTACCGTTTTGAGCAGTATCTGCTGTAATATTTAATATTTGCCTTGCAGGCTCAATAATTGCATTGGCGCTATCTGTGCCATCTACTGTTATTGATGAAGTGAGATCATCATAACTAGAGAACCCTACTTTAGCTTCTAAAGTAATTGATTCTTCATTAGTGGTAGCACCTGCTTTAAAGTGAGTGGAATCATAGCTCCAACTATACGTTGAAACCTCTCTATCACCTACTAAATCACTTGCTACTGCTGTTAAAGTAATTTCTTTCCCTTCTTGGACTGAATCAGCACCTGTAATACTAAATTTACCGTTTTGAGCAGTATCTGCTGTAATATTTAATATTTGCCTTGCAGGCTCAATAATTGCATTGGCGCTATCTGTGCCATCTACTGTTATTGATGAAGTGAGATCATCATAACTAGAGAATCCTACTTTAGCTTCTAAAGTAATTGATTCTTCATTAGTGGTAGCACCTGCTTTAAAGTGATTTTCATCATAGCTCCAACTATACGTTGAAACTTCTCTATCACCTGGTAAACCTGCTGTGGCTTTTAAAGTAATCTTATCGCCTTCTTGAACTGAGTCAGCACCAGTAATACTAAATTTACCGTTTTGAGCAGTATCTGCTGTAATATTTAATATTTGCCTTGCAGGCTCAATAATTGCATTGGCGCTATCTGTGCCATCTACTGTTATTGATGAAGTGAGATCATCATAACTAGAGAATCCTACTTTAGCTTCTAAAGTAATTGATTCTTCATTAGTAGTAGCACCTGCTTTAAAGTGATTCTCATCATAGCTCCAACTATACGTTGAAACCTCTCTATCACCTACTAAATCACTCGCTACTGCTGTTAAAGTAATCTTATCGCCTTCTTGAACTGAGTCAGCACCTGTAATACTAAATTTACCGTTTTGAGCAGTATCAGCTGTAATACTAAGCTCTTTCTTACCTTGCTCAAGCGATACATTCGCACTATCTGTGCCATCTACTGTTATTGATGAAGTGAGATCATCATAACTAGAGAACCCTACTTTAGCTTCTAAAGTAATTGATTCTTCATTAGTAGTAGCACCTGCTTTAAAGTGATTCTCATCATAGCTCCAACTATACGTTGAAACCTCTCTATCACCTACTAAATCACTCGCTACTGCTGTTAAAGTAATTTCTTTCCCTTCTTCGACTGAATCAGCACCTGTAATACTAAATTTACCGTTTTGAGCAGTATCTGCTGTAATACTAAGCGCTTTCTTACCTTGCTCAAGCGATACATTCGCACTATCTGTGCCATCTACGGTTATTGATGAAATCAGATCATCATAACTAGAGAATCCTACTTTAGCTTCTAAAGTAATTGATTCTTCATTAGTAGTAGCACCTGCTTTAAAGTGATTCTCATCATAGCTCCAACTATACGTTGAAACCTCTCTATCACCTACTAAATCACTCGCTACTGCTGTTAAAGTAATTTCTTTCCCTTCTTCGACTGAATCAGCACCTGTAATACTAAATTTACCGTTTTGAGCAGTATCTGCTGTAATACTAAGCGCTTTCTTACCTTGCTCAAGCGATACATTCGCACTATCTGTGCCATCTACGGTTATTGATGAGATTAGATCATCATAACTAGAGAATCCTACTTTAGCTTCTAAAGTAATTGATTCTTCATTAGTAGTAGCACCTGCTTTAAAGTGATTCTCATCATAGCTCCAACTATACGTTGAAACCTCTCTATCACCTACTAAATCACTCGCTACTGCTGTTAAAGTAATTTCTTTCCCTTCTTCGACTGAATCAGCACCTGTAATACTAAATTTACCGTTTTGAGCAGTATCTGCTGTAATACTAAGCGCTTTCTTACCTTGCTCAAGCGATACATTCGCACTATCTGTGCCATCTACGGTTATTGATGAAATCAGATCATCATAACTAGAGAATCCTACTTTAGCTTCTAAAGTAATTGATTCTTCATTAGTAGTAGCACCTGCTTTAAAGTGATTCTCATCATAGCTCCAACTATACGTTGAAACCTCTCTATCACCTACTAAATCACTCGCTACTGCTGTTAAAGTAATTTCTTTCCCTTCTTCGACTGAATCAGCACCTGTAATACTAAATTTACCGTTTTGAGCAGTATCTGCTGTAATACTAAGCGCTTTCTTACCTTGCTCAAGCGATACATTCGCACTATCTGTGCCATCTACGGTTATTGATGAGATTAGATCATCATAACTAGAGAACCCTACTTTAGCTTCTAAAGTAATTGATTCTTCATTAGTAGTAGCACCTGCTTTAAAGTGATTCTCATCATAGCTCCAACTATACGTTGAAACCTCTCTATCACCTACTAAATCACTCGCTACTGCTGTTAAAGTAATTTCTTTCCCTTCTTCGACTGAATCAGCACCTGTAATACTAAATTTACCGTTTTGAGCAGTATCTGCTGTAATACTAAGCGCTTTCTTACCTTGCTCAAGCGATACATTCGCACTATCTGTGCCATCTACGGTTATTGATGAAATCAGATCATCATAACTAGAGAACCCTACTTTAGCTTCTAAAGTAATTGATTCTTCATTAGTAGTAGCACCTGCTTTAAAGTGATTCTCATCATAGCTCCAACTATACGTTGAAACCTCTCTATCACCTACTAAATCACTCGCTACTGCTGTTAAAGTAATTTCTTTCCCTTCTTCGACTGAATCAGCACCTGTAATACTAAATTTACCGTTTTGAGCAGTATCTGCTGTAATACTAAGCGCTTTCTTACCTTGCTCAAGCGATACATTCGCACTATCTGTGCCATCTACGGTTATTGATGAAATCAGATCATCATAACTAGAGAATCCTACTTTAGCTTCTAAAGTAATTGATTCTTCATTAGTAGTAGCACCTGCTTTAAAGTGATTCTCATCATAGCTCCAACTATACGTTGAAACCTCTCTATCACCTACTAAATCACTCGCTACTGCTGTTAAAGTAATTTCTTTCCCTTCTTCGACTGAATCAGCACCTGTAATACTAAATTTACCGTTTTGAGCAGTATCTGCTGTAATACTAAGCGCTTTCTTACCTTGCTCAAGCGATACATTCGCACTATCTGTGCCATCTACGGTTATTGATGAAATCAGATCATCATAACTAGAGAATCCTACTTTAGCTTCTAAAGTAATTGATTCTTCATTAGTAGTAGCACCTGCTTTAAAGTGATTCTCATCATAGCTCCAACTATACGTTGAAACCTCTCTATCACCTACTAAATCACTCGCTACTGCTGTTAAAGTAATTTCTTTCCCTTCTTCGACTGAATCAGCACCTGTAATACTAAATTTACCGTTTTGAGCAGTATCTGCTGTAATACTAAGCGCTTTCTTACCTTGCTCAAGCGATACATTCGCACTATCTGTGCCATCTACGGTTATTGATGAAATCAGATCATCATAACTAGAGAATCCTACTTTAGCTTCTAAAGTAATTGATTCTTCATTAGTAGTAGCACCTGCTTTAAAGTGATTCTCATCATAGCTCCAACTATACGTTGAAACCTCTCTATCACCTACTAAATCACTCGCTACTGCTGTTAAAGTAATTTCTTTCCCTTCTTGAACTGAATCAGCACCTGTAATACTAAATTTACCGTTTTGAGCAGTATCTGCTGTAATACTAAGCGCTTTCTTACCTTGCTCAAGCGATACATTCGCACTATCTGTGCCATCTACGGTTATTGATGAAATCAGATCATCATAACTAGAGAATCCTACTTTAGCTTCTAAAGTAATTGATTCTTCATTAGTAGTAGCACCTGCTTTAAAGTGATTCTCATCATAGCTCCAACTATACGTTGAAACCTCTCTATCACCTACTAAATCACTCGCTACTGCTGTTAAAGTAATTTCTTTCCCTTCTTCGACTGAATCAGCACCTGTAATACTAAATTTACCGTTTTGAGCAGTATCTGCTGTAATACTAAGCGCTTTCTTACCTTGCTCAAGCGATACATTCGCACTATCTGTGCCATCTACGGTTATTGATGAGATTAGATCATCATAACTAGAGAATCCTACTTTAGCTTCTAAAGTAATTGATTCTTCATTAGTAGTAGCACCTGCTTTAAAGTGATTCTCATCATAGCTCCAACTATACGTTGAAACCTCTCTATCACCTACTAAATCACTCACTACTGCTGTTAAAGTAATTTCTTTCCCTTCTTCGACTGAATCAGCACCTGTAATACTAAATTTACCGTTTTGAGCAGTATCTGCTGTAATACTAAGCGCTTTCTTACCTTGCTCAAGCGATACATTCGCACTATCTGTGCCATCTACGGTTATTGATGAAATCAGATCATCATAACTAGAGAATCCTACTTTAGCTTCTAAAGTAATTGATTCTTCATTAGTAGTAGCACCTGCTTTAAAGTGATTCTCATCATAGCTCCAACTATACGTTGAAACCTCTCTATCACCTACTAAATCACTCGCTACTGCTGTTAAAGTAATTTCTTTCCCTTCTTCGACTGAATCAGCACCTGTAATACTAAATTTACCGTTTTGAGCAGTATCTGCTGTAATACTAAGCGCTTTCTTACCTTGCTCAAGCGATACATTCGCACTATCTGTGCCATCTACGATTATTGATGAAATCAGATCATCATAACTAGAGAACCCTACTTTAGCTTCTAAAGTAATTGATTCTTCATTAGTAGTAGCACCTGCTTTAAAGTGATTCTCATCATAGCTCCAACTATACGTTGAAACCTCTCTATCACCTACTAAATCACTCGCTACTGCTGTTAAAGTAATTTCTTTCCCTTCTTCGACTGAATCAGCACCTGTAATACTAAATTTACCGTTTTGAGCAGTATCTGCTGTAATACTAAGCGCTTTCTTACCTTGCTCAAGCGATACATTCGCACTATCTGTGCCATCTACGGTTATTGATGAAATCAGATCATCATAACTAGAGAATCCTACTTTAGCTTCTAAAGTAATTGATTCTTCATTAGTAGTAGCACCTGCTTTAAAGTGATTCTCATCATAGCTCCAACTATACGTTGAAACCTCTCTATCACCTACTAAATCACTCGCTACTGCTGTTAAAGTAATTTCTTTCCCTTCTTCGACTGAATCAGCACCTGTAATACTAAATTTACCGTTTTGAGCAGTATCTGCTGTAATACTAAGCGCTTTCTTACCTTGCTCAAGCGATACATTCGCACTATCTGTGCCATCTACGGTTATTGATGAGATTAGATCATCATAACTAGAGAATCCTACTTTAGCTTCTAAAGTAATTGATTCTTCATTAGTAGTAGCACCTGCTTTAAAGTGATTCTCATCATAGCTCCAACTATACGTTGAAACCTCTCTATCACCTACTAAATCACTCGCTACTGCTGTTAAAGTAATTTCTTTCCCTTCTTCGACTGAATCAGCACCTGTAATACTAAATTTACCGTTTTGAGCAGTATCTGCTGTAATACTAAGCGCTTTCTTACCTTGCTCAAGCGATACATTCGCACTATCTGTGCCATCTACGGTTATTGATGAGATTAGATCATCATAACTAGAGAATCCTACTTTAGCTTCTAAAGTAATTGATTCTTCATTAGTAGTAGCACCTGCTTTAAAGTGATTCTCATCATAGCTCCAACTATACGTTGAAACCTCTCTATCACCTACTAAATCACTCGCTACTGCTGTTAAAGTAATTTCTTTCCCTTCTTCGACTGAATCAGCACCTGTAATACTAAATTTACCGTTTTGAGCAGTATCTGCTGTAATACTAAGCGCTTTCTTACCTTGCTCAAGCGATACATTCGCACTATCTGTGCCATCTACGGTTATTGATGAGATTAGATCATCATAACTAGAGAATCCTACTTTAGCTTCTAAAGTAATTGATTCTTCATTAGTAGTAGCACCTGCTTTAAAGTGATTCTCATCATAGCTCCAACTATACGTTGAAACCTCTCTATCACCTACTAAATCACTCGCTACTGCTGTTAAAGTAATTTCTTTCCCTTCTTCGACTGAATCAGCACCTGTAATACTAAATTTACCGTTTTGAGCAGTATCTGCTGTAATACTAAGCGCTTTCTTACCTTGCTCAAGCGATACATTCGCACTATCTGTGCCATCTACGGTTATTGATGAAATCAGATCATCATAACTAGAGAACCCTACTTTAGCTTCTAAAGTAATTGATTCTTCATTAGTAGTAGCACCTGCTTTAAAGTGATTCTCATCATAGCTCCAACTATACGTTGAAACCTCTCTATCACCTACTAAATCACTCGCTACTGCTGTTAAAGTAATTTCTTTCCCTTCTTCGACTGAATCAGCACCTGTAATACTAAATTTACCGTTTTGAGCAGTATCTGCTGTAATACTAAGCGCTTTCTTACCTTGCTCAAGCGATACATTCGCACTATCTGTGCCATCTACGGTTATTGATGAAATCAGATCATCATAACTAGAGAACCCTACTTTAGCTTCTAAAGTAATTGATTCTTCATTAGTAGTAGCACCTGCTTTAAAGTGATTCTCATCATAGCTCCAACTATACGTTGAAACCTCTCTATCACCTACTAAATCACTCGCTACTGCTGTTAAAGTAATTTCTTTCCCTTCTTCGACTGAATCAGCACCTGTAATACTAAATTTACCGTTTTGAGCAGTATCTGCTGTAATACTAAGCGCTTTCTTACCTTGCTCAAGCGATACATTCGCACTATCTGTGCCATCTACGGTTATTGATGAGATTAGATCATCATAACTAGAGAATCCTACTTTAGCTTCTAAAGTAATTGATTCTTCATTAGTAGTAGCACCTGCTTTAAAGTGATTCTCATCATAGCTCCAACTATACGTTGAAACCTCTCTATCACCTACTAAATCACTCGCTACTGCTGTTAAAATAATTTCTTTCCCTTCTTCGACTGAATCAGCACCTGTAATACTAAATTTACCTTGCTTTGTTATATCTGCTTCTACCCTAACAACCGAACTAACAATTTGCTCATTTCCTAGTAAATCTACAACTAAACTAATTGGATATTCTTTTTCACTAACAGATAAAACTGGAGCATGAACTTTAACCACACCATTACCAACTTGCTGGTAATTTAACCCTCCAGTATTCCAACTATAACTAACCCCACTAATATCAACATCATCTGAAGTAATTAATTTTGGTATTATTGTAAGTGTTTCTCCTTCTGTTACTGTATAACTAGAGTCCAGCCTTACAAAAAAGTTATTACTTGAGATATTTTCTGAAGTTTGAGTCCATAGTTTACTAACTAAAGTTTTCGTTGGTAACTTATAATTTTGGTCAATATTTTTATTGTTTTTATCATTATCTGACCAACGACTAATATAATTTTCTAAATTACTTGATTTACTATCATTACTTTGAGAAAAGCTATAATATAAGGCATCTTTACTAGCTGTAAAACTTCTGATACGGTTAGGTACTGTTTTAGTTTGTAATTCACCTTCTTTTAGTCTTGCAACTATAAATGCATTATCTAATTGACCAACGCCATATAATGCGTTGTCTGGACTTACTTCTAATCGATTAATATAACCATTATTTTTTATAAATTGACTATTATTTAATGGCACTTGCTCAATTTGAGTCTGATTTTGTGGGTTATTTGTTTTAAACAAACCAGATCCATTACTGGTTAGTGTTGCCAAATAGAAAGTATCATTAACTAAAGCAATATCAAATACGATGCCTAAACTATCTGACAGGTTAACTAAATCTAAATGATTTTCATTTGGATTATAAATCATTACTTCAGAAGCACTGCTTTCTTTTTTGTTATGGCTATCTACTTGAGTTAAATTACCACCAATAATATAAAATAAATCATTAAATTCTCTGATACGATTAACAGAACCTGTAAAGTTTTTAACTAATTTAGTTTCATAGGTTTCTAAATTAATATCATATAATGAATTTATGTTACGCACAGGATCAAAAGAAACAACTATTAAAAATTTGTTATCATTATCTACTGCCATATGCTGAATATAATCATTACTTGGAATATAGATGAACTGCTCAGCTTTAGCCTTATTTTGATCAACTTTATAAATTAATCCTTTAACATCAGTTGCTACATATAAAACACCATTATAATCATTAGTAACGGCATGAATGGCATTAACATGCTCAAAAGTATCAGCAATATTAAATTCAGATACTTGAGGTAATGATTTTAATTCATCTGATTGAAAAGCTACTGTGCTTAATACTGTATTATTATTAACATAGGCTAAAGATTCAGATGATAAGATAAAATATTCAGCTGTTGACTCAACAATTGTTCTACTATTAATAGAACTAGCCTCATCCTCTAAACTTTCAGCTGTTGCAATGGTATATTTTATATTAGCTTGACTTACTTTATCATTTTTAGAAAAATAAACTTTATGCAACCCACTAGGTATACCTAATGTAACTTCATTATTCTCACCATTACTTATTGAAGTTACAGGCTCAATGTTGTTTAAATCTAATTTAATATTTTCCAGATTTAAAATAACTTGCACATTATGATCTTTTTTATTATAAACTTGTAATTCATACTTGTTATGAGCGATACGCTTAGGTTTAAAAAGAAATGCTTGGTGATAAGAATCTACTAATTTAACTGACAATGTAGTATTTTTATTTAAATTAGTATTTCCTTTGTTAAGCGTTATGTTATAAATACCTGAAGTAAGAGAGTCTAAATCAGGTGAATATTGAATATTTAATTGACAAGCTTCACCTGCTTTTAAAGTTGCATCTTCAAGAGTAGAACATAACTTTTGATCCCCACTTACTCTTTCATGCTTGATATAAGCATGACTAGCTAACTCACCTAAATTAAATGTATTCTCAGTAATACCTACCCAATCAAAATTAGAAGTATTCTTAATACTAATTTGATATGGCTTACTAACTTCAGCTAATACTAATGAATCAACATCAGAACTAATTGTCACTGGAGCGATTTGGATATAACCATTAATTGTAAAAGGCTTTGACCCTTCAATTGAAGGGTCTTTTAATGTTAACCTAACTTCACCAAGACCATAAGCTTTAGATGTGATATTAAACTTAAGAGTATTTTGGTTGTTTGCCGTTAATACTTGCCCTACTTTAAATAACGTATTTTTATTAACCCAATAAATATCATCTGTAATATTGTTATTCGATATAGAGTCATTATATAAAAAGTCAACATTAACAATTTCTAAATCTTTACTAATATCCAAACTCATTTCATAGAGATCGCCATCACCTAAATTATTTGGCTCTGTAATTAATAAGTTATCGATATAAGCTAGCGCTTTACTTTGATCAATATATGAATAATTAATTGGATCAGCAACATTTGATGCAACAATTGTCCCCTTTAGATTTGGGTTTGATTTTATAGCCTTTGATAATTTTTCTGATAATTTATATTGGCTTGAAATATGCACATTATCAGAAGCAACAGTTCTTAGTTTAAAAATAGGCTTAGTATCACCTTCTAAATAGAATGCTACATTATTTAATGATGTTCTTAGGGGGTTATATAATGACAAATATTTTTTATCTGTAAAATAAATATTATTATCCAAAGAATCTAGCGAGTTAACTAAAGGCGTAGTTGCTAACTTTGGTGAGTTAGCATCAACTACATGAACTTCTTTTTTATAATTAACTGTTTGACCATTTTCTAAAATAATATCAAGGTCGACTATTTGAAGTCCCTTTTCTTGTGGGTTAACTTCTAAGTGCAATGTACATCTATCAGAAAATGCTACAAACTTGCCTGAATCAGAAATACATGATTCATTTATATTATGCTCATTATCTAACTTAACAAAGTCATTTAAACCATTTATTTGAGCAATTTTATATTCATTGCTGTATTCTGCACCAACCTTTAATCCATGTCTAAGTGTTTTTACTTCTAGTTCAATATCCGTAACTGCTTTTCTATCAACAACAAGTGCACTAGGCAGTGTGACATCTTTTGATTCACTAGCAGATACAAATGTATTAATAGGTTCTTCAACCGGCTCAAAATTCTCATGATGGCCACCAATATCACTACTACATGAACTAACCAACATACACACAACCATAAGCCAAATTATTATTGCTTTATTTTTATAACGGTTTAATGACATAAGTGACATAATCTTAACCCCTAAAGTATCATTCTATATTTCATAAAATTTATTTTTTTATTGCTGAGTTAAGTTATATCAAGCTTTAAATGGCCTCTCAATGATACAAATGTATATATCATTTACATTGAATTATTTTTGATTTATTCATATTATCTTTAAAAAATTTAACCTATTGTTTTATATTATAAAATACAAAAATATAAAGTATTTCATTTACTAAAAACCACATACAATTTTGTTTATTATTATAATCAAATTTATATTTAAAGTCCCCGTATTAATCTCAGGTGCATACAATTGCATATATGATAACCTTTTCCAAATTTTGGAAAAATTTAAAGGATATAAATATGATACGAACAAGCATTAAAAAGTTATTCAAATTCCAAATTTTTTTATTTTTAACATTAGTGGTATTTAAACCAACTATTGCCATTGCATCCACAACAAAACTTATAAATGAGCAACTTACTACACTTTCTAACAAATATGGAGGGCAACTTGGAATCTATGCCATTAATACTGAAAATAATGACACTGTTTCATATAATTCTAATCATAATTTTCCCATGTGTAGCACCATTAAAGTTATGGGTGTTGGAGCAATTTTAAAAAAAAGTATTAATGACCCATTACTGCTAAAACAAACTATTGTTTATAACTCAGAAATTGTTAATAAATCTGGTTACTCCCCTATTACAAGAAAACATGTAGGAAAAGGAATGACTGTGAAGTCCTTATGTGCAGCCGCTATAAGTTATACTGATAATACAGCAATTAATCTTTTAATGGAAAGCTTAGGAGGACCTGAGTCAGTTACAAAATTTGCAAAAAGTATTGGGGATAATAAATTTAACCTCGTTAGGTGGGAACCTCAATTAAATACAGCAATTCCTGGAGATTTGCGTGATACAACCACTCCAGAAGCAATGAGCATTAGTTTAAAGAAACTTATTCTAGGTAAAACTCTACCCTCTTATCAAGCAGACTTACTTACTAAATGGCTAGTAAACAATACAACAGGTGATGCTAGAATACGTGCGGGCATACCAAATAATTGGACTGTAGGGGATAAAACAGGAACATGTGGTAACTATGGAACAACTAATGATATCGCTGTCATTTGGCCAACTAATTGCAAACCGATATTCTTGTCTATTTATTATACACAAAGTAAAAAAGATGCTGTACCAAATAACAAAATAATTAAAGAAGCAACTATGTCTATTATAAACTTCTTAGCATCAAATGATAAATGTCTTTCTTCAAATTTAAAACACTATCCATTATAAAATATAGTTTATCTTTTTATAATCCAATATTTAGTTAAAATAGCTTCACATAAAACTATAAAGCCATATTAAGATACAAACATAAACATCCCGTATTATTACCAGTTATATACTGATTGATTATTTTAATATTATTGATGTTGTACTAACTAAATAATAAAGGTTTATAACAATGAATTATAAAATTACTCCTATATTTGACAGTGCTAAATACGTTGATACATATGATATTAATCATTTTGAATTATATAAAAAAAACTACTACCCACAAATGAACATTAATGATGCTTTTCATGGGTTACTTTTTTTAAAAAAATACATTGTAAAAGAAGGCACATATAACTCTTATCGACGAGAAATAGAACGTTTAATGCATTGGAGCTGGCTTATTGCAAAAAAATCAATCAATCAATTAAATGCTAATGATATCAAAAAATATATAAAATTTTGCAGTGAACCTATTCCAAGCTGGGTTGGATTATCAAAAGTGACTAAATTTTTATCTATTGATGATAAAAGAGTGCCTAATCATAATTGGAAACCTTTTGTTATTGTAACATCTAAATTACAAAAGTATTATGGGCTTGAAAATACAAAAAAAACAGAACTTCATTCTAGCTCAGTTAAAGAAATACATTTGATCTTAAGTACTTTTTATCGATTTTTATTGGAAAAAAAATATGTCAAGTCTAATTTTATGATTATAAACCGTTTGAATAGCACTAATAGACTATCTAGTAAGACAGTACAACCAAATAAACTGAAAAAACTTTCTAAATTACAACTGCAATACATTCTAGATACATCTAAAGAACTAGCTGATACTAACCCTATATTTCATGAACGTACTCACTTTATTGTTTCATTAATGCACCATACTGGTATTAAGCTTAGTGAAATGAAGTCACTAAATGATCAATATCCTAAAATGAATGACTTTTTTCAAAAAAAATGTGGACAATGGTACTTTAAAATTTTAAATAAAAATAATCAATATCGAACTATAAATATAAGTGAAAGCATGGTAAGTAACTTAAAACGTTGGAGAAAATATCTAGGCCTTAAACCTCTACCAGAATCTAATGAAAATATCCCATTATTTTTAAAACACAGAGGCTCTGGGCCTGTTAGCAGTGATGTTCATATAAGAAGAGTTGTACAACAATGTCTTGACCAAAGCATTGCTAAATTAAAAAATGATGGTTATGAATTACAATCTATTGAGCTAGTTAATGCAAGTCCTAGCATTTTATCAGTTGCTAATAGCTAATGATCAGAAATTAATTATTAGACACTAATATCCCTATAAACTAGGAATAAATATGAAATATTTTTTACGCTCACTTTTAGGAATCTTATTTATCATAATATCCAGTACAAGTATTGCAAATATAGATAGATATCTAATTAAAAAAGATCTAACTAGCATGGCAAATAGCTATTTAGAAACATCTAAAGGTGATATTAATATATCTGCTATATCCATTACAGTTAGTTCTGATAAAAACACATTTATTAATATCTATGCAGGTAATAGCCAACATAATGCTAAAGGAAGCCCTGTAAACCATAAAAGCTTATTTCAAATTGGCAGTGTTACAAAATCATTTACAAGTGCCCTTACTTTAACTCTAATAGACAAGGGGTATTTAACCTTAGATGACACTGTGGGGAAATACTTCCCATATACTTATAAAAACTGGTCAAAAGTTACCATTAGACAATTATTAAATATGACAAGCAGTATACCTAACTATACCGAATCAATAGAACTATCAAATATCTTGAGTCAAAATCCCATGATATATTTCACTCCCAGAGATTTAGTAAACTTTGCTATTCATCTAGAAGATGAAGTAGAAATAGGCCAAGGATATAATTACACAAATACAAACTATATTCTATTAGGAATGATTATTGATAAAGTTATGCAATCATCAATTTCATTTGAAAACTTAATGCAAAATTTTATTAAAAAACAAAATCTTAAAAACACATATTATATGAATAATTATTCTTCTGATAGAAGTATATTAAATAAGCTAGTATCAGGTTACTATAATGGAGATGATGATCCTGCTTTATCAAAATTCCGTGTTGCTGAATCTGATCCAAAATGTAAAAAAGGTCAGCATACAAAAGATATGAAATGTAATAATATGTCCTGGGGAGGCGCTGCTGGTGCAATTGTTTCTAATACTGAAGATATGGCTATTTGGGTACGAAAACTATTTACATCAACTAACTATGATAAATCATATGGTATTTTATCTAAAAAACGTTTACATGACCTTAAAAAATTAGTTTCAATGACAAATGGGAAAAACCTTGATATAACAGACTCCAATAATCCTGCTGCTTATGGGTTAGGTATTATTCAAAGTTACTCTGAGCTTTTTAAAGCACATATTTGGGCTCATGGTGGCGGTACAATTGGATATCAGACCATGTTTTACTATTTTCCAAAAAAATTAAACTCTGATACAGGTGAAGGTCTCATAGTAACTTTTGCTATAAATAGCAGTGATGATACTAAACATAATGATTTTCACTTACTACAACAACAAGTAATCAGTTACCTTAAAGAAAAAGGAATATTTTAACTTTATTTCCCCGTATAAAAGCCAGTTACGACAAAACAACAAAAATGCAATAATCAGAACATAAAATAATAAAAACAAACTACAAGGAGTTTTATAGTAAATATTAATTATTTTTAGTTATCTAACTCTTTTTTCATGTTAGTTTTTAGCCCCCTTGTTGTTGCTATTATAGCTAAAAACTAACATGATTAATTTCTAAAATAAATAAAGGGAGCTACATAAAATTCTATCAGCTAAACTAAATACAAGAGACCAGATAAATGTTAGAACATCAACTATATAAATATCTTCATGATCCAAGTTGTAAAAATAGATATTTAGTATTGGATTATGTAGAAATATTAAGAAAAAAAGCAGTTGAAAACTTGAAAAATAAGCACGTCGGTAAAGATATGGGGGCTGATCAGCTGTGGCCTGAAATAAAAAAAATATGTAGCCAAGAATGTAATAATTTAATAAATAAGATCACAATTCAGGAATACTTTAAATTATGTATTTTATTTGAAGATATTTTTGAAATTAGCAATAAATTATCTAATCCAATATTACAAGTAATACTATTAACACACCCTTATTTAGATAAAAAAATTATTCATGAATTTAGCAAAGATAGTGAAAACCAAATTAGCAAAATAAATATACTTGCAGAAAAATATCAACAACAAAATGTTACTAAATTAGCATACTCACTATCTAATAAATTAAATGAAGCTCTAAGTCACCTTATATCAAATGAAAATTACAAAAAACCTTATCATGTTTTGAGCTATATCAATCAGATAAATAGTATTACACAAGACTCTGAAGAAATTAAACAATTATCTTCTCAATATAATTATAAGGGTGTAATAGGAAATGTAATAATTGGGTTAACGGGAGTTGGTGCTATAGCTATCGGATTAAAAGCCAGCTATTCTAAAATTAAACACGGCCATGCTGATATTTTTTTTAGGGAAGATTATACAAAAAAATTAAACATTACCCCCCTACGTCATGATTTAACTGTATAAATAATTAGGCCTCTATTAAACCCGCCATCAAGATTGATTTGGATTTTAAGGCACAACTATCAAAGATTAAACCTTCTTCTAATAACTTCTTTCATGAGCTAAAGTCTTTATGAGGCTTTTTAAGCAGGTTAGTTTTGCTTACTCCATTAAGATAAAAAATAGAATTTGAGTTATAACTATTAAATGATTGAAACTCACTTTTTGTTGTCATATTATCTGAATTTAATTCACTACTCTGTTGCTCAAGAGATCCTTTATTTGATTTAGCAGCAAAGTATAAATTGTAATCACTGGTAAATTTCTCTTTTATCCCATCTAAAATATTAAATAATTCTGTAGTTATCTGATGAACTTTTGCCTTTTTATTATTTTTACAAATAAAGTCTATTTGTGTTCTCATACCACCACTTAATGAGGCCATTTTTAAATCAGGTGCGCTAACCTTTTGTTTATTTTCCTCGTGCTCATCAATTAAAGTTTTAATAGGCGTATTTATAAAGATTTCCAATTCTTGTAAAAGAAGATCTATGTTTTCAAAATATTGAAGATTTTTAATATTGTTTTTAAAATTATAAACTTTTTTTACAAGGTTGTTATACAAATCATCAGATGGATAATATAATTTCATTAGATCTCCTTTTAATATATTTTATGAAGTTATTTCTCAAATCTTATTAAATCTTCTAGATGCTTATCAAGCTCAATTAAATCAGGATCATTTTTATTACAGAAAGGGGTTGGTGCTTGTTTTTTATTATCTAATGAACTAGATTGTTTATTAGGATTAAAATTAGGATTTTCATTTGTAGTATTAACTGTATCTCCTGGAGCCTTTACATAACTTTTCATATATATACCTCTCTTTGTTGTTAAATTTAATATCACTAAATCATAATAAAATTTTAATTAAAGTAAGGCGTTTAAGGAAGCCTTTGACTGTATTGATAAAATACAATAAATTCAAAATTATCTAGCTAAGCTATGTATAACTAATACAAAATGAGAAATACAAATATTGATTAAAACTCTACTTTAAAACCAACCATAAATACATCTCCAACAGTACTAAGACTCACACCAGCATTATGATAGGTTATATCTAAATATAATAACCCAACTGGAATTACAGGTGAATAGTCACTTAAGAACATACCTTTACCATCTTTATAACCATAAATTATACCTAAGTTATAACCTACTTGAAAATTCCAGTCTCCTGTTTTGTTCTCCCATAAGTTCCTGCGAATGCCTACGGTATAACTTCGTTGATGAAATGAATTAATAAAAGTCCCAGCAGTCAATGACTTATAACTAATGCCAATCATGTTATTTTTATAATTATAGTCTCTAAATGGATGCTTTTCAGAAACATGATAAGACCACATACCAAGATATAATGAGTCTGTTGGTGCCTCACCTTTTATAAAATCCCACCAAGATTGATCACGTTTATCTGAAGCATACAAACCAGTTGGAAGTATTAATATACAAATAGCAATTATTCCCATTATATAATTAATAAATTTATTATTATTTTTCATTTTATACCCCAAAATTATGCTTCCTCCATCCAACATCAACCCAATAAGCCTGATTATATTAATACCAAAAAATTATATGAATAATATTTATGTATTTTAAAAATACATTAGTCCACTTAATCACTAACTGTAGATATCATTAGCGAGATATTGACGATCTTTATTCTGAGGAAAAATCCACGGACATTTACTTTGAGAATTAGAAGCTTGCTGACAAGCAAAAATGATATCACCTTTATAAAAAGTATAATCAATATTTGTATCACATTTTGTTGATTTCACCCCTGAATCATCAACTAAAATACTGCATCCTGAACCGGTAGAATTAGAGAAATTGACCCTAATAGTATTTGTATCATCACTATTTTTACAATCAGCATATAATTTACCATCTGGGGCTACTATAAGATTTTTACCACATGCACTAGGAAATGCTTTACCCAGACCAATACTTTTAAGACCAACTGGCAAAGGAGCTCCTGGTGGTTTTGCTGTGATATCTAGTTGAGCTCTTTTACTATTTGACCAACTAGCTCCATTACAGTTCATTGAAATATCAAAATTTTTTTGGTTTGTTACCTCTAATTGACAGCTGTCTCTACCACGAATTTTTACCGTTGAACTAGTATAGTCCGTTAAGAGCTGAAACCGTAATGCGCCTTTTTGAAAAAAACAACTACCTGAGTTTTTTTGTTGAGTATAAAAAATCTTTGTATCACCTGACTTTAATATAGTTTCTCTCTCAAAGTCATATGCATACCAACAATCTGTATCAAGTTTTTTTATTGTTAACTGCCAAGGTGTATTATTATGTATTTTCACATTCCACTCTTGCCCAGAAAATGCTTTATTCATAAATAAAGCCAAAATAATAAAAATGGTAGTAGATAAGTTTAATGTTCTCATAATCAACCCCAGGTTAACATTAATATAATCAAATTTATTTAATTTACTGATTCTAAGGAATAACACAGCTAATTATTACTAGTCTTTATACTTGAATTAGTTGGTCACAGAAATTTAACTGGTGAAGTATTTACAGCTTTCTTTTGACTAAATGCCCATGGGCAAGAACTATCACTATTTGTATGCTGCTGACAGAAGAAAACCACTTTATTCTTAACAACTCGGGAATCTATATTATGACTGTCACAATATATATCTCTTATTTCCATAGAATCCGTTAACTCAGCATAGCAAGCTGTGTTAGTTGATGAAAACGTTATTTTAGTTTTTTGAGGGTTATAACTTGAAGTATATATTTTTCCTACACCAATACCATGCACGCTTGTTAGTAGGGATATACTTAAATCATAATTACATTTATCATTAGAAGTTATTAGGATTCCTGAACCATCAACTTGAGGATCATAACAATGCCCTTTCCAGCCCGAAGTTACATAAGTTGATAATCTAACTATACTACTATTACCAAATATATCAGTAATTTTAATTTTAAGAAAATGTGTTTTTTGAATGGCTACACCATCGTTATAGCAATCACCACTCCTTTTATCCTGTGTGCGATAGTCTTTGCTTTCATTAGAAAAAATTACAAAGTCATTTTGGAAAGTGTCTTCATTATCATACCAACAATTACTACTAACTTTAGAAACAACAATAGGAAAAGCTGATTTATTTATAATTCTGCCAGATACAAAAGTTTCTGCATATACAAAGTTACTCATAAAAAGAAAAATTATAATGAATTTAAATAAGTTTTTCATGTCAACCCAAATCAAACAACCCATATCCAAATATAAATACTAATAAATAAAAATAAAAAACATACTGGTATTTATACGAGATTAAGTAGTATTTCAAATTACCCAAGCATTTATATGTCCTTGACCATTAATAAACAGCCATAAATCAACGAAGTCGCTCAACTCACTAAAAGTAGATAAATTTGAAGTCTTGATCATTTTATTAAAAAATAATTTCATCTGGTTATTAGTATGATCTCTTTTTTTTATATTACATTTTTCTAAAAGCTTTAATTTATCACTTTTAATAAAAATACATTGATATAAAATGCTAAATATATTAACCATATCAATAGTTTGATTTTGGTCTTCAATAGAAAAAGCCTTATTAAGGCTAATAAAATAAATAATAAGCAAGCAATAATATTTGTACACTTTAATATCAGCACGTCAATAACTATTATTAATTAAAAAAATACACAATTAAAGTCAACATTAAAACTAGCATTTTTACTTGTAAATCAGGTAAAAAACTAAGCTTACATTCTTCTAATTTATCATATCTATTTATAAACAGCACATCAATCAAAAAGAAAGGAATATAATTTGTCCAGTGATAATTTAAAATCTATTCTTTCAAACATTCAACAAACATCAAAAAATATTCAGCATATAACTATTATTTATAATAATCTTGAAAATATAAATAAATTTTCGATTGAAGATCAAAATAATATAGAAAAAAACCTATTAAAATTTAATACAAAAATTTCTGATATCAATCATCTAATTCAAACATTCAAGAATTTCAAACATAAACAACATCAACTCGAAAATAAGTTTTTGTCTGAAATGGCTAATATTTACTACAATGCCAAGTCAAATATAGTTAACTCTAATAAAGCAAGTGATAAAAAAATTAATGCCTTTAACCTATTACTTGGTGATATATGTGAACTCAATCAAAGTAATCAATTAATATTCAAAGACAAAAGACCTAGTATTGAAACTATAATCGATAACATATATGCTGTTTGCATGATGAAACAAAACAAACCAATATATCCAAACTTTTTTAATGAACTTGTGAAAAAACTAATTGAAAATAAAGAGGTTGGTTTACAAATTAAGAGTTATAACTTTAGCAAATTAGAACCTATTATTTATAAAGAAAATAGCAAATCTACTATTACTCAAGAAATCATTCAAGATAAAAAATCTCAGTTAGCAAATATATATGATGAATTTGTTGAAAATATTAGCTCCATTATACTTAACAGCACCGACCAACTATTACCACCTACACCATTCTGCAGTACATTTTTAAACAATCAACCACAAGAACAAAAAAATTCAATTGAGCTATAATTCAAATTATATAACATAAAACAACTAATATTTACTTATAAGCTTGCTTAAAATACTGGAGATTAAATTGCGACATCTAATAGCAAATCAACCGAAAGGGCTATGGTATTTTTTTGGAGTTGAGGTATGGGAAAGATTTAGTTACTACGGTATGAGGGCTCTTTTAATATTATACCTTACCAGTGAATATTGGAATATGAATGATACCGAAGCTTATTTAACTTATGGTAGTTATGTTGCGTTTGTCTATATGGCACCAGTTATTGGTGGCTATATCTCAGATGTTTTTATTGGTCATACAACTAGTGTGAAATACGGCTGTGTTTTAATTGTTATTGGACACTTGTTACTTACACATCAGTCTTGTTTTTTTCTAGGACTTGCTTTTGTTGTCGTTGGCACAGGATTCTTTAAATCTTCAATGGCTGCAAGTATTGGAAGACTATATAAAAAAGGGGATCAACGAAAAGACTCAGGCTATACGCTTTTTTACATGGCAATTAATATTGGCTCATTCTTTGCAATTCTTTGCGTACCCATAGTTGCTAAATATTTAGGCTGGCATATCGGTTTTGGACTAGCTGCATTTGGAATGATACTAGGTTTAATTGTATTTATCATTGGCCAAAAAAAAGGTGTTCTACCTATAGATCAATTACAGGCTTCAGTTAGAACAAAAGTTATTATTGTTGTTTTAGCTCTTTTTTCTACCACGATTTTTACCTATTTTATCTCTCACCCAACAAACACATTAATTCTTTTATATATAGTAGCTGGCATAATAGCTATCTATCTTGCATATAAAGCAATTACAAAAGGTAAGGAATATCTACTAGCGATTTTTGCTGTAATTAAAATGGCCATTATTATCATGATATTTTTTGCACTGTTTGAACAAAGCGCTACGAGTATTCTTCTTTTCACTGAACGCCTAGTTAATTTGAATATGCTTGGATTTGAATTTTCATCTGCAAGCATTATGGCCTTAAACCCATTATTTATCATTATTTTAGCCCCATTTTTTGCAAGTTTATGGTCAAAGTGGAACCCTACTGTATTTGCTAAAATGGGAATTGGACTAATTCTAACTAGCCTTGCTATCGCAATTGTTGCTTTTGGTGCACATAAAGCAATTAATGAACCCTCTATCTCATTACTTTGGATATTATTTTTCTATATATTTTTAACAATGGGTGAATTAGCATGTAGTCCGACAGGGCTTGCAGCTATTAGCAAGGTTGCACCAATTGATATTGTTGCCGTATTATTTGGAATATGGGGAATTAAATCTTCTTTCAGCAATTATTTTGCCAGCTATCTTGCCACATATACAGATGTCACTAATAGTACATTAGGGCAAGCTGAGTCATATTATAATTTATTTTATTATTTAAGCTTATTTGCATTAATTATTGGAATTATTGTGATCCTATTATCACCGCTATTTAAAAAACTATACCATATCTAAAACTATATTTAGTTATAATACATGCCCCCCATCTACTTCAAAGATTTTACCTGTAATCCAGCTTGCTTCATCTGAAGCTAGAAACAAAGCCATATTTGATATATCAACTGGCATTCCCGCCCGTTTAAGTGGAATATTACTTAAATAATATTGCCACAACTTAGGGTTAGAATTTTCGGTTGTTTCATTCATTCCAGATTTAATTACTCCTGGGGCAATCGCATTAACTCTAATACCATATTCAGCTAGATTTAATGCCGCATTTTTTGTCCATTTATTCATTGCAGCCTTTGAGGCAGCATAACCAATACCATGTTGCGCTGTAACTGTTGCTGCAATCGATGAAATATTTATTATACAGCCCTTATTTTGCTCTTTTATCATATTTTCTAAACAAAGTTGTGATAAATAAAGCGGGGAAATGGTATTCACCTGAAATACTTTTTGCATTTTATCTAAAGACAATTCAAAAATATTTTCTCTAGCTAGCATAGCAGCATTATTAATTACAATATCAATATTACCTAGTTGATTCAAAGCTTTTTGTACAAATGTCTTTACACTTTTTACATCAGAAAAATCAGCTTGGAACGCTATTGACTTACCACCATATGAATTTATGGTAGTGACTGTTTCAATGGCAGTTTTTTTATTTGAGCAATAACTCATAACAAGCTCAGCTCCTTCTTTAGCAAAACTAAAAGCGAGATTTTGACCTATTCCTTTACTTGCACCTGTTATGATTACTTTCTTATTTTTGAACTTCATATAATTATCTTACTTATTTTCAATCTGATTTAAAAAATCATAAATAATCTCATCAGAAATACTGCTAGGAATTTTACTGAATTTTTTAGTAAAAATACCAGCTTATGCATTCCAATTTACATAATAACATCCATAGCCAATTTGAATAAATATACTATATTTACCATGAAAAACTCACCTACACTTTATGAATTATTTAATGAAATATTAAATAATATGAAATATTTATTTATCAAAACCAAAGAAAATTCGATTTATATTGATAAAAATGACATAGATAAGCTTAATATATTAACAATTGAAATAATAAATCCCTTTTTAGAAAAACTTTCAACACCACAATTTACAGATAATAGCATTCTAAACAACATAATTACCAACTATCAAGACACAATTGAAAATAATATTAAAACATTATTTAAAAATGAAACAACCAAAAATAATTTCAATACAATCTCTATTGACAACATTATTAATTTTGAAATTATTTTAAAATGTCTATTTGGCATAAATAAGCTATCTTTATTGTCAAAAGCTCTTGTTAATTTTAAAGAAATTAAGCTATCCAATGTCAAACTAGCTGAAAAACAAACTCGTATACTTAATAGCTTAATTGCGCATTTTAAGCTAAATATAGATACAAAAACAATAACTGATAACTTGACTACATTATCTAAAATACAAAAGCTCAATGATCAAAAGACACTAGAAATTGCAACAAATAATGCCTTAATATCCCTTTGTAAAGCTAAAATTAATAATCAAAATGATATTGTTAATCAATTAATATTAGAAACTGCAGATCTATTTTTAAATATTATGAAGCCTACCATTAAATACTTCAGAAAGAATTCAAAAATAAAAACCATATTTAATAGTATATTTAGTGATTTCTGTTATTTCAATGATACAGGAGGCGTTGAGATTTTAATCAAAAGCCATGATATAAATGATTTCATCTTAAATACACATGCTTCGTGCATAAAAAGTTACTCTGATAGTAAGAATAAAAATATACCTACTTTTTTTGATGAATTTATAAAAATCATAAATCATAAATTTAATCTTAAATTACCTTATAATACCATAATCCAAAACAAATCAATTGATATTAACCATACAGATTATTCAACATTAAAACTAAATGAACTTTTAACTAAAAATGCGTATCTAAAAAATGAAATTGAACTAAATAATTATGAAATAAGTAAAATCACACTACATGACACCTACCAGAGCCATTCTTTGACTAATTGATATTTTAGGTTTAAATGTAGCTTTGATAATATTACAGATATACTCTGAAGAATTAATGGCTCTGGCTAGCGATTTAGCAATAGTTTCAGTACCAATTTTAATCAAAGACTTAGCTTTAAATCCATGCTTTTTAATTTTAATAGGTTTAATGCTTTCTAATATTTCACCTGTACGATAAGACCATATTAATGCAATGGATACAACAAACATAAGCCTTGAAAGTTTTTGCATATCAGTTAAGTGGGTATTCTCAAAATTAAAACCACGTTTTTTAATAGCTGAAAAAAATGACTCAATCTCCCATCTTATTTTATATTGATCGAGTGCATTTAGGTTAAACTCTCTAGTTACAACAATAACTAATTCACCTGTAGGCAGTCGCAGTCCTGAAACATATAAATCGCAGCCTACTATACACTTTGTATTATGAAGTGTTCTTGCTTGTGAAGCTTTAAGAGTTAGAAATAATTTTGAAATCTTTTTATTAGAAGCTAGATAATTACCTTTGGCTCGAATAACAAATTTAACTTGTTTGCTAGACAAATAAGCTATCCAATTTCCATCAATAAATTCACGATCACATAAAAGTGTTTTAATTCTAGTTGCAGGAATAAATTCAAGTAGTTGATCAAATAGTCTCTGCCTATCAATGGCTTTTGAGTTACCTCTCTTTCGCTGAGGAAGCAGTGACCAAATCACAGGAATTGCAACACCTTTATAAGCAATAGCAATCATTAGAAAATTAATATGTACCTTGCCAAACTTCCAGTTAGTTCTATCCATGCATAATATGACTTGATCAGATAAATTGAAAATGGTGTCGACTAGTTTCCAGAGGCTAAGAAAAGATATTTCAAACCTTGTGATAAAACGTTGAAGACGCCTATAACATGACGTAGTTGATGCTTTTGATGGAAAACATTTAGCAATTTGTGAAAGATTAACATCATTTATTATCTGTAGGGCAATAATAAAGTAAGTTAGGCATTCAGTATTCCAAAAAGATAAGTTAAAATAGTGCTTCAGTGACTGTTGTAATTCATTGATGTGTTTCATCATATCGCTCTTTTTTGTTTTTTGGCGATTATAAGAATGAACGATAACAATGAAAAATCAATGGGTTACACCGTTACTGTCGTGTAGTGTGAAGTAAAATAGAAAATAACTTGCAAGAGAGAATTAAAAACACCACCAGCAAGATTAATACCCAATACATAAAGTCTTTGAATACCACTAACAAAATCAAATTAAAATCTAATAAAAAATCAGTGCCACAGATTATAACTGAAAATAATATAGCGCCAATAATAACACTAACTAATATATACTGCAAAAACAATGATATAAATAAATGCATCTCTAAACAAGCAATTTCTGACTATAAAAATGATAGTATTAAATTTGGAATTAACTATTTAAATATAATTATCATAATGAATCCAGACAGTTTACTTACACAAATAGCAAATTATATAAACAGAATAAAGCCAACTGCAAACCATCTTAATAAGTTAATTAGTGAAGCTCTTAAAAATTCATATGACAACCCTACTACCCCATTTTTTAATGAAAAACCTATTGTTGATCAAAATAATTTATCCTCTCTTAACTTCCAGTAAATTACCCAGTGACATTCTGTATAACTTTAAGAATACAATTAGCAAAATTTTTATGAACTTGAACTTAAGAAAAATTATGAGCACTACAAAATCATATGATAACTATATAACTTTAGATGATATATTAGGCCTAGAAACCCAAAAATCTTTTGGCAGACATCCAGCCCAATCACCATACCTTGAAACGGAATTAAGCAATAGTGAGTTAGATAATAATTATATTAAAATACTACAAGGTTATCATAAGAGTAAGGAAAAAAAATGGGATGATAGGAATCCTATAAATGAAATTGATTTCATGAATTTAAGTGATGATGATCAACTGAAATTCCTAAGGTTGCAAGCTATTTATTGGGATATAATAACCCATATTAAAACCAAATATATACTTGATGACGCTATTGGTAAAACTATAAGTAAGAACAACATATCTGATATTTATTTTTATAAAAAAGACTGTTATAACAGTGAAAGTAAAAAAGTTAATATTTTAAATGAGCTTCATATTATAGATTTAACACTATCTATATTAAAACGTAACTTTCCAAATGCTAACCTTGACACTAAAGCATTAATGCATTTTTTAGTGTATTGTGGACTAACGACTCGCTCTGATGCTATTAGTTTAACTATAAATCAGAAGAATATAATATGTAATTATATAAACGCAACAAACTCAATTCAGATTAATAATCAGTTTGATTTAGATTTTAAAAATAGCTGCTTAAATACATGCAAACATTGCTTACAAAATGAAAATTTTACTAATAATACTGATAATTCATTAAATATACTTAACGAATCAACTAAGGCTATTAGTAGTTACAATTCAGGCTCAAACCACTGTCCATTAGATCGATTAAATACAATACAAAAATATAATGATAAATATGAAAAAAATAAGCAAAAATGGTCTGACTATCAAGTATCTAAAATTGTACAGTCAGCCGTTATTGCAGCTATACAAGGATTAGCTTTTGGAGTACTAGTAGGATTAATCGCAGGAGGACCATTAGGCGCTTTTGTAGGCGCATCTATTGGCCTATACTTTGGAGGTACAGTAGGAACCATTCAATCCATTGCCTCTCTAAAAAGAACAAATACTACACCAATATTACCACTATATTCACATGACAGCAAAGGTCACCCTATCAACTCTTCCTTATCCTTCTCAAATCAATGATCGATGAAACTGCCCAAACAAATATGTTAGTTTGTTTTTCTTATATGTATCGAGCTTATACTTAGCATTATCCATATGAAAATCAATTGTCTTTTTAGATACATAAAAAATAGCTGAAATCTCACGATTAGTTTTACCCTGAGAAGATAACTCAATACAATCGACTTCTCTGGGTGTTAGTTTTGGTAAATTAGGTTTTGATAAATATTTTCTTAAAAAAGTATTAAATAGCGTGTAAGTGATACTTTCAAATTTTAGTGAGGCACCAAAGATAAATTGATTTGTTTTATCTTCAATCATTGTTTTTATAGATAAATACTCTGAACCATCTATAGTTTCTTTACCTAGAAATATTTTATTATTGATAGCATCTACATCACTTTCATTAATTTCAATAGAACATTTTTGTTTAAATGTATTATAATCTGTACTACCTATTATATTTTTCCCAAATTCTTTTTGATGAGCTTTATTTGTCTCAAAATACATTCCATCTTTTGATTTTATATAAAATGAAAATGGCATAGATTCTATATATTGATTAAATAGCTGCTGCAAAAGTTTTTCCTTTTTATTTACATAATTAGCTGTGATAAGAATATTATCATTATTTGACTTTATAAATTTCCAATTAACTTTAACACATTGATTTTCTTTCTCACACTCACTATTTAATGTATTACTTCCAATCATAGTATTTATAACATCTGAAATGTCATAATCTAATAACTTACTTAATTTTATATAGGATATATTTTTATACACTTCTCCCAACTGAGGATTCAGAATAATTAAAGGCATTTTAAGTTTTTTACAAACATCAATCGCAAGTTTTTCATTAATAATCATACCAACTCCAATTCAGAAAAATAGAAACCTAAGTAATAAGCTAACTTTTTAGGCTCATTTAAATTCAATTTTTTAATAATATTACTTATATGCCACTCAACAGTTCTAGATGACAAACTTAGTATTTCTCCTATTTCATATGCAGACTTTCCTTCAATAAACCATTTCAAACAATCTTTTTCTCTAGCTGTAAAATTTATATCACTAACTTCTGGTGCAATTTGATTTTTAAAAAAATCTAATTTAGGAATATCACTTTGCTTTACCGAAATTCCAAACAGATAGTCATCTACCGAGGTCTTAATTGAAATAAAATTAGTCAACTTCTTATTGATTTCAACAGTTTCAACTAGTTGAACATCTTTCTTAGTTTTTAAAACCGTATTATCATTTTTAGCCAAGTTATCTGCTTGTTTATACCAACACAAATCAAAGTCAGATTTATAAACAATATCCTTAACACCAGCAATGTTACTTGTATAGTTATTAGAGAATACATATTCAAGATCTTTTGACTTAGCATAAATTGATATTGGCATTTGATTCATAGCTAAAAATATCTGCTTATATTCAATAGACTCTTTGCTAACGAAGATTACCAATATATCATCAAAACTCTCATATAGTTGCCATTTATAAATACTTTCACTATATCTAGAGTAGGTATACTTTTTTTTAATTAACTCATCCATGTTAATATTATTCTCAATGCTTAATGATAATTTATAACCTAGTTTTTCAAAATATTCATTTCTATAAACAACTTTTCCATCAATACTCGCAAATATTAATGGATAATTTAATGAAGAAAATAATATTTTTAGTTGATCTAATTTTTCTTCAATCATTGCTCACCTCGGTTATATCTATTTTATTTAATTAGTTATTTTGTGTTCAACTAGTATTTTTACTAGAGACATTTATTCAATTTTATCGATAAAATAAATAAATAATTATAAAGCCCCATTTAAAATATAATTAAACTTATTATTATCTAACATTTTAAAGTATTTAAATTTCATATTTCACACTCCAATTTTTTACTATTATAAAACTAATTATTTTTATAAGTTATAATTATAATTTACTGATATTAAGAGCATAACAATAGATTAGGGTTGAATATATATTTTGTATGTATTCGAGAAATACAAAGGCATTTTAATCATACATTTAAATTAGGTTAAATTATTGATTTTTAATTGTTATATTTATCTATCTATAACAGGTTCATTCGGTACAATTTTTGGTTTAAAATTAAAAAATAGACTTTTAGGTAGTTGAATAGCAGGTTGATTACGTTTAAACTTTACTGAACAGGCAGCAATCTCTTGTCTGATAAATTCATTTTCAATTAAATCAGGACACTTTTTGCATATGCCAGCAATAAAGCTAATCACTTTATTAGGGTTATGTTCTATATGATTATCTAGTTCTTTAACCGTTATTTCTCTCCTAAATAAATTAAGCGTGGTACTGGATGTAACTTTGTTTCTGTTTGCATAATCTAGATATATATTTTTTACAAACTCTATATTAGAATCAGTTAAGCAAGGCTGGCGCTGACCATTCAAATTGAGTCCTCTAAATAAATTATTATGAAATATAGCTAAAGAGTTGCTATTTTTTTTTAATTGATACTCATAAGCTAGTTTTAGATCATTAATTATATCTTCTAAGCTCTCTTCTATACTACTATTAATTTTATTTCTTTTTAATGATAAGTCTAGTTTATCTATTTCATTAACACCTAACATTAATTCCATTGATTTATATGAATGATCATTTTCAATTGGATATTTTTTATTAGTAAATAAATTAACTACCTTTTTAGACTTCTTTGAGAATTGGCTAAGCTGCTGCATAGAGTTACTTAAATTATGATTCATACAAGCCAATCTGCTTATATTTTCATTATTTTCTTTATTAGTATTATTAAGAGATTCAATTTCTTGTATTTTGATACTTATTTTAGATTTAACATCCTCTGTTAGTGAATAACCTAAAATATCATGATCTAATTGATGAAATAAATGGTTAATAGCCTCTAATTGATTTTTACTTCTATCTTCAACCTGGTCATCTGATAGCAACTTATTAGTAAATGCAAACACATTACCAATATAATTTCCTTTCAACATTAAATAAATTTCAAATAAAAATATTTTACTTACATCTATACCTTCAAGAAGATCGATATTCCTGGCCCCTCCCCTCAAATAATCATTATAAATAAGCTTAAGATTCTTAATATCTCGATCAATAAACTTTATATCAATAGACATAGCATATCTCCTTACTTTAGTTACGATTTGAAAAAATAACTTACTGACTTAAATCCATTTAACTAATTAAAAGGCCACATTCACATTTTTATGAATTCTAAAAGATATCTCCAATATCCTTTTGATATGCTATTTAATCTATTCCTAACCCCGTAAAAACATAACTAGTATATATACGGGATTTGTATACGAAGCTCAACCCGTAAAAATACCAGTTTATTTACCACGCTAGCATTGGGATATTACACAGCTAATTTACATCGTATTAATTCTTATAAGGAATCGTATTTATGATTAACAATGGAAATGAAAGTAAAAATCAATATGGTACTTTTCAGACAAGCCAGAATTTAGATAATTCATCTGAAGATGATTTAAACACCATTACAGTAGTATCTAATAGCACTTCTGGTAATAACCCAAATAATTTAGATAATACCAATGTCAGCAGTATATCAGATGAAGAAGGTAATCATACAATTATAAATTTAGGTGATGATAATACTAGTGGAAATACCACAAATTTGACAATTTCTAAAATGGCAGCAGGAATGTTTGGTAGTGTAATTGGTATTTCTTATTTTCAACAATCATTATCTCTAATCCCTACACTAAATAAATATTTACCTAAACCAATAGCATTTAGTGCTTCCTTAATCGCTGCTATTTCATCTGGAGCAATAAATGCTACTTTAGCAGCAACCGAGTTTAGAAATATCTTTCAAAGTATCCAACAGAACATTTCACAAGGAGGCTATCAAGGTCCTATAAAAGCACTTGTGCTTATTTCTGGAATTGCTATAACAACTTACCTTCTTGGCATACCTGGTGAAATTGGCGTTCAAGCAAGTGCTATATTCTCGGCAAAAAATGTATTTAATGCTGCTGATTTCATCGCTAATGTAATAGGCCTCTTTGGTCAAATACCTGTAGGTATATTATTAGCGCAGTCATTTATTTCTAAAGTAATGAACATTATAGAGATCATACATGGCGAACTCACTCATACACCTGAAGCTTACTTGAAAAATATTAAACAATATATCAATAAAGAAGGTAAAGTCTTACTTCATGAATCTGAAGGTTCACTTGAGCTTTTGGTCAATAAGTACAATAGTATTAAAACTGCTTATAATAACGGACAAACTATTGATTTTTCTGAATTACGTTATTTTTATATTAAAATTTTTATGACAGAATTTCTAAGCCTTTCAAATGCTGCAGCCTTAGTTGGCACCTCGGTTATTAATAACTTAAATATTCATTTACTAAAAACATTAGCAGAAAGTGGTGATCTCCATCACTCTCTTGGACCCTATGCTGAAGCTTTTAAAAATGCAATCGCACCCACAGTTACAAGCTCAATATCAAATTTTGCATTATTTCCTCAAATTATGAAAGATAATATTGATATGCAATCAAGCAATGTTTTTGCTATTGTTTCAGATCAATATCATAATGAAAGAAATAGAGTCAGAAGTAAATATGGACATCCTCAACAAAGTAGGAAAACTGAGCTAGCTGAGGTAGTAACTACTTCAATATTCACTGGTCTTTCTTTGGGGCCAACAATAGGGGCAGCATATCAAGGAAATAAAGAGAGTGAATTATCTAAACTAATACCTACAGTCTCAGTAACTAACTCTGGCGCAGCAGCAGATTTTGCCAACACAGTCATCCCTAAGGCAGCAAGAAAGATCACTAACATAGCAAAAAAAGTCCCTATGCCATTTTGTAATTGGAAAGAAAAAGATGAAAATAGAAACCTAGCAGTAGAAGTATAAAGAAAATATCTTAAGCACACTATCCTTGGTACACTACGCATTTACATAATATTAAAACTTAACTTTGAGGAAGCCACTGGATGTTTAGAGAAACAGCCGACCCAAATATACCATTTTGATCAAGAGCAACATTTGCTTCGCTATTTAATATTGTAAAGTTATCTAAATTATTATTAGCTGCAAAAGCCTTATAACCTATTTTAGATACGCTACTTGGAATTACAACTGAAGTCAAGTTGTTACCCTCAAATGCATATGCTTGGATATGTGTTACTGAATTAGGAATATAGACTTCATTAAGATTATTATAGCTAAAAGTAGCATCTTTAATTTCAATTACACTATCAGGCAAAGTTAAAAAAGTTAATTGATTGCCATAAAATGCAGCTTCACCAATTTCTATTACAGTATCTGGAATAACAACTGAAGTTATGGTAGTACCCGTATTTCTGAACAAAAACACACCACTATTAATGCTTGTGACACCATATGGAATTACAATATCGCTATTATTTAACTGTTTATATCCGACATTATTTAGTTCTACTTTACCTTCTGTATTAGTTAAAATATGCATTCCAGAGCCATCATACACTTGAGCTGAAGTATATAAAGTATCAATTGGCTCTACTTTATCGCTATATAGGTTTATAGTCTCTGGAGTAACATCATTTTGATCTACTTCATCACTTAATAAGAGAGATTCAATTTGATATAGATCAAAAAACTCTATCCTAAGCTTATGCTCTCCTAGTTTCACATCTTCTTTAACTTTAAACTCCATATCAAGTTCATTTGTTTTACCATCAAACCTATAGCTAACAATATCAAAATTCTCTTTATTTTTGTTTATTTTCATTTGACTATCATCAATTATTCTAATATACACCATTCTACCAAAACTACTATTCCACATATTCAATAATTTTCCTGAAAGAGTTAATTTCATATTACTATTTGATGTAAATTGCCAGTTATCTAGTTTATTTGAATGCTTATTAATCATGTTTATATCTAAAGGATTCAAGTCAGCAGAGTCAATTCTAGTGTCCACGTAAATTACATCACTAAAGACACTTTTATTATCATTTTTAATATAATAATTTTCTATCTCAGCATGAGCATTAGAAGAATTTGGAGCACTAAATTTAATTGTACAAAAATGCCCTGATAATAATTTTCCTGTACAAGTTGTTTGAGTTATATTTGTTTTAGCATCTTTATCTAATGTAACACTTAAACTATCTAGTGTTTGATCAGATGTGTTCTTAAATTTGACTGTTTTACTACCATTCTTATTTAAAATCACCTTATTATGCATAACAATATTTGTATTATCTTTAGCAATTGGACTTATTTTTTCCAATACAGTATCTTCAATTTTAATACTAAAATCTAAAACAGGCACCCTTTTAGAGCCACTGCTTTTACCTTCAGGAAACTTAATAGAAGGCTCAGTTACAACATAATGATACTCATCTATTTTTGCATTTTCAGTATTAATGGTTAGATAGCATGATTCATTTGGTTGTAAAGAAGAAAAATATTGACAAGTATTATCATCAATTTTTAAACCACTACTCTGTCTTTTATTTTTACTATCAGGCTTTAAAGAATATTCATATTTAGAAATATTAATTTCTTGATCTGTATTATTTTCTAAATAAACTTTTTGAGTTGAACCTTTTTTACTAAGCATATTGTTAAAACTAAGTTTTTGTAACTTAAAAGCCTTTATGCTTGTCTCAATCACTTGATGATTAACACTTGCTGATACATTATATTGAATAGTAACTTCATCTTTACCTTGAAATAAATTAATTGCCTTCTCAGTTGGGTAAATTTCAATTTGCCAATTACCATTAACCTCTACTGGCTTTGTAATGAAGTATTGATCTGCACTTTGAAGATCTTGTATATTTAGTTTTATATTTGAAATCTTTAATGGTTCTGACTTTAGTGATCCTAGCTTAAATTTTTGCTGCGCTTCAGATATTGATACATTTAACACAGATTTTCTGTTTAAAAGTATACTACTTTTATCTTCAAAAAATACCTCAAAGTTATAGTTTGGACTTGGCACTGGATCTTCAACTTGAGGAGTATCATCAATAATTGGAATATCATTGCCTGAAGTTGGCTCATCAGAAGGTGTTGGCTCAGGTTTTTCCGGTTTATCATCTACCACCGGATCAGAGATAACAGGAAAGTCAACAATAGTTAACTCAGAGGCTATAGGCTCTGATGAAGATGATCCCCCACCACCACTTTTACACCCAATCAACAAACCAGCTAAAATACATACAGATATTACTTTTATTTTTGATTGATATTTCATTTTATATTAACCCTCATCATCTATCTAAATAACTATTAATGTTCTTATTAGTAATCAAAACCATTTTATTAATAATTAAAAATTACAATTTTAAATAGCTTATTACCTGATCAAATCATATCTTTTGATATCAAATAGGCAAAGTTCAAAATTGTATTTATAAAATACATTATTTTTTAATAATTAATTGATCAACTGTAATAATTAAGATCATAATCACTATTAGATTCATTATATTTTGGGTAAAATTATTTATTATAAGTAAGAGTGAGTAAAATTATGATAACAACACTTAAAAAACTAAAACTAATATTATTAACCTTTGTTTGTATATTATTTCTAATTACTCAATTCATTATGATTTATATTCTGATTTCTTATTCTAATATCTCACATCATAATTATGATGATACTGTATCTGATTTAAATGTTATTCGAAATCAATTAATTCATTATAACACTGAACAATTAAAGGATATGGTAAATACATATAATACGATCACCAAGCACTCTGTAACAATTAAGGTCATGAATATTGACTTTAATTGTAATTGTGACTTAAAAACATATGCTAAATTAAAACATTTTTTTGATAAAAATAATTATCTTCGTTTTTATCAATACTACCCAAAAGCAGATAGAACCGTTATGTTTTCCTTCCATCCACTGAAAACACAAACTGACTTAATAGTTATCAGTCTTATTATTTCACAAACTCTATTAATTATTTTAGTGCTCTATTTACTGGGACGTTATTTATTAGGTAGCTTATCTAGTGCATTAATATCAGTAGAACCTAAAAAAAATAGGTTTAAATTATTTGCAAAGCAACGTTCAAAGCTTATTATGCGAATTAATGAACTTACAGCAGAACGAGTCTTTCTAGTTTCTACCCTTTTTCATGACTTAAAATCACCACTAACTAGAATGCAACTTAAATTAGACTATCGCTTGGATCAAAATACTCCCTATATTAAGAGTATTAAAGAAGATTTAAATGAAATAATTAATATTCTAAATGCTACTAAATCTTATTATAAAAATGAAATGGAAATAAATACTTTCGCAATCAATGAAATGATACAAGATATTGAAAAAACGGCACCTGAAAAAATTAAAGTTGAATATCAAAAAGAAAAAATTTATATTAGAGCAGAACGCTATTTACTATTTAGGGCACTTATAAATATTTGTCATAACGCACTTAAATATGCAGGAGGCTGTCAAATTAACTATTACTCTATTAGTAATAATAAAATTTGTATTGAAATTTCAGATCAAGGACCAGGTGTGCCTGAAAATAAACTAAGTAATTTATTCACGCCACATGTAAAAAACTTACATAGTGATAACTGCCTAGAAACAGGCCATGGCTTAGGGTTAGCAATTACTTATAAGATTATTCAGTTACATAAAGGTGGTATTCAAGTACAGAATACAAACCCAGGATTAAAATTTACTATTATCTTAGATAGTAGTCATATGGAGAATAAATAATGAATACATTTAGCTACAAAATATTAATGGTGGAAGATGATCAAGGCATCATAGATATCGTTGTTGATTTTTTAAATGATAAGTTAATTGACGTAGATTATACCACACTTGCTAAACCTGCTTTTGCCAAGCTTTCGTCAAACTCATATGATGCAGCTATACTTGATTTAAATCTACCTGATATGTATGGTATTGATTTATGCAAAGAGATACAAAAAATTGATCCAAAATTACCTATATTAATTCTTTCATCAAATGCTGGAGATTTAAATCGTATTGTAGGGCTTGAAGCAGGAGCCCTTGACTATATGGAAAAACCATTTAACCTTCAAGAACTATATATTAGACTAAGAAAGTTAATTGATTTAAATCAAACACCTCAAGATAAACTATTTTCAAAACTTCAGTTCCTAAACTATATATTTGATCGAACTAATGACTCCTTAATGGATATGGATAACAAAGAAATAGAACTAACAAAAGGAGAGGCAAAAGTACTAGAACTATTACTATTAAATCATAATAAATTACAATCTCGATACGATATGGCTGAAATTCTTGGACTTTCGAGTGATCCACAAAGCCGTACAATCGATCAAATTGTCTCTCGTGTTAGAAATAAAATAAATGACAAAAATGCTCAAATTATTCAGACTATACGTGGGCATGGCTATATTTTTGTGGGTAAAGTACATAAATTATAACCACAAGAATTTCCTTATATTTACACATTAAAGCATATTTTAAAAGTCTAATAATTATTTATAAAAAATTATATATTTTAGTATAAATATATCTAAATTACATCCAATTTAAGATTAGTAATTATCCCAGTAAAATAAAAACACAAATAAATTTATCATATTGATTTATCTATAAAATCAAAAAGGTGCTATTAGTTGAACTTTAAAAATTATCACTTATACGATTTCATTGATAATATGCCTAGTTATGTCTACATTAAAGATGTTAACTCTAGATATATTTACTGTAATAAACATTTGGCAAATACATTAAATTTAAAACACTCTAACGAAATTTCAGGTAAAACTGATAATGATTTTAAATGGGGTGATAAACTAGCTAATCAATTTATTGCTGATGACCATTATGTTATTTCAACTACTAAAAAGTTAGTTACTGACTATCTACTTCCTACAGGCCTAAATAGTACAGGTTATATCAGAACTGAAAAAAATCCACTTTATAATAATAAAGGAGAAATTATTGGTATTATAGGGTTAGCTTATGAAGTAACAGATTTTGACATTAACAGCATTTGCAATAACTCTAATGAAGCCCTAAACAACGATCAATTTAACATAATACAAAACATTCAACATGACATTAGAACACCTCTAACAGGAATTAGTGGTTTAGTTGATTATATTCTTTCTAGCAATAAAGAAATATCTTTTAAAACATTTCTTGAAGATATTAAATTTTGTTCTAATGAATTATTGAACTACTCTTCATCTACATTAGAGCATCTTTCAAGTGATGGTGATTTAAAAAAAAGTAGCAACATAATTGATTTAAATAAATTAGCGCATGATGTTCAGTTAGTTTTTAAGCCTATCATAACTCAACGAAAAATAAGCTTTATTACTGAAATTGATAAACATATTCAAGTTAATGTGTTATCTAGTGAGTTTAAATTAAAGTCTATCTTAATTAACTTAATTAGTAACTCAATAAAATATAGTGATATTGAAGGTCAAATACGCCTATCTATTAAACATGTCTATCAAAGCCAATCTAAAATCTTAATTGATTTTGCAGTTGAAGATAATGGTATTGGCATTCATCCAGCTGATCAATCTCTTATTTTTGATAAATTTTATCATAAAAATGATTTAAATAACCAAAGTCATGGGCTGGGGTTATCCATAGTTAATCAATTTGTTAATCAGTTAGGTGGGACAATTAAACTAATAGAGGATGTAAAACAAGGAACTAAGTTTAGTTTAAGGTTCCCATTTCAATACATTTTGAAAGAAAAGGAGAAATAATAGTGACTAATCCCATAGGGCAAAAAGTACTCATTATTGAAGATAATGTTATTGCACAAAAATTGATTCAATTACTATTAGATGATCAAGGTTTTATAACGAATATCGCTAGTAATGGTACACATGCTTTAGAGTTAATATCCAAAAATCATTACAAATTAATTTTATTAGATATTAATTTACCCGATATTGATGGATTTACACTAGCTAAATTAATTAGAAGCAAAGAAAATTACCTCAATATAATAAAAAAATCAATTATTATCGGAATGAGTGCTTCTTCATCTGATAAATATGCAAAACTGCTTATGGACTCTGATATCAATAAATTCATTGAAAAGCCATTAACAAAAGAGTCATTAAATAAAATTACTAGTGATACATTTAATTAGGAGAAAAGTATGACAAACTGGTTTGAGAAAAAAATTAATAACAGTGAACTAGCTCAAACAACTGCATCTGACAATGTTAATAATACTATATATAGAAAAAGACTTAAGCGTCATCTAGTTTTAAATAATGGTACTAAATTAATTGACTTTGTTTCTTGCTCCTATTTAGGCTTAGATCAGGATCCAAGAATTCTTAAAGCATGTAGTCAAGGTATTTATGAAACTGGTTTTACTTACCCTGCAGCTAGAACTCGGATCCAACCCTCTGAGTTTTTAATACTTGAAGAATTACTAAATAAAATATACTGCCAAAGCTATTCAACAGTTTTTTCCTCTCTTCATCTTGGTCATTTAGGCATACTGCCACTATTAGCATCTGGCAAAATGCCAAGTTTTCAAGCTGCTAAGAATGGTTTTTGCTTTATTTTAGATAAAACTGTACATTCATCATTACAGATTCACCGTGCATTAATGCAGCAGTTTGGTGATGTAATACTTACAGATTTTACTAATACAAATAAACTAGAGTACTACTTTATAAAATCTGTTAAATTACATAAAACACCTATTGCTATTGCCGATAGCATAGGCTCTATGGGAGGTAAGCAAGATATACCATACCTATTTGACTTAGCAGAAAAGTATAACGGATATGTCTACCTAGATGATGCGCACGGTATGTCAATATTTGGAAAAAATGGTTGTGGATATGTTTTAAAATCTCTTAACTATTTTTTTCATCCTAGACTAATCCTTACATCATCATTAGCAAAAGCATTTGGCTCTGTAGCAGGTGTTGTGGCACTACCAACAAAAAAAGATACTGATATGTTTAAGCGCTATGCACCTACTTATGTTTTTAGTGGACCACCTGCTATTCCTGTTATTAATGCTGCAATCGCTTCAGCTCATATTCACTTATCTAGTGAAATACTAACATTACAAAATCAACTTAAGCAGAATATCCAATACTTTGATCGATTACTTAATCATCAAAACATTATAAACTCAAACACAGCAATACCTATTCGTGGTATTTTAATCGGCGACGAACTCACAACAATTGAAGCAGCTAAATTTTTAAAAAATAATGGTGTTGCGGTAACAACTGCACTATATCCAACTGTTGCTAAAAATAAAGCAATGTTAAGAATTGCAATATCTTCAAATCATACTAAATCAGATATGCATCAATTATGCGAACTTATTACGAATTTAACTAATAAACACGTTGCTAAACAAACATAACTATATAATTTAAAACATTACGCCCCGTATATAGACTAGGTCACTTAAATATAGATTAATGATAACTTAAAAATATCAAACAAATCTAAAGGGGAAAGCAAACCAATGATAAAACAAATATCAATCTCTATTTTTATGCTAATAGGACTATTCAATTTAAGCTATGCATTCAGTGAAAGTGATGCTACAAATGAGATAAGCAATAAAAAATTTAATATTGAATGGAATGTCCCATACACACTACTTGGTATTGCCTCAGCCAATGCGAACTATAAACTTAATAATGCAAGTGCAATTGGTGCTTATGGCGGAGTCTCTACATGGAACTCTAATAAATCGGCTTATAATATTGGACTACAATACTCTTATGCATTAAATAAAAATTATATGTCTTCTGGTTGGTTATTAAAACCTTTCATAGGATATATGAACTTAAAGGACAGCGATAATAATGTTAGCAATGGTTATAATGTAGGCTTAATGTTTACATACCAATGGATGTGGAAATCTGGACTAAATATGCAACTTGGAGTTGGGCCTTCCTATGCTTCAATTAACGGAGGAGTATTTGCAAATGCACACGGTTTACTGCCAGCATTTGAATATAATATAGGACTATCATTTTAAAGAAAATTTATTAAAATAAAAACCTACTTATTGAACTTACGGAGTATCTGGCTATGGTATCAACTATATTTAAGCAACTATCTATTCTAGTTATATTTATGTTTAGTCTATCTGCTTGCTCCTCAAATAATCATGACGATATCAAAGCATCTGAAAAATTAATAAAAAAAGTTAGTCATAATGAACTTCACATAGTGAGTCAGTTTAATGCTAATAACAGCCTCAATGGTTTTGTTGTTGAAAACAAGCTTGGTAATACTAATATTGTTTATACTGACAAGAAAGCTAGTTTTTTAATTGTTGGTTCTTTGTTTGATGCTCAAGGAGAAAATCAATCTGAATATAATTTTAACCAATATGTACAGCCACAAATTAATATTGATGCTTATAATGCAGCAAAAAATACTGCTTATATACAAGAGGGAAATATTAATGCCCCACATAAAGCATATATTGTGACTGACCCAAACTGTTTATACTGTCATAAACTCTACCAAGCATTATCACCTGAAATTAAACAGGGTAAACTTGCTATTCGTTGGATATTAATTGCTGCAATGAAACCTTCAAGTGCTGATAAAGCTATGACAATTTTAAGTAGTCATAATCCAGCTAAAGCATTAGAAGCCAGTGAAGCTAATCTTAATAATAATATTAAACTGCTATCAAAAAGTGAAGTATCTGAGAGCATTAAAAATAAACTTAATCAGAATATGAGTTTTATGACAAAATATAAGCTATATACTATGCCAACTATTTTTTATAAAAGCCAAACAAATATTATAAAAATACAAAAAGGTCTTCCAAATGTTCCAATTAATGAGTTTATTAGCTTATTTAGCAACACTTGGGAATAAAATCTAAAGCTATTGAAATTTAAACTAAAATAATTTAATAATACTCTTTTAAATATAACTCACTATCAATTTATGTATTATTGAAATACATACATTATATTAAATTAAAATTAAACAAATATTAATATAGTTAATATAAAAACTATATTGGTATCAAGCTATGTCACTAATTCTTAAAATAATGGAAAAAAATGGTTACAAAATTAACCATCAAGGCATGTGCTACGGCCTTGCTCATGTTGCCATTCAATCCTCACTTAGAGGAAGATTTGATGATTATCAAAATAGATTAGATAAATTACGCAAAGACCCTCGTAATTATGAAGATATAGACTTATATAAGAAAATTATTATAGACTCAGTTGACACACTTGATGAAGATGATAAAAATGAGCTTAACAACTGTAATGAAATGTTAGCATTTTTTGATGCTATTACATTATACCATTACTCAAACCCAAGTAAATTTAGTCATGAAAATCATTATGAGTCAACACAAAAAAACTTCCAACAATTTTATCAGAATAGACAAGATTCAAGTGCTGGAAATGCTATATTAAATGATGAAAGTAATGGCATATACGCAGCTGAAAAATCACTACAAACATTCAATGCAAATAATATCCAGGAGCTTATTACCTTTTTAGAAAATGATAAAAAAGATCAAACAACCTATGGGATTTGTGTAGCTATTCCTGGACATGCAACTGCAATTACATTTAGTAATAATCAATGGCACTTTATTGACCATGATAATATTGCATCAACACCTAATGAAATATTAACAGATTCTTTTATTAAAACTATTTATGACCGTTTAAATCTTAATAAACAATCTGTATTTTCGATAGAAACTACAAAATATCAAAAAAATAAACCTATCGATGAAGTTGATTATTCGTATTATCAAACCGATGATCATTATAAGTTTGCAGATAGACTATTAAATACAAATCTATTTGGTCAAGCTCTAGAATTTGGTCATTATCATGCGGTTGAAGCCTATATCAATGAAATAGTATTTCTACAAAAATCTAATATAATTTCACAAGAGCAAGCATACAATATTCTTAACACCACTAGTACAAATGACATTAATGGCTTTTTTTTAGCTTTACACAAGCATCACGAAAAAACTTTTAGAAGTTTCTTAAGTGGACTTAAAAAATTAAAAGCTTATGAAACTATTAATAATGATCAATTATACAATATTATGCAACTTCATCATAACAACAAGTACAACTATTCAGGCATATTGAGACCTATCTCAAACACAAATCAAACTATGATTCAAAACTACCTTAATACAATCAATAGCTTTTTACTAAATAATGATTTCAGTAGTCAACAAGCATTTAACCTTCTTAGATGCAATGATTTCAAAGGCAACACTGGTCTTGCAGCAGTTATTGCAACTTCAGGTAGTCAAGGTGTTCCAATATATTTTGATATGCTTCAACATTTAAAAGAAAGTATAACCCAAGAGGAGTTAATTGAACTCCTTTTGGGTAAAAATAGAGATGGCGTGCCTCAAATATTAAATATTTTACAAAATAATGATACAGATACATTATCAACATATCTTAACTCATTAGTAAAGTTTAAACGATTAGGATTTATTAATCAAAATGAGCTAGTAGATATTCTTTTGGCAAATGATACAAATAAAAACAATAGCTATACATATTCATTAAATAATATTGATACTGAAATCAATTCAACTTATCTTAAAAATTTAAAAATATTATATGAAGCACAAGAAATTGATAAGGATTATTTTAATCAAATAATTATTAGCAATAATGATAATGCTGATAATGCTGATAATGCTGATAATGCTGATAATGCTGATAATGCTGATAATGCTGATAATGCTGATAATGCTGATAATGCTGATAATGCTGATAATGCTGATAATGCTGAGTATTATAATAAAAATATTAATAATAGTGCTATAAATAATGAAATAGAAAGTGCTATTTCTAACTGCTCTGAAGCAATAAATAAAATAGATAAAGAAACCCCTCAACATCATAAGCTTTATAAACAATGTAATAGGCTATTTAACTTATTAAGCACAGATCTTTTAAATAAATCTGAATATTTTAATAATAAATCAATGGATTATAACGCTCAATATTCATATCAACAGCTTAATAATTTAACAACAATGCTAAATAAATTTAACCATCCATCTACTAATAAACAAACACAAAATAAGGCAATAAAAGAATATGAAGTAGATGCTACTAAAAATGAGCAAGGTTTTAAAAAATTTACATCTGCTATAAAAGCCATTATAAAAACAGCTAAAGATTGTCTATTTGAATATCACCCCAATAAAGCTAACAAATGCAAACAATCATATATGCCCTTCTCTAACTACTCATTTAATAGAGTTGAAGACGCTACTAAAAAACAGATTGATAATGAAAGTTTATCACATAGCATTGACTTTTAGGGCGCTGCATAGCTTAAGCGACACGGGATAAGTGGTAGACATTGTATTTTTATGCCATGTGAAAAAAATAAAAATCTGCTATTTTCAGGTGATGCAGATGAATTTACAAAACTATTTATTAAATTTTTATAATTACCAATTATTTTTGAGTCATATGTTGCATTAGTCCATGGAGTATTAAATGTTTTTAGAATTGATTTAAGCTCTTTATAACTAGTTGGCTCAAAAAGGCCTCTACTAATTTTACTAACTTTCATTACATCTTTCATACAGTCAATAAAAATATCATCTTCAAGTTCATTATAAGAACTTTTTAATATTTCCTTTATTCTTTTATATTCATTAAGTTTCTTTTCAAGAACAGGTAATGAATCACCTTTTTTTATTTTTTTACTCAGGCGTTCTATTGTTTCATCTACATACTCAACTAATTTCAAGTGAAGTTGTTCAAGTGGGTTTATTGATAGTTGAATCTCTTTTTTTGGCAAATATTTTTTCTTAGTATATTGATACATTGCATATGATGATAATACAATTGCAGAACCTACTAATGCAGTGACTGGATTTGGAATGGCTAAAAGCGCTACGCCAACTGATATCGCACAGGTAAGCATAATGCCAATAGTTAAATCATGTTTAACATAATCTTTCTTGGCTTGTAGTCTGCTTTGTGTATTAACTAATACTTTTAAAGATATAATTTTTTTTAACTTTTCACCATCAGAGCTATTTTTCTCTAATTCATTGACTTTATTGAGCAAAGCAAATAAATCATAATTATATTCTATTCCCAAATCAGTACAATATTCAATAATTTTTTGATTATTGTTATCTAATATTCGATTAATTTTATTAATTTTTAAGCAACTTTTAACTGCTGTATTTAAAATATCAATACCTCCCATAACTGCAGACAAATAAATACCTCCTGGTCCTAAAAATACAGCCCAAGGACTTAAAAATAAATGCGTACCTATACCAAATGATATTGCATTAGTCATAAGCCAAGAAATATCATTTAACCAATCTGAAAAGTACTGGCCAACATAATCCAAATTACCATTATAAATAAGGTGTTTTAACATAAGATATGTATTTCTTATTAACCTAGGAATAAACCAAATAATACCCAAAGAACTTAAAGGAGTAGCTAATTTATCAATACTTATTTTAGTAAAATTAGATTTTATGATATTTGCTAAATCATCCAAAAACTCTTTTGAAAAACTTAATAATACCCTCTCAAGATTTGTATTTGGAAAAAAATTAATAAACTGTTTAAATTTGCTACTTGAACTAAAGTTACTAGTAATATCTTCTTTATTACCTCCTCTCTTTCTCCCATTTGCTCCAAAAGTTTTACTTACTTTTTCTAACCTGTCACTATAGCCCTGTGATTTATATATTTCTGCTAATTTACAAACACATTCTTTGTAAAATGCATATAAATAATCTGGTGAGCTACTACTGAATAAAGAAATACACTCTTCTAAATACTCTCTCTGACGTGTAATAGATAGACCTTCCAACATGTTATCAATAAATTTTACACGTTCTGAAATTTTTACATTTCCTTTGCTTTCTTTATTCGACTCTTGATATGTTGTGAGTGTGTTCAAACTGTCGAATTGAGGAAAAAGATTTCCAGAAATAACTGGGAAAGGTAGATATGGTTGTGACACTAAAAGTCCTTAAAATATAAGGTTATAAATTAATTAACTAATATTCACAAAAAAAACGCCACATACACACTGGTATTAATACGAGATTAAACTGATTTTAACAAAACAAACGATTATTTTTGTATTTGATATTACTGTATTTTATTTGCCTAAATAGATAAATATTTATCTCGATATAAAAAAATCAATTACTATTTATTTGCTTTAAAATCAAATAATTAAATTTTAACTATTTATAATTAATCTAAATAGTAATCGGCACAAACATAAATTATAAATTCTACAGAATAGTCTTATATGTATTTTCCAAATACAGTTTGAGGATTTTTATAAAAGTCAAACCTGTATAGCATCTAAAGATATCTAAAGCTTAAATAATAAACAGTAAGGAAAATAAAAAATGAAAGTACCAGTATATACATATGAAAATAAATTTTTAGGAACACTCGATGCAATTAATGATGCAGTAAATAAAATACAGCTTAAATTAAATGAACTATATCAAGCAATACCTAATTTAGAAAAATCTATCTCACCAACTGAATTAGAAAAAATTGATTCTAGCAACAGGGAAGATTTTAAAAAAATTCAACAATCCACCATTGAAGCAGTTAAAAAAGATATCCAATCAATGTCAGATCTATTGGATAGAGTTAAACTAACTTATGAAGAACGCTTTAATTATGTAAAAGAGTATTCGATAGGTACACCATATGAACTAGAGCTAGTTAATAAAGAAAAAGAAAAAACTCTTAAACAACATTTAGACCAGTCATTATTCTCAGAAGAAACAGAACGATTAAGTTCAATGTCAGACCCATTTGATTCTCTATTTTCAATAGAAGCAAAACGACTAGGTTCGATTGATGACGAACTATTTTCAAATCAATTGAATAAAAAAAATAAAGTCACTGATAAGAATTCTATTTTATGCACTTTTGAAGAAAAGCTAGTAGATTTAGAGAGAAGTAAACTTAATATTTTAAAGTCATTTTCAGAAAATGATTTGGAAAAATACAATGAAATTGTGAAAAATATTAATTTGGTAAATAAAAAAATAAATTATTTTAAAGAAAATTATGAAAAACCTACTATTGAAGAAGTCAGAACAAAAATAGAAATGTTAGAAGCATTAGAAGGCCAATCAGATGAAAAGTCTAAATTACAAAGTTATATTTTAAAAATCAATCAAAATAATATGATTATTGATACTCAGAAAAATAAGGTTCATAACTTACAGAGTGAAATTGATCAACTAAATAAAAATATATCTGATTTAAGTATCCAATTACAAAATAAAAGAGATCAAATTAGTAAACTACCAGAAAATACTCCTTTACAACATTCTGAGTTATATTCAGAATCATTAGATATCGAAAAGCAATTACAAGATAAAAATAAAGCGATTAATTATAAGTATCAGAGTCAAGAAGAGGCACATAAAAAAACTCTCAAAGCTATAGAATCAAAAGCCAGCTTATTTAAATCAATTGAATCTGATTTAAAATTACAAAAAAATGATTATCAACAACAGGTATCTAATGACTCTGGTTTTGTTGATGATAATGAGCTTAATATAGAAAATGAAACTGAATACCCTCAAGATCATAAAGTTACACCCTCCGAGAAGGCAATACTTGCTGAAAAAGAAAATATTAAAAACTCACTTATATTGAACAGCATGAAAGATGATAAGCTTGATGAAACCTTTAAATATATATTAGATAATGAAAACATTGAGAGTACACAAAGTAATATTAATACTACCTACCAAAAAAGTATTCTAGCTTTGTATGCAAATAACATTGACATCAAACAAAATTTATTTGAAGTTAAGAGTAATGAGTTTCTACAACAGTCTATATTAATTTTAAATGATGCTGGCGTTTTAGACAAATGCAATGATTTAAGGCTATTAAATAACGACTTTTTAGAAATTGAAACACTAGCCTATACAATCACCAAAAATGAAAGCGCAATTAACCAAATTAATACCGAAACGACTTCTGGAAAACTATTTAAGACAGCTGCAAAAACTCTTCAAAAAGAGCTTATCAATGATATCATGGATAAATTTAATAAGGATGATAATTATAACTATAAAGATGGTTATGCTTACAAACAATTAAATAATCAAACTAATTTATTAACTAAGTTACATGACCCTGAATCAGATGTAAGCGAAAAAAAGCAAGCACTTAAGACTTATAACGCCTACTCAAAAGGAGATGACTCTGGCTGGAAACAATTTGGAAAAACTATTAAGAGCTTTATTAATAAAGGAGCACAATTTTTTCATATCAAGCTTAAACTAGGAGTAGAAGGAAAAACTAAATTACCTAACGCTACTTTCTGCGAATATGCTAATCAACAGCCCCATGCAAACCTTATATCTCCAGGTGCATGAGTCTCGTCTCAATCTAAATATTCGACTATATTTTTAAGAGGCTCTTTTAAAACCTTCCCTAATATTTAATCTCCCCCTGATAAAATTCAAAAATAGCATCTATTGTGTCTTGACCAAATTGTTGCGAACGCTCAGGTGACCAACCAGTCAGTACATTGGGTGCATTATCATTATCTTTAAATGGCATTTCAATTGTCATTGACGGACATAAAAAAGTATTGGAAATATAGTTTGAAGCAATACTTAAGTCAGCTTTGCCTTTTTCATCTTTGTCATAACCATGCTCATTTTGAAACTCATTACTTGCATTTATAAGTGCTTGAATAAACTTTTGTTCCGAGTTATAGATTTCATCAGTTAGATTTGGAATTCCTTCGCTAGCACTAATAAAATTATATGGAATTGCTTCATCACCATGAATATCTAAAAATAAATCAACACCTGTTTCTTTAATTTTTTCTAATACATAAAAAACTTCAGGACTTTGCTCAATACTTGGGTTAAGCCATTCACGGTTAAGATTTACGCCTTTGGCATTAACTCTTAAGTTACCTAAATAAGCACCATCAACATTCATATTAGGAACAATATAAAAAGCACAATTTTTTAAAAGTGTATCAACTTGATTATTTGTTTGATGTGCTAATTTATTAATTAACCCATCCATAAACCATTCAGCCATAATTTCACCTGGATGTTGACGTGCAATTATCCAGATTTTTTTATCAGGGTTTTCAGTTTTAGAAATATAAAGTAAGTCAATATTACGCTTTTGTGTGGTTTGACCTAGAACATGGTGATTTACATGGACTTGAGATTGAGCGTTAGCAATTAATGCTAGATGTTGTTCATAGCTATAGGGTGCAAAATAAGCAAGGTGAAACTGTTGATGGTTGGGCGTCAAACTGAATTCTAATACTTCTGAATTAAAATTTACATCACTAATACGCTGCCAATTCTTTCGGTCATAAGAAACACAAGGACGATAATTCAGCCAACCTTCTGGATAACTTGTTTGACCCGCATTAATAATGCTAAATGTGCATTTAGTTAGCTTTTCTACATTGACTTGAAAGTAAAACCACTGCAAAAATTCTGAATATGTATCATGACGAATGTTTAACTTTGCATGATGGTCCTCTATAGAATGAACTTCAATACTGCCGCCATCAAAATTACTATAAATTTGCATTAAATTCTCCTTAAATTTTAGCTCTTAATTAAGTCTATGAGAAAAATATGTCTCATTGCAATGCAATGGCACTAACATTTTTTAAAAAATATCTTTGTACATTTTTTAGTTAGAAGATAGCTAACATTATAATTGAAAATCTAAACTTTGATCTTTATCAAAATTAGTCCTTGGATTAAATAATAATGGCGGCAAACTACATTCACCAAATAACTGATAACTCCTAGTTTCTGATAGTATACGTTCTTGTAATGATTGGCTTTCTTTGTCTATTATACCATCATCACTATATAAACTTTGGGAAGCATAACTAGATTGTTGTAGATATCTATTTTTAAATATTAATGGATCTTCTGCTTCAAGTACCCCATTATAATTATGGAATACTATTTTATATGATCTGTCAACCTTTTACTAGACACTTGGCTATGGGATATTGTGGTTGATTAAAATAATTTCTTTCAAACTCCTCTGGTGATAAATAGTTTAACGTTGAGTGCATCCTTTGGCGGTTATAAAAAACTTCAACATATTCAAAGATACAGCGCATTGCTTGATTCCTAGTTTGGTATTTCTGATCATGTACAACTGCTAATTTCAAAGTATGGAAAAAACTTTCAGCTACAGCATTGTCATAGCAGTTACCCGTACTACTCATGCTTAATCTAATTCGATGCTTTTTAGTTAATTGATGATAAACTCGGCTTGTATATTGAGATCCCCTATCAGAGTGTAATATCAACCCTGAATCAGGCTGTCGCCTTTTAACTGCTTGATTAACTGCCCTTAAAACTAAATCAGCTGTAATACGCTGACTCATAGCCAAGCCAACAACTTTCCTTGAAAATAAGTCAACAACAGTTGCTAAATATAACCATCCTTCATTAGTTGGCACATAAGTGATATCACTCACCCATACCTCATTAGGAGCTTCTACCATGAATTTTTGTTTTAACAAATTAGGTGCAACATAATAAGGTCTTTTACTTTGATTGGTGGTTACCTTAAACTTTCTTCTTGCTTTAGCATAAAGCCCCAATTCTTTCATTAGCTTAGCAATACGTTTACGACCGACATAGATATCTAGTCGTCTAAGTAAAAGCTGTAACCGCCTTGTGCCATATTCTCCCTTTGAGTTTATGAATGCTTTGATTAACAGAGGGCGTAACTGGCTATTTATTATCTCTTTCTTAGACAAGTTACCACGACTGTACTGATAGTAAGCGCTACGACTAACACCAAAAATCTTTGCCATTCTCTCAATTGAGAAATCTCGCCGATACAAATTAATAAATTCATAAAGCTCGGCTCTTTTTACTTTTTCTTTGAGAAAATGGTTAACGCCTTTTTTAATATATCACGCTCCATGCTAACATCAGCTAATTGCTTTTTAAGCGCAAGTAATTCTTTTTCTTGTGCCGAGAGTTCTTTGGGTTTAAAGCTTTCATCTCCTCGTTGACAATACTCACTAACCCAGTTGTATAAAGTAGATTCTGCTACTCCTAATTGCTTTGTTAATTCTGATAAGCTTTTTTTACCATTAACATATAACGATGCTGCATTACGTTTAAATTCAGCATCATAAGAATGACGTTTTCTAGTTGTCATAAAGTTCTCCTGGTTTGTTGATAAGATGATAATTCATCCCATAACAAAGTGTCTACCTAATGGTAACCAGATCATTAAATAGTGGTGCGTCATTATTGAGCACGATGCCATTTGAATTTAATTCTTATCATGCCTTATTTACTGCAACTACCTTATGTGTTTTAAGTTATCTTGGTTATGATGCCATCTCAACTTTAGCAGAAGAAGCAAAAAAACCAACTAAAGATGTGCCAAGAGCAATTATTTTCTCAGTTATATTTAGTGCAACGATGATGTTTTTACTTGGTTATTTAGGTGTTTTAGCATCACCTAATATTACTCAAAATATCCATAATACAGACTGGGTTAATAGTGCTCTTTTTTATATTGTTCAAGCCAGTAGCAATGAATATTTTACCGCTATATTTACTGCATCAGTAATCCTATGTATGGCCGTTTTTAATATTGTATCAACTACAGCTGGTGCTAGATTATTATTTGGTATGGGCCGAGATCGAGTAATATCAAGAAGCATTTTTGGTCAGGTAAATAAAAAGTTTAAAACACCACATTATAATATTTTACTGATTATGCTGATAGAGCTTATTTTAGGGCTTTCATTGACATTAGACTCCATAGTTAACTTCGTTAATTTTGGCGCAATTCTAGGCTTCTGTATTTTAAACTTTGCTGTATTTTATCGCATACTAACTAAAGAAAAACGCACACAAGAACAATCGAAGGTCATACGACTTATAAAACTATTAATTCCATTTCTAGGGGTAATCTCAATGATTACCTTGATAGTTATGATGGAAAAAACAACACTGATCGTTGGATTTATCTGGACTGGTATTGGTATTATTTATCTATTTTTTAATAAATATCTAAAGCCACAGACTAAAGTACATGACCATACGGTAGTTAATGAAAATTTAATTGACCAAAATAATGCCACAATATTTACACCAAAAACAATCGATGATTTTAAGCTACTTAAAAGATGCTGGGACTATGATCACTGGAATATCAGTGACACATTATTATCATGTATTATGCAAACCAATCGCGAAAGTCTAATTTTGATTAAACAAGACCAAGACTTAATCGGTAGTATTGTTGCTTATAATTATGATGATGATTTTGGATATTTTGGCCTATTTTATGTTCGCTCTGAATTTCGAGGTGATAACTTTGGCGCCTACTTAACTGGTCATGCACTTGCAAAATGGGCAAATCGTAAAGTTGCCTGTGATGCTGTTTTAAGTCAAATTGATAAATATCAAAGAATTGGCTTTCAACCAATCTATGAAAATAGACGTTATGTCTTTACTCCCCATCAATCAATGTTGGTTAACGATAACGCTCATAGCAATATTACACTTGCAAGTAATTATGACCTTGAAGCAATTATTGATTATGACAGCAATCATTTTTACGTTAAACGCAAAGCATTATTAACGACTTGGTTATCCATTAATAAAAATCATAGTTATGTTTATATTAAAAATGGCCAAATTGCCGGTCTTATCTCCATATCACCTGCTTATGAAGCCTATCGCATTGGTCCATTCTATGCTGAAACAATTGAAATTGCTCAACAATTACTATTAAAAGTTGCATCTGAATATATTGATCAACTAATTCATATTGATATACCAATAATTAATAAAAATACAGTTCAGCTAATTGAACAATTTTCCATGCTTGAAACACCGATGAAATTTGTTCGCATGCATAAAGGACTCTTAAAGGTTAATAATATTGATAAAGTATATGGGCATTTATCAATTGAATTAGGTTAAAGAATTTAAATTATCAGAAACAAACAGTCTACCTGTAATTAAAAAACCAATTAATAAGGTAATTGACACAATAAATATCGTTATATAAATGCCTAAATAAAATTGTAAAATTGGTAAACTAATTGCTCCTAAAAATGCACCTGTTTTTGCAATACCACTGGCAAAACCATGACCTGTTGCTTTAATTTCAGTTGGATAGTATTCTGCTGGCAATAAATACGTTGTAATGCCAGGACCTAAATTAATAAAAAAATTAAATAGTATGAACCCACCAAATAATAAAGTCATATTAATAACTAAAACACTGCTAATTGAACTTAATGATAAAGTAGCTAAACCAATAAATGACATCAGTAAGCCAATTTTTTGTAAGTAAATACTATTAATGCGTTGAATTAACCAAATTGCGCAAAATGCACCAGCTAAGATAAATAAGTTAACCAACAATGTAGAGTAGATTACATCTTGAATTGATATTAATAAACTTGATTGTGAATTAATATTAAGTGAGGCAATAATCATTGGCGTAAATGAACCAATACCATAATATGCAACATTCATAAAAAACCAAATACAAGAAAATGCCAAAGTCATTTTTAAATACTCTCGAGAAACGAGAGTACGAAAATGCTTTCTAAATGGTATTTTACTATTTTTTAATTCAAACTGTTTTTGTCTTTTCCAGAGAATACTTTCAGGTAATTTTGATCTTAAAAATAATGCCAAAACTGCCCAAATAGCGCTTGATACTAGAATAAATCGCCAAGCATTGATTTGAGGATATAAATTAATAATAATCCACGCTATTATAACGCCAATCGGAGATGCCAGACAGTTAAAACACATAGCGATTGCAACATATTGCTTGATCTTTGATTTTTCAATCATCTCTACCATATACGCAGCACAAATTGGATAATCCATGCCCACAGCTATTCCAATGAATAGTCTAAAGGTAATCAGTGATAAAACATTCCATGATAATGCTGATAATACAGAGGCTACGATAAAAAAAATCAAGTTATAAATCAATAATTTTTTACGGCCAAGCTTATCTGATAATTTACCAAAAATAATGGCCCCAAATGCAGCACCAATGAGTGTTACTGATTGGGTTATGCCAAGTTCAAATGCTGTTAAAGCATACTGCTTTTGAATTAAAGGTAAAGCAATTGAACTAATATAAAGAATATAGCCATCTATAAATAAACCAGATAAACAAACAATTAGGATAAGTAAACTGCTTTTGTTAGTGTCATTACTTTTTCGTTTTAAAAAATCTGACACTATTATTTTTCCTTTAAAGTATATGATTAACTAAATATACACGATTGAAATCAGATAATATACTTAAAGTATGATGATGTAACTTTTTAGATAAAGCCTTGATCTACTTGTTGAGATGGATTAACAACTTCTTTAAGTAATTCATTATGAAATAGACTTTGTGGCCGATTACTCAGATTGATGTTGATCGTATTATGATCAATCTGCTTTATTTGATCTTCTGGTAAAAATTCTTTGATTATATTTAAGTAACTTAAATCCTCAATACTTAATGCATAAGATAATACACTAACACCGACATTATTTTTATCTGAAATCGCACTTATGATTTTATCTTTTGGTAATGCATCTAACATCATTTTAAAACACTCAAGATTATCAGTAAAAATAGCACGATGTAATATACTACTACCATCAGCATCTTTTAGTGTAATTACACTTTCAAGCTCATCTGCTGCTAAGCAATTAAAAATAACATCTAAGCAATCTTTATAATTTGAAGCTATCACTAATGGCGTTATATTTAGGTCATCTGTTTGAGTAATTATATTAACAATTTCAGTTTCTGGTACCCTCTCTAAAACTGCTTTTAAACATTGACTATGATTTGCTACATAATACATTAAATTATCATTGCGCTCAGCTAATGTAACTAAACTTATTAAACTCTCGTAAGGCAACGCATCTAAAATACTATTTAAAGTTTCTATATAAGGTGCTGCATAGCTTAATATAGAATCACCGTTATGATTTTTCTCTAATAGAACATTCAAACGCATATCCAGTGGTATATTTTCTAAGAATGCATTTAAAATTTCTGCACTAGCATGATGCAATAATGTGCTTCCATCATCAAATCTAACTTCAGTTGCTAGCATTAAACATTCAGTTTCTGATAAATGCGCTAACAGAACTCTAAAGGCATGATCATTATAGGTTGCATAGTCAATAACGGTTGCACCACTGTTATTTTTTTCCATAATTACACCAAGTCGTTTATCTTCTGGCAAATATTGGAAAAGTGATTTTAAACACTCAGGATAATAAGCGTTACTATGTAATACATTATCCCCATTATCATTGATTGCTAAAATTGCGCTTAGATGATTATCTAATGGTAAATGCCCTAAAATAATTTTTATTTTTTCTGCATCTGCTTTATGTAAAACAGTATCACCATTATGATTTCTTACTGCAATAAAGCTAAAATACTTTTCCTTTGGTATATAAGTTAAAAGTAATTCTAATGCCTCTGAACTAGCTGTATGTAATAATGTATCACCATCATTATTTTTCGCTAATATAACATTCAATCGATCATTTGCTGGTATATAGTCTAAAAGCGTTTTCAATGCATCTGCATCATAACCGGCATAATGAAGTAGTGTATTACCATTGGTTATATTTGATAGTAATAGATCTTTTTTTACTTCATCATCAAGATTCGACGTTATAATTAATTCAAAGTATGCTTTTATCATCTCTTTCTGACCATATGTAAAAGCCATCATGATTAATGGATCATCATGATCATCTCTGACTAATAACAACAATTCTTTTTTTAAATTATTATTAATATTTGCGTTTATAATTGACTCTGCATATGCTTGCATTAAATCTATATCACTATTTTGAAAAGCTGTAATAATAAATGGCTTTCCACTTTCATCTGTTGCTAATAGTAATTCTTTTTTTATTTCATCAATGGCTGGCGATTTAAGCGTTAATTCACAGAATGCTCTTGCTGCATCTGGATGACTATCTCTACAAGCTAAGTTAAAATATATAACAAGCTGACTAGCAGTTGATATAACTTCCCTTTTAAGTGCATCATGGCTATATCGAATATGGTCTAATTTATTATTATCTGCATAGGCACTAATTGTTGCAATATACCCTGGTAAATTATTTAATACATCATTAACAAATCTATCTGATAATATTTCATTCTCTATACTTTTAACCTCATCATGATTAACAAAGTGCCAGCAATTATTGCTAAATATAATAGCCATAGCATGACCACTGATTGTTATCAATGCAGCAAAATTTTCTTTTTCACCCTTTAGCTGATTAAGATACTCTTTAAGGTTATCCGTTTCTCCACTAAAAATTTTTAGTGATTTACTAACTGCATAAATTCCATTAGCTTGAGAAATAGAGTCATCATCTATTTCATTTAAAATTTTATTTCCACTTGCAGGGTCTTGTCTATTCTTATAAAAATCAGCAAAATTGACTATTGTATCACCATCATTTTCTGATAGTTCTTCAACATTACTAGACTGATATAATAAAACAGCATCAAAAAATGCTAATATCTCACGTTCAGTTTCATCTTGTATATTAAGTGCTTTACTTTCAATTTGTTGTATTTGATTTAATCTTGTAAGATATTCATTAAATTTCCCTCTCAAAGCAGACTGTATTGCTACATGTGCAATACCATAACACATACCTGCTTCATCAATTTTATAACCATTTTTTTTCATTAGCGTTAGTATATCAGCCATTGCAATCCCCTTTATCGCAACTAAAAATAATCAAACTTATTATTTGAGTGTATTGCCTATTGCTGTTAAATGTAAAACAAAGGTCAAATCATTTGACCTTTATATCTAAAAAACTACAACTGCTATAATTACTATTACTGGTATCTAGATATATGGTGGCAAATGAGTGTTCAAATAATGGCTGATACAACTGCCAATCAATTACAAGTTGATAAAATCTCCCAGCTCGTTTTATCGAATTCAATTTTAGGATTTACCTATCTAAAAATTTATGATAATTCAAGCTTTAATGTAATTTCGACTTTAGATGAATCCAACTTATTAGCCTTTTTAAATAAGACTTTAACCCAAATGCTCAAACGCGCAAAACTAGTTGAGTATTTTATTTACAATGATAAAACGTTTTTATTATTTACTAAACAGTGCAAAAAAGTACATATTGTTACTATTTTTCATTTGAAATCAGATTTTTATGAAAATTTATCAGAGGGCAAAAAAGCAAGCTTTTTTGGTCTTTGTCTATCAATAACACGGCTAATGTATACCTCTTTTCGCTGTACCAATCAAATTAAGCTAACTAATGATTTAAAGCTATGGTATCCACATAACTACCAATCAACATTAACTAAGAAACTTAACTTAACTGCGAGTGAAATCACATTTTTAGCTGCTGCTGCAACTTCTGCTTCTTCTAAAGAACTTGCTTTACTAACCGGCTGCTCCCATCATTATTTACATAAAATCTCTGCTGCAACTTCAAAAAAATTAGGTTGTACCACAAAGTACGAATTACAGGAAATTGCAAGAATTATTATCTTAAGTGAAATATTAGATTAATTTTTTATTGATCTACCGATAACTCACTTTATCTTACTAACTAGTATATAGGTCAAACGATTTGACCTTTGTTTTACTTTAAGCAAGTGTATCATTTAAGCTACTAAACAATAGTTTGATCATTATTTGATCTTTTTAAACATAAAAAGACTCTAATGATTATCAAGAAAATATAATTATAACTCAAGCTATAGGGGACTATATTTATGAAAACTATCTGTTTAAGTATAATTAACTGCCTTATTGGTTTACTCATTATTTTTTTAAGCTTAGGTAATGTTGCCTTTTCAAGTGCAAACTATAGCGTTTATATAAGAAATAATACAAACTTCAATATTAAAATAGAATATAATTCAAGCAGTTATTGCATTAGCAATAATAAAGCTGAAGGTTTACCACTTACGATTGGCTCCCAACAAGAAGAAACGTTCAGCTTTGAAGATGATAATGGTCTTTTTGGTGATAATTGTACTGGTGAAAATAAGGCTTTAGGTCTTATAGTCACGGTACAAGATACAACCACAGGTGATCAAATTGGTAATATATGGTTGGATCACTATATGAATATTATTGATTATATGCCAACTCCTAGCTATCCATATGAAACACCAATATATGCTTGGCAAAGCCGTGTTACTAACCCTTCTGGGAACATTGGACCTGTCACATTAAGTTCTGCCTTATGTGATGCAAGTGATTGTTTAAATCAATTTGTTGATGCTTCTGGTGATGGTTCCTATATGCTTACTTTTGATTATGATGGAGGAGAGATATCAAGCTCAATGATCAATGCCGTTGGTTTGGGAGATATTACTGTAACCAATGGCTATGGTAAACCTATATCGAGTGATGGCGCAGTGGACTTAAATACAGGAAAATATGTGATTCATTTTAGTAAAACACAGGCAGAGTGTACTTTTAATGGCGGACTTTTAAAGTGCGACCCTGGCGTTGGTTATAGTTATGTTGATCATGATGATTCTGATAGTAGTAATGATTCTGTTGTATTTATGTGTAATGAAACAACGCTAAATGAGAACCCATGCCCATGGCTAGTACAAAATACAGCTAGCAATACTGAAACCCATGATATCTATTAAATATTTCATAAAAAATTTATAAAAAACAAATATATAATATTGATACTCGATAAATCGACGTCTCTACAAATGGTATTAATTTACATAGAGATATTACAATAAAACTAATTTAACCAATTGATAATTTCATCAGCTAATTTCTCTGGACATTCAATATTCGGCATATGGCCACATGGTAAAATAGTTAATTCCGATTGATTAATTACTTGGTGAATGGCTTCAGATGCACTTAAAGGTGTTAATATATCATCTCTACCAGCAATAATGAGTGTTTTTGTTTTAATTTCTGCTAATGTATCCAGCGCATTATAAGTTTGTGTTGCATACAATTGGCTTTTATAGCCAGCTAAAGTTTGTGGATATGGATTAGATAAAATTAAATCTAACCAATTTTGCGCATTAGAGGCATTGGCTATAAAATCACTACCGAATAAATATGAAAAAGTGTAATCTGCAATAATTGGGACATCAACTTCAGCTTCAATCATTTTACCACTTAATTCTAACCATTGATTACTTCTAGCATTTCGTTTAGCGGCAGAGCAAACAATACCCAATGCATTGACCTTTTGTGGATATTTAATAGCTAACTGCTCTGCAATCATACCACCCATTGAATGGCCAACAACATAAGCTAAGTCTATATTTAATTCATCCATAATTGCTTTGGTATCTTCAGCCATCATATCAATTGAATAATTACCTTCTGGTACATCTGACTGACCCGCACCTCGATTATCAAAAACAGTAACTTTATAATGCTTAGTTAATTCTGGTAAAACAAAAGCCCAAGCATTATGATCTGCTGATAGACCACTAATTAATACTAAATCTTTACCACTACCCTGCTGTTCATAATAAAATTTTATGTTATTTGCTTGTATAAATGGCATATTTCATCTCCTTTAGAATCATTAATACAACATATATTACCAAAGTTTGATACCGTAAAAATACGGTTTAGTTTAATTATTCTATAATTAAAATTATGTTATCCAATATAATAACAACATAGGTATAAAGCATGAACAAGCTAATCTCATTATTTGTCATTTTAATAACTTTCAGCTTTTCTCAAAATGTACTCGCTAATTCTAGTGGTGAATTAAACAGAGATATTAATCTTTTAACTAAAACATTTTTAAATAGTGCTAAACAAAATAATGTGCCTGTTACTGCAGTAGAAGTCAGTGTTTTATTACCTAATGAAAATCAACCACGTGATTTTGTTGCTGGTGTTAAACAAAAAGATGGCCAACTTGCTTCAACTAAAAATCTTGTTCAATACGGTAGTATTACAAAAGAGTATACTGCTGCTTTAATTTTAAAATTAGTTGATGAAGGTAAAATTACGCTACAAACCCCATTAATTAAACTATTTCCTGAAAAATTTACAAAAAATAAATGGCCACAACAATGGAGTAATGTGACACCTGAACAATTATTAAATATGACCAGTGGTATCACCACATATTCAATGCCTAAAATTATAAATACCATTAACCCATACTATACCAATTATTCACTTAATCGATTAGTTTCATTGGCAGCAAAATACCAAATGAAAAATGGCTGTAATCAAGATAATTTATGCTTTAAACCAGGTACAAATTGGGGTTATTCAAATACAAACTATATTATTGCAGGAATGATTATTGAAAAATATTTTAAAAAATCTTATGGCAGTATGTTAGAAAAATTTATTATTAAACCGCTACAAAAACAATACAGTGTTCCAATTTACTATGCCATGCAATATAACACTTATCTTTATCGTAATATGCTACACGGTTACTTACCTGAAGAGACAGCAAACGAATTAGATTCACCATTATTTAGTCCAAATCAAGATGTAACCATTGTACCACTTGATTATGTTGGTCCAGCTGGCGGTCTAACTGGTACAACTCATGCATTAACACTATTAACTCGTGCATGGTTTGATACAAATCTATTCCCAGGGCATGACAAAATCCAAAAAGTTGGTTTAGTATTACCTTCTAAAAAAGGTGAAAATGTCAGTAATAAGGATATTAATAGTAAGTGCTTATCAAAAGTTAAGGGCTGCTATGGATTAGGTGTTGGTGTAATGTATGATAAAAAATATGGCCAAATTTGGATGTATACGGGTAATTATTTAGGCTATGCAACAACATATGCCTATTTTAAAAATACTAAAACGATCATTGCCCTATCACAAAATGCTGGTGCAACAGGACAGTATCATCAAGTTGCAAATCATACAATTGATGCAATTTATGAAGAAGTGCTAATGTACTTAGATAAAGCAAAGTAATTTTTGATTTCATCATAATAATTAAGATAACTTTATCGTTTTAGAATCTTTATTAAATTGAAAAAAATCAAAATACAGCTGTTGTTTATTATGAACATCAAGGTCCATTCGCTGTTGCACATATAAATGTTAATGGTCAGAATATCGGTGGTTATAATATGACACCATCAGGTAACGGCGTCTACCAACATTCAATTAGCAATTTAAACTCTGGTGATCAAGTAAATGTTTACTTTACTAATCATCAAGTACCGCGTGATGCTGAGTTTAGTTATACTCACTAGAATAATATAAGGAAATAAAATTAAATTGGTAAATGAAGTTACTAGGGTCTCACTGCATATTTCTTTCAAGTGATGTATCTGTTATTGAATATTAATTCGATATTGAAATAATATCAATGATGTTATCGATATATTTTTTTAATTTATTAAAGATTTTAGTTCATGTTCATCAAAAAGTAACTTATCAATTTTAAGATATGCAACCATTTCATCTGGACATACCATTACATCTGAAACCCCTTTTAAGGATGCTAGTTTATCTTGTATCCCAGAGGTTATTTTTAGCAAAGGAATAACTTTAGAGCTCAAATGTTTTGGTTTTTTCATTGAAGCAGCAACAGGAATCCATAGCGCTGAGAGTAAAGCACAAAAAATAAAAATACCATTTATGCCAAAGACGTGATAGATGATTCCTCCAAAAACACCACCAACAAAAATACCTAAAAATTGCAAGCTAGAGTATATACCCATAGCTGTTCCTTTATTTCCAGCTGGGGCAATTTTAGATACAAGAGAAGGCAAAGATGCTTCCAAGAAAGTAAATGTTGCAAAGAACAGTAATAATATAAAACTAATAGAGATGATATTGTGATGAAAGCCAAGTAGCAATACTTGAGTCAAAGTTAATAAAATTATTGCACCCAAGAAAATAGGTTTCATTTTTCTTTTTGTTTCGGCAATGATAATAAAGGGAAGCATTAGGGCAAAGGACAAAATAAGTACTGGCAAGTATATTATCCACTGTAAATCTGGTTTAAGGTTAATGGTTGAAGTGAGTATCACTGGAATAATAATGAAAAGAGCTGTTAGGATCGCATGTAAAGTAAATATGCCATAATTTAATCTTATAAGTTCTGGTGTGGTAATAACTTTTAACAGTTGATTTGATACTGTTCCACAATCTCGATGAAGCAGATGCTCTTTAGAGGTTGGTGTAATGGTTAATATAATAATAATACCAATGAAGCCTAAAAATGCAGTAAGCCAAAAAATACCAGATAGTCCAATGAAACTGCTTAAAATTGGGCTTAACATCATAGCACCAATAAAAGATAAGCCGATAGTCATGCCAATTATAGACATCGCTTTCATTCGATTTTCCTCTTGGGTGGTATCAGCCACCATCGCTGTTAATGTACTTCCAATCGCGCCTGCACCTTGAATGGCTCGCCCCAAAATAATGCCATATATAGTTTGAGATTCTGCTGCAATAATACTTCCAATGATAAATAGTAATAAACCAAAAATAATTACTGGTTTCCTTCCAAGTTTGTCAGAACTCATGCCAAATACAATTTGTAGTAGGGCTTGAGTTAATCCATAAACACCTAATGCAACTCCAATTAATAGCGCAGTGGCATCTTTAATTTGGTGTGCGTAGAGAGTGAATATAGGCAGAATCATAAATAAACCCAACATTCTAAAAGAATAAATGGATGCCAAGGAGAAGATTGATTTTTTTTCTAAAGCAGTCATTGAATAAGTATCTGTAAAAATTGATTAAATTCACTATACCCAAATCAAGTGGCGTAATCAAGGAATTGGTTTTTTATGTATAGCATCACCCACTAATAAATAGTTAGTTTATCTAGCACTATTTCCATTGCATCAGTTAATGTCATTTTAATATCTCTCATCTTTTTTCTAATTGCTGTTTTAACCTTATGTCAGTAATGCTCAATTAGGGGCTCTGTTGCAAAGATTTCCATCAGTTTTTTTATACAATCATGGATTCTTTGGGCGCAATTAAACTGCGAGTGAGTTAAATTGTTCAAAAATAGTTTGATTAGCACAATGTGTATGTTGGCCTTTTCTTAACATATTAATTAATTCATAACCTGCTAAAGTTGATTCAGCTGATTTAAATGTTTTAAATCCAAGCATTGGTTTCATTCATCTTTTGATAAATCGATGATCTTGCTCAACCTGATTATTCAGATATTTAATTTGACGATCTTCAACCCAACAATATGGCCAAATTCCTATTTAGATGTAACATACAATTTAATAAGATAATAGCTGCATCATTAGCACTACTTTTATCAATGGTAATACACTCAGGCAAGCCATGCTGGCCAATGGCTTTTTTAAGAAACTTAAAGGTTGCTTCTTCATCTCTTTTTTCAGAAAGCATAAACTCTAAGGTATCACCATCTTTATCAACGGCTCGATAACTTAAGGAATAAGACAAATACCAACGAATTGCTAACATGATGATCATTTAAAACACTCTGTATTTAATTTGGCAGAAGTTTAGCAAAATCATAATTTTTTGCATCAGAGCCCTAGTTCAGAGTTAATCTAACTCTGGAGACCTAGTTACTTCTCTTAATGCTCGTTCATACAAGCTTTTAGAAATAGTAGGTGGGTCACTTACTGGTCTGGCGACCTTTGGTTGATGATATATACTACCATCAGGCATTGAGTCAGATATATTACCTTTTAGGTCAATATTAAATATTCTTTGAACATTTTTTGCTCTTCCTTCTTTACTTGTTAGGTCACCTTTTGTGTCCATCTCAACATAGCCTGAGCGAAAAATATAATCTTTTTTATCCTCATCATAAATTCTGGTAATAGCTGCTTTTAATGGTTCAGTATAGCCAACTATTTTTACATTTCGAAAGCCTTTTTCTTTCAAAGCTTTTGTAACTTCTCCAGCAATTACTTTGCCTTTTAAGCTTGGGTCAGCCTTAGAACCGTAAGTATCATATGTTTTACCACTTTGACACATAAATAAATTAAGTTGAAATGGTGTTTTATCTGTTGATAACCCACTTTCAATTAGTCTATCAACAAATGTCTCAGGCGTAATACGTTCTCTTCCCTTTTGGTTCATTCTAGTATTAGTAATTTCGCATGCTGCTTGCAATCCATGAGCATATGCATATATTTTATCTCCTGTTTGAACGTGTGATAGTATCTTCTTTCCATCATAAGTAATGGGTTTAGGCCAATCTTCAACTTTATGATCTTTTTTCTGAAATTGACCTTTTCGCCAATTTTGAGCTTCTTTATATGTTTTTTCAGATTTCTCTTTCTCAAATGGAATAAAAGTATGTTTTTTAGTCATAATGCAACCCTTTTTTATTTTTTAATTTAAAAAAAACAATATAATGACTTTATAATATTTAAAAACTGAAAAAAATGACAAATAACTCAGTATTGATAACTTGTCTGAATAAATATGGCTCTGTTGCAACTTTGACAAATGATCTCAACTTGAATTACTCTAACTGATTTTAGATAAGAGCTTACTCCATAAATTCATTTAAATATCGTCAATTTGAAAGTATCTTTATCTTCAATGTGTTCGTTGGTATTTGTCTTATTCCTTAAGTTATCGAGCCGTTGATAAAGATGGTGATACCTTAGAGTTTATGCTTTCTGAAAAAAGAGATGAAGAAGCAACCTTTAAGTTTCTTAAAAAAGCCATTGGCCAGCATGGCTTGCCTGAGTGTATTACCATTGATAAAAGTAGTGCTAATGATGCAGCTATTATCTTATTAAATTGTATGTTACATCTAAATAGGAATTTGGCCATATTGTTGGGTTGAAGATCGTCAAATTAAATATCTGAATAATCAGGTTGAGCAAGATCATCGATTTATCAAAAGACGAATGAAACCAATGCTTGGATTTAAAACATTTAAATCAGCTGAATCAACTTTAGCAGGTTATGAATTAATTAATATGTTAAGAAAAGGCCAACATACACATTGTGCTAATCAAACTATTTTTGAACAATTTAACTCACTCGCAGTTTAATTGCGCCCAAAGAATCCATGATTGTATAAAAAATAAACTGATGGAAATCTTTGCAACAGAGCCGAAAAATGGCTTATGAAATTCAAATTATGCAAGGACATTTAGATGCTGGCAATGATAAGCTCCCTATCGTAATTACTCTAGTATTTTATCATGGTGAAACTTCGCCCTATCCTTATTTAAATTTAGTTTATGATCTATTTGAAGATGTCGAGCTTGCTAAAAAATACGCTTTTAATAGTTTTGAATTAATTGATTTAACTGTAATGACCAAAGAGCAAATGGCGCAACTTAACACTGAACTATTATTTGAATTTCTACTAAAATACAACAAAGCCTAAAGAAGAAACATTTTAGTTCATATTCTAAATAATAAAATTTAGGATTAGAAGCATACATCTTTCTATAAGCATTGCTCCCGTTCTTATTATCTCCATCAATTTCAATTTGGCATTTAAAATTTGAGTCTGGATCTTTATAAAAATCATAAAAGCTATTTATAAGCTATTTCATTTTGGCAATTAAATATTAAAGCACAAACGGAAGTTCTTTTATGTTCGGGGTAATCAATGGTTAATCTATTTTTCTCACTATTGAGTTTAATCACACACCCATACAGTTCTAAATTTTTTAAAGTTCACTTACACAGCTCAGTACCTTTCATTAAATTTATCCTTATTTTTCCTATATATTGGTTAAAGCATAAAAAGAGGCAGCCGCAAGCATTAATCCCGCACTGTAGACCAAATAGGGAGGTGATGAAGATTCTTGATTATCTTGTTTTAAAACTGGTTCACTGTTGGAATTTTGAGCCGCTTGACATTGATCATCACCAATGACTATTTTCTTATCTTTTTTACAATAATTATGATACTCATGAACAACTTCATGCTCAGCAATGACTTCAATATTTTTTTCATGAAAAATTTTAAATAAGTCTTCAATACCACCAATAGTACTGATATTTGGATCTTGAAAAAAACCATTGCCAGAAATATTAATGCGTTTAACAGAGTCAGGGAGTGCTTTTATTAGCTGAACTATATTTTTAATACCAAAACATAATAAATCATTTTTTTGAAGATCAACTGATTCAAATCTCTCATCAAGCATTTTGAATTTTTCTATTATCAAATCCTTATTATCACTATAATGACCCAGCTGACCTATAAGATAAAGTTTGTTAGCACCAGGCATATTATCCATTTTTTCCTTAAATGAATTTTTGTCCATATGTATAAAACTATGACAATTCAACGTTAAGCAGTTGTATTTTTGGTATAACGGTAAGTATGAAGCACGATGGCTACAGAGTGTCATATTTTTATCTATAACATGTTTCATTAACTCAATGCTGGGCTCATACCCGTCACAACTAATATTATAAAAATTAACTTGCTTGATAGAGTCAGGCAAGTTATTTATTAACTGTCTTTGCTGCCCCTCACTAAGCTGTTGCAAAACAGTTCCACTAAATTTAATAGATAGGATATGTTTAGGCAGAAGCTTTTCTAATATTTGTGGAGATTCTATTAATTGGAGATAATCATCCAAATTTCCTTTAAAAAAAACTGCCGAGACATGCTTAGAAATACCTTCTTTTATACTCTTACAAAACTCTTCATCTTTTAGACATTTTAAAGAAAGTATAATTGTCGTAACTTCCTTAGGAATATCACTAAAATCTGATATTTTTTTTACTTCCTTTTCTTTAAGCATAAAATTACTCCATTGATTTGCTTTTTTAATTCGGAGACATTATATTGAAATTTTAATTGCATGTATTGACTTGTATTGTTTCAAAATAAACATAACGAGCTAAACTAAATTGCCCTTCAAAACGAACGTTTTATGGAACATTTAACGGATTTGATAAAATTGTAACTAAGTCTATTAATTTTATGATATTTGCTGAGTAATTATCAAACTATACTTAAAAATAATTAATTTAATGGACTTAAAATATAATATGAAAAAATATTTACTTGATAACGTTTATCTACATTCCAATTCAAATAGTACTCTTTTGATAAAGATAGACAAGTATTGTATTCATACCCAACCCATAATATTTATGAGTTCAAGCAATTTTAAAAAACATCATCAAACTGCATATATTGAATTTGAAGGGATTCAGCAGGATTCAATTCTCTATCTTGATGGTAACTATGGAACAAGAGATAAATTAAGAAAAAGAAAGTTAGTAGAAGATATTTTGTTAATTGGTTCAATCCTCACGGGTTATAATTGGGGACTAAAGTCAAGAAGAAATTATAAATGTTATCCTTTGCAACCAATATCAAGGTTAAAAGAACTCCGTATGGAAAATCAAAGTGTAATAGAATCTCATTTTAGACAACTATTTGAGAAACTTTTCGACAAAAATTGGCAAGTTCAATATGAGAATGGATTTCATCTTAAAATGCTGTTTAATCATGCAAATATACCTAATACAGAAGCAAGGTTTCTCTCCAATATGGTTATTTGGGAATGGTTATATCCACATGAGAAAAACCCTAAAGGCGCTACTCCAAAAGATGAATCTAATAATTTAAAAGAAATCATTAATTTTATTCTGAATAAATATTGGCCTAACAACTATCAGGCACAAAATAATAATATTTTTCATGCCTTACGAAACCAGATAGCTCATTCAGGCAAACTTCCGATAGATAGGCAAAGAGAATATGTTGATGATTGGATGAGGGAAATACCATGGGATGATTCTAGTGGGATTAACTTACAAACCTATTTACGTTTTTTTGACAAATTGACACAAGTAATTGTTTTAAAAACTCTTGGTATTAATGCAGAATACTTGTTAAACAATCAACTTAATAAATTTTTAGAAAATGGAAGTCTAAGTTAAAATATGAGTGCTGCTTTAGAACAGTTTTTTTCTGTAACTCACTCTAAAAAAGGATTGTTAATTTTTTTACAAGAATATTTTCCCATAATGAGTCCATTTTGATCACGCGAGAAAGTTGCGTATGTCATAGTATTAGGTATAAATCTAATTTCATGACTTAGATCACCCTTACCACTAAAATCAACAACTAAGGCATTAATATCAGTTTGAAGTTTAGCTTTATGCCCATTTAATTTTAAATTATCAACATCTACAGCTAGTAGTAAACTTGTTTTTCATATATTCGGTGCAATGGCAGATTTTGAGCGCAATTTAATTAAAGAACGTACCAAGGTTGGACTTACTGCTGCTCGTGCTAGAGGCCGTTTGGGTGGTCGTAAAAAGGGATTATCAGATGAGGCCAAAAATAAATCAAAACTAGTTTATAAGTTATATAAGCAAGGTGATATGACTGTTACTGAAATATGCAAATCACTAAATATAGGTTCAAGAGGTACAGTTTATCGCTATATAGAATGGGCAAAACAACATGATTAAAATATCTGGCAGACATAAATCAATTCCAAGAGAAATAAAACGATCTTTAAGTAAGGTCTTACCATCAAATACAAAAATTGTAATGAATGATATTTGCTCTTGTCGCCATACATTTACAGTAGGTGCTTTAAAAATAGTGAATAATCAAAATAATTCTTTAACTCTTAGAGGATACTATGGAAGTGGCGTTGTTAATCTCTTTGTTAAGTTTACGACAACTGATAATAAGCAATTGGCAATAGATAAAATTAACAGTAATTGGTCTGACATATAATACTCTATCCTTTTCAATCAGCCCTATCAATTAAAACAAAGTAACCTCTTAGAGGATGTAAAAATGCCGTCAATAAATTAAAAAATAGACGCTTAATAAAAAAATATTATCCATTTAAATTCAATCAAGTAGAATTAATTTGAATTTATAAAGATGGAATATCTAAAATGAAAAAAACAATCGTACTATTATTTTTCCTAATATTTAACATCTCTCTTGCCGATACACAATCTGTAACTACCCTACCCCTTATTACTAACTACTGTCATAACTTTCTTAAATATGGCAATCCTGCTAATGCTAATCTTTATTTGTGTCGTGAAGGTTATATTGTTGACTACAGCTATGATACTAAACAACCTCGTTGGGTAGCATATAAATTAACTAGCAAATCAGTTAGCAACAAAATCAAACGCCGTGATGATTTTCAACCTGACCCTGCCGTTCCTGCTAAATATAGAGCAGAGCTATCAGATTATCGAAAATCAGGTTATGATCGAGGTCATCTAGCACCTTATGCTGCTATGGATTTCTCTAAAGAATCAGCTAAAGAATCTTTTTACCTTTCAAATATGTCTCCTCAAAAATCAGGACTTAACCGCCAAGGCTGGGCAGAATTAGAAAAAGATGTTAGATTCTGGACTGGTTATAAAAAAGAAGTTTATGTCTACACTGGCCCAATATTTAAAAATTCAAAAAATCATAAAACAATTGGTAAAAATAAAATTCTTGTACCTGAATACTTCTTTAAAATTATCTATGCGCCAATAACAAATGAGGCAATCGCTTTTGTTATGCCTAATGCCAGTGTTAAAAAGAAAAATGTAATAAAATACAGAGTCTCAATTGCTAACATTGAACAAAGAACAGGACTTCAGTTTTTAACCGTCTTGCCCACAGAAAAAAGAGAAAAATTAATCAATAACGTATCTAAAATGTGGCGCACAAGCTATAAGTCATAAACCATAATACCCATTTAATAATCAGCAATATCTTTTACATCACAGCAAAAATTATTTACAATGCTTCAGATTACTTGGAGTTAAATTAAGCTAAGGGGCGTAGCAAATGAATCGATCAATCAAACTAATCTCAGCATCTATCATTACAGCATTATCATCAACTGCACTTGCAGATTGTCTATTAGATAGTGCATCACCTGGTTGGATTGGAATCATTAAATTTCACTGTACTGAAGATACGAATTTAGATAAAAACCCTATTTCCTTTGATTTAAGCAATCATGTAACGATTAGCTCAATATGGGGGTTACCAGCTAATGCCCAATATACTCAAAATAATAATCATTTTTCAGTTACCGTTAAAAAATGGTGGCCCAAAGATCAGGCATATATTTTACCTGCCAATCAAGTCGCTACATTACAATTTTCGCCTTCTAGTAATCAATTTGAAATTAGTAATTTTCATGTTGGCTCTAGTGAACCAACATCACAAGCAACAATAAAAATACAATTACCTCAAAAGCCAGAGTATATTACTGATAATACTTTAGCTGATGTCATTATATTAGAAAAAGACACTCAAATTGCTGAAATTAATAATAAATCTTGGAACTCAACAACCTCCATTCCTGTTGAATTCTCTTCAGATTCACAAAAATTCTCAGTTAGTGTACTTAGCCTTAAAGGTGGAACAGGCTATGCTGAACCTGCAACATTTACTTTATCAAATACCCAAGTACAGAATGTTTCAATTAATTATATTCCACCTATCCCACCTAAAACGGGTAATTTATTGGTTAATGTTTCAACTAATGGTAATACCCCATCTATTGATGCACCTTATTCTTTAACCGATAACTCAGGTACAATTATCAAATCTGGTTACTTACATCAAGGTAGCAATCATATAGATCAATTAAATGCTTCTGACTTAGGTGTAAATTACATACTTAAAACACCTAATTTTATTGATAACAATACAAACTATCAAGCAGATAAAACAACTCAAAACGTTACAATTACAACAAATAACACAACAAGTAAGAATGTACACTATATTGGTGTAGTACTACCTAATGAAATGGTTAATATAACAGTCAAAGATTTCCCACAAGATGATCAAAATCAATTAATTGTAACACTTTCAGATAGCAATAGCGCTGATAAAAAAACCATTACGATTACCAATAATGGCGCCTATTCTGTCAAAATACCTCAAAACCAAAAGACTTGGACTTTAACTGCCTCATCGATTAATGGCTACATTGCATCGATTGAACCTAAAACATTTATAGCAAATAAAGAAACACAGTCGGTTAATATTACCTATACGAATACCCCATCGAATACTGAATTAATGCCATTTAAAGATGTCACTTACAACATGGTATGGTCAACAACACCTGCGCATTCAAACTTACAAGAAATAGCTGATAACTCAAATAACTATTCATATATTTTAGCTTTTATTACTCAAAATGCCTGGAGTCAAAATTGTTTTGCTGCCTGGGGTGGCTCTCCTTCATTAGCATTAAAAGATAAGTTTTATGTTAATGATGTTAACTATCTTAAATCAAAAGGTGGTAGTATTGGCATATCATTTGGTGGCGAAAATGGTTCATCAGTTGCGAGCGCCTGCACTCAAACAGAATTGGAAAATGTTTATCAAGAAGCAATCAATATGTACCAGCCTACATTTATTGACTTTGATATCGAGGGTGGGGCTTTAGGTGATACTGAGGCGAATACTAACCGACTCAATGCACTAAAAGCACTACAACAAAAAGACCCAAATTTAAAAGTCTCGTTAACACTACCCGCTAATATTGATGGCTTTCCAGCTCAAGCCATTCAAATTATTAAAGATGCTAAAGCTAAAGGTGTTAATATTTATGAATATAATATGATGACAATGGCTTGGTATGCACAAAAATTACCTGGTCCAATCGCTGATAGTGTTATTGCTGCTGCTAATAAAGGATTTGAACAGTTAAAAGCTATTTTTCCAAATCTACCTGATCAAACAATATGGTCTATGATCCGCTTAACACCTAAAATTGGTGTTGATTATGACCAAAGCATTTTCTATCCAAGTGATGCAACTAAAGTAGCTCAATTTGTCAAAGACAATCATTTAGCTGGCGTTGCTTTTTGGTCGGAAGATATAGATCGAAATCAAAATAAAACAGGTAATTGCGGTTTAGGCGCAAACCCTAATTGCTCTGGAATTGATCAAAAGCCATATGATTTCACACATGCTTTTTCATCTACTTTAGAGAATAACTAAAATAAAACTCAAATTATTTAATCCTATTAATCACTATGCTATACTCACCCCACTTAGTTAATAATATGTTTTATTAACATACACTCACCTTATGTGAAAAGGGAATTTAGATGTTTGTACTAGAGTCATACCCAATCGCTGTGTTATTTTGTATTATCACCATGTTATGCTGGGGTTCTTGGGCTAATACACAAAAACTTGCAACCAAATCCTGGCCATTTCAACTATTTTATTGGGATTATGCCTTAGGCATTCTTATTATTTCCTTTGTTATTGGAATTACCATGGGCAGCTTTGGTGATGCTGGACGTTCATTTTTTAATGATTTATCCCAAGCATCAGCTACGGCAATAACTTCAGCATTTATTGGTGGTATTATTTTTAATTTAGCTAATATTCTACTAGTTGCTGCCATTGATATTGCTGGTATGTCGATTGCCTTTCCAATTGCCATTGGGTTAGCGCTTGTGATTGGTGTTATTGTTAATTATATAGAAATGCCAATTGGTAATCCTTTATTAATATTTACTGGTGTTGTTTTAGTTACCTTAGCAATTATCTGCACAGCACTTGCTTATAAGCGCATTAGCTCAATTCAAAATACAAGCGTTACCAAAGGGATTATTATTGCCATTATCTCTGGGATTTTGATGGGCTTTTTCTATCGCTTTGTTGCAAGTAGTATGATTACTAACGTTTATCAGCCACAAAATGGCTTGATGAGCGCTTATTCTGCAAGTTTTATTTTTGCAGTTGGTATTTTTATCTCTAATTTTATTATTAATGGCTGTATGATGAAATTTCCCATCACAGGTAAAAAACTAAATTTTAAAGATTACTTTTGCCAAGGTAATCTTTGGCTACATTTTATTGGTATTCTAGGTGGTATTATTTGGGGAATTGGCTCAACACTAAACTTTATTGCAGCTAATCTTGCAGGCGCTGCTATTTCATATGGCTTAGGCCAGGGTGCTACGTTAATTGCTGCCATTTGGGGTGTATTTATTTGGAAAGAATTTTCATCTGCTCCCAAAGGAACCAATAAACTATTAACACTGATGTTTTTATTATATATCGTAGGTTTAGCATTAATTGTGATTTCAAAAATTATTTAAGGGTTGATTATGTCCATTGTTGTTATCGGTAGTTCAAATACTGACTTAGTAGTCAAAGTACCGCATATCCCTTCTGAAGGTGAAACTGTTTTAGGTGGCAAATTTAATATTCACAAAGGTGGTAAAGGTGCTAATCAAGCGATTGCTGCTGCTAAATTAGGTGCAGATATAACATTTGTTGCCTGTATTGGTAAGGATGAATTTGGGAATAATGCAATTAACAACTTTAAAAAAGAAGGTATTAATACTGACTATATTTATCGTGAAGGTGAAGCTTCTGGTGTTGCATTAATAGCGGTAACTGATGAAGGTAAAAATGCCATCTCAGTAGCCCCAGAATCCAATAGCCTATTATCCAAAAAGCATATTGATAAAATTAGTACTTTACTTGATTCTACAGAAATTGTACTAACTCAAATGGAAGTACCTATTAAAACCATAGAATATTTAATTGAAAAAAATAAGCATACACAAGCAAAGTTAATTGTTAATCCAGCCCCTGCTATTGCAATAAAAGAATCACACTATCAATCTATTGATATCATTACACCCAATGAATCTGAAGCAGAAATATTAACAGGTATTAAAGTAACCGATGAATTAAGTGCATTTCATGCTAGTGAAATATTTAGAAAAATGGGCATTAACGAGGTGATTATTACATTAGGCGCACAAGGTGCTTACTTATATAATGATGATCATCAAAAATTAGTTCCAGGGTATCAAGTTGATGCAGTTGATACTACTGCTGCTGGTGATACATTTAATGGTGCTTTAGCTTATGCATTAATTCAAGGTAAGTCTACTTTAGAGGCCGTTAAATTTGCTAATGCCGCATCAGCTATTGCTGTGACCAGAGCAGGAGCTCAAAGGTCAACACCAAGGCTTGAAGAAGTTTTAGCGTTTTTAGAAAATTAAGAGATAATATGAAACAAACACCTAAAGCATTAATCCAGTTTTGCAATCTTTTAAGTGACCTTCAGATTCATGATGGTAATGCAATTGGTGAAAAGTTAAATGTTTCACGCACAGCAATTTGGAAATATGTTAAAAAATTACAAACCTATGGTATAGAAATTGATTCAATTAAAAGTAAAGGCTATCAATTTAAACAGCCATTATTCTTAATTGATAAAGATAAAATTGCAGCTTATGTAAAACAAATAAAAACAATCAATACCTTTGAAACGTTAGAGTCTACAAATGATTTTTTAAATACTTTAAAAACTGAAGCTCACGATCTGCCGATTATTTGTCTATCTGAGCAACAAACAAAAGGCAAAGGACGTTTTGGTAAACCCTGGTATGCACCATTTGGTCAAAATATTTATCTATCAATCGCTATCTCTCCTGATATTGATATTACCGAATTAAGTGGTCTTGCATTAGCTACTGGTATTGGTATTACTCAAGCAATTGAATCTACATGCCAATTACCTAAACAATTAAAGCTAAAATGGCCAAATGATATTTTTTATGATGATAAAAAGCTTGGTGGGATCTTAATTGAGGCTCAAGCAGAAGCGAATGGTCAATGCCGTTTAGTCATTGGAATTGGCATAAATGTAAATATGCAATTTGACAGTAAAGCTAACAAATCTATCACACAACCTTGGAGCTCAATTTATCAAGCAAGTCAAACTTATCAAGATAGAAACCTTTTAATTATTTCAATGATTGAGCATACACTAACAGTCATTGAAACTTATCAATTAAATGGATTAACACCCTTTTTACCTCAGTGGCAAGAAAGAGACTTATTATTTAACCAAACAATCGATATTGTAAGTGGCAAACATAGTTATCATGGTATTGCAAAAGGCATCAATAAGCATGGACATTTAAAATTTGAACTGCCTGATAAAACACTTAAAACCTTTGCCTCAGGTGAAGCAAGTATTAGGAAGTAACTGTCTAGATTTAGCAACAATTTTAACTGAGGCGCAATAAATCAACGCCTCTACTAGGATATAATTAATTGAGTTATTTGCAATATTTGCGCTACACATGTCTGTGGACATACTTCAATTTTCTTAGCATTTCTCGACTTATAATCAACTGATTTAACTTGATATGTTAAAATATTACCTTGAGTCTTACATTTTTTAGGTAAGTCCACTTCAAATTGATTATCACGTTTCGTACTGGTAATAGGTACAACAATTGCAAAGCCTGTATGCTCATTAAAAATTGTTTTTGATAATACAACTGCAGGCCTTCGTTTAATAATTTCAGAACCTGAACTTGGATGAAAATCCAACCAAATAATATCTCCCTGACTAGGAATATACTCCTTCAAATTTCTGTTCCTTCTATATGATCAGATATCCAATCTTCATCTTCTTCTAATACTTTAAAACTAGATTTAGGACTATTAGCAATCAATTGTTCAAGCGTCAATTCTTCTTTAGCTGGCACTAATATAATTTTGTTTCCTTCAACATGAATATCTAATTTGTCTCCTACATGTAAATCCAACATTTCAAGAATCTTCTTAGGAATACTAACAATATTAGCACCACCAGAGCGTCTTAAAGATAATGATGACATAATGCTAACCTCTATTTTATTTAGTTATACATAAGTATAACACAATCACTTAAAAAATAACATTATTTAGATAATTCACACTATATTATATCACTAACATCTTCAACAAGGTCATACTGCAAATTTACATGCTTTTGATTATAACCTACATGCGCCAAATAAGGCGCATCAATCAAACTTTGTAAGCTTTGAAGGTTTTCGTCTAGATAAGGCATTTTTTCTTCTGTTACTTCATTAGTGATAAAGCCAACTAATCGACAGCCTAAAGCTTTAATCGATTGTGCAGTTAAAATAGCATGATTTAGACAACCTAATTTCATCCCAACAACTAAAATTACATCCAATTTTAATTGTGCAATCACATTAGCTAAAACTTCATGCGCATTCAATGGTAATTGCCACCCCCCTGCACCTTCAATTAATTGAATATCAGAGTCATAAGATAAGAATTGATTAATACTATAATAAACATCAGCTGCAGATAGTTTTTTATTAACCAATTCTGCAGCAATATGTGGTGCAATTGCTGGTTGAAAAGCATAAGGATTTACTTGTTCATAGGCTAATTTAATTGAGGAATTTTGCTGCAATTGTAATGCATCTTCATTATTAAGCTTATTAGCATTTTTATAACAGCCAGATGCAATAGGTTTCATAGCAAGCGTTGATAAACCTTGTTGATTAAAATACTTTAACAATAACGTTGAAATGTAAGTTTTACCTACTTCTGTATCTGTACCTGTAATAAAAAATGAACTCATACAATTTTCCTTATATGCAATTATTTTCGTGCTATAAATAAACCGATTCGATAATCCAAAATATACTGATTTGCATATTTAAAATAATCATTTAAACTCTTTAAAGTCATAAGGCCAGAAATTGTTTTTTTCTGACTTATATTTGCACCAATGCCTTTAAGTGTTTGTAATGCCGCTAATGGCGTATTAAAGCTATATAATTTATAAAATTGCTCGTATGAGAGAATTGAAAATCCAGCCGACTTAAGCATCTCTAATACAACTTTTAAAGCCAAAAAACTTAAACTATTACACTGATTTAAATAAGAAAATGTGCCTAAAAGTGGTATTGAAAAAGCCAATATACCCTTATCAGATAACTGATAATGCATTGTCTTTAGAGTTAAAGCAAAATCGCTACTCCATTGAAACCCCATATTACAAAATGCTAAATCTAAAAGACCATCTGTTAATATAGATTTATTATAATCAGCTTCGATAAATTTAACTTGATAGCTACAAAGATGCTTACTTGCAAGTTTTAATGCACAATCTGCAATATCAATAGCATAACATTCATCTGGTAATATATGATCATATAGATATTGTGTACTTAAACCTACCCCACATGCAAAATCAGATACTACTGAAAAATTTGATCGTGCATTTAATAATTCTCTAGTTAGATACTCTAATGCCAATTGCTGAATCGAATTATGATTACTGTAAGTTATTGCAGCACGATTAAACGATTTTTTTACTTCATTTAAATTAACCTGCTGCATCTAAAAAGTCCTTAATTATATGAACTGTCAATTCTTGATGCGTTATAAATGGTATATGACCTGCCTGTTGCATTTTTTTAATCTGAATATTTACATTCAGATTTACTAACTGCTCTTTATTAATTTTTAAAATAGCATCCTCTGTGCCTAATATAAATAAGACTGGAATTGTTAATGACTGAAGCTTCTCTCTTAAGTCAGTTTCAAATAAAAATTTCAATAATAAATACCAATGAGCATCACTCTCATGACTAATATAGTTAGATATATTTTTATTAATTACAGGGTATGACACTAAATTAATAAAGCGCCTTAATAATTTAGTTTTATTATTTTCAAATAAAAAATAAAATTTTTCTTTTTCTAACTGATTAATTCCAAACCAATGATTTACTTTAGATTCTGAAAAAAATGGTGATGAATTTATTAAAATGACAGCATCTATTTTTTCTTTGAGTTTACTAGCAATCTCTAAAGCAAATAGGCCACCTAAAGACCAGCCTATAAGGATGTTTTTATTAATTTTCGATAACTTCAGTTGACTATATAATTGTTCAGTATATTGTTCAAAAGAAATCGTTTTATCTTCAATTTCAAAATACTCAATCAATTGAAAACTATTAAATTGACTAGCAATATCTGAAAAAATAGTTGTTTTAAACTGCCAACCTGAAATAAAAATAGCATGGTAGTTTGTATTTATACTTTGATCATTCATTTGCTTATAACTTCAATAAATTGAGCTAAATTTTCTAATAACTGACTAATTTGTGCCTCTGTATGCATAACATTTAATGAAATTCGAACTCTAGCAGTATCTGTAGGTACAGTTGGTGGCCTTATTGCTGATATTAAAAAACCATGACCTAATAAATAATTTTGTGCATCTAATACCGTTTGATTATCTTTAATTACAATAGATTTTATTGGCGTTAAATCTTCCGATACTACCTCTAAACCCAATTGTTTGGCCTTATGAATAAAAAAGAGAATAAGCTCTTGTAGCTTTTGTCTACGCCAGATTTCCTTTTTTACTAGGTTTAATGATGCTAATAATCCTTGTGCAATAAATGGTGGTAATGCAGTTGTATAATGATAACTTCTTGAAAATTGTAATATACTCTCTATGATTGTATCATTTCCTGAGACAAATGCGCCAATGCCACCAATTGCTTTACCTAGTGGAGAGACCAGTACATCAATCTCATTTTCATTTAAATTAAAATGCTCACAACAACCTTGACCATTACGACCTAACACACCAATACCATGTGCATCATCAACAATAAAAAGTGCAGCATTTTTCTTTACAATTTTTGCCATATTATTTAATGGGGATAAATCTCCTTCCATACTAAAAATACTTTCAGTCACAGCAATTTGAGCTTTATTATGCTGCATCGATTTTGAAAAATGATTCATATCTAAATGACGATAGCGATAATGTTTTGCTCTTGATAATTGTATGCCATCAATGATCGATGCATGAATTAACTTATCTGATAAAACGCTACTATGGCGATTAGCTAATGATGAAAACACACCTAAATTAGCATGATAACCGCTATTAAAAAACAATGCTTTTGAGCGACCAACAAATTCAGCAAATGTTTCTTCTAAGCGATATTGTACATCTGAATAGCCACTAACAACAGCTGATGCACCACTACCAAAACCATAACAATCTAAAGCATCTTTTAAAGCATTTTTCACTTGAGGGTGTTCTTTAAGCGATAAGTAATCGTTTGATGAAAAATTAATAATATGATCATTATCATGTATAAACACATTACCATCTTGCTTTTGTAATATCATTCGATTACGCCATAATTGTTTAGACTTATGACTATCTAATCGCTTAGCTAAAAGTTCAATCATAGATCAACTTTTACATTGGCTTAATGGCTTATCTGTAATATTAAACCCAAGTTTTTTTAATAATATTACATCTTCATCAACGGTTGCATTAGCAGAAGTTAAAAGTACATTACCATAAAAAATTGAATTCGCACCAGCAAAAAAGCAAAACGCCTGCATTTCATCAGACATTTGACATCTACCTGCTGATAGACGAATGACAGAGGTTGGAAAGACAATTCTTGTAATTGCAATCATCTTAATAAAATCAAAATGATCCATCTCTTTTGTATCTGCTAAAGGCGTCCCTTTTGTTGCAATTAAGCGATTAATTGGAATCGACTGAGGACTCTGTGGTAATAATAATAACTGTTCAAGAAAATTGACTCGATCATCAATTGTTTCACCCATACCCATAATGCCACCACAACAAATATTAATACCTGCATCATGGACATGTTGTAATGTCTGTAGTCGCTCATCATAGCTTCTAGTGGTAATAATCTTTTTATAGAACTCTGGTGATGAATCTAAATTATGGTTATAAAAATCAAGGCCTGCTTCTTTAAGTGCATCGGCTAATGGTTTACTTAAAGTGCCTAAAGTCATACAAGTCTCTAAACCTAATGCCTTAACTTCTTTAATAATCTCTATAATCTTTGGAATTTCTTTTTCAGGAGGATTTCGCCAAGCCGCTCCCATACAAAAACGTGTTGAACCATTAGCTTTGGCTATTTTTGCTTTTGTTAAAATTGCTTCAACACTCATTAAGTTTTCTTTTTTAACATCGGTATTATAGTGACCACTTTGTGGGCAATAGGCACAGTCTTCAGGACAAGCACCTGTTTTAATACTTAATAATGTTGCCCGTTCTATCTCTTGTGGATTAAAATGCTTTCGATGGACACTAGCTGCTTGATAGACAACCTCTAAAAAAGGTTGATCAAATAACTGCCTAATTGTTTGTTTGTTATATTGACTATTTGTATTATATTTATTTGATTTTTCTTCAGTTTGTATACTATCCACGACTGAAACTTCCTAAACCATCTAATGATTGTTGATTGGCTGATTCTATGGTAAGGTAAGTCAACAGTCAACCATAAATTTTTACAAGGTTAACTTAAATGAATCAAACTATACATCAAAAAACACATAATACAATCTGGCACCCATGCTCGCAAATGAAGGACTATGAAATCTTTAAACCCTTAGTTATTGATCGTGCGCAAGGTTGTTATATTACATTAAAAAATAAACAACAAATCTTAGATGCAATTTCAAGTTGGTGGTGTAAGTCATTAGGTCATAATCACCCAAGATTAAAACAAGCACTATTTAATCAAGCAGAGCGATTTGAGCATGTTATTTTTGCGAATACAACTTATGAAACCATCGTTAATCTATCTGAAAAACTAACAAATATTTTGCCAGGGTTATCAAAAACTTTCTATGCTGGTGATGGTTCATGTGCTGTTGAAATTGCTATGAAGATGAGTATTCATAGTCGAGTTATCAAAGGTGAAACCAAACGCACGCAGTTTATAGCACTTAAAAATGGTTATCATGGTGAAACAACTGCAACATTAAGTGTCAGTGATCTTGGTATTTATAAAGATGCTTATCAATCTATGTTACTTGAGCCTATTATTATCAACCATATACCTTATGTTTCAGGAGAAAATGACCCACTTTGGCATAATGCAGAAGAATATTGGTTAAAAGCATTACCTGAAATTGAAAAATATAAAGATACAGCCACTGCGATTATTTTTGAACCAATTTTACAAGGTGCTGGTGGTATGCTTGTTTATAGTCCTGATTTTCTTAAACGACTTGCAGCATGGGCTAAAGACAATCATATTCATTTAATTGCTGATGAGATTATGACTGGCATTGGTCGAACGGGTAAGTTTCTTGCTTGTGAATATGCTCAGATTAAACCTGATTTCGTCTGTTTATCTAAAGGTTTAACATCTGGTTGGCTTCCGTTTAGTTGTGTGATGATTACTGATGAGATTTATGATTTATTTTATGATGACTATGACAAGGGAAAATCATTTCTACATTCACATACTTTCTCTGGTAATGCACTAGGTGCAGCAATTGCATTAGAAGCGTTAAATATTGTTAAAGAAGATAATATTATTAACCATGCTAATGATATGGGTAAAATTATGAAAAGCCATATGGAATCGATTGCTCATGAAACGCAAATGGTTCATAACATTCGCCAAGTTGGCGCAATGACTGCTTGTGATTTAAAAGTTAATAATCCAAAAGAAAGGCTTGGATTTAAACTCTATCAAATTGCCGTTAAAGAAGGCATTTTACTTAGGCCTTTAGGTAATACTATTTATTGGCTACCACCATTGATTGCTGATGATGTGATTTTAGAAGAATTAAAAATCAAAACCCTTAAGTCTTTAAATATATTAAAGGCTCATGTTTAATCTGATATCATTTATGTAAATTGTAAAGTTACACTTGACGTTTTTTATTTATTTCAATATACTTATATTAAAATGAATCTAATATTAAATTTAAGTTAGATAATGATTAAAAGTTTCAAACATAAAGGCTTAAAGCTATTTTTTGAAACAGGAAATACAAAAGGTATACAAGCAAAACATGCGTCTAAGTTAAGGCGTATATTAGCAACCTTAAATGCTGCTGTGCTCCTTGAAGATATTTCTAACATACCTTCATATAAATTTCATGAATTAAAAGGTAATAGAAAAAATCAATATTCAATTATGGTAAGCGGAAATTGGCGTATTACATTTGAATTTGAAAGTGGTAATGTATACCTGACAAACTATGAAGACTATCATTAGTGAGGCTATTAATTATGACTATGCATAATCCACCGCATGTTGGTGAAGTATTAAGAGAAGAATTTTTTAATGAGCTTAATTTATCAATTACTCAATTAGCAAATATTTTAGAAGTCTCACGTCCAGCGCTTTCAAACCTATTAAATGAAAAAACTGGTATCAGCTATGAAATGGCAATTAAGTTATCTCAAGCATTTAATACTTCTGCTGAGTTTTGGATCAACTTACAAACACAATATGAACTTTGGCACTCAAAAGAAAAAATGAAAAATATCAAAATCAAATCAATTGCTTAATACTCTTTCATCTATTAACAATTTAATTAACACAGACTAAAACCAATTTTAAAACTACAAAGTGAAATATTGCTCTTTTATTTTTTGTATGCACAATCATCAAAAACTTATTAAATTAATTATATACAACTGATTTATAAACAAAAAAATTAAAACAAACGCTACTTAATTTATGTAATATTTTTAATATATACAACTTTTATAAGTTATCTATAATGATCAAGTGTAAATATTTAAAAGAGGATATTAAGATGTCAGGATTTAGACAACTTCATCAAATTCAATCACTTGTTTTTGGTCTTTATAATACACTTCGTATAGCTGATCAAAATACTGACAGCAAAGAAAAAGGTAGACTTATTGAAGATTTACAAACAAGTGTATTAACATTATCCGCAGCTATTGATCAGTTTTATTATTTATATAATCAACATACCCATCAAGCTAGCGATACGCCATTATTTGAACAACATGCACAAATAATTAGTCAGCTACTTGAACAGACGATATATATACTTTCACACACCAATCATTTTTATAGTACATCTACATCTTTTAAGGCGACAAGAGCAAGATTAGAAACAGAAACTGAGCGCTTAAAACTTTATGATATTGAAGATTTAAAAACGATTGAAACGATATTAACTGATATACAACGTATTATTACCAATAAAGAGAATGAAGATGATAATACCATAAAAACTTTTAAAGCATCGCACACTCAATTTGATAAACACGATACCCTACGCTCACCTTTTTTTTTTAGCCAAATTTGTGATCAACAGTTACCTAAACAAATTCAAACAGCTGATCAACCAATACAACCAATACAACCAATACAACCAATACAACCAATACAACCAATACTTAATGTAATCCCCAAACAAAACTATTTTTTTATCCAAAGCTTACACTTTGAACTATTCAATGCCCTTGAGGTTGCAAGAAACTCTACTAAAAATCCTGAAAAAATACAGCTAATTGATGATTTACAAAATTCATTAATATCCCTTTATGGAGTACTATATAACTCACTTTCTCAACCTCAAGCCCAACATGATCAGATTTATGATAATTATGCAAAAGCTATGGAACGTCTTTTAGAACAATCAGTCTATATACTAGCTCATCACAATGATAATGGCCCACACTTTAAATATCCAGACTCATTCAATGCTGTTAGAGATCGATTAGAAGCAACTTCAAGCTGCCTTTACACCTTCTTTGGTATAAACTTTAATATTGAAGGAACTTTATCTGATATCAAAAATGGCTTCAAAAATGAAAATATTGATATTTTTGAAGAAGCTTACGCAAAAATTGAAAAAAGAAGAGCACTAGGCACAAGTGATTCACCTTATTTTTTTGAACACTGCCGTGAATTTATAGCACAACTACAACCTGTTATGGGCCAACCAGTTGATACTTATTCTCAGAAAATACCGCCTCAAGCAAGTGCCCCACCAGTAAACTTTTCCACTACACAGCAACTACCATCATACCCTCCTCCAAACTTCAATCTAAGTGATCCTGCACCAGCACCATTTTTTGAACAAAGAGGAAGTGTACAGCAGCAACCTAAAGAGTTTTCACCTACTGCTGATTATCAATGAACATTCACAACCTCATCATCTTTCTGTAAATGACAACTACTCACTGACTTTCTAAATAAACATAAAAGCCATAAGCTAATAACGAACCCAACAATGGTGATAATAAACGGTAGATTAATACTTAAATCAACTAACTCACCGCCGACAAAAGATGTAATAGCAGCACCTGAAGTAAAGAGTGAAACTGTAATTCCCATCACCCAACCTTGTTGGCTTTGATCAACACTATTTGAAAATAAAGAAAGCATATTCGTATAAGCTAATCCAAAAGCTAGCATAAATGGTACGGCAATAATAAATGGTACTAGCCATGTTTTCACTGTAATCATTAATGTTACTGAGACTGCCATAATTGCTAGGCCTAATATTACAGTACTTTGGTTAGACATACGCTTTGCAAAGACAGGTACAAGAAAGCGACTACTTAATGCCATTGAAAAACCTAAAACCAACATCAAAATACTATTACCTAATGTCGCAAACCCATATACCTCAAATAAATAAAGCGGTACAAATACATAAAAAGTATTAAAAGCAAACTGCATAATAAAAAAGACGATAGATAGCTTTCTTACTTTTTTTAATTTTACCATTGGTGCAAACTGAGTAAAAACACTTAAAATCTCTAACTTAAATCGACCTTGAGCTTTTTTCTCATCATTAAAATACAATGCTAATAAAACAAGGTTAATTAATGTAATGGCTAAAATAATAAAAAATGGTGTTGCACTATTAAATCCATGATAAATTTCTTTACTTGTAAAGACACCACCAATGACAGGCCCCATTACCATTCCAAGTGAAAATGCAAACATAATAAGGCCTAAATTCTTCGTTTTATGCTCATCATCACTAATATCAATAATCGCAGCTTGTGCAACAGGTTGACTACCTGCTGTTAACCCTGAAATTACACGTCCAATAATTAATAATGTTAAGCTTTTAGCATAAATGGCAACAATGGTTAACCCATAACCTAAGAAAAGACCGATAAGACAAATAACCAATGATTTTTTACGGCCTATCGTATCTGATGTTTTTGAGATATAGGTTGCGCCAAAAAACCATGCTAAGAAAAAAACAGCAACAACAATACCATAATCTAAATGGCGCCAAAAATCAGATGTGCCTTTAGCAAGAAAATAAACACTTGGATCCATAATAATGGTATTTAACACTGGAAATAATAAACCAATCCCAGCAGCATCAATAAATACAACTAACAATAATGAAAATAACGATTTTTTCATATAATTACCTTTCAATTCTTAAAGTCAATATATCATAAAAATAAATGATTAATTTTACATATAAATTATCCATACAACACCGTCAAACTACAGTATAGCCGTATTTTGATTAATTTTTATAAACAAATATTATTTTCAAAATAATAAATTATTATAATTAAAAATACCTTGAAACAATATATTTTTTACATTTTGCAAAAAATATTATTTATTAATAAGTATTTTTTATTAATTTATAAAAAACAATAATATTAATAAATAGTAAAATACGCTATTGCAATATTTTATTAAATTAGATTTTTAATTAACTAACTCTATCAGCTAGTAATTCAAAACTTTCCAAAATTACAAGCTCAGTGATTGTCTAACCATTTTTCGATATTACTGCTTAACTTATTATTATGCCCCTATCATAAAGCTCTATAAGGAGACTCTCATGAAGAAAATCATCATTGCATTTTTTTCAGCATTTTTGATATTACTATCTAATAGTTTATATGCTGAAAATAGAACACTCGATGGTTATGGAAACAATGTTGATAACCCTACATGGGGTGTCAATTCAATGCCATTTTTTAATTTTATAAGCCCTAATGTTAGTATCTACTCAAGAATGGATCACTCTAGTTTAGGTATCTTAGATAATGCCTTTATCGATGGATTCAGCCAACCTGCACGACCAGAAATTCATGGTCATACAAATGTTCGCGTTATTAGTAATTTACTCTCACAAACTGATGGGCCAATTCCTGAACCACTTAATATAAATGATCTTGCTTCTTGGTGGTTATTTTTCATACACACAGATACTGCTCTAGCATTGGCTGATCGAAGCAATCCGGCACCAATCCCTGTTCCAGTAGGTGATCCCGCATTTGATCCTGACTCTGAAGGTGGTAAATTCCTTGAATTTAATCGAATGGTTACTTTAGCGACATTTGGCATATCACCAGTCGCTGATACAATCAATATTCCATCACCATGGTTAGACTTAGATGTTGTTTATCATCCAATGGAAATTAACAATCGAACTTTACGTACACTTGAAAATGGTAAAGTTCGTCTGCAGCCCGCTGCAAATGGTGAGATGGTACTACCTACAATGGGTTATTTAAGAGAGGTTACCAATACGCCTAATGCCTTCCCTATTGGTCCAGATTTCTTACCTGATGAATCTCCTGTTGCATTAGCATTATTTACACTCGGTACCGTACCTAGTACACTACTTTTAAGAGAGCATAATCGTGTTGCAACGATCTTAAATGACTTACCAACTAAGAAGAAATTAAAAGTTGGTTTACCTGACCCGACTACAGTAACTGTTCAAGAATATGATGAAGCTATATTCCAAATGGCAAGGAAAGTAGTTGAAGCTGAATATCAAGCAATTACATACAATGAGTTATTACCATTAATTGGTATTAAACTACCACCATACTCTGGTTATAAAAGTGATGTATTCCCTGCTATGTTGGTAGAGTTTATTACTGGGCCATTTACCTTGCATACAACACTACATGCATTAGGTCAACGCTTAGATAAAGATGGAAATTCAATTGTTGATGGCCCAATTGATAACTCTGCTGATCCAATGACCTCTGATAGCGCATACCATAACTCACTTGATGCTGGTATTGATCCTATTTTAAGAGGCCAGTTAGTTACAGTTGCTGAAAAACATGATTTAAAATTAGTAGAAGAACTACGTAGTATTAATCCACAACTACCGTTCCTTGATTTTAAATTAAATGACCTACAAGCAACACATATTAATCGTGGACGTGACAGAGGCATACATGACTATAATACGACTCGTTTAGTCTTAGGCCTACCAGCTGTTACAAGCTTCTCTGAAATTACCAGTAATGTTGAGCTTCAAAATAAATTAACTCAAGCTTATCCAATGGGTGTTAATACCATCGATCCAATCGTTGGTATGCTAGCTGAAGATCGTGTTAAAAAGACTATGTTTGGTGAAACAACAATTGCATTATTTGATAAGCAATTTCAAATTTTAAGAGACAGTGATCGTTTCTGGCATCAAAATTTGATGAATAATAATAAAGAGTTTAGAAAATTACTGAAAATGCTTGGTTTTAAAGTCGTTAAGAAGAAAGGCACATGGGTTCTAAAAAGAAATATTGCAGGCTTAATCCGTGATAACTCTAGTGTTGGTAATAAAGATGACTTTATTAAAGTTAAAAAGCATACCAAAGCATTTAAGACAATCAAACCTAAATCAAAACATAAAAATAAAGATGAGGATTAAACTTAATCTTTAATCATCATCTAACTATGACTAGCCAATCATTGAGCGAATAAAAATAACAATTGCCTGCAGAATAATAATCGCGATAAACGGTGAAAAATCCATACCACTAAAGACTGTTCTTTTACGTAATGGCCTTAACATTGGCTCAGTTAATTGGAATAACAAAATAGCTACTGGGTTATAAGGATTTGGATTAATCCAGCTTAATAATGCTCGAATTAAAATAGCAAATGTGAAAATATTTAATACCAATAAAAATAACTCAATTAAGCCAAAAACATAAAGCCAACCATTAAAAGGAATATCTTTAATTAAAGCTAAAAGTGAAACTTCAACAAATTGAACTAAAATTGCCAATACCAAAGCAGCCATATCTAGCCCAAAGAAACCTGGAATAATTCGTCGCAAAGGAATTAACAATGGATTGGTTATTTTTATCAAAAATTGACAAATGGGGTTATAAAAATCTGCTTTCACCCACTGTAATAAAAAACGTAATAAAACACAGATCAAATAAAATTGAAAGATAACCTGAATTAAAAAATCAAGTACATTAACCACTGCACCTGTCATGATCCCACCTTATGATTGATTGTAATCTAATTTTGGCATTTCACGATATGAATCAGCTAAAACACCACTATGTTTAATATTCTCTGTTAATACTTCCTTGAGCATATCACGTAAATGATGCTTTTCAAACACATCTAATGCCACTTGAGTAACACCGCCTTTTGAGGTTACTTGTTCTCTTAAATGACTTAATGGTTTAGATGATTCTAATGCCATCCGTGAAGCGCCATAAGCAGTTTGCACCGTAAATAACTGTGCTTGCTCTTCTGTTAAACCTAACTCAACAGCAATATCAGCAATTAACTCCATTACCCTAAAAAAATAAGCAGGCCCAGAGCCAGAAACAGCCGTCACCACATCAACTAATGACTCATCTTCTACCCAAGTAATCACACCACAACTTCTTAGAATTTGCTCTGCTTGTGAAACTTGTTGGTCTGCTAAATTACCATTATGGCAAAGTCCAGTTGCACCACATTGTACTAAAGCTGGTGTATTTGGCATAGCGCGTACAATTGGCATCGTTGAGCCATACCAACTCTCTAATGTGGTCAATGGAATGCCTGCAGCAATGGATATTATTAACGGTTTTTTTACTTTAATAATAGAGGCTATATCTACTGCAACTTCAGCCATATGCATTGGCTTAACTGCTAAAACAATCGCTTGACAGTGTTCAGCTAGTATCTTTGCATCTTCTGTTGCATTAATTTGATATTTCTGTGAAAAATAGTCACACTTGGCTTCATTACGATCACAAACCCAAATACGATTGGCATCAAAATCAGAAGCAATCAAGCCTGCAATAAGACTTCTTGCCATATTACCGCCACCAATAAACCCAATGGCAATTTTTTGCATAAATGATCTCCCTTTAAATGCATATAAATATCAATAGTATTTCTTTATTGTAACTAAATGAGTAACGTAGTAAAAGTTATTCCCATTCAATTGTTCCAGGTGGCTTTCCAGTTACATCATAAACAACTCGTGTAATGCCTTTAACCTCATTAACAATTCTAAGTGATATTGTTTCTAATAATTCATAAGGTAAGTGCGCCCAACGAGCCGTCATAAAATCAACTGTCTCAACTGCACGTAATGCTACTACATAGTCATACTTACGCTGATCACCCATAACACCAACAGATTTAACCGGCAAAAACACAGCAAAAGCTTGGCTAACTTTATCATACCAACCACTTTTTTCTAACTCTTCAATAAAGATTGCATCTGCGTCTCTTAGAATATCTGCATATGTTTTTTTAATCTCTCCTAAAATACGTACACCTAAACCAGGCCCTGGAAATGGGTGTCTATATACCATACGATGTGGCAATCCTAACTCAACACCAATTTTACGCACTTCATCTTTAAATAACTCTCGTAAAGGTTCAACAAGTTGTAACTTCATTTCTTCTGGTAAGCCACCAACATTATGATGAGATTTAATCACGTGCGCTTTACCATTTTTATTGCCTGCTGATTCAATTACATCAGGATAAATTGTACCTTGAGCTAAAAACTTAGCATGTTTAAGCTTTGTTGCTTCTCGATCAAAAATTTCAATAAATAAACGCCCGATAATTTTTCTTTTATCTTCTGGATCGTTAACACCTTCAAGTGCGGTGAGAAACTTTTCTTCGGCATCAACTCGAATGATATTAATATGCATATTCTCAGCAAATGTTTGCATGACTTGATCGCCCTCACCTAAGCGTAATAAGCCAGTATCAACAAATACACACGTTAATTGATCGCCAATCGCCTGGTGAAGTAATGCTGCAACAACTGATGAGTCAACCCCACCAGATAGACCTAAAATAACTTCATCGCTACCAACTGTTTCTCTTACATGTTTAATTTGATCTTCAATAATTTGTTTTGCTGTCCATAATCTTTGACATTGACATGCATCAACAACAAAGTTTTTTATAATGACACTGCCTTGATCTGTATGTGTTACCTCTGGATGAAATTGTAATCCAAAAAATGGCTTTTGATTATGTGCAATTGCTGCAATTGGGCAATTACTAGAAGAGGCAATAATCGAAAAATCATTCGGTAAGGTATCTACTTTATCACCATGACTCATCCAAACATTTAGTGCTTCTTCTGATAAAGCAATGCCTGAGAATAACTGATTTGGTTTATGTACTTGAATATTAGCAAAACCAAATTCACCTGATTTCCCTGGAATAACCTTACCACCTAACTGATTAGCCATTGTTTGCATTCCATAGCATATACCTAAAATGGGAATATCCATTTCAAAAATCATATCAGGTGCTTTAACACTTACTGATTCATTAACTGACTCAGGTCCACCAGATAAAATAATACCCTTAGGATTAAAAGAACGTATAAATTCTTCTGTACAATCAAAAGGATGAATCTCACTAAAAACACCAATCTCACGAACACGCCTTGCTATTAACTGCGTATATTGAGAGCCAAAGTCTAAAATTAAAATCTTATCGTGATGAATATCCACTAATAAACCCTTTATATGATCAATTACTATAAAATAATGGCCATATTTTACTTGAGAAATGACTTAACCGTAAGTATTTTTTATTGTTTAATCTTAAGCTATGCTTTTTTTACAGTTGAATTTAATTTTAAAAACCACAAAATAATGCCTGCTACAATGACAAAGATGCCTTCAAAATAGTAATTTGTCAAACTGATGTAAGACTCAATAAAAACAATTAATCCAAAACCAAAATATGATATTAATGAAAAAAGACTTGAGGCAGCATTAAAATGGCTTTTTACATTACTATAGGCAATCGTACTAACAATAGCAAAAGCCATTGCAGAAGCTAGATTCATAACAACACCTGGAATAATATAAATATAAGCAATATGCCAACTAAATAAACCGATAATAACAGCGCTGATACCGCCTAATAGAAATATAAATATGCTGCATTTTATAATTTGTTGTTTTGTTAAAAATGATTCTAAAAACTTTACAAGTACTGGACAAACTAAACCAGGTAAAGCTAATGGAAAAAGATATAAAGCTAAGTACTTTGAACTAACATCAAACCCTTGCGCAAGCCAAAATGGTAATACAATAATATAAGTCCATGCCAAACCATTTAAAATAGAGACAAATAAAACATTCTTTAAAAAGCCTTGTGTTTTTAAATGATTAACCATTGCCAATGCATTTTGTAAAAAACTAACCCTTGATGCCTGCTCATCCTGTTTATTATTAATTAACATCATGCATAAAAATGTAATAATAAGCCACAATAAGACTAAAGCATAACCAAATTGCCAACTTAAATAATAACCAATCCAACCTGATATTAATGGCACCATAAATGAACAAAAATAAACGCCCATAAACGTAATGCCAATTGACTTTTGTTTCTGTATAACTGAATCAAAATAGATAAATGGAAAACTTCTGGAGCAAACTGCTAATGAAAAAATAATGGTTGTTGCCAGTATATAAGCAAAACCAAATAAAAATACATTTTGCACAATTAGCATTAAGCATGTAACAACAAAACTAATAATTGATGCAATAACCACAAACCGCTTTAAGCCAATACGATCAATTAAAGGACCCCACACTAAGGGGGATAAAGAAGATATAATCAATGATAAAGATAAAATTCTTTGAATACTTTGATGCTTAACATTAAAAAATGCACTCATTTGATCAACAAATGGTAATCCCGCCTTTGTAATAACCCAGTATGAAATCATTAAGATCATTGGGTAATAGATAATCAAACTACTGTGATACTTACTATCCTCTTTCATTAATTATTCCTTTAATAATGAAACCACCTCAATTTAATTTTTCACAATGCTAAACAAGCTTCTGCTTGAATCTGTTGATAGATTACATTTAAACGTAATTTTAGCTCTTCTTTTGAACTACCAATGACATTAATATGCCCCATCTTACGGTTTTCTCTTAATGATTTACCATAGGTTTTTGGGTAAATACCTTCTGCTATTTGCCAATTAATAGGCACATCTTCACCGATTAAATTTACCATCATAATAAAAGGTGCAACTAACTTAGGTTTAACTAATTCCAAGCCACTAACTGCTCTTAAATGATTTTCAAATTGAGAAGCAGTTGCTCCATTAATACTCCAATGACCACTATTATGAACTCTAGGTGCCATTTCATTGACTAGCAGTTCATCACCTTGAACAAAAAATTCAATGGCAAACGTACCAACATAATTAAAGTGATTTAATAATTTTTCAGCAATTTTTTGGGCTTTAATCATTAAGGTTTGTTGATCTGATAAAACAAAACTTTCACGCAAAATGCCTGCTCGATGCTCATTTCTAACCAATGGATAATAAACAATATCACCCTTTACATCTCTAGTTGCGACCTGAGAAACCTCATAGTCAAATGGCACAAATTGCTCAGCAATTAAATTTTGCGCGTCTTTAAGTGCTTGCCAAGCTTGCTCAATCTCATTTTTATCTTTAATAACAAACTGCCCCTTACCATCATAGCCAAAACGTCGTGTTTTAATAACTAGAGGTAAGCCTAGACTTTCAACGGCTAATTTTAAATCATCATAAGAAGATACCGCCATATAACGGTTTGTAGGAATCACTAATTCAGTACATAACGACTTTTCTTTTAGTCGATCTTGAGCAACTTCTAACGCTTTAATCGCAGGTCGAACTGATGTTACTTTTTCTAATGATTTTAACAGCTCAACTGGTAAATTCTCAATTTCAAAAGTGACCACATCAAATGATTTTAACTGTTCAACCCAATAGTGAATTTCAGATGCTTCAATCTGGCCTTTTTTATCAAGCTTTAGTAATGGGAAAGCCGTTGTTTTTAGAGATAGTCGATCAGCACAATCGGATAACATACTGGCTAGCTGACCATTGCCTAAAATAGCTATATTATTTTTTTTTATTTGACTCATAATACCTCTTTGAGTTGCATCTCATTTAAAACTTCAATACCTAGACTTTCAGCCTTAGTTAATTTTGAACTTTTTGAACCTGCTTTTTCTTTTGCACCAGCAATCACCATATCGGTTTTTTTAGAAACACTGCCAGAGACTTTAGCACCTAGTGCCTCTAATTGATCTTTTAATTTATCACGTGAAAAGTCAGTAAATGAACCAGTAATGACAACGGTTTTACCAAAAAAAACATTATCTTCATCAATAGGTTCTACATTCTCAGCACTATTTTGATCACTAAAGATAATCCCTTGATCTAATAAATCATTAACCCAATGAATATTTTTACTATCCTGCCAAAAAGATACAATATGCTTTGCAACAACAGGACCAATATCATTAATACTCTCAAGGTCGTCAACTTCACTACTAATTACTGAAGCTAAATTTCCATAATATTTAGCAAGTTGTTTAGCTGTCACTTCACCCACTTCACGAATGCCTAGTGCATAAATAAATCGTGCTAACGTTGTCTCTTTACTTGCATTTATAGCTGCAATTGTATTATCCGCTGATTTTTTACCCATTCGATCAAGACGGGCTAAGGTTAATGCAGTTAATTTATATAGATCAGCTGGAAATTCAACCAACTCTTTTTCTACTAACTGTTCAATTAATTTATCACCAAGACCATCAATATCCATTGCTAGACGTGAAACAAAATGCTTTAACCTCTCTTTTCTCTGTGCTTGACAATTCCAGCCACCACTACAGCGAATAATTGCTTGATCAGCCTCTTCAATTAACTGACTAGAACAAACAGGGCAAGATGCTGGTAGTTGAATGACTTCAACTAAATTTTCATCTCTATCTTTTTTTGAAACTTGGACAACTTTTGGAATAACATCACCAGCGCGTTTAACATATACATAATCTCCAACTCGAACATCTAATGCTCTGATTTCATCCATATTATGGAGTGTTACATTACTAACTACCACACCCCCAACTTCAACAGGCTCTAGTCGCGCCACAGGTGTTAAAGCGCCTGTTCTACCCACCTGAAAATCAACTGATTTAATTATTGTCAGTTTCTCTTCTGCTGGAAATTTGTGCGCAACTGCCCAACGCGGTTCTCGTGCAGTATACCCTAATACATCCTGGTCACTTAACTTATTGACTTTATAAACTAAACCATCAATTTCATACGGCAAGCCACTTCTTTTACTTGCCATCTCTTGATAATAATCTAAGCAACCTTGTATATTGGATACCACCCTACAATCACTAGATATTTTAAATCGCCAATGTTTAAAAAGTTTTATAATTTTATCTTGGGTCAATGGTAATCGAAACTCTGAAGAAATATCATTAATAGAATATGGATAAAAAATTAAAGGACGCTTTGCTGAGCTATTTGGATTAAGCAAACGTATACTTCCAGCTGCAGCATTTCTTGGATTAGCAAATATTTTTTCACCTTTCCTAACAGCATTTTTATTAAAATCATGAAATGCTTTTTTAGGAAAAATAACTTCACCTCTTACTTCGACATAGTCAGGGATATTAGTGCCCTCAATCACTTTAGGAACAGTTTTAATCCTTTTTACATTTTCAGTAACATCTTCACCAATTTCTTTGTCGCCCCTCGTAAGGGCTAAGATTAATTGACATTTACCTTTTTCATCTTTTTTATAATGGATACTTATAGCTAAACCATCAAATTTTGGTTCACATTCATATTCAACTTCAGACTCTAAAAGCTGACCTCTTATTCTTTGATCAAAAGCTAAAATATCTGCTTCTGAAAATTGGCTTGATAAAGATAACATTACTTTTTTATGTGGCACTTGACGAAATTTATCCAATGGTTTGCTACCAACTGTTAAAGTTGGTGAATTTGGTGTTTTTAAATCAGGATATTCTTTCTCTAATGCTAATAATTCATTAAACTCAGCATCATAGACACTATCAGGTACAATTGGTTCATTTTCATTATAATATTGATAATCATATTCTCTTATATTTTTTCGTAGCTGATCAATTCTTAATTTGGCTTCTTCTTTTGTTAATTCAATATTAATTTGTTCTTGGATCATTAAGTTAATACCATTTTTAATTCTTCAATTAATTATTTTCAACTTCTGCCTCGCCAACATCAGCAAAACGACAAAGTTGCGCAAGATCCAGTAAATTTCTTAAAGCTATCGTTAAAGATACATAATCGCTTTGACCTAATTTTAAGTCATTAACAACTTCTAACCAGCGATCAATTGGTGCTTTAAAATGCTCAAGCCAATTAGCAATTTTTTCTGCCTCTGTTTTGCCTGGATGCTTGATAATTGATAAAGCCAAATCACACTGAATACGATCAATATCATCACGTAATGCTGATGCAGCAATCGTACCCCAGTAACTTTGACTACTTAATCCTCTAACCGAACGACGATACCAACCTAACTCAACTTTCTCATTCAGATAGAAAAATGCGCCAGCAATATCAATTAATTTTGTTGATGATTTTTCTGCTGCATTTAACAAGTCAAGTACAGGCGATGCATAATTAAACTGAGCAACTTTTATTGCAAGCTTTTCATCAACGCCATTTTTATGATATTTATTTGCCTTTTTGGTAACTTTTTCACGATCATCTTCTTCTAGATATTCAACGAAATTTTCCATCACAGCTGATACTTTTGATTGATACTGCTCAATTAACTCATCAACTTGTAATCCTGAACGATGATTTCTTAATAACCAACGACAAACTCTTTGTACCAGTTTATAAACTGATTTATTCATATCTTGTAGTGTTGTTACAGGTACTTTATGAAGATGATCAACATTCAACCAAAGGGTTTCCGCATCTAATATTTCAACTGCAATAACAAATGCTCGTGCAATCTCAGCAACTGATGCGCCGGTTTCATCATATAAACGCTGTACAAATGGAATGCCCATACAAACAAGCATTAAATTTGTTAACTGTGTTGCAATAATTTCATGTGCCAAACCATGACGCGGCATAATTTTTGCATACTTTTTATGTAAAACTTCAGGAAATTCTTGTATTAAGAAACGCTGAAAATAAGGCTCATCAGGTAAGTTTGACTTTAATATTTCCTGTTTAATATAGATTTTCATATAAGCCATAATGACTGAAAATTCAGGTGCTGTTAGCCCCTTACCAGATGCATAGCGTGTTTGTAGCCTTTTATCTGATGGTAAAAATTCAATATCACGATCTAGCTGAACTCGATGTGATAATTCACGCATTAAACGCATATAAGTTTCTGCTGATGCTAAACTTCTTTCTCTTAATGCACTTGCAATCGTTTGGTTCTGATAGTAGTTGTTTTGTAAAACAAGTTGTGCAACATCTTCAGCCATTTCAGCTAATAATTTATTTCTAGATGGCATGGTTAATGTGCCTGATTCAACGGCCATATTAAGTAAAATTTTAATATTCACTTCATGGTCAGAGCAATCAACACCTGCTGAGTTATCAATAGCATCAGTATTAACAGCACCACCATTTAAAGCAAATTCAATTCTGGCAAGCTGCGTTAAGCCTAAATTACCACCTTCGCCAATGATTTTAACTTTTAATTCAGTTGCATCAATACGTACAGCTTCATTTGCTTTATCACCAACTTCAGAGTGACTTTCAGTCTCAGCTTTTACATAAGTACCAATGCCACCATTCCATAACAGCTCAACTTCTGCTTTTAGTATTAATTGAATTAACTCATTTGGCTCAACCTCATCTCGCTCACAAGCAAATACTTCTTTCATCTCCGGTGTTAATTTAATACTTTTAGCTGAACGCTCAAAGACACCACCACCTTTTGAAATTAACTTTTTATCATAATCCATCCAAGTTGATCTTGGTAAATTAAATAATCGCTTACGTTCTTTAAATGAAGTTAATGCGACAGGATTTGGATCAACAAATATATGCATATGATTAAATGCACCGATTAATCTTATATGTTTTGATAAAAGCATACCATTACCAAAAACATCCCCCGACATATCACCAACACCAACAACAGTAAAGTCTTCTCTTTGACAGTCTTTACCACGCTCTTTAAAGTGGCGCTTAACTGACTCCCAAGCACCACGCGCGGTAATTGCCATTTTTTTGTGGTCATAACCATTTGAACCACCTGAAGCAAATGCATCACCTAACCAAAAACCATAGTCATTGGCAACTTCATTAGCAATATCAGAAAATGTAGCTGTTCCTTTATCTGCAGCCACAACTAAATATGGATCATCTTCATCATGTCTTACAACATTTAACGGTGAGATAATTTGTGTACTTTTTACATTATCAGTCACATCCAATAAACCACTAATAAAAATTTTATAACAAGCAATCGCTTCATTCATAATTAAGTCACGGTCACTTGATATTGGTAAACGTTTTGGATAAAAGCCACCTTTTGCACCTAATGGAACAATAACGGCATTTTTAACTTGTTGTGCTTTAACTAACCCTAAAACTTCTGTTCGGTAATCCTCTTTTCTATCTGACCAACGTAGACCACCTCTAGCTACTTTTGCAAAGCGAAGATGTACACCTTCTACTTGCGGTGAATGAACAAAAATCTCATATAATGGTGTTGGTTTTGGTGCATTTGGAATTAATGACGGTTTTAATTTAAATGACATATAATCTTTAATTGCACCATTTTCATCCGTTTGATAAAAATTAGTTCGCATGATCGCTAAAATAACACTTTTCATTTTACGCAAAATTCGATCATGATCACGGTTTTGTACGTCACTTAAAACTCGGTCAATTTTACTAATTAGTTCACTTTGCTGTTTTTTCCTATTTGTTTTATTTAGCTTAGGATGAAAACGAACATGAAATAATTCAACTAAATTCTTCACGATATTAGGATAAGCAATTACTGTATCTTCAATATAGCTTTGACTATATCTAAGCCCTAATTGTACAAGGTAACTACTGATTGCACGAATCAGCGCTACATCACGCCAACCTAATGCAGCATATGGCACAAGGTAATTAAATCGATCATTCTCTGCACTACCATCCCATACTCGTGAAAATACTTCTTGGAATAATGGTTTGACACGATCAATATTAAACGTATGGTCTACTCGCAAGCCAAAATCAGATATCCAAACATAACCACCTGATTTAACTGCGACTTTATAAGGACGCTCTTCATTAACAAACATCCCCATATTTTCTAAAACTGGAAAGATATGACTTAATTTTGCTGATTGATTAGCCAAATATAACTTAAATCGCACTCGATCAGATGCTTCCTCTAATGTCCGATAAAGCGTCATATCAATCTCACCTGTTTGACGCACTTTCTCAAAATGCTCTATATCAATTGCTGCACTTCTTGCATGAAAGTCGTGTTTATAAGCCGGTGTAAAGCCATCATGATATTCTGTATAATAAGACCTCCCGGTGCTATCACCATAGGCATCAATCAACGCATCTAATAAATCATCTTCCCATTGTCTTGAAACTTCTTTTAACTTATCTTCCATAATAGCAATATCATAGGTTAACGGTTTACTATCTGGGGCAATATAAAAAGTAAAGTCTATTCGACAGTGAATTGATTCATCTGCAAAAGTTGTTTTAAAGACACTACCTTTAGCTCTAAACATACGCGCTAAAATAGCTTGAATTTTTTGACGTATTTCTGAGTTATAACGCTCACGTGGTAAAAATACCATACAAAAATAATAACGAGAATAAGGATCTTTTCTGACAAATAACTTTAATGTTTGCCTTTCTTTAATGTGCAAAATACCACATGCCGTTTCAAATAACTCATCATCAGAAGATAAAAATAATTCATCCCTAGGATAGGTCTCTAAAATACTATTAAGTGTCTTATAAGCATGCCCATCATAACGGAAGTTAGAGCGCTGTAATACCTTATCAACTTTTTGTCTAAGAAACGGAATACTATGTGGTGTTGAGTGATAGGCAACTGAAGTATAAAGGCCTAAAAAGCGCCTTTCACCACAAGGTTTACCTTTACTATCATAACGAGTCACCCCGATAATATCCATATGTCCTGAACGATGTACCGGCGACTGATGATCACTTTTAGCAATCGACAAAATACTTAATTGGTTTTTCCCTGTATATAGACGTTTAGCAAAGTCATGATAATTTGATGATAAATAACGTTCGCCAAATTTAAGCAAACCCAACTGACTATCTTTAACAACTTCAAAAGTCTTTTTAGTCTTCTGAACAATATCTAAATCACAATAGCCTAGAAAAATAAAATGACGATCTCTTAACCATTGAAGAAAGGCAATCGCTTCTGAAAAATCTTCACATTGTTTATCTGGGCAGTTTTCACTTAAACCACTAATTGCTTCTGTTAGTTTAACACGCATTGGTTCAAAATCATCAACAACAACATCAACATGCTCTAATGCATCATTAATTTGTTTTTGTAATAATTCAAGTGAGCCATCTTCTTCTTTCTGACGATCGACTTCAAAAAAAGCTAAAGACTCAAACTGATAAGGCACATCAATTTGCTCTGAAATATCATGAAATGCAATCATATTCCCTTTTTTATCACGCTCAATTTTAGCGCCACCAATATGCATCATACTATGCATACCAATATCTAAACGACTTAATAAGATTTGTATTGTATCTATTTGAAATGGCTTATCTGGCCCAACAAACTCTATTACTGTTAACCCAGAATTCCAACCATGCTCTTCAAAATCAGGGTTATAGACACGCACTTGATAAGACTTTTTAATATCCCTTTTACTTATGAAACGCCATAATGACAATAAAAGACCATATAAATCAATCAAATCTCTTCTTATCAAATCATTTTCTGATATAATATTAAATAATCCTTTTGCCATGGTAATGATATTTGAAACATCATGATCTTCAAGATTTTTACTTGCCATTTTTTCAATCTTCATTAAAAGACTCATGACTTTCTCGCTGGCATGAATACTCATATTTCACCTTTCTATCATTGTTTTTTTATAAGCTCACAGTATCATACGCCTGTCTGTATATGATAATCAAGTACTAGTTGTTATTGTTGTAACTCTACATTAAAAATGACCGAATTAGACCTTCTTGTGTTACCGTTGCAAGTGGTGTACCTGACTCATTATATAACTTACCAATTACAAATCCGCGTGCATCATGATACGATGAACTTTCAATATCAAAATAAAGCCATTGGGTTACATCAATATTGCGATGAAACCAAATACATTGATCTAAACTTGAATACATTGCTTTTCTTTGCCAAAGTTTAAAGTCTGTTGGTAAACCTGCAATTTGTAATAACATTAAGTCAGATACATAACTGAATAATAACTTATGTTGATGGTCATCTAATGTAATATCATCAATTAGTTTTAGCCAAAAACTTTGTTTTGCTGATTCACTATTTAATGAAAACAGTCGATCACCATTAACAGGATAAATTTCAAAAGGCCATTTCCTATGAAAAAATGTATGTGCTTCTTTTGGAATACGTTCGGCATATCGAAGTCCAATTACTTGCCAGGGTTCAAGTTTCTCATCCCTTTGTGGGATTTTTATACGCGTTACATACTCTGGCATATCTTCAGTTTTATGAAACGATGCAGATAAAGAAAATATTAAACGTTCATTCTGATATGCTTCAACACTACGATTACTAAAAAAATTGCCATCTCGTTTATTGATAATTTGATATTCTACAGGCTCTCTTTCCAAGCCTGGGCGAATAAAATAACAATGATAGGAGTGTAATTCAAAATTAGTATCTTCAATGCTATATTTGGCTGCATTTAGTGCTTGAGCCATTACCATGCCACCATATAAACGACCACTGCCAACTGATTTGACATTACCTAAATATTGATTACTCTCTAATTTTACATCGAGTAAATTTAATAGTGTTTCAATAAGTAATGCCGCACTTTTAGCTTCAGACATAAATCATCCTAATTATTAAGCTTAATACATCAACTAAACTAGTTTTTAAGCATAACTTAATTATTACGTGTATGTAAATAATGACGACGCCCGGACTCACCAATAAGCAATAAATAAGAAATAAATAATATTAATGCCACTAAAGAAAGCACTGAAAATGCAATCGGTAATGTTAAAACGGGATGAAAAGGAATAAATGTAACAGCAGCAGTTGCTAAAGCAGCAAAACCCATTTGAAAGCATCCCATCATAGCTGTTGCCGAACCTGTAATATGGCCAAACGGTAGTAAGGCTAAATTCATTGCAACAGGAATAACAAATGCCACACCATAAAAAACGACAATTGTAGGAATGAGCAAACTATAAATATTAATATATTTCATTAAGATCAATAATAAAAATAATAATGATCCTAATAGCATAATCACAAGACCAGAAATTATAATACCATAGCTTGAAAGACGATTATTTAATAATGCCGTTGTGATTGAACCTAATACAAAAGCAAATACAATACCTACAGCAATGATTAAAAACCAACGATATTGTAATTTTAATAAAGTAATAACAATGCTTGGAGCCTCAACTAAGCATGTATATATCATTGCTACAGTTAAACCTAAGATAAGTAGAAATATCAAATAACCTGGTTGTTTAAATAATGCCAAATAGTTTAGAACCAAACGTTTAGGATAAATAGCTTGTAGATTTTTCTTTGGAATGGTCTCTGGAAACTGAAAAATAACCGCAATTAACATCCAAAGTGATAAAACAAATAAAATAACAAAATTAACCCACCATGGGAAAAAATGTGCTGTAAAGCTTCCGACAATTGGCCCTAATCCTGGTGCAATTGAAAATGCTAAATTCAGTTGTGCATAGCGCTTATTTCGCTCTTTATATTCATAAACATCACGAATTGCTACAACTGATAATACAGCACCTGCACAAGCGCCAAAGCCTTGAAATATCCGCCCAAATATTAATGGCCAGATAGAGGAACTCATCAAACATACTAAAGAACCAATTGCAAAGCACAAAGCCCCAAACAGCATAACAGGACGTCTACCAAAGCGATCTGAAACTGGCCCATATAATAGCTGACCAACTGCATAACCAAATAAATAAGAAGTTACCGTTAATTGAACCCAACTATACTGAGTATTTAAAGCATGCGCAATTTCAGGTAATGAAGGCGTATATAAAGTATCACCAAATGGCCCAATCGAGCAGATTAACACCAAAATATAAAGTGATACATACGTTACTTTTTTTTGATTATCCGTCATCAATAACCTTTTAATTACCTAGTTTAAATGCATATAAATAACCGCTATTTGTCTGAACATAAATACGGTTAAGTACCGTTACAGGCTCAGCACGTATACCATCACCACCAACATCATACCTAGCAGCATATTTTCCTGTTTTTAAATTAAAGACATGCAAATAACCTTCAAAGTCACCTACTGTAACATATTGATCATTAACAACAGCAGGCGCTGATATTTGTCTGCCTTCTAAGTCTTTTTGACTCCATAAAACTGTCCCATTTGATAAATTATAAGCATTTAAATAACCCTTATCAGTTGAAGCGAATAGCTGATCATCTGAGATAGCTAAAGATACATAAGTTGAAATCGGTTTTGACCAAACCAGTGATGCATTTTCTAAGTTAATTGCCGCCACTCTACCTTGGAAAGTCGCAGCATACAAAACATTATTCTGAATCAAAGGCGCACCTTCAATATCAACCATACGCGCTACAATTGAACCGCCAGTTGGTAATGCAACTGGTCTCTCCCATAAACGTTTACCGCTTTTTAACTCAACTGCCCATACTTCACCATTATCCAAACCAGTATAAACAACACCGTCATCAATTAATGGGGCGCTATTACCAACTAAAATAATTTCAGGTAAATTAGCAGAATGTTTCCATATCAGTTTACCATTTTTAGCATCATAAGCCACAATTTCACCATTATGTAAATGAACAACTACAATACCATCATCATAAACAGGTTGCGCATAAAGTGAGCTTGATAACTGTACTTTCCATAATATGCGACCATCTTTCTGGCTCAAAGCATACAGCTTGCCAGAGACTGAACCAACAAAAACCATATCATCACCAAAACCAGGTGTTGCACCTAATGTTTCAGGTACAGAAACATCCCATAGGCGTCTACCTGTATTGGCATTAATCGCATTGACCTCTCCATCAGAACTTACTGTATAAACAATTCCTTTTGATAAAACAGGCGCAAAAATATAATACTGATCATCAGTCCCATCACCAATATTAACTCGCCATAATTTTTGCAATGACTGCGTTTGCTTAAACTCAACCAATGGCTTTGGTGGTATCATATTGGATTTATCAGCACACGCAGATAAACCAAGCACAAACCCCAAACTTAAACTTGCTAATAAGACTTTTTTAAATACTTTTTGCATCGTTACTCCTAGCGGATAAAAAACTTCTATTATTTTAAATTTTTGATATCAATTACATTTTAAATATCTATTTTTTTACTGTATCTAAGCTATCATCTGTGTTTTTCTTAACCAAAACTTGATTATTTTTAGATTCTTTAATTAAGAGATTTAAATTACTTAATTGCATATCAATATAATCTTTAGCCTCTTTGATCAAAAGGTCATTTGTAGGATTTGCCATAGTTCCACTTTTATCTAACAATACTTTTGCTTGATTGAGTTTCACTTGAGCATTTTTCTTATCTGCCAACTGAATATAAGCTTGTGCTTGAATCATTTTGGCTAAAACTTGATAGCTATTGGGTAATTTTGCTTGATTAATAATATTAATCGCATCCTTTGCATTACCTATTGCTAATTTAATACGTGCCAATCGCAAAGTTGCTACTGCTTTAATTGACTGCTCATCTGTATTAGAAATCACCCAGTCTAAATTAGTTTCAGCAGCTTGGTATAACTTCTGTCCAACGTATTCATTGGCAATTAATAAACCACTAAATTTTGCATACACTGTATCTGGATACTGCTGCATTAAATTATGTGCTTCTGAAATAATCGTGTCAGCCTTTAAGCCACTTTGTAAATCATTTTCTAACTGAAGGTATTTAGCAGAAGCCTCTAAAATTTTACCTTCTTTTTGTTTTTGCCAATAAGTCCAAATGGCAAACGCCGCAGCAATAATAACAATAATCCATAAAATAAGATTACCAAATCGCTTCCAAAGTTGTTTTAGTTTTGCTATTTGACGACTTTCATCTTTCGCCACTTTAACCATGATGCCCATCTCCATCGTTACAACATCAAAAAAATTTAATTCGACATTATAACCTAAAAGCAGCCAAGGCCATAAGGGAAATTTACTTGATCTATTATTAACAGTCCTAATAGATTTTAATTTAACCTAGTTATAGACTAATTCAATTAACCTTTTAAGATATACACTTAAACTTTTAGAGAAAATTTATGAATAGACACCTACTTAAAAAAGCAGAAATTGAACAATTAGATGGAACAAATAAACAACATTTTTTAAACCCTAACGCTAAAAGAATTAATAAATCATTAGGAGATTTGGTTGGTATTACTGGCTTTGGCTTTCATATTATTGAAGTACCACCTGGATGTGAGTCAACTGAATATCACATGCATTATCATGAAGATGAATGCACTTATGTACTAGAAGGTAGTGGCATTGTGATTATTGGAGATGAAAAGCATGAAATTGCTGAAGGTGATTTTATCGGTTATAAACACGCATCAAAAGCACATACAATGATTAATACAGGTAATATTCCTTTAATGTTGGTAATCGCTATGAACAGAATGTTTGTGATTATCCCAAATTAAATAAGCGCTTATACCGTAACAATCAAACAGGCTGGAATCTTGTTGATATAAAAAATATTCAAACAGCCACCGCAGGAAAAAAATAATATAATTTATTTATATACGTGGCTTGTATCCTTATTACTTTCTTGGTTGGACTGTTGCTGATAAAAGGGGTTAGATGCTAAATTCGTCGCTTTACGACTATTTATTAAGCGCTTTTTAACTTCCTTAATATTATCATGGCGACTGCTATAGGATTTACCCGTTTGTTTATCATAATAAAGTCTTTCTGTTGACTTTCCTTTTTTAGTACGAATCTCATAGATATCATCACCTAAGTGCGACCTTGAGCCAACAGTACCTTCTCGCTTTATCCTTTGTTGAGCATCCAAAAAATCTTTAGCATCAACACTAGTTGTCTTTACTTTTTTAGCTTGATCTTTCTCACCCCAGTTATGTTTTTTACGTTTAGGTGGTGGATAAGCTTTTATAAAAGGCGTTACACTTGATGATATTTCATCGGTTACGTTTTCTAAGGTTTTTGCTTCTAATTGGGCTTCCTTAGCACACTTACTATAGTTAAGATGTTTCCCTGTCATATGACTACTCTTTTTATCTAATTTCGATTGAGCTTTTTTTGCTTACTTTCTAATAAATTTAGCGGCTTATTTATTCTTTGCAAATTTATTTTTGCTGCATTTTGACGCTCTTGAAATAGCATAGAAAAGAATTGACTAGTCACCTCATAATAATAGCGTATATTTTCTGCAATAAACCCAAGCATAAATACCCCTTAAGATAAAACTTAAAGTAGGAAACTATTTAATATTATTTCTTAAAATTCACCATTCGCCCTAAAGATATTAAGGCTTTTTTGCGGATTTCTTCAGGAACGTCAATTTCATTTGTTTCATTTTCTAACGCGCAAGCTAGATTTAATAATCCATTTAGTGCCATCCATGGGCATCGAGCACAACTTTTACAAGTTGCTCCATGGCCTGCAGTTGGAGATTCAATAAATCGTTTATGTGGATTTGCTTGTATCATTTTATAGAAAATTCCACGATCTGTTGCAACAATAAACTCAGGATTATCCAAAGTTTTAGAGGCATTTAATAACTGAGACGTTGAACCAACTACATCAGCTAATGCTACAACAGTTTCAGGAGATTCAGGATGAACTAATACTGCTGCATCAGGATGTGCTTTTTTAAGATCAGCTAAAGCATTTGCTCTAAACTCATCATGCACAATACAAGCACCATTCCAAAGTACCATATCAGCACCTGTTTGATTAGCAATATACTTACCTAAATACTTATCAGGCCCCCATAGAATTTTATTACCTTCACTGTCAAGGTAATCAATTACATCTAGTGCAATACTTGATGTAACCACCCAATCAGCACTTGCCTTAACGGCTGCAGATGTATTTGCATAAACGACAACCGTCCGATCTGGATGCTGATCAATAAAAGCTTGAAACTCATCTGGACGACAAGAAATATCCAGACTACATTCACTGTCTAATGACGGCATAATAACTTTTTTTTCAGGTGCTAAAATCTTAGCACTTTCACCCATAAAGCGCACACCAGCAACAACTAAAATATCCGCCTTATGATTAGCACCATATTTTGCCATTTCAAATGAATCACCAACAAGACCACCTGTTTCTTCAGCTAATCTTTGAATTTCACCATCAACATAGTAATGCGCAATTAAAACCGCATTTTTCTCTTTAAGTAGTTGTTTAATCTTATTACGATAAAGTTCTTTTTCACTTTCATCTGGATGAACTTTTCTCGATTTAGGCCATGATAGATCGACTCGAGTATCAAACTCACCTGATTTTAACATGTATCATCTCCCCTATTTCAATCAAGCTAGAGAGGTTAATTTTTCTAACTGTTGATCAATATTTTCTTGTTTTATTTGTGCTAATTTTAATTTTTCTTTTTCTTTTTCAACGACAATTTCAGGCGCATTAGCGATAAACTTTTCATTGGATAACTTACCGTTAAGTCTTGCTAATTCTTTTAATACTTTATCTCGTTCATTCATCAAACGATCCGTTTCAGCCTTTACATCAATTAAGCCCGCTAATGGGATATGTAACTCGAGCTTACCAACTAACCCTGAAGCAGAAGCCTCAATTTCTTCATCAGTCTCAGCAAAGTGAATATTGTCAATTTTAGCTAATGACTTAATTAAATATTCATTAATCTCAGCATAAGCTTTATCCATTTCAGAAGCACCTTTAAATACTAATGAAATCGATTTTGATGGTTTAACATTCATTTGTGCACGTATGGTTCGAATTTCAGTAACAACACGTTTTAGCCAATGAATGACTTTATCTGCATCCTCATCAACTAACTCATTTTGATAGCATGGGTATTTCTGTTGAGTCAAATTACCAGATGCTATCTCTGTTAACGGCTTAAACTGCTGCCAAATTTCTTCCGTAATAAAAGGAATCACAGGGTGCAATAAGCGAAGTGATTGCTCTAAAATATAAACCAAGGTATATCGTATAGATTCTCTATCTTTTTCCGCCACATTACCTGAATTTAAACTTGTTTTAGCTAACTCAACATACCAATCACAATATTGATTCCAAATAAACTCATATAAAACTTGTGCTAATAGATCAAATCGGTACTGAGCAATATGTCGATGTGCTTCTGCTACTACTTCATTAAACTTGTGCCAAATCCATCGCTCACAAATACCCAGCTTCATTGCTGTATTTTTCTTAGCAATGGTTTTTGACTCAACATTCATCATAACAAAACGAGCGGCATTCCAAAGCTTGTTACAGAAATTACGATAACCTTCCATTCGGTTGACATTAAAATTAATATCTCGAGAAGTTGATGCTAATGCTGTAAATGTAAAACGTAATGCATCTGTACCATAGGCATCAATACCTTCAGGAAATTCTCGTCTTGTTGCTTTTTCTACTTTTGCTTTTAATTGCGGCTGCATCATACCAAAGGTACGTTTTTCAACCAATTGATCTAAATCAATACCATCAATCAAATCTACTGGATCTAACACATTACCTTTTGATTTTGACATTTTTTTTCCTTCGCTATCACGAATAAGGCCTGTAATATATACCGTATCAAATGGTACATCATCCATAAATTTCAAGCCCATCATAACCATCCTGGCAATCCAAAAGAAAATAATATCAAAACCACTAACTAATACATTTGTAGGGTAGTACTTCTTTAAGTCTTCTGTTTTGTTTGGCCAACCAAGCGTTGAAAAAGGCCAAAGGGCTGAAGAAAACCAAGTATCTAAAACATCATTATCTTGTGTTAATATTTCTTCTGGTGAAATTGCATATTTTTTACGCACCTCTTCTTCATTGGATGCGACATAAACGTTACCTTGGCTATCATACCATGCTGGAATTTGATGCCCCCACCATAGCTGACGTGATATACACCAATCTTGGATGTTATTCATCCATTCAAAATAAGTGTTCTGCCAATTTTGTGGTACAAATTTAACTTTTCCACTTTTAACCACATCGATTGCAGGTTTAGCCAATTCATTCATTTTCATAAACCACTGATCAGTTAAAAATGGCTCAATTACTTCACCACTTCGATCACCTCTTGGTACTTTTAATACATGTGTTTTAACTTGATCTAATAAATCGATTGCCTCTAAATCTTCAACGATGCGTTTTCTTGCTTCAAAACGCCCAAGACCTTGGTATACCTTCGGTGCGTTTTCATTAATTTTAGCGTCTTTTGTTAAAATATTAAATAATTTTAAATCGTGACGCAAACCGACTTCATAGTCATTAAAATCATGTGCTGGCGTTATTTTCACACAGCCTGTACCAAAGTCTTTTTCAACATAGTCATCCGCAATAATTGGAATTTGGCGATCACATAAAGGAAGCTCAACCATTTGACCAACTAAATGTTGATAGCGCTCATCTTCTGGGTGTACGGCAATCGCCATATCACCTAACATGGTTTCAGGTCGCGTTGTTGCAACAGTTAAATGACCTTCACCATTAACCAATGGATAGCGTATATGCCATAAAAAGCCTTCTTCTTCTTCAGAGATTACTTCTAAATCAGAAATTGCTGTTAAAAATTTAGGATCCCAGTTAACCAAACGCTTACCACGATAGATTGTCCCTTCTTCATATAAGCGAATAAATACTTCTTTAACTGCATCTGATAAGCCTTCATCCATGGTAAAGCGCTGTCGAGACCAATCCGCTGAAGCACCAATACGTTTCATTTGATTAGAAATTTGATTACCTGATTGAGCTTTCCACTGCCATATCTTCTCAATAAATGCTTCTCGTCCTAAATCATGGCGACTCTTACCCTCTTGAGCTAACTGACGCTCAACAACCATCTGAGTTGCAATACCAGCATGATCCGTACCAACTTGCCATAATGCATCATCACCCATCATACGATGATAGCGTATTAATAAATCCATCAATGTTTGCTGAAAACCATGCCCCATATGTAATGTACCTGTTACATTAGGTGGTGGTAACATAATGGTGTATGTCACACCATCTGATTTTCCAGCTTGAAAATTACCTTCTTTTTCCCATTGATCATACCACTTTTTTTCAATTGCTTTTGGCTGATAGTTTTTATCCATTTATATAATCTCTTTTAAAAATTTTATTCAAAATGACTAAAGCATGTTTATAGCATTATTATTAATCGCTACTACTAATCAAGTTTATGTACATCAATTTTAAAGCCACGCTTTTTATAATCTTTAAAATTATTTCGCGATGATTCTAACACAGTTTTATCTTGATCAACAATTTCCAAAACTCGAAATGTTTCATTTAAGGGCCAATGTTGGCTTAATGACTTATTTTGAAGCTTAACAATAATATGGCAGTCAGTATTTATTTCTACCTCATCTGTTGTCAATATCACAGGTACGTTAGCTGTTTTATCTGTAATTTCATCAATTGGTAGGTGTGCAATAAAGCTACTGTCTTTAAACGACCATAATAATTGATCTAATGCTTCAAGCATTTGATAGTTATGACACAATACAATAAGCCGACTCTGACTTTGTAGTACTTTTTCTATCAAACGACAACAAAATATTAATCGCTCTTTCTCTGTACTGGTCGATAGGATATAAAAATCAACCTGCATTTATTCAACCTCTCAGCCGTATTTTGGGTAGTTGATAAGAAACCGCACAATAAATACCAATAATGAGCATCACAGCCCAAAACCAAAAACTGATACCTAAATGGCTTAAGCCCAATATTTGACTAAAAATTGCAGCCCAAAATACAAAACTTGCATTAAACGTTGTACCTAAGGCTGCGCCAATACGTTTAATTGTATGATAATATAAGATGTAAGAAAATGATGCACTAACAATACAAGAAAGAATTAATAAAGGCCAATGCATTTCTCTAAAGGTATCAAGCACCTGATAGCGCCATGAAATCAATAATATAAAAAGTATAATCAGATACGAAACTGCTGAAGCTAATTGACGAATAGCTAATAACCACATGGGTTTTAAATTTGTTTTCATATGCACCCACGCAAATAATACACTCTCCATCCCCCAACCAAGCATTGCAATTGATGCAAAGGTCATGCCAAGCCCAATATGATGTGCATCTGTCTCAGCACCACTTACAGATATCATAATAACTGCAAATACACTTAAAATAATGCCAATAACTTTTAAATAGGTAATTCGCTCACGTATTAAAAAAAATGATAATATTAATGCAATAATAGGATAACAAGAAGTAATGACACCGGCATAAACAGGCCCTGCATAACTAATACCTAATATTCCTGCAACCATGCCTAAAGGACCTGCACAAAGTGCGGCAATAATAATGACGATTGTTGCACGTTGCATTTGCTTTATTTGAGAGAAAACTTCTCGCTTAATTGTATAATAACTTAAAATGCCAATCGATGAGCCTGCATCTTGCAGAAATGCTAATCCCAATGAAAAAATAACCACTGACTTTAATAAGCCGATATCAATATGCAAACTAAATAAATTAGTCAACACATCATTTAAGCCCCATAATAAGCCAGATAATATCCCTAATATAACACCCAGTCTCATTTAAGCTGGTATTCCATAATTATGCTTAACATAATCATCGACGATCATTTTGAATTCTGATGCTATACCATCGCCACGCAATGTGTGTGCTTTTTTGCCATCTACGAATACAGGCGCAACTGGCGCTTCGCCACTTCCTGGTAAAGAAATCCCAATATTGGCATGCTTACTTTCACCTGGGCCATTAACAACACAACCCATTACAGCAACTTTCATATTTTCAACGCCTGGATAATCAGCTTTCCAAATGGGCATTTGATCGCGCAGATAAGTTTGAATTTGATCTGCTAACTCTCTAAAGAAGCTACTACTTGTTCGACCACACCCTGGACATGATGTTACCATCGGTGTAAATGCTCTTAAGCCCATTGTCTGAAGTATTTCTTGGCAAACTAATACTTCTTTTGTTCTGACACCACCTGGCTCTGGTGTTAATGATGCTCTAATTGTATCACCAATGCCTTTTTGCAATAAAACACCCAAACTAATTGCTGTTGCAACAACTGCTTTAACACCCATCCCTGCTTCTGTTAAACCAAGATGTAATGGATAGTCACAACGTGTTGCAATATTTTCATAAACTGCAATAAGATCTTCTACACCACTGACTTTACAAGATAAGATAATTTTATCATGTTTTAAGCCTAGCGACTCAGCATATTCAGCACTATCTAATGCTGAACGAATTAAGGCTTCATACAGTACTTGTTGATTCGTAAGCTTAAAACCATTTTTTGCATTCTCATCCATTAGCTGAGCTAACAATGCTTGATCTAAACTCCCCCAGTTCGTACCAATTCTTACTGGCTTATCATGCTCAATGGCACAACGAATAATTTCACCAAACTGATTATCTCTTTTTTTACCAAAGCCAACATTTCCTGGATTAATTCTATATTTTGATAAACTAGAAGCACACTCTGGATTAGCTTTAAGTAGTGTATGGCCATTATAGTGAAAATCACCAACTAATGGTACATGACAACCTTGATCTAATAATGCTTTTTTTATTAATGGTACAGCTTTTGCAGCTTTATCATTATTAACAGTAATACGAACAATTTCACTGCCAGCGTGATATAAGGCTAAAATTTGTTTAATTGTTTTTTCAATATCTTCTGTTGGTGTATCTGTCATCGATTGAACAACGACAGGTGCATTTGCACCAATCGTTATATGATCAACCTTAACTGCGATTGATTTACGCATAATCTTTACCATGAATCATTTTTTCATTAATTAAATTTTCTAATTTCACTGTATCTATTGCAAAGTTTCGTATCCCTTGAGCAAGCTTTTCAGTTGCCATTGCAGATTCATTTAATGCCCAACGAAATTGAGCTTCACTGACATCAATTTTTTCAATTGAACGGTCGATCAAATCTTTAGATAAATGCTTCTCAAGCTGACCATTATCTGCCTCTAACTCTGATAATAACTCAGGTGAAATCGTAAGCGCATCACAACCACTTAATGCTTCCACTTGCTTAACATGGCGAAAACTTGCACCCATTACTGTTGTTGTATAATCAAATGCTTTAAAATAATTATAAATTGCCTTCACTGATTGGACACCTTCATCTTCATCAACAGGTGGAAAATCTGCTTGATTCAGTGCCTGTTTATACCAGTCAGTAATCCTACCGACAAAAGGCGAAATTAATGTAACACCTGCTTGAGCACATTTAACCGCTTGAGCAATATGAAAAATTAAAGTTAAGTTACAATGAATACCTTCTTTTTCAAGCATTTCTGCTGCTTGTATTCCTTCCCAAGTTGCTGCAATTTTAATTAAGATACGTTCACGTGATATACCATGACTCTCATATAATTGAATTAGGCGTTTAGCTGCTTGAACCGTTTTATTTGTGTCAAAAGATAATCTCGCATCAACCTCAGTTGACACCCTACCTGGAACTATTTTTAAAATTTCAACGCCAAAATTAACGGCCAAATGATATAAAATAGCTTCTAGTCGCTCATTAGCACTTAGGTGATTGGTTTCTTCTAAAGTATGCTTTAAAATATCTTGATATTGTGACATTGCTGCTGCTTTTAATAATAAAGAAGGATTTGTTGTTGCATCTTCTGGTTTATGCAATTTGATTTTTTCAATATCTCCTGTATCTGCAACAACTTTAGTCATTTCTCGCAAACTATCTAGTTTTGTCATCTTAAACGCTCTCATCTTTTTGCAATTTAATTACGCTAATAGCCTATCATGATTAAAATGGATGTAAACCCGCATAAACTTGAGTTTACAAAATTAGATTTAAATTAAATAAATTTTAAAACCTTTAAAACAAAAAAACCGCATTGATTAATGCGGTTTCAAATCAAAAAGTTAACTAAAAAATTTAAAAAGTGTATTAATTTAGAGCATTCCATAATGCGATAGCTTTTTACGAAATGTTCCACGGTTAAGACCTAAAACACTTGCAGCACGGCTCTGATTATTACCAGTATACTCCATTGTTGCTTCAATTAAAGGCAACTCAACTTCACTCATAACTAACTCATATACCTGGCTTGGGCTCATGCCTTCTTCAGCCATACTCTTAAAATAGTTTGTTACAACTTCTTTAATATACTCTGCCATAGGCAAAGCTTCTTGTGATGCATTTTCTTGTTTTGCACCGTAATGCATTGTTGCAGGCATTGATTATCCCTCTACATTTTTATTTTTGGTTAAACATTGTACAAATTTAGTATTCTGGTTGGTTATTCTAAAGCCAGCTAATAAAAAAAGCAAGAATTTGTGGTAAAATATGATAAATAGCGTAAAATGACTGTAAATGCTCTATCTTAAACTGTAAAAATTTAAAAGAAAATCAAACTAGATGACAACCCCATGAATGATAAATTTACACCTAATGGACGCAAAAAATTAAGTCTTTGCACGCCAAGAAAAAATCAAAAAAGCCAACCAGATAAATATCAAAGTGCAAAAAAAGAACAACCATCCCAAAAGTCAATGGGCAGCAAAGATGATCAACTAAACTGGTTGTATAAACAAAAAGAACGCTTAAATCAACAAATTATGCAAATCGAACGTCGTTTGATCTTTGGTTTTAGTGAACCACTACAAAATCACTGCTACGAACTAAAACGCAAAGACATGTTATTATCATGCAAAATCTCTGAAATCTTAATACAAAAACTATATTAAGCTCGAGGATGATGTAACTGATATAGCTTTTGCAACCTTGCTTTCGCCACATGCGTATAAATCGTTGTCGTTGATATATTTGCATGCCCTAATAATAATTGCACCGACCTTAGATCAGCACCATGATTCAACAAATGCGTTGCAAATGCATGTCGCAATGTATGCGGTGAGATCTCTATTTGAAGACCAATAGCTTTAACATAAGCTTTAATACGATACCAGAAGGCTTGGCGCGTCATTTTACCTCCCTTCTGGCTTAAAAAAACATAATCAGACTGCACCTTTTTAGCTAAGAAATCATTTCTAACTTCCTTAATATAGCGCTCCAACCAATCAAGTGCCCACTGCCCCATTGGCACGATTCTTTCCTTATTACCTTTACCTATGATACGTATGACACCTTGAGATAGACTAACTTGCGATTCTTCTAGTGCAACAAGCTCACTTACTCTAAGCCCTGTAGCATATAAAACTTCAATCATTGCTTTATCTCTAAGACCTATTTCAGTTAATGTATCCGGCGCATCAAGTAATTGCTCAACACAAGCTTCTGAAATAGATGATGGCAATGACTTTTGCAACTTCGGCAATACAAGCTGACTTGCAGGATCTTCAGCTAAATAACGCCTATCTAAAGCCCATTGAAAAAATTTTTTTAATGATGAAATAAATCGAGATACCGTGCGATTGGTTAGCTTTTTCTGATAACAAAAATCAAGATATTTATGAATATCACTGATTTTAACTGCAACTAATTGAGTTTTTTGTTTACTAACAAATTCTAAAAAATGATATAAATCGGATTGATATGATTGTATTGTATTATCACTCAATCCATAAATTGTATGTAAATCTTGAATAAATAACTGAATTAATGAGCGATCGTTATTAAATTGATTACCACCGCCCATGACGATAAAAAAAATTATACTTTTTCTTTAATACGCGCAGCTTTACCTGTACGACCTCTTAAGTAGTATAATTTAGCACGGCGTACTTTACCGCGACGAACGACTTTAACTGAGTCAATAATTGGGCTATGCGTTTGGAATACACGCTCCACACCTTCACCACTTGACATTTTACGTACTGTAAAAGATGAATTAATACCACGATTTTTCATCGCAATAACAACGCCTTCAAATGCCTGAACACGACGTCTATTACCCTCTTTTACCCAAACATTAACAATGACAGAGTCACCTGCACGAAATTCAGGAATATCATCTCTTAGTTGATTGTCTTCTATCATTTTAACTAAATTATTTTTCATTTAAGTTTCCTCTTTCTTAGCGCTTATTTATCATCTAATTTATTGTTCATATTGCTTTTATATTCATCAAGCAATGTTTTTTCGTATTCCGACAAACAGCGGCGCTCGATTAATTCAGGGCGCTTCTCAAAAGTAAGCCCTAACTTCATCATATCTCGCCAACGTTTAATATCAGCGTGATTTCCACCAGTTAACACATCCGGCACTTTTGTACCTGAAGGCAAAACCCGAGGTCTAGTATAATGCGGACAATCTAAAAGTCCATCAAAAAATGAGTCTTCTTTAGAAGAAAGCGCATGATTTAATACACCTGGGATTAATCTTACTGTCGCATCTATAAATACAGCTGCTGCTAATTCACCACCGGATAAGACATAATCACCAATTGAAAGCTCATAATCGACATAGCCATCAATTAATCGTTGATCAATACCTTCATAGCGACCACAAAGAATGATAAGGCTTGAAATTGCAGCAAACTCACTTGCTATAGAATGCTCTAAAGGCTTACCTTGTGGTGACATATAAACGACAGGTGTTTGTTCACCTAGTACTTTTTTAGCCGCTACAATTGCTTTTGCTAAAGGTTCATATAACATCACCATACCTGGCCCACCACCAAATGGACGATCATCAATCGTGCGATAATTATCTTCAGTAAAGTCACGTGGATTAAAGAAATGACATTCTAGCAAATTTCTTTCAACAGCACGAGCAGTAATACCATAAGATAAAACTGAATCAAAAATTTGCGGAAAAATAGAAATAACACCTAATTTCACTTTAATAATCCTTTTGCCAATGCACAACAATTTGCTTTAAGTCAAAGTCAACTGATTTTATATATTGGTCAACAAAAGGGATTAAACGCTCAACACCACCATCATCAATAACAAGCACATCATTAGCACCCTCAGTTTCAAATAGTTCTATTACAACACCTAAGGTTTCTTGTGACTCATTAATAACACTCAAGCCAATTAAATCAACCCAATAGTATTCATTATCCAATGCTTGCGGTAACGCACTACGTTGAACACCAATTTCAGCGTTGGTATAATTTTTTGCTTCTTCTGGTGATGAAATAGCTGCCAAATGAATTAAGAATTTACCGCCTAATTGATAAATCGCTTCATTTTCTAACTCCAACCACAATGAATCAGGTGTTTTTCGAATAAACCATTTAGGATAATTATTAATCGCATGCTCTGGTGGATTACAGAAAATATTAAGGCGCATATCCCCATCAAGACCATAGGGTGCGCCTATCTTAGCAATGACAACCATTTTAGCATCATGCTGTGACATAATATAGAATCTACTAAATTAAAAGGGTTTTTATAAATTAAGCATCAGCTTTAACTGGATTTGTATCTGCTTTACGCTCTTTTTTAACAATACCTGCAACTCGATCAGACATCTTAGCACCTTTTGAAACCCAATAATCGATACGATCGAACTCTAAACGTACTTTCTCTTCTAAACCAGAAGCAACCGGATTAAAAAAACCAACACGTTCAATAAAACGACCATCACGAGGGTTACGACTATCAGCAACGACTACACGATAAAAAGGACGCTTTTTAGAACCGCCACGAGCCAAACGAATAACTACCATACTTCAGTTTCTCCAACTTTATTTTTATATTTTAAAATCTAATGTAAACTTTCTATCAAAGTAAATCTATATCTACTCGGAGCGGAAATTATACGCATTTTCACGGCCAATGAAAACATTTTTTGTCAAAAAAATTAACTTTCTTTATAATTTATCTCGCAAAAATATGAAATCTTTTGCTAAAATCTTCAACAAAATATTTACCAATTTTTATTTCATCATTATAATCAACATTATGAAACAATTTAAAATATTAATTTAACAACAAAAAAATATTACGGGAACAGTAAAAATGAATCAAAGATATAAAATCCTATTAGTTGATGATGAGCCTGGAATACGTGAATCACTTCGTAGCTTTCTTGAACGCTATTTATTTGAAGTATTTGAAGCGGCAACTGGCGAAGAAGCACTGGATGTCTTAGATGAACATGAGGTTGACTTAATTTTATTAGATATGATGCTACCTGATATGCATGGTATCGAAATTTGCAAACGCATTAAGAATAAACGCAAAGGTATTCCTATTATTTTCCTAACTGGTGTTACTGATGCAACAGAAACAGTCCTAGGCTTTGAAGCAGGCGCTGATGACTACGTTGAAAAACCGTTTAATCCACATGTTCTTTTAGCGCGCATTCGTACCAAATTAAAAAATGAAAAAACATCAGGCCGTCAAACAGGTATCGATTCATTTGGTGATGTTAATATAGAAGACTTTAACCAGATTCAATTTGGTCGTTGGAGCTACTATCCTAAAAAGTCTTTAGTTACCCACCCAGATCATCCGGAAACTTATTTAACAGATAAAGAAAGTGCCTTATTAAAATTATTACTTTCTGATCCTGGAAAAACATTTAGCCGTGATGATATTGCAAGCTATTTAAACCTTTCAAGTCATGGTGATGTTGCTCGCGATGTCAACATTCATGTTCATCGCTTACGCACAAAATTAACACAACGCCATAATGCAGCTTCTCCAATTAAAGCTGTACGTTCACAAGGTTACACTTTAGATTCTTATCTAACCTATGTTTATGACGGCAAGGAATTATCTTGCCTTTGATAGCTAAGACGCATCTGATCTAAGCGCTTAAATGTGCTTAGTGATGCAATAATAAATAAAAATATTAACGCTAATGCCGTCACAACTAAAAATCCTAAAACTGATTTTGAATACATAATTAATATTGGTGTTGCAATCCAAATAATTGTCATTAAAAAGCTTGATAATCCAATAGCAATAGGCACAAATGCTCTAATTAACTGCCCTTTAAAAAATAAAATTACATAATACTGAAACACAACCAGTAGCATTGCGCACATACCAATTAGTACAAACCCAGATATTTTTGCCAACCACTCTGACTCAATACCTGTAAATACCATCGTAATTAAAATACCAAGTGTAATAATTAGGCTAATGCTTTGCACCAAATAAAAGATAAATTTCTTAGATAATAACCACATTAGCAAAGCAGTTATTACAATTACTACAAAAGCTAGCACCATCATAAATACTGCATAGCGGAAATTACCAACAACACGATGCAACCATTCAGCATCATAAACCTTTTGAAGATAAAAAGCCCAAGTTGCTCCCCAACCTAATGCAATTTGAATTGCTATAACTGCTAGAAAGCCTAATTGTAATTGCACTTGCTCTGAGTGATAATTATCTGTTTCAGTCACATAATGCGTCACATAGTACGATGGATTTGAAATAACTGACTGATCAACCATTCCTAAAAGCCATAATAATAGCACAATAACAACTGCTGAGATTATCAGTGGTGAATAATTTGGCGTTGCTTGAATTAAGATAAAAACAACATCCATCGGATAGAAAAAGCAATAAACCGTAAAGACGCCCAAAAGAAACGCAACAGCTGCTAATACGGCATATAGTTTTCCAGTAATCACTTGAAATAGACGCACATGATACTCTGCCTTTAAATAGCCAAGACAAAGCCCCATCATCGCACAAATAACAATTAAAGATGTACTACGATAATGCACAAACTCAATTCGCTGGGCAACCAATGTTAAAGCTACCAAAGAAATTGCAATCACTACTGTTGCAATCAATGCATAGCGAAATTTAAACCATCGAGCTAAATAACGTTCTCCTGGAATAAAACTACAAAACAAGCTACCTAATGCCATTGAAGGAAAAATAGTTAATTCAAATGGTGAAATTAATAAATGGCGACCATATAGCGTTACAATAATAAATGCCAACGCATATAAATTGCCAAATAAAAAAACAACTAATAGTCTTAAAAAGTAAATATATTTCATAAAATCCGTTTGTTCATAGTGCATTTTATTTTTCTAGTATTATAGTAACAGTAAGAAAAAAAAACACTGAAACTATTAAAATATCAATTAATGGAAAAAAATGGAAAAAACAAAAACACCATTTTATATTAGCTATAACCACTTAACTTATATATGTTTTGTGTTAGTTTTCTTGCAAACAATTTTATTAATTGGCATGCAAGCAAATAACCGCGCAATGGAAGCTGATGCTTTTATTCATCATAACAACCAAATTCTTACAACCATTCAACAAGATTTAAGTCAAATTGATACTAAAAACCTTACTGCTAGAGAGCTTGGCCGTGAATTAATTAAAGAAATACTACCTAAAGCAAACAAGATGGCACAGACTTTCAATAGTTATCTAACATGGCAATTTGAACGCTACAACCCTATTATACCAATTAAAGGCGCACAAGCTGCTGACTTTGAAATTACAACACCTCTACAAAACCCTTATCTTTTACAAGTAAATTTCCCTAGACAAAAGTTATCTGTTTTTGTTTCTTTCCATTTAGCCCCTGATCCATATTGGGGTAGTGTTATCGCCTCTATACTGCTATTGGTTGCTTTTTTAGTTGTCTGTGCCATCTTTATTCATATTTCAAACTTTAATTTAAAAATGCGCATGACCAAAGGATTAAGGCAACGTGATTTTAATGAAAAAGTTTCAACAGATCCAACGGATGACTTAATTCGTGAAGTTCAATCTATTATGGATCAAAAAACACTCATGTTAAGCGCACTATCTCATGACTTAAAATCACCATTAACTGAATTAGAGCTTAAACTACACTTACTTGAAGATCAGAGTCTTGCTGAGAGCCTGCTTAAATGTACCGGAGAAATTACACAAATTTCTAAAACCTCTTTACAGTATGCCAAAGGTTTTAATTTTCTTGAAAAAGAACCTTGTGACTTAGTTGATTTATTAGAACGCCTTGCAGAAGGTGCAAACACAGCAAAACAACAAGTTATATTTACCACTGAATTAGATGAATGTGTCTACCCAATTGAATACTACCTATTTAAACGTATGATTATCAATCTTATTCATAATGCAAAAAAATATGCTAATAACTCAGCAATCTATTTAGGTCAAACTATTGAATCAAAAATTATAATTACTGTCTCAGACGATGGTCCTGGCATCCCTAAAGATCAATTAAAGCGATTAGGACAACCTTTCTACCGAGTTGCTTCAGAAAATAATCAACACATCAAAGGTACGGGACTTGGCTTATCCATTGTCAAACATATTGCGCAAATCCATCATATGAAAGTTACTTTTACTAATGGCGAAAACGGTGGACTAGTTGTCACTATTACGGAAATTTAATAGACCGATTACTTACTCTTTGTTATCATAAAACACATTTTTAAATGACTGTATTTTAAAAAATACAAATATTAGGTCTGTGCACATAAAAATAATAGGAGACTATGCATGGCAAAAGAGATTTTATTTACCTCTGAATCTGTCTCAGAAGGACACCCTGATAAAATTGCTGATCAAATATCTGACGCAGTACTTGATGCAATCATTGCCAATGACCCACATGCACGCGTTGCTTGTGAAACATTAGTTAAAACTGGCATGGTTTTACTTGCAGGTGAAATACGTACATCTACTTGGGTTGATATTGAGTCTTTAGTTAGAAAAGTAGTCACCGATATTGGCTATACCGACCCTAAAATGGGCTTTGATGGTGATTCATGTGCTGTTATTAATGCCATTGGCAAACAATCACCAGAGATTGCCATTGGTGTTGATAGAGAAGTTGATATGAACCAAGGTGCAGGTGATCAAGGTATCATGTTTGGCTATGCTACCAATGAAACTGAAGCTTTAATGCCTGCTGCAATTTACTATGCACACCAATTGATGAAGCGCCAAGCTTACTTAAGAAAATCAGGTAAAATTAACTGGTTAAGACCTGATGCAAAAAGTCAAATCACATTACGTTATGTAAATGGCAAGCCTATTGGTATCGATACCGTTGTCTTATCAACACAACACACACCTGATGTTAGCTACGATCTAGTTAAAGAAGGGGTTATTGAAGAAATCATTAAACCTGTATTACCTAAAGAATGGCTTAGTGATGGCATTAAATATTTTGTCAACCCAACAGGACGCTTTGTTATTGGAGGCCCTGAAGGTGATTGTGGGCTCACTGGGAGAAAAATTATCGTTGATACTTATGGTGGTGCTGCTCATCATGGTGGCGGAGCTTTTTCAGGTAAAGACCCATCTAAAGTTGATCGTTCAGCGGCTTACATGGGGCGTTATGTTGCCAAAAATATTGTTGCAGCTGGCCTTGCTGATAAATGTGAAGTACAAGTATCTTATGCCATTGGTGTTGCTGAACCTACTTCTATTATGATTAATACATTTGGCACTGGTAAAATTAGTGATCACAAAATAGAGAGCTTAGTCAAAGAACATTTTGATTTAAGGCCTTATGGTATAACAACAACACTTGATTTACTTAGACCTATCTATCAAAAAACTGCAGCTTACGGCCACTTTGGGCGCGATGAGTTTTCTTGGGAGATAACTGATAAGGCTGAACAATTAAAAAATGCAATCTAAAGGCAATGCTATGAAGATTTTAATCATCGGTGCTATGACGGAGGAAATCAAACAGTTTCGTCATCTAACAAATGCTGAAAATGAAAGTAACTTTATTGATATTCCGCATTACCATGGGAAAATTAATCAACATGAAACAATTATTTGCCAATCTGGAATTGGTAAGGTAAATGCTGCCGTTACAACTTCAACTATGCTTTATCAATATAAGCCTGATTTAGTAATTAATATTGGTAGCGCCGGTGGCATTGGTAAAAATATTAACATTTCTGATATTATTATTGCTACCGAACTAAGCTATCACGATGTTGATGTAACTGCCTTTGGATATAAAAAAGGCCAAATCCCCAATATGCCAGAGTATTACCAACCGGATACTAAATTAGTTGAAACAATTAAAAACTTAAATCATAGCTTACCAATTAAATTTGGCATGATTGTATCAGGGGATAGTTTTATCAACTCTAATATAGCAATCCAACATATTCAATCAAACTTTCCTTATGCATTAGCACTTGATATGGAATCAGCAGCCATTGCACAAGTCTGTCATAAATTTAATACTTCCTTTATGATCACGCGAGTTATTTCTGATCATGCTGATAATACATCTGATATTGACTTTAAAGCACAGTTAAATGCAGTTTCAGAAAGGTTAGCGACTTATTTAACTGAAATGATTGCAAATTTCTAAAGAAATCTGAAAGAATTGTTTAAATTTACTTTTTTATCAGGCCAGTTTTATCTAAAATTAACTTACCCTAATAAATGACCTTTGGTGAAACTTTAAAACGGATTATATTATGGAACAATACCAAACGATACTAGTTCTAGGCATTATACTTATTTTACTCATTATGATTGATATCTATCGTCGAATTAAACGTAGAAGACTAACTGAGTTTCAACAAAGTCAATCTTATGAGCCTACTGATGACTCAAAACAAATGATTCAAGAATCAATAGAAGATACAACAACGGAATCATTTACAGCACAATATAGCGCGGTAAATACCGATAATGATATCAATACATCATCTGATAAAGAAAACATTATCGACTTAGATAGTGAGCGCTCACAAATACAACAAGAAGCAGTGGATAAAACTGAAAGTGATGTTAACAATGATGATGAAGCTCAAATAAAATCAACATCATCTAATCCATGGCAAAACGCCTTAAACGCAACTAGAGAAAAACGCTTTAGACAGTCTGATATCGATGAACTTCAGCCAGAACAAGTATCATTTGATCTTGATACTGAACATGATCATAGTATACAAAGCAATCAAACAAGCGAAGATTCTGAAGATAACTTTTTGGTATTTCACATTATTGCACCAAGAGGTTATGTTTTCTATGGTGAAGACTTAGAAACAATCTTTAACTTAAGACACTACCACTTGAGTGTTCATAATACATATGAATATTTTAGCAATGATGCAGAATTACTTTTAACAGTTATTAACTTAGAAGAGCCTAAAACATTTGGTCAAGTTAATGCAATACAAACACCAGGAGTAACACTCTACTGTGATATTAGAAGACTAAAGCAACCAGTTGCTATTTTTAGAGATATTCTATCAGAAGCACATCAATTAGCTGAGTCACTTGGTGGTACATTAACTAATGATCAACAACGACGCTTTACCCAAGCTGATTTAAGTCGCTATATGGCTAAAGTTAAACAAATTCAAAACAATCTTTAAAAGGATATCCATGGAAACATTAAAACATCTATTAGATAAAAATAAACATTGGGCTAAAACCACAGTTGAAAATGACCCTGAGTTTTTTAGTCGATTAGCTGATGTTCAAACTCCTAAGTATTTATGGATTGGTTGTTCAGATAGTCGTGTACCTGCGAATCAAGTTTTGGATTTATTACCTGGTGAAATATTTGTCCATAGAAATATTGCCAATATCGTAGTCCACTCTGATATGAACTTATTATCTGTTTTACAGTATGCAGTAGATGCACTAAAAGTTGAACATATCTTAATCTGTGGTCACTATAGCTGTGGTGGTGTTAAGGCTGCTGTTGATAATGCTGCATGTGGTCTAGTTGAAAACTGGTTACGACATATTCAAAATGTTCAATATAAGCACCAATCTTTAATCGATCAAATTATTCAAGAATATTCTAATATTTCTAAATATGACCTTATGTGTGAACTTAATGTCTTAGAGCAAGCAATTAATATTGCGAAAACAACAATCATTCAAGATGCTTGGAAGCGTAATCAGTCCGTTACCATTCATGGTGTTTTATATTCACTTAATGATGGCCTCTTAAAGCAACTTGGCCCTGGCATTAATAATAATGAAAAAATAGGAGCTTTCTACCAGCATGCATTAAATGAAATTAAAAAAGCATAGTATATCCTTTATCACTATTAATACATATCTCCATCCTGTGCTTGTAGGACATTAGTCACACCTGCATCGATCATTTCATGTAATACGCCTAATCTTTCAAACTTATCAGGTGAGTTATAATTTTGAACATGTATTAGTACAATTTCCTTTACTTTTGATTCATCTTGTACTTTCTTTAAGTCGCTAGGAAACATATGATATGCGCTAATTGATTTAACTTTTTCTTCCACTGTATCACCCCCCCAAGTTGCATATTGAATATTTTCTCTTGTAATACCTTCAATAAATAATACATCTGCATTTTTAGCTGCTTCAACTAAACCTTTAGAGTAATGACCATCACCACCAAAAACGAGAATTCGATTATCTGGTTTTGTTATAAAGCGATAAGCATAAGTATGCTTAAGATTACCATGTTTAGTAGGATAAGCAAAAACTTTAACATTATCATCTTCAAAAATTTCTCTACCCTTAACGCCTACAGCTGGATCAATTGGAATACCAACAGCCGTTGCGCCATCAAAATTAGATCGCTGAACACTCACTGATCCTTGAAACATCTCATTTCGATCTACTGCCCAAGCTGCATTAATATGCCCAATCATCAAATCTATACCTTTAGGCCCATAAACTTTTTTATTTGCTCCTGTACCAAACTTAAAAGGATTATCTATAAAAGATGGCAAACCCACTGTATGATCTTCATGTAAGTGCGTCAAAAACATATATTTCAGATTTTTAAGTGCAAAGACATTGACAAGGTCAATATTTCCTTGTGATAAAACTGCCTTAGCCAACGCTCTCCACCAGCCTTCGCCACAGTCAATAAAGTATGGAAAATCATTAACAATAACAACGCTCGCTGGGCCATAACGATAAGGATTTGGTGTTGGATCACCAGTACCTAAGGTAACTACTTTTGAGCTTTTATCTTTAGGTGATCGATCAAGTGATGCCCTATTTTCAAAAATTGGCCAATTACCTGGTGCTGTATAGAAGCTCTGCCAAACTGTTGGCTTAACAAAAGGAACGTTAAGCTCATTTCTTGCTGTTGTTGTCTCTCCTAGTTTTAAATTTTCTTGCCATGTTGCAGCATGACTTGATTGCACCATTAATAAAACAAATAGACTAAATAAAATCTTACTTAATTGCATTTTAATATTTACCTTTTACTTAACTATTGCCTATTGATAATATTATAAAATTTGCAATATTATTATAAAAATTTTAATAATATTTATAATATTTTTATTTTACTTCTTTATTCTAATGTTTTTTATTTACATAAAATTTGTCTGGTTATAATATGTTTATTATATTAAAACTTAATTATATCGTAATATGGGATTGTTCTTATGCCAATTCGTCTTAAACAAGATAAATACCAAACTGTTAACTTATCAAGAGACTTAAGTGAAGGTGACTACGTTTCAATCAAGCATAGGTGTTATTATGGGTTGTTCAAGCTTTAGCGCAATAGGAATAAATCGTCATGGAGAATATATTGGATTATTTGGTCATCCCGGTGGTGGCAGCGTTGATAATAGTGAATTAAAAAAATTTACATCTACTATAAAAGAGCAAGGTATTCGTCAATTAAATATTATGGATATTACGTTAGAAGAATATACAGAGCTTAGAGTTAGTGAACCTCAAAGAACTAGAAATGTTATTCAGTGGGCAAATGCTTTAATGGCGTCAGATATTATTGATGGCTATAAACTAAGTTCAAAAGTCTCTATTCATGCCGACGCTGTTAGATATACTAGTTCTGGTATTATTGCACAAGCCGGTTGTGTACCTACAGCTATCAAAGCATTACCTGATATTATTACAGGTAATGCTAGTCAAATTGATCATTTAAATAATATCAAAGCAATTAAGCCTCAACGACAAGCCACCCCTAAAACACCACTTTTACATGATTATGGAAATCAACAGTCATCAAAAAAACAATGTTGTTCATGTGTGATACTATAAACTACGTCTTGCTCTATTCTTAAAGCAATAATAGCAACTTAAATAAGCCACATATTTTTCAGTATATTTATACAACTTCTGATTATTTAATATTAATTAAATGATTTTAAAAAGAAGGGTTGCATTATGACAATACCACTAAAACAAGGTGAGTTCAAAACTGTTAATTTATCAACATTATATAAGCATGAATTTGTTGCGACATGGGGGTTTATCACTATGTGCTCCAGCTTTAGTGCAATAGGTAAAAATCGTAAGGGTGAATTAGTTGGATTATTCGGTCACGCATTTGGTGGAGATGTTCCGAATGAAAAGTTAAAGACATTTGCATCAGTTATAAAATCACAAGGTATACGCCAACTAAATATATTGGATATTACAGATGATGAGTATACTGAGCAACGAATAAAAGAAACTTATAGAACTGAAAATGTTCAAAAATGGGCTGATGACTTATTAGAAACTGGAATTATTGACGGATACAAATTAAGTTCAAAAGTATCCATTAGTATAAACAGTGTGCACTATACTAATGATGGCATTGTTGCTAAATCTGGCTGTCTACCAGAAGCAATAAGACAATTACCTGATACATCAAAAGGACAAATAGATCAAATTGATAATTTAAATGATATCTCAGCTATTAAACCTAAACGGAAAACTGATCCTAAAACACCACTTTTAGATAAATCAGCCTCAAATGATAAAGAGTCTACAAATTGTTGTGTTATTTTATAAACTTAAAACCTTAAATAAAACTCAGTAGTTACAACAATACCTACATATGAAAACTCTATTCCTACAATACCTCTATAAGTAAAGTCAACATAGGCTTGAGCAAATGGAAGTGCTGGTAAATGGCTAGTAAATTCATTAATATCTATCGTATAACCAGTAATTAAGCCTAAACGGTAACCTGCTGTCATATCAACATTTTCACTAACTTGACTTTCGTATAAATCACGTGAAAAGCCAGCAACATACGCTCTATTATAAAATGAGTTAACTAAAGTTCCAAAAAATATTCCCTTATAAGTACCACCAATAAGCTGATTATTCCAGTTATCATTTTTAATACTTCCAGGACTAAAGTGTAGTGTGAACATACCTAGATAAACTGAGTTTTGTTGTGGTTTACCCTTAATCCATTCCCACCAACTTTCATCACTAGTTGATTGATCATCGCTTGTATCTTCTGTCGTCGTATCACTCTGACCTAACTGATTAATTTCTTCTTTTGTTGGCAATGATGCTGTCTGGTCTGAATTATCAGTGCTTATAGAAGTCTGGTTATCAGAAGTAGATTGATTTGATTGAGCAAAAACATTAGCAGTTAAAAAAGCAATCAAACATGTCATTGTTATTATTATTTTTTTCATTGATTACGCAACCCAAGGTACCTATCATTCAATGCGATAAGATAACAGAAGATGATCAAAAAATCAACAATAAAACTGCAATATTAGTATTTTTTGAAATATTTATGTCTGATAAACTCAAATACTGCCGGCATTATAGATAAGATAATGATCACAAAAATAACAATTGTGAAATTCTCTTTTACAATAGGAACATTACCAAAAAAATAACCGGCATAAGTAACTAAAACAACCCACAAAATAGCACCTGCAAGATTATAAATCATAAATTTACGATAGGACATATCACTTAAGCCTGCAACAAAGGGTGCAAAGGTACGAATAACAGGTACAAATCTTGCAATTACAATGGCTTTGCCACCATGTCTTTCAAAAAATTCATGCGTCTTATCAATATACTGACGTTTAATCCATTTTTTTTCTAAAATCTTTTCACCAAACCAATGACCAATCCAATAATTACAGGTATCTCCTACAAAAGCTGCAATAATTAACAAAAAAATCAATAGATGAACATTAATATGCGTAAATACAGCAATTGAACCTGCTGCAAATAATAGTGAATCTCCTGGCAAAAATGGTGCAAATACCACACCTGTTTCTAAAAATATAATTAAGAACAATATGCCATAACTCCAAGAGCCAAACTGTTCTACTAATTCTTTCAAGTGCACATTTAAATGCAATACAAAATCAATAATCGATGTTATCCAGTCCACGTATTTTTTTCATCCATTTTTTAGCTTCAAAATAGTTAAAGATCAATTCTATCCTGATTTTGACATAAAATCGAAAAGTTATTTCATTTCTAAGATGACAAATCGATTAAAATTTCGCTACAATAAGCCTTACTGATACAAACTATGAAACTCTTGGCAAGGACTGTCCATGCTACTTTGGCTTACAAACTTCCTCGTTGACTTTTATCGCCCCTTTTATGTATTCAATTATATTACGCTACGTTGTGTACTAGCTGCCGCCACTGCATTGATCCTATCTTTAGTATTCGGTCGACCAATGATTAACTGGCTTAGAAAAATGCAAGTAGGTCAAGTTGTCAGAGAAGAAGGCCCACAAACTCACTTAAAGAAATCAGGAACACCAACAATGGGTGGTGTGTTAATTTTACTTTCTGTCATTATCTCATCGCTTTTATGGGCCAATTTAGACAATATCTATATCTGGGTATTAATCATAACGTTAATACTATTTGGTGGCATTGGCTTTTTAGATGATTTTCTTAAATTGGTACTTAAGCATCCAAGGGGTTTAAAATCACGCTGGAAATACCTATTACAATCTATTTTTGCTTTAATTGCCGGCATTATTTTATATTTTCATTTTAATCGTTATATGGATTTAAGTATTGCAATTCCATATACCAAGTCACTAGCCATTCCCTTAGGCGCTATAGGCTTTATCATATTAAGCTATTTTGTTGTTGTCGGTAGCTCTAATGCAGTAAACTTAACTGATGGGCTTGATGGCCTTGCTATTGTGCCTATTGGATTAGTAGCTGCTGGTTTAGCTATTTTTGCTTATGCGACAAGCAATGCAACTTTTGCTTATTATTTACACCTAGTTTATATCCCAGGCACCCAAGAAGTTGCCATATTTTTATCTGCTATCTTTGGCGCAAGCCTAGGTTTTTTATGGTTTAATGCCCACCCTGCTGATGTATTTATGGGCGATGTTGGTGCCCTTGCGCTAGGCGCTGCATTAGGTGTAGCAGCGATTATTCTACGTCAAGAGTTAATTCTATTTATTATGGGCTTTATATTTGTGATTGAAACTATTTCTGTTATTTTACAAGTTGGTTCATATAAATTAAGAAAAAAACGTATTTTTAAAATGGCACCGATCCACCACCATTTCGAACAACTTGGCCTTAGTGAAACTAAAGTTACCATCCGTTTCTGGATTTTAACCATTTTATTTGTTCTAGTTGGTTTAGCTTCATTAAAAATTAAATAGCAATGGGTACCAAATATTGTTACAAAATGGTACACCCTCTCTCTTTATTTCCTGATTGTCTTTGGCTATTAAAAATAAGCTGTGGATTACTTGAGCTGCCTGAATTACTTTCAACTGAATCACTTTCAACACTGACCGACTGATCTAAGCCAAGTTCTTCTTTTATTTTATCAACAAATGCAAATTCATTCTCTAAATTGAGAGGATATTCCTCTTCTCCAGATCTATCAACTGGAATATTTATTACCTGTGAATCTGTATTATATCGTAAAGTTAATTTATTCTTAGTACCAAAATGATCTTTATAGACACCAAATGTTAAATTATCTACAAATGCTTTCATCCTTCCTTTATTTGAAAGATACACACTCTTAAACTCACTTTCTCCTAATCGAGTAAATAATATATAGTGAGCATACATAAATTTCATCTGATCTGTATGACTTAAATTTGCTAACGGTGATATGTCACTTTGCTCTTCATAACCTTTAATGATTTCTAAAAAGTTTTCAAATTTTGAAACTATTTCTTTTTTAATAGGCTTATTACGAAACAAATCATAGTTAATATTATATAGCTTATCCCATTGATCTTTATGATTAATCATATCCATCAGTAAAGAAAAGCCTGCAACTGTTAATTGACCATCGTTATCTAAATTCATTTTATAGGTTAAAAAAGTAGCAAATTTATCTAATGATTCTTGGTAAGAAGGGTTTGCATGATATGGACTAAAACCATCACGATCGACATTTTCCCAAATTTCTAATGCCCATTTTCTTCCTGTATCATTTCTTAGTATATCTTTGATGTGATTAAGCATCAAATTGTAATGACTTCCATGGACAGATTGTACTTCAGTATGATACTCATCATGGTCTGTAACAACTGGCATAGGTGTATAATCATATTCATGGATACCTTTGGTTGTAGGAGCAACACCACTTTGTTCAATACTTATAGCCATAGGTCTATGATAACTACTGACTCCTTTTTCGACATCTGAAATAGATACCTTACCTAGCATTGCTCGAGAAGTACATGCTCCATTAATACCAAATATAGATATTTTACGCGCATCTAAAATACCCAATGATAAATGCACATCTAGTTTTTCAATTAACTCTTCTTGAACTTCTTCTTTACTTTCTTCTTCACCCCCTCCTTTAACTACTTTATCTATTTGATATAGTGACCCTTCTCGCAACATAATATCACCAAGCAATGGGTTTTGCTTATCATTACTTATTGCTTGAGGATCTGGAGTCGCTGTAAAAAACACTTGCTCTGACTTCGGTAACTCTGACATCAATAGTCGAAATCGCTCTATATGTCCATCTGTTATATCAATTCCTCTTCTTTTAGATGTTTCTACAATAATTGGTATTAATATTTCTTTTGCTTCTTTAGTAAATTGATTTTCTTTATCTAATACAGTATAAAAATCTTGCTTATTTTTTACCTGCTGATGCTTTAATACAGTTGTCATTTGCTGTCTAGATATTTTATTTTGTTTAAATAGCCATAAAGCACAAAATGTATATTTATCGTCATTAAGAACTGGTGATTTCCAATTACAATCATTTAAAGCTGACTCGACAGCATTAAGATCATGTTGAGTTAATTTAATGTGTTCAGGTATTGTTACTGTACTTTGATTAAGAAAATCATCAAAGTCATCAGAATGTAAATCACGTCCCTCTAGCTCCTCAGGGGCTTGGTCTTTTGCTAAGGGACTTTTTCTTGGAGTAAATTCTTTTACATCAGGCGAAAATTCAACACTCACACCTTCAGGTAATTCAGCAGAGTAAAACCGATTAAAAAACATTTCTAAAGCATCTGAGGCTGTATAGTTTTTATATTTTTCCCCATCGAAATAAACACCAAATGGTGAATTAATATTTTTTTCTGTATTTGGACCTAATCTACCATTATTTAGATTTCCCATCTGCAACCCCTTTGAGTAATAGTTAATAAGTATTAATTCTCAACATTATATTTAATTAAATATAACAATTAATTACAATATACATAATAAATTTAATATATTCAATAATTTTTAAAACAAAACATCTCATTATCATCTTCCAAAATGTCTAGCCCATAATAAAACTAAAACTCACATCCATTTCTGGATTTTAACCATTTTATTTGTTCTAATTGGTTTAGCTTCATTAAAAATTAAATAGCAATGAATCAATTAACACAAAAGAAAGCACTGTATTATCAAAATAAACTGATTAAGCGAGTTCTTATTTTAGGGCTTGGTATTAGTGGCAAGTCTGTTTTTAATTATTTAACTAAAAACTTTCATCTGACAGTTTACTATTATGATGAAAACGACCAAACAAACTTCACTAACCAGTCAACAGAAATTAAAGACTTAAGCCAACTATCAGAAATTGATTTAATCATTGCAAGCCCTGGTTTTGATTTAAGAGAAGAGCGTTTTAATCCTATAAAAAAACTAAATTGCCCAATTATTTGTGATCTTGAATTATTTAGTCATATAACGACAAAACCAATCATTGCAATTACAGGGTCAAACGGTAAAAGTACAGTCACAAGCCTAATTACAAGCTTATTGAATCATTTAAATATTAAAGCTAAAGCTTGTGGCAATATTGGTATTGCAGTATTTGATCTGTTAGATAATGATTATGATGTATTTATAATTGAAATCTCAAGCTTTCAACTAGATTTAATGCAATCATTTACAGCACTCATTGGTATTATCACCAATATTTCAAAAGACCACTTAGATCGTTATAGTGATTACCAAGCTTATAAACAATCTAAGCTTCAACTAGCTAAAAGAGTCAATTATATTATTTGTAATTTAGATTTAAATAGCATAATTACTCACTCTAATATTACTTATTACGATCAACAAGACCTATTTAAAATAGACAATCAAAATATCACTTATATCAATGACCCAATTGTCTCTATCAATAATATTTATTTAAAAGGCAAACATAACCACCTAAATATTTTAATGTCTTTATTAGCGGTTGAGTATTATTTAAAAATTCAAAATATCACCTATTCAAAGACAATAAAAATGGCTGCTTTTAAAAAGGCTTTAGTCACATTTGAAAATCTACCAAGTCGTTGTCATGTATTTGCAAATTATAATGGAGTTACCTGGATTGATGACTCTAAAGGTACTAATATTGGTGCAACCAAAGCTGCTATTTCTGGACTTTCTAAAGAGCAAGCTTCTGAAAAAAATTGTATTTTAATTTTAGGTGGTCTTAGTAAAGGTGGCGATTTTAGTGAATTACAACCTGAGATCGATCGATATATTAAAACCATTTATCTTTTTGGCCAAGATAAAACATTAATTAAAAATCAGATTAAACATACAAACATTAAACTATATACTACATTAGATGAAATTGTCTTACTCATTAAACAAAATTCAGCTAAAGGTGATATAATATTATTTTCACCAGCTTGTGCAAGCTTTGATCAGTTTGACAATTATTTACAGCGTGGTCAATATTTTAGGACATTGGTTGAACGAATCAACACAGCAAAGCAAACGGAATCTTTATAATGACTATCCTAAAACGATGCTTTCGTTACTTTAGAGAGCGTAAATTTACAAAAATTGAGCGAGTTCGTGCTCCAATTAACTTAAATTTAACGCTTTTTTTTAGCATTTTAATTTTACTTGCTTTTGGTTGGGTAATGGTTACTTCAGCTTCTTTAGTTGAAGCACAGCATGATTATAATAATGCATTTTACTTCTCAATCCGCCAAGGAATTTATGTTATTTTAGGTCTTATTGCAATGGCTGTTGCACTTTTTGTACCGACTGATAACTATGAGAAATTAGGTGGTATTTGGATTATTATATCCCTTATTTTATTAATTGCCGTTTTAATTCCTGGCATTGGCCATGTTGTCAATGGTTCAAGGCGTTGGATTCCACTAGGCTTTACCAATATTCAGGTTTCAGAAGTGGTAAAACTCTGTGGTATTATGTATTTTTCAAGTTATATTGTCCGTCATGGTCGCTATGCTAGAGAGGCATTCTGGGGTGTTGTTAAACCATTAGTTTTACTTGCAATCTTAGCCTTCTTTTTACTACTTGAGCCTGATTTTGGTGCCTCTGTCGTTCTATTTACCATTATTTTTGGCATTATGTTTATGGGGGGGGTTAAACTTCGTTGGTTTATTATTTTAGCAGCCATTGGCGCTTTATTAGCCGTCATTTTAGTTTTAAACTCCCCCTATCGACTAGAACGAGTAACTGGCTTTCTACACCCTTGGGAAAATCAATATGGTTCTGGCTATCAATTGACTCAAGCTTTAATCGCTTTTGGACGTGGTGGATGGTTTGGACTTGGTCTTGGTAATAGTGTGCAAAAATTATTCTATCTACCTGAAGCACATACTGATTTTATCGTGTCAATTATTGCTGAAGAGTTTGGTGCGTTGGGTGTATTTGCTTTAATGGGAGTCTATTCAATTGTAATTGCCATTGGCATTAAAATTGCGAGAACCGCACTAACACTTAACCGAGAGTTTGAGTCTTATGTCTCATATGGCGTTGTTTTTTGGCTTGCTTTTCAGGTCTTAGTTAATATTGGCGTTAATACAGGTATATTGCCAACAAAAGGTTTAACACTTCCACTAATTAGCTATGGCGGTAGTAGTCTATTAATTATGTGCTATGCTTTAGGCATTTTATTGAGAATTGATTTTGAAAATAAAATACTGCTAGATCAGATAAAACCAACATTTAAAGTACAAAAGCGACAGTTTTAATACGTTATGCACTCACCAATTAGCTTAATTATATTTATTGCTATTGTCATTTTAATTGCCATGCGTCAATGGTTACCTAAAGCAATTGGAATCTGGGTTATTATGCTTTTAGGCGCCATTATGATGATACTGACTAAGCAGATCTCATTATTAAATGCATTTTACTTGATCCAATGGAATATTATCGGTTTTTTATTTGGGCTTTTTAGCATTGGCAGCGCACTAAACTACTCGGGCTTGTTAAGTATTATTTGTAAGCATTGTTTCTCATCTATCAAATCACCACCAAAATTACTTTTTGTATTTATGTTCGTAAGCGCTTTAGCTAGCGCTATTTTTACCAATGACACAATTGCTGTCATTTTAACACCTATAGCCTTATTACTAGCAAAACAGACAAAATCATCTTCAAAGTTATATCTCTTAGCATTATGTTTCTCATTAACGATTGGCAGTGCCTTAACACCTATTGGCAATCCGCAAAACCTATTAATTGCTAGTCAAAGTAACTTATCAAATCCATTTAGTTATTTTTTAATTTATGCAGCTCCACCAGTTATTTTAAGTTTTATTCTTGCTTATTGCTGGCTATATTTTTTATTTCGTCATCACTTAACTCAAACATTATCAAAAGTAGCTTTTCCTATACAAAATTCTTCAACGGCCAAATGGCCAAGTATGTTATCTATTATGCTGTTTATTTTATTATTAATTTACTTTAGCCTAAGCCATTTCATCGAATTTTTTCCTAAGATACCATTAGCAATAACAAGTCTAATTGCTGCTGTTCCTGTATATATTTTTTATCATGAACGTTTTAAATTACTTAAACAAATAGACTGGCATACGCTCATCTTTTTTATTGCCATGTTTATAGTTATAGGCTCGCTATGGGAAAGTCACGTTATACAACATCTAATAACAATTTATCAAATAGACCCTACATCATTTAGTCATATATTTATTATCAGCTCAATTTTAAGCCAAATTATCTCTAATGTGCCATTAGTTGAATTATATTTATCCTATTTACAGCAATATACTGCTTGCTCATTAATGGCATTATCTCTTAGTAGTACATTAGCTGGTAATCTATTTATTATCAGTGCAGCTAGTACCATAATCGTTATTCAAAAAGCAGAAAAACAAAACAACTATAGTATTACCTTCTGGAATTTCTTATTGGCAGGCTTGCCAATAACATTTATTTCACTATTAATCAGTTACCTATGGCTAACTTTACTTCATTGCTAAATACAAATTTTATTAAAAAGCTTGCATATAAATTTAATAGACGATAATATATTTATAAATTTAAATATGTAAATATATTGAGATACATATGAATATAACGATTAATTTTTTAAAAGCTATCGCAGATAAAAACCGCTTATTGATTTTATATTTATTACATAGAAACACACTCTGTGTCTGTGATATACAAAGTGTTATTCCATTAACACAAGGGGCTTTATCCATTCAACTTAAAAACCTAACGACCATTGGACTACTACAGTCATTTAAACAAGGGAAGTGGGTATTTTATAAACAAGCAGATAATATCAAACATTCACATTTATCCATATTATTAGAACTTTTTAATGACATTAAACAAGATGAAGTGGTTCAAAATATGATGACTAAATTAAACATAACCGAAACTTGTTAAGCGCTTTAAGGATTCTAAAAATGCAAACAAATATTAGAAAACTCGGATTCTTAGATAGATATCTTACATTATGGATATTTTTAGCTATGTTTTTAGGGGTATTGATTAGTTATGTTTCTCCCAATATTAAACATTTTATTAGTGCATTTGATATTGGTACTGGTAACTGGTTAATTGGAGTTGGATTAATCGTTATGATGTATCCACCATTAGCTAAAGTTAAATTTAAATCGATGCCTACTGTATTTAAGAACAAACGAATTTTTATCCTATCAATGATACAAAACTGGTTAATCGGACCAGTTTTAATGTTTATTTTGGCAATTATCTTTTTTCATAACCAACCTCATTTTATGATTGGACTTATTTTAATTGGTTTAGCTCGATGTATTGCAATGGTCATTGTTTGGAATGACTTAGCAAAAGGAAATAGAGAATACTGTGCAGCAATTGTTGCGTTTAATTCACTATTTCAAATACTATTTTATGCAGCATATGCCTATATTTTTATTACGATTATACCAAAGCTATTGGGGCTTGAGAGTACTGTAATTAATATATCAATGCTCGACATTGCTCAAAGTGTTGGTATCTATTTAGGCATACCTTTTCTAGCAGCTATTATTACTCGTATGATATTAATACCAATTAAAGGTGAAAATTGGTATATCAATCAATTTAGCCCTGCTATTTCACCATTAACATTAATTGCACTTTTATATACGATTATATTAATGTTTTCTACCAAGGGTGATGAAATCATTCACTTACCATTTCAAGTAATCAAAGTTGCTATTCCATTACTGATTTATTTTCTATTAATGTTCTTTATTTCATTTTTACTATCATACAAATTCAAAGCAAATTATGCGCAATCCGTTTCTTTAAGTTTTACTGCAGCATCAAATAATTTTGAATTAGCTATCGCTGTTGCCATTGCAGTTTTTGGTATTAATTCAGCTGAAGCATTTGTTGGCGTGATAGGACCATTAGTTGAAGTGCCTGTATTAATTGGATTGGTTAGCGTCTCGTTATGGATTCAACGAAAATTTTATATTAAATGAGTTTTATTAAAATTACGCACTAGCTTTCAGAAGAAGCCTCAAACTTAAAGTGTTCACTTTTTCTAGTCTCTGGCATTTCAAAGATTAATATCAATGTAATAATCGATGCAAAAATTAAATAATAGCAAGGCGCATATTTGGACATAAAAAGTTTAACTAGTAAAAGAGAAATCATTGGTGTTGTACCTGCAAATAAAGCATTACCAATATTATAAGCTGCTGACATACCACTATAACGATACTCAGTAGGAAAAAGTTCGCTGATGGTTATTTGAAAAGATGCCGTCATTGCCGCAACTAATAGCGCAAAAATACCTTCTGCAATCAGAATTTCAACCATACTGCCATGATTTAACCAAATAAATAAAGGATATGCTAAAATGAGCAATAGAATGATTGGTACATTAAGCATAATTTTTCTACCCCATAAGTCAGCAAACCATCCAAAAAGAGGTGAAAAAACAGCATAAATAACTGAGACAATCACGGTAATTAACATGACAATATTTACATCTAAATGACGGGTTTCAATAAAATCATTCGGTAGAAACGTTGCCATCATATAATAAGCTATTCCTATATAGCCAGTTAATGCAAACACCCAAACCAATGGCATTTTTGGCCCTTTAAATGCTGATAATAAAGGATTTTTAAGTGATTTTTTAGATTTTTTAACTTCTTCAAATAATGGCGACTCTCGTACTGTATGTTGTAAAAACATAGAGACTAATGCAAAAATAAAACCAATCAAAAATGCAATTCGCCAGCCATATTGTAACATTTCATCTCTCGTAAAAATTGTTGATAAAATACCAACTACTACAGCGCTTAAAATAATACCAACCTGTGATGCTGTACTTGCTAATGCTGTTGCAAAACCCCGATATTTTTGCGAGGCATTTTCAGCTAATAGAATCAAAACTCCTGTATATTCACCACCAACAGAAAAACCCTGAAGCATTCTAGCAATAATTAAAATAATCACAGCACCAATACCAAATTGCTCATAAGTTGGCATAACTGTCATGATAAACATGGGAATACTCATCAAGCCAATACTTAAAGTAATTGCGTAACGCCTACCTAAACGATCACCAATTGAACCTAGTATAAACCCACCTAAAGGCCGCATAAAATAGCTAGCTGCAAATATACCAAATACTGTAATTAAAGCAACTGACTGAACATCATTAGGAAAAAATAACACACTTAAATAAGTTGCTAAATAACCATAAAGACTAAACTCAAACCATTCTAATGCCGCGCCTAAGGTTGTTATTAAAGCGGTTTTTTTGGCGCTTACTTGTTTTTTCATTGACTAATTATTACTATTTTCAATATTAACTAAAGTGAGTCTAACAAAAAATGCTTAATTAATTAATGTTTTTCACCTTAAGATAAATATATTTTGACTAATTCTATTATAAAAACCTGCTTGATTAATATTAATGAAAAATACCCTTTTCAATCAACTAGACAAGCAGCATGGTTAATGCTATAACATGCCTCACTAGTACAATTTACAAACAGAATTTATTAATAAAATTTGAGATCTTATGAATAAAGTTAATAAATTATTTCATCTACTTTTTGCATTAGCTGTAAGCTATCAATTGATTTCTGCCCAATGGATGCACGTACGTTTAAAACCTGGGAAAAACTATCCTGAATGGTCATTATGGTTGTTTCAAGGTCATATCTATAGCGGACTATTTGCTGGTATTATGTTATTGTTATATCTGATATATAATATATCTCAACAAGATAACCATAAATTAAGCCACCTTTTTCCTTGGTCAAAAAATGGCTTAAAGCTAGTACTTTTAGATTTAGTAAGCTTAGTTAAATTTAAATTTCCTAAAAAACATGATCAAGGTGGTGCTAAAGGCTTTGTCCAAGGCTTAGGTGTACTTTTAGTTTTAAGTGTTGCATTAACTGGTTTTTTATGGTTTACGGTTTACTCAATTACTGGTAGTCTGAATAGTCCTACAATTTATATCATAAAAGAAACGCATGAGTATTTAGCTAATACCGTTTGGTTTTATTTGGGTGGGCATGTAGGGATGTTTATATTGCACCTTCTATTTGATAAGAATAGAAAGTTAACAACAAATGCAATAAGTGAATTAACTAAAACATAAGATGAGGGGATCGTAAACTCCATGATGTACAATACTGATGATGTACGTATTACGGGCAAACGTGCATTAATTCCTGCACTTGTAATCATTGAAGAATTACCAATTACTGATAAAGCATCGCAGACAATTTATTTAAGTAGACAAGAAGTTCATAACTGTTTATATGGTGAAGATGATCGTTTAGTTGTTGTTGTTGGGCCTTGCTCAGTTCATGATTTAGATGCGGCATTAGAGTATGGCGAAAAACTACTTCAAGAGTCTAAACGCTTAAATGAAGATTTAGTCATTATCATGCGTACTTATTTTGAGAAACCAAGAACAACTGTTGGCTGGAAAGGCTTTATTAATGATCCTGATTTAAATGATAGCTTTAATATTAATAAAGGCTTACGTCTAGCTCGCCAATTACTATTAGAACTTTCCGATCAAGGCCTACCTTGTGGAACTGAGTTTTTAGATGTGATTAGCCCACAGTATATTGGTGATTTAGTTTCTTGGGGGGCTATTGGCGCACGTACAACAGAAAGTCAAATTCACCGCCAACTTGTTTCAGGTTTATCTTCCCCAGTTGGTTTTAAAAATGCAACTGATGGTAATATTAATATTGCCATTGATGCAATTCATGCTGCACAATCTCCACATCATTTCTTATCAGTTTCGAAAGAAGGTAATACGGCTATTTTCCAAACTGGTGGAAACCAAGATACCCATATCATACTTCGTGGTGGTAAAAGTGGTCCAAACTATGATCGTGATACCATTATCCAATCAACCGAACACCTAGATAAACTTAAGCTTCAACCTCGCTTAATGATTGACTGCAGCCATGGTAATAGTAAAAAAGATTACCGCAACCAACCTAAAGTTGTTGATAGTATTTATGAACACTTAAGTACACCAGAGACAACAGATAAAGTATTTGGTGTTATGATTGAAAGCCATCTACTTGAAGGCAACCAATCTATCCATGATAAGCCATTAGTTTATGGTAGAAGTATTACGGATGCTTGCGTGTCATGGGATATGACTGTTGAGATGCTTGAAAAGCTTGCCGAAGGTGTTAGAGCACGACGCAAGTTATAGAAAATAAAACAAAATAAGGTTAATCAATGAAACCCTATGCTCAATCTTTTATTGATATCTCATTAGAAAAAAATGTACTTAAATTTGGTGAGTTTACACTTAAATCTGGCAGAAAAAGCCCTTATTTTTTTAATGCTGGACTTTTTAATGATGGTGAAGCTTTATTTGAAATTGCTGACTGTTATGCACAAAGGTTATTAGAAAGTAACCTTGAGTTTGATATACTTTTTGGCCCAGCTTATAAAGGCATCCCATTAGTCAGTGCCATCTCTGTCGCACTTGCCTCAAAATATAATAAAAATGTTGGCTTTGCTTTTAATCGCAAAGAGAAAAAAGATCATGGTGAAGGTGGCAATCTAATTGGTGCTGATATGAATAATAAACGTGTTATTATCGTTGATGATTTAATTACAGCAGGCACTGCAATTGATGAGAGTATGACTTTATTAAAGCCAGTTAATGCTAATGTAACTGGCATTTTATTAGCATTAAACCGCCAAGAAGTTGGTAAAGATCTTAATTCATCTGCTGTTAGTCAAATAGAGTCTAATTACCAGACACCTGTTTTTAGCATTATAAACTTTGATGATATAATCCATTTTGTTCAATCAAAGCCTGATTTTAAAAGTTACGATCAAGCATTACTTAGCTATCGTAAGCAATATGGTGTTTAAAACATATCTTTATTTAGTATTATTAACTATTCATTTATCAAAGCATTCACTATGCTTAAATCATCTGCATAAGTCACTTTAATATTTTTTGGTGAGCCAACAACTATCTCAACTAAATGACCACAAGCTTCTAATGCTGAAGCCTCATCAGTTACTTGAATATTTTTCTTTTTACAATGTGCTAATGCATTGAATAAAACATCATATTTCATCGTCTGCGGCGTTAATGCTCGATATAGATCAGAACGATCCACTGTTTTGATAACCTTGTTGTTATTTACCTGTTTAATTGTATCAGCTACTTCAGCAACTAAAATCACCCCCAAAGCATCATTTAAATTAACTGCTCTATTATTTAAGCGATCAATATCACAAGGATCAACCAAGGGCCTTGCGACATCATGCACACAAATAAAGTCATGATGCTTGATTTTATCTTTTAGAAATAATAAGCCTTGATAGACTGAATCTGCTCTACTTTGGCCACCTATACAAGTTAAAATAGGTTTTGATGACTGAATTTTTAGTTGCTTAAAATCGGTATCTTGAGCATTCAACGCAATAACAACACCATCAATAGACTCTGCTTGTAAAACTGAATGAATTGTCATTTCTAAAATTGTTTTACCAAAATCAAGTTTTAAATATTGCTTCGGGCAATGAGCACTCATTCGTTGGCCAATACCTGCAGCAGGAATAACACACCACATAAAAATTTAACCTTAACTTTAGTTCTTATTATTATCTTTATCTAACGTAACATTCGGTGATACAAATTGATAATAAACTTCACCATCAGAAATCAAACCTAAATCTTTACGCGCCATTCCTTCAATCACATGGTCATTCTTCCTTAAACTCACCACTTCATCTTCTAATAGCTGATTTCTTAATAAATCTTTTTCGTTACTGGCATCTAATTTAGCATTTTCAATTTTGAGTATTTTTAATTGGCTATAGCCAGTTTCGCTATACCAGAACTCATATTGCAAAGCTAATAAGCAAATCACTAGAAAACTGCCAAATAGGAAATAGCGATTTAAATTAATAAATTTCATCAAAAACATCTACAGTTTGATTGTTAATTTATACAGAAACCTTCTCAAGTGCCTTAAATGCTTTTAAACCAGGATATAGCGCACGATCACCTAATAATGCTTCAATCCTTAACAGTTGGTTATATTTGGAGACTCGATCTGAACGGCATAATGAACCTGTTTTAATTTGTCCTGCATTCGTTGCAACTGCCAAATCTGCAATGGTTGTATCTGATGTCTCACCTGAACGATGTGAAATTACAGCTGTATAATCATTTTCTTGTGCCATATGAATTGCATCTAGTGTTTCTGTTACAGATCCAATTTGATTAAGTTTAATCAAAATTGAATTAGCAATACCTTTATCTATACCTTCTTTTAAAATTTTTGTATTGGTAACAAATAAATCATCACCAACTAATTGAATTCGATTACCTAAGCGCTCTGTTAAGAGTTTCCAACCATGCCAATCATCTTCAGCCATACCATCTTCAATGGTAATAATTGGGTATTTATCAACCCAATTTTCCAAATAATCAACAAATGCTTCTGCTGATAACACTTTATTTTCTGAAGCCAAATGATATTGGCCATCCTTATAAAATTCACTACTTGCTAAATCAAGACCAATAAAGATATTTTCTCCTGCAATATACCCTGATTTCTCAATTGCTTTAATAATCATCTCAACTGCAACTTCGTTTGATGGTAAATTTGGTGCATAACCACCTTCATCACCAACACCAACAACAGGATAGCCCTCATCAACTAAAACTGTTTTTAAGGTATGAAAAATTTCAGTACCCGCTTGTAAAGCCCTTGAAAATGAATCAAAGCCAGTTGGAATAATCATAAACTCTTGCATATCGACATTATTATCTGCATGCGCTCCACCATTTAATACATTCATCATTGGCACGGGCATTTGATAAGTTTCACTTGTGTTTGTTAAACTCTGAAATAACTCAACATGATAATCATTAGCTTTTGCTCTCGCTAATGCCATTGATACAGCTAATATTGCATTAGCACCTAAATTACTTTTATTTTCAGTACCATCTAAATCAATCATCACTTGATCAAGCACTTTTTGATTATCTGTATCCATACCTTCTAATTTAGAAGCAATTTGATTATTCACATTACTAACTGCAGTTAATACACCTTTACCTAAATAACGTTTAGGATCCTTATCTCTTAATTCTAAAGCTTCACGTACACCTGTTGAAGCACCTGATGGTACTGCAGAACGACCTGAAATACCATTACTTAATATAACATCAGCCTCAACGGTAGGATTACCTCTTGAGTCAAGAATTTCTCGTGCAATAATTTTTTCAATCTTAGCCATGATTTACGCTCCTAATATAAAAACTCATTTATTATAAATACAAAAAATTTGAATTACGCTTTTTTAACGACTTGATCAATTTGTTGTAACGTCTTTAACAACGCTTCAATTTGATACATCGGCCATGCATTTGGTCCATCACTTAATGCCTTATCCGGATCAGGGTGTGTTTCCATAAAAATACCTGCAACACCTACTGCAGTCGCTGCTTTTGCCAATACTGGCACAAATTCACGTTGCCCACCTGATGAAGTTCCCTGACCTCCAGGTAGTTGAACAGAATGAGTTGCATCAAATACCACAGGACAGCCAGTTTCAGCCATTACAGCTAATGAACGCATATCTGAAACTAGATTATTATAACCAAATGATGCGCCTCGCTCACAGACCATAATTTGTTGATTCCCAGAAGACTTAGCCTTATCAACAACATTCTGCATATCCCACGGTGCTAAAAACTGCCCCTTTTTAATATTAACTGGGATTCCCTGCGAGCATGCTTTTAAAATAAAATTTGTTTGACGACATAAAAAAGCGGGTGTTTGAATAACATCAACAACACTTGAAACTTCTTCTAGGGGGGAGTCTTCATGTACATCGGTTAAGACTGGTACATTTATCTTACTTTTAACTGTCTCTAAAATTCTTAAACCTTCTTCAACACCAAGCCCACGAAAACTCTTTAAGGAGGAACGATTTGCCTTATCATATGATGATTTATATATAAAATGAATACCTAATTTATCCGTGACTTCTTTTAAATAAGCTGCTGTATCTAATGCTAAAGCTTCACTTTCAACGACACAGGGACCAGCAATTAGAAAAAATGGTTTATCATGACCAACTTCAAATCCACATAATTGCATAATTAACATACCATCTAAGGGTTAAAGATGCCTATATTGTAAAGTAAAAGTGTTAAGAAATAAAATAGAAGTTTTTTAGCTTATTCAATCTAAAATCTTTAATAAAAAGAATACCCATATAATTAACTTTTAATATACGAACAGGGAAATTTACTAGTTATTTTATAGCAAATGTCTGATTATAATACATCCCGAAACTAACGTAATGGAGATCATTTATGATACACCTAAATCACAAGAGAAAATTATTTTTATCAACATTAATTAGTATGCCATTAATAAGTGCATCTACAATAAATATTTCATATGCTAAAGCTAATACAACCTTTAACAATTCAATTACTTCAACTGCAGCAGCCGACCCACAAATTCCTGCTATTTCTGATACTGTTTTAAACTTTAGTGTTAATGTGTTATTGCCTAAAACTTGGACTATTTCATCAACTGTAACTTATACACTTCAAGGACAGAAAAGTGATGGTAGTTGGAGTAACGTCTTTGGAGATGGTTCTCAGTCAAATACTTCTGTAACTTTATCTACAACAAATCCAACAAGAATCAGCGTTGTTGTTCCTCAGTTTAGTACATCAAACTTTAAGCATTACCGTTTATTATTTATGACGCCGACTTATCAAATGGCAGGTACAATCCCACTTAACTTTACAGTATCTGGTAGCAATTACTCTAATAATGGCTCATTACCTGGTAATACTTATAAATTACACTGGAGTGATTCAGGCCCAGTACCTGCTGATTTAGTTGGAAGTCCATCTAATGCAATTAATAAACCAACACATCCACCAAAAATACAAATCAACCCACAAACCAAACAAAAACAAATCTATGTTTGGAATGATAGAACTCAAAGCTATCAAGCATTTTTTATTCGAGGAATGGATTATGAACCAACACCTGTTGGTCAACCATTTACAGACGGCTCTATCAACGCTAATACTGCTCAAGGTGAAACTGTATACTTAGCTAATTTTAATAAAACTGGCGGTGGACAAATATGCCAACCGCTACCAAGTGGCCCTTTTGGTAGTCCTAACCAAAGCTATTGTTTTGATACTGATATGACCGGCTTTATGCATCAATATCTCAATAATACTGCACTAAAAGGTGCTGATAAACCTAATCAATTGCTTATTCAAATGTGGAATCGAGATTTAAGCCTTATGCAGGCAATGGGTGTTAATACAATCCGTATTTATCATATTGACCCACTGGTTAGAAATATGACAACTTTTCTAAACCTTGCTCATAGTTATGGTATTTATGTTATTATGCCAGCGCCTGAGCCTAATAGTTCTCAAACTTACAATAATAGCCCACTAACAGGAAAGCTACTTAATTGGAGTCAAATGACCTCAACAAAAAATGGTCAACCATGGAGTGCTTTAATGCAGTTATCACTAGCTAAATATGCTGGCAATCCTGATATTTTAGCATGGGCTGTAGGTAATGAAACATTTGCTGATACAAATGCTGATGCAGCTAAAGTTGTTCGCCTATTAGCTAGAACAATTAAACAATATGATCCTAATATTTTAGTTACAATTACAAATCAAGATCACTATGCTAGCGTTTCTGACTGGCAAAAATATTGGAATGTATTTGCAAAATCCGACGGTTCTGGCAGCTATATTGATTTTTATTCCGTTAATACATACCGTGGTATGGGACCAAAGCCTCAAGATTTTAACCTATCTGCATTAGATACCTTTTTTAATACTTATAATAGTATGCCTGAAAAAATCAAATTACCATTATTTATCTCTGAATGGGGAAAATATGATACCTATGACTGGGGTAGTTTTGCTAACCTATGGGGCTATGACTTATTCTGGCGTAAAATTCTATTAACTGCTCAGAAAATGAATATTTTAGGCGCTGCTTATTTTGAGTTTTCTGATGAGCCTGTGGTTAAAAACTTAACTAACCAGCATTATATGGGCGTTGTCTCTTATAAATTAGGTGATGGTTATAGTACCAACCCAATGACAGCCGATACGGTTGTTTTAAAAACCTCTCAATATGAAGGTGTTAAATCAGGCAATGATGGCATTGATCAACAATATCCAAAAATAAATGTTGGTATTTTTGATTCGTTTATTGGCGATAATACACATAAAGCGTGTTATTTAGATGGAACTTGCTGGCTAAATGTTATGGATCCAGCATTTGATCAGAGTAACCCTATACCTAATATCTCTTATTGTGCTTATAGCGAATCACCCTCACCCGAAGCAATGAATGATCGTTGTATGAAACTTGATGTAAAAGCGCAATCAGTTTCAGCATATAAAATTAACATTACGCACCCACAAGGTGAAACTATAAAATTAGTATCATTAAATGGCTCTATATTAAAAGCAAATGCAGATGGTAGCTATACTGCTACTTCAACAGGTGCATTAACAATCACTTTAGATAATGCTAATGCATTAATCGGCTATAGTACATTAGATGGTATTAATACAAATCCACCCAGTGGTTCAAACAATACCCTCTTATCTACTAATTTTAATGGTGGTATTGTGACATCCTATGATCAGTCAGCTGGCGAAGTTAACATTGCATTACCGCCAACTAGTTAATTACTATAATGACACAAGGCTATGGATAGCATTTCTTCTAAATATATAAAACACATACCAGCCACTTATAATAAATAAAACAAACAAAAGCATTAATACTTGCACATCATAGTTTAATAAATTGTGATAATAATTTTCTTCAATATCTAAAACTACACCGCTAAATAATTGGCCAACTTCAGTTACTGCTGTAATAATCATATTTGTTACAGCAATACCTATGCCGGATATTGAAATATCACAAATCTGATTAAAGCATTGCCAAACAATAACTTGAACTGATGAAAATAACCCAAACGTAAAAATTAATAAGGTTAAATGATGAATAGCTAAATTAGGTAAAAAGCCAATCATTAATATATTAATCAATAGCATAGCTAAAAAAACTGATACAACCTGGTTTAACCAGTTTAATTTGGTTGCAACATAAACAATTAATGGTGAACATACTATCCAGCCTAATAATAAAACACTAATTAATGTTGCTGCTTGATACTGGCTCTTATGAAACATTTGATTAAAAAAATAAACACCATACTGAGAAGTAATCACAACCGTTGGTACATAAATACAACCTGCCCATATTGCATTGAGCCAAATTAACTTATTTTTTAGTAATTTTAGCATACCCTTTTTTATCGCTTGAATATTTGGTAAAAGCTGATTTTTCAACTTAGTTCTAGGAATTGCTAGCCAAAAAAAACAAGCTAAAGGTATGCTTAACAAACCTGATAAGATAAAAATACTTTGCCATAAAACTTTGTAACTACTAAAAAATACGCTAATTTGTTGCGAAAGAACAGCAGCAATTGTCCCAAGTGAAATAACAACACTTGCAAACAACCCAAAATAACGCCTTGGTAAATATTCATGAGACAGTTTTAAAATGCCAACAAAAGCAAATGAAGATCCAAGACCAACTAATAATCGACTAATCAATGCCAAATAATAATCACCAATTATGAATAATGCACTACCAAATCCGCATATAATTGTTGCGACCATCAAACACCGTCGACTCCCAAATCTATCAAGTAAGATTCCAGCTGGAATCTGCATAATTAAGTAAGTTAAGTTATAGCTTGATACTAAAAATGAAAAACCTAAATGAGAATTAATATGAAAATAGCTAGTAATTTCATTTTGATAAGCACCAGTTAAAATCCTTAAAAAAAACTCATAACAGTAAAATAAAATCCCAGCGATTAATACCCAACCAGTCCGTTGCAACCAATAAAGTCGATAATAAACACTTAGTTTTGATAACCACACTGTGGCAATTACTCCAACTCATTGAAGTTAATAATGTTTCATGTAATCAACATCATAACTGAACTATGATAAAACTCAAATAGATTTAGATTTAAAGTTAAATCAATACGCTTGAAACAATCACTCAACATGCTCTAATAAATATTGTTTGTAATCCTGTAAAAAAAGCATTAATGAAAGTGTAATTCCAATAAGCATTAATATACCAAATATATAGAATGTATGAATTGAGATTAATGAACAGACAAAAATACCAATACCGCCAGAGCAATATAATGCTAATGAGAAGACACTTGATGCAGCATTATGTCCAGTTTTAATATCTCGATAACCTAAAACACTCACAACAGGAAATATTGCAACAACTGCAAAATTAGCCAATGCACCTGGAATAACCCACCACCAATAGGATAAGCGTGTTTCTAATAATACAAGACTTAATATAATGGCGATAATACCACCAGCAACAAACATAATACTACTAATATAAAAAACTGACTTATAGGTTAATTTACTATAAATTAATCTACTCATTAATGGACCTAGCATGCCCGGTAATAACATTGGAAATAATATATAACCAATAATATAAGGTTTTAAAGCATAAGCATCAGTTAACCAAAATGGCACTGAAATAAGAACACTTTGTGCAAAAAAGGAGAATATGCCTAATATCAATACATTATTTCTAAATGATTGAATTTTAAAATGCGTAAACATCGTTACTATATTTTTTACAAGTGTACGCTTTTCTACTACTTCTTTTTGTTTTGGAAGCCTAGATGCAATGATAATTAAAATAATCGTTAAAACAGGTAATATATAAAATACACTACGCCAATGGATATGTTCTGCTAAATATCCAGAAATAAATGGTGCAATCCACGCACTAAAATAACCACCAAACATGCCATAAGTTAAAGCCTTTTGAACTAGGCTCTTATCTTTTAAATAAACAAATGGAAAGGTTCTACCAACTACAACAAAAGCAGAAGATAGCGAACAGGCTGCAATGAATAATAATCCAAACATATAAATATTCGTAGAAAACGATAAAATAACATTCAGAATAATAAAAATGATGCCATTAACTAAAATAAATTTTCTTAGCTCAAAGTTATCAATAATAGGTCCCCAAAGCATAGGAAAGCAACCAGATAAGAAAAATGCAATTGAAAATATCTGTTGAATATTTTGACTTGAGGTTTCAAAGTAATTAGAAAGTAAAGCAACAATTGGTAATGATACTTTTACCATTGCCCAGTACATGCCAAATAAAATAGGCGGTGTAAATATTATCAATCGTTCATTTTTCATTTTTTTCACTTTAGATTTATTTTTTTGTTAAATTTAATTATAGTTAATTGTCAAAAATTAAGCAGGTCGGCATTATGCCATAAGATTTGCTATAAATTAACCAAAGGTAATTTAATTAAACATATGAGAATACCAAGAATTTATATAGCTGACATATCAGAAAATAATAAGACAATTCAATTAACTAATGAAGTAAATCATTATCTTATTAACGTGCTACGATTAAAAGCCAATCATCCTGTTATCCTATTTAATGGCACTGATGCAGTCGAATTTCATGGTCTAATTACAGAAATATCTAAAAAAAGAACCACCATCGAAATTACTCAAATAATACCTATAAATAACTTGCCACCGATTAATATTCACCTATTACAGGCACTATCAAAAGGTGATCGTTTTGATTATGCCATTCAAAAAGCAACTGAATTAGGTGTTGCTAGTATTACCCCTTTAATTACTGAGCGAGTTGATGTCAAATTATCAGCTGAACGTTTAACAAAAAAAATTCAACACTGGCAAAAGATCGTTATTTCAGCTTGTGAACAATCTAATCGAGTTATTATTCCTAAAATAGAGCAACCACTTGAATTAGCCAAATTTCAAAAACCTTGCGATACTTTAGCATTTATTTTATCACCTTATACTGAAAAAAAATTAAGCCAATATGCGGATAAATCATCTAATAATATTTATATTATCATAGGTCCTGAAGGTGGTTTAACGGATGCTGAAATATTCAATGCTGAAAAACTTGGTATATTTAGTATCAACTTAGGGCCGCGTATTTTACGTACTGAAACTGCACCTGTTGCTATGATTAGTTTAATTGAATACCTCTGGGGTGACTTTTAAACCTGGTAAGTAATTTATCTTTTCGATACAATAAGACCACACAAAATAAAGTCTAAGTTTAAAAGATATATTATGAGTCAGTCATTAAGTTATAAAGAAGCTGGTGTTGATATTGATGCTGGTAATACACTTGTTAAACGCATCGGTCAATATGCTAAAGCAACGCATAGAAAAGAAGTTTTAACTGGGCTTGGCGGATTTGGTGCTTTATTTGAATTACCATTAAATAAATATCAAAACCCTGTTTTAGTCTCAGGCACTGATGGCGTTGGCACAAAGCTAAAGCTAGCACTAGAACTTAATAAACATGGTTCAATCGGTATTGATTTAGTTGCAATGTGTGTTAATGACTTAATCGTTACAGGTGCTGAGCCTTTATTTTTTCTAGACTATTATGCAACAGGTCAACTCGATGTTAATACGGCTGAGTCAGTAATCAAAGGTATTGCCGAGGGTTGTCATCAAGCAAACTGCTCATTAGTTGGTGGTGAAACGGCTGAGATGCCTGGGATGTACGCTAAAGATGATTATGATTTAGCTGGGTTTTGTGTTGGTATTGTTGAAAAAGATGAGATTATATCAGGGCAGTATATTCAACCAGGTGATACATTAATTGCACTGAGCGCCTCAGGCATTCACTCAAATGGTTACTCTTTAGTTAGAAAGGTTATCGAATATTCCAATGCTGATTTATCTGAAACTTTTGAAAACACAACCTTAGGTGACACTTTATTAAAGCCAACTAGAATCTATGTTAATAGCATTTTAGAATTAATTAAAAAACATACTATTAAAGGTGTTGCACATATCACAGGTGGGGGCATTACCGAAAATTTACCTCGAGTTTTACCTGACTATCTCAATGCTGAGATTGATTTATCTAGTTTTCAATTACCTGGTATTTTTCAGTGGTTAAAAGATAAGGGTAATATTGAAACGAATGAAATGTTAAAAACGTTTAACTGTGGCGTTGGCATGATTTTATGTGTTCCAGAAGATGAAGCTTCAGCAATTATTGATACTGCCGCAAGCTTAGGAGAAACTGTTTGGCAAATTGGTCATATTGAGCAATCAGAACAGCAAATACCTGAAGTTATTTATCATTATGACTAAAAAAAAGTTAATTGTTCTAACATCTGGTAATGGCAGCAATCTTCAAGCAATTATTAACCAAATAGAGCAAGGTATTATTTCTGCTAATATTCAAGCTGTTATCTCTAATAAAGATAGTTACTCCTTAATTCGCGCTAAAAATCATCAAATAGCGGCAATTTATTTATCTCACAAAGACTATTCAACTAGAGAAAACTATGATCAAGCATTAATTAAAGCAATCTTACCCTATAAGCCTGATTTTATTATCTTAGCTGGATTTATGCGTATATTAACACCTCACTTTATTCAAGCTTTTAAAAATAAAATCATTAATATTCATCCATCGCTATTACCTAAATACAAAGGCTTACATACGCATAAACAGGCGCTTGAAAATAAAGATAAAGAGCATGGAACATCCGTTCATATCGTTACTGAAGCACTTGATGCTGGTACAGTAATAGCACAAGCAAAGCTTGCAATTAATAAAGATGATACAATTACTTCTCTTGAGAGTCGTATCAAAGAATTAGAGTATCAATTATACCCTGAAGTCATTCGTAGATTATGTAATGATGAGTTAGTGATTTAAAATACTAATATCTTCAACTAAAATATTCATTAAGCACCTTTATAATTAATATATTATAAACTGACAGGCTATTAAATCATGTTTAATGTTATTGATAACGGAAAGTATTTACATATCAGCGTTAGTGGTAAATTAACTCACGAAGATTATATTCAATTTTTGATTCCAACGCTTGAAGATGCCATTACAAAGTATGGAAAACTTCGCCTTTTACTAGAAGTAACTAACTTTAATGGCTGGGAATTACAAGCTGCTTGGGATGACTTTATCACTGGCATTAAACACCGAAAAGATTTTCAAAAAATTGCCATCGTTGGCGAAGATATATGGCAAGAAATGCTTAGTAAATTATTCTCTATATTTGTTTATGCTGATATGAAATATTTTTCTGAAGATGACATGGAACGAGCAATTAACTGGATAAACGATTAGTTTTGATTTTAAAGCTTGATTTTCTTATTAGTTCTACTATAGAATTCATTCATAATTATCATTATTTAATAACTAAAAGGCATACACTGAAGATGAACAACATAGCATAAAACTTAAAACTATGATTTTCACAATGACTCTAATGCTATGAGGTTTACTTTATGCAATTATCACAAACACCTTTAAATCAAATTATTAAAAAAAGCTTTCAAGTTAGTTTATCTGTTGGTATGACACGATTTGTTCAAATGATATCAGCATTCATTGGCATGCTAATGGTTGCTCATCTTGGACATGATCAGTTAGCTGCCAGTGCGCTAATTACACCAATTCAAGCACTAATTTTTGTTATTGGCGCATCATTAATTACAGCTGTTGGTATTTTAGCGGCTAAAGCATTTGGTGCTAAAGAAAATGAAAATGCGGGTAAATGTTTTAGAAATGGTATTGTTATCGCACTTGGTTTAAGCGTTGTTATTGATGTTATTTTATATAATGCAGATAAGATATTACTATGTTTAGGACAGCCCGAATCTTCTGTCATGTTGGCACAGCAATATTTTACTGTATTTATGCTTGCAGCACCCTTATTTATGTGTGTATTTGTTTTTCAACAGTTTTTGATAGCAGTCGATCGTAAACGATTGATTGTTTTGATGAGTTTTTTAAGTTTAATCGTTACCACCATCTTAGCTTATGGGTTGATTTATGGACACTTTGGCTTACCTAAATTAGGCATATCAGGCCTTGCATTATCTACAACAATTTGGGGGTTATTATCAGTTATTATTTATGCAACTTATCTTTTTAGTAATTCATATTTTTATCAATTTAATCTATTGACAAGCTTTGAAATTATTCAATTATCTCAGATCCAACAGATGCTTAAAATTGGCCTACCTATTGCACTTCAATCAGCAAGTGATATCTTAAGCTTTTTAGCCATTACATTTATGATTGGTTGGTTAGGTAATAATGACCTTGCCATTCAACAAGTTGTTAATCAATATTTCTTATTACTCGTTGTGCCTATTTTAGCGTTATCACAAACAAGCTCAATTTTAGTTGCACAATCTTATGGTGCTAAAAATGTTTCTGATATCAAACGCTATGGAAATACAATTCTAGTTATTGGGCTTTTCTTTGCATTGGTTGTTATGCTTTTATTTACTATCTTCCCTGATAAGCTTATTTTATTTTATGCTGGAACTGATCATGACTTTACACCTGAGTTAATGCATTTAGCAAGTACTATCCTTATTCTAACTGGCTCAAGATTATTTTTAGATACCATTATTGAAGTAAAAGTTGGTAGTCTTCGAGGCATCTTAGATGTTCACTTTCCAATGATTGTAAGCATTATTAACGCTTGGGTTATTTGTATCCCTTTAGCTTATATTTTCTGCTTTACATTTAATCTAGGCCTAATTGGCATTAGTATTGCAGGCATTATTATGATGTTTATTGGTGCCGTTATTTTATACTTGCGCTGGGCTTATAAATCTCAAAATATTGTGTGGAAAAGCTAAATCAATTTAAATTTTTTTCTATATTCATGCTTTATGGGCAATAAGTTTCATAAAATATCTTATCCTTGATTTACAGCTTTGACTTTGTTATGTTTGATTATTTATATTTAATGTAACTAATCTTGACAGGATATTCACCATATGAAAATCAGCTTAAATGTCAGCAGATCATGTAATATATCTTTAGATGATCAAATGTTTGATCAAATAGAAGTCGGCCCATTACTAACATGTGCAGCATTGGTAGTAAAATATACAACTTTAGAGGGTGAATCATTTGTCTACGCTAATCATTTAAACTCAGGAAACCTAAATAACTCTGCTAAGCAACACCTAGAAACAATTGCTAAAAATTCCCAACTTGGCAGTATTCAGGCATACTACTATACTGGACATGAAGACTTAGACGACTCAAACACTAGTGACATAGATAAAATTAATCAATCACTTAACACTCAAGTTACTATTCAATATAACAACACTGACGGCTGCCCATGTGCTAATATCTACTTAGATCAAACTCCAATAAAGATTCAATTTACAGATGAAAAAACTGATTTTGGAAATGATAAATCTGATATTTTGCTTGATAAATTCAAACCTTTACCTGCAATCCAAACTATGTCTGCTGAATTTAATAAACAGTTTAATGCTGAACTTAAAGATAAGCTATCACATATTATATTGGCTCAGCTTAAAGATATTGATGCTAATCAAGTTGAGATGCATAGTGAGTTATCAACACTTCATGAAAAATTAATGCAAATTGATCAACCAAATATTAATAACCTACAGCATGTATTAATTGATCTAGAAGATACTTTGCAAAGATTCAGTTTACCTGTTTCTGAGAAAATGAAAATAGAACTCCTTGATGCAAAACTACAGCTTAATCTACCATTTTTACCCACTCAAAGGCCTGATAACCCACATTTATTTTATCAACAAGAAAATATGCACCAAACACCTAATTTTCAAGCTGAAAATCAGAAATGTATTTAAGCTTCAATTTAAATTAACTGTCCACCTAAATCATAGTCATCGGTTTCAGTAATTTTAACTGTAGTAAACATACCTGGATGTAATTGAACATTTGCATCAATATTCACTGCAACAATACCATCGACTTCAGGCGCATCTGCTTTGGTTCTGCCAATTAAAATACCTTCTTCTTTATTCACTTCATCGATAATAATTTGCTGTGTGCTACCAACCTTTAGTCTTAACTTCTCTGCACTAATTTGTGCTTGAACTTGATGAAAACGTGCCAAACGCTCTTGTTTGATTTCTTCAGGAATATGATCTTTTAAGTGATTTGCTTTAGCACCATCAACATCAGAATAAGCAAAACAACCAACTCGATCTAATTGAGCCTCATATAAGAAATCTAATAACTCCTCAAACTCATCATCACTTTCTCCTGGAAATCCAACAATAAAAGTACTACGTATTGCTAACTCTGGACAAATAGCTCGCCAAGTTTTAATCCTATTTAATGTATTCACCGCATTCGCTGGGCGTTTCATGAGTTTTAAAATGCGCTGATTGGCATGCTGAAATGGAATATCTAAATAAGGTAATACTTTTCCTTCTGCCATTAAGGGGATAATATGATCGACATGTGGATACGGATAAACATAATGAAAACGTACCCAAATTCCTAATTCACCTAATGCTTTTGCTAAATCAGCTAAACGACTTTGATAAGTTTGGCCTTGCCAGTTCACTTCTTTATATTTTAAATCAACACCATAAGCACTGGTATCTTGTGAAATTACAAGTAATTCTTTAACGCCTGCTTTTGCTAAACGTTCAGCTTCTTTCATCACATCATCTAATGGACGTGAGTCGAGCTTTCCACGCATATCAGGAATAATGCAAAAAGTGCATTTATTATTACACCCTTCAGAGATTTTCAAATACGCATAATGTCTTGGTGTTAATTTAATGCCTTCTTCAGGCACTAATGAATCAAACTGCGCGCGCGCAATTGGAAAATATTCACGTACACTGCCAACAACTTCATCATAAGCATGTGCGCCTGTTACACCTAGTACATTTGGATATTGCTCTAATATTGTATTATCCCGTGAGCCTAAACAACCTGTTACTAAAACTTTACCATTTTCTCTTAACGCTTCCCCAATTGTATCTAAGGACTCTTTAACTGCATCATTAATAAAACCACAGGTATTAACAACTACCATATCCGCATCTTCATATGAACCTGATATTTGGTAGCCATCAACTCGTAACTGTGTCATTATTCGCTCAGAATCTACTAAATTTTTAGGACAACCAAGACTTACAAAACCAATCTTCGGTGCAACATTTTGCATAATCACTTCTCTTTATCTTTTTAATACGTATCTAATTATTCAACTATTATTCTGTTTTATAATCAAATTTTATTCTTTTATGCGCTAAAACAGGAAATTGCTGGCGCAACATGTTGAGATAGTTTAAATTAATTTCAGATAAAATAACACCCTCGCCGGTTTCTCTTTTTGCTAAAACTTCACCCCAAGGGTTAATAATCATACTATGACCAAAGGTACGAACTTTATCATTATCATGAAAACCAACTTGATCACTGGCTAACAGATAGCATTGATTTTCAATTGCTCTTGCTCTTAATAAAATTTCCCAATGCTTTTGCCCTGTCGTATAAGTAAACGCTGCTGGTAATAAAATAATTTCAGCACCTTGTTCAGACATTAGCCTAAATATTTCTGGAAACCTTAAATCATAACATATTGCAATACCTATACGACCAATTGGTGTATCAACAATACAAGGCGCATCGCCTTTTAGATAACGTGCTGATTCATTATACGTTTCATCATCTCCAATGGTTACATCGAATAAGTGCATTTTACGATAAACTGCTCGTCTCTGGCCCTCATTGTCCCACAAAATACAAGTATTATAAGCACGCTGATTATCATCGTCATCTGCAATTGCCAAAGAACCGCCTGCAATCCATAAATTATACTTATTTGCCATTTCAGAGATAAAATCTTGAATCCTACCACTACCTAATGGTTCTTTAACTGCTGTAATAAAGTCATTATTTTGTGAAAAACAAGCAAAAAATTCTGGCAATACAACCAACTTTGCACCAGATTCATATGCCTCTATAATATATTCTTTCGCCTTAATTAAGTTTAAACCAATAGATTCTGAAGAAGTCATTTGAATGACAGCAACCTGGTTCATCTACACATTCCCTATTGTGGTTTTTTATGATTATATCAAAACTTAAAAGCTATTTAGTAAAAAATTTCTGCTAACATACAGCGAACACTTCCACCACCAACAGTTTCAATTGTTGGTATATCACAGGGTACACGCACACAATACTGATCAATTACTTCCTTTTGACTTTCTTCTAAAGCATTATCCGCACACTTTGATAATAATAAAAAATGCTGGTTTTGATTATTTTTTAGCTCAAGTACATTAGCAGTCATTTGATACATCTGTTTATAACTTAATTCTATTATTACTTTATCAAGCTGATTTAAAGTTGATTTAACCATTGCACGTTCTTGCTCAGAGTAAATTGCCTCTAAACAGACAAATGCCAGTTTATCCCCAATACTCATCATCACATTGGTATGATAAATTGCTCTATTTTTTTGATCAACACTTGTAAATGAAACCAGTTTATAACCAAGCTTAGCAACTACTCGTTCAGCTAATGTAAGATCTGCCCTTTCAGATAATGATAAAAAAGCATGCTTTTTTGCATGATCAAATACAAAAACACCAGTTCCTTCTAAAGCTATATTGTTTGAATTTTCTCTAAAATCAATGATCTTATATTGTTTATTGGTATGCTCTAATAAAGCTTTTTCTAATAATGCTACCTGCACTTCAGCTTGGCGATTGGCTGAAAACATCGGATAAATAAATAAATAAGGTTCATTATCAATTAAGTGCGTACTAAACCAATTATTTGGAAAAACAGCATCCGGTGTTTTTTCTTTTGGTGAAGTTAATACAATCACATCAATACCAACTGCACGTATTTGACTGACCATTTGCTTAAACTCTTTTGTTGCTTTCGCAACAAGATCAGTTTCATCTACATCATGTTGAAATACATTATTTGAAGCTGTTTGTGAATTAAAAGCAAAATGCTTAGGTTCCACCATAACAACAGTATTAGCAATAAAGTCCATAGCTAGCACCTTATTATATTGATCTAACTAGTGGCATAGACATACATCTAGGCCCACCTCGTCCTCGAGAAAGTTCTGAGCATGGTATTTTATGCACTTTAATTCCAAAATTTTCTAATATTTGATTGGTCTTTTGATTTCTTTGGTAAACAAGTACCTCACCTGGCGCTACTGCTAATGTATTTGCGCCATCACTCCATTGCTCCCTAGAACCAGTAATACTATCTCGCCCACCACAATAAATAATTTGAATATCTTTATCTAATTCCGCAGATAAAATACTTTCAACAGAACCAGTTAAAAGCCTACAAGTAAGCCCTTTATGTTTAGATGGTGTTAACTTATAAACTTTTGTTTCTTCTGCAACACCTTGATGCATGATTAGTTTATTTGCATCAACTTGTGTTAATACCGTATCCAAATGCATAAATGCTCGAGAAGATGGTATATGAAATGCCAATACTTTCTTTATTTTATGATGGTTTTGATAGTCTAAGTTATAAAAAAGTTCCTGACATAAATTTTCAATTGCCTGTGTATCGGTTCTTTGAGAGACACCAATTGCTAAAGTTGTTTCATCCAATACTAAAATATCACCGCCTTCAATTGATGCTTTTGCATTATTCATATCAAGTAATTTATTATGTTTATATTGTGGGTGGTGCTTAAAAATACTTTCAATAAATAGGCTTTCTCGTTGACGTGTCTTAGTAGACATTTTATTTAAAGATATCATATTTCCAAAACTTGTTGCTGGATCTCGAGTAAAATATAAGTTTGGAATTGGCTGTAACCAAAATAAATCCGTTACATTTACTTGGCCACTTAAACTTGTATCATAATAATCTAACTCGGTTTTTTTAAGACCTGCCATTAGCTTTTGGCATAACGTTTGGCCTGAATAATCACTTAAATATTCTGTTAATGCATTAATTAATTTTGGTTCGGTGATATTTGATACTTTCAAAAACCGATGAATAAACTCAATATTGAGTGCTTTATCACTTAATACATCACCAACTAATTTTTCCAAATAAACAACATTTACACCCAAATCTTCTAATGTTTGCGCAAATGCATCATGTTCTAATTGAGCATTCTCTAAAAACGGAATGTCATCAAATAATAATTGATCTAACATCTCAGGGGTTAAATTATTTAACTCATTTGCAGGCCTTCTTAATAATACACACTTAAGTTTTGCTATCTCGCTTGTTATTTGAATATCAATAGGAGATGAAATTGTCTTATTCTCTATATTCTTTACATGAGATGCCATCTGTTTGCCTTGTATATCAATAGTCACTTTGTAAGTTCCTTAAAAAGTTTATTGTTTAACGCGTAGAAATGAAAGTTCTATTTTAATTTGTCTAATATTTTGTCAATTTAAAGACAGATTATTATATGCAAATTTTGATTCTATCTGTAAATGCTTTAAGAGTGAAGGATTTTGTAGACAAATGTGGTTTATATATTACTGGTTAATTTTTATAATATTAATTAAAATGAACTACTGTTCAATTGGCTATTTTTTTGTGATACCTCTAGCTCGCTATTATGAAACGGGTATGGTGCTTCTTGTTGATTTTCTTTATTATCAAGTAAATTAAGAAGTTGCTTGAAAGTATTATCATAGTTTTCTAGTGCAGATGATAAAGAAGCAGTATCTTTAGATATAATAGCTTCTTGTAACTCCTCACAGGCTCCAGTTAACATTTCATCGATTAATAAAACTTTTGAAGGAACTATTTCTTTAATCGCTTCTTTATCTTTGATTAAATCATTTATATTTTCAATGCAAGCTTTTGCTTTTGGCATCAAAAGTGCATTATTATAATCTTCATGATTAATATAGACTTTAGCATTACTATCAATTGCAAAATAACCGACATGATCAGGATTATCAACTTGGGTAATATTTACATTTAACTTTATATTCCTTATTTCTTGATAAGCTTTAAACCATGGTTCTAAATCATCCAAAATTAAGCTGATTTCATAATTATCTCCAATTTGCAGCATAACTGAGACATTATCATCATCATTCGTAGAGTTTAACATCTCTACGAATGAACAAGCAAAATATCTACCATCATTATAATAAGATTCATCTGACCCTGCTTTTAAAACAATGTTTCTATCTACAGATAACATTTGATTATATTCATTAAGTAAAATTTTACTATCTTCATTAAAACCATGCTCACTAATTGAGTGATGTAATGAAATTTGCTTTACCAGATTATCATTGCTTTTTACAATGATACCAATACCAACACAATAACTAATGGCGTTTGTTTGAAAAATAGCATAGTCATTATCAGCACAGCCGACACTAACTACACGCTGACTGCCAGTAAAGCCCTGACATTGCCCAAGATTATTTGTAACGAACATATTGAATTCCCCCCCGTATTAATTTTAAAAATTCATTTAAAATGGTAACATGCTTCACAAAAAATTACAATTTAAATCAATAATTGAACCAAGGTTGTGTATAAGCTTATTGTGGAAAAATATCTAAGCTATAAATCATTTCCAATATTTCGTATCTCAGCAAGATTTGTGCTTAAGTAATTTTTATATGTCATATAGGCTGGCTCGCTTGACTCTACATTTTTTTGTACAGTAGCAACAAAATCATACTTAGCTCTAATTTGAGTTAAATCAGAACTAATTGCCAAATAAGTATCAGCTTTTCCCCATTTACGACCAAATAGACCGCGCTTTGTACTAGCAGTTCTCTCAAGCAAATAAAAATACTTTGTTAAATTTTCGCTATCATCTTGATCTAAATCATCAATTTTATTAAAAATATAGTCTAATGTTTTATATTTATCTGTATTTTTATAACTCCTATCAGCCATATTTTTCATTGCTTTGGTAGTAGCATTTATTAAAGCAGCTTTTAATGAGTCTTTGAGCTGATTTTGTTCTTGTACTTGTGACTGCATTACTTCCACATTATCTACTACCTCAAGACTTCTTTTATATGCTTCTTTTAATATACCACCATTGCGATGAACTTTTTGTTCAAGCCGACCTAATTTTTGATTGCGCTGTTGCTGCTTTTCACCAATTCTTTCACTAATATCATCTAACTGTGTTTCTATTTCTAATTCTAAATCTTCAACAGAAGTAGTACCTGGCAATGCTACATCTCGTCCTTCATTTGCTAACTTCAAAAGTTCACTTTCATAAGCCATTTTTAAATTAAATGGACAATTATCTAAACGTTGAGAAGCAAATTTTTCTTTAGTTCTTGCATTACCACGTAACGCTTTAATACCTAAATTACTTTGATTTGCATTAATTGCATCTATGAAATAAAGAGACATTTCACCTGCTTGTAAGGGTGTTCGAATAAATGCTGTTTTACGATTAGTAATACAGTTATGAAAAATATTACTTAACACCTCTTCAAACATTTCTGAGTTTGTTTGATATGAATTTTTAAGTTTTGGAAAGTACTCACTATATTCAAACATATCAGAGCTGAAAATTTTATGAAAATCATTTCTATCATGGGGTTTTATCTTATTTGCAGATGTTGAGCTATATACTTGTTCAGAACCAACCACATACTCATATGCCATATCTTCTAAAAATCTAACTTGATTTTGTAAAATAATATTAGCTTCCTGCTTAATTTCTTTTATTTTATTATATTTACTTTGAAGCTCATCATATTGTTGAGTTAAATCATCTATTTCATGATTTAAACCATCTATTTTACTATTTAGGGAATCAATCTTTATTAATGGCTGATTTATATTTAAACGAGAATTTATTTTTTCTAAAGCATTTTGCCTTAACTTGCTAACATTCTGTTCAATTAAATATTCTGGAATATCTGGATATATTGTTTTTGCCATCATTTTTATAAAATTACTTAATTTATAATCATCAATTTCAACAATATGCTTTAATGTCATTTCTAGTAAAATTAGATTTGGAAGTGTATTTCGATCAACCTCAATATCATCTAATAAATTTTTACAATTATTTTCAAAGTGGTCATATGTTACATCTTCAATAAATAGTAAGTCACTATTACTTGATGGTTTATACCTGACTTCTTCAAGAAATTTTTTCATCCGCGCATTGTAAAAATCTTTTATACCTGAAATATTTCCTGAATATTGATCTTCAATACTACTTCCTATGCTATTAACAGTAAGACAACGGCGAGTAAATGCCACCTGACTCATAATTAAAACACTTTTAAAATGACTTAATAAATCTCGATATAGCATAATGCAACACCTCCATAGTTAAACTATATTCTCAATTCAGTTATATCTAATTTTTATCAGTGTGATTAATTAAAGTCATCTAATTTTTGAATTTACTTAATTAAAATAGAAACAAAATAATTACTTAAAATTAATAGTTGATTGATTACACATAAAAAAATGACTGATTATTTTGAAATAATTAAAAGTTGGAAAAGTCCAGCAAATCTCACTAGACTATTAAGATTTTATTTTTTTCAGTTCTGTTTTTGCTAAATTTGCTGCCTTTGAATTTGGATAGTTTTTAATAACTTTATTAAAATAAGATTTAGCTAATTTAGTATTACCTTCTACACGACAAATAGCACCTAGTTGTACTAACGAATCTGGATACTTCTCACTCTTTGGATAACGATCGACAATTCGCTTAAACTTACTTTTTGCTGAAGATACTTTACCATCAGCTAAATAAAGTACGCCCATATAATAAAGACTTTTTGAATAATACCTACCATTATAATAACTATTTACATAGTCACTAAAGCCTTTTAATGCACTTTTATATTGCCGCTTAAGCATTAGGTTATAGGCTTTTTCATAAGCAACATCTTGAGGATCTCTAAGCTTTTGTGCTTCAACTTTTTTAATCTGCGCACTTAAATCTTTTTGAACGTCAGATAGCTTTTGATCATAGACTTTATTTGTTTGTGTAATTTTATCATCAGTTGTCTGAATCTTATGATTATTTACTTCAATTTGATTACGCAAATTATCAATACTAGATTGATATTGATTATATTTCTCTAGCCGATCCATTAAATAATTAATTTGATTTTCTAACTGCCTAACTTTAGTATTTAACTGATTTACTTGATTTTGAAGCTGCTCATTTGTCGCAGCAAATACATTTGTTGATAAGCTTAAACTAATCACCAAAGGCAAGGCTATTTTTTTGATTGCTTGATTAATAGCCATTGATTAACTAACACCTTCGCATGACTGACCATAGACTAATACATCACGGCGATCTAAATCATAAGCTTTTTTCCAATCACCACCAAAATCATCCGGAGATGCTGCAGGTTTTAACTCACCAAAACTGACAGTACATATCTGATCTTTAGAAACGCCATGTTTAAGTAAATAATCTTTTGCACTATCAGCACGCTTTTGGCCTAGATTTAAATTATAACTCTCGCTACCACGTGGGTCAGTATGGCCTTCAATGCGTACAATTTGTTTTGGATATTCAACTAAAAAGCTCGCCACTTTATCTAAATTATCTCTGGAGGATTTTTTCAAATAATAACTATTAAATGCAAAATAAACAGTTACAGGCATTTGGCTTAACTTTTGAACCATTTCTAATTTTTGTTGATCCGTATAGTCTTGTGAATCATTGATCATACTATTATATTTAGCTAACTCTTCCCCACTAAATGTTTTACCTTGCTCTCCTAAACCATGAGATGAGACGCTATTACTACTACCATCTGGCCCATAAGCATTGCCATCAGCATCAACAATTGGCGCACCTTTCTGAGTTGCACACCCTGCTAATAATACAGCTGCCAATACGCCAACTAACTTATTTATTTTCATAGTCATTACTCTAGCTCCTTTATATTTTATATAATCTAAATTTAAAATGCATGTCCTAAAGATTAGCAAAAAAATACTTCTTCGCCCAATAGTTTAGTCCCATATGATATGAATTACTCATAAGTATGGCGACCATGAAGGCGACTGCACATTACCTTTTGTTGTTGGTAAGTCTATGTGTACCTGCCCATCAAGTGATACCATCGCTAAATTAATCTTTCCATTGGTTAAAGCACGCGTATAAACTACCATCTGTCCATTAGGTGATATACTAGGTGATTTATCTACATTACCACCTGTTAATACTGTGATATCACCATCTTTTAAACTCTGTTTAGCAATATTTAAATCACCTCCTCTTTGTGCTTGATGCATAAAAACAATTGCTTTACCATTTGGAGTGAAATGTGCATCCATATTTTGTACGCCATCAAATGTTAGTCTTTTAGGATAGCTTTCACCAATTTGAAGTTGATAAATTTGTGGTAAACCACTTCGATTGGACGTAAATATTAATGACTGACCATCGGGTGAAAAGGCAGGCGATGTATTGATACCAACTGAGGTTAATTTTTCAAGATTATGCTTTTTAAGATTAAATAAATAGATATTTGTATAATAGCTTGTCCCTTTTGATAAAGCTAAAGCCATTAAAGTATCATCTGGCCCAAAAGCAGGTGCACTATTGATACCTTCAAGATTTGAAACTAATTGACGTTTGCCAGTCACAATACTAATTCGATAAATTGCCATACGTCCATTAATATAGCTAACATAAGCAATATACTTACCATCAGGTGACCACGTCGGTGATGCAATTGGAATACCTGTTTGCTTTAATAATACTTGAGGGTTAACTCCGTCATAATCTGATACAACAAGTTTATACACTGCCTTTTTTTGGTCATATGGGTTTAATACTTCAACATAGGTTAATTTTGTTGAGAAATACCCCTTTGTTCCCGTAACACCTTGATAAATTAAATCACTAATATGATGTGCTAAAGCGCGTAATTGTGATTGGGGAATGTTTTTAAAAGCTTTAGCAATTAGTGATCGTCCACCTAATTGGCTAATTAAATAGAAAGATACATCATAGTGATTATCTGTTGATTGGCTGACTTGGCCTAACACAATAAACTCAACACCTGTTTTAGACCATTGAACTAAATTTAAATCCTTAACATTTGATGTTTTTTGAGGCATCTTAGCTTCTGTTAATAAACTAAAGCGGCCTGAATTTGTTAAATCTTTTTCAAGAATTCCTACAACTTCTGATGATTGTACATTACCACTAAATGGAATAATTGCAATTGGATAAGGGCGGTCGACTCCCTTTTCAATATGAATTGAAATATCAGCAAAACTTTGATTATATGCTAATAGAATCGAAAAAAAGATACTAAGATAAATACTCAGACGCATTGATTTCATCAATCATTTCCTCCAAAACTTAAAGTTATATTTTGAAATTGTTTTTTTAATGTTTCTGACTGTGGCATTGGCAATTGCTGTGCTTTTTTAACTGCTAAAATTGCTTGTCGATCAAAAATCGCATTACCACTGGACTTATAAATACTGACAGATTGAACATCACCATTTAAGTTTAATGAAATTTTAAGCCAAACAACATTATCTTCTGATAGTGACTCAGGGTCCGTCCAGTTAGACTGAATTACCTGCTTAATCAATGCTTTATAGCGATCAGCCTCGGTCGCTAAACGTTGTTGATTTTGTGCTTTAATCTGAGCTTGTCTTTGTGCATTATTAGCTTGAGTAATTTGTTGATCAATGTCTGCTAAACCTAGATTTTTAAGTGAGTCTAACTGCTGTTGTTTTTTAGCTTGATCTTCTTTTTGTTTTTTTAATTCATCCTGGCGCTTTTTCTCTGCTAATTGCTTTTTCTTTTGTGCTTCTAATTTTGCTTTAGCCTTAGCTTGTGCTAAAGCTTTTTTACGTTTTTGCTCTTGAAGATATTTTTGGCGCTGGATTTGCTTTTGTTTTTGAATTTCTGCCTGACGTTTTTGTTCTTTGATTTGATCTAAACGATTTAGCTCATTATTTACCGCTTTAGAAGAGACAACAGAAGCTTGAACGATTGATTGATTTGCTACTGGGTTAACTGAGATAGAAACTGTGCGTTTTTTTTGTGGTTGGTCATTGGTTAAAAATATAACCAATAAAATAGCAGCAATTAAATGCAATATAACAGAAACAAATAATGCAATTGATGATGTTTTACGCGATGAAAACTCAAACTGCAATAATCCTTTATATGAATTGGCAAACTTTTTTTTATGCATCATCATCCGTCATTAACCCAACACTGGGTGCGCCTGCTTTTTGAAGTAATACCATTGCTGAAACTACTTCTCCATAATTAGCATTTTTATCACCACGGACAAATACTTGACGTGAATGATCTTTATTTAATTCCGTTTTGACTCTAAGTAATAATGACTGTGATGTTAAAGGTAATTTAGGCTGATCTGCAATATTTAAAAAATACTGCCCCTTATTATTGACTGTAATTATCATTGGTTTTTCAGATTTTGGTGGAATCTTTTTAGCCGTTGCTTGTGGCAAATCAACCTTAACACCTTGTGTTAACATCGGTGTTGTAATCATAAAAATAACTAATAAAACAAGCATCACATCAATATAAGGTACAACATTAATATCAGCAGATACCTTACGCTTTGTTCTATGACGTTTCATATAAGCCATATAGTATACATCCTAATTTTTCAATTAACGTTGTGTATGAACCTCACGATGGATAATGCTGCAAAATTCATCTTGAAAGTTCTCAAACTCAGCAACACGAAGATCAATCGAGCGACTTAATCGATTAAAAGCAATCACAGCTGGAATCGCAACAAATAGCCCTAAAGCTGTCGCAATAAGTGCTTCTGCAATATGCGGTGCCACCATTGAAAGTGTTGCTTGCTCTACACCGCCTAGAACAGTAAATGACGCCATAATACCCCAAACTGTACCTAATAAACCAATATATGGTGCAACTGAACCAATCGTTGCTAATAAAGATAATTGATTTTCAAGTCGATCAGCTTCTCTTGTGATTGTCACTCTCATAACGCGATTAATACCATCAATAATCGCATCAGCACCAATACCATTTCGTTTATGTAATTTCATAAATTCCTTAAAGCCACTATGAAATACACCAACAATACCTTGTAGTAAGCCTTCATTTTTATCTAAATTTTGATATAGCCTACCCATATCAGAACCAGACCAGAAACGCTTTTCAAAATCTCGATCATTTTTTCGATATTGTTTAATTAATAAAGTTCTTTGAATGATAATTGCCCAGCTCCAAATAGAGCAAACTAACAATACCAATAAAATAAACTTTACGACTGGATCTGCACTACCTACCAGATGCCAAATTGACAGATTATTTGTCACGATTTTCTCCAATCCTTATGATTTAAATTTTCTATGCTTATTCTTACGTTTATTATAATCTAAGGCAAGACTTTGGTGGCAAGAAAGTTAGAATATTTATTTGTAAAATGATATATTATTTATGGTTTATATATAACTTTATTAAAATGCACCTATGAAATGATACAGCCACTATCCTTATCTTTGTCCTGTGTTTTTTGATCATGCTTAAAAAATAAATCCATCTCATTATCACCTTGACAAAACGAAGCTCTTTTTGCACAACCTAATCTTGAATATTCATCTTCACCTGAAGCACGAGCAAATATGCCATAACCTTTAACCCAGTTAGACATTTCATTTCTTATATTATTCATATTTTTATCTTTAATACTCATCAAATTCTGTACAAAAATATAAGTTTGCCCTCTACCATGATCACCATGACCACTATTAAAGTAAAACTGCCCAGAATTCAGATAGTCATAAGCACAGTTTAAAGCTTCTAACAAAACACCATTATTTTTAATAGCTTCAATATTTGCTGCAATAGTTAAATTTAGATCTGGCGTTGAACTTTCTAATAAAACAGATATGGCTCTTGCTTGATGAGCACTTAGCTTAAAACCAAAAGCATTAAGTTGTGCAGATAGTTCATCAACCTTAGGATACATTTCGGTTAAAAAATCAAATATCACAGCTTCTTTATCAGGTCTCTGTTGAGGATCTTTTGCTGTCATTAACTCTGCTGTATGCATTAATTTTGAGTTTTTGGGCAAAAATGTTTGTAATGTTAATCCTAATGAATAAGTATCTGTTTTTAAACTATATCCAACTTTTTCTACTTCTGGTGCCTGATAATATGGCGTCCCTTGTCTTAGTGTAATTGATTTTTCTTTCGATGCTGAACCAAAATCTATTAAGCGTACAATTCCCTTCTCATCTATAACAATGTTTTCAGGTTTAATATCATTATGAAATATTGCTTTGCTTTGATTTGAAAACTTACCTGTATTTAAACCACATACTAAATGAATTAATTGATAACCCACATTCAACCTGTGTCTTTCATCTTGAAACGAAAGATTATCTAATGTCTCACCTAAATAGTCTAAAACAATATAATGTTTATCTTCCCTTGTTGCATACCCTCTTAGTATATTAATATCTTTTAAAATTTCTAGTTCATCTTCAGATTTATATGCTTCATAGACTATTTTTATAGCAAATAGCTGACCTTGTTCATTTTCAGCTAGCTTTACTTTTCCAAATGAGCCTTCTCCTAAAATATTACCTTTACCTGCCATTGCTAAGATTTGCTCATTTACAGAAATAAAAGAATGCGCTATAGAATGAAGTTTATCTTGTAAATCCCTATATTGATTAGGCGATATTATGCCCTTTGAACGTTTAAGTTTTACACCATCTATAAATTGTTTAGCTTTAAGATATTTTTTTGCAATTTCCCATTCTTTTGCTTTTTCTTCTTCTGACTTCCAATGCAACCCAACCATATGAAACTTAATTTAATAAATTATATTAATTACATTTATTTTTAAAATAATAACAAAACAAGATCAAAAAATAAACAGATAAATTATGATATATAATTAAACACAATTATTAAGATTCATTCTCATTTGTGAAAAGTTAATTATCGAGTAGCTATTATGAATAAGTTGACTGCTATTATCAGTTCTGTAATAAAAAGAGGGTCACCCTGGATGAAAATAAATCAGATTGATGCATGACTTTTATAACAGATGCTGAGGTTAATAAATATTTATATTAGCATGGTAACTATTTATACCTTCAGATATAGAGATCCATGGACATGCTGACTCTTCTCTATCTACTTGTTTACAAAAGAATATATACGACTCTGATTTAAATATTAAGTTAATACCATGATCACAAGTCATCATCTTATTTACATAACGACAAGCTCCATGAGTATTACTAAAATGAAAGATATAAACATCATCAGTAGAACTAAGGTCAATTTCAGTTATTTCAAGTAATTTTCCAACTCCATCAGTAACTACTATTTCACCTAAACCAATTGATTTGTATTTCCCAAAACCATCGGTTGTTTCAATAAACATATTACCTTTCTTACCAGATGCCCATTTATTTTCACAATCTTGTCCATTACAATTTGCTGAGTCCAAAATCACAGTACCTTTTGTATCTCCTCTAACAATAAACCCCCAGTCACCATCTTTTTTATAACGAGCCCATTCAATTCCTTTTTTATCTCCAAATGGTTCATTATTCTCATCAAGAAATTGATAGTATATTGTAAAATGCTTTTCCTTTCCTTCACAGCTACCCTCAGCCTTATCTTGAACTTTAAAAATCATTTCATCATTTGTCGTAAGTATTGCTCCATTAATGAAGTTAACAAGCATTTTTATACATTGCCAATTACCTTGAGTCACTTTTACAGAATAATTACTTGTATTTTTAATTGTAAAATCAAAAGTTGTTCCAGCATATATATTAGCTGAAAAGATAAAGCAAAAAAATGAAGCTATTTTTATAATTATTTTCATACAGTACAACCCTCATATATAGACACTGGAAATAATAACGCAATGCTTCTTAATTGTAAAGCACTAAACTTTTTTATTATTCGAAAAAAGTAACCTAATAGATAATGTTATTACCTTAACCTCAGCATCTGTTATAAAAGTCATGCATCAATCTGATTTATTTTCATCCAGGGTGACCCTCTTTTTATTACAGAACTGATAATAGCAATCAACTTATTCATAATAGCTACTCGATAATTAACTTTTCACATAAGCAATCTTCTTTTGGGCTGAAATCTTAATTGGGCTAAGAGTCCATGCAGTTAATGCAGAAAGCAAATAAGTCAAACTGAACGATGTCTCGTATGCCAAAGCATCAATGAATTTTTTAAGTGATCAAATAAAGCTTCAATAATACTCTTTTGATTTAGTAGCTGTTATTGTTCAATCCTTAGTGTTGGCTTTTAATTGCTTTTCAAGGATAATGCAAAAGTCGTCTAGGCAACAAAAGGTTGTGATGAATAAATCTTCCATGATGAGTGGTATTATTTTGTGAATATTTATCTCATCATAACACCATAAAGATCAAATGGTTAAATTAAATGCTATTTTCGAACTCAGGTTGAAATTATTTTCTTTGTTACATTAATTCAATATAGTGCATTATGATATTTTATAAAATACTGCATACTTCTTGATCAATAAGCTGATTTAATTTATCTTTTGCATGAAACATTAAAAAATGACCCGATGCTAAATAATAAACTTTAATTTTTTTAGATATCTTTTTTACAATATCGGCTCTATGTCTTGCTTCAATTGACGTCAAGTATACAATTGGTATATCTGGCTCTAGTATTTTTAACTGTTTAACTTTATCTACTAAAATTGCTTGATAAAGCAAATCAGAAAATATCTTTGGCGCATTTTTCCATACTTCAGACATCGATATGATTTTTTGATCCATCAAAGCTAAATCATCATACTCTTCACAAACAAACAATTTTTTCATACCATTAAGAAAAATCTGTTCACCTTCAAGTTTTGTAATTTCATCTAAAAATGTTTTTGTATCTTTTGATATATCTGAAGAAATGGTTGTATCTAATATAAATAATGCGCGTAATTGGTTTTGAAACTTTAAAGCTAATGAAAGCGCTATTGCACCCCCCATACTATGGCCAATGATAACTAGTTTCGAATACTCAAATGACTGAATACATTCTGCTACTTGATCAATACAGTCTGTAAAATTAATGAGTTCACCTAATTTAACCTTTTCTAAAATAAAGTTTGTATAATCCGGCAAAATAATTGGAAACTTATTTTTGAAAAACGCCACCTGAGCCTTAAAATCATCATAATGACAACACCAGCCATGTAAAAAGACAATCGCTGTGTCAGAATGCACATTTTTTATATGCTTAAATTTCAACTAACTATCACTTTTTGGCATTGGAATATTAAAATGTTTATAGGCATGAATGGTTGCTGTACGCCCTCTTGCTGTACGCATAAGATACCCTTGCTGTATTAAATAAGGTTCAATCACATCTTCAATGGTACCTTTTTCTTCACCAATTGCAGCTGATAAGGTATCAACACCAACAGGCCCACCACTAAATTTTTCAATTAATATTGATAAATAACTCCGATCCATATGATCAAAGCCAACTGGATCAACATTAATCATCACTAACGCTTTATCTGCATTCTCTTGGGTAATAATGCCATTTGATTCAACTTCAACATAATCTCTAACTCGGCGTAATAAGCGATTGGCAATTCTTGGTGTGCCACGAGAGCGTCTAGCAATTTCTTTGGCACCATCTTTCTCTATCTGTATTTCTAACTTATCAGCTGAACGTAAAACAATGGATGTTAAATCTTCAACATTATAAAACTCTAATCGCTGAACAATACCAAAACGGTCTCTTAATGGAGAAGTTAAAAGTCCTGCTCTTGTCGTTGCACCAACTAATGTAAAAGGTGGTAGATCAATTTTAATCGAACGTGCAGCAGGCCCTTCACCAATCATAATATCCAACTGATTATCTTCCATCGCAGGATATAATACTTCTTCAACAACAGGACTTAAACGATGAATTTCATCAATAAATAATACATCATTGGTTTCTAAATTGGTTAAAATTGCTGCCAAATCACCAGCTTTTTCAATCACAGGGCCTGATGTTTGACGCAAGTTAACACCCATTTCATTGGCAATAATATGAGATAACGTTGTTTTACCTAACCCTGGTGGCCCAAAAATCAATACATGATCTAATGCATCAGAGCGTTTTCTAGCTGCTTTAATGAATATATCCATTTGTTGACGAACTTTAGGTTGGCCTTCATACTCACTCAAAGTTTTAGGACGAATCGCTCGGTCGATTAAAAAGTCATCTGGCTTTTCTGATCCTGATACAATTCGGTCAGTTTCTATCATATTACTACCTATTTAAACTTCTTTATCTTTCATTTGCTTAATCGCCTCATTAATTTCATCAAATGAAAATCCATGATAAACCAAATAGCGCTTTAACTTTTCTACTAGCTTAAAATCATTTAATGTTTCATTTGAGTTAATATATTTCCCAACTCGATTTAAGCATAGCACATTCCAATTAGGCTTAATTTTATCAATTACCTCTTCAAATAAATCTGAACCAATACCTTTTTGTTTTAATTCGCCTAAAATGCGATAACGGCCACGATTTTGACTTATATTAAAGCGCACAAAACTTTCAGCAAAACGATAGTCACTTTGAAATCCTTTTTCAGCTAACTCAATCAATAAGCTATCAATTTCTTGATTATCTAAGTGATATTTTCTTAGCTTTTCTTTTAACTCTTTCGTTGCATACTCTCGTTTTGCTAATAAAGATATTGCATAGTTTTTAGCATATTTAAGCTTTGATGCTTTATTAATCATTCAATTGATCAGGTGTTGTCGCCTCATTTAATTCCTGATTTTTCTTAGGTAGTGAAATCTCACGAATGGCTTTATCAAGTTCAGCTTTTGCCTCAACATTTTCTTTAAGCCATTGACGAACATTTTCTTTACCTTGACCAATTTTCTGACCCTTATAGCTATACCAAGCACCTGCTTTTTCAATGAGTTTATTTTTAACACCTAAATCAATAATCTCACCTTCAAATGATGTCCCTTCACCATATAGAATATCAAACTCTGCTTGTTTAAATGGTGGTGATACTTTATTTTTAACGACTTTTACTTTGGTTTCATTACCCAAGATTTCATCACCTTTTTTAATCGGTGAACCACGACGAATCTCAAGGCGAACGGATGCATAAAACTTCAATGCATTACCACCTGTTGTTGTTTCAGGGTTACCAAACATAACCCCAATTTTCATCCTAATTTGGTTAATAAATACAACTAAAGTATTTGAACGTTTAATATTTGCTGTTAATTTTCTTAAAGCTTGTGACATCAAACGTGCTTGTAAACCCATATGTGAGTCACCCATATCACCTTCAATTTCTGCCTTTGGCGTTAATGCTGCAACTGAATCGATAATCACAATATCACAAGCACCTGAGCGAACTAACATATCAACAATTTCTAAAGCCTGCTCACCTGTATCTGGTTGAGAGACTATTAAATCATCTACCTTAACACCTAAAGCTTCTGCATAAACAGGATCTAATGCATGCTCTGCATCAATAAATGCTGCTGTACCACCTTGTTTTTGGCACTCTGCAATAGCTTGTAATGTTAGCGTTGTTTTACCCGAAGATTCTGCACCATATATTTCAACAACTCTGCCCTTTGGTAAACCACCAACACCCAATGCAACATCAAGCCCAAGTGAGCCTGTTGAGATTACTTCAAGATCACGTGCTTTTGGTTGATCTCCCATACGCATGATCGATCCCTTGCCAAACTGCCTTTCAATCTGCGATAATGCTGCATTTAACGCTTGTGTTCTATCACTCATGACTAAACGATTCCTTTTTATGATTAAATTGACAAATAAAAATCTAAAATTATTAGACTAGGTTTATTGTAGCAGATATCAGCATACAGATTAAAGCTAAATTGCCAGCTCAGATATATCTGCAACGCGATTTAAATTTTGTTGTAATTGTTTTAATAAAGCAAGGCGATTAACCCTTACTTTTTCATCTTCTGTCATCACCATCACATGATCAAAAAACTGACTAATGGCCGTTTCTAACTCTGTTAATGCTGCTAATGACTGATCATAATTTTCTGCTTCTAACAAATCAGATACTTGTTCTTTAACTTGATGCATTTGATCATATAAACTTTGCTCTTGTGATTCACTGAGTAAGTCTGCATTAACATAATCTGACATATCACCACTAAAATTTTTCTGTAAAATTTGTGCAACACGCTTATTAAGACTCGCTAAAACTTGTGCTTGCGGTAAGTCAATAAATTTACAAACTGCATCTACTCTACGACTAAAGTCACCAATGTGCGTAATATTTAAAGCTCTTATTGATTCAAAAATCTGTGGATTAACACCTTCATCACGATAAATACCTTTTAGGCGTTCCATCATAAAATCAAATACATCTAAAACACTTTGATCATCTAAATGAACAGCATATAGCGACTTAGCTTTTTCAAGCAAGGCATTCAAATCAAGCTTTAAATCATATTCTTTTAATATTCTTAATACACCTAATGCCTGGCGACGTAGTGCAAATGGATCTTTTTCACCTGTGGGTTTTAGGCCAACACCAAAAATACCCACTAGTGTATCAAGCCGATCCGCTAAAGCAACTGACTGACTTATCACAGTTTTTGGTAGTTCATCACCTGAAAATCGAGGTAAATACTGATCATATAATGCATTAGCAACTTCATCTACTTCACCATGTGCTTTGGCATAATAACGTCCCATCACCCCCTGAAGTTCAGGAAATTCATAAACCATTTCTGTCATTAAATCAGTTTTAGATAAGATACCACTACGAAAAGCATGATCTTTATTTTCATTTAATTTATCAGCAATCCACTGTGCCAATTCGGCTATACGCTTAGATTTATCTGCCATTGTACCTAATGCTTTTTGAAAAGTGACATGTTCTAAGCGGATTAAATGCGAATCTAATGGCGTTTTTAAATCTGTATCATAGAAAAATGCTGCATCTGATAGGCGTGCTGTAATGACTTTTTTATTGCCATCAATGACAGCTTGCGGGTACTGACTATCAATATTACTAATCGTTATACAATAATTTTTAAGTTTGTCATTAAAATCAACGATTGGGAAGCATTTTTGATGACCTTGCATGGCTGAGATTAATGCCTCTTGTGGTACACGTAAAAAGTGTTCATCAAATTCAATCGCTAATGCATGTGGGTATTCAACAATTGCTGTTACTTCTTCAACTAAATCTTCATCTAAAGCTACTTTAGCTTGATACTGATTTGCAATTTCATTAGCTTGATTAATTAGCATCGATCTTCGCTCATCCCAATCAACTAAAACATGCCCTTGCTCTTTAAGTGATTCGACATAGGCTTTTGGCTCTGTAATGGTAATAGCTTTAGGTGCATGAAAACGATGCCCATAAGTGATATCCGTTGCTTTATGACCAAATAAATGAATTGGGATGATATGATCACCTAACATTAATACAATCCAGTGAACTGGACGCACAAACTGATAATCATAGTTACCCCAACGCATCATTTTAGGAATTGGTAGTGATTTAATTGCTTGTTTAAGCATTGCCTCAATCACACCTGTTAACATTTTACCTTTTTCTACTATATCAAATGCTAGCTTTTCACCTTTTTCAGTATCAACTTTATCTAATTGATTAATATCTTCTACACCACAAGATCGAGCAAAGCCTAAAGCCGCTTGTGTTGCTTTACCTTCTTTATCAAAAGCAGCTGTCACAAAGGGTCCTTGACGTGTTATTTTTTTATCCTTTTGCGCAACTTGAACTTTATCAATAATAACAGCTAATCGTCTTGGTGATGCATAATAAGAGACTTTTTCAAACCCAAAGCCATTTTTTTGAAGTTGTTTTTCTAAACTGGATGCTAAACTCTCTGCAAGATTTTTTAATGCCTTAGGTGGCAACTCTTCTGTTCCAATCTCAAATAATAAATCTTGAGTTTCTTTCATCTTAACATTTAATCCTATTTTTAATTCTTGGTTCTATCTATTTTCAGTGTAACTTATAGCAAGGTTTATATTTTACTCTTTTGTAAAAATATTGACAGTGAAATTTAAAAGTAAGAATATTTAACATAACTTTTATTTCAGTGTCTATTTCAAGCTAAGTTAAAATTGAACAAATCAAAAATTTATACCCATTTGTTTATAAAACAAAGCTAAATTAAATTTTCATAATCAGAGATAAGAATTTTTTTTCTAATTTCCTTTTATTAAACAATCAATTGTTATTTCAAAATGCATTTGACATCTTGCACCATTACAAAAATAATCAACCATATAAAAATTAATAACTCAATATCTAAATAATAGGAGGTTGCAATGCCAGGGCCATATAACATTAAAACACTTACTTTTAATGCTGCAAATAGTAATCTACATAAAGACTCTGTTGATCAACTTACAAGCACATTGGATGTAGAAAATGAACAACCAGATGCAATCTTTATTAGTTTTCAAGAAGCAGCCAATAGCTGGCATGGTGAAAACTTAGGTGAGCGTATCGCTAAACGCCTAAGAAATTTAGGTGAAAACTCAGAAGGTTATACCTTAGCTTATAACGAGAGTTTTCGTACAATGACTAAACCATTTGAAATTGGTAAAGTCGGCTCTGTTGTTTTAGTTAGAAATGACCGACTCAATGAAATTATTGTTGAAAAGAAAAACTCAGGGCAAGAAAGTTGGGTTCATGGATTTAATAAAGGTGGGACCTACACAACATTACGTATAGGCAATTCAAGAGTTGGTCTTGTAGGTGGGCACTTTGACTCTGGTAATGAAGCATATAGAACTGATGAGCGAAATGCTTTAACTGATCATTTCTTAGATCAAAAAAAACATCAAGATCATGTGGATAGTATTATCTTAATGGGTGATTTAAATGAACGTTTACATAGTGATTTATATATAGATCATAGAAATTTTATTCAATATATTGATCATTATATTGATGAACACTTAGACCAGTGGCCAGATGGGCGCCCTAGTCACCAACAAGTATTAGAAAATACAGAGCGTCATCAACAATTGCACCAAGAATTAATTGAACGGTTTGACCCATTATATAATCAAGGTCATCCAGATGGTTTTAATGGATTTATGTTTGGAAAGTCTGAGTTTTTAAGCTATCTAAAATTTGATAGGAATGGAAATATTAAGCAATCAGAAGATGCAACCCATAACCGCAAAATAGGCGCACTCGATAATATTGGTTTTAAAAACCATGGTGACAGAGGAAAATTTACAGCTGAGGAGCACAGCGTACACACTCATCAAATTACAAAACCAAATGGTCGGGAAGCAAGTGATCATAAAGCTGTTACTCGCACCCTGACTTTTGAAGATATTGAGTTAGAACCTAGGCAAAAACTAACTAAAGAGTTTGAGCGCAAAATCATTCAAGGGTTTGATCTTGGTGCTTTTGGAAGCAGTCATAAAGTGACAATTGATGGAAAAAAATATGAAGTACCTCAAAGGGTCAAACATTTCTATGAACGACTTACTGGTGAAGAAAATTTAAATTTACAAGAAGAGATAACAACCATGCATAATCAAGCTAATCAACGTTCATCACATTTATTATTTTTTGGTAGAACTCAAGATTCAACTAATCAGTGGCTTGAAAATTTAAATATCAGAGTAGATCAGTAGTATTTATTTAAACGCTATTACAGTTGGAAAAATATATGCTTTATCATAAATAAAGTTCACATCTTTAAAACCAGCTTTAGTTAATTGTTCAAGTGTTTCTGCTTCTGTTCTAAAACACTGCCATCTAGCACCTAAAATATCACTAAAAATAACCTGCTGTAATCTTAAATCACCTTGATTAATTTGATCCATTTTCCATGGTGATTGATCAGATAAAGTTGGTGGTGGAGTAATAAAACTTGTCACAAGTTTACCACCTGACTTTAACGCTTGATAAAATTCTTTGTAAAGTGCAATAACTCGATCACTACTTGGTTCATAAATATTTAAGCCATTACTAGAAATTAAATCATATTCATTATTAGCACTTAAATGCCAGGCATCTTCATTAATAACGGAAACCCATTGATTTAAGTTTCGCTTTTGAGCTAATGCAAGAGTACCTTGTAATGCATCAGCATCAAAATCAATACCTACTAAATTAATCTGATTAATATTATCGTAATTAAGATATAGTAGCTCCCCCATTAAGCCGCAAGGAATACAGGCTAATGTAACATTATCTTTAACAATTTTTTGGTTTTCTTGTAAAAAAATTTCAAAGCGCTGTTGTGTTGCTAATAAAACTGGTGACCTATCTAAAAGATAACTTTCTAATTCAGTTAATGAATTGCCATCTAAATCTTTACCTGATTTACGCCCAAACCAAGGGTGAGTTAACATATAATGCGTCCAATAACCATTAATTCCTTGATGTTGAATTAAAAATTGCCCAAATTTAAACGCTGCTAATTGATCTAAGATATCTAGCTGTTCTTCAACTGTTATATGTGGTTTATCACCTTGGGCAATGATTTTATCTTTTAATTGTGTAATCGCATTTGCTAAATTTTCTACCATTAAATCATGAGAAATCAGCCCTAATTGATCGTTTTCCATCTTACTTTTCCCTTTCAATCATTTTATTAGCCATACAAATATGCTTCATTTTCTTATATTTTGCTATACAATCAATAAATAATTTTTCAAAGAGATAATAAAATGGCTATGAACTATCAACGTGCAAGCTTTCTTAAAAGTGTTGCTGAAATAGACCAACTCCCGCCAGATGATGGTTATGAAATTGCGTTTGCAGGGCGTTCAAATGCTGGAAAATCTAGCGCACTTAACACATTAACACAACAAAAACAGTTAGCACGTGTTAGTAAAACGCCAGGCAGAACTCAGTTAATCAATGTTTTTCCACTAGATGAACAGCGCCGGTTAATTGATTTACCAGGCTATGGTTATGCTAAAGTACCTTTAAAAATGATTAATCAATGGCGTCTTTTAATTGATGCCTATGTTAGCCAAAGGCAATGTTTGAAAGGTATCGTTTTATTAACTGATCCACGCCATAGTTTAAAAGAATTTGACTTGATGATGATTCAATGGGCAAGAACGGTTCAAAAACCTTTACATATTCTTTTAACAAAATCAGATAAACTAACCAATAAAGAACGTCAACTTGCATTAAATGAAGCTTATAATGCCATCGGTGAAAAAAATGATCTAATCACCGTACAACACTTTTCATCATTGAAAAAAACGGGGCTGGATAAACTCACTGCTAAATTAGACCAGTGGCTTGAAATTTAACTTACTATCTATTAAATTGTCTTCGTTAAAATCTATTTTTAACTAAAATGTCCTGGTGGCACAGCTGGATAGCGCGACTCCCTCCTAAGGAGTAGGTCAGAGATTCGAATCCTCTTCGGGACGCCAATTAAAATTTATTATAAATCAATAAGTTATCCATCTTAAAAGTTCCACCAATCTGTGATTTAATTTCCATCAAGGTAACACTGGGGTAACAAGAAGTTTATTGCTATCTACTGAGTTGACATTCAAATCTAACAATATACTGCGCTTGCGAAATATATATGTTTGCCTTAAATATTTTCTATCATATAAATGAATGTTTAATAATTAAATGAATTGTTTGTAATATAGACATCTCATAGATTTAGGCTACTTTTTACAAGAAAATAATTAAATATAAAAATTCTATATAAAAATACCGTATTTATGACCATTGACAAAATTATTTAAAAGTAATAAAAATGCAGGATAAATAATGTACTAAAGCAATTTATATGCATCATAAAAAAATAATAAAAAACTTAAATTTAAAGTGAGACTCAATGTTTAAAAGTATTTCTGAAAAACTTAAATTTATATATTCCAAATTAAATTATAATAAAAAAATTCATAACATCTCAAAAGATGCTTTAAATGATATATTATATAAAATGCCCGGATACATTTATTTTAAAAGCATAAACTCCAAATATATGTGGGTTAATGAAAATTTGGTTAAATTTTCTGGATTAAACGAACCAAAAGAAATGATTGGAAAAAGTGACTATGATTTTGACTGGGGTAGTAAAGAAGCTGATAAGTTTGTTCAAGATGATCAATATGTCATTCAAAATAGTCAAAAAATTCTCACAGAACATCAGTTACCACAAAAAAGGGATGATGGTGAATTCCTTTTTGTTAGAACTGAAAAGTCCCCCATGCATGATAATAAAGGTAATGTAACAGGCATATTAGCAATTGCTACAGATATTACTGATCAAAAAAAATTAGAAACAAAATTAATGCAGGAAACAAAAAAAGCTCAAGCATTAGATAAACTAAAAACTGAATTCATGCGAAATATGGAACATGATATACGTACCCCTTGTGCAGGCATATGGGGAATGGCTGAATATTTATATAACTCTGAAACTGATTCTAAGAGAAAGGAGTGCTTAAATGACATCATTTCATGTTCTAAAGAGTTGCTTGATTATTGTAACAGCATCTTAGACTATTCCCGTATTGAATCTGGGACATTATCGCTAATAGAGCGAGAATTTACTCTAAAGCAATTAGTTAAAAGTATAATAGATATTGAAACTCCTGCAGCAAAAAATAAAAATTTATCATTAGGTGTAAATATTAATAAAAATATTCCTGAGCGTTTGATTGGTGATGACTATCGCATAAAGAGAATACTAATTAACCTTATCAGCAATGCTGTTAAATTTACCGATCACGGCTATATTAAACTAAAAATAGACATCATAGAATTTGATCAAAATAATATTCTTCTTAAGTTTATTATTGAAGATAGTGGTCAAGGTATTCCAAAAAATAAACAGGATTATATTTTTGAAAGGTTTACAAGACTTAGCCTATCAAACCAAGGATCACATAAAGGTATTGGTTTAGGATTAAGGATTGTTAAACAATTTATGCACGAACTAAGTGGTACAATAGAATTAATCAGTGAGCTTAATAGAGGTACAAAGTTTATTTGTACTATTCCATTAAAAACTCATTCAACACATTAGGAATAAATTACTTAAGGATAGTAAATTATGCACAGCAACTTTAAAAAGGTATTAGTTGTAGAGGATATGTTAATTGCCCAAAAATTAGCTCAGTATATTTTGGAAGAGCTAAATTGTTCAGTTGATATTGCAAGCAATGCAAATGATGCAAAAGTACTGGTTAACCGAGATACTTATGATTTAATTTTTTTAGATATTGGCCTCCCTGACTCAAATGGAATTGAATTAGCAAAGATCATACGTAATACAACCACCTCTAATGCTAAAACTCCAATTATTATAGTAACTGCAACCAATGAGTTAAATTATGAAAATGAAGCTGCTGCTGCAGGAGTAAATGAGTTTATAGCCAAACCACTGACTAATAATATATGTCAACTACTGTTAACTAAATATTCAAAAAAGGAAATAGCTACTTATGACAAATGTACTTAAAAACTGGCAAGCTCAAAAAATAGAAAATAGTCAACACTTTCAAGAATTAGCTTATTCCGAAATTAATGAACTAACTTTTACTAAACGAGAAGGTAAAAAGTTAACTTTAGATGATAATACAATAGTTACTGATTTTGTTTCTTGTTCATATTTAGGCCTAGATTTAGATACCAGAGTAATTACGGCAGCTTCTAAACACCTAAATGAGACAGGTACAACTTTTCCTGCTGCTAGAACACGTATAAAAAGTCACCTTTTTACTCAGTTAGAAAATCTTTTAAATGAAATTTTTTATGATGCTTTTACAACAACATTTTCATCTTTACACCTTGGACATCTTGGAGTACTAACAATACTAGCTTCAGGAAAGCTTCCAAGTTTTCCTCCAGATAAAAATGGATTTTGTTTTATTTTAGATAAAACATGTCATGCTTCAATTCAAATTCAAAGAGCCTTGTTAAGTCAATTTGGTGATGTTTTAATAATTAACTTTAATAACAAATCAGAATTAGAAAATGCTTTTCTAAAGTCAAATAAAGATTATAAAAAACCTGTAGCGATTGCAGATAGCATAGGCTCTATGGGAGGCGTCATTGCAATTGATTTGTTATTTGAACTTGCTGATAAATATAAAGGTTATATATATTTAGATGATGCACACGGCATGTCTATTTATGGTAAAAATGGTTGTGGCTATGTTCTAGATAAATTAGGCTATTTTCATCCAAGATTAATTCTCTCAACTTCTTTATCAAAAGCATTTGGCTCTGTTGCTGGTGTTATTGTTCTTCCTACCAGTTTAGATGACAAGATCTTAAAGCACTACTCTTCTACCTATATTTTTAGTGGTCCCCCCCCTTTGTCATCTATTTCAGCAGCAATTGAATCAGCTAAAATACATTTAAGCAATGAAATTTATATGCTCCAGCAAAGATTACAACAAAATATTGCTTACTTTGACAATCAGTTACCATATGATTATATCATTAACTCTGGATCAACTTCACCAATTAGAGGTATAAAAGTTGGTGATGAATTTAAAGCAATACAGCTATCAAAGCTACTAAAAAAAGAAAATATTGCTGTTACAACTGCTATGTATCCTACAGTTGCAAAATCAAAAGCTATCTTAAGAATTGCTTTATCTGCTCTGCATCAAAAATCGGATATTGATTACCTTAGCAAAATACTAATAAAAAATTATCAAAAAATTAACGTTTAAAAATATAGTTGTTTTGATATGTAATCATTACTTTGTAATAGTCAATAAAATCCGTAGTAATATTTTGAGTCGCCTTGAAAAACTAGCTACTCACCTAAGAGTTAATACCATTGGAAAATATTATCTGCACTTTATGAGTATATTATTTTAGTATTACCTGGCATAAGAACAACTCCCCGTAGTGTATTAATTAATCATGTTCATTGTAACTAAGAATCAGAAATATATGAAGCATTACGTTATTGCTGTTTACATTAATATAACTTATTGCTTTATAAAAAGTAATTATTAATTTTTTAATATTTCATGTTACAAAATATCAAAAGTTTTTAAAGATATGATTTTTGTTAAAGCAATGTCATAGATAAAAAAGTTATATCCACAGCTAACTATACCAATCAACTCTAAATATTTAACTATCCCTACCTGTGAATAAAATCCTTTAATCTCATATTGATATATCATTATAATCTTTAAATAAACCCAAGCTACTTTCGATTACATAATTGAAAAATACTCATAAATTTCAAATTGTTATATAACGAAAAAGTAACTTTTTTCATCCAATTTGATACCATTTTAACTTCAATTGAATCATAATTATAATTAATATTTATCATACTAAAATGTGCATAACTTTGTGTATAACCTTTTGATTAATATTGACTATATAACAACCATTAATTATTAAATTACTAATCATTGAAATTTTTGCTTTTAACTCTTATTATTCTTACTACATATTTTAATACATCACTTATTTAACTAAAAACAAAGTTAAGGAAAGCTATAATTATGTCTATACAATATAACTTACTTGGTACTGGTGAGTCTAAAGTCATTGTCATTCATGACTGGTCACAAGATGTAACATCAAACGATGCAATTAAACCATTTTTAAACCAACAAGCATTTACCTTTGCATTAGCTGATGTTAGAGGTTATGGAAAATCTATCAATCTAACGGGTAAATATAGCGCAACTGAAGTAGTAAAAGATGTTGCCCAATTAGCAGATGAGCTTGGATGGTCTGAATTTTCTTTAATTGGTCATTCAATGACTGGTATGGTTGTACAAAGAGCAATGATCGATATTCCAAATAGATTAAAAAAAGTTATCCTAACAACACCAGTACCAGCTTCTGGCATGAATACAGATGAAGAAACTTATAATTTTTTTAATAGCATGGTTGATGATGATGAGGCTTTCAAAGCAGGTATGGATGGATTAACAAGCGCTAAATATGACAGCCTATGGACAAACTATAAACTAGAAAAAAACCGTCAAACCGTTAATCCTACAGCAATGCGTGCCTACTGTGATATGTGGGCAAAAGGAGATTTTTCAAATGAAATGAAAAATATATCTACGCCAACTTTAGTTGTATGTGGAAAACATGATAATGAAAATTTAAGGCTTCAAGCGCTTAAACCTAACTTTAGCAACTGGTTTTCTAATTTTGAAACCATAGAAATGGAATCAGGGCACTACCCAATGCAAGAAAAACCCGTGGAGTATGCTTATATCATACAGAAATTTCTAGCTTCTAATTAAGATTAACAGTTATTTTAAGATGATACGGTTATTTCATTTAAAATACGATGAGCTAATTTTGCTAATACTGGGTTGGTATTTTTATAATAAGGATGCATAATGGCGGCTATTGATAACGCCCAACCTTTACCTCGTTGCCAAGTAGCATCATCAATACCATTAAGATTTTTTCGGAAAATTTCTCTACTTTGATGATTTAATAATGACCAAGCAATAACTAAATCACAAGCAGGATCGCCAATCCCAATATCTGAAAAATCAATAACAGCAGCAAGCTTTTGATCGTCAATAATAATATTACCTTGAAGAAAGTCACCATGAACCCATAGCGGTTTTTTATTCCATTGAGGTAACTGACAGCATGCTTCCCATAGATGCATTAATTTTTTTATATTAAATGTATCACCTAATGCATTAATTCCTTTTTTAGTTGCTTCATCTAAATTAATTAATGGTACACCACGTCTTGATTCAGGTGCATTATCTACCACAGCTATTAAATGCAATTGATTTAAAAATTCTGCTAATTCAATTGCAAGTTGCCTGTGTTCACTTTCTCTTTCAAACTGAGGGTTATAACCATGATGATAATAAGCAATTAACCAAGGCCATGGATAATTTTTATCAGGTTTTCCACAGAAAATAGGCACAGAAATAGGAATGCTTAAACTAGACGCTAAAATAGGTAGCCAATGATACTCTTTATCAATGCCTTTAACTGCCCAATGAATTCTTGGTAAGCGAGCGGTTAACTTTTCGCCCAAACGAAATAATGCATGATCAGTACCACTTGATGGAATACGCACTACATCTAAATTAACCCATTGTGGGCATTGATTTTCTAATAGCTGACGTACAAGCGCTTCATTAATTTCTAATTCATCTTTATGCATTTTATTCATGGGATATTCTTATATAGGTATATATTTATATATCTGAAATTTTTATAATAATAGCAAAAATTTGAGCATACAAATAAGATCATTAAACTCCAGACTATTTATAATTCTCAACGAGATTTTGATTGTGAGTGAACCTTACCATGCTGGGATATAACTTCCCCATGCTTTGAAGATACAGGTATCAATATTACATTAGATTTTTTATTATTCTGCGCTATATTAATGGTTGGAAGTAAAAAACTAAATAAAATTACGCCTGTCAAAATACAATTAATAACATTCATTTTCATCTCCCAAAAATAAACTTAACCATACAATAATAAGTATATATATTTTTTATAATTTATTTTAAATGACATACATTATTGCCTCTAATAGTCAAAATTATTCACATTCATCTTAAAGTATAGCTTCCCAATACTATATCAAACTTTACTTTTTAACCTACGATTCTTACCAATCAAACTATCAAATACATCAATCTTAAATTATAATACTGATCAGTGATTTACTGAGGTTAAGGAATACCATGCCTATTTTAATACAAGCTGCACTCTATCTTTTATTTGCAATTATTACCGTACCAATTGCAAAAAAACTAAAACTAGGTTCTGTATTAGGTTATTTGGTAGCGGGTATTCTACTTGGCCCTTTGTTTGGCTTTATCGGCTCAGAAGTTAAATCCGTACAGCATTTTGCTGAGTTTGGCATCATTATTATGATGTTTTTAATCGGCCTTGAGTTAAAGCCAAAAGAAGTTTGGAGTATGCGCTATCAACTTATTGGACTTGGTGGCTTACAAATCGTTTTAACCGCATGTCTTATCACAGGTCTTATAACCATATTATTTAATTTTACCTGGAACCAAGCGGTCGCAATTTCTCTTATTCTCGCCCTATCATCAACCGCGATTGTCCTTCAGAGTATTAATGAGATCAAACAAACAAACACTCAAGCCGGTCAATCCATTTTATCTGTATTAATTACACAAGATATTATTGTTATTCCAATTTTTGCAATACTACCGATGCTCGTTTTAAATACAGCTAATATCATACAAAATAATACTGATCATACAAGCTTAATCTCGCACCTATCATACTTTATGCAAACAATTATTATTATATCCGTTATTTTGATTATGATTATAATAGGCCGGTTTTTCTTAGATCACGTCTTTCGCTATATCGCAAAAACAAAACTAATCGAAATATTTACTGCTTTAACACTTTTGGTTGTTATTGGTATTTCAATTGTCATGGAAAAAATTGGCCTATCTGCTGCATTAGGCACATTTATCGCAGGTGTTATTTTATCTGATAGTGAATTTCGCCATGAGATAGAAAGCCAAATATCACCTTTTAAAGGCTTATTAATGGGTATATTTTTTATCTCAATTGGTGCAAGTATTAATTTCATACTCTTTTTTGAAAACTGGTACCAAATCCTCTTATGGGCTATTTTATTGATTATTTCAAAAATACTTATTTTAATGATACTAGCACGTATATATAAACTTAAAAACGCTAATTTCTGGTTATTTAGTCTAGCTTTAGCCCAAGGCAGTGAATTTGCATTTGTGTTATTATCATTTTCTCTGAATTTATCGCTATTAAGCCAATTTGCCGTTGAAATAATAACCTTGGTTGTTATTATCTCTATGATATTAACACCTGTATTGTTCTTACTCTATGAAAAAATAATCTTGCCAAAATATCAAGAAATCAGTAATGAAGAAACTGATACAATTGAATCTAAAGGTGAAATTATTATCGCTGGAGCCGGACGATTTGGACAAATTTCTGCCAGGGTACTAAATGCCAATAAATTTGATCCTATTATCTTAGATTATGATATCAATATGGTCGAGACATTTAGAAAATATGGTAATGTTGCATATTATGGTGATGCATTAATGCCTGAACTACTTATCTCTGCAGGCATAGCAGATGCAAAAGTATTCATCGCTGCCATTGATGAGCGTGATAGCCAAACAAAACTTGTTTCTATGCTTAAACGACACCAACCTAATTTACTTATCATTGCTAGAGCAAAAGACCGTCATCATGTATATGAGTTAGAAGAAGCTGGTGCTAATTTTATCGTTCGTGAAACATTTGAATCGGCTGCCCTTGCAGCAACTGAAGCATTAATTATGCTTGGCGATGATGAAGAAACGGCCAAAAGAAAAGTAGATATTTTTAAAGAGCATGATGCAAAATCATTATCAAATCTTAAAAAAGTCTGGCTTGATCATGGAGAAGATAAAAGCTATGTCAGCCAAGTTAGCATTAATCAAAATACGCTCTCTGAGTTAATGAAAAGCGAGTTATCTTAGCTAGAAATCAACCAAAATATTACGCAGATAAAGTGTTAACATTCTAACTGAGAAAATAGTTAATGATAATAACCCCCATATTTCTTTTTTAATACCCAATCTGTCCCCTTCAATGTTTATAATAAGGAAAATTATGACTATGGTCACATTGTAGCTCTCGCTAGTGCTACAATACAAAAAGATGAACAAGGTTATTGGACTAAAACTACAAAAGTGGCAGTTGTACCATGTAGAACTGAACTACTAATTACCGCAACACCTGATAATATTATCAATGAACATGGTGATACCTATTCTCCACCACAAGATCAAAACGAAAGAATTATATTTAAAGTTACCATTGCCCCACAAACAGATAAATTAAAAACGGTATTAAACTACCCTCAGGATTATAGAATGACATATATTGGGCCTATCTCTGGATAATTCTATAATTACTTAAAATATGTACATTATCATGGATGATAAAACATTACATACAATTATTTTCATTATCTAAAAATCATATAAAAAAAATCAAAAAGAATTACTGCTATACTTAACAATATCTATAATATAATTTGCGAATAATAAATTTATGAAAAGTAATATCAATTGGATAAAAAATGCCATCAAAACATTACAAGCTGATGCACAAAGAAGTGCTGAAACCAATTTACTTAAAATTAGATTACCTGCGCTATCAAATATAATAATTTATCTTAAAAATGAATCAAATCATAAAACAGGAAGTTTAAAACATCGCCTTGCCCGATCTCTTTTTATCAGAGCTTTACTGCAAGGTGAAATAACTAAAGATTCAACCATTATTGAAGCATCATCAGGTAATACAGCTATCTCTGAAGCTTATTATGCTCAATTACTAAATTTACCTTATATTGCTGTTATGGTTAAAACAACCTCGCAACAAAAAATTGATCGCATCCAAATGCTTGGTGGTCAATGCCACCTTATTGATAACAACCAAAGTGATGTTGAAGTTGCAAAAGCATTAGCTAAAAAGACCAATGGCTATTTTATCAATCAATTTGAATCAGCTAAAAAAGTATTCGGTATTTCTTATTCAGATAATGTTGGACAATCAGTTTTAGAGCAAATGGAATTTGAAGCATTTTCTACCCCTACCTGGTTTATTTGTGGTACTGGCACTGGATGTACAATCCAAGCATTTACAGAATGTATCTTAAAAAATAATTTAAACACCAAACTCTGCGTGGTTGATCCGGAATTTTCGGCTTATTATGATTATTACCTTGATCATACTTGTGAGATATCAGTTGATCGAACTTCAAGAATTGAAGGTATTGGCAGACGTCAAGTTGCAACCTCTTTTAATGCCTCATGCATTAGCCGAATGCTTAAAATACCCGATGCAGCGAGTATTGCAAGCATCCGATTTATTCAAGAGATTATTGGTTTAAAAGTTGGTGGCTCTACAGGAACTAATCTTTATGGCGCATTTTTATTAGCCAATGAAATGCAAATTCAAGGGCATTCTGGTTCAATTGTAACCTTATGCTGTGATGCTGGTACTTTATATGAAAATACATATTTTGATGATGATTGGCTTAAAAAAGAACAGTTGGATATTCAACCCTATTACCAGCAAATAGAACATTTTTACAATACAGGGAAATGGCAAAGCCATCATACTGTTCAAGATAGTTGGTCAGATAAGAAATAATTATAATATAGTGCAACTTTTTTCTTCAACTATTTCTTTTTCAATAGGATTTTTATCTAAGAACAATAAACTTGGACTAAGTGATAAATCAAAACTTAACTCATGAGCACTTTTTAAACTGATATTTTTTTCATGTAACATGTGAATAATATATCCTTTGTCACTATCCAATAGATGAAAATTTTCTATATTAAAACCTACGATTGTAATATTATCAGGTAGCGCACTAAATGCTTCTGCTAATTCTTTAGCTGATAAGTTATTTAATTGATGATTTAAACAAATTAAAGTTTCAATATGTTCTGGAATTGAGCTAAAAATTTGTTTCACGCCATTTAGTCCAAAGCGAAGTAAATTTCCTTCAATTTCTATTGCATATACTTCTTTTGGTGTATTTTTTATATCTTTAATATACTCATCTAAAGAGCAGTGTATTTGCTTTTTCATTCGATAACGATTCCTTGTCATTAAATCTCAATGATATTTTAAATAAAAACACAATTAATTAACATAAAAGCCAACAGATAGAATAATTAGCATAAATAACAACCTAATTAACTTGTTTAATACCTGCTAATAACCATTGATTTGGTGATGATTTTAAAAAACACCAGGTTTCATTAAAGTAAGTCCAATTAGTGTCTTTTTCTTTTACTAAGCCTTTAAATGCAACCGAAGCATAAAGATCACTATCATTTTGCTCAAATCCAAGGTAACGCCACTGCAAGTTCTTAAATTCAGCAATTGACGAATTTTGAAAAATTTCAGCTTTCATCTGATTAAATAAATCATCTGTTAAATAATTTTTAATCGAGTAAATGGATGCTTGATCATTTAACTTTTGTAATTGCATAAATAATTGATAAGCAATTTCTTCAAATTTATAAACGTCAGTTCCATCAGGTAACTGTGTGGTTGGTAATTGACGCTTTTGCATATCACTTTTAGATTTATTGATAAAATAAATAATACTTACAACTGCTAGTAGCAGCAATATCAAAACAAAGCCATAAATTGAGGCTCCATGTAAAATTAAACTTAAAATGCCTAATATTCCAATTGCACCATAAACACTTCGCGAGCGAAAATAACGACTTTTGCCACTTTTTTTAGCATCACTAGAGTGATGATAACTATGCGTATAGGATCTTGAAAAATGACCAAAACTTCGACCACCCCCAAAACGAGCAAATGCCATATTAGATGCAAATAGCAATATCATAAAACATATAATAACTCTAAAAATAATGATTCTGTTTTGCATATAAAGACCAACCCAAAAATAACCAAACAATAATTTATCAAAAACTCTGATAAAGAACAAGAAATCATCACAGAATCTTTAATAATTAACTTATTAAATAAGTCTGATTAACGCCAAAATATGGCTAATTAAATTTACATCTGTGATATACTATTAAATATCAAATACAAATAGGATTTAAGTTATATGATAGATCCAAATTTTATACCATTGCATATTAGTGCAAAGCACGAAGATTTTATTGGTAATGATACTGCTGGTCGTTATGTTTTTGTTCCAGGTTCAGATAGTAGAGCTAAAACCATTGCCCAACATTTTGACGCTCAAGCAATTATTAGACCTTCATCTCGTGGACATAATCTTTATTTAGGTAGTATTACAAAAAATAATGTAAGCATTGATGTTGCTAGCATCTCAACAGGCATGGGTACATCAAGTGCAGATATTGTAATTAATGAATTATTAAAACTTGGTGCTAAAAAATTTCTTCGTGTTGGTACCTGTGGCCTTTTACAGCCTAAGTTTATGCAAGGTGGTGACTTAGCTGTTGCAACTTCAGCCATTAAAGATGAACATACAACTAGCTGCTATGTACCTAAAGAATATCCCGCAATTGCTTCAGTTGATATGATTAATGCGATTTCAAATGCTGCTAAAAAACTTGATAAACGTAAAATACATTATGGTGTTTTCCATACTAAATCATCACTATATGCTAGAGAATTCAAACAAGGTGCAATGAAACAACAAAACACAGATTATATGAACATTATCAAAAATGCTGGTGCGATTGCCTCTGAAATGGAAGCTGCCATGTTATTTACATTATGTAATTTAGCCGATGCACAGCAAATGGGTAATACAGACTATACATTTAAAGATCGTATCTTGTCAGGCGCTATCTGTAGTGTTCTAGGGGAAGAAGAAGATTTTGGTACTCCTGAAATGATTCAAGCTTTAACGGATGATATGATTGAACTTGGTATTAATACATTTTTTGAGCTCAACCAACTAAATCAAAATTAATTACCCTTTTTGTAACATATTTTCTTATTATTGATAAAAAACCACCCTGAACTATTCGTTAATTATTAATATTAAACATTATTTTTTATGTAATTAAAAAACCAATCATTTAATTACAACTACCTATATAATTACTATTACGGCCATATATTAGTGTCAAGGAGATAGACAAATGCCTAAGAAGGAAAAAGAGTCAACTGCTTTAGATGAATCTCAATGGATACAAATTGAGGCAAATGATATTTATAACGATAATTTAAAACAACTAGAATATGACCAAATGTTATTTAAGCTTTTAAAAAACATAAAAAATAACCTATTAGCATATCTAAATAGCCGAGGAGAGATTATTAATTTTAATCATGAAACTCAAACTGAGCTTAGCGGTGGTGCAATCACACATCAGATGCTTAAAACACTTATTTATTCACATGGCTTAAAAGAAGCAAACGAGCTTGATGAAGGTTTTCATAAAGATCAATATGGTTTTTGGATAGATGAAAATCAAGCTTTTAAAATAGAGTCATGGTTTAGAGATGATAAATTAACCTCAGAAAGAATTGCCATTGCCCTTGATATGTATCGATCAATTGACCAAATATATACTTCACTAAAAGATATTTATTTAACTGAAGGGTTAAACCATCATGAATTATTGGAAAAGCTAATTGAAAACTTAATATCACTCTTAAGAAAGAATACTATCTTACATGCAAAAAAAGAGTTTGCTAGTTCCCATTACCCACATATTTCGGGTAGTCGCCTGCCTGGTGGGACTGGCACATTTTTTCAAAGTCATTTAGATAATTATATTATTAATGCAATTGCTGCCTGTGAAGCACTTCAAATTAAAATTAACCCACAGCAAAATGAACTAGAAAGTGAAGATATCAGTGATATTCAAGAATTACCACTTGCTCCTTGCAGTGAACAAAGAGATTATTATCAAAAATCACCTAGTTTTGAACCACCAGTTTATCAAGAATCTAGTTATACACCATCAAACCCACTTCCTTCTGCACCACCACTTGATTTTTATAATACTGAAACTAGCGGTTATGGTCCTACCTACCCTCCTTATAGCCCTTATTGGCAACCACAATAAGAATGTTCTTTTGACAAATAAGATGCTTCTAACTAATCTATATACTACCTAAAAAACAAATAGATACTATATTATGAACCTAGTAAAAAAAATCATTAAAATTAGCTTACTAATAGGCTTATTTTTATCTTATTCGCATGTATATGCATACACTTTTAACTGTACAGGTACTGAAACAAGCCATAAAGATGACAGTAAAAAGCCATTTACCAAAAATATAATTGTTGATGCCGATTTATCAAAAATTAACTATAAACCAGCAAAATATGCTCAAAATAATCAATATATCTATACAGAAGAGGATGTTAACATTAGTAAAAATGAAAAAATAACCATAAAAACTTATTTTAACCCAAATTTTCTTACTTATAGCACTTCAGTTGAGCAGGACGGCAAAAAACTTATTTCAACCAGCGCTAACTGTAAACTACTACCTAACCCTTTTATAGATAAGAAATAATTTAGGTAAATGAAATGACACAAATTAAAGCTAGAAGGGTTATTCTTGAACAAAACAGCCTCAATCAATCAGACATATTAGAAGATAGTATCTTAGGTGATACATTACATTTAAATGCCTCACCCTTAACTGATGAGCAAAAAAATGATAAACATCCTCTAATGCATCAAGTTAATTCTCTTATTTATGGTATTGTTTTACAAGGCAAAGTCCACGTTATTTTAGATAATAGTGAAACTGAACTAAACCCAGGTGACTGTGTAATCGATATGGGTAGTAAACATGCTTGGAGTAATAAAACGGATAAAACTGCATTAATGGCTTTTATTTTGTTAGATGCAAAAAGATAAAAAATTTTTCTACTAACGATTCGAATCCGTATTAGCAAATGCAAGCATTCGATCAGCTAATCTTGATATTGGTAAGCTTTGGATATAAACCGCACCAGTACCGGTCATCTGAGCAAAAAAGATACCTTCACCTCCAAATAAAGCATTTCTAAAGCCGCCAACAAATTGAATATCAAAATTAATGCTCGTTTCAAAGCCAACCAAACATCCTGCATCAACTCGTAATACATCGCCTTCAGTTAACACTTTTTTAACAATCGTACCACCACCATGAACAAAGGCCATACCATCACCTGAAAGCTTCTGCAAAATAAAACCTTCTTTACCAAAAAAACCAGAACCTAGTTTTTTAGTAAAAGCAATATCTACATCAATACCACCTGCTGCACATAAAAAAGCATCCTTTTGACAAAGTAACTGACCATTATGCTGTGTTAGATCAATTGGCATAATTTTGCCAGGAAATGGTGCTGAAAAAGCAACTTTTGCCTTACGATGGCCGGTATTTGTAAAATTAGTAATGAAAAAGCCTGCGCCTGTTAACATACGCTTAAAGCCTTTGAATAAACCGCCACCAGTATTGGTTTGCATTTCAATTTCACGATCCATATATAACATCGTACCTGCTTCAGCACGAACAGCTTCATTTGGATCAAGCTCAACTTCCACAATTTGAAGATCGTGACCAATAATTTCATAGTCAATTACATCAGCAACCATTATCATTCACCTTAACTTAGTTTTAAATAATCAATGTATATTAAAACCAATACTAAGTTAGTATAGCAATAAATAAAAGGATATTATGGCAAATTTTAATTTTACTATGCTTGAATTTTTTACTTATTTATCTCTACAATCAGCACTAAGTCAATTAATAAACACATGGCCATCATCATGCTTGAAATGTTATACAGTACAAAAGAAGTTTATGCATTAGAGAAAAAAATTGCACAAGATAAAAAAGTTACCATGGCTTTATTGATGCAACGAGCTGGATTTGCACTTTTTCAATCTATACCAAAATATACAAATAAAATAATTATTTTTATAGGGCCTGGTAATAACGGTGGTGATGGTATCGTAGCAGCTACATTGCTAAAACAGTTTAATTATGATGTAGAAGTTATTTATCTTTCACCATTAACTAAGCTTTCAAGCTTATCAAAACTAATGTTTGATCATGCAAAAGCATTGGGTGTTCTATTTAAAGCATTTAGCCCAACCTATCTAAAGCAATTAAAACTAAATGAAAATGATGTCATTATTGATGCATTGTTTGGCATTGGCCTGTCAAAACCACCTCAAGGTAATTTTAAGAAAACGATTGACTGGATTAATCAGTCCAGCGCTTATACTATTAGCGCAGATTGTCCATCTGGCTTATGTGCTAATACCGGCGCACCAATTGAAATAGCAGTTAAAGCTAATCTCACTTGTCAATTTTTATCTAAAAAACAAGGCCTTTATAGTGAGGTTGCCTCATACTATATAGGTGAGCTGATCTTTAATGATTTAGGCATTGAGCATACCAATAACTATTCAATCAAGCATTCAGTTAATTTATTAACCAATGATTATATTGAAAATAACAGAAAGCCAAGATTAGCCAATAGTCATAAAGGCATGCTTGGGCATGTTTTAATTATTGCTGGAGATACTGGTATGGGTGGTGCTGGTATTTTAAATGCCTTTGCTGCTTTAAAATCAGGTGCTGGCAAGGTAACTTTACTAACACGTTCTGAACATGTTACAGCAAGTTTAAGCTTTATTCCTGAAGTGATGGTAAAAGGTATTGATATTAATGATAACATTAGTGAATATATAAAGGCTGCAGATGTAATTGCTATTGGCTCTGGTATGTCACCTAAATTGCCATGGTCAAAACATTTTTTTGAACTTATTTTAAATGCTAAATTAACAAAACACAAAGTGTTTGATGCTGGCATATTGCATTATTTAGCAAGTATTTCATCTTTAAAAAATAATCTTAAAAATACAGTAATTACACCCCATGTAGGTGAGGCTGCCACACTTTTAAAGACCAATACGCAAGCAATTGAAAGTGATCGCTTTTCTGCTATAGAACAGTTAGCTACAACTTATAATACAACGAGTATATTAAAAGGCAAAGGCACTTTAATTCAATCACCCAAACAATTACCAAGCCTATGCCCATGTGGTAACCCTTATATGGCAACAGCTGGTATGGGTGATATGCTAACTGGTATCATCATAAGCTACCTTGCTCAAAAATATCCCATACAACTAGCCTGTGAAATGGCTGTATGGGACCATGCTAATAAAGCAGATAGACTATTAAAATCAGGTCAAATACCAATGCTTGCATCAGAAATTTTTAATCAAATTTAATCTAAAGCATTTGATTTTCTCTGGTATAAGATTTCATTTTCCACTAAAATACCGTCACTTAATGATTAAATGATAATTTCATCGATAAAGGGGACTTGATGCCAAATGCAAAAGAACCTCAAACCACTTGTTAGTATACGCAACCTTGTTAAGCGATTTGATGACGGTCATCTTGCTTGCGATAACATTTCACTTGATATTTATCCTAAAGAATTTTTTTCATTACTAGGTAGTTCTGGTTCAGGTAAAAGTACACTATTACGGATGTTAGCAGGCTTTGAATCACCAACAGAAGGTAAGATTTTACTTGATGGTATTGATATGACTAAAGTACCACCTTATGACCGCCCTGTTAATATGATGTTTCAATCCTATGCTCTATTTCCACATATGAGCGTACAACAAAATATTGCCTTTGGGTTAAAGCAAGATAAATTATCTTCAGCTGAAATTCAAAAACGCACAGATGAAGCACTTAATTTGGTAGAAATGACTAGATTTGCCAAACGTAAATCACATCAATTATCTGGCGGTCAAAGACAACGTGTAGCTCTTGCTCGCTGCCTTGCAAAACGACCAAAACTGATTTTACTAGATGAGCCACTATCTGCGTTAGATAAAAATTTACGTGGCCAAATGCAGTTTGAACTTGTTGATATCCAAGAGCAAACTGATAGCACATTTATTATGGTTACTCATGACCAAGAAGAAGCTATGACCATGTCAACTCGTCTTGGTATTATGTCAGAAGGCTATCTTGAACAAGTAGCCCCACCTAATGAAATTTATGAGTTTCCTCATAGTCGATTGGTCGCACAATTTATTGGCTCAAGTGCGATTTTTGAAGGCTATATTGCTTCAAGTAGTCGAACTAAAAGCTTTATTCACTCTGATGAGGCACGCTGTAGCTTTGAAATTAACCGAGGCCTTGATGGTGTCGCAAGTCAACAAATTTGGGTTGGCATACGACCTGAAAAAATTATGATTTCAAAAAACCCACCTGAACACTATAGTCGAAATCAACCAATTAACTGCTTAACAGGTAAGGTTGAAAATATTGCTTATATGGGTGGTTTATCTACTTACCATGTAAGAACTGAAACTGGTCGTATTGTTAAATCAATGGATTTTAATGTTGAACGTAATGCTGATAATCCAACCTGGGAAGATCAAGTATACTTAACATGGGAACCTGAAAACATCATGGTACTCTACTCATGAGCCAAGTTAAAACAAAACTACAAACTGCACTACAGCAGTGGCAAAGACGTTTTGTCATTTTAGTTCCCTACCTATGGTTCATTCTCTTTTTAATGATTCCTTTTTTATTTGTATTGAGAATCAGTTTTTCAATTCCAGCTGATAGTATTCCACCAATTTCACCATTATTAGTGATAAAGGATCAAACCATTAGCATTATGCTACATTTTAGTAATTATCTATTTATGATTGAGCATAATGTCTTTTTTATTGCTGTTTTTAACTCAATAAAAATGGCTTTTATCACAACTATATTATGCATTCTAATTGGTTATCCTATGACACTTGCAATCGTTAGGACCAATAATACAACACGTAAACTTCTTTTAATGCTCATTATTATTCCCTATTGGACTTCATTTCTTCTACGTGCTTATGCTTGGGTTACGGTATTGCAAAATAACGGTATTATTAATCAGTTTTTAAATTGGCTTGGATTTAATAGCCTACCTTTAATTTATAATAATTTTTCAGCTTATCTTGGTCTTTTATACGGATATTTACCATTTTTTATTCTACCACTTTATGCAACGTTAATTAAAATGGATCGAACACTAGAAGATGCTGCAGCTGATTTAGGTGCTAAACCCGTTACGACATTTTTTAAAATTATCTTACCACTATCAATACCAGGCTTATTAGCTGGCAGCCTACTTGTTTTTATCCCAGCTGTTGGTGAGGTCATCATTCCACAAATTTTAGGTGGGCTAAATACAGTTATGGTTGGTAATGTCATCTGGCAAGAATTTTTCACAGCACAAAATTGGGGCGTTGCCTCAGCACTTGCTGTTGTTTTACTGATTCTACTTATTTTCCCTATTATTCTTTTACAGCGTATCCAACAAAAACAAACATCATTTTCAACGGAAAGATAGAGATGAATCTTATGCTAAGAAAATTAAAATTTTCCAATCTTATCTTATTACTAGGTATTATATTTCTTTACCTACCATTAGTTGTTTTAGTGATATTTTCATTTACTGATTCTGCATTGATTACGGTTTGGGGTGGGTTTTCAACCGTTTGGTATAAGGTATTATTCCAAGATGCTGATATCATCTCAAGCGCACTAAGAAGTTTAAAATTAGCTGTAAGTGCAGCTACTGGCGCTTTAATTTTAGGTACCATGGCAGCTTATACACTCACTCGATTTAATAAATTTCGTGGCCGCTCAATATTTTATGGTTTAACATTAACACCACTTGTCATGCCTGATGTTGTCATTGGTATTTCATTATTATTAATGTTTGTTAGTCTTCAGCATATTATTGCCAATATTTTTGGTAATAGCTTTGATATCCGAGGTTTTTTTACTATCCTTGCAGCACATATTACTTTTTGTACCGCTTATGTAACCATTGTCATGCAATCCCGCCTTGCGCATATTGACCGCTCAACTGAAGAAGCAGCCATGGATCTAGGTGCAAGACCTCTTAAAACATTTTTTATGATCACATTACCACAAATTATACCTTCATTAATTGCAGCTTGGCTTTTAGCTTTTACATTATCACTAGATGATCTTGTTATTACTGAATTTGTTGCATCTCCTGAACAATCAACATTACCTATGTATATTTATTCAACCGTTAAAACAGGTCCTACACCTGAAATTAATGCTTTAGCAACAATTATTATTGCCATTGTCACAATTGTTGTGATCATTGCCACTTTTTTATCATTTAGATTTGAGCGTAAAAAACGAAAAAATACACTATTACTTAAGAAAAAGAAAGATGAGGCGATTTCATTACTTGGTACGTATCAATAATGCCATCAGCACTTAAGCCTACTGAAGTTAATAAGTTATTTGGGTTTCCATGAGAAAGATAAGTATCAGGCAGACCTAAGTTACGAATTTTAACAGTTTGATGAAGATCATTTGCGATTAAATATTCATTTACTGCAGACCCGGCACCACCTTGAACTGCATTTTCTTCAATCGTAATAATATGATCAAACCGATCCGCTACTTCTTTGAGTAATTCCTCATCTAACGGTTTAACAAAACGCATATCATAAACGGTTGCATTTAATACTTCAGCTGCCTCTAATGCAAAAGGTAACATAATACCAAAGCTTAAAATTACCAAGTCAGATAAGCCTTTTCTTCTAAGCTTTGCTTTTCCAAGTTCAATATCTAGCTCTGGCTGTATTACTATGCCAGTAACATTGCCTCTTGGATAACGTACAGCAACTGGTCCTTGATGTGCATAACCAAATTCAAGCATATGGTACATTTCATTTTCATCCGAAGGCGCTATAATCACTGTATTTGGAATACAGCGCATAAAACTTAAATCGAAACTACCTGCATGCGTTGGGCCATCTGCACCAACAAGGCCACTTCGATCAATGGCATATAATACATCCAAATTTTGAATACTAACATCATGAATAAATTGATCATAAGCACGTTGTAAAAATGTCGAATAAATTGCAACAACTGGTTTCAAGCCCTCACAAGCTAAGCCTGCAGCTAGAGTTACAGCATGTTGCTCTGCAATTGCCACATCAAAATAGCGCTCTGGAAATTGTTTAGAAAACGCAACCAAATCAGAACCTTCTCGCATTGCTGGCGTAATTCCGACTAAACGCTTATCTTTTTCTGCACGCTCACACAACCATTGCCCAAATATATTTGAATACGTTGGTAATTTCTTTGTTTTAGGTTTTATATCCGTATCTGAGTGAAAACTAGGTGAAACATGATGAAACTTAATTGGATCTTCTTCTGCTTTTTCATAACCCTTACCTTTTTTGGTAATCACATGCAGAAGTACTGGCCCTTTGTGGTCTTTTAATGTTTCTAATACAGGGACTAATTCAGCTAAATTATGACCATCAATTGGTCCAACATAATAAAACCCTAATGCTTCAAACAAATTACCTGGTAGTAACATACCTTTTGTTTGTGCTTCAAAACGTTTTGCAAATTCCCATACACCAGGAATTTTTGTTAATACTTTTTTACTTTGCTCACGAAACTGATGATAAAAATTACCGGATAATACTTTAGTTAAATGATGTGTTAATGCACCTACATTTTCAGAGATACTCATTTCATTATCATTTAATACAACCAACACATTACTTCTTAGCCCACCAGCATGATTTAATGCTTCAAAAGCCATACCAGCAGTCATTGCACCATCACCAATAACAGCAATTGCCTTTTGCGCTGATTGATTTAACCTAAAAGCTTCAGACATACCTAAAGCAGCACTAATTGAAGTTGATGAATGCCCTACACCAAAGCTATCGTATTCACTTTCTTCTCGTTTAGGAAATGGTGCCAAACCATTGTCTTTTTTAATTGTTGATAATCTATCTTTTCTTTCTGTTAACACTTTATGAATATAGCTTTGATGGCCTACATCCCAAACTAAACGATCATTTGGCGTATTAAATACATAATGTAATGCAACCGTTAATTCAAGCGCACCCAAACTCGATGCAAAATGCCCACCACAAATATCTAGTGAATCAATCAAGTAGCTTCTAATTTCATTAGCAAGTTCCGGCAGTTGAGCTTGAGAAAGTTTTTTCAAATCACTCGGCGACTCAATATTTGCTAATAATGGGTATTTCTCATCTGACATTTTTGGTCAAAATCTTGCATTGGTTATTAACTTGCGCCTATTATGTCCTTATCTTAGCAAATACTCAAGTAAAACCCATAAGTTGCTTAATTTAAGCTAAAAAAATATTTATAAAACATTGTTATCTTAACCATTATTTTTTAAACGCATTTTGCCTATAGTTTAATAACATATCTGCCTGTTTTTCATCCATTTGAAAACTTTCTCTAGATATGGGTAATGTTTTTTTCATACGCATTGCACCTATTACATCAACAATTGCAATAAATTCAGAAGATAGTTTTTCATATAAACGACTAAGTAATGGCATTCCATGACTTATTGCATCACATAAAATACGATAAGCACTTTGACCTAACTGAATAAAATAATGTTCATCAACCCGTTTTCTTTTGGTTCTCTCTGGGAAAAGACCTGAATAAATCAAACACTTATCTGCTACTTCTCGCATTTGATCATGGTTTTTATTATTTTTTTCATCTAATGCTTCTAAAAACTCTAAAGCTAATACTGCATCGGAAAGTGACTTAGTTCGATTAAATCGCATTAACATCATAACAACATAACCTTCCAACTCGTGTTCAAGTTGAATAGCTGCATCTTCCTGAGCCATTAAAATTAGATCATACCAATGTCCAATCTCAGTATTTTGATAAATTAACTTCATCTAGTTACCTTAGCAATTACAATCATTATATACGTCACCTCTTTATTATAATTATGACCCAAAATTCAATATTTTGCATAAAATTTAACATTTATATTGCAATTATCAATTTAAGGTTTGTCTACTTGTAATACAAAATATATGGTTTATATATAACTCACCAACGATAATAAAGTTTTGGAGTATAGTGCGCACCTGTTTTAAATAATTGACTTTCATATAATATTATCTTATTTACATCAAGCTTTTGTTGAATTTCTAATAATGGGTAATATGGTTTTGCTAAGTTTTTAGATACTTTAACCCTTGCAATGGTTAAATGCGGAATAAATTTGCCTCTTTTTTGGAAAATAGCTGCTGAATTAACAATTGATAACAATTTTTTCTGTAAATTAATTAAAATTTCATTTGGTTTAACCATCACAGCAATGACTTTAGGATTTGTAACTGGAAATGGTAAAATTGATACTAAATCTAAATTAAATGCTGTTAAATTATATTGATCTAACATCTTAAATTGATCTTCCAGATGCATCAGTTGTAATGAATTGATTTCCCCTAAAAAACTTAAAGTAATATGATAATTTTTTACCTGTGATAGTTTTAAAAATTGCCTACCACATAGTTTTTGGTAGTACTCTGCATATTGATATATTTTTGTTGCTGTTTCATTATCAATAGGAATTCCGATAAAAGCTCTCATTAAACTGACCTTTTTATATAAAACACTTCATTTTTTCAATCTATTGAAAATTTATTATAAATTTTTTATTACTTTTACCACTGTATATTGACTTAACCTGAGATTAAAGGACAATATAAAGCAATATACGTACGATGATTTAATTTGTATCAAATTATAATGAGAAGATTTTTTTAAAACAGGTACTAACAATGAAACAAGCATTAACTGAACTATTACAACAAAGCATCGATAATTTAATTAAAAATGACGTATTAGCAAATGATACTCAAGCTAATATTATTATTACACCAACAAAACAAAAATCTCATGGTGATCTAGCAACTAATCTTGCATTAACACTCTCTAAAGCTGCTAGAAAATCTCCAAATGAGCTGGCAAATCTTATTGTTAACAACATTCCTAAGTCTAATTTAATCAAAAAAATCGAAATTGCAGGCCCCGGATTTATTAATTTTTATTTAAATCAAGCTTATCAATTCGAAATTGTTAAAACAATTCTTTCCAAACGGCAGTCATTTGGCCAAGGCAAACCTAAGAATATTAAAATTAATGTAGAATTTACCTCAGCTAATCCAACAGGCCCTTTACATGTTGGTCATGGACGTGGTGCTGCAATAGGCTCAGCAATCGCTTCACTACTTAAATTTGCAGGTTATGATGTTGAATCTGAGTATTATGTCAATGATGCAGGAAGACAAATGGATATTCTTGCCACTAGCGTTTGGCTTAGATACCTCCAGTCAAATAAGCAATCTTTTTCCTTCCCCTCAAATGGTTATAAAGGCGATTATATTAATGACATTGCAATAGATCTAAAAAATCAATATCAAAATCAGTTTGTCAAAACGGTTTCTGAAGTATTTTCTAATGTCTCTGATGATTTTAACTCTGAAAATAATACAGGTGATAAAGAAAAACATATTGATGATTTAATTTTTAATGCAAAACTGTTACTTAAACATGATTATAATATTATTCATCAGTTTAGTTTAAATGCAATTTTAGGTGATATTAAAGCAGACTTAGAAGACTTTGGAGTTCATTATGATAATTGGTTTTCTGAAAAATCATTAGAAGAAAATCAAGATATTGATAAAGCTATTGATTTTCTTGATAAAAAAGGCTTATTGTATGAAAAAGAAGGAGCAATTTGGTTTAAATCAACTAACTTTGATGACGATAAAGATCGTGTTTTAGTAAGAGCAAATGGACAAAGAACTTATTTTGCATCAGATGCAGCCTACATGCTAAATAAATTTGATCGTAAATTTGAACAAGTTATCTATCTTTTTGGCACAGATCATCACGGCTATATTCCACGTATAATGGCCCTAGCAGAAGCATTTGAGTTTGATAAAAGTAAAGTGAAGATACCATTGATTCAATTTGCTATTTTATATCAAGGCGGCGAACAAGTACAAATGTCAACTCGCAGCGGTTCCTTTGTAACACTGCGCCAGTTACGCCAAGAAGTTGGTTCTGATGCCGCTAGATATTTTTATATTATGCGAAAAGCTGATCAACACCTTGATTTTGATCTTGATCTTGCAAAATCCAAATCAAATGAAAATCCTGTTTATTATGTACAATATGCTCATGCAAGAATTTGTAGTGTTTTCAGACAGTTAAAAGAACAAAATAAAACTTATGAATCTAATATCGGCTTAGATAATTTAAGTTCTCTTGACTCTGATATTGAAGCAGATCTAGCTAATAAATTAATACAATATCCTGAATTAATTGAAAAAGCTTCTGAAAAGCTTGAGCCTCATCTATTAACAAATTATCTTCGTGATTTAGCGCAATTATTTCATATGTACTATAATCAATATAAGTTTATTGTTGATAGTCAACAAATAACTCAGGCAAGATTGGTCTTGATTGATAGCATAAGAGAGGTTATAAACAATACATTATCTCTATTAAATATTAAAGCACCTGAGATAATGTAAATTTAAATAACGGAAATTTAAACACGGTAAAGGACCATGGTAATAAGAGATTATGCAAAAAATACTGTAACGGCACAGCCAACAGCAAAACCAAAAAGATTAAAAACAGCAAATAAATTGAAAAATACTGCTGCAAAAGAGCTTTCTGCATTATCTAACCAAAAAAGCACTAAAAAAACAATAACTTCTAAATTTCAAAAAATAACAAAAACAACAAAGAAGTTAACTACACAACCTAGTAAAAAGACAACTTCAAAAGCTAAAAGAAAGTCTACAACTAAAGCCAATCACAAAAAAAACAACCTAAAAAGTAAGCATTCATTTAATCTAACTAAAAAAGCAAAATCACAACTAACATCAGTTTCTGTTTTTATATTATTAGGGCTAATGACTATTATTCTTCTGCTTTTATTATTTTATGTTATGTTACATAAAAAAACGACTGAAATAAAAGAAATTACGCTACCAAAACCTGCAAGTTTTCTTAACCCGCCTAGTTTAGATCCTAATAAACCGGCGCCGGTAGTTACAATACCAATTAACTCCAATAAAAATAACGAATCTCAGCCACAAGATACAAATAGCCAATTAAATAATGATATTCAATCAAATTTGCCTACTCAAACTACGATCACTTCTCAACAAAACAATGATACTGAACCAAAATTCACATTTTATGATACCTTAACTAAACAAACTGTCCAAGTGGATGCCACACCAAAAATCCAACAAAAGTATGAATATACTTATGCCTTACAAGTTGCATCTTATAAAAATCAAAATGATGCGAATAGCATGAGAGCTCGACTATTACTTATTGGATTAAAGCCTATTGTTGCCAAAAAAGGCAGCTATTATGTTGTTTCTATTGGCAATATTAAGTCAAAACGTGAAGGTGATGTTATTAAACATAAGTTAGAAGCAAATAATATTCAAGGCAGTATGCTAGTTCAAACAAGCAAAAAAGCAATTAATTAATAACCGTTATAATTGCAGTCATTTATTTTTACAAAAAACATATTGTTTATAATTTTTTTAAAATTTATAATTAAGATCAACATCAAAAAACTAAAACTTTAAAATCAATAATTTAACCTAATTAATTAAAAATCATCAGTTAAACTACTATAATTTAATTAAAGTCGATATACTTTTAAAATGTAAGGGTATTAATGTATCGGATTATTATTTATGGCTAACAACAATCAGTTTACATCTGGTAAAGAATATTTAGACACAAAAGTAACAGCTATTACGCCTGATACAGTTGGGGGGCATGAGAATACGCATTTTGGGAGTGAATCTTTACTTGCCAAATATACAAGAACAATATTACGTGAAGCTCCAACAACAGAAGAAACAATAGATCACTCATCCAACCTTACTGTTAATGAAATAGCTTTATTAGTTGATCTTGGTATTGATATATCTACTTTTAATGCTACATTGCCAGAATTATTTACTGATTCAAGCATCACCAATGACCTTCAACTAATTAAACCAATTATTTTCACAGGTACAATCGATTTAATTACCCTTTTTGATCAATCTCTAAACTCAAGAGTAGAGCCCAATCTTCAACAAACTGATTTTAATTTAGAAAGGAATATTCAAAATGTAGAGGATGTAGTACCTCTTGTTGAAGAAGAAGGAGAACCAGAGGAAGAAGAAGCCTTAGAAGAAGAGCCTGAAGAAACTATAATAGAACCAACAGTTATTGAAGGAACAATTGAAGGTTCTATTACTGAAGATGTTGGTGTTATTGGTAATCAAATTTCCACATCTGGTACATTAATTATCACTAATGATAGTTTCACAGATGAAACAATTACTGGAAACTATGGTGATTTAATCATTGATGCAGATGGTAACTGGTCTTATTCTGCCGATAATAATCAAAATGCTATTCAAGCACTAGGTGATGGCGATACTTTAACTGACACCATTACTGTAACTTCAGATGATGGTACAACCCAAGATATTACCATTACCATTACAGGTACTAATGATGAGCCTACCATTGGTGGCGACACAACTGGTGGCGTGACTGAAGATGCAGCAGCTACTTTAACCACTTCTGGTACATTAACGATTTCTGATACCGATACAGGTGAAGCCGTCTTTAATGCTGAAACCATCTCTGGCACTTATGGTGACTTAACCATCGAAGCGGATGGTGACTGGTCTTATTCGGCTGATAACTCTCAATCTGCCATTCAAGCTTTAGGTGACGGTGATACCCTTACTGATACAATTACTGTAACTTCAGATGATGGTACAACCCAAGATATTACCATTACCATTACAGGTACTAATGATGACCCTACCATTGGTGGCGACACAACTGGCTCTGTGACTGAAGATGCAGCGGCTACTTTAACCACTTCTGGTACATTAACGATTTCTGACACCGATACAGGTGAAGCTGTCTTTAATGCTGAAACCATCTCTGGCACTTATGGTGACTTAACCATCGAAGCGGATGGTGACTGGTCTTATTCGGCTGATAACTCTCAATCTGCCATTCAAGCTTTAGGTGACGGTGATACCCTTACTGATACAATTACTGTAACTTCAGATGATGGTACAACCCAAGATATTACTATTACCATTACAGGTACTAATGATGAGCCTACCATTGGTGGTGATACGTCAGGCTCTGTGACTGAAGATGCAGCGGCTACTTTAACCACTTCTGGTACATTAACGATTTCTGATACCGATACAGGTGAAGCCGTCTTTAATGCTGAAACCATCTCTGGCACTTATGGTGACTTAACTATCGAAGCTGATGGTGACTGGTCTTATTCGGCTGATAACTCTCAATCTGCAATACAAGCTTTAGGTGACGGCGACACCCTTACTGATACGATTACTGTAACTTCAGATGATGGTACAACCCAAGATATTACCATTACCATTACAGGTACTAATGATGATCCTACCATTGGTGGCGATACAACTGGTGGCGTGACTGAAGATGCAGCGGCTACTTTAACCACTTCTGGTACATTAACGATTTCTGATACCGATACAGGTGAAGCCGTCTTTAATGCTGAAACCATCTCTGGCACTTATGGTGACTTAACCATCGAAGCGGATGGTGACTGGAGCTATTCTGCCGATAATAGCCAATCTGCAATACAAGCCTTAGGCGCTGGCGACACCCTTACTGATACAATTACTGTAACTTCAGATGATGGTACAACCCAAGATATTACCATTACCATTACAGGTACTAATGATGATCCTACCATTGGTGGCGACACAACTGGTGGCGTAACCGAAGATGCAGCAGCTACTTTAACCACTTCTGGTACATTAACGATTTCTGATACCGATACAGGTGAAGCTGTCTTTAATGCTGAAACCATCTCTGGTACTTATGGTGACTTAACCATCGAAGCGGATGGTGATTGGTCTTATTCTGCTGATAACTCTCAATCTGCCATTCAAGCTTTAGGTGACGGCGATACCCTTACTGATACAATTACTGTAACTTCAGATGATGGTACAACCCAAGATATTACCATTACCATTACAGGTACTAATGATGACCCTACCATTGGTGGTGATACAACTGGCTCTGTAACTGAAGATGCAGCGGCTACTTTAACCACTTCTGGTACATTAACGATTTCTGATACCGATACAGGTGAAGCCGTCTTTAATGCTGAAACCATCTCTGGGACTTATGGTGACTTAACCATCGAAGCGGATGGTGACTGGTCTTATTCGGCTGATAACTCTCAATCTGCCATTCAAGCTTTAGGTGACGGTGATACCCTTACTGATACGATTACTGTAACTTCAGATGATGGTACAACCCAAGATATTACCATTACCATTACAGGTACTAATGATGATCCTACCATTGGTGGCGACACAACTGGTGGCGTAACCGAAGATGCAGCAGCTACTTTAACCACTTCTGGTACATTAACGATTTCTGATACCGATACAGGTGAAGCTGTCTTTAATGCTGAAACCATCTCTGGTACTTATGGTGACTTAACCATCGAAGCGGATGGTGATTGGTCTTATTCTGCTGATAACTCTCAATCTGCCATTCAAGCTTTAGGTGACGGCGATACCCTTACTGATACAATTACGGTTACTTCAGATGATGGTACAACCCAAGATATTACCATTACCATTACAGGTACTAATGATGATCCTACCATTGGTGGCGACACAACTGGTGGCGTAACCGAAGATGCAGCAGCTACTTTAACCACTTCTGGTACATTAACGATTTCTGATACCGATACAGGTGAAGCCGTCTTTAATGCTGAAACCATCTCTGGCACTTATGGTGACTTAACCATCGAAGCGGATGGTGATTGGTCTTATTCTGCTGATAACTCTCAATCTGCCATTCAAGCTTTAGGTGACGGTGATACCCTTACTGATACAATTACTGTAACTTCAGATGATGGTACAACCCAAGATATTACCATTACCATTACAGGTACTAATGATGATCCTACCATTGGTGGCGACACAACTGGTGGCGTGACTGAAGATGCAGCGGCTACTTTAACCACTTCTGGTACATTAACGATTTCTGATACCGATACAGGTGAAGCCGTCTTTAATGCTGAAACCATCTCTGGCACTTATGGTGACTTAACCATCGAAGCGGATGGTGACTGGTCTTATTCTGCTGATAACTCTCAATCTGCCATTCAGGCTTTAGGTGACGGCGAGACCCTTACTGATACAATTACTGTAACTTCAGATGATGGTACAACCCAAGATATTACCATTACCATTACAGGTACTAATGATGATCCTACCATTGGTGGCGACACAACTGGTGGCGTGACTGAAGATGCAGCGGCTACTTTAACCACTTCTGGTACATTAACGATTTCTGATACCGATACAGGTGAAGCTGTCTTTAATGCTGAAACCATCTCTGGCACTTATGGTGACTTAACCATTGAAGCGGATGGTGACTGGTCTTATTCTGCTGATAACTCTCAATCTGCCATTCAAGCTTTAGGTCAAGGCGATACCCTTACTGATACAATTACTGTAACTTCAGATGATGGTACAACCCAAGATATTACCATTACCATTACAGGTACTAATGATGACCCTACCATTGGTGGCGACACAACTGGTGGCGTGACTGAAGATGCAGCGGCTACTTTAACCACTTCTGGTACATTAACGATTTCTGATACCGATACAGGTGAAGCTGTCTTTAATGCTGAAACCATCTCTGGTACTTATGGTGACTTAACCATTGAAGCGGATGGTGACTGGAGCTATTCTGCTGATAACTCTCAATCTGCGATTCAGGCTTTAGGTGACGGTGATACCCTTACTGATACGATTACTGTAACTTCAGATGATGGTACAACCCAAGATATTACCATTACCATTACAGGTACTAATGATGATCCTACCATTGGTGGTGATACAACCGGTAGCGTAACCGAAGATGCAGCAGCTACTTTAACCACTTCTGGTACATTAACGATTTCTGATACCGATACAGATGAAGCTGTCTTTAATGCTGAAACCATCTCTGGTACTTATGGTGACTTAACTATCGAAGCGGATGGTGACTGGAGCTATTCTGCTGATAACTCTCAATCTGCGATTCAGGCTTTAGGTGACGGTGATACCCTTACTGATACGATTACGGTAACTTCAGATGATGGTACAACCCAAGATATTACCATTACCATTACAGGTACTAATGATGATCCTACCATTGGTGGTGATACAACTGGCTCTGTAACCGAAGATGCAGCAGCTACTTTAACCACTTCTGGTACATTAACCATTTCTGATACCGATACAGGTGAAGCTGTCTTTAATGCTGAAACCATCTCTGGTACTTATGGTGACTTAACTATCGAAGCGGATGGTGACTGGAGCTATTCTGCTGATAACTCTCAATCTGCGATTCAGGCTTTAGGTGACGGTGATACCCTTACTGATACGATTACGGTAACTTCAGATGATGGTACAACCCAAGATATTACCATTACCATTACAGGTACTAATGATGACCCTACCATTGGTGGTGATACGTCAGGCTCTGTAACTGAAGATGCAGCGGCTACTTTAACCACTTCTGGTACATTAACGATTTCTGATACCGATACAGGTGAAGCTGTCTTTAATGCTGAAACCATCTCTGGTACTTATGGTGACTTAACCATTGAAGCGGATGGTGACTGGAGCTATTCTGCTGATAACTCTCAATCTGCGATTCAGGCTTTAGGTGACGGCGAGACCCTTACTGATACAATTACTGTAACTTCAGATGATGGTACAACCCAAGATATTACCATTACCATTACAGGTACTAATGATGATCCTACCATTGGTGGCGACACAACTGGTGGCGTAACCGAAGATGCAGCAGCTACTTTAACCACTTCTGGTACATTAACGATTTCTGATACCGATACAGGTGAAGCTGTCTTTAATGCTGAAACCATCTCTGGTACTTATGGTGACTTAACCATCGAAGCGGATGGTGACTGGAGCTATTCTGCTGATAACTCTCAATCTGCCATTCAGGCTTTAGGTGACGGTGACACCCTTACTGATACAATTACTGTAACTTCAGATGATGGTACAACCCAAGATATTACCATTACCATTACAGGTACTAATGATGACCCTACCATTGGTGGCGATACCTCAGGCTCTGTGACTGAAGATGCAGCGGCTACTTTAACCACTTCTGGTACATTAACGATTTCTGATACCGATACAGGTGAAGCCGTCTTTAATGCTGAAACCATCTCTGGCACTTATGGTGACTTAACCATCGAAGCGGATGGTGACTGGTCTTATTCGGCTGATAACTCTCAATCTGCCATTCAGGCTTTAGGTGACGGCGATACCCTTACTGATACAATTACTGTAACTTCAGATGATGGTACAACCCAAGATATTACCATTACCATTACAGGTACTAATGATGATCCTACCATTGGTGGCGACACAACTGGTGGCGTAACCGAAGATGCAGCAGCTACTTTAACCACTTCTGGTACATTAACGATTTCTGATACCGATACAGGTGAAGCCCTCTTTAATGCTGAAACCATCTCTGGCACTTATGGTGACTTAACCATCGAAGCGGATGGTGACTGGAGCTATTCTGCTGATAACTCTCAATCTGCGATTCAGGCTTTAGGTGACGGTGATACCCTTACTGATACGATTACTGTAACTTCAGATGATGGTACAACCCAAGATATTACCATTACCATTACAGGTACTAATGATGATCCTACCATTGGTGGCGACACAACTGGTGGCGTAACCGAAGATGCAGCAGCTACTTTAACCACTTCTGGTACATTAACGATTTCTGATACCGATACAGGTGAAGCCGTCTTTAATGCTGAAACCATCTCTGGCACCTACGGTGACTTAACCATCGAAGCTGATGGTGACTGGTCTTATTCGGCTGATAACTCTCAATCTGCCATTCAGGCTTTAGGTGACGGTGATACCCTTACTGATACAATTACTGTAACTTCAGATGATGGTACAACCCAAGATATTACCATTACCATTACAGGTACTAATGATGATCCTACCATTGGTGGCGACACAACTGGTGGCGTGACTGAAGATGCAGCAGCTACTTTAACCACTTCTGGTACATTAACGATTTCTGATACCGATACAGGTGAAGCTGTCTTTAATGCTGAAACCATCTCTGGTACTTATGGTGACTTAACCATTGAAGCGGATGGTGACTGGAGCTATTCTGCTGATAATAGTCAATCTGCGATTCAGGCTTTAGGTGACGGTGATACCCTTACTGATACGATTACGGTAACTTCAGATGATGGTACAACCCAAGATATTACCATTACCATTACAGGTACTAATGATGACCCTACCATTGGTGGTGATACGTCAGGCTCTGTAACTGAAGATGCAGCAGCTACTTTAACCACTTCTGGTACATTAACGATTTCTGATACCGATACAGGTGAAGCCGTCTTTAATGCTGAAACCATCTCTGGCACCTACGGTGACTTAACCATCGAAGCTGATGGTGACTGGTCTTATTCGGCTGATAACTCTCAATCTGCCATTCAGGCTTTAGGTGACGGCGATACCCTTACTGATACAATTACGGTTACTTCAGATGATGGTACAACCCAAGATATTACCATTACCATTACAGGTACTAATGATGACCCTACCATTGGTGGTGATACAACTGGCTCTGTAACTGAAGATGCAGCGGCTACTTTAACCACTTCTGGTACATTAACGATTTCTGATACCGATACAGGTGAAGCCGTCTTTAATGCTGAAACCATCTCTGGCACCTATGGTGACTTAACTATCGAAGCGGATGGTGACTGGAGCTATTCTGCCGATAACTCTCAATCTGCCATTCAAGCTTTAGGTGACGGCGAGACCCTTACTGATACAATTACTGTAACTTCAGATGATGGTACAACCCAAGATATTACCATTACCATTACAGGTACTAATGATGATCCCACCATTGGTGGTGATACAACCGGTAGCGTAACCGAAGATGCAGCAGCTACTTTAACCACTTCTGGTACATTAACGATTTCTGATACCGATACAGGTGAAGCCCTCTTTAATGCTGAAACCATCTCTGGGACTTATGGTGACTTAACCATCGAAGCGGATGGTGACTGGTCTTATTCAGCTGATAACTCTCAATCTGCCATTCAGGCTTTAGGTGACGGTGATACCCTTACTGATACAATTACTGTAACTTCAGATGATGGTACAACCCAAGATATTACCATTACCATTACAGGTACTAATGATGATCCTACCATTGGTGGCGACACAACTGGTGGCGTAACCGAAGATGCAGCGGCTACTTTAACCACTTCTGGTACATTAACGATTTCTGATACCGATACAGGTGAAGCCGTCTTTAATGCTGAAACCATCTCTGGTACTTATGGTGACTTAACCATCGAAGCCGATGGTGATTGGTCTTATTCGGCTGATAACTCTCAATCTGCCATTCAGGCTTTAGGTGACGGCGATACCCTTACTGATACAATTACTGTAACTTCAGATGATGGCACAACTCAAGATATTACCATTACCATTACAGGTACTAATGATGATCCTACCATTGGTGGCGACACAACTGGTGGCGTAACCGAAGATGCAGCGGCTACTTTAACCACTTCTGGTACATTAACGATTTCTGATACCGATACAGGTGAAGCTGTCTTTAATGCTGAAACCATCTCTGGTACCTATGGTGACTTAACCATCGAAGCGGATGGTGATTGGTCTTATTCGGCTGATAACTCTCAATCTGCCATTCAGGCTTTAGGTGACGGCGATACCCTTACTGATACAATTACGGTTACTTCAGATGATGGCACAACTCAAGATATTACCATTACCATTACAGGTACTAATGATGACCCTACCATTGGTGGCGATACCTCAGGCTCTGTGACTGAAGATGCAGCGGCTACTTTAACCACTTCTGGTACATTAACGATTTCTGATACCGATACAGGTGAAGCCGTCTTTAATGCTGAAACCATCTCTGGCACTTATGGTGACTTAACCATCGAAGCGGATGGTGACTGGAGCTATTCTGCTGATAACTCTCAATCTGCCATTCAGGCTTTAGGTGACGGCGATACCCTTACTGATACAATTACTGTAACTTCAGATGATGGTACAACCCAAGATATTACCATTACCATTACAGGTACTAATGATGATCCTACCATTGGTGGCGACACAACTGGTGGCGTAACCGAAGATGCAGCAGCTACTTTAACCACTTCTGGTACATTAACGATTTCTGATACCGATACAGGTGAAGCTGTCTTTAATGCTGAAACCATCTCTGGTACTTATGGTGACTTAACCATTGAAGCGGATGGTGACTGGAGCTATTCTGCTGATAATAGTCAATCTGCGATTCAGGCTTTAGGCGCTGGCGATACCCTTACCGATACAATTACGGTTACTTCAGATGATGGTACAACTCAAGATATTACCATTACCATTACAGGTACTAATGATGACCCTACCATTGGTGGTGATACGTCAGGCTCTGTAACTGAAGATGCAGCGGCTACTTTAACCACTTCTGGTACATTAACGATTTCTGATACCGATACAGGTGAAGCTGTCTTTAATGCTGAAACCATCTCTGGCACTTATGGTGACTTAACTATCGAAGCGGATGGTGACTGGTCTTATTCGGCTGATAACTCTCAATCTGCCATTCAAGCTTTAGGTGACGGTGATACCCTTACTGATACAATTACTGTAACTTCAGATGATGGTACAACCCAAGATATTACCATTGCCATTACAGGTACTAATGATGATCCCACCATTGGTGGTGATACAACCGGTAGCGTAACCGAAGATGCAGCGGCTACTTTAACCACTTCTGGTACATTAACGATTTCTGATACCGATACAGGTGAAGCTGTCTTTAATGCTGAAACCATCTCTGGTACTTATGGTGACTTAACTATCGAAGCGGATGGTGACTGGAGCTATTCTGCCGATAACTCTCAATCTGCCATTCAAGCTTTAGGTGACGGCGAGACCCTTACTGATACAATTACGGTAACTTCAGATGATGGTACAACCCAAGATATTACCATTACCATTACAGGTACTAATGATGAGCCTACCATTGGTGGCGACACAACTGGTGGCGTAACCGAAGATGCAGCAGCTACTTTAACCACTTCTGGTACATTAACCATTTCTGATACCGATACAGGTGAAGCCGTCTTTAATGCTGAAACCATCTCTGGTACCTATGGTGACTTAACTATCGAAGCGGATGGTGACTGGTCTTATTCTGCTGATAACTCTCAATCTGCGATTCAAGCTTTAGGTGACGGCGAGACCCTTACCGATACAATTACGGTTACTTCAGATGATGGTACAACTCAAGATATTACCATTACCATTACAGGTACTAATGATGATCCTACCATTGGTGGTGATACCTCAGGCTCTGTGACTGAAGATGCAGCGGCTACTTTAACCACTTCTGGTACATTAACGATTTCTGATACCGATACAGGTGAAGCCGTCTTTAATGCTGAAACCATCTCTGGTACCTATGGTGACTTAACTATCGAAGCGGATGGTGACTGGTCTTATTCGGCTGATAACTCTCAATCTGCGATTCAGGCTTTAGGTGACGGCGATACCCTTACCGATACAATTACGGTTACTTCAGATGATGGTACAACCCAAGATATTACCATTACCATTACAGGTACTAATGATGACCCTACCATTGGTGGTGATACAACTGGCTCTGTAACTGAAGATGCAGCGGCTACTTTAACCACTTCTGGTACATTAACGATTTCTGATACCGATACAGGTGAAGCCGTCTTTAATGCTGAAACCATCTCTGGTACTTATGGTGACTTAACTATCGAAGCGGATGGTGACTGGTCTTATTCTGCTGATAACTCTCAATCTGCCATTCAGGCTTTAGGTGACGGCGAGACCCTTACTGATACAATTACTGTAACTTCAGATGATGGTACAACCCAAGATATTACCATTACCATTACAGGTACTAATGATGATCCTACCATTGGTGGCGACACAACTGGTGGCGTGACTGAAGATGCAGCGGCTACTTTAACCACTTCTGGTACATTAACGATTTCTGATACCGATACAGGTGAAGCTGTCTTTAATGCTGAAACCATCTCTGGTACTTATGGTGACTTAACTATCGAAGCGGATGGTGACTGGAGCTATTCTGCTGATAACTCTCAATCTGCGATTCAGGCTTTAGGTGACGGTGATACCCTTACTGATACAATTACTGTAACTTCAGATGATGGTACAACCCAAGATATTACCATTACCATTACAGGTACTAATGATGACCCTACCATTGGTGGCGATACGTCAGGCTCTGTGACTGAAGATGCAGCGGCTACTTTAACCACTTCTGGTACATTAACGATTTCTGATACCGATACAGGTGAAGCTGTCTTTAATGCTGAAACCATCTCTGGTACTTATGGTGACTTAACCATCGAAGCGGATGGTGACTGGTCTTATTCGGCTGATAACTCTCAATCTGCGATTCAGGCTTTAGGTGACGGCGATACCCTTACCGATACAATTACGGTTACTTCAGATGATGGTACAACCCAAAATATTACCATTACGATTACAGGTACTAATGATGATCCTACCATTGGTGGTGATACGTCAGGCTCTGTAACTGAAGATGCAGCAGCTACTTTAACCACTTCTGGTACATTAACGATTTCTGATACCGATACAGGTGAAGCTGTCTTTAATGCTGAAACCATCTCTGGTACCTATGGTGACTTAACTATCGAAGCGGATGGTGACTGGTCTTATTCGGCTGATAACTCTCAATCTGCCATTCAGGCTTTAGGTGACGGTGATACCCTTACTGATACAATTACGGTTACTTCAGATGATGGTACAACCCAAGATATTACCATTACCATTACAGGTACTAATGATGACCCTACCATTGGTGGCGACACAACTGGTGGCGTAACCGAAGATGCAGCAGCTACTTTAACCACTTCTGGTACATTAACGATTTCTGATACCGATACAGGTGAAGCTGTCTTTAATGCTGAAACCATCTCTGGTACTTATGGTGACTTAACCATTGAAGCGGATGGTGACTGGAGCTATTCTGCTGATAACTCTCAATCTGCCATTCAGGCTTTAGGTGACGGTGACACCCTTACTGATACGATTACTGTAACTTCAGATGATGGTACAACCCAAGATATTACCATTACCATTACAGGTACTAATGATGACCCTACCATTGGTGGCGACACAACTGGTGGCGTAACCGAAGATGCAGCGGCTACTTTAACCACTTCTGGTACATTAACGATTTCTGATACCGATACAGGTGAAGCCGTCTTTAATGCTGAAACCATCTCTGGGACTTATGGTGACTTAACCATCGAAGCGGATGGTGACTGGTCTTATTCGGCTGATAACTCTCAATCTGCCATTCAGGCTTTAGGTGACGGTGATACCCTTACTGATACAATTACTGTAACTTCAGATGATGGTACAACCCAAGATATTACCATTACCATTACAGGTACTAATGATGATCCTACCATTGGTGGCGACACAACTGGTGGCGTGACTGAAGATGCAGCAGCTACTTTAACCACTTCTGGTACATTAACGATTTCTGATACCGATACAGGTGAAGCTGTCTTTAATGCTGAAACCATCTCTGGTACTTATGGTGACTTAACCATTGAAGCGGATGGTGACTGGAGCTATTCTGCTGATAATAGTCAATCTGCGATTCAGGCTTTAGGTGACGGTGATACCCTTACTGATACGATTACGGTAACTTCAGATGATGGTACAACCCAAGATATTACCATTACCATTACAGGTACTAATGATGACCCTACCATTGGTGGCGATACGTCAGGCTCTGTGACTGAAGATGCAGCAGCTACTTTAACCACTTCTGGTGCATTAACGATTTCTGATACCGATACAGGTGAAGCCGTCTTTAATGCTGAAACCATCTCTGGTACCTATGGTGACTTAACTATCGAAGCGGATGGTGACTGGAGCTATTCTGCCGATAATAGCCAATCTGCAATACAAGCCTTAGGCGCTGGCGACACCCTTACTGATACAATTACGGTAACTTCAGATGATGGTACAACCCAAGATATTACCATTACCATTACAGGTACTAATGATGACCCTACCATTGGTGGCGACACAACTGGTGGCGTGACTGAAGATGCAGCGGCTACTTTAACCACTTCTGGTACATTAACGATTTCTGATACCGATACAGGTGAAGCTGTCTTTAATGCTGAAACCATCTCTGGTACTTATGGTGACTTAACCATTGAAGCGGATGGTGACTGGTCTTATTCGGCTGATAACTCTCAATCTGCGATTCAGGCTTTAGGTGACGGCGATACCCTTACCGATACAATTACGGTTACTTCAGATGATGGTACAACCCAAAATATTACCATTACGATTACAGGTACTAATGATGATCCTACCATTGGTGGTGATACGTCAGGCTCTGTAACTGAAGATGCAGCAGCTACTTTAACCACTTCTGGTACATTAACGATTTCTGATACCGATACAGGTGAAGCTGTCTTTAATGCTGAAACCATCTCTGGTACCTATGGTGACTTAACTATCGAAGCGGATGGTGACTGGTCTTATTCGGCTGATAACTCTCAATCTGCCATTCAGGCTTTAGGTGACGGTGATACCCTTACTGATACAATTACGGTTACTTCAGATGATGGTACAACCCAAGATATTACCATTACCATTACAGGTACTAATGATGACCCTACCATTGGTGGCGACACAACTGGTGGCGTAACCGAAGATGCAGCGGCTACTTTAACCACTTCTGGTACATTAACGATTTCTGATACCGATACAGGTGAAGCTGTCTTTAATGCTGAAACCATCTCTGGCACTTATGGTGACTTAACCATCGAAGCGGATGGTGACTGGTCTTATTCGGCTGATAACTCTCAATCTGCCATTCAAGCTTTAGGTGACGGTGATACCCTTACTGATACAATTACTGTAACTTCAGATGATGGTACAACCCAAGATATTACCATTACCATTACAGGTACTAATGATGAGCCTACCATTGGTGGCGACACAACTGGTGGCGTAACCGAAGATGCAGCAGCTACTTTAACCACTTCTGGTACATTAACCATTTCTGATACCGATACAGGTGAAGCCGTCTTTAATGCTGAAACCATCTCTGGGACTTATGGTGACTTAACCATCGAAGCGGATGGTGACTGGAGCTATTCTGCCGATAATAGCCAATCTGCAATACAAGCCTTAGGCGCTGGCGACACCCTTACTGATACAATTACGGTAACTTCAGATGATGGTACAACCCAAGATATTACCATTACCATTACAGGTACTAATGATGATCCTACCATTGGTGGTGATACGTCAGGCTCTGTAACTGAAGATGCAGCAGCTACTTTAACCACTTCTGGTACATTAACGATTTCTGATACCGATACAGGTGAAGCTGTCTTTAATGCTGAAACCATCTCTGGTACTTATGGTGACTTAACTATCGAAGCGGATGGTGACTGGAGCTATTCTGCTGATAACTCTCAATCTGCGATTCAGGCTTTAGGTCAAGACGATACCCTTACCGATACAATTACGGTAACTTCAGATGATGGTACAACCCAAGATATTACCATTACCATTACAGGTACTAATGATGAGCCTACCATTGGTGGCGACACAACTGGTGGCGTAACCGAAGATGCAGCGGCTACTTTAACCACTTCTGGTACATTAACGATTTCTGATACCGATACAGGTGAAGCCGTCTTTAATGCTGAAACCATCTCTGGCACTTATGGTGACTTAACCATCGAAGCGGATGGTGACTGGAGCTATTCTGCTGATAACTCTCAATCTGCCATTCAGGCTTTAGGTGACGGCGATACCCTTACTGATACAATTACTGTAACTTCAGATGATGGTACAACCCAAGATATTACCATTACCATTACAGGTACTAATGATGACCCTACCATTGGTGGCGATACCTCAGGCTCTGTGACTGAAGATGCAGCGGCTACTTTAACCACTTCTGGTAGCTTAACCATTTCTGATACCGATACAGGTGAAGCCGTCTTTAATGCTGAAACCATCTCTGGCACTTATGGTGACTTAACCATCGAAGCGGATGGTGACTGGAGCTATTCTGCTGATAACTCTCAATCTGCCATTCAGGCTTTAGGTGACGGCGATACCCTTACTGATACAATTACTGTAACTTCAGATGATGGTACAACCCAAGATATTACCATTACCATTACAGGTACTAATGATGATCCTACCATTGGTGGCGACACAACTGGTGGCGTAACCGAAGATGCAGCAGCTACTTTAACCACTTCTGGTACATTAACGATTTCTGATACCGATACAGGTGAAGCCCTCTTTAATGCTGAAACCATCTCTGGCACTTATGGTGACTTAACCATCGAAGCGGATGGTGACTGGAGCTATTCTGCTGATAATAGCCAATCTGCAATACAAGCCTTAGGCGCTGGCGATACCCTTACTGATACGATTACTGTAACTTCAGATGATGGTACAACCCAAGATATTACCATTACCATTACAGGTACTAATGATGATCCTACCATTGGTGGCGACACAACTGGTGGCGTAACCGAAGATGCAGCAGCTACTTTAACCACTTCTGGTACATTAACGATTTCTGATACCGATACAGGTGAAGCCGTCTTTAATGCTGAAACCATCTCTGGCACTTATGGTGACTTAACCATCGAAGCGGATGGTGATTGGTCTTATTCTGCTGATAACTCTCAATCTGCCATTCAAGCTTTAGGTGACGGCGATACCCTTACTGATACAATTACTGTAACTTCAGATGATGGTACAACCCAAGATATTACCATTACCATTACAGGTACTAATGATGATTCTACCATTGGTGGCGACACAACTGGTGGCGTGACTGAAGATGCAGCGGCTACTTTAACCACTTCTGGTACATTAACGATTTCTGATACCGATACAGGTGAAGCCGTCTTTAATGCTGAAACCATCTCTGGTACCTATGGTGACTTAACCATCGAAGCGGATGGTGACTGGTCTTATTCTGCTGATAACTCTCAATCTGCCATTCAAGCTTTAGGTGACGGCGATACCCTTACTGATACAATTACGGTAACTTCAGATGATGGTACAACCCAAGATATTACCATTACCATTACAGGTACTAATGATGATCCTACCATTGGTGGCGACACAACTGGTGGCGTGACTGAAGATGCAGCGGCTACTTTAACCACTTCTGGTACATTAACGATTTCTGATACCGATACAGGTGAAGCCGTCTTTAATGCTGAAACCATCTCTGGTACCTATGGTGACTTAACCATCGAAGCGGATGGTGACTGGAGCTATTCTGCCGATAATAGCCAATCTGCAATACAAGCCTTAGGCGCTGGCGACACCCTTACTGATACAATTACGGTAACTTCAGATGATGGTACAACCCAAGATATTACCATTACCATTACAGGTACTAATGATGATCCTACCATTGGTGGTGATACGTCAGGCTCTGTAACTGAAGATGCAGCAGCTACTTTAACCACTTCTGGTACATTAACGATTTCTGATACCGATACAGGTGAAGCCGTCTTTAATGCTGAAACCATCTCTGGCACCTACGGTGACTTAACCATCGAAGCGGATGGTGACTGGTCTTATTCGGCTGATAACTCTCAATCTGCCATTCAGGCTTTAGGTGACGGTGATACCCTTACTGATACAATTACTGTAACTTCAGATGATGGTACAACCCAAGATATTACCATTACCATTACAGGTACTAATGATGATCCTACCATTGGTGGCGACACAACTGGTGGCGTGACTGAAGATGCAGCAGCTACTTTAACCACTTCTGGTACATTAACGATTTCTGATACCGATACAGGTGAAGCTGTCTTTAATGCTGAAACCATCTCTGGTACTTATGGTGACTTAACCATTGAAGCGGATGGTGACTGGAGCTATTCTGCTGATAATAGTCAATCTGCGATTCAGGCTTTAGGTGACGGTGATACCCTTACTGATACGATTACGGTAACTTCAGATGATGGTACAACCCAAGATATTACCATTACCATTACAGGTACTAATGATGACCCTACCATTGGTGGCGATACGTCAGGCTCTGTGACTGAAGATGCAGCAGCTACTTTAACCACTTCTGGTACATTAACGATTTCTGATACCGATACAGGTGAAGCCGTCTTTAATGCTGAAACCATCTCTGGTACTTATGGTGACTTAACTATCGAAGCGGATGGTGACTGGAGCTATTCTGCCGATAACTCTCAATCTGCCATTCAAGCTTTAGGTGACGGCGAGACCCTTACTGATACAATTACTGTAACTTCAGATGATGGTACAACCCAAGATATTACCATTACCATTACAGGTACTAATGATGATCCCACCATTGGTGGTGATACAACCGGTAGCGTAACCGAAGATGCAGCAGCTACTTTAACCACTTCTGGTAGCTTAACCATTTCTGATACCGATACAGGTGAAGCTGTCTTTAATGCTGAAACCATCTCTGGTACTTATGGTGACTTAACCATCGAAGCGGATGGTGACTGGAGCTATTCTGCTGATAACTCTCAATCTGCGATTCAGGCTTTAGGTGACGGTGACACCCTTACTGATACGATTACTGTAACTTCAGATGATGGTACAACCCAAGATATTACCATTACCATTACAGGTACTAATGATGACCCTACCATTGGTGGCGATACCTCAGGCTCTGTGACTGAAGATGCAGCGGCTACTTTAACCACTTCTGGTACATTAACGATTTCTGACACCGATACAGGTGAAGCCGTCTTTAATGCTGAAACCATCTCTGGTACCTATGGTGACTTAACTATCGAAGCGGATGGTGACTGGTCTTATTCTGCTGATAATAGTCAATCTGCGATTCAAGCTTTAGGTGACGGCGATACCCTTACCGATACAATTACGGTTACTTCAGATGATGGTACAACCCAAGATATTACCATTACGATTACAGGTACTAATGATGAGCCCACCATTGGTGGTGATACAACCGGTAGCGTAACCGAAGATGCAGCGGCTACTTTAACCACTTCTGGTAGCTTAACCATTTCTGATACCGATACAGGTGAAGCTGTCTTTAATGCTGAAACCATCTCTGGTACCTATGGTGACTTAACTATCGAAGCGGATGGTGACTGGTCTTATTCTGCTGATAACTCTCAATCTGCCATTCAAGCTTTAGGTGACGGCGATACCCTTACCGATACAATTACGGTTACTTCAGATGATGGTACAACTCAAGATATTACCATTACCATTACAGGTACTAATGATGATCCTACCATTGGTGGCGACACAACTGGTGGCGTGACTGAAGATGCAGCAGCTACTTTAACCACTTCTGGTACATTAACCATTTCTGATACCGATACAGGTGAAGCCGTCTTTAATGCTGAAACCATCTCTGGCACTTATGGTGACTTAACCATCGAAGCTGATGGTGACTGGTCTTATTCGGCTGATAACTCTCAATCTGCCATTCAAGCTTTAGGTGACGGTGATACCCTTACTGATACAATTACTGTAACTTCAGATGATGGTACAACCCAAGATATTACCATTACCATTACAGGTACTAATGATGAGCCTACCATTGGTGGCGACACAACTGGTGGCGTAACCGAAGATGCAGCAGCTACTTTAACCACTTCTGGTACATTAACCATTTCTGATACCGATACAGGTGAAGCCGTCTTTAATGCTGAAACCATCTCTGGTACCTATGGTGACTTAACTATCGAAGCGGATGGTGACTGGTCTTATTCTGCTGATAACTCTCAATCTGCGATTCAAGCTTTAGGTGACGGCGAGACCCTTACCGATACAATTACGGTTACTTCAGATGATGGTACAACTCAAGATATTACCATTACCATTACAGGTACTAATGATGATCCTACCATTGGTGGCGATACCTCAGGCTCTGTGACTGAAGATGCAGCGGCTACTTTAACCACTTCTGGTACATTAACGATTTCTGATACCGATACAGGTGAAGCCGTCTTTAATGCTGAAACCATCTCTGGTACCTATGGTGACTTAACTATCGAAGCGGATGGTGACTGGTCTTATTCGGCTGATAACTCTCAATCTGCGATTCAGGCTTTAGGTGACGGCGATACCCTTACTGATACAATTACGGTTACTTCAGATGATGGTACAACCCAAGATATTACCATTACCATTACAGGTACTAATGATGACCCTACCATTGGTGGTGATACAACTGGCTCTGTAACTGAAGATGCAGCGGCTACTTTAACCACTTCTGGTACATTAACGATTTCTGATACCGATACAGGTGAAGCCGTCTTTAATGCTGAAACCATCTCTGGTACTTATGGTGACTTAACTATCGAAGCTGATGGTGACTGGAGCTATTCTGCCGATAATAGTCAATCTGCCATTCAGGCTTTAGGTGACGGTGATACCCTTACTGATACAATTACGGTTACTTCAGATGATGGTACAACCCAAGATATTACCATTACCATTACAGGTACTAATGATGATCCTACCATTGGTGGTGATACGTCAGGCTCTGTAACTGAAGATGCAGCAGCTACTTTAACCACTTCTGGTACATTAACGATTTCTGATACCGATACAGGTGAAGCTGTCTTTAATGCTGAAACCATCTCTGGTACTTATGGTGACTTAACCATTGAAGCGGATGGTGACTGGAGCTATTCTGCTGATAATAGTCAATCTGCGATTCAGGCTTTAGGCGCTGGCGATACCCTTACCGATACAATTACGGTTACTTCAGATGATGGTACAACTCAAGATATTACCATTACCATTACAGGTACTAATGATGACCCTACCATTGGTGGTGATACGTCAGGCTCTGTAACTGAAGATGCAGCGGCTACTTTAACCACTTCTGGTACATTAACGATTTCTGATACCGATACAGGTGAAGCTGTCTTTAATGCTGAAACCATCTCTGGCACTTATGGTGACTTAACTATCGAAGCGGATGGTGACTGGTCTTATTCGGCTGATAACTCTCAATCTGCCATTCAAGCTTTAGGTGACGGTGATACCCTTACTGATACAATTACTGTAACTTCAGATGATGGTACAACCCAAGATATTACCATTGCCATTACAGGTACTAATGATGATCCCACCATTGGTGGTGATACAACCGGTAGCGTAACCGAAGATGCAGCGGCTACTTTAACCACTTCTGGTACATTAACGATTTCTGATACCGATACAGGTGAAGCTGTCTTTAATGCTGAAACCATCTCTGGTACTTATGGTGACTTAACTATCGAAGCGGATGGTGACTGGAGCTATTCTGCCGATAACTCTCAATCTGCCATTCAAGCTTTAGGTGACGGCGAGACCCTTACTGATACAATTACGGTAACTTCAGATGATGGTACAACCCAAGATATTACCATTACCATTACAGGTACTAATGATGAGCCTACCATTGGTGGCGACACAACTGGTGGCGTAACCGAAGATGCAGCAGCTACTTTAACCACTTCTGGTACATTAACCATTTCTGATACCGATACAGGTGAAGCCGTCTTTAATGCTGAAACCATCTCTGGTACCTATGGTGACTTAACTATCGAAGCGGATGGTGACTGGTCTTATTCTGCTGATAACTCTCAATCTGCGATTCAAGCTTTAGGTGACGGCGAGACCCTTACCGATACAATTACGGTTACTTCAGATGATGGTACAACTCAAGATATTACCATTACCATTACAGGTACTAATGATGATCCTACCATTGGTGGTGATACCTCAGGCTCTGTGACTGAAGATGCAGCGGCTACTTTAACCACTTCTGGTACATTAACGATTTCTGATACCGATACAGGTGAAGCCGTCTTTAATGCTGAAACCATCTCTGGTACCTATGGTGACTTAACTATCGAAGCGGATGGTGACTGGTCTTATTCGGCTGATAACTCTCAATCTGCGATTCAGGCTTTAGGTGACGGCGATACCCTTACCGATACAATTACGGTTACTTCAGATGATGGTACAACCCAAGATATTACCATTACCATTACAGGTACTAATGATGACCCTACCATTGGTGGTGATACAACTGGCTCTGTAACTGAAGATGCAGCGGCTACTTTAACCACTTCTGGTACATTAACGATTTCTGATACCGATACAGGTGAAGCCGTCTTTAATGCTGAAACCATCTCTGGTACTTATGGTGACTTAACTATCGAAGCGGATGGTGACTGGTCTTATTCTGCTGATAACTCTCAATCTGCCATTCAGGCTTTAGGTGACGGCGAGACCCTTACTGATACAATTACTGTAACTTCAGATGATGGTACAACCCAAGATATTACCATTACCATTACAGGTACTAATGATGATCCTACCATTGGTGGCGACACAACTGGTGGCGTGACTGAAGATGCAGCGGCTACTTTAACCACTTCTGGTACATTAACGATTTCTGATACCGATACAGGTGAAGCTGTCTTTAATGCTGAAACCATCTCTGGTACTTATGGTGACTTAACTATCGAAGCGGATGGTGACTGGAGCTATTCTGCTGATAACTCTCAATCTGCGATTCAGGCTTTAGGTGACGGTGATACCCTTACTGATACAATTACTGTAACTTCAGATGATGGTACAACCCAAGATATTACCATTACCATTACAGGTACTAATGATGACCCTACCATTGGTGGCGATACGTCAGGCTCTGTGACTGAAGATGCAGCGGCTACTTTAACCACTTCTGGTACATTAACGATTTCTGATACCGATACAGGTGAAGCTGTCTTTAATGCTGAAACCATCTCTGGTACTTATGGTGACTTAACCATCGAAGCGGATGGTGACTGGTCTTATTCGGCTGATAACTCTCAATCTGCGATTCAGGCTTTAGGTGACGGCGATACCCTTACCGATACAATTACGGTTACTTCAGATGATGGTACAACCCAAAATATTACCATTACGATTACAGGTACTAATGATGATCCTACCATTGGTGGTGATACGTCAGGCTCTGTAACTGAAGATGCAGCAGCTACTTTAACCACTTCTGGTACATTAACGATTTCTGATACCGATACAGGTGAAGCTGTCTTTAATGCTGAAACCATCTCTGGTACCTATGGTGACTTAACTATCGAAGCGGATGGTGACTGGTCTTATTCGGCTGATAACTCTCAATCTGCCATTCAGGCTTTAGGTGACGGTGATACCCTTACTGATACAATTACGGTTACTTCAGATGATGGTACAACCCAAGATATTACCATTACCATTACAGGTACTAATGATGACCCTACCATTGGTGGCGACACAACTGGTGGCGTAACCGAAGATGCAGCGGCTACTTTAACCACTTCTGGTACATTAACGATTTCTGATACCGATACAGGTGAAGCCGTCTTTAATGCTGAAACCATCTCTGGGACTTATGGTGACTTAACCATCGAAGCGGATGGTGACTGGAGCTATTCTGCCGATAATAGCCAATCTGCAATACAAGCCTTAGGCGCTGGCGACACCCTTACTGATACAATTACGGTAACTTCAGATGATGGTACAACCCAAGATATTACCATTACCATTACAGGTACTAATGATGATCCTACCATTGGTGGTGATACGTCAGGCTCTGTAACTGAAGATGCAGCAGCTACTTTAACCACTTCTGGTACATTAACGATTTCTGATACCGATACAGGTGAAGCCGTCTTTAATGCTGAAACCATCTCTGGCACCTACGGTGACTTAACCATCGAAGCGGATGGTGACTGGTCTTATTCGGCTGATAACTCTCAATCTGCCATTCAGGCTTTAGGTGACGGTGATACCCTTACTGATACAATTACTGTAACTTCAGATGATGGTACAACCCAAGATATTACCATTACCATTACAGGTACTAATGATGATCCTACCATTGGTGGCGACACAACTGGTGGCGTGACTGAAGATGCAGCAGCTACTTTAACCACTTCTGGTACATTAACGATTTCTGATACCGATACAGGTGAAGCTGTCTTTAATGCTGAAACCATCTCTGGTACTTATGGTGACTTAACCATTGAAGCGGATGGTGACTGGAGCTATTCTGCTGATAATAGTCAATCTGCGATTCAGGCTTTAGGTGACGGTGATACCCTTACTGATACGATTACGGTAACTTCAGATGATGGTACAACCCAAGATATTACCATTACCATTACAGGTACTAATGATGACCCTACCATTGGTGGCGATACGTCAGGCTCTGTGACTGAAGATGCAGCAGCTACTTTAACCACTTCTGGTACATTAACGATTTCTGATACCGATACAGGTGAAGCCGTCTTTAATGCTGAAACCATCTCTGGTACTTATGGTGACTTAACTATCGAAGCGGATGGTGACTGGAGCTATTCTGCCGATAACTCTCAATCTGCCATTCAAGCTTTAGGTGACGGCGAGACCCTTACTGATACAATTACTGTAACTTCAGATGATGGTACAACCCAAGATATTACCATTACCATTACAGGTACTAATGATGATCCCACCATTGGTGGTGATACAACCGGTAGCGTAACCGAAGATGCAGCAGCTACTTTAACCACTTCTGGTAGCTTAACCATTTCTGATACCGATACAGGTGAAGCTGTCTTTAATGCTGAAACCATCTCTGGTACTTATGGTGACTTAACCATTGAAGCGGATGGTGACTGGAGCTATTCTGCTGATAACTCTCAATCTGCGATTCAGGCTTTAGGTGACGGTGACACCCTTACTGATACGATTACTGTAACTTCAGATGATGGTACAACCCAAGATATTACCATTACCATTACAGGTACTAATGATGAGCCTACCATTGGTGGCGATACCTCAGGCTCTGTGACTGAAGATGCAGCGGCTACTTTAACCACTTCTGGTACATTAACGATTTCTGACACCGATACAGGTGAAGCCGTCTTTAATGCTGAAACCATCTCTGGTACCTATGGTGACTTAACCATCGAAGCGGATGGTGACTGGTCTTATTCTGCTGATAATAGTCAATCTGCGATTCAGGCTTTAGGTGACGGCGAGACCCTTACTGATACAATTACTGTAACTTCAGATGATGGTACAACCCAAGATATTACCATTACCATTACAGGTACTAATGATGATCCTACCATTGGTGGCGACACAACCGGTAGCGTAACCGAAGATGCAGCAGCTACTTTAACCACTTCTGGTACATTAACGATTTCTGATACCGATACAGGTGAAGCTGTCTTTAATGCTGAAACCATCTCTGGCACTTATGGTGACTTAACCATCGAAGCGGATGGTGACTGGAGCTATTCTGCCGATAATAGCCAATCTGCAATACAAGCCTTAGGCGCTGGCGACACCCTTACTGATACAATTACGGTAACTTCAGATGATGGTACAACCCAAGATATTACCATTACCATTACAGGTACTAATGATGACCCTACCATTGGTGGCGACACAACTGGTGGCGTGACTGAAGATGCAGCGGCTACTTTAACCACTTCTGGTACATTAACGATTTCTGATACCGATACAGGTGAAGCTGTCTTTAATGCTGAAACCATCTCTGGTACTTATGGTGACTTAACCATTGAAGCGGATGGTGACTGGAGCTATTCTGCTGATAACTCTCAATCTGCGATTCAGGCTTTAGGTGACGGTGATACCCTTACTGATACGATTACTGTAACTTCAGATGATGGTACAACCCAAGATATTACCATTACCATTACAGGTACTAATGATGATCCTACCATTGGTGGTGATACAACCGGTAGCGTAACCGAAGATGCAGCAGCTACTTTAACCACTTCTGGTACATTAACGATTTCTGATACCGATACAGGTGAAGCTGTCTTTAATGCTGAAACCATCTCTGGTACTTATGGTGACTTAACTATCGAAGCGGATGGTGACTGGAGCTATTCTGCTGATAACTCTCAATCTGCGATTCAGGCTTTAGGTGACGGTGATACCCTTACTGATACAATTACTGTAACTTCAGATGATGGTACAACCCAAGATATTACCATTACCATTACAGGTACTAATGATGACCCTACCATTGGTGGCGATACGTCAGGCTCTGTGACTGAAGATGCAGCAGCTACTTTAACCACTTCTGGTACATTAACGATTTCTGATACCGATACAGGTGAAGCCGTCTTTAATGCTGAAACCATCTCTGGCACTTATGGTGACTTAACCATCGAAGCGGATGGTGACTGGAGCTATTCTGCCGATAATAGCCAATCTGCAATACAAGCCTTAGGCGCTGGCGACACTCTTACTGATACAATTACGGTAACTTCAGATGATGGTACAACCCAAGATATTACCATTACCATTACAGGTACTAATGATGACCCTACCATTGGTGGCGACACAACTGGTGGCGTGACTGAAGATGCAGCGGCTACTTTAACCACTTCTGGTAGCTTAACGATTTCTGATACCGATACAGGTGAAGCTGTCTTTAATGCTGAAACCATCTCTGGTACTTATGGTGACTTAACCATTGAAGCGGATGGTGACTGGAGCTATTCTGCTGATAACTCTCAATCTGCGATTCAGGCTTTAGGTGACGGTGATACCCTTACTGATACGATTACTGTAACTTCAGATGATGGTACAACCCAAGATATTACCATTACCATTACAGGTACTAATGATGATCCTACCATTGGTGGTGATACAACCGGTAGCGTAACCGAAGATGCAGCAGCTACTTTAACCACTTCTGGTACATTAACGATTTCTGATACCGATACAGGTGAAGCTGTCTTTAATGCTGAAACCATCTCTGGCACTTATGGTGACTTAACCATCGAAGCGGATGGTGACTGGTCTTATTCGGCTGATAACTCTCAATCTGCCATTCAAGCTTTAGGTGACGGTGATACCCTTACTGATACAATTACTGTAACTTCAGATGATGGTACAACCCAAGATATTACCATTACCATTACAGGTACTAATGATGACCCTACCATTGGTGGCGACACAACTGGTGGCGTAACCGAAGATGCAGCGGCTACTTTAACCACTTCTGGTACATTAACGATTTCTGATACCGATACAGGTGAAGCCGTCTTTAATGCTGAAACCATCTCTGGACTTATGGTGACTTAACCATCGAAGCGGATGGTGACTGGTCTTATTCGGCTGATAACTCTCAATCTGCCATTCAGGCTTTAGGTGACGGTGATACCCTTACTGATACAATTACTGTAACTTCAGATGATGGTACAACCCAAGATATTACCATTACCATTACAGGTACTAATGATGATCCTACCATTGGTGGTGATACAACTGGTGGCGTGACTGAAGATGCAGCGGCTACTTTAACCACTTCTGGTACATTAACGATTTCTGATACCGATACAGGTGAAGCTGTCTTTAATGCTGAAACCATCTCTGGTACTTATGGTGACTTAACCATCGAAGCGGATGGTGACTGGTCTTATTCTGCCGATAACTCTCAATCTGCGATTCAAGCTTTAGGTGACGGTGATACCCTTACTGATACAATTACGGTTACTTCAGATGATGGTACAACCCAAGATATTACCATTACCATTACAGGTACTAATGATGATCCTACCATTGGTGGCGACACAACTGGTGGCGTGACTGAAGATGCAGCGGCTACTTTAACCACTTCTGGTAGCTTAACCATTTCTGATACCGATACAGGTGAAGCTGTCTTTAATGCTGAAACCATCTCTGGTACTTATGGTGACTTAACTATCGAAGCGGATGGTGACTGGAGCTATTCTGCTGATAACTCTCAATCTGCGATTCAGGCTTTAGGTGACGGTGACACCCTTACCGATACAATTACGGTTACTTCAGATGATGGTACAACCCAAGATATTACCATTACCATTACAGGTACTAATGATGACCCTACCATTGGTGGTGATACGTCAGGCTCTGTAACTGAAGATGCAGCGGCTACTTTAACCACTTCTGGTACATTAACGATTTCTGATACCGATACAGGTGAAGCCGTCTTTAATGCTGAAACCATCTCTGGGACTTATGGTGACTTAACCATCGAAGCGGATGGTGACTGGTCTTATTCGGCTGATAACTCTCAATCTGCGATTCAGGCTTTAGGTGACGGCGAGACCCTTACTGATACGATTACTGTAACTTCAGATGATGGTACAACCCAAGATATTACCATTACCATTACAGGTACTAATGATGATCCTACCATTGGTGGCGACACAACTGGTGGCGTAACCGAAGATGCAGCAGCTACTTTAACCACTTCTGGTACATTAACGATTTCTGATACCGATACAGGTGAAGCTGTCTTTAATGCTGAAACCATCTCTGGTACTTATGGTGACTTAACCATCGAAGCGGATGGTGATTGGTCTTATTCTGCTGATAACTCTCAATCTGCCATTCAAGCTTTAGGTGACGGCGATACCCTTACTGATACAATTACTGTAACTTCAGATGATGGTACAACCCAAGATATTACCATTACCATTACAGGTACTAATGATGACCCTACCATTGGTGGTGATACAACCGGTAGCGTAACCGAAGATGCAGCAGCTACTTTAACCACTTCTGGTACATTAACGATTTCTGATACCGATACAGGTGAAGCTGTCTTTAATGCTGAAACCATCTCTGGCACTTATGGTGACTTAACCATCGAAGCGGATGGTGACTGGAGCTATTCTGCCGATAATAGCCAATCTGCAATACAAGCCTTAGGCGCTGGCGACACCCTTACTGATACAATTACGGTAACTTCAGATGATGGTACAACCCAAGATATTACCATTACCATTACAGGTACTAATGATGACCCTACCATTGGTGGCGACACAACTGGTGGCGTGACTGAAGATGCAGCGGCTACTTTAACCACTTCTGGTACATTAACGATTTCTGATACCGATACAGGTGAAGCTGTCTTTAATGCTGAAACCATCTCTGGTACTTATGGTGACTTAACCATTGAAGCGGATGGTGACTGGTCTTATTCGGCTGATAACTCTCAATCTGCCATTCAGGCTTTAGGTGACGGTGATACCCTTACTGATACGATTACTGTAACTTCAGATGATGGTACAACCCAAGATATTACCATTACCATTACAGGTACTAATGATGATCCTACCATTGGTGGTGATACAACCGGTAGCGTAACCGAAGATGCAGCAGCTACTTTAACCACTTCTGGTACATTAACGATTTCTGATACCGATACAGGTGAAGCTGTCTTTAATGCTGAAACCATCTCTGGTACTTATGGTGACTTAACCATCGAAGCGGATGGTGACTGGAGCTATTCTGCTGATAACTCTCAATCTGCGATTCAGGCTTTAGGTGACGGTGATACCCTTACTGATACAATTACTGTAACTTCAGATGATGGTACAACCCAAGATATTACCATTACCATTACAGGTACTAATGATGACCCTACCATTGGTGGCGATACGTCAGGCTCTGTGACTGAAGATGCAGCAGCTACTTTAACCACTTCTGGTACATTAACGATTTCTGATACCGATACAGGTGAAGCTGTCTTTAATGCTGAAACCATCTCTGGTACTTATGGTGACTTAACTATCGAAGCTGATGGTGATTGGAGCTATTCTGCTGATAATAGTCAATCTGCGATTCAGGCTTTAGGCGCTGGCGATACCCTTACTGATACAATTACGGTTACTTCAGATGATGGTACAACCCAAGATATTACCATTACCATTACAGGTACTAATGATGAGCCTACCATTGGTGGCGACACAACTGGTGGCGTGACTGAAGATGCAGCGGCTACTTTAACCACTTCTGGTACATTAACGATTTCTGATACCGATACAGGTGAAGCTGTCTTTAATGCTGAAACCATCTCTGGTACTTATGGTGACTTAACCATTGAAGCGGATGGTGACTGGAGCTATTCTGCTGATAACTCTCAATCTGCCATTCAAGCTTTAGGTCAAGGCGATACCCTTACTGATACAATTACTGTAACTTCAGATGATGGTACAACCCAAGATATTACCATTACCATTACAGGTACTAATGATGATCCTACCATTGGTGGCGACACAACTGGTGGCGTAACCGAAGATGCAGCAGCTACTTTAACCACTTCTGGTACATTAACGATTTCTGATACCGATACAGGTGAAGCTGTCTTTAATGCTGAAACCATCTCTGGTACTTATGGTGACTTAACCATCGAAGCGGATGGTGATTGGTCTTATTCTGCTGATAACTCTCAATCTGCCATTCAGGCTTTAGGTGACGGCGATACCCTTACTGATACAATTACTGTAACTTCAGATGATGGCACAACTCAAGATATTACCATTACGATTACAGGTACTAATGATGATCCTACCATTGGTGGTGATACGTCAGGCTCTGTAACTGAAGATGCAGCAGCTACTTTAACCACTTCTGGTACATTAACGATTTCTGATACCGATACAGGTGAAGCTGTCTTTAATGCTGAAACCATCTCTGGTACCTATGGTGACTTAACTATCGAAGCGGATGGTGACTGGTCTTATTCTGCTGATAACTCTCAATCTGCCATTCAGGCTTTAGGTGACGGTGATACCCTTACTGATACAATTACGGTTACTTCAGATGATGGTACAACCCAAGATATTACCATTACCATTACAGGTACTAATGATGACCCTACCATTGGTGGTGATACGTCAGGCTCTGTAACTGAAGATGCAGCGGCTACTTTAACCACTTCTGGTACATTAACGATTTCTGATACCGATACAGGTGAAGCCGTCTTTAATGCTGAAACCATCTCTGGTACTTATGGTGACTTAACCATCGAAGCGGATGGTGACTGGTCTTATTCGGCTGATAACTCTCAATCTGCGATTCAGGCTTTAGGTGACGGCGAGACCCTTACTGATACAATTACTGTAACTTCAGATGATGGTACAACCCAAGATATTACCATTACCATTACAGGTACTAATGATGATCCTACCATTGGTGGCGACACAACTGGTGGCGTAACCGAAGATGCAGCAGCTACTTTAACCACTTCTGGTACATTAACGATTTCTGATACCGATACAGGTGAAGCTGTCTTTAATGCTGAAACCATCTCTGGTACTTATGGTGACTTAACCATCGAAGCGGATGGTGACTGGAGCTATTCTGCTGATAACTCTCAATCTGCCATTCAGGCTTTAGGTGACGGTGACACCCTTACTGATACAATTACTGTAACTTCAGATGATGGTACAACCCAAGATATTACCATTACCATTACAGGTACTAATGATGACCCTACCATTGGTGGCGATACCTCAGGCTCTGTGACTGAAGATGCAGCGGCTACTTTAACCACTTCTGGTACATTAACGATTTCTGATACCGATACAGGTGAAGCCGTCTTTAATGCTGAAACCATCTCTGGCACTTATGGTGACTTAACCATCGAAGCGGATGGTGACTGGTCTTATTCGGCTGATAACTCTCAATCTGCCATTCAGGCTTTAGGTGACGGCGATACCCTTACTGATACAATTACTGTAACTTCAGATGATGGTACAACCCAAGATATTACCATTACCATTACAGGTACTAATGATGATCCTACCATTGGTGGCGACACAACTGGTGGCGTAACCGAAGATGCAGCAGCTACTTTAACCACTTCTGGTACATTAACGATTTCTGATACCGATACAGGTGAAGCCCTCTTTAATGCTGAAACCATCTCTGGCACTTATGGTGACTTAACCATCGAAGCGGATGGTGACTGGAGCTATTCTGCTGATAACTCTCAATCTGCGATTCAGGCTTTAGGTGACGGTGATACCCTTACTGATACGATTACTGTAACTTCAGATGATGGTACAACCCAAGATATTACCATTACCATTACAGGTACTAATGATGATCCTACCATTGGTGGCGACACAACTGGTGGCGTAACCGAAGATGCAGCAGCTACTTTAACCACTTCTGGTACATTAACGATTTCTGATACCGATACAGGTGAAGCCGTCTTTAATGCTGAAACCATCTCTGGCACTTATGGTGACTTAACCATCGAAGCGGATGGTGACTGGAGCTATTCTGCCGATAATAGCCAATCTGCAATACAAGCCTTAGGCGCTGGCGACACCCTTACTGATACAATTACGGTAACTTCAGATGATGGTACAACCCAAGATATTACCATTACCATTACAGGTACTAATGATGATCCTACCATTGGTGGTGATACGTCAGGCTCTGTAACTGAAGATGCAGCAGCTACTTTAACCACTTCTGGTACATTAACGATTTCTGATACCGATACAGGTGAAGCCGTCTTTAATGCTGAAACCATCTCTGGCACCTACGGTGACTTAACCATCGAAGCGGATGGTGACTGGTCTTATTCGGCTGATAACTCTCAATCTGCCATTCAGGCTTTAGGTGACGGTGATACCCTTACTGATACAATTACTGTAACTTCAGATGATGGTACAACCCAAGATATTACCATTACCATTACAGGTACTAATGATGATCCTACCATTGGTGGCGACACAACTGGTGGCGTGACTGAAGATGCAGCAGCTACTTTAACCACTTCTGGTACATTAACGATTTCTGATACCGATACAGGTGAAGCTGTCTTTAATGCTGAAACCATCTCTGGTACTTATGGTGACTTAACCATTGAAGCGGATGGTGACTGGAGCTATTCTGCTGATAATAGTCAATCTGCGATTCAGGCTTTAGGTGACGGTGATACCCTTACTGATACGATTACGGTAACTTCAGATGATGGTACAACCCAAGATATTACCATTACCATTACAGGTACTAATGATGACCCTACCATTGGTGGCGATACGTCAGGCTCTGTGACTGAAGATGCAGCAGCTACTTTAACCACTTCTGGTACATTAACGATTTCTGATACCGATACAGGTGAAGCCGTCTTTAATGCTGAAACCATCTCTGGTACTTATGGTGACTTAACTATCGAAGCGGATGGTGACTGGAGCTATTCTGCCGATAACTCTCAATCTGCCATTCAAGCTTTAGGTGACGGCGAGACCCTTACTGATACAATTACTGTAACTTCAGATGATGGTACAACCCAAGATATTACCATTACCATTACAGGTACTAATGATGATCCCACCATTGGTGGTGATACAACCGGTAGCGTAACCGAAGATGCAGCAGCTACTTTAACCACTTCTGGTAGCTTAACCATTTCTGATACCGATACAGGTGAAGCTGTCTTTAATGCTGAAACCATCTCTGGTACTTATGGTGACTTAACCATCGAAGCGGATGGTGACTGGAGCTATTCTGCTGATAACTCTCAATCTGCGATTCAGGCTTTAGGTGACGGTGACACCCTTACTGATACGATTACTGTAACTTCAGATGATGGTACAACCCAAGATATTACCATTACCATTACAGGTACTAATGATGAGCCTACCATTGGTGGCGATACCTCAGGCTCTGTGACTGAAGATGCAGCGGCTACTTTAACCACTTCTGGTACATTAACGATTTCTGACACCGATACAGGTGAAGCCGTCTTTAATGCTGAAACCATCTCTGGTACCTATGGTGACTTAACCATCGAAGCGGATGGTGACTGGTCTTATTCTGCTGATAATAGTCAATCTGCGATTCAAGCTTTAGGTGACGGCGATACCCTTACCGATACAATTACGGTTACTTCAGATGATGGTACAACCCAAGATATTACCATTACCATTACAGGTACTAATGATGATCCTACCATTGGTGGTGATACAACCGGTAGCGTAACCGAAGATGCAGCAGCTACTTTAACCACTTCTGGTACATTAACGATTTCTGATACCGATACAGGTGAAGCCCTCTTTAATGCTGAAACCATCTCTGGCACTTATGGTGACTTAACCATCGAAGCGGATGGTGACTGGAGCTATTCTGCCGATAATAGCCAATCTGCAATACAAGCCTTAGGCGCTGGCGACACTCTTACTGATACAATTACGGTAACTTCAGATGATGGTACAACCCAAGATATTACCATTACCATTACAGGTACTAATGATGACCCTACCATTGGTGGCGACACAACTGGTGGCGTGACTGAAGATGCAGCGGCTACTTTAACCACTTCTGGTAGCTTAACGATTTCTGATACCGATACAGGTGAAGCTGTCTTTAATGCTGAAACCATCTCTGGTACTTATGGTGACTTAACCATTGAAGCGGATGGTGACTGGAGCTATTCTGCTGATAACTCTCAATCTGCGATTCAGGCTTTAGGTGACGGTGATACCCTTACTGATACGATTACTGTAACTTCAGATGATGGTACAACCCAAGATATTACCATTACCATTACAGGTACTAATGATGATCCTACCATTGGTGGTGATACAACCGGTAGCGTAACCGAAGATGCAGCAGCTACTTTAACCACTTCTGGTACATTAACGATTTCTGATACCGATACAGGTGAAGCCGTCTTTAATGCTGAAACCATCTCTGGCACTTATGGTGACTTAACCATCGAAGCGGATGGTGACTGGTCTTATTCGGCTGATAACTCTCAATCTGCCATTCAAGCTTTAGGTGACGGTGATACCCTTACTGATACAATTACTGTAACTTCAGATGATGGTACAACCAAGATATTACCATTACCATTACAGGTACTAATGATGACCCTACCATTGGTGGCGACACAACTGGTGGCGTAACCGAAGATGCAGCGGCTACTTTAACCACTTCTGGTACATTAACGATTTCTGATACCGATACAGGTGAAGCCGTCTTTAATGCTGAAACCATCTCTGGGACTTATGGTGACTTAACCATCGAAGCGGATGGTGACTGGTCTTATTCGGCTGATAACTCTCAATCTGCCATTCAGGCTTTAGGTGACGGTGATACCCTTACTGATACGATTACTGTAACTTCAGATGATGGTACAACCCAAGATATTACCATTACCATTACAGGTACTAATGATGATCCTACCATTGGTGGTGATACAACCGGTAGCGTAACCGAAGATGCAGCAGCTACTTTAACCACTTCTGGTACATTAACGATTTCTGATACCGATACAGGTGAAGCTGTCTTTAATGCTGAAACCATCTCTGGTACTTATGGTGACTTAACCATCGAAGCGGATGGTGACTGGAGCTATTCTGCTGATAACTCTCAATCTGCGATTCAGGCTTTAGGTGACGGTGATACCCTTACTGATACAATTACTGTAACTTCAGATGATGGTACAACCCAAGATATTACCATTACCATTACAGGTACTAATGATGACCCTACCATTGGTGGCGATACGTCAGGCTCTGTGACTGAAGATGCAGCAGCTACTTTAACCACTTCTGGTACATTAACGATTTCTGATACCGATACAGGTGAAGCTGTCTTTAATGCTGAAACCATCTCTGGTACTTATGGTGACTTAACTATCGAAGCTGATGGTGATTGGAGCTATTCTGCTGATAATAGTCAATCTGCGATTCAGGCTTTAGGCGCTGGCGACACCCTTACTGATACAATTACGGTTACTTCAGATGATGTACAACCCAAGATATTACCATTACCATTACAGGTACTAATGATGAGCCTACCATTGGTGGCGACACAACTGGTGGCGTGACTGAAGATGCAGCGGCTACTTTAACCACTTCTGGTACATTAACGATTTCTGATACCGATACAGGTGAAGCTGTCTTTAATGCTGAAACCATCTCTGGTACTTATGGTGACTTAACCATCGAAGCGGATGGTGACTGGAGCTATTCTGCCGATAACTCTCAATCTGCCATTCAGGCTTTAGGTGACGGCGAGACCCTTACTGATACAATTACTGTAACTTCAGATGATGGCACAACTCAAGATATTACCATTACGATTACAGGTACTAATGATGATCCTACCATTGGTGGTGATACGTCAGGCTCTGTAACTGAAGATGCAGCAGCTACTTTAACCACTTCTGGTACATTAACGATTTCTGATACCGATACAGGTGAAGCTGTCTTTAATGCTGAAACCATCTCTGGTACCTATGGTGACTTAACTATCGAAGCGGATGGTGACTGGTCTTATTCGGCTGATAACTCTCAATCTGCCATTCAGGCTTTAGGTGACGGTGATACCCTTACTGATACAATTACGGTTACTTCAGATGATGGTACAACCCAAGATATTACCATTACCATTACAGGTACTAATGATGACCCTACCATTGGTGGCGACACAACTGGTGGCGTAACCGAAGATGCAGCGGCTACTTTAACCACTTCTGGTACATTAACGATTTCTGATACCGATACAGGTGAAGCCGTCTTTAATGCTGAAACCATCTCTGGGACTTATGGTGACTTAACCATCGAAGCGGATGGTGACTGGTCTTATTCGGCTGATAACTCTCAATCTGCCATTCAGGCTTTAGGTGACGGTGATACCCTTACTGATACAATTACTGTAACTTCAGATGATGGTACAACCCAAGATATTACCATTACCATTACAGGTACTAATGATGATCCTACCATTGGTGGTGATACAACTGGTGGCGTGACTGAAGATGCAGCGGCTACTTTAACCACTTCTGGTACATTAACGATTTCTGATACCGATACAGGTGAAGCTGTCTTTAATGCTGAAACCATCTCTGGTACTTATGGTGACTTAACCATCGAAGCGGATGGTGACTGGTCTTATTCTGCCGATAACTCTCAATCTGCGATTCAAGCTTTAGGTGACGGTGACACCCTTACTGATACGATTACTGTAACTTCAGATGATGGTACAACCCAAGATATTACCATTACCATTACAGGTACTAATGATGATCCTACCATTGGTGGTGATACAACCGGTAGCGTAACCGAAGATGCAGCAGCTACTTTAACCACTTCTGGTACATTAACCATTTCTGATACCGATACAGGTGAAGCTGTCTTTAATGCTGAAACCATCTCTGGTACTTATGGTGACTTAACTATCGAAGCGGATGGTGACTGGAGCTATTCTGCTGATAACTCTCAATCTGCGATTCAGGCTTTAGGTGACGGTGACACCCTTACTGATACAATTACTGTAACTTCAGATGATGGTACAACCCTAAGATATTACCATTACCATTACAGGTACTAATGATGACCCTACCATTGGTGGTGATACGTCAGGCTCTGTAACTGAAGATGCAGCGGCTACTTTAACCACTTCTGGTACATTAACGATTTCTGATACCGATACAGGTGAAGCTGTCTTTAATGCTGAAACCATCTCTGGTACTTATGGTGACTTAACTATCGAAGCGGATGGTGACTGGAGCTATTCTGCTGATAACTCTCAATCTGCGATTCAGGCTTTAGGTGACGGTGACACCCTTTACTGATACAATTACTGTAACTTCAGATGATGGTACAACCCAAGATATTACCATTACCATTACAGGTACTAATGATGACCCTACATTGTGGTGATACGTCAGGCTCTGTAACTGAAGATGCAGCGGCTACTTTAACCACTTCTGGTACATTAACGATTTTGATACCGATACAGTGAAGCCGTCTTTAATGCTGAAACCATCTCTGGCACTTATGGTGACTTAACCATCGAAGCGGATGGTGACTGGTCTTATTCGGCTGATAACTCTCAATCTGCGATTCAGGCTTTAGGTGACGGCGGAGACCTTACTGATACAATTACTGTAACTTCAGATGATGGTACAACCCAAGATATTACCATTACCATTACAGGTACTAATGATGAGCCTACCATTGGTGGCGATACTCAGGCTCTGTGACTGAAGATGCAGCGGCTACTTTAACCACTTCTGGTACATTAACGATTTCTGATACCGATACAGGTGAAGCTGTCTTTAATGCTGAAACCATCTCTGGTACTTATGGTGACTTTAACCATTGAAGCGGATGGTGACTGGAGCTATTCTGCTTGATAACTCTCAATCTGCCATTCAAGCTTTAGGTAAGGCGATACCCTTACTGATACAATTACTGTAACTTCAGATGATGTACAACCCAAGATATTACCATTACCATTACAGGTACTAATGATGATCCTACCATTGGTGGCGACACACAACTGGTGCGTAACCGAAGATGCAGCGGCTACTTTAACCACTCTGGTACATTAACGATTTCTGATACCGATACAGGTGAAGCCGTCTTTAATGCTGAAACCATCTCTGGCACTTATGGTGACTTAACCATCGAAGCGGATGGTGACTGGAGCTATTCTGCTGATAACTCTCAATCTGCCATTCAGGCTTTAGGTGACGGCGATACCCTTACTGATACAATTACTGTAACTTCAGATGATGGTACCCAAGATATTACCATTACCATTACAGGTACTAATGATGACCCTACCATTGGTGGCGATACCTCAGGCTCTGTGACTGAAGATGCAGCAGCTACTTTAACCACTTCTGGTACATTAACGATTTCTGATACCGATACAGTGAAGCCGTCTTTAATGCTGAAACCATCTCTGGCACTTATGGTGACTTAACCATCGAAGCGGATGGTGACTGGAGCTATTCTGCTGATAACTCTCAATCTGCCATTCAGGCTTTAGGTGACGGCGATACCCTTACTGATACAATTACTGTAACTTCAGATGATGGTACAACCCAAGATATTACCATTACCATTACAGGTACTAATGATGATCCTACCATTGGTGGCGACACAACTGGTGCGTAACCGAAGATGCAGCAGCTACTTTAACCACTTCTGGTACATTAACGATTTCTGATACCGATACAGGTGAAGCCGTCTTTAATGCTGAAACATCTCTGGCACTTATGGTGACTTAACCATCGAGCGGATGGTGACTGGAGCTATTCTGCTGATATAGTCAATCTGCGATTCAGGCTTTAGGTGACGGTGATACCCTTACTGATACAATTACGGTAACTTCAGATGATGGTACAACCCAAGATATTACCATTACCATTACAGGTACTAATGATGACCCTACCATTGGTGGCGATACGTCAGGCTCTGTGACTGAAGATGCAGCAGCTACTTTAACCACTTCTGGTACATTAACGATTTCTGATACCGATACAGGTGAAGCCGTCTTTAATGCTGAAACCATCTCTGGTACTTATGGTGACTTAACATCGAAGCGGATGGTGACTGGAGCTATTCTGCTGATAACTCTCAATCTGCCATTCAAGCTTTAGGTGACGGCGATACCCTTACTGATACAATTACTGTAACTTCAGATGATGGTACAACCCAAGATATTACCATTACCATTACAGGTACTAATGATGATCCCACCATTGGTGGTGATACAAACGGTAGCGTAACCGAAGATGCAGCAGCTACTTTAACCACTTCTGGTACATTAACGATTTCTGATACCGATACAGGTGAAGCTGTCTTTAATGCTGAAACCATCTCTGGTACTTATGGTGACTTAACCATCGAAGCGGATGGTGACTGGAGCTATTCTGCTGATAACTCTCAATCTGCATTCAGCTTTAGGTGACGGTGACACCCTTACTGATACGATTACTGTAACTTCAGATGATGGTACAACCCAAGATATTACCATTACCATTACAGGTACTAATGATGAGCCTACCATTGGTGGCGATACCTCAGGCTCTGTGACTGAAGATGCAGCGGCTACTTTAACCACTTCTGGTACATTAACGATTTCTGATACCGATACAGGTGAAGCCCGTCTTTAATGCTGAAACCATCTCTGGTACTATGGTGACTTAACCATCGAAGCGGATGGTGACTGGTCTATTCTGCTGATAAATCTCAATCTGCGATTCAAGCTTTAGGTGACGGCGATACCCTTACTGATACAATTACTGTAACTTCAGATGATGGTACAACCCAAGATATTACCATTACCATTACAGGTACTAATGATGATCCTACCATTGGTGGTGACAACGGTAGCGTAACCGAAGATGCAGCAGCTACTTTAACCACTTCTGGTACATTAACGATTTCTGATACCGATACAGGTGAAGCTGTCTTTAATGCTGAAACCATCTCTGGCACTTATGGTGACTTAACCATCGAAGCGGATGGTGACTGGAGCTATTCTGCTGATAATAGCTCAATCTGCAATCAAGCTTAGGCGCGGCGATACCTTACTGATACAATTACGGTAACTTCAGATGATGGTACAACCCAAGATATTACCATTACCATTACAGGTACTAATGATGATCCTACCATTGGTGGCGACACAACTGGTGGCGTAACCGAAGATGCAGCAGCTACTTTAACCACTTCTGGTACATTAACGATTTCTGATACCGATACAGGTGAAGCTGTCTTTAATGCTGAAACCATCTCTGGTACTTATGGTGACTTAACCATCGAAGCGGATGGTGACTGGAGCTATTCTGCTGATAACTCTCAATCTGCCATTCAGGCTTTAGGTGACGGTGATACCCTTACTGATACAATTACTGTAACTTCAGATGATGGTACAACCCAAGATATTACCATTACCATTACAGGTACTAATGATGACCCTACCATTGTGGCGACACAACTGGTGGCGTAACGAAGATGCAGCGGCTACTTTAACCACTTCTGGTACATTAACGATTTCTGATACCGATACAGGTGAAGCTGTCTTTAATGCTGAAACCATCTCTGGTACTTATGGTGACTTAACCATCGAAGCGGATGGTGACTGAGCTATTCTGCTGATAACTCTCAATCTGCGATTCAGGCTTTAGGTGACGGTGACACCCTTACTGATACGATTACTGTAACTTCAGATGATGTACAACCCAAGATATTACCATTACCATTACAGGTACTAATGATGACCCATTGGTGCGATACCTCAGGCTCTGTGACTGAAGATGCAGCGGCTACTTTAACCACTTCTGGTACATTAACGATTTCTGATACCGATACAGGTGAAGCCGTCTTTAATGCTGAAACCATCTCTGGTACCTATGGTGACTTAACTATCGAAGCGGATGGTGACTGGTCTTATTCTGCTGATAATAGTCAATCTGCGATTCAAGCTTTAGGTGACGGCGATACCCTTACCGATACAATTACGTTACTTCAGATGATGGTACAACCAAGATATTACCATTACCATTACAGGTACTAATGATGATCCTACCATTGGTGGTGATACAACCGGTAGCGTGACGAAGATGCAGCAGCTACTTTAACCACTTCTGGTACATTAACGATTTCTGATACCGATACAGGTGAAGCTGTCTTTAATGCTGAAACCATCTCTGGCACTTATGGTGACTTAACCATCGAAGCGGATGGTGACTGGAGCTATTCTGCCGATAATCTCAATCTGCATCAGGCTTTAGGCGCGGCGATACCTTACTGATACAATTACGGTAACTTCAGATGATGGTACAACCCAAGATATTACCATTACCATTACAGGTACTAATGATGATCCTACCATTGGTGGCGACACAACTGGTGGCGTAACGAAGATGCAGCAGCTACTTTAACCACTTCTGGTACATTAACGATTTCTGATACCGATACAGGTGAAGCTGTCTTTAATGCTGAAACCATCTCTGGTACTTATGGTGACTTAACCATTGAAGCGGATGGTGACTGGAGCTATTCTGCTGATAACTCTCAATCTGCCATTCCAGGCTTTAGGTGACGGTGATACCCTTACTGATACAATTACTGTAACTTCAGATGATGGTACAACCAAGATATTACCATTACCATTACAGGTACTAATGATGATCCTACCATTGGTGGCGACACAACTGGTGGCGTAACCGAAGATGCAGCAGCTACTTTAACCACTTCTGGTACATTAACGATTTCTGATACCGATACAGGTGAAGCCGTCTTTAATGCTGAAACCATCTCTGGTACTTATGGTGACTTAACATCGAAGCGGATGGTGACTGGTCTTATTCGCTGTATAACTCTCAATCTGCGATTCAAGCTTTAGGTGACGGCGATACCCTTACTGATACAATTACGGTTACTTCAGATGATGGTACAACCAAGATATTACCATTACCATTACAGGTACTAATGATGATCCTACCATTGGTGGCGATACCTCAGGCTCTGTAACTGAAGATGCAGCTACTTTAACCACTTCTGGTACATTAACGATTTCTGATACCGATACAGGTGAAGCCGTCTTTAATGCTGAAACCATCTCTGGTACTTATGGTGACTTAACCATCGAAGCGGATGGTGACTGGTCTTATTCTGCTGATAACTCTCAATCTGCGATTCAGGCTTTAGGTGACGGCGATACCCTTACTGATACAATTACGGTTACTTCAGATGATGGTACAACCCAAGATATTACCATTACCATTACAGGTACTAATGATGACCTACCATTGGTGGCGATACAACTGGCTCTGACTGAAGATGCAGCGGCTACTTTAACCACTTCTGGTACATTAACGATTTCTGATACCGATACAGGTGAAGCTGTCTTTAATGCTGAAACCATCTCTGGTACTTATGGTGACTTAACATCGAAGCGGATGGTGACTGGAGCTATTCTGCTGATAACTCTCAATCTGCCATTCAGGCTTTAGGTGACGGTGATACCCTTACTGATACAATTACGGTAACTTCAGATGATGGTACAACCCAAGATATTACCATTACCATTACAGGTACTAATGATGATCCTACCATTGGTGGTGATACGTGGTGTAACTGAAGATGCAGCAGCTACTTTAACCACTTCTGGTACATTAACGATTTCTGATACCGATACAGGTGAAGCTGTCTTTAATGCTGAAACCATCTCTGGTACTTATGGTGACTTAACCATCGAAGCGGATGGTGACTGGAGCTATTCTGCTGATAATCTCAATCTGCATTCAGGCTTTAGGTGACGGCGATACCCTTACTGATACAATTACGGTAACTTCAGATGATGGTACAACCAAGATATTACCATTACCATTACAGGTACTAATGATGATGACCCTACCATTGGTGGATACGTCAGGCTCGTAACTGAAGATGCAGCGGCTACTTTAACCACTTCTGGTACATTAACGATTTCTGATACCGATACAGGTGAAGCTGTCTTTAATGCTGAAACCATCTCTGGTACTTATGGTGACTTAACATCGAAGCGGATGGTGACTGGTCTTATTCGGCTGATAACTCTCAATCTGCCATTCAAGCTTTAGGTGACGGTGATACCCTTACTGATACAATTACTGTAACTTCAGATGATGGTACAACCCAAGATATTACCATTACCATTACAGGTACTAATGATGATCCTACCATTGGTGGTGATACAACGGTAACCGAAGATGCAGCGGCTACTTTAACCACTTCTGGTACATTAACGATTTCTGATACCGATACAGGTGAAGCTGTCTTTAATGCTGAAACCATCTCTGGTACTTATGGTGACTTAACATCGAAGCGGATGGTGACTGGAGCTATTCTGCGATAACTCTCAATCTGCCATTCAAGCTTTAGGTGACGGCGATACCCTTACTGATACAATTACGGTAACTTCAGATGATGGTACAACCCAAGATATTACCATTACCATTACAGGTACTAATGATGATCCTACCATTGTGGCGACACAACTGGTGGCGTAACCGAAGATGCAGCAGCTACTTTAACCACTTCTGGTACATTAACGATTTCTGATACCGATACAGGTGAAGCCGTCTTTAATGCTGAAACCATCTCTGGTACTTATGGTGACTTAACTATCGAAGCGGATGGTGACTGGAGCTTATTCTGCTGATAACTCTCAATCTGCGATTCAAGCTTTAGGTGACGGCGACCCTTACTGATACAATTACGGTAACTTCAGATGATGGTACAACCAAGATATTACCATTACCATTACAGGTACTAATGATGATCCTACCATTGGTGGTGATACCTCAGGCTCTGTGACTGAAGATGCAGCGGCTACTTTAACCACTTCTGGTACATTAACGATTTCTGATACCGATACAGGTGAAGCGTCTTTAATGCTGAAACCATCTCTGGTACTTATGGTGACTTAACCATCGAAGCGGATGGTGACTGGTCTTATTCTGCTGATAACTCTCAATCTGCGATTCAGGCTTTAGGTGACGGCGATACCCTTACTGATACAATTACTGTAACTTCAGATGATGGTACAACCCAAGATATTACCATTACCATTACAGGTACTAATGATGATCCTACCATTTGGTGGTGATACAACTGGCTCTGTAACTGAAGATGCAGCGGCTACTTTAACCACTTCTGGTACATTAACGATTTCTGATACCGATACAGGTGAAGCCGTCTTTAATGCTGAAACCATCTCTGGTACTTATGGTGACTTAACATCGAAGCGGATGGTGACTGGTCTTATTCTGCTGATAACTCTCAATCTGCCATTCAGGCTTTAGGTGACGGCGATACCCTTACTGATACAATTACTGTAACTTCAGATGATGGTACAACCAAGATATTACCATTACCATTACAGGTACTAATGATGATCCTACCATTGTGGCGACACAACTGGTGGCGTAACTGAAGATGCAGCGGCTACTTTAACCACTTCTGGTACATTAACGATTTCTGATACCGATACAGGTGAAGCTGTCTTTAATGCTGAAACCATCTCTGGTACTTATGGTGACTTAACATCGAAGCGGATGGTGACTGGAGCTATTCTGCTGATAACTCTCAATCTGCATTCAGGCTTTAGGTGACGGTGATACCCTTACTGATACAATTACTGTAACTTCAGATGATGGTACAACCCAAGATATTACCATTACCATTACAGGTACTAATGATGACCCTACCATTGGTGGCGATACGTCAGGCTCGTGACTGAAGATGCAGCGGCTACTTTAACCACTTCTGGTACATTAACGATTTCTGATACCGATACAGGTGAAGCTGTCTTTAATGCTGAAACCATCTCTGGTACTTATGGTGACTTAACCATCGAAGCGGATGGTGACTGGTCTTATTCTGCTGATAACTCTCAATCTGCATTCAGGCTTTAGGTGACGGCGATACCCTTACTGATACAATTACTGTAACTTCAGATGATGGTACAACCCAAGATATTACCATTACCATTACAGGTACTAATGATGATCCTACCATTGGTGGCGATACTCAGGCTCTGTAACTGAAGATGCAGCAGCTACTTTAACCACTTCTGGTACATTAACGATTTCTGATACCGATACAGGTGAAGCCGTCTTTAATGCTGAAACCATCTCTGGTACTTATGGTGACTTAACATCGAAGCGGATGGTGACTGGTCTATTCTGCTGATAACTCTCAATCTGCCATTCAGGCTTTAGGTGACGGTGATACCCTTACTGATACAATTACGGTAACTTCAGATGATGGTACAACCCAAGATATTACCATTACCATTACAGGTACTAATGATGATCCTACCATTGGTGGCGACACAACTGTGCGTAACGAAGATGCAGCAGCTACTTTAACCACTTCTGGTACATTAACGATTTCTGATACCGATACAGGTGAAGCTGTCTTTAATGCTGAAACCATCTCTGGTACTTATGGTGACTTAACCATCGAAGCGGATGGTGACTGAGCTATTCTGCTGATAACTCTCAATCTGCCATTCAAGCTTTAGGGACGGCGATACCCTTACTGATACAATTACGGTAACTTCAGATGATGGTACAACCCAAGATATTACCATTACCATTACAGGTACTAATGATGATCCTACCATTGGTGGCGACACAGGCTCGTAACTGAAGATGCAGCAGCTACTTTAACCACTTCTGGTACATTAACGATTTCTGATACCGATACAGGTGAAGCCGTCTTTAATGCTGAAACCATCTCTGGTACTTATGGTGACTTAACCATCGAAGCGGATGGTGACTGGTCTTATTCTGCTGATAACTCTCAATCTGCCATTCAGGCTTTAGGTGACGGTGATACCCTTACTGATACAATTACTGTAACTTCAGATGATGGTACAACCCAAGATATTACCATTACCATTACAGGTACTAATGATGATCCTACCATTGGTGGCGACACAACTGGTGGCGTGACTGAAGATGCAGCAGCTACTTTAACCACTTCTGGTACATTAACGATTTCTGATACCGATACAGGTGAAGCTGTCTTTAATGCTGAAACCATCTCTGGTACTTATGGTGACTTAACCATCGAAGCGGATGGTGACTGGAGCTATTCTGCTGATAACTCTCAATCTGCATTCAGGCTTTAGGTGACGGTGATACCCTTACTGATACAATTACGGTAACTTCAGATGATGGTACAACCCAAGATATTACCATTACCATTACAGGTACTAATGATGACCCTACCATTGGTGGCGATACAACTGGCTCGTGACTGAAGATGCAGCAGCTACTTTAACCACTTCTGGTACATTAACGATTTCTGATACCGATACAGGTGAAGCCGTCTTTAATGCTGAAACCATCTCTGGTACTTATGGTGACTTAACATCGAAGCGGATGGTGACTGGAGCTATTCCTGATAACTCTCAATCTGCCATTCAAGCTTTAGGTGACGGCGATACCCTTACTGATACAATTACTGTAACTTCAGATGATGGTACAACCCAAGATATTACCATTACCATTACAGGTACTAATGATGATCCTACCATTGGTGGTGATACAACTGGTCGTAACTGAAGATGCAGCAGCTACTTTAACCACTTCTGGTACATTAACGATTTCTGATACCGATACAGGTGAAGCTGTCTTTAATGCTGAAACCATCTCTGGTACTTATGGTGACTTAACCATCGAAGCGGATGGTGACTGAGCTATTCTGCTGATAACTCTCAATCTGCGATTCAGGCTTTAGGTGACGGTGATACCCTTACTGATACAATTACTGTAACTTCAGATGATGGTACAACCCAAGATATTACCATTACCATTACAGGTACTAATGATGATCCTACCATTGGTGGCGATACCTGGCTCTGTAACTGAAGATGCAGCGGCTACTTTAACCACTTCTGGTACATTAACGATTTCTGATACCGATACAGGTGAAGCGTTTAATGCTGAAACCATCTCTGGTACTTATGGTGACTTAACCATCGAAGCGGATGGTGACTGGTCTTATTCTGCTGATAACTCTCAATCTGCATTCAGGCTTTAGGTGACGGCGATACCCTTACTGATACAATTACTGTACTTCAGATGATGGTACAACCCAAGATATTACCATTACCATTACAGGTACTAATGATGATCCTACCATTGGTGGCGACACAAGGTGGCGTAACTGAAGATGCAGCAGCTACTTTAACCACTTCTGGTACATTAACGATTTCTGATACCGATACAGGTGAAGCTGTCTTTAATGCTGAAACCATCTCTGGTACTTATGGTGACTTAACCATCGAAGCGGATGGTGACTGGAGCTATTCTGCTGATAACTCTCAATCTGCCATTCAAGCTTTAGGTGACGGCGAACCCTTACTGATACAATTACTGTAACTTCAGATGATGGTACAACCCAAGATATTACCATTACCATTACAGGTACTAATGATGATCCTACCATTGGTGGCGACACAACTGGTGGCGTAACGAAGATGCAGCAGCTACTTTAACCACTTCTGGTACATTAACGATTTCTGATACCGATACAGGTGAAGCTGTCTTTAATGCTGAAACCATCTCTGGTACTTATGGTGACTTAACCATCGAAGCGGATGGTGACTGGAGCTATTCTGCTGATAACTCTCAATCTGCGATTCAGGCTTTAGGTGACGGTGATACCCTTACTGATACAATTACTGTAACTTCAGATGATGGTACAACCCAAGATATTACCATTACCATTACAGGTACTAATGATGATCCTACCATTGGTGGTGATACAACTGGGGTAACTGAAGATGCAGCAGCTACTTTAACCACTTCTGGTACATTAACGATTTCTGATACCGATACAGGTGAAGCGTCTTTAATGCTGAAACCATCTCTGGTACTTATGGTGACTTAACATCGAAGCGGATGGTGACTGGAGCTATTCTGCTGATAACTCTCAATCTGCGATTCAGGCTTTAGGTGACGGTGATACCCTTACTGATACAATTACTGTAACTTCAGATGATGGTACAACCCAAGATATTACCATTACCATTACAGGTACTAATGATGACCCTACCATTGGTGGCGATACCAGGCTCTGTAACCGAAGATGCAGCAGCTACTTTAACCACTTCTGGTACATTAACGATTTCTGATACCGATACAGGTGAAGCCGTCTTTAATGCTGAAACCATCTCTGGTACTTATGGTGACTTAACCATCGAAGCGGATGGTGACTGAGCTATTCTGCTGATAACTCTCAATCTGCATTCAGCTTTAGGTGACGGCGACACCTTACTGATACAATTACTGTAACTTCAGATGATGGTACAACCCAAGATATTACCATTACCATTACAGGTACTAATGATGACCTACCATTGGTGGCGACACAACTGGTGGTGACTGAAGATGCAGCGGCTACTTTAACCACTTCTGGTACATTAACGATTTCTGATACCGATACAGGTGAAGCTGTCTTTAATGCTGAAACCATCTCTGGTACTTATGGTGACTTAACCATCGAAGCGGATGGTGACTGGCTATTCTGCTGATAACTCTCAATCTGCGATTCAGGCTTTAGGTGACGGTGATACCCTTACTGATACAATTACTGTAACTTCAGATGATGGTACAACCCAAGATATTACCATTACCATTACAGGTACTAATGATGATCCTACCATTGGTGGCGATACACAACTGGTGCGTAACCGAAGATGCAGCAGCTACTTTAACCACTTCTGGTACATTAACGATTTCTGATACCGATACAGGTGAAGCTGTCTTTAATGCTGAAACCATCTCTGGTACTTATGGTGACTTAACCATCGAAGCGGATGGTGACTGGTCTTATTCTGCTGATAACTCTCAATCTGCCATTCAGGCTTTAGGTGACGGATACCCTTACTGATACAATTACTGTAACTTCAGATGATGGTACAACCCAAGATATTACCATTACCATTACAGGTACTAATGATGATCCTACCATTGGTGGCGACACAACTGGTGGCGTAACTGAAGATGCAGCGCTACTTTAACCACTTCTGGTACATTAACGATTTCTGATACCGATACAGGTGAAGCGTCTTTAATGCTGAAACCATCTCTGGTACTTATGGTGACTTAACCATCGAAGCGGATGGTGACTGGTCTTATTCTGCTGATAACTCTCAATCTGCCATTCAGCTTTAGGTGACGGTGATACCCTTACTGATACAATTACTGTAACTTCAGATGATGGTACAACCCAAGATATTACCATTACCATTACAGGTACTAATGATGATCCTACCATTGGTGGCGACACAACTGGTGGCGTAACCGAAGATGCAGCAGCTACTTTAACCACTTCTGGTACATTAACGATTTCTGATACCGATACAGGTGAAGCTGTCTTTAATGCTGAAACCATCTCTGGTACTTATGGTGACTTAACCATCGAAGCGGATGGTGACTGGAGCTATTCTGCTGATAACTCTCAATCTGCCATTCAAGCTTTAGGTGACGGCGATACCCTTACTGATACAATTACGGTAACTTCAGATGATGGTACAACCCAAGATATTACCATTACCATTACAGGTACTAATGATGATCCTACCATTGGTGGCGATACCTCAGGTCTGTACTGAAGATGCAGCGGCTACTTTAACCACTTCTGGTACATTAACGATTTCTGATACCGATACAGGTGAAGCCGTCTTTAATGCTGAAACCATCTCTGGTACTTATGGTGACTTAACCATCGAAGCGGATGGTGACTGGCTATTCTGCTGATAACTCTCAATCTGCGATTCAGGCTTTAGGTGACGGCGATACCCTTACTGATACAATTACTGTAACTTCAGATGATGGTACAACCCAAGATATTACCATTACCATTACAGGTACTAATGATGATCCTACCATTGGTGGCGATACAACTGGTGGCGTAACTGAAGATGCAGCAGCTACTTTAACCACTTCTGGTACATTAACGATTTCTGATACCGATACAGGTGAAGCTGTCTTTAATGCTGAAACCATCTCTGGTACTTATGGTGACTTAACCATCGAAGCGGATGGTGACTGGTCTTATTCTGCTGATAACTCTCAATCTGCCATTCAGGCTTTAGGTGACGGCGATACCCTTACTGATACAATTACGGTAACTTCAGATGATGGTACAACCCAAGATATTACCATTACCATTACAGGTACTAATGATGATCCTACCATTGGTGGCGACAATTACGGTAACTGGTCGTAACTGAAGATGCAGCAGCTACTTTAACCACTTCTGGTACATTAACGATTTCTGATACCGATACAGGTGAAGCTGTCTTTAATGCTGAAACCATCTCTGGTACTTATGGTGACTTAACCATCGAAGCGGATGGTGACTGGAGCTATTCTGCTGATAACTCTCAATCTGCTGATAATTCATCTGCCATTCAGCTTTAGGTGACGGGATACCCTTACTGATACAATTACTAATGATGTACTTCAGATGATGGTACAACCCAAGATATTACCATTACCATTACAGGTACTAATGATGATTCTGCTGATAACCTACCATTGGTGGATACCCTTACTGATACTGTAACTTCAGGCTCTAATGTAACTGAAGATGCAGCGGCTACTTTAACCACTTCTGGTACATTAACGATTTCTGATACCGATACAGGCTGAAGCTGTCTTTAATGCTGAAACCATCTCTGACGGCGGATACTTATGGTGACTTAACCATCGAAGCGGATGGTGACTGGTCTTATTCTGCTGATAACTCTCAATCTGCATTCAGCTTTAGGTGACGGTGACGGCGATACCCTTACTGATACAATTACTGTAACTTCAGATGATGGTACAACCCAAGATATTACCATTACCATTACAGGTACTAATGATGATCCTACCATTGGTGGCGACACAACTGGTGGCGTAACCGAAGATGCAGCAGCTACTTTAACCACTTCTGGTACATTAACGATTTCTGATACCGATACAGGTGAAGCTGTCTTTAATGCTGAAACCATCTCTGGTACTTATGGTGACTTAACCATCGAAGCGGATGGTGACTGGTCTTATTCTGCTGATAACTCTCAATCTGCCATTCAGGCTTTAGGTGACGGCGATACTGATACCTTACTGATACAATTACATTGGTAACTTCAGATGATGGTACAATTTCTGATACCAAGATATTACCATTACCATTACAGGTACTAATGATGACCCCTACCATTGGTGGCGATACAACCATTACAGGTGATGACCTACCGTAACTGAAGATGCAGCGGCTACTTTAACCACTTCTGGTACATTAACGATTTCTGATACCGATACAGGTGAAGCTGTCTTTAATGCTGAAACCATCTCTGGTACTTATGGTGACTTAACCATCGAAGCGGATGGTGACTGGCTACTTTATTCTGCTGATAAGCTGTCTCAATCTGCATTCATCGAAGCTTTAGGTGATTCAGGCGGCGATACCCTTACTGATACAATTACATTGGTAACTTCAGATGATGGTACAACCCAAGATATTACCATTACCATTACAGGTACTAATGATGATACCCCTACCATTGGTGGCGATTACATTACAGGTACGTGATCCTACTGAAGATGCAGCGGCTACTTTAACCACTTCTGGTACATTAACGATTTCTGATACCGATACAGGTGAAGCTGTCTTTAATGCTGAAACCATCTCTGGTACTTATGGTGACTTAACCATCGAAGCGGATGGTGACTGGTCTTATTCTGGCTGATAACTCTCAATCTGCCATTCAGGCTTTAGGTGACGGTGATACCCTTACTGATACAATTACTGTAACTTCAGATGATGGTACAACCCAAGATATTACCATTACCATTACAGGTACTAATGATGATCCTACCATTGGTGGTGATACAACTGGGCGTAACCGAAGATGCAGCAGCTACTTTAACCACTTCTGGTACATTAACGATTTCTGATACCGATACAGGTGAAGCTGTCTTTAATGCTGAAACCATCTCTGGTACTTATGGTGACTTAACCATCGAAGCGGATGGTGACTGGAGCTATTCTGCTGATAACTCTCAATCTGCATTCAGGCTTTAGGTGACGGTGATACCCTTACTGATACAATTACTGTAACTTCAGATGATGGTACAACCCAAGATATTACCATTACCATTACAGGTACTAATGATGACCCTACCATTGGTGGCGATACAGGCTCTGTGACTGAAGATGCAGCGGCTACTTTAACCACTTCTGGTACATTAACGATTTCTGATACCGATACAGGTGAAGCTGTCTTTAATGCTGAAACCATCTCTGGTACTTATGGTGACTTAACATCGAAGCGGATGGTGACTGGCTATTCTGCTGATAACTCTCAATCTGCATTCAGCTTTAGGTGACGGCGATACCCTTACTGATACAATTACTGTAACTTCAGATGATGGTACACCAAGATATTACCATTACCATTACAGGTACTAATGATGACCTACCATTGGTGGCGACACAACTGGTGGCGTAACTGAAGATGCAGCGGCTACTTTAACCACTTCTGGTACATTAACGATTTCTGATACCGATACAGGTGAAGCTGTCTTTAATGCTGAAACCATCTCTGGTACTTATGGTGACTTAACCATCGAAGCGGATGGTGACTGGAGCTATTCTGCTGATAACTCTCAATCTGCCATTCAAGCTTTAGGTGACGGCGATACCCTTACTGATACAATTACTGTAACTTCAGATGATGGTACAACCCAAGATATTACCATTACCATTACAGGTACTAATGATGATCCTACCATTGGTGGCGACACAACTGGTGGCGTAACGAAGATGCAGCAGCTACTTTAACCACTTCTGGTACATTAACGATTTCTGATACCGATACAGGTGAAGCGTCTTTAATGCTGAAACCATCTCTGGTACTTATGGTGACTTAACCATCGAAGCGGATGGTGACTGGTCTTATTCTGCTGATAACTCTCAATCTGCATTCAGCTTTAGGTGACGGCGATACCCTTACTGATACAATTACTGTAACTTCAGATGATGGTACAACCAAGATATTACCATTACCATTACAGGTACTAATGATGATCCTACCATTGGTGGTGATACGTCAGGTCTGTAACTGAAGATGCAGCAGCTACTTTAACCACTTCTGGTACATTAACGATTTCTGATACCGATACAGGTGAAGCTGTCTTTAATGCTGAAACCATCTCTGGTACTTATGGTGACTTAACATCGAAGCGGATGGTGACTGGTCTTATTCTGCTGATAACTCTCAATCTGCCATTCAGGCTTTAGGTGACGGATACCCTTACTGATACAATTACGGTACTTCAGATGATGGTACAACCCAAGATATTACCATTACCATTACAGGTACTAATGATGACCCTACCATTGGTGTGATACGGTGGCTGTAACTGAAGATGCAGCGGCTACTTTAACCACTTCTGGTACATTAACGATTTCTGATACCGATACAGGTGAAGCCGTCTTTAATGCTGAAACCATCTCTGGTACTTATGGTGACTTAACCATCGAAGCGGATGGTGACTGGTCTTATTCGGCTGATAACTCTCAATCTGCGATTCAGGCTTTAGGTGACGGCGAACCCTTACTGATACAATTACTGTAACTTCAGATGATGGTACAACCCAAGATATTACCATTACCATTACAGGTACTAATGATGATCCTACCATTGGTGGCGACACAACTGGTGGCGTAACCGAAGATGCAGCAGCTACTTTAACCACTTCTGGTACATTAACGATTTCTGATACCGATACAGGTGAAGCTGTCTTTAATGCTGAAACCATCTCTGGTACTTATGGTGACTTAACCATCGAAGCGGATGGTGACTGGAGCTATTCTGCTGATAACTCTCAATCTGCCATTCAGGCTTTAGGTGACGGTGACACCCTTACTGATACAATTACTGTAACTTCAGATGATGGTACAACCCAAGATATTACCATTACCATTACAGGTACTAATGATGACCCTACCATTGGTGGCGATACCTCAGGCTCTGTGACTGAAGATGCAGCGGCTACTTTAACCACTTCTGGTACATTAACGATTTCTGATACCGATACAGGTGAAGCCGTCTTTAATGCTGAAACCATCTCTGGCACTTATGGTGACTTAACCATCGAAGCGGATGGTGACTGGTCTTATTCGGCTGATAACTCTCAATCTGCCATTCAGGCTTTAGGTGACGGCGATACCCTTACTGATACAATTACTGTAACTTCAGATGATGGTACAACCCAAGATATTACCATTACCATTACAGGTACTAATGATGATCCTACCATTGGTGGCGACACAACTGGTGGCGTAACCGAAGATGCAGCAGCTACTTTAACCACTTCTGGTACATTAACGATTTCTGATACCGATACAGGTGAAGCCCTCTTTAATGCTGAAACCATCTCTGGCACTTATGGTGACTTAACCATCGAAGCGGATGGTGACTGGAGCTATTCTGCTGATAACTCTCAATCTGCGATTCAGGCTTTAGGTGACGGTGATACCCTTACTGATACGATTACTGTAACTTCAGATGATGGTACAACCCAAGATATTACCATTACCATTACAGGTACTAATGATGATCCTACCATTGGTGGCGACACAACTGGTGGCGTAACGAAGATGCAGCAGCTACTTTAACCACTTCTGGTACATTAACGATTTCTGATACCGATACAGGTGAAGCCGTCTTTAATGCTGAAACCATCTCTGGCACTTATGGTGACTTAACCATCGAAGCGGATGGTGACTGGAGCTATTCTGCCGATAATAGCCAATCTGCAATACAAGCCTTAGGCGCTGGCGACACCCTTACTGATACAATTACGGTAACTTCAGATGATGGTACAACCCAAGATATTACCATTACCATTACAGGTACTAATGATGATCCTACCATTGGTGGTGATACGTCAGGCTCTGTAACTGAAGATGCAGCAGCTACTTTAACCACTTCTGGTACATTAACGATTTCTGATACCGATACAGGTGAAGCCGTCTTTAATGCTGAAACCATCTCTGGCACCTACGGTGACTTAACCATCGAAGCGGATGGTGACTGGTCTTATTCGGCTGATAACTCTCAATCTGCCATTCAGGCTTTAGGTGACGGTGATACCCTTACTGATACAATTACTGTAACTTCAGATGATGGTACAACCAAGATATTACCATTACCATTACAGGTACTAATGATGATCCTACATTGGTGGCGACACAACTGGTGGCGTGACTGAAGATGCAGCAGCTACTTTAACCACTTCTGGTACATTAACGATTTCTGATACCGATACAGGTGAAGCTGTCTTTAATGCTGAAACCATCTCTGGTACTTATGGTGACTTAACCATTGAAGCGGATGGTGACTGGAGCTATTCTGCTGATAATAGTCAATCTGCGATTCAGGCTTTAGGTGACGGTGATACCCTTACTGATACGATTACGGTAACTTCAGATGATGGTACAACCCAAGATATTACCATTACCATTACAGGTACTAATGATGACCCTACCATTGGTGGCGATACGTCAGGCTCTGTGACTGAAGATGCAGCAGCTACTTTAACCACTTCTGGTACATTAACGATTTCTGATACGATACAGGTGAAGCCGTCTTTAATGCTGAAACCATCTCTGGTACTTATGGTGACTTAACTATCGAAGCGGATGGTGACTGGAGCTATTCTGCCGATAACTCTCAATCTGCCATTCAAGCTTTAGGTGACGGCGAGACCCTTACTGATACAATTACTGTAACTTCAGATGATGGTACAACCCAAGATATTACCATTACCATTACAGGTACTAATGATGATCCCACCATTGGTGGTGATACAACCGGTAGCGTAACCGAAGATGCAGCAGCTACTTTAACCACTTCTGGTAGCTTAACCATTTCTGATACCGATACAGGTGAAGCTGTCTTTAATGCTGAAACCATCTCTGGTACTTATGGTGACTTAACCATCGAAGCGGATGGTGACTGGAGCTATTCTGCTGATAACTCTCAATCTGCGATTCAGGCTTTAGGTGACGGTGACACCCTTACTGATACGATTACTGTAACTTCAGATGATGGTACAACCCAAGATATTACCATTACCATTACAGGTACTAATGATGAGCCTACCATTGGTGGCGATACCTCAGGCTCTGTGACTGAAGATGCAGCGGCTACTTTAACCACTTCTGGTACATTAACGATTTCTGACACCGATACAGGTGAAGCCGTCTTTAATGCTGAAACCATCTCTGGTACCTATGGTGACTTAACCATCGAAGCGGATGGTGACTGGTCTTATTCTGCTGATAATAGTCAATCTGCGATTCAAGCTTTAGGTGACGGCGATACCCTTACCGATACAATTACGGTTACTTCAGATGATGGTACAACCCAAGATATTACCATTACCATTACAGGTACTAATGATGATCCTACCATTGGTGGTGATACAACCGGTAGCGTAACCGAAGATGCAGCAGCTACTTTAACCACTTCTGGTACATTAACGATTTCTGATACCGATACAGGTGAAGCCCTCTTTAATGCTGAAACCATCTCTGGCACTTATGGTGACTTAACCATCGAAGCGGATGGTGACTGGAGCTATTCTGCCGATAATAGCCAATCTGCAATACAAGCCTTAGGCGCTGGCGACACTCTTACTGATACAATTACGGTAACTTCAGATGATGGTACAACCCAAGATATTACCATTACCATTACAGGTACTAATGATGACCCTACCATTGGTGGCGACACAACTGGTGGCGTGACTGAAGATGCAGCGGCTACTTTAACCACTTCTGGTAGCTTAACGATTTCTGATACCGATACAGGTGAAGCTGTCTTTAATGCTGAAACCATCTCTGGTACTTATGGTGACTTAACCATTGAAGCGGATGGTGACTGGAGCTATTCTGCTGATAACTCTCAATCTGCGATTCAGGCTTTAGGTGACGGTGATACCCTTACTGATACGATTACTGTAACTTCAGATGATGGTACAACCCAAGATATTACCATTACCATTACAGGTACTAATGATGATCCTACCATTGGTGGTGATACAACCGGTAGCGTAACCGAAGATGCAGCAGCTACTTTAACCACTTCTGGTACATTAACGATTTCTGATACCGATACAGGTGAAGCCGTCTTTAATGCTGAAACCATCTCTGGCACTTATGGTGACTTAACCATCGAAGCGGATGGTGACTGGTCTTATTCGGCTGATAACTCTCAATCTGCCATTCAAGCTTTAGGTGACGGTGATACCCTTACTGATACAATTACTGTAACTTCAGATGATGGTACAACCCAAGATATTACCATTACCATTACAGGTACTAATGATGACCCTACCATTGGTGGCGACACAACTGGTGGCGTAACCGAAGATGCAGCGGCTACTTTAACCACTTCTGGTACATTAACGATTTCTGATACCGATACAGGTGAAGCCGTCTTTAATGCTGAAACCATCTCTGGGACTTATGGTGACTTAACCATCGAAGCGGATGGTGACTGGTCTTATTCGGCTGATAACTCTCAATCTGCCATTCAGGCTTTAGGTGACGGTGATACCCTTACTGATACGATTACTGTAACTTCAGATGATGGTACAACCCAAGATATTACCATTACCATTACAGGTACTAATGATGATCCTACCATTGGTGGTGATACAACCGGTAGCGTAACCGAAGATGCAGCAGCTACTTTAACCACTTCTGGTACATTAACGATTTCTGATACCGATACAGGTGAAGCTGTCTTTAATGCTGAAACCATCTCTGGTACTTATGGTGACTTAACCATCGAAGCGGATGGTGACTGGAGCTATTCTGCTGATAACTCTCAATCTGCGATTCAGGCTTTAGGTGACGGTGATACCCTTACTGATACAATTACTGTAACTTCAGATGATGGTACAACCCAAGATATTACCATTACCATTACAGGTACTAATGATGACCCTACCATTGGTGGCGATACGTCAGGCTCTGTGACTGAAGATGCAGCAGCTACTTTAACCACTTCTGGTACATTAACGATTTCTGATACCGATACAGGTGAAGCTGTCTTTAATGCTGAAACCATCTCTGGTACTTATGGTGACTTAACTATCGAAGCTGATGGTGATTGGAGCTATTCTGCTGATAATAGTCAATCTGCGATTCAGGCTTTAGGCGCTGGCGACACCCTTACTGATACAATTACGGTTACTTCAGATGATGGTACAACCCAAGATATTACCATTACCATTACAGGTACTAATGATGAGCCTACCATTGGTGGCGACACAACTGGTGGCGTGACTGAAGATGCAGCGGCTACTTTAACCACTTCTGGTACATTAACGATTTCTGATACCGATACAGGTGAAGCTGTCTTTAATGCTGAAACCATCTCTGGTACTTATGGTGACTTAACCATCGAAGCGGATGGTGACTGGAGCTATTCTGCCGATAACTCTCAATCTGCCATTCAGGCTTTAGGTGACGGCGAGACCCTTACTGATACAATTACTGTAACTTCAGATGATGGCACAACTCAAGATATTACCATTACGATTACAGGTACTAATGATGATCCTACCATTGGTGGTGATACGTCAGGCTCTGTAACTGAAGATGCAGCAGCTACTTTAACCACTTCTGGTACATTAACGATTTCTGATACCGATACAGGTGAAGCTGTCTTTAATGCTGAAACCATCTCTGGTACCTATGGTGACTTAACTATCGAAGCGGATGGTGACTGGTCTTATTCGGCTGATAACTCTCAATCTGCCATTCAGGCTTTAGGTGACGGTGATACCCTTACTGATACAATTACGGTTACTTCAGATGATGGTACAACCCAAGATATTACCATTACCATTACAGGTACTAATGATGACCCTACCATTGGTGGCGACACAACTGGTGGCGTAACCGAAGATGCAGCGGCTACTTTAACCACTTCTGGTACATTAACGATTTCTGATACCGATACAGGTGAAGCCGTCTTTAATGCTGAAACCATCTCTGGGACTTATGGTGACTTAACCATCGAAGCGGATGGTGACTGGTCTTATTCGGCTGATAACTCTCAATCTGCCATTCAGGCTTTAGGTGACGGTGATACCCTTACTGATACAATTACTGTAACTTCAGATGATGGTACAACCCAAGATATTACCATTACCATTACAGGTACTAATGATGATCCTACCATTGGTGGTGATACAACTGGTGGCGTGACTGAAGATGCAGCGGCTACTTTAACCACTTCTGGTACATTAACGATTTCTGATACCGATACAGGTGAAGCTGTCTTTAATGCTGAAACCATCTCTGGTACTTATGGTGACTTAACCATCGAAGCGGATGGTGACTGGTCTTATTCTGCCGATAACTCTCAATCTGCGATTCAAGCTTTAGGTGACGGTGACACCCTTACTGATACGATTACTGTAACTTCAGATGATGGTACAACCCAAGATATTACCATTACCATTACAGGTACTAATGATGATCCTACCATTGGTGGTGATACAACCGGTAGCGTAACCGAAGATGCAGCAGCTACTTTAACCACTTCTGGTACATTAACCATTTCTGATACCGATACAGGTGAAGCTGTCTTTAATGCTGAAACCATCTCTGGTACTTATGGTGACTTAACTATCGAAGCGGATGGTGACTGGAGCTATTCTGCTGATAACTCTCAATCTGCGATTCAGGCTTTAGGTGACGGTGACACCCTTACTGATACAATTACTGTAACTTCAGATGATGGTACAACCCAAGATATTACCATTACCATTACAGGTACTAATGATGACCCTACCATTGGTGGTGATACGTCAGGCTCTGTAACTGAAGATGCAGCGGCTACTTTAACCACTTCTGGTACATTAACGATTTCTGATACCGATACAGGTGAAGCTGTCTTTAATGCTGAAACCATCTCTGGTACTTATGGTGACTTAACTATCGAAGCGGATGGTGACTGGAGCTATTCTGCTGATAACTCTCAATCTGCGATTCAGGCTTTAGGTGACGGTGACACCCTTACTGATACAATTACTGTAACTTCAGATGATGGTACAACCCAAGATATTACCATTACCATTACAGGTACTAATGATGACCCTACCATTGGTGGTGATACGTCAGGCTCTGTAACTGAAGATGCAGCGGCTACTTTAACCACTTCTGGTACATTAACGATTTCTGATACCGATACAGGTGAAGCCGTCTTTAATGCTGAAACCATCTCTGGCACTTATGGTGACTTAACCATCGAAGCGGATGGTGACTGGTCTTATTCGGCTGATAACTCTCAATCTGCGATTCAGGCTTTAGGTGACGGCGAGACCCTTACTGATACAATTACTGTAACTTCAGATGATGGTACAACCCAAGATATTACCATTACCATTACAGGTACTAATGATGAGCCTACCATTGGTGGCGATACCTCAGGCTCTGTGACTGAAGATGCAGCGGCTACTTTAACCACTTCTGGTACATTAACGATTTCTGATACCGATACAGGTGAAGCTGTCTTTAATGCTGAAACCATCTCTGGTACTTATGGTGACTTAACCATTGAAGCGGATGGTGACTGGAGCTATTCTGCTGATAACTCTCAATCTGCCATTCAAGCTTTAGGTCAAGGCGATACCCTTACTGATACAATTACTGTAACTTCAGATGATGGTACAACCCAAGATATTACCATTACCATTACAGGTACTAATGATGATCCTACCATTGGTGGCGACACAACTGGTGGCGTAACCGAAGATGCAGCGGCTACTTTAACCACTTCTGGTACATTAACGATTTCTGATACCGATACAGGTGAAGCCGTCTTTAATGCTGAAACCATCTCTGGCACTTATGGTGACTTAACCATCGAAGCGGATGGTGACTGGAGCTATTCTGCTGATAACTCTCAATCTGCCATTCAGGCTTTAGGTGACGGCGATACCCTTACTGATACAATTACTGTAACTTCAGATGATGGTACAACCCAAGATATTACCATTACCATTACAGGTACTAATGATGACCCTACCATTGGTGGCGATACCTCAGGCTCTGTGACTGAAGATGCAGCGGCTACTTTAACCACTTCTGGTACATTAACGATTTCTGATACCGATACAGGTGAAGCCGTCTTTAATGCTGAAACCATCTCTGGCACTTATGGTGACTTAACCATCGAAGCGGATGGTGACTGGAGCTATTCTGCTGATAACTCTCAATCTGCCATTCAGGCTTTAGGTGACGGCGATACCCTTACTGATACAATTACTGTAACTTCAGATGATGGTACAACCCAAGATATTACCATTACCATTACAGGTACTAATGATGATCCTACCATTGGTGGCGACACAACTGGTGGCGTAACCGAAGATGCAGCAGCTACTTTAACCACTTCTGGTACATTAACGATTTCTGATACCGATACAGGTGAAGCCGTCTTTAATGCTGAAACCATCTCTGGCACCTATGGTGACTTAACCATTGAAGCGGATGGTGACTGGAGCTATTCTGCTGATAATAGTCAATCTGCGATTCAGGCTTTAGGTGACGGTGATACCCTTACTGATACGATTACGGTAACTTCAGATGATGGTACAACCCAAGATATTACCATTACCATTACAGGTACTAATGATGACCCTACCATTGGTGGCGATACGTCAGGCTCTGTGACTGAAGATGCAGCAGCTACTTTAACCACTTCTGGTACATTAACGATTTCTGATACCGATACAGGTGAAGCCGTCTTTAATGCTGAAACCATCTCTGGTACTTATGGTGACTTAACTATCGAAGCGGATGGTGACTGGAGCTATTCTGCCGATAACTCTCAATCTGCCATTCAAGCTTTAGGTGACGGCGAGACCCTTACTGATACAATTACTGTAACTTCAGATGATGGTACAACCCAAGATATTACCATTACCATTACAGGTACTAATGATGATCCCACCATTGGTGGTGATACAACCGGTAGCGTAACCGAAGATGCAGCAGCTACTTTAACCACTTCTGGTAGCTTAACCATTTCTGATACCGATACAGGTGAAGCTGTCTTTAATGCTGAAACCATCTCTGGTACTTATGGTGACTTAACCATCGAAGCGGATGGTGACTGGAGCTATTCTGCTGATAACTCTCAATCTGCGATTCAGGCTTTAGGTGACGGTGACACCCTTACTGATACGATTACTGTAACTTCAGATGATGGTACAACCCAAGATATTACCATTACCATTACAGGTACTAATGATGAGCCTACCATTGGTGGCGATACCTCAGGCTCTGTGACTGAAGATGCAGCGGCTACTTTAACCACTTCTGGTACATTAACGATTTCTGACACCGATACAGGTGAAGCCGTCTTTAATGCTGAAACCATCTCTGGTACCTATGGTGACTTAACTATCGAAGCGGATGGTGACTGGTCTTATTCTGCTGATAATAGTCAATCTGCGATTCAAGCTTTAGGTGACGGCGATACCCTTACCGATACAATTACGGTTACTTCAGATGATGGTACAACCCAAGATATTACCATTACCATTACAGGTACTAATGATGATCCTACCATTGGTGGTGATACAACCGGTAGCGTAACCGAAGATGCAGCAGCTACTTTAACCACTTCTGGTACATTAACGATTTCTGATACCGATACAGGTGAAGCTGTCTTTAATGCTGAAACCATCTCTGGCACTTATGGTGACTTAACCATCGAAGCGGATGGTGACTGGAGCTATTCTGCCGATAATAGCCAATCTGCAATACAAGCCTTAGGCGCTGGCGACACTCTTACTGATACAATTACGGTAACTTCAGATGATGGTACAACCCAAGATATTACCATTACCATTACAGGTACTAATGATGATCCTACCATTGGTGGCGACACAACTGGTGGCGTAACCGAAGATGCAGCAGCTACTTTAACCACTTCTGGTACATTAACGATTTCTGATACCGATACAGGTGAAGCTGTCTTTAATGCTGAAACCATCTCTGGTACTTATGGTGACTTAACCATTGAAGCGGATGGTGACTGGAGCTATTCTGCTGATAACTCTCAATCTGCCATTCAGGCTTTAGGTGACGGTGACACCCTTACTGATACGATTACTGTAACTTCAGATGATGGTACAACCCAAGATATTACCATTACCATTACAGGTACTAATGATGAGCCTACCATTGGTGGCGACACAACTGGTGGCGTGACTGAAGATGCAGCGGCTACTTTAACCACTTCTGGTACATTAACGATTTCTGATACCGATACAGGTGAAGCTGTCTTTAATGCTGAAACCATCTCTGGTACTTATGGTGACTTAACCATCGAAGCGGATGGTGACTGGAGCTATTCTGCTGATAACTCTCAATCTGCGATTCAGGCTTTAGGTGACGGTGACACCCTTACTGATACGATTACTGTAACTTCAGATGATGGTACAACCCAAGATATTACCATTACCATTACAGGTACTAATGATGAGCCTACCATTGGTGGCGATACCTCAGGCTCTGTGACTGAAGATGCAGCGGCTACTTTAACCACTTCTGGTACATTAACGATTTCTGACACCGATACAGGTGAAGCCGTCTTTAATGCTGAAACCATCTCTGGTACCTATGGTGACTTAACTATCGAAGCGGATGGTGACTGGTCTTATTCTGCTGATAATAGTCAATCTGCGATTCAAGCTTTAGGTGACGGCGATACCCTTACCGATACAATTACGGTTACTTCAGATGATGGTACAACCCAAGATATTACCATTACCATTACAGGTACTAATGATGATCCTACCATTGGTGGTGATACAACCGGTAGCGTAACCGAAGATGCAGCAGCTACTTTAACCACTTCTGGTACATTAACGATTTCTGATACCGATACAGGTGAAGCTGTCTTTAATGCTGAAACCATCTCTGGCACTTATGGTGACTTAACCATCGAAGCGGATGGTGACTGGAGCTATTCTGCCGATAATAGCCAATCTGCAATACAAGCCTTAGGCGCTGGCGACACTCTTACTGATACAATTACGGTAACTTCAGATGATGGTACAACCCAAGATATTACCATTACCATTACAGGTACTAATGATGATCCTACCATTGGTGGCGACACAACTGGTGGCGTAACCGAAGATGCAGCAGCTACTTTAACCACTTCTGGTACATTAACGATTTCTGATACCGATACAGGTGAAGCTGTCTTTAATGCTGAAACCATCTCTGGTACTTATGGTGACTTAACCATTGAAGCGGATGGTGACTGGAGCTATTCTGCTGATAACTCTCAATCTGCCATTCAGGCTTTAGGTGACGGTGACACCCTTACTGATACGATTACTGTAACTTCAGATGATGGTACAACCCAAGATATTACCATTACCATTACAGGTACTAATGATGAGCCTACCATTGGTGGCGACACAACTGGTGGCGTGACTGAAGATGCAGCGGCTACTTTAACCACTTCTGGTACATTAACGATTTCTGATACCGATACAGGTGAAGCCCTCTTTAATGCTGAAACCATCTCTGGCACTTATGGTGACTTAACTATCGAAGCGGATGGTGACTGGAGCTATTCTGCCGATAATAGTCAATCTGCCATTCAGGCTTTAGGTGACGGTGATACCCTTACTGATACAATTACGGTTACTTCAGATGATGGTACAACCCAAGATATTACCATTACCATTACAGGTACTAATGATGATCCTACCATTGGTGGTGATACGTCAGGCTCTGTAACTGAAGATGCAGCAGCTACTTTAACCACTTCTGGTACATTAACGATTTCTGATACCGATACAGGTGAAGCTGTCTTTAATGCTGAAACCATCTCTGGTACTTATGGTGACTTAACCATTGAAGCGGATGGTGACTGGAGCTATTCTGCTGATAATAGTCAATCTGCGATTCAGGCTTTAGGCGCTGGCGATACCCTTACCGATACAATTACGGTTACTTCAGATGATGGTACAACTCAAGATATTACCATTACCATTACAGGTACTAATGATGACCCTACCATTGGTGGTGATACGTCAGGCTCTGTAACTGAAGATGCAGCGGCTACTTTAACCACTTCTGGTACATTAACGATTTCTGATACCGATACAGGTGAAGCTGTCTTTAATGCTGAAACCATCTCTGGGACTTATGGTGACTTAACTATCGAAGCGGATGGTGACTGGTCTTATTCGGCTGATAACTCTCAATCTGCCATTCAAGCTTTAGGTGACGGTGATACCCTTACTGATACAATTACTGTAACTTCAGATGATGGTACAACCCAAGATATTACCATTGCCATTACAGGTACTAATGATGATCCCACCATTGGTGGTGATACAACCGGTAGCGTAACCGAAGATGCAGCGGCTACTTTAACCACTTCTGGTAGCTTAACCATTTCTGATACCGATACAGGTGAAGCCCTCTTTAATGCTGAAACCATCTCTGGTACTTATGGTGACTTAACTATCGAAGCGGATGGTGACTGGAGCTATTCTGCCGATAACTCTCAATCTGCCATTCAAGCTTTAGGTGACGGCGAGACCCTTACTGATACAATTACGGTAACTTCAGATGATGGTACAACCCAAGATATTACCATTACCATTACAGGTACTAATGATGAGCCTACCATTGGTGGCGACACAACTGGTGGCGTAACCGAAGATGCAGCAGCTACTTTAACCACTTCTGGTACATTAACCATTTCTGATACCGATACAGGTGAAGCCGTCTTTAATGCTGAAACCATCTCTGGTACCTATGGTGACTTAACTATCGAAGCGGATGGTGACTGGTCTTATTCTGCTGATAACTCTCAATCTGCGATTCAGGCTTTAGGCGCTGGCGATACCCTTACTGATACAATTACGGTTACTTCAGATGATGGTACAACTCAAGATATTACCATTACGATTACAGGTACTAATGATGATCCTACCATTGGTGGCGATACGTCAGGCTCTGTGACTGAAGATGCAGCGGCTACTTTAACCACTTCTGGTACATTAACGATTTCTGATACCGATACAGGTGAAGCTGTCTTTAATGCTGAAACCATCTCTGGCACTTATGGTGACTTAACCATCGAAGCGGATGGTGACTGGTCTTATTCGGCTGATAACTCTCAATCTGCCATTCAAGCTTTAGGTGACGGTGATACCCTTACTGATACAATTACTGTAACTTCAGATGATGGTACAACCCAAGATATTACCATTACCATTACAGGTACTAATGATGAGCCTACCATTGGTGGCGACACAACTGGTGGCGTAACCGAAGATGCAGCAGCTACTTTAACCACTTCTGGTACATTAACCATTTCTGATACCGATACAGGTGAAGCCGTCTTTAATGCTGAAACCATCTCTGGGACTTATGGTGACTTAACCATCGAAGCGGATGGTGACTGGAGCTATTCTGCCGATAATAGCCAATCTGCAATACAAGCCTTAGGCGCTGGCGACACCCTTACTGATACAATTACGGTAACTTCAGATGATGGTACAACCCAAGATATTACCATTACCATTACAGGTACTAATGATGATCCTACCATTGGTGGTGATACGTCAGGCTCTGTAACTGAAGATGCAGCAGCTACTTTAACCACTTCTGGTACATTAACGATTTCTGATACCGATACAGGTGAAGCTGTCTTTAATGCTGAAACCATCTCTGGTACTTATGGTGACTTAACTATCGAAGCGGATGGTGACTGGAGCTATTCTGCTGATAACTCTCAATCTGCGATTCAGGCTTTAGGTGACGGTGACACCCTTACTGATACGATTACTGTAACTTCAGATGATGGTACAACCCAAGATATTACCATTACCATTACAGGTACTAATGATGATCCTACCATTGGTGGTGATACAACCGGTAGCGTAACCGAAGATGCAGCAGCTACTTTAACCACTTCTGGTACATTAACCATTTCTGATACCGATACAGGTGAAGCTGTCTTTAATGCTGAAACCATCTCTGGTACTTATGGTGACTTAACTATCGAAGCGGATGGTGACTGGAGCTATTCTGCTGATAACTCTCAATCTGCGATTCAGGCTTTAGGTGACGGTGACACCCTTACTGATACAATTACTGTAACTTCAGATGATGGTACAACCCAAAATATTACCATTACCATTACAGGTACTAATGATGACCCTACCATTGGTGGTGATACGTCAGGCTCTGTAACTGAAGATGCAGCGGCTACTTTAACCACTTCTGGTACATTAACGATTTCTGATACCGATACAGGTGAAGCCGTCTTTAATGCTGAAACCATCTCTGGGACTTATGGTGACTTAACCATCGAAGCGGATGGTGACTGGTCTTATTCGGCTGATAACTCTCAATCTGCGATTCAGGCTTTAGGTGACGGTGATACCCTTACTGATACAATTACTGTAACTTCAGATGATGGTACAACCCAAGATATTACCATTACCATTACAGGTACTAATGATGATCCTACCATTGGTGGCGACACAACTGGTGGCGTAACCGAAGATGCAGCAGCTACTTTAACCACTTCTGGTACATTAACGATTTCTGATACCGATACAGGTGAAGCTGTCTTTAATGCTGAAACCATCTCTGGTACTTATGGTGACTTAACCATCGAAGCGGATGGTGACTGGAGCTATTCTGCTGATAACTCTCAATCTGCCATTCAGGCTTTAGGTGACGGTGACACCCTTACTGATACAATTACTGTAACTTCAGATGATGGTACAACCCAAGATATTACCATTACCATTACAGGTACTAATGATGACCCTACCATTGGTGGCGATACCTCAGGCTCTGTGACTGAAGATGCAGCGGCTACTTTAACCACTTCTGGTACATTAACGATTTCTGATACCGATACAGGTGAAGCCGTCTTTAATGCTGAAACCATCTCTGGCACTTATGGTGACTTAACCATCGAAGCGGATGGTGACTGGTCTTATTCGGCTGATAACTCTCAATCTGCCATTCAGGCTTTAGGTGACGGCGATACCCTTACTGATACAATTACTGTAACTTCAGATGATGGTACAACCCAAGATATTACCATTACCATTACAGGTACTAATGATGATCCTACCATTGGTGGCGACACAACTGGTGGCGTAACCGAAGATGCAGCAGCTACTTTAACCACTTCTGGTACATTAACGATTTCTGATACCGATACAGGTGAAGCCGTCTTTAATGCTGAAACCATCTCTGGCACCTATGGTGACTTAACTATCGAAGCGGATGGTGACTGGAGCTATTCTGCCGATAACTCTCAATCTGCCATTCAAGCTTTAGGTGACGGCGAGACCCTTACTGATACAATTACTGTAACTTCAGATGATGGTACAACCCAAGATATTACCATTACCATTACAGGTACTAATGATGATCCCACCATTGGTGGTGATACAACCGGTAGCGTAACCGAAGATGCAGCAGCTACTTTAACCACTTCTGGTAGCTTAACCATTTCTGATACCGATACAGGTGAAGCTGTCTTTAATGCTGAAACCATCTCTGGTACTTATGGTGACTTAACCATCGAAGCGGATGGTGACTGGAGCTATTCTGCTGATAACTCTCAATCTGCGATTCAGGCTTTAGGTGACGGTGACACCCTTACTGATACGATTACGGTAACTTCAGATGATGGTACAACCCAAGATATTACCATTACCATTACAGGTACTAATGATGATCCTACCATTGGTGGTGATACGTCAGGCTCTGTAACTGAAGATGCAGCAGCTACTTTAACCACTTCTGGTACATTAACGATTTCTGATACCGATACAGGTGAAGCCCTCTTTAATGCTGAAACCATCTCTGGGACTTATGGTGACTTAACCATCGAAGCGGATGGTGACTGGTCTTATTCGGCTGATAACTCTCAATCTGCGATTCAGGCTTTAGGTCAAGGCGATACCCTTACCGATACAATTACGGTTACTTCAGATGATGGTACAACCCAAAATATTACCATTACGATTACAGGTACTAATGATGATCCTACCATTGGTGGCGACACAACTGGTGGCGTGACTGAAGATGCAGCGGCTACTTTAACCACTTCTGGTACATTAACGATTTCTGATACCGATACAGGTGAAGCTGTCTTTAATGCTGAAACCATCTCTGGTACCTATGGTGACTTAACTATCGAAGCGGATGGTGACTGGTCTTATTCTGCTGATAACTCTCAATCTGCCATTCAAGCTTTAGGTGACGGCGATACCCTTACCGATACAATTACGGTTACTTCAGATGATGGTACAACTCAAGATATTACCATTACCATTACAGGTACTAATGATGATCCTACCATTGGTGGCGACACAACTGGTGGCGTGACTGAAGATGCAGCAGCTACTTTAACCACTTCTGGTACATTAACGATTTCTGATACCGATACAGGTGAAGCTGTCTTTAATGCTGAAACCATCTCTGGCACTTATGGTGACTTAACCATCGAAGCGGATGGTGACTGGTCTTATTCGGCTGATAACTCTCAATCTGCCATTCAAGCTTTAGGTGACGGTGATACCCTTACTGATACAATTACTGTAACTTCAGATGATGGTACAACCCAAGATATTACCATTACCATTACAGGTACTAATGATGACCCTACCATTGGTGGCGACACAACTGGTGGCGTAACCGAAGATGCAGCGGCTACTTTAACCACTTCTGGTACATTAACGATTTCTGATACCGATACAGGTGAAGCCGTCTTTAATGCTGAAACCATCTCTGGGACTTATGGTGACTTAACCATCGAAGCGGATGGTGACTGGAGCTATTCTGCCGATAACTCTCAATCTGCCATTCAAGCTTTAGGTGACGGCGAGACCCTTACTGATACAATTACTGTAACTTCAGATGATGGTACAACCCAAGATATTACCATTACCATTACAGGTACTAATGATGATCCCACCATTGGTGGTGATACAACCGGTAGCGTAACCGAAGATGCAGCAGCTACTTTAACCACTTCTGGTACATTAACGATTTCTGATACCGATACAGGTGAAGCCCTCTTTAATGCTGAAACCATCTCTGGGACTTATGGTGACTTAACCATCGAAGCGGATGGTGACTGGTCTTATTCAGCTGATAACTCTCAATCTGCGATTCAAGCTTTAGGTGACGGTGATACCCTTACTGATACAATTACGGTTACTTCAGATGATGGTACAACCCAAGATATTACCATTACCATTACAGGTACTAATGATGATCCTACCATTGGTGGCGACACAACTGGTGGCGTGACTGAAGATGCAGCGGCTACTTTAACCACTTCTGGTAGCTTAACCATTTCTGATACCGATACAGGTGAAGCTGTCTTTAATGCTGAAACCATCTCTGGTACTTATGGTGACTTAACTATCGAAGCGGATGGTGACTGGAGCTATTCTGCTGATAACTCTCAATCTGCGATTCAGGCTTTAGGTGACGGTGACACCCTTACCGATACAATTACGGTTACTTCAGATGATGGTACAACCCAAGATATTACCATTACCATTACAGGTACTAATGATGACCCTACCATTGGTGGTGATACGTCAGGCTCTGTAACTGAAGATGCAGCGGCTACTTTAACCACTTCTGGTACATTAACGATTTCTGATACCGATACAGGTGAAGCCGTCTTTAATGCTGAAACCATCTCTGGGACTTATGGTGACTTAACCATCGAAGCGGATGGTGACTGGTCTTATTCGGCTGATAACTCTCAATCTGCGATTCAGGCTTTAGGTGACGGCGAGACCCTTACTGATACGATTACTGTAACTTCAGATGATGGTACAACCCAAGATATTACCATTACCATTACAGGTACTAATGATGATCCTACCATTGGTGGCGACACAACTGGTGGCGTAACCGAAGATGCAGCAGCTACTTTAACCACTTCTGGTACATTAACGATTTCTGATACCGATACAGGTGAAGCTGTCTTTAATGCTGAAACCATCTCTGGTACTTATGGTGACTTAACCATCGAAGCGGATGGTGATTGGTCTTATTCTGCTGATAACTCTCAATCTGCCATTCAAGCTTTAGGTGACGGCGATACCCTTACTGATACAATTACTGTAACTTCAGATGATGGTACAACCCAAGATATTACCATTACCATTACAGGTACTAATGATGACCCTACCATTGGTGGTGATACAACCGGTAGCGTAACCGAAGATGCAGCAGCTACTTTAACCACTTCTGGTACATTAACGATTTCTGATACCGATACAGGTGAAGCTGTCTTTAATGCTGAAACCATCTCTGGCACTTATGGTGACTTAACCATCGAAGCGGATGGTGACTGGAGCTATTCTGCCGATAATAGCCAATCTGCAATACAAGCCTTAGGCGCTGGCGACACCCTTACTGATACAATTACGGTAACTTCAGATGATGGTACAACCCAAGATATTACCATTACCATTACAGGTACTAATGATGACCCTACCATTGGTGGCGACACAACTGGTGGCGTGACTGAAGATGCAGCGGCTACTTTAACCACTTCTGGTACATTAACGATTTCTGATACCGATACAGGTGAAGCTGTCTTTAATGCTGAAACCATCTCTGGTACTTATGGTGACTTAACCATTGAAGCGGATGGTGACTGGTCTTATTCGGCTGATAACTCTCAATCTGCCATTCAGGCTTTAGGTGACGGTGATACCCTTACTGATACGATTACTGTAACTTCAGATGATGGTACAACCCAAGATATTACCATTACCATTACAGGTACTAATGATGATCCTACCATTGGTGGTGATACAACCGGTAGCGTAACCGAAGATGCAGCAGCTACTTTAACCACTTCTGGTACATTAACGATTTCTGATACCGATACAGGTGAAGCTGTCTTTAATGCTGAAACCATCTCTGGTACTTATGGTGACTTAACCATCGAAGCGGATGGTGACTGGAGCTATTCTGCTGATAACTCTCAATCTGCGATTCAGGCTTTAGGTGACGGTGATACCCTTACTGATACAATTACTGTAACTTCAGATGATGGTACAACCCAAGATATTACCATTACCATTACAGGTACTAATGATGACCCTACCATTGGTGGCGATACGTCAGGCTCTGTGACTGAAGATGCAGCAGCTACTTTAACCACTTCTGGTACATTAACGATTTCTGATACCGATACAGGTGAAGCTGTCTTTAATGCTGAAACCATCTCTGGTACTTATGGTGACTTAACTATCGAAGCTGATGGTGATTGGAGCTATTCTGCTGATAATAGTCAATCTGCGATTCAGGCTTTAGGCGCTGGCGATACCCTTACTGATACAATTACGGTTACTTCAGATGATGGTACAACCCAAGATATTACCATTACCATTACAGGTACTAATGATGAGCCTACCATTGGTGGCGACACAACTGGTGGCGTGACTGAAGATGCAGCGGCTACTTTAACCACTTCTGGTACATTAACGATTTCTGATACCGATACAGGTGAAGCTGTCTTTAATGCTGAAACCATCTCTGGTACTTATGGTGACTTAACCATTGAAGCGGATGGTGACTGGAGCTATTCTGCTGATAACTCTCAATCTGCCATTCAAGCTTTAGGTCAAGGCGATACCCTTACTGATACAATTACTGTAACTTCAGATGATGGTACAACCCAAGATATTACCATTACCATTACAGGTACTAATGATGATCCTACCATTGGTGGCGACACAACTGGTGGCGTAACCGAAGATGCAGCAGCTACTTTAACCACTTCTGGTACATTAACGATTTCTGATACCGATACAGGTGAAGCTGTCTTTAATGCTGAAACCATCTCTGGTACTTATGGTGACTTAACCATCGAAGCGGATGGTGATTGGTCTTATTCTGCTGATAACTCTCAATCTGCCATTCAGGCTTTAGGTGACGGCGATACCCTTACTGATACAATTACTGTAACTTCAGATGATGGCACAACTCAAGATATTACCATTACGATTACAGGTACTAATGATGATCCTACCATTGGTGGTGATACGTCAGGCTCTGTAACTGAAGATGCAGCAGCTACTTTAACCACTTCTGGTACATTAACGATTTCTGATACCGATACAGGTGAAGCTGTCTTTAATGCTGAAACCATCTCTGGTACCTATGGTGACTTAACTATCGAAGCGGATGGTGACTGGTCTTATTCTGCTGATAACTCTCAATCTGCCATTCAGGCTTTAGGTGACGGTGATACCCTTACTGATACAATTACGGTTACTTCAGATGATGGTACAACCCAAGATATTACCATTACCATTACAGGTACTAATGATGACCCTACCATTGGTGGTGATACGTCAGGCTCTGTAACTGAAGATGCAGCGGCTACTTTAACCACTTCTGGTACATTAACGATTTCTGATACCGATACAGGTGAAGCCGTCTTTAATGCTGAAACCATCTCTGGTACTTATGGTGACTTAACCATCGAAGCGGATGGTGACTGGTCTTATTCGGCTGATAACTCTCAATCTGCGATTCAGGCTTTAGGTGACGGCGAGACCCTTACTGATACAATTACTGTAACTTCAGATGATGGTACAACCCAAGATATTACCATTACCATTACAGGTACTAATGATGATCCTACCATTGGTGGCGACACAACTGGTGGCGTAACCGAAGATGCAGCAGCTACTTTAACCACTTCTGGTACATTAACGATTTCTGATACCGATACAGGTGAAGCTGTCTTTAATGCTGAAACCATCTCTGGTACTTATGGTGACTTAACCATCGAAGCGGATGGTGACTGGAGCTATTCTGCTGATAACTCTCAATCTGCCATTCAGGCTTTAGGTGACGGTGACACCCTTACTGATACAATTACTGTAACTTCAGATGATGGTACAACCCAAGATATTACCATTACCATTACAGGTACTAATGATGACCCTACCATTGGTGGCGATACCTCAGGCTCTGTGACTGAAGATGCAGCGGCTACTTTAACCACTTCTGGTACATTAACGATTTCTGATACCGATACAGGTGAAGCCGTCTTTAATGCTGAAACCATCTCTGGTACCTATGGTGACTTAACTATCGAAGCGGATGGTGACTGGTCTTATTCTGCTGATAACTCTCAATCTGCCATTCAAGCTTTAGGTGACGGCGATACCCTTACCGATACAATTACGGTTACTTCAGATGATGGTACAACTCAAGATATTACCATTACCATTACAGGTACTAATGATGATCCTACCATTGGTGGCGACACAACTGGTGGCGTGACTGAAGATGCAGCAGCTACTTTAACCACTTCTGGTACATTAACGATTTCTGATACCGATACAGGTGAAGCTGTCTTTAATGCTGAAACCATCTCTGGTACCTATGGTGACTTAACCATCGAAGCGGATGGTGACTGGTCTTATTCTGCTGATAACTCTCAATCTGCGATTCAGGCTTTAGGTGACGGTGACACCCTTACTGATACAATTACTGTAACTTCAGATGATGGTACAACCCAAGATATTACCATTACCATTACAGGTACTAATGATGATCCTACCATTGGTGGCGACACAACTGGTGGCGTGACTGAAGATGCAGCGGCTACTTTAACCACTTCTGGTAGCTTAACCATTTCTGATACCGATACAGGTGAAGCTGTCTTTAATGCTGAAACCATCTCTGGTACCTATGGTGACTTAACCATCGAAGCGGATGGTGACTGGAGCTATTCTGCCGATAACTCTCAATCTGCCATTCAAGCTTTAGGTGACGGCGAGACCCTTACTGATACAATTACTGTAACTTCAGATGATGGTACAACCCAAGATATTACCATTACCATTACAGGTACTAATGATGATCCCACCATTGGTGGTGATACAACCGGTAGCGTAACCGAAGATGCAGCAGCTACTTTAACCACTTCTGGTACATTAACGATTTCTGATACCGATACAGGTGAAGCCCTCTTTAATGCTGAAACCATCTCTGGGACTTATGGTGACTTAACCATCGAAGCGGATGGTGACTGGTCTTATTCAGCTGATAACTCTCAATCTGCCATTCAGGCTTTAGGTGACGGTGATACCCTTACTGATACAATTACTGTAACTTCAGATGATGGTACAACCCAAGATATTACCATTACCATTACAGGTACTAATGATGATCCTACCATTGGTGGCGACACAACTGGTGGCGTAACCGAAGATGCAGCGGCTACTTTAACCACTTCTGGTACATTAACGATTTCTGATACCGATACAGGTGAAGCCGTCTTTAATGCTGAAACCATCTCTGGCACTTATGGTGACTTAACCATCGAAGCGGATGGTGACTGGTCTTATTCGGCTGATAACTCTCAATCTGCCATTCAGGCTTTAGGTGACGGTGACACCCTTACCGATACAATTACGGTTACTTCAGATGATGGTACAACCCAAGATATTACCATTACCATTACAGGTACTAATGATGATCCTACCATTGGTGGCGACACAACTGGTGGCGTAACCGAAGATGCAGCAGCTACTTTAACCACTTCTGGTACATTAACGATTTCTGATACCGATACAGGTGAAGCCGTCTTTAATGCTGAAACCATCTCTGGCACCTATGGTGACTTAACTATCGAAGCGGATGGTGACTGGAGCTATTCTGCCGATAACTCTCAATCTGCCATTCAAGCTTTAGGTGACGGCGAGACCCTTACTGATACAATTACTGTAACTTCAGATGATGGTACAACCCAAGATATTACCATTACCATTACAGGTACTAATGATGATCCCACCATTGGTGGTGATACAACCGGTAGCGTAACCGAAGATGCAGCAGCTACTTTAACCACTTCTGGTACATTAACGATTTCTGATACCGATACAGGTGAAGCCCTCTTTAATGCTGAAACCATCTCTGGGACTTATGGTGACTTAACCATCGAAGCGGATGGTGACTGGTCTTATTCAGCTGATAACTCTCAATCTGCCATTCAAGCTTTAGGTGACGGCGATACCCTTACTGATACAATTACTGTAACTTCAGATGATGGTACAACCCAAGATATTACCATTACCATTACAGGTACTAATGATGACCCTACCATTGGTGGTGATACAACCGGTAGCGTAACCGAAGATGCAGCAGCTACTTTAACCACTTCTGGTACATTAACGATTTCTGATACCGATACAGGTGAAGCTGTCTTTAATGCTGAAACCATCTCTGGCACTTATGGTGACTTAACCATCGAAGCGGATGGTGACTGGAGCTATTCTGCCGATAATAGCCAATCTGCAATACAAGCCTTAGGCGCTGGCGACACCCTTACTGATACAATTACGGTAACTTCAGATGATGGTACAACCCAAGATATTACCATTACCATTACAGGTACTAATGATGACCCTACCATTGGTGGCGACACAACTGGTGGCGTGACTGAAGATGCAGCGGCTACTTTAACCACTTCTGGTACATTAACGATTTCTGATACCGATACAGGTGAAGCTGTCTTTAATGCTGAAACCATCTCTGGTACCTATGGTGACTTAACCATCGAAGCGGATGGTGATTGGTCTTATTCGGCTGATAACTCTCAATCTGCCATTCAGGCTTTAGGTGACGGCGATACCCTTACTGATACAATTACTGTAACTTCAGATGATGGCACAACTCAAGATATTACCATTACGATTACAGGTACTAATGATGATCCTACCATTGGTGGCGATACGTCAGGCTCTGTGACTGAAGATGCAGCGGCTACTTTAACCACTTCTGGTACATTAACGATTTCTGATACCGATACAGGTGAAGCCCTCTTTAATGCTGAAACCATCTCTGGCACTTATGGTGACTTAACCATCGAAGCGGATGGTGACTGGTCTTATTCTGCCGATAACTCTCAATCTGCGATTCAAGCTTTAGGTGACGGCGATACCCTTACTGATACAATTACTGTAATTTCAGATGATGGTACAACCCAAGATATTACCATTACCATTACAGGTACTAATGATGATCCTACCATTGGTGGCGACACAACTGGTGGCGTAACCGAAGATGCAGCAGCTACTTTAACCACTTCTGGTACATTAACGATTTCTGATACCGATACAGGTGAAGCCCTCTTTAATGCTGAAACCATCTCTGGCACTTATGGTGACTTAACCATCGAAGCGGATGGTGACTGGAGCTATTCTGCTGATAACTCTCAATCTGCGATTCAGGCTTTAGGTGACGGTGATACCCTTACTGATACGATTACTGTAACTTCAGATGATGGTACAACCCAAGATATTACCATTACCATTACAGGTACTAATGATGATCCCACCATTGGTGGTGATACAACCGGTAGCGTAACCGAAGATGCAGCAGCTACTTTAACCACTTCTGGTAGCTTAACCATTTCTGATACCGATACAGGTGAAGCTGTCTTTAATGCTGAAACCATCTCTGGTACTTATGGTGACTTAACCATCGAAGCGGATGGTGACTGGAGCTATTCTGCTGATAACTCTCAATCTGCGATTCAGGCTTTAGGTGACGGTGACACCCTTACTGATACGATTACTGTAACTTCAGATGATGGTACAACCCAAGATATTACCATTACCATTACAGGTACTAATGATGATCCTACCATTGGTGGTGATACGTCAGGCTCTGTAACTGAAGATGCAGCAGCTACTTTAACCACTTCTGGTACATTAACGATTTCTGATACCGATACAGGTGAAGCCCTCTTTAATGCTGAAACCATCTCTGGGACTTATGGTGACTTAACCATCGAAGCGGATGGTGACTGGTCTTATTCGGCTGATAACTCTCAATCTGCGATTCAGGCTTTAGGTCAAGGCGATACCCTTACCGATACAATTACGGTTACTTCAGATGATGGTACAACCCAAAATATTACCATTACGATTACAGGTACTAATGATGATCCTACCATTGGTGGCGACACAACTGGTGGCGTGACTGAAGATGCAGCGGCTACTTTAACCACTTCTGGTACATTAACGATTTCTGATACCGATACAGGTGAAGCTGTCTTTAATGCTGAAACCATCTCTGGTACCTATGGTGACTTAACTATCGAAGCGGATGGTGACTGGTCTTATTCGGCTGATAACTCTCAATCTGCCATTCAAGCTTTAGGTGACGGCGATACCCTTACCGATACAATTACGGTTACTTCAGATGATGGTACAACTCAAGATATTACCATTACCATTACAGGTACTAATGATGATCCTACCATTGGTGGCGACACAACTGGTGGCGTGACTGAAGATGCAGCAGCTACTTTAACCACTTCTGGTACATTAACGATTTCTGATACCGATACAGGTGAAGCTGTCTTTAATGCTGAAACCATCTCTGGTACCTATGGTGACTTAACCATCGAAGCGGATGGTGACTGGTCTTATTCTGCTGATAACTCTCAATCTGCGATTCAGGCTTTAGGTGACGGTGACACCCTTACTGATACAATTACTGTAACTTCAGATGATGGTACAACCCAAGATATTACCATTACCATTACAGGTACTAATGATGATCCTACCATTGGTGGCGACACAACTGGTGGCGTGACTGAAGATGCAGCGGCTACTTTAACCACTTCTGGTAGCTTAACCATTTCTGATACCGATACAGGTGAAGCTGTCTTTAATGCTGAAACCATCTCTGGTACCTATGGTGACTTAACCATCGAAGCGGATGGTGACTGGTCTTATTCTGCTGATAACTCTCAATCTGCCATTCAAGCTTTAGGTGACGGCGAGACCCTTACTGATACAATTACTGTAACTTCAGATGATGGTACAACCCAAGATATTACCATTACCATTACAGGTACTAATGATGATCCTACTGCTGTTGCTGATTCACTGACTACTTCTGAAAATGAAAATTTAACGATAGAAGTATCTGATCTTACTGATAATGATTTTGATGTTGAAGGTGATGCCTTTAATTTAACAGATATTGACTCTAGTAGCACTACTGGTGATTTAAGTATGCTATATAATATGGGAGAAGTTGGCCAAGTTGATTTATCATCATCAACAACAATAGAATTTTCATCAAGCTTTACTAATCCAGTTGTCTTTGCATTTGTTAATACAGAGAATGGATCAGATCCTGTTATTGCGCGCGTTGATAATGTAACACAATCCTCATTTGATCTAAGTTTAATAGAAGCTGATAATATGGATGGTGTTCATACAACAGAAACTGTTAGTTATATAGTACTAGAAGAAGGTATATGGGAATTACCAGATGGTTCCAAAATTGAAATTGGTACCTATGATACATCAAATGTAATTGGCAGTTCATCTGATTTTGAAAGCGTTTCATTTTCAAATGATTTTGACGAATCCCCTATTGTTTTTAGCCAAATTCAAACCTCAAATAATAACGTTGACTTTATAAAAACAAGACAAAAAACTCCAAACTCTGATGAAATGGATATTGGTATTGAACGCTCTGAAAGCAATAGCTCTGACCTTTCTTTAGATGAATCTATAGCCTACTTTGCTATTGAAGAGTCATCTGGCTCATGGGCCGGCCATAATTTTGTTGTAGGCAATACTTCTGATTCAGTAACTCATTCAAATTATACACAAAACTTTGCTGTTGATTTAGGTGTTGGCGATATTAATATGATTGGACAGCTTGCTACATTTGATGGCCCCAATGATGCATCGTTACGTGGAGTTGGTACAACTTCCACTTCAACACAATTTAATGTCGAAGAAGATACAACACAAGATAGTGAAACTAGCCATACAACAGAAATTGCCAACTTCTTTGCCATTGCAGGAAGTGGTTTATTAACTGCTGAATTAATTTCTTCACCAACAGCAATACCAGATTCACAAATTTCATCTATAGAATATGACCCAGGTGATAATTTTGATTATTTAGCAGTTGGTGAAACAGCTACTGATACATTTACTTATACAATAACAGATGAGCACGGTGCAACTGATACTGAAACCGTAACAATTACAATTACAGGAACTAATGATACTCCTGTAGCTGTTGCTGATACTGCGACAACTTTAGAAAATGCTAGTCTGACTATTGATGTGTTAGCCAATGATACCGATTTGGATACATCAGATAGTTTAAGCATTGCCTCAGCTACGATTGTTGGTGATGATAATGGTTCCGTTTTAATTGATAATAATGAATTAGTCTTTAATCCAGGTAGTGATTTTGATGATTTAGCCGTCGGTGAATCACGCGATATTACCATTAACTATACCATTGAAGATGGTAATGGTGGCTCTGATTCATCAACCGTTACCATTACAGTTATCGGTACCAATGATGCTCCTGTAGCAGTTGCTGATACAGCTACAACATCTGAGAATACTAGCTTACCCATTGAAGTTCTTGCTAATGATACAGATATAGATACAGGTGATAATTTATCTATTGAGTCTGCCTCTATTATTGGTTCTAATAATGGCTCTGTTACAATTATTGATAATGAATTAGTCTTTAATCCTGGATTTGATTTTGATGATTTAGCTGTTAATGAATCTCGAAATATTACGATCAATTATACAATTGAAGATAATAATGGCGCACAAAGTACAGCTTCTGTAACTGTAACTGTTACTGGTACGAATGACACACCAACTGCAGTTATAGATACCACAACAACAACGGCTGATTCAAGTATTACAATTGATGTCCTTGCCAATGATACAGATCCAGATACAAATGATACACTAACTATTATTTCAGCGACCATTGATGATTTAGGTGGAAGCGATGGTGATGATGATGACGATGATGACGATAGTGGTAATAATGCCAGCGTATCTATTACTAATGGTGAACTTGTATTTGATCCAGGTGACGATTTTAATCATTTAGCGTATGGTGAAACACAAGATGTGACAATTAGTTACATCATAGAAGATAACCATGGCGCTCAATCAACTTCAACTGTAACGGTTACAGTTACTGGTGTTAATTATGATCCTGTAGCTATTAATGATACTTATACCTCAACTGGCTATAGTGCTGTTATTGATGTCTTAGCTAATGATTATGATCCAAATGGATCAACTCTGACAATTACATCAGCAACTGTAACAGGAGACTTAGAAGGAACAATAGAAATAATAAACAATCAAATCGTTTATATTCCAGATTTTGATGATCAAACTTCAAATTATTATAACATGATTTATTATGCATTCCCTGAAAATGCTAATACAACAATCAATTATACCATTGAAAATGATCAAGGATATCAAGATACGGCTAATGTTGATATAAGCCTTACTGATTTAGGATATTATTTAATTATTACAGATAACTATTCGAACTCTAGCTTCTCTTTATCTAATGAAGGTGATTATGTCAGAATGGATGGTAATGATGACTTTACCCTCTATGGTAATGGTGGAAATGATGTATTAATTGGTGATCGTGGTGACTATACATTTTATGGTGGTGCTGGTGATGACTACCTTGAAGGTGGGAGAGAAAAGGATGAACTTTATGGCGGTGATGGCGATGATATCTTAATTGGCGGTAAAGATAAAGATACGCTTGATGGTGGTGCTGGTGATGATTATCTTGACGGTGGAGATAAAGATGACATCATTTTAGGTGGTTCTGGTGATGACTATATTATTGGAGGTTCTGGTAAAGATACAATTGATGGCGGTAGTGGCACTGATACTTTAAGTTATGCAGATGCATCTAAAGGGATTACGGTAGATCTAAGTGATGGTAGTGGCTCCAAAGGAGATGCTAAAGGTGATACCATTACTAATATAGAAAATGTTACTGGTTCATCTAAAGATGATACGATCACGGGTGATGATAATGACAATATTATCATTGGTGGTGCTGGTGATGATACTGTCTATGGATTAGGTGGTGAAGATACTTATATTTATCAAGCTGGCGATGATGATGATAGCTTCCATGGAGGTACTGGTAACTGGACTGATACTATAGAACTTCAAGGTATCGATTCAGCTCCTAATTCAGGTGATTGGACCTTAACTGTTACAAATAATGCTAACTTTACCGTAGACTCTGAAACTAATACGGTTGTCTTTGATTCTTCTGCATCTGGTAGCATTGTTCTTAATTCAGGAGAAGAGTTAGACTTTGATGAAATTGAAAAAATTGTATGGACATCATAATTAACTATATAAAAATGGATAACTAATATTATTAAAAATCAATAAATTAAGTTTCATACACATTACTTTAAAGGTTGAATTTATCATGTTAGACTAGGTATGTTAACTAACTAAATTGGACAATATTATATGGACGACCTAAACTTAACATTATTTATTTAAGAGTATTATAAATGTATGCTATGAAACAGAATAAGATAATTAGAACATTTATAACGCACCTTTGGACACATATTAAACAATGGTATGACAAAAAAACCATCGTAGGTGGGCTTATATTGCCATCTTTTGTAATTAATGTTTTAGCCCTTGCATTCCCACTAGTTTTACTTCAAGTGTATGATCGAATTATCCCAAATGAATCAACAACTACACTATTTTTGCTTGTGTTAATTGTTATTATTGCCATTTTAGCTGAATCTTTTTTAAAAATTGCTAGAGGCCTAATTATCTCGTGGACGGATGCTCGCTTTGATTATGAAACAAACTTTAAACTGTTTAAAAAAATACTTGATTGTGATTTAACTAAATTTGAAACCTGTGGTGTTGGCGTACACTTAGAAAGAATTAGAGCAGTCAATGATATAAAAAACTTTTATGGCAACCAAGTTTTAACCAGTGTATTAGATGTTCCATTTGTTTTTATTTTTCTATGGCTTATTTATTATATTGCAGGTGCGTTGATTTTTGTTCCATTATGTACACTAATTGTTTTATTAGCATTAGTATTCAAAAATGCTAATTCACTTCAAGAAGGGATTCAAGAAAAGCAAAGTAGTAATAATCGCAGAATGAACTTTTTAGTCGAAATTTTCAAAAATATTCATACTGTGAAGTCCCTTGCACTTGAATCATTTATGCTTAGACGTTATGAACGACTACAAGATAAAACATCAGAAGTTAATTATGAATTAAGCTTAGTTAATGCTGATTTACAAAATAACACATCAACAATATCACAACTTACGGTTATTCTCGTTGTTGCTTTTGGCGCTATCTCTGTGATTAATGGAAACTTAACCGTTGGTGGCCTTGCTGCTTGTACCCTACTGGCATCAAGAGTGCTTCAACCAGTTGGAAGATCAATTGGTATATGGCACCGCTTAGGTACCATTAAACAAGCTGAACAGTCCATTCAAGAGCTTGATTCATTACAGCCAATGATAACAATTGATACGCCTATTACCGATAAAATAATTAAAGGGCATTTACAACTAAATAATATAAATATTGAAATTGAAAATAATTTGCTATTTAATAATTTATCAATCAATATCAAACCAAATGAAATCATTGCAATTACTGGTGCAAACTTATCAGGAAAAAGTACACTATTATCTATTTTAGCTGGCTTGGTTAAACCAACTTCAGGAGAAATTTTACTAGATGGAGAACCCATAGAACACTACGACCCTGAATTTTTGGCTAAACACATCGCTTATTTACCACAAACTTCTGTTATTTTTTCTGGTACTGTATTAGAAAATATCACAATGTTTCGCCCTGAGTATGATCAACGAGCTTTATCAATTGCAGAAAAACTAGGGTTAGATATTATTATTAATCGACTACCACAAGGCTTTGATACGCCACTAGGCAATACCGTAACTGAATTACTTCCATCAGGTATTAACCAATTAATTACAATTGCTAGAAGCCTTTTAAAAGGACCTAAAATTATTTTATTTGATGAAGCCAATACAACCTTAGATCTAGCATCTGATAACAAATGCCAACAACTATTAGAAACTTATAAAGATCAAGCAACCATTATCATGATCACTCATAGACCATCATACCTTAGGCTTTCTAATAGACTGATTGAGATTAAGAATCATCAACTACATGAGGTGATTTCATCATGAGTTATCATCCAGCTGGTATACTTGATCAATCAACAGAAGATGTTTTATTTTCTTCCGTCTTTAAAACTGATAGTCTATTTTTACGCACATTACGGCCATTACTAGAATCGTTAAAATGGCATGGTACAGACCATCAATTAGCTCAAGCCTTACCACATCTTTATCCTGCACTAAATCTTTCAGGCCTTCTACGTGTAATGCGACTGCTTGGTTTTCAAGCTAGAACATTTAAAGCTACAATTCAATATCTTGATCCACGGTTTGCTCCCTGTCTATATATCAGTGACGACCATCAAAAAGTGTACCTACTAAAAGAAAAAATGGAATCAGGATGGCTAGTCTATAACCCGATTGAAAATCAAGAAATGATTATTGATATTAATGAAACTGGTCGAATTTATATTTTTGAAGAAATAAAAGAAGAACATGATATCTCATCAAAGTCAGTTGATGCTAATTGGTTATCATCATTGCTAAAATTATTTAAAGGCCTTTTCATACAAGTATTTGTCATTGGATTAATACTGAATATGCTTGTTCTTACAACTCCTTTTTTCGTTATGTCTGTATATGACCTTGTAATCTCTACTGCATCTTATTATATGCTTATTGCTTTTGCTATTGGTGCAGTGATTGCCTTTATTGGTATATTTACCCTACAAATTATCCGAGCAAAATTACTCGCTTATATTGGTGCAAAACTTGATCTGTATGTTGGCAATGCCATTATTAAACGTATCTTATCTTTGCCTGCAAGATATACCGAATCAGGCAATGTTGGTGGGCAGTTATCTCGTATTAAAGACTTTGATATGGTGAGAGAGTTTTTTACTGGCCAACTAATGGTTCTATTTCTTGATTTACCATTTGTTATTATCTTTATTATTACCATTGCTGCATTAGCTGGTTATATGGTAATTGTGCCAATTATCACATTATTTGTTTTTGGGCTATTTATTTTAATTATGCGCCCTATCGTACGTAGATCACTTGTTCAAACTGCAAATGCCACATCTCAGTACCATCAATTTCTTCTTGAAGCATTAACAAACCTTAGAACCGTAAAATATAGTGCAGCTCAAAAACTCTGGCTGGATCGCTTTAAAACGTTATGTGCTGACAGAGCACAAGTCCAATATAAAATGACAAATATTGATAATTTTATTATCACTATATCAGATGCAATTATGATTCTATCTGCTTTAGGTGTACTTACATTTGGCGCTATCTTAATTCTTACACAATCAATTACAATTGGTGGAATGATCGCTAGTATGATTTTAGTATGGCGTATTATTATTCCACTAAAATCACTTTTTGTAACATTTGCAAAACTTGACCAGATTAAACTAAGCTTCCACCAAATTAATAATCTAATGAGAATACCACCTGAGAAATCACAATCAGTTTATTTTTCCAAATTAAATTATCTTAAAGGTCGTATCACGCTTCATAATATAAGCCTTAGATATCCGGGACAACCTGATCATGCGTTAGTTAATATATCTGCTGAAATTCCACCTGGCAAAATGTTAGGTATTACTGGCAAAAGTGGTTCAGGAAAATCAACTTTATTAAAAGCTATCTTAAAACTCTACCCACTGCAAAATGGTAGGATTTTACTTGATGGACGTAATATTGAGCAAATTGACCCAGATGAATTACGTCAAACAATCAGCTATATCCCTCAAAAGACAATGCTATTTTATGGTACGATTGAACAAAATTTACGTTTAGTTAATCCAGTCGTTAGTGATGAAAAAATCTGGAATACATTAGAAGACGTTGGCCTTAAAACAGAAATAGAAAATCTACCAAAAGGTATAGAAACACCAATTAAAGATCACTCCCAAGTGCTTTCAGGTAGCTTTCAACAACGCCTTAATATTGCCAGAGCATTATTAAAAAATTCAAAAATACTACTAATCAATGATGCATCTGATGCATTAGATATGACAAATGATGAACTTTTTATTGATTTACTTAGAAAACTAAAAAACAAAGTAACCGTCATTTTAATTTCACAAAGGCCATCTCACCTATTAGTAACTGACCAAGTTATGATTCTTGATCAAGGTAAAATGGTCGCTGGAGGTAAATCTGAAGACATGATCAAACTAATTATTCAAGGCTTAAAAAAATGACAAAGAAAAGTTTAAAACAATTAGTTGAAAAACAAGTCACTGAGCAAAGACAAATCTGGTATTTACCCAAACATATTATCCTTGAAGAGTTTCAATCAAGAAAATATCTTGTATTAACAACTTTTTGTATTTGCAGTTTAATTCTTGCATTATTGATCTGGGCTTCTCTTGCTAAAGTAGATGAAAAATCAGTAACACAAGGTGAATTAATCCCTATAGGCCGTGTTAAGATTGTTCAGCATTTAGAAGGCGGTATTATAGAAAATATTTTAGCTGAAAATGACACTTCTGTTGAAAAAGGCCAACCCATTGTCCAACTAAGCTTAACTGCTTATGAAGCTGAATTAAAACAATTGAAGTCAAAACAAACTTCTCTAAGTATTGATGCAAGGCGCCTACAAGCATATATTAACAAAGAAGAATCACTTGAAGGGAAATCTCACATACATAATATTGATGAAATTGCACTACTAAATCAAGAAAATCAATTACTTTCAATACAAAATGAAGCACGTAAAGATCAGTTATCTATTCTTCAAGCCCAAGTAAATGTCCAACAAGAAGAAATAGTAAAACTATCAGAGCAAATTAAATCAACTGATGAAAATTTAGAACTATTAAATCAAGAAGTAGCCATGTATGAAGAACTTGCAGCTGATGGTTATGTCTCTAAACGTGAATACCTACAAGCACTAAGAACTAGAAATACTGGTAATAGTGAATTGGCCTCATTAAAACAACAACTAAAACAAGCCAAACAAAAACTTGTTGAAATCATGCAATCAAAAGAAAGTGCTGAAACTAATCTTCATCAAGAAGCTTCAAGTCAATTAGATGATATAAGAAGTGAGCTTAATGAAGTTGTTTACAAAATCGAACGCCTACAAGATAAAGTAGAACGTACAACAGTTAGAGCCCCCATATCCGGTGTTGTTAAAGGACTTGAGGTTACAATTGGCCAAGTAATTCCTCAAGGTGGTGAAGTCTTTACTATTGTACCTGAAGATCAAATGCTACAAGCTGAGATTAAAATTCAACCTAAAGATATTGGTCATGTTCATATTAATGATCACGTTATTGTTAAAATCATGGCATATGATTATGCGCGTTATGGTAGTATTACTGGAACATTAGCCGCTATTTCTGCCACAAGTTTTAAAGATCAAAAAGGCAATGCATATTATAAAGGTATTGTTGCTTTAGATACTCAAAGTGTCAATCATATAAGTAATAAGCTCAAACCAGGTATGACACTTGAAGCTGATGTAATTACAGATCAAAAAACCGTATTAGAATATTTATTAAAACCAATTCATACAACATTAGAGTCATCATTTTATGAAAGATAAGTTTAATAATAATCCATTTAAAAACTAAACTTAAACTAATAAAACAAGTAGAATAAATATAAAGCTATTTATAATCTTTTTAGGAATGATATATGCAAGATACAGAAGATAATATTAATATAAAACACTGTATTATTTTTGGTTTTCCTGCATTTTTGGTAACTTTTGATTTAATTGCAGTTGGCATGTTATTACAAAATTTTGCTGACTATTTTGATCAACCTGTTGATATTATACAATTAGTATTTTCGATCTATTCATTTACTATGGCGGTTTTTTTTATTCCTGTTGGAATGCTATGTGACCGAATTAATCCAAAATATATTCTTTTTGCTGGCATCCTTTTATTTGGTATAACTTCCTTAGGCATTGCTATCACATCAAGCTTACTAATTATGGTCATTCTTAGGGCTTTTATGGGATTAAGTGTCTGTTTCAAATTTGTTAGCAGTTTATCTTTAGTACACAACTTATATCATGGGCGTGCTAAAGTTAAAATGCTAGCCTATTGGGCAGCAATTGCAGCTTTTGGTGCTGTCGTTTCACCTATTATTACCGCATTTATTGTTAAATATATCAATTGGCAATTTATTTTTATAATTAACATTCCAGTATCATTGATTATTGCTTATTTAGTGTTTATATATTTAAATAAAATCGAACAAACCAACCATACGAAGCTATACCTAATAACCATAGTCAGATTTAGTTTATTTATTCTATGGATAGGATTATTAATCTTATTACTAATTTTAATGGCACGGTTTTGGCATAGCCAATTCTACCATATACTAATTAGCATTTTTGCATTATTAACCGCTATAGAAGTCATAGATACAATAAAAAATAGAATACGTATTCAACAATACATTCCTTTTTCATTATTTACAGGCTGCTTTTTAAGTGGTTATAACTACACCATTATGTCTACTTGGCTTATTTCTGCATCAATATGGCTTAATATTGTCACTAAACATAATCTACCTCTCATTGGACTAAGCTTAATGAGTTTCACTACTATGTGTGTTATTGCTCCAATTATTGTCGCAACTTGGTTAAAACATAAAAATGCCGAAAGCATTGCTTTTGTCGGTGTTTGTCTTAATTTAATTGGTTATCTCTTATTTGGCCTATTTTCAACATTGGATGTGCCTTTTTATACTTATTGCATTAGCTTTAGTTTTTTAGGATTTGGCTGCGGCCTTATTGGTCCATTTGCTAATGTACTAGCGCTTAGAAATATCCCTATAAAACAGGCAGGAAAAGCTTCTGGAATTTTAGCTTCATATCGATGGCTGTGGGCAGCGCTTGGTTCAGCAATTGCATCAATTTTATGGGTACATAGTAACCATACACTGTATTGGATAATTATAATTATTATTGTTTATTCTATTATTACATCAATTATATTACTTACAAACTCAATACTTCAAAAAAAGTCTAACATCTAACAACTAGTTAATAGTTTCAAGGCATAATTAGACCTTGATTATATTGAGGCAAGAGAACAAATTTCATCTGATATACATCATTAATCATTTTTTCGGTGATCACATCTTCTGTATTTCCTACACTATAAAGTTCTCCATGATTAATAACTGCTACTTTATTTGCATATTTCAATACCAAGTTCATATCATGTAACACCATAATCACAGTTAAGTTTTTCGCTTTTGTAAGGTTTTCTATTAAAGATAAAATTGAATGTTGGTATGCTATATCTAAATGACTAACATGCTCATCTAATAATAATAGTTTTGGTTCGTTATCATCTATTAAGTTTAATTGTAATAAAACACGAGCTAATTGTACTCGCTGCTTTTCACCTCCAGATAATGAAAAATAATCTTGATCCTTTAAATGTAATACATCTGTCAATTTCATAATATCATTCACTTTTTTACCAATCACTTGACTTGATAATAAATGACGATAAGGATAAAGACCTAAACGAATAACTTCATGTGACTGAAAGTTAAGTGACATCGTTGTACTTTGTGCTAAATAAGCAATGAGCTTAGCTCGTTTTAAAAAAGATAACTTTGATAAATCCAGATTGTTAAATTCTATTTTACCATCAACTTCATATAATGATAATATTGCTTTTAACAAGGATGATTTACCAGCGCCATTAGGCCCTATAATCGCTAAAGTCTCACCTTGATTTATCTCTAAAGAAATATTATTTAGGATTTTTTTTGAATCTACGGAAACTGAAAGCTTTGAAATATTTAGCATCTTGTGTCTTTTTCTTAACTGGAGGAATTAATTTAGTTACGGCCCAATTGACAATTTCTTCTAACGCTAGATTTATTTTTTCTTCTAATTTATTAACTTCTTCGTGTGATAATACAATTTCTTGATCATTCTCTGCAACTAGTTGGTGGACACCTTTTAGCACAATTAAAGGTTTATGTTTTAGTTCACATATCTCTGCAATTGCAGCCGTTGACATATCAATTAAACTTACTCGATTTACTTCAAGAATATCCATCACATCTTGAGATACATGGCAATTATTTCCTGAGGCAATCACACCTAATTTATATTTAAAGTTGACGCTTGCTGGTACCACACAGGGATAATTACCTAATGCATATTCCATCATCACATAGTTTATCTCTGTTTCATCACAATCAAACTGTCGATCATAATATTGTGCGTTATTACATAAGTATAAATCACCTGTTTTTGCATCATGTGGTAAACCTGTTGCAAAGCCACAACTAATAACATAATCAGGATCAATGGTTCGAATACCTTCCCAAGCTAAAAGTGAAGCATTTAAAGTTCCACAACGTGTAAAGCCATAGCGTTTTATCTCTCCAGATACTAAAAGATATAGTTTTACTTTAGCCTGTATTGCAACATACCATTTTGCAGGCAATCCAGGATCGATATCATCTTCAAGTGGAACCATTGTAAATAAATCAATTAATGGTTGTGCTTCTTCATCTGAAGTAGCAATAAATAATAATTTTTTAAAATATTCCATAAGTGACATCAACCAAAAAAGTTAATCTTAATATTGACTATTCTAGTTTGATTCAATCTATTAAACAAAGCTTTTTACTACTTTCTTATATCTTCAAAAAAAGATTTTACATTGTCAAACCAACTTTTTGATTTAGGTGAATGTTTATGCTTACCATCTTTTAAAGACTCAGATAATTGATGCAATAAATCTTTTTGTTCATGATTTAAATTGACTGGAATTTCAACATTAATCCTACAAAATAAATCACCCATTGAACCACCGCGCAATGGTTTGACTCCCTTGCCTCGTAATCGAAATAATTTACCATTTTGTGATTCAGCAGGAACTTTTAAAGTAACTCGCCCATCAATGGTTGGTACTTCAATAGAGCCACCAATCGCAGCCATGACCATATCAACAGGAACATCACAGTAAAGATCATTGCCTTCACGCGTAAAGATTGCATGTTCTTTAACACGTACTTGAACATATAAATCACCTGCAGGAGCACCTTTTTCACCAGCTTCACCTTCACCTGTCAACCTAATACGATCACCCGTATCGACACCACTTGGGATTTTAACTGACAATGTTTTTGTATCCTGGACTCTGCCTTGACCATAACAACTATTACAAGGATCTTTAATTACCTGACCACGCCCATGGCAATTAGGACAAGTTTGCTGAACTGAAAAAATACCTTGCGACATTCTAACTGCACCTGCACCACCACAGGTATTACAAGTTGTCATACCGCCATTATTTTTTGAGCCACTACCATGACAACGTTTACACTCAATAACCGTTGGTATACGTATTTTTTTATTGGCTCCATGAACTGCTTCTTCTAAAGTGATATCTAACGTATAACGCAAATCATTTCCTGATTGTGGTTGACGCGCGCCACCCCTTGAGCGAGAACGGCTACCACCAAAGATATCACCAAAAATATCACCAAAGATATCATCAAAATTACCACTAGAAAAGCCACCAAATCCACCGCCACCCATTTGACTTGGATCAACACCTGCATGACCAAACTGATCATAAGCAGAACGTTTTTGTGGATCACTTAGAATTTCATAAGCCTCTTTAGCTTCTTTAAACTTATTTTCAGCCTCTTCTAAATTTTCTTTGTTACGATCTGGATGATATTTCATTGCAAGACGACGAAATGATTTTTTAATCTCAGCCTCACTTGCCCCTTTTGAAACACCTAATATTTCGTAATAATCTCTTGTTGCCATTTTTAAATCCTAAGCTCAATCTACATTTAAATTATTATGCTAATATAAAAAATGCGGGCTAATCCCGCATTTTCAAGTATTAATACTAACTTAAAGAGACGATAATTTTATTTATCATCCTTAACTTCTTCAAATTCAGCATCAACAACATCATCATTTTTAGACTGCTCATCAGATTTGGTATTTTCTGAAGCAGCGGGTTCATCAGTAGCTTGACCACTTTGTGCTTGCTGTTGTGCTTCAGCTGCTTGTTGTTGCATTAATGTCATCAATGTTGCTGAAGCATCGGTTAAAGCTTTAGATTTTGCTTCAATTGCATCTTTATCATCACCTTTAATTGCTTCTTCTAATTCTTTAGCTGCAGCTTCAATTTTAGTTTTATCTTCTTGTGGTACTTTATCACCTAACTCTTCTATTGATTTCTTTGTGCTATGAACCAATGCATCTGCCTGGTTACGGGCCTGAGTTAGCTCATGGAACTTACGATCACTTTCTGCATTTGCTTCAGCATCTTTAACCATTTTATCCACTTCTTCATCAGATAAACCGCTAGAGGCACGAATAACAATAGATTGCTCTTTACCTGAAGCTTTATCTTTTGCAGATACATTTAAAATACCATTAGCATCAATATCAAATGTTACTTCAATCTGTGGCATACCACGTGGTGCAGGCGGAATACCTGTTAAATCAAAACGCCCTAGTGACTTACTTGCTGATGCCATTTCACGTTCACCTTGAAGAACATGAATAGTCACTGCACTTTGATTATCTTCTGCTGTTGAAAACACTTGTGTTTTACGTGTTGGAATCGTTGTATTACGTTCAATCAACTTAGTCATCACACCACCTAATGTTTCAATACCAAGTGATAATGGATTCACATCAAGCAATAAGACATCTTTTACATCACCAGCTAAGACACCACCTTGGATGGCAGCACCTAATGCAACCGCTTCATCAGGGTTAACATCACGGCGAGGCTCTTTACCAAATAGATCTTTTACTGTATCTTGAACCTTAGGCATACGAGTTTGACCACCAACTAAAATCACATCAGAAATATCTGATACTGAAAGTCCTGCATCACTTAATGCTTTTTTGCATGGCTCTAATGTACGCTTAATCAAGCTTTCAACTAATGACTCAAATTTTGCACGTGTTACTTTAATATTTAAATGCTTAGGCCCTGAAGCATCTGCTGTAATATATGGTAAGTTTACATCTGTCTGTTGTGTCGATGATAACTCAATTTTTGCTTTTTCAGCTGCTTCACGTAAACGTTGAATTGCCAGTGGGTCATTGTGTAAATCAATGCCTTGCTCTTTTTGGAACTCATCAATTAAGTAATTCATTAACGCAACGTCAAAGTCTTCACCACCTAAGAAAGTATCACCATTAGTTGCTAATACTTCAATTTGACTATCTCCATCAACATTAGCAATTTCAATAATAGAAATATCAAATGTACCACCACCTAGGTCATAAACAGCAATTGTTTGATCACCTTTTTTCTTATCCATACCATAAGCTAATGCAGCTGCAGTTGGCTCATTAATAATACGCTTAACATCAAGACCTGCAATCTTACCTGCATCTTTAGTTGCTTGACGCTGTGCATCGTTAAAGTAAGCTGGCACTGTAATAACTGCTTCTTTAACTTCTTCACCTAAAAAGTCTTCAGCTGTTTTTTTCATTTTACGTAATATTTCAGCAGAAACTTGCGGTGGCGCTAACTTTTTACTCATTACTTCAACCCAAGCATCACCATTATCTGCTGCAATTACTTGATAAGGTACTTTTTTAACAATATCGTCTTGAACCACTTTTTCATCAAAGCGACGTCCAATTAAACGTTTAACTGCATAAACTGTATTTGCTGCATTGGTTACAGCTTGGCGTTTTGCAGGCTGGCCAACTAAAATTTCGCCACTTTCAGTATAAGCAACAATTGAAGGTGTTGTACGATGCCCTTCTGCATTTTCTAAAACACGAGGTGTTTTACCATCCATCACAGCAACACAGGAATTAGTAGTCCCCAAATCGATTCCAATAATTTTACCCATTGAATATCTCCTAAATTTTCTTATTTAATTGTTATTTCATATTCTCATTAATTTTTCGAACTTTATAAACATGGTGTCAAGCTTGTTTTTTTTCAAGTCTTAATGATTCATTTTTTATATTTTTGTTCTATTTTTTAAGCTGATCGTTTAGATACAACCACACGAGCCGGTCGAATGACACGATCATTTAATCGATATCCTTTTTGTAATACGGCAATAACTGTATTAGCTTCAACTCGATCATTTACTTGCATTGACATCGCCTCATGTAATGACGGGTCAAATAAATCACCTTCTGGGTTGATTTGTTCAACACCATATTTAGCTAAAGTATCAATTAACATTTTCATTGTTAACTCAACGCCTTGGCGCATTGCTTGAACTTGTTCATCATCACCTTTAACATCACAAGCATGCTCCATACTATCAACAACGGGAATTAAATCTCTTAAACACTTCTCTAATGCAAATTTATGTGCATGTTCAACATCACGTTGTGTTCTTCTACGAAGATTTTCCATTTCAGCATGTAATCTTAATGCTTTATCTTCAGCTTCATGTACTTTCTTTTTTGAATTTTCTAGCTGCGCATAAAGCTCATCAACTTTTTGTGCCAACTTAGTCGTTTCACTTTTTGGTTTTTCATCAACTACTTCATCAACTGTTTCATTGGTTTCATCATCTGTTAGATCAGTGACATCAAAATCATGCACTTTTTTATGACTATCTGAATGGTTTGACATACCTATTATTCTCTCTTTTTATTAATTTATATTTTATTAAGACTAAAGATTAGGGCTAATAAGATATTTTTCAAGCCTAAAATTTGTCTTTATTTTTATCATTATTTGAATTAATAATAAATAATTGAGCAATGGACAACTTAGACGATGTAATAATACATTAAGGATAACGTTATGAATCTAATTAATTATGGTTTTCAAAAATTCAAATTTACTTTAATTATATGTCTTTCGATTTTCATTATTTCTAATAACAGTTTTGCTGCACCTAAAAAAGAATTACTTAACCATTGGGTATCATTTGACCCTTTATCAAAAGCTGATATACAGTACCCTATTTGGCAACACTTTCTTAATCAATATTTAATAGAAAAACCTCATCAAACACTAATTAATTATAAAAAAATAACACCAAATGATAAAAAATTATTATCTGATGCAATCAAGCGCCTCGAGAGTATTAAAATATATCAGTATAACCGTAATGAGCAACTTGCTTACTGGATTAATTTATACAATATGGAAACGATTTATTTAATTCTTGAACATTACCCAGTTAAATCAATTAAAGATATATCGAGTGGTTTTTTCTCATTTGGCCCATGGGATATGGAATTATTAACCGTTGATGGCAAAAAATTATCTTTAAATAATATCGAGCATGGTATTATTCGAGCCATTTACAATGACCCAAGAATTCATGCAGCAGTTAACTGTGCATCAATTAGTTGCCCTAATTTAGATGCAAAAACATATCAAGGCAATACAATTGATCAACAATTAAATCAAGCGTTTAAAGCTTTTGTTAATTCACCTAAAGGTGTTTCCATTAAAAATAATAAACTTTATCTATCTGAAATATTTAATTGGTATGGCATTGACTTTGGAGATTCTAAAAAAAATATTTTAAGATTTATTAAACTTTATGCCAACCCTGAACTTAAAAATAAATTACAAGCATTTAATGACTTTGAATTTATGTCATACAACTGGAATTTAAACGAAGTTAAATAAATATCATCTATACTAGTTATTAAGTTCACATAATAGAAGAATAATTACCATGGATGATAAAACACCAAAGTCACTATGGATACTTTCCTTAATTTATATGACTTTCACCTTTGCATTTGGTGTATTTTTATCTTACTTATTGGTCATGTTAGAATTAGTTTACGGCCTAACTAAAGACCAATCTTTCAATTTATTTGCAGCTTTTAACTCACTTGCTTTTAGCTTGCCCGTTTTAGGTGGGTTTTTCTGTGATAAATTTGGCTTTAGAAATGGTGCAATGGTTGGCCTTTTATTTAGTGCAATGGGTATGTTAACCTTACTGATGCCTGGATTTACTTTTTTAATATTAGGTTTATCTATTTTTCTTGTAGGTAATGCATTTTGTACGCCAGCTCTTTGGTCACTTGTTGGTATGTTATATCATAAACAACATAAAAAACGTGAATCAGGTAGCACTATTTTCTATCTACTATTTAATATTGGCTTTCTATTATCAGCTATATCAGCAGGGTTCATGCTAAAATACTATGGAAAACCAGGTCTAATTCTTTATATCATTCCTTTATTTTTTGGTTTTTTACTGATGCTTTTGTTACGAAAAAAAATTCGCACACATAATGAACTTATCTCTGGCAAAATTTTAGTACGTGGAAAAAGTAATCTTCATAGCACTATGATGATCATTATTATCTCAATTATTTTAGTTCCAATATGCTATTTTTTATTAAACTTTGTCACGATTAATAGCATCATCATGTGGGGAATTGTTGCACTTGCTTTTCTGTATATTATCTATCTTAGTATTTTTATTAAAGATAAACAAAAATCTAAGCATTTAGTTGCTTATGTCTGTTTATGTTTTATTGGCTTTGCTTATCTAATTATTTTTAACTCTGAATTTGGCCTTTTACCCATTTTTGCTGAAAGTAGTATTAATCTTATGATTGGTTCAATTCAACTTCCCGCAGGTGAAATTACTTCTCTTGATGCATTTTATTGTATCTTTTTAGGTTTAATTTATAGTACGCTTTGGATTAGGTTAGAGAAAAAAGGTAAAAATCCCTCATTTCCAACTAAATTTTCTTTAGGATTAATATTTGCATCAATTGGCTATCTTATTTTATCTCTACTAATCTTTACTCATTTAAACTCAACTTTCACTGTTTTTTGGTTGTTATTAGTATTTTTATTTTTTGTTTCAGGTGAATTAATGATTCTTCCTATTGGTATTGCAATGGCAGGAAAGCTTGCACCAGAAGGAAAGGAAGGGTTATTAATGGGCGTTTGGAATATGGTTACGGGCGTATCTGCGGTTTTCGTTGGGTTTATTGCTTCATTTACAGTTTCACCCAAAGGATCCAGTTTATCTGTGATCAATACTCAATATTTAAAGGTATTTTTTACACTTGGGCTTTGTATTTTTATCGTTGGTATAATTGCTTTTATTCTAAGAGGGTTAATTAAGCGATTGTTATAAATAGTTAAATACTAGGAACAAAGTTAATATTAACCTTGCTCTAATCCAGCTTGATAAGTTTTGCCTGTTAGTAGTTCGTATTTTTTCATTAACTCTTCTTTTGACTCACGTAAATTTGGATCTATTATGATACAACCAACTGGACAAACTTCAGTACATTGAGAAGCTTTGAAATGACCTACACATTCGGTACATTTTTGAGGCTCTATTTCATAAATTTCTTCACCCTGAAAAATTGCCTCATTTGGGCACTCAGGCTCACAGACATCGCAATTGATGCATTCTTCTGTAATTAAAAGTGCCATAACAACATATATTCCTAGTCTATACTTAATTTAAATTTATCTTTTAGTGCTTCTATAACCACATCAGGTACTAATGAAGTAATACGATGAGGGTCGATTTTAGCGACTTCTCTAACCATTGTCGAGGAAATTGAAGTATATTTTTCTGCAGGCGTTAAGAAAATTGTTTCTACCTGATGATTTAACTTGCGATTAATCGCAGCCATTTGGAACTCATATTCAAAATCAGAAACGGCTCTTAAACCTCTTAATACAGCATCTGCATCAACTTGAGCAAAAAAATCAACCAAAAGCCCACTAAATGGCTTTACAATGACATTTTGATACTGACTAACTGCTGATTTTGCCATTTTAACACGCTCATCAGCTGAAAATAGTGGTGCTTTTCCAGTTCCCGTTGAAATTGCGACGATGACTTGATCAAATAGATTTAATGCACGTTCAATTAAATCCAAATGACCTAATGTTAAAGGATCAAATGTTCCGGGATAAACAACACAACGCATCTAAAATAATCCTAACTCTAGTTTCGCTTCTTCTGACATCATATCTGAGTTCCATGGTGGGTCAAATACCAATACAACATCAGCGCCATTAATATTTGGAATTTGTTTTAGGCGTGTTTCAACATCTTCAACTAAAACTGGTCCCATACCACAACCTGGCGCTGTCAAAGTCATTTGCACGCCAACATGATAATTACCATCCTCACACAAGGTATAATGTAAATCATAGATCAACCCTAAATCAACAATATTAACTGGTATTTCAGGGTCATAAACTGTTTTTAACTGTGCCCATACTAAATCTTCATCAACTGGGTCGCCTGCTTTAATATTACTATCATCTACTGGCATCTTAATTATTTCTTTACCAATTGCATCAGCATCTTTACCTTCAAGGCGGACTAAATTACCATTAACATTCAGCGTATAGCTACCACCTAAAGCTTGTGTAACAAGGACTTCTTGACCTGGCATAAGTGTAATTGATTGCCCATAAGGGATTAAAGTGACTTCGACATCTCGTCTGACAATTGCCACATCTTTAAAATTCATTTAAATTACCTTTTAGAGTCACTTACTCATTTTCTTCAATATAAGGATTACTATCAGTTGGTGCTACAGTAAAGCTTTCACCACAACCACAACGTGCAGATTCATTTGGGTTATGATAAATCAATTGTGATAACCCCATCTCTTGCTTAACAAAATCAACGACTAAGCCTGTTAGATATAAAATTGCATCATTATCTATATAAACATTAATTTCATCAAACTCTAATACAGTATGATTTTCAGGAACTTGATCAATAACTTCAGTAACATAACCTAAGCCTGAACAACCCATTTTCTTGACGCCTAAACGAACACCAACACCACCTTTATTTTTAATATAATCTCTAAAATGTTCTTGGGCATTTACCGTTAAGGTGACCAATTGTTTTTTTGGATCAAATACTTCACTAGTCATTTTTATCACCTCTTAATATGCTTATCTTAGCATTTTCGTTATTTTCATTAAACTATCAGCTAAATATTCTGCCTCTTTAACAGTATTATACACACCAAATGACGCTCTTACTGTTGATGGTACTTGAAAATACGCTAATAATGGCTGAGCACAGTGATGACCTGTACGTACAGCAACACCATAAGTATCTAATAACATGCCAATATCATTTGCATGTGCACCTTCTATAACAAATGTCAAAACTGACGCTTTATCTTTAGCCGTTCCAATAACTCTTAAGCCATCAATCTCATTTAATCGCTCTGTTGCTTTATTAAGTAAATCTGCTTCATACGCTTTGATATTATCTAAACCAATAGCCTGAATAAAGGTAATTGCTTCTTTAAATGCAATAACGCCCGCAATATTCGGTGTGCCAGCCTCAAAGTTATGTGGAAATTCAGCATAAGTCGTCTTTTCAAATGAAACATTTTCAATCATATTACCACCCCCTTGATAAGGTGGCATTTTCTCAATAAATGCTTCAGATACATAAAGTACACCAACACCAGTTGGACCGTAGAGTTTATGCGCTGAAAATGTATAAAAATCGCAACCAAGCGCTTTGACATCAACTGTTTCATGAATCACACCTTGAGCACCATCAATACACACTGCAGCATTATAATCTTTAGCTAAATCAATAATTTCTTTTACTGGATTAACGGTGCCTAAAACATTAGAAATATGCGTTAATGAAACAAGCTTTGTTTTATCTGATAGTAATGATAGATAAGCTTCCATATCTAGTGAACCATCATCCAAAACAGGAATAACTTTAATTACAAGACCTTTTTCTTGTGCAATCATCTGCCAAGGCACAATATTAGCATGATGCTCCATAACCGTTAAAATAATCTCATCACCAGCTTGGAAATAAAATTGCTTTAAGGACTGGGCAACAAGGTTAATACTTTCAGTCGTTCCTTTAGTAAAAACAATTTGATGAGGACTAGCAGAAATAAATTCAGCTACAGCTTTTCTTGATGCTTCAAATTCATCAGTGGCTTTATCACTAATCTGATAAGCACCACGATGCACATTTGCATAACCTTTTGTATAGATTTCATTAACCTTATTAATAACACAGTTTGGCTTTTGCGCAGAAGCTGCTGAATCTAAAAAGCATAGTGGCCTACCATGCATTGTCTCATTTAATATTGGAAACTCATTCCTAATTGATTGAATATCTATCATTTTTTACAACTTTCTATTTAATTAAATTTGCATTTTTTTTAAATGCTTTTGAAAATCGATCTTGAATTATACGCTAGTTAATGAATAAATATAAGTATTAGTGAGCTATTTTAACAAGTAACTTTAACTAAAAAATCTCTTTACTATATTTTATATATCCAAATTTTTGTCAAATTTTTAATAATTTTCAATGAAAATAGATAATTTTTAACTCTACTACTACAATTAATTATACAATTAATATAATGTCAAGATTTATTATAACAGTGAAAAATTACAATGATAAAACCTACCATATTAATAACAGCTTTAACTATTTTAGCTAGTTCTTATTGTTTTGCTGGTTCTGAGCATTGGGCGCTGGAGTAAATCAACTAACCCCTGCAAACAAACCTATAACTAAAGAAACTTCTAATGAAGCAGGAATCAGAATGCAAACAATATCAAAAAAATGTAATTTTATTGATCTGGTTAACAATTAATTTACTAACGAAAACTCACTACCTGATCAATAGAGCTTGCATGGCTTAACCCCATAATTAACCTATCAAGCCCAAGTGCAACACCGGCACAAGCAGGTAAGCCTGATGAAAGTGCCTCTAATAAATATTCATCAACTGGCACTTGAACTTTACCTTCCTTTTTCCTGATTTCCAAATCAGTATCAAAACGTTTTTTTTGCTCTATTCCATCTATTAGCTCATAATAACCATTGGCTAACTCTAACCCTTGATAAAAACATTCAAACCTTGCTGAAACTAAGCCCTCATCAGTCTCAATAATTCGTGCCAGTGCGCTTTGTTCTTTTGTGTAATGATAAATAAAATAAAATATATCTTTTTCTAAATTTGGTTCAATACAATAAGAAAACAATAATTCCAATGCATGATAACGCGTCACTGATTCTAAACCTTGTATTTGACCTATATTTTGATCCACTAAACTTTGAAGTACTTCAAGTTTCTCAGTATGTGGATTAATAGCTAAAACTTTTTCAAATATATTTTTATATGTAATCATTTGAAACTCAACTGAAGGTGATAAAACCTTTAATAAAGCCTTTATTTCATCCATTAATTGGTAATGATTGAAATCAACTCGATACCATTCAAGCATGCTAAACTCAGGATTGTGTTTAGGGCTTATTTCTTCATTACGAAATGCCTTTGAAATTTGATAAATGCTACCACTGCCAGCGGCTAATAAACGTTTCATTGCATACTCTGGAGAACTCTGCAAATAAGCTCTTCCATAGATTGTATCAAAGTTAAATGTCTCAATATATGGATCAGTGACAGGGCTTGGCATTATCAGAGGTGTTTCAACTTCTAATACACCTCGCTTTTGAAAAAATGCTCGAATCTTTCTTATTACTGAAGCTCTAAATTGAAGCATTTCAATACTAGCAGATGGCTTCCATGTATCAGACATAGTCACAGTACTCAACGATTAAGCCTAAAGAACGCCGATTATTAAATTCTTCTTCATTTAAACGAAAAACCACTTCTAAATGATCATTTTTCTCAAATTTAAACGACTGAGGATAGCGAGATGCAAAAAACCAAATTGCTTTATACTCTTTACCAGATTCACTACGAACTAATAGTTGTAAATGCTCCAAAGTTTGGCCAACAAATCGATGAGAAACCAATTGAGCATTTAGTGTAAAGATAGGTACATCAAACTCTCGTCCAAATGGTTCAATCTGACTGATAAGTTCAATCGTCTCTAACGTTAATGAATTATCGCTTATAACACCATCTGTGTATATTTCTGGACCTAATAAATGATTATCTACTTGTGCTTTAACCAAAGATTCAAACAATGCGCCAAAAACTTCTAAATCATCTTTTTTAATGCTTAATCCCGCAGCCATTTTATGACCACCATATTTAATTAATAAATCAGGATTAATCTGATGAATCTGATCAAGTAACTCTTTTAAATGAATCATTTCAATACTTCTAGCTGAAGCTGTAATAACTTCCGGTTCATTAAGTTTAGGTGAAAAGAAAATAACAGGGCGACCAAATGTATCTTTAATTCGACTCGCTGCAATCCCATGTACGCCTGCATGGCCATCTTCAAGATATAAACAAATCGATGTTTTAGCTTTTTCAACCTGTTCCTTAGCAAGTGCTAAAGCTTGATCTAACATTTTCTTTTGAATTGCTTTGCGTTTTTGATTCTGTTTGCTTAACTCATCAACCCAGCATATGGCTTCATTTTTTGATTCTGATAATAAAAAACTTACAGAGGAGTAAGCATCTGACAAACGCCCATCGCTATTTAATAAAGGCCCTACTGTGAAACCCAAATATTCAGCATTAATCTTACGTGGAAATAGTTGACGCATTGCTTGCCAACATGGCCTATCTGACGCTTCAATTTGTTTTAAACCAGCTTTAACCACAGCACGGTTATTAACACTTTTTGCCATTGAAACACAATCAGCCACAGTACCAACAGCAACGAAATCAAGTACACTTTTTAAATCTACAGGCTTAGAAAGATAACCATTTTCAATTAAACGCTTTCTAACGGCTGCCATCAATAACCAAGCCACCATACAACCTGCAATATAAGGATCAGGAAACTGACAGTCATTGCGTGTGGGATTTAAAACAGCAACTGCACTTTGAGGAATTCCATCTAATGCAATCGCATGATGATCTGTGACAATCGTATCAATACCATGACTTTTAAGTAAGTTAATTCTTGGTTCATCCGTACTACCATTATCGGCAGTAATGATTAAATCAGGTTTTAAACTATCATCTAAAATACGTTTAGCTAATGCTTCTGATAAACCATAACCTTCTTCCATGCGATGACCAATATAAGAACGAATTTTCTCTTTTGGATGATTAAACCATTTTGTTAGTGCCTCAATAATCACAGCATGTGATGTTTGACCATCACAATCATGGTCAGTTTCAATACCGATAACCTCCTTATTGACTAATGCTTCGATTAAACGTTGTGAAGCTTTATCCATATCAGCAAGTAAAAATGGATTATCTAAAAATGAAAGTTTTGGTTTGGCTACCTGTTCTACCTTCTCAAAGTCACTTGGTAGGCGTGATGCTATAATTTTTGATAGTAAATCTGGCATACCTGAACTACAAAGTGTTTGATATATCCGATCATTCACTATTCTCTTTTTAATTGATGGTTTTAACATATAATTCAACTAGTTTGATATTAATTAAATATAGTATAAAATGATTTTTAGGCACTGGCTAATGCTTTTGTTTGCCTATTTTTTCGTTTAGTCCGCTGAATATGCTCAAAACAAACATTAACAGTCGCCTTAGCTAGTGAAGCTAAAGGAATCGCAAAAAACAATCCCCAAAAACCCCAAATACCACCAAAAAATAGTACTGCGGCAATCACTGCTATTGGATGTAAATTTACCGCTTCTGAAAATAATAATGGAACGAGTAAATTACCATCTAACGCCTGAATAATAAAATAAACTAATAATACATAAAATAAAGTTGCACTGATTCCAAATTGCATGACAGCTACAATCACCACAGGTATTGTAATAATCACCATACCTACATATGGAATAATAACCGACAAGCCAACACCAACAGCTAATAATAAAGCATAATTCATTCCAAAAATGATAAAGCCAATATAAGTTGCAATGCCAACAATTACTAACTCAAGGCATTTTCCTTTAACATAATTTGATAACTGTGGCTTTAATTCATTCCATACTTGAATAACCGCCCCTTTTTGCTGCGGTAATAACCCTGAAACCCAACGAATTAGTTGACGTTTATCTTTTAAATAGAAAAAGACTGATAATGGCACTAAAAATGCATAAACCAATAAATAAACAACACTCGGTAGAGAAGATATAGAAACAGATACCAAAGTTTTACCAAAACTTGCCAATCTAGTCATTTGTACATTTGCACCTGCATTTAAAATAGAATCGATTTGCTCTGTTGTAATATATTGTGGGTAACGTTGTGATAAGGCATATAGCTGTGTTTTAAATGAGGCATAAATATCAGGTAATGACCTTGCTAACTCAACTGCCTGATGAATAATCATTGGCACTAAAAATAATATCACTGCACAAACAACTGCCAAAAAAAGTAAAAAAACAATAACAACTGATACTGTCCTAGATATTTTTAAATAATGATGAAGAAATTTAACGGGTGTATCTAAAATAAATGCAATCACAATACCTGCTAACAATGGCGCTAATATTTCTCCAAATAAGCTTAAAAACAAAAAAATTAGAACTAAAACTAAAATAAAAACGGCTGTTTCCATTGAATCAAATCGAGATTTATACCATCGCGAAATAAAATCAAGCATACTCTCTAATCCCAAAATTATTTTAATCATCTTTTATCTTCGCTCTAAGTGTGCCTGACTGTAATAAACCGTGCAAGTGAATTTTTCTTATGCTAAAGTCTGATATATTACAACTATGATGGAGATATCAGGGGATGCAGCAAGAAAAAGGTTTAACTAAAAAAATCTTAATTGGCATTGTGCTTGGCTTAATTATCGGCCTTGCGTTACATCCTTTTGCTCATGTTAGTTGGATAGATATGTATCTAACAGATGGGCTATTTGATATGGTTGGTAGTATTTTTATTACCTTAATGAAAATGCTTGTTGTCCCTTTAATTTTTGTATCCATCGTCTGCGGTGCTAGCAATCTATCTGACCCTAAATCACTTGGCCGTATTGGTATTAAAACATTATTGCTGTATCTATTAACAACAGCCATTGCCATTACATTTGCTATTACATTTGCCAGTTTATTTCAAATTGGAAAAGGTGCTGATTTTCAGATCGATTTAAATACGATTAAAATCAGTGCGCCTAACACGGTAAAAGATACGATCTTAAGCTTATTTACATCTAACCCAATCGAGGCTTTAGCAGAAGGAAATATGCTTCAAATTATTGTATTTTCATTATTTTTTGGCATCTCCATTAGCTTAAGTGGTGAAGCTGGCGTGAGAATCAAAAACTTTTTTGATGATATTAATGAAGTAATTATGTCATTAGTTCATATTGTATTACGCTTTACACCTTATGGTGTTTTTGCATTAATTGCAAAACTTGCAATTACAACTGAGCCTGAAAAAATTCTCCACCTATTAGGTTATTTTGCCACTGTTTTATTTGTACTTCTTGTTCATTTAATTGTCACTAACTCATTCTTACTTGGCATACTTGGACGCTTAAATCCAATTATATTCTTTAAAAAAATGATACCCACTCAACTATTTGCATTTTCAACTTCCAGCAGTAATGCAACAATTCCAGTAACATTAGAAACCGTAGAAAACCATTTAGGTGTAAATAAACGCGTTTCTGGTTTTACTATTCCACTTGGTGCTACTATCAATATGGACGGTACATCGATTATGCAAGGTGTTGCAACTGTATTTATCGCCCATGTTTATAATATCGATCTAAGTTTAACTGCTTATTTAGTTATTATTGCTACAGCAACTTTAAGTTCAATAGGAACTGCTGGCATACCAAGTGTAGGACTTATTACATTAACACTTGTATTAACTCAAGTTGGCTTACCTGTTGAAGGCATTGCATTAATCATTGGTATTGATCGTATTTTAGATATGGTTAGAACCGCTGTTAATATTACGGGAGATGCAGCTGTTACCACACTGGTTGCTAAAAGTGAAAAAGAACTTGATCTACAATGCTTTAAAACAGCATCTTAAAAACCACTATTTTTTATTTTACTAAGCATATAGTCTATATTTACTGATATAGACTATAAAACAAACATGTGGCTGTAATACACACAATGACAGATCATAATAAACCGATTATATATTTAGATCCTGCATCAATATGTGCTCGCTCTGCGTTAAAGAAAACAGACATTCAAATCACATCAAATATAAATGATGCAAGTCTATTATGGCTTAGAAAAGGATATCGTAACTATTATCAAAAGCTTAAAGCTTTTCAATACCTAAATCATTTTCCAGGTGAAAACAACTTCAGTAATAAAGGCAAGCTCACTGAAAATCTAAAGCTTTATAATCACTTAAATTCATCTACACTCAAACTTTCTGATTTTTATCAAGAAAGTTACTGTTTATATAAAGAAACAGAGATCGATACATTTTTTAGTCAAATGCCAAAAAGTGATAATAAACAAAACTTGTGGATTCTTAAACCAAATAACTTATCAAAAGGTAGAGGTATAAAAATATTATGGCAAATAAATGATTTAAAATCTTTACTATCAAGTCAAAGTAATTATACGCTACAGTTTGATGATCAAAAACCGTGCCAATATATTGCTCAACGTTACATAAAAAATCCATTATTATTAAATAATAGAAAGTCTGAAATAAGAATTTATTGGCTAATTATTTCTCTTGAACCATTAATTGCTTTAATCTACCCTCATGGTACAGTGCGTTTAAATAGTGTAGCCTTTCAACTAGCGTATTTTGATAATCCACTGATTCACATTACCAATATTTATCAGCAAAAAAAATATAATAAAGAAACTAAAAATCTACGGTTAAAGTGGTCATTTGATGAGTTAGATCAATATCTACTACACAATCAAATAACCCAACAAAAATGCTTTAGCCAAGAAGTACTCTTACCACAAATCAAGCAAGTACTACTTTATGTTATCCAAGCAACTAGACATAAACTAAATCATAAAACATATAAAGGAAGTTACTTTGGTCTATATGGTGCAGATTTTATACTCGATAGTCATCTAAAACCATGGCTAACAGAAATTCAGAAAGGCCCAGGACTTAGCTGGAGTGATCCAATTAAAGGTAATATCATACCACCTGCGCTACATGAAACCATTCAAATTATTTCAGAACTCTCCTATAAAAAACGGCTAAATCAAAATCTAAATAGACTAAACTCAATACAGCATTTTCAATATTTGATTAATGAAGCTGATCATTAAAGCTTATGAGCATATTTTTTTTCATGTTTTAATAACCATTCCTTTCTAGAGATACCACCACCATAACCACCTAATGCACCATTAGTATTAATAACTCGATGACAAGGAATAATTAATGCTAATTGGTTCGCACCATTTGCATTTGCCACAGCACGAAATGCTTTAGGGTGATCAATTGCTTTAGCTACTTCTAGGTAAGATCGTGTTTTACCTGGTTGAATTTTTTGCAGTGTATGCCAAACTTTTTTCTGAAATTCTGAACCTAATAAATAAATAGGTGTTTTGAATTCAAATGAGTTAGCTGAAAAATAATCTCTTAATTCACCTTTAATTTGTTCAATAATCTTAGTACTACCTGGGATAACTCCGATTTTAAGACGTTTCCTTAAGCGTTCAATTTCTTTTTCAAGACCTCTGCGCTCAATAAATTCAAGTAAATATAGATAATCATTATCTGCAATTGCAATCATAGGCCCTAAAGGCGTATCTAACCAAGCCGCTGATAATACTTTTCCATCCGCTCTATTAGGGACTGTACCCATAATTTTTGAAAATGCATCACAAAAGCCACTGGCTGATTCATAGCCAGCTTTTAATTGAGACTCTATCACAGATGAGCCTGATTTAATCTGTTTCATTGCAATGCCCATTCTTCTTGATCTTGCATATTCAATAAATGTCATATTAAAACGCTTTTTAAACTGTCTTCTTGCAGTTGACTCATCAATACCAATAGCTTTGAAATCTTGATCTTTCCAACGCTTTGTCGGCTCTTTTTCAACCGCATCAATAAGTTGTTGAATAACATTAGATATTTGATGTGGTAGTAGAAGTGGCTTACAGCGCTGACATGGCCTATAAGATGCTAACAAGGCTTCCTTAGCTGTTTCAAAAAATTCACAATTTTCAAACTTAGGTTTTTTAGCAGGACAAGAAGCATGACAGAAAATACCTGTTGTTTTCACACCAACATAAAAAAGTCCATCATATTTAGAATTTCTTTCAATCAATGCCCGATAGTATTGTTGCTTATTTTCATCCGCTATCATATCACTAACCTTATATTACCTATTTTTAGGCATACTATATCAGGCTTTTTACATCATTGCTTACGAAAATCAGGCATGGAATTTTTTAGTGTTCGCTAGTGATTTCAATCTGCATATCTGAGTGTTTCTCTCTATGACTTAAGAATAGCAACTGTTGATTATTAGAAGTGCTCTCATTAACACACCTTTCAGATACAGATAGGCTAATATGTGAACTATTCTGTTGGAAGAATAACTCCCATTGACTAATTTGATCTTGTACAAACGATGTTTGTGATTGTAGCTTAATACCACTTAACTGATTAGTCATTTCTTGATCTTTTTTATGCACTTTATTCTCTAAGTCAGGCATAGACCCTGATTGAGAAGCATATATAGTATCCTCACTATATGCTTCAATCATAACTCTAACTTCTTTTGCCATATCAGTAGGATCTCCTTGATCTAATAATATTTTAAGACTAATATTAAAATCTCTTAACCCAGAAGCTATTTCAAATAAATTTCTTGAAGCTTTATTTTGCATTAATTTAATAAATGTATCAGCTGAAAATAAATGCATTAAATGGGTCTCTAATTCATCTAATACCTTTTTTGAACCTTCACTATCTTTATACTGCGTAAGTATTTTTTCTAATTTAATTGCTTCTAAGCTTAGTAAATTAAATTTATTAACCAGCTTGTCTATAAAATCATCATCAACACCCTGTTCTAATTTTTCAATATTCCATTTGGCACTTGCAAAATTTATTCCAGGCACATTAACTTCTTTTGGAAAAACTCTAGCATTATTTCTTAAAAGATTACTCTTATTTAAAACAAAGTCATCATGATCATCTATATCTTTTAAGGTAGTGATATTATTGCCAAGCCCAGTATTATTTAATAAGTCGTCACAAGTTTCATTCGCCTTATTTTGACTAATTTCTATGTTTTGCATTTTCTGCTGGAAAAAAGACATATTACTTAAAACGGATATTGTTCCATCATTTAAAGTGACTCCACCATTGCCATCTTTAGATGTCTCCAACAAATTGGAGTAAAGCCTAAATGGTGGTAAATAGGTAGTCTGATGAACTAATTGATTACTATAACGTTGGTTTTGAGATAATACTTCAACCTTATCTTTAGTTATTTGAGGTAAATAAGCATAACCTGGCTTATCAGCTGTATAGGCATCACCTTTACTAAATATACGATCTACATAGAATTGATTTAAACCAAGTACAATTGCATTTTCAAGATGCAAATTTTTATTTTGATTACCTGCATAGACTGCTACATCCACCCAAAAAGCATATATTCTAGCTGCATCCTCAATTGAGTTTGCATTTAAAATATCTGATATTACTCTAAATGTAATCCTATCAAAGTCTGAAGCTAGTGCTTGATTAAGCTGCCCCCTACCTTGACTGTTTAGTCCTAAAGCAAGATCATAGGCTGCAAATTCACTTCTTATTTTCCAATCTAAACTATTTGCATATAATTTTACTTGCTCTTGGTAACCATTTTGTTTCTCACTTGAAAATCTATTTTTAATTGAATACCTAAATATAGATTCTGGAGAGCTTGTCATACGATATCTTTTCTTCATATGAGCTAATAAAGTTAAAAATTCTTGATGAGTCACATTCCTTGCCTTAGCTTATAGTCATAATATTATTTTACAGACAAAAGTGCAAATATCGACCAAAATATTGTTTCATAAATAATCAGATATATTTGGATTTTTCTATGCGCCTTCTGGTTCAAACTTAACTATCTATTACTAATATAAGCTTCGACTTCACTAATTAATTTATCTAATAAATCCTTAGCACTTAACTGAGTTGCTAAGTGGATATTTTGTCCTGCCCATAAGGACATATAATCAGTATTTCCTTGTTTTTTAGCTTCATTTCTCATCTTTGTGGTTAGTTTATTTTGAATCGGATAATCTAAAATTATTTGTCTATGTTTTTGCATACATTGAATAAATTGATTATTTAAACCTCTAGCTAGCTTTCCAGAAAATACACTTGTTAATGTTGTTGTATCTTCTGTTTGTTCTAAAAGTAATTTCTTATAAGCTTGATGAATACCAGACTCATCAGCACATAAAAACGCACTGCCTAACTGAGTAGCTGATGCGCCTAGGCGCATTAATTTTGCAATACTTGCACCATTCATAATACCGCCAGATGCTATGACTGGAAGATTGACCTTAGCAATTACTTGATTTAATAAATCAGCTAATGGAATTAATGAATTTTCTGCCTTATCTAAAAAACTACCACGATGTCCACCAGCTTCGCTACCTTGTATCACAATAGCATCAACTTGATAGTTTTCAAGCAAACAAGCCTCTTCAAGTGATGTTGCCGTCGCTATAACAACTGAATTAATCTTTTTAAATTGATTAATAATCTCTAAGCTAGGAATACCAAATGTAAAACTAACAACAGGGACGTTTTTTGCTAGAAGCACACTCACTTGCTCTTCAAATACTGGTGCATAAGGTGCAGCTACAGGCTCAGTTATAACACCCAATATATCACTACATTGATTAATTACATCACAAACTTTTTGCATATGTTGAGTCGTTGCAGTATGTGCCTCTGGCGTAAAGAGATTAACTGAAAAAGGCTTTTCTGTTAATTTATAAATATTATTAATTGTATTATTAATCTGATCTGCTGATAGATAACCCGCACCTAAAGAGCCTAGCGCACCATAATTAGAGACAGATGAAACAAGCTCAGCAGTAGTAGCACCACCAGCCATTGGCGCTTGAATAATTGGATATTTTATTCCTATTCGATGTGTTAAATATGTTTTATTCCACATAACCCTTTCAACATAATGTAAAAGTTAATCACCTTGAGGTATAGGATCACCTAAATCTTTATTAGGCTTCTCAGATTTTGTCTCTTTTGTATCATCAGACACTTGGGCACCTTCTGTTTTAGTTTTATTATTATTCTTTTTATCGCCCAAATTAACTGTCCAGTCTCCAGGCTCACGAACTGGTTTTCGATCCATTAAGTCATCAACTTGCGCCGCATCTAAAGTTTCATACTTCATTAATGCATCAGCCATTGCATGTAAAATATCAAGATTATCAGCTAATAAACGATTTGCACGTGCATAGTTACGGTCAATAAGATCACGCACTTCAATATCAATATTACCTGCTGTTTTTTCAGAAAATGCTGGTGCTGAGTTTCTGCCCATTGAATGGCCTAAGAATGGATGTTCATCTTCTTCGGCATATAATAATGGCCCCATTTTATCAGATAGACCCCACTTAGTTACCATACTACGAGCAATATTCGTAGCCACTTGAATATCATTAGCCGCACCTGTTGTGACATTTTCATCACCAAAAATAAGTGCTTCAGCAATACGCCCACCATATAATGATGATAAACGACTTTCTAATTCTTCTTTACTTTGACTAACTTGATCCCCTTCAGGTAAATACATAGTAACACCCAAAGCACGTCCGCGCGGAATAATACTTACTTTATAAACAGGGTCATGTGACGGCACTAGACGTCCAATAATTGCATGGCCTGCTTCATGATAAGCCGTTAAACGTTTTTCATCTTCACTCATTGCCATTGAGCGACGCTCAGTACCCATTAAAATTTTATCTTTAGCAAGCTCTAGCTCTTCCATACCAACTTTGTTTTTATTAAAACGCGCTGCAAATAATGCTGCTTCATTAACAAGGTTTGCCAATTGAGCACCTGAAAAACCAGGTGTACCACGAGCAACCCAGTCAGCGCGAACATCATCAGCAATTGGTACATTTTTCATATGAACTTTTAAAATCTGCTCACGTCCTTTAACTGAAGGTAAACCAACAGTTACTTCACGGTCAAAACGCCCAGGACGTAAAAGTGCTGGATCTAATACATCAGGTCGGTTAGTTGCTGCGATAACAATAACACCTTCATTACCTGAAAAGCCATCCATTTCAACTAACATCTGATTTAATGTTTGTTCACGCTCATCATGACCTCCACCTAAGCCTGCACCACGATGACGACCAACTGCATCAATTTCATCAATAAATATGATACAAGGTGAACGCTTTTTGGCTTGCTCAAACATATCACGTACGCGAGAAGCACCAACACCAACAAACATTTCAACAAAGTCTGATCCAGAAATTGAGAAAAATGGGACTTTAGCTTCCCCTGCAATGGCTCTAGCTAATAAAGTTTTACCAGTTCCTGGAGGACCAACCATTAACACGCCTCGAGGAATTTTGCCGCCCAAACGTTGATATTTAGTTGGGTCTCGTAGAAAGTCAATAATTTCAGCTACTTCTTCTTTGGCCTCATCAACACCTGCAACATCATCAAGTGTTACTTTAACTTGGTCTTCGCCTAATAGCTTAGCTTTACTTTTACCAAAGGAGAATGCACCACCTTTACCACCACCACTCATAGCACGCATTAAGAAAATCCAAATAATCACTAATAGAATAATTGGAAATCCATTAATTAACAGTCTAAGTAAAAGGCTGTCTTTTTGAGGTGGTTTGGCTGTAATATCAACCTTATGTTTTAGCATTTGATCAATTACAAATGGATCATTCCAAGGTAAATTAGTATTAAATGATTGCCCAGAAGCCGTTCTTCCAGTAATCGCCCTACCATCAATATAGACAGACCGAACCTGATTGTTGTCAATCTGATTGATAAAATTCGAATAACTTAGTGTATCCGTAGAAGCACTTTGGCGGTTAAAACTAGAAAATAAAGCAATTAAAATGCCTGCAACAACCACCCAAAATAAGACATTCTTCCACATATCATTTTTCATCTAAAAGCGACCTCTACCTTCTTAAAATAACTAATTACAACAGTAAGTATAACATAATGATCTGTTAGTATCATCTATAGTTCATTTTCATTGTATTGTTGGACATGATATCACCATAAGCTTCAAGTTTCCAATGATCTGTAGCAAACTGATGCGTAATTGGAATCATTCTGCCTACGCCAAACGAGCGATGTTGAAGCCGAATAATAGGCGGCGCCTGTTTTCGCTTGAACTCCGCTCGATCAATTAATGATAATATTTCTTGAATTTCTTCTGCGGTTAATTGGCATGAAAGTCTTTTTAACTCAATAACTTCATCTTCTTCTAATAAATCACCTTCAATCGATAGTTTTAGTACTGCATCTAATAAATCATAAGGTGGCAGACTATCAGAGTCTTTTTGACCTTCAGATAATTCAGCAGAGGGTGCTTTTTTTATAATCGATTTAGGTATTAAATGATCTTCAGTAGTATTAATATATTCAGCCACTTGATATACATCGGTTTTATATAAATCTCCTATGATGTTAATACCACCATTCATATCACCATACAGTGTTGCATAGCCAACAGATAATTCACTTTTATTGCCACAAGAGATAACTAACAATCCAAACTCGTTGGCATATTCCATAACGACTCTTCCTCGAATTCTTGCTTGGATATTTTCACAAGTTAAACGAGAAGGCTCTTTTTTAAAGGCATCATTAAAAAGGCTGCAACTAAGCTGATAGTCTTTACTAATCGGTCGATTATATAATTTAACACCTAAATTTTGACAAAGTAGCTCAGAGTCACTAACACTACCGATTGATGAATAAGTCGAAGGCATTGTAATAGCACATACACGCTCTTTACCTAATGCTAATGTTGCAATGGTTAATGTTAAAGCACTATCTATACCGCCAGATAATGCGATCACAACACCTTTAAAGCGGCATTTTTCTACATAATCTTTCAAACCAAGTTTCATTTGCTCAAGAAAAAAAGCTTCTTTAATATCTTGATTAAAATCTAATATTTCAGATTGCATATCAGTATCGACTATAGCAATTAATTCAGAAAAAGCTGGTAATTGATATTTAAGATTACCCTCTTTTGAGACTACAAAGCTTGCACCATCATAGACTATATCATCATAACCACCAACTTGATTTACATAATAACAATCTGCCTCCATTGTTAAGGCTAACTGTTTTAATAATTGAACTCTTTTTTTGTATTTATTATACTCAGAAGGTGAACTATTAAGGGTAATAATATAATCTAGTCGCCCCTGATATGCTTTTAAATTTATCAACGGATGATGAGCATATAATCTTTCTTCTTGATCCCATAAATCTTCACAAATTAGAATACCAATATGCTTATCCCTATACTTAAAAATAGGCGCTTGATCACCTGCTTGAAAATGCCTTGGTTCATTAAAAATGTTATAAGTAGGTAATAACTGCTTATGATAGGTATGTATAATTTCACCTGAAGCAATCACTAAAGCTGAGTTATAAAACAGCTTACCCTGGTTTAAGTTTTCTGTAATACATCCTAAAATAATTGCACAGTCATACTGATTAGATAATTTAATTAGTTTTTGTAAATACTGATTTTGTTGTTGAATAAAGCCATTTCGTTCAACCAAGTCAAATACATAATATCCACTTAGTGCTAATTCTGAAAAGACAATGATATCGCTTTGATCAACATAGTTTTCAATTGCTTGTTTTATTTTTTGATAATTATATTCAAAGTTACCTACTATATAATCAAGCTGTGCTAATGTTACTTTCATCGATAAGCTCACATTTTTATTATTTTTTATTTTGAAATAATTAAGATTTAATTTTGACACCACGCTTAATGCAATAGTAACTAATAACATATAATATAACAATCACAAGGCAAACCATTGCAAATGCAAACCATGGACTAATTATTTTAGTGCCTAAACTTGCATAACGGAAAAAATCAACAATATAAAAAATCGGATTAAATTGTGCAATTGCTTTCCAGAATGGCGGCAGCATAGACAAACTAAAAAAGACACCACCTAAATAAGTCAATGGCAACAAAAAGAAGGTAGACACTACTTGTGTGTCATCAAATTTCTGTGAAAAAATCCCATTAACTAAACCACCTAATGCAAAAGCAAAGCTACTTAATAATAAGGCAATAATCATCAACGGCAGTGAGTAAATACTTAAAGCGCCAAAAAGTATTGCAACGATACTGACTAAGATACCCACAATAAGGCCACGAAATACAGCACCTGATACATAACCAAGAATCATTACATGTGCATTTAATGGCGCAATATACATCTCTTCAATACAGCGTGAAAAACGATCACCAAAAAATGATCCAACAATGTTGGCATAGGTATTATTCGTTACCGCCATAATAATAAGTCCAGGTGTAATATAGTGAATATAAGAAACACCATGAATATAACCAACTCTTGAGCCAATGACTTTACCAAAAATTAAAAAATATAATGTCATTGTAATGACAGAAGGTAATAAACTTTGAGGCCAAATACGAAATATTCGTGTAACTTCTTTATAAAATATTGCTAAAAATGCAAACCAATAATCACGCAATGTCATAATATTCCCCTACTTATTGCACAGTTGCATTATTTTTTCTAACCAAATCAATAAACAACTGTTCTAATCTTGCCTTTTTATTTCGTGCGCTAATTACTTGAACTTGATGCTCGGTTAAGACACTAAAAATATCATTTAATGTGTATGATTTATCTACTGTGACTTCTAGTGTTAATGGATCTGGCAATTCAACCTCAAGTGCTGCTGCATCATTAAATTGATTAATATATTCTATTGGTGTTTTCAAATCAAAAACGAATGTTTCTTTATCAAGATTTCTTAATAATGATTTCATATCCGTATTAGCAAAAATTTTTCCCTTATTCATCAAAGCAATACGATTACACATACTTTCTGCTTCTTCTAAATAGTGAGTCGTTAAAATAATTGTTAACCCTTCTTCTTTATTTAATTTGGTTAATACTTCCCAAATTGCATGACGAATTTCAACATCAACGCCCGCTGTTGGCTCATCTAATATTAATAGCTTAGGGTTATGAACCAATGCTCTTGCTACCATTAGTCGACGCTTCATTCCACCTGATAAAAAGCGGACTTGCGTATTTTTTTTATCCCACAACTGCATTTCTTTTAAGCGCTTTTCAGCACGCTTTTTGGCCTCACTTCTACGAATACCAAAATAACCTGCTTGATTAACTAGAATATTAATAGGTGTCTCAAAGATGGCCAAATTAACTTCTTGCGGCATTACACCTAATAATGATTTTGCCTCAGATGGATCTGTATCCAAATCAACATCAAAAATACGAATGCTACCACTGGTTTTATTTACTAACGATGAGATCATGCCAATAGTTGTTGATTTACCCGCTCCATTAGGCCCTAGTAATGCAAAAAAATCGCCTGCATTTACAGATAATGAGATATCATCAACCGCTTTAAATCCTTTAGTTTGACCATTAATTGGCTTGTATACTTTTGTTACCTGTTCAATTGATAATGCAGCAACACTGCTCATAAAACAACCTTAAACTTAATCTTATTAACAAAATGTATTTTGTAATTTAAATCACTATCATAGTCGGCTTCTAATTGAATGAAAAGCAATAAAGCTTGGCATATATACAATTTCTAAAGAGAGAATGAAATATTATATATACATAAAAAAAACAACTTACGTTTAAAATAACGTCATGTTTAAAAACTAGATTATTTATTAAAATAAATGGTGCCCGGGGCCGGACTCGAACCGGCACGGGAGTTACTCCCGAGGGATTTTAAGTCCCTTGCGTCTACCAATTTCGCCACCCGGGCAACATATTTTTGGAGGCTGAGACCGGAATCGAACCGGTGTCCAAGGCTTTGCAGGCCTCTGCATAACCACTTTGCTACTCAGCCCAACTGGAGCGGGAAACGGGACTCGAACCCGCGACCCCAACCTTGGCAAGGTTGTGCTCTACCAGCTGAGCTATTCCCGCAGCAAGTTTTAAAAATTGCTACCAAGTTAAACTTTAAACTTCCAAGTTTCGCTCACTCAAATCATTTGCTCACATTGGAGCGGGAAACGGGACTCGAACCCGCGACCCCAACCTTGGCAAGGTTGTGCTCTACCAGCTGAGCTATTCCCGCGAAACTGAAAGTCATTATACGGTGCGAGTTCCTATTGTCAACACTCGATTTAACCTTTTTAAGCTTTTTTATTTCCTGCTGATTAATGCGTATACAATTCATGCTCAGCAAAGAAAAAAGCAACTTCATTAGAAGCAGTTTCTTGTGCATCAGAACCATGAACCGCATTAGCGTCAATGCTATCAGCAAAGTCAGCACGAATTGTTCCAGGTGCTGCTTCTTTAGGGTTAGTAGCTCCCATTAACTCACGGTTTTTCAAAATTGCATTTTCACCTTCTAGTACTTGCACCATGACAGGGCCTGAGATCATAAATTTCACTAAGTCATTAAAAAACGGACGTTCTTTATGTACCGCATAAAACTGAGATGCTTCTCTTTCTGATAAGTACATCATTTTAGATGCAACAACTTTTAAACCTGCTTTTTCAAAGCGGCTATAAATCTCACCAATTACATTTTTTGCAACTGCATCAGGCTTGATAATTGATAAAGTACGTTCTACTGCCATTTTTTTCTCCTCATTTTATAGCAAATTTTATTAAAACATATTTTTTAATATTTTGTGCTCGGCATTATAATAGAGTCAATTCAATATGCCCAGAGCCGAAGATAATTTTTTATGAAAAATTCTTCAAAAAGCGCTTGACCTAGCTATAAGAATTCGGTTTAATACGTCACATCGGCCAGATAGCTCAGTCGGTAGAGCAGAGGACTGAAAATCCTCGTGTCGGCAGTTCGATTCTGCCTCTGGCCACCATCCAATTTTATTATTTCATCTTCCATCTAAATAAAAAACTACCCTATAACATCAAATGTATTTTGTTCGTTAACACCAAATAATCTGCGATGCATTTTAAATAAAAATTGATCTGTCATACCACTGATATAATCAGCAATTTACCTTAAAATATTCTAAATGGAAATGAGTGTATTACTCGACAAAGGCAAAAATAAGTATAACGTTAAAAAATAAATAATTATTTTATTTATCAATATATATGATTTACAATATTTTTTATCATCGATTGAAATTAAGTGTATACATAGTGTATACTTATTAATATCAAATAAAATATTGGAATAAATATCATGACTACGCATGCAAAAATTCAAAAATGGGGAAATGGCCTTGGATTACGTATCTCTGGTATTATTCGTGAGTTACCGAAATTCAAAGAAGGCACTAAAGTTGAAATTGAAGTAACTGAGAATGGATTTACAGTTACAAAAGCTGAAAAATGTAGGCAACTTCCTTTCACTGAGTCTGAACTATTAGATGACTTATCTCCTGAAAAAGCACATGCTGATTTACTTGCATCGCCTTTAGCAAGCGAGATAGAGTAACAAAATTATGCCTAAGCCCTATATCCCTGATCGAAATCACATCATATGGCTTGATTTTGAACCGACTAAAGGCAAAGAAATTGGTAAATATCGCCCTACTTTTGTATTATCTTCAAAACAATATAATCAATCTACTGGCCTAATTATTTGCTGCCCAATTAGCACAAGTATTCGTGGCACAAAAACTGAAGTACCAATCTCTAATCTTGAACAACCTTCTGTAATTGCTGCAAGTTTAATTCAAACTCTCTCTTGGAAAGAAAGGAAAGCAAAATTTATTACAAAAGCTGATACTGATGTAATAAATCAAGTGCTTTATCGAATTATTCCATTAATTGGTGCCGAAAATCTTTTCAAGGCGCTATAATTATTTTTGTAAAAATGAAAAATTGAGTATAGCTTTATTGATTAAAAAGCAAACAAACCCAAACCATGATAAAAAAGTTAATTTAAATAAATTTCATAAAAGGCATTGCATCAACCTTAAAAATACGCTAAAAAACCACTTAACTTAAGAGAAATAAGATTGACCTGATAATATTATGAGTAAAAATTTAGTGATTGTCGAATCACCGGCAAAATCAAAAACCATTGAAAAATACCTAGGCAAAGATTTTGAAGTCCTTGCTTCATACGGCCATGTGAGAGATTTACCATCAAAAGAATCTTCCATTGAACCTGATAATGACTTTCTGATGCATTATCAAATCATTGAACGAAATGCTCGCCATTTAGATGCAATTAAAAAGGCAGCTAAAAAAGCTGAAACCATTTATCTTGCAACTGACCCGGATCGCGAAGGTGAGGCTATTTCCTGGCATGTCTGTGAAGTATTAAAAGATGCAGGCCTATTAGAAGGTAAAACTGTACAACGCATCGTTTTTCATGAAATTACTAAAAAAGCAGTCCAAGATGCGATTGAACATCCACGCACCCTATCCAATGAGATGATTAACGCACAACAAGCTCGACGCGCATTAGACTTTTTAGTTGGCTTTAATCTATCACCACTTTTATGGAAAAAAGTTCAGCGTGGTTTGTCCGCCGGTCGTGTACAAAGCCCAGCACTACGCCTCATCGTTGAACGTGAAATTGAAATTGATGCATTTATTACTCAAGAATATTGGAGTATTCATGCGAATGTAACCGCTAAGAATCAACCATTCGATGCACATTTAACTATTTTTAATGGTAATAAACTTGAGAAATTTGATATTGCTGATGAAAATCAAGCAAAAACCGCTGTTGATGCAATTGACCAAACGGCTGAAGGCAAACTAACTGTTTCTAATGTTGAGCGAAAACAACGCAAACGCCAACCAGCGCCACCTTTTACCACATCAACTTTACAACAGGAAGCATCACGTAAGCTAGGCTTTAGTACCAAACGCACGATGATGGTTGCACAACAGCTTTATGAAGGTATTGACCTAAAAGGTGAAGGCTCTGTTGGTTTGATCACTTATATGCGTACCGACTCAGTTAATCTTTCTAATGATGCAATTGATGAAATTCGTCAATATATTACTGATAACTTTAAAAGCACAATGCTCCCAGATAATCCAAGAGCATTTAAAACAAAATCTAAAAGTGCGCAAGAAGCACATGAGGCAATAAGACCAAGCAGTGTTTTACGCCACCCTGATGAATTAAAGTCGCTCTTAAGTGCTGACCAGTTAAAATTATACTCACTAATTTGGAAGCGTACGGTTGCTTGTCAAATGATGCATGCTGTTATTGATACACTAAGTATTGACCTTAGCGCTAAAGATAAGCATATTTTTAGAGCTTCTGGCTCAACCGTTAAAGAACCTGGCTTTATGGCAGTTTATCAAGAAACCAAAGAAGCTAAAAAAGATTCTGAAGAAATGGATAAACAAAATCTGCCAAATTTAGTTATTGGTGATTTGGTTGATTTATTAGAAATTATTCCTAAACAGCACTTTACTGAGCCACCAGCACGTTATAGTGAAGCAGGTTTAGTTAAAGCGTTAGAAGAATATGGTATCGGTAGACCTTCAACTTATGTTGCAATTATCTCAACGCTACAACAACGCGGCTATGCTGAAATAAAACAAAAGCGTTTTCATCCAACAGATATTGGGCGTATCGTTAATAAATTTTTAGTCGAGTATTTCCCACGTTATATTGATTATGGATTTACAGCCAAACTTGAAGATGCACTAGATGAAATATCCTGTGGTGAAAAAGAATGGATCCCATTAATGCATGACTTTTGGAAACCATTTAAATCTCAAGTTGAAACCATCGATCAGTCTGTTAAAAAAAGTGATGTTACCCAAGAAGCAATGGATGAAGATTGTCCCAAATGTGGTAGCCAACTAATGATTCGTTTAGGTAAACGAGGCAGATTTGTAGGTTGTTCAAACTACCCTGAGTGCGATTATACAAGAAACTTGCAAACAGATGGCCAAGAAGATGAAGAATCGAATGAGCCTGAAGTTGTAGCAGATCGTAAATGCCCTAAATGCCAGCATGATTTATTAATTAAACAAGGCCGTTATGGCAAATTTATTGGTTGCTCTAATTATCCAAATTGTAAGCACATGGAACCGTTAGAAAAACCGAAAGATACTGGCGTTAATTGTCCTAAATGTAAAACAGGTGTCATTGTTGAGAAAAAGTCGCGTCGCGGCAAAATATTTTATGCGTGCAATGGCTACCCTAAATGTAAATACTCCTTGTGGTACCCACCACATAACGAAGCTTGCCCTAAGTGCGAATGGCCTATTGTCATTATAAAAACTACCAAAAAACGTGGTGTAGAAAAACTTTGCCCACAAGAAGATTGTGACTTTAATGAAGTACTAGAGTCGGCAAAAGAGAAAGAAAAAGAATAATATTTTTCTTTAAAACCATGCTACATCTATATTAAATTTATGCTAAAATAGCATCGTTTAACCACTTAATAATAGCCATCTATATGAACAATTCTGACTTATCCGATAAATTAAAAAAAATTAAGCTTATTATTTATGATGTTGATGGTGTAATGACTGATGGTCGAATCATTATAGGCAATCATCCAAATGATGAGTTAAAACACTTTAATGTTAAAGACGGTATTGGTATTAAATTACTACAAAAAATTGGCATTAAACAAGTTATCCTAACAGGCAAGCAAAGCGAACTTGTTGAAAAGCGCTTTTCACATTTGGGTGTTGATGCAATATATCAAGGAAAAAGTAATAAAGTTAAAACATTTGAAGAAATTGTCGCATCATTTCAAATCAAACCTGAAGAAATTCTTACAGTTGGTGATGACCTACCTGACTTAGCCTTAATGATGCGCTCTGGTGTTAGCATTACAGTTAAAAATGCACATCCATGGCTTTATGATTATGTTGATTATATTACTCAAGCTAAAGGTGGCAAAGGTGCTGTAAGAGAAATCTCAGATATGATCTTATGCGCTTATGATTTGAAAGAAAAAATCATAAAAGACTATATTGAATTTGGTGAGGCTAAAGTTAATGTTCTTTAGTAAACGCTCTGTTGTATCAACACTTGTATTAGCAGCGCTTGTTGGCTTTACCAGTTGGCTTACCATTGAATCATCTAGTAACTACAGCAGCAAACAAAAACTACCTGATGATTTTATTGAAAACACTGCCACTGATACAACACTCTACCAAATGAATGAAACAGGTAATCTTCGCTATAAAGCATTTGCAACCTTTTTAAAGAAGTTTGCAAATGGTAACGTAGATATGAGCAAAGTTAATATGACAATGGAGCCTCAAAAGCCAGGTGACTTACCTTGGAATATTGTCTCTGATCATGGTTATTTATCTGATCAAAACAACAAATTAAAATTATGGGGAAATGTTATTATCACACGCCCTGGAAGTGGCAAAAAAAAACCACCCTTAAAAATTACAACTTCCGTTTTATATGTCTACCCTAATAAAGATTATGCAGAAACTGATAAATTCGTTAAAATGGAACAAGTTGGCAGCAAAAACGTTATTACCGGCGTAGGTATGAAAGCGCATATGCACCCTGAAAAAATACAACTATTATCCAAGGTAAAATCATATTATGAAAGCAGCAAAAACGATAATTAAATTACTTAACATAACGCTGTTATCTTTAGCTCCTTTAACGTTATTCGCCCAAGAAGATCAATCGAGCAATTTTTTTGGTAAGGATGCTGCAGAGGATGGTCCAATTACAATCTGCAGCGACTCATTACATTATGATCAAGGTAAGAATGTTTTAATTTATGAAGGCAATGTTATTATTATGCAAATTAAAGACATTAAACTTTCTTGTGACCCTTTAAATAATCATAACCAAACTAAACAAATATCAAAAGCTTCACTATGGGTTCCTCCTTCTGAAAAATCTTACAATACACTTCAACAAAAAGAATTGAATATTGCAAAATCATTATGCAAACAACAAGGCAAATGCCGTTATATGAGCGGACAAAAATTAATTGTCTTTTTAGATGAAGCTGGCCAAGCAAAACAGATACAAATGCTTGTTAATGATCAAAAATCTAAACTTCCAGTTGCTAAATATTATTCCTTGTCAACTGATAAAAAAAATAAACAAACGCCTTCTTATGCCTATAGTAAAATTATGCAATTTCAACCCAAAAAAAACTTACTTACTCTTGAGAAAAATGCATTTGTCCAGCAAAAAAATAATAGTTTTTCAGGTGAAAAAATCACTTATAATACTCAAACAGAGGTTGTCAATGTCCCTAAACAAGATTTCCAACGTGCCACAATGATTATCTCCCAAGAAGAAACCAACCAAGTCAAGGGAGCCAAATAAATATGAACACAACAACCATAAATCAAAATGCAGCACACACCCTAAAAGCTGAAGCACTTGCCAAGCGTTATAAAAAACGTTGGGTTGTACGTGATGTATCAATTGAAATATCCAGTGGTGAGATCGTTGGTTTACTTGGCCCAAATGGCGCTGGTAAAACAACTTCATTTTATATGATTGTTGGTTTAATTCGAGCTAATCGAGGCAGTGTTTTTTTAGATGGCAACGATATTACAAGTGCACCAATCCACTGGCGAGCACGTCAAGGTATTGGCTACTTACCTCAGGAAGCTTCTGTGTTTCGTAAATTAACTGTTGAACAAAACATCATGGCAATTTTAGAAACACGTAAAGAGTTAACTAAAGCTCAACGTAAAAAGCGCCTAGATGAATTATTAAATGAATTTAGTCTTGATCATATCAGGACAAACTTAGGAATGAGTTTATCTGGTGGTGAAAGACGACGCACTGAAATTGCAAGAGCATTAGCTACCTCTCCTCAATTCATCTTACTTGATGAGCCATTTGCAGGTGTTGACCCTATTTCAGTGATTGATATTAAGAAAAATATTACTTACTTAAAAAATAAAGGTATCGGTGTTTTAATTACTGATCATAATGTTAGAGAAACTTTAGATATTTGTGAACGTGCATATATTGTTAATGCTGGCAGCATTATATCCTCAGGCACACCTGAAGATATTTTAAATAATGAACAAGTTAGACGTGTTTATCTGGGTGAACAGTTCAGCCTTTAACTTAAATCATTTGTAGTCATTTCTATTTTATCTATTATAAAAAATTAAAAATTCAATTACTTATTTGGCATTTTCACTATTCTTATACTACTTTTAAATGGGAAGATTGAAAAACTGTCAAAAGGAGGCAGACTAATGCTAAAAAAAATATCATACCTAGTTATAGCACCTGCATTTCTCATAACAAGCTCACTTGTTTATGCAGACCAAGAAGTCATTGCTCCTGTAGCATCTTCTTCAGCAGCAAGCACACAAATGGTTAATGACAGTGCTCAATCAGCATCTAGCGCAAAATCTGCATCAAGTTCCGCAAATACTGCTAAAAATATGAGTTCTGCCTCTGCAAAACCAATGCAGCATCAGTCGATGTATTACAACTATGGTGAACTACCAAAACCTAAGCGTTACGTTCCTCCCCCATCATTCCACTTGATTGTTGGTGGTCAAATGGGTTATGGATTTTTAAGTTCTGATGATGTTAGTGGTTATACAACTGACAATGACGGTAACCTTTTTGGTGGTATTTTTGTAGGTGGTGACTATATGTGGAATAAACACTTTGCAACAGGACTTCAAATTGGTTATTACTATGGTCATGATTTATTGAAATATCAAGGCAATGGCGGCCTTGGTGATGCTAAAGTAAAAGATACGATGGTTGTGCCTTTACTAGCAACTGCAAAAGTACTCTTACCATGGAACTTTAATGTTTTTCTTAAAGGTGGGGTCGCTTATGTTAATCAAGATATAAATGATAAATCTCATATTAATTATAATGGCGTTTTATCCGGTGGTGTTGGTTACAGCTGGCATAACTGGGATTTATTTGCTGAATATATGTATGTATTTGGTGATGAAGGTGCATTTGGTGATCAAGCAAAAACTTTACCTGTTAATGCTATAACCTTAGGCTTAAGCTATGCATTTCCATTTTAATTAAAAAATGCTTTAAAATCTCATTAAAAAGCCACTAGATTAACACCAGTGGCTTTTGTATACTTGAAGCATCTAATTTTGATTAACTAAACAAGGAGACTTTCAATGTTTAGAAAAACTGCCATTGCTTCTGTTTTAATTCTAAGCACAAGTACGCTAGCATTAGCTGATCAAGGAGATGCAATCGTCTCACGCAATCAAGTCAGCTTAAGCTCATATGATTTATCTCAAAGAAATTTGGATAATGACCAGTATTTATATGCACCAAAGAAAACCAAACAACTTTCAGGTTTTTATATTGGCGCCCAACTTGGTGGTGCAACGCTAAATTCAAATAATTCTTCTTTCTCAACAAACACATCAAGTGATATCTCTAAAGATAATGGTAATTTATATACCGGAATTATTGTAGGTTTTAATTATGCATTAAACGATATGTTTGGCTTAGGTGTAGAGACAGGCTATAACTATGGCTATGAATTAAATAAATTAAGTGTTTCAGGCAAATCAGCAAATATTAGTGTTAGCACTGTACCAGTATTTTTAACTGGTAGCTTGATGTTTTCTACTGGATTTAACTTATTTGCTAAAATTGGTGGTGCTTATGTAAGAGAGTCTAACTCAGGCTTTGATAGTACAACTTTAACTGTCTCAAATGGTGATGGTACTGCTAATGCCTTTAATTTTGCATTTGGCTTAGGCGCTGGCTATTTCATTAATAACTTCAATATCAAAGTTGAGTATGACTATATTGCTGGTAGTAGTAATCCATCAAGTGATAGTGCAACATTCCCAATTAATGCATTAACATTGGGTGTTACTTATACCTTCCCTAGCGCCATTCAGTTCTAGTAAACACAAATAACAATGTAAATATATTTTCGAGACGTGATAAATCAACGTCTCTACTAACTATTGAATTATTACTAAGCTTTATAGTAATCCGAGATTTTTCTTATCATTAACTGTTTTTGTTGTGCTTTATTTGTGCAATAAAAATCATCAATTACAATATTTAGAAAAGCTTCCGTTAATAATTCTTTTGCGCAAGACTCTGAGATGCCTCTCGATTGCATATAAAATAGTGCTTTCTCATCTAGCTGGCCGATGGTTGCACCATGTGTACATTGAACATCATCTGAATAAATTTCTAGCTCAGGTTTTGTATCGATTGCAGCTGTCGTATCGAATAATAAATTACCTAAGTTTTGATGGGCTGAAATACCCTTAATATCTGAATGGACAATAGCTTTAGGATTACAAACAAAAATTGATTTATTTGCAGCTGCTGCTTTAAAGTCAACATTACTCGTAGTATAAGATGCGCTATGTTCAACAATAATATGATAATCAATGTGTGAATGATCTTTTAAAAATGCCACACCAGCAAGATTACAATTAGCACCTTCTTCATTTAAATGTATATGAATATCTTCACGCAATAAGCTTGCTTCTAGTGCAATATTATTATATCTAAACTGACTATCTCTACACTGATATACATGTAATCCATTAATAGCAAATAAACTCTTATGATCAACTGCTTGGTCACTTGTATAAACAACACTAGATGCTTGAGCTAAATTAAGTAATGTTAATCCATTTAATACAACATCTTTTTGATGCAATAAAATACACTTTTCATGAATTTCAACATTACATTGCTCTGCTACTGAAATTGTTAGTTGAGCTTCAACCCATTTACGTTGTGATCGATTGCTAAACACATGAAAGATGATAAAAGGTGTATCTTGTGTTTTATTAATTGATACAGAAGTAATATTTTCATTATTTTTCTGTATTTGCTCAACCATAGGGTGTATTTGATAATCAATTGATTTAAAGTCACTAACCCTAGCTAGCTTTAGCATAATAGCATGGTCATATTGAGAATACTTTTCACTGAACATACCATCAATGAATACAAGCCTATTTGGATGCTCTAATAATTGTGCTTCGATTTCTTTTTCATCTATTAATTCAAACATACCATCTGTCACAGCTTTGAAAGGTAAGTTCGCTAATAGACGAGATAAATCCGTATATTTCCAACGCTCACTATGACGAGTGGGTAAATTATACGCTTCAGTTGTTTTCAATTGATTTTTCTCTGAATCTTTACTAGTTGGTTTTTGGTTTAAAATATCTGCAGCCATTACTTATATCCCTCTAAAGCATTTCTTTTAGCCAAGCATAGCCTTTATCTTCTAACTCTAATGCCAATGACTTATCACCTGAACGAACGATATGACCATTTGCTAAGACATGCACATAATCTGGCTCAATATAGTCTAATAGTCGCTGATAATGTGTAATGACAATAAAACTACGTTGACTATTACGCATAATATTTGCGGCTTTTGCAACAATGCGCAATGCATCAATATCAAGACCTGAATCTGTTTCATCTAAAACACATAGTTTAGGTTCAAGCATAAGCATTTGCAACATCTCGTTACGCTTTTTTTCTCCCCCAGAAAAGCCTTCATTAACACCACGCTGCATAAATTTCTGCTGCATTTCTAATAATGCCATTTTCTCTTTAAGCGTTTTCATAAAACCAACTGCATCTAGCTCATCTTCATTACGAAATTTTCGTAAACTATTGACAGCCGTTTTTAAAAATTGAGTATTACTAACACCTGGAATTTCTACTGGATATTGAAAAGCAAGGAAAATACCTAAAGCTGCACGCGCTTGCGGCGATAATTCAAATATATTTTCACCTTCAAATAGAATTTCACCTTTTATAATGTCATAGCCATCACGACCTGCAAGCACATTGCCTAAAGTACTTTTCCCAGCACCATTAGGCCCCATAATTGCATGTACAGTTCCTGGTTGTATTGTTAAATTTAAATCATTGAGGATTTCTTTACCATCAACATTTACATATAAATTTTTTATCTCTAACATTTTGTTTTCCTATTAGCAAACTTTAAAAAATTAAAAAAACCTTAATTTAGCCAACTGCACCTTCTAAACTAACTTCCATTAATTTCTGTGCTTCAACAGCAAATTCTAATGGTAGCTTTTTAAACACATCTTTACAGAAGCCATTTACAATCATTGCAATTGCATCCTCTTCAGATAAACCTCTTTGTTGACAATAATACATTTGATCTTCTGATATTTTTGAAGTTGTTGCTTCATGCTCAATTTGTGCACTTGGATGCTTAGATTCAATATATGGATACGTATGAGCACCGCATTGATGACCAATTAATAATGAGTCACACTGTGAAAAATTACGTGCATTATCTGCCGTTGGTAATATTCTAACTAAACCTCGATAAGCATTTTGAGCTTTACCTGCTGATATCCCTTTTGAAATAATGGTACTTTTTGTATGTTTACCCATATGAATCATTTTCGTACCAGTATCCGCTTGTTGAGCATGTCTTGTTAATGCAACTGAGTAAAACTCTCCAACAGAATAATCCCCTTTCAATATCACACTTGGATATTTCCAAGTAATCGATGAACCTGTTTCAACCTGCGTCCATGAAATCTTTGAATGATTTCCCTTACAAATACCACGTTTAGTTACAAAGTTATAGATACCACCTTTACCTTCTTTATCTCCAGGATACCAATTTTGTACCGTCGAGTACTTAATTTCAGCATTCTCCAATGCAACCAATTCAACGACTGCTGCATGTAGCTGGTTTTCATCACGCATAGGTGCTGTACAGCCTTCTAAATAACTAACATAACTTCCTTCATCAGCAATAATCAAAGTACGCTCAAATTGACCCGTATTTTGCGCATTAATCCTAAAGTAAGTTGATAACTCTAATGGACAACGCACACCTTTTGGAATATAAACAAACGAACCATCACTAAAAACAGCAGAATTAAGTGCTGCAAAATAGTTATCTCCTTGAGGGACAACCGAACCTAGATACTTTTGTACTAATTCAGGATACTCTTGCAATGCCTCAGAGATAGGGCAAAAAATAACACCCGCCTCTTTTAACTTGTCTTTAAACGTTGTCACAACTGATACTGAATCAAATACTGCATCAACTGCAACGCCTGCTAACATCTCCTGTTCATGTAAGGGAATACCTAATTTATTATAAGTTTCCAATAATTCTGGATCAACTTCATCCAAACTCTTTGGTCTATTTTCATCAGATTTTGGTGCTGCATAATAGCTAATTGACTGATAATCGATTGGTTCATAATTTACATGAGCCCAAGTTGGTTCTGACATTTTCAACCACTTATGATAGGCCTCTAAACGCCATTTAAGCATAAACTCTGGCTCTTTCTTTTTTAATGAAAGTGCACAAATTGTCTCTTCATTTAAACCTGGCTTAAATAACTCTTGTTCGATATCTGTTACAAATCCATGTTCATAATCACCTTTAACTAGGTGTTCATATTTACTCATTAAAAATCCAACCTTATTTATAACAATCCAGTAAACGATTTAATCGATATGTTTTTAACATTTCATTAATTGCTTCTTCAACTTCAAACCAGTGACCCTTTTTCAAACAAGCTGATTTTTCACATCGAACCAACGCACTTAATTGACCACATTTAATCTTTGGTGTTTGATCACCCTCCAGTGCATCGACTACATCTTTTAACGAAATTTCTGATAAACTGCGTTTTAGCTGATAACCTCCTTTACTACCGATTGTAGATTCAACTAACAAACCAGCACTTAAACGCTTAAGTACTTTTTGTGTCATTGATAAGGTAATATCTGTTATCTCACTTAATGCTCTTGCACTTAGTAATTGGTGGTTGTGTTTTGCTATTGCAATAAGAATAACCACACCATAGTCAACAAGTTTATTTACACGTATCACAAACTGGTACTTTTTTAGTCTTATATTGTGCGCCAAAGATACCTGCAAATGCCTATTTTGTCAAGGTTATTGGTAATTAACACACTTTACTGCTATGGTTAAAATGATAGGGTTTTAAAGGAAATAGTGATGATCTATCAACATATATTATTAGCTGTTGATCTTAGCGATGATTATGACTATTTAATTGATAAATCAAAACAAATTGTCAAAGCCTTCCAATCGCGCTTTAGTTTAATATCCGTTATTCCTGCTGAAGTTACTTTTAGTAATCTACTATCATTTGACGGTGAAAAGCAAATCACTGAAAGTGTTAATCAAACAATGAAAAATATTTTAAATGACTTATCACTTGTAATTGAAGACTATCAATTAATAAAAGGTAATCCAAAGTCTAATATCGTAACCTATATTCGAGAAAAGCAAATTGATTTAGTTATTTTGGGTAATAGACGTCATCACCATTTAATTAAACTTTTAACTGGCTCAACATCTGATTCCATTTTAAATAATAGTTTATGTGATGTTATTTTTGTCACACCAGATAATTAATTTAAGACTGAACCGTCTTCATAATATCCTCAAGGCGAATACTACGATCAAGTTGAACATTATCATAAATAATTGTATAGGTTAATACTTGGCGAATATAATTTCTAGTTTCTAAATAAGGTACCGTTTCAATCCAACGCTGTGCTTTAAGTGGTGTTTTTGGTAGCCAGTTTCTAGTATTACCAAACCCAGCATTATAAGCTGAAGTTGCCAATACCATGTTTTGATCAAAGTAATCATAAACATGCGAAAGGTTAGCAACACCTAACTTAATATTAACATGCGGAATAAATAGTGATTGCGCACCATTATAAGAAATCTTATAACGTGAAGCTATAAATGATGCCGTTGATGGCATTAATTGCATTAAGCCACGCGCACCAGCTGAAGAGATTGCCTCAGGGTGGAAATAACTCTCTTGTCTCGTTAAGGCCCAAACCCAGCCTGGGTTCAACTTATATTTTTTTGAATATTTTAAAATATCGTTTTTATAAGCAAGCGGAAAACGGTGTGTTAAGTCATCATAATAGCCTGAACGTCCATAAGCATAAATACTCATACTATCAATACCCCAATCATTTGCAATAATTGCTGCAGCTAATGATTGATAACGATTAAAGCGATTTAAGATCCAGCGCCAATAATAATCAGCTAACCTTAATTCACCCAATTGATATAGCTGATAGACTTGCTGAATATCTGGCATTTGATTTACTTTTTCTAATAATTCTTTTGATACCGTATGACTTTTTGTTTTTAAGTTATAGTTAGCACCAATTTGATCAGCACTTAAAAAACCATAGTAGTCGCGTTCTTTAGCCAAATTTTGCCAAATGATATTTGATTGATCTTTTTTCCCTGTGTGATACAAACCAACAGCCAACCAATATTGCCATTGTAATTTATTTTTTAAAGTAGAGGGCATTGTATCAATCCATTTAACTAAATCTGACCACTCTAGCCATAAAATGGCAGTTCTTGCACGCCACTGCCATAATAAAGATGATGCCTCATCATCTGGAACTCTTCTAAGCCATTTCATAGCTAGAGGTGAATGTTCTCGAGCTAACTCCATTGCTATATCTGCCATAATCGTATCACGTACAGATGAAGGTATTTGTTTTTGATATTTTTCAAATAACTGCAATGCACCTGTAATATCTTCATTAGCAAAAACATCAAAAGCTTGTACTAATGCATACTGATACCATTTATGTTTTGCATATTTATTCATTAATGATTTAATTGAAAAGTGCGGATCAATCTCAGCATTCACCCAAGCTTGAATAAATTTCTGATCAGATTTATCTAACTGATAACTTAAATAACGTGCTAAGTCATACTCTCCTTCTGCCATAGCAAGCTTAATCCTTTGCATACGTAAGCTTTCAGTATCATATTTAGATTTTTGCCAACGTATTAACATATAGTCACAAGCTTCTGGCAATGAATGTCCATATAGCCAAATTGAATTAAATGTTTTTAATGCTTTGGTTTTTTGCTTATTTTCATATAAAGCTCTAGCATACCAACAGCGATGAGTAAAACTACCAGTATTAGAACCTACTTTTAGATAAGTATCCCATATTTCATTCTCACCTAAATAATTTAACCACTGTGGTTTTAAAAGCTTTGCCCAAAATGTTCCTTGATTCTCTTTAAGGTAATTTTCAATTGTCTGTGATTTATAATCATCAAAATGATTAACAATTTCAAGATAACGTAAATAAGGATATAAAGCATAAGCTTTCAGTTTAGCTTTTAGCTTATAGTATTGATTTAAATTCAAGTCATTAATATGACTTCTAGCTTTAACAAAAAGCTTTTGATATTGTGTTTGTGTTAACTGAGTACGACTAAAAGCAGTTTGATAAAAAATACTAAATACAAAAACTACCAATAAAACAGATACTCTAAAGAAAGCCATTATGATCTTAAACCTATTTAATAATTAATAAATTCCTATTCCCTATTATTTAGTTATACAATAGGCTTAAGGTTTATGCATGAACTTTTTTTAGAAAATATAGCTATTACTTAATATCTGACTTTGAGGCTTTTTTTAGATCCACTTTTTTCTTTTTTTGCGTTTTACGAGCTGCTTTTAGCTTTTGATAATATTTTACTGTAATTCCCCCTAAAGGCCCAGATAATGCATAAAGTGCAAAGACAACAAATAATACATGCTCTGGATCTAAAGCAATACAAATAATAAAAACCACAATTAGTACAATAGCTGTAAATGGTACGCTCGATTTAAAATCATAGTCTTTAAAGCTTCTAAATTTAACGCTGCTAACCATCATAATAGACAGATAAATACCAATAAGTGCAACAACAACTGAGTTTGCTAGCCCTGAAAAGTGGTATAACTGCCCCAACCAAACGTAACTAGCAATTGCAGCAGCTGCAGCTGGACACGGCAATCCGTAAAAATAACGCTTTTCACTTGATGTTGGTGATGTATTAAAACGAGCTAATCTCAACGCCACACAAGCAACAAATAAAAACGCAATCAGCCAACCAATTTGTTTTAGTGGTTGCAAAGCCCAAAAATATATGACCAATGCAGGTGTTACACCAAATGAAACCATATCAGATAATGAGTCATATTCTGCCCCAAATGAACTTTGAGTACCGGTCATACGAGCAACACGTCCATCTAGTGCATCCATTATCATAGCAACAAATATTGCAATGGCTGCTGCTCTAAAGTGGTGTTGAGACGCTGCTACAATCGCATAAAATCCTGAAAATAAAGCTGCTGATGTAAAAAGATTTGGTAATAAATAAATTCCCTTACTTTTATTGGCTTCTATTTTATCATTATCTTCGTGATCCATTTTAAAAGATTACCTCTTATTTTTGTACAATATCTGGTCTTAGTTTAGCAGCTTCTCTTAAATAAACATGCTTGATTTCAGTGTTCGTTTTATCAGTATTCCAGTGTAATAATACACGGATACAAAGAGGCAAGCCATCCTCTGCACTCATTTCCATACAATTTAATAATGGCACATTATGCCAGCCAATCTTTCTTGCTGTAGTTGGTGGAAATGCGGCTGTTATATCATGCGTTACTGCAAAAAAAGCACTTGCTAACATATCAATATCAATTTGATTACGTTTGACCATTTCTTCTAATAGCTCAATTGTTGCTAATTCAATTGCTTCTTTTGTATTTTCTTCAATTGTAATCGCTCCTCGAACACCACGACACATTAACATAACAATATCCCCCTTAAGGTTATTTCTGTTTTAACATTTTTAATACTTTCGGTAATGGGAAAGTCACATTTTCTTCAACTCCATTTAGTTCAGTAACATGAATATCACTGCCAAAATAGGATCTAATTTTATCAATAATCTGATTAACTAACACTTCAGGCGCTGATGCGCCTGCTGTAATACCAATACGTTTTACATTATTAAACCAGTTTTGATCAATTTGTTCAGGGTCATCTAATAAATAGGCACAAACACCACATTTTTCAGCTAGCTCCCTTAAACGATTTGAATTAGAACTATTTTTTGAACCTACAACTAAAACAACCTCAACTTCTTTAGAAAGTGCATAAACTGCATTTTGACGATTTGTCGTAGCATAGCAAATATCTTCTTTTTTTGGTTGTTTTATGCTCGGAAATCTTTGACGTAAAGTATTAATAATATCGCGAGTTTCATCAACAGAGAGCGTTGTCTGTGTTGAATACGACAGCCTACTTGGATCTTTAACATCAAGTTCATTGACATCATCTACTGATTCAACTAAGTATATCTGACCATTAGAATTTAGATATTGACCTAATGTTCCTTCAACTTCCGGGTGACCTTTATGACCAATTAGAATGCATTCATGGTTTGCTTTTGCTGCTTTAGCAACTTCTATATGAACTTTGGTTACTAAAGGACAGGTGGCATCAAATACTTTTAAACGCTTCTTTTGAGCTTGATTTCTTACTTCTTGTGATACGCCATGTGCGCTATAAATTACAGTTGCGTTATCAGGTACTTCATCCAACTCATCAACAAAAATTGCACCCTTTTGCTTTAAGTCTTCAACAACAAAACGATTATGTACTACTTCATGACGGACATAAACAGGCTCATTTACCAACTCTAACACCTGCTCTACAATATCAATTGCTCGACTAACACCTGCGCAAAATCCACGTGGATTAGCTAATACAACATCAATCATCACATTCCTTAACTTCTATAATATCAACTTCAAATAATACTACTTTCCCTGCCAATGGGTGGTTAAAATCAACCGTAACTTCATTTTTATCTTCTTGAGTAATTAAGCCCGGTAGCTCTGCACCATTTGGTTGACTAAAAGCGACTAATACACCTGGCTCTATCTCAATATCTTTTGGAAATTTAGACTTTGGTACTTGATAAATAAGAGCAGGATGTACTTCTCCAAATGCATCTTCAGGCATTAACATAATTTTTTTATGATCTCCTTTTCTAAGACCACATAATTCATTTTCAAATTGTTGCGAAAAAATAGCCTCTCCCATAGTAAAGCTAAAAGGCTTATTGTAGGCTTTTGTATCTTCTGCAATAGAGCCATCTTTAAGACGAATCATAAAGTGCATACTCACAAAGCTTGTTGATGTAATTTTCATAATATACCTTGACGGCTTACGGTCATTTATTTTACTAACTTTATATTTCAAGATTGATATTCTAAGGGATTTTTCTTCTATGTACAAATTACTTACGAAATCAAATGAAGACTTAACATTTTTTAATTTCATTTGCGCAATTAATTTAGATTAATAAATTTATTTAACATCAACTAAAACCAAAAAATATATCAATCTGTTAATTTTTATGATTTTATCAAATAATAGTTATAAATAACAATGCAAAACAAGGAAGTAATCACCAATGACATCATCAGAAATATTATCAAATGAACATGCACTTTGGATTATACTTGACCAAATTAAAGGGGTTGGGGCAAAACTTGCACTAAAAATAATAGACAATACACCATCGCTTGTTGATTTTTTCAATCATTTAAACCACTACCAATCATCATTACAATTACCTTATCAAACTTACTTAGAATTAAAAAAAGGTATTACTAAAGAACAAATTCAATATTATCAACAAGTACAACAATGGCTTGATGCATCAAAATCACATCATCTTTTAACAATCAAAAGTCCTCATTACCCAAAACGCTTACTTCAAATTCATAATCCACCGCCTATTTTATATGTTAAAGGTTCACTTGATGCAATATCAATGCCTCAAATCGCTATTGTTGGTACTCGAAAAGCCAGTTACTATGGCTTAAAAAATGCTTTTTCATTTGCCAAAGAACTAGCATTACAGCATTATGGAATAACTAGTGGGCTTGCACTTGGTATCGATACGCAAGCACACTTAGGAACACTAGATGCACCTGGGAAAACCATTGCTGTATTAGGCACAGGCCTTAATTATATTTATCCTAAAACTAATCAGCCACTGATTGAAAACATCTGTCAAAATAATGGCGCTGTCATTTCTGAGTTTCCACTATTTAACAGACCTGATCGCTTTAATTTTCCAAGAAGAAATAGAATTATCAGTGGCTTATCTCTAGGTACTCTAGTTATTGAAAGCTCGCTTAAAAGTGGTTCATTAATTACAGCAAACTACGCACTAGAGCAAAATCGTGAAGTTTTTGCTATTCCTGGTAATATTGATCAAAAAATACACAAGGCTGTCACCAACTGATTAGAGATGGTGCTACACTTGTAACTGATATAGAAGACATACTTCAAGAAATTGATCCACTACATCATTTAGCTAAATCATCTGCTAATGAACAAAAAATAACTCAAGAAACAACAGATGATTCATCTCTTAATGAAATACAAAGGAAAGTTTTATCACATATTGACTATCAAATTACCTCAATAAATATTATTATAGAAGAAATGAATCTTTCGCCGGGGGAAATTCATGAGCATTTGTTGACATTAGAGCTAATGCAAAAAATAGAAGTTACCCCTGGGGGTTATCGAAAAATATAAGATCATAGGTATGACAACTGATGAATAGTAGAAATTTATTAGACACGTTAATGTATTTGTTTGAACGTCTCAGTCAAGAAAAAGAGATAGCTTCAAATGAGCCTGCTTTTACAACTCCAGATGAAATTGAATCTGGTTTATTAGAAGCTGGCTATGAAAAAAATGAAGTTAATCGTCTACTTGAATGGTTAGAATCATTTAATGCAAAAGAACAAAATAACTCTCAATCATCAAAACTAAATCAATGCAATGGCTTTCGTATTTTCCATGATCGAGAGTTAGAAAGAATTGAGCCATCTGCTTTAAGTTACTTACTCAAATTAGAACAAGGTGGAAAATTAAAACCACATGTACGTGAATTTATTTTAGATCAAATTGTTAGATTAGATGTTTCTAATATTTCGTTAGAGCATGTGAAATGGATTCTTTCAATGACCAAATTAAATCATGAAGGACCTGAACAGATGCTTGAGTTATTGATACAAGATGTCATTGACTCGCGTGATCATAAAAAAGATAATACTGTACTGCACTAAGTTTAATTAAACGACAACCGTTAGATTTATTTAAAATAAATACAACTTTAAACTCTTTATAAGGATGCAACATGGGTTTAGATGTTATCCTACCCATTATTTTTATCATTCTACTAATTGGCTGCTCTGGATTTTTTTCAGGCTCTGAAACAGGGCTTATGTCATTAAATCGTTATCGTGTACGCCACTTAGCCAAACAAAAACATCGTGGCGCAAAGCGTACCATTACACTACTTAGACGCCCTGATCGAATTCTTGGGATTATTTTAATTGGTAATACATTTGCCAATATTTTAGCTTCTGCCTTAGCGACTATGTTAGCCGATAAGTGGTTTGGTCAAATAGGCTTGTTAATTTCAACTGTCTTATTAACACTTGTTGTACTTATTTTTGCAGAAGTTATGCCTAAAACATTAGCAGCTATCTATCCCGAACGTTTTGCATTTCCTGCATCATTGGTTTTAAAATTCTTATTATGGTTATTATATCCTGTTGTTTGGTTAGCCAATACGGTTGTTAATTCTATTCTTAAGCTTTTTGGTGTACATATTCCTAAGTCAATTTCAAATGATCCATTAACAAAAGATGAATTACACTCAGTAGTAACAGAATCTGACGCAACATTAACGCGAAAATATCGCAATATGTTATTAGGCATACTTGAATTAGAGTCAATTACAGTATCTGATGTCATGCTGCCTAGAAAAAAAGTAGATGCCGTAGATTTAAATTTACCTGTTAATGAAATTCTTAAAATCATTGCACAATGCCAACATAGAAAGATTATTGCTTATCGAGGTGGCGTTGATCATATCGTTGGTGTTTTAAATGTACATCGAGTGTTAGGTTTTTCTAGTCATCGTGAATACACATCTAAAGCAGATATCTTAAAATTAGTCCAAGAAGCTTACTTCATCCCACAAACGGCAACTTTACAAACTCAATTATTAAAATTTCAACAACGTGGTGAACGTTTTGGCATTGTTGTAGATGAATATGGCTCATTTGAAGGTATTATTACAATTGAAGATATTATTGAAGAAATTGTTGGTGAATTTGCTGATACCTTTGAGTATTCTGAATTAATAACAAAACTATCAGATCAATCTTATTTAGTATCAGGCAGTATTACCATTCGTGAGCTTAATCGTCATTTAAATTTAAAATTACCAACCAAAGGCCCTAATACCTTATCAGGCCTAATTACAGAACATTTAGAAACCATCCCTTCAGCACCTTGCTGCTTAAAAATAGCTAATCGAGTTATTGAAGTGACAAAGGTAAGCCACAACATGATTGAAAAAGCTCGAATTTATCCGCTTACATTGTAATCAAAATCAAAATACCAACTCATCATCAATTGACTTAAACCATGTCTTAAATCGATTTTGAATATCTATCAGTGCTTTTTTACTTTCAGCTTCAAAACGTAAAGATAAACATGGAGTTGTATTAGATGCTCTAACCAAACCCCAGCCATCTTCAAACTCAACTCGTACACCATCAATAGTAATAATGTCTGTTGCATTAGAAAATATTACTAATGCACTTGCTTGTAATTGTTTAACTAAATCAAACTTTTTATGATCACTAACTTTAACCATAATTTCAGGTGTATTAACTGTTTCAGGGATTGCTTCAAATAATTGATCAATCGATTGATCTTCATTAGATACAGTTTCTAATAGACGAGCAGCGACATATAATGCATCATCAAACCCAAACCAACGATCATTAAAGAAAATATGACCACTCATCTCACCAGCTAATGCTGCATCTAATAATTTCATCTGACGTTTAATTAATGCATGACCTGTTTTATACATGATCGGTTTACCACCATGTGCTTTAACAAATGGCGCTAGATTTTTAGTGCATTTAACATCATAGAGAATTTTTGCCCCTGGCATCTCTCTTAATACAGATAAGGCATATAACATTAATTGGCGATCTGGATCGATAATCTTACCACTTGAAGTAACCACTCCCAAGCGATCACCATCACCATCAAAAGCAAGACCAACATCAGCTCTTTCTTTCTGAACCCGATCAATTAAATCTTGAAGGTTTTCAGGGCGTGAAGGGTCAGGATGGTGATTTGGGAAATTACCATCAACATCACAATATAACTTAACAACTTCAACACCTAGTGTCTCTAATAGTTGAGGTACAATACTACCAGCCACGCCATTACCCGCATCAACAACGGCTTTGAGTGGATGGATAATTTTAATATCATTAGCAACGCAATTGATATAATCCCAGCTTACTGATTTTTCATGTAGAAGCCCCTTCCCTTGAAAAAATTCATTGGATTTTATGCGCATTAATAATCCTTGAATCTCATCTGCTGCTAATGTCTCTCCAGCAATAACCATCTTAATACCATTGTATTCTTTAGGGTTATGACTGCCTGTTAACATGACTCCAGAGCCAGTTCCTGTTGCTTGCGCTGCATAATATAAAACTGGCGTTGGCACAACGCCAATATCAATCACATCACAACCTGTAGATAACATACCACTTCTTAGAGACTGCATTAGTTGTGCACCTGATAGGCGCCCATCACGCCCAACAATAATGGTTTTTTCGCCTTGCTCTATCGCTTTTGATCCCAGTGCTTGACCAATTAGTTCAACGACTTCTTCTGTTAATTCTTTAAACGCAATACCTCGTATATCATAAGCGCGAAATATATGCTCAGGGACATTAATGGTTAGTTGTTCGCTTTCTTGAGCCATTTTGTTTTACCTTCGTTAATTTTAAAACTTGTACTTTCTTATGCTCTTTTCGCCAATAGCTTACCACAACAGGCAAAGCAAACAAAAACAGTATAAGAAAAATTATTAAAACTGGCCAAAATAATGGTTGATTCCATTTATAACGTAATGAGCTTCTTAAGTCAGTATCTATCTTGGCATATTTGAGCATATTATTAGCAATTGAATGCGGTTTAGTTGGATAATACCACACATGACTTAGCACAAAACTTTTTGGATTAAGTCCCCAGATCCATGGTGCATCATCACGCAGTATATCAGTCATTTCTTGAATAATTGCTAATCGTTGTGGAGAATTATCCATTTTAATCATTTGCTCATATAGTTGATCAAATAATTTATTTTGATAGTTGACTGCATTTTCTCCTTGGAAATTAACTTTACCATTAGGCCCATAAAGCAACATTAGAAAATTTTCCGGATCAGGATAATCAGCATTCCATCCCCAAAAGAACATCTGTACTTGAGAGTTTCTTACTTTTTCCTGAAAACGGTTATACTGTGTAATTCGAATATTCAATTGAATACCAAGTTTTTTAAACTGCTGCCTCATCCATTGAAATTTGGCCTTTTCATCAGGCGAGCCACTACCAATGGCATCTAAATATAAAACTAAAGGTGCCTTTGTTTTCGGATTTATTCCATTTAAATAACCTGCCTGCGCTAATAACTGCCTTGCCTTTAAAAGCGAATTTCTCTTTTTCGTTGCTAAATTATAAATAACTGGATTCATATCACCTTGATTACCAAATATACCTGGTGGGATTGGTCCTTGTGCCGCTAAAGCCCTACCATTCATAAAGATTGAGATAAATTCTTCCACATCAAAAACAATTGAAATAGCTTGACGTAGTTTTTTTTGTTTTTCAGAATATCCACCTACAACAGGATCTAACATATTAAATCCCCAATAAAAAATACTTGGTTCAACTGCTGTAGATAATTGAATCCCTTTATTTGCAACTTCTTCAGTAACTAAAACTTCACCTTGTTGATCAAAATATACCGCTTGATCAAATACATCTGAGCTAATACCTGATCGATCATAATAGCCTTGCAAAAACTTATTCCACATTGGAATTGATTCTTTTTCTAAGGAAAATATAATCGTATCTACTTGTGGTAAGTGCTCTCCTTTTCGATCTAAAAAGCCATTATCTAAATCACTTTTCTCCCCTTCTTGTGGGTAAAAATCTGCATGATAGTATGGATTTTTCTTTAATACCATTCTACGATTAGGATTATTTTCACTTAAGTAATAAGGCCCTGAACCAACTGGATACCAATCCAATGAAATGTTTCTATCTTTCATCCCCTCTTGTCGATAAAAAGCTTCTGCCTCATAAGGCATTGGTGCAAAAAATGGCATTGCCAACCAATAAATAAATTGCGGGTCTTTTCCATAAATAGTGATACTGTATTGATTTGGATGAATTACTTCAACACCATTAACTTGAAATAAATCCATTGGAAGAGGTGCATGAGGGTTCTTTTTTCTCCATAATGCTAACTTTTTTTGTAATTGTTTAAATCCAACAATACGCTTTGACATAATGCCAGCAATAGGTGAGTGATTAATAGGGTCAGCTAAACGCATAATTTGATATTGATAATCACTTGCTGTCACTGAACGATTAGCTTGATACTCAAATTGATTTAATGTATAAATTCCATCTAAATCCTCATCAGACAAATTATGATATATATAATTACCATCTGTATCTTTAGCAAAAGCAGGATGTAATTGATAGATAATATCATCACGTAGTGTAATTAAATATGTTGTTGTTGCAATCTGGTCATCTGATGTTGGTTGTACCAGGACTTTACCTTGAGCATTTTTATAAATAACCTCAGGCATTTTAGTTGTCGTTAAAGGAGTCAATGTATAGGGGCGTTTTAAATAATGATACTGTAGTGGTGGTTCATAAATTTGACCGGTAAAAATTGCCTCATTACTAGAATAAGATTTTGCCGGATCTAAATGCTTTGGACGTGCTGAAAACACACTATATAAAATAGACTTATCTTTATCTTCAGCTTGGTACGGATCATTAATCTGTGCATGTGCTACTGAAAATAGACACATAATTATAATATAACTAATACCAATGAATTGTTTTACCATAAAGGTGCTTCATCCCTTAACTTCCCTTTAAAGCCTGTAGCTTAAATCATTTAACTCAAAACCCAATAAATCACTTTGTATGTTTTGACTAAATGCAATTACTTTAAAAACTTCTCCCATTGCACCAGGCATTAAAAGGGTTTTTATCTTACTTGCTAACTCTAACTGTAGTTTAGTGGATAAACAATTATAATGTGCATGATAAAGCTGATCTAAATGACAACTAGATAAAAATGCAGCTTGGGTTGTATAACCTTCAAATTCTAAATTTGCATTTACCCCAGCTTGGGCTACTTCGGTAAAATTAACATGAGCTGTAATATCCTGAATACCTGGATACCAAAGCACATCATCATGTACCTTATGTTGAAAATAACACTGCATGGTCCCCATTAATCGATCAGGTCGATAAAAGTCATTTTGATCATAACCATAATCAACAAGAATCAATGCGCCTTGATTTAATATGTTTGCTAATGACTTTAGCCAATGATCTATCCATAAATTAATTTCAGAAGTATAGCCATCATTCAAAACACCAAGTTTTTCTTCTATTGTAGATACTTTGTCTACGACTTCTTTACGTGCTAAAACTTCGATTAATTTTAGCTGATCATCTTCTATGCCAACAGCGACTTCTTTTATTTTTTGTTCACTTTTAACAAAGCGAGTCACTGGCATTGCATCAAGTACTTCATTGGCAAAAATAACCCCTTTAAATGAATTTTTTTCAGGTAGTTGATTAAGCCAAATAATATGATTAAAATACTCTGGCAAAGCATGTTTTAATAATTCTTGTTGTCGAGCTTTCAAATAAGCATTAACTTCTAAAATGTAATATTTCTCTGGTAATAAATTTTTCTCTTTTAATGACTTTAGTAATGCTAATGCAAATTGACCACTGCCAGCACCAAGTTCTAATATCGATGGTTCACTTATTTCTTCAAGCACAGTCATAAATGAATTTGCAAAACATGCTGCAAACAGTGACGTTAACTCAGGTGCTGTGGTAAAATCTCCCCTTTCTCCAAGTATATTTGCTGCAGATGCATAATAACCTAATTCTGGTGTATACAAAGCCATTTGCATGTATTCATCAAAAAATAATTTATCTTTTTCTTCTATTTTAGTTTTAATTAATTCAAGTAATTTTTTGCTTTGCAAAATTAAGTTTGAATCAGAAAGCTCAATAGCTGTATGCATCATAGTATAAATACCGTCTATACTAAAAAATAAGGATAATAATTTTAAGATTGTAACAAATATGAATTACTCTGAATACAATTAATTTCAGAGCCTGTTACAAAATAAAATTAAAAGGAGGGTCGTGTTTTCATATAGCTTAAATTGAGTACTAGATTTTTATCAATTTTTATTGTAACTTAAACTTGTCATCAAAGGAATTGATGACAACTAAAATGGAATAAAAAAACAGGAGTTATCTTATGACTGCAATCACTGTTGAAAACCGTATTGAACATGAATATGGCTGTTCAATTGTAGATTTTTTCCAGCAATGTGTTGATGATGGCATGGATACAGCCGATATCGCAGAAATGATTAACTGCAGCGTCAGCAATCTAAGAAGAATCGCTAGAAAATATAAGTTTACATTTTTTCAACCAGACCCAGTTAAAATGTATTCAGAAGATGAGCACTTTCTTAATAATAAGATTAATGTTCATAACTTTCTTTCACGTCGATGGCTATCAAATGAAGGTGAGGTTATACACTAAAAATACTATCACCTTTATCTAATTTTAAATTATATTTTGTCAATTAATAAGAGTTTTAATAGTGCTTCTCTAACAAATAATCCATTATTTGCTTGTTGGAAGTAGCGCGCTTGTTTAAGTTTATCAACGCTAATATCAATTTCTTCTAGTCTTGGTAAGGGATGTAAAATTGCTAAGCTTTCTTTTGCATAAGCTTGTATTAATTTATCAGTAATACAATGCTTTAACTGCACTTTTAATGTTGAATCACCTAATCGTTCCCTCTGAAGTCGTGTCATATATAATACATCTAATTTTGGTAGTGCTTGTTCAATTGAGTCAAGGTAATCTACTTTCATCGATGACTGATCAATAAATTCTACTAAATCTTGAGGTAACTTAAACCCATCTTCAGCAATCAGTGAAATCTGAATATGATCAAATAAAGATAGTGCTTTAATCAATGAATGAATGGTTCTACCATATTTTAAATCACCTACTAATCCAATATGAAGCCCATCTAAGCCACCATGGTGTTCATTAATCGTGAATAAATCTAATAAAGTTTGCGTTGGGTGCTCATTTGCACCATCACCTGCATTAATTACAGGAATATCTGCAATGGTTGCAGCTATTTTTGCTGAGCCGATTTCAGGGTGGCGAATAACAATTGCATCGGCATAACCATTAATCATAATAATGGTATCTTCTAATGACTCGCCTTTTTGTTTTAATGAGGTATTGCCACTATCTGAAAAACCAATCACTTGACCGCCTAATCGATAAACTGCACTTTCAAATGATAAGCGAGTCCGAGTTGAAGCTTCAAAAAATAAACTAGCAATAACCTTGCCAGATAATAAATTGGGTTCAGGCGAGTATTTTAATTGATGTGCAACTTGGATAATGAATTCAATTTGCTTACGTGATAAATCGTTAATCGAAATAAGATTCGAAAATGAAACCATTCTTTTATATCCTTTTAATGATATCAAAACTATTCGCTCTATATCATATCGAATCATCAGAAAAAATAAAGCGCTAACTTGCACCTTCAAAAAAAATCAATTAGTTTGGAGAACATTGATTTAACAGAATTAATAAGAAGGATTTTTTTCCTATGCTGGGAAATTTATTTTGTGTCAGTATAACAGGTGGTATTGCCAGTGGCAAAACGACGGTACTTCAACTGTTTAAACAATTAAATATTCATACTGTTTCTGCAGATCATATCGCAAGAGATATTGTTAAGCCAAATACGCATTTATTAACTCAGATTATTCAATATTTTGGTGATGGTATTTTACAATCAGATGGTACATTAAACCGCAAAGCATTAAGAGAAATTATCTTTATATCCCCACAAAAGCGACAATGGCTCGAAAATTTATTGCACCCTGTTATTCGAGAAGAAATTATAGCCCAAGCTAAAAAAAGTCAATCTATTTATTGTATTATTGATATTCCACTTTTACCTAAAACTCATTCATATGACTATCTGGATTATATAATTACGGTTGATTGTTCTATAAATACTCAAATTACACGCTTAATTAACCGTGATAATACATCAATTGAAAAGGCTTACCAAATCATTGATTCACAACCTAAACGAGCAGAGCGATACTTAATCTCTGACTACATTATCCAAAATATAAATGAAAAAAGCATGCTCAAACCACAAGTAGAGTCCATTCATAAACATTTATTAGAATTAGCTAATAAAGTCATCTAACTTATAAGATTTACTATTATCTGCTTCTTTTTCGTTGCTACTATAAGTATAAAAAGGGCTATTAGAGTGCATAGCTTCCCTAGCTAAAACTATCTCTTGTTGTGCAGATTCAATCATTAATGATTTCGATGGATGGTGTTGTACCAAATAGTCTTTACCATGATTAATATGAGTAATAATTTTCCCTGGAATTCTTTCTATATAGGCATCTGCAATATGTTTAAAAATCGTATTTTCAAAGTTTTTTTCTACTTTTTCAAAGGCAATTCCTTTGATCATTGAAACTGTTTTTATAATACTGCTATATGCTTGAGACATTGCTTTTGGATCAGAATGCATTTTCGCCCAACTAGCGGCATAATATGTTTTTTCAGATCGACTGATATACTGTTCTTCTCCTCTTTCACCATCACTTTTATAATCATCATCTTCTACAACTGCTAAATAACAACCACTTAAACCAATTGCTTGCTCTTTTAGTGTTACCTTAAGGTCATCCTCTAAATCATAACTAGCTAACCAATGATTAAGGCCATAAATCACATGTATGCCTGCACTTTCAATATTACTTGGTTTTGCCGTCCAACTAAGTTCTTTTGATTGTAATGGGTGAACTGTTACTTCCTTATGATAAGTCACACCATCTGTACTTAGCGCAAACGTGTTATGATTCCAGTCTTGGTGCCAACTACTATTTGGATTACTAACGCCATCAGCACACTGATTTGGTTTATGTTGAAACTTTCCATCAACTAATCTTAATGTTGGATCTTCATTACATTCTAAAATAATGCCAGACTCAAAAACACCTAGCCTACCGCCATGATATAAATGATAGGTTTGTAAAGCATGGCATTCTCCAATAATTGGATGACCTAACTCACGATGACAATGGATTGCGGTTAAATCTGCCATTTCTTGTGCTGTTAATGTTTCAGGCTTTGCTATATATAAAAAAAAGTCACTGCCTAGTTTTCTATTTCTATGATCTGAATAATTTTGACTAGAAAGTCGATCCCAACCACCTGAAGGAATAGCTAAAGCATCATGTTTTTTAACTATTTCTCTCATTTGATCAACATATCGTTGCTCTTGGGCATTTAAATCATTTTCCTTAAGCCTTTTTATCCACTGTATGCCTGTTAGCGTATAATTAATACTTTCTCTTTGAATAATTGACCTTGGAGCCTCTTGAATTACTTCATTAGGCGCTAATGTATCAAAAAAAAATTGACGACGTACTTTCTCATCCTGATTGACTACTGTATGAAATCTCAATTTTCTATACTCACTTATACATCCTGGTTATCAAAATTAAACATAAAAAGTTTGATTATTATACTAGCTAAATTTAATCCATATTAAAATAACTAAGTTTCAAACCTAATTATTTATTAAAGAATTGATCAGACTAAACTATATGCCTTATCTCCACTTAGTCCATTCTTTTTATCCATTACCCTATCTTCAGCATAAAATAAACATCCAGGATTACCATCTGGCTTAACACCTAACATTAGCTGATTTCTTTGTCCTAATTCATTAGCACCACATCCAAGTTCAGCTGATTTTGAAGGATGGTATTGTGTTAAATAATCTTTATTATTAGCAATACGAGAAATAATACCACCTGGAATTTTTTCTATATATGCTTTTGCAATATAATTAAAAATTGTCTCTTTAAAGTTTTTTTCTACTGCTTCAAAAGTAAGACCTTTTAACATAGCAACTGTATTTATAATACTTTGATATTCTTTTGACATATCATCCGCTGTATCATGCATTTTTGCCCAATTTGCTGCATGATATATTTTCTCTGACTTACTGGTATAGTCACCCTTTCCTCTTTCACCATCACTTTCATAGTCTTCATCTTTTTCAAGTACTAAATAACATCCACTTAGCCCTATATTTTGCTTTTTAACTGTTACTCTAAAGTCATCTTCTAATTCATAACTAGCTAACCAACGATTCAAACCATTAATAACATGTATACCACTACTTTCAACTTTACTTGGTTTTGCGCTCCAAGTAAGCTGTGTTGATTGCAAAGGATGTGATGTCACTACTTCCTGATAGTCAACACCATCTGTGCATAAAGCAAAAGTGTTATGATTCCAATCTTGATGCCAACTACTATTTGGACTACTAACGCTATCAGCACACTGATTTGGTTTATGCTCAAACTTTCCATCATTTAACCTTAAGCTTGGATCTTCGTTACATTCAAGAATAATACCTGCTTCAAAAACGCCAAGCTTACCTCCATGATATAAATGATAGGCCTGTAAACCATGACATTCACCAACAATTGGATGTTGTAACTCTTTATGACAATGGATTGCTGTTAGATCTGCCATTTCTTGTGATGTCAATGTTTCAGGCTTTGGTAAGTATAAAAAGAAATTACTTCCTGCTTTTCTATTTCTATGTTCTGAGTAGTTTTGACTAGATAAACCATCCCAACTACCAGCTGGTATTGCTAAAGCATCATATTTTTTAGCAATTTCTCTCATATGATCGACATACTGCCGTTCTTCAACATTTAAATTATTTTCTTTTAGCTTATTTACCCATTGAACACCTGTCATATGAACGTTAGGATTAATAATTGGTTGTGGTAATTCAATTGTGACATCATCTGAAGCTAATGAATTAAAAAAAGGTTTACGATACTCAAGATCATCCATATCTATCACTGCATGAAATTTCATAGCAACCCCTTATATTTAACTTTTAATCAACAATTAAAACATAAAATAATCAAATTTATTGTCAAGCTATTTATAGCATACCCATGGATTATCTTGAATATAATATACACAATTTTATAAACTTATCCCTCAAAAAGGATAGGATAAAATAAATTAAACCCATTGATAGACGCTTCACCACATTAATTAGTAAAAATCATCAAAAAAGCGTTGACAGTATCACTAAAGATCAATAGAATTGACCTCGTTTTCACGACGCGCCCGTAGCTCAGCTGGATAGAGTACCTGGCTACGAACCAGGCGGTCGGAGGTTCGAATCCTTCCGGGCGCGCCAAAATTTTTATATTATACTTCAATAATTTATCTAACATTTTAACTAACCAATGTTAACCTAAATTTTATTTAAAGTTAACGTATAGGTAACAAGAATTTCTGACTTTTTGGTCTATTTTAATGTTAACTGGACAATCGTTTGGTATCCCTGTTTGCTCAAACTATGTGTAGCAGTCTTTACATACCACTGTTGCGGAATATCATCATGCAAGCCTTTAATACTAACTGGTACCCCAGCAATGATTTCTGGGTTCCCAACTATCGTAATATTTAGTGTATCTGTATCTTGTGTGTAATCATCTCATACTTTTTTTGCTATTGCTTTTGCTACTTGTTCATTTTCATACGTGTATGACAATATAAATTCTGGTGGGCCGTTACCTATTGTTACCTGTTTAGTTTCTGCTGTATCTATATCATGATATTTCGCTGTTATACTTCTAAATTTAGCCTCTCGTTGGGTTGAGTATGTTAGCTGTGATATCTGATCTAAGCTTAAACTTATTTCTGGCATATCTTCATCTTTAGTATTTTTATCTTTTTCATTTAGTATAGCTAACTCAGTATAATATGGTCTTATTTAAATAGTTCATCAATTGTACATTGTAACCTTCTTCTTAGTTTTTTCTTTTTTGCCCACTGTCTTTCAATAGAATTTAAATCAGGTGAGTATGGCGCTAGGTATTCAATAATATGACCAGATTGCTCTATCAGAAGCTGTGTATCATGGCGCTTATGAAATGTGGCATTATCCATAACAATAACACAATTTTGAGGAATGTTTGGCAATAAGCAATATTCTACCCATTGATGAAATACATCAGAATCAATATTACATGTAAATAAAGTCACGGCAACTAAAGCAGCAATTACATTGGTTCATCCTTTAGCTCCCCAATCATGTTTACCATAACATCTTTGCCCTATTTTTGAATAACTATGCATCCTAGGCATATCATGAGCAAAACCAGACTCATCAAGGGGTATAATAGTTCTTCCAGCTAATTTGTGCTCATTTATTCGTGCCTGAAAATAAGTCGTTTATCTTCGCTTCTTTTGGGATGAATTAGTGTTTTTTTTATTACTTATTTTTAGTTTCTTTACTGCATAGGCTATCCCTGAAGCACTACAGTTAAAATCATTGGCGCGTTCATAATGGTAAGCATCTGGCTTTGAATCAATATGCGCTTTTAGAGCTTCTAAATCTATTTTAGTTGAGGATCTATTCTTCGTCGTTTTAAGCATTGGATTTTTAAGCCAGTGTTTCAATGTTGTGGTACCAATACAAAATCGTTTAGCAGCTGAGGATATTGTTATGCCCTTCATAAATGTTACCTAATTTACCTTTATATCCATATGGTAAGGCAAAAGGGATTGGAAGTTTGGGTAAGATAAATTACCCCATTCCAGGCATTTTGGGGGCAGGTTGTTGCTCTTTAACTTGATGCCATTGATCCCAAAATAAATGTTGAGGGTTTGATTGAATTGGCTGATTTCTAACTTCTTTATCTCTTGGATAAAATTTATTTAAAGAATCTTTAAATAATTTATAACTAGGTGAATTTGCTTTTGTATCGTCAATATATGCATACTGAATTTGCTCTTTTTTAAATCCTTGTTTATGGAAAGATGTAAACATTCGTTGATATTCTTTCTCAGTATTGGCATGAATATATATATTACTACCTTCATTTACCATTGTTTTAGCAACAGCTGCCATAGTGTCTGCAGTTTTTTCTGATAGTTCATTTAAGCTTTTATCAATGATTTTATCTTTTGTTACTTCGATATCAACTTTCTTTGAAGAGCTAGTAATTTTAAACTTCTCAAGATCAGCCACATCTTGAGTATCGCCTCCTTGACCATTCTTGTAACCAGTAACATTTTTACTTTTTAAACCAGTACTTTCTACTGCCTTACCCATTTTTGTTTTTAAGTCGTTAAAATTTTTAAATTTATTTGTATCTTTGAAGACTTCTGATGAATCAAATGAAATAGACGTAAATTTTGTATAATTATTATGAAACTCTAAAAAATCTGTTTGCCACTGAGGTCTAGTATCGTGTTTAGTTTTTTCTATTAACTCTGCAAGCCTTTTTCTTGTAGCATCATTTATATTTATATAAAGCTCTTTGCCATCTTTTATTTGACTTAAATCATGCTTTTGTTTAGCTTCACCTTTTGCCTCTCCAATTGCAATATCATCCGCTTTTTTAGGATCATAAAAAATTTTTAAGTCCTTGATTTCTTTTCCTTCTACATATTGTTTAGCAATATATAAATCTCGAAAACTTTTGTGCCAAATTTGTTTTTCAGCTTCTATTGCTTGATAAAAGGTTTTTACTTGACCTTCAGATATCAATAGATTATATAAAAATTGTTCCTCAAAATCGCTTTGCTCATCCTCAGAATACAAGCTTTCTTCAAAACCCTCTGGTTTTTGGTCAGCAATACAAAAAATTCTACTTTTATTGCTAAAAAATAAAGTATTTTTTACTTTAGTTATATCTTCAATACTTTCTAGCTTCTCATTATTTTCTGCTTGTAATTTTTGTTCATAAGCATCAATAAATGTTTTAACCCACCCTACTTCAGATAACTTCTTAGATTGATTATCCTTTTCATCTAGTTTTTCTACTAAAAAATTATAAAGAGCATCTTGATATTTTCGATTTTCATCGCCTACATCTTTAATTTGTGTTAAGCCACTTTCTACTTCTGTATAGTCACCTACAGCTTCATGACTTAATTGAATTTTATCTTCATTACTCTTTGCATATAATTTAAGGCCATCTGTACGCCAATTATCCTGATCTTTTAGGTGTTCTAAATTTATCACCTCAGCTTCATTATATTTAATTGGCATCAGATGCTCTCCCCTATAATTACTTTAAATTGCTTTATTTGAAAATCATTCTGTTTATAACTTAGTCAATTCTACAACTAAGGTTGTTAAATTGATTTAGGATAAAGTACCTATATTTTCTTACTCAATTTCAATACACCAAGGCATTAAAACAAATGCACGTCATCAATTCTCAAGAAATAATATGATAAATTAATTTACTTGATCACCCTCAAAATCTACCTGATTTAAACTTTAGGTAATTATATGAAAAGTGAAATTTTAATACTGATAAGATATATTACGTATTTTTATGACAAATCTAGTTATTATTCATTTTGGCCTAGAAATATTGCTAAGTAGATTAATTTAATGTTTTTTACAACTTCTTGACAAATACTCATCATATGAGTACAATTAAAAATAACAAATGATGGAAAATATGAAATGGAAGCTTACAAAGTAAATTTAAGCAAACAAGCTAAAAAAGATTTACAGAAAGTACCATCTCATATTGTTAAAAAACTGAGATTATGGGTTAGAGATATCATCACCTTTGGCCTAACAGAAGTAAGAAAAACGCCTGGTTATCATGATGAGCCATTACATGGCAAACGTGCTGGCCAACGTTCAATCAGACTAAATAAAGCTTACAGAGCAATTTATACTGAATATGATAACGGCAAAACTATATTGAAATTGATGAGGTAAATAAACATGAGTACTAACACATTAAAGTATTTAGATAACCTAATCGATGAACCAGAAACCATTGGTAACACACTACTTGCTCTACGCAAATGTGAAGAAATATCACAAGCTAATTTTGCTAAAAAAATTGGCATTTCAAAGCAACAGTTATGTGATATTGAGCATGGGCGCCGTCCTGTTGGTGTGAAACTTGCAATTAGTTTTGCTAAAGCATTAGGAATGAACCCTAAAACATTTGTTACCCTTGCTTTACAAGATGTTGTTAATCGTGAAAATTTACACTATAAAGTTGAACTGCATGGTGCTGCTTAACATCACAACCTCTTTATTTAACTGGATTTGAAGTCCTCCCACCGCTATCCCCAATATGCGTATGTCCAACTTGCGAGATACCATTAGCAACCACATCATCTGAAACTAGTACTTTACCTTGAATCATGGCTGTTGCTCCGCCATCTTGGTTAAAGCCATTCATACCTTGCATATAAGTTAAGCTTCCCTGTATTAATAAATTACCGGTACATATTGTATTAGGTGCATCAACTTTAACTTGAAGTGGTGTTTTAATATCAATATTACCATCGAAGGTTACGTTTAAATTCTTAGCACCAATGACTTCAACATCACCAACACAATCAACTGTTACCTTACTTTTTTCATAGTTATAACTAACTGTCGTACCATCTTTATAGACGGTTTTTTGCTCATTTGGATTTAAAGTCGGCTGGTTTTGCGTATAGATTGCTGATAGTACAACACCATTATTAAGTTCTCCTGAAGGGCTTAACACAAGTACTTGTTCGTTTATTGATGGTTTCCACCATGTTTGACAGTCACCCGTTCGTTGAGTTAACCAAAGTAGCCAACCTGTAATATTATCACCTAACTTTATACGTAATCTTGTCTCATTAGTTTCAACCACGGTACCAATTCTAATTAAATTATTTAAGCGTCTTTGCATATCGACTAAATGCTGTACTACATCCATCACTACACCAAATTATTGTTAATATTTAATTCAACATCGGGTGAAATACCGTTTAATTGATAAATAGAATCACCACAATAAAAGCGAGTAATAAATAAAATCTCCCAAGCAACAAAACCATTAACTTCAGGCGTAAAATAGTCTTGATTACTAGAGATAACCTCGATTAACTCAATCTGCTCACTCAAGTAATTTCTATGTAAATAACTTGCAACCGCCAATGCTGCATCACGGATATTTAATTGTGCAAGTGATGTGTCATTAAAAAGAAGCCGAATGTTAAATGTACAATCAACCGCTTTTAAATCTGTTGTCACTCTCGGTGTAAAGTCAAACTGCTGTAATGCTAGATTACCAATGGGTAATTGAAGCTCTTTTAAATCTTGAATATTAGGATATAGTTGCCAATTAATTTGCGGTAACTTATATTTTAATTTTGATAAGATAAACTCCGTTAATTCTCGTGTGTTATTAAGCATTAATTAACCCCATATTTAAACTTTAATAATTGCCGAAACTCTTTTTCAAAGTATTGATAAAAATAATATGGCAATAGCTTTTGTAATAGATTCTCTGCCTGTTCATCAATCTCAACTGTTGCACGTTGACCTGATTCTCTTAAACGAACATAACCGCTTTTAGTAATATAGGCATTACTTGCTGTAATACCTTTAACAACAACATCAGCTCCAATACGCTTTGGCCTTCCTAATTTATCAATTGGTAAATCATTTAAGCCAGCCCAGATTTTCCATGAACCTTTAGTAACAATCGTCTTATAAACAAAAATACGTTTTCTAATTAGTTTAAGTGGTATATCTAGTTGATTAGCAATATCATGTGCAACACGGTTTGATGATAGTCTAACAGCTCTACCAACTGACTGATGATAGGCATTTTTAATTTGCTTTTCTGTTGCCTGAATATCATTAATCGCCTCAGCAATACTCATCGCCTCTTGATCAGAAATCGATATAGTCATTTTCTACCACATCACTTAAAACTAACTTTACTAACCCAGAACCACTTAATAATTTATGTTCAACCTGATAACTTTGTGCGCTTTTGATTAATGTAATGACATCATCACGCACTATCTTATTTCGATCATCGTATCTTAACCAAGCAATGGCAGAACAATTCTTATATTGCGATAAACCAAGTACATGAATATTATCTACTACCTCATGCCTAACTGTAATTTTATCACCCGTTCTAACAATCACTGCAGGCTCGCCAGAATCATTAAATAAGCAATTAAAGTTCTCAAGATACTGTGCCACTATTTAGCACTCTTTTTATTATCTGCTTTTTTATCTATCTTTTTATCGTCAACTTTTTCCTCATAGGGTTTAACCAAATTTCGAGTAACTAGAAAATCATATTCAGCCTGACTCATATCAACCACATCATTAACTTTACGTGGTTTTCCCGCTGCTATAATTGATCGTAATAATACTGCTTTCATATCTTCCCCCTCAAGCTTGTTTCGTTGCAATGGCAAATGATTCTGGACGACGTACGGCAATATCAACACTTTGCATTACCGTAATACGTATCGCCCCTGATTTATCTAAACTAAATGGGTTAACCGTTAAACGTAATCCATCCCAAAGGCCAATCAACAACTGACTAAAATCACCAAAAATAATTTGATTAGGTTTAATCTGATTTGTTACTTCTACTTGATAACCATTAATCGTATTGCCTTGTTCCCAGACAGTTAATTCACTATCTGGTAGCCTTGGTGTTGTCTTAGCTGCACCTCTTAATGATGGATTAATCAAATAGCGCATATTGGCAACATCCGCATTTTGTAATGCAATGCTTGTCTCTAAATCGATATAGTCTTTTAAAGATGGATTTTCACCTGCATATTGTGCTGCGGTAATACCACTGACACCCGTTAACCCTAATGGTTGAAAATCTGCACCTGTTCCATATAGAGCTGCCGTATCAATACCTTGTGCTACTGCTGCTAGTAAATCATTTCTCACCATTGTCTCAGCATCAATTGAACTATTGGTTAATAATTCTCGTGATATCTCTAAAAATACTCCTAATCTTTTTGCTGATAGATGAATCTGATCAACGGTTAATTCACCTTCACCCACATTTTGTTTTTCACCGACCCAAGTGATATTAGAGCCTTGTGTTTGTCTTGGAATTGCAATATTACCCCTTAAACCTGATAGTCTCTGTGTAATATTCATCATAATTGACTTGTTACGTAAAAGATCAATAAAGCTAGATGCTCTTAGTTCAGTTCCAACTAATGGCGCACCACCATTAGCAATCGTAAAATCTCTTTGTAAGATATCATTCGGAATAACAAAATCACCGTCATCATAAATACCCATTGATCTTTTTGCTGTATCTGATGCTTCAAATTCAAATTTTGCTGCTTCTTGTGCTTTTAGACTTAGTGGATTGCTCATTGCACGAATCGCTCGTGTTAAACTAAACTCTCTAGTTTCTTTTTCACTCATACCAATGTTACTGGCACAAGATTTAACTGCATCAATCTGTGGGCTTTCCTTTTCTAACTGTCTTAATCGCTCTTTCTGTTGAGATTGAACATGCAGCATTAAATCTTTCTGAAACACTTCAAAGCTTGAACCATTTGTAAGATAGCTTCTGGCAAATTCAGCTTGATTAAATTCTCGTGCTAGCGCATCAATTTTATCTCGTCTGCTACTTTCACTTTTAACACCATCATCATATGAACGTGTTTGTACTTTGTTATCTTCATTGACTGCTTGACTCATTTTATCCCCCTCATTTTTGGACTTTACATTTGAATGATTTAAAACTTCTTTTAGTTTATCTGTTTCTTGATTGTCAGTTTGGGCAAGATTACGACCAATACCGACACTAATATCAGCTGGCACACTAACAAGTGATATCTCAAATGGTTGCCATCTTGTAGCAATCACAGCTTTATTATCATTATCAGCTACCGCCTTTTTGACACTATAACCAACAGAGACATTAGCAATAATGCCATCTTGAATATCCTGAAAGAAATCTTCAGCTTCTTGACGTTTTGAAAATTTAACAACGGCTCTTGCCTTGTTACCGTCAAGATAGGCTTCTTCAATCACACCAATCTGACGATTCCAATCATGATTAACTAATAATGCGCCTTTATTATTAAGCCTTGTTAAGTCAATTGATTCAGTACGATGATCTAGTACTTCTGATGCATCTTGCCAACGCTGATACGGTGTATTGCTTGAGAAACTTAACTCAACCGTACGCTTTTCAATATCAATCTTACTTTTTGTTGCATTAAACTCATAATCGCGTGTCAGTATTTTACTATCTTCAATCATCTTTAAGTAATTCTGCATCATCTACCCCCTCATTAATTTGTTTTTGGATGGTTACTTGCTCAGTATCTGTAGTGAAACTTAATATTTTATTTAGCTTTACTTGATGCTCCGCATCTGCAATTTGTTGAGCATATATTTCTTCTACATCACCACCAGCATTGATAATTTCTTGTGAAGTACTAGTTGTTTTATTATTAATATTCTCGGTTGTGCCTTTGGCATCCTTAAGCGGGTCAATCCAAGGAAAATTACGCGTTTGAAATTTAACGGTATCGATTAACTGATTAAAAGTAATCTCACTGATATTACCTAATCTACCTGACAGATATTCAACTTCTAACCAGCTTTCAAATACAGGTCTTACTAATGAATCAATAATTAATGTTTGCAGCATTCTCCATGCATCACGTTCATTCAATAAACCTTGTCTTGCACTAGAGTAATTGACATTACTTAAATCATTTCCCAAATTAATATAATTAATGCCATAACCTAAACTTGAGCTAATCGCTTTTAAAATAGATTCTTTAAATGGTGCAAAAGTAGTACTTGGAAACTGACTATTGAATGTTGATAGCTTATAGCCTGGTTTTAATAAATGAAACTGCGCACGATCATCAACGGCTTTCATTTCAAATGAATTATCGTATGTATTATCATCACGATCAGCTAATGCGTTATAATCAATTTCATTTTCTGGTAAATTTAAAAAGCCAACACTTTTAGCATTGCTTCTTGCATTATCAACGGCTGATGTTTCAAATTCTTTTAATAAGCCAAGACGAATTAATGCTGTTGCAATCGATGAAATACCACGCTTTTGACCTACATATTCAGAAATAAAGCCATGAATAACATTTTTAGCAGGTATTCTTTGAGTACTTTCAGTATCATCCGTTAAATAATAGGCTATTGGCCTACCAAAGCGAGTAACTTCAATACCATTGATGATTTTTTTGCCATTTGCTAGCGTTGCACGTTTAGTCACATCAATACGTGAGTTATCAATTAGCTGTAGTTGCAATTGACCATCAATCACATGCTTAATAATAAAAAATTCACCATCTCTTAATAATGATCTAACACACAAAAGCTGAATATCGATAAAAGATAAGCTACCAGAGACATCACAGTTACCTTTTCTAGCCCAACGGTTAAAAGCAGCTTCAGTTAAATCGTTTAGTCGTTTTTGTTTTGTTTTACATTGAATACGTATGCCTTGATGACCAATAATATTGGTACAGGCTTGTGAGATATAACCTTTGACATAATCATTATTGGCATAGGCTTCACGCGCACGTCTTAAAATAGCACTTGATTGGCCTTCAATTATTTCATCGACATTGCCCCCTGTAAAAACATCACGTAATAGCTGTGATGTTGCTGATTCATAACCACGGTTATATATTGGTGGTAAAAAATGATGAATATTCTTGTTAACTGTCTTATTGCGCTTAAATCTTGATAATAACTTCATTACATCACCCTAAAGCTTGAAGTGATGAAATTAGATTGCTGTTTACCTGACTTAATTCTTTCAAGTGAATCTATAGCATCTAAAATTTTTCTTTCTTCAGCACGCAATTCAGATAAGTTTCGATAACCAACTGTACTCCCCCCAGCAGCATAAGATGCAACCCCACCATTACTTAAAAGCTTACTAATTGATGATCTAATATTTTCAAGCTCTGCTTGTTTTTGTTGTAGCTCTTCTTCAATATCCATACATTCCCCCATATCTTAGGGTTATTGTATGAGATTAATTAAGGTGAGTTTGGGTAAGATTGAATTAAGCAAAAGGTAGCATTTAATTTATAGATACCTTTAAACAGAATAATTCATACTACACTATAAATACCATGATTATTAAAATAGATATACTTTCATGAATAATGTAAATATGAATTTAAAACTTCGTCCTATTAGATTTGTATTTTTAGTACGACCTACAGATCAAAAAAATATTCTTGAGATCTTTAAAATTAATACATGTTTATGGGGAGGTATGTATAACCCAATAATTCCATACTTCAAAAAAAAACCTAATTGGTGGGAACGTGATAATATCCACTCTGAAAGTGCTAGAGAGATTATCAACGGTTATTTAGATTTTTCAGCTATTCCCGCTTAATTTTTCATTTAATTATTAATTCCATTAGCATTCTCATTGACAATACTTACCGCTACAGCATATGCACCGTATATTAGATTTTTATGTCTCATTAATAAATAACCGGGTATAGTTAAAAACACGATGTTCATGGCAAAATATAATTAACCAGTGTCGATGATCAATTGGGCTTTAACTTTTCCTGATAGGTGTAAATATAGCGCTTCCCAACTATTAATCTGTGCTATAAAAAAAGCACTTCTTATTCTGTCCCATAAACGACTTCTTGTCTCTAATTTTTTTAATGCCGACTTAAATAATGGACAGCATAGTTCTTGAATTTGATCTACCAAAAATGCCAATAGCATCAAAAAGCCAAATACTGTACATAAGTTGTTTGCTCCATGACCAAAATTGTGTTCAAAATTATACCCTTGATTTTTTAATGTATTAAATGTCTCATTTTCAATTTTCCAGCGTGCACGTGCTCCTGTCATTATTTTAAATACATTGTTTGAATTAAGATCAAGGTCTGTCACCCAAGTAAAATGCTGTACTTTACCTTTTTTATTTGTCTGTTTATAAGACAAAAAGTTAACCTTAATATCACTTCTAGTTTCATTTAATTCAGCTTGATTAACCCACTCAAATTCATGTTTAACACCCTCTAGTGACATCGACAAAAACTCGGATTTACTTGCTTTAACCCAGTCAAAAAGCCAGGTATGATCACTTGGTTTTACTCCTAGAATATAATGAATATTATGTTTGTTTAGGTCATCAATATGAGGGCCATTGGCATATAAGGCATCTTCAACAAAAATCATTGCTAAGTGCGGGTGTTCTTGGCGAAGACGTTTAATTAAACGTTTCGCTGCATTTCGCTCACAATCATTTTTCTTTGTTCCATCACTTTTAATAATTGGCTCAGGCGCTAATGGAATCACTTGCTTTATATCAGGATGTACAATCGAAGCACACAACATTTGATGATAATAAGTTTTTGTTCCATTACGGTGATGTTTTACACAGCAATTATCACAATGCACTTCATGTGATGAAAACATCCCTGTGCCGTCACTGGAAATCAAATAATAATCATTATAAAAACAATATTGCTCTAGAACTTTACCTCTTTGTAGATTGCTTAGTAATGCATTAAATGACTGACGTAATTGAAGATAATCAATTTCATCTAAACGTTCACGTAAATATGTATCACATGGCACTTTTTCAACTTTATATAATGAGCTAATATTATTTTTAACCAAACTGCCCTCTGATCGCATATCTTTATCAAATTTAAGTAATGAAGGATACTTCATTCCAAATACTGCCATGCCACACATCAAACAATCAACAAGTGAGTAAATGCTGGATGACTTCCTATCAGTAGCTTTTGCAAAGCTATTTCTTAATGTGTGTAATAAACCTGGTATAGATAGATGTTTTTTAAATTGATTGTTCATTGTAAAATAACTAGGTTACGAAAAATAAATATATGATCGGTCTAAAAGTCTTTATTTGCAACCCGTGTCATTAATAGCGGGAATTGCTGATGAGTGTTAAAATCTTTTTAATTGCCATTGGCATTGTGCTTATTATCGAAGGACTATACCCTGCATTAGCACCTGAAAAATATCAAAACTTCTTAAAAGAAGTGATTAAATTGAAACCACAAACATTGCGTATTATTGCAATTCTCATGATGGTTGTTGGGCTTTTGATTGTATTGGGATTTGGAGGTTAGCTAATGCATAAATCTTACGAAAAGAAACTCTCTTAATAATTCAATGGCAATGGGAGTTAATTTTCTTTTAAGCACTCTATTCACTTTAGAATAAATAAAGTATATACCTTAATTATGCTTTATTTAATCCGAATTATCCACACTCTTATTCCTAATTTTCCATGAATCTATTCCGATTTTTCCAATACTTTATCAATCTTAGCTTACTTGCGACTATCTTGATGATAATGGTTTTTTTGATTGAGTCACTCTAAAGATCATTATCCCCAATTTCTAGAGCACCATAGGAACTAGAACCACTACGATTATAATCACCCCCCTGTATTTGTGCATCTTTATCAAGAAATAAATATTTTTGACTCATTTTTTTTGCAAGTTTTGCACTTTGTGGTAGTCCGCTCTTTGAACTAGGACGTCTGTGTTCATTAATAATATCTGCATTATCAACCATTATATGAAATATTTTATTATTTTTTTCGTATTCTAGCATATCCTTTGTACAACATGTATTATACATATCTCTATACACTAAAAATTTGTTGACTAATACCGAGTCGTCACACACTGTATTACGAAGAGAGTACCCACCAGTGTTACTATTGACTGGCAGTAAATCCAGAAAAATTTTGCTTTCGTTTTTTTCATTAGTATAAATTTTTCCACCCTTAACTAATTTAGCTCGAGCGCTAGTAGACGGTGTCACTGGTAGTCTTGTTTTTTTATTTACTACCATATCCAATAATATTTCATCTGCATACTTAAGCAAACTTTTTTTAATTGATTGATTTCGATTTGATACCATTTTTTCTTTAGTCAAAGTCTTACTTTTATCAAACAAAGGCATGCAACCCTCCAAAATTTAATTTTTAGTTTTTACCTACAATATCATTAAATACTGTCATTTTACCGATGAAGTTTAAAAATCAATTTTATAATCAGTAATTTTTATATCTTCATCCGTACAACCTATACAGTAAAGCAAAGGTTTAATTTTTGTAATAGTAAAAATTACGATATCAATCATCATTAAAAAAATATTATTAGTCTTTTACATTAACTTTTCATTTCTATAATGTGACTTTTAATTTTATACATAACCTTATATACTCTGTACACGACATATCTCCTTATAGCCCTTGATTCATAGCCCTATCCATCCCAACATCAAATATTTGAAGTGTTATTTTTGTCAATATTCTCAGCTGCGCTCCTCGCTTAAATAGTTTCTCACTAATCCAATTTAAACCATATCTAAATACACTATGTTGAGGACGCCCATGCTTTTTGATTATAATTTTCTTTTCATTATTACAACGCCATTGCCCAGTAAGTTGAGCCCAGCAGAAAGCAATAGTTAGTAAAGCGATCATTTGTTTAATTCGTTTCCTATGGGTAATATGAGTATCTTCAAAGTTAAAACCTCTGGATTTTAAACACCCAAATAATGTCTCTATTCGCCATCTAATTGCATAAATGTCAACGGCTTCTAATGGATTATGTTTAGGTAGTTTTTTATTACTAATTATAATTAGATAATCACCTTCAATTTTTGCCCCAGTTACAAATACTTGATGGACATAAAGTAGTCATTTTCCTTTAAGTAACGTTGCTTCTTGAAATGATAAGTTTCTAAATAAACGAGCAATTTCGGTAGTCCCATCTTTTGGGTCTTTTGTTTTATTATTTCTTTTGATTCGTATGTAAAAAGCCAATTGTCGAGCTTGTAAGTAACTGACCCATTTTTTCCCTACAAATTCTTGATCGCCTAAAATACCAGCAATATGTTTTATGCCAAAAGCACTAATGAAACGCTCAATTAAAGCAATACGCTCTCGAGTTGAAGAATTACCGCTTTTATTAAGCGAAAGCCAAAATATGGGGATGGCTATTCGTTTGTAAGCTATACAAAGAAATAACACGTTTAATATTACGATCTCCCCATTTCCAATTAGTTCTATCTAAAATTAAACAATGTTTGCCTTGGTTAAAGCCAAATAGGGTGTAATGGTCTCATTACCAAGGTAAACTGTCGGATTAATTACCAAGCTATTTTGTTGTGTAATCTTCTGAAAAAATTTGTCTATCACTGTTTAAAATCTTAAACAGATATAACCTAAGTGATAATCGTTTTAGATGATTTTGGTTTAACATTTGATCAGATAATAAACTATTCTTTAACTCCACTATCACGAAGTAGACACCCAATCAATAGATTAATTAAGAAGAAAGCATTGAAAGCACACTCTCAGATCTAGTCTTTCTACGTTTGTTAGCGAGTTCATTGAAGAGTAATTGTACATCCATAGAGTTCTGGTTTTGATGGCTTACTTTATCCATATCAATAGATTTACGTTTCTTTGATTGTAACGTGTCTAACAATGATGCTTGCTTCTCATCAAGCTTAGACGGCTTATTTAATTCCTGAGCTTCGCCTATAATTCTCTTTAATATATAATAATTAACCTCTAGCTTATCCTTGTCTAAAGCCAAACTCGATAAGTCTTTATATACAGTCTTCACAAGAACCTGGCATAAATGCTTATCACGATTATTCTTCATATTTTCAATTGCTTTATTCACCTTATTACGTATTTCATAACATTCTATATATTGGTTAGCATATTGTTCTCTTTTGTTTTCTAAATTATTCTTACTTTGATTAGATGAATTCGTATACCTATTATTTATAATTACATTTAATATCTCAGCATAAACTTTGTTGTAATCATCTGCCATATTAAATGAATGCTGTTCTTTTAAAGAGCTGGTCATATTATATGATAATTTTGTATATATTTTCTCAAAAATAATTTCAGCTAAGTTTTTTCTATTTTCATCCTTCATATTTTTAATTTGCTTTTTTGCCTTAGAGAATAGCTTATGACAGTTTTTGAACTCTTTAATACGTTGAAGACAACTATTAAGATACTCTTTATTATTCATTTGAGAATTGTTAACTGAAATATCCTTGAGGAGATCAGCATAAACTTTGTTTTGATTGTTTGCTAAGTCAAATACCCTTCGATTTTTTAGATCAGTATACATATTATTTGATAACTCTGTTACTATTTCAGTAAAAATCTGACTAACTAACTTATGTTGTTTCAAACACTTAATATTGTTTCTTGCATTATCCTTGAGTTTATAGAAATCCATACAATTTTTAATGCATGCAAAACGATTTATTAGGTGCGTTGTTATTTCATTAGCCTTGTTCATAATACGAAGATCTTCACCCTCAAGTGTTGCTTTAATCATTTTAAGCCTCGTCTTCATATCTTTCTTAAGGCTTTCAATATCAATTTTATTAATTTCCTCAGTAACAACTTTAAACTCTGATAAATTTGATATAGTACTAAAATTACTTAGAAAAAGATTTGCTTCAGTTGTGGTGGTTACTGTATTGGCACCATTAAATAAACCACGCAGAAAATGTCCAAACCTTTTAAAAAGACTATTTGCTTTTGTGGGAGTAAATCTCATTTTTTTGCTCACTCCAAGCAAATCAAATATATTATTTCTATATAGCGCTTTCGAAAAATTGATAAGGTTACACCAGTCTTTCTTTTTGATTTTATCCCAATGAGCAGCAATAAAGTCATGATCAATTTTTCCCATTACATGATATGACTTTTCTGGGTTTGTCTCTGAAGTTATTTTAATTTTGCCATAATTACAATTATGTAAATCTTCTTCTTGAAAGATAATACTAGAATATTATAAGAGAAAGAGAACCATGAGTCGATAGCTTCTCATCACGCCCCATGTTTACATAAGGTTTAAATTCACATAACTCTTTAGAAGCAATACCAATAATCTTCTTATTATTTTCATCAAAAATTAAGTTAGATATTGAAACTCGACTATCTCTCATCAAGGCTCTGTATAGCACATTAAATGCTACTTCTGCAACTGCATTTTCTTTTTCTTCTGTATGATCAAATAACTTAACAAAATAAGTAGTTCCAGGCTCATCTTTCTTGGTACATTGATGTACAATATGAGCTGATTTTTGAACATTTTCTTTATCTTTTTTCACACTACACGACAGTAACGGTGTAACCCATTGATTTTTCATTGTTATCGTTCATTCTTATAATCGCCAAAAAACAAAAAAGAGCGATATGATGAAACACATCAATGAATTACAACAGTCACTGAAGCACTATTTTAACTTATCTTTTTGGAATACTGAATGCCTAACTTACTTTATTATTGCCCTACAGATAATAAATGATGTTAATCTTTCACAAATTGCTAAATGTTTTCCATCAAAAGCATCAACTACGTCATGTTATAGGCGTCTTCAACGTTTTATCACAAGGTTTGAAATATCTTTTCTTAGCCTCTGGAAACTAGTCGACACCATTTTCAATCTATCTGATCAAGTCATATTATGCATGGATAGAACTAACTGGAAGTTTGGCAAGGTACATATTAATTTTCTAATGATTGCTATTGCTTATAAAGGTGTTGCAATTCCTGTGATTTGGTCACTGCTTCCTCAGCGAAAGAGAGGTAACTCAAAAGCCATTGATAGGCAGAGACTATTTGATCAACTACTTGAATTTATTCCTGCAACTAGAATTAAAACACTTTTATGTGATCGTGAATTTATTGATGGAAATTGGATAGCTTATTTGTCTAGCAAACAAGTTAAATTTGTTATTCGAGCCAAAGGTAATTATCTAGCTTCTAATAAAAAGATTTCAAAATTATTTCTAACTCTTAAAGCTTCACAAGCAAGAACACTTCATAATACAAAGTGTATAGTAGGCTGCGATTTATATGTTTCAGGACTGCGACTGCCTACAGGTGAATTAGTTATTGTTGTAACTAGAGAGTTTAACCTAAATGCACTCGATCAATATAAAATAAGATGGGAGATTGAGTCATTTTTTTCAGCTATTAAAAAACGTGGTTTTAATTTTGAGAATACCCACTTAACTGATATGCAAAAACTTTCAAGGCTTATGTTTGTTGTATCCATTGCATTAATATGGTCTTATCGTACAGGTGAAATATTAGAAAGCATTAAACCTATTAAAATTAAAAAGCATGGATTTAAAGCTAAGTCTTTGATTAAAATTGGTACTGAAACTATTGCTAAATCGCTAGCCAGAGCCATTAATTCTTCAGAGTATATCTGTAATATTATCAAAGCTACATTTAAACCTAAAATATCAATTAGTCAAAGAATGGCTCTGGTAGGTGTCATGTAGTGTGATCTTTTTTAAATTCTAATTCTTTTATAGATATCTTAAATTTTTCACTATGAATACCCTTTTGAATGCGATTTACTATCTGAGACTTACTACGTTCTTTTTCATCCTTATGACTATTATTAAAAGAATCATTATTGCTAGCTTTTGATTTAATTATATTTTTATCATAATCATTATAGACATTTTGAATATAAGTTCTTAATGAAGCAATCCAATTTTTTCCACTCACAAGTAATTTTAACTCATTATCAGTTATAGGCTTACCATTTATTTCAAGCTTAAGGTTCGTTAATTGTTTTTTCCTTTTATCATAATCTTCTGTACTATAAGCTTTTATAAATTTATTCAAGTCACTTAATGTAATGCTATGTATAATTTTTAGCAATAAAGTTGCTCTTTTGAGACCAGTTACTCCATGTTTATAATTAAAAAAACTTCCTTTTTGCTTATATAGCAAAATTGCAGTTTTACATGCTTCTAGTAAACGTAAATTAATATTTCTCTGATCATCACTACCCTTTGAAGCCTTATAATTAGTGTAATCAAATTCAACATAAGTTTTTAATGACTCTCTTGTATCATTTCCATTTACTAGAAGATTTATATCAGCATCAGTTAGCGGCTTAAGATTATTATTTTTTCTGTATTTATTTACAAAATGATGAATATAATTTGATATTACATTTTTCTTTCCTGAATAATAAGCTTCTATAAAATTTTCTAAATCTGTAAGAAAAATTTTATCATCATTTACCATATTATCTATGATACTCGATAATAATCTTGCTCTTTTAATACCTTTAGCACCATGCTTAAAACTTAAAATTTTTTCTTTTGTAGTATAAATATAAAATCTAATAGCTCTTTTAATAATATTGCCAACTTCCTTTTTATTCATCTGATCAGCTTTCATATTAACCCACCTTATCTATTTTTAATTATGTAATTAATATTTATAATATAATTTAAATATTTTATATCAGATACTTATCCAAATTATATTGATTATTTATCATTAGTTTACACCAATTAATCTTTGCTTTTAGCATTGATATATTATAAAGAATTATGATTTTTTCTGACCCTTGATTATCACTTAAATTTCTTTTGAGCATTTTGTCTAATTGTAATTCACTTTCTTGTCTTACTTTATTTATTAATATGTTAAATTGTTCTGAGTCTATATTATTACTAAAAAATATCTTCAAGAGCTCTTCATTCCTAATTAAATTAGTTGAGTCTGTCTGGTTTAACCAGTGTTTTAATAATTCTTTCCCTTGACTGGTAATCGTATAAGTAACTACATTTGGTCGTTCAGTAGTGCTAGATTTAACTAGATTTTCTGATGTTAATTTTTTTAAGCAAGGATAGATTGAATTAAACCCCTCACTCCAATTATCTAACATTTTATTAACAATTTGATGCTGGATTTCATAGCCTGTCATATGCTTATCCCATAACATCCCTAATACTGCATACTTTGTTTTATTTTCTTTTGGCATCATCTAGCACCTCTAGACTATTAGCTTTATGCTTTAGCTCAGTAAACTGACTGTTAAATTTATAAAAAAACGTCTAAGTCTTTATTTTTATTACATGATGAAATATTAACAATAATCAGAATCAATCATATCGTAAGAATTACGCTAATAGCTTATTATTAGAAAAATTAAGAAAACAAAATATTATTTGAGCTATGCTACCTTAATGCGCTAGTTATCTATCAAAGTCATTAGAATTATTGCTTTGATCTTGATCTCGATAATAAAATAGAAATTGATTATTATCATTTGGCTCTAAATTATTCTTTTTACTTATATTTAACTCGTTTTTTATTGTATCTATCAAGGTTATAGTATCAATATTCATTAAATTTTTTATTATATTATTAGCCGATAAATCAAGCTTTTTATGGTTATTTAATATTCTACTCCATTGAGTTTTATCTCCATCTTCAATATCGCCATCATAACCTTCATCATCATAACCTTCATCATCATAACCTTCATCATCATAACCTTCATCATCATAACCTTCATCATCATAACCTTCTTCATCATAACCTTCTGCTACAGTTTCAGAATTACTTTCAAAGTTAATAGATTGATTAATATTTTCTTCATTATCATCAATGTCTAAATACTTAGGTATATTATTCCCCAACATCCAATTTTGATACTGCAAATAGTGAGATAAATTAATTAATCGTTCACTTTTATTAGCATCTTTAGCATTCAATATATTTTTTATATCTATTAAATAATCATCTATAAGCTTTTTATCTTTATCACTATCTAATTTACTATTAATATTTTTTTTGAATAGTTTAACTTCATCACCTAGATCATAAGGCGGTTTATTTAATTCACTTAACTGATTTATGAGGTTTGTTTTAGCATCTCCGCGATATGGCATTTTATTTTCTCTTTAATTATTTATTTTGATATATTTTCACATCTAATCGTTATAAATTGAATGGTAAGAATTACGGTTATTTTTTATTATGAATTAACTTAAAAACAACAGAGGTAATAACAGTTAATTCTGTTTACATAGAGTTATCCACACTTTTATCTACATTACTAACAAAATCAAAAAATGGCATTGATGTAGATTGATTTTTTTGAGTATTTGATATTTTTTTACCACAAGTAGCTCCTATTAAAGAGCCAGTACTAGCTGCTGCTACTTTAACCTTTGCTCCAGCTAAAACCAATGGTAAAGAATATGGTACTGCTGCTAGAACAGAAGCGGATGCTCCCCCAATTACAGCTCCAGTTAAAACAGATTTAAATATTTTTGAATTTTTCTTTGAGCAAATATATTGCTTATTTTTACACTTAACTCTAATGGATGAAAAATATTTTACATTTTTTCTATCTTTATCACTCCACTTAGCAGGCGGCTCTTTTTGTCCTAGCGCAAATGCTCTTAAATCGCGCACTCTTACATCTCCACCAGATGGCCTTAACATTTTTATAAGAGGCTCCAATTTCTTATCATTATTAATAATTTTAATTAATTCTTTACATGAACTACCAACATGAAAGATGCTACTTTTTTTAGATACTACAGCAGCAAAGCATAAATCTTTTAATGAGTGACACTGATTAAATAACCCAGATCTAAAATCACTTATATGCGAACTATCTTTTAACTGCTTTTTAAGATATGCAAATGGAACTAAGAATTTTCTATGCTGATCACTTTTTTCCATATAGTCACTAGATAAGTCATGTTGAGTTCTCACAATATGTTTACAGCCTTTAACACTCTTTGATTGTTTCAAGTATGAGTTAAAAGTATTATTAAGCCTTGATTGAACCTCATCTAGTTTCTTTGTTAAGCTTTCATTTTTTGTACGTTTATTAGCTTCTCTATTTAAATTTAATTTATAAATATCATCACTAAAATAAGATAATGGGCCAAAATTTTTACTATTAGTTTCTCCTAATTTATTGCGAATATTTTTTCCATTTGATACAAACATGTGTTTTAAATCTTCAGCTTTATTTGCAACTGTATCACTAAGTAAAATAGCAATATTTTTTTTATTTATTTCAATTTCACCTTTATCATTTTTAGATTTTTCAGTCGATATAACTCTACGAACTTCAATGTTTGTAATAGCAGAATATACAATTTGTGCTAGCTCAAAATTATTATTTTTTAAAGCTTGTTCTGCAACATCAATCCAGAATGAATACATATCAGCAATATCTTGTGCATGATGATTAAATAAAATACTTGATACGATTTTATCAGATAAAAAGTTATTAAATTTAGCTAAATTTTTACGTACATCACTCTTATTTAGATCATCAAAATTAGCACCTTTTACAGCTTCATTAAACATATGTTTAGATAAATTATCTAAATACTCTGTAGAATTTTTAACATATGTATTATATTGCTCTTTATTATCTTTAACTTGGTTAAGTTCGTTTAAAATTGATTTATTATGCCTTTCAATATCTTTGATAATATAGGCATTATTATCATTATCACTGTATTGATGTTCTACAAAATTTTGAACTTTATTTAGATTTGGCATACATTATCCTCAAATTAATATTTTTAGAATCACTAATTCCCAGCCCTAGCTATAAACTGAAAGGTAAAAATTTTAGTTTTTATTTATTATTCAAAATGGCAACAAACAACAAGAATTAATATTATGATTTTTCTTAAAAATCCTCGAACAGCTTATCTATGTCCAAGCCTTTTTTATCATTTCCACAATTGTTACCAAAATTAAAGTATACTGGTCCAGGTAGTTTATTTATTTTTTTATTAAGATTTATTACAGCGTTAAGTGCGTTTTTAACATTGCTATTACTACTCTCAAACCGCTCTAAATCAATTTGTAAGTTATTACACTCACTAAAGAATTCTTTAAGTTCATCATCTCCCAAGCTGTTTAACATATCACCTGATATATTAATCTTTCCTTGAAGTTTACATGCATGAACTTTCAATACACTAGCAATAAACTTAGGATTAAAACCATCAGAAACAGTAAGACTGTTATTGGTCGTATTATATTTTGCTGTGATATTTTCATTTTGAATTACGTGATGACTATTATTATCTTCCTCTTCCACGTCATTATCATTATCATCACCATCGTTATTATCATTATTATTATTATTGTTGTTATTAGCACCGATACCATTTGCTTGCTCATTCTGAGCTTTTATTGAATAGGTAAAATTATCATTAATTTTTTCAACCTCAACGTTACTTTGTAATTGTTTATTTAGCGCCTTTTTTACATCCTGATAAAAACCTTCACTTTCGTAGCTTAGCTTTTCAACTGCATCAACAAAATTAAAATTAACAATCTTTTTCTTCTCAGCTACTTGACCAATTTTGTTATTATTATGACCATTAACACCATTGCTTTTTTGTTGCTGTTGCTGTTGCTGTTGCTGTTGCTGTTGCTGTTGCTGTTGCTGTTGCTGTTGCTGTTGCTGTTGCTGTTGCTGTTGCTGTTGCTGTTGCTGTTGCTGTTGCTGTTGCTGTTGCTGTTGCTGTTTAATATGTTCTATAAATGCTTTTTTAGATCCTACTATATTTAATAAATTATTTAATTCTTTTACGTCATCATCACTCACTTCATTATTATCTTTCAATTTTTTATAAATTGAATTAGCCTTTTGATCTAGTAAATTGATCATTTTAAATAATTTATCTTTAGTTATTTGTATTGTAAGCTCTTTAATAAACTTTTGGATTTCTTCATTATCGTCATCACGACCTGCTTTTCTAATAATTTTATGAACAAACCCAGAAATATAAGTCGAAAAGCCTTGGCTTTTTAGTAGACCTTCCTTATCTAAATTCGACAATACACCGGATAAGGATGGTTTACCATCATCAAAGTTCCCAGCATCCTTTTCCATGTATTCTAACCAAGTTTTCACTTGCTCTTTATTTAATTTAATTGGCATACCACAACCTCCAAAATATTTTATATATGTTTATTTAATGGTAAATTTTATTACTTCTGATTAATATCGTAAGGTTTACGAGATATAGCCTATCAATTAAGTTGCTGTTGCTGTTTATACTCTTGTACTTTCGTACTTATAAATATAAGTTTTGCATTATAGGTAGAGTTTTTAGTATATTTACCTGAATTTTTCATTTCTGAGGTTAATCGAAATATTAAGTTTTCTAGCTTATTAACTACATCTACATCATCACTTCTCATTTCACCTATTGCCGTATGTGCTTTTTTAGCTTCTTTTCTAAAATGGTGTCTCAACCCCCAGCTTGAAGTATATTCTTTTAATACCTTCATACATAATTCCAATAATGTTTTTTGCGTGAGTTCTATTTTATTGTCATCACTTTTATTTGAATATTTTTTAAAACATTTATCAGTTAAATTCGTAATAATAGGCAGTCTTTTTTTAGTTCCCTTATGAGATTGCACATCAACTGCATGTTTCTGACATTCAGTCTTAGTACTAATCAATGCAGCATGATAATTGGTATTTATGCCACCAACATCTAGTTGTTTATTTGGTAAATTAGACAACGATTTTTTGCTTGATTTACTTTTATCACTGCCACAATCTAAAATAGCAACCAGTGAACCCGAACCACGTGTAATATATTGATCAACAATCTTTAATAAACCAAAGGTAAATTTGCTACCATTATTATTTTTTTTAAATGCTTCAAAGCATTGATTTATTTTAGCAGATATATCGACATTGATAGTTCCACCATTTTTATTTTTTTCTGAATAAATAATATTCGTACTATTGGCATAGGCAAGCATTAACTCATTCATATTCTCAATTTTTAAAAAACGCTCATTCGCACTTTTACAGCCTTTTAAATTAAACTGATCGATTGATAGCTGCATTGCTTGAATAATTGAAGCAAACTTTTTTTGTCCTTTCATTTTGCTTGGATCATGACCATGAAATTTAGCACTATATAGTTTTAACAATGCACTCGCTATTTGATTCTGTTTTCCTTTACCCTTATTTCGATTTTCATTGATATCATTATTAAGTATATAATCTTTAATAGCTACAACTGTAGTTTTAGTCTGATTAAAGTAGCTAGATTGGCAAAAAAGTCCCTTATTTTCATTTTTATTATTTAAAAATTTCTGATAATGGTGCTCTATAAACTTTAAATTATTCTTACATTTTTGAGGTAAAAAACCTAATCTCTCCATTGATGTAAATAATGCTATATCTGCAAAAATCAATGCTTCTTTTACTTCATCCGTAGACGATGTATATTCAAGTTTTTTTGTATGCTGATTGACAGCTAAATTAAACGCATAACAAAATGGTCTATTTTTTCTTTCACTCTCAGGTTTATCAAGCTGTCTTTTATTATATCGATGTAACCCTTTAAAAATTTCTTTTGCTGATGCTTGTTGATTACAGGAATCAAAACCGCGAGGAAGTGAAGTAAATAGATTATATACAACAGAGCACTGCTTATTAAAGTCAATAAACTTTGCATAATAATCAAAAATTTTTTCTAGTTGCTCTTCAATTGATAACTTAGTACCGTCTTTCAAAGTAGGGGTTGTTAAAGAAGGCACTCTACCCTGTGTTTGGATTAATTGATAAGAATGCTCATCTTTTTTATCTTTCTTAAAGCGTTGCATTAACATTAGCGCCGGTTTTGCACGTTTTTTACTATGTGAAGAATTACCATTTTCAGGGGCAGTAATCAACGTCAATTGAGATAATAGTTGATTAGTAGAAATTATATCTATATCTTCAGCTGTTTTATCCTTAAGCGATTTTTTCATTTGATTATGACTTGGATAGTCTACATCAAAGAGCTTACTATAGCTTGCAACCATCGACTCTATTAAAATGGCATATGGTTCTCTCAAAGTATCTAAATATTCATTTAATTGCTGAACGGTTATTTTATCTTTAGAATTTAAGTAGGCAGCTAAATCGTGATTTAATAATTTATAAATTTGATTAAATACCAATTGTTGTAAATTATTTTTTATTGAATCTCTTTTATTCTTATCATAGTTTTCAGTTAATACTCTAGTTATTCTTAGTATATGCATATACATTTCTGTATGAATTGGTGTAATAGAAAAACGCTCGCTGCCAACAATTAGCTTATTAAAATTATTCTTTAAGTTTGCATAATTTTTGTTTTGCTTATCACCTTTCAAAGCACCTTCTAGTTGATTATAAAATTTTTGCTTGTCATTCACATCATAAACTAATAAAGCTGTCTTATCTTTTAGATTCTTATTAGTAGCACGTTTAATTGTAGCATTTGTTAAAATTTGTCCTTGAGTAGTAAATTTAATATTATCTTGTGCTAGCTGTGTCAATTGTTTAGCATTTTTAATTTCTACTTTATTTTTATCGTATATAACTTCAATATTCTCTGGCATAACTGACACCTTAATATCACAATTAATAATTTATTATTATGACATTTGAAAATTTCAATTATAATCGTATGAATTACCTGATATAGCTTTAAAATGAAAAAGTTAAGCTCTTTGAATTATTTACACTATTTTGACTATTATTATCTCTAAATTGTTCAAACATTGGCATACCGACTAACGTATCTTTATTTTTAAGCGCATTAAATTGGTTAATTTGTTCAGTTTGTTTTGTTTTTATCAATTCACTGAATTTTCCTTTTAGGCTATTATCAAGTACTAAATACTTTAAATTAACACCAAGCATTACACATTCATCTAAAAAACTTTCGATTTGATTCTGACTCCAATTACCGCCAAGTTTTATCTTTGAGTGATTAGCTACTCCTTTTATCTGTACTATTTTTGCTAGTAATTTAGCATCAAATTTATTATTTTCTGCTTCAACTTTCCAGGCCCCACTCTTAGAAGCTACTTCCTTAAAGTTAACAACTTCTGCATGGCTAGCAATATCTTTTAAAGAGTAAGTTGTTGTTCTTTTATTCGCAGCTATTATGGTTTCAACTTTACAGTCTTTATCCGAAATTAATTTTTTAATTTTACTTTCCAAAAACTGATCATAATAATCCAAACGTTTAGATTTTAAATGATCATAAACCGATTTTTTCTTTTTAGATAAATAATTTTGTAATTGCTTTGCTTCGCTAAACTCCCATAAAAATAATTTATTAAGATCCTGCTTATTATTGTTAATATTGTTATCTTGAGCATTTAATATTTCATTTTGGCTAATTGATTGAATATTAGACTCATTAAGCTCCATTTCCCTTATTTTTTTTAAAAAATTTAATCTAAATTTCTGCTTATTATCTTGAGAAACTGATTCCATTAAACTAAGATATTTATCTTTAATCTTTTTATATAGTTTTGTTTGTTTTTGTTTGATTGATGAGAGCTTTGGATTTGCCATTTTTAAAGCATCCTCCCTTTAACCATTAAGTCGTAACGATAAATCATTACTTGGAACATGCTGGTTATTATTACCAAACTCAAAAAATAAATTATCTGGCTGTGAAACTGAATTTGCTGCGTTATTGTTGTTATTAGTCTGTGCGTTATTTTGATTAGTCAAGATTGGATTATTGGCACTTGTATCACTTTCTATAGTTGGCGAGGTATTATTTTGATTTAATCCAAATAGAGATTCAGGGTTTTCTAGCTGTAATCTTTTAAACAAAGCATTTAACGATTGTAAATTTTCTTTTTCTCCTCTCGCGTATCGAATTGTTAATTCTAGAAAAACACCAATAATAGCTAAATTATCTATAAGTAAATCTGTTCTTTGACTAATACCATCTTTAGCTTTTTGATAACTTTCACCTATATGATTTGTCAAGCCTCTTGATAATTGCTCTTTCCCTGCTGGGCTTAAGCTATTATATTTCTCTAAGAGTCTAATTACTCGCATGCTAGCTAAATCATTTAAGCCCTGCAACTTTTCAAATGCGAAATTTTTTAGGCTTTCTTTTTGACTATTATCTAAATCATTACTATTTTTTAATAATTCTGAAATTCTTTTATCATTATATTTAGACATACCTAGAATACTCATATTATATTGTTCACAATATCTACAATAGTTGATATAGCATACCTATTTTAAGCGTAAGGTTTACGATATTTTTATTGATTAAATATTTAAATAAACTCTTACTTTTATATTAATTAGAATTAAACTACCATCAGAAAAGCTGGTAGCTTATTTTTATTAGCCCCACTAAGAGACATGCTAACCCCCTAACTATCGCTACAGTTGGGAATCTTGTATACTTTCAAATACTTGATTATTTGCTACTACATCCCTTTTATAAAATAACTTATCCGTGTTATTTTTTTCTACTATCGGTTTATCTTTGTGTTTTTTCTTATTTTTAGATTTTGAAAGAGAAATTGTTAAAGCATCCGTTAAGATATTTTGGATATCTTTAACAGATTCATTTATTTTAGGCTTATTACCTATCTCCAAAGAATTTGCAAGCTTAGTATAAGCAGTTGATATAAGTTTAAAGATAGTTTGTATTATTTTTTCTTTATGATCTAATTTTTTGTCATCAAACTTTAAATCAAAAATAGCATAAAGTGTATTAGTTCAGACTTAATCTGACCTTTCTAGCTGACTAGAGGAGAGTTACCCGTTTTGATAAAGATGCACACTTGCTTACCGCAAAGCATCATTTATAGCTTCAAATACAGAACTATTTCCTACTTCTAAATCCCTTTTATAAAATGGTGTATCTGTATTTTTTACTACTATCGATTTATCTTTTTTCCTTTTTATTCTTAAATTTTTTCCTTCATCGCATTTTTTCTGTGCTTCTAGTATTCTTAACCGTCCTGATAGATAGCTATTTATTAATATATCATAGGCATTTTTACTTGATTTATTTTCGTTAGCAAAATTATACAAATGTTGAGTTTCGTCAGACCTCCCTTTACTCTTATTACTATGACTTAAAGCAAGAGATTCCATTATACTTTTTGCAATACTATTAGTATTAGGACTATCTTCTAATTTATCTGTCATCTTGCGTAATGCTTTATTTTCTGCCTCTTTAAACGCTTTAGCTAAACTTTTTGGTATTTTATATTCTTTATGATCATATTTTACTTTTATACCTCCATATTTTGCTTTATACAATTGAGTACATTTAGATAAAAGCTTATTAATACAGTCTTGAATTAATAATTGTTTTGATAGAAAGTCTTCTAATTTATTATATGCATTATCAAATTTAGGTCTCTTAGTAGCAAGATCATACAACCCTTGAGTATATGGGGATCTACTTTTAGATTTATTAATTTTTGCTTCATTAAGATATTCAAGTAGATAAGTTACAAAAAAATTATCGAGATTTAATAGATCATTGAACTCCTTTGAATGTATTTTATCATCCAATACTGATTTATAGCCTACTCCAGGCATTTTTTTGATCTTTTCCATTGCAAATTTAACTGCATAATACAAGTTATGTGGTATTTTAAATTATCATCATTATATGTTTTTTTTCTCCACCAAAGCCTTCTACTTTATTCAATTGATATAATTTATTTAAATGTCTATGAATTTTAGCATTACCTTCATTTACTATCGCTAATCGATTTTTTGTTTTATTATTTTTACTAAGATAATTAGAATTTTTGCCTGGCATATTTTTCTCCTAAATTTTACTTTGTAATAGAATACGAAATTTAGGAAAATTTAATAATCGTAAAGTATACTATATATCTAAATCACATTTTTATCATTAAATAAAAATATTAATGATTAAAAATATCCTCTATTAACTTAGGCCAATTATCTCGAGTACATTTATGATCAATAACTTGATTAAGTAAAAAGTTGTCTGTGTCTAATTCTTTATAGTCATATGTTTGGCAAATTGAATACATTTCGCTCCAATGAGCCCAGGTACACTGATTCTGATCGGCATAATGCTTAACACATAGCAATGATGATTCAAGTGAGTTTGGTGGGTTTTGACGAAATTTAAGTTTTATCATCAGGTTGTACCAATTCTCTATATTACATAAACCTTTCTTAACTTTAGTTGCAAAAAAACCATCATCTAAAGATGGATATTGATAAGTTTTACACTGCTTATACATTTCAGTCCATTTAGACCAAGTACAAACATTTTGATAAACATAGCTTGCTTTAATACAATCAAGTGTGTGCTCAAAGTTACTCTTAATTGATCTATCTATTTTTATTTGATAAGGATAACGTTCATTTGAAGAAAACGACTCAGGCATCGATGCAACAATAATATAAATTTCATTATCATTCTTATTTACATCAAACCTCACCTCACCATGATGTAAATCAAGCATTTTAAAATTATAATATTTTTTCTTACTATGATTGAAAATAACAACTTTTCCATTGAAATTAGATATCGTTTGGTTAGTCCCTTTTTTATCAGCCTCTAAAGAAACGGTGTATGTTGCATTCTGAGAGTTTATTATTTTAAAAGCATTATAGCTCCATCCTTTTGGCATATGTTCCCAATCAGGTCTAATATATTGTCCTTCTGTCCCAGAGTTAGTCATAATTTTAACATAGCGCTGATCATCATTCTGTCCCTCCATATGGCGATACCATCCCTCTTCTGAGCGACGGGCTTCATCTGGCGTTAGAAAGCCATAATCTCCCGCCAATTGTGCAGTAAAGTTTAGCCAATACTCTCTAAACTTATCTTTGCCAATTGCTTCATATAGATATTTTTGTGGTAAAAAACCTGTTCGTTTATAAAAAGCACCACCAATAACCTCTTCAGAAACATGACAAAATTTTGTTAAGTAATATAAAAATGTACTCATTTCATACTGATGCATCGCCCTACCCCAATTATACTTTTCTCCTTCTTCTCTATTAAAAAAAGAGGAGTGCCACATTGGTAGCTGTGGATGATGAACCAAAGAACTTGCCCCAATAAACCTAGTAGCATAATCCTTATTTCTAATTGCGGCATACCAATTAGCTGAAGACTCAATATACCAACCTGTGTCACCTCTATATCTAACAACACCATTATATTGATATAGATGAAAGGCTTCATGATCTAAGTTATTAATATCAGCACTACCAATTGTCATATATGGATTACCCCATTGATCTGTTCCAACACCATTTCCAACTGGAAATACAGTGTCACCTTGACCTTGATGCAAATAGATATTGATATAATTTCCATTAGTAATATTTGGTGGGTCAATCATTCCAAAATGATTCATAACATCATCTCGAACTTTATTTAACTCTGATAAAATAGTCTTTGCTTCTACAGAACGGTCTTTTGAATTATTCCACCAAACAACAAAAACACCATCAATCAAATGATGGCTATTATCTTTATTACCCCACTGTGACTTTAGTGTTAATGACCATAAATTGCTACATAATAAATTTAAAAAAATAAATACCAAACCTATAACAAATAACTTTTTTATCGTTGATACTAAACTAAATAAAACTATACGCTGCTGATCCTTCATTAGACATACTCCTTTATCTAAATAAGCCTTATCAGTAACCATTTAATAGTATTGAAAAAAGTTACTTGCTTACTTAAATCTAAGCCTAATTTTATTTTTGGTACTTTTAATAGTAAGAATTACGATATTTTTATAACTCTGCCCTAAAGTCAATTATTTTTTAAATTATCAACTTTCAATCAATTACATTGATATTATTTATTCCAAAGAAAAATTACATAATACAAAATAACTAATGTTATTGCATATACCCATAAAGAATTAGTATTAAAGCTTCTATTTGCAGTAATAGTGCCTATAAGCATCATAATTATAACAAAAATTCTAAAGTAATTTTTTAAAACCCACAACATGATTTTTTTAGCATAAAATAGAGAACTTATAATATTTTTCTTATTGAAATACATGTTTTTAGTTAACATTAAACAACCCTCATCAATTCAGTCTGATGATCATATTTTGGCACTATTTGAATATTAGTTTAATCGTATGTTTTACGCAATTAATCAAACTTTTAATTTGAACTATTCATTCAAAATATAGTATTTTCTAATTAATCAATATTATTTATGCTTTTAGTTTTAATTAAATGTTGTTTACATACTGCTTATCCCCAATTATTTTGTTGACTACTACAATATTGAATAAGCCATAATATTTGCATATTTAATTAGTTAATAGTATATTTTTCATTGTAGTAAATTTATAATAATCAACTCTAATATCAGTGAATAATTCACTTAGAGAAAGTTAGCAATTAAAGCATTAAATGAATTTACAGTATGTACTAACTATAGGCTTAATATATGAAGTTTAATATAACGAATAAAATGTTTGAAACTCTCGAATTTGCAAAATATTTAAAAAGATCTACAGAGTGTTCTCAACCAGTACAGCGTATTATTAAGATGCTCCCTAGTAATATTAGCACGTTTTCTTTTTTTAGATTATTTCCAAATGGTGAATGTAATATGATTTTACCTAAACCAATAAGAGCTTTATATTATGCAAAAAAAGAGTTTTGGAAATCAGATATTACGATGAATTTTAATTGTAATCTACCCATTTATGATAGAAGAAAATTTTTGGAACCTGACAAACAAAAGCAATATGACCAATTTATAAGTACTGAGGGCGGACTATCATCTATCGCGATTAGCCATAAGTTTCATTCGTTTAAAGATACCTTTTTTTTTATTTTCACAAACCCAGTTTCATCAGAAGATTACTGTAACATCTATAGCTTACTAAATAGCATATCAATTTCTTTTTATGCAGCAGCTCCTATTTTTCAAGCATCACAAATTCTACCAAAAACATTTCATGAGTATTTCATATATAAGGATATTGAGTATGATTTCGATCCATTTTCTGAATTAGCCACTAAGTTTAATTTAACAAAAACTCAGATGACTTACTTATTACCTTTAGCATTACATATGCCATTAAATTATTTTGCAGAAACCTTTCACCGTTCTCGAAGAACAGTAGAAAAGTATATAGATGATTTAAGATCAATTTTTGATATAGAAACAAAATTCGAGCTGTGCCAGTTTTTAACATCTTATTATATTCATCAAGTTAAACTATGGTGCAATGCTAATGAAAATATTGTTATTAAAGATGGTAAAATAATTTCTATTTAACTATCTATAACTTCAACTGTAAGTTTTCAAAGTAAATTTACAACACAACATTGTAACTGCATATCCTTATTTTTGTATAATGTTCTTTTTTCACTCGCTTTACTTGTTGTTTATGAAAAAATAGCCTTATTCATAACATCATTTCCTCGTTAATTTTGATATGATTCATTTTTTTGTATTTTTTTATTTTCTTCATCTTCAAGAAAATTTTTAAAAATCGAGTTTGGATCTGATTTGCCTTTTAATTGAAAAGTATTTGCACCTATATAAAGCTTTTGTATAGCATCATCCCTACTAGATTTATTTTTATCAGTAGAAATATTAAGAACCTGAAGAGCTTCAATGAATAGTAGTTTAAATACCTTAGGATCATATTTTAATATCATTGGAATATTAACTAAAATTACTGCATTTGCCAAATTTGTTTGTACAATAAAGCTTTTAGAGTTAGTTCCAACATTGGAAACTTTTTTTCCAGCTAAACCCAAAGATAGCTTACGGTTTTTAACTTTTGTACTTGCTTTATCAAGTAAACATTCTAGAAAACAATTGTTTATACTTACATTTGTAGAGTATATTGATTGAATAAGGCCCTGATTAAATGAAGCAGTTTTATCAAATTGTAATAAGCAACTATAATGATTTCCTACATCACGCCCACGATATTCTTTACTGACTTGATGTTTATAATCACAAGGTTTCTGTATTAAAAAAGACAAGTCGCTTGGTATTTCAGATCTGACACCAAAATTATTAATTGATGAGTCTTCCCAATAGACTTGCCTAACATAACATTCTCCATTATATAAGCCTAAACCTTGTACTTTTATGGCAAATACAATAATTAAATGATCTTTTTGCTTATTTCCTGATGAATTCTCTCTCTCTAATTCCACTTTAAATAAGAGTTGTTTAAATTTATCTTTTGTTAAAGTATGAGTAAAATTTTCACCCTGATATCCTAGTTTTCTGATATCTTTATCAGAAACACATTTTAATTTCTTAATCAAATAATCAGAAAATGACTTTAATTCATTAGGCATTTTAAATCTACTCTGTTGTATCTCTATATTACTAATATATTTTTTCTTATCTGAAAAATTTTTTAGTTTTGTGGTGATAGCTCTTTTCCTCGTTTGGTTATATTCAATTGCAAACTGATTGAGATATTTTGTACTATGCTTTGGATTTTTAGAGTCTTTAAAATTTGCATACTTTTGCATGCTATCTTTTGGAAGATTATATATTGATTCAAGTTTTTTAAGATTTTTAGCCATTAATAGCGTCTTAGTTTGGTTAGAGCTTAAATTTTTCGACACATTATTAATTGAAAATTCTTCTAACTTATCATTAAGCTCTGGAAGAACCATTGTCTCATGTATATAGCAAGCGTGGCTTTCTCTACCTAGTTGTAAATTTTTCTTAAAACCCTCTTCTTTATACTTAACACCAATAAATGCTCGCCAATGCGATGTGCTCCGTGACTTCCAAAATCCTCTTAAAACATATTGATCATTATCTTCTTTTATAATGCTAAATATTAATGATCTGTTAGGCTCATCAATTTTTGCAACAGGTATAAATGTTAGCTTTTTATTTTTACCAATGGTGATATGTATTTTTTCTTTATATTTTTTAAATGTCATTGCTTGCAACCACCTATCATTAATTTACACTACTAAAGAATAATTATTACAATAAGATTTTAATTGCCTATTTAATATCGTAAAGAATACTTAATTGTTTATTTACTACGTCATTAACTGTTTATTCATACCAGACTTTGCAATACTTTTACCAATACTTCCTGCAGTATTACCAATGGCCATATTTTTATTTGATTCTGCTTCGCCAACCTTATAAGCACCATCAGTTGCTGATTGTGTATAACTTTTTTGAGCTTGCAATCCTTCATTTAAAGTACTACCTCCAGCTTGTGCACCTTGTTGAGCCATTTGTGTGGTTGCACCTTTAAATTCTTGTATTTCAGCTTCTCCAGCACGCTCTGATCTAGTATTTCCAATCCACTGTAAAACTTTATCAGGAATCACATAAATTAACGAAAAACACTTTGTAAATGCCATCGCTAAAAAAGTTGCATAAATAAAGATAACCAAACAACTTAATACACCTCTTGAATAGGTAGCAGCATCTGTACCATCTCCAACAGGCAAAAGACTTAATAAAGAGTTTGTAACAGCCTTAAAACCTTCTGATGAAAATTGAATTAAAATATAGGTTAATCCAATTCCTGCAATCATACCAACAATCATAAATACAGGTCTTAAAACTAGATTCATACAAATTTGAATAGCAGGCTCTGTTTTACCAAATACTTCATGGCCTTCAGGGTAGACTAAACCTAAAGCAACAATTGGAGCAGCAACCATTGCTTCAATAGCAAGCAATAGCCAAGCAACTTTCCCTGCCCAAAATAAAATAAATGGTGTCAGTGGAATAATTAAAGTAAATGAAACACCTATTCCAAATATAGTTGTCAAAACAAATAAGACCATCGGCATCCAAATAAGACTTAAAGTAAAAGAAGCAAGTTTCATAGTCGTATGATACATGGCTTCAGCAAATTTTAGGCTCATGACATTTTGAGTAATACTACTACTCATTCCAAAGGTAACTGCATTAATAATTGATGCATTTACCGAATCACTTTCTAAATTACTAATCTTTTGATCTGCATCATTTTTAATTCCGGATAATTGCAATTTAGCTGTAGCAAAAATGTCTAACATATCACTAATTGTTCCTTCAATTAATGCCATACCAACTGATTGAACATTTTGTATCATGCTAAAGTTTTTCGCTGCAAATCCTTGACCTTGATCTTCTACATTACCAATATTATAGATTTGTTTAAGTAACCCACCAACGCTACTACCACTAACAGCACTACCGCCAAGTAATCGTTTAAAAATATTAGATAATAGATTCTCTGCAGGATCTGTCACACCATTTGTGTTAGGCTTACCAGAGTCAGTAGCAAAATTAACATTGTTGGCTTGGAAGAAAGTAAATAAATTAAGCGTAGGTTGAATTATAATTTCAATTAGCTGTTGTGGCGTTGGCGTTATTGTATCATTATTATTTATATAATTATTATAGGCCGATTGTGCAATGCTCGAAAGTATATATAAATATTGTGCATACTTAAACTCCACACCATCTGTAATCAGAGAATTAACTTGACTTGTTAGTTTAGAGCAATCGCTATTTGTGGCACATGAAGTTTTATTAGTAACATTATAAGCCTTATAGATAATTTTATTAAACGTATCTCTAACATTACTTAAAGAAACAGCAAACGTATTAGTTTTTTTGAGATTTGTATAGTGACTTAAATTAACCATATTATAACCACTAAATGCCATTGTTGCACTGCTTGGATCACTAGAGGTATGAGGTTTAAATGTATCACTTTGTGAATATGAACCTCCCCCAGAAAATGCACTTAAAGGTGTGTAACTTGTTTCGAATTCAAGTTTAATACTTTTATAAGTTACGGGAACTTGGGTATTGGATAATCCAGAGTTTAAACTTTTGGAAAAGTCATTAAAATTATTATATAAATTTTGTAAGTTTCCCGATAAGCTGTTATCTAGTGATAGATATAGCTGATCTGCATCCCACCAGCCATAATTTTTTGCCTTATAGCAAATATTATTTGTATCATCAAATTGACATTTTTGCATAATAGTTGATTGCTTAGATTCCAAAGACTTAATAATAATACGCGTTGCATCATCCAAACCTTTAGGGACAGAAATTTTATCAGGATTATTTAAAAAGTCCTTAGTATTAAAATCACCATATTGATGAGATAATTTAGTAAGATTTTGTTGGGCTTGATTTTTATCCATTGAAGGAATTACATATGTACCATTCCAAGTAGCATTGGTTAGCTGAACTTGTACATAATTATTTGCAGTGTTTAGAAGAGACCATGCTGTCATACCTCTTTTAATAAATGGCTCCCAGTCATCTTGTATAAACTTAATATCCGTTGGCCATCCTTTCCAAGTTCCATGGTTTATTGGAATAGCATACGCTTTGATAAAGTCACTTGTCACAGGTGCTTGATAACTAATATTACAGGAAATAGCATTATTTTCTTTTGAACATAGCTTACCATTACCTATAAACTTAGGGTTATTGACAATAGACTGGGTCAACTGACTCATCATATAGATAGATAAGTCACCTTTTATTGTATCATTAACACTGGTGCTAACAACAGGTGGCACTTTACCGTTAACAACTTCAGTAACAATATGCATCCATAAATAATCTGCAAATGATATCCCAGATGCAACCATAGCAAAAATCAAATACTGAGCCATGCAGTATCCTGATTTAAAAGGTATAGCAGCGACTGAACCAAAAATAGCCCTTAATGGAATCCAGTGACCACTCCAATTTCTACCTAGAAACTGACCATCTTTGGCTGTATTAACTGTACCAATAATGATAATAAAAGCATAAATGACAAACACGATGGCTAGCAAGCCTGTATTATAATAGCTAAATAAATAACCAAAAAGCGTTGTTGGCTCAGTATTATTTAAAATGGTACTAACATTAACACCAAAAATACTTTGCAAAACTGACTCTGAATGATCAGCAGCTGGAATATTTGCCCAAATCGAAGTACTCATATTGTACTCCTTTTAAGTAAATAGTTAATCCATTCATTGAAACTGCAACCTAATTTTTTCGAGTGGATTTGAAATGTCCAAAAATGAAATTTAAAAAATTTAGCTAAAAATACTAAACTAAGTGCTCCGCTTAATATAGCACTCATTAAATGGGATTTTAGTATCAAATATAATGTATAAACCAACAATATAATAAAAAGTGCACCAAAAAGCCTGTAATACCAAGTAAATAGATTAAGAGCACGATTAACTTTATTATTATCAATACCTAAATCATTAAGGTTTCCAAAGTCAATTTCATTTTGTACATGCTTACATTTAAATAAATATCGAAAAAGATTAATTAAAAAACTTTGTTGATGATAAATGCCATCAAAGTTAGTAGCTTTTCTAACTATTTTTCTTGTTCGCTTAAACCAGACCATCTCAACCCCTTAGTTATTATTAGTTCTTTAGAGAAAATTAAGCTTTCATAATTGAAACTATCAGAATAAAAAAATAGATTGCATCGTAAGAATTACCCGAAATAAAAATTAATCAGTCAAATTGGCGTAATACTTACTATATGAATTAGATTACATCGAGATTAGTCTGCAAATTATGTTTAATTAATTTGGTTAATAGAAATGAAAATAATAATAGTATGCTTACTTTTAACTGTTACCTTAAATTCAGGGTATGCCAACTCCACAAAAAATGGTACATATCATTTTAATATTAAGAATAACTCTAGATTTGAAATTTCACTTGAAAATAATGATGGATATGGAAACTGTGATGTTTTTTCAGGCTACTCTCCAATGAAAGTATTTCATATTAAACCATCTCAAACATTTTCTTTTACATACCAAGAAAATAATTGTCCATATGACCCTAATGATGCTTATGAGCGTATTGGCTTTGCAATTTATCCAATAATAAATGGAATTGATCCACTAGCTAATGGACCAAATTATAACTGGTCTCCAATAAGAAGTACATTTATTTTCCAGAATCAAATTGTATCAGGAAAATGGAAACTTATACTATACCCTAAAGACTCAATATTACAAATGAGTCAAGGAACGTGCTCTGGTAAAAACTGTATAAATACTTACGTTGATGATACAGATAATACAAATATCAATATAATATATTCAGCAAATATGAAATTTGCTACTATTGGTTTAGGTAACATAGCTATTACGAATGGTTATGGTGCTGAAGTTACTCCTATAAAAGACTCAAGTGGGCAAAATAGATATCCTCTAGATGATAACTCAGAAAAATATATTGTACATTTTTCTAAGTCATTGAAAACATGCCTTATTTCAGAAAATTTGATCAACTGTAGTTCATCAATTGGTTTTACAGCACAAAATGATACAATTAAATTTTTTTGTAAACAAAAATCTATAAGTGATCCACAGTGCCCATGGACTACAGTTAATGATAGTCAAAGTTTATCTCATATAAATATTTATAAAAGCTAAGCTTACCTGAGTTAACTTTCTTATTTATAAGTAAATTTAGACTTCATTTTTCGTAACTTCTACGATTTCAATATACCTAACTTATTGTAATCATATAAAACTATTAACAGACTACAAAAGGATAGGTAGCTAATGATCCAACAGGACATTGCCAAATACATTTCTGATTACCTACAAATAAAGGATAATGATAAGAAAATAAAACAACTTATTATTACTACTGCACGAAATACCCTAAAGGATAACGATATATCTCAATTACATAAAATTAAAGTTACAGAGATCATACAATCAAAATATAATAAACCTCCCATAGTTATATTCAAACAACTAGCAAAAATTGGAAACTTTTCCAGACTACAAAACAAACATATCCCTTTCAATACTCTTTTTATCTATCAAATTGCTTTAAACATCATAAAAAACTTAAACAATGATGATTTGAAAGCTTTTTTAAAACATGATAAAAAAATTATTTATAATGCCGCTGTAGATATATATATTGATATATCTCATCGCCTAACACATTTTCACAATCAAAAAATAAATAAAATTAAAGACATTACTAATTTTAATTCAATAGAAATTGCAAACACATTAGCTTATCTATGTAAATATAGGCCAAAATCTTTTAGTTTATGTATGAGAGATGCTATTAACACTACACTGGAAGGTAATAATAAAAAAAGCCGCAAAAGATCATATTCAATGTCTACTCAACTTGATAACCATAAACTATCAAGTAAATTTATAAACTTTATAAATGCATCACTTAGCTATTCTGATCAAAATATACCCTTAAGCAAAAGCTTTCTTAAGCTGTGCTACAGTGGCTCTTGGTCTCAAGATTCAATAAACATCAAGTTTATCTCAAATTTTTTATCAAGACTTATACAGGATAAAAAGTTGAAATTTGATAAAAACAAAGGGGAAAATTTAAAATATCTAAAGCGATTAGATGAACTTGATTATGGCAGTATTTGTGATGCTTTTGAAAATAGATTAAATGATATTCTTGCCACTAGAAAAAAACTAAAAGATATCGATTTTTACCCTAAGCAAAAAATAATGCTTAAAAAATCTCCTTCAAAGCTAAAGTTAAATAAATCAAAATCCAAAAAAAATATCCCCCACCTAAAAATGAATACTAAAGATATTCCCTCCCCTATAAAATTAAATACTAATGATTCTCCTTCTCAAAATTTAAAGAAAATAAATTCTTCACCTAGTCTACTTTTTCACAAAAAGAAAAAAAGCCCTTCATCCTTCAGCTCATCACCTTTGAATTCTTCCCCAAGCCAATTATTTAACCAATTTTCTAAAAAACCAACTGTTAAAAACCTATATAGTCAAAAACTTTCGATGATTGAGGATGATATAGAGGAAAAAGAAAATCATTCCCCTACTCAATAGCAAAATAATTACAAATCAATTGACAGCTATAGAACGGTTATTTCATCCCTAAGATATCTATTTCTTTTTCAACTTTACAAGCTAAATTACTTGAATCTGTATGGTGCTTATAAAAGAAATAATTACCTCTATCTTCTGCAACTTGAATACCACTAGCTACAAGACCACCAAAAGGAGCTAATATAAGTGTTGTTATTGCAGAGCTAAGAAATCCAAGTATTCTTGTGATTATATGCGAGCTATGCTCTTCTAAAGCTTTAAAATTTTTCTGTATTTTTAGATTATTTTTTAATTCTTTTAATTTTTTAGTTTTTCCAGTTAATAAGTAATTTTTTTTGGCCTCATTTACAGAAGTTGTATATTCTGTAACAGCTGTAGATTTAGTACTACCTCTTTCAAATTTATTCTTAGAATACACCTCTAACAATCGTTGATATTTGTTAACTTCATGAAGACTATTTTGTCTTTCTGAAAGCGTATGTAAATAGTTTATCTTTAATTCCCTTGCCTCAAATTTTTCAATAATTAACTGTCTAAATAAATCATCACGATTAATTTTTGTCTTTAATTTGTTAAGGAGTTTTTTATTATTTTTATCAGTATTTATTATTATTTCGCAATAAAAGTATGCTCTCTCTTGCTCAGTTAATACATTACTTTTTGCAGAACTATGCTTATTGTATTGGTTATTTTTACTGTTATCTAAGTCTAAAGTGCTCTTTTTTCCAAATTCTCTTGATAAAAGAAGTTTGCTTTTAATGACTGGTTTCAGTTTTGATTCTATAATCTCAACAGCACTGTTTAAACTTCCTTTGCTAGCACCCCATTTTTCTAATAATTCTGTTTTCTTACTCTTTAAGTCTTGATTCTTTTTAATATAATTTATAAACTTTTGACCATTATCAGAACTTAGATTGTTTACTAGGTCTTCATTCTTAAATATTTCATTAATATCTTTATCAGAGTATTTATTTTTCTTTCCTTGTAATTCTTTATAAAGCTTATAATTTTTATCCGATGCAAATATATTTTTTCTAGCACCCTCACTGATATCTTCACTTTCTAATACTGACTTGAATTTCTGAGTCCAAGCTGTAATATCAAAGTTTGAAAGAAGGTTGTTCTTAACGTCTTGTTTCAGTTTTGAATCTATAATCTCAACGGCAGTTTTTAAATTTTCTGTGCTAGCACCCCATTTTTCTAATAATTCTGCTTTCTTACTCTTTAAGTCTTGATTCTTTTTAATATAATTTATAAACTTTTGACCATTATCAGAACTTAGATTGTTTACTAGGTCTTCATTCTTAAATATTTCATTAATATCTTTATCAGAATATTTATTTTTCTTTCCTTGCAATTCTTTATAAAGCTTATAATTTTTATCCGATGCAAATATATTTTTTCTAGCACCCTCACTGATATCTTCACTTTCTAATACTGACTTGAATTTCTGAGTCCAAGCTGTAACATCAAAGTTTGAAAGAAGGTTGTTCTTAACGTCTCGTTTCAGTTTTGAATCTATAATCTCAACGGCAGTTTTTAAATTTTCTGTGCTAGCACCCCATTTTTCTAATAATTCTGTTTTCTTACTCTTTAAGTCTTGATTCTTTTTAATATAATTTATAAACTTTTGACCATTATCAGAACTTAGATTGTTTACTAGGTCTTCATTCTTAAATATTTCATTAATATCTTTATCAGAATATTTATTTTTCTTTCCTTGTAATTCTTTATAAAGCTTATAATTTTTATCTGATGCAAATATATTTTTTCTAGCACCCTCACTGATATCTTCACTTTCTAATACTGACTTGAAGCTTTGAAATTTTTCTTCCAAAGTGTTTTTTGAATGTTTTTTTTCTATCTCGTTCCACTCTTGATGAGTCAAAGCTTTTTTAGTCTGCTCATTACCATAAGCCTCAACTACTTCCTTTTGTTTCCAAGAATCTCGGTTGTTTTTATTTTTATTTTTATTTTTATTTTTATTTTCGCATTCTGCTAAATAAAGATCATAAAGCTTATCATTATTAACATTTATAACCTGTTCTATTGCTTTATCTAACTCGCTATTACCTTTTTGCTCTTCTAATAATAATTTGCTTATTAGTTGATTTGTAACACCGCAATTTAAAAGAAGCTTATTCTTATAATCTGGTTGATTGCTTGATCCTATAATTTTTGCAGCAATTTCTAAACTTTTTGTGCTAACACCCCATTGTTTTAATAGCTCTTCTTTCTTGGATTTTAATTCTTTATCAGCATTAATATAATCTATAAACATCTGACGGAGACTTATTAAATCTTTATCTTTAAATATTTCATTAATATCTTTATCAGAATATTTATTTTTCTTTCCTTGTAATTCTTTATAAAGCTTATAATTTTTATCTGATGCAAATATATTTTTTCTAGCACCCTCACTGATATCTTCACTTTCTAATATAGACTTGAAGCTTTGAAATTTTTCTTCCAAAGTGTTTTTTGAATGTTTTTTTTCTATCTCGTTCCACTCTTGATGAGTCAAAGCTTTTTTAGTCTGCTCATTACCATAAGCCTCAACTACTTCCTTTTGTTTCCAAGAATCTCGGTTGTTTTTATTTTTATTTTTATTTTTATTTTCGCATTCTGCTAAATAAAGATCATAAAGCTTATCATTATTAACATTTATAACCTGTTCTATTGCTTTATCTAACTCGCTATTACCTTTTTGCTCTTCTAATAATAATTTGCTTATTAGTTGATTTGTAACACCGCAATTTAAAAGAAGCTTATTCTTATAATCTGGTTGATTGCTTGATCCTATAATTTTTGCAGCAATTTCTAAACTTTTTGTGCTAACACCCCATTGTTTTAATAGCTCTTCTTTCTTGGATTTTAATTCTTTATCAGCATTAATATAATTTATAAACGTCGGACCATTATCAGAACTTAGGTTTGATACTAATTTTTTTTGTTCAAATACTTTCTTGATATGAGATTCAGAATAATTATTACTCTCTAATAGTTTGTATAAGCTCTGACTTTTATTCCAATCAGATATATATTTTTTTGGATTCGAAAAGCATTTTTGTAATTCTTTTTTCTTTTGAGCCTTATCCTTTAAGTTTTTACTCTTTTCCACATAAACTATAAATGCATTAAAAAAATCTATATCCTTTAAGTTTTTTAGAACATAGCCTCTATAATCTTCACTATATTTTAATAGATGACCTATTGTGTTAGAATAACTAATGAAAATACACTTATTATCAGAGTTAATATTCAAATTTACTCCCTTAGACTCTAACTCCTGTAGAATACTAATAACTATAAGACTATTTATGGTATTTAGATGTTTTGCACCTTTAATTCCTAAATTCTCAGTATCAAGATAAGCCTCATAGTATGGCTTTGCTTCTAAGATATTGAGTAGCCTTAACTTTTGCATATTATATTTTTTATATCTATACTTGAAAGCTAAGCGTTGGCTATCTGTTAGTTTACTGAATGTAGGCAGTTCAACAAATTGACCATTTTTAACCTTTTGTACACTTGAATCAATATATCTACTCTTAAAAAATGCTTCTTTGATATACCATTCAGTTTGTTGTAGATGATAACAGTTACCTGCATATACAGACTCTAAACTTTTTATATGATTTTTTATAGAATCTTTACTTGGAACTCTAGTATTAGCTGAATCCGATTGTATTTTTTCTACTTTATAAGATTTAGTATTCTCTGATTTTTTTATACAAGATGCAAACCAGTCACTTGAATCTATTAACTCATTTACTATATAGATATCAAGAGTATATTTATCACCTTCAATCCAAGCCTTCATCCCTAACTTTTTTGCAGCTAGTATTCTTTTTTCAGGCAATTCTTTATCTATCTTTCCAGATTCACTCATAGTACCAATCTGCACTAACCGATTTTTATCCTTAGTGCTTTTATTCTTAGTCTTTTCGTTTGAATTAACATTACTAGCTCTTTGTGGATATTCTATATTCGTGACATATTCATAATTATCACAATCAGTCATTTTCTCTCTATATTTATCTATTTTATTAATTTGATCACGAGTCACATTATTTTTTTTTGTAATAAAATATCTATGAACTTTAGATAAATACAAATTAGATGCTGTTGAACTGCGCAAAATTCCTTTTCCTTTTATTTTAATATCTGTTTTACCTACATTATTGGCAAAATCATAATATGCATCAGATAGTTCACTTAGAGCTATTACAGCATTTATGCACATATCAGGATTATTTGACTTAATTATCACATTATGCAACAACTCCATATAAGCAAGAGCTTTTTTTACTACAACCTGATGACCCTTGTGGCCAGTTTTTCTATGAGAATATAAATACATTCTCATAGCTATGTGATCAGCTAAATTATTATAATAAGGATTAGCAAATAGCTCTTTAACTATACTGTCATCTACTCTTGAAACTTCCTTATTTTTAAATTTATCTATGATAGATTTTCCCAGTTTATTAGCTTCATCATTATTTTTTAGACTCTTTATAGCTTTATTATCCATATCAATAAATCCCTTCATTGCTGTATCTAAAGCTTTATCTAAATTACTATCTCGACCTTCAGCACTTGCATCTTTAAACTGCTCTGATATTTGACTACTAACAAGACTAACTAAAGTTTTTACTTCTACAACAACAGATGGAAATGGCATAACAATCCCCTTATTTCAAATTAAAAAACTAAACAATTTATTTTTATCAATAATTAACATATTTTTTAATCGTAAAAACTACGCTAACATTCCATTATTATTCTTAAGATAATCTGCCATAATTTGGCCAACATAGAGTAAAAATTAGTTAATAACTCACTAATCTATCAATTTTTTAATTGTTGGTTAGCTTGTCAATTACCTCACATCTTGTAGTTCTTAAATAGCGTAGACCTTACGATATATAACTATATATTTCTTAATTAGAATTATTGTAACTGGACAAAAAAGGTTACATTATGCAAGCTATTTTAGATAAGAAAATTCATGATACACAAAATTTTTCTCAATATATAAAAAGTTCAGAATATACTTCCAGATCAATTCAAAATATCTTGAATATGTTGCCTAATCATATAAAGACTTTTTCATTCTTTAGAGTAAGAAATAATCATGAAATAAATATTCTTATGCCTAAACCACAAAAATTATTAACATATATAAACGACATTCTTCTTAAACCTAATGGCATGATAAATTTAAACCATAACTTACCTATCTATAATCCCAAAGACTATATTCATGGTGAGCTTCAAGATAAATACAGTCGTTTTATCAACGCAATGGGGGGTAGTACATCGATTGCGGTCAATCATACATTTCATTCATTCAAAGATATATTTTATTTTATCTTTTCTGAGCCCATAAATAAGGAAGATTTTAGTAGTTTATATAGTCTATTAAATAGTATTTCAATTGCATTCTATGCAACATCTCCCATATTTAAAACAACATTTAAATTACCATTAATAGCACAGCAACAATATATAAATCATGAGTCTAGTGATCACTTTGCCCCTTTTTCAGAACTTATAGAATTATTTTCAATTAGCAAATCACTATCTCATTATTTATTACCTCTAGCACTACACATGCCTATTAATCAGATCGCAAGTTCTTTTTATCGCTCTAGACGTACCGTTGAAAAAAATATTGATGATTTAAGAGGGATACTCGATATCAATAGCAAATTTGAATTATGCCAATTCTTATTAACCTATTATCTAATCAAGGTTAAACAATGGAGTCATCAGTCATTACATAGTGAACAATCTAACCTCCAACATATAACGATCTAGACCCCATGAATTTTCTAAGTTAATTATAAATCATCCTATTTTAGCTATATCTATTGATTTTCTAAATCCTTTGATTCATCTAATTCTTTTTCATTTTTTTGATCAAACATAATCATTCTTGGAATTTTTGTTTTACTTTCTATAAATAGGCTATTTTTTTCAAATTTAATTTTATCCTGATCATTATTCTCTTTATAGAAATTATCAATATCTTCAAATGTATCTTGAGAAATAACCACAAGTTTTTGCTTTATTTTCTCTATGGAGTCATTAAATTTTTTATGATACAAAGTTGCTAATAAGAGATGTACCATAAAAGTTGTATTATATGAGTTATAACTAAAAGCACTACCATTTGAAACATACCAGTGACTAAATGAGCCTTTATTATTATCAGTACCTTGTTTACATATTTTTACTATACATTTTATTAAATCAAGTTTCTTAATACTCTCTAGTTTATGTTTTTTTAAATTCAAATAAATAATTTCATTAGATGCATTAGATTTACTCCGAGCTTTACCATTAAAAAAGTTATAAACTCCCAAACCAAAATGTACTTTATTGGTTCTATCAGTTACACCCTCAAGTAGTTTTATACCCTTTTCAATTGACAGTTTTTGAAGATGATCAATAATATGTTTTGCTGCTCCTTCTAGCATTTTTTTCCTCCTAAAATAAAATTGCTAATAGGCATAGTACAATCTGATTATGTATCAAATAATTTATAATTATGAAGCAGATATAACTACCTTTAGATATTTAGGCATGATCTTTAACATAATTACTTCCATGTAATTTAATTTATGTAAGTTATCCTCCATGAAATTGAAGCTATTTTCTATCGTAGAAGTTACCCGTTATGTGATCATGCTGAATGTTTTAGCAATTTATCTTGATCAGCCTCATACTGTTGATGATTTTTTAAAAATATACACTGGGCGTTAACTAATCCTTCTGCTAGATTTTGGCCTTTAGTCTTAGATGAATAAAATAAAAACTTACTACCTTCCTTCGCTTTTTTAGATTTATAATTCTGATAAAGGCCATAAAGTACTGTAGGAATAGCGGCCATTGCAGTAAAAAGTGATTTTATAATCTTAACTGTTTTATTATTGCTAGAAAGTATTGCAATATTTTTATCGTTTTTTTGCTTAAACTGATCCAATACAAAACTTTTCCCAGTGATTACATATGTTTTTAATTGTTCTTTTGCAGCCTCAGCTAATTTACTAGCTGCTTGACCTTTGTTACTTTTTAACGTTACTTTATTTATGGATGAAGCGCCAACAACTATACCTGTACTCCCTATTGCAACAAGCTTACCTCCTACTATTGTCGTTGCCAACACACTTGATATTCCTATTTTAGCAAATGCTGCTGTACAGTAGGCTGTCATCACACCTAAAACACCTGGCGTTGTTAAGCCAAATGTTGATGCGATTGTAATACCTCCTATCGCTGTTAATGCTAATCCTCCAAGCATCAAAGCAATTGCAAGGGCAACTTTTTTCTTTTTACACTTTATATCTTGTTTGGATTTAGAATAGTTTTCTAAATCTATTATACTTTCATGAACCCTTCGCAAAGAGCTAATATTTTCATTAACAGCAGACATAGTAGCAAAGCTTATTCCATTAATATCAACAACCTCACTCAAACCTAACATTTTGATATTTTTATGAAACTTTATTTCTATCGCTTTAAGACTCATTGAATTATCAATTTCTTTAGAATTATTATTTTGTTGATTTGCCTTTAGTTGAGTTTTTGGCAATAAAAGTTTATTTAATTCTATTCTTCTTCGATTAATAGCTTGAGTAAGATTAGCAGTAACTTTTCGAGCATTTTCTCTCTTATTTTCTAAAAGTTTACATTTGATACACTCTTTAAAACTACAATTATAGTCTTGAATTTGTTTTTCAAATTTTGTGATCTGATTATTACTTAATTGTTTTATATTAAGAGCATTTATTTTTTTAAGCAAGTCCTCACATTCAATATATGTATTAATATATTTTTCATAGATTTCTACATTTTTACTTAGACTATTAATTTCCGATTCTAAGTTCTCTTTTTCACTATTTTTAATATTATTAATGTCACGAGATAAAGTATTTGTTTTATTTCTTATTTTAGCAAAAGATTTTGTCTGTTTTTTAACAGACTTATTATTTTCTTTAGCCAGTTTGAAAAGTTTATTAGTTAACTTCTTAATATTTAACCCTAACTTTTTTATTTTATACGCTTTTTTAGACTCACTCAAATTTTGATTAAATTTATTATTCTTATCTTCTAATTCTTTATTGAACACTTTTTCAAATAATTTAACACTTTCTTCTAATTTATTAATTCTCTCTTCTGCAACGTTAATTAATTCACTATCATTATCCTTATTGCCGATAAGACTCACTAGACTCTTACGCCTATTGACATACATATCATCATCTTTTTGGCAGTTTTTATAGTTTTTAGCTAATTTTATTTCAGGTGCTGTATCATTATCTAATGTGTAATTTTTAAGGCTATCAATACCATACTTTAATGGATCTTCATTTATTTTATCCTGAATATCTTTAAGAAATAAACCAATACTCTTATTCTTCTGATTGAAAAAAGAAAGAAATTTACTTATAACATTCGTTTTTTGATAATTTTTACAATTTATATATATATTTTCTAACAAGCATTTAAATTGACTCCTTGCTCCATAATTTTTATTATTTTTTAATAAAAGTAAAGCCGCTAAATCATTATCATCAAGCTTTTGATATTCTTTAAATTTAGAGAAAATACTTATGATTAATTGCATTCTATCACTTTCAATCTGCTTATCTATACTTTCTTTAGCATGATTAAATAGTTCTTTAGCACTTTTAATTTGTTCAAATTTAGTTTTATCATTAAGATAGGTAATTAATAATCCTTTATCACCAACATTATTAATTTTATCTTGTCTGATTTCAAATTTTTTATTAATAAAATTTAAAGCATCTATTTTGCTATTAATGATAAGATATTTTTTTTCATACTCATTTTGTGTAATTTTCTCTACCAAATTTAATATAAATTTATTAATGACCTTGCTTGCATTTTCATATTCTTTATTAAGTTTCTTATTAATTTTTTTATCTAAATCACTAGCTACATCACTACATATTTTGCCAGTAACCAACATTACTACCTGAAATTTAATTAAATTTTGCAATAACTTTTTATTAAGATCTTTAATCTTTTCTTCTTTAGGACTATTTCTTTCTATTTTTAGATTAAAACTTTCTTCATCTCCTACTTTAACAAGTTTATTACGTTTTTTCTTTTCTATTTTCTTAGAGTGATTGGCTTTGACTGACCGCTCATATATATACCCTACTTTACAGATTGTTTTTAATTTATTAGCTAACTGAATATACTTTTGATTAAATTCATTTATCCCTTTATGATTAATAGAGTCTAAGTCTGAATGTGTTTCTGTATTTAATAAATCAATACTATACGGCATAACTACAACCTTCCATGGCTAAACGTCAATAGCTTCTATGTTATAGAAATTCTTTATAGTAATTAGTCGTATTAAATACGACATTTTGAAAATAGTTTATAAATTTAGAGCAGCTTTAGACTTTTCTAAAAGACATTTAAGCATGCCATAATAAATATCCCCGCGGCAAGCAGCGGGGTATTAAAAGAGTCGCAATTGCGCTTCATCCAATTTTAACCCTTGGTTCTTAACATACCGCTCCACCTCTTTCCAGTTGCCTCCTTCACCAACTGTTCCAACATAGTAACCATCACTCCAAAACTCACCACCCCATAAGTTTTTCTTCAAATCTGGAAAGCTTTTTGATCTGTCAACCTTTTACTAGACACTTGGCTATGGGATATTGTGGTTGATTAAAATAATTTCTTTCAAACTCCTCTGGTGATAAATAGTTTAACGTTGAGTGCATCCTTTGGCGGTTATAAAAAACTTCAACATATTCAAAGATACAGCGCATTGCTTGATTCCTAGTTTGGTATTTCTGATCATGTACAACTGCTAATTTCAAAGTATGGAAAAAACTTTCAGCTACAGCATTGTCATAGCAGTTAACCGTACTACTCATGCTTAATCTAATTCGATGCTTTTTAGTTAATTGATGATAAACTCGGCTTGTATATTGAGATCCCCTATCAGAGTGTAATATCAACCCTGAATCAGGCTGTCGCCTTTTAACTGCTTGATTAACTGCCCTTAAAACTAAATCAGCTGTAATACGCTGACTCATAGCCAAGCCAACAACTTTCCTTGAAAATAAGTCAACAACAGTTGCTACATATAACCATCCTTCATTAGTTGGCACATAAGTGATATCACTCACCCATACCTCATTAGGAGCTTCTACCATGAATTTTTGTTTTAACAAATTAGGTGCAACATAATAAGGTCTTTTACTTTGATTGGTGGTTACCTTAAACTTTCTTCTTGCTTTAGCATAAAGCCCCAATTCTTTCATTAGCTTAGCAATACGTTTACGACCGACATAGATATCTAGTCGTCTAAGTAAAAGCTGTAACCGCCTTGTGCCATATTCTCCCTTTGAGTTTATGAATGCTTTGATTAACAGAGGGCGTAACTGGCTATTTATTATCTCTTTCTTAGACAAGTTACCACGACTGTACTGATAGTAAGCGCTACGACTAACACCAAAAATCTTTGCCATTCTCTCAATTGAGAAATCTCGCCGATACAAATTAATAAATTCATAAAGCTCGGCTCTTTTTACTTTTTCTTTGAGAAAATGGTTAACGCCTTTTTTAATATATCACGCTCCATGCTAACATCAGCTAATTGCTTTTTAAGCGCAAGTAATTCTTTTTCTTGTGCCGAGAGTTCTTTGGGTTTAAAGCTTTCATCTCCTCGTTGACAATACTCACTAACCCAGTTGTATAAAGTAGATTCTGCTACTCCTAATTGCTTTGTTAATTCTGATAAGCTTTTTTTACCATTAACATATAACGATGCTGCATTACGTTTAAATTCAGCATCATAAGAATGACGTTTTCTAGTTGTCATAAAGTTCTCCTGGTTTGTTGATAAGATGATAATTCATCCCATAACAAAGTGTCTACCTAATGGTAACCAGATCAGATTTAACTGGTGATAAACTCCTCTACATAAGCAACACCCTCAATATTTAGTCGTGCATAAACTTCAGATAATGGAATCGTTGCAGAAATTTTATGACGATCACTGATTAAGCTTTCAATATTTTCATGCATTGTCTTTAAGACAAGTTCTTTATCTGATTTCTCATCTAAAACAACTTTGGCATTAATTTGATATTCTAGTGGTTCAACACTTAAGACAATCACCTGACAGCCCAATGGTTTTCTTTCAGGTGCAGTTAAATAGTTTGTGACCGTACTTAATAAGTCATTTGATGCAACACCATCTACATTTTCATCACTTTGCACCACAACAAATGCTTTGCCTGCTTGATCGATTTTATCAAAGGCAACAACATCACTAACGCGTTTATCTGCTTCAATGGCTAAAGCTTCATAAGCTGACTGACTACCAGCAGATGAAGCTTTTTCTAGGGCTGTTAAGATTCTTTCACGATAACGGGTATCTGATTCATTATCTTCTCGCGATATAGCCAATAATGCACCAAGATTATCTAAATCAGTACCTTCTGCAAAAGAGATTAAAATTGACTTCATTGAATCATAAATTCGTTGCTCATAAACTGTTAAGCCATAAGCACAAGCTTCAATTAATTTAATAACTGGATCAGATTCAATCAATGCATTATATTCAGGCATTCGTAATTTAAAGTCAGCTAACATCAAAGCATAGTTACTATCATAATCGACTGAACGTATTGACTCAGGTAGTGGTAATTTTGATAGGTCAAATTTTTTCATACAACCACCCCCGTTAAAGTTTGCTTTTTACCATCAGGTTGATAAATAAATTCAACATCAATTGAAACTTGGCCTCCAGTACTACGATTAACATCAATAAACTTTACTTCAACTCGATGCTCCCATTGATCAATTGCACTAACTGTTTCATTTAGTATTTTTGCTAAAGTAAGCTGATTTATTGGCTGATCAACCAATTCAAATAATTTTGAACCATACTCCCTAAGCATAACTCTATTACCAACAGGTGTTGTCAAAATATCATCGATACTTTGTTTAACATGTTCAATATCTGTTATTTTTTGACCTGTAGTTCGAGATATACCTTGCATAAAAATTGTGTCACTAAATAGTTTTAATAATTTGAGTATATAAAGTTAGAGTTTTAACAACTGGATAATGTAATTTACTAAACTATACTTTATTTATCATTATAGAAGGTCGAAATTATGGCAGGAATTATCAGCACTACTATATATAATAGCCTTGTTTTAATAATTGGTTTTTTAACCATCTGGCTTGGTTACAAGCTTCTAAAAAGCACAAACCATATGACAAAATACTTTCACTTTAAATGGAAGTGTTTACAAATAACTTTTAGTAACGTTTCTACAGGTCTATTATTTTCTATAGCAGGTCTAGCTCTTATAATAACCTCCATTTGTAAAGATAAAGAAATAACACAGATCAATACTAATAAAACGCAAAATAGCTCTACTAATGAAGAATTACATGAAAAAATTGATGTTAGATTTTTACTTCCCAAATAAGTTCGGCCTAAAAGAAATATCTTGACTTTTACTGCTGCCACTACCAGCTTCCTGAAAAATAAAATTCATCCTTTTGGAAATAGACCCTCTTCCATTAAAGCCTTCCTGTTCTTCAAGTCGCGTACGCAGTGTTTTTAGATTAAAAATATATTGATTAATATCTTTAACATCAGCATTATCAACCATAAACTGCCTTATACTTTCAACATGATGCCTCTTCCAATGACCATGAAAAAAAGCTGAAAAACCAGTTCCCTTATTACAGTAGTCTCTTAAAAGGTTTTCAATTTTTTCTTTTGGCGTTGATTCTACATTATTTGACCCTCTGTTATAAATTCTTTCATAGCTTCTAGGATGTTCTAATTGCTGTCTTTCTTGTATTTTAGCAACAACTTCTTCTTGTGATTCCTCCTGGGAATATTCATCAAAATTTGAACCATTAAGAAAACTAGGAATTGAATTTCTATCTCTTTCTAAATGCTTCGGCTTATGTTGTACATAGAATTTTGCAAGTTCAGGTGCTCTATTTTTATTTAAAATCATTACTGCCGTATCTATATCATGAATTATGCCAGATAAAATGCTCTCCGGTATAAACCTATTATCTTTATGAAAAACTTTATCAAAATCTATTGGAACTGCTTTGTCATCAACAACTTTAAAATTGTCTGATATAGGATCGGCCATAATATATCCAGCTTCTTTCATGCTAGAAAGAGTTTCTATAATTTGCTCTGCTGTGGGTTTTTTCCCCTCTAACCAAGGAGTCATAAGTGCATTAACTATATTTCCCTTATCTACTTGTACTTGTACAACCTCTGCTTTACCTTGAACTATTCCTTTTGACTGTAACTGGTTAAAAATGTCACACTCATAACGTATGTTTTCATCACCATCCTTTGAAACTTTTATGGCTTGTCCATCTAACAAGTAGACTTTCCCATGACTACCTTCAGCTTTTGGATGCTCATCTTTTAGATCATATAAATCTTCTTCTTCAATATACATAATACAACCCCAATATTTAATGTCATACTGTAGTAATATTATATTGAAAGTGTATCATATTAAATTTAGCATTAAGTACCAATTTAATATAAATTTATTCTATTTTTTAGATTTTTTACAAGATGATACATAGCATATTTTTTATTGTGGTGTTGATGTAACACCACCACTATCACCTTGATGAGTATGCTTTTTAAGGGAAATATTATCTGCTGTTATATCACCATTAATAACATTCAGTGCGCCTTGAATTGATGCGGTTGAACCACCTTTAGAATTTGAACCATATAAGCCACTTTGATAAGTTATACTACCTTTAACTAAAACATTACCAGTAATAGTTGTCATCGGACAATTAGCATAAATACTTTGAGCTTTAACATTGACATTATTACAAGTAACATTAACCGAACTTGCTGCAGTAACATCAATATTACCAACACAATTAATGGTTAATTTTTTATCTGCATAACTGTAACTGATGGTTGTATCATCTGAATAAACTTTATGATCTAGTTTTAAATCTGCACTTGGTTGATTATTTGTGTAGATCGATGGCAAAACAACACCGTTATTCAATTCACCACTAGGTGATAAAATCACGACTTGTTCACCTAATGACGGCGACCACCATGTTAAGCAATCTCCTGATCTCTGTGTCATCCATTTCAACCATGTTGTTAAAATAGCACCTGCCTGTATTTTTACTCGTGCTCGAATAGGATCAATTTGTGCAACTGTGCCAATTCTAATTAAATTAGCTAAGCGTCTTTCTAATTCACCAATACGTTCTAATTCAGTCATGATCAACCTTAGTATTAATTTTAACAGCAGGTGAAATAGCATTTAAATCATATGCACTTTCACCACACACAAATGGCACTAAAAACTCAACCTTCCATGAAAGATATCCATCAACTTCAGGTTGAAAATAATCTGGTTCATTGCTTAAAATTTCAATTTCTCCAATTTGATTATGATTAAAGTTATTGAGATGTAAAAATGTACTGATTGCAAATGCTGCATCTCTAATATTAAAACCAGATAACTTGCCATTTTTAAAAATAAGCTGAATAGAAATTAGTAAGATGACTAAAACAATAAAGCATAATATAAATATGCAAAAATTCTTGTTACCTATATGTTATCTGAAAACAACATTTGATTTAAAAATTGAGATTATTTTACTTTATTATTTTTTGATTAATCATTGATATTAAAAGGGTTTCTCATGGTGGGTGCTGAGGGGATCGAACCCCCGACCCTCGCCTTGTAAGGGCGATGCTCTCCCAGCTGAGCTAAGCACCCGAGAACGAAAGTGATTATATCTAACTGAAACAAACTGTCAATTGGTTTTTTATCATTTTATAAAGAATCGTTCATTTTTTTAAATCTTAAACATTAATTGATTAAAAATCATTCAGATATATTAAGTATATTGTTATTTCCCAGTTTGCTATTTAAAATAATGACTCTGTAAGTTTAAATTAATAGCGAGTAGTTGATTCAATGGCAGTTGCACTAATTATTGGTAAAGATGAAAATGAGCGAATTTTAAGAAAAAAACAAATTCAACAATGGTATGAAGCCCTATCAAAGCTAATGGAGCATGTTGATATTTATATTTATCCTGAGATACCAGAGCCACAAGCAGTTGAATATGTTGTTTGCTGGTCTCAACCTGAAGGTATTTTTAATCAATTTCCTAATTTAAAATGTATTTCTTCTATTGGTGCTGGTGTAAATCATTTAGTTTCCGATACATCAGTTGCAGATGAAATACCCATTGTGCGTGTTGTTGATCCTATATTATCACGTGATATGGCACATTATGTAATTCAAGCGGTTTTAAATTATACGCGCCAATATGCAAGGTTTGCCCATAGCCAACAACAAAAATTTTGGGATCAATTACCACCGTTTAATACGACAGATGAACATACTGTTGGCGTTATGGGTGTTGGTGAAATCGGTAGTGCTATTGCACAAGCATTAAATCATATTCAAATTCCAACCATTGGATTTAGCCGTAGTAAAAAAGTAATTACAGGCATTGAAACTTATGATCAATCTCAACTAAATGACTTCTTAAGTTTAAGCCATATTTTAGTCTGCACACTACCTTTAACTGAACAAACAACTGGCATAATTAATAAAGATTTAATTTCTCAATTACCAAAGGGAGCTTATATTATTAGCATTGGTCGTGGTGCGCATACTGTTGATGATGATTTACTTCAAGCATTAGATCAAGGGCATTTATCTGGTGCAAAGTTAGATGTATTTAATCAAGAACCTTTACCAAATGACCACCCCTTTTGGTCACACCCAAAGATTGAAATTACCCCACATAATGCTGCTGTTAGTGATCCATTTAGTGCTGCAATCTGTGTAGCAGATAATTATAAACGACTACAAAATCATCAACCATTATGCTATCAGGTTAATAAAGATAAGGGTTATTGATCTGTTAGAAAGGCTTCTACTACTTGATTAAATAACTTTGGTGATTCGACAAACATAAAATGATTACCATCATCAGATTCTGAAAAAATATATAATTGTGAATTAGTAACTTGCTTATTTAACCATTGATGTGATTGATATGGGTGTAAACTTTTTTCACCAGTAATAAATAAGCATGGTTTGTTAATTTTTCTTATTACATCACGATAATCTTGGCATATATTATTAAAATAAAGTTGTTTTGCTGCCATATTAGGAATTTTCATACAGGATAGAATAAATGCCTTTTGTTCATCTGATATATATTTTGTCGTCATCATATCAACAATTTTATGTTTTAATTGATCATCTGTATCATGAATAAATCCATCCGTTAACTCATGTAAACTGTCTAAATTATAAATTGCACCATAATTTTGTCGCTCAACTTCAGACCAGCTAGGATTAACTGACAAACAAGCAGGCTCATCAATAATAATTAATTTACTAATTTTATCTAAACCAAATAAATCAATATAAGTATAAATCATTGATGCGCCAAGTGAATGACCCATCAGTATAATTTCATTCAAGTTAAGACTTTCAATGACATCATATAGGTCTTTTGCAAAACGTGCTAAACGATAGCCATAATCAACTTTTTCTGACTGACCATGCCCACGCTTATCAAGCGCAATAACATTCATCATGCTTGAAAAATATTCTATTTGATATTTAAATATATCCTTTGATAAGCCACCACCTGGTAGCATAATCATTGGCTTACCACTTCCAGTAGATATATAATTCAATTTCACACCATCACTTACTTGAATAACTCTATCATCAATATTTTCTTTTTTCATGACAAAAAAATCTCATTTTTTACCTAACATAAACTAAAATATCATAGCATCATGATGCTTAAATTAATAAGTTAATACAACTTCACTTAGCCTTAAACCGTACCCTCTACCCTATGCCCAACCAAGTATTAATATTTATAATAACTAAACATATTAAAAAGCTTTATATAAATGGGTTTTTGTAATGTCTATAAATATTGAGATCCAACACAGTAATCTGAAAAAAAGGTCTAAAATTTATTATAATGCTTTTTTAATCGATAATGATTTATATGATGATCATTCAAGTTGCAATCATATATTATTAAATATAGAACATATGAAAAATTATTTACACTGCAAAAAATTACGCCAAGCTATTTATTATCTAATAAGCCATGGTGCTGTTTTTAAGGATACCGACACTAATAAAATCGTTACAATTTCAAATATTAATCATTAATATATAAATTTTTTTATCACTGAACACGCGCTTATCTTCGCTGTAAAATTTTGAACTTCTTATAATACTTTGTTATCATAAATTTGATTATTTATCTAGGAGGGTGTGCAAGATGGATATTCATAAAAAGATTAAGCATTGGGAAACAATCTATAGCAATAGTATTTTGTTTTCAAAGCTCGCTAAAGATGCAATAAAATATTCTGCGCCAATTAAAGACTTTTTTGATAAAAGTGTTCCTACATATCAATTAAGTAATTTCTCTTTTGTCAGAACTAGAAATGATAATCAGCGTTCGATTATTACTTTGAAGCCATTATTAGCCAAAAAGTTTTATAATAAAAATCTACATACTAATGATTTAATGCTTGATCGAGATAATATATATCCTTTATATAATAGAAAAGACTTATTAAACAGAAAACAACTAGAAACATATAAATCAATAAATAAAGAACTTTCAATGTTTGAGCCTATTATAATAGAACATGACTTAGGCATTGCTAAAGATTCTTTCTGCTTTTTAATAAAACTCAGTGATGATAAACAAATAGATAACATTGTTATGCTATATAATCTACTTTATAAAGTAATATTAACTTTCTATAAACTATACCAGCCACCACTAACAAAAATATTTCCAAGTTATGAAATAACTTATAATCAACGATTAGAAACACCTAACTATGCACCATTTTCTCAAATCGTGTTAGATTTTAATTTAACCGCTAATGAACTCAATTATATTAAATTACTAACCCATAACATGAATACAAATCAAATTGCCACCTTACTTAGCAAATCACCCAGAACTGTCGAAAAAGCGATTGATAGAATTAAAATAAAAAGTAGTTTCAGCTCAAAAATTGAACTAGAAAATTATTTACAAACTCATTATTTAGACTATACCTATAATTATTTAATAAGTAACGACACCTTAAAATATAATAGTTATCAAGAAGTTGCATAGACAATTATTTATTTAGTGCTGATTCAAACCACTTTTTCAGGTGTACTTTTATAAACATAAGTAACCAAAAAGTAAGTTATCAATGAAACAATAACAATTAATCCAAAAAAGAGATTACTTGATAAAAGGCCTATACCACCATACTTTAGTGGTCCAAGCATTGACAATACGGCTAATACAATAACATGACATAATAATGGTGATGATTTCAATACAACTTGTAAAAAGCTATCATGGTATCTCATTTGCGTTAATGTATAACCAATAAAAGCCAAACAAATAAAGCCAACCACATAAACAGTATAAGGAAAACCTGAAAATATAAATAAAATTGATAAGAATGCAAAAATAAATGGTAATAAAAACTGGATAAAAGGTATTGAAAACTGCCCCTTAATCTTATGGGCTCGAAGCTTACCCAAACATACTGGAATCGACATATAAGAAATCACATAAAATAATGATAAAAATGAGACTAAAGAAGCCCATGATTTAAACATAACTAAAAAAACAATGGCTAATAAAATCGTCGTTACTAAAGAACGTCGACTGAAATTATACTTAGACATTTTCATAAAAAATGCCGGCATTTGTTTATCTTCTGACATCCCAGTTAACATTCTAGTTGTAGAGCCTGTATATATTAATCCTGTGCCAGAAGGAGAAGCTACTGCATCAATATATAAAACAATCGTCATTAAATTTAAATTCAACATCATGGTTATTTGAACAAATGGACTAGTGAAATTTAAATTCTTCCAACCTGATGAAATATCAATAGAACCAATAAATGATGTCTGAAGCACCATATAAACTAATAAGGTTATGATAATTGATAGAATCATAGCCAAAGGTATATCGCGCTTAGGGTTTTTTGCCTCAGATGAAAATGAAACAATATTTTGGAAACCATTAAAAGAGTAAATCATGCCAGCGCCAATCATTGCTGAGAATACCGAAGAAAATCCATATGGCATAAACCCATGGCCAGTAGAGTGAAAATTACTCGACTTAAAGCTTGCAAGCATAATTGAGATTGCTGTTATCGTAGGTATACAAACTTTTACAACTGTTAATAAAACATTACTATGGGATAGAATTTTTACACCCCAAAAGTTGATTACGCCAAATAATACCACCATACAAATTGAAACTAATAGGCCAATATGGGTTAATTGGTGTGTTACTGTATCAAATAAATATGGGCTTATTGTCGCTGATAATGATGAGAGATACTGAATACTGCCTTCTGCTTCTGTTGCAATGACAGCAGTTAATCCCAACCAGGTTGCAATGGTACAAATAAAGGCAAATTCTTTGTTATGACTAATCACTAAAAGCCTTGCCATTAGTCCTCTTTTAGGATAATTAAACGATATTTCAGCTAAACATAAACCGAGTATTAAAATAATAACTGCCGTTACAAGCCAAGCTAAAAAAGCTGAAGGCCCTGCAATTTTAGCAGCATAAAATGAGCTAAAAAGCCACCCAGAGCCAATCATTGTACCTATTCCAATTGCTGTTAATGCAATAAAACCAATTTTATGATGATGTATATTAATGCTCAAAATATAATACTCTAAAATTATTTACATAATGAGCTAAAGACTAAAAGATATATCTATTAATTTCAACTATTGTTTTATTATAAAATGTTTGACATTAACTTATGCACTCGGAGCCTGACAGCTAAGGCTTTTATCTTGACCATTACAACTTTGCCCAATGCCTTTACAAAGCGGGAAATAACTATAAAAAAGCCCCATATTATAATTTTCATGAAGACAGTGCGCGGCATCTAAGCTACTTGCTGAATCAAAAGCAGTCCAAAAAATTACATTAGCTTTATCTCCATTAACAAGGCTTAACTTATTATTAGCATTATTATGATTAAAGGTATTTAAAACATCATTAATATAATTAATTTGATTAGTAACTGACGCTTTTGGTCCAGATCGATTAGTTGCCACATCCGCATAACCTGTTTCACCTAGTTGGAAAACTTGACTTAGTTGATAAGATAAATTAATTGAAGCCAGGTAAGTTTTTAATGGTTGATAGACTTGATTAAGCATTGTTGCTAAGGCTGGAGTATTCTGCATATATTGAACAAAATAAGGATAAACATGTGCTGCTATTATATTAATTTGATAATGCTCTTTATTATCTATTTTATCCAAATACTGATTGGTTGCCCCCCAAGCTAACACTTTCATAAAATAGTCACACAAACTATCTGTTGTTGAAAATTTTAAGTATTTAGTATTATATTGAGCAAATGCATTATGCTGCCAATGACTTGCTAAGTTTATATATTGACTATCATCATCATTGACTAATCCATTAACGCTGACTTCAGGTGCTTGACAGAAGCCAATTAAACGATCTTTTATTGTTTGCGAATTTTTAAGATTTCTATAGTTAATAACATATTGCATTGTTGCTTTATCTTTCATCATCACTGGCTTATAGCCTACTGAAATCGTTTTATTCGACGGCTTTGTTGGATTATCAAGCATATTACCCGTTGCCACGGTATGATTAATGCCTACTGGCAAAGCTACCTTACCACTTGGTGTTAAATTATAATAGCCTTCAGCTGCCAACTCCTGATGTAGTGCATCAATAATTAATGGCATTGATAACATATCTTCAAAATCATTATAGCCACTACCTAAGTTATTAAACCACCAGTGATTATTTATCTTAGACGCAACCATAAAAAAACGTTCATTTCCAATGATAAATTGACAATTTCTATTGGCTATAGTACTACCAGTATGCCGACAAACTAACTGGGCTTTAGCATTATTATGAAGCCAGGTTTTAATATAACTTCTTACTAATAGTATGCATTGTTGAATATTAGCATTTTTACCAATACAAGGATTAGAATCAGCCGAATTACTTGCAATCCAAAAATTATGATAAGGGCTATAAATAACAAAACTTAATTTTTTCACATTTTTAGCATGATTAACATCATTAACAAAATTTGTTTGTAGATTACTTGCAATTGCACTATTTATACCAATATCTGCAAAAGTACCCATCTCCTGTATTAAAGCGATATTTCTTTGATCGAGCTTATTAACCATATCAAAAAGATAGGATGAGGCTTGATGATCACTTCCATAATATAGCTGTGGATCAAAATTAACCCCAAAGCCTGAATAATCTCTAACGTTATTGATATTTGTTACATTTGAATCAGCATAACCATAAGTAATTAATGATAAAAATATAGCTAAGAAAATAAACCTTTTCATTTTTACACCCCTTATAATCTAAAACTACTGATCAAGTTTGATTATGATTAGATAAAAAAATGATGTCATGGGTAGTAGCTACCCATATTGATTATTTAATAAGCTAAAACTGCATAAAAAACCGCTCAGCACTTCTTAAAAAAGCAAAGAAAAATTCAACAATTGGTCTTTTTTTATAATTTGACTGTGCTTTTTTAATATAAATTGGTTGTGCCTTTGCAATCAATGCTGCCAAACAGCCTGTTAACAAACGATCATCTATTAGTGCGATATGCTTAGCATTTGTTTTTGATAGTTGAATTACTTTCTCCATACCATCTGGATAAGGTTTTTTTCTCACCCCCGATATAAAACGAAATAAAGGAAAATACTTTTTAAAATAATTTAATCGAACTTCAGTTGGTTTATTCGATAAGATATAAATATGATTCTCACCAAATAGATTAACCAACTTAGTAAGCCATACCTTTACCTCTTTAGAAGGCTCATTTTCTCCATGTGCTGCTAAGACGCCATCAAAATCAAGTACAATGACTTCAATACCCGATTGCTTTATTTTTACTAAGTCTAAATCTAAGACACTATTTACAGTAAAAGAGGTATCATTAAGTATATATTTTAAATCTTTTCTATAAGTTTTTAACTCTTTTAGTGCAAATACTATGCGCTTTATCACGATTGTTCCTTATTATTTGTTAATGATAATGCATAATCATATAACTTATTTTTCTTGTGATTAAAAAGCTTTGCTGTAATTGCAACTGCTTGTTTTAAAGAAAGCTCATCTAATAATATTTTTAGTGTATCTGTAAGTTTTGCATCTATTTCAGAATTGTTATTACCATCTTCTACAAACAGTGCTTGGATAAGTATAACAAACTCTCCCTTTTGCCTTAAAACATCATCATTTAACCAAGTTAAAATATCTTGAGCACTACCTTTAATAAAATGCTCATATTGCTTTGTTAATTCTTTTGCTAGTACAACTTGATTATATTCACCAAAAACCAAATCAATTGCTTTTAATGTCTCAATTAATCGATGTGGCGCTTCATATAAGATACTCGTACCACAGTAGGCTTTGATTTGCATTAACTGATCTTCTTTTGCTTTACGCTTAGAAGACAAAAAACCAACAAATTGAAATTGATCTGTTTTTAACCCAGAAGCAGAAATAGCAGCTATTACAGCTGAGGCACCAGGAATTGGAATAACCTCAAATGCCTTTTCTCTTAAATAACTTACAATCACATAACCTGGATCTGATATCAAAGGTGTACCAGCATCACTAACTAAAGCAATTGATTTACCTTCAGTTAAGTATTTTTCAATCTCATCAATACGCTTTTTCTCATTGTAATGGTGATACGATATAAGCTGTTTTTGAATACCAAAATTTGTGAGTAATTTAGCGGTTACTCTTGTATCTTCAGCAAGAATGAAATCAACTGTTTTTAAAATTTCTAGTGCTCTTAAGGTAATATCATTTAAATTGCCAATGGGTGTTGCAACAATATATAAAACACCTGTTTTTCTTTCTTTAGTCATATAAATAAAAATGCTATGTTGATTTAATTTAATGGATAAAAGCAACGTACTTTATGCTTATTTCCAGTTAATTCTGGCTTAAGATCTTTACATTGTTCTTGTGCATACTTACAACGCTTATGATATAAGCAACCAGTTACTGTTTGCTTTAATGTAACAGATTGCGTTTGAATGTCTAGTGGGAGTTTAGAATCTTGAGAATTAAAATACTTTTTACCTGGAATTGCACTTAATAAAGCTTCAGTATATGGGTGTTGTGGTGATTTAAGCACAATACTAGCTACACCGTATTCAACCACTTGACCTTGGAATATTACAATTACTTCATCAGCTAAAGATGCAACAACCATCAAATCATGACTAATAAATAAATAGCTTAAGCCTTGTTCTTTTTGTAAATTTTCTAATAATTGTAAAATACTTGATTGAACGGACACATCTAATGCACTGGTTGGTTCATCTAGTAACAACACATCAGGTTCAGTCGATAATGCACGTGCAATTGCAATTCTCTGGCGTTGACCACCTGAAAACTCATGCGGATAACGTAATAATGCATCCTCATTTAAATCTACTTTTTCTAATAAATTTACTAAATAGGCATAACGGTCATTTTTATCTCTATATAATCGACAAGCATACAAACCTTCAGATAAAATATCTTTAATTAATAACTTAGGGTTCATTGATGAAAACGGATCTTGAAAAACGATTTGTACACTTTGAGTTAACTGTTTAAAAGCTCGATTAGATAATTGATCATAGTTATGATGATGATAAAAAATCTTTCCACTACAGCGATGTTTTTCCAAATTTAATAATGATTTTAAAAGCGTTGTTTTACCACTACCAGATTCGCCTACTACGGCTAAGGTTGTTGCTTTTTTTAATTGAAGCGTTACTTTATCTAAGGCTACTTGATAACCAATAGTACGCCTAAAAAAACCCTTTTTAATCGGAAAGCGTACAGAGATCGACTGTGCATCTAGTATAATCTTATTTGAAACTACTGGCTCAACGGCTAACTTTTCGTTTGGTACCGCTTTTAAAAGCTTACGACTAAATGGGTCTTGAGGGTTATTAAAAAAAGCTTCGGTTTGATTTTTTTCAACTAATTTACCTGATTTCATTACAGCGATTTCATCGGCTATTTCTCTAACTAGCATTAAATTATGACTAATAAATAATAAACTTAATGCTTCTTGTTTTTGTAGTAATCTAAGTAATTGTAAAATCTCTTTTTGGACAGTAACATCTAGTGCTGTTGTTGATTCATCTGCAATTAATAATGACGGCTTTGCAGCTAATGCCATTGCAATCATTACCCGCTGTTTCATGCCACCTGAAAGTTCAAATGGATAACGATTTAAAAATGCCTTTGCATTTGCAATTTGTACTTTCTCAAGCAACATTAAGGCATCTTGTACTTTGTTTTTACTATCTAGTAAAGCCTCTAATAATTGTTGTTTAACCGTTAATACTGGATTCAATGCCAATGAAGGCTCTTGAAAAATCATTGATATTTCACTACCACGAACTTTACGCATTTTCACTTCAGATAAGCTCAAAAGATTTTTTTGATTTAAATAAATTTCACTCGGTTGAATATAGTGCGCTTGGTAAGGTAAAAGGCGCATAATTGCATTTGCAGTCATTGTTTTACCACAGCCTGACTCTCCGACCAACGCAAATGCTTGACCTTTTTCAATCGAAAAGTTAATACCATTAACGACTTTAAACCATTGATCTTGATCTTTAAGCCAGATATGTAAATCCTTTACATCTAACAATGCCATCGTCTTAAACTAATAACAGCCTTTTTGATTTAATCTTAGATTTAAGTATAGGTAATTTAATATAAAAATAGAATAAGAATAAAAAGTTAACCTCTGGCAATAAAATACTGATGATAGACTTCATCAATTTCCTGCCAGCGCTCATCATCATGACTCATTAAATGTGCCGCTAGATAATCACGTTCACTATTAAATGATATCTCATCACCACTTGCCGCATACACTTCCATTAATTTCATACGGATTTCAATACTATCTGGTTTAAGTTTTAATGTTTGTTGTAGTGTATGGCGCGCATCATCATAGCGCCCATCATTTAATAATAGCATCGCCTCAACTAAAACTTCAGAAATATTCGATGCATCTAGCTCCGCCTTAGGTTGATAACCACCTTCTAAACTACCAGCTTGAGGTGTACGTTTTTGATAGTCTAAGTTACCATTTTGATTTCTTACATGTTTCTTTTTACGTAGCCTACGAACAATAATTAAAATAATAATAACAATAACGATCAACCATATAACGGTACTACCAATATGACCACCACTATCTTGACTATCTTTTTTCACAGGTGCTTGATTAACGGATAGAGTATAACCTTGATCCGTTCGAGTAACTTGACTTTGTATATGATCAACTGATGAGATAATTGCATGGTTATTTGAATCAACACTATTATTCGTATTTGTTGGTTCTGATTGACTTGAAGCAACAGCAGCTGTTTTTGGTGCTTGCTTCATCGATTGAACTGAAACTACTTTAGTCGGAGATGCTTCTAGCTGCGTTTTTGTTTGGGTATTCGTTGTATTATCAGCATGCACACCATTTCGTTGAATTTTTTGATAGTTATCTTGTGCCTGATCAAGCTTTGCAATTGCCTGATCAACCTCAGCTTTAGTATCGGGTAATGACAACTGATCACCTAGGCGCACAACATTATCTACAACTGCTGGAGACGATGATAGATTTAAGCCTTTAATTGCTTTAATCATATCTGATGTTGAAACACCAGAAGGCTTATGCTTAACAGCAATTCCCCACAAGGTATCACCTCTTGAGACAGTATAATCCGTAAAAGATATAGCCGAAAGTGGTAAGAACATCATTAAAACACTTACAACAAATACTGAGATAAATTTATGCCTAACTGCCACAGGGCTTACTCCTTAATTAGTAAGTCTTTCCATTTTTGAAACTTCTTTTAATTAACTATCCAGTTTACTAAATCTTAATGGTATTTCCCACTGGCTGATGCATTAATTTGAAGAAATATATTTTTCTCTACGTACATTTTTAATATCGAAGCCTTTATCTTTCAATAACTCATAAGCCTGATCAATCATATCAGGATTACCGCAAAGATAAACGACATCTTCTAGCGGGTTTAGAGCTAATTGATCAAACTTACTTTGAACATAGCCTTGATGTTCATGATTTTCTAAGCCTTCAGGTTCTCTACTTAAACAGGCAGTAAATTTGATATTGTTATAAAAATGAGCGAATTGTAAAAAATCTTCAGCATATAATGCATCTTTACGATACTGAACACCTAATAAAACTTCGACTTGAATATTGGCTTTCGTTACTTTATCTGCTAATTCAGGTAGCATCGCTCGATAAGGTGCAATTCCAGTTCCTGTACCTACTAAAATCAATCGTTTCACAGACTCATCTCGTAAAACCAGCCTACCTGCAGGGCCTGTTGCGCTAAATTGATCACCTGGTTGCATTTCAAATAAATTCTTAGTTGCAATACCACCTTCAACATAGGAAACTGCTATTTCAATTTCATATGGATTATTATTCTCTTTTGGCATACTTGCGATTGAATAACTTCTTCTTTTGGGCTTTGCTTGTCCACAATCAAATAAAAACGTAATAAATTGCCCTGCGGTAAATTCAAATGCTTCACCATCGACTCGTTTTAACACTAAATGCTTAACATTTGGTGTAATCATTTTAGCGCTCACTAGCTCTAAATCAAATGCTTTAATTGCCATTATTTCATCCTAAAACAGATCATTTTTGTGATAGTTTAATATCAACTAATATAAAATTGCTTTATATGATACCTAATCTTACTTGATTAGCAATGGATAAAAGCCATATTAATAGCTTACTTATTTTTTTTTACTTCTTTTTTAAGAATAATTTCTAACTCATTAATCATTGATGTCTGTGGATCAACATACGCTTTGTCTTGATTCTTTTTCTGCCATTTTAGTTTAAGCTCATTAACTAAGCGTAAGTCATACGCTTTAAATAGACTTTTTCTTAATTTTGCTCTATCTGGTTTTTCACCTAAAAATAATAATGATTGGTAACCTGCCTCAATCGCTGCTTCAAATGTTTCTCTAACTATATAATCAGCACCTGCTTCTTCTAACTCATAGACATGGTGTCGATCAATGGCACGCGCAATAACACGTTTATAAGGATAGTGATGCTTAATTAACTTAACTAATTCAACTTGTACTCGACGGTCATTAATTGCTGCAACAAATAACTTAGCTGATTTGATACCTGCTTGCTCTAATAATTCAAGACTTAATGCACTACCATAATAGCCTTGCCCACCATATTTATTAAATTGTTCAATTAACGCAGCATTATGATCAACAACCGATGTTAGATAATCATTACCATTTAACAGACGTGTAATTACTTGCCCAAATCTACCAATACCAGCAACAACCGCATATTCTTTATGGTTAAGATTATTATGGTGCATTTTATAAGCAATTTTTGGTTGGATTACTCGCTCAAATAAAATAAATAATAATGGCGTAAGCATCATAGATAAAGTAACTGCTAATACAAACATATCTGCAACTTGATCATCTAAAATATGTGAAATATCTGCAAATGCAAATAATACAAAGCCAAACTCACCAGCTTGAGCTAATCCCAAACTAAATAACCAAAAATCCCCACTGCCTAATTTAAATAGCTTTGCCAATAGTGCAAGAATTAAAAACTTAACAACCACTAATATCACAGCCCAAATAATAATTGTCGACAAATCATTGATTAACAACATAAAATTAATACTTGCGCCAATTGAAATAAAGAATAAGCCCATCAGCATCCCTTTAAATGGCATAATTTGGCTTTCTATTTCATGGCGATATTCACTATCGGACAAAACAACACCAGCAAGGAATGTACCTAATGCAGGAGAGAGACCCAAGTTATTCATTAATAATGCTATACCAACAACAAGTAATAAAGTAAATGCTGTAAAAATCTCTAACATTCTAAGGTGTACAATATAGCGAAATAATGGCCTAATCAAAAAACGACCGATTAAAATAATTCCTAAAATAACACCTAAAATAAGTAAGGCCTGCATCCAACCAGGTAATTTAATTAATGACTGATGTCCATTTGCAAGGTGGCTAAAATCTCCTAATGCTAATAGCGGTAATAATGCAAAAATAGGAATAATTGCAATATCTTGACTTAATAATACGGCAAGTGAACTTTGACCTGCTTTTGTTTTAAGCCAACCTTTCTCTTGTAGAATCTGTAAGACAATTGCTGTTGAAGATAGTGATAAAATAAGACCAATTGTTAAGGCTTGATTCCAATGAAAGCCCCATAATAATGCAACAATCGCTAATGCAATTGTAGATAGAATAATCTGTAGTCCACCTAAACCTAATAATTGCTTTCTCATCTGCCATAAAACACTTGGTTTAAGCTCAAGACCGATAATAAAAAGCATTAAGATAACACCAAATTCTGCGAAATGCTTAACACCATCTAAATTATCAGTAACAAAGCCAATTAATGGGCCAATAATAATGCCTGCAATTAAATAACCTAATAATGACCCCAAACCAAGCCGTTTAGCTAAAGGTACTGCAATCACTGCTGCCAAAAGATAAATAAATACCTGTTCAAATATATACACACAACCCACCAGATTATTTAGGCTTTACTATTAAGTTTAGACAAATATAAGGATTTTTAAGTTATATTTTTAATAAAAATTTCATACCCACTTCATAATCATCCATAACAAATCTTACCTAAATAAACACCAGGCTATACTTTATATAGCTAAAATGATAAAATTGAGCGAAATTATAATAGTTTAATAACTTTAATTAAAATCAAAAGATGACTCTTAAAAGGTAGATAATTATCATGGCATTACTTGAGGTTTTAAAGTACCCTAACCCATTTTTAAAAAAGAAAGTTGATAACGTTAATATCGAACAAATTGAAAGTTTAAGTGAAACGATTAAAAATATGTTTGAAACGATGTACCACACTAAAGGTATAGGCCTTGCTGCAACTCAAGTTGGTATTAATGCACGAATATTTGTTATGGATTTATCTGAAGATCGCTCTAAGGCTATGTGTTTTATTAACCCTGAAATTATTGAAAGCCATGGTAGTACGTTATTTGAAGAAGGCTGTTTATCATTTCCTGGAGTATTTGTTAAAGTTAACCGTGCTGAAAAAATCAAAGTAAAAGCCTATGATGAGACAGGCAAATCTTTTGAATTAGAAGCTGATGGATTAAAAGGTATTTGTATTCAACATGAAACTGATCATTTAAATGGCATTACCTTTTTTGACCACCTATCACCATTAAAACGCAAAATGGCTGAAAAAAAATTTAGCAAAGCACAAAAGTTAAGTGCATAAATCTCAGTCACTCTTATTTAAGAACGACTAAATCAAATTAATTTTAACATCTCCTGACCCAAGCGAAAACCTATGATAATAGGTGACGCGGAATCATAATGATAATATGCTGATAAATCTCTAGTATTAGTATAGTTCGTCGCAAGCAATATCTGTGCATCTGTCTTCTGAGCTTGCTGAATAATCAATCCATTTATGCTATTATTGGCATCAGAAGCAATAACGATTGGCAATCGATTTAAGCTCAAATCTGCACGTAGATCTAATAAAAAATCAATTAAATTATCGCGATAAGTCATAACATAATCATTATTAAACATATCATTAAATCCTTGAAACCAAAAAAACCCCCTTATATTCACATCTAAATCCATATCTTGATACTCTGGAAAATAGTCGCTAATGTTACTTTCAATATTCTTTACCCAGTCTATAAGCTTAGGATAAAGAGATTCTTTAGTTGATGGCGGAAGTCTTTTTTCCATCGAAGGACTTCTCCATTGCTGGTAAAGATCTGAACCACCTTGAACGAGTTTTATCAAAACTATATCTCCATCATTAACATCCATATTCTTTGCTAAAACTTTACCGATTAATAGCTCTGGACCATATTTAGCTGATTTATTTGCATAGCCATATCCAACTGATAAATCGCCTGATTTTATAGATCTAAGTTGAAGCGCATCATCATTTCGAACATAATTAATTGATATTATCTTTACCCGATTAGAATCATTTAGTAGATCTTTCCTAAAATAAAGATTGTTATACATATTTAGAATATTATTAGCTTCATTATCAGTAAGTTGTTTATCATATTTATATTTTGGTACACCATCTACCATATAATAATCTGTAATAGTTTTAAATAAACGCGTAGTTTCATCCTCTCCTAAATAGCAGTCATTACCCTCAATTTCAAACTCATCAACTGCACATAGTAGTTTTTCTAATTGTATTTTTTGTGCATAACCTTCCATATTAGATTGGCCGGCTAAAACAAATACATTGATTTTTTTTACCTCACTTTTTAAAGAATAAGCTGAAAAACTTACATCATACGCTAATAACAAACACATAGCTAAAAGCAGTTGAATAATATACATTTTCAAAGCACTCATATATCTGATATCCATAACTTTCTCCTTGTCTAACATCCAATTTTTCTTTTAACTTAAGATCAAATGGAGTTCATCTTTTTCACTTTATAACGATAGCTGTAACTATCAAATCCAGAAAAATGATCAGGAGTACTTGCCACGACCAAAAATACTATTGAATTCTCTGGTGTGTTGAATTGAATAGTTTTCTCAACACCAGCTCGCATCGCAGGAAATGCTATATACTTATAAGTATCATTTGTCAAATCATGTATAACTATCCTAGCTTGCATTTCGGTGTAAGCCGGATTATTGGCATCAACAGATACTCCTATGTCAAAATTTTGACTCATTGGGGAATCAATTTCGTAAGTATTATATGCCCAAGAACCAATCTTATACTGTGGTGGAACTTCAACCCAATCTCCATTCGTACCATTATCATCAAGATATGCAATAATTTTTGGACTATCTTGTATACATGTTGCAGGGTCATAATTTTCATCACCTTTATACATCCTTTTACATGACCCTAGCTCAGATTTAACGTATGAGTCACTAAATGAATAATCATAGTTGATAGTTTTAGCTGCAAAATCAGCAAACACTTGCTTCAAATCATTTCCTGATTTAGCTAGGATATCTTTAACAGCTGCAATTGGTTCTGACTTGGCTCGAGTATCATTAAAAACATCACCAATAAAACGATCATTTAATACATATCGTGTTATATATGCAAAAAATATAAATGCACCATATTGGTGGCCACCTTTAAAACGACTATCTATACTTTCATCAATTGGAGAACTTTGGGTAGACCATAACGGCAGATGGGGAACCAACGTATAATAGCCGAGCAATGTATCATACGCTTCTGGAAGACCGCCTATAATAGCATCTGGAGCCCAAGATGCCGTAGATTCAAGAAGAAATTTATTGCCCCGTTTACCACTATATGCTTTTAATTGCCCTTGGAATGAATGGAAATTTTCATGCAACCAATATTGGTTAATCGGTTTTGATTCGCTAAACTTTTTAACGAAATTTCTTCTTATACCATAACTTAATACTAAATTACGCCCAGCTGTTTCATTACTCCATTTCATAAAACCACATACATCACCATGTAAATACATTCCAGAACGTAGTACATTACGCTCAAATACCTCATCTTGCTCCTTTAGGTAATATTGATACTGGCTTAAAGGAATTGGTTGCTCATTTGGCTCTAAATCACTATCTTTTGGCCACCACAAACAAACATATGCACCACATAAAAAATTGGAGTAACCTTCTTGATATGGTGAATTTGAGGGGCTATTAAGACATCTAGCAGCAAGGCTTTTAGTTTCTTCAGCTGTTAGTAGACGGTCGTACATTCTAATAGACCACAATTTACCAGTATACGGCCCGATAGTTAATTCTTCTAAATTAGTATAAAATTCATCACCTTTATTGGCATAAACCGTATATTTTACATTATTAACAAATAAATCAATACGGTCTTTTGTGACCAAAATCTCAACTGCATTACAACTTTTGGACTTTAGTTTAGTCGATGATGCTTTTAAAGTATAAAATTTATTTTTTTTACTTATAATAGTTAAAGCTAGTCTATTAGAACCCTCTAGTACTGTTATATATTTTGACGCCATTACTGTATAAGAGTATGTCTCCTCAGTAAGCTTTTCACCTGGCTTTTCAAAAGGTATCATTCTAAAAAACCATGAAGATTGATTAGAATTTTGGTTATTTTGAAAAATAACTTTTATCATTTTATTTGAAAAATCTGTACGAGATACAAAATCGTTACTGTCAATAGCAGTTACCTTTATCCAATTATCATTTAAGCTTAGATCATCATCATTAATAATTATTGGCATATGCAGTAATAAATTATCCGTTGGTGGAGCGAATTGTTCTGATTGACATACTGCTTCACAGCGGTTACTTACACAGCTTAACCCTGTATTACAAGTACCACATTCAATAATATTAGAAGACCCTGGCTTTACCAATCTTCCACACTGAGCATTTTTAGAAACACAATAGTGATAATCTTTTAATACATGCATGGAATTTTGATATTTTTGCAAAGCTTCTACTGTTAGCACAGTTGATGTTTTCGAATATGACTGTGTAAACAAAAATATCTGAAATACAAATATAAAAATTGAGAGGATAACCCCATATCGTATAGTGTCCATAATACATCCTTTTTTTTATGGCTTTAGGCAGCAAATTTAACCAAATACAATATTAATTTAGTCGGCAGTTGCCTCAAAACACGCTATATTAAATAACACACATTTTACACTTAGATAAAAAATAAAAATCTAAGTTGATATAAAGGAATTTGAAGTAAACTGCAGCGCATGTTGTATTCAACATGAAACTGATCATTTAAATGGCATTACCTTTTTTGATCAACTATCACCATTAAAACGCAAAATAGCTGAAAAGAAATTTAGCAAAGCACAAAAGTTAAGTGCATAATTACTTAGATAAATGTAAATTTTAATAGCGCATAAATTTGAGTATGCTAAAATTTCAGCTATTGAAAAAGCTAAGATTTTATGAGTTGATAGCCTACTTATGAATAACAATACAGCCAAAATGAACATGATCAAGCAACAGATACGAACTTGGGGCGTTAATGATCAACGTATTTTAAATGCTTTTTATGATTTACCACGTGAGAAATTTGTTCCAGAACGCTTCAAAGAGTCTGCTTATGGCGATTTTAGTATCCCTTTGGATTTTAATGAGTGTATGCTAAAACCAATGATTGAAGCTAAAATTTTAGAAGTGCTGAATATTCACGCTTCTGAAACCGTACTTGAAATCGGTACTGGTAGTGGATATTTTACAGGCCTTCTAGCCAAATTAGCACAATCTGTTGTTAGTGTAGATATCCATAGTTCATTTATTACACAAGCTAAACATAAGCTAAAATCACTGGGTGTATTTAACGTTAAATTAATTACAGCCGATGTCATCAATGAGTTTAAAGATGAAATGACATATGATGTCATCGTTATTACAGGCTCAACACCAGAAGTGCCAAAAATATTTTGTGATAAACTTAATATAGGTGGACGCTTATTTGTAATTGTTGGCCAAGCAGATGCTCATGTTATGGAAGCAACCTTGATTACTCGTACTAGTGATACAGAGTTAGAAACCAAAAAAATGTTTGAAACGGTTGTACCACCATTACATTCAATTAAACAACCTGAGCGTTTTACTTTTTAAATTTTAAGGAGCATTCGATGATGCGATATCGATTATTAACGGTTACTAGTTCACTGATACTGTCATTTGGACTTTGTTATGCTGACAGTAATGATCAAAACTATTATAACTTAAAACAAGTTTATAATATTGCCAGTGAACATAATGCAACGTATCAAGCAGCTTTTGAAACATTTAAAGCCAATATAGAAGGTGTTGGTATTGCTCGAGGTGCATTATTACCTAATGTTGGCGTTACTAGTCAGTTCAATTATAACTATACAAACCAAGCTACCGCTGGTCAAAAAGAATGGTATTTTAGTAATGTAAATACGGCTACTTTATCTCAAGTATTATTTGATTTTGGCTTATGGTCTACCTATTCACAAGCCCAATATCAGGCTAAAGCTGATGCCATTACTTATGATACAGCTAGACAGACTTTAATTATTGATGTTGCCAGTGCTTATTTTAATATTTTACAGGCTGAAGATAATCTTGCCTATAACCAGGCAAGCCAACAATGGAATGCTGAACTATTAAAACAAACACAACAAAAATACGATGTTGGATTAGCTGCAATTACTGATGTTCAATCTACAAAAGCAAACTATGAACAATCTGTTGCTGATACCGTGCAAGCTAAAAATAACTTAGAAAATTCTTATGAAGCATTAGCACAAATTACTGGTACTATGATTATCGATGTTATGCCATTAAAGAATAATTTCCCATTTGCTAAGCCAGAACCTACTAATATGCAAAAATGGGTTGATACGGCGATGAAAAAAAATCTAAACATCGTCTCAAATCAATTTCTAACTGAAGTTTCAAAAGAAGGTATTGATATTGCTTGGGGCAATTTCTTACCATCTGTCACTGGTACTGCTACTGCTAGCCGTTCTGACAGCTATCAACAAAATCCAGATGAAGTAACCAATACAGCAAGCTTAACTGCTACTGGCACTTGGAACTTACTTAATGGCGGTAGTGACTATGCAACATTAAAGCAAAGTAAATATACGCTCAAATCTTCACAATACACACTCAAACAAAGTGAACGTGATGCACAAAGCTTAGTACGTCAGGCTTATTTAACCGTCATGTCTGATATCAGCCAGGTTTCTGCATATGAGCAAGCCGTTATTGCCAATGAAAGCTCACTTAAAGCAATGCGCGCACAATATAATGTTGGTACCAGCACAATTGTTGACTTATTAAACCAACAACAATTATTACTTCAAGCACAACAAGAGTATGCTCAATCTAAATATGCTTATATTAATGATATGCTAACACTTAAACAACAAGCAGGAACGCTAGCACCACAAGATTTATATAGTATTAATCAATGGCTTGGATTAGCAGCTAAAACTGATCAATCAAAATCTAAAGATACAATGAGCCTACCTAACTCAAAAATGATAGACAAAAAATCACCTGATAATAAAGAAACGAATAAAACAACTAATAATACTCAATCATGATTGAGTAATTCTTTTAATTTGGCTTGAATCAAATCAATCGCAATACGATTTTTACCGCCATTGGGCACAATAATATCAGCATGTTGTTTTGATGATTCGATAAATTGCAAAAACATTGGTCTTACAGTTTGATGATATTGTTTTACAATACTATCTAAACTACGTCCTCGCTCTTCTACATCTCGTAAAAGTCTTCGGATAAAGCAGATATCTAAAGGTGTGTCCATAAAAATACGAATATCCATCATCTTTCTTAACGCCACATCAACAAATAATAAGATACCTTCTAATACGATGATATCTTTTTGGTGACTAACTGGCATCACCTGGTCAGTCCTTGAATGTGTAGCATAGTCATAGATAGGTACATCGATCGATTGACCATTTAATAACATTTGCAATTGCTCTTTCATTAAATCATGATCAAATGCGCTAGGATGGTCATAATTAATATTTGCTCGCTCTTCTAAAGTTAAGTCAAGGCGGTTTTTATAATAATGATCTTCAGAGATTACAACAACTCGATCTGATCCTAACTCATTAACGATTGTATTAGCTAATAGACTTTTTCCTGAACCGGATGCGCCTGCAACACCAATAATCATCAAACGCTTATCTGACATGAATTTATGGCTCCTAAACGACTCAATTATAAAATTTGAATTATTTTAATGCAATTTACTTTTTTTTGCTCGATAAAATTGTTATTTTTTAAACATCTGAATAATGAAATGGAAATAATAGTAGACGCAATGACAAAATTAAATACTTGGCGTATTAATTACCCAAACCGTGCCTTATTTCAAAATAAGCTTGGTAATTGCCCCTTTCTTGCTTTTCACCAATGGCTTGAAGAAGCAAATAAAACGAAGATTACCGAACCAAATGCTTTTTCATTGGCTACAGTTGATGAACACAATATGCCTGATAATCGCATGCTTCTATTAAAAGCTTTTGATGAGAATGGCTTTGTTTTTTACACCAATTACACCAGTGCTAAAGCAGAACAATTAAAATGTAATGCCCAAGCTTCAATGTTATTTTGGTGGCCAGATTTACATCGTCAAATACGTATTCGAGGTGCTGTTGATCCAGTTAGTTCAGAGACTTCTGATGAGTACTTCCAATCACGCGATAGAGGTAGTCGTATCAGTGCTTGGGCATCTAAACAAAGCCAATCTATTTCAAGCTATCAAGAACTTATTGATGCTTATCAAAAAGCACAGCAACAGTTTAAATCAAGAAAAGTAACACGCCCTAAACATTGGGGAGGTTATTGCCTAAAGCCTCAAATAATAGAATTTTGGCAAGGCCGACACAGCCGTCTGCATGAACGTGTGATTTATAAACGTAATGATATATCTTCTAAAGAGTGGCTAATTTGTCATTTAGCGCCTTAAGCAATATAAGCAATACCTTCAATTTCAATTGCAACATCTTTTGGTAAGCGTGAAACTTCAACCGCAGCTCTTGCTGGATAAGGCTGATTGAAATATTGCCCCATTACCTCATTGACTTGTGCAAAGTTAGATAAGTCCTTTAAAAAAATGCTTAATTTAACAAAATCACTATATCCACCACCAGCAGCTTCAACAATTGCACCTAAATTTTTAAATACTTGATGCGCCTGCTCAGTAAAATCATCAGAAACCACTTGCATTGTTTTAGGATCAAAGCCAATCTGCCCTGATACATATAACGTTTGATCATATAATACAGCTTGAGAGTAAGTTCCAATTGCTGCTGGTGCATGCTCAGTTTGAATAATTTTTTTCATAATTAAGGCCTGTTAGTTTTTATAATAGTAAGTGCCTTAATTATAATTACTATCCTAAACCTCGCAAGCATAACGTTAATAATTTTTAAAAACGATCTAAGCTTATATTTCCTTCACGTTGCTGTCTATTTTGTTCATCTATATCAGCTCTAAATTGAGTATAAGTCGGATCTGACATTTGCTTTGTTTCTCCAAAACGGCAAAATGGATATGGATGAGCATGCGTTTCAGATACTTTACAAACTTTCTCCTTTAATTCTGTACTCATTTGGCTTATTTGCTGTTGAGATTTTTCAAGTATACTATTTTTCAAAAACTCTGCAGCGTCATAGATACTATCTGTATAACCATATGAACTTAAGCTCCAACCCAGTTGACGTGCTAACTCTCTATATGGATTATCAAGATTATTCCAATCCATTACTTGATCAAATAAGTTAATTAAACCTAATAAATCTTTACTTTCATTTTCAGATTTTAATTGACTTAATAGATTAGTTTTAATTTTCTCTAAATCAGGTTCATTACTATTACGCCAATCAACTAACCATTGAGGTATTGCACCACTTTTTACTAACCCTGGATTGCCTTTTAAATAAACATCAACCATCGCCCATAGTTTTTGGCTATTCGAATTCATGCCTCTACCTTTAACCAGAGTAGACGCACCATGCAAACCTCTTAAAAACTCTTTTTCACTTATCGGTTTGCCTACATTAATAGACCATATAAGATTGAGTATTAATGAACTGACACGTGAACGATCAATTCCATCTTTACAACTATTATTAAATGTATGAGGATCTAATTGGCCTAAAATATAATCTTGTAATGAATATTTAGAAAAGTGATTAAATACAGCTTGCTGCTCTATATCTGATAAAAAATCACGCCTAGGCTCTAATAAACCCAATTGCTTTAATGTATTTTGAAATAAGGCATTTAAGATAATTTTTTCATGTTCTCTAGGACTAAATAGCTTATCTCTAGCAGCTTCACTAATCATAAATCCACGTTTATTTTTCATTACTGAGTTAATTAATAATGATTTAAAGTTATCTGTTGTTGACAGCTCACTTATTTTAAAATCAGCAGGAATGCTAATAACTGCTACATTACTATGCATAGATTCCAAATTATGAAGTTGATCAGATAACGCTTTCTCCCAACTTGCCTCATAACAGCTCTCATCTAATCTTAAATTATTAAAATAGACATGAGTAATATCTTTCTTAGGATATAATCTCTTTTGTGCATCTAAAAAATGTTCAAATAAGGGACTGATTCTTGCATGACCTAAATGATATTGTCCTTGTGTTCCAATACGTAACTCAGTTGCTAGTTTACTATCTTGCTTAAATTTAAAATTAAGCACCTGTGGCACATTTGTATTTTGTAATGATTTGTATTCTGGATATACTAATATGCCAGCTAAAGAGGCATAGCCACGCCCTTTATATGAGCCTTCAAAGGTAGGGTTATTCGTATTAAGGCATTCATTTTTAGGAGATAATTTATTAGTAATAACTTTTTCAATTGCATTTGAAGTTTGATGTGTTTTTCTAACCGTTGGTTCAATAACTGCCGTAGTATACTCTAGTGCTTGGTTAGGATTACAAAAAATAGCGAAAAGCAGTGGATCTAAGCTTTCAAGCTCTTTATTTTTACCCAGTTGCTTATAAGTACTTATTAATTCTTCAATAAAGTTAATAAATTGACTATATAAATTACCGTATGCATAACTTGCATCATACTCTATTTCTTCACCACAATATTGATAAATATTTTTTATAATGTCGCTTTGGTTTAATATCTCTGGAATAAATGCGACTAATTGCTTTAAGTGATCAAATGCCGCAACATTTAATAGTTGATCAGTATTTTTGATATCTTCTGGTTTTGGTAAATTCCATTCATCTCGGGGCTTTGGCATAAAACTCTCCCTAGCTTTTTATCTATATGACAATCCGTATCATTTAAAATTATGGCATATAAAATAATTGCACAGTAGTAGAGTTTTATTACAAATTAACCAGTTAATTACGCTTTGATATTTTCAGACTCAGCCTTAGAGACTTCAGGGCTAGCTTTTACTTTAGGCGTTTTTTTCTTTGTAGATATTTCATTTTTTTCATTACGAAAGTAGTCAAAATTAAACTCATCAACTTCAAGAGCATCTAACCTTAATGCTTCAGCTTCATTGATTTGTTTCACTTCTATATCTGTTAAAACATTATTGACTAGCGCTACTTTTAGCATCACATCAATCGGTTCTTTTTTAATGATACCTTTTTTAACTGCCTGATAAAGCTTAGTATAGAGTGCTTCAACATCCAAAAGCTTAATAAATGCTTCATTGACTTTATACAATGGCGTACTTTTATCTGAAGTGAATAACCGTGAGGCAACACGCTGCCTAAATACATCATTTTTCATCGCACTTTGGGTAATTTTATGTTCCAAATGATCAGAAGGCTTACGATAACTTCTACCATATGGAAAGCATAACTTTCTGATATACCAACCAATTGCTTTTGAAGGAAAATTATAAGAATATTCATACAAAGCTTCTTGTGCTTGATATAAACAATGATCTAATGCCCATTTTACATAAGGTAACTCTTCTTTATTCTCTCCATAATCTTTAAAGTGTTTTAATACAGCAGCCGCCATATACATATTGGATAAGATATCACCTAAACGTGCACTTAAACGCTCTTTACGCTTTAATGCGCCGCCTAAGTACATTAAAGATAAATCAGAAACCCATGAAAAAGCATAGCTTAAGCGCGTTAGTTTTTTATAATATGGCTTTAAAGGAGAATTTGGTGCTTTAACTAATAAACCTGCAGTTAAGCTTGTTGCAATTGTTCTGACTTTATTTTTAGCATAATATCCAACATGAGCCCATAATAATTCATCAAACTTAGCTACATTATCTTCTGAAATTGCATAAAACTCATCCTGCAAATACGGATGACACGCCATAGCGCCCTGACCAAATACTAATAAATTACGTGTCATTATGTTTGCACCTTCAACGGTAATAGAAACCGGTACACCTAAGTATGCAGTCAATAAATAATTATTTGGACCTGCAATAACAGCACGCCCTGCATGTAAATCCATTGCATCTGAAATTGTTTGTCTTGCGTTTTCAGTATTATGATATTTAGCAATTGCTGAAGCAACCGAAGGTTTAATACCTGCATCAACCGCTGCAACCGTTAATTCACGTGTTGCTTGAACCAAATAGCTTAGGCCACCAATTCGGCCTAATGTTTCTTCAATACCTTCAAATTTACCAATTTCAAGACCAAACTGCTTACGAATATGCGCATAAGCACTGGATGTATAAAAACTCACAGATGAAGATGCAGTTCCTAGTGCTGGTAGTGAAATTGAACGACCAATTGATAGGCATTCTACCAGCATACGCCAACCTTCACCAGCCATTTTACCACCACCAATAATATAGCTTATTGGGACAAAAATATCCTTACCTCTAACTGTGCCATTCATAAATGGTAGATATGCCGGCAAATGACGATTACCAATTTCTAAGCCTTGCTGATCTCGTGGTATTAAAACGCATGTGATTCCTTCTGCACCTTCAGTTAATAAGCCATCTGGATCTTGTAAATCAACAGCTAAACCAATTAAAGTTGCAACCGGTGCTAAGGTTATATAACGCTTATTAAAATTAAGCTTAAGACCAATGGTTTCTTTACCATCAAAAACACCTTTAGTAACGATTGCTGATGAAACAAGTGAAGTTGCATCACTACCTGCTTGAGGTTCGGTTAATGCAAAGCATGGAATATCTTCACCTTTTGCAAGTCTTGGTAGATAATGATTTTTTTGATCTTCAGTTCCATAGTGATATAAAAGCTCACCTGGTCCTAATGAGTTTGGTACCATAACAGTTACAGCACCGACACCAGAACGTGATGCTACTTTATAAACCACATCAGAATGTGCTTTTGCTGAAAAACCTTTACCACCATATTGTTTATCTATCACTAAACCGAGAAAACCTTTCTCTTTCATGTATTGCCAAACTTTCTCGTCTAAGTCATTATTATTCATCACTTTCCAGTCATCAATCAACCGACAAAGCTCTTCAACTTCATTGTCATAAAAGCTTTGCTCTTCTTCAGTTAATTGATGCTTTGATATGCGATGTAATTTTTCCCAATTAGGGCTACCACGAAAGAAATCTTCCTCAACCCAAGTATCTCCTGCATTTAAAGCAATCTCTTCTGTTTTGGATAGTTTGGGCGTTGATTTTTTCAATACTTTAAATAAGTAGCTACTTATTAATGCTCGACGAATTGCACTTGCATTAAATACAATGGCAATGACTGCAAATACAAGCCAATAAATAATCCTTGGTGTACCAGCTAATAAGCCAGATAGACTTGCTACCAATAATATTGCAGCAGTAACAATACTCCAACTTATTAATTTAATACCATAATAAATTCCAATTAACGTTATTATTACAATCAGTAATAAAATCCATCCAGCCATATTGCCTCCAAGCATTTACCCTATTCACTACATAGTATAATTTTTTTAAACTAAAAATTAAATCATGTTAATAGTTTAAGCCCCTGTTTTTATTTGACAAAACTAATTGTGTTAATAAAAATTAGAATAAATAAAATATAAGTTATGGTTTTACTTTATATGAATAGACGCATGACACTAATAGGCATCATTGTTAGTGCTGTTATTTTTGTCATTTTAAACTCTTTTGAATTACCAGGGTTCTCTTATCAAGCTAAAATGTCATTTATTATTTTTGTCATTGCAGCATTTTTATGGATGAGTAACGCATTTCCGCTAGCAATTACCGGAATTATTGTTTTATTTTTACTTCCATTAACACAAGCAGCCCCTGCATCAACTGTTTATGGATATTTTGGTAATAGTGCTGTATTTTTCGTACTCGGCGCATTTATCCTAGCATCCCCTGTGATGCGCTCAGGCTTAAGCACCCGCATTGCAATTACAATGATCACTCGATTTGGTAAAGGGCCAAGACGACTATTACTATCAATTTTTACCCTTTCAAGCTTATTAGCATTTGTTATCAGTGAACATGCTGTTGCGGCTATTTTATTCCCAATTGTTGCTGAAATCGTTAATGCAGTTGAAGAAAAAAATAGTCATAATTTTGCATTCGCTGCTTTTATGTGTATGGCATGGGGTGCTATGACTGGTGGAACTGCAACTTTACTAGGTGGTGCTAGAGCACCATTAGCCATTGGAATGTTACAAGAGACAACCAATACAACAATAAGCTTTATTCAGTGGACATTATGGACAATTCCTATTGTCTTAATTATGCTGACTGTCTGTTTTTTAATCACTCTATTTATTCTTAGAAATACACAGATTAGTATTGAGAAGGCTAGAAAAACCTTAATTAGCCATAAGAAAAAACTTGGTAAGGTGACACAAAGAGAAATCAACACGTTACTTGTTCTATCAATTACCATTATTCTATGGATTTTATTTGGCACTGGTTGGGGATTAGATACCATTGCATTATTTGGTGTTATCCTTGCATTTGCATTAAACATTACCAACTGGAATGAAGTTGAAGAGGATGTAAAATGGGGCATATTTGTTATGTATGGTAGTGCCATTGCACTTGGTACAACACTGCGCGATACAGGCGCAGCCCATGCAATGGTTAATGTGATTGTTAATTCTGGTATTCAATCGCCACTGATTATATTTATGCTCATTTCCTTAATTGCTTTAGTCTTAACAGAACTTGTATCAAATGCCGCAGCAGTTGCCGTACTATTACCCATTGGCTTAGCGCTAGCTGGTGAATATGGTATTGACCCAAGAGCAATTACAGTTGCCATTGCCACTTGTGCAGGTTTAACGTATATGTTACCTGTTAGCACACCTGCAATGGCTATTGTTACCGGTTGTCACCATGTCAATCCACATCGGGCTATGAGCTGGGGATTTATATTAAAATTGATCAGTTATGTTGTTTTTATTAGTGTTGCATTAGTCTATTGGCCTTTAGTTGGCATTAATGGTAATGCAAATATTTTATAATTTTCTAATAAAATATATCTTGCAATGCATCAATTTATCTTTTTTCAAGGTATACTACAATAAGCAGTAATTAACGATAATAAATTTAAACTCAAACTTTATGACTAGAAAAAAAACCAATAAATATTTTGTCTATGGTGCGCTAATGCACAATAAAATCATAAGAAGAAAAGGTAAAGCAGCTTACCTACCTGGCTATATGATTCAATTTAGCATTAAAGGTATTCCGTTAATTGAACCTGGCTTTGCAACACTTGTACCTGCCCCAGGGGATCAAGCATGGGGTGTTATGGTTGAGTTAAATGAACGCGACTGGGTAAAAATGTCATCTCATGAAGTCAGCTATCAACTAGATACAACTTTAGCCTATGATTTAGACTATCAAGCACACGAAGTCAAAGCATTACTACCCAAACCCAAAGCACATCAGCCGCGCACTTGGAAACCATCATCACGCTATGCTCGTATGCTGTATTATGCATCTTGTCATTTTCACTTTCCAGAAGATGTTAAAGCACGTTACCGAGAAGCGTATTTAAAGGGTAATAAAGTAACACGTTATATTCCTTGGTTTACCCCAACAATCAAAAAATCAATCGCACGCTTTGGAAAACGTTATGGCACATGGATTGGCATTACCCTAACACTTGTTCCTTTTGCTTTTTTGATATTAGGCATCCTATATTTAACTATTAAAGATTTACATTGAGTTAAGCTCTAGCCTTAAAGTTGCAGCACGACTACCTTGATGTAGTTTTTCTGCAATGTCCATCTCTAAAGTCATTGATGCAGCAGTTGATGGGTAATTTTTTTGGTAATAGCGAATATACTGATCTGCTTTTGTATAATTTTTTTCAAGATAATAAATCTGAGCTAATGAATAATAACTTAATGGCAAATCAGGGTTTTGTTTTAACGCCATATTGAATAAATACTTTGCATCTGTAAAATTTTGATTATTTTTCTGACAAATTCCAAAGGCTTGATAACTTTGACCTAGATTCGTATTATCTGCTAGTTTAATCGCTTTTTTAAAATAATTTTGCGCATTCTGATATTGGTTTTGTGCACAAAGAAAAGCTGCATAATAAATAATTGCTTGCGGGTTATCTGAGTCAATTGAAAGCGCTTCTTTATAAGCATCATTTGCTTTTTGGATATCACCTGAAGCTTGATAATAATAACCCAAGGCATAATGCACAATGGCTAAATCATCATCCTGAGTTTGTGCTTTTAAGATTTTTCTTTTAGCAAAATCAAGCATCCCTTCTTTTGTATAATGAATGCCTAACTGCGCATTTAACATCGCAGCTTTTGCATAATCTGGCTTAATTTCTTCTTGTTGAGCCTGCTGTAGTTGATTAATCTGACCTTCTTTTGTTTTTTGGCTCGCGCAAGCTGAAATCAATAAACCAAAAAATACAATTAAAAAACCATTAATTAGTTTATGCTTCAACAACCAACTTTGCTTTGTATTTTTCTTGGCGCTTTGTCTTATCCTTAACTTGACCAACCAACTGTCCACATGCCGCATCAATATCATCCCCTCTGGTTCGGCGAATCGTTGTTGTATAATTATAGCGCATCAAAACTTGTTGAAAACGGTGTATACGATTATTACTTGGTCTTTTATACGGCGTACCCGGGTACGGGTTAAACGGAATTAAATTAATTTTACTTGGAATTTCTTTTTCTTTTAATAATTTCGCTAATGCTTCTGCATGTTCAACTTCATCATTAACACCTTCCATTAAGGTATATTCGAAAGTAATATCCTTATGTGGCCCTTTTTGAGCATACAAGCGACAAACTTCTAATAATGAGTCAATATTATACTTACGATTAATTGGCACTAATTCGTTGCGAAGTTCATCAGTTGGCGCATGTAATGAGACTGCTAAAGATACATCAATTTTTTCCATTAACTCATAAATTTTTGGCACAACACCTGAGGTACTTAAAGTCACTCTTCTTTTTGATAAGCCATAAGCTAAATCATCCATCATAATCGACATTGCTTCAACAACAGGCTCAAAATTCATTAAAGGTTCACCCATGCCCATCATAACAATATTAGTTACTTTGTTATCATGCTCTTTTTTAGATTCAGATAAGCACCTTGCAGCAATCCATAATTGACCAATAATCTCAGTTGAAGTTAAGTTGCGATTAAAGCCTTGCTTGGCGGTAGAGCAAAAACTACAAGTTAACATACAGCCAACTTGGGATGAAACACACAAAGTTCCTCGCTTACCTTCTGGGATAAATACCATTTCAATCCAGTTTTTCCCTGACATTTCAAGAATCCACTTACGTGTACCATCATCTGATGTTTTATCAAGAACTACTTTAGGTGCGATTACTTCTGCTGTTTCTGATAACTTTTGACGTAATGCTTTACTTAAGTCTGTCATTTGATCAAACTCAGTAATACCACGAGCATGAATCCATTTTAACATTTGGTCAGCTCGAAAACGTTTTTGACCAATAGATTCAAAATAGTCTTGTAACGACTGGCGATTAAGGCCTAATAAATTTACTTTTTCTGTCATATAAGTCACTAATTATCGTTTTATTATTATAGCTTTATTTAACTAATTGGTTATTATCTAAACTACACTTTGAAATGTGCCTCACAGTGTAACGATTTTATAGGAAAAAGTCTAATTTTTAATCACTATTAGACTACTTTTCTCTCGACACGATCACTTAAGCCAGAAGATAGACTATAAGGTGAAACACCAATAACCGTTGCAACCTCTTCAATAGGTAATTCATCACCCCATAATATGACTTCATCGCCTACAGCAACATTTTTAACTTCTGTTACATCAACTGACATCATATCCATAGATAGTTTACCAATTACCGGCACCTTTTTCCCTCGAATTAAAACGGGCGTACCTTCTGGTGTTCGATAAGGATAGCCATCTGCATAACCAACTGGAATCGTTGCAATGACTGAATCTCGCTTTGCTTGCCAAATGCCATTATAGCCAACCGTATTACCTATTTTAACATCATGTAAAGCAATAATTCGACTTTTAAGCGTCATCACATAATCAAAATAAAGGCGTGTTTTTTCAGCTAATGCTTCAAAAGAAGAAATGCCATATAATGCTGCTCCTGGCCTTATGATATCGCAAGGTAGTGAGTCATCCATTAATAGTCCAGCTGAATTTTCCATTGATATAGCATCTGCTGGATATTGTTGACATAATTGTGCAAAACATTTTTTCTGCTCTAATGAAATCACTGAATCTGGAAACTCAGCTTCTGCTAAATGCGTTAACCAAATCAATCGATTAAAACGTTCTTTATTTGCTTTTATGGTTTGATAAATCATTCTTGCATCATCAAGATCAAAACCTAGCCTATTCATACCTGTATTTATTTTAAGCCAAGCATTAATATGCCAAGCGCTTTTCTCAGCTAAAACCCACTCTAATTGATAATGGCTATGAATCACAGGTGTTATATCTAATGCTTTCATATACGGTATTTGACATTGAGCAACAAAGCCAGACATCAATACAATTGGTAAGTTAATTCCGCTATCACGTAATTTTTGTGCTTCGATAAAGCTTGCGACACCAAACCCATTAACAAAGGGTTGAATAATTTCTGCAACTTCAACTAGACCATGGCCATAAGCATTACCTTTTAACATAGCCAATACTTCATTAGGCTTTACTTTTTTTAGCAATACTTGAATATTCTCTGTTAATCTATCCTTGTTTATTAATGCTTCTACCCGGCATTGCATCACTAAAAACCTCCTGTTATTTGCTCCTCTGGTGCATAATCACTAAATCGTAAAAACTGTCCTGTAAATGTTAACCTAACACTACCAATTGGTCCATTTCTTTGCTTGCCAATAATCACTTCACCAATGCCTTTTAATTCTGGCTTATCTTTATGATAAACTTCTTCTCTAAATACAAACATAATCACATCCGCATCCTGCTCAATGGCGCCAGATTCTCTTAAATCTGACATCATTGGACGCTTATCTGATCGATCATCAACTCCCCTATTTAGCTGCGAGATCGCAATAACAGGTACATGTAACTCTTTAGCTAATGCTTTTAATGACCTTGATATTTCTGAAACTTCTTGCGTTCTGTTTGACTCCATACCTGGCACACGCATTAATTGTAAGTAATCAACAATAATTAAGCTTAATCCACCATGGTCTCTTGCAACTCGTCTAGCTCTTGAACGTACTTCAGCTGGTGATAATGCAGGTGAGTCATCAATTAACATCTTCATATCTTGGCTGATCACTTTCATTGCTGATGCAATCTTAGCCCAATGTTCATCATTTAATTTACCACTTCTTAATAGACTTTGATCAACACGTCCTAAAGATGAAATCATACGAGTCACCAAATCTTCTGCAGGCATTTCCATACTAAAAACTAAAACAGGTTTATCTGCTGTTCTTGCAATATTTTCAGCCATATTCATTGAAATAAGTGTTTTACCCATTGATGGTCGACCGGCTACAATCACCAAATTTGCAGGATGTAAGCCAGATGTCATATCATCAAGATCTTTTAAGCCCATTGGCGTGCCTGTAATACCATCTTTTGCATCCATTAGGCTATCAAGTCTATCAATAACATTAGGCAATACATTTTGCACCGACTCAGGGCCAACAGCTGAAGCTGTACTTGATTCTGCTAATGCAAATATTTTTCGCTCTGCTTCATCAATAATCTCATCACTTTTACGGCCTGATTGGTCATAGACAAGATCAGCAATATCAGTTGCTGTATTTAATAATGATCTTAATTTTGCACGTTCTTTTACAATGCGTGCATAGGCTGCAATGTTTTGAGCTGTCGGTGTATTTTTGGCTAATTCTGCTAGATAGTTTAAACCACCTGCTTGATCTAATAGTTGACTTTCAAATAACGACTCACTTAGGGTGATCACATCAAAGGGCTCTTCCTTTGAAGCTAATCGTGTAATTTCTTTAAATATAACGCGATGCTCTTTACGATAAAAGTCACGCTCTATCAATGAGTCTGCTATTTTATCCCAAGCATCATTATCTAATAATAATCCACCAATAACTGAGCGTTCAGCATCAATAGAATAAGGCGGCTGTTTTAATTGCTCTAATTTTTGGTAGTCTGAGTTTGCATATAAATTATTTATATTTTCCATTAATATCCATCCAAAATAAAAAAGGCTGTGTTCATACACAGCCTTCTATTTTAGTGTCTTTTAGAAAAGATACAATCATCAATTATAACGCAGCAACCACAATTGTTACTGTTACATCAACACCTGTATGTAAGTGAATACTAACTTGATATTCACCAATTTGACGAATCGTACCTTCTGGCATACGCACATGACGACGCTCAACTTCAATACCTGAAGTTTCTTTAACAATATCAGCAACTTCTTTTGTACCAACAGAGCCAAATAATTTACCGCCCTCACCTGCTTGAGCTTTAATCTCAAAGCTTTTGCTTTGAATTTGCTCTGCATCAGCCTGTGCTTTGGCAATACGCTCATTTTCTAAGCGCTCAAGTTCAGCCTTTTGTGCTTCAAATGCTTTAACATTTTCAGCTGTTGCTTGAACTGCTTTACCATAAGGGATTAAATAGTTACGCGCATAACCAGCACGCACCCTAACCATATCACCTAGCTTACCTAGGTTTTCTACTTTTTCTTTTAAGATAATTTCCATCTTGAAAAGCCTCTTAAATCTAATTCAAATAAATTTCTATTAATAATGATGATCACAATAAGGTAACAATGCTAAAAAGCGAGCACGTTTAATTGCTGTTGCAATCTGACGTTGATACTTAGCACTTGTACCTGTAATACGACTTGGTACAATTTTACCCGTTTCAGTGATATAGCTTTTCAACGTATTTAGATCTTTGTAATCAATTTCTTTTACGCCTTCAATTTTGAAACGGCACATTTTACGACGACGATTTAGACGCATTAGTAATACTCCTTAAAAATTAAGCTGACGCTGTTTCAACTCTTTTCTTTGACTCAGCCATCATAACTGATGGCTCAGTAATTGCTTCATCTTTAGTTAAAATCAAACGGCGAAGAATCGCATCATTATAACGAAATGATTCTTCCAACTCATTTAAGGCAGTTTGATTACATTCGATATTCATTAATACATAATGTGCTTTATGTAATTTCTCAATTGGGTAAGCTAATTGACGACGTCCCCAATCTTCTAGGCGGTGAATTTTACCACCATCTTTTTCAATAATTTCGCGATAACGCTCAAGCATCGCTGGCATCTGATCACTTTGATCTGGATGCGCAATAAATACAACTTCATAATGACGCATGTTTATTTTACTCCTTCCGGTTTATCTTATACATTGCGATAAGCGTTTCTACTCTGTTATGATTAAATCAAGAATGAAACGCAAAGAGCGGGTCAAATTCTATATGAAATTAAATAAAAAGGCAAATTTTATTAAGCGTTTATAACTATATTTCTTTTAGTATTACATTATATAGTTTAGTTCTCCTGCCCCAATAGCGGCTGGGATATTACTTTGGAATGGACTTGGTGTAATTGGTCCGCTTGCTTGACTAGAGCTTTCTTCAAACTTAGCTATTTCTCCCACAGGCTCAGCAATAAAAATATTACCTGATTCTACTAATTTTTTACTTGATCTACGCAAACCTGCATCACTTAAAACTTTTCGGTATGCTTTAATTGCTGTATTATTTTCCTCATGCGTTTTAAAAGATTCATGAAATGCTTCTTTTAACTGATTAGTTAAATTTTGCGCACTTTCATTTCCATCAAGCTGCTTTTTAGATTTTGTAACCAATCGTAGTTCACCCATAGAGACTAAGTCAATACCACCTTGACCATACTTATTGTCACTAGCAAATAATAGCATTGCATAAGGTTTAACATTACCTGATTGATTAAACTGTGCAGTTAAGCGATCTAAGTCTTGTTGTGTGCCTGAAGTCATATCAATAATTAAAACTTCAGGTTTATCACTTTCATCAATTTCAGCCCAATTACCTTTCCAATTTGTTTGCTTACTTTTCCCTGCTTCATGACGAGGAAAGGCTGCAATATCTGCAAATTTAATATGTGCTTTTTTTCCTTCTTCAGTTTCATTTATTTCCCAACATTCAATTTTTTGTGAAGATTCTTCTTTAAATTGCTTCATTATTTCTTTAGGTGTTTCATGATCAATTTCAAAGTAAACTTCAGAAAGCTCACCACTTAGCTTGTCCCCTTCTTCAAACTTTAAATTCGAATAGGCATGATTAACGATTCTTATTGCATGAGAAAATCCTGACATGCCACATCTTGTTGCCTCTGTTTTATAATCTTCATCATCTGTTAATACTGAATCAACAGATGCTTTAAGTGCTAATTCTTGTGGCTTCTCAGCTTGGCTTGTAATTCTTTTATCTCGTTCTACTTTTATCTCCATTTCATAGCGCATTTGTAATAAGCGACAAAGTGATTCAACCTTAGTTGCAATAACAGAGTAATTTTCATTTTCTGGTTGTTGAGCAATTACCCAGTCAATGATTTTATCTAAATCACGCACACCTTGATTTTCACTTGCCTTAAATTTTTGTTGATGTCTAAAATAAACATCAATCAAATTATGATACATTGCTAATAACTCATCTGGTGCTTGAGCTTTTTTTAGCTCTAGCTTCTCTTTTTCATTTTCTGATTGACTGTCTTTTTTAAGCTCTAATTGACAAAATTCTTCTAATTTTATTTTTCTTTGTTTTTCAAAAATATCACAGATATCCTGCAGACTATGATTATCTTTTGCTAAATCAGCAATTTTAATTCTTGCTGCATTTTGAGCTATCACCCTTGTACCAACTTTATCATTTATATTTTTTTTATCTTTATTCGCCTCTTGATTTAACAAAACCAATAATTTTTGTTGTGTTTCTGGTTGCGAAACTTCAGATAAAAACTCTTCATATGCACTAGATAACACTTCTGAAAATGAATCTGGCACAAGCCCTGGAGACAATCTAAATGAAAACCCTGTATCTGTAATGGATGGCCTAATACTTCCAAATGATGCTTGTGGTTGAATTTCAATATAATTTTCACCATAAGCTTGTAAACTTTTTTGATTGATTTTACCTGCTAGATAGCTTAATAACACATTATTCAAGACTCTAACTGTTGGAGATGCACTCTGATCTTCTTCAAAATCTAGCTCAGCACGGAGTTTCTCAAATTGATCACTACATTTATCTTGTAAGAATGAAATGAATTTTCTATAGTCAAAAACCATACAAGGATAATCTGAAGCTGATGCAGTAACTTTGATTAGATAATTTTTTTCCTCTGCTTGAGCTTTTTGTGCTAACTCCTTTGTAATATCAACACGCTTATTCATTACCGCACTAAAAGTCCCTGCCTTGTTAAATACTTTACTCTCTTCTTTATTTTCTTCTTTATTTTCTTCTTTATTTTCTCCTTTGTTTTCTTCTTTCTTAGCGCCTAATTTTTCAATGGCATTACTTAGCAGGTACTCACTTAAATAATTAACTTGATCAAAGTTAAGTTGTGAAAAAATATTTTCAATCACTTCTTCAGGTGTTTGCCACTGCCCTAGCCATTCGGCATTTTCACCATCAGCTTTTTTATGAAATAGTTTTAGTACATCTAATTCCAATAACTTATCAACTAAACTTAATTTCATTTGCATTTTTTCAAGTTTTTCTTGACCAAACTCAAGTGCTACATCTTTTTTAATTGATTGGTTTTCTTGTAATAATGCCTTTAATAAATCTTCAATTTCTTTTTTAATCTTTTTTATCCAATCTCTACAGTTTTTGACTGCTGTATTTCGCATCTGCTGTTTAGTTGGATCAATAGATGCTCCATGATACTTTACAAATGACTTATTTAAATTTTCTAATGGTTTATTAATTCGTTTATCAATTTCTTGATTTATTTTAACCATGTCATCATATTGTGCTTTTAAAATACCTATCTCTGGATCATCAGGAATGTTAAAAGTAGGAAGATGCTTACTTTTAGGGTTTAAATATTTACCATTAAACTCTTTTAAAAAATCCTTGAATCCAGGGTTAGCTTCTTTAAGTTTTTTTTCCAATTTTTCTTTAACAGATACCTGATCTCCCTTTTCTAGCATATCAAATTTTAAAACTCCCTCAATTGACTTATATATATTGCGTGATGGATGACCATCCTCACCACGAATATAACGTCCAGAGTGTGTTATATCCATATTGACTGCCGACTCACCAAAACTTAATACATCACCTTCCTCTCGTAATTCAGCTCGATTGGCAACATTAAAGCCATAATTAATAATACTTAACAGTTGGGCAGCATAGGCTCGACCAATTATTCCTGTCAGATCTGATTTATCATATTCACCTGGTGGATTTAATTTTTGGTTTAATTGATTAACTATTAATCGCGATTTAATTTCTTTACTTATCGATGGCATAGCACAACCCTTTTACTGACTTATTAAAAAATATATTGAATCAGCAAATGTAAAACAAACAGCATAAATTAAAAATATTGAAATTATTGCAAAATATAAAATAATTACAAATGCATTTGTAACAAAAATTCACTTGAAATTTATGGAGTAAGCTCTTCTATTTTTGCCTTACCATTGATTTCTTTGTTAAATATAAATACACTATCTTTAGATTTTTTGTAATTTTTGATATCAAAATTGATATTCCTACCATATTCTATAAAAGTGAAAAACTCATCATTCATCTCATTGTCAAATACACTTTTATAGTGTTCAAATACTTCTTTAGATACAGCTTCTTTAATTTCTATCCATACTAGCTCTGGAATCTCACCTGTATTACTTAACTGCTTAAATATACTTTGCATAAAACCATCATTAGGATCTTGATTATAATAAGCACTCAAATAATCAAGTAACTGTTGTTTTACAACACAAGGTAGATAAAGTGATGCGGAAGCCTTTGTAATATAGACTTGCTCAAATGCCGGATGATAACCAACAAACTGTTCAATCAGCTTATTAAATGCACCACCAAAACAAATAGGACTATCTTCCTCTCCATCATCAATAAACTGTTCATTATTAATGTTATCACCCCTTAAAATTTCATAACACGCTGTAGCTAAAGCTCTCAAACCTTTACTTTGTGATGTCATACTTCGATGGTCATCACAAATTGCTAAATAACACAGCATGACCAACTGTTTAATACTGATATCTAAATTAGGAGCAGACATATTAGGGTAAATTTGATTTTCTAATAATAGTTTAAGAAATACAATTGCAATATCCTTGTTATCAGTATCCTTTGATAAATTTGCAAGACCATCAATCATGTTTTGGATTAAACTATCATCTAAATCAGCCCAATAGAGACCTTTTAAACGTTTAGCTGAATCTAATGCACTTTGTTCAATTGATATAGTTTGTGTATTCTCTTTATCCTTTATTTGTTTGTGTAATATATAATCAACAAAATTACCATCCAATAAGCCCTCTACATCTTCTACATCACAAAGAACTTCTTCTAATTTGTCAAAATCTATCAAATTATGCTTTAATGCTCGTTGAACATTTTCATCACATAATACTAGATATAAATCATATGAATCTATTCTTAAAACCTTTTCCTTACTAAGGGTTTGCTTATCTGACAAATAAAGCATTTTTGATCTGTCATCTGTCAAAAACAAATAAGCATTACTATCCATAGTAAGGATATCTTCAATAGAGAAATATTGCATTAGCGATTGATCACTAGTAAATATTGCAGCTGCTGTCTCTGACATTTGTGCAACTTGAAGTAACGTCAACTCCTCTAAGTCAACAAGATCTAATATAGCTTTATTTTCCAATCGTTGCTGTTTAAAGGAAAATTTTTTTAATTCGTTTAAAATAGCTTCAGCTTCATCACTTGTAATTTTGTAATCACTCATATGATTTGCTATTATTTCAAAATACATCCAATACACTTTTTAATCTAAGTTTTTTAATATTTAAAATAATAATAACAAATAATTGCAAACAATAAATAAATATTAAATAAATTTAATTAAAATCTCATTATAATCGCTCTTGATAAATAACCAAGCCATATCGTTGGTCATGTTCATTTTGTCTTTGCAGCTCATTATTCCTTTCAACTTCTTTTTGAAACAAATAAGTGACAAATACTAGATAGGTTTGCTCCTGACTGCGCTAAATCAGTAATCTTAATACAGGCACGATTTTCACTGATAATTTTTGTGCCTTTTTTACCATTTTCAGTTGAGTTAGCTTCTTGACTTAATATATTTAATAACAAGTCATGAAATACGTTTATTGAATATTTTGTAATATTTAAAAGCTGCTTGATAGCGATAATCTTGCTTGAACTGTTGCTTTAGAATCTTGATTACTAAATAATGTAGAAGGTGTTAAAGACTGCTCTATAGCACTTGAATGAGTAAACTTTTCATTTACTAACTGAGTTAAATTCTTTATTGTACTTGAACTAAGTAGTCGCCCTGAATCAATAAACAAATTAAAATCGTCATTTTGGTTTCCATCAAATAAACAACCATAACGATCAAAAAATTGACTTGAAACTACCTGCCTTATTTCACTCCAAATTCTATCGTTAATAATTGACTCCGATAACATAAAAGCAACTTCACTACCTAAAGCTACAGTACTTTGATTATTTTGCTTTAACATATCGAGCTGGTTTAATAAATATTTTTTTAATTCATTTTTAACTAAAGTCGGTAGATAAAGTGAGGCTGAAGCTCTGTTTAAATATACTTGTTCATAATCTTCATGTAGGCTTACTTGTTTTTCAATAATTTTATTAAATGCACCACCAAAGCAAATTGGATCGTCTTCCTTTTTATCATCAACACCCTTGTCATTGTTTAAATTACCACCACGCATTATTTCATATAATCCATCAGCAAATGCTTCTAGTACACTCTCCTTAGTAGCTACTCGTCTACTATCATCATATATTGATAAAAAGCTTAATTTTAATAATTCACGAAGACCAATACCTGATAATGGATCTATTGCAGAGGCATAAAACTTATTCTTTTCAAAATAGTTAAGACAACGAAATGCCGCTTGTCTTGTTTCAGATTCTTCTAATGTTAATAGTTGACTGCAAATTGCTGCAATTGAAGTATTACTTAGTTTATCTTGATAGTGCTCTTGCAACCTTAATGCAGATTCTGAGGCACTTTTATGCACTGACGCTGTATGTGTACTTTGGTTATGATTAAGTTCAGGTTCAGGGTCTACTTCTCTTCTTTGTTGTACTTCATTAATTAATACCTCATAGTCACCACCATTTTCTAAAATACAATCGACTAAATCCTCAAAATTAAAATCTCCATTCATTAAACAGGCTCTAACATTATCATCTAACAAGGCCTCTTGTATTTCGATCATATCTATATCAAGTATTTGCTCAATTGTAATATGCAGATTATCTCCTAAGAATAATTCTTCAATATTAGATTCAGTCAAACACAAAAAGGCAATATCATTAATATTCAGCATTTGCTCTATAGTTAAATATTGCGTAACTTGATAGTTACCTGAAAATAGTGAGCTAGCAGCTATTGACATATCTAAGACTTGCCTAACCGTTAAACTTCGATCTTTTAATCTATTCTGAATCTGTTGATTTGATAATCTTTTAAAAACAAAAGCGTAATTTTCAAGTGGGCGTACAAACTCTTCTAATGTTAAATCACTATCAAATAATGCGGTTTTAATTATTTCATTATTTAATAGCTCAACAAGTTTTTTATTTTTTCTATTTTTATCTACTAATAAATTCAATTCATCCTGAGAAATCATAACCAATATACTCCACATAAAAATAAATAACCGATTATTTTATGTTTAAAAATATTTAATTGTCTTTATCTTTAATAATGATCATGTAACATATTTTATTAAATTCAGGATGAAATTAGACTTTATATAACTGATTATTAGAAATAATTTCTAAATGTAAACACTCACTAAATCGTCATAATTTTAATAACTCATTAAAAACTAAACTCTACTTTTTGCTTCTTAGATTCCGGCTCACCTGATTCATGAAAAAGTGAACTAGGTTGTAAACTAGACGCTTTTCGTTTGGAGCTACGTCGAGCTTTTATATTGTCTTGCAATTTTCTATATGCCTTTGTTGCAGTAGTATTTTCTTCCTGTTGATTATAAACATCCTCAAACGCTTTTCTTAAGTTATTTATTAACTGATGTGCTCTATTATTATTACCATTGAAGCTTTTTGTTACTAAACGTAGATCACCCATAGAGACTAAATCGACACCTGATTGTCCAAATTTATTATCACTCGCAAATAAGATCATTGCATATGGTTTTTGATTACTACCTGACCTTTCAAACTCTTTATATAAATGATCAAAATCCTTCTGTTGTGCTGACGAAATATCAATTACCAATACTTCAGGTCTTATCTGTTCATTAATTTTAGACCAATCTTCTTTCCAAATAGTTGGCTTACTTTCTCCTGTTCGATGTCGAGGGAATTGGGCTATATCAGCTAATTTAATTTCAGTATTAGCAGTTATTTCTTCCTCATCTAACAACCATTTACCATGATAGTTTTCTCCTGAGAGATGTGAGTGCATATCGTATATTTCCTGTGGCGTATTAGAATCAATTTCAAAATAAATTTCTGCCATATTACCTTGATATGAGTTACCTAAACTTGAATATACGTTATTAATAATCTCAACTATCCGTGTAAAAGCAGCCATTCCCCCTCTTGAAGCTGTTGCTATAGTTATACCATCATTTGTTAATACTAAATCAGTTGATTTCTTTTGTGAGGAATTCTCATCAAGTTCAGTATTTAGCCTTTGATACCTTCTTTCAAATATTTCTAATTCACCTCTTAGCTTTAATAGACGGCATAATGATTCAATCTTTGTTGTTATAATTGAATAATTTTTAGATCTATTTTCAATAGATATTACTAAATCTATTAATTCATCCAAGCTTTTTAAAAATAAATTATTATTAATGATTTGAAATTTATCCTTATTATTTGCATACAAATTACACAAATTACTATAGATTGCAACTAACCCATCTGGTGCCTTTGAGTCTATCTGACTTTTCTCAGTAATTATATTATTATTCCTCTCTGAAATCATTTGCTCAACTTCCTTAACAAAGTCCTTCACATTTTGCACCGTACTAAGCTTTTTACAAATTTCAGCTAATGTTATTCCTATGCTTGATAAATCTGCTATACAAATTCTTACTTGATTCTGAGATAATATATTTGGAGCTTTATTTCTTGCATTTTGTCTAGATATATCAATTTCATTAGCTAAAAAACTTAATAATGAGCTAAGCGTTTTATCTTCACTAATCTCTTCTATAAAATCCTTATATGCCGAAGCTAAAATAGCTGTATATGTACTAGGCACTAAGCCTAAAGATAGCCTAAATGAATAGCCAGTATCAGTAATTGTTGGCCTTAGACTACCAAATGATCCCTGTGGCTGTAATTCAATATAATCATGGCCATAAGCTTTTATACTTTCTCTATTAACAATACCTGCAAAATAGCTCAGCAATAAATGATTTAAACTACTTATAGTTGAAGAAGACACCTGATGATCTTCAAACACTAAAGATGCTTCAAGCAAAGGATTTGTATCTGATTGATGTCTTAAATGATTAATTAATTTTCTTAAATCGAAAATAACGCAAGGATAATCTGTTTTAGGTGCTTCAACGTCAATTAGTTTAGAGGTTACTGTAGTGTTTATTATCCTTGCTGCATCCTTTATAATTTTTAACCGTTGTTCCATTACATTAGAAAATGTCCCTAATTGATCGATTCTATTGAATACATTTATATGAACACCATCAAGTCGACCTGTTAGGTCTATTGAGATACTGATATTATCTGTATCACCTATATCACCTATACTTAGATCTGTTGAGACGTCTCTTTCATCCAAATTTAGATGAGAATCTGGCCACATATAAAAATCACTATCTCCCTTAAATTTGTCTAATTCTTCTTTGAGTAATTTATTACTTAATAATTTAATTTCATTAAATGTTAACTTAGCAAATAAGTTTTCCATAACTTCTTCAGGTGATTTCCATTGACCTAACCAGTAGGCATGACTACCATCTGCTTTACTACTAAATAAATAAACAATATCTTGCTTTAATAAAGCTTCTATTAAACTGATATCACTTAAATTTACATTGATATTATATCTTTCATAAGCAGTAATGATTTTTAACTTAATACTATCTAGCGTGGAAATTAGATTAGATATGATACACTGTCTATCTTTAATATTCTCTTTTTTAGGCGATTGAGAAATATATTGATTTAATAACCTATTAAATTGATTTATTATCTTATTCTTATTAGAATCATCACTTATAGAAATATAATCAACCTTCAAAGAATCTATACTATTTTTTTGCTTTACATCTTCTATTGCGTATTTACTAATAAATTTATCATAAGTTAATTTATAAAAGTCAGCTATAATCTGTTTTTTATTCACTCTATCAATGAGTATACTTTCCAAACACTGATGGAGTATTTGCTTCTTTAATTCAATATGGCGATCAAGTGTAGGTAGTTTTAGTAAACCAATAATTGACTGATACACCTGCCTTGATGGATGATTATTTTCACTTCGTAAATAACGGCCTGAATGAATACTACCTAATATACTAATAGCAGACTCAAGTAAAAGATCGCTAGGACTTGAAATAGGAGCTCTTAACTCAGAACGATTTGCAACATTATAGCCATAGTTTATTACACCAACTAAAATTGCTGCACATGCTCGGCCTAGTTCAGCTGATTGATTGTTACTTATCAAAAGTTGATGATTAATTAGGTCTGATGTAAGTAATTTTTCTATTAATTCTTTTTTAATTTGAGAACTTATATTTGTATGAGTCATTACAATCTACCTTTAGATTTCTGAATTCTAATTTAAGAAGCAATGAATCATAACATGATAAATAATTGCCATAAATGTTAAGTTGCAATAATTAATAACAAATATAAATAAATAATCACAATACGAATCATTTTAAGTTCATATAGATATACAAATAAAAACAAAAAAAATTAATGAAATATTTTTTCTCTTTTATGTTCGTAGAACATCTATTTTACAAGGTTAAGATAATGATACTTTAAATGATCAGCAATAAATGTCGAAATAAAATAATAACTATGATCGTAACCTTTCTGATAACGCATCGTTAATGGATAGTTGATTTTTTTTGCAGCTTTTTCTAATGATTCAGGTGCTAACTGTGACTCTAAAAACTGATCACAATCACCTTGATCAATTAATATGTTTGGCATACCATCTAATGCTGTTATATTCTGCATTAATAAAACACTATCATACTTAGCCCACAAATTCTTATCATCTCCCAAATAATTAGAAAAAGCTTTCTTTCCCCAAGGCACAACAGATGGGTGACAAATTGGACTAAAAGCAGAAACTGAAGCAAATTTTTGTGGAGTTCTTAGCGCTAACACCAAAGCACCATGCCCACCCATAGAATGACCAGAAATCGCCGGTTTTCCAGAAAATTTAAAATTATGCTCAATGACACTCGGTAATTCTTTTAGTATATAGTCATACATCTGATAATTTTCACGCCATGGCTCCTTAGTTGCATTTAAATAAAAACCAGCACCCAAACCAAAATCATAGGCATTATCTTTATCATCAGGAACACCTTCTCCACGTGGTGAGGTATCTGCTGCAACAATTGCAAGACCTAACTCAGAAGCATACTTTAAAGCACCTGCTTTTTGCATAAAGTTTTCATCTGTACAAGTTAAACCAGATAGCCAATATAGTAAAGGTACATCCTCTCTGTTATATTGTGGTGGTAAAAAAACAGCAAAACGCATCTGACAATTTAAAACATCTGATTGATGTGTATATTGCTGATGCACTCCATTAAAGCATTGAGTTGAACTAACTAAATTAATCATACAACACCTTTAGCTAAGTTAGTAAACGACAACACTACGAATACTTTTACCTTCAGCCATCAAATCAAATGCATTATTGATTTCCTCTAAAGATAATTTATGCGTAATAAAGTCTTTTAAGACAAACTCACCATTTAAGTAACGCTCGACATAATTTGGTAATTCAGAGCGACCTTTCACACCTCCAAATGCACTACCTTTCCATGTTCGTCCCGTTACTAATTGAAATGGTCGAGTTGATATTTCTTGGCCTTGACCTGCTACACCAATAATAACTGATTCACCCCAGCCTTTATGACAACATTCTAATGCTTGGCGCATCACATTGACATTACCAATACATTCAAATGAGTAATCAACACCACCATCTGTTAACTCAACAATCACTTGTTGAATTGGTTTGTCATAATTCTTAGGATTAATACAATCTGTCGCACCAAGCTTTTTTGCTAAGTCAAATTTCGATTCATTAATATCAATGGCTATAATTCTACCTGCATCAGCCATTTTTGCACCAATAATTGCTGAAAGACCTATACCACCTAAACCAAATACTGCTACAGTTGCACCTGCTTCAACTTTAGCAGTATTCATCACAGCACCAATACCTGTTGTTACGCCACAACCTAGAAGACATACTTCATCTAATGGCGCTTCTTTATTAATTTTTGCTAATGAAATCTCTGGCAATACGGTATATTCTGAAAAAGTTGAACAACCCATATAATGATAAATTTCTTCTCCATCTTTATAAAAGCGTGTTGTCCCATCAGGCATTAGCCCCTTACCTTGGGTTTCTCTGATTTTTTGGCATAGATTGGTTTTACCTGAAGTACAAAACTTACAAGTACCACACTCAGGCGTATAAAGTGGAATCACATGATCGCCAACACTGACACTAGTTACGCCTTCACCAACTGCCTCAACAACACCACCACCTTCATGACCTAGTACACAAGGAAATATGCCTTCAGGGTCTTCACCTGAAAGTGTAAATTTATCTGTATGACAAACCCCTGTTGCAATGATTTTTACTAATACCTCACCTTTTTTTGGTGGCATAACATCAATTGTTTCAATCGTTAATGGCTCTTTTGGCCCCCATGCAATTGCAGCTTTAGATTTAATTGGTTGATCCATAATTACTTCCTTAAATATTTCATAAATTTAATCAAACATCATGATTATGCCATAGCTAATTAGAGAAACAATCAAATTTGCAAATTCAATATAATAATCTTTCGTAAAAAAAATCCTTATGCATCTAGCGACTTAAGCCACTATAATAAAACTATATGACAGGTAATTATCTACATTTTATATCTACCAAGGTATGGTAGCAATTAATCCTTCATTAAAGGAGATCGTTATGACATTTAATAAAACAAGAGTTAAACCTCACTCACGTGCTTTAAGAGAAAGTCCTTATGTTAATGCTAAAGAGACTTGGAATTTATTTAAAATTATTGCTGAACTTGTCGAAGGTCATGAGCGCCTTGACCATATCCGTCCAGCGGTAAGTATTTTTGGCTCAGCTCGCTTAAAAGAAGGTAATTTTTATTACCAACAAGCACAAGAGATCGCCCAATCACTCTCTGATGAAGGCTTTAGTATTATTACAGGTGGAGGACCTGGTATTATGCAAGCAGCCAACGTTGGTGCCTCACTTGGTTCATCATTAAGTGTTGGTTTAAATATTGATTTACCATTTGAACAAGTTTCTAATGGCCATCAAGATATTACATTACGTTATCGCTATTTTTTCACTCGAAAAGCAACGTTTATCAAACATTCACTAGCTTATATTGTTATGCCTGGTGGCTTTGGAACCTTAGATGAATTATTTGATATTGTTACTCTAATACAAACTAAAAAGAAAAAATATATGCCAGTCATACTCGTTGGTAAATCGTATTGGTCCGGCTTAATTACTTGGTTAAAAGATGTTGTTGTTCAAGAAAAAACCATAAGCCCAGAAGATCTTGACTTATTAATTCTAACTGACGATACAAAAGAAGTGATTGACATTATTAAAGGACATACTAAAGACACTCAGCAACAAACTGTCGAAGAGTGTATTGAACAAGCTCGCGATGACTTTGAATTTTAATAAGGTTTAGTTAAGCTTGATTAAATAACAAATCATCAACCACTTCCATGGTAATCTCGGGTAATTTATTTTCTTGATCAGCACAAGATTTCATTTCTAAAATACTTTGACGGATATCTTCTGGTAAAACATCAGAAGGCGCATCTTCTCCTGGCCAAGATGCATCTCGTGTTTGTTTATCTGGCCACCTTGAATAAGCAAGAAAAAAACCTTGATCTGTTTTATGTAAAACAGAACCTATTGCACCTCGATACTCAATAAAGTAATTTGCTACTTTACGCCATAATTTTTGATATTCATCTTCTTTAGCTTTTTTTACATACACTCGATAAATAACTACAAACATAAGAGAGCCTTTGATTGCATAAATAAACTTATTTAAATGATTTTGTCTTATTTTTATGATAAATCGCCTTTGGAAATGTAAACGAACGCATACCAACGGATTTACGTAAATCATTTACCTGCATTGCGGTTAATTCCAGCGCCTTACCTTGAGCTAGATTACGTGGCAGTATAATATCACCATATCGAACACGAGTTAGGCGACTCACTTTGATATGATCAAATGACTCCCACATACGTCTGACCTCACGATTTCTTCCCTCTCTTAAGATCACATGATACCAAGTGTTCAAACCTTCACCGCCTCTAAATTGAATTGAATCAAACTTAGCCATACCATCTTCAAGATTAATGCCTGTTTTAAGTGTTTCAATCATTTCATCAGTGACTTCACCAAATAAACGTACGGCATACTCTCGCTCTAACTCATAGGATGGATGCATTAAACGATTTGCTAATTCTCCATCTGTTGTAAACAACAATAAGCCTGAAGTATTATAATCAAGCCTACCAACCATAACCCAACGGCCATTTTTAAGTTTTGGTAATGCATCAAAGACTGTTTTACGACCTTCAGGATCTGATTTAGAGCATATTTCTCCTGCTGGCTTATGGTATAGAACTACCCTTGGACGCGTTAAAAAGGTTGCAATTTTAACCAATGGCTTACCGTCTACTTCAATCCGATCATTTAATGTTACGCGCATACCTGTTTCAGCCTGACGCCCATTAACAGAAATTCTACCCGCTTGAATCCACTCTTCCATTTGTCTTCTTGAGCCAATGCCTGCTTGAGCCAATACTTTTTGTAACTTCTCAGGTTTTAGAACATCATTGTCACCTGGCTTAGACATCTTCACTTTTTTATTCACACTTACCCTTAATTATTTGGCTTATTGCAATATGACTAACTATTTTCTAAACTGATGAATTAGCCATTATTGTGGAAATCTTATCCCATCTTGACTCATTCGCCAAGCAAAGTGTTTCTGAACACCAATTTTTCCTTGTTTAATTAAGGATTTTATTCTTTCAGAAGAAATTGAGAAATCCATCGCAGCTACATCCTGTGTATCAACAAATACCGTTCGATTCCAGTCATCCTTAGGTAAATGCCCTTTTACACTAACTTCTGCAATAAACTCCATTAATACCTTTGCATAATCAACTAAATTACTAACCTTTTGGTAACTTTTTTCTTGTTGCTCATAGTTTGGTAGTTTAAATAAAGGCTCTAACCTAAACCCTAAAGTTTCATGATTAAAACAATAATTATCATCTGTACCTTGGTACTTTGTATGACCAACATTAATTGGATTTTCAATAAAGCGTTTATCATCAAATAAATGAATTGGGTAATTCCATGTCATACCACCATCAATCATCACACAATCTTCTTTATCAACTTCTCTTTTAATGGCTCGATAATATAATGGAATACTCATTGACATGCGAATTGCATCACGGATTTCTACATCTGGCGTCTGATCAAATGAAAATACATCAGCACATCGCTTCGACATATTCGTTGCAATAATATACAAATCAAGCCCACCTAATGCCTTTAAATCACGAAAGGTAATATCACTTCTGCCTGCTTTATCTGCAATTCGCTCACTCATCCACTCATAAAAACGATCACCACGATACCAACCAAAGTCAGATAAAAATCGTGTCGTATTGGAAATAAAATTATTACCCTTATCCGTAAACTGCCTAAAATCTAATGGCGCAATTGTATGATAAAGCTCATCTTTATCATATTTAAGCGCCACTAAGGCTGCATAAATTGCACCAGCTGATACACCGGCAACCCGTTTGATATGCGACATAATACCTAGATCAGCTAAAGCACTGACAACACCACTATAAGCAATTCCTCGAATGCCCGCGCCTTCAAATACTAAATTTCTAAATGCTGAGATATTTAAATGTTCAATAAGTTGATCACTATAAAAGTCAACTTGCTCATAATAATTCATTAATTCATAATCATCAGAAGCCAAAAATTTTGTGCGTAAGCGCTTGATTCGTTTAGCATAATATTTTGCAATACTTTTACTAATAATCAGTGGGTGATGTTTACTTAATAATAATAAGACTTGCTGTTTAATTTGATGGTATTCTATTTTTGGATTAAAACTAAGCATTTTTAGCGCATACTTTAAAGTAAGTACAGTACGCTTATCTTTACTGTCAATCTGGCGATACCACATACCATTCCAGAAGCCTAATCTAAAAAGTAATCGAATGAAAACTGCTGGTAATTGATGCCACCATTTTGATCTTAAAAGCTGATCCAACTCTAATGTAACTGGATTTAGCATAATAACTTTCAACACTTTACTTGGATAAAGTGCTGCTAAATTAAGTGCAATTAAAGCACCATAACCATGACAGAATACTGTAATATGATGATAGTCATGCTTTTCTAACAATGCCTGAAAATCAAGAATATACGATAAAACACTGAAATCATATTTACGTTTTGAAAAGCCACTATTACCATGACCATATAAGTCGAGACTTAATACATTATAACATTGTTCATAATGCCGCCATTGATAATGCCAATCACGTGCTTTACCACCTAATCCATGAATAAACAATAAAGTTTTCTTTTTAGGATCAAATTTTGTATGGTAAATGCATAAGCGCCGATTAGCTCTTAATGTCTGCTTAGTAACTTCTAATCCCATTATCCAAAAAATACCAAATAAGTAATTGCTATCTCTATTATTTATTTTAATCGAATTAGTCTAAATTAGTTAAAAAAAATGCACAATCCACATAATAATCATCAATTTATTTGCTAAATTTTCTCTAATTCAATCATGCGAGCTAATAATGTTTTAATGCCATAACCACCCTTAAAATCAATAATATAGCGCTTTTGATCCCCCATGCCTTCTTCTTTAATAAAAACGCCAATACCAAATTTATGGTGACTAACTAAATCACCTGATTTAAAAGCACTTGCATCATCTGAAGCACATTGATTAAATCCAAAACCAAATTGGGATTTTAATGGTTGTTGCTTTAGTCGTACTTCATCAATTAAATCTTCTGGAATCTCTTGAATAAAACGTGATTTTTTTTGGTAGTTAACATCACCATATTGATGACGAACCTTTGCATAAGATAAATAAAGCTTTTGCATTGCACGAGTAATACCAACATAGCAAAGTCGACGTTCTTCACTTAATCGATCTTCATCTTGTGCCCTATGGCTTGGAAATAGCCCTTCTTCAAGACCTGCAATAAAGACATAAGGAAATTCCAACCCCTTAGCTGAATGTAATGTCATCAACTGAACACTTGAAGTAAACTCATCAGCACGCCCTTCCCCTGATTCTAAAACAGCAAAACTTAAAAATTCTTCTAATAGATCATTTTCATCGACATCAATCGTTACCATCGGTGTAAATTCACTGACAGCATTCACTAACTCTTCTAAGTTTTCTAACTTTTGTAATGCACTTTCTTTCTTATCATTTCGATACATTGCCATTAAGCCTGAAGCTTCTAGCACAAAGCGCATTTTTTCTTTTAAACTAAAATCTTCTAACTGTGCATCCATATGATCAATCAGTTTAATAAATTCAGCAACATTATTTCTTGTTCGTTGAGTAATATTTTTATCAATAGCAAATTCGCATGCACTATGCCATAAGCTGATATTTTTAGCTTTAGCAATTTCTCTTAATTTTTCAACCGTTTTAAGACCAATACCTCTTGTAGGTGTATTAATCACACGCTCAAAAGCAACATTATCTTCCCTTAAAACGATCAAACGCAAATATGCAAGCGCATCTTTAATTTCAGCACGTTCAAAAAATCGCAGACCACCATAAATACGATAAGGCACTTGTTTTTGTAGTAGCGCTTCTTCTAATACCCTCGATTGTGCATTGGAGCGATATAATATAGCAATTGATGCCGGTGAAACTTTTTGATTTTCAATTAAGTCTTGGATTTTTGAAGAAATAAATGACGCTTCATCACGTTCATCTAATGCCTCATAAAGCTTTAATTTTTCTCCTGTATTTCCTTGTGACCATAGCTGTTTGCCCATTCTTTGATCATTATGTTTAATAATGCCATTTGCAGCATTTAGAATTGTTTGAGTCGAACGATAGTTTTGTTCAAGGCGAATCACTTCAACCGGTGCAAATTCTTGTTTGAATTTAAAAATATTCTCAACCTTAGCACCTCGCCAACCATAAATTGACTGGTCATCATCGCCAACAACCATAATATGGTTATTTTCATGTACTAAAGCTTTTAACCAGCGATATTGAATATCATTTGTATCCTGAAACTCATCGACTAAGATTGCTTTAAAACGCTTTTGATAATGCTCAAGAACACTTGGAATTTTCCACAATTCATAAGCATATAATAATAAATCAGCAAAATCTAATGCCTTATCTGCCTTTAATTGAATTTCATAGGCATGATATATTTTAATTAATTCATAATCAAAACGTTGATCTTTTTTATGTGATAATTCACCTGCTCGTATACCATCGTCTTTTCGAGCATTAATAAACTGCTGTACTGTTTTTGGCGGATAAAAGCTATCATCAATTTGCATATTTTTAAGCAAACGTTTAATCACTTGTAATTGTTCATCTTGATCTAAAATTCTAAACTTACGATCCAAACCAATTTGATCGCCATGGCGTCTAAGTAATCTATGTGCAATACCATGAAACGTACCAATCCACATACCAAAAGGATTAATATTTAATAATGATTCAACTCGTCCACGCATTTCTTTCGCGGCTTTATTGGTAAATGTCACAGCTAAAATTTCTAAAGGTGATAAAGATTGCTCTTGGCACAAATAGGCAATTCGATGGGTTAATACCCGTGTTTTGCCACTACCTGCCCCTGCTAACACTAAAGTATTTTGATTTTCTACAATAACCGCTTCTTGTTGAGGTTTATTTAATTCTGATACTATTGTATTCATTCAATTATCCACTTGAACTTATTTTAATTAAGCTTTAAACGTTTCTTTAATAAAAAAACTTAGAATAAAGCAAACAAGAAATATTAAAGGCACAAAGACCAGTGCTTTTTGAAATTCTAAAGCACTATAATAAGGCGCGCCTTGAGCTAAAACACCACTCCATAGATTTTTTAATATACTACCAACAATTTGTACTAATAACATTCCAATAAATACTGAGGCCATATTAGTAATACCCAATGCAGTCGCTGATAATGAACCAGGCACTAGTTCTGCAGATACAGTATAAGATGCGACAATGCCACTATTAAAAATACCATAGAAAAAATAACAAATGATTAAAAGCCAGAAAGGAATCGCAGATACATAAATGATAATACACATTAAAATAAAACAACAAATTGCCGATAGGCGCATTACTTTCACTCGTGAACGCCAACGATCTGCTAAAGCTCCCGCAATTGGACAACCAATGGCAAGGCCTATAAAAATTAACCCGACTAAAAAAGCAGATTTATCAATACCATAGCCGTGAAATGCTGAGGTATAACCCACACCCCAATTTTCAGCAAACATAGCTGTAGGACCATATAATAAGCCAATAAATAAACAATTCAACCATAATTGCGGGTAACTAAATGTTCTTTTTAAATGCTCAAATATAGTTGATTTACGTCGAATCTGTTCTGGGTCATCCTCATCTGTTAAATAAATACTTTTTGGATGATTTTTTAAGGTAAAGAACATCACTAATGATAATATTATTAGCAAAAGTGCAAACGCAAGCATTGAAGGACGCCAGCCAACGCTATTAAACAACAAACTCATTGGCGCATCACCAACTGCAGCACCAACCATCCCAGCTGCTTGTGTTAACCCAGCTAATAACGCAAATGTTTTTACATCAAACCAATTAATACATAATTTTAATGTGCCAACAAAAGCAAATGCCGCAGAGAACCCCATCAAAAGCCTCGCAATTACAGCAGTTGTAATATCATCTGCAAAAGCAAATAATATACAAGAAAAAGCACACAATGCCGTATTAAAAATTAACATCTTCCTTGGGCCAAAGCGATCAGTAACTACCCCAACAGGTAACTGCATTAGAATATAAGCATAATAAAAGCTTGCTGATAAAACACCTAAATCAAATGCATCAATATGAAACTCAACCATTAATTGATGGTGAATAACACTTGGCGCTACTCTTAAGAAGTACTCAATAAAGAAAAATATTGCCCCTAATGACCATATAAACCAAGGGTATAGTGAACGCTTCTCATCTGCATAATAGTCATTCATTAATTAATCAAACTATCCTAATAAAAAATATAATCTAGTTAGGCTAAGCCTTATCAAATTAGATGTCAATAACCAAAAGATAAGCTAAAAGTGATAATTGAATAAAAACACTTCGACTTAAGATAAAAATATGTTAATTTAAGCCCCGTAAACAAATTGCATAATCTTTACTTTTTTGCGCCCATAGCTTGGGTGCTATAACAATTTAAACATTAATTGTTTAAATTAAAAGTTTGCTTTCAGCGCCCGTGGCTCAGGGGATAGAGCATTGGTCTCCGAAACCAAAGGTCGGTGGTTCAAATCCACCCGGGCGCGCCACATTTTTCACATTATATTTCAACAACTTAAAAAATAATAAATTATTATTAAATTTAATGACTTTTTGTCTTTGGGTACCGTATGGGCACCAATGTTTTTTTAAGATTTTCAGTACTTTTGATCTATTTTAATGTCAACTGGACACTCGTTTGGTATCCCTGCTTGCTTAAACTATGTGTAGCAGTCTTTACATACCATTGTTGTGGAATGTCATCACGTAAGCCTTTAATAATAACTGGTACCCCAGCAATGATTTCTGGGTTCCCAACTATCGTAATATTTAGTGTATCTGTATCTTGTGTGTAGCCATCTAATACTTTTTTTGCTATTGCCTTTGCTGTTTGCTCATCTTCATACGTATATGACAATAAAAATTCTGGTTGGCCGTTACCTATTGTTACCTTTTTAGTTTCTGCTGTATCTACATCATGATATTTAGCTGTCACGCTTCTAAATTTAGCCTCTCGTTTAGTTGAGTATGTTAGTTGCGATATCTGATCTAAACTCAAACTTACTTCTGGCATATCTTCATCTTTAGTATTTTTACCTTTTTCATTTAGCACAATAAGCTTTGTATGTGTCGGTTTTAAAGTGCCTCCATATTGCCTAATAACTCGATATAAAAAACCGATATTACCTTCATCTGTTTGGTCAATATGCTTAATTAAGATTTTGCCTAAATCTGTGCTTACTGATGTCTCTAACCCATGCTCGTTTGCAATTACTGTAATTAGATTTTCAAATGTTATATTATCAAATGATCTTGTTCTTTGTGTCTGCATGGCTTTATAAGTATTTGATGCTGTAAAGGGTACACTATTTGCATTTATATTTAAAAGACTCGGTGGGTAACTGTAACTAATCGTATCAGCAAAGAAATAACCAAAGTCATGTAAATTATCTTGATAACCTAAATGCACATTCAATTTTGAACTATCACTTGGAAATTGAATTGAATCATGGTGATCTACTAATCTGATACTTAGACCATCTGCATGATCACCTGTTGTATCTGTAATTGTTAAACTAACTAAACCTGACTTAATTTTATCTGTAATATCTTTATCATCTGCCAAGATTTGATAGTCAACTACCATAACGTTACCTTACGCTTAGCTGTTGGCTTTTCTATCTCTGGCAAATCGATAACAATACCTGCTGGTAACACTGAGCCTTGTTTTGCTAACTCTCTGTTAGCCTCTAAAACTTTAGTTGTAACCTCTGTTGTGCCATAGTACTTAAAACAAATTAAATCTAGCATATCACCATCTTTAGTCGTGTATTTTGCCAATTAAAATACCCCCTTAACAAAAGCTTTTGCTTGATCAAGTAAGCTTGCATCTGGGTAACGCTCAAGGTTAATACTATAAGTCGTATTACTATTATTGGTATTTTCTTGGCTAATATTGGTAATTGCCCACTTACCGTAAATAAACCCGTCTAAATCAAATAAAAAGTTACTTGATTGGCTTGCTGCTAACTCTCTTAAAGCTATTAAAGTTGCTTTTGTATTTACATTATCATGTGGAAATGTAACACCTGATATGGTCATTGTTTCAGCTTGATCACCTGTATTTTGCAATGCAGGGCTATTATTAACTCGATCTTGTGTTGCCCACTTAGACGAATAGCTTTTAGTGATTTTATTATAGGTTGCCGTATTAACACTAAATGGTATTGCACCTAAAACTAATGGAATAAACGACATTAAACCCCTCCCACTTGATAGTCATATAATGCTTTCTGGGTTGCTTCTTCTACACCTTGCATTAACGTTAATTTATCACCGTTACCTTGAACTGTGACTTGATTAGTAATCGTAACATGATTTACCTTACTATTTTGGGTCTGTTGATTAACTTGCTGGACTTGTTTTCTTACCTTTGAGAAATCTTCAACATTAATAGGATTGTAATTAGCAAAATTAAGTTCATTACCTTGTATCGGTTCTAACTTAGGTTTGACTTTTACCTCAGTCTCATCATTACCAAAATAGCCAAAACTTAAATAACTGGCTACTGTTTTTGCTCGATCTTTAACCCAGTCAATTTTTTCTGTCACTGTTTTAAACTGATCAACAATAAAACTAATCACTTTGCTAAAGAAATCAACAACACTTTGACCTATATTTTTTAAAGCAGTAAAAGCACTTTTAATACCTTCAACTGTGTCATAAACTGCAATTCCTAGGTACTCGCCAAATCGCCATGCGCTTTTAAAAACAAAACTGATTACACTTGCAACACCTTTAATTACTGTACCTACAGTAGAGAAGATAACTTTTGCGGTCTCTGCCCATTCTGTGATCTGTAATTTATTCTCAGATATCCACACAGTGATATTATTAAAGCTCTGAGTAAATGCAGGCATTAATGAATCACCTAATGCATAAGCAACACCCTGTATACTTGTTTTCATATTCAAGTAAGCATCACGATTATTCTCTGCTGCACGAAGGGATTTTTCATTTAAGACATAACCTACACGTTCAGCATCTTTAGCATACTGTGTTAAGGCTTTTGAGCCGCCTTTTAGTGTATTGACTAAAGCTACACCTTCTGAGTCAAAAAACTTCATAGCTAAACGCATACGATCTTTTTGGTTTGTTACCTGATCTAGTCGATCTGCTATTAATGCTAGTGCTTGATCAGGCTTCATATTATTTAATTCAACCGCTGATAAACCTAATTCTTCTAATGCGCCTTTTGCTTCACCACTACCATTTGCAGCTTCTGATAATCGTCGAGACATTCGCTGCATGGCCATATCCAGTGTTTGTGTTGTAACCCCTGTTCGCTCTGCTGCATATCTAAGTTTTTGTAGCGTATCTGTGCTAATACCTAATTTATCAGCCACTTTTGCTACATTATCACCATGATTTGAAAAACTACTCACTGATGCAAATGCACTTGCACCCATAGCGCCAATTGCTGCTGTTGCTCCAAGTGCTGCATATTTAACCTTACTTAACCCTGAACCCAGTGCAGAAAATGTTTTACTCTTTAACTTGGCTTGCTTTTGCGTTTTCTCTAATGCTCGTTGAAGGCGTTTTTCTTCTGAAGTTAAATTTGCCGTATCGATGCCTGCCTTTTTAAGTGATGTGCCTAATAATTTCAACCCTTTTCGTTGCTCATTTAATTTGGCATTGGTTTTATTTACCTGCTGTTGTTTTTTGGAAATTCTCTGTGCTAGCTTTTGATCATCTTTAGAAGCACTACTATAAGCCCTTTGCAATGCTTTTAATTCAAGGACTTGTTTTTTATAACTTGCATTTGTCTTATTAATTGCCATTTGATCGGCCTGTAATTTACCAATTAAAGCTTTATTTTGTTTAAGCTTAAGCTCTTTTCGACCTAGAACATCAAGATTTTTAACAACTGATTCACTGGCTTTAATAAAGCTTGGATTAAGACTTCCTCCTAACTGCAAAGATACTTTTTTATTCCAATTTGTCATTGCTCCACCCCATATTTAGACTTAATCCAATTAACGGATAATTTATAGTACTTCATTAACTCTGATAGTGGTAATTGATCAAGTTCACTGATCTGCCAAGATGTTTGAGTTGCGATAACAAACATTAACTCACCGTAGACTTTGGGTCATAGCTATCACCCATCATCTCACTCATTAAATCTTGTAATTTTAGGCTATCTGTAAATACCATTTGATCTAAGGCTGATATTGATATTTTCGTTAAACGACTAATCATTAAATCCTCTCGGTTAAGATTACCTTCGATATGTTCTATAGCTTTTAAATCTGCACGTGTTGGCTCTCTTACTTCAATTTCATTGCTATACGTACCATCAGTTAATTTAACTTTTTCTCTTAATTTAATTTTCATATTACCCCCTCTTCGAAATATTAATTTGATATATTGGCTAAAACACTTTCAAGTGAATTCTCACCTGAAATACTACGAACATTATTAATTGGATCGACTTCGATTAAGTCTTCATTATCAACATTCAAACGATAGTAACTTAGTGATAGAGTAATACTCGTTTCACCTAAAGATTCAGCATTAATCGTACCTGTATCATATTCTTTAAGCAGTCCACGCATTTCAATGATAAGTTTTTTGCTTTCACCATCTTTGTTTCTTAAACTGCCACGAATAATCAATGGTGCTTCTGTATTACCAATAGCTTTAACTGGATCCGTTTGAATGCCTTTAAGCTTAATTACGGCTTCCATCTTTTCAACTTTACCCGTATCAATATCAACCGTACCCGACATACCTGCAGCCGTCCACTCTTCTGTCTTGACAGATATCTTTGGCAATTGAATTTCACTGGCTAATCCAAGATAGGCAACACCATCGACATAAACACCAAAATTCTCAAGCAAATTGTTAAACATAATTTCCCCCTTAAAATATTTCTGAAATATAATCGTTCACTAAATGACTATTAAATGTAATATGCTGGGCTGGGTATACAGGGCTGAAATCAAAACTAAATGTCACATGACCATTTGCAATTTCATTTTCATTATTTAATTCTGGGTCTGCCCAACACTTGCCACCTAAAATACGCCCTTGTGCAACTAATGAACGCATGTAACTATTAACACTCATGACAATATCATCGACAAATGTCTTAGTAATCCCTCGATCAACTGCCCATTGATGTGCATATAACAGTGATTCATTTAACATATCAGCTGTACGCCTAACTGAAAGAAATTGCCACTTAGGGTCATTAGAACAAGTTAGATTACCCCAAAGCCTAAAGCCATTTTGATTAATAATCGTTGCTACTTTATTAGCATTCAAATAATTTGCTCTACACTTGCCATTAAGCTCAAAATCAATTGGTCTTTCAGTACCAACCACACCATAAATTTCATGGTTGGATGGTGAATAATGCCAACCATAGTGCTTATCAATACGCGCAATTAAACCTGCAACCCTTGGCGATGATGCTTTAGCAACTTCCAAGCCATCTTTAAGCACTAGAACTTTAGGATCAACAACATAAACACGCGCTGAACCAAAACTATTTTGATAAGCAATAGCTGCCTGATCTGTTGTGCTTGGTGCTTCAGCAATAATAATTGCTTTTAATCGATCAGCAATACTTAGCATTTCTTGAACAATACCGACTTCATTTGAAAACTCAGGTGCAATTAATATCCTTGGGGTTAAACCAAGCTTTGAACCAGCATCCAAAAATGCCTGCACGCCCATACGCTTACCTGTGTCAACATCAACACCACCTTGGATATTTGATAGCATCTGTGCATTATCATCACTATGCTCTACTCGAATCACAACGGCCATTGCACCAATCTGGTCAAATATACCATCAATAGCATCAGGCAATGTACCAATTGAACCTAACTTTACTGCATCTAATCGACTACCTGCAATTAATACTGGTGTATTCAACGGAAATGCATTCCCATCAGCATCAGGTGCAGTACCAATTAAACCAATGATACTTGATTTGACCGTTCGTATTGGTCTTGCACCACCATCGATTTCTACAACTTCCACACCATGATAAAATTCACTCATATATTCCCCCTATTTCTATTTAATTTTTAGTTATGCCATTTCTTCTCTAAATTCATTAAACTTTCTTTATCCTGATTTGCTAAATATAAAGCTTCAGATGTTTTTAAATAACAAGTTGCTAGTTTTAACTCTGTCTGTATTTCACTACAACCATGTACGATTCTTGGGGTTGTTAATGATGGCGGGATATGACCTGAAACTTGAGTTGTTGGCATAAACCAACCACAGCCACTAAGTAAACTAGCTACTAAAATAACTCCCCCCCACTTAATCACTACATAACACCTTGTGGTTTTAAACCATCTGGTGGTGTTTTTAATAAGGCTTGTATTTCTGGGTGATAACTTTGCATCCACTGTGTGCGATCTTTTTCATTTAGACCACTAATATGACTTGTTAATGCATCTAGCTGATTGCTATAAGCTCGATTAACTTCAATCTGCTGTTGTTGGTTTTTAACAATCACTTGATTTGCATCCATCCACATTGCATTCATCTTATTTAATTTGCGGTTTAAATGAATAACACCAAATACAACAATTAAAACTAAAATAAAGCCTGATAGATTTGAGATCACGCCTTTAACTATTGTTAACATCATCAGCCTCATTATTTACAATAGGTGTTGTATCATCGTAATAATCACTTAAATGATTCGATGTTTTTGTATAACGATCTTTTAAGCCATTAAATATATCTTCCTCTGATTTAAACTTGCGTTTAACATCAATTGGAAAAATAAGTGATTTATCTTTTAGGCTTTCAGATAATAAACCTAGTGTATTTAATACATCTGTATCTAATCTCGATATAATCGCTTGTATATGATCTTCTGCTGTTTCTGATTTCATAGATTCAATTAACTGAATCAATAAATAAGTAATTATCTGTAATAAATCAGAGTCAATACTAAATAAACTTTCTGCATCTCCAACTGAATGATGTATTGCATCTCTTAGTTCATCTCGTTTAGCTAATTTTGATTTAATTAAACTTTGCTCATCTAACATCATTAACCCCCCTAATCTAAAATACTTTGTAAATATGGAAAATAACCCCATCTGGGTTTACTTCTAATAATTGGAAAACGCCCAGCAAGTGTACCTAATAAACAAAAATGAACTTCACCTGTTTCTGTTTCAGCATATGGATGCGGTGTCGCATAAGATGCATTAGTTAAAAGATTAGTTCCTCCACATAATCCCCATTCATTAGTAATACCTTCAAAATAACTCCCTCGTAAATTACCCTGAACTAATTTGGCATAACTACCGTGAGTGACATATGTATGGTAGTTAACCGACTGTAAGAACAATCGACTATTCTCTTTTGGTAATTTTTTAGTCCAGGTCATTTTAATAATGTTAAACTCAGGTAATGTATGTGTAATACCCTCTTTACCCATTGCTGATAGAATTGCTTGTTCTTCCGCATCTCGATCTTCCCAAACAATACCAGTTCTAATTGTTCTAATTACTTCAAATGTAATATCACAGTCAGCAACAATACTAAAATAGTCAAGTATCCCTTCTGTAACCGTACCGATTTGATTGCGTGACAGCCTAAAGTGTGGTGGCCATCCATCCTCTTGATATCGAGCTAATTCCGCATTATATGATGCTAATAACTGTGATTTATATAACTCTAATTCATTAAGTTTATCTTCAATGCGCTGACATTCTGTTGATACTGCAGTATTTAAATCAGTTGTTGCTTTTAGTACATCATCTATTGTTGCCACTTATAACCCCCTTTTAACTTTCGTACTTTTCTTTTGCATAATCCCAAGCAAGTTGTGAATGATCTTTCATCAAACAAATGACACTTTTTGCTAACTGATAATAGTTAGCAACTGTTGAACAAGCCTGACTATTAAATTCAATATTAATTTGATCAGCATTTTCTATTTGTAATGTGATGGTATAGTTACTAACACTCGGTGATAAATCATCATCAGATTTATATATTTCTGGAATATTACCATAAGCAATTACACGTTCTTGATCATCTAATAAAGCAATTGATCTTAGCCAAAAACCACTGGCACTTTCAGGAACAACACAGGTAAAAATAAGCTCATTTTCTCTAACTTCAATCTTATTGATTATCCCTGTATAGACAACTGAATTTAGATTAACATCATCAGTAACACTGCTAATTTTAAATGCATCAAACTTTATTTTACCTTTGTCTAATAGGGCCTGTGCTAATAGTGCTTTGCCAACATCCGTTACTTTAATCTCATACATCAAGCAACTCCCCTTAAGTTATACTGATGAACTGAAGCAACAAAACCACCTGCTTTAACTTTGCCATCAATATCATTTGCTAGATTAAAAATATAGCTGCTCTGTACATTTTTATTGGTATCAATTAAATGCTTGATTGCCTTTAAATCAGAGTTGATTTGCTTATTCTTATCTACAACCACATCTAAAGTAAATGTATGTGGCACACCATCATATTCATACCATTCACGTAATGATAATTGATAGTCTATAGTTTCCAATGCACGCTTTAGCGCGCCTAATGTGCCTTTTCTTCTGTGTATATCAATTGAACTTTTGATCATGGCACGTTTTTGTTCATTCGTTGCCTTGTTATAAGCTCTAAAATCAACAGATAGAAAGCTCGCTAAATAAGGTAAAAACTCATCAGGACAACAATCAGCATTCCATAATTTCTGTATCAGTAAGTCTTTAGAATTTAATACAGTTTCAAATGCACCAACAATTGCTTTTTCTAACTCAGTTGAATTCAGTGGCAATAAATTCATTCGCTTACCTCCACAATATTAATATTTGTACAGTAAGGTGCTTGATGTTGACCTGCTTTGATATTTGCTTTTGGCTCATTTAATTCTTCAACAACTGATACACCCTCCATATTTAATCTTGCATAGATTTCTGATAAGGCAATTTCAGCACCGATTTTATGTTTAAATGATACAAGCTCATTAATTGAGTTAGTCATATGCATTTTAACGGTTTCAATATCTGCTGACTGATCAAATTTAACCATTGCATCAATCTGATAATTTAGTGCTTCAACACTATTTACAATGACTTCAGCGCCTAGTGGCTTTCGATCTTGGTGATTTAAATAAGCAGTTACGATATTGATTAACTCACTATCGGCTTCACCATTGTCAGAAACATTGGATTGAATGGTGACAAAGGCTTTAGCTGGCTTATCTTTTTCATCATAAGCTTTAACATCTGCAACACGACTATCAGCTTCTAAGCTTAAGGCTTCATAGGCTTGAGCAGAACCTGCACTACTTGCTTTTTCTAATGCCGTTAAAATACGAATTCGATAACGCTCATCATCTTCACTCTCTGCACGTACAACCGCTAATAATGCACCTAGGTTGTCTAAATCTTTATTTTGTGCAAATGAAATCAGTATTGCTTTAATCTGATCATTACGCTCTTGATCTTTCAATGTTAATAGATATGCACAGGCTTCAAATATTTTAATGACTGGGTCTGATTCAAGGTAAGCATCATACTCTGGCATACGTTCTTTAAACTTATCAAGCAGTGCATTAAAGTTGGCATCATAATCTACTGATTTAATTGAATCTGGTAATGGTAGTTTTGCTAAATCAAACACACTCATAGCACTACCCCTCGTAATTGGCTTGCTTTACCGTCAGGACGATAAGTAAAATCAACATCGATATTTAGGCGACCATTATCATTTATAAATGGTAATATTCGAGTTAATCTAGCCCTTGGCTCCCATTGATCAATTGATTTAGCTGATTCAAGAATAATCTGTATGATTGTTTCATTATTCATAGGTCGATCGATATATTCGAATAATCGACTACCATAGGTACGTAACTGAACACGTGAACCAACTGGTGTTGTTAATATATCTCGAACTGACTGTTTAACATGATCAATATCATCTAAAACTTGACCATTAAAACGATCTATGCCCTTCATTAATGTTACCTAATTTGCCTTTATATCCATATGGTAAGGCAAAAGGGATAGGGAGTTTGGGCATAATGTTTTCATAATCTCTTGACAAATACTCATAATATGAGTACAATTAGAAATAACAAATGATGGAGAATATGAAATGGAAGCTTACAAAGTAAATTTAAGCAAACAAGCTAAAAAAGATTTACAGAAAGTACCATCTCATATTGTTAAAAAACTTAGATTATGGGTTAGAGATATTACCACCTTTGGCCTAACAGAAGTAAGAAAAACGCCTGGTTATCATGATGAGCCATTACATGGCAAACGTTCTGGTCAACGTTCAATCAGACTAAATAAAGCTTACAGAGCAATTTATACTGAATATGATAACGGTAATGTTGAATTAAACTATATTGAAATTGATGAGGTAAATAAACATGAGTACTAACACATTAAAGTATTTAAATAACCTAATCGATGAACCAGAAACCATTGGTAACACACTACTTGCTCTACGCAAATGTGAAGAAATATCACAAGCTAATTTTGCTAAAAAAATTGGCATTTCAAAGCAACAGCTATGTGATATTGAGCATGGGCGCCGTCCTGTTGGTGTAAAACTTGCAATTAGTTTTGCTAAAGCATTGGGAATGAACCCTAAAACATTTGTTACCCTCGCTTTACAAGATGTTGTTAATCGTGAAAATCTACACTATAAAGTTGAATTGCATGGTGCTGCCTAACATCACAACCTCTTTATTTAACTGGATTTGAAGTCCTCCCCCCACTATCCCCAATATGCGTATGTCCAACTTGCGAGATACCATTAGCAACCACATCATCTGAAACTAGTACTTTACCTTGAATCATGGCTGTTGCTCCGCCATCTTGATTAAAGCCATTCATACCTTGCATATATGTTAAGCTGCCTTGTATTAATAAATTACCCGTACAGATTGTATTAGGTGCATCAACTTTAACTTGACGTGGTGTTTTAATATCAATATTACCATCGAAGGTTACTTTTAAAGTCTTAGCACCAATTACGTCAACATCACCGACACAATCAACTGTTAACTTACTTTTTTCATAGTTATAACTGACTGTCGTACCGTCTTTATAGATAGTTTTCTGCTCATTTGGATTTAAACTCGGTTGATTTTGTGTATACACTGCTGGTAGTACAACGCCATTATTCAGTTCTCCTGAAGGGCTTAATACAAGTACTTGCTCATTTGTTGATGGTTTCCACCATGTTTGACAATCACCTGTTCGTTGAGTTAACCAAGGTAGCCAACCTGTAATATTATCACCTAGTTTTATGCGTAATCTTGTCTCATTAGTTTCAGCCACAATGCCAATTCTGATTAAATTATTTAAGCGTCTTTGCATATCGACTAAATGCTGTACTACATCCATCACTACACCAAATTATTGTTAATATTTAATTCAACATCAGGTGAAATACCGTTTAATTGATAAATAGAATCACCACAATAAAAACGAGTAATAAATAAAATCTCCCAAGCAACAAAACCATTAATTTCTGGCGTAAAATAGTCTTGATTACTAGATATAACTTCTATCAATTCAATCTGCTCACTCAAATAATTTCTATGTAAATAGCTTGCAACTGCCAATGCTGCATCACGAATATTTAATTGTGCAAGTGATGTGTCATTAAATAAAAGCCGAATACTAAATGTACAGTCAACCGTTTTTAGATCGGTTGTCACTCTCGGTGTAAAGTCAAACTGCTGTAATGCTAGATTACCAATGGGTAATTGAAGCCCTTTTAAATCTTGAATATTAGGATATAGTTGCCAATTAATTTGCGGTAACTTATATTTTAATTTTGATAAGATAAACTCCGTTAATTCTCGTGTGTTATTAAGCATTAATTAACCCCATATTTAAACTTTAATAATTGCCGAAACTCTTTTTCAAAGTATTGATAAAAGTAATAGGGCAATAGCTTTTGTAATAGATTCTCTGCCTGTTCATCAATCTCAACTGTTGCACGTTGACCTGATTCTCTTACACGAACATAACCGTTTTTAGTAATATAGGCATTACTTGCTGTAATACCTTTAACAACAACGTCAGATCCAATACGCTTTGGCCTTCCTAATTTATCAATTGGTAAATCATTTAAACCAGCCCAGATTTTCCATGAACCTTTAGTAACAATGGTCTTATAAACAAAAATACGCTTTCTAATTAGTTTAAGCGGGATACCCAATTGATTAGCAATATCATGTGCAACACGATTTGATGATAGTCTAACAGCTCTACCAATTGACTGATGATAGGCATTTTTAATTTGCTTCTCTGTTGCCTGAATATCATTAATCGCCTCAGCAATACTCATTGCCTCTTGATCAGAAATCGATATAGTCATTTTCTACCACATCACTTAAAACTAGTTTAACTAACCCCGAACCACTTAATAATTTATGTTCAACCTGATAACTTTGTGCGCTTTTGGTTAATGTAATGACATCATCACGCACTATCTTATTTCGATCATCGTACTTAACCCACGCAATCGCTGAACAGTTCTTATATTGTGATAGGCCGAGTGTATGAATATTATCTACCATCTCATGTCTAATTGTGATTTTATCACCCGTTCTAACAATAACTGCAGGCTCACCAGAGTCATTAAATAAGCAATCAAAGTTTTCAAGATATTGTGCCACTATTTGCTACTCTTTTTCTTATCTGCTTTTTTATCGTCTACTTTTTCCTCGTATGGCTTAACCAATTTGCGAGTAACTAGAAAATCATATTCAGCCTGACTCATATCAACCACATCATTAACTTTACGTGGTTTTCCCGCTGCTATAATTGATCGTAATAATACTGCTTTCATATCTTCCCCCTTAAGCTTGTTTCGTTGCAATGGCAAATGATTCTGGACGACGTACTGCAATATCAACACTTTGCATTACCGTAATACGTATTGCCCCTGATTTATCTAAACTAAATGGATTAACTATTAAACGTAAGCCATCCCAAAGGCCAATCAATAACTGACTAAAATCACCAAAAATAATTTGATTAGGCTTAATCTGATTGGTTACTTCAACTTGATAACCATTAATTGTATTGCCTTGTTCCCAGACAGTTAATTCACTATCTGGTAGTCTTGGTGTTGTCTTAGCTGCACCTCTTAATGATGGATTAATCAAATAACGCATATTGGCAACATCCGCATTTTGTAATGCAATGCTTGTCTCTAAATCGATATAGTCTTTTAAAGATGGATTTTCACCTGCATATTGTGCTGCTGTAATACCACTGACACTTGTTAACCCTAATGGTTGAAAATCTGCACCTGTTCCATATAGAGCTGCCGTATCAATACCTTGTGCTACTGCTGCTAGTAAATCATTTCGCACCATTGTCTCAGCATCAATTGAACTATTGGTTAATAATTCTCGTGATATCTCTAAAAATACACCTAATCTTTTTGCTGATAGATGAATCTGATCAACGGTTAATTCACCTTCATCCACATTTTGTTTTTCACCGACCCAAGTAATATTAGAACCTTGTGTTTGTCTTGGTATGGCAATATTACCCCTTAAACCTGATAATCTCTGGGCAATATTCATCATAATTGACTTGTCACGCAAAAGATCAATAAAGCTCGATGCTCTTAGCTCAGTTCCAACTAATGGCGCACCACCATTAGCAATACTAAAGTCTCTTTGTAAAATATCATTCGGAATAACAAAATCACCGTCATCATAAATACCCATTGATCTTTTTGCTGTATCTGATGCTTCAAACTCAAATTTTGCTGCTTCTTGTGCTTTTAAACTCAGCGGATTGCTCATTGCACGAATCGCTCGTGTTAAACTAAACTCTCGTGTTTCTTTTTCACTCATGCCAATATTACTGGCACAAGATTTAACTGCATCAATCTGTGGGCTCTCCTTTTCTAACTGTCTTAATCGCTCTTTCTGTTGAGATTGAACATGCAGCATTAAATCTTTCTGAAATACGTCAAAGCTTGAACCATTTGTAAGATAGCTTCTGGCAAATTCAGCTTGATTAAATTCTCGTGCTAGCGCATCAATTTTATCTCGTCTGCTACTTTCACTTTTAACACCATCATCATATGAACGTGTTTGTATTTTGTTATCTTCATTGACTGCTTGACTCATTTTATCCCCCTCATTTTTGGACTTTAAATTTGAATGACTTAAAACTTCTTTTAGTTTATCTGTTTCTTGACTGTCAGTTTGGGCAAGATTACGACCAATACCGACACTAATATCAGCTGGCACACTGACAAGTGATATTTCAAATGGTTGCCATCGTGTAGCAATCACAGCTTTATTATTATGATCAGCTACCGCCTTTTTGATGCTATAACCAACAGAGACATTAGCAATAATGCCATCTTGAATATCTTGAAAGAAATCTTCGGCTTCTTGACGCTTTGAAAATTTAACAACAGCTCGTGCCTTATTACCGTCAAGATAGGCTTCTTCAATCACACCAATCTGACGATTCCAATCATGATTGACTAAGAGTGCACCTTTATTATTAAGCCTTGTTAAATCAATTGATTCAGCACGATGATCTAATACTTCTGATGCATCTTGCCAACGCTGATACGGTGTATTACTTGAGAAACTTAATTCAACTGTACGCTTTTCAATATCAATCTTACTTTTTGTTGCATTAAATTCATAATCTCGTGTCAGTGTTTTACTATCTTCAATCATCTTTAAGTAATTCTGCATCATCTACCCCCTCATTAATTTGTTTTTGGATGGTTACTTGTTCAGTATCTATTGTTAGAGTTAATATTTTATTTAGCTTTACTTGATGCTCTGCATCTGCAATTTGTTGAGCATATATTTCTTCTACATCACCACCAGCATTGATAATTTCTTGTGAAGTACTAGTTGTTTTGTTATTAATATTCTCGGTTGTGCCTTTAGCATCTTTAAGTGGGTCAATCCAAGGAAAATTACGCGTTTGAAATTTAACCGTATCGATTAACTGATTAAAAGTAATCTCACTGATATTACCTAATCTACCTGATAGATATTCAACTTCTAACCAGCTTTCAAATACTTCTCTTACTAATGAATCAATGATTAACGTTTGCAGCATTTTCCATGCATCACGTTCATTCAATAAGCCTTGTCTTGCACTAGAATAATTAACATTACTTAAATCATTCCCCAAATTAATATAATTAATGCCATAACCTAAACTTGAGCTAATCGCTTTTAAAATAGATTCTTTAAATGGTGCAAAGGTAGTACTTGGAAACTGACTATTAAATGTTGATAGCTTATAGCCTGGTTTTAATAAATGAAACTGCGCACGATCATCAACGGCTTTCATCTCAAATGAATGATCATATGCTTTATCATCTCGATCAGCCAATGCATTATAATCAATTTCATTTTCTGGTAAGTTTAAAAATCCAATGCTCTTAGCATTACTTCTTGCATTATCAACAGCTGATGTTTCAAATTCTTTTAATAAACCAAGACGAATTAATGCCGTTGCAATCGATGAAATACCGCGTTTTTGACCTACATATTCAGAGATAAAGCCATGAATGATATTTTTAGCAGGTATCCTTTGAGTACTTTCAGTATCATCCGTTAAATAATAGGCTATTGGCCTACCGAAGCGAGTAACTTCAATACCATTGATGATTTTTTTGCCATTTGCTAGCGTTGCACGTTTAGTCACATCAATACGTGAGTTATCAATTAGCTGTAATTGCAATTGACCATCAATCACATGTTTAATAATAAAAAATTCACCATCTCTTAACAAAGAACGCACACATAAAAGCTGAATATCGATAAAAGATAAGCTACCAGAGACATCACAGTTACCTTTTCTAGCCCAGCGATTAAAAGCAGCTTCAGTTAAGTCATTTAATCGTTTGCGTTTGGTTTTACATTGAATACGTATGCCTTGATGACCAATAATATTGGTACAGGCTTGTGAGATATAACCTTTGACATAATCATTATTGGCATAGGCTTCTCGTGCGCGTCGTAAAATAGCACTTGATTGGCCTTCAATGACTTCATCGACATTACCACCTGTAAAAACATCACGCAATAATTGTGATGTTGCTGATTCATAACCACGGTTATATATTGGTGGTAAAGAATGATGAATATTTTTGTTAACTGTCTTATTGCGCTTAAATCGTGATAATAACTTCATTACATCACCTTAAAGCTTGAGGTAATGAAATTAGATTGCTGTTTACCTGACTTAATTCGTTCAAGTGAATCTATAGCAGCTAAAATTTTTCTTTCTTCAGCTCGTAATTCAGGTAAGTTTCGATAACCAACTGTACTCCCCCCAGCAGCATAAGATGCAACCCCACCATTACTTAAAAGCTTACTAATTGATGATCTAATACTTTCAAGCTCTGCTCGTTTTTGTTGTAATTCTTCTTCGATATCCATACATTCCCCCATATCTTAGGGTTATTGTATAGGGTTAAATTGAGGGAGTTTGGGTAAGATTAAAATTCAGTTGAAATAATGTATGTCCTTAAAGAAGAATTCAGCTAATTATTAAAAGCGAACTAACTTAATTGATTTTTTCTATCATAAAATCACCATTAACGCTTCTTTTTAATTTATTAAGCAATTTTAAGATTTCTGACGATTTACAATAAACTTTTCTTACAGCACATGTCTGATCTATAAAGTTGTAATTGGATTTATAAGATTCTGCTGTCAGTTTTAATTCAAATCGATTATCCGTTTCATTATAAATTATATTTCTCTGATTAAAAGTTTCTTCATCATCATTTTCAAATTTTCCGTCAATCTTAAATGATAATGAATTCCTAGATTTAGGTCCTGTATCTGAAACATAAACTAGAAGCCTCTTTTCTTTTTCAGCTTCATATTGAATATCTTTATACTCATCGATGTAAAAAGGCAAAACTAACGGACAAGATGACTTGAAGTAAGCTTGAATTGCTTCAATGAACTTATCTCTACCATAAACCATATCTACAAGTCTATACTCAGATGATCTTTTTCCATTAACACTCGATGTAAGGGTATAATTTTTATAACCTGCTTTAGTCTTCATATGTGGTAAATACCCTCGATCTAATTCAAGAATAACACCATTATCATTTTTGTTAGCATAGTTATCCCATAAGTGTTTATTATCTTTAGTTTCTGATAAACAAAGCATATAAGTATTTTTTCTTAATTTAACAACTTCATTAATAATTTTTTCATGATTGTCTTCATCTAAGTCTGCATATATATTTAAATGCCCAACGATAACTTCCTTAAATATTTGCTCATTATTCAACCCATAATTAATAACTTCTTTAAGTGCACGATCTTCTGCCTCAACATCTGTATAATTTTCGCATGAAGTTAACCATAGTGTTTTGCTTCTTAAAATACCTTTAAGTGCATTAATATTTGTATAGTGATACAAGTATTGTATTCTCTTCATTCATATTTAACCTTCAATTTTAAATATATAAAATAAGTCTAGTTTAAAATCCAATTCACGTATAAACTGATGATACATACCATTTCAACAGATAATATACTTAATTAATAATTTGCTCATACTTCAACGCCAAATCAACATTAGTAATTCTAAGTGCTGCTAAAGAATAAATATAAGTATCTAAAGCCTCATTACGTTTATCTGGTGCATGCAACTGCCATTCATATTTAGGAAAACCTTTATGGTATCTAAGTACTCGCTTTTCTGCTGTTAGCTGTGAAAAATAACGTTCATCACAGACATCAGCATTAAAATGAATAATACTGGCATCAGATGTTTCTTCAAGTTTTAGGCGATTAAATAAAATACTTTTACCTTCATCTGTACCAATTGTATAAAGATCAAATGCTTTTTTATTGGGTACACGTTTTCTTGATGGTGCGGTTACAAACGGATATTCGCCCCCTCTACCTTTAATGGCAAACGGTAAGCCAATTCGGCTCTGTCTAACATAATCATAAGCTTTTGATGTCATATTATTAGTACCACCTGTATCAAGACAGGCAAATGCTATGGGTAATTTTTTACCACATTCATGTAAATATCTTTTCTTGTTTAAATATAATGTTAATTCCTGCCATACTTGATCTTCACTTGTTTCACCATGAAAAACTTTATAATCAATTACCCATGATTCTTCATCAATACCCCAGCCAACAGCTTGTAATTCAATTCGATCTTGCTGAACATCAATACCAGCTGTAATGACAGCTACACCTAGTGGTAATTTATCCCAGTTTTCAACTCTTGCTAATAGACTGTTAGGTTCAATTTGCTCACCAGATTCTTCCCATGTTTCAGCTAAAGATACATTTACAAACGTTTTTAAATCACCTGTATGCTTTTTCTCTAAGAATGACTGCACAATATCGCTGAAAGTGCGAAATGGACTGTATAGCTCATTAAGATGAAAACTTGCATGCCCATTAAATGGCATTTTAGCTCGCCATTGACCTTGTCTTAACATCGCCAGCTTTTGACCATCATTGATTAAACTGCCACAATTTTCACAGGCATATTTGGCTGATTCAATATCATGATTACCATTTTCACTTTGCCATGTGACATTTTTCCACTGTAAGGTTTGGTATTCATTACAATGAGGGCATGGTAAATAGTATTGTCTTTGATCACCAGATAAATAACTCATCTCAACAAATGATGCGCCTTTATGTGTTGGCGTACTAGCAATAATCAGTTTACGCTTACTACCAAATGTTGCAGCACGTTGCCATAACAGATTAACTGGATGACCTTCACTCGTTCGTTCATAGCCATCAACTTCATCAGCATAAATTTTAGGTGCAGAGCGACCACGCATAGTATTTGGTGAGCCTGCCCAGCTAAGCATCAAAAAACCTCCGTGATAGGATTTCATCTTTTGATTATTAACACCTTCCCTACTTCTTGGTTTAGCTAGACAGTCACTAATTGATGGGCAATGATCTACCATTGGATTGAATTTAGTTTCAAGCCAAGTTTTGACATCAGATTCTGACGGTTGCATCATAATTTGTGATTCGGGTTGATGTTGGATATAGTAGCCAAGTGCGTTATTAATAATTGAAGACTTACTTGTTTGTGCTGCAAACATCAATGTAATCTTATTAATCTTTGGATTTTCTATCGCTTCAAATACCTCCTTTTGATAAGCAATTGTGCGCCATCTTCCTGGTACTGCTGATACTCCTGTTGGTAAATATACGTTTTGTTCAGACCATTCAGAAATGCTTAAATCTTTGACTGGTTTAAAATGCTGTTGAAGGCTTTTAGTTAATAGATTAGCAAGTACATCAGTCATTGTTTTGCCCTTGACTAAGTATTTTACTGATTGTTTGGGTTGAGTTATCTGATATATCAAACATGGCTTCTTTTAATTCATCAAGTAGTACTTTTCTAAACTTATCTTTATCAGTTTCACCAACTAATCTTGATTCTACTCGTTCAGGAATACTTAAAAATTTATTACGCATTAAACCAAAAATATCAGCTAATACACTGGATACTAAATCTGCATCAATCACTTTATTAGCTGCTAAGCGTGCTTTTATTTTTTCATTATCTGCTTGTGCATCAGTTAAACGTAACTTTGCTTGCTTGATCTTTAAATTAAGCTCATCACCACTTGGCATTATTTTTTCATTCTGATTAACTTCTTCTTGTAAACGCCACTTGAATAAATCAGCTGTGTTAAATGACCAAGCTCTGCCTCTACCTCCTTTTTCAAGGTAAGGGCAACCTCGCCTTACCCAATCATCAATTGTTGTGACATAAACACCAAAAATATCTGAAGCTTGCTGCCTTGTTGCAACTTTTCCTTTTACAATCGTAGGCATTAAAATCCCCTAGTATCTTAATAGTAATTGCCTAGATTATAAGAAAATAGAGATGATGTTTTTGTACTAGTTAAATCCTTTATTTAGTTAAGTCCAAATCGCAACTAATGCCATGATTGCAAAACCAATAATAACAAACATATATTGTTTGGTATTACAACAGTCTTTAATGAGTACGGCTCTATCTAATCCATGTAAAGTTCCCATATATATAAAAGTACCTGCAGCAATTGCTGTGAAAATTGGTTGAATAAATGGATTAGTAAAATATACCTGTGCGCTCTGACCAAATAAAATACCTATAGGAGCCATCAATGAGAAAATCAAAAATAATACTAACCTAGCTATAAAACTAAGTTTAGCTTGGTTAATATTCAAAGATAAAGCAAAGCTTGCTGCCCATTTATGAGCTATAATGGCAATAAATATTACAATAGCTACCGCTGTTGTAGCTGAAATTCCTAAAGCCGCGCCAGCAAAAAAACTATGTATAGATAACATAATAGTTGCCATAATTGCCATAAAACTTGAATTCATTTTATTATTTTTTGATGCTCCCACACCAATATGTTCAATTAATAAGAAAAATAATATGGTTATCCCTGCTATTAAAAATGCATAAGGGTAATCAATATGTAAATCCATAAAATCAGATGCTGAATCTCCAAGCATATGAATCATACCTGCACCTAAAAAAACACCATTAGCAAGTGCTTCACCAATTGGAAACGAAAACCCTGCAGGGTTATTAACTCTTTTTACAAATGGAAATATCCCTGAGACAATTGTTAGAAGAAAAATTATTATTGCCATTAAAATTTCAAAACTATTCATAGATTTAGTCGCCTTTTCATATAACATTTTTATAGATAAGCCCAACAATAAATTTATTAAACTTATCATATGATTAATTGTGTAAGGCATCATATACAAAAATATTATATGTTACAATATAACAGTTATAAAAAAGATAAAAATTAGTTTATACTAATTTAATGATAAGGCTAAGGTTAAATATTTTTAAACATGAATAATTACTTAAAGCAGGCACAGCTATTTTGTGAAGAAAACAAATACAGATTTACTCTACCACGACAACAGGTATTAGAAACCATTATTAACCAACATAAACCTATTAGTGCATATGATATCTTAAGAACCTTATCCGTAGAAAAAGAGATTAAACCACCCACAATTTATAGGGCAATAGATTTTTGGTCAAAGCATGGTTTTATCCATAGAGTTGAAAGCCTTAATTGTTACATCGCCTGTAATGCTGATCACCAGCATAAAGGTATACAAATACTAATTTGTGACTCATGTGGTTCAACTAAAGAAACCTGTTTAAATAAATTTAACATACCCACCAAAATTAAGGATAACAAAACCTTTTTAGTAAAAACATGGAACCTCGAAATTCATGGCTTATGTGCAAACTGTAGTTGATTATAAACTATAAAAGATTAAACCTTTTAATGAATAAATTAAGTAATTTTATTCAGCTTATTATAAATAATAGATGGCTCTTGAGTAAACTCTAGTCCTCGAAATACATCCTCCTCGCAGAAAATATTTCTTGCGCATCCCAACCCCCCGGGATTACTAGCTTTCAGAAGTACCTTTTTAATTGATTATGAATATTATAATTTATAGTTAGTTTTGAGTTTAGGTATGGTAAAATAATCTCAATTTAAATGAAGCTATTCACATTGTGAAATCAATGTGTAATAGATCTAAAATTTCTATCTCCACAGCAACACAAAGCAGTCGGATATTCCGAATTTTTTGCCTTACGGAGTACCAACCTGCTTTTATATAGCTACCCCCATATTTTCATTCCATACAATATGTATTGCGTGGCAAGCCACGGAGAAGAGTAAAAGTAAAAGCTCTAACTTATAGGTACTTCTAATGACGTATTTTGAATAGACTTAGTTTTTTGAATTGTAATCTCTAATATACCATTATTTAATTTAGCAGTAATTGACTTAGCATCAACAACTTCAGGAGTGTTTGTCAATAAAATATGACGGGTGTAAACACCACCAAAACTCTCTTTTCTAACTGATATTGAATTAGCTTCTATCTTATCTTGACGTTCTTTCACTGCTTTAATGGTTAATTGACCATTACTATAGTAAACTTTGACATCATTCTTTTTCAAACCAGCCACTTCTGCTTTAATAACAAATGAGTCATGAAACTCCGTAATATCAACTGCTAAACTCTGTTTATTCATCCATGTTGTTTGAGGAAATGTCTGATGGTTAAACATTTGAAATAAATCTCTATTTAAAGAGTTAACTAATTGTTGCAATTCTTTTGCGTAATTATCCAAATTTGATACTGTACTGTTTAAACCAGGATTCTGAGATATTTCCGTGCCAAAACCAAAAAGATTGGGTATACCAGTAGTACCTCCAGGTGTTAAATTCATAAATCCATTGCTATTATGTGAAGGCATACCATTAACTGTATCAGTTTGCCATTGATTTAATTTATGATCTGCGTAATTTGTATATGACGTCATTTCATCTGTGGAATCTTTGTAGTACTCATTTTGCTAGCTCCTTGCATTACGTTATACATACCAGTGATTAAAATCACTAAATAGAATATGTTACAAAAAACTTATTTTGTCAAATAGATCACAAGGTACTTCTATCGTAGTGTTATTACTTTACATACATTAACCTCACCACCTGTAATAGCAAAACAAATTGGCAAACTATAGCCATCACAAACTATATGTTTATGTTATATCACCTGCTAAAGTACTTTATAAATTAGGTTTACCATAAATCCTATATTCATGCATGATATCTCTTAATATTTGACTAATACTCCTCTATGAGCATTCATCGAATCATTAGCAAGCTTATTTTTATATTGTAAGAATCTTAACTTTACGAATTTACTTCTTAAAATCAATTCTTAAATTGAAATGTTAACAAGCCTTAGTATATCTTTTTAACATGTTACAAATTTTCTAATAAATATCACACTACATGACACCTACCAGATCCATTCTTTGACTAATTGATATTTTAGGTTTAAATGTAGCTTTGATAATATTACAGATATACTCTGAAGAATTAATGGCTCTAGCTAGCGATTTAGCAATAGTTTCAGTACCAATTTTAATCAAAGACTTAGCTTTAAATCCATGCTTTTTAATTTTAATAGGTTTAATGCTTTCTAATATTTCACCTGTACGATAAGACCATATTAATGCAATGGATACAACAAACATAAGCCTTGAAAGTTTTTGCATATCAGTTAAGTGGGTATTCTCAAAATTAAAACCACGTTTTTTAATAGCTGAAAAAAATGACTCAATCTCCCATCTTATTTTATATTGATCGAGTGCATTTAGGTTAAACTCTCTAGTTACAACAATAACTAATTCACCTGTAGGCAGTCGCAGTCCTGAAACATATAAATCGCACCCTACTATACACTTTGTATTATGAAGTGTTCTTGCTTGTGAAGCTTGAAGAGTTAGAAATAATTTTGAAATCTTTTTATTAGAAGCTAGATAATTACCTTTGGCTCGAATAACAAATTTAACTTGTTTGCTAGACAAATAAGCTATCCAATTTCCATCAATAAATTCACGATCACATAAAAGTGTTTTAATTCTAGTTGCAGGAATAAATTCAAGTAGTTGATCAAATAGTCTCTGCCTATCAATGGCTTTTGAGTTACCTCTCTTTCGCTGAGGAAGCAGTGACCAAATCACAGGAATTGCAACACCTTTATAAGCAATAGCAATCATTAGAAAATTAATATGTACCTTGCCAAACTTCCAGTTAGTTCTATCCATGCATAATATGACTTGATCAGATAAATTGAAAATGGTGTCGACTAGTTTCCAGAGGCTAAGAAAAGATATTTCAAACCTTGTGATAAAACGTTGAAGACGTCTATAACATGACGTAGTTGATGCTTTTGATGGAAAGCATTTAGCAATTTGTGAAAGATTAACATCATTTATTATCTGTAGGGCAATAATAAAGTAAGTTAGGCATTCAGTATTCCAAAAAGATAAGTTAAAATAGTGCTTCAGTGACTGTTGTAATTCATTGATGTGTTTCATCATATCGCTCTTTTTTGTTTTTTGGCGATTATAAGAATGAACGATAACAATGAAAAATCAATGGGTTACACCGTTACTGTCGTGTAGTGTGAATAAATATAAATAATAAGATTTAATTAAATTTTTAATTTTATAGTTATATGATTATATGGCAAAATAATTTTGCCATATAAATAGATAGTTATTTATGGACCGTATGTGAAAGTCATTATGTTATTACTTCCAACTAGTGTTGTTGTATGAAGATAATTATCACCATTTACCGTTGTAGTAATGTCATTACTGTCTCCATCAATACTATAGGTTAAATCATTAAAAGAACCTGTAATATTTGTTGTAAGAGTATTATCAGATCCTAAAATTTGATCTACAGTTAACTCATTAGAATTACTACCTGTAAATAATGTAGATATAACAACATTATTATCACCTTCAATATCATTGTAATCCAAATCATTATCGCCACCTGTTACTATCGCTGATAATATATTTCCATCCCCTTCAATATCATGAAAGTCAATATCATTACTATTACCTGCCACAGTTGCTGACAATTCATTCAGATTTCCAACAACACTATCAAAATCTACATTATTATCATCACCTGTTAAAGTAGCTGATAGCATATTTTCATTACCGACGACATCATGAAAATCAACATCATTATCATTACCTGCCACAGCTGCTGATAACTCATTTAAATTTCCTGTAATATCATCAAAATCTAGATCATTACTATTGCCCATGACTGTTGCTGACAATTCATTCAGATTTCCAACAACACTATCAAAATCTACATTATTATCATCACCTGTTAAAGTAGCTGATAGCATATTTTCATTACCGACGACATCATGAAAATCAACATCATTATCATTACCTGCCACAGCTGCTGATAACTCATTTAAATTTCCTGTAATATCATCAAAATCTAGATCATTACTATTGCCCATGACTGTTGCTGATAAATCATTTAAATTTCCTGTAATATCATAAAAATCTAGATCATTACTATTTCCCATGACTGTTGCTGATAATGCATTTAAATCTCCATTGACATCAGTCATTCCACTACGATTATCATCACCTGTAATATTTGCTGATAAGTTATTTGAGTTTCCAACAATACCATACATATCGCTCCTATTATTATCGCCATGTATATCAGCAAAGAAATTATTATTATTACCTTGATTCTCACCTACAAAACCCATATCTATACGATTGGAGTTGCCTTCAATTATTGCATTAAATGTATTTGTATCACCATCTATTGCTAGATTATGGCTATTATTATCTCCTACAATTAAAGCACTGCTTAGGTTATTATTTCCATCCAGATTAATTGCATCACCACTGCCAATGAAATTATCATTCCCTTCAATATCAACAGTAGAAGTATTGCTATCACCATTTTGTGTAACTGTAAACTCATTATTATCACCGCTACCTCTATAGGTAAAAGCATTTCCCATTAATACTGAATCTTGATCTACTGTTCCATCAAGCTGATTACCAATTGATGTAACCGTACTACTATTACCTGGGCCTGATTGATCAAGTTCAAAACTAGAATCATTACCATTAACATTGAGTAAAGATAAATTACCTTCTCCATTTTGCACTAAGCTTAAAAATAAATTATCACCATTCCATATCGTTAAGGCTTTATTAGGATTAGCAACCGTAGCACCTGATTGATCAATGAAAACATCATCATTGCCATCAATTGCTGGATTTGATAAACTTGTAATCTCACTTACTTGTATACTACCTGGTGTTTGTGAGACAGTCATTTGTACATTATTCATAGTTGCTGTTGTATCTGAAATAGCTGCAGTACTACCTGAGAGTGACTGATCTATTGCATTAACATCAGCTAATGCAGCACTATGAGCAGCGTCAAATGCTGCAGATACACTAGTTGTTGCATTTGCATTTATATACAGACAACTGAATAATGCAACCCCTAGTAGGTTTTTACTTAGGATATTCATGTTGTTCTCCAATTAGAATTATATTCTTTTATTCAATTTTTCTTTTTTTGTTTTAAATAAAACTCTTCTCTTCTTAATTATGCACCTCCCTAAGTAATTATTAGTTATTCATTACACATCAACTTTTTATTTGTTTTATATTACTGCTTGTTTCTTTTACACTAAAAATACCTAATTCAATACTATCTTGAATAAGCTGTTTAACAGATTCTTCTAGTAAGCTATTTAATACAAGAATCTTGGGTTCATTTCTTGTAAAGCCACCTTCAGCTTCCAATAATTTCTTATAGCTTACAAACTGAAAAACCCCTAGACTCAATCCATATGAATAAACTTGATCCGTCAAAACAGTAGAGCTTAAAATTGATCCTGTCTCAATATCAATTAATCTTAAACTTATGGTCATCTGATCAGCTCTATATTCAGTAGAACCTCCAATACCAAAATATTTTGCACCAAGCCCTCCTGTTAATGTATTAGATTCATAATCAATAATTCCACCTGCAAGTGCATAACGCGAGTATGCAAGTTTAGAGAATTTCTCTTTGTTACTTAATTCAGATAACTTTCTTTCAGTTAAAATATTTTTTAACACCGTTCGCTCTAATACATTAAACCAATCACTTGCCAATAGTTTAGTAATTAAGACAGACTCTGGGTCTTGAGTAACTACTTTTGAATAAACACTTTGACCATTTAGTGCACCTTGATATTTCCCCGTATAATCTTTAAATTCAAAAATTGATACATTAAGTTTTTCTTTAGGAAAAGTTTTCATAAAAGCTTGTGAATAGACATTCTCATCATAAACAGGCTGCTTGATTCTTTTTTGGTTTGTAGCACAACCTGTTAATAGTATTAGAACCATAAACAGTGTAGTTATTTTGATATTATTAATTAGTAATAGTAATTTCACTTGACTCTCCCGTTACTTTATCATCTAAATTAATAATGAAGCTACTACCTATTTCTGTGACAGAAACGGTAAATGAATCTGTTTCAACCGAACCTGCACTTAAGTTACCATCATCATCAATCACATTTTTTAAGATTGAACTAGCTAACTGTGAAGCAATAACTGAATCTAATCTTGCCTTTAATCTCTCGGCAGCAGTATTTGCTGATGATCTACTCCCAGATGAAGGAGGTTTATGATCATCTTGTAGCTCAGCACTACGGAGTAGAAAAGGCCCATTTAAAGGATTGCCTCCAAATGAGGGACTGACAGGCTGATAAATTAATGTGGAGGCCATAGAATTTAAATTAAACACCAACAAAAAAGATAATAAAATAATTTTAAGCATCATAAGTAGCCTTAATTTTTTTTGTTTTACATAAAAATAAATATAACAAAATAAATTTTTATGTAATATTTGAAACAATAAAATAAATTTATTAATGGCGATACAAGTGTTTGCATGATTTTGCATTGCACAATATTGAAATATATAAACTTATAGATACATAATAAAAACAATTTAAATATAAACTTTATAACTGATCATTGAAATACATTTAAAATTAAAATAATTCTCCTTGCTTACCATTAAGATATTTCATTTTTACTTTATTAGCCAAATAACTTTTAAACACCGTCGTCCTATTAACCCCAATAATCTGTGCTATTTCATCTGCTGAGTAACCTTTATCAGCTAAATCCTGTGTTGCTTTACGCCTTAAGGCTGATTCATCAATTTTAATATTTTCTTTTTGAATATATAAACGTTGACCACCAAAATGTTTAACAAGCTCTTTAAAGATATGATCAGGCAACGCTTTCTTTAATCGACCTGTAGAGCCACCAGAATAAACTGGAATATAGACTTTATTTCGATTATTTGTCGCAGCAATATCATAAACCACATCAGCATATTTTCTACCGATTAGGCTCTCAATCATTTTATACCCAATTGATAATGTTAACTCATCCATCGTTTACCCCCTGTTATAACGATAGGCCAAATTTGTCGTTGGTAGTTTTGATTGTAAAAACTTTGATATCATCTTGTTCTTATATAAAACTTGATGCTTAGCAATTGGTAATTCCAACGCTTTTAATGCTGCTTCTTGCACAGATAGTTTTTGTTTTGATTTAATATTAGAAACTGTATTTTTAGGCAAATTATACTTATCTTCAAACTCACTCATATTGTTAAAGTAAGCTCCATCAACTTCAAATCCTTGACTCACTTTTGCACGACCATGATTATGCTTTTTAGTATACTTAATCGTATTTAGCACATTTCGATTATTCTTCTTTAAAGCATTGATAAAGAAGTTATATCCACAGCTAACAATACTAATCGACTTTAAATATTTAAATATCGCTACCTGTGAATAAAATACTTTATCCTCATATTGATACCTCATTATAAATCCTTAAAAATAATCAAGCTACTTTGGATTCAAGCATTGGTAAAATACCTACATACTTCAATTTGTTATATAAAAACAAGCGACCTTTCTGTGTCCATTTTGATACCATTTTAACTTCAGTTAAATCATGATTATAACTAACATTTATCATTCTTAAATGTGTATAACTTTGTGTATAACCTTTTGATTGATATTGACTATATAACAGCCATTGGTTATTAATTTTGTACTGAATGCCTATTTCATGCAAAAGTTCATTCATTGCACGACCACTCATACCGTAATCTTTAGCTATTTGAGTTATGGTCACAAGTGAAGTTGAACTTAATATCTGATCTAAATACTCGGCTTTTGGCTGATATTCATCAATTAAGCATGACTTTTTTTCATTATCAATTCTAAGTGTTAAGTTTTCTTCAACTAAATTAGCTGCTAATCTTAATGCTTCGGGTAATGTTTGCGGTATTTCAAATGATGTTTCTTGTTTTTCTTCTAGCTCTTGCCAACGATCAATAATTTTAGCACGCATACCCATATTATATCCTGAGACTAAAATTAATGTTTCACGCTTTGGTAAGTAATAACACTTTAACCGCCTCCCAGTACTATCTATGTAGCTGCCCCCAAATTTGGGGTGAGTGATTTCAAGTTCATTTAACATTTTTTTAATATCTCGAATTACATGATCATGCCTCTTACCTGTTAGCTCAGCAATCTCAAGACTAGACATTGTTAACTCTTGATTATTTAATACCGCTAATTCACTCATGACTTTATCCTTAATTTCATTTACTTAATCAAAACACTTGGCTCACCCAACTCAAGCTTTGCTCCTGATACAATTTCACCATCAAGAAGTTGCCTTTTGATCTTTGCCTTATCTGCTAAAACTGAAATCTTTTTAAATTCATCTGGCAAAACTTCTACATCTGAAATATGAACCTTCTGCATTGGTTTTTTATAACTAACCATAATTTGTGTATCCTTGAATTTTTCGCCCTCCCTTAAGTTACTTATTAAATAATTTTTCAGTGATTCAACACGACTTTTGATCGAACTTTCCCATTGTTGAAATTTTGATTTTTCATGATTAATTGCTGCCTGTTCAGCACTTAGGTTTTTAATCAATTTGGCAATATTCAAAATTTTAACTTCACGTGCTAGATTTAATTCATCTAACTTTTCTATATCGAAATTACCAATGACTTCACCTGTCTCTTCATCAACAGAATTAGATAGTGTTTGCATAATTGCATGATTAATTTCATAAAGATTCATGATCAATTGCCTTTGAATTTTGATAATCTTGAAATAACTTATTAAAGCGATTTAATGCGCACCAACAACTGTCAATATCATCTCTACTGAAATTTGCAAATTTAGCAAAATCAGGTATTTCCTCATCACTAAGACCATGCGCTTTGATTTTTGTGTAAAGCTTGTTTATGACCAGACTATTTTTCTTTTCTTTGGTTGTAACATCCGTAATTTCTAAATCTGGCAGTTCATCTTCCATATAGGGGATTCCACCTAATTCAAGTGGAAATGCCAAACGAAAACCCTGAGCTATGGCAACTTTTTTAAGCATTGTGCGTGGCTTTGTAGACCACATTTTATTTTCTTGTTTATACTCCTCAAAATAAACTTCATGGTAATAAGGTTCACTCCAATCTCTACGTTTAATTTCAACACATGCCTTTAAATCAGGTTTGTTACCTTCTGTCCAAGCTCTCCAACCTTCTAATTGACCACTAGCTTCTGCACGCTTTAAATAAACCTCAAAACCAACAATGATATTAAAATTATCTTTATAACTTACCCCATATATTTCACGCTTAAATGGATTAAGATTAAATGCTTTTGCAAGCTCTATAAACTGCGTTTGATGTTCAGGCTTTAGGTTACTTCCCATTGATGACAAATACGTTTTCAACTGCTGCTCTGTTACTACAGGACTTTTATAATTAACTACTTGTAACTGCTGACTCATTTTACTTCCTAAATCGTTAATTTTTGGGTACATCCCAAGATAAAAATGACTATCTCGGAATGTAACTCCCCCCGAAATACCTGCTATATTTCTATGCTATCAATAATTATTCTTTGAGTTTGGGCAAGATGATTTTTATTTAAAATTCGCTCTAAAACTAACTGTTTGGCTTAACATAATTTTTGATCAAATCAAAAATTGTAACGACAACATAAAAAATTGCCAATATCAATAAAAAAGCAGTGGGTGGCAACCAAAACGGTGCAAATACCCACCACCATGACCATGTAATAACACCACATAGTTTCAATACTAAAAAAATGAAAAAAAGTATTATAAAAAAACCAAAACCGTTACCACCACCAATATATTTAAGGTTATTTTCACTTTGCATTTTCATATATAATCTCCTATTAAAAATCTTTTCGACGTTGCATTGTTGACTCATTCCTAAATCTATCAATTTCTTCGAGTGTAAATTTTTTGCATTTTTCATGTGGGTCAACTGGAATTAACTGCCCTTCATCAACATAGATATGAATCATAGCAACGCTTCTATTTAGCAACCGTGCTGCCTCTGCTGCGCCAACTTGAACATCTTTATAAACATCTGTCTTAGAAAGTTTGTCTATGTAAAAGTTTAATTCCGCCATTATTGGTTGTAACGCATCTTCAACTTGTACCTTAATCAAATTATCTAAACTCATTTTTCTGCTCCCTTAGCCAAATCCACTTGAATAACAACGTCATAATCACCAAATAAATCCTCATCATTAAACGATCTACCCATCGCCAATACATACCCACATAAGCCATATGAAAACTTTACCACGACCTTTAAAACTTTATTTATACAATTCATAATTTTACCCCTCCATTACAAACTTGATTTTTCCTTCTATCGACTCCAGTAAACTTCATGATTACACCACCATCTAGTAGGCGCGATATGACACGCTGTCCTACTCGCTTCTCTAACTGCTCTCGATTGAGGTTAGAAATAATTGCTGTTGGCAACATTTCTTCATAACGATCGTTGATAACATCAAACAACTGTAAATTATCTGACTCAGTGCCACGATTTAAATCAAACTCATCAATCACTAAAAAATCATAGCTAAGATATTCTTGCTTAACTTGGCGCTCGGTTTTATGACAGTTTGGTGAGTAAGTTTCGTTAATGCTGTAGATCAAGTTATACGCCGTAATTACTTTTACCTTAGCGCTATATAGGCTGATTAATTCTCGCATAATGCTAACAGCCAAATAATTTTTACCTGTGCCTGTACCACCATACATGACAATGTTTTTGCCATTTTCTTTCATGACATCGAAATTATCAGCATAGTTCTTAGCCAACTTAAAATTTATTTGATCATGATGATTCTCAGGCTTAAAATTTTCAAAACATGCTTTTTCAAAACGTTTTCTAATACCTGACTGAGTTAATAAAACACCTACTTGATATGCTCTTTCTTGAGCTTGTTTAATCTCAGCATCACATTGTGAACAGCTATAGAGATAACCAATCTGATGTTTATCACAATGTTGTTTTTTCTTCTCAGCTTTAAGCTTCATTTGCTCTACAAAGCTTTCAATTTTACTTATTGCTTCCATTATGCTGCCCCTCCTTTTTGGTCAAAATTATCAATATCATTTTTAAGATTTTCAAAAAAATCATCACCAAATGCAGCTTTAATATTTGCTTCGTTATGTGCATCAAACTCTTCATCTGTCATACGCCAATTTTCATCTAAAATGGCATTAACAGCAGGTGTTTGAGATTTACTCTGTTGGTTATTAGCTGGTTGCTTCTTTAACGGATACACTGATTTCCATGAATGCATAATTGAGTTTTCAATCATCTGCTTTTGCTCATTAAGAGAATATTTCTTTAACTCATTGATTAACAATCCTACAGCTCTATCAGTATTTTTAACCTTAAGCTGTTTGCGCAAATCAAGATATTCTTCAAAAATTTCATGTAGAGATGTATCAAGTTGATTTATCAATTGATCATTTAAATCATTAGGTAAACAATCTAGCTTACCAAGTTTACTTAGCTCAATCCTTGTATGCTGCCCACAATATGCTAAATCACTAATTGTAAATTTTGCTTTTCTTGAACAACAATGACACTGTTGTGATTTTTTACAAGGGGATAATTCAAAGGGGGATATAAGGGGGTTATTATTATCTATTTCTTTATCTATATCTTTATCTGTCGAGCTAACATTAGCTTTACTGTTAGATTCACTGTTAGTTTTACAGTTAGATTTACTGTAATTTTGATCAGTAATTTGCTTTTGTTTTTCTCGATATTTTTTCATGTAATTACGCTGGTATTTTTTCTTTTCTTCTAGCTGATCTAAATGCTGATGTTTAGACCAATTGGGAATGGTAACAACATCATTAATCAACTCAATCATTCCAAACTTTTCGAATGTAGTAAGTGCAAGTTTTACAATATTTACATGACGCCTAAATATTGTTGAAAACATTTCATCGGTGTAATGAATTCTGTTATTTAAAGTAAAAACACCGCTATTATTATTTTTCCCTGCTAGACAGAGTAATTTGAACCAAATTACAATTATTGAATCAGCTTCTGGTAAAGATTCAATTAACTGTACTTTTTCATCATCAAAAATATCCGTGACAATTTTAATCCACTTGACTTCAGACATGATTAGACTCCTTGTTTTTTACCAATTAAGCCAGGTGGTTGGTAACCTCAAACAAGTAAGGTCGACGCTATTTCTCTCGCGAGTATTGTATTTACGCCACCACCCGACAACTCGATAAAATCGAAAAAGCCGTGATGATATTACACTGACACCATTTAACGCATGATTACGCTTGTTTTTGCAGGTTACCACACCTGACATTGATGATTTTAGCACGATATAACTATTTATCAAGAACATATGACATCCTTTCCCATTTTCATTTATATCTATTTAAACATCTCAACTAATTAGAGATAGCAGACTTGTAATTCTATTAACTCAACTATAGAATTGCTGACATCTGACAACAAAACTACAAAGGATGATGACATTTGTCAACATAAATTTTCATGACTGCATTAAAAGTAAATAAACACATCGTGTTTTTTAGAAATTTAGATTATCTAATTGAAAAATCAGAAAATATTAAAAATATATCATCATTATCTAAAGCAATTGGATGTGACAGATCAGCATTTGTCAAATCAAGAGAGCGACAATCTTTACCAAAAGTAGATATTGTAGAATCTTGTGCAAAAATTTTTGATGTTACAATGGAATCTATCCTAAATGATGATATTGAAAAATTATATAAAAGCAAAAAACTTCATATATTAGATTCTGTAACTGGTAAAACTATAGCCATTGAATCACATGAATTCGGGTTTGTTTGCAATGCTGCATTTCGATTTCCTTCTGAACTACCTTCTTTTAAGGATAAATTCGTTTATGTTCAAACTAAGCCTATCTATAATGATTTTTCTAAAGTTGTCATAGAAAGTAATTCTTCTTATTGCATAAAAGTTATTCGAATAATCGATAATAATTATTATTTTACAACTTCTGAGAACCTTACTTCATTAGAATCTCAAGGAAACAAATCAATTGTTGGAGAGATCATTAAAACTATATATAAATTGGATTACTAACATGATATTCAAGAATTTAATGGACACAAAAACAGATAAATCACCATTTATCAATGAAAAAGACATTTATGCTTATGTTATTTGTATACTTATGGGCGTATTTACCATGCTTTTATGTGATATATTTGCGTACAAAATAGTTGATTTTTTTGGTACTCCAATGGTTATGTCTGGATTATTATTTCCAATAGCATTACTATTTAGTGATATCATTACTGAAAGATGGGGCATTAAACAATCTCTCATTTTTATGTCTATTGTTACTACTTTTGGTGTTATGGCTAATATAATATTATGGCTAATTTCAACCATCCCAGGAGAAAATTCTCAAATTTGGTCAAATGCCTTTAAATTCAATTGGGTAGTCTTATTTTCTACTTTTTTTAGCATTTCAATTTCTTTTAGTTTTAATGCATACGCCATAAATTTTTTTAAAAAGTCAATTTACACAATTTCATTCTTAGGAGTTTATATAAGAGATACACTATGTAACTTTATTTCAAAGTTTTTATTAGTATTTATTGGATACAATATCACATTTTTTAATCACTATTCATTTTTGCGAATTATGGAGTTAGTCATAGGCACATTAGTTTTTAAAGTAATTGTAGGGCTAATCATTAATACATTTATACCTGGCATATTAAACTCTATGAAGCAACATATTGGAGTATAACAAATGATTTTTATTTCTGATTCACATGTTTGCCAAAACAACCTTAAAAACATTAACACATATAATATATTTAAACTTGTTGTCTCTAAATTAAACACCATTATAGATAAAAATATTGTTTTCCTTGGTGATAATGTTCAAGATGGTAACAACCAAAGCTATGATTTGCTGTTTGATCAAATAAATCTTATTAAAAATAAAAATATTTTTATGATGGCAGGCAATCATGACAATAAAAGTTTATTAGAACTTTATTGTAAGAAAAATAATATTATATACTGCTTAGATACTCCTAAAATTATTGAAAATCAAAACTATTATTTTTTAGACTCTAATGTAAAGAATGAAGATTATGGCATGGTTACACAAAATTCTTTAGATAAACTAGAAGAACATCTTACTCAGCTTGCTTCTAATAAAACTATTATTTGTATGCATCATCATGCTCAACCAACTAATGATTTTATGGATAACTATATAATAAAAAATAACAATAAAGTAATTAGTGTACTTCAAAACTATAAACATAAAATCAAATATGTAATTTCAGGACACACTCACAGATACGAAAGTTATGATCGTGATGGTATCATATATTACCATGCACCATCATCAGCTTTTAATTTCAGCTTTTTAAATAATGATATTGATAATACAGTTAAAGTAGAGTTCATTCAAAGCCCTAGTCTATTAACATATAATCAAAAAATGGAGTTTATTAATGTTGATTAGATATTTTAAAAAAAACGCATTAAAACATAACAAAAGAAATGCTATAAATTTCAGAAATATAAAAGGAAAGTTATATTGTGACTTTATTAAAGTAGGAACTCATCAAGTATTAAGTTTTGTTGATGTAAAAAAATTTCTAACTTCTAACAGGTATGCTAATCAACTCCTAACTAAATTATCTTACGAAGAATGTTATAATAAACTAGTCGAACATGAATCTAATAATAAAAATATAGAATCTATTGAATTATCAAATAATCACATAAAAATACAGCACAACAATAATAATATTACGGTAATTGACATTATGAATTATAATGGTGAATATGATAGCTTAATAACTCCTGAAATTGCTAGGCTGATTGAAAAAGAAAAATTTTTAAATATTTCTCTGCAAAGCTCTACTTCAAACTTTATGCAAAAAAGAACATCATTATCATTGGTGAAAAGCTAACTATCAAAATCTATACAATTAAATGATTAGGGTCTTTATATATAAAATTTATAACAAATCTACTGCTCTTTGCTTATGCACATTTAATATGTGGCATTTTTCCAATAATAGCAAAAATTTGGGCAATAGATGTTATTGTTAAATTTGCTTCACCCTTTATAATTTTAGACACTTGTGAAGGACTTTTACCTAGCTTACGCACTATGTCATTAAACCCAACATCATTTTTTGACATATACTGAATTAAAGCCTTAGAAATATCTTCTCTAAGCGCTTTAATCGCTGCAAGTTCCATTTCTGCGGCAGATTCTATTTCAGCAATATCTTGCTTATTGAGTCTTGACTCTAAATGCTCTTTAAAGCTTTTTACTTTCATATCACTCACCCTTATATTGCTTCAAAATTTCTCTTGCTTTTACAATATCTCTTTTTTGGCTAGATTTATTACCAGCGTTCAAAAGGATAATTACTCTACCCTGGTCAAATGTGTAGTAAATTCTATAGCCAAACTTTCTTTCTCTTAACTCGAAAAGGCCATAACCAAGAGATTTACTATGTGGCAACCTTAATTCATGACCTGATATTTCTAATAACCTAAGTTCTTTAGCAACTGACTTTAATTGCTGTACTGTCAAATTATCTAACCACTCTTGAACTGCATCAACGTATTTAACATCCCAAGTCATATTGCCAAAACACCCAACTACTACTTTATATAGTAGTATACTATATTGTAGTGAATTTGCAAATTAATTGAATGCCCTACAATAAATCTACCGCCCTTTGCTTATGCTCTGGTGCTAAATGAGCATATCTAAGTGTCATTTTAAAATCACTGTGACCAAGTAATTCACGTACTACAGATAAGCTTTCACCTTTCATTACTAGCTGAGACGCAAAGTTATGACGTAAATCATGAAATCTAAAATTCTCAATTTCAGCTTTTTGCATTAGAGTTGCCCATGACTTATTTATATTATCTAATCTGCCACCAGTAACAGGTGATTTAAATACAAAACCCACTGATGTATTACTAGAAAGATCAAGCAACATTTGTCTAATATTCCCATGCATAGGAATACTTCTTGTTTTACCAGACTTGGTATTATTCTTATCTAAAGTAATTTGATTAGTTTTAAAATCTATATCTGACCAGTCTAATGAAAAAATTTCCCCCCTACGCATACCAGTATAATAAGCTACTAAAACTATATTTCGAATGATTTCTTCTGCATCCTCAAGAACTTTCATAAGTGCAGAGGTTTCTTGACTTGATAAATAACGAACTTTATTTTCTGATACTTTAAACTTTTTAAATCCTTTGAGTTTATTATGCTCTATATAACCAAATTCTTCAGCTCTACTGATTGCACCCTTTATAACTGCTGCAGTATTATTCAAGGTGTTATCACTTACATTAGATTCATTTCTGTACTTAAATAAAAAGTTATTTAATACTTTCAAATCTATAGAATCTAAAGGCAAATTATGAAGTGGTTTACAAGTTATCAAAAGTCTATTGTGAGTTTGAATATAACTACGATGATGTGTTTTACTCCAATTTAAATAAAATTGGTCTAAATATTTTCTGAAAGTTAAAATATCATTATCATTTTTATTAACCTTTTTATGTTTTTGTATATCCTCACCTTGAGAAATTAAAAGTAAAAGCCGTTGAGCTTCCTTCTTTGCCACTTGCAAAGGTATAGTTGGATACTTCCCTATCGTATAACGCTTTTTAATTCCATTTTGACGATACAATAATGAATATGTCCTAATACCACTAGGCGCAACTCTTAGTGATAAACCTTTTACATCGCTATCAAAATAATCTACTCTTTTATCTGAAGGCTCAATCGAATCAATAGCCGTTTTTGTAAATTTTAATGTTGGCATAATACTCTTCTGCTAAGAGGGGTCCAATTGTCCTATTATAGCACATCTGGGTACCACGGGGGTACCAAAATAATTTTAAAACACAAAAAAACAAATATTTTATTATCAATTAATAGTTAATTTTATTCTTTATATTTCAATTATTTATTTGAAATTATAAGGAAACTATTTTTTCATAAAAAATCACTAAAAATCCACTCCGGAACCAAAGGTCGGTGGTTCGAATCCACCCGGGCGCGCCATATATAAATCAACACTTTAAGCTATATTTAAACTCACAAATATTAACCTAGCTTTTACTTAAAGGTAACATATAGGTAACAAGAATTTCTGAGTTTTATCTATTTTAAATGATAAATACAAATTTTGGATCTATGTTTTTAAACTTTTCTAACTCTTCTGCACTAAGAGGAAGGCCATGTATATTAGTCTGAGTATTATATTACACATTAAAAGTAAGATTTGAATCATTTTGATTTGTCTGTGGTGTTAAATCATTATCTGATTCCATATTATTTCTTCACTTTTAGAATCACATTATGTACATCCTGTTCTAAAGCCTGCCTGTCACTTATAACATGTGAGCGGCAAATGGTAGCTCCTTTTTTCCTTGTGCTCAACGAAGCCATCTTTGGCGCTTTAGTATTTCTAGAAAAATCAAAAAGACCTCCTACATCTTCTAAAATTTTATTCATTAAATTTCACCTTCATACACATCTAATTACATTTAGAGATATCAAGATATACAATCAATATCTTACTATAGTTAAGTTTAATATATCAAAATAAAGCTTTCAATTTTTTACCGTTTATTTTCTATAGTTTTTCAACCAAAACAACTTAGAACAGAAGAAAGCAAACTAACTCAACTGCCACACCAACAAGCGATTATTTGCAGGCATATTAATATCCTTTTGAAGTTTAAACCCATACTGAGAAAGTATCTTATCCAATCTTTCAAATGATTTAATACCGCCATAACCTTGTTGTTTAAGGCTTAAGTCAAATGCTTTATTACTTTCACTTGTATAGTTACCTTGATAATTAAAGGGGCCATAAACAATTAATCTTCCATTATGTTTTAGTGCTAAATGCACATGATTTAGGAAATATTCAACCTCATGTTCTAACATAATATGAATGGTATTCGCACTGAAGACAACATCATATTTTTTTGAAGGCCAATCATAATCGATTACATCTAATTCAATCGGCAAGCTTAAATTAGATCGATTAATGTTTGATATATTTTTAGCCAAGCCCGCTAAATAATTTTTACGATCACTAAATTGCCACACTAAATTAGGCATTAATTCAGTGAAATATACGCCATGCTGGCCGCTGGAACTACCAATTTCAAGTATCGATTCATTCCCATTTAACCATTGGATTAATTGCTCCAATATTGGCGACTTGTTCCGCTCTGTTGCTGGTGAAAAGTACTGCATCTTCAAACTAATGTATTGATCATTTAGTCTTAAAGTATCATATTATTTAAATATACTACAATAAAACGGCTATGTTAAAGTACTTAATTTTTGCAAATGAACGCGCCAGAAAAAATAAATATTTAACCCCATATAAATAAAATACGAAAGAAATATAGCAAAAATCATACCTTCTAATTGATAAAAATAAGAAAATATCGCCCCTAAAATAGTAATTGCCAACATGGTTGTTAATATAATAAATATAATGGCAAAATGAACATTATTTGATACCTTTAAGCATGAAGAAAAAGGGCTTGTCATACCAATTAAAATTAACAAAATAAGTAATACCCTAAAATAACTAACCAAATCATGATACTCAGACGCCATTGCACTAATTAGAATGCCAGAAAATAAATTAAACAATACAAATAAAACTAAACAAGCTGATAAGCCAAAAATAAATAATGACTTAACCATTGAGATTACCTTATCAGGCTCATCAACTACTTTTGCTAACTCATTCACTGTAAATGTTTTTAATGGAAAAATGGCAATTAACGACAAACTAAATAAAGCAATCAAAGCACCTAGTCTACCAACTAAATCCTCTGACCCTGAACCAAATACTTCAAAGACAATCATGACTAAAGAAGAAAATAAATAAGGTGAAATTGCTAATAACGCAAATGGAAAAACTAATAGCTTCCATTTAACAGGCGAAATATTAAAATTAAAAGTTTTTTGAAAGTATTCAAGTTTTAATATGACAAGCTTTAAAATAACGAAATAAACTAAAGTAATTACATAAGCTAATAAATAGCATATAACCGGAATATAAACTGACTGACTACTATTTTTAAATAAAAGAATTAATATTAAAAATGCAATATGCTTTACTGCATATAAGGTAGTTGATGCAATATATTTTGATTTTGACTTTAACAATGTAAATGCAACTAGAAAAAATGACTCCAATAATATAACAAAGCACATTAATAGAAATGGATGATTAAACTGATCTTTTTTAAAAATAAAATAAAGACATAAAAATGTTAATGTTAATAACATCAATATAATTGCAACTGTTGGGAAGATTATTTTCACATAAAAGGCTTTAACTTCAGTCCACTCCTTTTTTCTTAGATGATGCTTTAATACTGGAATATATTTCGCCATAAAAGCTAAAAAGCCAAAGGTTGCTAATGCCCCAAAAAAACGCATACCTGCTACAAATGACTGAAAATCTCCAAAATCACTTTGTGATAATTGATGTGAGATTAATGCTGTTACCAAAAATAATATAATTTCATTAATGCCAATAATAAGAAAGCTAATAATAAATACTTTGGCCATTTCTTTATAGTTCACAATTAACCTCTAAGTTTATGATGTTATAATCAAGTGTATATTGGATAATTTTTCATCTTAAATTAATGTTTCTAATGTATAATTAAAGCTTACTAAATTTAGAAATTCAGGTATTATTTGGCTTATGTAGTTTAAAAAATTTTAAGGCATTACGATGTTTCGTCAAAAACTAGTAGTTATAAGCACTCTTTTTACATTGAATTTTTTATTAACACCTTCTGTCTTTGCAGATAATGACTATGTTCCCTCTACTGCTGTACCCTTACCTGTAATTGTACAGAATTTAGAAAGTGCTGGTTATAAACATATCAAAGAAGTTGAATACGATGATGGCTACTACCAAGCAGAAATAATCAATGAAAATGGTCATAAAATTGATTTAAAAATTAACCCAATGACAGGTAAAGTTAACCCACCTAAAAATATTAACACTTCCTTTATTTCAATGTCTAAAGCAATTAGCACCGCCGAAAAAGCAGGATTTAAAGATTTCACAAGCATTAGCTTAGAACATGGCATTTATAAAATCAAAGCCCATGATAAGCAATCTCAAGAGACTAAAATTATTTTAAATGCCAAAACAGGCAAAGTGATATACTCAGAGTTGGATAATTAAAAATCAACCACACCATATGAAAACTTCAAACATAAATGTACTATAACATTTTAAATATCTTGCGTTTTTCTAGTAAATTCGCTAGAATTTAGCGTCATTTAAGAAACAACGTATGGTGCTTTGCAAACAAATCAAAGTGGCGATACAAAGTATAATTTTAAGGAATTTAAAAATGAATTTAGATATTCAACCTAAATATGAAGAAGTAACAATTACTTGTAGCTGTGGTAATTCATTTAAAACACGCTCAACTCGTTGTGAAGATTTTCACATTGAAGTTTGTGATAAATGCCATCCGTTTTATACTGGTAAGCAGAAAATTGTTGATACCGCAGGTCGTGTTGATAGCTTCAAAAAACGTTTTGGTGCTTTTGGCCGCAAGAAAAAAGACTCTGAATAAATATAAATAAACCATCAAAAATATTTTAAAAAAGGGCATGCCTATTTATGATAGGGATGCCCTTTTAGTATACACATTGCTCGATAAATTTGTTCCGTAATCATAATACGCACTAATGGATGAGGAAATGTCATCTTAGAAAGTGAAATACTTTCATTTGCTTTGTTTTTAATTGACTGATCAATACCATCAGGCCCGCCAATAATAATAGCAACGCGCTGGCCTAATAACTTCCAATGATCTAACCTTGCTGCTAAAGACTCTGTTGAGTGCAATTTGCCTTGACTATCTAAAACAACAATATAATCTGACTGACTTAACTCTTGACTAATTATTTGGCTTTCTTGATTTAACCAAGTTTTAATATTGCCTGTTTTTGTACGTTTTGCAATTGGACATTCACAGACTTTATAATCAATATCCCCTTGTAAGCGCTTTTTAAATTCACTAACACCGACTTCAACCCAGCCAGGCATTCTCTGCCCTAATGCAATTAGCTTAATTTTCATGAATGCTGATTTCTTATAAATATAAGATGTTTAGGATTTGATAACTCTTCATTAAATTTGTAATTTTCACGATCAAAAGCAATTAACTTATCAACTTGATCAATCTCTTTATCAATAATAAAGCGCGCCATTGAACCACGTGCGCGCTTAGCAAAAATTCCAATTGTTTTATACTTACCTTGTTTATATTCCTTAAAATCAACATCAATCCAGCTACCGTTAATTGATTTTTTTTCAAAGGCACTTGAGTACTCTTTAGATGCTAAATTAATTACAATATTTGTCTTTTGTTGACTAAGCAACTCATTTAAATAAGCAGTTAATTTTGATCGCCAAAACTGATAAAGACTCTGACCATTAATATCTAGTTTCGATCCCATTTCCAATCGATAAGGTTGAATTAAGTCAAATGGCTTTAATAAACCATATAAGCCTGAAATCATTAATAAATGATCATTGGCAAATTTTGCATTTTTTTCAGCCAATGTAGCTGCATCAAGGCCGCGATAAACATCACCATTAAACGTAAATAAAGCTTGCTTAGCTGTGCTTTCTGAAAAGCCTTTTTTAAAGTGAGCGTACTTATCATAGACTTCAGATGCAAGCTTATCACTAATCGACATTAATGATGCAATTTGATCAGGTGCTAGTTCTTGTAGAATTTTAACCAATTGATAAATTTCTTTTTCAAACTTGGGTGTTTGAGAAAAATTAATCGGTGCTTTATCTTTAAAGTTTTGTGATTTTGCTGGAGAAATTAAACTTAACATAGAATTTTCCTATTAAATTTTTAAAATAAAATTTAATAGATTATACGTGTTAATAAGATAAACTGGAAATATTTTTAAAATTACCCAAATGAAGGACCATTATAGCCATTCGATAGGTCAGGTTTATCAAATAATGTCGGAGCTTCATTTCTTTGGTTAGACAATTGAGAAAGATTCTCACCTAAAGTTTCATTATTAGTCAAACGCTGAAATAATTCATCTTCACTTTTTACATTAGATAAATCACATGCTTTAACAAAATTTCCTAAAATTTGTTGTTTATTTAATGCTACCATTATTCACCTACCTCCGACTTAACGCTTCAACTGCATTTGCAAAATTGACATAGTCAAAACGTGGATGATTAATCGCTTGGTGGTATTTATTAATCTCAGCTTCAAGCCCACTTTTAATAATGGCACTTATAGAACGAAATATCGCATAGTCACGAACATTATCGCCAATTAAGTCCACATCAAGTGTTGCTAAAATTTTATGTTTATTAAGTTGTACTAACTCAAGAAACAAACTACCATCAACTTCAAGCCAACGTTGATAATCTACTAAATTATCTATATTGCTTAATTGTTTCGCATCAAAAAGCTGCTTAATACTTAATGCTAATTGTACAGGTGATACCGAACTTGAAAGCATTGCCTTGATATTCATATCAACTGCAATACCTACATTAGCAAGAATCAGCATAGCCTCTTTTTCTGGCGATTCAAACTGCAATTCCGTCTCTTGATTCATTGTTGTTTCACCTAAATCCTAATTATTATCATGATTAAGTCCTAAAACGACTCAACACCACTATCTAGGATAACCCAAAATTTGCAAATCTTACAGTATAGAATTATTGCAACTGATTTTTGAAAAATAACCATATTAAACAAATAATTAATACAGCATGCTGTCAAGCATTGTAACAAGTGCGATTATATCTATACAACAACTTGTTTTAAAAGGAAAATCATTAATTTAAACAAACAGTCGTTTAACTTCTTATATCCATATAATTCCACTATGTAGATATATCATAAGGCTTTTTTACCTTGCTTTATAATGTAACGAATAATTTGATAATGATCATCAAAAAATTGACGCTTTAATAAGTCAATCATCTCAAGGGGTATCCACATTGCTTCTTTCGCATCATCACATGCTTTAATTTCTGGTAAATCATTCAATTTTAAATCAAACACTCCAAGTTGAGTAATTATCCTACCTAGAACAGAGCGCTCTGGATGATCAAAGCATTGAATATATTTAATATCTGTTAAGTTTAACTTAAGTGATGTTTCTTCTTCTAGTTCTCTTAAAATACCTGCTTGAATACGTTCATCAACTTCTAAAAAACCACCAGGTAAGGCATATTGTCCCTTTCCAGGTAAACCACCACGCTTAATTAAAAGCAGGTGATCACAACATCTTACAAATGCATCTACTGTATTTAAAATAACTGGATAGGGCGTTCCTCGCCAGCTTTCTTTATAGGCACTAACATAAATATACTCCTCTTTTAATAATTGATAAGCTTTCGTCTTTTCAAATTTTAATAAAAAACTATAAGTTCCATCAATCGCATAGCCTGCTTGACCTTTAATTAAATAGCCTTTGGTTAATTTAGCTTCTAAGAAATAATCATTTCTAAACTCTGTTGCATTTAATTGTTTAAAATTCTCAACTTCTTGATAATGCCAATTTGGAAATAATGATAAATAATAGCTTGAACTATCTTTGTTATGACCTACCAATACAACGGTATCATCCTGATTCAAATTATGATTAACCGCTATTTTTACATCATTAAGCCAAGCATTTTCATCGTAATAATAATCATCAATAGGCTCAAGAATAATACGATTTATATCTATTGCTGTACTTTCAAGGTCAGCTAAAATCATCTGCTTGCGCTCATTAAAAGAAAATGGATTTCTAATACTTGGTGCACGATTTGATGAACCAACTAGTAGAATAAGTTTTTGACAAATTGCTAGTGAATGGTTAATTACGTGTAAATGCCCTGTATGTAACGGTTGAAACCTACCAATAAATACACCACAAGAATACTTCATTATCAATGCTCAACCACATCATTATTTAAAAACGCTAATTATGCCCATTAACAAAGTACAATGTAAACGAGATTTTCTATTTATTTGATTAAAAACTACTCTCACGAATAAAAAATGCAACAATTTGTTTACTCATATAAGATAAAAAAGACTCTCGATCAATTGCAACAAATACTTGACCTCTTTGAACCTGGCTTAAATCAACTGTATGCTGTTTGGGTAAAGTTAACTCAAATTGTACATTATAATGACTTATTTCAGGGATAAACTCATTTGTTTGTGATGCTCTAACAGCAATATCACCACCGAGTGTTGAAGCATGTAAACCCGACAAATAAACACTTTGATTAATTTGATTATTATCTTTTGCATGGGCTGGGTCAGTTAATCGTAATGATTTCATTTGTTGATAAGCTATGTGGTTAATCTTGACATCAATTGCTGGCATATCGATATTATCAGGTACAAATTTACCTACTAAGCCGTCAGCTAGCTTGTATTTATAATCTTCACTAACATAAGCATCAATAACATAGTCTTTCGTATCAATTACTTCAACAAGTAACTGCTTATTTTTAACCCAACGATCATGCTCAAAATTATCTAATATACCAACGATATCTCCGTTAAATGGTGCTTTAATTGTAAGTCGTTGTCGACGCTCATTATAAGCTTGTAATTGTGCTTTTTGGTGATTTAATTGACTTAGAAAAACTTTCTGTAACTCAAGTTCTTCTCGATCACCAGCAATCCGTTTTAATTGCCAATTAATTTGATCAATTCTATATTTTGTCTTTTCAATATGAAAATCCAATTTTGGTGAATTTAATATAACCAAAGGCTGATCTTTCTTTACTGACTGACCACGTTTGACTAATATTCTTTCAATATAAGCAGGCTCTGGTGAGTATAACCTTTGCTCTTTATAGCTAAAGGTTGCAGGAATTGAAACTTCACTTCGCCAGGGAATTGCCAAAAGCCCAATTATAAATAATAAGACAAGTATGCTTACTGCAAGATTTCTATTCAATTTAACATACCTCCTTAACTGCCACCAAACTTTTAACTCTCTTACAATTGGTATTAAAATAAAATAAATGATCTCAATTACAAATAATATAATACCTAGTACTTTAAAGAATAAATAATAGACTAATATTGCAATCCCTATAAAAAGGAAAAAACGATAAATCCAAGTCAACCATGCATATAAAAGTAATAGTCGAATCTTTAGTTTTGAAAATTGCTCTGGTGGTGAAAATTTAAAACCAAAAATTTTTTCTCTTAACCACCACTTTGTTAATGCGAAACCTCTTGTTTGTAAATTCCGCATGCTTAGAAGATCTGATAATACATGATAACCATCAAAACGTAAAAATGGACTGATGTTTAAAACAATTGTTGCAATTAAACTATAAGTACATAAGAAGAATGCAATACTCTTAACCACACCAGGTGGAGCTAATATCCAAAGCCATAGTGCAAAAATTGCAACATATATTTCCATTTGCACACCAGCAATTGAAATACGAATTCGCTCTTTTGCACTTTTAATTCGCCAACTTTCACCCGTATCGGTATATAGCATTGGCCACATAACTAGAAATGCAACGCCCATTGTTGGTATATTTAATCCATAGCGTTTACAACTATAGGCATGACCTAACTCATGAAATACTTTAGCAATAATTAAGGCAATGCCAAATACAATTAAATACCTTATTGAGAACATATCAAAAAACGTTGCAGTAAATGTTTCCCATTGTCTCGATATAACAACCACACCTAATATTGCTAAAAGAAGCATAAAGAAAAAAAATGTTTTTCTAAAAATAAAAGCCACATAAGGGTAAGTTGTTGTTATAAAATAATCCGGCCAAACTAAAGGCAATCTAAAAAATAAATAATTCTTTGCCAACCAAAGAAATGTATTCATTTTTTTCTTCTCTTCTTGCGCTTTGAAAATTTGCAATAATCTTGGATAGCCTTGCTCAATTAAACATTGTTCAGATAAAAATGATAGCATTGAACTGATTTGCTGCTCATCAACTTCTATCAGTGAATGTTTTTGGAGTCTAGCCATCAGCTCAGCTGGAGCAATTTCACCCCAATACTTTAATATTTCATGACTTTGCCAGTCAACATGAAAAAAACGATTATTCAATTGATCATAAATAACATAAGTAGTACTACCATTATAATCAACGCCCCCATATTCAATGATAATATCACCTCTTAGTTTTGGTAGCACTTCTGGTAATAAGCTTTCAGCACCTGGAAGAGGTGGTGGTGCAGCTGGAGCTTGAACTGATGCACCCATAATTAATTACCACCCTATACTTTGTCTTAATACAGTAATCGGCCTTCTAAAAAGATAGAAAAATAAGGTAACTTTACCACCAACTAGCTTAGCACTGCCTTGACTTCCAATCTCTGGTAATGTTTCATCGGTTGTAAAATCTGCAACAACACGATAGGCTAAAACCTGCTGTGGTGTCATTTTAGCATTAAAACTAACATAACGTATTTGTGCATCAATTGCATGAAGGGGTTTTGAATTTAAAAATAATACAACTTCATCGTTTGCCCTAAATCCAATTGCATCAGAAACTGGTAGCCATACCTCTAACTCAACTTCTCCTTTTTTTGCTACCTCCATTACTTTTTCTCCGGTAATAACTGGCTTACCAATCCAATCGTTTAAATCATCAATAATTGCAATTCCATTCTCTGGCGCTTTAATTATCGACTCATTTAATAATTTTTCTGTATATTCAACCTCTAATTGCTTTTCTGCCATCTCAGCTTTTAGAATATTAATCTCTGCTCTATTTTTAATATCCTGAAACCCTGTTTGTACCGCTTTTAAATACTTTGCTTTTGTTGTTAAAAGCTCTTTTTCAGCTAATTCATTGGCATTTTTAAGGTCTCGATCATCAATCCTAAATAATGGCTTACTTTTTAGAACATCCTGATTTGGTTTAATATCAAATGACTCAATCACGCCATCCATTGGTGAAGTTATAACTAAAGGCTCTTTTGCAACAACGGTTGCTGGTGCAATTGTACTTTGTGATACAGGGAAAAACATTAACAGAATAATTGCAATCACACTTCCCCAAGTATAACGCTTTTTCCATCTAAACCAATGACCACTGAATTTAGACTTTTGACATAATGCTTGCCAATAATAATTAAGGGCCCTTACTAACCACTCAATACGCTTTTCCTCTTCTTCTTGAGGTAGTTTTGCTACCGAAAAGACACAACCTCCATTAACTTCGCCATAATCTGTTTTAAATGGGCAAATAAGTAGATGGCTTGATACATGTTCAGGCCAACCTTCTTGTAATACTTCTGGCACATCACTAATAGATATTTTCCAGATTGCATCTTTATTATTCTTATTTTTCTTAATAGCATGCTTAATAATTGCAGAAACCCATTGTGCAAATGGACTATATTTATCAACTTGGCTAATCCTTGAAATCGCTTTTGGTGTTATTCTAAATGTTCCGCGACTACGCCAAACAACAGCCTTATCATAAGCAAACATTTCTCTTGCATTATGAACAATAAAAAAGGCAAGCTCATCAATTGTCTGAGTTTGCCTTGCATTATGCTCTAAAGAAATTAATGTCGCTAAAGCTTCAGACATAATATTTCAAATCCATTATTTATGATTAAACGTAGCAACACCACTCATACCAGCTAATATATCATCTGGTATTTGCTTTAGTTGCCCATAGATAACAACTGATTGGCTTGCAGGATCTACTCGACCGGCAATTTTTACCACTTTCGCCTCTAATGGCTTATTTACTTCTTGAAGTTTTAATGAAAATTCAGCTCCTTTTTTAAGCCAATTAAGCCAAATCGATGGCACAAACATTTGTACTTCAAAATCTTCAATACTGATAATACTTAATAAAGGATCATCTATTTTTACATTCTCATTGGCATTAGCATGCTTTGCAATAAGTTCCCCATCATAAGGTGCAACAATCGTACATTTGCCAAGTTTATATTCTAACGACTCAACTCCAGCTTGCGCTTGTTCGTACTCAGTTTTTGACTTTTCAAACTCAACATTACTAATTGCTTTTAGCTGATCTAGTTCCTGATTACTTTTATAAGCGGTTGCAGCTGCTTGAAGTTCTGCTTTTGCTTTTTTAATATCAATTTCAACATTACGACAATCAAACGTTAATAATTTATCACCTTTATGAAAACTCTCACCTGGACTGTAATAAATATGGCTAATTGTGGCATTAACACCGCTGGATATATCAGCTTCATGCACTGGAATGATAATTGCATATACTTGACCTTTTTTAAGAGAACCCCCACGTCTTTCCGGCTGTAGAGTAGAGTTACTATTAGAAATAGGCGTGGTCGTTGAAGCCAAAGAAGTTGTCGATACTAACTGATGTGTATTTGTATCAGAGACTGTTGTTGATAAGCCTATTTCACCTGAATCAATGGCATATCCTAATGAAGAAAACATCATTAACCCAGGAATGACTAAATTCTGTAATAGCATACTAAGACCCTTAAAAGTCATTACAAATCAATCAAGCACATCTTTAGTTTATTAATACCTTATTGTGCCTTCACATCTGCATCTGGATTTGTTTTACTAGATGAAGATGTTTCTTCTGATTTAGAGTTTAATAATGGTGAATTTGCCTGATTTGCATTTTCAGGTTCTTCTGAATAATTCAATGTCTCAAGAAAATCTAATTCAGCTGCAATATCATCCTGTTCATCTAATGTCATTTCATCCATCTTTTGCGTTGAACTTTGACCACCTGCTGTTGCATCTGGCATTAATTCAGCGTAGCGTTGATCAACAACTTCATTAAACTTACCATTACTTTGATCGTCGAGCATTTGCTGAACCATCTTCTGTAGTTCTTCCATTGGTATATGCCCTACTCGTGAAGGCATCATATCCACCCCAACTGCTTGATAGACTCTTGCTAATGCTTCATGTGCCCTTGCAAAAGCAACTTGCTGATCAAATTCTGCAACCATAGCTTCAACACCACGACGGATAGTTGTTTGTTCATTACCTTGGTTGGCTTTTTCAAGTTTTATTGCATAGTCAAATAACTGACTGGTTACATCATACTCTTGATGTGCATATCCATAATCTTCTTTCTGTAATAAGTAAGCTTTTAATGCAATCCTAACTTGAGATAAAACAGCCATTGTCACCGCTGCTTGTTTTAATTTTTCAAACTCATAATTACTATGAGCTAAATTAATTGCATAAGGACCGTTTATTACTGCATTGATTAAATCCCATGTCGCAGTGATATTACCGCCAGACCAAGTGTTATAACGCATAAACTGATCATTGGTATAATTATAACCAAATGAGTATTCAACGCCTGGTAACATACTTAAAACTGCTTCACGAATACCTTTTTCAGCAATTTTAATCTGATAAGATGCTTCACGTAACTCAGGACGATCAACCAATGCTACAATATCCATTTGAACTAAAGATGTTGTAATATCAGGCAAACTATCTACAGACTTATCTGGTTCAGCTAATTTAAAATCTTTACCAGGTCTTACATTCATTAACCGTGCTAAATTTTCTTTAGCATCAGATAACTGTAACTGTAATTGTGTCATTCGTCTTAATGACTTAATTAATACCTGCTGATAACCAAGTTCTATTAAAGAAGGGCTTGCACGTTTTTCAGTTGCTTTTTTAGAACGAACTAAAGCTTCTGAGACTTTATCTTTAAATGCAATAACATCCTCATACATTTTTTGAGCAGTCCATGCTTTCCAGTATGCAGCTGTTGTTTCCTGAATAAGCTGCTGTGTAATTTTACGTCGCTGTTCTTCAGCAATTAATACTCGATTAGCTTGTTGTTGCGCTCTTGTATAACTTAGACCTAAATCAAGTAAATTCCATTGAATACCAACCGATGCATTGACAATTTCTCTAGGGTTAAAGCTTTGCTCATTGTTAATCGGCTGACCGTTATTATCAACTAACTGTTGAATTTCATTATTATTTCGATAGCTATAACTTAACGATGAATTTGCAGAAGGTAACATTTCCATTAATGCAAGTTTATAATTACCCATCTCAAGCATTACTTGAGATTGCTGTACACGTCGATCTAAATTATATTTCAATGCACGCGATATCGCTTCTGCTAAGGTAACTGTATGGTTAATTTCAGCTTGCCCCTTCAGTGCATCATCTAAATTATAATAACTATTTGATAGCTGCTCATCATCTTTAATTGTTTCTGGTTTCATAGAACAACCACTGATGAGTGCAAAAGAAACACTAAGTGCTATTATTTTTATTGAGTTAATTTTATTCATATGCGCAACCCCTGTTCATCGAAGTACTAATAATAAGCATAGAACATTTTTCGGAATTGCAAAACTTTTTGAGCAAAAAATATTCAAAAAATTATATTATTATTCTAAAAATTTTCCATTTACTAGGTCTTAGGTAGCGTCACACCTAACTGTCCTTGGTATTTTCCATCTCTATCTTTATATGAAATATCACAGATTTCATCTGACTGTATAAATAGCATTTGTGCAACACCTTCATTTGCATAGATTTTTGCAGGTAATGGTGTCGTGTTAGAGAATTCTAACGTTACATGTCCTTCCCACTCAGGTTCTAATGGTGTTACATTAACAATAATACCACAACGGGCATAAGTAGACTTACCTAAACAAATGGTTAATACATCTCTTGGGATACGGAAATACTCTACGGTTCTAGCTAATGCAAAAGAATTAGGCGGTATAATACAAACATCACCTGTAAAATCTACAAAGCCATCATTAGTAAAATCTTTAGGGTCAACAACCGCTGAATTAATATTAGTAAAAATTTTAAATTCATTGGAACAGCGAACATCATAGCCATAGCTAGAAGTCCCATGAGATATGATTCTTTGAGAGCCATCATAGCGTACTTGTTGAGGTTCAAATGGTTCAATCATATTACATTCATTTGCCATTCTACGAATCCAATGATCTGATTTAATTGTCATAAATAATTACTCCTTTGAAAGTTCGACTTTGACCTTAGGCATATTCTGATTATGATTTTTAGGTCTTAATGATAAATAAGCTGAGCTAGCTAGTGCAATATTATAATAACACTGACTAATATCGCTTTCTGGACTAGCAATAACTGTTGGACAGCCCCTATCTGCATCATTTCTAATATCTATTGTTAATGGGATTTTACCTAGTAGTGGCACTTCCGTATTTAGAGATAGACGTTGCCCTCCATCATGGCCAAATATTGCCTGTTCATGACCACAATTAGGGCAAATAAATGTACTCATATTCTCTATAACACCTAATACTGAAATACCCACTTTTTGGAACATGGCAATTGCTCTACGTGCATCTAATAAAGATAAGTCTTGCGGTGTTGTAATCACAAGCCCACCAGAAACAGGGACATCTTTTGCAATTGTTAGCTGGATATCCCCAGTTCCAGGTGGTAAATCAACTAATAAATAATCCAACTGAGGCCATTTAGTATCATTTAACAATTGTCTTAATGCTTGACTAACCATAGGTCCACGCCATATCATTGCAGCATCTATATTAACTAAATTACCGATAGAAATCATAGAGATACCATGAGAAGTCAATGGTGTAAATTGACGCTCTGCCACCATTTCTGGTGCGTCATAGTTGCCCATTATTTGTGGCTGGCTTGGACCATAAATATCTGCATCTAATACACCTACTTGCGCACCTTGAGCCTTTAATGCTAACGCTAAATTAGCTGTGATCGTCGACTTACCTACCCCACCTTTGCCTGATGCAATTAAAATAATATTTTTTATTTTTTGGTGAGATGCTTTAACCAGTTGATTTTTGTGCGATGCAATATTACTTATTATCTCAAATTTAAGCTCAAATAATTTACTTTCTTGTAAAAATTGCTTATTGAGTATCTCTGTCCATTGCGTAATTAAGTTTGCTTTTTTAACCCCTTGGATATAAAAACCCAAACTCAATTGAATTGTAATGACGTCCTTATGTTCGAAAATATTGCATTTACTTAAAATGTGCCCTAACGGCAATGCAATAAACGGTAAGGGTAATTGCTTAACTGCATCTTTAATCGCTTCTATATTCATAGAATATGTATATTACTCATTTGTTATTCTAACTTAGCAAAAAATTATACTGTAATTACAAAACAAAACAAACTTCATTTCTGTTCTAACAAGATTCTGCTAAACTATTGCCAAAATATTAGCAATCAAATGATCAATAATTGTTTAAATTTAAGGATTAAACCGATGGAAAACGTTGTCATTGTTGCAGCCTATCGCACACCAATTGGTAATTTTAACGGCGCTTTATCAAATATCCCTGCCCATCAATTAGGCGCTAACGTCATTAAGCATATAATCAACCAAACTCAAGTTAAACCAGAAATGGTTGATCGAGTCATTATGGGGCAAGTCTTAACTGCTGCTTGTGGCCAAAATCCAGCCCGTCAAGCAGCGATTAAAGCTGGATTACCTAAAGAGACTTGCGCAATGACAGTGAATCACGTCTGCGGCTCTGGTCTAAGTGCAATTCAAATGGCTGCTCAAGCTATTCGCCTAGGTGATGCAGAGATTATTATTGCTGGAGGGCAAGAAAATATGTCCAGTGCACCCCATGCAGTAAATAATAGTCGCAAAGGACAAAAAATGGGTAATTGGTCTATGGTAGATACCATGGTGCATGATGGCCTATGGGAAGCATTCAACCAATATCACATGGGAAATACAGCTGAGAATATTGCTAATGCATATGATATATCCAGAGATCAACAAGATGATTTTGCTCTAAAGTCACAACAAAAGGCACAACAAGCCATCGAAAGTGGGCGCTTTAATGAAGAAATTATTCCAGTTGAGATACCACAACGTAAAAAAGAAGCAATCGTATTTAGGCAAGATGAATTCCCAAGGTTTGGTACAACTAAAGAAGCATTAAATAAGCTTAGACCGGCATTTAATAAAGAAGGCTCTGTTACAGCTGGCAATGCTTCAGGTATTAATGACGGTGCTGCAGCTGTTCTTTTAATGACTGAGTCTAAAGCCAAATTATTAAACTTAGAACCTATGGCTTATATTAAATCTTATGCTGATGCTGGCGTTTGCCCAACATTGATGGGAACAGGTCCAATTCCCGCCAGCACCAAATGTCTAGAAAAGGCTAACTGGCATGCAAGTGATTTAGATTTAATTGAAGCAAATGAAGCATTTGCTGCTCAAGCAATCTCTGTTAATCAGGAAATGAAATGGGATGCAGATAAAGTTAATGTTAATGGCGGTGCTATTGCACTAGGTCATCCAATCGGTGCCTCTGGCGCTCGAATTCTAGTAACACTACTGCATGAAATGCAAAAACGTGATGCTAAAAAAGGCTTAGCAACACTTTGTATTGGTGGCGGAATGGGAACTGCCATGGCAGTTGAAAGACACTAATTTTTTAAGTCAATTTAACAAATAATAATCACTTGAGAGCTTAAGGACTAGACAATGGAAACAATGAAAGGCAAAGTTGCAGTTGTAACTGGTGGCACACGAGGAATTGGCAAAGCAATTTGTGATGAGCTATTAAAACGCGGCGCTACTGTTATCGCTGGCTATACTAACCAAGCAAATGCAGATAAATGGTTAAACGAAAAAAAATCCCAAGGTCATACAACAGTTGATACGATGAAAGGCAACGTTGCAGATTATAATGAAATGACTGCAGCATTAAATAGTATTATTGCCAAATATGGCCATATTGATATTTTGGTTAATAATGCTGGCATTACTCGAGATACAACCTTTAAAAAAATGACAGCACAAGACTGGTCTGAAGTACTACAAACGAATTTAGGTAGCATGTTTAATGTTACACGCCATGTAATCAATCATATGATTGAAAATAATTATGGTCGAATTGTAAATCTATCTTCTGTTAATGCACAAAAAGGGCAATTTGGTCAAACAAACTATGCTGCGACAAAAGCAGGCATTCATGGCTTTACTAAAGCACTAGCTCAAGAAGTTGCAGCAAAAGGTGTCACTGTTAATACCGTATCACCCGGTTATATTGCAACTGAAATGCTACAAGCAATGCCTGAAAAAGTACTCAGTCAAATCATTTCACAAGTCCCTGTCGGACGCCTAGGAAAACCAGAAGAAATCGCCGATTTAGTTGCTTTTCTTGCTGAAGATAAAGCTGCATTTATTACAGGAGCAGATATTTCCATTAATGGTGGCCTACATATGCATTAATAAATACAACTAAATAGATCATTTTTATGTTATTGATTAATCCTCGTTATGCGGCAATCAATGCAATTAAAGCAGCAATTGCAAGCTTCATTGGCTATATTGTTGGACATTACTTAGGTAACTATTTAGATGTCACTCAAATGTATAGCTGGATTGTTGTGACAATACTTGTCATCATGTCGGGCCAACCAAATTTAGGTGGCGCCATCGACAAAGCATTAATGCGTTTTTTAGCAACTGCATTTACAGCGACAGTTGCGATGGTGATTATTTATTTTTTTAGTGATCACTCATTTATCATACTCGTCTTTAGTCTATGTTTAATCTTTATTGGCGTATTCATTGCTAATTCAATCCCCAAATATACCTATGCAGGTATTTTAGGCTCTGTTACCGTTGCAATTACAATGTTTGGACAAAATATTAGTGTTTCTTTTGCCTTTTATCGTGCACTAGAAGTATTAATTGGTATTTTCATCGCTTTATTGGTTAATCGCTTTCTATTTCCAATTCGTGCTGAAAAACAAATTGAAAAATCATTTGCAGCCTCTATCAAAGAAATTAAAAAATTACACGGCTATTTAATTGAGGGTAAATCATACGAATCTTTACTGGCTAAAATGTTCGCACATTTTACAAAACAGATTGCACTATTAAAAGAAATAAAGTATGAAAAAGCTAAAGTTCATATTGAGCAATATCGTAATATTAACCGCACAATTCGCCGTCTTTATCGCTATATTTGTGTCTTACATGAATATATTAGCGCCTACCCTGAAAAGCGAGAGAAATTTTCGCATCATGAAAACTTCTTAGCATTATTTAATGTGATTAATCAATTACTTCAATCATTAGAAATTAGCTTTACTAAAAGAAAAACTATGCCATTAAGAAAGCTTAATGATGCACAAGATAAATTAAAAGAGTTTATGGCAACATTAAACATTGCATCTGAGCATCGCCATAGCTCAACATTGGTTTTTTCTTTACAATCAATCATTTATAATATTGAACAAATTATTGATGCACAAAGGCTTATTTATCAAAAATAAAATACCAAATGACTTTATCCAAATATAATTCTAACAAACTATACGATGGCATCATTATTTTACCTTGGTAGTTAACACTTGATCATACGCTGTTTTAACTGCTTCAATGGATGGGTATTTTTCTGATTTAAAAGCTGATATTTTTGAAAAAACTGTATAATAATCTTTACTAAACAGTGTATTTTCACACACATGTAAATGATGAATTTTAAGCTGTTCTTTAAAGTATTCAGCAATTGATTTAACCGTTGGTACTAGTTGTATTTGATCAGCTAATAGCTTTCTAACAGCTGAGGATAGTGTCGGTTGGTAAATAATATCATTAGCATTTTTTTTCTGATTTAAGCATGCTAATAATTTTTTTGAATAGCTATTGCCTTCAACAAGCCCTACTTTCCAACCATTAGTTTCTAAATCTGGACAAATCGACTGTTGGCAAATTTTATCATAGTTTACATTCGAACTAGTTACCCATACATAATCAAGCTTATCTGTTGGCAGTGAGCTATAATAAACATCTACCTGTCTTTGCTGTTTTTTAGATACCATCAATGCAACATCAATCTTACCATTTTGTACTAATTTCCAGCATTGCTTCCATGGCATAATGATGATTTTTAAAGGTATATTTAAACTTTCAAAAATTTGTTGGTTCATCTGAACATTAATACCCTGAGTTTTACCATGTTCAATATAATCAAATGGTGGCCAAGGCTCAGCACAAGCTTTGATTTGAATACTTGATTGATTTGTTGATGCAAACGTTACAAGAGGATTAATCATCAATAATATTAGAACTAAAGCATAATACCTTATAAAACGAAAATATTTTATCATCCTTAACTCACATTAATAATATATATAATTTTGTTAAGTATCATTCTAAAAAATTTACTCCCTAAAGAAAAGCACAAAACAACATGACTTAAATTATTCTATTTTTTTTAAGTACTACTTAGCCCTATTTATTGATAATTTTAAATTCAACATATTGTTAATGAGGGTTGCTATTATGCCGAGAGTACTTGAAACTCAACTATCTAATCTTACAATTGATAATCCAAGCTTTGATAGCTTGCCTAAAACTCTTCAGAAAATATTAACAAGCTCTTTAAAAGCTTCGCTTAAATTTATCCCATCTTCTTCAACACTTGAACCTAACTCATACTTTGCAAGTGATAGAGATACTGAACATCAACAGGTACGTAAAACTGGGAAGATCATCAGATTTTTAGATAGTAAATTTGGTAATGGCACTGATTTAATGAAAACCGCATGTTGGTTAACTGGTATTCGAATAAACCATGCTGATAACTGTGCGGGAATTGCCCTTGATATGCATTATAGGCTTAAATCTCAAGGCATAAAAACTGATATTATTTCAATCAGCGATACTGAAAAAAACCAAGAACATGTTGTTCTTAAGTTCAATCATAATAAAACAGATTATATTTTTGATCCACAAAATGGCTATCTATACCCTCAAAGTGAAATACAAGAAAAAATGAAACTTTGGGATGCTCAAAAAGATTGCTTAGTACCTTTTAATTCAAGCAAACATCAAATAAATTCTTTTAGCCTTAAATCACAACCATTAAGTAAGCTAGAAAGCACAATTGATACGCTTCATATAAAATACAATGAATACCAAGAAATGAAGCAACAAAAATATCAAGTAGAGCCTTCTAAAGTGTTTCACGAAATAGCCAGTTCAGCTGATACCTCTCAAACTCAGAAAAAACAGAATACATGTGTTATTTTGTAATTATTTTCACACTACACGACAGTAACGGTGTAACCCATTGATTTTTCATTGTTATCGTTCATTCTTATAATCGCCAAAAAACAAAAAAGAGCGATATGATGAAACACATCAATGAATTACAACAGTCACTGAAGCACTATTTTAACTTATCTTTTTGGAATACTGAATGCCTAACTTACTTTATTATTGCCCTACAGATAATAAATGATGTTAATCTTTCACAAATTGCTAAATGTTTTCCATCAAAAGCATCAACTACGTCATGTTATAGGCGTCTTCAACGTTTTATCACAAGGTTTGAAATATCTTTTCTTAGCCTCTGGAAACTAGTCGACACCATTTTCAATTTATCTGATCAAGTCATATTATGCATGGATAGAACTAACTGGAAGTTTGGCAAGGTACATATTAATTTTCTAATGATTGCTATTGCTTATAAAGGTGTTGCAATTCCTGTGATTTGGTCACTGCTTCCTCAGCGAAAGAGAGGTAACTCAAAAGCCATTGATAGGCAGAGACTATTTGATCAACTACTTGAATTTATTCCTGCAACTAGAATTAAAACACTTTTATGTGATCGTGAATTTATTGATGGAAATTGGATAGCTTATTTGTCTAGCAAACAAGTTAAATTTGTTATTCGAGCCAAAGGTAATTATCTAGCTTCTAATAAAAAGATTTCAAAATTATTTCTAACTCTTAAAGCTTCACAAGCAAGAACACTTCATAATACAAAGTGTATAGTAGGCTGCGATTTATATGTTTCAGGACTGCGACTGCCTACAGGTGAATTAGTTATTGTTGTAACTAGAGAGTTTAACCTAAATGCACTCGATCAATATAAAATAAGATGGGAGATTGAGTCATTTTTTTCAGCTATTAAAAAACGTGGTTTTAATTTTGAGAATACCCACTTAACTGATATGCAAAAACTTTCAAGGCTTATGTTTGTTGTATCCATTGCATTAATATGGTCTTATCGTACAGGTGAAATATTAGAAAGCATTAAACCTATTAAAATTAAAAAGCATGGATTTAAAGCTAAGTCTTTGATTAAAATTGGTACTGAAACTATTGCTAAATCGCTAGCCAGAGCCATTAATTCTTCAGAGTATATCTGTAATATTATCAAAGCTACATTTAAACCTAAAATATCAATTAGTCAAAGAATGGCTCTGGTAGGTGTCATGTAGTGTGAATTATTTTAACTAGTCACAACTTTTATTTGGATATAAATGAAAACTAAGTGTTTCTGCTGAGTAATTATCATCGACATAACGATGCACTAAATTCATTTGAGATAACGATTGTGGTTTTAAGAATACTCTTAAACAAGCTTTTTGATTGGAGTTTGCTTGAATTTCTTTTCCCCTTTTTTGGGAGTAGGTAAATTCAGTCTTATAATTGCCTTTCAAGTCAACATAATACGAAGGTAAAAAATTATACCCATTGATTGAGTACGGCAAGTCTCCATTATATTTAATAAAAAATCGCTTTGGTATATCAACACTAAATGATGCATTTTTACTGTCAAATTTCCCTAATGTAATGGTCTTATCAAGATAGTAATTATTCTGATAGTAATGATTTAAATGGCCAATAAAAACATTTAAAATACGCTGAAAATGTTTTTGTAAAGCTTCTTTATCCCCTTGATACTTCTGATAAAGTATCGGTGTAAAAATCTCAGCATAAACAACAATATCAGATTTAATCATTGATACCAATTTTTTATTATTATATTGACTATAACCCCAAAGCTTTGCAGCTAATAAATCCTTATACGTTAATTGAATATATACTGGTTCTTTTGCATAAGCTAGTCCAAAGCTTGTTACAAATAACAATAAAAATGAAAATAGATAATAATATAACCTAAATTTCAATTGACCAATCACTAAGCTAACTCCACAGTATATAATTTTCTAATCAACATATAAATTACTAACTAATTCTAATATGAGTAATGCTTTAAAATCAATCAGCAAACAAAATACCTACATTAAGAAGTTTAGTAACCAACGTTTGATTTGATAGAACAAATTGATTAACATCAGCTATATTCAACTCAGAAGCTAGCTCTTGCATTGCTTTAATAGCAACCTTAGGCTTATCTTTTAACATCAATATAAATTTTGCACTAACTGCATTTAACTCCATAAACTTTACTTGATCTTGATCGTTACGATAAATACATAAATAAGTTGCAACTTGCTCATCAACTGTTGGTTGATAGGACAAATTAATGTGATGAACTTTATAATGATAGGCAACTACTTCTGCTAAAGAAGATACATATAATTTAGCACTTTCAAAATTAATTACATCAACCGTTGGTTTTGCTGGATTACCTTCTGCGATATCTAATACAAGTTCCATCCACTCATAATGTGCTAATTCATTAATAAAGGGCAGCTCATCAATGAATGGTTTATTTTCTAATAAATAAGATAAAAATTCTTCCGGAACTTCATAAAATAGAGGTGTTTGGGCATGAGAATGTGCATAAAAATTCTCTACTAAAAGTTGCCATCGACTGCCTTTTAAAATTTCAGATAATATTGGAAAACAATTCGTTAATATTTCCTTGATACTGCTGATAAAACAGGACCGATAAACTTCAATTCGTTCAGCTGGCACTTCTTTTAAATCACTTTTTTCATCACTACCGTGGCGAATTTGTTTTGTAAATGCAATCTGTAATTGCTGAAAATCAGCTACCATATAATTGATATTCCTTCTGATATGCATATTGAATTTTTTTTAAATCATCAACCTCAGATAACAGTTCATCAAGTGCAGGAACATCATTATCTCGCTCTAATAGTGTAGGAACTAATCCAAACTGTTCATAGGCTTTATCTAATAAGTTCCATACAGGTTCTATTACTTTATCTCCATGGGTATCAATAATTAAATCAAAAGACTTTTGCCAATGGCCAGCAACATGAAAATAAGCAACGCTTTTTTTTGGCATTTTTTGTAAAAATATCAATGGGTCATAGTTATGATTAACACTATTAACATAAATATTATTCACATCTAATAGTAAAAGGCAATTTGCCTCCTCTATCACAGCATTAATAAATTCAGCTTCAGTTAACCTCCCTGGCATTTTTGCATAATAAGAAACATTCTCTAATGCAATTTGTTGCTCTAGGATATCCTGAACTTGAATAATACGCTTGGCAATATAAGAAACAGCCTCTTCTGTAAAAGGCATGGGCATTAAGTCATATAACTGCCCATACTCATCACTACAATAGCTTAAATGTTCGCTATAAAATTGAATTTTATGTGTTTGAAAAAATTGCTTTAGTCTTTGAACAAAAGTAACATCAATTGGTTGTAATCCACCAATGGATAGTGACAATCCATGGCAGATTATTGGATATTGCTCACTATAGGCTCGAAATAACTTACCTCTTTTTCCGCCAATATCAAGCCAATTTTCTGGGGCAACTTCTAAGAAATCAATTGGCTTAGGATTAAGATAAAGTAAATCATCTAAAAATTCATTCCTTAAGCCTAATCCACAATAGCCTAAGCTAGCTAAAGCATTGGTCATTCGCTAGAACCACCACACTTGCCAGCACCACATTTACCAGAACCACACTTGCCTGCGCCGCACTTACCAGCACCACACTTTCCTGATGCACTCTTATCTTTAGAGCCGCATTTTCCTGAGCCACACTTGCCAGAACCACACTTTCCTGTTGCTTCTTTCATTTTAGCGCCACATTTACCAGCACCACAACTGCCACTTGCTGATTTTGAGCTACTACTATTGCTATAGCCTGAGTTCATATCCTGTGCTTGCATATTATTACCATGAGAACTCCCTGCTAAAGATATACTACTTGTTAAGCTTAATGCCAAGCCAGTTCCCATTGCGATTAACATTTTCTTCTTCATGATAATTTCTCCTTTTTGATTATCTATGCTTCTCAAATTTTAGTGCGCTATTTTATGCTTTGCAAATAAAACACGCCTTTGAATGAAAATTAATCTTCAATTAAATTACATATGTGTCAATTTAGTTGGTGTTAATGCTTTTAATCTTAAGATTTGTTCAGCAATTTCTGCAAATACAGGTGCTGCTGCCGTACCTCCACCATAACTTTCTCCTTTAGGGTCATCGATCACTACAACAATGACATACTTTGGATTATCTGCTGGAGCAATCCCTGCAAACAACCCCATATAGGCATCGGTTGCATAACCTCCTGGGATTGGTTTTCTCACCGTTCCTGTCTTGCCTGCAACAAGATAGCCTTCTATTCTAGCCTTTTTACCAGTCCCTCCAGGAGATTCAACAACAGATGTCAGCATATCTAAAGTCTGTATTGCAGCTTTAGGTTTAATCACTTGAAGCGATTCAATTTGATTTTTATCCGCGATACGTAATAATGTTGGGCGGACTAATTTGCCGCCATTAGCTAATGCTGCATAGGCTCTAGCTAATTGTAATGCAGTTGAGTTCATACCATAGCCAAACGATAAAGTTGCTAAAGAAAAATCACTTAATTTTTTAATATTCATAGGAACATAACCACTACGCTCACCAATGGCTTCAACACCACTTATTGAGCCAAAACCAAGCGTTCTTAATAAATTAGGTAGTGTCTCTTTTGGCATGGTTAATAACATACGTGAAATACCCACATTGCTTGACTTAACCATTACATGACGTAAATCTAATTCACCGTAATTTCTAAAATCTCTAACAGGTAATTTATTTAAATAATAATAGCCAGGTGAAACATCAAAGACATCATCTGGTGTATAGCCTCCATATTCAACACCTGCTAACACACTGATAGTTTTAATTGTTGAGCCCGGTTCAAATACATCGGTAATTGCTCGATTTCTTCTCGCTGCCACTTCTGAGTCTGATAAATTATTGGGATTAAAAGAAGGTTGATTAACCATAGCCAATACTTCACCTGTATGGACATCTAACACAACAACACTACCACCTTCTGCACTACTTTCTATAACTGCTCGTTTTAATGCCCGATAAGCAATATATTGAATCTGTCGATCAATGCTTAAAGCTAAATCACCACCTGTTTGTTTTTCTTTTAGTGTTTTTATTTTTTTAATTAGATTGCGTTTTAAATCACGCCACATCTCATACTGACCGCTATGTCCATCTAACCAGTTATCATATACAAGCTCAATGCCTTCAACACCTTTGTTATCTATGTTCGTAAACCCTACAACATGTGCAGTTACTTCACCATCTGGATAATACCTTTGGTATTCTCGTATCAAATGAATACCTGGCACTTCCATTTGTTCTATTCTTTCAGCAATATAAGGTGGTACCTTACGTTTTAAATAAACAAAGCCATAGCGTCCTAAACGTTTCTTAATACGTGCTAATATTTGTTTTTTTTCATCAGCCGATAAACTTAACAGCTTAAATACTTCATAAGTATTTGCGTTATTTAAATCGATAAATTTAGGGTCTGCCCAAATAGAATCTACAGGCGTACTAATCGCTAACGGATAACCATTTCGATCAACAATTTTACCACGAAATGCATGTTCATTCACTATACGCACCATACGTGAATCACCTTGCTGATCTAAAAATGACTTATCTTTTGTTTGAAAATAGACAAGTCTATAAACAATACTAAACACTGCAACACATAAAATTATAATAATAAATACTAGCCTTCCCATTCGCATGAATTTATGGCTCCTTAATCAATCGAATATCCTTAATTGAAGGTAGATGCATTTTGAGTGTATCTTTTGCAACTCGTTCAACTCGTGCGGGTGATGCTAAAGTACTATGCTCTAATAATAATTGCGTCCACTCTACATGTAATGACTCTTTTTCTTTTTCGTATTGTTGATACTTGATTGTTGCTTCCCTAAATTTAAGCTTTTGATCCAATACTGCAAATGAAGATGCTAAAACCAAAACAGATAAAACCACAATAATTAAAAATTGTAGATTAATAAAGCTTGCCTTAATTGCTTCAATTAGACGTCTTCTAACTTCATTCCTTGAAAGTTGCATTAAGCTTAAGCCTCATTTATGTTACTTACTATTGTTCATTATACATCAATTACTCGTTCAGCTACTCTTAAGGTTGCACTTCTTGAGCGAATATTTACTTTTAATTCATCATCTGAAGGCTTAACTTTCTTATCAATCCATTTAAAATTAGCTTTAAATGACTCTATCGGTAAACCTCTTGGTATTTGCGCTTGATTACCGGTAATTTCTTTTTGAATAAACTGCTTTACAATCCGATCTTCAAGTGAGTGAAAACTAATAATACTTAAGCGCCCCTGATGAGATAGGATTGATTTAACATCATTTAATAGATTTTCTAAATCACCTAACTCTTCATTAACAAAAATTCTCAATGCTTGAAAAACTCTTGTTGCTGGGTGTTTATGTTTTTCATGGCGTGCTTTGGGAATTGCATGACTAACTAACTCTGCTAATTCAGAAGTTATCTCTATTTTTTTGCCTTCGTTTAAATAAGATTTAATTGCTCTGGCAATTCTACGAGAGAATCTTTCTTCGCCATATTGATAAAAAATATCCGCTAATTGTTGCTCATCGTACTCTATTAACACCTCCCTTGCCGATAGTCCAACTTGAGGGTTCATACGCATATCTAAAGGACCACTTTTAAGAAAGCTAAAACCACGCTCAGACTGATCAAGCTGTGGAGAAGAAACACCTAAATCTAATAAAATACCATTAATACGCCCAAGTAAATTATGTGTTTGAACAACTGATTTCATCTCTTTAAAAGAGCCATGATGAATCATCACCCGTTCATCATTAACATATTTTTCTTTAGCATAATTAATTGCTTGTGGGTCTTTATCAAATACAAACAGTCGACCCTGTGGATTAAGAAATTTTAAAATTTCATCACTATGGCCACCTCGACCGAATGTACCATCAATATAAATACCAGATGATTGTATATTTAGTCCATTAATACTTTCTTTTAATAAAACAGAGATATGTTTACTCATTGATGATGGACCTGGCGGATAAATTCACTGACTTCTTCTCGTGCTTTTGCTGGCTGATCTAAATTTTTTTCAATCATTGAGGTAAAATAACTCCCTACAATGGCTGCATTTGCACCAGCTTGGCAGATCATTTTAACATGCTCGGGCTTACTAATTCCAAAGCCAACTATCATTGGTTTATCAGTTAATTGACGTAGTGCTTCTACTCGTTTAATTGTTTGATTTGCAAGTTTTTCTTTAGCGCCAGTTGGCCCATAACCACTTAATACATAAGTAAAAGCACTGGATTGTTCAAATAGCAATTTTGCGCGCTCAAGCGACGTATTTGGTGCAACTAATTGTACACAACCAACACCTTTTGCTTCTAACTTTTTCTTATGTTCAAATGCTTCTTCATAAGGCAGATCTGCTGAAACAACACCATCAACACCACAATCTGCTAATTCTTGATAAATTTGCTCACCACGTTTAAATAGCAGATTATAATAAATTAAAAGCCCAATCGGTATGTCCGCATTATAAGCACGTATCTCTTTTAATAAGGATAAACAACGATCGACATTCATATTAGATTTAAGGCCTCGTGCCATAGATCGTTGATTCGTTGGTCCATCTGCAACTGGATCAGAAAAAGGAAAACCTAGTTCTAGCGCATCTGCCCCTGAATCAATTGCAGCTTTAATTATTAAAAGACTATCTTCATAAGAAGGATCACCTAAAGTAAAAAAAGGTACCAAACGTACTTTATTATCATTTTTAAATAATTTTTCAAAACGATTCATAATCTATTTCCAAAACTAAATTAAACACAACTAGTCATTTGAAATTATTGAATTTGCCAATAACTCTCTAAATCCTTATCACCACGCCCTGATAGATTAACAATTAGATTACTCTCTTCAGGGTAATTTTTTGCAATCTGTAATGCCAATGCCACAGCATGTGATGATTCAAATGCAGGAATAATACCTTCTTTCTTAGATAAGATTTCAAATGCATCAATCGCTTGTGTATCGGTAATACCCAGATAGTTAACACGATTTATTTCTTTTAAATAAGCATGCTCTGGTCCAATGCCAGGATAATCTAATCCAGCTGAGATTGAATAAGGCTCTTTAATCTGCCCATCTTCATTTTGTAAAAATAACGACTGCATACCATGAAATACACCTTCTTGACCTTGAAGTAACGTTGCAGCATGTTCTCCTGAGTCAATACCGTGTCCAGCTGCTTCAGCACCATAAATAGCAACATCTAAATCATCTAAAAACCCTGAAAATAAACCAATTGCATTACTACCGCCTCCAACACAAGCAATAATTGCATCTGGTAGTTGGCCTGTTAAATCAAGTATTTGATCTTTTGCTTCTTTGCCAATCACTGTTTGAAAATAACGCACAATGGTTGGAAATGGATGTGGACCTGCTGCTGTTCCAAAACAATAATAAGTATTCTCAGCATAAGTAATCCAATCTCTTAGTGCTTCATTAATTGCATCTTTTAGTGTTGCACTACCACTATCAACAGAATGAACTGTTGCACCAAATAAACGCATACGCTCGACATTCTGTCTTTGGCGTTTAACATCAACAGAACCCATATAAATCTCTACATCTAGCCCAAGTTTTGCACCAACCATTGCTGTTGCAACACCATGCTGACCTGCACCTGTTTCTGCAATAATACGCTTTTTACCTAAATATTTTGCTAATAATAGCTGACCGATACAATTATTAGTCTTATGTGCACCACCATGTAATAAGTCTTCTCTTTTTAGATAGATATTACGACCTAATTCATTGGATAAATTTTCTGCTAATGTTAATGGTGTTTTTCTACCTGCATAATTATCTAACAAATAGCTAAAACGTTTAAGAAATGCTTCATCTTCAATTGCACGAATAAATCCTGATTCAATTTCTTCTAATACTGAGACTAAACTTTCAGGGACATAACAACCACCATAACGGCCAAAACGACTATTTAATTGCATTTTTTTACTCATTACATTATTTCAAGCTTATGTGTTAATCAGACTAGCATAATTTATTGCTTAACTAAATCTTTTATGACTTGCTCCATCTCAGTTGCCCTAGAGCCTTTAACTAAAACCCAAGTTTTTTTTGTCTCTTTTTCTAAACTTGCTTTTAAATCTGAAATAAGCGCTGCCTTATCATTATAGTAATGCGCATCAGGGACAATATTAATCGTATTAGATAGTAATTCATAATCACCATACAAATAAATTTCATCTATGGATTGACTGTATAACCATTGTCCCATTTCTCTATGATACTTACTCGCATCATCACCTAATTCTCCCATATGTCCCATAACAATAATTCGCTTTCCTTCAAATTGACTTAATGTTTCAATGGCGGCCTTAACTGAAGGAACACTGGCATTATAGGTATCATCAATTAAAAAAATACGCTCTGATAATTGAATTGGCATAAAGCGCCCTTTAACTTGTGCTAATTGCCTAAGTCCTGATAAAACTGTTGTTTTGGGGATATTTAATGCATAAGATACTGCCATTGCTGCTAAGGCATTTTTTATTTGATATTGCCCTAAAAGTGCTAACTCAACTTGCCAAGTGTCACCTCCAACTGAAACTTCAAAAGTTAAAAATTGATCGTTAATAAAAGGTTCTGAAGCTAAATAAATATCTGCCGTTTTATCAACTTCTGAAAAATAGATTTTCTTAACATTAAGTGACTTTGCGTAGTTTCGTATTCTTTGATCATCATAATTAACAATTGCGATACCATTAGAATGCAAACTATCAAATAAAGCACCTTTCTCAGTCATCACGCCATCCAATGAGCCAAACCCCTCTAAATGCGCTGCATCAACATTGGTAATTAAAGCGATATCAGGTTGAATAATATCTGCTAGGTATTTAATTTCACCCAGATGATTACTGCCAGCTTCTAAAACAACATACTCATAGGATTCATTTAATTTCCCTAATGTAACTGGTAAACCAAAATCACTGTTAAAGTTACCTTCGGTTACTAATGCTTGATTGTTTTGATTTAAAATACAGCCTAACATCTCTTTAACCGTAGTCTTTCCACAGCTTCCAGTAATGGCTACAAATGGCACATCAAATTGTCTTCGCCATAGTTGAGCAAGTTTGCCTAAGCCAATACGACTATCTGTAATAACCACCTGTGGCAAATCACAATCAAGCTTATATTCAACCATACAGGCACTAGCACCTTTTTGTTTTGCCTGATCAATTAAAGTATGCCCATCAATTTTTTCACCTTTAATCGCGATAAATAACTCGCCAGGTTTTAAGGTTCTTGTATCAATCGATACACCTTGAAACTCAACATCATCACCAATATAGTCAGCATCAATTTCAGCTGCTAACGCTTTTAATGTCATCATCACTTAATCATTATCCTTTTTGAATTAGAAAATTAAAAACACCATCAATGATTTCAATTTCAAGTAATTGATCTTTTGTTTGCTGAGTAAATGCTTTAAAATCAGCTTCACTAGCAGGATCAGTTGCTTGCACTTTTAAAATTTCACCTGTAGTTAAGCCCTTGAGTACTTTTTTTGCCTTTAAAATTGGCATTGGACACATCAAGCCTTTTACATCTAATAATACATGATATGCTTTATGCATTATACTTTCCTAAATAATCATAAAAATACTAGCAACTAGTTTAACTTACTGAGATAGTGAATCAATAATCTCTTTCTCATCAAATAATAAAAAATCACCATTAATTTCTTGATATCGTTCATGACCTTTACCAGCTAATAATACCCAGTCATCTTCATTGGCATTTGTTAAGGTATACTCGATAGCACTTCTACGACTTTCAATAAAAAGAATTGGTTTTAAACCTTGAAAGCCTTCTTTCATATCTTGAAATATTAATTCTTGTGCCTCAGTTCTTGGATTATCTGAGGTTGCTATGATCATATCTGAAAGCTTCTCAGCAATTGATGCCATAATCGCACGCTTACTGACATCTCGATCACCACCACAGCCAAATACGCACCATAGTTTCTGCTTTGCATTCATTTGTGAGCGAATTGTTACCAATGCCTTTTCTAATGCATCAGGAGTATGCGCATAGTCTAATACAATAAATGGTCTATTCTCAGGTTTAATCATCTCCATACGTCCAGTAACTGGTTTTAATTGAGGCAATCTTGATGCGATTAACTTTAATGAAGTACCTTTTGCCAAATACGAACAAACTACAGCAGCAACATTTTCTAAATTAAACTGACCAACTAGATTAATTTCAGTCGGTACTTGCTGGCCGTTAAAATGTAAACATACCCGATAACCAATCTTTTTTTGCATCAAAACTTCAACATATAAATCAGCATCTTTAGAACAAATACTGTAACTATAAGTTTTTTTCTCCTTTATAGAAGCTAATATTTTTTTGCCCCAGTTGTTATCATAATTAATCACTGCATAGTCATAATCATAGTCATGAAATAATTTTAATTTTGCTCGAAAATAGCATTCTAATGTTCGATGGTAATCTAAATGATCATGGCTTAAATTACTCCAAATGACACAATTTAATTTTAATCCAGTCAATCGCTTTTGATCTAATGCGTGAGATGATACTTCCATGGCAACTTGTCTTGTCTTTTTAGCTAAAACTGATAGGTTCTGCCACAGCGCCAAACTATTATCTGTTGTTCTAGCTGCCGGCTTAAGTGATGGCCATAAACCATTACCAATTGTTCCCAGTATTCCGCAAGATTCATTTAACAATGTTGCTAGTTGAGCATATAAGCAGACAATTGAAGTTTTACCATTGGTTCCAGTTGTTGCGATAATATTTAATTTATCTGAGGTTGGATAAAACCACATTGCCAGTTGAGCAAGCTTCTCTCTAATCGATGGAACCACTAAAGTGCTAACTGAGTAATTTACTGAATGTTCACAAATAATTGCAATAGCACCTTGTTTGATCGCATCTTCAATAAAAGCATGTCCATCAAAACTTGCACCTTGATAGGCAACATAGACATCACCTTTTTTTACCTTTCGACTATCTATGACTAAATGGCGGATATATTTTTCAGCATTTGCTAATTTTAGCCCATCTAACTTAAAGTAGTGAGCTAACTCTCCTATCGTTCTTCCTTGCATTAATCTAGCTTAAATGATGATGATTATTTTTAATATATTCTATACTGCTCAAATGATTTTTGCTTATTTTTTTCAATTAACCAATTCAGTGCTTTACCCTGATTACTTTTTTTAGATAATAAATAAAGGGTATTACAAAGTGGCACACCTTCTTTTCCATAAGGTAATACAACAATTTCACCTTTAGATGCAAAATATTTAATACTAATATCTGGCATAAAGCCAATGCCCAAACCATCAATAATAGCATGTAATTTATCTTGAATCGTCGGAACACGTAGTGCTGCTTTTTTAGATAAAATAATATCCGGCCTTGGTGTTATACCTGTATTATTATTTGTCACAAAGCGATAATTAATTAAATCATTTACCGTTAAATCTCGCCCCAAATGTGCTAACGGGTGATCTGGTGCTGCTACTAGATGAATATTAATATGACCAATTTTAATAATCTCTAGTCCTTTAACTTCATGTCCAGGTAATCCTGCTGCACCAATAGCTAAATCTGCTTGATCATTTGACACCGTATCCCATAGACCACCTAGTGCTTCTTCATGGAGTGTTACCTCAATATCAGGCCGTATTTGATATAATTCTTTGATTTCAGGATAACAATACTCAACGCCTAAAATAGTATTAACTGCAATTGTAATTTTAGGTTCCCAACCAGCATCTGTTTCGATCACTGTTTGCTGTAATAAATCAACAGAGTCTAAAATATCTCGGCCTTTTTCTAATAATACTCGTGCTGCAGGCGTCATTTCAACTTGACGCCCTTTCTTTTGAAATAATTGAATATTTAAGTCACCCTCAAGCTTTTGAATGGCATATGTGATCGCAGATGGCGCTTTAAACAGTGCTTCTGCCGCTGCTGAAAAGCTACCTCTTTTATCAATAATATCAAGCAACTCAAGCACTTCTAAATTTATTTTTCTACGCATAATCTCTTATTTCTATTTTTTTGAAATACCCCTTCTGATTATTATGATTTACTTTCCTAAAATAATCAATATTATTGTAAGGGTCAGAGGCAAAGACAACCACGATTTCAAGCTTATTACAACACCATTTAAAGGCTTAGAAGTACTGCTTCTGGGGGGAGGGGTTATATGCGGATGCTTAAGATTGCAACCCTAGGCATCCGTCATTAACCAATTAATTCTATTTTTATTTCTAAAAATATGAAATATATAAATCAAATTTCTATTTTAATGATCCAATGTTATAGTGAAGCCAAATTAGTCGTTATGGAACATTCAATATGTGGAATAAAAGCGAGGGTACAACACTACTTATCCTGATACCACTTGTCTTAAGCATTGCTATTTCAATGGATATTTTTGTCCCGTCAATTCCAAGTATTGTTAATTATTTTCATAGTAAAGCAACGACTGTCCAATGGACATTAACCATTTTCATGTTTGGATCAGGCCTTGGTCAATTAATATTTGGGCCATTGGTTGATCGTTTTGGTAGAAGGAAAATTGTCTTAATTGGTACAAGCATCTATTTTATTGGTACTTTACTGTGTTTTTTTGCTCCATCAATTAATCTTTTGATATTAGCGCGTTTATTTCAATCAATAGGTGCTTGCTCATTAATTATTGTAGCCTATGCCATTGTACGAGATATCTATTCAGTTGAAAAAGGTGCGACAATGTATAGTAAATTAGGCTCTGTTACAATGATTGCCCCAGTTACAGCTCCCTTACTAGGTGGTTATTTAATGTTATTATTTAATTCTTGGCGTGCAACTTTTGGATTTTTATTATTATTTTCGATTATCACTTTAATTGTATCTTATTGCTTTATCAGTGAAACATTAAAAAAAGAGCAGCAAATCAAAATCAACCTCAGTGTATTAATCCATAATTATTTTACAGTATTTAAAAATGGATCATTTCGCTTATATAGCTTTATTACACTTATGTGTCTTACAGCATTATTTTGTTTTTGTGCAATCTCTCCTTACTTACTTATCAGTGAACTTCATATAAGCATACAGTTATACGGACTCTGCTTTGGCTTAAATGCAATCGTATTTATTATCGCAAGCTTATTATCTAATCGACTAAGTAATCAATTGACTATGCAAAAAACTGTGTTTTTCGGTGTTTTATTTTCAATTATTGGCAGCGTATGGATGCTGATTATTAACGATTTAAATGGCTTAAGCCTATTGAATTTTATGTTACCTATGATGATGCTTTCATTTGGTTTAGGCCTATCATTTGGCCCTGCAACTGCACTAGCTTTAGCAAATTTTTCTCAACTTGCAGGCACAGCATCTGCACTTTTAACCTCAATACAATTTTTAGGCGCTGGCATTATTGGTTCTTTACTTACAATTCATGGGGTACATAGCGCAATTCCTTTTGCAATATTAATGGTTGTAATGACCATATTAGCATTACTATTTTTAAAACTACGCTTACCATTTAAGGTCTGAATTCTTCATTTTTTCCAAATTAACAGCTTCATCAGGACAATAAAAAATATATTTAGAGTCAGGATTAAAAGTATTAGACTGACTTTTTTGATTCAAATTAAATTTTCCTTTAAACCAGTCTTTAATTCTAGTTGTAATGCTTCTATCATCAAGCGCTTCTTGAGTTTTATCATCTTTATAATCAAAAGTAGTATCTTTTATTTGCCCTTTCCATCGATTATTATCTGTATCATGGGCTACAACATATTTAGCTTCTGCTTTTAATAAATAATCACTGTCTTCAGCTTCTGCTACTGATCTAAGCCCACCATACTCATGATCAAATTTTTGTATTTTCATTATTTCAACTGCTTCATCGATCACCAAGTTACCTTGATCTTCTTTGATTGATACTTTTACTTGAATATCATTTTGATCGATATGATAACCTTTTTCAGCTGCCTCCTTTATGATTGCAGCTTTTAAAAGATAGAGAATGCCACTTTGATGTAAATACTGCTTTGCAAAACTAGCAAATTCCTTGTCTTTGAAATACCTTTCTAAACATTCACTAAAATTAGCTTCTGTAATTGCTTGGGCATCGTCCTTATGTTGATTTATATCGTCTTTATTTTTACCAATCTCTAAATTTCCAGCTGATAAATCCCTTTGATAATCACCATGAAATTTTTCATCACCAGAATTTTTAAATACCATATTTTGATATAAAAATTGACGATACCTAAAGGATTGTGAATTACTTTTCTTTGTTTTTGACATAACGTTTTATAACCTTACAACACTACATAATAAAATATTGCATATAATTTCACTCTTCTGAAGGATTAACAATCATTAAAATTAAATAAAAGAAATATTTTAAACAAAAAAATTAAGCGAAATAATTTTTAAATAATTGAATTACAAATTTAAAATCAAATAGCTTAGTGCTTTAATCTGTAATAAATATTTGCAAGAGCATTTTGATCATAGTCAAATATGATTTTATTTAGATGCCCCATAGAAAATAGCTACATCACAAGCAAAAAATAAGATAATAACTACTCCCACTTAGTGCTTAATTTATTATTTTCTCCTAATAAAATAACCAACTATATTAAATTTATTAAAAGTTTAATATTTTATATTATTGAATTATAAAGATATTTAAAAATGCATGTCAAAATAATCACGCTTAAATTTGTATTGTTTTCATTATTTTAATAAAATTAATATATGTTAAATTTATTTAATAAATAATCGCAGGAGATATGATATGCTTAAGAAATTATCTTTATTAATTGCTGCAGCTATGCTGATACCTAGCTATTCATTTGCAGCTACCCAAGGTACAACAGGTGCGACCTCAACGGGTACAGTTGATATTTCAATTAATGTTGGTGAAATTGCTAGAATATCAAATTTATCCGATTTTAATTTAGGTAACTGGGTAGCAGGTACAGTGACTGACCAGCAAAATGTATGTATTTATACAAATGAATCACTTGGACAATATACAGTTACTGCTTCAAGTCTAAATTCACAAGGTGGTAATTTTTCACTTTATGATGGAGGCTCTAACTATTTAGAGTATCGAGTATATTGGGAAGATCAGGCTGGTGGTTCAGTGGGTACTTCAACAGCAAGCTGGTTTGGTGCTGGCTCTAGTGGTACAACAAGTGGTGCACAATCAAATGCAAACACAACAAGTGATACCTGCGGTGGTATCGATAATGCAACTTTACTTGTTAGGGTTTTAAATGCTGATTTAACCGCAGCAGTTGATGGTGCTTATAGTGATACCTTAACACTAATTATTGCACCTAACTAACCTTAACAATCAAACCAACTATTAATAAGGGCGCAAATAAATGCGCCTTTTCTATGTCTACTCTAGTTTAATTAGTCTTATTTGTCATTTTTTAACCACTACTGCTTTTTTATTTGCAAATTAAATATGGAATATCAAGATAATTATCAGTAATAGTCTTATCCTTAGGTAAACTAGCATTACATTTATCATCATTAGGAAGAATAAATTCTAATTCAGTTAAATCAGGTGAAACTTCAGCTTGTAAAAAGCCTTCTTCCAGAGTAATCGCTGGTTCTTCAGTATTGGTTAAAAAAGCATTTATAAGTGGTTTTTTATTAATATCATATAATGTCGTTAATAAAATAATTTTAGGCTTTATCTTCCAATTAAGATAAGCGAAGTTACCAGGGTATAGGGTAATATTTTTAGGTATATTATCATATTGTTTAAATGTATTACCTTTATAAGGCCTAATTGAAATATCATACGATTGATAAGGCGCAAGAAATACTGTCTTAATTTCATTAACTTTTACTGTTTCAATCACATAACCATTAGCAAGTATTTGAAAATAACTATTATCAGTATCATCATTTTCTTCAATTTGAATTAGCACACCTGAAACACCCGATTGATGACCTCCTAAATCCCACTGACCTGACGAATAAGTCGCTTGTCCAAAATAACTGCCCGAATACTGGAATAAATCCGGATCACCATAAGTTTGACTTAACTCTAATTGTAACCTACCTAATTCACTACGATAGATTGGACTAAAGAATAGGTTTTTAACAAATGAATCTTGAGAGTAACCCGCATTTAAAGATAGATGAGCATAATCCTGTGTTCTAATATCATAACTTGAACTAATTGCAATGGTTGGTTCAATGCGTCTAGCATTATCATCTGGTGTATCATCGGTATATTTAACCCCTGGTGTGATGGTCGTAAATAAATTATGATGGGTAAAATTAAATTTAACTGATAATAAGACTGTAAAATTATCCTGAGATTTTGTCAAACTTAGCTCTAAATAATTTCTATCATAACTTGAAAATTTAAATGGATAACGTACAGATGGCCCAATTGAGTAAGAGTGTGCTTGGTTACTGTCTTGTGGATAGTTATAGAGCATATTTAAATTCATCATTAATTTATCAAATGCATAACTTATCTGTGTTGTTAAAAAAAGACCACTTAATCGTATCGGATTATAATCAAAAATATCGAGTGTTTCTGAAGGACTAGGTCGGTATATATATCGTGTTGTAGAGTTCATATAAAAAGGTTCTTTTTGCATGCCCCATGACATACCTATTCCATATTCACCTGTTGTGCCGCCCGTTAATTGAGTTGATAGTTCAGACTGATAATTACCAAAATAAATTGCTCCTAATGATAGATAAGCTTTAGAATTAGTCCCTGTAAATAACGATTGAAGTGCAATATTATTCGAGGCTCTAATTGAATAAAATGTTGAAAAAAATGGATCTTTTCCAACTTGAGGGAACAAGTCTTCATTAAAGTTATTCGTATTGATAACGCCACCTGCTATTTCATATAATGGATATCCCTGGATTGGTACTAGAGAATTTTTAACAAAAAAGCGCTCTTGTGTTTCTGTTTGGTTATATTCATTAGTCGTCTCAATAACAATATTATATGAGCCTTGGGGGAAAGTTGAAGTATCAATAATTTGATTGCCAGCAGGATAAAATTGGCTAAAAATCAATCGATTAAATCTAAAAACTGAAACTCGCGAAGCAATGGGTAAAAAGACTTCTAGTGGGGTCGAAAAAGTCTCTGTATGATTGGCAAAATTTTGAAAATTAGTACCCCATGATGCACCTAAAATATCTTGAGACTGTAAAATTAAATCACCTGGTGTTTGAAAAAATCCCCCATTAACTTGATAATGATCATAGTTTGTACTTGCAAATAAAGGATCAAGTCGATAACTCTCTTGGCTACCTGTTTGAGCTAGGGATAAGCCAACCTCTGCTTTAGATTTTCTATAACCTAATATATTAAGAGTATTAAAATTATAATTATCATCATCTGCATTATCAGATCCTGAGATATTGGCTTGAAATTGCTGACGATATGAAAAACCATCATAAGGATTATCAAATAAATAAGGTGCCCTTTTTGTTTTAGTATAATATTTTTTACCAATGAATAGTTCCAAAGTGTATTTATTAGGGTCCAATATAACTGCAATCTTATCAGGAATGATAAAACCACAGTGCTCTGACGGATTATTTTTACAAACCTTATCAAGATGTGCAGGCATACGCTTTTTTAACATAGATAAGAGTTCTTCTTTATACTTAACATTATGTAATTGGCGCATAATAGGCGTTGGATTATAAATTAATACGGTTTGTGAAACTGGGTTAAAATTAACTTTTACAGTCGTTAATTTTTTAGCATTAAACATAACATCAACATAAAAATCTCTTGGCTGAGATTCAAGGTTTTCAAAGCCTTTGGGTATTGTATCAATCTCGATAATTTCTACTGTAGGCGGCTTTTTTTTATCATTAGCTAATGCAATGCTATAGATAAAACAAATAGCAATTAAAAAATAAATTAAGTAACAGATCTTACAGTTCATTTTTTATGCATCTAAATAATAAAATTCATACCCTATTTTATAAGTCATTTTAATTTGATAATTTTCTTTGATATCCGTTTGAAATTTACCCGATGGAAATATTCTTGCATTGTGTAAATTACTGCATGCACCATCAGAGCTACATTGCTCAAGCTTGGTAATCTTAATACTGACATTACCATCATTTAATATTTCGATTTTCGTTGGACTTAATCTTTCGATACGTATATCTGGTTTAATCGATAATGGTCTTTTAATACAAAGCACCGCATAACCAACAGCTATTTTAACCCCCATAAAATGACTAGCATCACCTTGATTGAGTACTTTTAATTTTGTACCACCAGAAACAGGTTTAATTTCAACACGATAAACTGACTCTTTTTGATCAAAAGGCTGGGTTAAAATAAATTGAAGGTTTTTAGTCTCTCCAGGATTCAGCACAAACTGTCTTGGTGTAACAAGGATACCTAGCGTTCTTGGGTTTGTTATTTTAACAAGCTCTTGATTCGGCATTCTAGGATTTTTAACTAAAAAAGTATCTGCACTAACATAAGCTTTTTTATCACCTTTATTCGCAACTTTAACAAACTTTATATTGCCATCTTTAGCAAAATAATCTAACACAAGTGGTGCTACTGTTATATTGGCCAATGAAGAAGAAAACATAAATAATAATGCTAAATACAGTATTAATTTAGCACTATGTGCCATTACTGTAGAAACTGACATAATTACAACCCCAACATAATAATATATATTGGATTTTAGTTTCTATAATGAATTTATGCCAATTTTATTGAAAAAAATAAATGTTTTAGACTTATGAAACATTATTTGCTACGCAATGATACGTTGGCGTTTTACATAAGCATCAAAAGCTTCCTTTTGATACCTCAATGCAGCCTCTTTAGGATTATCTGCTTGATAAATACCACGCCCAACAATAATAATATCACTGCCATGATCTAAAATAGCTGTATTAGGCGTATTATATTGCTGCCCTAGTGCATCCGTACCTGACTTTAATTGAACACCCGGTGTCATCACAACTAATTCATCATCAGTTAGTTTTTCTTGTGCGATAAAACCTATAACAAAATCTTTATGCTTCTGCGCTAAATTAACAGCTGCTCGTGTATAAGCAGGTGTAAAATAATTTTCACTACTACTCATTTGTGCTAATAATAATAGTCCAATATCGCGACCTTGAGCACCTTTTTTTAAGCCTGCAATAATCCCCTCACCTGGTAGAATATGTGCATTAATAATATCAGCCCACTGGGCAATATGATAAATACCATCACGTAGCTGATGAGAAACTGTATTACCAATATCAGCAAATTTTCTATCTTCAAAAATTAAAAATTCGTTGTTATCAGCTAGTTGACGCAATCTCTTGGTAACAGATGGTGTAAAGTCTTCTAAGATATCAATATGTGTTTTTAATACACAAATATGTTCTTTTGTTTGCTCTACTAAATGAATTAAAAGATCAGCTTCAGTTACATCTGCTGAAACTGCAAGATTAGTTTTTTTAGTTTGAATAATTTGATTTAATTTATTAAGGATTGGATGCATTTGAGCATCCTTAGATAAGCTATTAGTCATATTCTAAGTTCAAGGCCTTATTAATAATCTTAATAGCTATTGTATTTAATTTTAATTAGGCATGCAAAGCTAAAGTTCTACGCCATTTACGTTTTTCTAATCGCATCATGCGTTTTAAATGACGAACCTGCTTTTCTAAATCAGCAATATGTGTTTTAGATAATTGATCTTGCTTTGCTTTTAACCAATCACGTTTTGCTTTAGCCCATTGACCAATTGCATCAGCAACCTGATGGTATTGACGCTCTAATGCATGATAACCATCTGTAATACCAGTAGTTGTTTTAGAAATTAATGATGGCGACTCTTTAACTTCTTGATACTGCATTTTAATTTTTGCATGCTCAATAACTTCTTTCGGCGTTCTTTTTAAGTCTCTTGTCCAACCAACATACTGACAAGCTGAAATTAACCATTTCGTTGGATCAAAATCATACCAATGAATACCATTACGATAATCACCTGCAAATTTATGATGGAAGTTGTGATAGCCTTCACCATAAGTAACTAAAGATAAAACAGGATTATCGCGCGCTGTATTTTTATCATTGAACGGACGTTTACCCCAATAATGTGCAGCTGAATTAATAAAGAATGTAAAATGATGGTTTAAAACAATACGTAATATACCCGCTAATAAGAAACAGCCCCAAGCACTACCATAGAAGCTACCAATTATAAATGGTAATAAAAAACCAAAAAATGTAGCAAACCAGCCATAGTAACGATCTTGAAGTACTAGCCACTTATCATTCATTAAATCTTTAACATCAGATAAATCATCCTCACCGCTTTCATGCTCTTTTAACATCCAAAAAATATGTGCATGCCAAAAACCACGTGTAATACCGTACGGATCTTTATCTTCATCATCACAATAACGGTGATGCTTTCTATGATCAGAAGCCCATTGGATTACACTATTTTCAAGCGCTGCTGTTCCAAAAATTAAGAAAAATAGTTTTAGTGGTAACGATGCTTTATATGCTCGATGCGACCATAGTCTATGATAACCAGCGGTTACTGATAAACCAGTTGCAACCATAAAAAAGCCAAACCAAAACCAGTCCCAGCCACTATAACCAATAGCAAAACCATACCATGGTACAACGGTCAAGGCGATAATAAGTGTTGGAAATAAGACTAAAATTGCCTTCCAGATTAACTTACCTTTATATTCGCTCATTTATTTTAAACCTTATAATATTTTAATTATCTTCATTACAATAAATTTTGTCGCTTTCACTAACTAGTTTACCGTGATGAGAGCTTGATTGTATAGCGTTTTTTACATAATTTCCAGTTATTTTTGTTTATTTTTTGATCAATTTTTGATTTAAATCAATAAAAACAAAAATAATCACTAGCAACTATTCGGCTTTCTAGTATACATTTTTCATCATAATAGACCTATACTTTTATAATAAAAGTCATAATATTACAGTAATTCTTATGGAGATTTTGCAATGATTAAAAGCTTCAATGACCATGCAGCTAATGAGCGCACATTTCTTGCATGGATTAGAACAGCAATTACCATTATGGCATTTGGCTTTTTAATTGAACGATTTGATATATTTTTAAGCTATCTGCATCAATCGGTTCATAATCCCAATATTAAATTTCAACATTCATTAAGTGCTGAATTAACTGGACTTCTTCTAATGATTGTCTCAGTTATAATGATTATTACAGCAACGATACGCTATTTAATGCTCAAACGATCGATTGAATCAGAGAAAACACAAAGTTATGGTTCACTGTTAACAAATGTCTTACTGGCAGTTCTACTTGTGCTTGTATTTATGTTCCTAGCCACATACATTGGTAAGAATGTTTAAAATCGCATACAACACATAAAGATATATCAAATTTGTGAAATTTATTTATTTTAAGCTACAATTTCAATAAACCATTATAAAAAATAATAGAAATAAGATTAATTATGGGGTTGCATGAATCAAGATAAAGCTTTAAAGCTAAATATTGCCGTATTATTTGGTGGTATTAGTATTGAAAGAGATGTCTCAATTGCCAGTGCGCAAACTGTGATAAAAGCATTGCGTAGTAAAGGGCATTGTGTAACACCTTTTGATACTGAGCAAGGTATTTTAAAAGAATACCAAGAAAAAGAGATATTTAGCTATCATGTTGCACAGAGCCCACCTGATAAATATCGCTATCAAGCAGACAGTAATTTTAAAACTAATCTATTTAAGTACTTAAATGACCTTAAATCTTATGATCTTATATTTATTGCATTACATGGTCAATTTGGTGAAGATGGGCATGTTCAAGCAGTGTTAGAGCTTGCAAACATTGCCTATACTGGCAGTAATGTTATCTCTAGCGCACTTGCAATGAATAAACACTTTAGTAAGCGTTTAGTACAAGCCGCAGGTATAATTACACCTAATTGGCGCTTAATTAGCCAATTAAATCACCATGATGTTCATATCCATCAATTCCCAATTGTTGTTAAGCCCAATACACAGGGTTCAAGTATTGCAGTTAATATTGCTTATGATCAGGATCAGTTTGATGCAATGCTTGAGCAAGCTTTTTATTATGACAATGAAATATTAATAGAAGATTATATACAGGGACGAGAATTTACAATCGGTGTTTTAGATGACCAAGCACTAAGCCCAGGTGAGATTATCACCGATGAAGATACATTTAACTATTATCATAAATATCAACAAGGTACTGTCAAAGAAATTTTCCCAGCCGAAGTTGATCAATCATTATCAATTTGCATTAAAACTGCAGCACTAACAGCACATCATGCATTAGGCTTACACGATTATAGTCGCGTTGATTTTATGTTAGATGAAAAAGAGCAACTTTGGTTTCTTGAGGCTAATTCACTGCCAGGGCTTACGCCAACCTCACTCTACCCAAAATCGGCTAATACTTCGAATATTTCCATCGCTGACGCATTAGAAGAAATTTGTTTTAAAGCGTTAGGACGTTTTAGGCGAAAAAATATCATATAAATTAGTATCTTATTGATCTTTAACAGCCATCGTTAAACGACTCACAGAAACAAGTTTTCCTGCTTCATTATGGATGTCAATTGACCAAACTTGCGTTGTTCTACCAATATGAAATGGTTTAGCTGTAGCAATAACTTTACCTTTATATGCAGCACGTATATGGTTGGTATTAATATCTAATCCAACACAGTACTGCTTTGTTAAATCAACGGCATAATTAGCAGCACAACTACCAACAGACTCTGCAATCACACATGAAGCACCCCCATTCATAATACCAATTGGTTGTTTGACTTTATCCGTGACAGGCATTTCTGCTTTAACATAGTCATCACCAACTTCAGTATAAACAATTCCTAAAAGATCTGATAAAGTTCCTTTACCACGTTGATTCATTTCATCTGCTGATGTCGGTGTTTTCCAAATACTCATAATCTAAATCCAATAATATGCTTTTATCTTATAACTTACAAAGGCTTAAATATCGTTTGCGGCTTATCTGATTTAAAACGCCCATATAACTCAATTGCATAACGATCTGTCATCCCAGCAATAAAGTCACAAATAATACGCTTACGTTTTGCTTTTTCTGAAGGGTCATAAGCATAGTAAATTTGTCCAATATCTTCAGGTAAAAATGATAATTCTTTTTGTGTTGTACTTAAAAGATCAAATAATGTTGCAATAATATCACCACCACGATATCTGACAATATTAAGCTTAGTTGCCTTAATAACAGATTGAAAAATAAACTGTTTTAATACTTCAACCTGCGCTTTAACTTCATCTGATAAATAAACCTTAGATAATAAAGAACACTGATCATTATGTTCAAACACAATGCCATTTAATGCAAAAAACACCAACTGTGAAGTCAATTTTGTTCTAATATAGCCACTATGAGCAAGATTTTTAGCCTTTTGATACACTGATTCAAGCCCCTCATTGATTGAAAAAACACTTGAAAAAATATGTTTTACAATATCACGAATTTCAGAAGTAGATAAATTAATACCTTCTTTTAAAACAGCACTCTGTATTGATTCAAGTGTTTTTTGATCACTACCAATCATTGATATAGGTGATAAAAAACCACCCTTTAAGGCATCTTCTAAATCATAGGTTGAATAAGCAATATCATCAGCTAAGTCCATAATTTGGCATTCAATCGTTTTAAATGGTGTTTGTACATCTAGTTCATAGCCAGATAATACATGTGCCTTAATTTCATCAACCAGTGATGCCTCACTTACATAATAGCCTTTCGGTGGCTCTATTCCTGTTTGAGCAACATAAGGAGGTATTTTATAATCATATTTTAAAACTGCCGCTAATGTGCGGTATGTTAAATTGAGCCCATAGCGCTTATCTTCACCGTTAACAACAGGTAAATTTCCATCAATCACTTTTTTCTCAATAACGGATAATACACGCAATGTTTGCGCATTACCTTCAAATCCTCCATACTCGCGCATTTTCTCATGTAATGCACGTTCACCATTATGTCCAAATGGTGGATGGCCAATATCATGGCAAAGTGCCGCTGTTTCAACCAAGTCCGGATCAATATCTAATTGATGCATTTCATTTAAGCGCACAGTAATTGCTTTTGCCACTTGTGCAACTTCTAATGAATGCGTTAAACGATTTCTAAAAAAATCACTTTCAAGACCCGGAAAAATTTGCGTCTTACCCTGAAGACGCCTAAATGATGCCGAATGAATCACCCGCGCATAGTCACGACGAAATGGTGTAAATGACGGTTTTTCACTATCTTCTTCTAAAAATGGACGAAACAAATCTTTAGGTTGATATAATGACATTAAATTTAAATACCTTATTACGTGTTAACTTTTATCAGCAAATAACATAATAAATAAACAAATAATAAAAATAACCCAGGGAATGGCAACAACTAAAGTAACTAGCCAATGGATACGGCTATAAAGTTCACCACCATAAGCTGAATGAATCAACAACATACTAACAATAGTTAAGATAACACCAAGTATAAATGAAACAAATGCCCATTTATTAACTCGCTTCTGATTCAAACGATTCTCCTAATTATTTAATAATGATTTTCCATAAGTAAATATTTTCCTATGCCTAAAACCATTGCGCAACTTGTTTATTTTTTGCTTGTGCGTTAAATACGACTATTTTTTATTTGGCATAAATGCAACTAGGCGCATCGGTGCTTCGGTTAAAAATGCACCTTTAATCGGCAGAGCAATACTATAAGCACCTATTTCAGGTAATTTATCAGCATTAGCAATGTTCTCAACAATATATTTATTTTTAGCTAATAATAAATTATGTACAGGATAGCCACTTTCAGGCACATCAGGTGAAAGTGTATCAATTCCAATACCTGCAATATCTCGTTCAAGTAAATATTCACAAGCTTCTTTGGATACTGAGGGAAAACGATAATTATTGTGATATTTTTTCTTATCTTGCCAAAACTTGCTCCAGCCACTATAAAAAATAACCATTACACCTCGCTTAATTCGCCCATGACGCGCTTCAAATGATGCCAAATCAGCAACACTTACTTGATATGTTTCATCTGCTTTTTTGGATACATCTACTTTAACACAAGGAGAAATTAATTCACTTAGCTGAAGATCTGCTATGGATGATGCACCTTCTATATAATGATTAGGCGCATCAATGTGTGTGCCAATCCCCGCATTGATATTTAAATGTTGAATTCTAAAGTTGTCTACTTCTTCACCATCAGCATAATCATGTGCAATCTGATACTTAAAGCCACAATGTCCATCCCAAGTTGGTGTATCGGCTGTTAGAGTATGAGTTAAATCTATAAATTTTAATCCTAACTTCATGCTAATCTTCCTCTTTAAATTAATTAACTATCCATCATTACAAGTACTTTTTTAAACGTTCCATTGCCCAAGGTACGCCAGCAATAAAATAAGGGTTTATTAAACTATCTTTTCTATTGTAGGATAAGATAGTTTTATTTTCTAAGTCAACGCATTTGCCACCTGCTTGAGACAAAATACATTGCCCTGCTGCTGTATCCCATTCATAAGTAGGATAAAGCCTTAAATAAATATCTGCGCTCCCTTCAGCAACATAGCAAAACTTCAATGCTGAAGCAGTTTTTATTAAACGATAGGGTTTAACGCTTTCTAATTTATATAATAAACGCTCAGATAATGGTTTTGAACTACCTAATGTAATTTTCAATACCTCATCACGCTCATTATTACTTACAAGCTTTATATCATTAGAGTTGCCATTAGAGATAATTCGCTTAAAAGCACCATCTTTTACAGATGCGAAATAACAAATATCATCTATTGGCACATAAATAATACCGATTATTGGTTGATGTGCTTCTATTAGCGCAATGCTAATGACAAAATCATCTTTTCCATCAATAAAACTCTTTGTACCATCTAAAGGATCAATCAACCAATATTTCTGCCAGTTTTTTCGTACTTGATAAGTTGGCAAAGGATTTGATTCTTCAGAGAGAATTGGAATATCCGGCGTTAGATGTTCTAATTTCTCTACAATACATTGATGCGCCTTCATATCCGCTATGGTTAATGGCGATTGGTCATCTTTCCTTTTAATATCGATTACTTTTTTATGATAGAATCTTAAAATTTCAGCAGCCTCTGATGCAATATCTATCACATGATTCATTAATTTTTTCATAGCATCTTAAATCGCCTGGATGCAACAAACACCACTTTATGGTACAGTGACATCAAGTTTAAATTAGTTTAATCATAACTTAAATAATATAACGATATGACAATTGATTTTGTTCACCTAAAAGTACATAGTGAATATTCATTAGTAGATAGTACTATCCGCCATAAGCGTTTGCTATCAGAAGCAGTTAGCCGTAATATGCCCGCAGTTGCAATGACTGATCAATGCAATTTATTCGCTATAATTAAATTTTATAAACAAGCACTATCTTATGGTATTAAGCCAATTATTGGTGTTGATTTATTAATTCAGACAGATGAAAAAGAACATACGACACTCACTTTATTAGCTGAAAACCAAATAGGCTATCAGCATATTGTTGAGATTATCTCTGATGCTTACTTAAATGCGACTGAGCGAGTCAATGGCATTCCAGTTATTGATAAAAATAAATTATTTAATGCATCATTAAAAGGAGTGATTGCACTATCAGGTGGTTGTGATGGAGAGATAGGCCTACTGATTAATAAAGGCCATTTAGAAAAAGCCCAACAAACTTTATTAGCTTATAAAAATATTTTTGATGATGATTCTTTCTTTATTGAAATACAACGTTTAGGCAAAGAAGAAGAAACTTATTATACAACTGAGGTTTTAAAATTTGCCCAACAATATGATATTCCCATTGTTGCAACAAATAACGTACGCTTTTTGAATAAAGAAGATTTTGACATCCATGAAGTTCGTGTAGGCATCTCTGAAGGTTATACTCTATTAGATGAAAAAAGAACCAGCAGATATACTAATGAGCAATACTTTAAAAGTGCAGAAGAAATGAAAGCACTTTTTAGTGATCTGCCAAGTGCACTAGAGAATACTGTAATTATTGCTAAACGCTGTAATGTTACTTTTAGATTAGGTAATGCTGTTTTACCTAGCTTTCCAATTCCAGAACACCTAAGCATTGATGAATACTTTGCAAAGGTGTCTTTTGAAGGCCTTGAAAAGCGATTTTCTAGCATTTTGAATAATTATGAAGCATCCGAATATGAAGCGCTAAAGTCACGTTATAAAAATCGACTACAAATAGAAATTGATGTGATTTGCCAGATGGGCTTTCCTGGTTATTTTTTAATTGTTGCTGACTTTATCCAATGGGCAAAAGATCATGATATCCCTGTTGGACCTGGACGAGGTTCTGGTGCTGGATCATTAGTTGCCTATGCATTAAAAATTACAGATCTTGACCCATTGCCTTACAATTTACTATTTGAGCGATTTCTAAACCCTGAGCGTGTTTCAATGCCTGACTTTGATATTGATTTTTGTATGGATGGGCGTGATCGTGTTATTGACTATGTTGCTCAACGTTATGGCAGAGAAAGTGTTTCACAAATTATTACCTTTGGTTCAATGGCTGCAAAAGCCGTTGTTCGTGATGTGGGGCGTGTCCTTGCACAACCTTATGGCTTCGTTGATAAAATTGCCAAATTAATTCCCAATGAACTAGGTATTACATTAACGGATGCTTATAAAGAAGGCTCTGAATTATATCAATTCTGCCAAGATAATGAAGAAGCAGAGCAAATTTTAAATTATGCATTTAAGTTAGAAGGTACAATAAGAAATGTAGGCAAACACGCAGGTGGTGTTGTTATCTCACCTTCTGCATTAACTGATTTCTCCCCCTCCTACTGTGAGGCAGGTTCCAAACAACTTGTCAGTCAATTTGATAAGAAAGATGTTGAAGAGGTTGGCCTTGTTAAATTTGACTTTTTAGGCTTACGTAATTTAACGGTCATTAAAATGGCTGTTGACTTAATTAATAAACGCTTAAAGAAAGAATCTAAGCCCTTAATTAATATCGAAACATTAAAGCTAGATGATACAAAAACCTTTGACTTACTCAAACGTAGTGAGACAACTGCAATTTTTCAACTTGAATCACGTGGCATGAAAGAATTAATCGCACGCTTAAGGCCTGATTGCTTTGAAGATATCATTGCACTTGTAGCACTCTTTCGCCCTGGTCCATTAGGTTCTGGTATGGTCGATGACTTTATCAATCGAAAACATGGCCGTCAAAAAGTCTCTTATCCACACCCAAAACTTGAGCCTGTACTTAAAGAAACTTATGGTACGATTTTATACCAAGAACAAGTCATGCAAATTGCACAAGTTTTAGCAAACTACACACTAGGTGGCGCTGACTTATTACGCCGCGCAATGGGTAAAAAAGACCCTAAAGAAATGGCAAAGCAACGAGATATTTTCATATCAGGGTCAAAAGAAAATGACATTGATGAAAAGCTTGCTTCTTCAATTTTTGATTTAATGGAAGAATTTGCCAAATATGGCTTTAACAAGTCTCACTCAGCAGCCTATGCCTTAGTGTCTTATCAAACCGCTTATCTAAAAGCACATTATCCAGCAGAATTTATGGCTGCTGTTTTATCTTCTGATATGGATAATACTGATAAAATTGTTACGTTGATTAATGAGTGTATGACAATGGGACTTAACGTTATCCCTCCTCATATTAATCAAAGTCAAAAACAATTCTCAGTCAGCCAAAATAATGATGTAGTTTATGGTTTATGTGCAATAAAAGGTGTCGGCTTATCTGCAATTGAAATGATTATTGATGAACGAGAAAAACATGGTGCTTATTTAAATGTCCTTGATTTTTTACAGCGAGTCGACTTACAAAAAGCAAATAAGCGTGTACTAGAAGCTTTAATTTGTGCAGGCGCGTTAGATGACTTAGGAACCCATCGTGCTTCAATTTTATTATCATTAGATAACTTACTTAAGCGAGTGGAGCAAAATGAACTAGCACAATCTTCTGGACAAAGTGATTTATTTGGATTTTCTGAGCCAGATGATAATACTCAAACTGATACAACCCTTTACACAGACTGCGCCCCATTTAGCCTTAAAGAAAGATTAAAACGTGAAAAATCTTCTCTTGGACTGTATTTATCAGGCCACTTAATCGATGAGAATAAAGCATTATTAGACACCTTAGGTATTAAAGCACTTAATAGCATTAGTCATACCACTAAAAAATCTTCTCAGCGCTTTGCTGGTGTCATCATTAGCTTTACGCAACGAAAGACAAAGACAGGCAGGGCATTTGGTATCCTTTCAATTGATGATGCAACATTACGCATCGATATTACCTTATTTGCTGATTTATTTGAAAAAACTAAAGATACTCTTCATGTAGATGACACCATTATCGTTGAAGGCGATGTTGAAGAAGATAATTATACCGGTGGACTACGCATTAATGCAAAAGCAATTCTAACGATTGATCACGCAATTAATAAATATGCTAAAGGCCTTGCCATTTATTTAAATGATCAACGCAACTGCGATGATTTAATTAAAATCAAATCACTTGTTACCGATGATAATAATGACAGTAACATTAACCGGCTATCATTTCATTGGCAAGAAGCGCAAGTATGTGTTAATTGGCCATTAAATTATGTATTAACTTTAAATCAAAATATTATTGATACGATTAAAAGTATAAACTCAGTTGATAGAATTGATCTACTATTTAATTAAATTATTAAGCTAATTATTTAACTTTTTGCTATATTTATAGTACTACGCACTTTAAAAAGAGAAATTATGAAACGTAAGTTAATTTCATTATTTATATTTATCATTGTTATAGCAGTACTATTTATTATATTACTGAGCATTAGAAACTATTATTTGGCTTATGGCGAACCACAATCTCGTTATGGCAGCGGAAAACTAAGCACCAAATCATACTTAGTTGAAAACACAGGCTGTCTTCAGTTACAAGGCACATTCAGACTTAATATTGTACAATCTCATCAATCAATGGTAACGATTAAAGTAGATGAAAACTTAATTCCGCTTATTGAAGTTAAAAATTACTCCGGTTGTTTACTTGTACAAGCACGACCTGGTTATTTGATTAAACCAAGTCAACCTATGGAAGTTATTATAAAAACAAAAAAATTTAATAAGCTAGATGCAAAAGGTAATATTGTTTTTGATGCTAGAAGTCTAAAAAGTAAAAACCTAACACTTAATTTATCTGGTAACACTTACGGGCACGTTGAGGGTGCATCAAAAAATATGACAGTTAATGCATCTGGTGCATCTTCACTACATGCCATTAACCTCCAAACGCAAAATACAACAATCAATGCTTCAGGTTCTGCTAATTTGTATGTTGACAGCCAAGATAACCTACTGATTAAGGCCAGTGGCAATGTTAAAGTTGTCTATAAAGGCAACCCTTCATTAGCAAAACAGATATCACGCTCAGTTAAAGTTGTTTCATGGCAAAACCGTCAGCAAGATGATACTATACAGTCTACGTTAATTGAGACAATCGTAGGTAAATAATCATTGCAGAATCGTTATCTTATTGGTATTGATTTAGGAACGACTAATATTGCTTTAAGCTACTATGATCTAAAAAAACCAAATCAACCGATTCAACTGTTTAAAATCCCTCAAATAGTTGCCCCTGGACAAATAGCAGAATTAACATTACTACCGGCTTATTATCTTTATGCCAAAGATGCGCTTTTTAAACTTAGTGATGTTGTAATGCCTTGGCAAAAATCCAAAGCAATTATTGGCCATCTGGCTAAAGAACTTGCTAGTAATTACCCAAATTTAAGCATTTCAAGTGCCAAAAGTTACTTATCACACCCAGTGATGAATATTGAGTCTCCATTTCTACCACTTGGTAGCCATGAAGTTGATGCAAAAATTTCTCCTTTTGAAGTAATCATTCATTATTTAGACTATCTAAAAGGTGCTTGGAATCATCAATACCCAAATGACTTATTGGAAAATCAAGTTGTTGTTATTACCATACCGGCATCGTTTAATGATCAAGCACGTCAGTCAACGTTGAAAGCAGCCACATCGACAGGCTTTAAGCACGTTAAGCTATTAGAAGAACCCATTGCAGCTTTTTATCACTGGTTAAATACACACAACTTAGCTGATGAACAAATAGATCAAACCGTTAGTGAGCTTGCTTTAGTATTAGATATTGGCGGAGGCACATCAGATTTTAGCTTAATTCAATTACAACTATCACCAAATGGACCAAGCCTAAATCGAATTGCAACAGGCAAACATTTATTAGTTGGTGGTGATAATATGGACTGCTTTTTATTACAGCAATTAATAAAGCAAACACAGCAATCATTAAAACGCCATTACCAAAATCAATGGCTTAATCAAATTCAACAAGCTAAAGAAACATTATTTAGTCAAATACACACAGATCATAACACGCAATCAATTAATATTAGCTTTAACTTCAAAAAATCAAAGCTTATTGCAAAGACTGAATCTGTCTTATTAGATCAAAGTCACTTAGAACAGTTACTTGATGGTTTCTTTCCTAAAGTTTCACTGGAAGGTTTAACACCTCAAAAAACAACGACAGGATTAAGGCAGTTTGGTTTAGCATTTGAATCAAATCCTCAAATTACAGCCCATATTGCAGATTTTCTATATCAGAATCAAAAAGAAGCAAGAGATGCTTTAAACATTAAAGATAACCATAGCATTCCTATCCCACAAGTTATACTTTTTAACGGTGGGATATTCCATTGCCAATTATTTACTCAGCGTATAACAGAAATTATCGATAGTTGGCGAGAAGTTAAATCAGAACCAACTGAGGTTTTATATAATGATGAACCTTCACTTGCTGTCGCCTATGGTGCTTGTAGCTATTTAAAAGCTAAACATGAAAAATCACTGACAATCCAAGCAGGCTCCAGATCAAACTACTTTATTCAAGTTAGTGATAAAATGGGTTTATGTATTCTAACAAAAGGTACACCAGAAGGTCATATCAATCAAATTACAAAACACCCTTTAAAATTACAATCTAATCAATTATTACGCTTTCCTCTATTTTTAAATGATCAAAATACATATGACATTGAAACACTAACTGAAATAGATGATCAATTTAACTATGTAGGCTCTGTTATTACAGAATTGAAAAGCCAATCAAGTAATCATTGTGCGACCTTATCCTCAGAGCTAAATGAAGCTGGTATTTTAAGTTTAATGATCTATGATCAAAATAATAAAGCCCATCCTTTAGAATTTAATTTAACCAATCAAGCTTATCAGAGTCAAATTTTACCTAAAGCAAAAAATGATGACGAAACTAAATTTAATGAAACTAAAATAGCCGCAATTAAACAACAACTAGAAACGTTCTTTTCTGATAAAACAATTGGCATTGCTACAATTAAACAGCGATTAAATCATATTAGTGGCGATATTCATCAATGGCCGATACACTTTGCTCGTGAAATCTGGGATATTTTATTTGAGATAAGATATTTACGCTTTAAGCGACCTGAGGCAGAGCAATACTTTTATTATTTAACAGGCTTGTTATTAAACCCTGGATTTGGTGAATATAAAGATAACCAGCGTATTGAGAAAGCCTATGAACTTTACGATAAAGGTATTGAGTATGTTAAACATAATGCCTGTATTAGTAGTTTTTGGGTGATGTGGCGACGCCTTGCTCCAGGCCTAAGTGCTAAAATGCAAACGTCACTTTATCAAAAAATAAAACACGCACTTTTAACAAAACATGATTATCTATCGCAAAAAAACTTAATTGCTCTTGATGAAAAAATACGTCTTGTAAGCGTATTAGAAAAATTACCCATGCATCAACGTATCGAACTTGGTAATCAACTAATTAAACTGATTAGCCAAAAACCATTAAACTCGCTTTACTGGTGGGCTTTAGGCCGCATTGGTAACCGCCAGCCGATTTCAATTAACCCCCAAGAATTAATACCTACAGATAGTATTGAATCATGGTTAGAACAATTAATTCCAATTGCAATTAGCGTTAAGAAACACAAAAAGCACACCAAATTGATTGTACATGCATTAATCTTAATCGCGAGAAAATTAGATGATGACTATTACCAGCTTGATTCAATCTATGAACAAAAACTAATACATTTATTTAACAAACTTAAAGCAGAGCACAACCAAGTAGAGCTAATTAAATCTGTCAACCAACTAGATATTGACACTTCACGATATCTTTATGGTAATGACTTGCCACTTGGATTAACACTTTAATGAAAAAAATTGGGTTTTAATCACATAAGCTATCCTTTATACTCAAAGCGCAGCTTAATACTTTTTAGGAGCAGATAATGATGACTAAAAATCTCGGCATTGTTATTTATGATTTTGTTCAGCCTATGGATGTTTTTGGCCCTTGGGAAGTTTTTTCAGTATGGAAAAATATACTTAACGTTCCTATCAATCTATATTTAGTTTCTGAAAATGAGCAACAAATACACTGTGATGATAAAATTACTTTAAATGCTCATTGCACTTTTGATAATGCACCTGACTTTGACTATTTTATTGTACCAGGTGGCAAAGGGCGCCTTGAACAGTCAAAAAATGCTAAACTACTCGATTTTATTAAAAAACAAGCAAATCACTGTGAATTTTTATTATCTGTTTGTACTGGTATGTTTTTACTTTATCATGCTGGATTATTAAAAGATAAACCAGTGACAACCTATTGGCGGGCTGTCCCTGAAATTCAAGCTTTAAAAGATATAAAGTTTTGTGGTGAACGTATTGTTAAATCAGGAAAAATTTGGACAGCAGGCGGAATTTCCAGTGGTATTGACTTAGCCCTTGAGTTAATTGCATCAATTGCTGGCAAAGAAACAGCAGGTAAAGTTCAGCTACTATTTGAATATTTCCCAGAGCGTTTGAGCTATTGTAATTTAGAGACAAAAAATCAGTTGCCAGACTATGCTCCTAACGTAAGTAGTAAAGCGACAGATTTGCCTCAATATATTAAGGATTATATTAATTCTTAATCAAATGATTATACCTGAAGATGTATCTACCTATTCATATCGCCCTCAAGATCAGGTAAACTACCCTGAGATTAATAACAAGTTTTAGTATTTATTAACATTAATTAACAAAATTGAAAGAAAAGAAGATGGATGACAACTTAATGACTGAAGAAATGTCTACACCAATTAAAGATCAACAGAGAATTAATACACTGCTAAATATATATCGCTATATGTTATTATCTCGTGAAGGCGATCATATGGAAGCCGAGTTAGTTAATAGTGGTGAAGCTAACTTTTTAGCCTCCAGTAAAGGCCATGAAGGCGCTGCCATATTAGCACCTATGTTTCAACCACAAGATTACCTACATTGCCATTATCGTGATAAAGCATTAATGTTAGCAAGAGGCCTTTCATCTGAGATGTTCTTTTTAAGTGCATTATGCAAAGCAAATGCGCACTCGCATGGACGTCAAATGGTTTCGCATATGTCTGCGCCAGAATTAAATATTATGAGCATTGTCGGCCCTGTGGGAAATAGTGCATTGCAAGCTGCAGGTGTGGCACATGTTTTAAAAGAAAAAGATAAAAAAGCTGTTGTATTATGTGCTATTGGTGATGGCACCACACAACAAGGTGAAGTAACAGAAGCCATAGCAGAGGCTAAGCGCAGTCAATTACCTGTACTTTTCTTTATTCATGATAACGGTTTAGCCATATCCACGCGCACAGAGGGTAAGACATTTTTCTCCTTACCCGATCATGCGCAAGCTAGCCAATACTATGATATTCCAATTACATACCTTGATGGCTCCAAAGCACTTGAACACTATGATGAATTAAAAAATATTGTTGATGATATACGAGCCAATCAACAACCTGGCATTGTTGTATTTAAAGTTAATCGACTAGATAATCATTCCAATGCAGATAATCAAAAACTATATCGAAGCAATGATGAAATATCAGGAAGTTTTGATGATGACCCACTTATTCATGCTAAAAGCTATTTAATTTCATTGGGTGTTGAACCTGAAATTTTAGATCAGATGGCAGTTGAAGTTAAAAATGAAGTACAGAACGCCGTTAATAAAGCACGCCAAGATGATGAACCTGAAGCAACCTTTACTGCTGAACGCCCACTTAGCGAAGAATTAAAACCATCAGCTGCAGAATACCGAGGTGATTTTACATCAATTGACCGCTTAAGTATGTTAGAGGCAATGCGTGAAACATTTAAGCATCATTTATTAACTAACGAAAATGTATGCCTATTGGGTGAGGATATTGAAGATGGTAAAGGAGATGTCTTTGGCATTACTCGAGGCCTCTCGACTCAATTCCCAGGAAGAGTAATTAATACAGCATTATCAGAATCAACCATTACCGGATTAGCATCTGGCATGGCGCTTGCAGGCAAACAACCTGTTGCTTTCATTCAGTTTGCTGATTTTATGCCTTTGGCATACAACCAAATCTTTACTGAACTAGGCACCATGTATTGGCGCAGTCATGGACAATGGGAAAACCCTGTGATTGTTTTTGCAGCCTGCGGTGGTTATCGTCCAGGCCTTGGCCCATTCCACTCTCAAACAAACGAAGCAACTTATGCACATATTCCAGGTATTGATGTTTATATGCCATCGAATGCATCTGATGCTGTTGGTATGCTAAATGCCGCATTTAAATCTAAGCGTCCGTGTGTATTTCTATACCCTAAAAAGCTACTAAATAATGCATCCATTGAAGATACAACTTCCCACGATGTTGACAAACAGCTAGTACCTATCGGTAAAGCACGTATTGTTCAACCAGGCAATGACATTACCTTAGTTGGTTGGGGAAATACCGTATCTTTATGCCAAGAAGTCGCAGCAGCCTTATCAGAAGTTAACATAACGGCTGAAGTCATTGACTTACGAACAGTTAAGCCCATTGATAAAGAAACACTACTTGCTTCGGCTGAAAAGACTAAACGCTTAATTGTCACACATGAGGACAACCATAGTTGTGGTGTTGGTGCTGAGGTTATTGCTTCTGTGATAGAAAACTCAAACGAGGTAATTCGTGCTCGACGTATTACAAGAGCAGATACCTACACACCGTGTAATTATGCCAATCAACTTGAAGTGTTACCATCCTTTGAAACCATTTTAACGACTGCTTGTGATTTATTAGATCTAAATATTCAGTGGCAAATTGATCAACAAGATGAAGCTGGTTACTTTACCGTTGAAGTGATTGGCGCAAGCCCTTCAGATGAAAGTGTCTTAATCTCAGAAATTCATATTAAAGAAGGCGATGAAATTAAAGCCTCTGATAAAATTGTTGATATTGAAGCATCCAAATCAGCTGGTGAAATTTTGTCACCACACCAAGGTGTTGTAGAACAAATTTATGTCAATGAATCTGAAACGGCATTAGTTGGCTCACCATTAATTCGCATTAAACTTGCAGAAGGCTCAAAAGGCCAAAGCCAAATTGTCAAAAAACACGCAATCATAACTAAAAAAGCAACTGAAGTAGCATCAAAAACTGAACTTTTAGCACATTCGCAGCAGTCACTTAATTTACTTGTTGGCATTTCCAAGCCTGTTTATCGTACAGGCAGCCGTCAAGTACTTAATGGTGAGCTTTTAAAACATTTCCCTAACCATAGCCATCAAGATATTGTAGATCGAACTGGAATTGAGAATCGCTACTGGTTAAAAGATGGTGAGAGTGTCGTTGATTTAGCTTATGAAGCAACCATTGAAATATTTAATCAACATCAACTAAAACTTAGTGATATTGATCTTATTTTATGTGCCACTTGTACGCCAGAAGTATACCAATCACCTGCAGTTGCAACGCAAGTTTTAGAAAAACTATACACAAATTTTGGTGAGCATCATATTACTGCGTATGATCTTAATGCTGCTTGTAGTGGTTATATCTATGCATTAAACCATGCAAAAGATTTCTTAAAATCAAGACCAAAAGCACAAGTCTTATTACTAACTGCTGAAGCACTATCTAAGTATGTTGATCCAACTGACTTTGATACTGCATTTTTATTTGGTGATGCAGCAACAGCTACAATTATTACAGGTGAAGAACACATTGGTGATGCAACAGCAATCGTTGAGCAAACATTACTAACTGCTACTGCTAAACCAGCAGAGGTAATTAATGTTCCAACGAATAAAGCTTCTGGTATTGCATTAAAAGGTGGTATGTTATTCACATCTGCTGTTAAGACCATGTCACAAGTGATGCATGACTGCTGTGAGAACGCCAAACTTGATTTACATGATTTCGATTTAATTGTTCCACACCAAGCAAATTTACGTATTTCAGCAGCCATTGAAAAACGCTTAAAGCTTGCTCCAGGCACTTTATATAGTAATATTGAGCGCTTTGGTAACACCTCTTCTTGTACAATCCCAATTGCATTATCAGAGACCTTAAACGACTTAAAAGCAAATGAAAAAGTTGCGCTTTGTGCCTTTGGCGCAGGCTTTACAGCAGGTGCAGCTATTCTTACAAAAAAGTAGATCGCATAAAAAAATAAAAAATTCGTTTATGAGATAGCATATTTTAATACCATAAGCGTTGAAAGTATGTTATTGTATTGTCGCAATAGTTATTCATTAAAATATAGGAAAGTAAAAATATGGCAACTGGTACAGTAAAATTTTTTAATCACGAAAAAGGCTTTGGATTTATTAAACCAGAAGATGGCTCTAAAGATTTGTTCGTACACAAAAGTAACGTTGAAGGCATGATTAATGATAATGATCAAGTCGAGTATGAAGTTACAACAACTCAAAAAGGCCCTGCTGCCGTTAATGTAAGAAAAATCTAATAACAAAATACATTATTCTATTCACTAATATTTTTAAATTTATCTAACACCATCTGTGGTGTTAATTGATTTAAGCAGTTCATATGGACTAATGGGCAAGTACGCTTGAAACAAGGACGACACTCAAGATCAAGATAAATACTCTCAGCCTTGTTATTTAACGGCGGGGTAAAGCCTGCTGAAGATGAACCATAAATAACCAAGGTTGGTCGCTCAAATGCGCTAGCAATATGCATTAACCCTGTATCATTGGTTAACACGGCCTTAACTTTTGATAGTAAACCAACGACTTCAGTAATCTTTGTTTTAGCTACCAAATCAATCAAATGATTTTTAAATTCATCGGTTACTATTTTTTCATACTCTGTAAGGATTTTATCTGAGATTTCTTTATCACCTGGCCCACCTAAGAGTAATATTTTATAGCCTTCTTTTGCTAATTGAGCTGCCGTTTGTGCAAAATAGTTCTCTGGCCATCGCTTTGCTGGGCCATATTCAGCACCAGGACAAAATGCAATAAGTTTTTGATAACTACGATCATCAAAGCCAAATTTTTGTGATATTTTATTTACTTGTACTTGATCAAATTTAAGCTTAGGCCAAGGCAATTTGCTAGGTAATAGATCCTTTTTACCAATACCTAATACGCAAAAGCGCTCAATCATTAAAGGTAGTTTTTCTTTATCTAAGTGACGTAAATCATTAAGCAATAAATAACGACTCTCACCTTTAAAACCAATACGATGCTTTATTTTGGCAAATAATACAACTAGAGCAGACTTCCATGAATTAGGTAATACAATTGCATGTGTATAGCCTTTTCCTTTTAGTGATTTACCTAGTAGCCTGCGATCACTAAATCCGAGCTTTTTACGTTTAAATGGTGCTAAGATTACTTCATTTACTTCTGGCATAAATTGAACTAAATCATAGGTTGACTTAGGTGCTAAAACATCAATTAAACAGTCAGGGTCATTTAATTTTAAAAGACGATAAAGCGATTGGGACATAATCATATCACCAATCCAACTAGGCCCAATAATTAAATAATAATTTCTTTTATTCATATAAACTAAATATCAATTATTCTATCTGTTGGATCATCAACGAGCTCTTTTTTCTCTTCTTCTGAAACATCTAATTTGAACTTAGTACTACAATAAGGGCAACTATTTTCAGGTGCACCAACACTTAATTCTATAAATACGCGAGGGTGTTCATTCCAAAGCTTTGTTTCATCGGTTGGACAGTGAACTGGCAAATCGCTCAAAGTTACATGAACAATATGATTATTTTCAGACATAGCCACTCCTATTTAAATCTCATTAATCACTTTATCTTTAGTAAGAATAGCTTAATTTAAAATACTCGACTAATTAAGCCATTTTTCATAAATTCTCTTTACCTTGCTATCATAAGGCTTTAATTTATCAATCTCAACTAACAATGGTTGATTCTTGAATAAACAGTCATAACTTAAATCACGATAATAACAATAAGCTTCAATCAACATTTGCGCTTGTTGAAATTCAAGTAGCTGCGCACTTTCCATGGATTGAAAAATACGAATATTATCGCTAAATAGGCTAATTTCTTTATATTTACTGGTATATGCTAATGCCATATATTGAGCTAAAAACTCAATATCAATCATGCCACCTGGAGAAAATTTTAAATCAAAATAGCCATTTTGGGGCTTATATAGATTTTGATTCATTTTTTTACGCATCGTTATGATCTGATCTTTAAGTTCATCCAAATTTTTATTCCTAGCCAACACATGATAACGTATTAACTCAAACTTATGTTTAAGTACTTCACTACCACAGATCCAACGAGCACGCGTAATGGCTTGATGCTCCCAAACCCAGGCTTGATTCATTTGATAATTTTCAAATGCATTAATATCAGAAACCAATAATCCAGTCTCACCCGATGGCCTTAATCTTAAATCAATGCGATATAATTTCCCTGAGTAACTTTCTGTTTGCATTAAACTAACAAAAAGTTGTACGACCTTAACATACACTTTGGCTTGATTTTTTAGCTCATCAGACGAATCATAAAGAAAAATTAAATCAAGATCTGAGCCAAAGCCAAGTTCAAAGCCACCTAGTTTTCCATATGCGATAACAGCAAATGATTCTCTTAGGCGAATATACTCACTATCCTTAATAGATAACTTACGTTTTATTTGCCTCCAAGCAGCATCTAACATCACTTCAATAATAGATTCAGCTAACGCACTTAAAACATCTGATGTTTCCATTAAGGTTAAACTACGCTTAAATTCAGCAATAGCCACTTTAAAAACTTCCTCAACCTTAAAACGACGCACAGTTTCTATTAATTCTTCCTTGCTATTACTATCAACCTGGCTAATCCGCTTTAATAAAAAAGTATTATAATCTGATTTATTTAAATATAGTTGCTTATGATCATCAGATAAAAATAATGCAGTTTCTAATAAATGAGGATACTGAATTAAACGCTGTGAAAACCAATTTCCTGTTGATATGATTTTAACTAGATCAGGTAGCTGTGCTTTAGATTCAGCCAATAAATGCACATAGGTGCTACGTCTAGCAATCGTTCTTAATAATTTTATTATATGTTCTAAAAGTGCATATTGTTCTTCTTTAGAATAAAGATAAACTTCAATTAAAAATGAAAATAGTAGCTCATTAATCAAATGATAAGTTTGCTCGGATAATTGGCTATTTCGTTTTAATTTTTCTTTAAATGTATTAATTAATGCCTCTATATCAGCTTGTTGTTCAATTTTTGCCAATACAGATTCAGTCGTGTGACTTTGCTTTTCTTTATATGTTTGATCTATCTCTTTAAAGTGGGTCAGCTGATCAAATGCTACCTGTACAGCTTTTGTTATTTGCTTATAATCAGCAAACAAATCCAGCCAACTATTATAAGATAGCATTTTACTTGCTCTTATTTGATTTAATTCTTTTTTAGGCAAATGATGTCTTTGTTGATCATTAATCATTTGCAATATATTTTCTAAGTTCCTAAGAAATACATAATGTTGATAAAGTTGATCTGCAATTGATTGATCAATATGTTGGTATTTTGCTAGATTCATCAATGCATCATGTAAATGACAGGTTCTTAAGTGGCGATTTTGACCACCATAAATTAATTGATAACATTGAACAATAAACTCTATCTCACGAATACCACCTCGGCCAAGCTTAATATTAAAACGTAAACGCTCAATCTGCATCTCTTTAAGAATTTTACTTTTCATACGCCGAATAGCATCTAAAACTGTATAATCCATATAATTTCGATAAACAAAATCACTAATAATCTGATTAACTTGTTCATTCATAGTTGCTACTTGACGCGCTTTTATTAATGCATATCGCTCCCATTCTCTGGCATGTTTAATACAATAAGATTGAAAACTTGAAATTGAACATACTAACGGCGCACCTTCTCCAAATGGCCTTAAGCGCATATCAACTCGATAGACAAAGCCATCTTTAGTTAACTGACTTAAATATTGAATAAACCGTTGTGCAACATTCGTATAAACTTTTAATGGGTCAAATGATAATTTATTTTTTTCATCATACAAAAAAATTAAATCAATATCAGATGAAAAATTTAGCTCATTGCCACCTAATTTACCTAAAGCCAATGTAATTAGTGCTGGTACATGATCAAGGCTAAACTGTGCCTTTATATCAGCGTATGTTTTCTCTAAAGTGATTTTAATTAAATGATCAGCTAATGATGATAGATGCTTGGCAATTAGTTCAAACGGTTGCTTTTGATTAATCATTTGATGAATAATAATTACCGAATGAAGCCTTCTAAATAGGCGAATGGCTTGATTAAAATCTTTTATAGTGTACTTTAGAATAAATTCATCATATGCTTGAGTATAGTTTTTTGGTAAAGCAGATGTCACTGCCTCTACAAATAGCTCAAGGTGTTGTTTGGCAAATAAAACAATAAAAGGTGAATTATCAAATAAAAATTCAATCTGTGAACGACTTAATTTATTTAGAATTTGATCATTGTTGATCTTGTTTAATTGTTTGAAAACTAATTCAATTAATTCATTATATTGATTATCTTTGCTTAACTCGGTCATTGCTTTCAATATGAATCTGCATTTAGTTGATGATAACGAAAACAATCCGTTGTATGGTCATTGACCATACCAGTTGCTTGCATAAATGCATAACAAATTGTAGGGCCTACAAATTTAAAACCTTTCTTTTTTAAATCTTTTGACATTGCAATTGAAGTATCACTTTCTGATGGTACTTCTGATCTATCCTTCCAATGGTTAACGATCGTCTTACCATCTACAAATGACCATAAATAGTCACATAATGAACGCTGTTGATTTAACTCTATACAAGCACGCGCATTATTAATAATCGCATTAATTTTTAATTTATTTCGGATAATACTAGCATCTTTAAGTAATGACTGAATTTTTTTATCATCATATTGGGCAATTAATTGAATATCAAACTGATCGAACAATGTCCTATAAGCATTGCGTTTTTTTAAAATCGTAATCCAACTTAATCCCGCTTGCATGCCTTCTAAAGACAAAAACTCAAATAATTGTCGCTCATCATAAACTGGTACACCCCATTCATGGTCATGGTAGCCTAGATAAAGTGGATCATCATTAACCCAAAAACAGCGTCTTTTATCCTGCATGTTCAAATGCGCCTGAAATAGTTAGAAAACATTTATGATAAAGCTTTAAAAAATCATCTGCTGATGTAATTGTTTCATAGTCACTTGCAAGTTTTGTTAGCTCTATTGCAGAAGAAACAAGGCTGCCTAATGCTTGCGCAATTTCTTGATTTCCCGCTGCATCAGTATGTGATAAAAGTTGATCTAAATCTAATGGAAAATCTGTCATTTCATCATTTAAGTTTTGCTTATTTTTAGAAGCCATGATTTTCATTTTCTCCTTGGTCAACGAAACTTAGATTTATCATAAAATAATTTACATCTAAAAACAATTTAAGCTTAAAGCCATCATAAATCTAAAAATGCATTAACTACTTCAGTAACGCTTATATCTTGAGCATTTTTAGATGGGCTTTGTAATAAGTGATGTTTAACTTTCCAAGGCTTCCAGTTATCGGCATTGGTGCTACCAAAAATTGCAACCATTTGATTAACTAGTGCTGCTGCAATATGCATTGTACCACCGTCACAACAAATAAAAGAATCACATAAAGAAACACCGGCAATTAGCTCTGATAAATGTTTAGTTTCAACAAAATATAAATTAAGCCCTTTGATATGGCTTAACTGTTCTTTCAGATACTCTGCCTTTTCATCATCGCCTGGATGCAATGGATTATTTTCTGACCCCGGTGACCAAAAAACTAAAATTGGTTGTGTAATATTATTTGCATGTATTTGTTTAATCAATTCAACATATGACTCAATCGGCCAACGATTTTGAGGTTTTCTTGAACTTAAATGAACACCAATGGGTTTATCTTCATCGTTAATGTTAAATCTTTCTTTTAATGCATCAACTAACTTATTATCTGGATAAAGTAACATCTCTCCCGGATCTTTTGTTAAACCTAATACTTTTTTACCAAGGTTATAGACAAGCTCTACCTCATGTATTTTATCTCTATCTTGACTCTCAATTGCAGCAAATAGTTTACTTTTCTGATTAGGCCTATCTACATAACCAATTAATTTTTTAATTCCAGCAAGTGAAACATAGCCTACTTCTTTTTCTTTAAACCCACCTGCTGCTAGTAAGGCATAATCATAACGTTCTTTCTTTAAACGTCTAAAAAACAAAAATTTATTAATGTATGTTTTAATTAAACTTCCCTTTCTATGTTTCGCTTTTTCATAACTAATTATTTTTCTAATATAGGGGTTATTTGCTAGCACCGTTTCATTATAAGTGTTTAACATAACATCCATTGTAACACTTGGATATTGTTCTTTAATTGCTTTAATCAATGGTGTTGTACAAACCAAATCTCCAATATTATCTGCCCTTACAACTAATAATTTTTTATTTTCCAAATTAACTGGTTGCATAGTAATGTTCACATCCATCTTTAAGTTCAAATTCATGCAAAATTATATCATCTTTCATTAAAACAAAAAGAATTAACCCAATAAATTCTAGGCAATTAATTAAAATAAACTATAATACATCCTAAAATGAAATACTGATGCCACATAGGTAAGACTTAACAATGTTAACTAACATCCAAAAAATAAGAACCTTTTTTTTATATTTATCTGCAATTGCTTTTTTAATTCCATTTGCATGCTTTGGATTAGGTAGAGCCTTAACTACAATTCCTCTTGGTATTGCAATTGTTTGTGCATTAATTGGTGGTGATATCAAAGGAGCCATTTCTTATTTAAAAACCAATAAATTCCTTATACCAATGCTACTTTTACCTTTAATGATGTATATCGGTATTTTTTATACACCACAGCCACTACAGGAAAATGCCTGGAGTATTGCAAATAAATATAACTGGCTAATTTTTCCATTACTATTAACACCTATGTTAATTTGTATATTTAACCAAAGAAACTGGCAATTAACTGCTTATAATTTTTTTATTATCAGCGCAATTATCATAGCGTTAATTGGCATACTTTCTACCTATAGTAATAGTTTCTTTCAGTGGATATTAAATTTTACTGATTATCAAAAGCAAGGTGTACACTCAAGCCCATTACAATCGCACACTGAAACTGGCTTTATAACCGCTTTAGGTGCTTTTTTCTGTGTTACCTTGCTAAAATATCATCAACATTATCTATTAAAGCTACTTTATGGCGCATTATGGCTATTAAATAGCTTTTATATATTATTTATTAATACCAGTAAAACTGGCTTATTACTATATGTCATATTACTGGTCATTTTTAGCTTGCAATATCTTATTAAAAGCTGGAAACAGGCAGTTATAGGTTTTATCTGCTTAGTTATTATTGCATCTGGCGCTATGCTTTTAAACCCTTACAATCATTCACGAATAGAAAGGCTCTATTCATCAATTGTGCAGGTAGATAAAAACGCTGATGAAACTTCATTTGGCCAACGCTTTATCATGTTAGACTTAGCAATCAAGCAATTTAAAAAATCACCTATTATTGGCTCAGGTACTGGTACCCCTATTCAAGGAAACTGGCTTGACCTTAATAATCCTAACTTAACAACCAGTGACCCACATAGCGAATTTTTATTTGTTATGACTAAAATTGGCATTGTTGGATTAGTACTCTTAATACTTTATTTTGCTATGATGATTTATGATAGCCTATTTATTATCAGAAAAGGGATTGAAGCAAATATGGCACTTGGAGTATCTATAAGTTTTATTTTTTATGCTTTTGTTGAATCCATTTTATATCATAACCCTGCATCATATGAAGTGGCATTTTTTGTAAGTTTATTGTTCTTATCAAATCTTAAAAAGCGAAGCTAATATATTTAAATATCAGTTGCTATTGCTTGAGCTATAATCTTAACCATTTGTTGCATTGATTGGTCATAGTTACTGACATCTGGTTTCTCAGAAACTGCACGATTGGCTAGTACTGCTGCTATGGATGCAGCTTTTAGGCCAAAAGTTGAACAAATCGTTAAAAGTGATGCAGACTCCATCTCATAGTTTAAAACATTTAATTTTTGCCATTCATTCATAGAACCTTGAAAATGGCGTCTGATATAACCTGAATAATTATCATAGCGCTCCTGTCCTGGATAAAATGTATCAGATGAAGCCGTAATACCCAAATGAATAACGATGCCTTGCTCTCTTGCACTTTTTGCCAATTTCATCGTTAAGTCAAAATCTGCAACAGCTGGATATTCAATTGGTGCATAATGAACCGATGTGCCATCTAAACGCACAGACGCTGTTGTTAAGATAATATCTCCTAATTTAATCTGTGGTTGGATCGCACCTGTTGTGCCTATGCGAATAAACTGATTAATTCCTAACATCGCTAATTCTTCAATACAAATACCTGTTGAAGGTCCGCCCATACCTGTTGAACAGATTAAGATATTTTTGCTATTGATTTTTACCAGTGCAGAAGTATATTCTCTGTGACTACCAAGAAATTGTGCATTATCATCGAGTAATTTTGCCAAACAATCTACACGCTGAGGGTCTCCAGGTAATAGCGCAAGTGTTGCTCCCTGAAGATCGCATTTAGCTAAATTAACATGATATAACTTATTTTTTTCATTTATTTGCATTATTTATTCCTTTAATGTTTGGTTATTTAAATATTTAAAAATAGTTTGAAATTCAGAATATAACAATAAATCAAATATTACAATAATAATTATTTATTAATTTTATTACAAAAATAATCTAAATTTCAATATTTTAACTGTTGATTATTATAAAAAAATATGCGAATATGTTGCAAATTTTTATCTCGGGTTGCTCGGGTTGTAATAAAAAATGTGTAGAGGAACAACAAATGAAAGCTAAGATATTACCTATATCAATTGCACTGGCCTGTGGTATTGCAACTGCATATGCCGCAAATACGAATCAAGTCGCTAGCGTTAATTCAAATACAACATCTAATGACAAGCAAGTAATAACAAGTCAAACTACTTCTAAAGCTGATAATACTACAAATACGCAAAGTAATTTAGATGCTAATAATCAAAGTAGTCAAAGCTCAGGTTTAAGCGGTGTTAACTGGGATCTAAATGGGGTTAAGTTTAATTTACATGGCTTTATGTCAACGGGTATGACTCTATCTGATAGTTCATCTCAATATAATATTCCAGGTCATGGTAATGTTAACCAAGATGCAAACTTTTCAACTCCGTCATTATTTGGTTTACAATTAAATACTCAAATTACTGATAAATTATCATTTATGACCCAAATTGTTGCAGATGGTGATAATACAAATGGTAATACAGCCTATACACCAACCGTTAACTGGATGTATGCACAATATCAAGTCAATCCAAATATTGCTGTACGTGCTGGTCGTTTCCAATTACCTTTATTCTTATATTCACAAGAAATTGAAGTTGGTTATAATTACCCTTATACTTTCCTACCTAACGAAGTATATCGCTTAATTCCATTTTACTCTTTAAACGGGGTTAATTTACTATTACAAACTAACCTAGGTGATAGCGGATGGAATGTATCATTCCAACCATTTTTTGGCGAAAGTTCATGGGATTATGATGCTGTCTTAAATATTGGCTCAGGTATGTCAAGTGTTCAAGAGCTTGGCTTCCAAGGCAATAAGCTATTTGGTGGCGATTTAACATTCTCAAATACGATTTTCAAAGTTCACGCATCTTATGCTCAAACCGAAGTAGAAACAACAAGCGTTCCTAGTGGATCACCAACACCAAAAGATCAAACTGGTCGTTTCTACAGTGTAGGTGGTGAAATGAATTATGATAATATTTGGGCTTCAAGTGAGTTTGCTTCTCGTAAACTTGATGCACCATATGCAGCATTAAATGCTTATTATTTCTCACTTGGCTATCATATCGAAAAGTTCTTACCATATATTAACTATGCTAAGTTATATACAACTAACTGGAATGAATTAACCGACTACGGCCCAGGTGCAGAAGTAGCTCAGGGTCAATCATCTGTAACACTTGGCTTAAATTATTACTATAATGCCAATCTCGTGTTAAAAGGTTCTTGGAGCTATATTATGCCTGATCAAGGTGGTTATGGGTTATTCCAAACCAAACCAGATGGCAATGTAAATTTATTTACCGTATCTGCTTCTTTAATCTTCTAAACCCATCATAAGATTGACTAAGGGAAGCTTTATGAAAAAATTAATGCTTATTATTATTAGTTTGTTTGCTATAGGCTTTGCAACTGAGGCATTTTCTCAAATGCTTATCGTAACTGGCAAACAAACTCAAGTTAATACTATTTCTCAAACTGCTTTGCGTCAGTTATATAGCGGCAGAGCATCTTCCAGTCATTTAATCCCTATTGACTCACCATCAGATAGTTTTGCTTTTAAAGATTTTTATAATGACATTTTTAGTTGGTCAGTTTCTGAAATAACTCAATATCGCTCCAGTATGCTTTTTAGTGGTAAAGGCACACCACCAAGACAAGCCAATTCAACTATGGCTGCTTTAGATGAAGTCAGTCATAATGTAAATTTAGTTACTTATGCAACTGAAGCACAAGTTGATCAATTTGGTCGAGGCTTTTTAAAAATTATCTATCCAGCAAACTATGCTATAAACCAACAACAAAATACGACAGATCATGTCTCTATTGTTGAGCCAGTTAATCATATTCAAATAACAAATAATAATACTGATGCACAGCCTTTAGCTACAAATATGCAAAATAATACAGCGAAAGTATCAAAGGTGAATAACACACATAAAAAAGCATCTAATACTAATCAACAGTATAATGAAAAAGAATTAGGTTTAGCCGCTATTTGTGCTAAAGGTTGTACACCTGAACAAATCAAAAAATTTCTAAATCATAAAAACCAAGTAAACCTAGTTACCCATTAATTATTACGATCTTCTTTCATATTAGTAATAATATAAGCACCACGGCGTGGTACTTCACCAACTAATTGATAGCGACTATTACCAATTAATTTTCTAAATTGGGAATCGCTTGGATTCTCTGATAAAATGACAATAATGGGCTGATGCATTTTTAATGCTTGTTGCCAACGCTTTGAAAATACCTGATAGGTAACTAAATCTTTCGGTAAATGATGTAAATAATTAACACCTTCATAAATCTCACGCTTCCAGTTATCACCCAATTGTTGCCCCTTATCCCAATCAGCAACAATACCCACATCACGATCTAAATAAAGTGGTATTGCATAATAATAACGACCTATCATGAAAACTTGAGCATTTGGGTATTGTTTTAACACCGGTTGTACTTTTTCTGCAATTGGATAATTCCACTGTAATCTAAAGTATTTAATCGCTGCAATTAAGGTTAGGTTCATCAATATATTAACGATAATTATTGTAATTACAAACCATTTTAAAGGTTTTCTTTTTCTTAAACCTACAAATAAAGTAGTCGCACCAACCAATAAAACAATGCTAAGAAAATAGCCATAAGGCATTGTTTTATAAACAGCTTTATCATGCCATAATAATGGCAATAACAATAAAGTAATTGCAGCAAGCGCAAAAATCACAGCTAGAATAACCGTTGCAATGATATTTACTTTCGATAACTTCGCTGTCCATATGCGATCAAAATAAATAGCCATTAACATTGCTGATGCTGGAAATACAGGGCCAATATAGCCTGGTAGTTTAGAAGTTGGGATTGAAAAAAAGATCGTAATTAAAATGACCCATAATAATAAAAACAACTCAATTTTATATTGTTGACGTTTATGCCATATTAATTTTATCTGACTGATATAAGTTTGGAAAAAATAAAATGTCCACGGAAATACCCCCCCTATTATTAACAAAATATAATAATAAAATGGGTTATGCATATTAAAATTATCGCCAACAAAACGAACGACCTGATTCCAAAGAAAAAAGTAAGCCATAAAACCAGGATATTTATTCTCAACAATAATAAACCAGGGCAGAATCACAATCAGAAATAGAATAAGGCCAGAGATTAAGCGTATCTTTAATAAAAGTTTCCAATTATTTAAAATTAAAAACCAAAAAAATAATACCATTGCTGGAAATACAATACCCATTAAGCCTTTTGTCAAAAACGCAGCTGCTGCAAATAGGTAAGCTAAATACAACCATAAACTACGCCCTTTTGTCTCTACTGGCAAATACAATGCAATAATTAAAGAAAATAAAGACAAGTTAAGCCAAGAAGCGACTTCACCATCCATATTCGCATAATGTCCTAAAGCAAAAAATAGCGGTGTAATTGCAATTAGTAAAACACTTAATATTGCAACTCTACGATTAAATACAATAGATGCTGCAAGATAACCGAATAAAGCCGTTAAAGTTGTCAGAATTGCTGGAAAAAATCGCGCAGCAAATTCGCTAACACCAAAAATCTTAAATGCAAAAATATTTAACCAATAAAATAAAATAGGCTTACCTAAAAAGGGAGAACCTGCAATTGTTGGTACGGTATAATTATCATGTTTAAACATCTCCCAGGCCACACCAACATATCGTGTCTCATCCGGTGAAATTAATTGATGCCCGCCTAAAAAAAGCAAATTAAAAATTAATAAGCCTATACTTAAAATTAATAAATCACTTAATCGAATATCTGCTTTATCCGTAGTCAACGACTTTACTCCTAGTCATATCAAGTTAAATGACAGTATACCTGAATTTTTTTTAGACGCTTAAAAAAACTACTCGATTAAAAGACAATACTTCTTAAATATACGTTTAGAGAACAAGTTTTATCAATTTGTACTCTAGCAAAATCTACTTTAAACTACTTCAAGAAGTTGAACACTTGATCTATAACTAACCAACCAGATAAATTAACGAATGAAACAGAATTTAGAAAAAAAGTGGTTTTTTTTATATGCTATAGCCGTATTACTTGGCATCATCGTTAATTATTTTTCTAATAATCATAGCCAAATATTCCAACCTTATATTTTATCAAGCATTTCTTTATTACTTTATGCGGTATTTTTACAAATTCCATTTACCCAAACACTATACCCACTTAAAAATAAACGTTTTTTATTTGCATTAATTATTGGTAATTTCATTATTATTCCATTGATTCTATACTTAAGCATTCCCATGATAGATCTAAATACATCATTTAAATTTGTCTTATTGCTTGTATTATTAACACCTTCAATTAATTATGTTGTGCTTTTTAGTAAACTAGGTGGAGGTAGTGATCAATTAATTCGTATTAATACGCCAATTTTATTAATTTTACAAATGATATTAATCCCCATTTTTTTATACTTCATATTTGAAAATACAATTCAGACTATGATCTCAATTGATTTATTTACAAAGACATTACTATGGATAATTATTGTACCTTTATTATTAGCATTCATAAGTGAATGTTTACTTAAAAAAGTAAACAATAAATTCTATGTACAACAAACGATTCACCTATTGCCTAAATTTATGCTTTTTTTAGTCTTATTTCTTCTATTTGCAACCTATTCTCAATCAATGTGGCTAACTTCTTACCCTGACTTATTTACAGTTTGTTTTATTTATCTTAGCTTTTTAGTTATTATGCCAGTTATTGCAATTCCATTAGGTAGCTTATTTTCGCTAACATCAGCGCAAACACGTACACTTGCCTTTAGCTTTTTAAGCAGAAATTCATTAATTGCTCTACCCATTGCATTTGTATTTAGCCACCAAGCATCGGTTATCTTAAGTATTATTCTACTTCAACTATGTATTGAGTTAATTGGTGAAGTTATTTATGTTCGCTTAATGCCAAATTTGATTGTTTAAATTATTAATTCCCCTCTAATTTTAGAGGAGTGACTGCAAAGCAGGCGGGGTGTTTTCACAATTAATCAAACAAAAGACGTAATAAATCACGTCTCTACAAAAAATTATTAAACACTATAATACATTTCAAATTCAACTGGCTGAACTGTCATATTCAAACGTTGGCTTTCTTCTGATTTTAAATCAATATAAGCATCAATTAAGTCATCACTAAATACACCACCAGCCGTTAAAAAGTCACGATCCTCATCTAAATGTACTAAAGCATGATCTAATGAAGATGCAACTGTTGGTATATTTTCTAATTCTTCTGCTGGTAGATCATATAAGTTTTTATCCATTGCATCACCTGGATGAATTTGATTTTGAATACCATCTAAACCTGCCATTAACATGCTTGCAAACATCAAATATGGGTTTGCAGCTGGATCACCAAAACGAACTTCAATACGGCGTGCTTTTTCATTCATCACATAAGGAATACGAATCGAAGCTGAGCGATTTCGTGCTGAGTAGGCTAGTAATACAGGTGCTTCAAATCCTGGCACTAAACGCTTATAACTATTAGTGGATGGGTTAGCAAAAGCATTAATCGCTCGTGCATGCTTAATAATACCACCGATATAATATAATGCTTCATCAGAAAGACCAGCATAATTACTACCAGCAAAAATATTTTTACCATCTTTAGAGAGCGATTGATGGACATGCATGCCTGAACCATTATCGCCTGCTAAAGGCTTTGGCATAAACGTTGCTGTTTTACCAAACATTTCCGCAACATTATGAACCACATATTTAAATGACTGTACCTGGTCAGCTTTTTTAACTAAGGTATCAAATTTTGTGCCAATTTCACACTGCCCTGCTGTACCTACCTCATGGTGGTGCACTTCAACTTCTTGGCCAACCTCTTCTAAAATTTGGCACATAGTTGAGCGAATATCTTGTAATGAATCAACCGGAGGCACAGGGAAATAACCACCTTTTACACCCGGTCTATGACCTAAATTGCCACTTTCAAATTCAAGTGGGCTACTCCAAGCTGCTTCTTCTGAATTAATACTAAAAAATGCTTTATGCATCTGGTTTTCAAAACGGACATCATCAAAAATAAAGAATTCAGGCTCAGGTCCAAAATAACAAGTATCAGCAATACCTAATGAGCGCATATAGTTTTCAGCGCGCTTTGCAACTGCTCGTGGATCTCTTTCATATGATTGCATCGTTGCAGGTTCTAATATATCACAACGTACTTGCAAAGTTGGCGCCTCAAAGAAAGGATCTAAAATAATAGAATCTGCATCTGGCATTAAAATCATATCTGATTCATTAATTCCCTTCCAACCAGCAATAGATGAGCCATCAAACATTTTTCCTTCGCTAAAAAAGTTCTCCTCAATACTATTAGCTGGTATTGTAACATGTTGCTCTTTACCCTTAGTATCAGTGAAGCGTAAATCTACAAACTCGATTTCATCTTGTTTGATCTGCTTTAAAACTTCTTTTGCCTGACTCATCGGCTTCTCCCTTACAATAATTAATTTAAAGTGGATTAAATTTTAAAATCGCCACTATTATAGCTAATGATCATTCAAGTTGCACTGAAAGAAACATTAAATTTTTCCTGATTAAATTTAAGGAAAAATAGCTAGATTTCAGGTATCCTTTAGGGTAGTAATATAGTTTTAGTTTAATATTAGGTTTAACGGTGATTGATCATGAAGGTTTTAGAGCAAACGTTGCAATTGTGCTCATAAATAAAGAAGGTAAAGTTTTTTGGGGAAAGCGTGTGCGCCAAAATGCCTGGCAATTTCCACAAGGTGGATTAAATTCAGGAGAGACACCATTAGAAGCACTTTATAGGGAACTTTATGAAGAAGTGGGATTAAAACCACACGATGTTGAAGTCATAGCGGCAACTAAGACTTGGCTACGCTATCGCCTGCCTCGTTTTTTAATTCGTCGTGGCTTTCCATTATGTATTGGTCAAAAGCAAAAGTGGTTTTTGTTACGTTTAAAATCAAATGATTCAGCAATCAACTTAAAGGCAAATAATAAACCTGAATTTGACGCTTGGCGCTGGGTAGATTATTGGTATCCTACTACACGTGTTGTATCATTTAAGCGCCATGTTTATCGTAAAGCATTGGAGTATTTTTTCCCAATTTATAAGGAATGGAAATAAAGGTTAAGCATTTATGCAGTTATGGCAACAACTTGTTAACGCACTAGAAAATAATGCAGCTTTAGAAGATGCATTAAGAGCGCTTGCAAGCCAAATTCAAACTGAATTAGATATAGATGCTTGTAGTATTTTTTTGACTGAAGATGATAAAAGTTTATATACATTAACAGCAACCACCCTAACGCCACTTTTAATTGGGCTTGTTCATATTCATGCTGATCAAGATGTTGTCGGCAATGCTGCTTTAAGAGAAGAACCCGTATTAATTAAAGATATTTTCCAAAACCATCACCCAACAATACTCACATCATTTACACGAGCAAAATTACATACGCTCTTATCAATGCCTATTATTTATAAAAGTGATGTGATTGGCATTATTGCCGTTCAAAACAAAAATATTAATGACATGCCTGAGCATGTACAAACCAAACTTGTTACTCTTTGCGCTAACATTGCTGAAGCATTAGATGAGGCACTTGACCGTGATGATGTGACAGAAAAAATTGAAGAAGCAACCAAAGATAACCCAACTGTTTTCTTTGATGGCCAACCAATCACTAAAGGCGCTGCTATTGGAACAGCGGTTGTACGTTATAATATTTTTGACCTTGATAGTATCCCTGATAAACAAACCCAATCAGAGAATGAAGTTGATCAATTCAAATCAGCAGTCAATGCATTAAAGCAAGAAATTGACACAATGATTACAACGCTTGATCAACAGGTCAGTGAAACTGAAACAGCTCTTTTTAAAGCTTATCTTCAAATTCTTGACTCTACGAGCTTTTATGATGCAGTTATCAACTTAATTGAAGATGGAATCTGGGTACAAAGTGCATTGAAGCAAGTTGTTAGACGCCTATCAAATTCTTTTAGCCAAATGTCTAATGAATATTTACAATCAAGAGCAAGTGATATTCAGGATATTGGCAGACGTATCTTAACTCATTTACAAAAAACCAACCCCTTACAAGAGGGCTACCCTTCAGATACAATCTTAGTTGCTTATGAAATCACCCCCTCAATGTTAGCTGAAGTACCCAAAGGTTTTTTAAAAGCGGTTATTTCACAAGAAGGCACTGAGAATTCACATACAGCAATCTTAGCACGGGCAATGGGTGTCCCATTTATTATTGGCTTTCCATCGTTACCCATTTCATTTTTAGAACACAAACACTTAGTTGTTGATGCACATATTGGCCGTGTCTATGCTAATCCATCAAAAGGATTAGTCAAAGCCTATCAACGCTTAATAGAGCAAGAAGAGCAGCTTCAAGAACGCTTACAATCAATTAGGCTTCTTCCATCTGAAACAGCAGACTATCATAAAGTCCAGCTACAGGCTAATGTTGGCTTAGTTGCTGATTTAGATGTTGCAATATTTAATGGCTCAGAAGGCATTGGTCTTTATCGCTCTGAAGTACCCTTTATGATTCGCGATAACTTTCCATCAGAAGATGAACAGCGAATTATTTACTCACAATTTTTAGATGCTTTTCCATCCCATGTCGTTACCATGCGTACATTGGATGTTGGTGCTGATAAAGCATTACCTTACTTTAGCGAGCCAGAAGCAAATCCTGCATTAGGCTGGCGTGGGTTGCGTATGCTTTTAGATCAGACTGATTTATTTTTAATGCAAGTAAGGGCAATGCTTAAGGCAAGTAAAAATCATGGTAATTTAAAAATTCTATTACCCATGGTTAGTGAATTAGAAGAAGTAGAAGAAGCGACAAGTTTAATCAAACGCGCCTGGCATGAATTAATTGAAGAAGGCTTTAGCATTAAATTCCCACAAATCGGCATTATGATTGAAGTACCATCTGTCATTTATCAACTGCCTGCTATGTTTAAATACATTGATTTTATCTCGGTTGGCAGTAATGACCTGACTCAGTATCTCCTGGCAGCAGATAGGAATAATAGTAAAGTCTCCTATCTTTATAGTCAATTACACCCAGCTGTCATTCGTGCTATTTATGATATCTCTTCAATTACTGTCTCTTCTGCTAAAATTGCCTGTCTATGTGGTGAACTTGCTGGTAATCCACTAGCAATTCCACTATTAGTCGGCATGGGTTTTCATCGTCTTAGTATGAATGCCGTTGATATCTTAAGGGCAAAATGGATTTTACGTCATATTACTTATGAACAATGTGTTGATGTGACTAAAAAAGTTTTACGTCTTAACACCAAAGAAGAAGTTAGACGTTTTTTAGAAGATTTCCTTATCAAGGAAAATCTAGCCAATTTAATTAAAACTGGGCATGGGAAAATAAATTAGCTATTATTATACTTCAGCTAAAAATAATTTGATCATATAAATTTTTTTATAATATATCTATTAGACAAACCATGATAGATAGCTTATAACAGATGCTTATTATAAAGTCTAAATTGGTGTCACTTAAATGGATCAGACAACTACCTATAAACATCCGAAAGCATTTTATGCAATTTTCATGTTAGAGATTTGGGAGCGATTTGGCTATATGGCGGTTATGGCCATTCTTGCTTTATTTTTTACAAAATCACTTGGCATATCACAATCTAACTCATTTATACTCTTTGGTGCATATACTGCACTAATCTATACTTTTATTGCCATTGGTGGTTATGTAGGCGATAGTGTCATTGGTGCAAAGCGAACCATTGTCTTAGGTTTATTATTTTTATTGTGTGGCTATATTTTATTAGGCACAGGCGAAAAAGCGTTAATTTATTATGGCTTAAGCTTTGTTTGTGTGGGTACCGGTTTTTTTAAATCTAATCCATCAAGTTTATTATCCAAATGCTATGATAGATCTAACCCAGAGTTATTACATAATGCATTTACCTTATTTTATATGGCAATTAATATCGGTGCATTTCTTGGAATCTTTTTCTCACCAATTATAGCTGCACATTATGGATTTAGAGCATCATTTATCGCAAGTGCACTTGGTATGATTCTAGCACTCTCAACTTTTATCTATTCAAGAAAATTTCTATCACATATAGGCACTGAAGCTGGCAAAAAATCACTATCCTATTCTAAATTAGTAATTACAATTATTGGTGGTATCATTGCTGTTTTTATTGTGACCTTTTTACTTGAAAATGTCATACTTGCCGAAGCTGTACTTATCATTATGTTTTTATGTGTGATCGGTTGGTATTTATCTATTAGTTTTTTTAAAGCTTCTGGCAAAGAAAAAAGTAGGATGATGCTTGCTTTAATCCTTATGAGTGAGGCAATTATCTTTCAGATTCTTTATGAACAAATGCAAACATCAATTAACTTTTTTGCAATTAATAATGTCGAACATTCATTACTAAGCTTTAGTGTAGAAGCACAAAGCTTTCAAGCATTAAATCCGTTTTGGATTATTCTTTTAAGCCCAATTTTATCCTACTTCTATATCTGGTTAAAAAAGAAAAATATTAGTTATAACATATACAATAAATTTGCCTCTGGCATGTTATTATGTGGCTTAGCATTTATTGTATTATATATTTCAAAATTTGTTTCATCAGATCAAGGCATCGTCTCTTCTTGGTGGTTAGTATTAAGCTATTTCTTACAATCAACAGGTGAATTAATGATTTCAGCTTTAGGCGTTGCAATGGTTGCTGAGCTTGTGCCAGCAATTATCAGTGGATTTACCATGGGTATGTGGTTTGTGTTTCTATCCGTTGGTAACTTATTAGGTGGTTATGTAGCATCAACAATGGGATTACCAAAAGGAAATGTTTCCAGTAACTATTCTTTAGGTGTTTATACATCTGCCTTTTTCTATATTGGCATTATTGCTGTTATTGTCTCTGGTATTATGTTTTATACCAGCAAATATAAAAAACGCATGATTTAGGGTTATTTGTATAAATAGTTAATCAAAGAAAATCTAGCTAATTTAATTAAAATTAGGCGTGGAATGGGAAAGTAAATTAATTATAGCTTCCCATCTAAGCCAAAAGTTTTTTTTGATTCCATAAACATGTCAGGTTGTGAAGAAAATGGATTTGGTGGCATACTATTAGCAGCATTACTCTCCAGTACTCCAAGTGTCCTTTGATACTTACTTTGATTTAATAATGGGTGCTGTGACTGCTCTGAATTAAACGATTTACTCTTACGCCATATATCAAAAACACATCCTACCATTTTCTCTTTAAGCTTCCCCCACTCTTCACTGCGAGCACCAGGTAAGCTAAAACCCTCAGGCTTATATAAATAATCAAAGTAATCAGATTGTTTAATATCATCATACAGGTTTAATATCACTTGAGGGTCTGTCTGTTTGCCAACAAAAGCCTTAAGTGCATTTATATTAGCTACCCTCGCCCCCGAACCAACATGCATAAACGTATTATATCCAGTTTGCGTACTTCCAATAATATTTCTTATCCATTGATCTCCTCTTTGAACTGGTACTTCTGATACACTACTACTTGCTATAGGATTAGCTTGGGCATTTTGAGATCTTACAGAAGAGCTACTATTACTGAAAGAAGAAGTGCTACTAGCTGAAGAGCTTGAAAATATACTAACTGGTTGCGATTGATGCATAGCTGCTTGACTTTGTGCTGGTTGACTTCTTGTGCTTAAAGTTCGATGACTAACAGATGCTTGTTGTGATAAACTTACCGAACTACTTTGAGCATGGGCAGAAAAGCTAGCTTGGGAACTAGAAGCTTTTACTTTTAGATTGGCTTTAATACTCTCTTTATAAGGGTTTAAAAATGGATTTTCTTTACAGATATGATTTACTGTATCATTTGAAGCTTTTTGTTGCAGCAAGATATTAGCTATTTTCAAAGCCATTTTTTCTTCAAGTTTTGCCCAGCTTTCACTACACAAAGTAAATGTTATATCATCTTTTTTATAAGTCCTATCGGTACTTACACCAGTTAAACCTTTTGGCCTATATAAATAAGCATACTTGTCAGAGTGCATAATATCATCATGCAATTGTAACAAATTTGAATTATCATTCTGTTGTTCAACATATTTTTCCAGCGCATTTAATTGAGCATCTCTTGCTGATTCTGATTTACTAAGACGACTTCTTGATTCAGTTATTGCATGATCAAAGATACTATCAATCAGTTGATCTGTATCTCTTTTAGGAGAGGCACTGGATGAAGATAAACTTAAACCTACTGAAGGCGTAGAAGATGTTGACTCTATTGATACTCTAGAGCTTTTATGTGACTCTTTTTTTTCTCTATATTCTACTTTAGGAAGAAGGACTTTTTTATGATCAGAGTCATCTAAAAAAGGATTTGCTTGGATAATCTTTTCTACTTCTTTTTTATCTTTTATACCGTCTTGTTCCAAAAGAACAGCTAGACGATCAACTAATGGCTTTTCAAAAGAATTAAACCAAGTCTTACTACAAGGTGTTGACAAAGTATCTGTTCTTTTTTTAGTAAAGTCAGTCCCCATACCTTCAGGCTCATAGAGATAATGTAAAGCTTGAGTTTTCATAATTTTATTATGTAATTCAAGTAACACTCTATAGTCATTTATATGATCAAATTGCCTAGCTAAACTATTAATAGTAGGCACTCTTGATTCTTTATCTGCCTTAGCTGGTACTGTCTCTTTTAGAACTTTATTAACTTGAAGATCTATTACTCTTGTCAATAACTGTTCTTGATGTTTCTCCAACCAAGGATTATCTATAATCAACTGCTGCTGAGCATTACCTCTATCCTGTATAAAAAGATGATAAGCAATAGCATCAACCATATGTTGCTCTATCTTTGGCAAGTTTGCTCTAACATAATCACTATGTTGTCTAACTTGAGATAGTGTTTCAGCACCTAAGCGTTCATCCTGGCTACGGCTTTCAGGCTGCTCTAATCCTTTCATAATTGTTTTATGAAGCGCTAAAATATGCCCATAACTAGGCATTTCCTTTATACGTGAGAGTAAGTCACTAACAAACTCTACTTTATCCATTTTTGGTAATTCACGCATAGAAAGGTTAGGAGAGTCTATACTTATTTCTTTTTTAGAGCTTTCCTGCGATTGTTTAGCCTTTTCTTTTAACTCTACTAAACTTTTCTTAGCAGCAATTAAATCACTATTCATACTCTGATATAGGTTACTAATTTCCCCTTCTAATTTCTTCGCCTGATCTTCTGAATCAGACTCTTCAGTATAAGTAAAGTTTTCTACATTTTTAACTTGATTAGCTAACTCTACAGCAGAATTTTTCTTTTCTTCAACTTGTTTAAGCAATTCCTCTGCTTTTTGAATTAATGCTTCTTTATCTTCGATAGATTCTTTCTCAACAATTTGAGAAAGAATAATATTAATATCAACTTGGTCCGCTTTTACTTCTTTTAAAGAAATATCACGTAATTTTAGTATTTTTTGAATATTATCACTCTCTTGTGATACATCTGTGCTTGCTTGACCAATAAAATCTAAACTATCTTGACGAAGTAATAACAAATTTAATTCTGTCAATAATAATCTCTCTGCTTTTTCTAATTCTAACTTAGCTTTTTGAGTACCAGCTTGCATAGCTTCTTCTCTCAAATTCACTAATAATTCTTTTGCAGTTTCAATGCGGCTGTTTAATTCTTTCATTGAAGACTCACACTGAGCAGCATTATTTACTATTTCATCTTCAACTTGGATAACATACCCTGGATTTTCTTTAACTTTCTCATAAAGTGATTGAATATTTTGATAGTTTTTATACATGTTTTTAGCAGTCGCTGAAGACTCCTCAATAAGCCTATTAATGTCAGCTAATACTTGATTAAATCTGTTTTCAGCTTCTTTTTCAGCTTGAATTTTTTGTTGGCAAGCTTCTATAGCTGAAAAGCCAACTTTTTCTATTGCATTACCAGCTAAAGCCTTACTATCTTCTAATAGTTGCTCTTTCTCGCTTATTTTTTCACCTAATGTTAGCTCCAACTGTCTTATACTATCACTATTAATATAACCTTCCTGCTTAGGTTGAGCTGGAAGTGTGGTATCATTTCTTAAACTAACATTTCCAGCACTATATTGAACACTATTTTGTTGACTCTTTATACACTCCCTTAGAGATTCAACAACTAAGCCATACTGTTCATTTCCAAAAAAGCGAGTGAAAACAGAACGTTCACGTTGACAGTTAGCAATAATGGATGAAACTATTTCGTTAAAATCAAAGTTCTTTTTAATATCATCCCGTAGCTTAAGCTCATTACCTTCACGATCAAAAATTTCACCAAAAACTTTATTAATCTGAGCTAAGTTATTATGCCCTTTAAAATTCTCACCAGGAATACCAGAATTTCCTCCAGAATAATAATTAGTTGCGAAATCTTCTAGTAATTTTATCTGTGCATTTTTTATAACATGTGCATTATATAATTGACTTTGAGCAAGTGTTATCTCTTCATCTAAATCTATTAAAGCTTTCTTCTTTTCTTCAAATTCACTATGCGGTGATTCTTTAGGAGGTGCTAGCTCACTCAGTGTATGAACCATTAACTGTGGATCAATAAAGTTATATTGAATGTTTAAACTTTGTAATACAGCCAATTGCGTGACAGGGTAATCAAAATGAATAAAAGCTTCATTTGCACTTTCAGGATAAGTTTCTTCAATTATACTTATAAAAAAGTTCTCAGGCAGCTCATGAATTTTTTCAGGAAACATTACACGTAATGTCATTTCAAATTGAATAAATTCTTCTAAACTAACTTTTATAGCCTCTTTTTGTATTCTTTTTGCTAAAGCAGAGGAAACACTTTTTCTATCTGGAGTCCCTACTCCACTTTCATCAAAATGAATTGGAGACGCCTTCTTTTTACCATTTCTTTTTTCACTACTTGAGCTTACCCTATCAGATATTACAGACATTTCTGATTCAGGTGAAGATGATAAGCTAATACTTTCTTCTTTCTTTTTTTTCTTTTTAACTTTAGGAGGATTTAAAATTTCCTCTATATCTTTTCGATCTTGAAGTATACCAAACTCACCTTTAGGGCGTTTAACTATATCTAAAACTTTTTCTATCATCTGGCAACCTCCAAAACTTATATGGATTTCTAGTTATTAGAAAGACTTTAAAACTTTCTAACCCTCCACTTCGATTATTATTTTATTATTAAATAAATTACAATAATTATTTTTATATTTCTGTAACATGTTTTTATTATTATTTATGTAAGTATTTTAAACAAAACAAAATAAATTGAAACATTACTATTGAAAATATAGTTATATTTTATTGTATTTTTATAATTAATTCTTATTTTATTATAATTATTTTTTAAATAATGCGCTACTAACTTGGCGAGACATTTGTAATCCAGATTCTAAAAATGATAGTTTTGGTGATTCTGATGCATTTGACTCTATCGCTGGTACTGGAGTCTCAGTTAAGCTTGGTGTAGTTAAAGTTCGCTTAGACTGCTCTAATGATAATTGATACGCATCAGATACTTTAATTTGAGCTTGGGCTAAAAGGTCATAGCCTTCATTTTCTAATTCTAGAATAGTCATTTGTAACATTTGACGTTCTAAAGGCTTTGTAGACTGTTGAAACGCTAACTGATTTTGTTGATATTCGTCAACTAAATTTTCTTTAGAAACTTCATAAGTATAGTCAACTTTCTCTCTAGCATCCCCCGTTAAAACTTCTATTCCTAAGCTATTTTTGTTTTGGTTGACTTCATTTTTTAAAATCTCTGCAATACTACCGCACTGACGACTACTAAAGCGTAAATAATAATCTCGACAGGCTATAAAGAGGTTATCTAAAGCGTCTTTAAAATCAAAATTCTCAACTTGATAAAAAGTTTTAAGTCTTGGTTGCCCATAATCATAGTCCAAATATTGCCCAAAAATACGTTCAAAGTCCTTCTGATCATGTTTTTTAATATTTTGATATCCACTATATTGATTAGAGCCATGACAATAGAGATAAGCAATATCTTCCAGTAATTCCCTCTGGGCATGAAAACGTTGCAGCATATCAGTTTTACTAGTTTGAACCACCATTTCATCTATATCAATTAAGTCAACTTCTTTTTGTAATTCAGCCAATTGTTCAAGGTTACTTTCTAGCTTTTGAGAAAGCTCATCAATACTTAAGAGATCTACTTTTAATTTGAAATCCTTCTTTATCTGATGTAATACATTTAAACGTAGCATTAATTTTTTATTCTCAGGAAAATCAGAAATGAGTTGATCAATAAACGCCCCTATAAAACGATTAAATAATGGATGCTGAAAATTAAAAATACACTTTAATACCATTTCAGCATGGAAAATAGCATCAAAATTTAATTGACCAGTACGAGCTCGTACAGATTCATACTGATATAAATCATTAAAATTCTCTTTTAGATAATCAACACTAGGACTTTGAATATGATCTACTAAAAATGTACTATCTGTAATTACCGAATCTAGGTTATCTAAAAATGGAATTAACTGCGTATTAATGGCATCCTCTAAATTCTGCCAATTCCAATTGCTATGGGATTTAGCTAAAGTTTTAATAATGGATAACGTATTGATAAATAATTTATAAAATTCATGAGGACTCATCACTAACCTCCTTGTTATTGATGCATACCTATATTTTTGATTATTAGTGAAACACTTTCTTATAACAAGTTATTATGTTTTTCAATTGAAATAATTAGATTGATTACTAAGCAGGGAAATGCCTAATTCTTTAGATATATTCAGTTAGATTAATGTAACAAGTTAGCTATATAGTCTAGCCAACTTGACCAATATCATGGCCTACTTCAAAGGTTCGCTGCTGACCGTGATCCCTAAATATTTTAGGAGCTTTTGATCGTTGACCTTTCACGGCAGGTTCTCTCTTTTGTACAGCAACAACTTTTTGGCATTCTACTTGAATATTTTCTACTGATTTATTTTCTTTTATCTTTACTATAGCTTGTTGAATTAATTCTATATCTTGAGCCTTATAGGTTGTATCTCCCAACTTATTTAAACCGCTCAAATTATCTTTTAAACCCTCTAGCAACTTTAATATTTTGTCAACCTTAGCCGTAAGTCGCTCTTTATCACCAACTATAGCCTGCTGATAATATTTTTTTGCTTTTACTGGATCATAATCACCTACAAATTCTAGAAATGTGTCGATAAAGCTACCTTCCTCTACACTTTGCAATTGTTTTTGATGCTTTGCTAGTGCTTTGCTAGTGTCTATTAAATTATCAATGGTTTCATTTATAAACCTAAACCCATTTTTTACTCTACCTTTTAACACTTTAATTTTTGTATCATTTGGATTATATCGACTTGATCTATCATGAGAATCACTTATGGTTACTCTACGACCAACCCTAGCACTCAATAATCCTAATAAACCTGATGTAAATGTTATTTTTTTTGGTAGTTTACCGCTATGAGTTACCACTAATTGACTACCATCTGACATAGATTTAAATATTTCATTCTGTTTTATATTATTTAGCGCATAATTAAAGGCATTCCCAGCTCGATCAGCTTCATTAAATAACCGTTTTCCAGCACCTCTTGTCTTATTAATATGCTCTAAAATATCTTCTAGATCTTTTAAAGTATATAAACTTCTTTCTATTCCTGATAACCAAGTATGCTTAATATTGCCATTTGGTAAGACTTCAGCAATTCCATTAAAACGCTTATTTATTTGAGCATTTTTCTTATCTACATCCAGATAGTAACGACCTAAAGCAAGTGAAACTACTTTTCTTACATATTGGTCTATTTGTGATGCCTGTGCTTTTTCGCAAGCCCAGCCAGTAACAATATCTTGCAATTGATAATATTGCTCATCTCCAGTAAATTCTGTTGAGCGATCCCTTGGCCAACTAACTGTAGGATGTTCTTTTGAACCAATTGAAGCTTCTGATTCCAAGAATGTTTCTACTTGCCTTTGTCGCTCTGGAGGATAAGCTTCTTTATTGTTAGAAACTCGATGCCTAAATGTTTTATTATCTAGTGTGAAATGCCTACGAAACTCCTTCCTTATCGCATTAACATCTGCTTGCTCGCTTCCACCAAAAAACTGATAATCATCATCAAAAAGTTTAAGCACTTCATTAAGGTACTCCATTCTTGTAGCAACTGATATTTTGTCATGAACGAATATATCCCCACTATCACGACCTTCAATAAATCTTTGAGCGTTTGCCACATTTAAAAATGCTCTTTTTGATAAAGGTAGTTCCCTTAGCATCTCTATAAAGAATTTTGCCAACTTTTTATCTTTTATCGCCAAGTTCTCTAAAGTATCAAAGATAGCTGATTTCAATAAGTCTTCATATGTAAGCGCAACAAATTTCACTTGCTCGCGTAGCTCACGATAGCAGTCAGAATCTGTTAGCTTTGCAGCTAGATCAGGGTGAGTTAACTCTAAGGCTAGTACAGCTTGAAATAATTCTAGCGGCTTCCAATTTTCAATAACTTCCTCAATCATAGCAGGTTTTTCTGAAATTAATAAAGAAACTAAAGCTTTAATTGAATGATCAAAATGGTTCTTCTCAACCATAACTGAGGTAAACCCTCTCATTTGCTGCATGGTGGCACTCTCTCTATCAGTCTGCATTGATATAGCCGAATGAGCATAACGAGAGAAAATATCAGCACCAAAAGCTTTCTTGCCACGTCTTATCTTTTCAACAGCATCAACAATGATAGGATTAATAGCAAGCCTTTTGTAGTTACCAAGCGTCTCTTGAGGATCTAATAACTGATTAAAAGCCTTTTGAAGGAATTTATACTCATGGGGTAATTGATTATCATGAGTTGCAACTGCATGCTCAGTCTCTATTTTTTTAAGTGTATTTTCAACCATCTGAATCATTAAATTACCCAATTTTGATGGTCTAGTTGCTCCTCTTTTATAAATACCTTCTTTATAATGATTGAACAATCTCCACTTATAATCTAGTTTGTTTATATTATTATTTTCAGATTCACCCTGTTGCCATTTTTTTAGCATTCCTAATACTTTAATATACTCCCCATACCCTGATACTTGTGAAATATGCTTACGAAACCAATCAAAAGCACGCTTTCTTATTTCACTCGTGCTACGCTTTTCTACCTCGGCTAATCTTTGAACCTGATCATCGAACTGGTCAATAAATGTATCTGCGCTTACTCCTACAATTTTAGTAATTTTGCTATTGGCTAGAACCGTTCCTCTTAACTCTTGCTTTGATATACTAGAACCATTATTTAACTGTTTAATGCTTATATTAGTATTTCTCTCTGTATCTGTTGGAAGCGTACAACCCAACCAATCTAAGGATAATTCTTCGAAATAAACATTATTAAAACAACTCATTGAAATATCACAATGAGATGATAACTCTGTCGTTCCTCTGAATTTACAGTTTTTGAAACTCGATTGAATTTTAACTCCAAATCTTCCTTCTCTTTCATTAAACTCTAATCCATTTCCAAGCTTAAGTTGGTTAAAAGTACAACCATCAAATTCTGCAGCAGTCATATCTAATTTTTCGCCAATAAATTCACATTGCTCAAATTGACAGTCACTAAACTGTGCTTTTGTTATTTGACAGTTATTAAAAGAGATATTATTGAAAATAACTCTATTAAGTTTGGTGGTTTCATCAATAATATACTCATCTAAATTTAGGTTTAACAAAACTGCCCCACTTAGATCAAAACCTCTTAAATCTCTTGGTAAACTACCCCCTTTATGGCCATCAATTATTAATCCAGCTAAAGATATACTTTCGCCTTTAGAGGTTACTCTAGGAACAATTCCTCTTAAACCATCTGCAGTTACTGAAAATTTGGTATTTTCATCAACAATACATCCGTCAAATTTAGCTCTATGCATAAGGCAACTTTTGAATTTTACGCCTCTTAAATCTTTTGGCATAATTGCATACTCTAAGGATGTATTATTAATTTCTCCGATAAATTTAGCTTGGCTAAAATTAACAAAATCCATATGTACTGGAAATTGAGTTTCTAACCCTGAATGATGCTCTATTGATTGAGTAATTGTATTTAGATGTCTTAATATCTCTGAAAGATTATCATCATTTGACAGCTCTACTCTGAAATTTGGAAAATGAAATTCCCAAATCTTCTTAACTTGCTCAATATTATGCGTTTTAAATTGTTCAAATTCTTCACCACTGGAAACACCACTTTTAAGTTCCTGATTTGCAAAATTCACAAGTGCTTGATGTAGCTCTTTTATGCTGACACTAGGCCTAACTCCAATTAATTTCTTTAAATTTTGTAAATTATCTGACAATTCATCTTCTGACATAAGGCCTAATTTTGTTTGATTAAAAATAGAATAACTAAAATCAAATGTTTCTCCTGAATGATCTTTGACTCTACTTAGGTCAACACCTCTTAGATCCATATGACTGAAATCAAGTGCAACAATGCCTTCAGGTAATACAACTTCCTGATCTGAATTCATTAATAGCCACACTAAACCCTCAGTTAATTGTTGCTTTGCTTGTGCCATTAAATCATACGTAATGCTCATTTGTTCATGTAGCTCTTGGACAGCTGCATGTAATGCCCCTGGCTTTCTATCTTCGCCATTTAATACCAATTGATTACAAACTTCTACTTTTTTAGCTAACCCACTCTTTGCATGACGTAATTGCTTATTAGCTGACTTATCATTTGTTGATGATAAAATTCTATCTAACATACCATTAAAAATGACTTTCTGCCTAGCATCTAACCCTTCCACACGACTACTCGCTAATTTTCTAAAATGTTCACCTAATATCTGTGTTTCAGCTATATGGCTTTCCAATGTATCCTCAAGAGATTCGCTTTGATCTGGTGCAATAATTTTTTGTTTTATGCCTTTAAATTCTTCTGCTGCTAATTCATCTAGCTCCTTCTTACACGCAATTGATGCTGTTTCTATCTCTTCTAGTCTTGATGTAATGTATCCTCTTGGATTTTTTTGAATCATTTCTTTAGACTCAGAACCCTTAGCCTCATTTTGTTTAATCTCTAATTGAACTCTCTCACACTTACTAAGTATATCTTTATATTGTACTTCTAAATCAGATAGGCCTAATTCACTACATTTTGCAACAAATGCCTTAATTTTTAATAAATTAGCTTTATTTAAGCGTATATATTCCTTTAAACCTTCATCAGCTAAAGCAGCTCTATGACGTGCTACATTTAAAACTTCCTTATTATGTTGCTTTTTCAAGCGGTCAATTAAAAATAGTTCTGAAAACGTATCTAAAAACTCTACTGCTGTGCCACTTTTCGGTCGAAATAGGTTGTTAAGTACAACTTCGTTATCAGAACTAAAGTTAATTTTTCCAATTTTTTCCTCTAATTTTCTTTCACTACTAAAATCGGATTCAACAATATCAATTTGCCTTAAACTCAATAACAAAAGTCTTCGACTATCTGACATCTTAACTGAACTGCCAAATACTTTTGGTTCTCTAGAGAACATTTCTTGATAACAATCATAAAGAGCTTTAGCTAAACCTTGGTAACTAAGTCCAGCAACGTCAACTCCGTCACCAAATGTGGCTCCGTATTGAGTAAATGTATTAAACTTATCTTCAACTCTTAGCCTATTAGCTTCTTCCTCGCCTCTTTTACCTGTCCTATCCAAGTGCTCACGATAATTTGACTTTACCTCTATTATAATTTGATGCAATATTTTCCATCGCTTAACTACATCATGTTTATCCACCCCAAGTAGATTTAACTTATCATGCTCTAACTCTTTTTCTCTTACTAGTGCTTGAGCATCTTGCAATTCTAATAGTTTCTCTTCATACTCTTTTGCAATTCGATATAACGGTGTTATTTGATCAATTGATTCTAAAGGCTCTGCAATCTTAACCAAATCTTCAAACTTCAAAAAATCTGTGATTGATTCATTGATAGCATCCATTGACTCTACTTGAGGCTCCTCAATTGCTGAATCAAAGACTCTAGCTATTTCTTTAGATTTGATCACTAAATCTACTGATAATAATTCAAAGCTAGCTTCTAACTCTAATAAACGACTCTTAATTTCTTGAATATTAACTGCATTATTAATTAAGGTTTGAATATCACTAAGCTCTAAAGACTCTTTTATTTGCAATTTTTCAAGTAATTCACGCTCTGTTTGTAAAAGCACTATTTTAGTGTCAAGTTGAGCAGTTTTATGCCTTCTTAGCAATGCTTTTTGCTTTTCTAGCTCGGCCTCAGTTAATTTTGTCTCTATGGGAGATCTCTCAGTTGATGTTGATCTACGATCCAATGGCTGTTTCACTGATCTCTCAGAGCTTGATTCTAGCCTCAACCTCTCTGTATATTCCCGATATGCTGAAGCTGCCCTTATGCTTGCCTCTACATCAAGACGTTGTACTTCTTCATCTGATTTAATTAATAAATACGGACTCCGATAAGCTAAATCACGTTGCTCCTGTCTAATTTTAGCAATTAAGCTTTCACTCACTAATACTTGATTTGTAATGGGATTAGCTTCGTCACCTGTCAGTGTCATCAAATACTCATGAACATAATCAGCCCGATTTTTGTCTAAGCGCGGTTTATCATATTTCCCAACTGCATCTGTGATTTCATTTAAATCTTCCTGAGTAAGGGCTGCAGGATCTTCTTTAGACAGAATCTGGCTAACTAACTCTATGGAATAATCACCACAATGATAACCATCACGCTGGACAGCCCTAGTCGATGAGATATTTCGAAACCCTAGTTCTTCAAGCTCACGCCGTCTTTTTTCAGGTATTGGATGGCCCATAGGGTCAATAAAAATAGCTTTTTTAGGTACGCTGTTGGGAAATAAGATAATTGCTTCATTATGATTGGCTCCTGTATTAACAGGAATTACAAACTGATTGTATTCACTCCAATCTTTTCCTCCATTAATACCAAGACTCATTCTAACTTGATTTGATTCACTATCAAATGTGACTACTCTACGCGGTTTACCTAGTGTTTCATTATATTGTTCTAGAGCAATTGAAAGTTCTTTTCTATCATCCAATGCAGGAATACATACAGTTTTATTTGCAGAATGTAATCTTGCATATAGAACTTTTTCTATAAAATTTGTATCTAACCAACTTGTTAAACCAATATACTCTTTCACAGCAAACCTCCTAGCTAAAACACAACCAATCAATTATGAAAATTTTAAAAGACTTATTTTCGGAACTTTTCACCACCTTTAAATCATATAACTTAATATTTAATCTCTCATATGATTGGTTATTAAATCAACTGATTATTTTAAATTTTGCGATTTTAATTCCATTTTATTATTAAATAACCAACTGAAATATAAATAATTTATAAGAATAATAGTTATAGTTTATATAAATAATGTTACATATTTTATAGAAGTTTTATTTACAAAAGTTTAATTTTATTATATAATCAGCTCTTTTTTGCCGATCCTTGAATTTACTTTCAAAGCAATCAACTATTTGTTTTATAATAAATAATTAAATAAATTTGTGTTTTATCTTATAATCAATTAATCAAATATAAAAATAATTAATTCAAATTCCAACTTTATAGCATTTAAATATATTTCTATTTATCTATAATGAACTTTGCTTAAACAAACATAAAGCTAGGAGGCAAATTATGTCAAGCAATAATAGAAATCAACAACCATCTAGAGCCCCAAGATTAAACTCTCACCCAGCACCTCATATCATTCCACCTTTAAATTTAAATGCTGCTCCCCAAGCACCAAATGCTCCAAGATTAGACCCACAACAACCTCAACAAGCACCAATGCCATTTGCTCTAGGACCAGCTCATCTAGGCCCAAGTTTTGGCTTTAATTACTAATAGATTAATTCCTATTAATAAAATTTATATGTCATAACAAACTTATAATTTCCTTAGCGAATAGCAATTAATTTCGCTATAATTCCTACAGAATATTAAGATTTATTTAAATTAAAACCGTAGGAGTCAAGAATGATTAAATCTAAGGCAAATTTTATTACTGCCCTTTTTAGTGGAATCTTACTAATCACTTTTTTAGCTGGATGCTCACCAAAAGTTGAATATACGAATCCCGATGACGTTGATACAACATCAATTGATTTTAGCTCAACTGACCTTCAGGTAACGACACAAAAAATGGTTGATAGTATGCTTCAATCACAGAATATCAAACGCATTACTGATTTTGGCAAAAAACAACCCGTTGTCTTTTTTAGCGGTATTCGTAATGAAACCAATGAGCATATTAATACGAATATGCTGGAGAATACTGTATCAACCCGCATAATTAATAGTGGCTACTTCCAATTTACTGATATGAAACAAGTCCAAGCAATGAAAGAGCAGATGGAATATCAAAAACAATCTGGTATGGTTGATCAAAAAACTGCTGTTGCAATGGGGCATCAATTAGGTGCACATTATATGATCACTGGTAGTATTGCTAATATTGATGCTAAAGGTTCTTCACAACAGTCCATGTTTTTCTTAATTACCTTAAAAATGCTTGATTTACAAACTGGTACTATTGTTTGGCAAGCAGAAAAACAAATCAGAAAAGTTCAAAAGAAAACACTTTTTGGCTGGTAATTTAAAAGCCAATTGAAGTTTTTGTCCATTAACAGATAAATGGAGGAAACAATGAAACGTTTATCTTATTTCTCTTTAATTTTTGCCATATTATTAAGCCTTGTTTCTATTAATGTCTATGCAAATCCAACATTAACCACTGAAACAAGGGATATTCAAGGCCAAGGTGATACGCTTAATTTAGCTATTTCAAATGCCATCATTAATGGTGTCTCTGAAGTTAATGGTACTTATGTTAATTCAATCAATGCCGTGATTAATGAAAAAGCCATTGCAAAAGGTTATGTAACTATTGGTAATCAAAGCTATCCGGTTAGTGCCGATATTTTATCTCAAGATAATATAAGCGCTGTAAAAGCAGCAACAGCCGGCACTGTACTTAACTATCAATTAATCAAAAAAGAACAAAAAGATAATCAGTGGTATGTGACACTAAAAATGACCTTTGCCCAATATAAAGGTATTAGTAAATCAGATGCGCATGCTAAAAAATACTCTTTTGCTGTTCTACCATTTCAATTAGCACCCTCTGCAGCTGAAGGCCCTATTGCACCAAGTCGTAGCATTAGCCTTTTAAACCAATCTCTTGTAACTGACATCAGCCAATCAGGCCAGTTTCGTATGATTGATCGCAATAATGCCGATCTTTCACAATATGCAAAAGAAGCAGCGATTCTAGCAAGTGGTAATGTTAATAATCTAGATAAAGCTCGTCTTAGCCAAATGGTTGGTGCAGATTATCTATTAGTTGGTACCATTGATCAATTAAATATCAAAAATGAAAAACAAAAATTTTATGGTTCTAATTTTGATCACTATATTGCTTCAACAACTATTAATTTTCGTTTAGTTGAAATGGCAACAATGGAAATTCTCTATGCTGATACAGTCACTGTTAGCATTCCTGAAGATCAAATTACCAAACTATTACAAAACCCTGATAATGACCTTAAAACTGTTGAACGACTATTAATTAATAAAGCAAGTCGCGCTATCAGTGAAAAAGTTATCAATCAAACCAAATCATAGAGCTTATCGATGCTTAAACAACTTCAATTAATCATTATTATTTTACTTACTATTGCCATCACTGGCTGTGCAACCCTACAAAGCCCTTATCCAAAAAAAATGCAAACAACTAAAAAGGATGTTGCTAAAAATAATGCCCAAGCTGCCATCAAGGCTTACAAAGATAAATTTTCAGAAAGCCAAGACCCTAATCTTTACGCACTTGAATTAGGTCGCATCAATCAACTCAATAATGAAAATAAAACATCACTTAATGATTATGCAAATGTCATATCTTCCGTACGTCAAGCGCAAATGAAAGCAAAAATTCAAGTCTCAAAAATGCTTTCAGGTGCAGGCGCACTTGCAACCAGTGACCTTGAACTTGCCTATGATGTCCCTGATTATGAACAAACATTTTTATATGCCTATCAAGCAAAAAATTATCTGGCGTTAAATGATCTATCCAATGCGTTAGTATCTATTCGTAGACTTTCTCAAGCCCAGGCTTGGATTCAAAGACAAAAAGATATCTCAACCCAAGGCAACAAAAAAATTGAAGATGATTATAGTCAATTTGGTATCAAACAAAGTGACCTTGACATAAGTAAACATAAAGAAATTGCTTCCATGCAAGAGCAAGTAAAAAATATAGCCAATGCCTATGAAAATGGTTTTGCCTATTATCTTGAAGCGATTCTTTATGAAGCCGATGACTATGATTATAATGATGCATTTATCTCTATCAAAAATGCACTTCGCTTAACCCCAGATAACCCTTATGTTAAAGATACTTATCAACAAATGAAAGTCGGTTTTAATGGGGGCAACCCATTTGGTAAGAAAGGACGAGTTGTCGTGCTATATGAATCTGGCCTTGTTGAAGCTAAAAAAGCATTCTACTTGCCACTGCCATTGGGTAATCTAGGCATTCAAAACTTAGCCATTCCTTATTATAGTCATGCAAATACTCCCATTCATAGCACAATTGTCAGTATTAAATCAAATAACCATAAATTACAATCAGGTAAAACAGCACTGTTAGTTGATACTAACCTTTTAGCAGCTAAATCGTTAACTGAGCAATACCCTGCAATTATTACACGTGAAGTATTAAGACTTATTTTAAAATCATTAGCTACCTATCAATTACACAAAGATGCTGGATTTGCAGGCTGGATTGCAGGATCTGTCTATAGTATTGTTACTTCAAAAGCTGATTTAAGAAGCTGGCTATTATTGCCTCAAAGCGTTCAGCTATATGAATCACTCCTCGATAAAGGTAATTATACGATCATGATTGGTTCTCAACAGAAAAAAATCACCATTAACCCACAAAAAACTACGCTTGTTTGGGTTAACCATATTGGAAGCTTCTTTAATATCGATGTTTATGAACTTTAAAATAAAGGAATGAATTTAATGGATAATTTTGATCAAATTATTGATGAATATCCAATTGAATATTGCCAGCAATTAGAATTAGCCTATGGCGATGGCATGATGTCTGAAGGTGGTACAAAAGCCATTGATACTTTATTTTCCGATATTGATTTAAATAATAAAATCATTTATGAAATTGGGTGTGGCCTTGGCGGTATGGCTTATTACTTAGTTAAACACTACCAACCAAAAATAATGATTGCTTCTGATATTAATCCTAATTTAATTAACTACTGTCAAAATAAATGGCCAACATTAACTAACTTAAACTTTCACCATGCAAATAAACCTAATCACATTGATTTTTCAGACAACTATTTTGATATTATCACTAGTAAAGGCGTTTTAGTTCACCTAAAACATAAAAAACCACTCTATCAAGAGATATATAGAACTTTAAATTCAGGTGGTGTTTTTGTACTTAATGATTGGTTAAGTAAATGCGCTTATTCATTTGGCAAAGCACTCGATAAAATGGCTGAAACAGAAGGCTTATCACTTTTTCCAGTTACTGAAAATGAATATCTTCATCTTTTAAAATCAATTGGATTTATAAACCTTAAACTTATTGATCAAACCAAAGAATATGCCATTTATAATACTGAAATTATTGAGCATTTATCATCTAAAGCCATTAAAGATCAATTTATTAACCAATTTGGTGAGCAAGCTTATGATGAAATTAAATCAGGTTATCAGCTAACAGCAGATGCAATGAATCAAGGTGATGTGATTGTAAAAAATATTTATGCCTATAAACCCTAGAATGGATAATAACTATGGATAGCCAAAAATATCAAATGCTACTTATTAGCATACCTAAAAATCAATCGACACAAATGGCAGATCTATTGGTTAAATCTAATTTAGCAGCCTGTGTCAGTATTATGCCAACAGTCAAATCAATTTATCTTTGGCAAGGACAAATTCATAAGGATGCTGAGTCATTATTAATTATTAAATCAACATCAGATAAATATGCTCAACTTGAAAGCCTTATTTTAAAACATCATCCATATGATGTGCCTGAAATTATTGCTTTTGATATTACCAATGGGCATAAAAATTACTTAAACTGGATTTCTGAAACCTTAACATAGAGTTTATTAAGAAATAAAAATTAACTTATTTATCTTTTGAAATACAATTATCGTTTCGTTATAATGCTCAGAGTAATTAACAATGGATACGTTAAGTAAACTCATGTCAGCTATTGAAAGCCTCAATCTAATCTATCAAACGCGGATACAGCGTATAGAGCACACCATGAAACGTAAGAAAATACGTTCAATACGTGAATTAGCTCGCCTGACTGGTGTTGATTTATGTGGGCTCAGTAAAGGAATGAATGGTTCAGGACATATCAACGAAAAAAATGCGCGCCGCATTGAACAAATGCTTAAATTACCCTCACTATATCTTGATGGTGTTAAAATACTTGAATATGATATTCCTGTCTATGCACTAGAAGACTATCCCAAGAAAAAACCAATTTATACCATTTCAAAGGCGATATCTGATAATCACTTTTTTATTGAAATTACCGAAGAAGATCCATCGGTATGCATTAAACCAGGCTATAGGCTTTTATTTATCCCAAATGCTGATATGTTTGAAACGAGCATCAACGATATCTGTTTATTTAAGTTCAAAGGCAAATATAAAATTGGACTTTATAAAGGGCTTTCTTTTATGTCAGGCAATGTGGGTTACTCAGCTTCGATGGTTGAATTAATTGCTAAGTGCTTAAGAATTTATTTATAATCCACATTGAAATTGGCAATTTAAGCATTTAAAAGGAATTTCAAATGGAACCCAAAGCCTTAACATTTAGTCAAAAGCTTTTAATTATTATCTCATCACTATCTATCGCTGCAGTGACGGCAAGTGACCTATTAACTTATAAACTGTTTCAATTTCATAATATTATAGGCTCCGCTTCTTTATTTATATTTCCACTGGTTTACTTACTAAGTGATATCGTTACTGAATTATACGGTAGAAAGGCTGCACGTTTCCTACTTTATGTAACACTTATTTGTGAGTGCTTATTTGATGTTGGCTTAAGCCTAATCATTCAACTACCATCCCCTAGTACTTTCCATACGCAAAATGCTTATGACCATATATTAGGCGCTTTAGCTCGAGTTTACTGGGGTGGATTAATTGCGCTAATTATCAGTGCACTTGTTAATATCAGTATTATGTCATTTTTAAAGAAAAAACTTGCAGGTAAAGCTTATAGTATTAGAAGTTTTTCATCTACAATGATTGGATTAATCTTATTTACAACCATTGGCTACTTTATCTGGTTTTATGGCATTGAAAGTACAGCTACCATCATAGAACTTATTTTTGTTTCACTACTGTCAAAATTAGTCGTTGTTGTTATTATGCTAATTCCTATTACACTATTAATCAAAATACTTAAAAAAAGAATCATTGATTGATATTGACATATTGACTTCTTTTAGAATTCTTTTATCATCCATAATGCATTTTAAAAGTAGATAAATGGTATTTTAAGGACAACTAATTGAAGGAAGTTCGCTATTTTCGAACATTATTTGGTATTGAATTTCTAGCTAAAGGAATTAAGTATATTGGATTTTCTCTTATTAAATTAAGTCTTATTATTCAAAAATTATCAAAGAATAATGACTCTGAATTCAACTACCAAATACAATTAATTAAAGGCACTTTATATATTCAATATAATGCCTATGGTCAAGAACACCTTGAGCTAGTAAAAGAATTTATTAGCTCATCTAAAGCCTATGATTTAGATAAAACCGAATTAATCTTACTTACTCACGAGTTAGTAAAAATTGCTTCAAAGCCAACTGTACGCTATCACCTAGAATATGATGACTTTAGTGGTCTATTTACTTTATATGATGTTACTGAAGATAAAAAGCTTCCGCCAATACGGGCAGAAGAAATTACATCTAACTATCAAATCATAAGCCAATTATCTAAAGATAGTTTTGAGCTTTTACAGTTTAAACTCACTAACTCAAATACTAATCACTATAGTGATGATTTAAAAAAAAGCACTAAACCAATTACTCTAACATTGGTAGAAACAGATTAATAACACAACTATAACTTGGTATTTATTATGTTCAAAATTAAAACTAACACTAAAAAGGAAGCTGTATTTTTATTTGCTATTATGTTTTATGTAACCTGCAAAATAACAACTGACCCTTTATTTTTTCGAACACATATGTTTCACTTCTTTGATTACTCTATGTTAATTAGTTTTTCAGCATTTATCTTTCCTTTAGTTTATGTTTTATCCGATTTGATTGTATTTTTAAAAGGCCGCCTTATTGCAATATATGTTGTTTTAATTGGGACATTTTGTGATGGTTTTTTTTCATATTCAGTTTATGCTTCAAGCTTCTTCAGTCAACCTACATTTCCTGCTGAGCAAGTACAACAAGCAAGTAGAAGCTATGCCGTAGATACCTTATCATCAGGCTTTCCACCACTTTGGTATCATGGATTAATTGCTTCTATAATCACTGCTATAGTTGAAGTAATTATTTTTTCCTTTTTTCTTAAAAAACTTAAACGGTTTTCTAGTGCAACTATTATTTCAATTTCAATCACTCTAATTTCACATAATTTATTTTTAGACTACCCTATGGTAAAAGCAGGCTATATGACTTGGTCGAGGGTAATCAATAATCTAATATTTGAAATTAGCATTATTATAGTATATGCAATCATTATTGATATTTTCATTCTTTTTACCACACGCACAAGTAAAAAAGAAACTGTATTAAAGCCTGAGCCAAAAGGAGTGCCAATTTAATGAATAAAGCTGAGAAAGATATAAGAAAAAAACTTACCATTAGTCATCATATTATTCAAAATAATAACTTTGATGATTTGTTATCAACTCATTTAAGTGCTCGAATTCCTAATACTGACCAAATCTTAATTACACCGCTAGATGTAGCATTTGAAGCAGTTGAACCTCATATGTTAATTAAGCTAGATCTAAAAGGTAATATGATTGGAGATAATGGCTATACTGTGATGCCTCAAGGTAGTAACATTCATTTACCAATTTATCAAAATAATCCACATATCCAAGCTGCTATGCATACTCATAGCATCTATGGCACGGCTGTTTCTTCCCTTGAGTGTGGCTTATTATTTATCAATCAACATGCATTAAGATTTTATAATGATGTTGCCTATCATGATTTTGATGCACTTGCTCTTGGTAATGAAGGAGAGCAAATTGCTAAAAGTTTAACTGATAAAAAAGTTATGATACTAAAAAATCATGGACTATTAACTACAGGCAGCTCTATTGAACAAGCTGCATACTTACTTTTTTACTTAGAAAGGGTCTGTAAAATTCAAATAAAAACTTTATCAGCCAATCAATCTATTATCGAAATTTCCCCAGAAACTTGTTTAAAAACCAAGTCTCAATTTATGAAAATTTCTAACCCATATGAGGAATTCTTAGCCCTAGCTAATCGCTGCCCACAAGCATCTAAGTATGCTCAATACGATAACTAAATTACAATAATCAATTTAACAACTGAAACTATTAAACTAATTTTCTCATAAAATAAAAACTTTGTACTATCATTATTTTATACGTAATTAATAAACTCAAAGGAAGTTAGTTAATGGGTAAAAAATATTTTCGACTTGTTAAAGATAAAGAAATGATTTGGAATGGTAAAAATATTGATGCCACACCTAAAGGCTTTGGCATTTGGGAAGTGCCACGTCCAAGACCAATTAAAGTTGTCACAGCTGATGAAAAAACAACTAGCGCTTATATCAATATTGATTATGATAAAAATTTCAAACTCTTATTGAAACAGAATTCACGTATTGAAACAGGTGTACAGCTTGTTGCAGATTTAATGCAAATACCTGGTATGACTGCTAATGGTGGCGCTAAAAAAGTTGCTACTGAAATTGCAGGGCTTATTCAAAAATTAATCTCTAAAGTTGATATTGCATTAATTGGTACTATGACAACAACACTTTATCGAACAAGCGAAGATGGAGATGAGCTTGCGCATATTAGATCATCTGCGGATACTGAAGTTACTGGAGAAGTTGATCCATCACATTTTGGTGGCGTTAAATTTACCATTAAAACTGATGTTAGCTCACCTGGAGGTGCCGGAGAAGCAGCTGAGTCTAAACGAGTAAAGTCTTATAACAAACCAGGGAATATTAATGATCGAGTTTCTGATTATGTTTATATTAAATTACCAGCTGAGGGTAAAGTACCTGTAACACTTACAACTACTTTAGAGGGTTCCTTAGAACCTGTTGTTGAACAGAAAAAAGTTAATGAACTTATTGATAATATTATTAAACAACTAAGAAGTGTTGGCGCACTAGAGAAAGTTGGTACTGAAGAAAAAGTTAAATCTCCAAAGCGCGCTTCAGGTGAATCTGATGCTACCTTCTCAGTTAAAATAGCTCAATTTGGTGCTCAACTACTTACTGCATTTAAGGCAGTTTTAAATGCCATACTTGATTCCGTTAAAAGTCGGATTGTTGGTGCATTAGTCAAACAAACAAATTGGCAATTTACTTTGGCTGAAGAAGTACCAGAGCACATTAAAAGGGAATTTAAACTAGCTATGGACCCTACACCCTTAAAAAAGGGAACTACAAAAGTTGCAAAAAGCACTAAAAAATCTACAACTACTAAAAGTAAAGCAACTGTCTCTAAAAAAGCAGTTGCATCTAAAAAATAAACCACTTTATTTTCTAAATAATACTATAAAATATTTAATTAATTATCATCAGACTAACAAATGCTTTAATATATCTTATATAATCATTACACAGTCATTTAACTTGAATTATTTATGAACATCATCGACAGTCATATCCATTTATGGGATATAGAAAATAACTACAATCAATGGATTTTTTTATCTGATGACTTTAAAGCCATTCAAAAATCCTTTACTTTAGAAGCCATTAAAACATCACTTGATCATCCTCTTAAAGGTATTGTGCATATTGAAGCACATGATTCAAAAGTTGATACACTTAAAGAAACTCAATGGCTTATTAAAGAAGCGCAAAAACATCCAGAGATTAAACTTAAAATCATTGCCTTTGTTGATATTTTACAATCTCCAAATACATTTAAAACTGCTATCGAGCGTTTGCTAGAATACCCAGAAGTTATTGGTATTCGCCATATTTTAGCGCATCAAGACTTAGCCCATTATAACCCGATGCAATCAGATGAAAGTACTAACTCAAACTTGATTGAAAACTTGCAAATATTAGCTGATTATAACTTAATTTTTGAAGCACAATTCTACCCAAAACAATGGCTTAAACTCATGCCTTTTTTAGATCAATTCAAAGGCAAGATTATGCTTGAACACTTATCATTACCCATTATGGATAATGATAATGAATTTCACTTGTGGACTCAAGCCATTGAATCACTTAAGCCATTTAAATCGATTTATATTAAAGTCTCTGGCTTAAATATGTTTAAAAGTAATTTTAAACTAAATGAACTCAATAAGCTTTTAAATTATTTAGTGGATACAATCGGCATTGAGCGCTTAATTTATGGTAGTAATTTTCCAGTTGATTTTAATGATAATTATTCAACATGGTTGAATCAATTAAAACAAACTAATTTAAATGATGCTGACAAAAAAAAGCTTTTCTTTGACAATGCCAATCAATTTTATGCATTTAACTTTTAAGTAAAATAAGGAAAAATTTATCAATGACAAAAACAATCATTATCTCTGGTGCTTCATCAGGGATTGGAGAGGCTTGCCTTGAATTATTTTTAGCCAAAAATTGGCAAGTTTTTAATTTAGATATTAACGAACCTAAACACAATAAGGATTGCTGGATTAAATGTGATTTAACCAATAGCAATAAAATTACTCAGGCTATCAAACAAATTCAAACACAGACAAATACAGTTGATGCTCTCATTTCAAATGCTGGCAAACACTTCTCTGCGACAATTGAAAATACAACGGATGAAGATTTTTATGATGTTATCAATACCAATTTAAAATCGACTTTTGTCTTAATTCGTGAAGTAATACCTATGATGAAAGCAAATAACAGCGCTCATATTATTACCATAGGTTCTGACCAATGTAGTATAGCCAAACCAAGCTCTGCTATTTATGGTTTAACGAAAGCTGCCATTGGTCAATTAACAAAAAACATTGCATTAGATTATGCTAAGTACAATATCACTGCAAACTGCATTGCAGCGGGTACAATTGATACAGAATTATACCAAGCGGCTGTAAAACGTTATAGCGATCGATCAGGCATTGCATTAGCTGATATTCACAGTGAAGAAGCGAACCTTCAACCACTTAAACGTATTGGTAAAGCCAATGAAATTGCTGAATTAGCGTACTTTTTAGCATCAGGTAAAGCATCTTATATAACAGGCGCTATCTTACCCATTGATGGTGGTTATACTGCGCAATGAGCATTCGCTTGAATGGTTACAATCTGAATACATAAAGCCAAAACTTCAGATGCTTGGGTAATTTCAGCTACTGTTGGCATCGAAGGTGCAATACGAATATTGGCATCACTTAAATCATTACCATAAGGATAGGTGGCGCCTGCCTTAGTTAGTTTTACGCCCACTTCACTTGCCATTTCAACAACTTGTTTAGCTAAGCCATCTTTAGTATTTAAACTAATAAAATAGCCACCGGTTGGCTCAGTCCATGTAGCAAACGCCCCATCAGTACCTAATTCTTTCTCTAACACTCTTAATACAGCATCAAATTTTGGTTTTAAAATGCGCGCATGTTGGCGCATATGATGCAATAAGCTATCTTTCGTCTCAATAAAGTACAAATGCCTTAATTGATTTAACTTATCATAACCAATGGTTTGGTAAGAAAGTTTTTCTTTAAACCACTGAGTATTTTCACTACTGGATGAAACTAAAGCAACACCACCCCCAGCAAAGGTAATTTTACTGGTTGATGCAAATGAAAATACGCGATTTGGATGATTTTCATCATCACAAGCACTAAATATATCTAATAAGTGATCGGGTTCATCATGCAGATAATGAACGGCATATGCATTATCCCAAAATATTCTAAAATCATTAGCTGCCGTTTTCATTGAAGCTAAACGTTTAACCGTCTCATCCGAATACGTCTCACCAGTTGGGTTGCTGTATTTTGGCACACACCAAATCCCTTTAATTGCAGCATCATTTTTAACTAAATGCTCAACTTCATCCATATCAGGGCCAGAGCCTGTTAATTTTACAGGTATCATTTCAATACCTAGTGACTGACAAATACCAAAATGACGGTCATAGCCAGGTGATGGGCAAAGAAACTTTACTTTTTCTTTTGACCAAGTTGTATTCGCCCCTGGCAAAGGGTGTAACATCATAGCTGAGATAACATCATACATAAGCTTCAATGATGAGTTACCACCTAAAACAATATTATCTGCCTTTAAGTCAAAACACTCTGCAAATAATGCTTTTAATTCTGGTAACCCTGCTAGTAAATTTGGCGTACTATAATTACGACAATCTACTTTTGAAGCACTCATATAATCACTTTCATTTAGAATCGATAATAACGGTAAAGACAAATCAAGCTGTGCTTGAGAAGGTTTACCACGGGTCATATCCAGTGCTAAATTTTGTGCTTTAAATTGCTCATAACGCGCTTTTAATGATTCTAAATCAGCCATACTCTTCTCACAACCTTCTTTAAGTCTTTATAAGTCAATAGCAATTGATCAATTCCAAGGTGGATTAACCCATAAATAAACGTAAATACCAATATATAACAAACAAAATATATATGGCATTACACTCTCTAGTCGGTGTAATGGGTTCAACGCGCCTTTAAGCACAACTGCTTTACGTTCAGCCTGCCATACTGCTGATGGCATACGTTTCTCTAATTCACCAATAATTTTTTCTTTAATGGTTACACTATGTCGATAAAATCGCACCAAACGCCACCAAGCATAACAAATTGCTAATAAACCCAATAATGGAATTAACATTAAAAACATCGACACGCCACTTGTTGCACGACTTAAGCCTAAGGCCATAATACTAACAACTGAAATATTAACGATCATAAAAAATAGATTAATTAATGTTCTTCTAAATGATGCTCGATCTGCCATTTCAACATAAATTTTATACTGCTCCATCAACAAGCGATAAAACTGGTCATTACTTAGATTATCATCGCTTTCTTCGTTCCATAACGCTTCGATACGAATGTGATCATACGCACGACTCATAGATACACTCCTATATTTATTTCCTCTTCATATTAGACAGAATTAATGCAAACGTCTAGTTAGCAATTGATATTAATTCAATTGACTTTATGAAATATAAAATAATTATCGTCGAATGACTTCATTTGAGATTAAATCAATAATTTGACTTGGTGATTGTGCGCTACCGATCTGAGCATCAAATACACCACTTATTTTATCCTCAAAATACTTTAATACTTCATCAACTGTAATTGCTGGCGGCTGTCCTTGTAAATTTGCACTTGTTGAAATAAGCACTGAGTTTAATGTTTTTGATAAATAGGCCAATACCGGATGCTTGGTAATCCGAATAGCGATTGAGTTGAAATTCCCTGTAATATACTTAGGCACTGATACCTTGCTAGGCACAATCCAAGTAGTTGGTTTATCATACTTGGCATTTAATTTTTTTTGATGCTCATCGGTTAACTGTGAGTCATCAATCCAGTCTTTAAATACTTCCAACTGATGACCAACTAATATCAATCCTTTTGATTGTAGGCGGCCTTTCAGCATTAAAATTTGATTAACCGTGTCATTAGATGGTAATGCAGATAAACCAAAGCATGCTTCAGCAGGTAAAGCAATCACTCGATGATTTTGTAACTGTTCTATTGCTACGTTAAAATCTTTAATAATTTCAGTTTTCATTATTTTTGCTATACTTTTATAAATTAATAATAATTTTTTGGTATTTAATTATGATTAAAACAACCATTTTTTTCTTTATTGCTATTCTATCACTAGGCATACTCGCCTGCACGCAAAAAAGTTTTGATGTTGCACCAGGAAAACCTCAACCTCAATCAAATGCGCATATAAACCAACCTCATGGCGTACCAAGTAACTCACATCCACTATTTGTTGAAGAGTTTTATTTTAACGCGCAAAATACAAGCGCAAAAAATACAAAAGCATCTTCTGGCAAAACATTAGCACCATCATCTGATACAAATCAAAATAATTAATTGCATTTAGATAGCTTCAACCTACCTTTTTCATTTATACTCTGTAAGTATAAGGATTAATTTAGCGCATACTATTTTTATGTTTTTATTTGAAAACTTAAACTGCAAGTTAGCAAACTACTGTAGCAATGAAGATCGCCAAGAAATTGCTAAAGCATTTATCTTTGGTGCAGATGCTCATGAAACTCAAAAGCGTAGCTCAGGAGAACCCTATTTTACCCATCCTGTTGCTGCAGCTGAAGTTTTAACCGATATCAAAGCAGATAAAGAAACACTAATTGCTGCATTACTACACGATACAGTTGAAGATACTGAAGTTACCTCTGAAGATATTAAAGCTAATTTTGGCCAAGAAATTGCCAATCTTGTCGACGGTGTAACAAAGCTACTAAAAATTCAATTTAAATCCAAGCAAGAAGCACAAGCTGAAAATTTTAGAAAAATGATGTTAGCGATGGCACATGACTTACGTGTTATTGTCATTAAGCTTGCTGATCGCTTACATAATATGTCAACGCTTGGACCACTACGTCCTGATAAACGACGACGTATTGCACATGAGACATTAGAAATTTATGCACCCTTAGCACACCGCCTTGGTATGCATGATTTTAAATCACAACTAGAAGAATTAGCTTTTGAAGCGCTTTACCCATTTCGATATAGAATTTTAAAAGCCAATGTTAAGCAAGCCATTGGTAATAGAAAACGCTTACATGAAAAATTAAAAGCACTGTTAATTGATCATTTAAAAGAGCTTAATATCCCTGAAAATTATCATATTACTGGGCGTCAAAAACATTTATATAGCATTTATCGAAAAATGCAAAAACGAAAACTACCGCTATCTGAGATTATGGATGTTTATGGTTTTCGCATTATCACTGAGAATGTTACTGAGTGCTATCAATTACTTGGTGCAGTTCATAGCTTATTTAAGCCCCTACCAGGGCGATTTAAAGATTATATTGCACTACCTAAGGCTAATGGCTATCAATCACTACATACCACTTTACTTGGCCCTTATGGCGTACCAATTGAAGTTCAAATACGAACACGCGAAATGGATTATATGGCAGAGCAAGGCATTGCAGCTCACTGGCTTTATAAATCTAAAGGCTTAACTGAACAAAAAGCAAAACAGTGGATTGAACGCTTATCTGAAATTCAAGAGCATACGGATTCATCCATTGAGTTTGTTGAGAACGTTAAAGTTGATTTATTCCCAGATGAAGTGTATGTATTTACGCCAACCGGTGAAATTATTGAATTACCACGTGATGCAACACCTGTTGACTTTGCTTATGCCATTCATACCGAAATTGGTAATCACTGTATTGCTGCGCGTGTTAACCGTCGAATGACGCCATTAAGCTACACACTTGCCCATGGAGAAACAGTTGAGATTATTACTTCTCCTACTGCAAGCCCTAACCCTGCCTGGCTTAATTTTGTCAAAACGGGTAAAGCTAAAAGTGCCATTAGGCAATACATTCGTGAACAAGCAAATGATGAAGCATTTAACCTTGGTAAACGCTTAGTTAACCGCTTTTTGATATTAAATAAATTAAATATTGACCAAGATTTAACTGATCCTATGATCGAGCGCATCACTAAGGAATACGGCGTTAATTCATTAAAAGCTTTATTAATTAAAATTGGCCGTGGTGAGAAAGAACCAACTGAGATTGCTAAATTTATTTTTAAATGCATCCGTGATAAAGAGCCACGGTATAAATCAGGTGCCTCTATTTTCAGCCCAGCATTACTTGTTCATGGTAATGAATCAACCAATATTAATTTTGCTAAGTGCTGCTATCCGATTCCCGGCGATAAGATTTTAGGTATTATGATTCCTAATCAAGGCTTAGAGGTACATCATCGTAAATGTAATGAACTAAAAAAACAAAAAGTCCTTAAACGAAACCCACATCAGATTGTTCGTACTGATTGGGGAGATAATGTTAATCAACGTTTTGCTTGTCAACTACAGATAGAAACTGCCAACTATACCGGCGCTATTGCCGATATTGCAACGGTTATTGGCAATATGGGCATTCATATTCAACAAATTAATGTTGAAGAATCTGATAGTATTTATGGTGTTTTATCAATGATTATTGAAGTAGCCAATCGAACAGAGCTTGCAAGCTCTCTACGTGCGCTTAAACGCCTACCACGAGTTTATCGTGTTATACGCCGTTTTAAAGTGAAACAAAAAGCAACGTTAATACAGTAACCACCAAACACAAAAAAGCCCACTTAATTTTTAAATTAAACGGGCTTTTATCTTAATGTATATTTTAAAGGATATAAGACTTATGCAGTTTCTAAGGCACGAATCTTAGCATTCAAGCGACTCTTATGACGAGCAGCTTTATTTTTGTGGATTAAACCTTTAGTTGCATAGCGATCAAGAATCGGAACTAATGTTTTAAACGCTTCTTTCGCTTGGTCAACGTCTTTTACTTCAACTGCCTTTAATACTTTTTTCATAAAAGTACGCATCATTGAACGACGAGCCATGTTATGCTTACGGTTTTTTTCCGCTTGGCGTGCTCTTTTAGCTGCTTGTTTACTGTTTGCCAATGTTATTCTCCAGTTTTATCTATATTAAAGTTAGTTATATTTCATTTACACTAAAAAATGAACAACAACATACCTTGCCTTTATGCATTTGTCAATTTTTTGTTATCATAATTCTTTAAAAAGGTATCTCATCATCATTAAAGTCTTTGTCTAATTCTGCTAACGATGGAGTCGCTTGTTCAGTTACTGGTGTTTTACGCTCAGTTGAGTCAGCCTGCGAAGCATAATCATCACTTTGATAAGCTTGACTATCAGAGCGAGAACCAATTAATTGAAGTTCGCTTGCAACGATCTCTGTTGTATAACGATCCATGCCTTGCTGATCTTGCCATTTATTCGTACGGATACGCCCTTCAATATAAACCAATGAACCTTTTTTACAATATTCAGCTGCGACTTCTGCTTGTCTTGCAAATAGGACAACACGATGCCACTCAGTTGTTTCAACAAACTGACCACTGTTTTTATCTTTATAACCATCATTTGTTGCTAGACGTAAATTAACAACAGTCATACCACTTGGTGTTTGACGAACTTCTGGATCTGCACCTAAACGCCCTAATAAAATTACCTTATTAATTGTACCTTTTGCCATAACCATTTCCTTTTTTGTTGTTGACGGGTTGTCTCTTTATGTGACACTTTATGCTTAACCGATACCAAATTGCAAGGAAAAACACACAAAATTCATTAAAATATATCAAAATCAATTAGCTAATTAAAAAAAAGTAGGTTAAACTTATTTAAGTTATAACTTTAGAGATAAAAACACAGCATTAGCTAAAAAAGTTTCATGAAAAACTTTGACACAGCTTACACCTTTGATTACAATGCGCAAGTTTAGACTAAGTTATATATTTATAAATTAACAGGCAAACTACATTATTTAAGTGAGGTGAGATTTAGCATGCCATCAGTTCGCGTCAAAGAAACAGAGCCATTTGACATAGCATTACGTCGTTTTAAGCGTACTTGTGAAAAAGCAGGTATTATGTCTGAGTTACGTCGTCGTGAATTCCACGAAAAGAAAACTTGGGAAAGAAAACGTAAAAAAGCTGCAGCAGTCAAACGCCATCTGAAAAAACTGCACCGTGAAGCACAGTTCCGCCAACGTTTGGCGTAACGCTTTCACTACTCTAACTATAATAATAAATGGGAGAGTCTATGTCTGAAATACAGGCACAATTGGTGCAGGACATGAAAACTGCCATGAAAAATAAAGATAAAGACCGCCTTAATACCATTAGAATGGCTTTGGCGGCTTTAAAACAAATCGAGATTGATGAAAAAGCAACCATCACCGATGAGCTTGCAATTTCGACCTTGACTAAAATGATCAAGCAACGCAAAGACTCAGCAGAGCAATATCAAAAAGCACAACGTGATGAGCTAGCTGAAAAAGAGTTACTTGAAATATCTATCTTACAACAATATCTACCTCAACAACTGAGTGAGTCAGAAATTAATGAGCTAATTAATCATGCCATTGATACAACTGACGCTAGCACAATGAAAGACATGGGGAAAATAATGTCCATAGTTCGCCCACAATTAATCGGACGTGCTGATATGGGCATTGTTAGTCAACTGATCAAATCAAAACTTGGTTAACCTAGAATGGGCAAGGGATTAATCCCACAAGATTTCATTAATCAACTTGTTGCATCTAGCGATATTGTTGAAATCATTGGCAAAGCAATACCTTTAAAAAAACGCGGCATTAATTTAACTGCCTGCTGCCCCTTTCATGATGAGAAAACTCCTTCCTTTTATGTTAGCCCGCAAAAACAAATCTATCACTGCTTTGGCTGCGGCGCTGGCGGCAATGTAATTGGCTTTCTAAAAGAATATGAACGCTTAAACTTTGTTGAGACTGTTGAAGAGTTGGCATCCCTCCAAGGCTTATCTGTTCCTTATGAGCTTAACAATAGCCAACAGAGCACATCAAATACAAATGATGATCATAGCAAGCAATTAATTGACCAGCTATATGAAATAACAGATAAAGCAAATAAGCTCTTTCACTGGCAACTAAAACATCACTCAAACGCTAATGAAGTCATTGAGTATATTAAATCCAGAGGCATTAGTGCTGAGACTGCAAAGCTATTTGCATTAGGATTTGCACCTGATCAGTGGCGTATCTTACTTGATACTTTTTCTGATAAATATGACCTTGATTTACTTGAAAAATCAGGACTTATTGTACAAAACCAATCTGGACGTTATTATGATAAATTCAGAAATCGTCTGATATTTCCAATTAGAAATCGACAAGGCAAACTAATTGCATTTGGCGCTCGCGCATTAAATAATGAACAACAACCCAAATATCTAAATTCACCTGAAACAGCTATTTTTCATAAAAGCAATGAAATCTATGGCTTATATGAACTACGTAAATTACGTATTCAAGTTAACTATCTATTGATTACTGAAGGGTATTTAGATGTCATAAGCTTACATGAACATGGGTTTAAGCAAGCGGTTGCAACTTTGGGTACTGCATTAACCGAACAACATATCAAGCGCCTGTTTAGAGAAACACAAACGCTTATTTTTGCCTTTGATGGTGATACCGCTGGCAAACAAGCAGCCATTCGAGCATTAACAATGATATTGCCAATGCTAAATCACAACCGTCAAGTGAAGTTTTTAACATTACCAGATGATGAAGATCCTGATAGCTATATCAAAAAATACGGCTTAAATCATTTTCAAGCATTGGTTAACCAAGCAACACCTGCACTTGAGTACGCACTAGCTTCTATCACAGATAAAGATGATGATAGTGCTGATGCTAAAGCAAGAATGTTTGAAAAAGCCATTGAACTATTACTTAAAATGGATATTAGCTACCAAACCGTATTTAAACAAATACTCGCTCAACAGTTTAAACTAACTGAAAAGCAATTAGATCATACCATTAGAACTTATCAAAAAAGAAATATTCATAAACAAACAGCATCACAACAAAAAAAACCAATCACAAAGCCGCTTAAATTAATTAAAGAACGCCTATCACTAGAAGAAAAAGCAATTGCGCTTATCTTACAACAGCCTCAAGCTGCATCTGATATTCATATACCTAAAGAATTAACTGAAGATACAAATATTACTTTAATGCTATTAATGAATCTAATTACAAAAGCACAACAATTACCATATACGCAATTATTACTTGAGCATATGACTGAAGAATACCCACAACAAAAGCAATACCTCTTTGCAATTTCAGCAATTGATTTTCCATTTTTAAGCCTAAAAGAGGTTCAAACTGAACTAAATGCAACTTTTATCAAATTAAAACAAAAAAATGATGATATACTGCTTAGTAGGCTGATTGAAAAAAGCAAGCACACCCCGCTTAACATACAGGAGAAAAAACTATTGAAACAACTACTTAGCAGACATTGAAATAAATAAGTAAAAAATTAATCAATAATTGAGGCAAAAATTGGACAAATTCAACAATCTGTTTTACAATTTCTGCCTTGATCCAGTGTCTAAAAAATAGCAAAACAAAAGAGAACAGAAATTATGGCTGTTGAAAATAACCAAGAAGAACAAATGTCATATATTAAAACGCTAATAGCCTTAGCTAATGAGCAAGGTTATTTGACTTATGCTGATATTAATGACCATCTATCTGACGAAACAACTGACCCAGAGCATTTAGAAGAAGTTATTCAAGCTTTAAACGAGATGGGAATTCGCGTATTTGAAAATACACCGGATGAAGATGAATTATTACTATCTGATACAACAGATGATACAGCAGAAGCTGCTGCACAAGCATTGGCTTCAGTTGGCTCTGAACTAGGACGAACAACTGACCCAGTGCGGATGTATATGCGCGAGATGGGATCAGTTGACTTACTAACTCGCCATGGCGAGATTAAAATTGCTAAGCGTATTGAAGAAGGTACTCGCCAAGTTATTGAAACACTATCTGAATGCCCTATTACTGCTCAAAATCTACTAGCCAAATATGAAGAGTTATTACAAGAAGCTGAAGAAAATTTAGCTGAAGAACTAGCGGATGATGAAAATATTGAAGATATCGCCGTCTTATTATCTCCTACAAAGCTTGCAGAGTTATTAACTGGGTTTAACTCCCCTGATGATATAGATACTTCTGCAACCGATGTAGGCTCTATGCTTGATGATCCTGAGCATACATTAGAAGATGATGCAGTTGCTGCTCCCGCTACAAATGATATGGATGATGATAATGGTGACGCTTCAACCCCTCAAGAAGATCAAGGGCCTGACCCTGAAGTTGCATCGCTTTATTTTGGCCAACTAAGAGATAAGCTAGAAGCGTTATATACAATTCGCAAAAAAGGCTCATCTGAATACAAACAAGCAATACAAGAGCTAAAGCAAGTATTCTTATTATTTAAATTTGCATCGCCTCAACTAAATCGCATGATTAATGCTTTAAGAGGTTATATGAGCGAAGTACGCCTTGCTGAACGACGCATTATGCAAATATGCACTGCAAAAGGTCGTATGACTCGCCAAGTATTTATCTCAAGTTTTAATGGCAATGAAACCAACTTAAATTGGATTGATAAAATCGTTACTAAATATAACAGTATTCGTCCATTTAAAGATGAGATTGTAAACCTTCAAGAGGCTATGATCCAAGTTGAAGATAATACGACAATGTCAATTGAAGAGTTAAAAGCTGCTAATAAGCAAATGTCTGTTGGTGAAGCTGTTGCAAGACGCGCTAAAAAGGAAATGATTGAAGCAAACCTACGCCTTGTTATCTCAATTGCTAAAAAATATACCAATCGCGGCCTACAGTTCTTAGATTTAATTCAAGAAGGTAATATCGGCCTGATGAAAGCCGTTGATAAATTTGAATATCGTCGTGGTTATAAATTCTCAACTTATGCTACCTGGTGGATACGTCAAGCAATTACACGCTCTATTGCTGATCAGGCACGCACGATCCGTATTCCTGTGCATATGATTGAAACGATTAATAAACTCAATCGTATCTCTCGCCAAATGGTTCAAGAAACAGGTAAAGAACCAACACCTGAAGAGCTAAGCGAAAAGATCGAAATGCCTGAAGATAAAATTCGCAAAATCCTAAAAATTGCTAAAGAGCCGATTTCGATGGAAACGCCAATTGGTGATGATGAAGATTCACATTTAGGTGATTTTATTGAAGATCAAGGCACCGACTCTCCAGTTGATAGTGCAACAAATGAAAACTTGCGTGAAGCAACACGTCAAATATTAGATGCGCTAACACCAAGAGAAGCAAAAGTTTTACGTATGCGTTTTGGTATTAATATGAATACCGATCACACACTAGAAGAAGTTGGCAAGCAGTTTGATGTTACGCGTGAGCGTATTCGTCAAATTGAAGCCAAAGCACTAAGAAAATTAAGACATCCTTCACGTTCTGAAGCACTAAAAAGCTTCTTATCTGATGAAACAGAGTCTTGATTATTTTTAATCAAGTTTATAACTGAATTTTTCTTTTCTTTCTTAGTCTATTTTCTTTTATAATACCAAGTATGTTTATTAGTTTAAGTTAATCATAAAATGACTCGACACTACTCTCTTTTTGATAAGCTATTAATAGAAATTGAACATGCTGCAAAGACAATTATTTCTAAAAGCACCACTAGTCAACGTCAAAACCCAAGCGATTCAATTGACAATAAAACACAATTAACTGATAAAGAAAAACAACAAGCTTCATCATTGATGCGTGTTGACCATACAGGAGAAGTTTGTGCACAAGCACTCTATCGAGGTCAGGCACTAGTGACAAAAAATCAAACTACTCGCCAACACCTCTGGCATGCAGCTGATGAAGAAAATGACCACCTTGCCTGGTGTCAACAACGTTTAGATGAATTAGATAGTAGAAGAAGTTACTTAAACCCTGTTTGGTATTCTAGCTCGTTTCTAATCGGTGCAACAGCTGGCCTTCTCAGCGATAAATTAAGTTATAGCTTTGTTGTTGAAACTGAAAACCAAGTGATGAAACATTTAGATGAGCATATTGATCGCCTACCTAAAGGAGATGAAAAAAGTAAAGCAATCTTAAAACAAATGCGAGTTGATGAAGAAGCACATGCTGATCATGCCCAAGTTAAAGGTGGCAGCCGTCTACCATTACCAATACGCTTAATAATGAAGCTACAATCTAAAGTTATGACTTCGACTGCTTATTATTTTTAATGTTATTAATTAAGTCATGATCAACCACTTCTGGCTGTAATGGCTTATAAAAATGATACCCCTGTCCAATTCGACAGCCGTGTCTAATTAAAAAATCTAACTGCTCTTGTGTTTCAATGCCTTCAGCAACAACTTCTAAACGAAATGCATCTGCCATAGAAATAATCGCTTTAATGACACCATTATTAACTTCATCTCCAATTTCATTTACAAAAGATCGATCAATTTTAAGCACAGAAACAGGCAAACTTTTTAAACGACTTAATGACGAGTAACCCGTACCAAAATCATCAATATGAATCTTAATACCACGCATATTTAAATAATCTAATGAATCAATTAATAATTTTGCATCACTCATAATCGTGCTTTCAGTAATTTCAAAATGCGTAACATGCGAAAGTGCTAAATTTTCTTTTAATAATGATTTATAACTATCAATAAACTGATGACTTGATAGTTGCACTGGCGACAAATTTATTGATATAAAGCCATTAAATTGATATTCATCTCGCCATACTAATAATTGTTTATAAGCTGTTTGTATAATCCATAAGCCTAATTCATGTATAAAACCATTAGACTCTGCCAATGCAATAAACTCATCTGGTCTTACTTGTTTTTGTAATTTTTGACAATACCATCGTGATAACACTTCAAAGCCAATTATTTTTCCAGTTACAAGTTCAATAATTGGCTGATAAACTAAAGAAATTTCATTTTGTTTTAAACTCTCTTTAATTAATGCATCTAACTCTATATGTTCAAGATATTGGTCATGCAATTCCTTTTGATAGAATTGATAGTTACCTCGGCCATTTTTTTTAGCACGATACATTGCAATATCAGCTCGTTTAATGCATTCAATTTCATCAATATGGGTTGATGAAAAACAAAAAATACCAATAGTTGCACCAATTTTAACCACTTTTCCATCGACATCAAATGGCTCTGATAGTGACTGACAAATCTTCTCAGCCACAATGCCAGCATCATAATCTTCGACAATTTCATCGAGTATTACAGCAAATTCATCCCCACCGATACGTGAAACAAAATCACTCTTTCTAACACATTGGTTAATTCGAGTTGATACTTGTAGTAGCACTCCATCACCTGTAATATGACCGTAGCCATCATTAATATTTTTAAAATCATCTAAATCAATAAATAATAAAGCTGAATTTCTATTATAACGCTCAGAGGCAGATAGCATTTTAGTTAGTGTTTCTTGAAATGCAGCACGATTGGGCAGTTGAGTTAACATATCTTGTAGTGCCATTACTCTTAACTGCTGTTCTTTTTCCTGTAATTCCTTTTTTAGTGCATTTTGCTGTATGCTACTTAATATAGCTCTCTCTAAAGTAACCAAATCAAAATCATTCTTACTTAAATAATCATTAGCGCCTGATTTAATTGATTCAGCTGCAATTGATTCATCACCATAACCTGTCATCATCACCATAGCTGGTGCTTGAATATTCAAAAGTGCATTAACTTCATTGATTAATTCTATACCATTAATCTTAGGCATACTATAGTCAATTAAAACACAATCGATTGTACTAAATAAATCTTTATTGAAATGATGATCTAATACCTCTATTTCAGAGAAATCATATTGAAACTTATCAGACTTTGATAATAAACGCTTAATATTGACTCTATCAATTTCATTGTCATCTATAATCAGTATTTTATAAGTACCTTGCATAATACCCTAAATAAGTCAAATTATTTATAATTAATAATAACTATAGAATAAAATTATTTTTTTGCATATGTTTTCAAATTAAAATCATATGTTTGATTATATAAAATAAAATTGTATTCATAATTCTAGGTTTTTACTGATTGTAAAATATATGATTGTTCCTTCGCCTTCTTTTGATTCAATCCAAACCTTACCATAATGACGTTCTATGATTTTTTTAACGATCGTCATACCCGCACCTGTACCACCACCATATTCATTTTGACCATGCAAACGTTTAAAAATCTGAAATATTTTTTCTTGGTGTTGCTGTGCAATACCAATACCATTATCTTTAATCGAAAATTGATAATTCGACTTATTTTCAACAAAATCAATTTCTATACGCTTTTCAGTTTGAGCATTATATTTAATTCCATTTGTAATCAGATTATAAAATACCTCACCAATTTTTGATGCATCACATTGAATCATTGGCAGCGGTTTAATAATTGCTACCGTTGCATTTTGGTCTGTCAAAAACTCTTTTAAAAAGTATAATTTTTCTTCAACAACATCATTAAGATTACATGCTGTAATTGCTAACTGACTACGACCTACACGTGAGAAATATAAAAGTGTATCAATCAATGTTTCTAAACGTTTAGATAAATCTTGTAATGTCTTAAGCTGGTATTTACCTTCTTCGTCTATTTTATCTGCATAATCTTCTATTAAAAAACTAGCATAATTTGCAATCCCACGTAAAGGCTGCTTTAAATCATGTGATGCAATATAAGCAAAATCATCTAGTTCTTGATTTGATCGTTCTAGTTTTTTCATATAATGGCGAACATCATCTTCAGCTTGTTTTTTCTCCGTTAAATCCCGTGTTATTTTAATAAACCCACGAATAATACCATCATTATAAAGTGCTGTTATTACCACATCAGCCCAGTATAATGTCCCATCTTTTCTTTTACGCCAGCCTAGATCACGACTACTACCCTTATCCTTTGCTTTTTCAAGCAACTTAATTGCAATATCTGTTTGCTCATCTGGGTAAAAAATATCAATATGCTTACCAACAGCTTCTTCTTTTATATAACCTTTAATCACTTCAGCACCTGAATTCCACGTCATGACACAGCCATTAACATCTAACATAATAATTGCATAATCAACAATACTATCAATTGAATTTTGAATAAATTCTTCTTGATAGCGTTTATATTGCTCTGCTGCTAAACGCTCACGAATATCAAAAATTGCACATAATGTTACAAGTTTATTATTCATTTTTATTGGCGTTAAACCAATTTCAATAGGAATTTTTTCACCTGACTTATTTAATAAAAAAATATTTTTTAAATCTGCCATTCTTCTTCTTTTTGGATCGCTCATATAGTCTTGGCGATATAGTTTATGTTTATCTCTAATAGACTCTGGAATTAATTGTTCAATTGAAATAATTTTTAATAGTTCATCAGAAAAATAACCTGTTAATTCTTGAGCCTGTTTATTTGAAAATAAAATATTACCATTACTACCAACAATTAATACTGCTTCTAAAATACTATCGGTAACTGTTTTTAATACTTTATCCGTTTCTTTTTGTTGTTCAATCGCAGCTTTTAACTGTTGGCTATTTAGACGGCTAATTAACCAAAAACGAACCAAAATACTAAATAAAATAGCACAAACCAATCCAAATACTTGAAATAAAATTGGCACAATTGATGCTTGGCCATCCAAAAATTTTTGATTGGGTGCTAATTGTAAATGTAGCGTTGTTCCATATAAATCAAATGTATAAGCATAGTGGTCTAAGGAAAATAATTGATCACTATCCACTCTTGATGGGTAAATCAATTGACCATCTTGTGTTAATTTAAATTGATACTGTTTATCATAAATTTGACTATCAATAAAATTAATAACTTTAGTCAAATCTAAAGCTGCCATATCACGAGTTGTTTCTGATTGAATGCAAACAAACCCAGGAATAATATCAATATTATTTGACTGTTTATGAGAAGACTGAAATAAAGTACTGCGACACTGAGCATATAGCTTATTAATAAAATCATTAGAGTAAACTTGAGATTTATATATTTTTTCTTTTTGACTTTTACTGCCTTGCAAACTAAGAAATATTAATGCTGGTATATGCTTTAAATAAGTATTAATATCTTGATCAATAAAATATTGTGATTTATAAGCACCACCATTTAAACGAGAATATAAACGATTAATCGAATTAATACTTGTCTGTACCTGTTGAGATATTTTTTCATTTAAAATATCTGCTTTCTGATTAAAATCAGTTCTAATTGCCTTTTCTTGTTGAACTTCTAATATATGCCATATAATTAAAAATAAGCAACAAACAACTAACAGCGAAATAATTGGTATTAAAAATGTTTGATAGTTTTCAGAATAATTTAATTTGGGTATTAAATAAAAAACTAAAGCAATTGAGATAAAAATAAAGCATAATGAAGTATGCACTGCCATACGCGTTAGATTACCCCAACCATAAGCTGTTTGAATATCAGCTAAATAGCCAAATAAGGCAACTAACCCTAAACAACCAATTACAATTGCGATCACTAAACTGATATATAAACTATATTGCCTCCTACTTAAGATAAAGATAAGAACTAACGTTAAAGCGGTCAGTGTAAAGCATAATGCTGTATTAGGTGCCATACGCCCAGGGTGGGATGTTTTAACTAAAATGTAATGCTCTATAAATAATTGGTCTATGCCAAAATTTAAAGACAAAGCATATTGCAATAATGTTAGAAACCCTAATATAAAAAGTAATGCTGCCAAAATAACAGATACTTTCGGTAAAGGTTTTAATAAAAAAATCGCCAAACCTGATAAAACAAAACCTAATGCAGTATTATATTGCATTGGTACAAAATGCGGTAAGATTTGGATTAATAGCGTAATATGGCTATACCAACCAATTAATACAAGCACACCAACTAAAATAACAACAATAGATAAGAATTGGCATACTAGCTTAAATAAATACTCACTAAATGCTGACGTTGTGTTAGCTTTTTTAGTTATATTTTCAATATCTAACATATTGTCTGTCCCTGAACCATTAATGAATCTGTATTTTTTACATTATAAATTCGGCAAAACAACAATTTCAAACCAATAGTTTTTTAAGCGTTGAATTGACTCTATAAATCTTTGTAAATCTACTGGTTTTTGTATATAGCTATTGGCACCATGGGCATAGCAATGTTCAATATCTTTTTCATCATTGGATGTTGTTAGTACAATCACTGGAATCTTTTTAAAGTGAATATCACTTTTAATATGGGTTAGAAACTCTCGCCCATCTAGACGAGGTAAATTAAGATCTAATAAAATCACATTCGGTAATTGTTCATCTTTGCTTTCACTATAACGACCCGTTTTATTTAAATACTCTAAGGCATCTTCCCCATCACAGCAACGAACCAAAGGATTTGCAATACCTGATTTTTTAAATGCACGATCGGTTGCATAAAAATCTTCATCGCTATCTTCAATTACTAATATCTTTGCAGTTGATCGATTCATTATTTAGCTCCTAATTAGTTTGCTCACCATAAGTTTTATTGACTGTAAAATATACAACTGTACCTTGGTTTATAAGAGATTCAAGCCACACTTTACCATTGTGGCGCTCAACAATTCTTTTAACAATGCTTAAACCTGCCCCACTGCCACCGCCATATTCTTTCTGCCCATGCAAACGACCGAACATTTTAAAAATTTTATCAAAATGCTTTTGATCAATACCAATACCATTGTCTTTAACAGAAAACTGAATGTGTGTTTTTGTTTCTAAGTAGTCAATTTCCACCAGCTTTGGTGACTTATCATTATACTTAACCGCATTAGTAATCAAATTATGAAATACTTCACCAATTTTCACAGCATCACATTTTATGCTTGGCAAGTTTTTTACAAATTTAACCTCAGCTTGATTTTCCTCTAAAAAATTTTCCAACAAAAACAATTTTTCATTAACTACTTCATTAAGATCATTTTGCACGATTGATAAATCAACACGCCCAACACGTGAAAAATATAATATTTTATCAATTAATTCTGACATATGCTCACTTAGTTGCTTAAGTGTTTTAAGCTGCTTTTTACCTACTTCATCTAACTGATCAAAATAATCTTCCATCAAAAAATCCGTGTAATTGTTAATCCCTCTTAATGGTTGTTTTAAATCATGGGAAACAATATAGGCAAACTCTTCTAATGCTTGATTTGATTTTTCAAGCTCATTTGCATATTGTTGTATCTTAGCTTCGTCTTCTTTCTGTTTAGTTAAATCTGTATGAACACCAAGTAAACGTACAGGTTTTCCTTGAGCATTTCGAATTGCTAGCCCTCTACAACGCACCCAAATGGTTTTACCATTTTTATGACGGTAACGTACAACCTGGTCATATGCATGCTGTTCATTTTTACAATGTTTATTAAAGTTTTCTACTGCTATCTCTAAATCTTCTTTAAAAATCAAGTCATGCCACTCATTAACTAAATGTTCTTTTGTCTCTGGATCATAACCAAAAAGCTCCCAAAACCCTCGACTCATCCATTCATGTTCAGGTCGCTCTAAGTCCCAATACCAAAGCCCATCTAACAAATTATTTTGCAAAAACTCAAATACATTAATATCATCCTGAACTAATTGATATAACTCTTTTTTTAAATAATGCTCATCACCATAAGGCTTTATCTTATCATTAGTTTGAAAATTTAAATGATTCATAATAAAAATACCGGTCATTTCATTAATTACTTAACCAATAGTTATTAATTATGCTTGAAAAAAAAAATAATACCAATGAGATTACTAAAGTAATTGATTTTGAATAAATTCTACCATTTGGTCATGCTGATGTTTAACACGCTCGCCTTTAATAATTGAGATCAAATCTATTAATGTTTGATTAAAGTCATCATTAATTAATATATAATCATAATGGTGATATTCTTTGATTTCCCATTTGGCTTTTTCAAGACGTTTTTGAATAGTTTCATCGCTATCTTTGCCACGCTTTTCTAAGCGCTCTTTTAATGCATCAATTGATGGGGGCAGTATAAAGATGCTGACAGCCTTCCCTGGGAAACGCTTGAGTATCTGTTTTGCACCTTGCCAATCAATTTCAAGTATCACATCATCTCCTAAAGATGTGATTCGAGTAATTTCAGCGTTTGATGTACCATAATAATGATCAAAAACTTTTGCATGTTCAATAAATGCGTTTTCATTAACTAAAAATTCAAACTCTTCTTTATTAACAAAATAATAAGCCTCACTTTGTTTTTCACCCTCTCTTGGTTCTCGAGTTGTGTGCGAAATACAAACATCAATGCTTTCTATATCTTCTAATAATGATTTAACTAAGGAAGTCTTACCTGCACCAGAAGGTGCTGAAATGACAAAAATAAGTCCCTCTCGAGTATTCAATTGTAAAATACCTTTTTATTTTATTTAATTTTTAATATGACTACTACTTTAGTCAGCATCAATAATAAGGTCAAATATATCTTGGAGATTTATTAAGAGGCATAATAAAACTATGCTTTAAGTTTGGCATAAATACTTCCCATTAGGGAGCTAGAAAATAGCTTTAATGTTTTCCTTAACCAACGGGCATCTTTTTTAACGGCAATACGTTTAATATAATCAAGCTGATTATCCGCTAAATTGATACCACGTTCAGTTGTATATAAAACTTCAAACCCTGCATCTTTGGCTAATTTTATGGTCTCTATATCATAATTACCACGTGGCCAACAAAGGTGTTTTGAATCAATATTCAAACGTTGTTTCAATAACTCTCTACTTAAAATAATATCTTTCTGCCAATCAAGTGTGCCAAAATAATCATCCCGATGCGTATGGGTATGCGCTTGAATGTCAAATACATCAGCCATTTTCTTAAGCTCATCCCAGTTACATAGAACTTCTCGCGGATGAGTTGGTGCTTTTTTCTTACATTCCTTATGTTGAACAGCTTGAAATGGCGCATCATTACTATTTGATGCTGCCTCAATCCAACCAGTGACAACAAAAAGGGTTGCTTTTAGGCCATATTTTTTTAAAATCGGATAAGCATAAACAAAATTATTGCGCCAACCATCATCAAAAGTAATAAGCACACTTTTTTTAGGTAACTTAAGCTTTCCCTTTTTATATTGATAAAACTCATCAATGGTTAATGTCTTATATTTGTTAGCAACCAAATAAGCCATTTGTTGATCAAATTCTTCAATTGATGAACAAATAAAACCTGATTGCTCTAGTACATGATGATACATTAAAACTGGCACTGATCGCTTAAAAGGATTAATCATCATAGCCTAATACTCGATGATAAATGCTTAATACTTTATCTGTCATTGCTTTAGTTGAAAACTCAGCTAATATCGAATTTCGCGCTTTTGATTCTAATTGTTGTTTTTTTTCAGGATATATAATTAAGACTTCAAGCTGTTGCGCCCAATACTCTGGATTACCTTTTGGTACCAGTATAAAATTATCCCCTTGATATAAATCAGCTGTACTACCAACATCGGTTGCTAAAGTTGCTTTATTCATTGCTAAGGCTTGAATCACTGATTGTGGTACACCTTCAGCATCAGAACTTAGGACAAAATAATCTAAAGCACTTAATAGCTCTTGCGGTTTATCAATATGGCCTGTTAACGTTGTATAATCTGACATTTGAGTATCTTTAACTAACGCCTCTATTCGTTCCTTTCCTGGACCACTACCCGCAATCATTAAACGAACATTCAAGCCTTTTTCTTTAAGTAATTTACCCATTTGCAAAAATAAGTCATGGCGTTTGCCATTTCTTAATACCGCAATAATACCAATGGCAATTTCATCTTCTTTAATAGCAAATTGATCACGCATTTTATTTGAGTCATAACGCTTAGAGTCAAATAGCCCTTCATCAACACCAGTTGCAACTGAAGTTACTTTATCTGCTTTTAAACCACTATAACTAATCATATTTTGACGAACAGCTTCTCCAGTTGTGATAACATGATCAGCCATTTTATTCATAAATGATGTTTTTTTAACAGGAATCGATAAATGACGCGTACGGATAAATTTACAACCTGCTAATTTTGCAGCTAGGCCTCCGACCACTGTATCTTTACTAGAGTGTGTGTTAACAATATCAATTTCTAAGTCTTTGATTAATTTCTTAAGGCCAAATAAGGTTTTATAATCCCAGTTACCTTTAAACGGGAAATGAAAGACTTCAAAGCCTAAAGCTTTAGCTTTCTGGCCAATTTTAGCATGCGCTGTACAAGCCAAGTAAACTTTAACACCTTGTTGGGCAACAGCCTTCATCTCATTGATGGTCCTCATTTCTTGACCACCCCAGCCATCACCCCATTCGGTATGTAAGACTTTTATTATTTCTTTCATTAGTTACTAGTTTGTTTTAATGGTAAATCAATTGCCGCTTCCACACGACGGTTTAATGCACGTCCTTCTTCTGTTTTATTTGAAGCAATTGGACTTGAGATACCCATACCAACCGTTTTAATCCTTGTATTATCGACACCTAGGCTATATAGATAACTTTTAACACTATTTGCACGTCTTAAAGATAACTTTTTATTATAAGCTTTTGAGCCTCTACCTTCCCAACTAGCATAACCATAAAGTACAACATTCGTTGATGGGTATTGTTTCATAAAACTTGCAAGGCGTGTAACTGCTATTTTACTGCCTGGTGTTAGCATTGATTTATCAAAAGCAAATTTAACATCTAAATGCATGGTTACTTGATCACTTGATACACTATAACATCCAGTTGATTGACGAGTTGCTTGTGACATATCACCACTACAACGATCGACACCAGCTGGTAATGCATACTGTTCTTTAACCACTTGGTCACTAGCTGCAGTTGTTGCTGCACCAGCTTGACCAAAAAGCACTCTAATGCCTAACGTTACAACCTGTCCATTATGCAAATCACCATCAAAGAGCTGCATATAACGATAATTTAATGTTAAATCAAGGTCTTTGGATACTTGATAACGAATACCACCACCAGCATCCATCCCAAAGCCACTATGCACCATATGCATATAACCTGCACCAGCGGCAAGATAAGGATTCCAACGACTATTTGTTGGGATATTCCAAATACCTTCACCAACAACGGCATTAGCTGTTGCACTTACATAAGGCGCTATTTGTAGCGCAAATTGCTTATTAAAATTATATCCAGCATTAACTGAACCGACAGGAGAAGAGTCATAGGCAGTTGAAGCATCAATCCATCCACCCATTGCAGCTTCAAAATAAAAGCCTGGATCTCGGTTATATAAATCTGCATAAGCAGATGACGTAGCTAGTGCCGTTGCAACTGCTGCTGATAGAATTAATAGATTACGTTTAAGCGCCATGGCAAACTCCTTTTTTAAATTTTTAACTTGATAAATTATATTAATAACTTAATTTGTTCTTGCTATGATAACAACATTAAGCATATTTTTCCAAAAAACTTCTATCATTTAATTGCTAATAATGTTAGATTCTCACTCGCAACCCCTTCTAAAAGTTCAACAGCTTAAGAGTTTGGTGCTATGAGAGATACCTTATTTAACCAACCTGCAACTCAGCTTCTACCAAATAAATGGGATTTATTCGCATTATTTCTAGTCTTTAGTGTTTTATTGGCACTTGCATGGACTGGTTCTAATCTTGGTGGTAGTTTTTCCTTTGACCATTTACCGACTATCCATTTAAGTCCATGGTATTTGCCCCGCTATGCACTAGAGACAGTGCTAAGGATGTTTATTGCTTTAATTTTATCGTTTATTTTTAGCTTTGTTATTGGCGCGATTGCTGCAAAAAGCACACGTGCTGGTAAAGTAATCATCCCGATTATTGATATCTTACAATCTGTGCCTATTCTTGGGTATCTTTCTATTTTGATTGTTGCTTTTGTTGCCCTATTTCCAGGCTCACTTTTAGGCCCACAATGCGCTGCAATTTTCGCTGTATTTACGTCACAAGTATGGAATATGACCTTAAGTTTTTACCAGTCTCTAAGAACAATTCCAAAAGAGTTAAATGAAGCAGCTGATATGTACAAACTCTCAGCATGGCAACGTTTTTGGAAATTAGAAGTACCATTTTCAATGCCTGGTCTACTATGGAATGCCATGATGTCTATGTCAGGGGGATGGTTTTTTGTTGTTGCCTCAGAAGCAATCTCTGTTGGTCATCATGAAGTGATGTTACCTGGTATTGGCTCATATATTCAAACGGCACTCAATCAAGGTAATGGCCATGCCATTTTTTATGCACTTATCGCCATGCTAATTGTCATTTTATTATACGATCAGCTTTTATTTAGACCATTAGTTGCCTGGAGTGAAAAGTTTGTTGTTACTGACATTCAAGAGCAAAATCAATCTTCTTGGTTTTTAAATGTCATGAAACGTGCACCTTGGATGAAGCGCTTTAGCCATACATTTGGTATTTATGCCAATCATATTGTTAATTTAAAATTACTAAGAAAACGCCCACATAGGCGCAAAACACATTTATTTTCTGCTACAAAGCCAAGTTCTATCTCAGCATTTGTTTGGTATTTATCTCTGATCCTATGCGGCGTTATTTTCTTTTATTTAATTTGGCAGTTTGTCTATGCTGATACCAATATTGATTTTAAAGAAACATTACATGTTTTTGTGCTTGGCTTTTATACTGGTGCTAGAGTCTTCATCTTAATTATTTTATGCTCATTTATCTGGATACCCATTGGTATTTGGATTGGTACTCGCCCTAAATTAGCACAAACTATTCAACCGATTGCTCAAATTTTAGCCGCTTTTCCTGCTAATTTATTATACGGGCCATTTGCCCTTATTGTACTTGCCTGGCACTTAAACTTTCAAATCTGGTGCGCACCTTTAATGATTTTAGGAACGCAATGGTATATTTTATTTAATGTTATTGCAGGCGCTTCAGCTATTCCACAAGAATTAAAGCTTGCATCACATAACTTACAGTTATCTGGCTGGACTAAATGGAGTAAATATTTAATTCCTTCAGTATTTCCATTTTATGTCACAGGCGCAATTACTGCTGCTGGCGGCTCTTGGAATGCCAGTATTGTTGCTGAAGTAATTGATTGGAATAACCAAAAATTTAGCGCAACAGGACTTGGTTCTTATATTACTGATAATACAATGCTTGGCCATATGCCTGAAGTTGCACTTGGTGTTATTGTTATGTGCTTTTGGGTAACTTTAATTAACCGTTTATTCTGGCGACGACTCTACCGCTTTGCTGAAACACGCTATAAAATGGAGTAATATTATGATGAAAAGTAAACTTCAATCACAACCACTACCTAATCAAGCAGCTGATGTAACAAGCATTATTAATGTTCGCAATGTTAATAAAGCATTTCAAAACCCTGACAAACAAGATTTAGTCGTACTAGAGAATGTAAATTTTACACTTAAAGAAGGTGAAATTGTTGCCTTACTTGGTAAATCTGGTTCTGGTAAATCAACATTACTTAGAATTATCGCAGGCTTAAGTGCGCCAACATCAGGTGAAGTACTTTATCGCAATCAACCTGTTACTGAGCCTGTTTCAGATATCTCTATGGTATTTCAAAGCTTTGCACTAATGCCGTGGCTTACTGTATTAGAAAACGTAGAATTAGGCTTAGAAGCTCGAAGCATTCCGAGAAAAGAAAGAAGAAAGCGTGCAATTGATGCAATTGACATGATTGGTTTAGATGGTTTTGAAAATGCTTATCCTAAAGAGTTATCAGGCGGTATGCGTCAGCGTGTTGGCTTTGCCAGAGCATTGGTATTAAAACCCGATATTTTATTAATGGATGAACCCTTTTCTGCCCTAGATGTCTTAACTGCTGAAATATTACGTGAGGATTTACTCGAATTATGGGAAAAAAATAATGATATGAAAGGTATCTTATTTGTCACCCATAATATTGAAGAAGCAGTCTTAACCGCTGATCGAGTGATTATCTTTGGTAGTAACCCAGGGTTTATTCGAGGTGAATTAAAGATTGATCTACCAAGACCTAGAAACTCTAAAGATTTAGCAGTTAGTCATTTAATCGATGAAGTTTACCGGATGATGACAACAGCCCAAACAAAAGAATTAGGCGAACGAATGAACCGACGTCGCGCATTAACGATTGCTTATCGCTTGCCTGATACGGACATTGCTGAATTAGCAGGTTTACTATCTGAAATGTATGAAATGCAAGAAAAAGGTGCCATTGACTTACCTGAAGTAGCTGATTATGTGCGCTTAGATGTCGATGATTTATTCCCTATTTTAGAAATCTTATCTGTATTACAACTTGCGCATATTGCTGAAGGCGATATTACAATGACAGAGCTTGGTAAAACATTTGTTAATGCTGATATCACAGACCGTAAAGTCCTATTTTCTCGATTATTATTGCAAAATATTCCACTTGCACGCCACGTTGTTAAAGTACTAAAAGAACGCCCTAATAAGCGTGCGCCACAATCACGCTTTTTAACTGAGCTTGAAGATCATTTTAGTGAAAAAGAAGCAGAACGTATTTTACATACTTTTATCGACTGGGCGCGTTATGCTGAAATTATCGAATATGACTACAATACTAAGATGCTAAGCTTAGATGAAACCAATAGCTAAATATTCATTTAAGACTTACTTTTTCTGATTCTTTTTGCTCTAAGACTTGTTATTTTTATCAATATCTGATATAAATTCCAGCCTTGAAGAATTTTAGTTTTTTAGTTTAATTTGGAGGTTATCATGTCCAGAGTATGTATGGTTACAAATAAGCGCCCAATGAGCGGCAATAATGTCTCTCACGCGCATAATAAAACAAGACGTCGTTTTTTACCTAATCTTCACACACATCGTTTTTGGGTTGAAAGTGAAAATCGTTATGTCAAACTTCGCGTCAGTGCCAAAGGAATGCGTATCATTGATAAAAAAGGTATTGACAGTGTGTTAGCTGATGTCCGCAGCCGCGGCATTAAAGTATAAGAGGAAAATCTCATGCGTGAAAAAATAAGACTTGTTTCATCAGCAGGTACGGGTCATTTTTATACAACAACTAAAAACAAACGTACGATGACTGAAAAATTTCAAATTAAAAAATTTGACCCAGTTGCTCGCAAGCACGTCATCTATAAAGAAGCAAAAATCAAATAAATAGTAGCTTTATATAAATAAGCTTAATTTTCTTGATCGCCATAATAACATTAAAAAAAATGGCGCTCCAATTAATGCAGTGATAGCGCCTAATGGCAAAACATATGGCGCAAATAAACACCTTGCAATAATCTCTGAAATAATTACCAATAAACCTCCAGTTAATGCACTATTTAATAATAATGCAAAGTGGGTACGTAACCCTAAAAGGCGTACAATATGTGGTGCAACTAAACCAATAAAAGCAATAGGGCCTGAAATTGAAACTGCAACGGCCATAATATTTGACAAACCAATTAATATCATAACTAATAGCCTGTTCATGTTCACACCGCTTACTTTAGCATCTAACTCCCCTAATGCCAAAATATCTAATGCCGGCGCTAATCTTTGTAGTAGAATTAAGGCAACAACAATGACAATAAAATCAAAGCCCAACAAAATCCACGATACGTTTTGAATACCCCCCATAAGCCAACTTAATGCAAAATGTAAATTACTTGTCTGTGAAAATGTAATAATTAACATTAAAACCGATGAAAAGATAGAAGCTAATGCAACACCTGCTAATAGCACTCCTGTTATCTTACCATTAATAAACAAGACTGAAACTAAATACATTAAAACTAAAACAACTGCAGCACCAATCGCTGCTAAGCCTAAAATAATTATATTTTGATTAAAGCTAATCATAAAAGGTGTTGCGCAAAAATATAATCCTAAAACAACCATTAGCGATGCACCTGATGATACACCTAAAACACCTGGATCAGCTAAAGGGTTTCTTAATAACCCTTGCATCAATGCTCCTGCAAAACCATAGACAATACCTGCTAATAATGCTGCAACTAAAATAGGTAATTTAATAAATAAGATGACCTGATCTAATAATGTCATCTGATAAGTTTGATCCAATAAAGAAAATAACAACTTTAAAAGTAAGCTTGGGCTAATTGCAGCTTCACCTGTGATTAAAAAAACAAACGATGCACTGATAATACCAATCAACAATACAATACTTATATAAAATGAAGGCTTCAAATTAATAGGTCCTTTTTTACTTTTACAGATTTTATACATTTTTCTGTATTATAATCACTTTTTGTCCTAAATTGCTGCAAATGAAAACCTTAAGAAGACAATATTTATAATTTTTTTCTTGCGAAAGCTGGATACTAACGCTATAAAACCATAAACTATACAGGGTAAATAACCAATACTTAATAAAAGAGGCAACATGGAAGCAGCATTTCAGCTTAAAGGTCGATTGTTCACACTTAGCGTGTTGCAATTAACCAGCAATCATATTGATACAATTGATAAAGAACTTGCTAAGAAGAAAGAACAGGCACCTAACTTTTTCAATCAAGCACCCATTGTGATTGATTTACTTGATCTTGAAAAAGATGAAACTAAAACAATCGATTTAGAAGCATTAAACAACCTATTAGTAAAACATGCACTAATTCCTGTTGGCTACTGCACTAAAAATAGCACTTGGCAAGAAAAAATAAAATCACTTAATTTACCTGTTTTAACTGAAGCTCGACTAACTGCTCAACCAAGACAGTCTAAAGAAGATAAAGAAACGACAACAAATGGCAGTAAAAAGGCTTCTGAGGCAATCGCACGCCAATACAGTAAACAAAGTCTTATTATTGATACACCGATTCGCTCAGGACAACAAGTTTATGCATCAGAAGGTGACTTAGTTGTTACATCAACAGTAAGTCCAGGCGCCGAATTACTCGCTGAAGGCAGCATCCATGTCTATGGTACTTTACGCGGTCGTGCGTTGGCAGGCATTAATGGTAATGCTGATGCACGTATCTTCTGTCATAACCTAGAAGCAAACTTAATTTCTATTGCAGGACAATACCGTTTATTTGAAGATGGTTACCATAGTGAGCAAAATCGCTCACATCAAATATACTTAAAAGATGGACAGTTAATGATACTACCGATTAACTAAACAATTTAACTGATTTAACAGTAATATAGAGGATCGTACCGTGAGTGAAGTAGAAGTCAGTGATAAGAAAAAAGAGAATCATAAAAAAGATGAAAAAAAAGCAAGGATAATTGTCATCACCTCTGGTAAAGGTGGTGTTGGCAAAACAACCACAAGTGCTGCATTTGCTTCTGGACTTGCTCAGAAAGGTAATAAGACAGTTGTTATCGACTTTGATGTAGGCTTAAGAAACCTTGATCTAGTGATGGGTTGTGAACGCCGTGTCGTCTATGATTTTATTAATCTTGTTAATGGTGAATCCAATATCAAGCAAACCTTAATTAAAGATAAACGTATTGATAACTTATATATCCTACCAGCATCGCAAACACGTGATAAAGATGCTTTAAAACAAGAAGCTGTTGGCAAAATTTTAGATGAGCTAGCTAAAGAGTTTGACTATATTGTATGCGATTCGCCAGCAGGTATTGAAAAAGGCGCTTTAATGGCGATGTATTTTGCAGATGAAGCAATCGTTGTAACCAACCCTGAAGTGTCATCTGTTCGTGACTCTGACCGTATTTTAGGTGTATTATCCAGTAAAAGCCGCCGCGCAGAGAAAGGAGATGACCCGATAAAAGAGCATCTCTTATTAACACGTTATTCACCTGATCGCGTTGATAATGGTGAAATGTTATCATTAACTGATGTTAAAGATATCTTATCCATACCTTTACTTGGCGTTATTCCTGAATCTAAAGCAGTCCTTAAAGCATCAAATGCTGGTGTGCCTGTCATTATGGATAATGATAGTGATGCAGGACAAGCCTATCTCGACGCAGTTGAGCGATTTTTAGGAGAAGATAAACCTCTTCGCTATATTGAAGCTAAAAAGATTGGTCTTTTTCAGAGAATTTTCAAAGGCGCGAGGGCTTAAATAATGGGACTTTTTGATTTATTTCGCTCAAAGACATCAAAGCAATCAGCTGATATTGCAAAAGAACGTTTACAGATTATTGTTGCTCATCAAAGAGCAGAGCGCTCAGGCAGTGGTGATGAAGGCGTTTTAGCTTCACCTGAAATTTTAGCTAAACTTCAACAAGAGATTATGGAAGTCATTGCAAAGTATGTTAAAGTTGACAGAGAAAAAGTCAATGTCGATGTTGGTAATATCGATGGCCACTCAGTACTAGAATTAAATGTCACCTTACAAGAAGCTTAAAGAATTACACAGCTTTCAGAGATAGTTTCACAAATACTTTTTTTATGCTTTGCCTCAGAAGCTTCACTTGCAAATACAGTTTTAGGTGATCTTGCTATAGCTTTATCGCCTATACTATAACGCTTGACTGAAACTTGGTCAATTTCATATTCTTCTGACTCACAATTTATACCATAAGTATGAACATTAAATTCCCAGACAGCTTGCGTCTTAACTCCAACAACATTAGCAATATTAGCTAGTTTTTCATGTTCTTTAAAATGATATGACTCAGTACCGGATTGAGGACCAATTACTATTATATCTGATTCACTAAGAGAGTTTTCACGCATTAATTTTTCTATTTTCGTATGCATTAAATCAACAGAAATATTGCCTGACTCTGTTTGCGCATTGATATGATGGACTTCAGCATTTTTTTTATCAATCACAAATGTACAACCTTCAAGTATTGGCGTTACAATTATATCTTCAGCCTCATCAAGATTTTGAGTACATATACTATTTTCTTTCCAAGGTAGTACTGTCGCTGAAAAAGAAGCAATAGCTTCTCCAGATACACCGCGTTCAAGTTGAGATTTAAAATAGATAAAATAACCATCTTTAGGTATTGCTACAGTATTTGATGCACCACCGGCAAAAACTCCACCCTCTGGACGAACCAAATACAATGTAGCACTTTGTTCTTTTTCATTAAATTTTAAAGATAACGGTACTTCTTGATTTAAATAATCTTGAACAAATGCTTTGGTAGATAAACTTCTAACCTCAGATAAATCTAACCTCTCATCTTCATCACTAGATATATCTTGTACTTCAAATAATGGCTCTTTAAACATATATACAACCTCCAAATAAATATTACTTGGATTTAATTTATCAAATATTTATCATAAAAATTTAAGTTAAATTTTAATTAATACACCTGATTTTATAAATTTATCTATCTTAATCCCAGTTGAATTGCAAACAATATCATTTTCATTATTTGTATTCCAAATAACTAAATCTGCTAATTTTCCAACTTCTATACTACCGATACTATTCTGACGATCTAATGCCCTGGCAGCATTAATAGTTACAGCCTGCCAAGCTTCTTTAATAGACAAGCCAAATAAAATACATGCCATATTCATCATTAGTGGTAAAGATAGAAATGGTGAGCTACCAGGATTAGCATCCGTTGCAATAGCAATTGGTACTTGATGCTGTCGTAGTGCATCAACCGGCGGCAACTTAGTTTCTTTAAGAAAGTAATAAGCACCAGGTAATAATACAGCAACTGTATTATTTTCTTTTAAAGCTATAACATCCTCTTTATTTAAATATTCTAAATGATCCACTGAATACGCCCCCATACTGGCAGCTAATTTAGCACCTTTTTGATCTGTTAGTTGCTCTGCATGTAACTTTAGTTTAAAACCATATGACTTAGATTTTTCAAACAGTCGCTTTACTTGATTAGCATCAAATGCAATTGATTCACAAAAAGCATCAATAAACTCAGCTAAATTTTTGGCTTTTACTTCAGGAAGCATTTGCTCAATAATAAGATTAAGATACTCATCTGGGTTATTTTTATACTCAGGTGGCACTGCATGCGCAGCAAGAAAAGTTGCTATAACTGATACAGGATACTGATCATTTAATACTTTAGCAACTTGTAGCATTTTGATTTCAGCATTCATATCAAGCCCATAGCCTGACTTAACTTCAAGTGTTGTCACACCATAATTTAACATAACATCTAAACGCTTTGAGGCAGATGAAATCAATTCATCAACACTTGCTTTACGCGTTGCATTAACAGTTGATAATATACCACCACCTTTTTTAGCAATCTCTTGATAACTTGCACCATTTAACCTCATTGCAAACTCATCTGAACGATTGCCTGCATAGATAATATGTGTATGGCAATCAATTAAGCCTGGCGTTAGAAGTGCACCTTTAGCATCAATGACTTTAATTGCATCTACTTTGGCTAATTTCTTATCAATTGCTACAATTTTACCATTATTAATACCAACATCAGCACAATCTAATATATCGAATTGATTATTAATCGTTAAAAGACGTGCATTTTTAATTAAAAGATCAAGAGAAGAGATCATGATACATCTCACCATAATAAGCAATCTGACTAATTAATTTAGCAATCTTAGCAATGTCATCTGCAAATAAGCGATCCTTTTCATAAAAAGATACCTCACGCCTTATCCGCATATAATAACCCATTAATTTATCAGATGACTTCAATGGCGATCTAAAATCAATTCCTTGGCATGCAGCTAAGGTTTCAATCGCTAAAATCTGTAAAACATTATCACAAATCTGATTTAACTTCATTGCGGCAAACGTTGCCATAGAAACATGATCTTCTTGATTGGCTGAGGTTGGCAATGAATCAACAGAGGCTGGGTGTGCATGTGTTTTATTTTCACTGGCTAAGGCAGAAGCTGTTACATGTGCGATCATAAATCCTGAGTTTAAGCCAGCATCTTTAACTAAAAATGCGGGCAGCCCACTAAAAGCTTTATCAGTTAAAAGTGCGATTCGACGTTCTGCAATTGAACCAATTTCACATACAGCAATTGCTACTTGATCTGCACTTAAAGCTGCTGATTCTGCATGAAAATTACCACCTGAGATAACCTCTTTTGTATCTGGAATAATTAAAGGGTTATCAGAAACTGCATTTGCTTCATTAATTAAACTATCTTCAGCATGCTTAATTTGTTGCCAGATTGCACCCATAACTTGGGGCTGACAACGGATTGAATAAGGATCTTGTACTTTATTACATTCATTTTGATGAGAAAGTAAAATTTCACTGCCTTCAATTAATTTAAACACTGCATGAGAGAAAACCATTTGCCCTTGTGATTTTTTCATTCTTGCAATCGTTGGATGAAATGGGCGAATACTACCTGCAACAGCATCAAGCGATAAGGTACCTGAAATCGTTGCAATTGCAAAATTCTTTTGTGCCTTTAATAATCCTGTTAAAGCAATAGCTGTTGAAGCTTGAGTACCATTAATTAATGCTAAACCTTCTTTTTCTTCTAGTTGAAGTGGCTCTATATCCATACTAGCTAATGCATTTGATGCTGAAACGATTTTTCCTTGGTAATTAACACGCCCTTCACCTAATAATGGTAATGATAAGTGCGCTAATGGTGCTAAATCTCCTGAAGCACCAACTGAGCCTTGAGATGGAATTTCAGGGAATACTTTCTGATTATAAAAAAAGACTAAGCGATCAATTAATTTACGCGAAACACCTGAATAACCTTGGGCAAGACTATTAATTTTTAATAAGAGTATTAATTTAACTGTGTCTGTATCTAGCATTTTACCAACACCAGCAGCATGCGATAAAATCAAACGCTTTTGTAAACGCTTTAGCTCTTCTTTTTCTATTTTTTTATTCGCTAATAGGCCAAAACCTGTATTAACACCATAGATTGTTTTACCTTGAGAAATTAATTCTTGTAATATTTGATAGGAACGATCAATTGCATGATAAGCACTATCTGCAAGTTTTATTTTACGATCATTTTGAATCAAATGTCGAATACTCTCAAGATCTAAACTTCCTGGAATTAATATAAATGGCAGCATACTATCCTCACCCAATGATTGATCTATTCCACTAGCTATTTTCTCTTTTTTTTCAATTACTTTTTCAAACGTATTAATCTCTTCTTTAAATTCTACTGTATCCATACATCACCACCTATCACGTTATTCATTAATCATCGGTAAATTTAGGTTGTGTTCTTTTGCACAGTCGATAGCTTTTTGATAACCGCTATCTGCGTGACGCATAACACCTGTCGCTGGATCATTTGTTAATACACGGTTTAGTTTGGCTTTTGCTTTATCTGTACCATCTGCAACAATTACCATGCCAGCATGTTGTGAAAAGCCCATACCAACACCACCACCATGATGCAAGCTTACCCAAGTTGCACCTGAAGCTGTATTTAATAGTGCATTTAATAAAGGCCAGTCTGATACCGCATCAGAACCATCCATCATAGCTTCAGTTTCTCGATTGGGGCTGGCAACAGAGCCTGAATCTAAATGATCACGACCAATAACAATAGGCGCCTTTAATTCTCCAGATTTAACCATCTCATTAAATGCAACACCAAGCTTTGCACGATCACCTAAACCAACCCAGCATATTCTTGCAGGTAAGCCTTGAAATTGAATTCGCGATTTGGCCATATCCAACCAACGGTGCAAATGTTTATCATCAGGTAATAATTCTTTTACTTTCTGATCTGTTTTATAGATATCTTCAGGATCTCCAGATAATGCTACCCAGCGAAATGGGCCAATGCCTTGACAGAATAATGGCCGAATATAAGCTGGCACAAAGCCCGGAAAATCAAAGGCGTTTTTACATCCAGCTTCATAGGCCATTTGACGAATATTATTACCATAGTCAAATGTAGGAATGCCTAATGATGCTAAATCACACATCGCTTGAACATGGATAGCCATTGATTCTTTTGCTGCCTTAATCACTGTTTCAGGCTCACTTTGACGCATTGTTTTTGCTTTCTCTAAGCTCCAGCCAATTGGCAAATAACCATTTAATGGATCATGTGCACTGGTTTGATCGGTAACTGCATCAGGGCGAACATCACGCTTTACAAGTTCTGGTAAAATTTCAGCTTGATTGCCTAATAAACCAACAGAAATTGCGCGTTTTTCATTTTTTGCTGTTTCAATTAATTCCAAAGCATGATCAAGATTATCTGCTTTATAATCTAAATATTTTGTCTTTAGGCGGAAATCTATTCGTGATGGGTCACACTCAACTACTAAAACAGAGGCGCCTGCTAATACTGCTGCTAATGGTTGTGCTCCACCCATACCACCTAGACCTGCAGTTAGTATCCATTTTCCTGCTAGATCACCCTGATAATGTTGTCTTGCCATTTCAACAAATGTTTCAAAAGTTCCCTGGACAATACCTTGTGAGCCAATATAAATCCAAGAGCCTGCCGTCATTTGGCCATACATCATTAAACCTGCTTGATCAAGTTTATGAAAGTGCTGCCAATTTGCCCAATGTGGTACTAAATTTGAATTGGCAATTAATACTCTTGGGCTATCTTCAGTTGTAGTAAATACACCGACTGGTTTTCCAGATTGAATTAATAATGTTTGATCAGACTCTAATGATTTCAAAGTTTCAACAATTTTATTAAAACAGGGCCAATTTCTTGCTGCTTTTCCAATCCCACCATAGACAACTAGTTGCTCTGGATATTCAGCAACACTTGGATCTAAGTTATTCATCAACATTCTAAGTGCTGCCTCTGTTTGCCAACTTTTACATTGTAATGAGCTACCTGTTGGCGCCTTAACTGTATATGGCGCATGCTTATCTTGACTTTGATAATTTGATTCCACTACTTCATCCATTTATCTTAAAACTCCTAAAGTTAATTAATATAAATTGTTTCTTTTTAAATATTTAAAAGACTTAATACTCATTAGGTCTGTAAAAAAGTACTTAATAGGCTAGCTGCTAATTTAGCGCTTTGGCAATCAATATCATAACGTGGTGATAATTCAACTATATCAACTCCCACGACAGCATTAGATTGAGCCAATAATTTTAATGCTTCTAAAACATAAGTTAAGTTAATGCCTAATGCTTGTGGCGCACTAACGCCAGGTGCTATAGCTGCCTGAAACACATCCAAGCAGACTGAGACATAAATTTTATTATGCTTCTCAATTATATTTTTGATAAAACCCAAATTATAAGGATTTTGATTAATCTCTTCTGCCAAATAAATATTAACTTGATGATCATTTGCATAATCAAATAATGTCTTGGTATTTGCAAATGGCTGTACACCTGCACAGTAATAATGAAATGGCCTATCCATTGATTTTAAATACTCTGAAATCTGATAAAACGGCGTACCTGAAGAGGCATATTTATTATCAATTAATGCTCTTAAATCTAGGTGTGCATCAAAATTAATAATCGCAACCTCTTCTTTGGATGCATAAGCCTGATCAATACCTAGAAAATGCCCCCAAGCTGTCTCATGCCCACCACCTAAGACAACCGGCATCAAGCCATTTTCAATGATTGATTTAACCGATGCTGCTAATTGACTCTGCGCTTTTTCTAAATCACCATCTAAGCATAACACATCCCCTAAATCATATAAGCTCATCTCTTTTTTTAATGCAATTGATGCTAATGCTCGCCTTAGTGCATCAGGGCCTTCTTTTGCACCAACTCTACCTAAATTTCGCCGAACACCTTCATCAGATGCAAAACCAATTAAACCAAAGCCAGAAGTTGGCTTTAATTGATCAATTGATAATTGCTGAACAATTTGATAGATATATTCATGCTTGCTTATATCAGAACGCCCTTGCCATAGACTGCGTTTATCTGTCATACGATACAATCTGCATTCCTGCCTTAAAGTCCTTTAAATAGAATAGTTTTTACGCTACCACAGCCTTTTATGAAAGGCAATTTCAATCTAAATTTAACTTATATACATGAATGAGTGGTATTACTTTGGCTTTGGAATAAAATAAAAACGCCTAATAAATTTAATACAATCTGCAAACCAATTAACATTAAGTTAACTGTATGATTAAAATAAGGAATTAATAAAGAAAATAGAATAATAAACCAAAAAAATAAGAAAATCACATACGCATATTTAGCCCATGTATAACCCATTTTTAACAAAAGTATTAGTGTTGCAAAAATAAGATAAGCAATCATATCACTAATATAAAAATTCGCAGCTGCATCAACAATACTATTAGATGAGATCATATCTAAAAATCCCAAGATAATACAGCTTATAAAAAGCCATAGAACTATAGATATTAAATTGATATTATCTTTTTGACGCATCCACACAATTATATAATCTAGTAATAATAAATAGAAGTTTAACTGATTGCGCTATTAAGTACTAGCCTTTTACCAAAGCGATGATTTTGATTTTGTCACTTGGGCTGTTGATAGTTTTTCAAGCAATTTTTTTGCTGCTGGTTTTGCATCAGGGCAAGATACAAGCTTATTATATGCCATGGTCATTGCGCTTTGTTGCGGTGTGAAGCTTGTTAAAAATTTATTTATACCACTTACGCCACCTGTTGCTAAAGAAGCAATTTGATCATGAGATAAATCAGGTAACATACAGTTTTTAACAAAATTACTCCACATCACCTGATCACTTTGATCATTAATATTAAGATTAATAATCTCATTAATATCTTTTGTATCACCAACTGAAGCTTTAGAACTTAATGCTTGGCTTGCCGTATCTGTACTTACACCTGTATTAACGCCAAATGCAGCAAAGCTACTAACTGACACACTGAATAAAACACTTAATGCAGATAGTATAATTATATTTTTCATACTAAAAAACACTCCTAGATTACTTGAAACCAATTTTGATTTATATAAGTCTAGGAAGCTATTATTAATTTATCCATCATGGCATTGATATTTTATGATAAAAATAGAACTAAATTGCTATGTGGTAGAATATTCACTTACTAAGGTTAATGAATCTTGATAACTTTCATCTTTACCTGTAACGATTCGGTGATAGGCCTCTTTAACTAATTCTGTTACCTTGCCTATTTGACCATGATTAATTAACTGATCATTTAAGCTTTTCATTGAAACAACTTCAACTGCTGTCCCACAAACAAAGGCTTCATCAGCATCAATGATTTCGTTAGGTGTGAATTTTGTTTCAATTACCTCATAACCTTTAGATTTTAAAATATCAATGACAACATTACGCGTAATACCAACTAAAATGGTACCTTCTTCTGTTGTATAGACTTTATTATTTTTAACAATAAAGACATTTGATGCTGACATTTCAGCAACAAAGCCATCGGCATCTAGCATTAACACTTCATGATACTTTGCTTGATTTGATGCAAGTTTAGATAATAAGCTATTAACATAGTGACCACAAATTTTTGCATCAGCAATGGTTGATTTAGGGTGTATTCTAATATACTGACTAATTTCAACATCAATTAGGTCACTGGCTAAATATTTACCCCATGGCCAGCAGGCAACGGCAACATCGATTGGTGAATTTTTTGCAGGCACAACACCTAACTCATCATAACCATAAAATGCAACAGGGCGAATATAACCTGATTCTAAGTGATTTGACTGAACGGTTAAACAAACTGCATCTTCTAATTCTTTCTGCGTATAAGGTAGTTTCATACCCAACGCATTAGCAGAATAAATAAAACGCGCCATATGCTCTTGTAACTTAAAAATAGCTGGGCCTTGATCAGTTTGATAAGCACGAATACCTTCAAAAATACCGCTGCCATAATGTAGCCCATGCGTTAGAATATGTACCTTACATTCTTGCCATGGAACTAAAGCGCCATTATGCCAAATACTTTGCATTTCATTCATGTATAAATCCTTAAGATAAATTAGATTTTAAATTTTTTCTAAATAGTCAATCAAGTTTAAAGACTTCTTATATAAAAGGCAAAAAAAAAGCCTGCATAAAATACAGGCTTTTATTAAGTTTATTCTTAAAAAATAAGAAGCTTAAGAAAAAGGCTTACATCATGCCGCCCATTCCGCCCATGCCGCCCATTCCACCCATGCCACTCATATCAGGAGCAGCTGGTTTTTCTTCAGGAATTTCAGCAACCATAGCTTCTGTTGTAATCATCAACCCAGCAATTGACGCTGCATTTTGAATAGCAGAACGTGTTACTTTAGTTGGATCAATAATACCCGCTTCAACCATATCGCAATATTCACCAGTTGCAGCATTAAAACCAAAGTTACCTTCACCTTTTGCAATTGCATTAACAACAACTGAAGCTTCACCACCAGCATTTGTTACGATTTGACGAAGAGGTGCTTCCATTGAACGGCGAAGAATTGCAATACCGTGGTTTTGATCTTCATTATCGCCAGTTAAGCTATCTAATGCAGCAACTGCACGAATTAATGCAACGCCACCACCAGGTACAACACCTTCTTCAACTGCAGCACGCGTTGCATGAAGCGCATCATCAACACGATCTTTTTTCTCTTTCATTTCAACTTCAGTCACAGCACCAACTTTAATTACAGCAACACCACCAGCTAATTTAGCTAGGCGCTCTTGTAATTTTTCACGATCATAATCAGAAGTTGCTTCATCAATCTGTGTACGAATGTGTGCAATACGATTTTCAATTGAAGTTGTTTCACCAGCACCATCAATGATAGTGGTTTCTTCTTTAGTAACTTGGATACGCTTAGCTGTACCTAGTTGATCAATTGTCGCTTTCTCTAGTGTTAAGCCAACTTCTTCAGAGATTACAGTTGCACCTGTAAGAATTGCGATATCTTCTAACATTGCTTTACGACGATCACCAAAACCAGGCGCTTTAACAGCAACAACCTTAACAATACCACGAATATTGTTAACAACTAATGTTGCTAATGCTTCACCTTCCACATCTTCAGCAATAATCATTAGAGGCTTACCTGCTTTCGCAACGCTTTCTAATACTGGAAGTAAATCACGAATATTAGAAATTTTCTTATCTACTAGTAAGATATAAGGTGATTCATGCTCAGCTGTCATATTTTGTTGGTTTGTAACAAAGTAAGGTGATAGATAACCACGATCAAATTGCATACCTTCAACAACTGCTAGCTCATCTTCGAAGCCAGAACCTTCTTCTACAGTGATAACGCCTTCTTTACCTACTTTTTCCATTGCTTCAGCAATTTTACTACCAATAGCTTGATCAGCATTCGCTGAAATTGTACCAACTTGAGCAATTGATTTATTATCATCACATGGTTGAGATAAGTTATTTTTAAGTTCAGCAACAACCGCTTGAACACCTTTATCAATTCCACGCTTAAGATCCATTGGATTCATACCAGCAGCAACTGATTTTAAACCTTCTGTTAAAATAGATTGTGCTAAAACTGTTGCAGTTGTTGTACCATCACCTGCGATATCAGCAGTTTGTGATGCAACTTCTTTAACCATTTGCGCACCCATATTTTCAAACTTATCTTTAAGTTCAATTTCTTTTGCAACTGAAACACCATCTTTAGTAATTGTAGGTGCACCAAAAGACTTTTCCAATACAACATTACGACCTTTAGGACCTAACGTTACTTTTACTGCATTTGCTAGTGTATTAACACCATCAAGCATACGCGTACGTGCGTCATCTGAAAACTTAACTGTTTTTGCACTCATGTTTAATTTCCTCTTTAAAATTTAAAACTAATTAATTCTAAAACTTATGCTTTTGCTGTTTCTTTAACAACAACACCCATAATATCTTCTTCACGCATAACTAGATATTCTTGGCCATCAAGCTTTACTTCAGTACCTGAATACTTACCAAATAAAATAGTATCACCAACTTTAACATCTAAAGGACGTGTTGTACCATCAGATAAGATTTTACCGTTACCAACCGCAACGACTTCACCAGTTACTGGCTTTTCAGAAGCACTACCTGGTAATACTAAACCACCTGCTGTTGTTGTTTCTTCTTCAGCACGTATCACTAGTACGCGATCATGTAATGGACGAATACTCATTTAATTTCCTCCTTTTGAGTGTTTATCTAAAACTAATTAACTATCTTTAAGCCAGAAAATTGGCTTATTTAATTTGTTTGCACATCCCTATATAAGGGCATAACAAATCTTTTCAAGTCATCAAAACATTTTTTTTTAATTTTTTTTATACATCATCAAACTCACCGACACGCTATGTAAGCTAAATTTTTGTTTATTAAAAATAATTTAACTTAGTAATAGAGCTTTTTAACGATATTAGTTATGCTCTTTAATACAATCAAATAAATATAGATAAATCAAACTCATGGCCAATTTTCATACACATTTAACTATTGCGGCATCTGCAAGTGTCATTGCTGGTGGCTTAGTCGCTGCTTGTGGTATTTTAACCCCAATTGAAACAATTACTGCCATTGGTATTGGCATGGTTGGTGGGTTTCTGCCGGATGTTGACTCTGATCATTCAACTTCAATTAGCATTATTTTTGGTATTTTAGCTGCCATTAGTGGTTTTTGTGCTATTTTTTCTTTAATGCCCCAACTTGGTATTATTATCGGCATCTCCTCTTGGTTTATTGCCTTTTTACTGGTTCGATATGGTATTATTCACATCTTTAGAAAACTCACCATTCACCGAGGAATTTTTCATTCAGTCCCGATGGGTATTTTTTTAAGCATGTTACTTATATTCAGCATCTATCATTTAAGCGGAAATAATTTAGTATCTTGGGTTTTCGGTATATTTTTATTCTATGGCTTTTGCGTTCATTTAATCCTTGATGAACTCTATAGTGTTAATCTTTCAGGGGTAACACTAAAAAAATCCTTCGGTACAGCATTTAAGCTAATTTCTTTTTCCCACCTAATTCAGTATGCTATTTTATATGTACTAATCATTGCTCTATGGTTTATATTGCCAAGTACAAATGGTTTAACAGCACAAGTGACTGAAGGTAAAATCTACACACATATTAAAGAAAATCTTTATCCAAAAGCTTATCGTTCAGAAACACAAAATCATCAAAGCGTATAACTAAACTGTAATACAATTACAAAAAATATCACAAAACCTACCCAGTGATTATCTGAAAATGCTTTAATAACATTTGCAATATCTCGCTTTTTATATAAGCGATATTGAAAGAAAAATAAAACTTCACAAACAATCAAACCAAGATAGAAAATCCAAGAAAAATGACTAATAAACCCAAATAAGCACAAGACTAAAATACTTAATTGCTGTAACAGAATAATCATGACAATATCATAGCGACCAAAAGTTACTGCTGATGATTTAAGCTTTAATTTAATATCATAGGGCTTATCTGCTAGTGCATAAATTGTATCATAGGCTAGTGTCCAAATAATTGAAGCCAAATAAAGTAAAAATGCTTCTAGGGTAATTGTTTTTAAAATGGCTGTTGAGGCCATTAAAATACCATAGTTAAATGTCATACCTAAAATCAATTGAGGCAATGAAAAAAAGCGCTTACATAAAGGGTAAAAAATGGTTAATGCTAAAGCACCAAATGACATAAAAATTGTTTCAATATTTAAAAATAAGACCAATAAAAAGGCAATTAAACCCAATATAATAAATAGAATCCATGCCTCATTTGGTTTAACTTCACCTGTTGTTAATGGCCTTTTCTCAGTACGCTTAACTTGGCTATCATATTTTCTATCTGATAAATCATTAATAATACAACCTAAAGTTCTAACGATCACAACGCCTAAGGTAAAAATAATCAATATTTTTCTGCCTGGATAACCTCCTGAAGCTGTCCATAATGACCAATATGTTGGCCATAGTAATAATAAAATAGGCATTGGGCGATGTAGGCGCATTAAAAAGCAATAAGCTTTGAGTTTTGCCATTATATATTTGCCTTTAACGATTCAAAAAAACTTGCTAAAAAATACTCTTCAATCATTAAAGGGTATTCTGCATTTAAATGAAAAATTGAGCTTCGTGCAGTTACACTTGTATCCTCTTGCTCAAACAACCAATCTGGTAATTGGCTAAATTGAAGCTCTTGAACTGAAAACTCATTAAATAAAAATGGGCTACGTTTAATCTTAGGGTCAATAAATAATAGTTGATCACCAATAGAGCGTTTTTTTAAATTTAATAATTGATCTTGATAACGCTCAAAAGTTATTTCTGGCACAACCACTCGACCAATAATTAATGGAGTTTGATCATCTAAATGTACAATCATACGTTGCCAACTTTCATTAGATGTTACATTTAATAGGTACTGATCCGATACATTTAATGATGCTTTTTCCTGAAATAATAATCGAATATGCCAGTTTTCAAATACATCTCGAAGACTAGCACTTAATTTTTGTGTTTCTTTTAGCCATTTTATATACAATGGATTATTACTGGGTAATTGAAACTGCCAAGACATCAATATTCTTCTTTATTATCATTATAGTTAAGTTACACTGGGCAGTATTATCCCATAATCAATTAAACTTGGCACTTAAATTTTTATTAATAAAATCGTATACTATCGTTTAAATTTAAATGAATCCTTAAAAATTAAGGCTAAAATCATGCGCCCAAGTCAAAGACAAAACGATCAACTACGAGAAATTTCTATCCAAAAAAACTATACCAAACACGCTGAAGGCTCTGTTTTAATTTCATTTGGTGATACCAAGGTACTATGTAATGCCTCTGTTGTTAAAGGCGTACCAAAGTTTCTAAAAGACTCAGATCAAGGTTGGATTACCGCTGAATATGGTATGCTACCACGCTCAACCCATGAAAGAATGCAACGCGAAGCAGCTCGCGGTAAACAATCAGGCCGTACTCAAGAAATTCAACGTTTAATTGGTCGCTCGTTACGCGCCGCCATTGATTTAACACAACTTGGTGATTATACCATTACCATTGACTGTGATGTTATCCAAGCTGATGGTGGTACACGAACAGCTGCAATCTCTGGCGCATCAGTTGCATTATTTGATGCCATTGATTATATGAAACAAAATAATTTACTTAAAGAAGGCGCCAAACCATTTAAAATGCATATTGCAGCAATCTCTGTTGGTATTTACAATCAAACTCCAATTCTTGATCTTGACTACTCTGAAGATTCATCTGCTGAAACTGATATGAATGTGATTATGAGTGAAAATAGCAATATCATTGAAATACAAGGTACAGCAGAAGGTGCTCCTTTTAGTGAAGATGAATTTCATCAAATGTTTATCTTAGCTAAAAAAGGCACCGAAATCATCTCTGGTAAACAAAAACAAGCAACTGCACAATAAACAACCAACTTCCTTTACAAAATTAGCTTTACCTTCTACAGTTAGTACGAAACTAAAATAAATAGTGGAGTACAATATAATGAAAGTGATTAATTTTATTGCCCTATTATTAGTTATTCTTGGTGGCATAAACTGGCTACTTGTTGGTGTGTTTGAATATAATGCCGTTGAACGATTACTGGGTACTACCGAATGGTTAGATAAACTAGTCTATTTAGTTGTTGGTATTGCAGCGATTTATTGTATTTCATTTTTTAAGAAGGTGTGTAAATAATTAATACCCTATAGATTATTTGAACTTCTTAATAATTTGTTTCAAAATCTAAAGTAATTAATTAGTAATAGCATTCAACTATCTTTAATAAATAGTTTCACACTACATGACACCTACCAGAGCCATTCTTTGACTAATTGATATTTTAGGTTTAAATGTAGCTTTGATAATATTACAGATATACTCTGAAGAATTAATGGCTCTGGCTAGCGATTTAGCAATAGTTTCAGTACCAATTTTAATCAAAGACTTAGCTTTAAATCCATGCTTTTTAATTTTAATAGGTTTAATGCTTTCTAATATTTCACCTGTACGATAAGACCATATTAATGCAATGGATACAACAAACATAAGCCTTGAAAGTTTTTGCATATCAGTTAAGTGGGTATTCTCAAAATTAAAACCACGTTTTTTAATAGCTGAAAAAAATGACTCAATCTCCCATCTTATTTTATATTGATCGAGTGCATTTAGGTTAAACTCTCTAGTTACAACAATAACTAATTCACCTGTAGGCAGTCGCAGTCCTGAAACATATAAATCGCAGCCTACTATACACTTTGTATTATGAAGTGTTCTTGCTTGTGAAGCTTTAAGAGTTAGAAATAATTTTGAAATCTTTTTATTAGAAGCTAGATAATTACCTTTGGCTCGAATAACAAATTTAACTTGTTTGCTAGACAAATAAGCTATCCAATTTCCATCAATAAATTCACGATCACATAAAAGTGTTTTAATTCTAGTTGCAGGAATAAATTCAAGTAGTTGATCAAATAGTCTCTGCCTATCAATGGCTTTTGAGTTACCTCTCTTTCGCTGAGGAAGCAGTGACCAAATCACAGGAATTGCAACACCTTTATAAGCAATAGCAATCATTAGAAAATTAATATGTACCTTGCCAAACTTCCAGTTAGTTCTATCCATGCATAATATGACTTGATCAGATAAATTGAAAATGGTGTCGACTAGTTTCCAGAGGCTAAGAAAAGATATTTCAAACCTTGTGATAAAACGTTGAAGACGCCTATAACATGACGTAGTTGATGCTTTTGATGGAAAACATTTAGCAATTTGTGAAAGATTAACATCATTTATTATCTGTAGGGCAATAATAAAGTAAGTTAGGCATTCAGTATTCCAAAAAGATAAGTTAAAATAGTGCTTCAGTGACTGTTGTAATTCATTGATGTGTTTCATCATATCGCTCTTTTTTGTTTTTTGGCGATTATAAGAATGAACGATAACAATGAAAAATCAATGGGTTACACCGTTACTGTCGTGTAGTGTGAATTTTTCTATATTTTGATCATCTGTTATTAATAATAAATCATCATTATCCATATTGGTAATCAACTCCTTTTTTAAAAGCTTTAAAAAGAAATGATGTAGTTATATTGTAAGTATAGGTAAAAGTTTGGTTATTTGTTTTGGTGATTTTTGTAATTCTATATTTAAAAATTATAGCTTAATTAAAAGGATTATTTTATTTGCTATTCTCATAGGGATTATCAGGAGATTTTTGATTTTCACTTTGCCGATAGAAAAGTTCTCTATTTATTATTGCAGGAGTCCTTGCTTCATATATTTTTTTTCCAGTTTGAACCATATATTCTACATCAATTAGTAGAGGAAGTTCCTGTGACGTCTCTTTAAGTGCTACAATGCCAGCATTATAATATTGAGCTAACATATTAAGGCCAGATTGGTGTTTGTCTAAGATCATCAGTATACTATTTTGATTACATTGCTCCATTGCATTATATAGCTGATACAATTCAGATGGTTCAATTTGAGCTATTCTAGCTTCAGAGACATAGCAGGTATTTGATAGTAATCCTTTACATTTAAAATTAGCTGGATCAATCTTTAATAATTCGTTAGCAAATTGAGCATCTCCTTTAGTTAAATAGGTATCTGCAAGTGCACCTATTAAACTTCTGCCTTGAAATCGATAAGCATCATAAATACTTAAAAGTTCAGTATTTGATAATTCATTTAGCTTTTCGCTAGGTAAGTGATACCTTTGGCAAGCCTGTGTGACAAGAGCTAAAGCTTTATTTATATCTTGGAGATTATTAATCACAAGCGTTTCAAGAAAATCACCTTGTACTTGATTCGTTACTTTCTTATACATATCAAGCATAATACTAATTGATGGTGCTTTACCTTCGGATTTAAGATATTGCGCATAAAATTGATATATCATTTGATATTGATTAGCTTGAAGATCCAACTGTTCTTCTGATATGCCATATTGTTTAAAGATATTAGTAATCGTATTTTGATAAAAATTTTGTTGATGATTTGATAATTGTTGGGCTAATGCTTGGTTGCCTTTTTCTTCTAAACTAGTAATTAATGTATTAATTAATCCAATGTCAACACCTTTATATTCAATGAGTTTATCTTTAATACTTAACATATCTTCTATGGGTAAGTAGAAACCTCGATTAGGGTAGTTAATGGATGTTAGGGCTTGATCCATTAATTGACTGATAGTAAGAAGTTCTAATTCTTTTTGTTTTAATTCTACAATAGATTGTTCAAAATTCACTGGAAGTCCATTCTCTCCTAGAGGACCAAAGGAGTTAATTAAGTGAGTTTCTTTTAAGAATAAACGTAACACTTCAAAATCTAGTTTATCATTAACTTGTTTAAATTGATCATTATACAAATTAATGATTCGCATAAAATGTATTTGTTTTTCTTCTAAGAATGCATCATTACCACTAAACTCAAAGATCTTTTTAAGGTTTTCATGCATCATAATTGTTTTAGGATCTGCATCTTCTAGTTTTAGTCTTAAACCATCAAAAGTCACTTTGCCTTTAAGCTCATCTTTAATGGCATGCAGACGGTTTAGTTGTAACTTTTGAGCTAATGTTAAATTTTTATACTCATCAAAGTCGAAACCATTTCGTTGGTCCCAATTTTGTTTTAGCTGTTCAATTTTTTTCTCTTCACTTACAACCCTGCCATCAAAACTATCATCTTCTAAAACTTCTGATTGAGATGTGAAGTAACTTTGTCCAGAGCGCTCTCCAATAACAATTATTTGGCTTTCGATGCCATGATCATTTTCATATTCAATAGGTATAGGTGTTTTGAATAATTCAATGGCTGGATCCACTTGATAATCAGCTAATAATAATCTTGTATTTTTATGAAATTGCTTAGTATCTTTTAAGTTAGGAAATAGTAATGGCATTACCTTTTGAATATCTAGTCGATATATAATATCATTGGGATAACCGCAATTACTTAGTTTATTTCTAACGGTGATTAAGTCACGACAGATTTGTGGTGCACCTTCTTGATACTTTTGATTAATCTGGTGGAATAGTTGTTCAACTGCTTGAAGTGGTTTACTGTATTGACGTACTTGTTGACCAAGCTTTGCAATTTGACCAATAGAGCAGTGTGACCTTACTTGAGGGTATTGATCAAAGCTTGATGCTTGTAATAAAGCAATACCTCGTTGAAAATCATCTGAAAATTCTTTGAGTATTTTTGTATTTTTAATATCTTGATCATCTAAATTAATTAATAATCTGTTTAAATAATTACAATTATCTTGCTCGTTAAGCATGTTAACGGCTTTAATTAAATCAATTGGTTTGATGTGCTCAATAAGGGTTGCTAGATTTTGTGAGGGAGCAATAGAAATGATACTTTGATAAGCATTATGATAATTTTCTAATAAACTTCCAATTGCTAGAGTAGTTACGCTTAATTGATGACTTTCATCTGAATTTGATTTGAGTGATAGTAATAATCGATTTAAAAGTCCTTGTTGGCCAAGACCTTGTTGATGAGCTTTTTGAATGTTTACAATATGATGAGCCTTTAAATAAGATGTAATGTCGTGAGCTAATTGCTCTGGTAATAGATGTCGTAATAATTTAATGCCATCTAAATATAGATTATTCGTATCTCTAAATTTATTGGCAGCCATATGATAACCATTGTCTTCATAAACTGTAGCAATTGCATTTAAAGAGTTTGCTTTAAACTCATGTCGATATAGTAATTGATTTAATTTGAGTAGCTCACTTGAATTAAAATTTATAACTAACTGAAAATCATTAGATAATTGTTCGGTAACTTGATGCATTTTTTGAATAATTGGCCTATTATTACTTGCCCATAATGAGATTATTTTTCTTAATGGACTATTAAACTCACCTAGCTTTTCAATAAAAATATCCAGAGGGTCATCTTGTGGCCTTTCAAGCATAGCTTCACCAATACTTGTAATCTGGTCTTGATTTAAAAAGTTTGAACAGTGATTGTTGATTCCATAGCTCCTTAATAAATTATCAATAGTTAGTTCATAATCTATTTGCCCAGCTTCTGAAATTAGTTGTTCAGCAAAACTGTTTAAATCCTTTGCTTGTAGCGTTGATGCTAAGGCATGTCGAGGTAATAGGGATTGTGCTTTAAAGCCAATTGCTTGAAAATCATCTTCATCTAGCGTGTTTAAAATAACAGCAGGTAAAGAAAACTGAATTGCAATTTGCTCACCTAATTGAATATTGTTTTGTCTTTCTTTTAAAGCTTCAGCAGCTTGAATATCTCTTTGAATTAACAGTTTTTGTAAGACAATATTATGATAGGTATTTACAATATCCTTTTCATTATTAGTACTACTTTTAACTTTAATTAATTCATGATAATCCTTTACAGATAATTGCATTAAGCTGACTTGATGGACATCATGTTTTAGTAAGCATTGATTAATAAAGTTTTTCTCTTTTTCAAATGCCAGTAGTTCTTCTCTTAATGTATTGAGTTGATAGCCTATGACAGGATTAGCTTTTTTAGTAAAAAATAGTCCTGAAATTACTTCGTGAACATCATAACCATGACCGGATAATGTATTAATTTGTTGAAAATCTTCAAAGTTTAACTGCTCTAAATAGTTGATATTAATTTTGGCTAAATTTAATATAGCTTGGATTGTGTTAGCTGAAACTTCACTGCCATATTTTTGATTAAATTCAATAATTGCATTGGTTAATTGTTTTAATTCATAGTTTGTATGTTGGCTAAAATCAGGAGTAATAAGTTGAGGGAATCGTTGATTAAGCCACTGCTCAAGCTGGATGCAAGTAGCGTACTTAACCCCTTGAAATATCGTATTTTCATCATGTCTTTTTTGGTAAAAAGCTTTTGCTTGACCACTTAAGCTTTCAACTTCACCAGCAGCAATATAGTTCCCTTGCTCATTTAATTCATATCGTCCGGAAGCATAAAGAGATAAACTTTGATCAGCAATTGGCATATGACCTGGACGAATACCAGCATTTAAGAATTGTCTTTCTAATGTTTGTATAAATTCGATATAGGCTTTATCTTCAATACCTTCATTGATATATAATGTAAATTGGCAATTGTTCATAAAGCGGTTCGTAGACTTTATGAAACTGATCATCCGAAGAATATCATCTTCATTTTTAGGTATATTATAATTTTTATCTCTTTCAGATAATTTGTCTTCTTTTTCTAAAATTCTAAACTCTTCTCGTTTTTTATAAAGCTCATTTAATTCTTCTATTGCTTGTTGTTTTCTTTGATAGATTGAATTTATTAAGGTTATTTTCATCTTAGCAATAGGACTATTACCTTTTTTCAGTAAATCAATCATGATTGCATAAGCTTTTTCCATATCTTCATCTAAAATGCTGATATGAAATTTAAATCCCGTATCAGCATAGTTAGGTTTTAGACTACCATCACGTAGACTCTGTTGTGCGTAATTATCTATATAGAAAAAATTTGTGTCAGTTTTAGTAGAAAGCGTTGAGCCACTAATACGAAACGAACCTTTAGATTGTGATTCTAGTAACTCTGACGTATTTGAAAATGCTTGTATAGGATATGTTTGAACAAGTGATGCAACCTCTTTTTTTACTTGATCAAATCTTGGAGCCTTTGTTGTTTGAAAATTTGGAGCATCTGGAAAATAGCTGTTAAAATGTTGATTAAAATTTGCAATTAGCTTATCGCTTCTTGAATAATCAGAAAGATCACTTTCAGCAAACAGTCTTTTTAAAGCGATTGCTTCTTGCTGAAGAATTATAAATTCTTCAGCATCATGATTAAAACTTAAGGCAAATTCGATTTTTGACTTTAATATCCTTTTATCCAGATCTTTCATATTGCAGCTCCAAATTCATTGTCTTAAATCATTTATAGTAAGAAGTATTTTAAATAAAAGATATAATTTAAATATTTCACTAGATTGAAAAATAAACTTTTTAAAAACAATAGCTTGATTATTTTTAATTATGAACGAGTTACAATTTATTTACTAAAAAGGCCATTTATATAGCTAAGAATAACTTATGAGTTCATTGTTATAGCAGGCGCATCTATCGGTGCATCAATATTTAATTTCAATTTTTTATTTATTTTTTCAATATGCGTATGCCAACGCTGATTAAGGTATTGGATAATATTATGATGTGTTTGCTCAGACTGATTTCCATCAAGATATTGGCAATAGGTTTGATAAAGCGATGAAGTTTGATTAGATAAGTCACTAATATAAGTTCGCCTTGCTAACTTTAAAAATAAAAATGCAGGGTTTTCATCAATTAACGCATTGAGTGCTTTAGCATTAGGCAGTTGGTTTTCTTGAGCCAATAATAAAAAGAGCTTAATGGCACATAATAGATTAATTCTGCTATTTCTTTCTGATATTCGAGTAATCTCACCAGTTGGTGTTATTGTCCAGTGTTTGGATGTCTTAAGCTTACCGTATGCGAGAAATTGATTATTTTTAAACCATAGTTCACGCATTGCTAAAAGATGTGAACTACTCTGTGCATTAGCAATCATATCAATGATTTCAATTCGATCATCTTGATTTTGGTTGTTATAACTAAGTAATGAATTAAAAAATAATGTATTTGATTGTTTTGGTTTCAATTTCAATAGTTCATTAGCACGAATAAAAAAGTTATTAACTGTAGCAAGATACTCCATTGAGTATGAGTCATTAAAAAGATCAAAATAGAGTTGTTCATTTTCAGGTTTTGAATAGTATTTTAGTAGATTTTGGTAACGTTCATATTTAGCTGGGTCTTGTAATAATTCATATAACTTTGTGGGTAATAAGTGTTGCAGAATAAATTTTTCTTTATCATCTTCAGGGCAGACTAGTTGATATTGTGTTTTGCCTGTTTTAACGAGTTGTAGCCCACACTGATTATCGGGTGCTAAAATAGCAAGACCATTAATAGCGAGATTTTTTCGTTTTCGTTCGGTAAATTTTGAAAAAATATGATCATCAATATTTCTAAGCGCTATAGGTAATTGTTGCAAAATATCACCAATATAGCCTTTTAGCTTAGGTTGGAGTTCAAAAATCTCAGTAAATGCATCAAAGTTGTCCTCTGTTGTTTTAGTAACTCGAGTACTAACTGGCCAATTATTTTCTTCAGCATCTTTCCTAAAACCAAATAAGAATCCGCATTTTTGAGCAAATATTTGATAGTTTTTATTACAATCATGCTCCCAATAGTAATAAAACATATAGGTTAATGCATTGTGAATATTGGTTGTAAGACGAATATTATATTGAAGTTTTTTTGCTAACTCGCTTTCAATTGCTTCAAACTTTTCTAAACTAAAACTTGTTGTTGAGTGAAGCGAATCTAATCGGTTTATAATTAAAATGACCTTTAAAGCATTCATTGTAGTTAAAAGTTCATAATCTGATTGAAATGCATTACTAATGGGTTCTCCTTTTTTTATTTGTTTTTGAATTAATAATTTAAAAGCTTGTGATAATTCATCTAAGTAGTCTGTGAGGTTTGAGTTTTGTCTAAGCATTGTTATAAACGTTGTAATAGGTGCTTTTGCGATACCTTGTTGTCTTAGATTAGTTTGTTCATTGATAGCAAACTGTTGAATCAATGATTGGCTGAGTGGGCGTACACAAGTATTATCTAATAGGCGTCTAAAAACACGCTCTAATGTAGCGCCAGCATTTAAAAAATCATAGATGTCAGATGATGAAAGATGCATATACCTTACCCTCCATGGTTTAAGTAATACCTCTTTTTAAGCTATATTAGAATTAGAGTAAATTATCAAATATAATAAAACTAAATTTGAAATAATTGGTATTTATATTAATCAAACTATTTCACACTACACGACAGTAACGGTGTAACCCATTGATTTTTCATTGTTATCGTTCATTCTTATAATCGCCAAAAAACAAAAAAGAGCGATATGATGAAACACATCAATGAATTACAACAGTCACTGAAGCACTATTTTAACTTATCTTTTTGGAATACTGAATGCCTAACTTACTTTATTATTGCCCTACAGATAATAAATGATGTTAATCTTTCACAAATTGCTAAATGTTTTCCATCAAAAGCATCAACTACGTCATGTTATAGGCGTCTTCAACGTTTTATCACAAGGTTTGAAATATCTTTTCTTAGCCTCTGGAAACTAGTCGACACCATTTTCAATTTATCTGATCAAGTCATATTATGCATGGATAGAACTAACTGGAAGTTTGGCAAGGTACATATTAATTTTCTAATGATTGCTATTGCTTATAAAGGTGTTGCAATTCCTGTGATTTGGTCACTGCTTCCTCAGCGAAAGAGAGGTAACTCAAAAGCCATTGATAGGCAGAGACTATTTGATCAACTACTTGAATTTATTCCTGCAACTAGAATTAAAACACTTTTATGTGATCGTGAATTTATTGATGGAAATTGGATAGCTTATTTGTCTAGCAAACAAGTTAAATTTGTTATTCGAGCCAAAGGTAATTATCTAGCTTCTAATAAAAAGATTTCAAAATTATTTCTAACTCTTAAAGCTTCACAAGCAAGAACACTTCATAATACAAAGTGTATAGTAGGCTGCGATTTATATGTTTCAGGACTGCGACTGCCTACAGGTGAATTAGTTATTGTTGTAACTAGAGAGTTTAACCTAAATGCACTCGATCAATATAAAATAAGATGGGAGATTGAGTCATTTTTTTCAGCTATTAAAAAACGTGGTTTTAATTTTGAGAATACCCACTTAACTGATATGCAAAAACTTTCAAGGCTTATGTTTGTTGTATCCATTGCATTAATATGGTCTTATCGTACAGGTGAAATATTAGAAAGCATTAAACCTATTAAAATTAAAAAGCATGGATTTAAAGCTAAGTCTTTGATTAAAATTGGTACTGAAACTATTGCTAAATCGCTAGCCAGAGCCATTAATTCTTCAGAGTATATCTGTAATATTATCAAAGCTACATTTAAACCTAAAATATCAATTAGTCAAAGAATGGCTCTGGTAGGTGTCATGTAGTGTGAGAAAAATTAATTAATACTCACTCAAAATCTTATCAAATCACCACTTATAATAATGAAAAATTAAATAGTCAAATATTAACTAATAATCATTATGCTGCAATTTTACTTGGTTTTGATAAAACTAAAGCGTTTTTAAAATTAAACTTAAATCCAAGCAATATAAAAATACCCATTATTTATCTACTAAAAGATGGCCAAAATCAAACAGATGAGTTAAATCAATATGTACTTGATAAACTCAATACTGAAAAACTAACATCCACTGGTTTTGAACGCGCAGTCTCAACAACTATTGAGAAGTCTCAATTATTTAGTGAATTAAATAATCAAATGAATACATTAAAAAAACTAACTTCAACTAACGAAAGTAGTGAAAATAATGTTAATAATCAAAAAACTAATTCAGTAGAACTTTCATCCATGCATGACTTGATTCTTGAAAATAAACTATTAATAGAGCAAATTCATCAACAAAATGAACTATTAAAAAAACTTGCTAGTAATGATGTATTAACGGATATACCAAATCGACGAAATTTTGAAGAAACATTACACAGGTTAATGGCGCATGCTAAAAGACATCAACATATTCTAGCACTTTTATTTATTGATTTAGATAAGTTTAAAAATGTTAATGATACATTAGGACATCAAATTGGTGATTTACTACTAAAACAAGTTGCTTTACGACTTAAAAAAAGTTTAAGAAAAGGTGACTTTGTCGCACGAATCGGTGGTGATGAATTTGCTGTTATTTTACATGAGATTAAAAGCACGCATGCCGCAGGTATTGTTGCTTGGAAAATCACTCAAGAGCTTAACAAGCCCTATGATTTAGACGGTCATAGTGCAACTATTGGTGCAAGCATTGGTATTTCATGTTTTCCAATGATTGCAGATAATGAAACTGATTTAATAAAAAATGCAGATATTGCAATGTATCGAGCAAAAACTTCTAGTGAAATAAATTACACCTATGCAACCACTAATCTACATAAAGACCATATACAACAATTAACCATTGAACAGCAATTAAAACAAGCTTTAAAAAATAATGAGTTTAGTATGGTATATCAGCCTATTTATGCATTACCTGAATGTAAACTACATGGGTTTGAAGCATTAATACGCTGGAAGAATAAAAAACTAGGCATAATACCTCCTGATCAATTTATACCCATTGCAGAAGAAAATGGCATGATACACGCAATTGGCCAGTGGGTTTTAGAAACTGTTTGTAAGCAAGTAGCACTGTGGAATCATACAAAAAAGTTTAACTATAAAATGTCAATTAATCTCTCCCCTGTACAATTAACTGAAGAAGATTTATTTAAAGTCATTAGTAAAATTATTGATCAGTATCAATTACCCTATCAATTGTTTGAATTTGAAATTACTGAAATGGCCATTATGCAACATGGTGGTCATATGCTAGATAAGTTACATAAACTTGGTACATCACATGCATTAGATGATTTTGGTACCGGTTACTCATCTATCTCGCATCTAAAATACTTACCCATTACAACGATTAAAATTGATAAAACATTTATTCAAGGCTTAGGTGTTGAAGATGCTGATAATAGTATTGTCTCTTCTCTTATTGCATTAGCAAGAAAACTTAATCTTAAAGTTGTCGCTGAAGGTGTTGAAACAAAAGCACAACTAGATTTATTAGTTAAAGAGACATGTGACTTTGTTCAGGGATATTATTTTTCAAAGCCACTAATACCAAAAGATGCAGAGAAATTAATTGTAAAAGATGAATAATTTTAAGGTTTTAACCTTCTTAACCTTGATGCATTTAGTACCACAGTAATTGAAGATAATGCCATTGCAACAGAAGCAATTATTGGGCTAAGTAAGATGCCAAAAAATGGATAAAGAACACCAGCTGCAACTGGGATGGCAATGACATTATAAATTAATGCACCAAATAGGTTTTGTTTAATATTACGCATAATTTTACGTGAAAACACAATCGCATTTTTAATCGAATATAAATTATCACTGGATAAGGTAATATCAGCACTTTCAATAGCTACATCAGTTCCTGAACCAATTGCAAAACCCACTTGAGCTTGAGATAAGGCTGGCGCATCATTAATACCATCACCAACCATAGCAACATTTAATTTTTCATTTTGTAATCGTCTAATATAGGCTGACTTATCTTCAGGCAATACTTCAGCATATACAGTATTTATGCCAACACTCTGTGCCACCGCCTGTGCACTTTGATATAAATCACCTGAAATCATTGCCGTTTTAATACCCATTAAATGTATCAAATTAATCATCTCTTTGGCTTCTGGTTTAATTGGATCTGTAATTGCTAAGGTTAAAATCACTTTGCCATTTAAACCAACGAAAATAGAGGTTGCACCACTTTCAGCTAGTGATATAGATAGTGACTTTTGTTCATCACTTAACTGAACTTTAGCATCTAGCATTAATTTTTCGTTGCCAATAAAGATTGGTTCTTGATTGATCAATCCTTTAACACCGCGCCCAGAAATTGCTTGAAAGCCTTTTAAATCAACTGGACTAATGGCAGTCTCCTTTGTTTCAATATATTGACAAATAGCTTGAGCTAATGGGTGCTCTGAATACTTTTCTATTTGATATAAATAATTTAAGGCTTTACTTTGATCGCTGTCCCCTTGCCAGTGCACCTCTGTTACCTCAGGCTTACCTTCAGTTAATGTTCCTGTTTTATCAAAAACAATCATATTAAGCTTACTTGCAGATTGCAAAGCTTGCGCATTTCTTACTAACACACCATACTCTGCAGATTTTCCCATACCAATCATCATAGCAATTGGCGTCCCTAAACCTAAGGCACATGGGCAAGCTATAACTAAAACACTAATTGCAGCAGTTACCGCATGTGGCAAACTTGTACCAAGCCACAGTGCAAATGTAATAAAAGCAATACCGATTACAATCGGTACAAAACCCGCTGCTATCGTATCAACTAATCTTGCAATTTGCGGTTTTGAACTTTGGGCTTGTCGAACCAAATCAATAATTTTAGCTAGCTGTGTTTCAGCCATATCTGTTTTAATCTGAACTGTTAATATACCATTTAAATTAATCGTGCCTTGATAGACTTCATCATCTATTCTTTTAGTAACAGGTAATGATTCACCTGTGAGCATTGACTCATTCACTGAGCTTTCACCATCAATCACAACACCATCAACTGGTAATTTTTCGCCTGGTTTGACTAATACACAGTCACCAAGCGATAGTAAATCAACATCTAGCTCAACTTCCTTATCACCTTGTAATACGATTGCCGTTTTTGGTTTTAAGCCAACTAGTTTTTCAATGGCCTCTGAAGTTCTCCCTTTAGCTTTTGTCTCTAAGGCATGACCAAAATTAACAAATGCGAGGATTAAAACCGCTGCATCCAGGTAAATGTATAACATCTCTTTTGGCAACCATTTAGAAAATAGTATCACTAAAGCTGAATAGAGAAATGCAGCACCTGTACCTAAGGCAATTAAGGTATCCATATTTGATGAACGATGTTTAAACTGTTTCCAAGCACCTTGGTAATACTGTCCCCCTGAATAAATCATCACAGCCAAAACTAAAATTAACATCACAAGCCAAAAAGGATAAGGGTCTATATTAAATATGCCTTTTGTATGGTGATAAAATGAAGGAAAGATCTCTATTTTGTCTGAAAGCATCGCAAGCATATCTGGAATAAATAAAAATAAACCCATAATAAATGCGATGATCGCTCTATAATAACTATGCCTAATTTCAGCTTTAGCTGATTTTTTTCGAGATGTAATCTGATCTAAATCATTTGCTTTAATTACAGTAGCAGGATAACCGAGGTTTTCTAATTCAAATAAAATATCACTGGCTTTAAAATCACCTTCTACTTTAGCAAATTTCTCAACAAAATTTACATTGACCGCTGTCACACCATTGACTTTGGATAAGGCATTTTCAATTTTAGCAACACAACTTGAACAAGACATATTATTAATTGAAAATTGCACACCTTTTACTTGAGGTGTTTGTTTTAGCTTTGCTGGATAACCTAAATCTGTTAATTTTTTAATTATTAAGTCTCGATTACCACCTGAGATAGTTACCTCTTTTTCCATTAAATTAACATTAACAAATTTAACACCATCTAACCCACCAACTGCCGTTTCAATTTTTGCCACACAGGATGAACAGCGCATTGCATCAACTAAAAAAACTTCCACATGCTCTTGCCCTTTCATTTATCTACCTCACTTTACTCTCAAAAGATACTCTATCTTAATTCTTCTTAAACTTAAAATTCAACCTTAGAGGCCGTTTTGTTTCTGCTATGAATTACAATTAACATCTATAACGAGTATAATATATTTAACAAATTTAGCTGTATTTATACTGTAGGAAAATCATGAGCGCATATATTATTAAAAATGCCATTATCGTCAATGAAGGCAAGCAAATTGAAACTGATATTAAAGTTAAAAATGGACGAATCGAAAAAATAGCACCACATATTACATCAACCCATGCAACGATTATTGATGCATTAGGAAAATATATTATACCTGGTATGATTGATGATCAAGTTCATTTTAGGGAGCCTGGGTTAACCCATAAAGGTGATATCCAAAGTGAGTCAAAAGCGGCCATTGCCGGTGGTATTACTTCCTATATGGAAATGCCCAATGTTACACCACCAACGCTTGATATGCAGGCGATTGAAGATAAATTAAATCGAGCTAAATATAAATCGCTAGCAAATTATGCCTTCTATTTAGGTGCTAGTAACAATAACTTAGAATCAATTAAATCAGCTGATCGAAGCAGAATTGCTGGTGTTAAAGTATTTATGGGTGCATCAACCGGTAATATGCTTGTTAATGATGAACAGATATTAAACGATATTTTTGCTGCAAGCCCTACCCTAATTGCTACACATTGTGAAGACACACCAATGATCACTCTCAATGAAAAAGCTTATAAAGAAAAATATGGTGATGATATACCTTTTAAATACCATAAAGATATCCGTTCAGAAGCCGCTTGTTTTAAATCATCCTCTTTAGCTGTAAAATTAGCCAAACGCCACGGTACTAAGCTACACGTACTACATTTGACTACTGCTAAAGAAATGAGTTTATTTGATTCATCAATTCCCTTGGAGAAAAAACAAATTACTGCAGAAGCCTGTGTTCATCACTTATTTTTTAATGACCAAGACTATGAAAGCAAAGGTAGCTTAATTAAATGCAACCCTTCAATTAAAACAATTAATGATCGCAACACCTTACGAGATGCCATTAACTCTAATTTAATTGATATTATTGCAACAGATCATGCCCCACATACAAAGGATGAAAAAAATAATACTTATTTTCAAGCACCAGCTGGATTACCACTAGTACAACATGCTTTGCCATCTCTATTTGAACTTGTACACCAAGGCGTTTTTAGTATTGAGCAAATTGTGCAAAAAACAGCGCATAACCCTGCAATTGTTTATCAAGTTAAAGATCGAGGCTTTATCCGTGAAGGCTATTATGCTGATCTTGTATTAGTTGACCCTGAAAAAGTTCAGTCAGTTACCGATGAAGGCAGTTTTTATAAGTGTAAATGGAACCCGTTTTCTGGTATTGATTTACATGGGACCGTTCAAATGACTATGGTTAATGGTGAATTATTATATTTAAATGGTAAATTTATTTATGAAACACCAGCCCTTGCCCTTGAATTTAGTCGATAGCGTCTCCATTTGCTAAATATCAATTATTTTGCATAAGGCGAATTATTATGAATCTCTCTGACCTTGACTTTAAAACATTAGATTCTATTAAACGTGGCATTGAACGTGAGGCTTTAAGAGTTACTCCTAAAGGCAATGTTGCACAAAGCAATCACAGTAAAAAACTAGGTGAAAAATTAACTCACCCTAATATTACAGTTGATTACTCTGAAGGGTTACTTGAACTCATTACTGAGCCCTTTGAGAGCTATTCATCATTATTTGAAAGCTTAGAAACCTATTTAAACTTCACTTATCAAAACCTTGAACATAGTGAATTACTCTGGCCTATGAGTATGCCGCCTAAGACTTGTGAAGATGAAATTAAAATTGCTGATTTTGGCCATTCAAACTCAGGTATGATGAAACATATATACCGCCGAGGTTTAGCAATACGTTATGGTAAAGTTATGCAAATAATTGCAGGCATTCATTATAATTTTTCTTTTCCTGATGAATTTCTTAGCCAACTTATCCCTGAAAATGGTCATAGTGAACATACATTACAATACTATAAAAATAAGTATTATTTTCGCTTAATAAGAAAGTTCTATCAAAACGCTTGGCTATTGCCCTATTTATTTGGCGCAACGCCGATTATTGCGAAAACATCTGTTAATAATCAACATAAATTACAAGAATTTGACAGCCAATACTATTATCATAAATATGCAACCTGTCTTCGCATGAGTGAATTTGGTTATCAAAGTCATGCACAAAAGGATTTAAATATTTCTTATCGAGATATTAAAAGTTATGTCAATGACTTAGTTAAAGCAACACAAATACCATTTTCTGACTATACTCAACTTGGTGTTTTAGATAAAAACTATGGCTATAAACAATTAAATGATTGTATCTTACAAATTGAAAATGAATATTATAACCCCATACGCCCCAAACAAATTGTCCATCGTTGTGAACGCCCTGCTTGCGCCTTATCTAAACGTGGTGTTAGCTATATAGAGCTACGTACATTAGATATTAATCCCTTTATGCCATTAGGAATTGATCTTCAAAGCGCACACTTTTTGGATGTATTTTTCCTTTATTGCTTATTAGCTGAAGCACCAATATATTCCAAATCAATGATTCAAATTGCCAAAGAAAATTTTGCATTAGTCGCTAATTATGGACGTAACCCACAACTAAAACTACATAAAAACTCAAATGACATATTATTAAAAGATTGGGCTCATCTTATATTAAATGAATGTCTTTTAATCGCTGAAAAATGGGATCAAACAAATGCTACTAACCATTACCAATCAGCTGTCTATGCACAAATCGAAAAATTAAATGATGTTGAAAAAACACCTTCAGCAATGTTAATTAATTCAATTAAACAAAGTAAACTTAATACAGAAGATTGGATGCTTAATCAAGCTTATCAACATCAACAATCATTACTTGAAACTAAATTACCCTTAAATCTACTCGCTAAGCTTAAGCGTGAAGTATCAGATTCTCAAGAGGCATTAAAATTACTTGAAACAAAAGAAGAAGGGGCATTTGAATCTTATATCCAACGCTATTATGCTTCAGTTTGCCGCTAAGTCTAATTGCTTTGAATCACAATTATCTTTTTTCTTATTTGACCACCATAAATTCAATAAAAATGTCATTAATAAGGCTAGGGTAAAATAAAGCGCAACCTGATAAATATCAACTACTTCATTAATTCGATAGTACGCACCATAGTAACTAAAAATTGGCGAGATCAAAATCACTAATAATAGATAAATACTTGCCATATTCTCTTTTCTTGAATAATACTCCGTTGATACAGCATATAGGTTACTTCTAACTAAAGATAAGCCAAATAAGAAAATAACTAAAATACTATATACCACATAGAGTGACTCTAAGTGTAAATAAAGCCCGACAGCACTACAAATTAGCATAATAAAAATGCCTATAAAAATAATATTTCTTAAGCTCATAAATTTAAGCAACAAAATATTTAACAATGGCGCTAAGAAAAAAACAACGATCATACCTAAACTTAAATTACCATAGTCATAAGCTGATAGGCCAAAATGAACTTGATATAACTCTGGCGATATTGTCATATAAAATAATATCCAGCCAAAACCTAAAATATTACAAATAACAAACCAAACAGCACGGTCACTTAATGGCGCAATATAATCTCTTAGCATTAGTTTCAGCGTTTGAACATCATTTTCTGGTGGATAGGTTGATAACTTCCAACACACAAGCAGAAAAACGAATGCACAAATTATCATAGGAATAATAAAATTTAGCTGCCAAATATGAGTTGAACTTTCAACCACCCCCCCTAAAAAAGGTGCAGCAGCTGGCACAACTGCCAATATCATCATTAAAATTGATCCTACCTTTGCAATATCTTTACCACTAAAAACCTCTGTCATAATGACTGAAGTCACAGAGATAATACCGCCGACAGCAAAGCCTGTAATAAAACGTAAAATATAAAACAAATAAATATGATTAATAACTGATACACCAATCAGTGAGACAATTAAAATTACTAAGGCAATTAAAGTTAATCGACGCTTTTCAACTTGTATTGCTAAAAGACCAAAAATAAAAACACCCAATGCACAAGCAATTTGAAATGTGGCATAACCAATCTGTACAGCACCAATTGATACGCCAAAGCTTTCAGCCATATGTGGTACCGATGGAAAATAACTATCGATATTAATTTCAACGGCAATATCGGTTAATACAATACAGAGTATTAAGCTTAAATGTTTTATCATCTGCATTAGTTCACCATAAATCTTTAAGTATTAAAAATAGAACAAATAATATACAAAATTGATTTTTCAGGCAGCATTGTATCGCCATTGTAAATTAAAAGCAAGTTACGTAAAGTAGTGTCGTGTTTTATATTAATTTAAGGATATAGGATCATGATAAAACTTTATGGATTTAATTTATCATTTCCAACTAATAAGGTTAGATTTGCACTTAATTTGTTTAATCTTGAGTATGAATTTGTCGCATTAAACCCATGGAAAGGTGAGCATAAATCTGAAGCTCATATCAAACGTCATCCAGCAGGCAAAGTCCCTGTGATTGAAGATGGTGATTTTACATTATTTGAAAGTAATGCGATTGTTCGCTATCTAGCTGAAAAAGTCCATAACACAAACTACTACCCATCTGATTTACAACAACAAGCTTTAGTTAATCAATGGTTAGACTTTGCAGCATCACATATTGGTACAAATGTTAGTAAAGTTTTATTTAACCGATACTTTGCTGATAAAATCGGTATTGAAGTTGACAGCCGCTCTATGGAAGAAGGCCATCAGTTTTTAAGCAATCATCTACCTATTCTTGAAGCACAGTTAACGAATAATACTTATATTGCAGGTAATCATATGACGATTGCGGATATTGAGTTATTGGCAAGTCTTGATCCAGTTGATCTAATTGATATTGATCTAAATCAGTACCCACATCTTAATAACTGGCGCAAACAGTTAATGACAGAAGCATTCTATACCAAAGTACATCAATACTATGGTGAAGGCTTTTTTGAAAAAGCAACTGTTTAAATTATATTTTCTTTGATAGAATAGTTCTTCGCTTAAACGCGATAAATTACGTTTCTACTTAAATTTTTTAGAAATTTCTATATAAATTTATTACATCAAATTATGATATATTACCTATTACAAATCAACGTATAATGTTATTTAATACCTAATTAAGATTACATGATTAAAAACCAATCAGTAGATTTAGTTATTTATATTAAGGTATGATAAGTTCAATTATAAAGTTTTAAGGTAGAGCGATATGCCATTAAGTCCAGAGCAACAAAAGCTAATAGAAAAGCAATTAACTCCATCAGTAGAGTTAGCTGATGAACAAGGTGGCCTATTAGAGCTTGCAAAACTTGCTAACAATCCTCTACTAATTAAACAACTTGAAGAAAATAAAAAGAATATTGCTCAATTTTGTAAGCAATATAATATTGAACTATATCAATTATTATCTATAGAACCTGCTACTAAAGGCGCAAAATTTTTAGAAAATTTTCACGATATTTTTTCAGACTTTCGCTACAATTTTGAAGAAAAACATAAGCAGCTAATGCAATGGCAATTACAACTACAACTTGAACTAGAAAAAGCTAATACAGGTCTAATTAATCAGCACGCGCAAGCTTATCTTAGTGTTGCTGATGAATTACAAAAAACTGGTAATTTAAATACGCAAACTTTATTTACTGTTAAAGATATGGAAACTTTATTACCAAATCATGGTACAGAGAATAATGATATTCTTATTAGTAAACCCATTTCAGTTTCTACTTTTGACTATGAGCATGATACAACTTTGCAACAATTAATTGCAGAAAATGAAGATAAAACAGTCTTTATACCTTGCATTGAAGATGGACATTGGTTTTATCTACAACGTGAAGCAAACCAAACTGATTGGACTATTCAAGATTCACAACCTTTTAAACAGCCAGATAATCAATTAACCCCGAGACAACAAACCATACTTGAAAAAAGTCATGATTTACTAAAAGAAATTGATAACCCTGATGTTGAAGAACCTGAATACTGGTCAACAGAAGAACAAACAAATAATTTCGACTGTGCTACACATGTTATTAATGCTTATGAAACAAAAGTAGATGTTGATTACGAGCCTAAAACACATACAGAATTGGTCACTAAAATTGCAAAAGAAAAAGCACCTGAAGCTTATCAAAAATTCACAGAGAATCTAAGTGGCCTTGTAAATAGCCAAACAGTTAAAATAGCTTCTGCATTAGAAGATAAAGCAGATAGAACTTATCAATCATATAAAGAACTTGAAAATGCTTATTCTGAGATTATAGAAAATGTACAGCTAACTAACACTGCACTTAGTAAACTAACTTCTGAGCAGCAAGAAAAGGTACATAGACAAAACCCAGACATCCGCAACAATCAAAAAAACCTAGATGAAAAATTAGCATGGCAGTTGCAACAAGAAGAATATAAGTCATATAATCAACTTAGTTCTGATGAGCGTGGTAAAATTGAACAAAATCCACCTAAATTATTTCAAGAATACTTAGATAAATTACAACCTGAGCAATCATTTGGTGTTGAATTATAATAAATAATTCTTAACCATCTCTGCCTTCTCTAACTTACCACTTTGATTATTAACTAAAGCTGTTTCAATTACAGCTTGATGAGTTAGTTGATCTTGGCTATTTTCAATTGAATAATAAAAAAATACCCGTGTTTTAGTAATCTCCATAATACCTAACTTAACTGTTAATTTCTCAGGATAGAAAACCTCCTTTCTAAAACGAATATAACTTGCACTAAATACTAAAGTACAACCATTTATATTAGTTAATTTAAATCCTTTAGATTGTAAAAAGCGCTCACTAACCTCAGTTAAGTAATTTAAGACTTTATCATTACTTAAATGTCCACCCATATTTAAATCTAGTACTCTAACATCAATTTCAGTTTGATATATATACTCACCAGTAAATGCTAATTTAGGTAACATTAAAAAATCCTTTATTATCCTTATAATTAATAAGGGATTGTAAGTTAAATGACTAAAATGATCAATCTACTGAATATATCGATCCAATTTTCGATAACTTAAGGCTTCTGTAATATGTGATATTTGAATATCAGATGATTTTTCTATATCTGCTATTGTGCGGGAAACCTTTAAAATTCGATGATAAGCTCGTGCTGATAAACTTAATCGCTCCATTGCTTGATCTAATAACTTTGCTTCAGCTTTAGCCAAACGACAAAAATGATCAATTTCAAAGCCTGATAATTGACTATTGGTACAACCTTGACGCTCTATTTGTAAATCATAAGTCATATTAACACGAGCTCTAATTGTCTCACTATTTTCATAGGTAGACTTTTGATCCGATAATAACCCTTTTGGCAAATCTGGCACTTCAATATGTAAATCAATGCGATCTAATAATGGCCCTGATAGCTTATTTTGATAACGCTTAACTTGTGATTCGGTACAAGAACAATTCTTTACTTGAGAGCCTAGATAACCACATGGACAAGGATTCATCGCAGCAACCAGCTGAAATTTAGCGGGAAACTCTGCATTTCGATTTGCTCGTGATATGGTTATTTTACCTGATTCTAATGGTTCTCTTAATACTTCTAAAACACTTCTGTCATATTCTGGAAACTCATCTAGAAATAAAACACCATAATGTGCAAGCGAAATCTCACCAGGTTTTGGTTGTGAGCCACCACCAACCAATGCAACAGCTGATGCTGTATGATGAGGTGTTCTAAAGGGGCGAATAAAAAAACGCTCTGCAACTTTATAAGCACCATGAATAGAATGAATCGATGCACTTTCTAATGCTTCTGATTCAGTTAGTGGTGGTAAAATTGTATTAAGTCTACTTGCTAGCATTGTTTTACCAGTACCAGGTGGTCCCATTAATAACATATTATGTCTGCCTGAAGCTGATATTTCTAATGCTCTTCTTGCCTGATACTGTCCTTTAACATCTGATAAATCAATCTTTGTATCATAATAAGGCATTTGAGTACGTGAGCGTATTTTTTTTAATGGCTCAACTGTTTCTAAATGATGAATTACTTCAGATAGCGTATTTGCCTTATAAGCAGTTAAATCTTTAACTAATGAGACATCATCAGCATTAGCCGCTGGAATGATTAGTCGACTACCTGCATTGAAAGCTGCAAGTGCAAAAGGTAGCACACCTCTTATTGCACGTAATTGACCACCTAATGCTAATTCACCAGCAAACTCATATGCTTCTAATATTTCAGTATTACATTGTCCTGAAGCTGCTAATATACCTAATGCAATAGGTAAGTCAAAGCGCCCACCTTCTTTAGGTAAATCGGCAGGTGCCATATTAATGGTAATTTTTCGCATTGGAAAACTAAAACCACTATTGATAATTGCAGATCGTACACGATCTTTACTCTCTTTTACTGCAGTTTCAGGCAAACCAACAATTGATAGCCCAGGTAAACCATTGGATAAATGAACTTCAATAAAGACCAATGGTGCTTTCATTGCAGATTGCGCACGAGATTTAACTGTCGCCAAACTCATCAATAACATCCTTGTTTATTATTATTGACAATATTTTAGACTTTAATATATTTTTTGAAAACACTAACAGCTTATATTATTTATTATATAACTTATTTTTATCTTATTATGCTTAAATTATTTATTTTGATTTTTTAGTTGTAGCACTTTTTTCTTTTAGTAACTTATCTAACTCTTTTTCTAAACGATCAATTTTTCCACGTGTTTTTTCTAATACTTTAACCTGACGGTCAAACTCTTCTTTAGTGACTAAGTCTAACTTTGAGAATGTACTTTGCAAAATCGTTTTAAAATTCTTTTCCATTTCTTCTTGCATACTTTTAAGCGCTGGTGGCAAAGAATCTGTAAATTTTTTTGCCATTTCATCGAATATTTTTGTATCTAGCATTATAATCTCCTTTATTAAAATCAATTCATTTAATGTGTTTAAGTTTAACAACTATTCTTTCAGATAGACACTATAATGAGAAGAAAATGGAGTCACCATGAAATTAATTACTGCAATTATTAGAGCACATATATTAGACGATGTTAGAGATGCCTTAACTGAGTTTGGTGTTGGTGGCATGACTGTAACTGAAGTTAAAGGCTTTGGTAATCAGCAAGGGCATACTGAATTATATCGAGGTGCAGAATATGCTGTTGATTTTTTACCAAAAATAAAGCTTGAAGTTGCTGTAGTTGATGAGTGGCTAGAAGATATTATTGATATGATCATTGAACATGCACAAACTGGTAAAATTGGTGATGGTAAAATCTTTATTACACAATTAGAAGAAGTCATTCGCATTCGTACACAAGAAGTTGGTAAAGATGCTTTATAAATCAAATGAATATGTTGCAACTGCTATTATTTTATTTTCTATGGTAATTATATAACTGATAATTATTTCATTTTATGAATTAATTTTATAAATAAAATTCAAATACTTATGCTAAATTGTTTAATTTTTTAATTAGATTTTATTGCATTGAGAATACTTTAGCACATTAACTACAGCAATCTATATGCTATGGTATTAAATGTAAACCAATGTGTTACCCCACCCCTAAGTAACTTAATTTGATAATAATAACGATAATTAATTGAAAGTCATAATAATAAAAACAAATCAAATTTAGTCAGAGGATATGGAGGATATCACAATGAACACACTCCTAGAAGAACTATGTGAAGGATTAACATTAACCCAAAAACGCGAACTCTACGAAGAGTTATTTACAATCTATAACCCAAGCTCTAAAGATAAAAAGTTATATCATGAATTACTAATAAACTACTCTAACCTATTAATGCAATTAAATTATCAAGATCGTTTAGCTTCATTAAATAGGGTTATTAAAATAGTAGAAAAACGCCACGGAAACCCAGAAGAGCCAAACCCACTTAATATTTTTGTTAACGCTAAAGGACATTTTAGTAAACTTAAACATGGGGCAGGGCCTTGGGTTGGTGTTGATTTTTTTCCTGAATGGAATTATTCAAGATTACTTGCATTGCGCCTTAAACGTCTTGCTGACTCTATTGCTCAGGCGCTACATTCAGATGCTCTAAAAAATACGATTGATAAGGCCAACCCTGCAATTTCAGCACTAGGTATATTATGGTATGTACCGAGATTTTTAAGACATACTTCCTTGATTGTTAAACATACAAAATCAGGCAATCTAGATTATACAAGAAAACATGCTTTTGAGTGGTTCAACGACTTAGCCTGGCTTGCTACAGGCACAATGACTTTTGGAATGTCGACAGGATTATATTTAACACCCTTAACCTCGGTTTTAGGCCCTGGTGGTATTTACTTAACCGTTGCATTATATGGTTTTGATTGTCTAAATCAAGCAATCAAATCCTATCAAAAAATTCAAAAAATGAATCGAATTATAAATAAGCTAGATAATAAAATTAATAGCTTGTGTACGGGATTAAATATTAATAATGATTTAAATCTACCAAATAGTATAAACCAGTTAAAACAAAAAAATCAATCTGAAGAACAAAGATTAAAATATTACGCAAAACTAAAAATGAATATTCCTCCTGAAAAATACCAAGCATTAGCAAAAAGAAAAAATAATATTAAAAAACTCGAATCTGCTATTGAAATGCGAGATCGTATAAAGCTTAAAAAACGTTATACTAAACGTCAACAATGGGCTAAATTAGGTGTTGCTGCTGGTTTATTTCTTGGTATGGCTGTCTCTTTAATTGGTGGACCTTATGCACCAATTATCGGTGCAGCAATTGTAATAGCCACCTGTGCTGCCCAATATTATGCCAAAAACTATTATCTACCTAAAGAAGAGATACGTTTTAGCTATGACCCACTAGAAGAATTGCATAACCGCCTTACTAAACACTGTGAAGATCAAATTGAAAAACTGACTAAAGCACTAGAAAATGCTGAAGATGGTTCTAAAACATTTGATAATACTGAACATAAACTTCAACGTTATCAGCAAATAGAAGCGCAGCTAAAGCAATGGCAAAATGCTGATGCTAGAGATCCTAATCAATTACATCAAATAATGCAGGATATTATTCAAAGCAGTCAATTACAAAGAAAACGTAATATGACACCATCAAGTGCTAAAGAGTTAAAAAATATCTTACGTGTATTTGATACACAATGGGAAACCAAAAGATATAAATATGTCAACAACGATAACATCAGTGTTGAGGAGCAGTTTAAAAATAGTATTCGTAATTTTGTTGAAAATACGACTAACTATAATCCTGCTAATTATTTTAGAGAAGCACCTATGCTCATAGGAAATGACCCTCAAGCATTAATTGCTTCTTATTAGAAAATTAGATTGGTAACGTATAACTAACGTTTAAACCAATACTATAGTATGCCAATGCATCATTTTCACTAACAGAAGTAATATCATCTGTGCTTTTACCAAATACATAATCTACATTACCAGTAACAGCTAGTCCAAAGGAGAATTGATAACCACCTGATAAACCAATCATTGGTGCAATATTCCAGTTAGAGCTATAGCTAGTACTGTAGTCCATATATTCATTAATATAACCATTATTACCATCACGCTTTAATGTCCACTTCTGGATGTCAATACCACCTTCAGCGCCTAATAACCAACCTGAGTTAAAGATATATTTAAAGGTTGCTAATACCGGTATATTATTCATATTTAATTTTATATCGGGATCATTACCAAATACTGATGAAGCTTGATACTCATTGACTGTATAGACGTATTGATAACCAACTTTACCACCAACTGTCATATTAGAGTTAATCGCATAATCATAACCAACAAATAATGCACCACCAAGACCACCATTATAAGTCTCAGGTGAACTAATAAAATGGCTATTATTATTTACGCCATCAAGCGTTTGATCTGGTGTAAAATTTGCAGAGACCTGCCCTTGAAAAACAATACCAGATTTTGCAGATGTTGTATCTGTAGCATATACTGATGACATTAAAGATAATAAAGATAGTGAAATTAATAATTTTTTCATCATAAAAACCCTAATTACTTGTAAAACCAGGGTAATATATATCATTATTTGCCAAAATAAAAGAAATAAATATAATTTTAGAAGTTATAAAAAATTTGAAAATTTTAATGAGGTATTTTTTAATACCTTAACACTATTGAAGTTATAATGGCAGTGTATAACTTAGATTAATACCCAGTGTCCAAACTGCCAGTGCATTATTATCATCACTATCAGATAGTTCATCTGTACTTTTACCAAAAATATAACTTAAACTACCAGTTAATGCTAATCCATTTTGCCATTTGTAACCACCAGAGACACCAAGCATAGGTGCAACATTCCATTGAGAACTATGATTATCTGTTCTACTAGTTGTAGAGTCAGTACCATCAACTGTCCATTTCTGAATCACAATACCTCCATCAGCACCAATTAGCCAACCTGAATTAAAAAAGTATTTCCAAGTTGCTAAGATAGGAAAGTTATTCATGCTTAATTTAACATCAATATCTCCATGAGTAGTACCATCAAGCTTTAAATAATTCACTTCATATAGATATTGATAACCGACTTTACCACCAACAGTTATATTAGGGTTAAATGCATAATCATAACCAATAAATAAACCACCGCCAATACCACCATTTCTTTCATCAGAGCTCGTATTAGTATTATTATCTTTAGCATAGTCAAACGTATTTTGGGGTGTTGCATTTACAGAAAATTGTCCTTCAAATACTAAACCTGATTTTGCTGTTGCTTTACTTGTCATTGCATAACTTATCGAACTTAACGCAATTGCAATTGTTGAAGTGAATATGACTTTCTTCATGGTGAGTCTCCTTAGTACCGATCTCTACTTAAAAAATCTAAACTCAATGGCAGTATAGTTAATGAACTTTAAAATAGACAAGAAAATTTATGAACAAATTATGATGTTAAAGTTTATTTTATAATTTTAAATAAGATTAAATAATTTAAAATCAATATAATAATTATAAAAAATATGCTTTTAGAAAATTTTTTTATAATTAATATAAAAAATGATATATTGTAGAATTAATGTAATTGAAATTTGTGCATGATCAGCAAAAATCTATAAAAGAGATGATATAAAAACATCTCTTTTAATATATAGTTTATAAAGGTAAGGTATAACTTAGATTAATACCCAGTGTCCATACAGCTAATGCGCCAGTATTTTTAATTTCTGGATCTTGATAACTACCACTATCTAAGTCACTTGGGTTTTTACCAAAGACATAACTTAAATTACCTGTTAGTGCGATACCATTTTGCCATTTATAACCACCAGTTAAGCCAACCATTGGAGCTATATTCCACTGTGAAAAAGTTTTGCTGCGACTTTGTGTTCGCCCATTATGAGTATATGAATAAGTAGAGCTAACACTTAACTTCTGAATATCAATACCTGCATCAGCACCCACTAACCAACCAGAGTTAAAAAAGTAGTTCCAGGTAGCAAGAAGAGGAATACTTTGAATATTATTAAGTTTAGTTGAAGAGCTATAACTACTAGTAGCTGGAATATCCATTTTAGACGGCACATAAATTGGCATATCTGGAGTAATTGAACCACTTGCTGGAATATTCATTTTAGGCGGTATATAAATCGGCATATCTGGAGTAATTGAACCGCTAACAGGAGTAGTTGCAGTTGAAGTACTTTCTACATTATTTGATTCTTGTAAGTTACGATAACCAACCTTTGCACCAACTGTCATATTTGGAGTAATAGCGAAATCATAACCAAGAAATACACCGCCACCAATACCAACATTACGATGATTTGTTGAATCATGAGTAGTTAGTATATTATAACCATTTGGCCACTGATGAGTAACATTACTAAGACTACCAGTATGGTTTGCTGAAATCTGACCTTCAAATACTAGCCCTGTCTGTGCAGGCGCATTATTCATTGCAGCATAGCTTGTTGAACTTAAAGCTATCATAACTAGTGAGCTTAATATTGATTTTTTCATTTTATTGTCTCCTCAAGACTTATTATATATAAAATATGTAATATATTATATGCTATATTACATAAAATCGAATTATACACAATCAATTAGAGAAATCAATAAAAAATATATCAATATCTTAAATAAGATATAAAAAATATACATAAAAGTTGATTATTTTAGCCTTTAATTACCAGATCTATAAAATAATTTAGTTAAAACAACAGCAATGAAAATAATTTACAAAATAAATTATTATTGCTTTAGAAAGATTATATTTTGAATAAAAAGGTCTAATAAATTGCTAAATAAGCCTATTTAGCAGCACAACTAATGTGATTTAACTTTACGCATTAACGCAAGTACTTGTAATCTTGCTTCAGCTTCTGCTAATTCTAATTGAGCTTTATCAAAAGAGATTTTATCATGCTTTGATTTAGCCAATAATGCTTTTGCTCTTTCTTTTGCTTCTTTAGCGGCTTGTTCATTAACATCCATTGGTCGCTCAACAGTATCAGCTAAAATAATCACCTGATTAGGTTGAACTTCTAACATACCACCTTCTACAAAAAGAATTTTCTCATCATTATTTTCAAGCTGGATACGTAATGCCCCTGGAGGCAGTGATGTCAACAGTTGCGTATGGCCGTACTGAACACCTAGTTCACCATCAGCACCTTTGGCAACGACCGATAATGCTTTACCTGAAAAAACTTCACCTTCAGGAGAAACAACACTAACTGCAATTGTTTTTTGTTTTTCATCAGACATAAGTTTAACAACCTTTTATCTTATAAAGATTTAGCTTTTTCAATCGCTTCATCAATGGTACCGACCATATAAAATGCTTGCTCAGGCAAATGATCATATTCACCTTCAACAATCGCTTTAAAGCCACGAATGGTTTCTTTTAATGGTACATAAGCACCAGGGTTACCAGTAAATACCTCAGCAACAAAGAACGGTTGAGATAAAAAGCGTTGTACTTTACGAGCACGAGTTACAATCAACTTATCATCTTCTGATAACTCATCCATACCTAAAATAGCAATAATATCTTTTAGTTCTTGATAACGTTGCAGTGTTTGCTGAACACTACGAGCAACATCATAATGCTCCTGACCAACGACCAATGGATCAAGCTGACGCGAAGTTGAATCTAGTGGGTCAACCGCTGGATAAATACCTAATTCTGCAATTTGGCGTGATAATACAATCGTAGAGTCCAAATGAGAGAAAGTCGTTGCAGGTGATGGATCTGTTAAGTCATCTGCAGGCACATAAACAGCTTGCACAGAGGTAATTGAGCCTGTTTTTGTTGAAGTAATACGCTCTTGTAATACACCCATTTCTTCAGCTAATGTTGGCTGATAACCTACTGCTGATGGCATACGACCTAAAAGTGCTGATACTTCAGTACCCGCCAAAGTATAACGATAAATATTATCGATAAACATTAATACATCACGATTTTCATCACGGAAACTCTCAGCAATCGTCAAACCTGTCAATGCAACACGTAGACGGTTACCTGGAGGCTCATTCATTTGCCCATAAACTAAAGATACTTTATCTAATACATTGGATTCTTTCATCTCATGGTAGAAGTCATTCCCTTCACGTGTACGCTCACCAACACCAGCAAAAACAGAGTAACCACTATGCTCTTTTGCAATGTTATTAATAAGCTCCATCATCGTTACTGTCTTACCAACGCCAGCACCACCAAAAAGACCAACTTTACCACCTTTAGCAAACGGACAGATTAAGTCAACAACTTTAATCCCTGTCTCTAAAATATCAGAACTTAATGCCTGATCTTCAAATGTTGGTGCTTTCTTATGAATTGGATCACGTCTTTGAGCATTGATAGGGCCTGCCTCATCAATCGGATTTCCCAAAACATCCATAATACGACCTAAAGTTTCATGGCCAACAGGAACTTTAACTGGATCACCTGTATTTTTAACACTTAACCCACGTTTAAGGCCATCGGTTGCACCCATAGCAATCGTTCTAACAATACCATCACCAATTTGCTGTTGCACTTCAAGTGTAAGCCCTGTTTCATCTACCACTAATGCATCATACACTTTAGGAATTTCACTCCTAGGAAATTCAACATCAATTACCGCACCGATAACTTGATTTACTTTACCTGTTGTCATTTTACTTCATGCCTCTTTATTCATTCATTCAAAACTTAGATTAAACCGCTGCAGCACCAGAGACGATTTCTGATATTTCTTGTGTAATTGCCGCTTGTCTTGCTTTGTTATAACGCAGATTTAATTCATTAATCACCGCACCTGCATTATCAGTAGCACTTTTCATTGCCATCATTCTTGATGCTTGCTCACAACCAATATTCTCTACTACACCGCGATAAACTTGTGACTCTACATAACGCACAACAAGCATCTCTAATAGTTCTTTTGCATCGGGCTCATAAATATAATCCCAATGATAATCCAATGATTCCTGCTCATCAGGCACAACCGGCAATAATTGGACCATACGTGGTTTTTGTGAAATCGTATTAACAAACTCATTTGAGAATAACAATAACTGATCAATTTTACCGTCATCATAAGCATCTAGCATTACTTTAACTGAACCAATTAAATCTTTAACGCCTGGCTTATCACCTAATTTTGTCACCAAAGATACAATATTTAGATCAAGACGTTTAAAGAAACTTTCTGCTTTTGCACCAATTAAGCAGACATCAATTTCAATATTTTTGTCTCGATAACGCTTAATTGCACTTAACACTTGTTTAAATAAATTAATATTTAAACCACCACAAAGCCCTCGCTCAGTTGACACAATGATAAAACCAACACGTTTGACTTCTCGATGATTAAAATAAGTATGCTTATATTCAAGGTGTGCTTTAGCGACATGTGCAATTAAACTTCTTGCATAATCCGCATAAGGCCTTGCTTCTTCCATTCTATCACGTGCTTTACGCATTTTACTTGCAGCAACTAATTCCATTGCACGTGTGATCTTCTGTGTATTTTTAACACTTTTGATCTTAGTTCTAATCTCTCTTCCGACTGCCATAATACTTTAGCCTTACCAAGATTGTGTTTGTTTAAATTGAGTTAGAACCTCATTTAATCTTTCAATAATTGATTCGTTATAGTCACTTGTTAAGTTAATTTCATTAACTAATTCAGAATACTGTGCTTTAGCATATTCATGTAAAGCATGCTCAAAACGACCAATTTCATCTAAAGCAACATCATCTAAATAGCCTTTTTCTACAGCAAATAGCGATAAAGCCATCTCAGCAATAGATAATGGCTGATACTGTTTTTGCTTCATTAATTCTGTGACACGTTGACCACGTTCTAACTGTGCTCTTGTTGTTTCATCTAAATCAGATGCAAACTGCGCAAATGCTTCTAACTCTCTAAATTGAGCTAGCGTCAAACGTACACCACCACCAAGTTTTTTAATAATCTTAGTTTGGGCAGCTCCGCCAACACGAGAGACTGAGTTACCAGCATTAATTGCAGGTCGAATACCTGCGTTAAATAAACTAGATTCCAGGAAGATCTGACCATCTGTAATAGAGATTACATTTGTTGGAATAAATGCTGAAATATCCCCTGCTTGTGTTTCAATAATTGGCAATGCAGTCAATGAACCAGTTTTTCCTTTGACTTCACCTTTAGTAAATGCTTCAACATACTCAGCATTAACACGAGCTGCACGCTCAAGTAAACGAGAATGAAGATAGAAAACATCCCCAGGATACGCTTCACGCCCTGGTGGACGACGAAGTAATAATGAAATTTGACGATAAGCCCAAGCATGCTTTGTCAAGTCATCAAAAATAATTAACGCATCTTGACCATGATCACGGAAATATTCACCCATAGAGCAACCAGCATATGGCGCTAAGAATTGTAATGCTGCTGAATCTGCTGCATTGGCAGCAACAATAATTGTATGCTCCATAGCACCGTATTCTTCTAGCTTTCTTACCACGCTAGCTACTGATGAAGCTTTCTGACCAATGGCAACATAAATACATTTAATGCCAGTGCCTTTTTGATTAATAATCGTATCAATTGCAACAGCAGTTTTTCCTGTTTGACGGTCACCAATAATTAATTCACGCTGACCTCTGCCAATTGGTACCATTGAGTCAATAGATTTCATTCCTGTTTGTACTGGTTGATCTACTGATTGACGCCAAATAACACCTGGAGCTACCTTTTCAACGGGTGATGTTTCATTACAAGTAATTTCACCTTTCCCATCAATTGGATTTCCTAATGCATCAACCACTCGACCTAGCAAGTTAGGACCAACTGGAACTTCTAAAATACGGCCTGTACAGTAAACTTTTTGTCCTTCTTCTAAATGAAGATATTCACCTAGAACAACCGCACCAACTGAATCTTGCTCTAAGTTTAAAGCCAAACCATAGACATCACCTGGAAGTTTAATCATCTCACCATAAGCAACATCTTCTAAGCCATGAATACGAATAATACCATCAGAGACACTAACAATTGTACCTTCAGCTAATGTTTCCGCTTTAGCTTGAAAGCCTTCTATTTTTTCTTTAATCAGAGTACTAATTTCTGCTGCACTTAATGTCATAACCATTTACCTACCAATTACTTTAAGCTAAAAGCTCTTGTTTTAAACGTCGAAAATTACCTAATACGGAACCATCAATTACTAAATCACCTACTTGTATTACAGCGCCACCAATCAAACTTGGATCAATTTGTGTCTCAAGCTTAACTTCAGCATTAAATTTTTGCTCAAGTTTATTTTTCATTGCTAATACAATTTGATCAGACAGATCAAAAGCAGAGGTCATCACTGCATAAACTGATCGTTCTTTTTTTGCTTTAAAATCAGCATACAGCTCACTAATAGCACCAAATAAAGCCAAGCGTTTATTTTGAGCGATTACAGTTAATAAATTAATATATGCTTGATCCTGTATATTTAAAATGCTAATTACTGTTTGAACAATTTGAATTTGAGATACTTCAGGGTGATTTAAATACTGAGTAATTTCATCACATAAAATTGCTTTCTCAGCTAACTGAAATAATGATAACCATTCTTTCAATACACCCTTTTCATCTGCATATTCAAATGCTGCTTTAGCATACGGCCTAGCTAAATGGTAAAGTTCCGCCATCGTTTTTTCTTACCTTTTTGAATCTCTAAATCTCAGCCATTAATTTTTCCAATGCTCGATCATTTGCTGCTTTATCAAATTGATTACCAACAACTTTTTCGGCACCTAAAATAGCAATTTGTGCAACTTCATGCTTCAATTGATCACGCACACGAAGCTTTTCTGAATTAATTTCAGATAATGCTGCATGCTTGATACGTTCAGCTGCTAGTCGCGCTTCTTCTTTTGCTTCTTCATCCATCTTATGAGCACGCTCATTTGCTTGCTCAATAATAACAGTCGATTGAGCTTTAGCCTCATTTATAATTTCTTTAGCCTGACGCTGTGCTAATTCTAATTCTTTCGCTGCACGATCAGATTGAGCTAAGCCTTCTACAATTTTTTTCTTACGTTCATGTAAAGCTACACGTAATGGCGGCCATACATACTTCATCGTAAATGCAACAAAAATTGCAAAAGTAATCATCTGACCAATCAGGGTGAGGTTAATATTCATATCATCTCCTAATGGTTACCTACTTAAAACATCTAAGTTTAAATGATTAATTATCAATTCAAGCAAGAATAACCGAAGCTAATGGATTTGCAAATAATAAGTAGAAACCCATCGCAATTGAGATTGCAGCAAATGCATCTACGAAGGCAGCCACAATAAACATACGAACTAGTAACATACCACCTAATTCAGGTTGACGAGCAACCCCTTCTAAATATTTACCGCCTAGCACACCAAAACCGACAGCTGTTCCAAGTGCTGGCAACGCAATTAAAAGTGCAACTGCTACTGCAGTTAAGCCATTTAATTGAGTTAACAAATCGATTGCGTGTTGACTTAAGTTCATTTACGTTACTCCTTAGTTTCTAGTGTTTGATTACGCTTTTACTTTTAAACTTCAAAATTTTTCTAATGTTCATCTTGTGCCATTGCCAAATAGACCACTGTCAACATCATAAAGACAAAGGCTTGAATGACAATAACCAAAATATGAAATATTGCCCATAAGCCACCTAAAGGCCATTGTATCCACCATGGTAATAAGGCAATTAGTATAAAAATTAATTCACCTGCAAATAAGTTACCAAATAGTCGTAGTGACAATGATAATGGTTTTACCAACTCATCAATTAAACGAAATGCAATATTTAGTGGAAATAACCATGGTCCAAATGGACTTGTTAACATTTCTTTACCTAAGCCAAAAATACCTTTCGCTTTTAAGTTATAAAAAACAACCAAAATAAAGACACTAATAGATAAAGCAAAAGTTAATGATGGGTTTGCTGTCGGCACAATTCTAAAATAAGTTTCATGATATGGAATACCACTAATATTACTAATAAGCCACGGCACTAGATCAACAGGTAATAAATCCATAAAGTTCATCAAAAGCACCCAAACAAAAATTGTAATTGCAAGCGGTGTTACAAAACCACGGGGTCTGTGATAGGATTCAGCAACTGTGTTATCTATCCATTCACAAATTAATTCAACAAAATTCTGAAAGCGTCCAGGCACATCTGATGTTGCTCTTTTTGCAACTATATAAAATGCACCTAAAAATAAAACACCCAAAAGAATCGATACAATCATCGTATCTAAATCTAATGCCCAAAACTTGCTATCACCGAAATGAATTTGCCAAGATTGTAAGTGGTGTTTAACATAACCTGATGATGTTAAATCTTCTGTTATTTCACTCATAGTTTCCTTGTCTCTCTTACTTTATAAATAAAGGCATCATCCACATAGCTGCCTGCAGTAAAATTAATCCGATCAAGTATACACCAAAACTAACTTTAATGTACATTGCGACTAACACGCTACCGACTGCGATGACTAATAACTTTAAAAATTCGCCTAAAAACAATAATAAGACTTCATTTGGTGCTGTGAACAATATCGGTTTTAAAAAGAATCTCAATAGCATTAGCATATTACCGACAAATAGAATAACTGCACCTAAAAAAAAGGAAATAAAAGACTGATATGAAAAAGCAAACGCGATTAAAGAGCCAACAACAAGCAAAGCAAACTGAAATAATAAAAAAGGCTTTATCTGAAGTCTTTTCATTCTCTTTAAACTAGTTCCTATCTCTATTAAAGGATTAAAATTTGCGCAAAGTATATAGGTTTGCACCATTAAGTGCAAGCGTTAATGTTCATTGAAGTGCGAATTTTTAATTTTTGTAATTTTTATTAAATTCTAATAGCACTATTGTTATTTAACCGCCCGCCCTACCGTTTTTTCATTTGTAGTTATATTAGCGTTTAGAAAAATAATTAAAGGATTTTTTGTAGACTTTTCTCTACCATTGATAAAGTCTTCTCTAAAAGTTAATTTTTCTAAATGCTTATCTGAAATTTTATGACTATTACTTTCAAAAAAATGCTTACATTGATTATATAAATCTCTTGGAACTGTATATTTTACATCACCTAAAATTACACAATTTTGAGATTTAAACATATCTGTGAAGTTTAATTTGGAAGAAATAATTTCATGCTCATTTAAAATAGACTCTATATCTTTTGTGTTAATAAATTTAATAAACTGACTTATTGTCTCATCTGCTAAATCTAATTGCTCTATCGCACTATAATTACTCTCTATATTATCTAGTTTCATTATTTTAGCTATAACACTACCTAATAGCTCTGCTCCTTGATAATTCTGAAATGTGAAATAATTTTCTGAATGGGTATTTAAATAATTAATTTTAGTAGCTAATTGATCAACTTTTCTTTCATATTGGCATACTTGATCAATATTTGTATCTAATGGCAAGCCACACTCTTTAAGAAATAACTGTTTTACATCCGCGTCAAGTACACCATCACTTTGAGCAAATTGATCATTATAAAAATTAATAATGCGTGCACAGTGATTAATTTGAAATACATTTTCCTTCTTTTCAAAATAGACAACATCTTTTATTTTATTGATACGTTCCAAAACTGATTGTTCCGTTAATTCATCTAAAGCTGCATTTGCACCTTGAAAAGTAACAATACCTTTAACTTCATCTTTGATTGCATGTAGTCTTTCTAACTGCAGCTGTCGTAACTCTGATAATCTTTCATATTCTTCGCATGTAAAACTGTTTCGACTATCCCATTGTATATTTTGGTCTTTTACAATTTGCTTTTGCTCTTGAATATAAGCTAGATTAACTTTTTTACTACTTAAATTTGCTTGATTACCACTAGGTGCATCATAATACCTTTGCCCTGGCTTTATACCAGGTTCAAATTTTTGACTCAATTCATCACCATTAAGATTAAGATTTAAAATATGAACTTTGTGAATTTGAAATCGATTTCGATATAGATTATCTAAATTTAACATAATACGCCTCCCCGCATAAACCAATATAGTTAAAAATTAATTACTTTTTTATATAAATACTATTTAGTTACTAAATTGATTTAAGCTTTCTTCTATATCTTCAAAATTACAAAAACTATCCATAAACAATAGTTTAGGCTGATTATTTAGCTCATTATAAAACACATCAGAGTCACTAGTATTATGACTAATGTCATTACCAACATCAGTAATTAACTGTATCATTTGTGAAACTATCTCACTATCAAGCAAATCATCATTTAGCCAACTACTAGATATTTTTTCAAGCTGATTATTTTCAAGTCTATACTCTAGTTGATCAATTGTTAATTCATCATTGAACAAACATTGAAAACGTTGTTGGCCTTCCTTTATTTTATTCACTAAGTCTGTAGCTGGCAATGATTCAAATAAATTTGGGTTATCCTGTAGGCTAGGCAGTAATCCATTTTTTATTAACTCTAAATTTAAAAGTACCATACATAGTGTTCTACAGTTTGCATCAGTAAAAGGATGCAATCGTTCTAAAGATTGAGCCATATTGATAATAGCAGTTAATTTATCATCTTCGGTTTGACTAGCACTTATATTACTATGGTACTGCTCTAAAATAGAATTAACCAATTCAGACACAAGAGAGTTATTATCATATAAATTTATATATGTAATTTTATTAAATCTTTCAATATCACTATTATCTAATTTTGTATTCACTAGTTCATTTATAGGAACTGTTCTTTTGAAATTTTTATCATATAGCTGCATATGCAGATTAAGTATATCTTCTTTATATTCTTCATTTAAGCTACCCTTACTATCTAATTGCTGTTTAATCATTAGGTGATGATCAAGGTGACTTTTAAATTGTTCTAAGGTACTTATTTTAGCTTCAAATTGTTGCATACCTGCAGTAAAGCCCATCCCCACATTTTTATTCAATCCATTGACACTATTCTGACAGTCTTTATGTAGTGATTTAATCTCATTTGATGTTAATTCTGTATTTGAGCCCAAACGATTTAAAAATGCACTGGCTAATGCTTTAAAATAACCTTGTTCTTGTTTTTCTATTTCTGATGGCGTTTTTAACTTTGAATCAACTGTTTTTACACCATCCCAAAATAAAAGAACTAATGCCTTAGGATTTTTCTCAAAAAATTCAATTAAATCTCTATTTGTAATATTTGACATAACTCCCCCCAATTCAACTAAAACTATTAATTGGAGCGAATTATTTTATAAAAATTACTGAATAACCACCCCACCATAGAATCAATATATCAAATTTTAAATATAATATCAAATAAGCTATAGCAAAAAACTAAACACTTTGTAATAACATCTGCACAGGCGATAACTGAATCTGTGTATTAAATAAATCATAATTATTTTTTTTAGTTTCTTTTAATAATTTTAACCACAGGTTTAAATTAATCATTAAAGGCTTTAATTGCTTTTTACTTTTTAAGTTTAACTGTGATTTTAACGTTTTATGTATCTTTTGAACTTGTTTGTTTAATGAGTTAAGCCAATAAGTTATGCCCTCTGATAGCTTATATTGTTTTAATTGTGCTAACGTGACGTTGTAGTGATTTAAATAACTATCTGTTGGTAACAATAAATCTCTTTTCATTAATTCAGGTAAAAAATAAATATAATGTACTAATGCAATTATCTCTGCAATTGGTCTTATATTAGTTTCCAAATCATTACTAACAAAACAAGAAGCTTTCAATTTTTCAAAAGCATAAAAATAATTAATCAAATGACTCACTAAAACTTCATATGAATCAACCTGACTATCATAAATTACAAACGCTAATGCATATTCGCTCATTTCTATAATTAATTGCTGTTGATTATTTGTTAAATCAATTTGATTTAATTGTTTACTAATTGGGTGCTGTGGTGATCCATTAAAAGTATTTTTTAATTCTTCATGCCACCAAATTAATTTTTGCCGAGCCACATCTTGATCTTGATAAAACCAAGCAGTTTTAATCATCTGAAAGTGTACATTTTCAAATAACATCAATTTCTGTTTAGTTTGCTCATCAAATACTTTTCGATAACAGTAATATAAATGACTATATAATTTCGGGTTGGTTTCAAATTGTTCTAACTGGTAGATGTAAGCCATATTTTTAATTCATCCAAATGGTCAATTGTACCACTTTTTATCCCAGATGCCTTTAATTGATTATATTTACCATAACCATAAGTAACAAAAATACCATATAACCCTGCAGCTTCGGCAGCTTTCATATCGCTTAGTGAATCACCGACAAATAATGCTTCTTCAGGTGTAATACCACTTCGATAACAAATCTCTTTTAATGGTAAAGGATCTGGCTTATGTCTTGGTAAATCATCTTGGCAAATAATTAATTCACTTAAAGGCAGTAAAGGTAAATTATCTAATGATGGCTTAATAATAGAGCGTACTTTATTGGTAACAATGCCCCAAATTATACCTTGTTGATCTAATAATGATAATAAACCCTCAACACCTGGAAATGGGCGGTTATAACGATGACCTTCTTGACGATAATATAATAAGCCACTTAAAAAACCTTGCTGTAATACTTCATCAGCCAAATCAGCCTGACATAAACGCATTAAGTAAACTAAACCTTCACCTGCATAAGGACGCAATTTATCATCACCGGCATAAGGAATATCAAAGCGATTACAGATATATTCAACCGTTGCTAAAATACCACCAGCTGTATCTTCTAATGTACCATCTAAGTCAAAAAAAATGCCTTTAATTTTGTTTTTTAACGGCAAGGATGTAGTTAACATCAACATTTTTTCCTAATTTAAATTGCTTTATAATAGGATTATAGTGGATTCCAGTGATCTCATGTGGCTCAAATCCAATTGATTGACTCCATTGAACCAATTCCGAGGGTTTAATAAAACGATGATATTGATGTGTTCCTTTTGGTATCATCCCCATAACATACTCTGCTGCAATAATAGCTAAAAGATAAGATTTAGCATTTCGATTTAATGTAGAAAAAAATGCAATTCCACCTGGTTTTAATGCCTGATAACAAGCATTAATTACCGCCTCTGGTTCTGGCACATGTTCAAGCATTTCAAGACATGTAATTACATCAAATCGCTGTTGGTTTTCTTCGGCATAACTTTCAATATTTTGACAGACATAATTAACATGAATCGCCTGATCTTCTATGTGTAACCTTGCAGCTTTTAGAACATCTTCACTTAAATCCAAACCTGTTATATCACCACCAGCTTTGGCCATTGCCTCAGATAAAATGCCACCACCACAGCCGACGTCGAGTACTTTTTTACCATTTAAATTGATATTACGCTGAATAAACTCAACTCGTAATGGATTCACTGCATGTAAAGTCCATAACTCACCACGAGCATCCCACCATTTATTTGACAACTCTGAAAACTTTTCTATTTCTTTTTGATCGACATTCATCACATTAAAACTCGAATATTTTTTATACCATAATTAAATTTTTTTAATAATCTTGCCTCGTTGTTTTTGAACATTATTTTCAAAAACAACGTATACTAAGATAGTATACCACTAAAAAATAAGTGTACACAGGCAATTAATAGAAAGTATAATGCGGCTTTTAAGTAATTTAAAACAACACTTGGAAATATCAATGCATAAACAGGTTATTAACTCTATACTGCTATTGCTATCAGTACTGTTTATCTCAAGTTGTGCGACTAAAAGTAATCCAGACCCCTACGAACCAATGAATCGTGCTATTTTTAATTTTAATGATAAAGCTTATAAATATGCTGTAGGCCCTGCAACTGATGCTTATGTTTATACAGTTCCTGGTGAATTTAGAAGTGGTATTAATAACTTTTTTACAAACCTTGGTAATGTTAGCAATATCACTAACGATTTACTTCAAGCTGAGTGGTACTATGCATTCGTTGATAGTAGCCGCTTAGTTTTAAATACAATTTTTGGTGTCTTTGGTTTTTTTGATGTCGCAAAAACTGTTGGTCTTAATCGACACACACAAACTTTTGGCCTAACACTTGCCAAATGGGGTTATACAAACTCTGCTTATTTAGTCCTACCAATCATAGGCCCTTCAACTGTACGAGATACCATAGGCTTAATCCCAGATTATTATTTATATCCACTACAATATAGTAAAATACCTTTCCCACTTAATCTTGCAACTGCAGGTATTTATGGATTAAACCAATCAGCAATTTATCTGCCTCAATATAATAGCTTAACTGAATTTGCATTCGATCCTTATGTGGCAACAAGAAATGCTTATTTACAGTATATGAATCATCTTATTGACCCAAACAAAAATCCAGATGCAGGTGTCAATTTTAAAAATGAAGAATTTTAGTTAACTTAGCTAATCTCTACGTAAGCGATCGAAAATTGCAATTGGGTTTGGATAAAATAAAACAACAATATAAGAAGAAATGATAAACGTTAGTATCGTTACTGCTTGTATTACTGTATAACTTTGAGAGGTTAATACACTTGCCTGAAAGGCCATAAACCCAAGTAATAATGAAAACTCACTACCCTGGCCTAATCTAACACCAATTTCAAGTGCAGTTTTCTTCTTCTCACCAAAAATTGCAAATAATGCACCATAGACAATAGGTTTAATGATCATAATGATCACTGTTAATAATAACACCACTTGCCAAACATCAATAATTAAAGGAAAGTTAAAGCCTGCACCCACTGAAAAGAAAAAGATAATTAAGAAAAAATCTCTTAAAGGTTTTAAATTTTCTGAAATATATTGTGATATTGGAGAGTTTGCGATGGTAACACCTGCGATGAATGCACCAATTTCACTTGAAATACCCAATGTAGTTGCCAATTGGCTCATGCCTAGGCACCAACCAATTGCAACTAAAAAGATATATTCTTTATAGCGATTAAATTTCCTTAATAACTTAAATAATATAAATTTTTCCGCATAATAAGCGATTAATACGAGTACTGGTAATGCAATAAACATCATTAACAAGCGCCACCAGTTAAACTCAGTTGCACCTGTTGTTAATAAATCTAATACGGTTAACATAAAAATAGCAATAATATCTTGTAATAGCAAAATACCAATGGCGATATTACCAATACGCTGATGATGTAGTGCTGTCGTTGGCATTAGCTTCAAACAAATAATGGTGCTTGAAAATATCATACATACACCAACGAGCAAACTTTCAACAAAACTAAAACCAAACTCATAACAAATAACAATAGTAATCGTTGCAAATACAAGACTACTAACAACGGTAATAATTACCATTTTATTTAACATTTCGATTAAACTTTTTAATTGAAGATGTAAACCCAATAAGAATAATAAAAACATAATACCAAAGTCAGATACCTCTGATATCATCTCAGTACTTTGGACAAATTTAAGTCCATAAGGCCCAACTAACATCCCAAGCGCAATATAGGCAACAATGATCGCTTGCCTTGTATATAGAGCAACCGTTGCAAATATAGAAGCACCAAAAAATATTAAGAAAAATGTAAATATTAACCCTGTATGTTCCATAATCTCAAAAATTTAGAATAAATACTACGTTAATTATATGCTTGGTTAATCAATTTTGCTATGAATACCTGAAATTTAAATATTACAAATTTTGATATTTAAAACGGCTTAGTTGACCTGTATATTTACATTTCTTCCAGTTAGCTTATAATCCAAGACAATCACTAATATCAACCTATTTAGGCACTCGTTTAAATGCTTGAAAAAACACTCAAATTACTTAATATATCCGTTACAGATCAACAGTTAGAACGATTTGAACAATACATTGAACTTTTATTTAAATGGAATAAAGCCTATAATTTATCTGCAATTAGAGAAAAATCTTCAATGTACTCTCATCATTTATATGATAGCTTATCTATTGCACCCTATGTTACAAAAAAGCAAATCATCGATGTTGGTAGTGGCGCTGGTTTACCTGGTATTCCACTTGCAATTTTATTTCCTGAAAAACACATAACCTTACTTGATAGTAATATTAAGAAATCACGTTTTCAGCGTCAAGTAATGCTCGAACTTAAGTTAGATAATGTTGATGTCATACATACTCGAGTTGAAGATTATCAACCCAATGAATGCTTTGATTATGTTATCTCTCGTGCCTTTAGCTCACTTACTCAAATGGTAACACTATGCCAACATTTATTAAAATTTGATGGCGAATATTTGGCTATGAAAGGAACTAATCCAATTGATGAAATTAAACTACTTGATCAAAAAGCTAGATTTGATATTCAAACAATACCATTAAATGTACCTAAAATTAATGCACATCGTCACTTATTAATCATTAAAAAAACATAAAATAAAGGCTTATTCAATTCTAACTTTGGCATCATAGCCATAAAAGCCAAAAAAGAAGATATATAAATAGCAAATAATAGGCACAATAAAAGATAAGGTTAAGCCAATATGATCTGCAAGTATACCTTGAACTAATGGTATTATCGCACCTCCGACAATTGAAACACATAATAGCCCTGAACCTAAAGAGGTTTTTGAACCTAGCTCTCTGACACCTAAACTAAAGATAGTTGGGAATAAAATTGAATTAAATAAGCCAACTGCTAAAATTGCCCACATGGCAATATGACTATAAGATAAAATTGAAATAGCAACTAAGATAATTGCAATAACGGCATTAAAGCAAACGGCTTTAGGTGGATGCACTTTTGTCAAAACGATAGATCCTAATAGTCGACCAATCATTGCACCGCCCCAATAAAATGCAACATATTTCGCTGCCTCTTCAGGCACTAACTTTAATATATGCTCACTACCAAAGTAATTAACCAAAAAACTACCAATGGTAACTTCTGCACCGACATAAGCAAAAATTGCAAAGCATCCATAAATTAAATGCTTATGCTTCCAAATTTGTTTTTCTTCTCCTGAATATTGCTCATTTTCATCATGCTCGACATCATTTTTTAATTTAGCCAAAGGAAAAATCATAAAAAATAAACAAAGCACGAACATAATAATTGCTAGTACTAAATAAGGTATTTGAATTGCTCTAACTGTAGCTTCAATATCATTGCCAGCCTTAGCAATAGCGCCTAAAATAAAAACACCACCAATAATAGGTCCAATCGTTGTACCTAAAGAATTTAAACCTTGAACAAATGTTAAGCGAGCAGATGCACTCTTTTTATTTCCCAATAAGGATACATAAGGGTTTGCAGCAACTTGTAGAACAACGATACCGGCTGCCAAGACAAATAAGCTAATTAAAAAGTAAGCATAAACTTCATAACCTGCAGCAGGCCAAAACCCAAGACAACCAACTCCTGCAACTAAGAAACCAATGACTACTGTCCAACGATAACCCAACCAATGCAAAAGTCGTGATAATGGAATTGATAGAATCGCATAAGTCATAAAAAAAACAAATTGAACCAACATTGCTTGTGCATAGCTTAGTGTAAAAAGTGCCTTTAAGTGTGGTATTAGAATATCATTTAATGACGTTAATAAACCCCACATAAAAAACGCCATTGAAATCGTACCAAAAGAAAAATAAGTTCTATTAAATTTCATAATCTGAATTATATTTATACTAGTTTATTATGCTAAGTATTCCAATACTAGTGCTTTTATACTTCAGATTCAATTTATTTATTTTCTTTAGAAACAATTATTATCGATGCGCTATCGCTTGAATTTCTAATAAAAGCCCTTCTTGTACTAACTCGCTAATACCAATGGATGTACTCGTATAATGACTATTAGGCATTACTTCTTTTCGTACTTGCCAAAAGTCAGGGCCATGCTTTGAAAGTGATACAATATAGCAAGTCATATAAACAATATGCTCTAATGATAGTGATGCTTCTTTTAATATAATCCCCATATTTTCAAATGTTTTATATGCTTGTTCTTTCATTGAGTGACCAACTAAATTGCCATTGGCATCTAAACCAGCTTGACCTGTTACAAATACATAATCACCTTGAACCACTGCTTGACTAAAACCATAATGCTGATAATTATTTACTTGGTCTGTATTGATAATTTCTTTTGAATTTTTCATCTAACCACCTCTATATTCATTCTTTAAACTAGCTATATTCAAGCATAATAATTAAATTATAATTGGTAAAATATATTAATATTAATATATCAATAATTTTTTCTTATTACCTTTTAACTATTATTCAACTAAACTTTAGTTGAAACTTAAATAACGTAAAAGTAGGAAGTAAGGAAATCAATATGCCCTGGATATTAATCAGTTTTATTTTCTATTTAATCACAATCTTAGTTAGTTGGTTTATTAGTCGCAAGCTTGGTATCTTCTTATTTATTATCTTTTTAGTACTCTATGCTTTAGTACTTTATCATCATATGACTGATCAATTACCCATTTCTTTATAAAGGAGCGTATTATGAATGATCAGCAAGTCAGTCGATTTTTGCGTCTTATTAACATTATTGATATCCTTGGTATTATTATTGTTTTAATCATTGCTTTTTATTTTCAATTTATTTTTAATGAACTACCTTGTCCTTTGTGCTTACTCCAACGACTTGGTTTATTAGCTATTTGTTTTGGCTTTTTATTAAATATTCATTATCAACCACGACCCAGTCATTATGCATTATCAATTCTCGCAGCAATTATTACTGCAATGACTGCCATGCGACAAATTTTATTACATATTGAACCTGGCGATCAAGGTTATGGTAGTGCTGTATTAGGATTACATATGTATACTTGGGTATTTATTTTTGCTGCCCTTGCGATTATCTATATTGCAATTATTTTAAGTATACCCAGACAGTATCACTTAAAGAAAGATTCTGAAAAAGTTGTCAAACCAAAAAACAAATTATTGCGCACTTTTACATCTATTGCATTTTTACTATTTATTGCTTTATTAATTGCGAATATCATCTCTTTATACTTAGAGTGTGGATTAAAAGAATGTCCAGACAACCCAACTAATTATATAATCTCATTTCCTTATACAAAATAGTTAGCCCATGAAGCATAATTTTTAATTTTGCTTTCTAGCAAATAATTGGCTTATAATCACCATCCATTTGATTATTATAAAATTAACTAATCATTTTTTGATGCAATGCTAGACTTCAAAAAGAATAAAATATAATAACAGTCAAAGGAGCTTAATTTAATTATGAATAATATTATAACTACAATTTACTATACCTTAGCCTATACACCCTGGTGGGTTTATGTATTATTTATTTATTTACTCTTTATTGGTATTAAAGCTAGCAAACCAAGCCATAAACCAATTAGTAAACTTGCTATTATTCCTGCCATTTTCTTAATCTTATCGATTGAGTCATTGATTAATCAAACCAATCTACATGGTATTAATTTATTAGCTTATGCTATTGCCTTAGTCATTGGTATTATCATAGGCTTTATTATCGCTTGCTTTATTGGTGCACAGGCAACTAAAGAAAACAATAAATATATAATCATATTACCTGGTAGCTGGCTAACGTTGATTTTGATACTAATTATCTTTATATCTAAATATTACTTTGGCTTTAAAGTTGGTGATAACCCCAATTTAATACATAACCTATACTTTACAATTACAATGCTAAGCGTTTATGGCGTTACCGCAGGGCTTTTTATTGGGCGATTTATTTTTTATTTAATGCGCATTTACCAATATAGAAAGAGAGAAACTAGCTAGATTCTAGTCTCATATCAACATGTAAAATGCCATAATCATCATAAGGCTCTGATAAGGTAATAAATCCAAACTGTTGATAATAACTTTCTAAATGGGCTTGTGCGCCAATGATAATTGTAGCGTTTTTATGTAACTCTTTTATTTTATCCAATGCCCCTTTCACCAAATAAGTACCTAACTTTTGTTTTCGATACGCAGGGTTAACAACAACACGACCAAAAGTCCACTGTCCACTATCTGTTTGATAGATACGAATATAACCGGTCAACTGATCAGCTTGATATAATAATCCATGATATGATTTTTGATCTAAGTTATCTAAATCCGGATAAGCACAAACTTGCTCAACAACGAAAATATCTGACCTTAACTTTAATATACTATATAGCTCATTTAATGATAACTGATCAAACGAAAGCCAACGAATGCCTTCTACTTTTTGCATATTAACCCTTAACTATACTTTTTTTATATCATGATGATCATTGTGACAGACTGGCAAGCGTATTTGAACTTCTAATCCACCTGAAGCAACATGTTTGGCAATCACAGAACCATCATGCAATCTAACAACCTCTTTAACAATAGATAGCCCAAGTCCACTACCTTGCTCTTTTGTACCTGTTTGACGATAGAATCGATCAAATATACGCTCTAATTGCTCCGCTTTGACACCAATACCATTATCAATTACTGCTATCAGCACATTTGCATCTTCTAGAACTATATTTAACATAACTTGCCCATTGTCAGGTGTGTAACGAATGGCATTATCTAAAAGATTACGAAATAATACATCAAGTGCAGCATGACTTGCTAGAATATAAACAGGTTCATCCGAACGATTTAAACTTAACTCTATTGATTTTTGCATTGCTACAGGTACCATTTCAGCAACCCACTCTGCAGCAAAACGATTGATTTCTATTGTCTCAACTCTTGACTGTAAAGCTTTATTTGGCTCAAGCCTAGTAAGCGTTAATAATTGATCAATAATATGATAATAACGATCCATATTTTTCAGTGCAACGATCATTTTTTCCTTAATTAAATCAATATCATTTAAATTCAGTGCAACTTCAATTTGTGCTTTTATACCTGCTAAAGGAGTTTTTAATTCATGTGCTGCATCACCTGCAAAACGGCTTTCTCTCTCTAGTATTTGATTGAATTTAATAAATAATTGATTTAATTGATCTAATAACGGCTGTACTTCTTTAGGAATTTTTTTAACAACTAATGGTTCAATACTTCTTGGGTTACGTTTTCTTAATGCTTGAGCAATTTTAAATAATGGTGCAAAAATAATTCTAACTAAAAGCATTAGCATCACTGCTGATATGACATATAACCATAAGATTTCCTTTAACAGTGTCCAAAATAATTCCATCACAACTTGATTTTTAAAACTCTGATTAACTGCAATAACAATTCTTATAGGCTGGTAATGACTTCTCATACTAAAAACATACCAACTAGATTCAATCGAATCTTTTGATTTTGCTGTACTAAAGCCATAAGGCACACCTAATGGCTTATCTGGTGCATTAGAGGATTTAAGTAATATATGATGATCCTTTAGACTATAGACTTGAAAAAAGAACGCTTCGCTATAAATATTATAAAACTCTTGCGTTTGAGGTTTTGTATAAGCTTTAACATCGCTATCTGTAATTCTCTGTGCTTGTTCAGTATTTAATAATTTAGCTAATGCTTGTAATGATGTATGTTGAATATTCATAGAAACTAAGACATCAACCAAACCTGCAGCATGTACCATTTGAATATTAAATAACTTTTCATTTTGTTTATCCAACTGCATATAGTTTACTAACGTCAAAAACCCCATAATCAAGGTAATAAATACAAATAATGAGATATTTAAAATTCGATGCATCGAAACTGATTCTTTTGGTAAAATGTAAATTGCCTTTAAGCGATTTTTAAACCGCTTTAATAATCTGGCCAATTCCATACCTTTCTCCAATTTGCCATCTTATGACTGTAAGCTTAATCAAACAAAATCAAATGTGCAAAAAACACCTAAGCTTAATACTTGCCTTTGTCATCATATTTATCTAAACTTGCGACTATTTTCCAAATAACATCTTAAGCTAACTTTTTATTTATTTATATGAGAAAAAAAATAAATCTGCTATTTTTCAGCATTTATCTCTTTTGGGCTAATCAACTAGTTGCTGAAACAACTTACCAGTTACCTGGTATTTCAAGCTATCAAGATGATAACACACAAGAAAAAATAAAAACTACAATATCACCAACAGCCAATTTAAACTTTCATATTGATCATAAAACAATTACATCAAGTGGTGTTAAAACGATCACACAAGCTATAAAACAACTAAGTACGGTACAAGTCTATAGCCAAACAAGTAGTAACCCTATTTTTTATATTCATGGCTTAAGAGCGCAGGTACTACTTAATGGACAGCCATTATCTGGATTTGATAGTAGTGCCAGTATGGTTAATTTAATCCCAATCAATAGTGTTGATTATATTAATATTTACACCAATGGCGATAGTACAAATTACCATGATGGCATGCTTGGTGGCATTATCAATATTGTTACTAAAATTAAACATACTCAAATTAGTATTACACCGACTTATCCAAAATATGGTCAATTATCTGCAAGTCTTACTAAAACCATTGATTCAAACAATCAATTAGGCATCATGCAGTCTATTAATAATAGCTATGGCTATCGAAATCATGATAATAGCCAATCATCCCAAAGTATGCTTACCTATCAGCATAACTATGATCGAGGCGAATTTAATAGTAATTTGATTTATTTATCTCAAAATAGTCAATTCCCAGGCGCTTTAACTGAAGATCAATATAATCAAAACCCTTATCAAGCTTCATCTGGTTGGGAGATATATAAAGAACGTAGTTTAAACCTTCAAAGTAATTGGCAACATCAATTAACTGAACAACAAAGCTTCCAAAGCCAATTACAATACCGTCAAATAGATGCTCAAGGCTATTTCCCACAATGGGGTAGTTCTTTTGAACAAACCTATCAAACAATCTCAATTTCTCCAAATTTAAATCTTTTTTTTAGTAATGAAAATTTAGACAGAACATTTTCAATACGTGCTGGTATCAATTACCGTTATGAGTCATTTGTTAATACCTCATCAATTAATAATGCCTATCGACAAAGCTTATTAAATACCAACCAATTTGAAGAATCATTAAATCAATGGCAATTCACCCAAGCAATAAGCTATGGCATTAGCTATGATCATGGCAGCTTTATTAATTACAGTACAATGCCAGCAACAACAAACCCACCAAGTAATGAAACGTATTACCCACTTTCTTATAATCTAGGTGTAACCTATCGCTTTAGTCCTAACTTACATAGTGGTATTGCATTTGCGCATAACTATCAGTTACCATTTATTGATCAATCTAATTTAACGCCTGAAATTCAGTCAGGTTTTGGCTTAGAGCCTCAGACCTCCAACGGTTTCACATTGACACAAATCTATAAAAACCATCAACTAATTCCCATTAAATTTAGTGGTGATCTTTATATTCTATGGATTGATAATCAAATTGCTTATGATCCAAGTCAACCATCAGCTAACCCGTTTCCCGGTACCAATGTTAACTTACCACCAGTTTTTCAATACGGTAGTGATTTAATCACCACGATTACCATTAATCAAAAACTACTAATTGGCATGAGCATTAATTTTAATGTTGCAAAATTTAAAAGTGGGCAGCTAGCCGATGGTACTTCTTTAGAAGGTAACTCTGTTCCAGGAATCCCTAATACAAATTATGAAGTTCATAGTCGGTTCTCATTTTTGGATCATTATCAATGGTACCTACAAGCACAGTATCATGGTAGTCAATATGCCGATGGTGACTTTGCCAATGCTGATGGCAAAGTTCAAGCTTATTGGTTAATTAATACTGCAATTAACTATCAATTACTCCCTTGGATCATATCTTTACGAATCAATAATTTGCTTAACGAAAAATACAATCAATACGTTACGGATATCAATCATCAGTGGAATTATTATCCAGGCAATGGTATTAATGGCTCTCTAACCATTACCTATCGATTTAAATAATATATGAAGGCTAATAAATGAAAGCAATAAATACAATTGGTTGGCTAATTTCTATCTTAGCACACCTAGTTATTGTATTTAGTTTACTTCCCTTAATAAATGATCAAACACCATTAAGCCTTCAACCACATTCAAATCAAATAAAAGCCATTATTTATGCAAGTTTAATTAATACTAAAAAATCAAAGTATCAAAATAAGCATCAAGAGCATCCACTAAATACACATGATATAATTTCTGAACAGCTAATAAATCAATATATTTCACCCAAAGCAATGATTCAGTCTTCAAAAACAAAGCCCAAAGAAAAAATAATCGAAAAAAAACCACAAAATCAAGATAGACAAGAAAAAGCTAAAGCTATAGTAAACAAAAATAGTTCTAAAAATAGTGCTTTAGATATTTCATCACAACCAACACCTAAAAAGTTATCTAATTATACAATAACACAATTACTCAAATCGCTAAATCAACAATTACAATTACGCCTTTGGCAAATTAATCCTTCACTGTATCAAAATCATCATGGCTATGTGTTAATTCGATTTATCTTAACACCCAAACATTCTATTAAAAGTGTCCAATTAATCCATTCTAGTGGCTATAGCCAATTAGATACCATCGCAATAAAACTATTAAAAAACTTAGATCTCTCAAAAACAAAAATTCCGCCTATAGCGGAATCAATCAAACTTCAACTTCCTGTTAAATTTGAGCAGGGACTCTAACACATCATCTATGTCTTCCCAGACAAACTATCCCTTGTTTTAGCTATCCATATCCAACTTCACTGTGCTAACTTCATGTCGACACCCTTGTGAAGGTTCCCTTTTTAAGGCTCCTTGCCTATATTCCCTGCTCTCTCAGTTAGTATATTAGCAATTCTAAATAACCGAATATATAGCAATTTTGACCTTCAACTTGTAAGATATATCTCAAGCAATTTTAAATTTTCAGATAAACACTATACATTGCTTGGCAAAGTAATGTAATTTCTGGCACACTTAAGACACTTTAAATAAACCAAAAAAATTATCAAATGATTTCCTTTATAGTTGCGTATGCCAAAAACCGAGTAATGGGTAAGAACAATCAACTGCCATGGCAGATTAGTGATGATTTAAAACTCTTCAAACAATATACACTCAACAAACCGATTGTTATGGGAAGAAAGACATATGAGTCAATTGGTCGTCCACTACCCAAAAGACGTAACATTATCTTAACACACAAAAAAAATTATAAAACAAATGGCATTGAGATATGTCATGATATTGAGCAAATCGATAAGCTAGTAAAAGATGAACCTGAAGTTTTTGTTATTGGTGGTGCCGAATTATTTAAGCTTTATATGCCTTTAGTAAAAAAAATGTATTTATCAAAAATTGATGCCAATATTGAAGGTGATACTTTTTTCCCAGATTGGGATAGTAATTTATGGCAAAAAACACAGCATCAATTCTATCCAAAAAATGAGCATAATGAATACGCTTTTGATTTTGAAATTTGGCAAAAATCTAATTTAGATTAGAATTTTACCGCAATACCTAACTCAATAGTTTGATCGAGTGGTCTAAAAGATTGTGATGTATTAGAGGCACCATTATCTTTAATTGGAGAACCTTTAGCAAAAACATAATCTAAATTAAGCATGAAATGCTTACTAAATTGGTATTTTACACCACCACCTAAACGAAATGTAACAGAAACATCAGTTGAATCATCAATCAGGTTGGTCGTTGTACTACCTGACTCTAGCTGATAATTATAACGATAAACTTCTAACCCAGTTCCAATAATTCCATATAACAATAAATGATTAATTACTTCATAACCGGGATTAAAGTCAAGATTCATTGATGCAACAGGTGCAATTCCACTACGATAGCCGCTACCTGAATAACCAAACTCGTTATTATCTAATTGAGAAAACGGATACCATACCGCATTGATTTGACCACCCAAATAAATACCATTCTTAAACTCATAGCCATAGCCAAAAAATAAAGAAATACCAGGACTATTTTTACTAAATTGGCCCCCTTGAGGACTAGCGGTAACATCATAATGGAAAAAAGTCTCCATAACACTGACACCCAAGAAATAGCCTGTAAAGTTCATTACTTTAGGGATCAGTGGTTTTGCAATACTTGGATCATAGGGCTGCTCTTGATAAACAAAGCTTTTTGAGTAAGGACTAATATCTGATGGGTAACTTTCGGCTAATGCCGAGTTTACCGTAAATAGCCCACATAAAATACCTGCTAAATGAATCGTTTTCTTCATAAGCTCACCCTAACCATATTAAATTGATTCAACACATATAAAACATATGAAATCATAGCACCGTAATGCTATATTGTCGAATAATTCATAATCAGCACTTTTTTGATAAGCTTTAAAATTGATATGCTAATCCAATCATAACCGATTGTGATAGTGGCCTGATTGATTGTGATTCATAATTTAGAAAACTACCATCTACCCAATAGGATGCACTCATAGGAGAGCCATAGCTATAGATATAAGTAAGCTTTGTCACAATATGCTTTGTAATTTTATATTTAATACCTAAACCTATTCTTGCAGCGATTGAATAAGCTGGTGAAGACATAAATACTTTATCTGTACTAGCAAATTTATTTTTACTCCAGCTAGATACTTGCCAACCATAATTAGTACGATACTGTGTATATGAAGCACCAAATATAGCATAAATAAGTAAGTTATCTGTAACTGCATAACCCGGTGTTAAATCAAAATAAATACTATATTGTGGTGCAATACCAGCATAAAAATTACCCCATTTATCACTAGGAAAATTAAATTCATTATTTGATAATGAACGGTCAAAATTATATTGAAAGCCACTTTCAACACCTAGATAATAATTATTTTTAAATTCATAACCATAACCTACATAAATAGAAGTTTCTGTACTTGTCTTTTTAAAATCTTGATTTCTTCCACCTGAAGAAGGTGAGTGACTGTATCGAAAGTTATTGAAAGTTGCACTTTCACCGACACCCAAATAAGATCCAGTAAAGGCACTATCTGCAAATGCAGTTGTTAATCCTATGCTTAGCATCATAAGCCCAGCAAATGATTTTTGATAAATATTCATAAAATCCCCCCAACTTAGAAATAAAAACTTCTAGCTTAAAATAAATAGTTAATATTAAAATTAATCGATTGTGTTTTTGGCTGAATATATTCATTCGCATTACCTGGCCCATAACGATTCATTGAAATAGGCGCACTGTAGGTGTAATCATACTCTAATCCAAGTATCATATGCTGCATTAATTTATATTTAATACCTAACCCTAGATCAAGTGCTAATGCTGAAACTTGGTTTTGAAGATAAACAGAATCATGACCATTTTTATTATTTTTATTCCACTGCGAGGCATGATAGCCAAATTGATTATTATAACTTGTTAAAGATGTGCCAATTACACCATAAAATAAAAATGAATGATAAACATAACCTGGCAATAGATGTAGGCTAAAGCTATATTTTGGAGCAAGTCCAACATAAAAATTACCCCATTCATTTGCAGGTAAATTTAAGATATTGCTTGATGCTGAATTATTAGGATAATAGCTTAATTGACCTTCAGCACCTAAATAGAGATTATTTTTAAATTGATAACCATAGCCCAATAGTAGTGATAAGCCATATTTGTTTTGTTTGAAATTATTATTTTTTGCTGTTGACTGATAATGATAATCCATATGATTTGCATTGATACCCAAACCAACATAAAAACCAGTAAATGTTGATTTTTTTCTATCATGACTAACATTTGGAAAATTATTTATATTAAGTAATGTACTTTCACTATTTAGTACAACATTGTCATTATTATCAGATATTGTATTATTTGCCAAAGCTGTACTAGATAAAGCACCTATAGTAATGCTCGCAATAACGAGTAAATTATAATATTTCATTAACGCCCCCCATTAACTATTTGATCAAGAAATATAAATGATCGTTAAACTGAGATAAATTATATCAAAAATAATCATATATAATATTAAAAATAATAAAATATATTTTTCTAAATTTTAAAATAGTGAACTTGCTACAATATAACTTTTCAGTTTGCAATATCTACATTAAGATTATGCTAATGACAAATATAATAATTTTTATGGTGAGTTCTGATGAAACCAATTGTATTAATTACTGGCGCTTCTTCTGGGTTTGGTAAAGCTTGTGCTGAAATTTACAATCAGCATGGCTATCCTACAATTTTAATTGCAAGACGCTATCAACGCTTAGTAGAGCTACAACATAAGTTTGAAAAAAATGCACCGTGCTATATCGCTGAAGTCGATATTACCAATCAAGGACAAATTAAACAGTTTTTAGCTGACTTACCTGAAAGCTTTAAACCAATTGGCATTTTAATCAATAATGCTGGCCTTGCATTAGGAACATATACTTTTGATAAACTACCTGAAACTGACTATAACCAGATGATCGACGTCAATATAAAAGGGGTTGTTGATCTTACACATTTAATTTTACCTGAAATGGTCAAACATAATTTGGGACATATTATTAATATTGGTTCAATTGCCGGCAGCTGGCCTTACCCTGGTGGTAATGTTTATTGTGCAACAAAAGCTTTTATTGCTCAGTTCTCTCGTGGTTTAAGAGCTGATTTACTAGGCAAGAATATACGCGTTACCAACATTGAACCAGGTTTGGCTGATACAGAATTCTCCAATGTTCGCTTTAAAGGTGATGCTCAAAAAGCACAATCGATTTATCATAATACAAAACCATTAACTGCTATAGATATTGCTGAAACTGTCTTTTTTGCAAGCTCAATGCCTAAACATGTCAATATTAATTCAATTGAAGTGATGCCAACGGTGCAAAGTTTTGGTGCCCTACCAGTGTGGAAAAGTGACTAAAATTATTTTAGACTATTGTTTCTGAATAATAAGGGAGGGGTATTATCAATGAAAACTCATAAGGTTAGTAAAAAAAATTTAAAATTAGAATATGAATGTAGCATGTGTTCCTTATATTATAAAGAACTTTATAATCAGCACAATATGGCAGAAATCATAACCATAAACTCACAACCGTTTATAAAAAAACCTGATATAAAAGGTAGCGAACCATCACATCAAGAAGTACAACAAGCAATCATTACTCTGGCAAAAAATGGCTTTTATATGGCCAATGCATGCTCTAGAAATTTTATCAAACTTACATCTGGTGATCTTATACCAACTGACTTTAGTGAAATACTTCATGAAAAAACTAATGCTAAAGAAATACCAGCACCAATTAGAGAGAAAATGCTTATTGATCATAAGAGCATCAGAGGAAGCTTACCCAAAGAAGTACAAATGGAATATATATGTGCGTTTACTCATATAGATATACAGGCTAAAACACAACGAATTAAACAACGGGTACCTCATCTATTTAATGTTAATGATGAAGCTAATCAACAAGCTGATGAAACAGAAGCATTAACTTTAAATTAAAAAACTGAAAATTTCTGAAAGTTAAAATATGAATGGGAGATACATTATCTGGCCTGATAAATATTGACCTCCCATACACAAGGAACAACACTTTAGGAGATTTCATTGTAGCAAAAACAACCCAAAATGAAAGTGATGAATTGTTGCAAAAAATTACTCTGTATTTAAGTGATTTTGCATTTTATAACTTATTATTTCATATTAATTTTTTAAAATTAATTATCTCAATTTTCAGGCTAATTACTTATGTTTTTATCAAACTATATTACAATTTTGTTAGTTTATATGTAAATTTTTTTAAGAATTTTGCTTGATTTTAGTCTTTTTTATTAGGCAAATACATAAGTAATATCAAAGTACTGCCCCCATCCGGTTGTATCCTGAGTACCACCACCAGGTATTGAACTACCATTTTTAATACCTGTCATATTACCAAAATATTTTAAACCATAACCAAGTGCAAATGACTGATAATGCCAATAAAACCCATTAAACCATTCGATTGAATAGCTTGATCGAGTATCATCATAAGTATCCATACCAAAGCCATAATCAAAGTAGCCTTGATAAGATATAAAACTACCATTTTTAAATGTATAAAATGGTTTAAACCAATTGATAGATAATTTATAACCATCCCAAGTATTTTCATTTGGTGCGCCATAATTCTCTCTTACATAGCGTGCATATAAGTTGACACCTACTTTACCAAACCAAGGCACCATGACATCGACACCTGGACCGATATACATATTAAACAGTTCTCGATCACCCACCTCAGCTAACGTTGAGATATACCATTCTTTAATTGGACCAACGCTTAAATCTTTATTTAAAATATCATTTAATGAAAAACGTGGTTGAATTTTAAAAAATAAATTATCACCGCCATGACGGTCATCTGAGCTATCATTAAAAATATCAAAGACATCTAAATAACCATATAAATCAACAAAGCCTGAACGACCACCAAACTCCATTTCTAAATAAGTAGTATCTTCAGCATGATAAGGTAGACGTGCATCTTGACTACGCATTAGATTAAACTGTAAAAACTTATAGTCTTTTGATTTTTTTGCTTTACTATCCTTATCCTTTTTAGTAGCTGGCTGATCACCTTTAACAGCATCTTTAGTTGTCGGCGTTGATTTTGCTTTTTCTGAAGTATTAGTGACTGATTTATTTTTTTGTTCTACATCTTGTGTCGTAGTTTGATCATTTTCTGACTTACTGTCATCTGATGCATAGAGCGCATTAAATGATAAAAACAAGAAACATAATATGATAAATCGATAAGAAAGTATTTTCATAATAATAAAAATCTCATTAGTTGATAAACGCAGGCATAGTAAGTTAATTAGAAATAAATCTCAAGTATTTAGATAAATATTTGATATAAAAATTAGATTATTTAATTAACAAAGCATATAAAATAATATATATGTATTATATTATTTTGTAATTATAAATTTGATGTTTAACATAAATGAATTTAAATTTTGCTTACAAATCAGCATAGTTAACTATATTTTAGATTAATATTTGAGCAATACTTACTAAAAGATATTATTTAAATCATAAAAGAAAATAATATACTTTACCATGATTTTGAAAGTTGGTTATTCTGACTTATTTCTTCTTGTTCATTTAACATATGAAAATCTGGAGTCATTGGTTGAATAACACCATGACTTTTTTCAGAAAACAAATTAGGTTGCTTGCTTTGCAGGTCATTTATTATATTTTTTGCCCTACCAATACTTTGAAAAAGTGCATCATTAAGATGATATCCATCATAATCTAAAGTTGTGATTGCAAAATTGATAAAACTCTCTGGGTTGTCTGCAATTTTTTTTCTTAAGTGTTCTTTATATCTATCTAATGGAATAATTTTTTCTATTTGTAATCCGCTTTCTTTTGCCTTTTGTTGCTGTAGCTTATGTAAGACCTCAATAATAAGTTCTAGCTCTTCATTATTAATATTTAATCCAGGCATAATGATAATAGTCCATATTGTATTTTTTACAAAAATATTACATTAATTTAAATTATTAAACCAAAATTTTCTATTATAAAATCAATCAAATTGAAATAATTTTATTTAAAAAATAAATAACTTATATTATAAAATTACTTATAAGTTAATTTTTAACATCTTGATATGATTATTTAATAATATATCTTAAATTACAATAATGATTGAAAATAAACACTGCAATGTATACGATATATTACTAGTAAAATTTTAAGTTATTATTAATTTAAGCTATTAACTAATTAATAGATACATTGGAGATTTAATCATCATGAGTAATAAAAAAGTAATCATTAATGTTATTGGGCTTTTAATGTTTGTTTGTAATTCTGTCACTATGGCTACTAATATCAGGTATTTACCTGAACCAGACACTAAACCCACACCTAAATTAAGTTCAGCACAAGAGTTACTAATTTTACAAGACAAAGAAGCCGCTTTAGAATATCAACTTGATCGCATTATGAAAAGTTTAGTTGAAGTAAAAGTGCAAATAGCAGCAATCAATAGAACTCTTACACTCAATTTGCAAGCGAATAATGGTTTTTCTTGGATAAACTCTAAAGAAGTAAAGTCTGATGCTTCGATTTATAAAGTAGATTCAAGCCAGTCTGCTTTTGGTATTTGTCAGGCTTATCATGCTGGCTATCTTTACCCTGGTATGATTACAGCTAAAGGCTGCGTTGTTACTTATGCAGGGCGTGCTTATACTAAAACCACATATAATGTTTTAATCGCGACAGTAGCTGGTTATTGGCAAGCAGGTAATAAAGTTGGCACTGAAATTCCCTATATAGGTAATACAAACCACTCTCGTTATCTGAATAATCCTGTGTTTATAAATGCAAATACCAAAAATTATGTTCCTAGCAATTCAAAAACCACTTCAAAAACAGTTAAGGTTAATCATCAGTTACCTAAAAATATACCTGTCTTTGGAGGCTATGAACGAGGTCACTATGTTTATATTTGTAGAGTAAATGTTGATAATCGCTATTATGTTGGTAAGGTGGTTAAGAATAATTGTAATTTTGCCTTAAAAAATAAAGAAATATTCCTGCCTGTTTATGAAGTATTATTACCTAAAAAACCTTAAACCTTTTATAAATAAGCACCACCGTCAACATTAATAATTGATCCTGTTATATTTGAATTAAGCGTTGCTAACACTATTGCTTGAGCAATTTCATCAGATTTTGCAATTCGTTTTAATGGCACACTTTGTTTCATGGAATCAAATAAGGATTCTTTATCACTTATTTGATCATAAAAGCTCGTATCCGTAGGACCAGGTGAAACAGCATTAATTCTGATTGGACTTAATTCAATCGCAAGTGTTTTAACTGCTTCATTAATGGCTAAATTGGTAATTTTAGGTGATAAAATATTGGCTAAGTTTTTATAAGCAATCGAGCCTGTAACTAGTGTAAATGATTCAATTGCTTTTAATTGTCTAATTGCATACTTTATAACTATCATATAATCCCAAAATTTATTAAACGCTGCTTTGGCATCTTTGACTTCTAGCTGATCTAAACTATCAAAAAGAAGTGGGTAGATTGCTGTAATAATAATATGTTTTATTGCTTGATTTTCTTTTAACGCATTTTCGATATCTGTTGACTTAGTTAAATCTAAATTAATTAAACCAAAGCCATCATCACTTAATTGTGTTTTTGCTTTAGCATTTTTTGAAGCAATTAGTACATTTAAATTGTTAGCCTTTAGACGATATGCACTAGCTAATCCAATTCCAGATGAACCACCAATAATTAACGTATCATATTTCATAATTAACCCCTTTTTATTGTTATTTTTATATATGATTTGAAAATTATAATATTTAGTAATAAAATTACAAGTACGTACAATTTTGATACTTAGTAACTAAAGTGTAACTATGAAACTAAAAGATAATGATCATTTAATTGACTGTCCCATCGAAATTGCTTCATCCGTTGTCGGTGGTAAATGGAAGTGTGTTATCTTATTTCGTCTATTAGATAACACAGTTAGATTTAATGAATTATCAAGATCTATTGATGGCATTACAAGGCGTATGTTAACTTTGCAACTAAGGGAATTAGAGGCGTTAGGCATTGTCAATCGCAAAGTATACCATCAAGTACCGCCAAAAGTTGAATACTCTTTAACGCCATTGGGTGCAAAATTAAAGCCTATACTAAAACAATTAAAAGCTTGGGGAGATATGTATATTAAATCTAAAAACTAAATTATTATTTTTAACAAGCGATCACAAACCAAAACAAAGATGCTTCAAACACCCATATTTAGTTTTTTGCATTTCATTCATTAGATAAGGAGGCTCACTTTTAATATTTTTCTCCTCTAATATTAAAGGGTCTTGCTCTTCTTCTTGTTTAAATTCTGTTAAATCATCACTACCATATTGATTTAAATTACTACTATCATCTGACTTAGGCAATAATTTTGAAATAGAAGCAAATTGATCATCTCTCTCTGTATATAAATCTAATAATGTATTCCCAAAGCGATCAGCTCCATTAGCTAACGCAATACGCTGCTCATCTGATACTGACCTTATAATATTTAGTGTTAAATCAAATTGATCAGAATGAAGACTTGCAATTACATGTAACACTGGCTGACCAAATCGATTCTGTTGATTTAATACAGCCATCTTTCTATCACTTGGTAACCCATTAAATTCTTCAGGTTCTAATATTTTTATAAGCTCTGGTATAAGTCTTTGATCGTTTAATATTTCAATTTTCTCTTCAGTGGATAATTCAGTAAAACCCTGAGATTTAATAAACTTTCTAATTTCATCAATTACATTAGCTGTCATTAATTTCTTAATCTCTTCTTTCATATAAAATCCAATATAGTTTAAATATTTAAAGATGAATTCTATATTAGAAAAATAAATATAAAATATTAATTTCATAAAGTCTTTGCTAATGCGATATCAATTATTTTTAAGTTACCCTAAATCATCTTATAGTTTAAAATAGATGCATATTCTAAAGTTATACTTTAGGTTTTAAGATTAAAATAAACTCAACATGCCAAATTCTAATTGATAAGTTTAAACTACTTGCAAAAGTTCTAGTAATACTAGACATTTTAAGAGTAAAACAAACCAAATATATTATATTGCCAATAACTTGTTATTTTAATGTAATTAAATCTGCGTTATTAAAGGGTAAGCTGTTTTCCTTTAATTAGGCTAATGCTTATTAAAGAAACTTTAATTAGATTCTCTCTTATTTTCGAAAATAAAGATGATGAAAATTTTCTAAATTGACGCATATAACTATCATCATTTATCATGTGATATCTTTAATTTCACATTTGGAAAATACCCATGAATATAGTTGAACAATCAATAATACATATTGCACTTGTTGTTAGAGACTATGATGAAGCTATCCAATTTTATACTCAAAAGCTAAACTTTGAATTAATAGAAGATACTTACCAACCTAAGCAAAATAAACGTTGGGTTGTTATTGCCCCTCCTAATTCAAAAGGCACTTCTATCCTTCTTGCTAAAGCATCTAAATCAGAACAACATACTTTTATTGGCAATCAAACAGGTGGAAGAGTCTTTTTATTTTTAAATACAAATGATTTCTGGCGTGATTATAATAATATGAAAAGTAAATGCGTTGAATTTGTCAGAGCTCCTTCAGAAGAAGAATATGGCACTGTTGCTGTATTTAAAGACTTATATGGTAATCTATGGGATTTACTACAACTTAAAACTCCATAGCTTTAAATATTTTATGCTAAAAACCGAAATCACCTCTTAACCCATTTCGTTTTTTTAACCATATTAGAACTAAAATCTGAAGCATTTTTTTGGATTTTATGAGATCTAAAAATACGCCTTTATGGCGGAGAGAGAGGGAAACCAACTTATATTTAACTAATTAATTTATAATCTATTTTTAAATTAAAATTTTTATGTTACCCCCACAGTTACCCCACATTATTTTTTTTACTTAAGGGTTAAAAAAGTTTTTTGCTAGTGCGAAATCAATTAGTTTTAAGTCATCCTAAATTATCTTATGGTTTAAAATAGACGCATATTCTAAAGTGATACTTTAGATTTTAAGATTAAAATAAACTCAACAGGCAAAATTCTAATTGATGAGTTTAAACTACTTGCCAAAATTCTAGTAATACTAGACATTTTAAGAGTAAAACAAACCAAATATATTATATTGCCAATAACTTGTTATTTTAATGTAATTAAATCTGCGTTATTAAAGGATAAGCTGTTTTCCTTTAATTAAGCTAATGCTTATTAAAGAAACTTTAATTAGATCTTTTCTTATTTTCGAAAATGGCAAAAATCGAAAATAAGGCATTTTCTTATTTTCACCCCCGCTAATTAAAATTCGCCTTATTAGCGAAAATCGTCAAAAACGAAAATAAGGACTTAATATAAATCACCATCCATTGTTTCAGTGAGCTTCGTTGGTTCTTCTAAAATTGTTAATATATCTGTCGAACAGTACACTTTGTTACGTTCACCTTCACTCGTTTGTTTGATAATATTCAGAGATTCGAGCTTTGAGACGGCACGTTGTGCTGTCGTAAATGCAACATCTAACATTTCAGCAACTTTACTTGTCGTGAAATATGGGTTCACAGCTAAATACTTTACAATCTCTTGAGCAATATCAGATGAACTAGTTGCTACTTGAAGTTGCCAATTATTAATTAAAGTATTAATTCTTTCAGCTCTGGATAATACATCTAAGCCCTGAATAGCTACACCATTTAAAAAATAATTAAGCCACTGATTCCACTGACCTTGGCTACTAATATTAAATAACTGCTTATAGTATTCATCTCGAGTAGCCTCAAAAAATGCACTTAAATATAAAAGTGGTGAAGGTAACTGCTTTTGCTCTATTAATAATAATGTAATTAGCAACCTACCAATACGACCATTACCATCTAAAAATGGATGAATTGCCTCAAACTGGTAATGACATAAAGCAATATGAATTAAAGGCGGTAAACTTCTATCATGTAAAAATGACTCAAACTCGCCTAAGCAATTCATTAAATCACCTGGCTCTGGTGGTACAAATTTCGCTGAATTTAAAGTACACCCTGGTGTACCTATCCAGTTTTGTGTTTTTCTAAACTCACCTGGTGTGGCATGCGAACCTCTAACTCCTTGCATTAAAATCTCATGCATTTCTTTTATCAATCGTAGCGACATTGGCAAATGGGCTAATCGCTCTAATGCATAATCTAAAGCCAATATATAATTCTGTACTTCTTGTAAATCATCTTTATTACGATCAACATGAATACCCGCATCATTGGCTAATACCTCACCTAACGTTGCTTGAGTTCCTTCAATTTTACTTGAAAGTACAGCCTCACGAGTAATAAAAGGGCGCATAAGTAAATGAGGATTTGGCAGCTTTTCACCTTCCATATACAATCGACCCAAAATATGGTCAGCCCTAGATAGGCTATTAATTAAAGCTGTATCCCATTTAATCTCTGGCGGTAATGGATTTGGTTTATAGGCATAATACCCCTTTAAGGTTTTAGTAATTGTACCTGCTGGTGAATTGCGAATTTCCATAACTGATCAACTAATTCTCATTTAAATCTATTCATGAAGTATATCTCTTATTTTCGAAAATGGCAAAAATCGAAAATAAGGCGTTTTCTTATTTTCACCTCCGCTAATTAAAATTTGCCTTATTAGCGAAAATTGCTAAAAACGAAAATAAGGATGGTGAAATTTTCTAAATTGACGCATATAACTATCATCATTTATCATATGATATCTTTAATTTCACATTTGGAAAATACCCATGAATATGGTTGAACAATCAATAGTACATATTGCGCTTGTCGTTAAAGACTATGATGAAGCTATTCAATTTTATACTCAAAAGCTAAATTTTGAATTAATAGAAGACACTTACCAACCTAAGCAAAATAAACGTTGGGTTGTTATTGCTCCTCCTAATTCAAAAGGCACTTCTATCCTTCTTGCTAAAGCATCTAAACCAGAACAACATACTTTTATTGGCAATCAAACAGGCGGAAGAGTCTTTTTATTTTTAAATACAAATGATTTCTGGCGTGATTATAATAATATGAAAAGTAAAGGCGTTGAATTTGTTAGAGACCCTTCAGAAGAAGAATATGGTACTGTTGCTGTGTTTAAAGACTTATATGGTAATTTATGGGATTTACTACAACTTAAAACTCCATAGCTCTAAATATTTAACGCCAAAAACCGAAATCATCACTTAAGCCATTTCGTTTTTTTGATCATATTATAGCTAAAATTTTAAGACGTTGTGATCACTCATATTCTTTAATGATTATTTATGGACTCATATTTTTAGAATAAAAAAGCGAAACGAAATCAATTTTTTTTGTGACGCAGAATAGGCTTTTGGCGGGTGAATCACCCCCACTAAGTTTTGGGTTGAAAGTACCTTTTTTAGATTTTATAAGCAATCAAGCTAATAATTCATAAAAAGCATTGTAATTAAGATTACACTTAAAGAAAAATGAACAGTCAAAAAGTAGAACAAATGAACATATACACTAAAAGTTGTTTTCTGTTTGTAATTTGTTTGTTGCTCGCAAGTTGTGCAACTAAAATACCTTATTCTCCAAAACAATTAAACGAAAATGAAGCTCTTTTCACGATTGAAAGAGCTTTTTTAGAACAACCTGAAAAATTCCGCCCAAGGAGCATCTTAATAACAAATAAATATATAGCTTTAAGTGATGGTGTAATTAGTAAGACATCAGGTAAAAGTGGTTCTACTATAATTTACTCATCAGCACTTACTACGTCAAAGAGTACTACTCAAGCATACAAACATGAAAGTCGAATATATTATGCATCCATTGATAAAATAGAACTTTATTCTAAAAAAAATTATTATATCGTTGTATTAAAAAGAAATACTGGTCATACCATTAAGAAAGTTTATATCTACAATAAAAATTTAGCTGAAAAATTTATTGATTCAATTACATACTTCAAAAATAATTATAATCATTCTAGTTGAATCCTTACCAATAGGGGTTTAGCCGCGTTGCGGTAAAACTAATTTAGTGCCCCAAGTTTGGGGAACCCTAGATAACCTCCTAAAAATTTAGGAGATTAAATTCAACAAACTTTTTAATGGGCTCAAATTTGAGCCCACCTATTTTATAAGCCAACTTACATGTTTTGTATCTAGTTATGCACAAATCGCCTATTGAATACAGTATTTTAACAGTATTAATCAATTAATAATCTGATTATCATTTAAACAATACAATTTTAAATGGCGAATGATGATGACTGACTATAAAAAGATATTTGACGATGCACTTGAAAATTACTCTAGTAGTACTGAACGCCCAGGCTATACTAGTGGTTGGTTTACCTGGTTAAGGCATGATAATAAGATGTATGATCATATACAAGATTTAAAAGATCAGTTATCAAGCTCTACTTCAGATGAAAAATCAATCCAAATATTACAGAATTACTTTAAGTCAGATGAGACAACATTCAATAATCATTCCTTTTCTTTATACTTAATTGATGCGCTTGAAGCAAACTGCCCTAATGATGGTTGGGATGAATATTACCCCCAAGGCAAGAAAGTAAAATTCTATATTGGTGAGATTTATAGAGGAACATTACAACATCCAAATAGCGCTTTTAAAGTTGGTATGTCTGCCTCTAGTAGTAAATCTATTGAAGACTATACTCCTGATACTTCTGGAGGAACAGGAATTTCAACAGCAAAAGATAGAGCTATCGCAAAGGAGTATTCACATACAACAACTCAAATAGCTGCTAAAGGTCAAGTTAGAGTAGACTCTTCCAATTCACCTTAAGTCTTACTTGACATCATAACTTTATACATTTGGGTGATATGGTTTAATTTTTTTATTCCTCTATAAATAACTAAAATACCAGGTGGATGCTTGTTTCTTTCATTTTTATGACCGCCTAATTTGACGACCATAGCATAAAATTCTTTTAATGTTGGGATGTCATTTATGTTACTTGAAAAATAAACATTTACAGCTTGAATTTCTTCAATACTAAACATTTCTTTCGCTAAGATTGGAACATCTAGTCTGGATTGAGAAATTAAATAATAAGTTTGATAAGCTGCTATATTTATCATTGTTAAGAGATTTTGAATTGCATCTCTAGAGTGATGTAAATAAATTTTATCAGCATCATAAGCAGTTTTCAGAACCTTATGAAAGGTTTCAATATGCCAACGCTTTTTATATGACTCAATAACAAATCTTACTTGATTAAAAGTTTTTACTGGTAAGTTAGTCAATAATAACCAGCTTAAATCATCGTTGCTTACTTCAACTATATTCATTTTAACGGGATCTAGCTTGTTTTGCCTATGATTGGCACCACGATGCACTGGCGGTATCAACACATTTTCTAATGATTTCATAGTAAATGAACTACTATACTCCTTATGAGTTTTTGGGTGTGTAAGTTCAATTATTGTTCTACCAAGAGGAAATTGCTTTTTTAATAACTCTGTAATTCTATTTTTTCTTGCTCTAGCGGATTTACCAGTTGGTCTATTTATATATTTGCATCGAATAATAAACTTAAGATCTCCATGCCTTAAATCATTATGTAACTCAAAAAAATCAGCTTCTCTATCACATAATAAAATTACTTTTTGCTTATACTTATTATCTTTAAGTTCTTTTATATTCTGTGATACAAATCTGCGCCAACGGCTTGAGGCAATTGCCTCGAAATCAGAACGATGTGAAGAGTATTTTTGGCTATCTTCATAGCCCATAAAATCAAGTTCCAAAATACCCAATGGAATATCATTTGAGTCAACACAAAAGGATGTATGCTGCATTAAGCCTAATTGTATATGACTTCCTTGTTTCCCTATTACTCCTAAATCAACTTTAGCTGTATGGCTAGTATAATTATAAAAAGTACTATCTTGTATGATATAAATATGTTCACTGCTATTACTACTTATTCTTTGCAATGTACTTTGACGATGCGGTAAAAGTAAATGCATCCAATTAACTTTTGGATTACTAAAGAAGTCATATGGACATCTAGCTTCATTTTTATCATCTGTTAATGACTGAATACAGCTTCCAGGGTTGCTCAAGAGATTATCACCTATTTTAAACGCTCTTTTATTTAGCCTAGCATCATTTAAATTTATACTGGAAAGCTCTTCTTCAAAAAAACTACTAGCTGTTTGCATTATTTAGATTCAACTATATGTATTTTAAAACTTTTATTATTTAAAAGCATTTGAAGCGTAATTGCAATGTCAAGTAAGACTTAAGGTGAATTGGAAGGGTATAGGCTAATTTAACATGTGATGAGTCCATTCTTAACAACATGTATTTAACTATTCTAGATATACCTATAGTCCAATTCAACTGCAATAACTCATAGCTACAAAAATACTCAGCTACTAGAAATAGCATCAGATTAACTATATTTAATTATCAAATAACTTTGGTATAGTTGAATTCTGTTGAAATTCTTGGGCTTGAGTTGCAAATAATGAACTCGGAGCAGACATAGAAAATGATGGTTGCTCTAATTTATGTAGTACAGCCACTACTTGAGGATCTACTTGAACAACACTTAATTCTTCTTTTAATGCTTCTTTCCACGGCTGACTAAAAGACACAACATTAAAGTAAATATTTCCAATTTGTTGATCACTTAAAGAATTTATTACTAACTGAGATTCTTCTCGTGTCAGACTTCGCTCTAATGATACTCTTAAAAACTTCTGTTCATCTTTTTCAGGGATATGCACATCTTCTGCTAGTCTGGTTGCGATTTCTCCATAATTTTTATTTTGGTATATTGATGCTAAATAAGCATTAATAACTAAAGGAGTTCCTTCAGAACATTCCTGACCACTTTCATTGGTATTTTCAATAAATTGACCTAGTTTTATAATATCACTTATAGTCAATAAACTTTTTTCATTCGAAGAAAGGCTCGTAGAAGACCTAATAACTGATAGGCCAATATCATATTGGTTTTTCAAATCTACAATAAATTTTTTATCATTAATTAAGATACCAATAAAAGGATTTTGGTCATATCGACTATTAATACAGTCAAATAATTCTATGGCTTCTTCTGGGCTAAGTGTATTTATTGTTATTTCTCTATCATTTGCATTCGATAATTTTAATAAGTAGTCTTGTTTTGCTACATTTGATAGCTCTGATTGTAATTCTTTAGTTTTTTCTAATTCAATATATGACTCAAATCGTTCCAAAACATAATTATACATTGGATGCTGAACACTTAATGCATTTAAAATGACGCTATGAAATGACTTTTGGTCTTCTGGTGCCTGTTTCTCATTCGCTGCAAGTGCTTTTGCTATTAAGATAGCTTGATCATTAGGAATATTTAGGATTTTTGAATCAATCCCATTATTGTCTAACTCATAATTAATTTTTGCTTTAATTGCTTCTTCAGTAAAGAATCCTGAGTTTTCAATAATAACAGTAAAGTTCGTTTCAATTGCTGCTTGTATCATTAGTGTATTTTTCGCTTGTTCTATTTGTTCTAAGCTAGGTTTACTTATACCTAAAGCTTCACAAGTCTTTGGTGACATTACACAGGCAAAACCTTTCTTCCATATATCTGTTGAACCAGAGTCTTTCTGAATTGAAATATTTGCTTGTCTAAATTGACGCTCATAGTTTAGAAGGTCAAGCATTGCTCTAATTTCAAGATCATCAGGATTTTGAAGGCTGTAAGCATTGACATATACAGTTTGCATATCTGTTAATCCTAGCCTAGTAAATTCTTGATCGCTTAAATTTTTTTGCATTTGTGCTTTTAAATTTACATTAACTTCAGCTTGCTGCGGATAATCAAAATAATATCCTGCAGCTAAAATCTGCGGAGCAGTATCAAGATCAATTTTCAAACTTGCCTGTTCTTCTTCTCCTTTATGCATATATTGACCAAGAGTATATTTATCTTGAGAGTTATAAAACTCTTGAGCTGACTCAAACCATCTTTGAGCACCTTGAGATAACGGCATTACACAACCCCTATTATAATTCTTTCAAATTGATTATTTTTCATTCATGATTTTAATACTACCCTATTATCAAACACCTGTAAATATTAAAAATATATAAAATACTACATTTATTTATATTTTATTAATAATTAAATGATTGGAGTGTTAATATTAATGGGGACTGTTTTTTTAAGCAAATTTAAACTTTCAGCTCATGTACAACATACCTTAAGTTTGATAAGTAAAACCCGTAATTTATTCTCAGTTAATGTTAGCCGATATAAAAGTTCAGCCAATGAACAACGTTATCAATTTAACTTGTCAAAAGCAATATGGGATGAAGCAGCACGGGCTATTTGCGCCTAAATTTCAAGGTTGTGGTATTCTCTTAATCAGATATAGTTAAGTTGACGGTGCCTGCCAAAAAGAAATAACCCTTGTTTTTGTGGCAGTGGTAAAAAATTCAAAAATTGTTGTTTGCATTGAGATGAATTATGTCTAATCAATCTCAGCGTTATGTCTGTAGATTTGTCTAAAGTATAAGTTAGTGGAGTTATTTTTATTAAACTAAATCAATATAGCAAAAGTTTATTCTTATCTAGACTAATGAAGCGATAGAAGCAACTGCAAGTAGGATACCAAACGCACCTTTTAATTTTCTTTGTGATAATCTAGCTGCTATTTTTGTACCTATAGGTGCAAATAACATGGCAGTAACAGCAAATGAAATAACAGCTGGCCAGTAGATATAGCCTGTACTAAAGCTAGGCAGATTTGGATTATTAAATCCAACTATCAAATACGTAATAGCTGCGACAAAAGTGACAGGTAAACCAAATAATGCTGAAGTTCCAATGGCATGATGAATTTTACTGTGACGATTTAAAAAGGCGGTCATTACAGATACACCGCCGACACCAACTAAACCTGAAATTAATGCAATAAGAAAAGAGATAACACTATGTGAAATGCCGGATATTTTGTTAGTTGTCTGATCTTCTAAAGAAGGTTTAATTGCTTTATAGATCATAATAAAGGCTATTAACAATACAAATACACTAAAAAATATTTTTAGTACAGTAGCTGGCACAAATCCTGCAAGAATTGCACCAACTACAGCACCAAGGACTCCCCCCAGGAGTAAATAGCGTAAAAATAAAGGCCAATGAATATTTTTTAATTTATGATGTTGAATTAAAGCTGGGATATTGGTAATCGTTGCTGTCATAACGGATGTCCCAATAGCTAAATGTAAAGCAGCATAAGCACCAATGTGTTTTGCAGTAAGTAGAAAGCTCACTAATGGTACAATCACAATGGCACCACCAATACCAAATAACCCAGTTAATAAACCAATGAAAATACCTGCTAAAACTAAAATCACAAAAAACATGTTAATATTCCTTACTATATAAATCGTTGTTAAGTTCATATTAACTCTGTATCAATGAATAAAAAATTTTGTATTTATAACATAATATGTAGGGTAAGCTTACATATTAAAATAAATAATTATCGATATTTAGAAAAATAGGGCACCGTCAACTTAAGGTCAGCCCTTCCAATTCACCTTAAGTCTTACTTGACATTGCAATTACGCTTCAAATGCTTTTAAATAATAAAAGTTTTAAAATACATATAGTTGAATCTAAATAATGCAAACAGCTAGTAGTTTTTTTGAAGAAGAGCTTTCCAGTATAAATTTAAATGATGCTAGGCTAAATAAAAGAGCGTTTAAAATAGGTGATAATCTCTTGAGCAACCCTGGAAGCTGTATTCAGTCATTAACAGATGATAAAAATGAAGCTAGATGTCCATATGACTTCTTTAGTAATCCAAAAGTTAATTGGATGCATTTACTTTTACCGCATCGTCAAAGTACATTGCAAAGAATAAGTAGTAATAGCAGTGAACATATTTATATCATACAAGATAGTACTTTTTATAATTATACTAGCCATACAGCTAAAGTTGATTTAGGAGTAATAGGGAAACAAGGAAGTCATATACAATTAGGCTTAATGCAGCATACATCCTTTTGTGTTGACTCAAATGATATTCCATTGGGTATTTTGGAACTTGATTTTATGGGCTATGAAGATAGCCAAAAATACTCTTCACATCGTTCTGATTTCGAGGCAATTGCCTCAAGCCGTTGGCGCAGATTTGTATCACAGAATATAAAAGAACTTAAAGATAATAAGTATAAGCAAAAAGTAATTTTATTATGTGATAGAGAAGCTGATTTTTTTGAGTTACATAATGATTTAAGGCATGGAGATCTTAAGTTTATTATTCGATGCAAATATATAAATAGACTGATCTGTCAACCTTTTACTAGACACTTGGCTATGGGATATTGTGGTTGATTAAAATAATTTCTTTCAAACTCCTCTGGTGATAAATAGTTTAACGTTGAGTGCATCCTTTGGCGGTTATAAAAAACTTCAACATATTCAAAGATACAGCGCATTGCTTGATTCCTAGTTTGGTATTTCTGATCATGTACAACTGCTAATTTCAAAGTATGGAAAAAACTTTCAGCTACAGCATTGTCATAGCAGTTACCCGTACTACTCATGCTTAATCTAATTCGATGCTTTTTAGTTAATTGATGATAAACTCGGCTTGTATATTGAGATCCCCTATCAGAGTGTAATATCAACCCTGAATCAGGCTGTCGCCTTTTAACTGCTTGATTAACTGCCCTTAAAACTAAATCAGCTGTAATACGCTGACTCATAGCCAAGCCAACAACTTTCCTTGAAAATAAGTCAACAACAGTTGCTAAATATAACCATCCTTCATTAGTTGGCACATAAGTGATATCACTCACCCATACCTCATTAGGAGCTTCTACCATGAATTTTTGTTTTAACAAATTAGGTGCAACATAATAAGGTCTTTTACTTTGATTGGTGGTTACCTTAAACTTTCTTCTTGCTTTAGCATAAAGCCCCAATTCTTTCATTAGCTTAGCAATACGTTTACGACCGACATAGATATCTAGTCGTCTAAGTAAAAGCTGTAACCGCCTTGTGCCATATTCTCCCTTTGAGTTTATGAATGCTTTGATTAACAGAGGGCGTAACTGGCTATTTATTATCTCTTTCTTAGACAAGTTACCACGACTGTACTGATAGTAAGCGCTACGACTAACACCAAAAATCTTTGCCATTCTCTCAATTGAGAAATCTCGCCGATACAAATTAATAAATTCATAAAGCTCGGCTCTTTTTACTTTTTCTTTGAGAAAATGGTTAACGCCTTTTTTAATATATCACGCTCCATGCTAACATCAGCTAATTGCTTTTTAAGCGCAAGTAATTCTTTTTCTTGTGCCGAGAGTTCTTTGGGTTTAAAGCTTTCATCTCCTCGTTGACGATACTCACTAACCCAGTTGTATAAAGTAGATTCTGCTACTCCTAATTGCTTTGTTAATTCTGATAAGCTTTTTTTACCATTAACATATAACGATGCTGCATTACGTTTAAATTCAGCATCATAAGAATGACGTTTTCTAGTTGTCATAAAGTTCTCCTGGTTTGTTGATAAGATGATAATTCATCCCATAACAAAGTGTCTACCTAATGGTAACCAGATCAAAAACAAGTGGCGCTAACATTAAAGCACATTTAATAATAAAGTGACCATGATACTGATCAATATCTCTTAGCAGTTTTGCTATATCATCAGGGTGAGATAAAAAAGCATAAGGGGTAGATTTAGCTGTTTTTAATGCATCACCGATATCGCGTGTGGGATCACGCTCACACTTCCCTAAAGCTACTGCATAACGAAATACTTGGCCACAGGTTTGCTTAACTTTCTTTGTTGCCTCAACCTTACCCTTAGCTTCTAGTTTCTTTAAAATTGTAAGCATTTCAGTTGGTAAAATATCATTGATATGTTTATTTTTAACAAAGGGAAAAATATTACGTTTTAATGAGCTTAAGACGACATCTGCATATTTTTGAGACCATTGATCTTTTTTCATTTCATGCCATTCTAGTGCAATCGTTTCAAATAAGTTCTCACCTTTGACTTCAGCTTTAATCTCTTTTCTTAGATCGGCTGGATTTATTCCTTCTCTTAATACTTTACGATAGTCATCTCGTTTAAGGCGAGCCTCTTTTAATGACACATCAGGATAAACACCTAAAGATAAAGTTTGTTCTTTATCTTGAAAGCGATATTTAAATCGCCACCAACGAGCACCATTTTTTTTAATGATCATAAATAAGCCATTGCTATCAAAGGCTTTATAGTCCTTATCTTTTGGCTTCAATGCTAGTATTTTAGCGCTGTTCAAAGGCATAGCAGGGGTAACTCCTAAATTAATCTGGGGTAACTTTTCAATTTATTTTATATTGAATTATAACAGTTACCCCCTAAATTACCCCACTTTATAAAAAGTGGCTATAAGATCATAAAAAACGTCATAAGACGAAAAACCAACGATAAATCAAGGGTTTGAAGTAGTTTTTGGGATTTTATGAGATGTAAAAATACGCCTTTATGGCGGAGAGAGAGGGATTCGAACCCTCGATGGAAGTTTTATTTCCATACTCCCTTAGCAGGGGAGCGCCTTCAGCCGCTCGGCCATCTCTCCAATTTCTATGAAAATTCAATTTAATGACTTAAATTGAACAGAAATAGATTCTACACAGCAATAAACGATTGTCAACCCACTTTCTTTAAACAAGTACTACTTTTCTTCTTCAGGATCAACATCCTGTTCATTTTGTATACGAATGTAGATTTCTTCACGATGAACAGACACATCCTTTGGTGCATTAATGCCTAAGCGTACCTGATTACCTTTAATACCAAGTACAGTTACGGTGACTTCATCACCAATCATCACAGTTTCGCCAACTCGGCGAGTTAAGATAAGCATATTAGATACTCCCTAATTTTTAACTTTATATTTCTTCCAAACTTTTTTATTAAACTTTATTTAATCGTCTTAATAACAATTTTTCATCCTAAGTATAGCGGATTTTAACACAGCTTCATTTAGACGTGTTACTTTTTAGTCTATTTAGATCTATTTGTAAATACTTATTTTCGAACAATTTCAATAAACTTTAGTTTGCCATGTAACAAAAATGTAACAATTATGACCTATAATAGCAACGTCAACAATATCGTAAAAGGCCATTTTATAATGAGTAATGACTCAGATTCACAGATTAACGGCTCGTCTTTAGATAATACAAGATTGAGTCGTCATCATTTAAAAATTTGGTTTTTATCCGCCATGGGCGTTTTTATGGATGGCTTTGATTTATTCATTATTGCTGTTGCCTTACCATTAATCCAACATCAATGGCAAATTGGTGCTGCTGAAGCAGGATTAATTGCAGCAGCGGCCCCCTTAGGTGCAATTTTTGGTGCAGGCATTTTTGGTCGATTTACAGATAAAATGGGTCGCCGTACCATGCTGATTCTAAGTGTAATGTTTTTTGTTGTCTTTACCTCATTATCTGCTTTTGCATGGAGTCCATTAAGTTTAATGGCATTTCGATTTTTATTAGGACTTGGTATTGGTGCTGACTATCCAACAGGTTCAACTTATGTCTCTGAAACAATGCCTTCTCATATGCGCGGAAAGATGATGGTTGCAAGTTTTAGCTTTCAAGCCATTGGTGCATTAATTGGTGCAGCATTAGGCCTTATTATATTAAAGAATGATCCTTCTTTAGATGCATGGCGCTGGATGCTTGGTGCAGGTGTTGTACCGGCCATTTTAGTTTTATGGCTAAGAATGAGCCTACCAGAGAGTCCTCGCTGGTTGATTTCAAAAGGTAAACTTGAGAAAGCAAAAAAAGTAGCTGCTGAATTAACTGGTAATGCCAATATCACTATTGAAGCACAAGAAGAAGAACAGAAAGTGTCTTACCGTGATTTATTCAAAAAAGATCTACTTCGCAAAACAACGCTGGCTTCTGTACCTTGGTTTTTAATGGATATTTCATTATATGGTGTTGGTTTATTTACCCCTGTTATTTTAGCTCAGATGATTACAAGTGATGGACATGACTTTATTGCTAGAGGTATTGCTGCCGCTGAAGGCTCTATTTATACTTACTTATTCTTTGTCATCGGCTGTGTAATCTGTTTTTTCCTTATCGAACGCTGGGGCAGAATTCGCTTACAAAAAATTGGCTTTATTGGTATGACAATTGGCTTATGTATTTTAGGAGCTAGCACTTATATCTCTGATAGCTCTATGCTAGTTTTAACTTTTAGTGGTCATACCGTTATATTAGGAAGTTTACAAATTATCTTATTATTTAGCGGGTTTATCTTATTTTATTTCACAATCAATATGGGACCAAATCCAACCACTTATCTTTTAGCTTCAGAAGTTTTTCCAACACATGTTAGAGCTACAGGCCATGGCTTTTCTTCTTGCATGGGTAAAGTAGGTGCTGCAGTTGGTATCTTTTTCTTACCTATTATGAAAGATAGCTTAGGACTTGGCTATACCATGTTCATTATTGCCATTAGTGCATTTTTAGGCTTTTTAATTACCTTATGGCTTGGTTATGACACACGCGGCTCTCTCGATGAAAAAAATAAAAAAGTTAAAGATAAAAAAATTATTCCATTTCGTTCAGTTGCATAAATTAAGTTCAGATAACTCTAAATTAATTATTTATTTTTTATTAACTGCTGTATTTTTGGGTTTATAACGTCTGTAATCTGATATCAAATCATCTTCTGCCTCTAACGAATCCTCTTGGCTAAGTATGATATCAGGAGTTTGAGGACGTTCTTTAAGCCCCATCAGTCTATATGCCATCTCAGCTGGAATTCTTTGCTCAATTAATCTTGATACAGTTTCAAGCTTTTTCGATGATGAATACGTCATGATTTACCTCCAAGTCAATCTCACATACAAGAAGTAACTTTTCTTGCATCAATATGCTTTTCAACACTATTTAAATGTTATCCTAACAAGACTATTAATCGTTTTAATTTTTCATTTATAACCCTAAACATAATCGTAAAATTACTTTTTGTCAAAGACAATTATAGTGATTCAAAATCATTAAGTTATTTAATATGCCTTTGCAACATAATCTGCTAACATACAGAAATTTAAGCGTTTAAATAATTTTTAAGCTACACGAAAAAAATTTATTTTATTTTTTGTTTAGCCTTCGTTTTCAATTTGCATTTGATTTTAAGGCTCTCTACAATACTCTCTATGATTATCTATTCAAAAGGCTATCACTTTTGAGCATAAAATTTAATAGCATCGGAATTATTGGCACACATTGTAACCCATTAGTCGAACAAACTGTCTCTGAGTTATATGATTACTTAGTTAGTTTAAATATTAACATTTTACTGGAAAAAGAAACTGCTGATAGTTTCACTCACCATGTACAAGCCAAAGGGTATACATTAAAAGAAATTGCTACAACTGCTGAACTTGCAATTGTTGTTGGTGGTGATGGTAATTTTCTCAATGCAGCACGGAAATTAGCCAATCTATGTGAACACCATATCCCTATTACAGGTATTAATCGAGGTAAACTAGGCTTTTTAGCAGATATTAATCCCGATGAAATAAAAACACGACTGCATGCACTATTAAATGGTCATTACACCACTGAAAAGCGCTTTATCCTAAAAACAGATGTCATTAAAAGTAAGAAAAAAACTGGTTCTATGACGGCAGTCAATGATATTGTACTATCAAGTGGTCATAGTAGTCGCTTATTTGAATTTTGGGTTAGTATTGATAATCAATATGCATTTTCACAACGCTCTGATGGTATTATCATTGCCACACCCACAGGCTCTACTGCACATGCATTATCTGCTGGTGGCTCTATTTTATATCCTTCTTTAGATGTTATTGAACTCGTACCTATGTTTCCACACTCTCTAACATCAAGGCCAATTGTTGTTTCTGCTGAAAGTACCATTGAGATTACCGTAGCAGAATATAATGATCCAAAACCTTTAGTAAGTTTTGATGGTCATTGTCATTCAGATTTAAATGCAACAGATCAAATTATAATTCGTAAAGATAAAACTGAATTAACGATACTACATCCAACAGATTATAGCTACTATCAAACATTAAGACATAAATTACATTGGTCTCGCTTACTATTCGAGTAAAATGAGGATTTTTCAAACAACACAAGCAACACCTCATTTTTACCCAAATATAAACTCCATGTTAAATCATAACAAGAAGCGTCAAACAACCCCCTAAAGTTTAAGAAAGGCCCCCCTTCCTTTGCAACAACCCTATCAAATTCATTTTAAGCAGCGCCCAATGCTAGCCATTGGCGAGATAAAAAGTTATAACGATTCATGCTTTGCTGACGGAAGAATTTTTCAAAATTCTCTTGATGTGTTTCTTCCGATGGCTCACCTGATTGAAGTTTTAAATCAAAGCGTTTAGCCCACTTACGAATCGTACCATGTTTAAAACCTAACTTTTCTTCAGCTTCTGCATAAGTTAGCCCTTCATCAACACATTGCTTTAAAGCATCTTCAGCTGTACAATTAAATTTATTTTGAATAACATGTTCAAAACTACCGCAATATTGATTAGCCATTTGCTTAACCTCTTTCTTAGTTAGCTCTTAACTTACCAACAGATTGTATTAGAGAAATCTTAAAGAAATCTTAAGAAAAGAAAAAAATTTATATTTTTTTGATTTTTTTATATTTACTCAGCTTCACCAAATCGCTGATTGATTAGTTGTACGATTGCATCTACTGCATCTTTAGCATCTTGACCACTTGCGGTAATAACAACATTTGTATCACATGAAGCAGCTAGCATCATCAACCCCATAATACTTTTGCAGTTAGCAGCAACTTGAGATGGTAAAACAATTAATTTTGACTCACTTTCATAGCGGCTAGCCAATGACACAAGCTTTGAAGCTGCTCTTGCATGAAGCCCAAGCTTATTTTTAATCGATACTGTCTGTTTATACTCACTCATTGCTAGACCTCATTCGGCAATAATTCCACGGTGACCACCATCAGAAGCAATATCAACTAACTGATCTAATGGCTTCTCTATATAATTTAATACTCTTAACAACATTGGTAAATTAAGACCACAAACTACGCGCACTTCATTTGTAGTAATTTGTGTCAAATGTTTAACAACATTATAAGGTGTTGCACCACAAATATCTGTTAAGATCAAAACGCCATCACCTTGGTCAATATCTTCAATTACAGTCTCTAAATTCTCAGGTGCATATTTTGCTCCAGCACTTAAACTCCAGGGCACAATATGAATTGATTTAGCTTTCTCAGGCATAATACCTTCTGCAACTTGATACATGCTTTCAGCTATTTTACCATGTGTAATCAACAAAACTTCTACCATTTATCTGACTCTCTATGAAATGTTGAAATAGTAATATCGCTTAAGGATAATTTCTTAGCTACTGTCTCAACAATAAATACTGATCGATGATGGCCTCCTGTACAGCCAATTGCGATATCTAAATAACTTCTGTCTTTATTAACAAACTCAGGAATCCAACTATTTAAAAATTTGGCAATATCACTTGCTAAACGTTCAGATTGTCTAAATTTCGCAAAAAACTGCACTACCTTTTCATCAAGACCGCTTAATGTTCTTAGCTTTTGATCCCAATAAGGATTAGGTAGTAATCTAACATCAAATAAAAAGTCCATCTTTCTTGGCATACCGTATTTAAAGCCAAATGAAAATAAATTAATTTGAACACTGCTATAAATAATATCAGCAGCTTGTTTAATCAACTGCTTTAATTGGTGTATAGATAACTCCGATGTATTAATATCTTTTTTTACTCGATTAGCTATTGGCGCTAATATTTGCTTTTCTTCTTCTAGTGCTTTAGATAATGGCAACTCAATGCCATGTGATAGTGGATGTTTTCTTCTTGTTTCATTATAGCGTGTAATTAATTGCTCATCTGAAGCATCAAGATACCATAACTCAAGTGAATGCGTTTTGGTTGACTGTTCAATACCATCTAGCACATAATCTAAATGCTCTATCTTATTTAAACTTCCAGAATCTAATGCAATGACGATATCACGTAATGGATACTCTATTTCTAATTGCCTAATCGTTTGTTCTAATAAAGTAGCTGGTAAATTATCAATGTAAAAATAGCCATAGTCTTCTAATAAATGCAAAACGGTTGACTTTCCTGAGCCAGAACGCCCTGTTAGCACTATTAGTTTATTCATTGCTACCTCATATTTCACATTTAATATTTGTAATTGCTTCGACTAATACGGCTAAGGGTCGATTACTACCAGTCGTTAATCGAAATAACGGAATATTTTGCCCTAAAACATTTGCTTGCTCAAGTGTAGGTAATGCAGAATCAATCGTTTGCTCATCTGATAACCAAATAATCTTATCTAATTGATACTCATCTACAATCGAATATCTATCAGCTAAATCTAATACACCTAAGTTACGAATATGAATTTTACCATAACTATGATCATTTCCATAACCGATTAACTTATCATCTTTTTGACGAAAAAGAATTAAATCATCAACAACCAATGTATGACCTTTATCTAATAAGTTTAATGCTAAATCACTTTTACCAACACCAGGCTTTCCTTGAAGTAAAATACCTTGATGATTAACGACTACGAAAACACCATGAGTTGAATAATTTTCTATGTTCATAAGGTCATCTTTCTGTTTCTGTTTCTGTTAGAATTTGATATAAAGCTTCATTTGAATCGGCTTCTCTTATTTTCTTACGATACGATTCTGAACGTAAAAGTTCTGTAACATGTGCCATAAAATCCAAATGAATACCTTTAACATCTTCAGGGAAGATAACACCAACAAAAATATCAACTTCTTGATTATCTGGAACATCATATTCAATTGGTTTATTTAATAGTACAATTGCCATTTTCGTCAATGAAACCCCTTGAACTCTAGCATGCGGTAATGCAACACCATGACCAACAGCGGTTGAACCTAAACGTTCACGCGCTAATAGTTTCTGATAAATAAGATCACTACCAATTTCTTCTGGTGTATCTAATAAATGGCCTAATACTTCAAAAACACGTTTGCGACTATTAATTAAGGCCCCTTTGACAACGCGTTCAGGAATAATAAAATTTGATAATGTAGACATTCCTTATCTCTATTTTCCTTCCTCTTCTTCTTCTTCAAATGATTCATGCGTTGCTGATTCAAATGATTCGAACTTATCTTTTTTCGTTACATGATGATTTTTCATTAGATTTTTTCTTTTTCTAACTTGACGGTCTAACTTTGCTTCTAATAAATCAATTGCCTCGTACATATTTTCACCATCTGCATGCGCCACAATATCCTTACCTGGAACCTCAATTTTAGCTTCTGCACGATGATGCTCTCTTTCAACTGACATAATCACATGCGCACTAATAATATGATCAAAATGTTTTACTAATTTACTCATTTTCTCTTCGACATAACTTTTCATTGCTTCAGTAACAGTTAAGTGACGCCCTGTAATTTGGATTTGCATATGTCATAACCTCCATCATACATAATTTATTTCTGTAGCCTAACGTTAATTCCTAGCCAATTATTAAACTACAACTTTTGTTCATCTTTATCATTTAAGATAACATCTAATGCTACCCTAACTATAATCTTACCGCTTATTGAAACAATTATCGAGTCAACGATGAGTTTTTCGTATTTAATCTTGTGTTAATTAATATTTTACCCCCTTTAAAGAGCGTAATTTCTATGGCTCCATAGTTTGCTGTATCTAAATAATCAATCTTAAGCATATGATAGTTTTTAATGACTGACTGATGAGGGAAATAGCGTAACTTTGTAATTGAATTACCAATTAGAATAACTTTAGGAGAGACTGCTTTTAAAAAAGGTAGTGTAGAAGATGTTTTACTGCCGTGATGAGGGGCAATCAATATATCAGATTTTAATTGCCCATAATGGTAATTAACTAAATACCCTTCCGCTTTTTTTTCAATATCTCCAGGTAGCAAAATACTTAAATAAGGCATCGATATTTTCAAAACACATGATAGATTATTCTTACTTGCACTGGTACTTAAATAAACTGGATTCAAGTAGCTAAAACTTGCTTGACCAACCTGCCAGCTTTGCCCTTCTTGACACCGACTAAGCTTATTTAGATAAGCAACTGGAATATGTTTATTTGATGAAGCATCTATTTTATTAATCTCTAATTGTTGTAATAAGCTTTTAGCTCCCGCACTATGATCTAAATCACTATGGCTTATCACAAGTCGATTAATATTACTAATACCAAAGGCCTTTAAGTAAGGAATAATTGCCATATCGCTCATTGTAAGATTTGGTGTCACTGCACCACCTGTATCATAAATTAATACATAGTGTTTCATTTGAAAAATTACTGCTAATCCGTGACCAACATCTAACAATGTTAATTTAGCTAAACAAGCTTCAGGCCAACTGGGTCGATAAAATAATAGCGGCAGTATAAAGATGCTACCAAAATATCGATTGGGAAAACTTTTAGGTAAAAATAGTAGTAAAATGCCAGCTAAAGCCAAAATTAAAAACCATATAGATGGATAAATCATTAAATGTATAAAAGCAATTTTTAGATGACTTAGCCACTGAAGATACCCCCATAACCAACTAAATAAATAATTTACAATAAACATTATGGTTTCAGCTAGCGTATTGCTTATCACTGAAATAATCATAACGACTAATAAACCAGGCACGATGATAAAACTAATCATCGGCACTGCAACTAAATTTGCAATAAAGCCAATGATTGAAATCCCACCAAAATAAAAAATGGTTAATGGAATTAAAGTGATCGTTGCAACCCATTGCGGCCATAATATTTTCTTTAAAATGCCACTAGATCCAATTCGCCCCGTAAATACAAATAATAAAAAACCAACTGCAGTAAATGATAACCAAAACCCAGGTGAAAAAATTGAATAGGGATTAAATAAAATGACAGCTAATGCTGCAATCATTAAAATATAGCGCTTACTTACTGAAAAGTTATACAAATAAGCAAAAGCAAATAACAACAACATAATAAAAGCTCGTTGAGTTGGAATAGCAAAGCCTGCTAATAAGCTATAGATTAATGCAACAACAACTGCAAAAATCCAAGCTGATTTCTGGGCTGCCAATACTTGTGTTAACTTAAAGGAAAAAGACCAAACTATACGCATCATTAAATACGCCCAGAATGCAACCAATCCAACATGCAAACCTGATATTGCAATTAAATGAGAAGTAGCTGTTTTTTGAAAGACTTGTCTTTGAGTAAAGTCAATGCCACTTTTTTCACCAATAATAAGTGCCGTAAATATGCCTAAAAATTGCTTATTAGATAATAATGCATTTAAATGTACTTTAAGATAATAGCGTAAGTAATTAATCGGTGCGTTATAAATACTAAATTGAATTAATTTAGCTGAATGATTAAGAATATTTCCAGTTGCAACAATACCAGATTGCCTTAAATAACGGCCATAATCAAAACCATAAAAGTTTCGCATAATGATTGGCTTTTTTAACTTTACTTTAAACTGCCATCTTTGCCCTGGTATTAATTGCACATTACCTGGCTTTTGATACCAATTGACTTTAATTTTGCCAATATCACTTTTAAATATAAATTGACTCCGATTGGCTGAATTTATCGGTAAACTATCAATAATACCTGTTATCGTAATAAACTTTCCTAATAATGGCTTTGCAAGTGATTGATAACTATTAATAACAATATAAATACCATGAAATAAGCAAAATACTGAAAATACTAACATAAATAACACAATATAACGTTTATTTTTCATTTAAAATCCATTTAGCTATTTTTTTATATTCATAAAATAATTTTGAAAATAAAATACACAAATTAGTATATCTAAAATTGAAATACAAATAACTAGCGATCATCAAAGTTAGCGGTTAATATAAACACCAGCTCTTAATAGATAATACTAAGTGACCCAATACGATGAATGACTATACGTTTTTTGCAACGACAGCAAAAGGCATTGAACCCTTACTACTAAATGAATTAAATCAGTTAGGCGCACTCAATACAAAAGAAACGCTCTTGGGTGTTTCATTGACTGCTACACTTGAAACAGCGTATCGAATTTGTCTATGGTCTCGATTAACACACCAGTTATTACTTATCCTAAAAGAAGCCGTAGAAATTGCCTCAGCTGATGAACTTTATCACCAAATTAGCCAAATTAATTGGCTTGAGCATATTGCTTATGATGGTAGTTTTCGTATCGATGTTTCAGGTAAACATACTGCTATAAAAAATACTCAGTTTATTGCGCAAAAAGCCAAAGATGCAATTGTCGATCAGATTAGAATAATTAAAGGTATTCGCCCCAGCATAAAATCATCTAAACCTGATGTTGTTGTCCAATTACATATTGCAAAGAATAAACTTACAATTAGTATTTCTTTATCTGGTGATAGCTTACATAAGCGTGGCTATCGACTAGATACAGGAAGTGCGCCATTAAAAGAAACATTAGCTTGTGCAATATTAATTAGAAGTCACTGGCCTACTAAACAAATGCTCTCAGATAATGCTTGTCTAATTGACCCTATGTGCGGTTCGGGCACCTTACTGATTGAGGCAGCTATGATAGCTTATGAGATTGCCCCTGGTATTGATCGTGATTACTATGGTTTTAAAAATTGGCTTGGCCATGATAAAGCGCTGTGGCAATCCCTTTTATTACAAGCAAAAGACAAAAAGAAAAAAAACTTAACGAAGATTTATACTGAAATTAAGGGCTTTGATATTAACTTTGAACAACTGAGTATCTGTAAAAATAATATTAAGCGCATAGGTTTAGAAAAGGTTATCGAAATAAAACAACAGTCATTAGAAGCATTAGATAGTAAACAAATAGAGCACCCGCAAGGACTAATTGTTACCAACCCACCTTATGGTGAACGATTATTAAGTAATGAAGAAGACAAATTAATCCAGTTAATTAAAGGTTTTGGTCATTGCCTAACACAATCATTTACTCATTGGAATGTTAGCATATTTACTGCAAATCCAGAGAGTATTAAAGCCATTGGCTTACGCCCAATCAAACGTTATAAATTATATAATGGTAAGCTTGAATCACAGTTATTAAATTTTATAGTTAATAACGACGCTATTTTAAAGACTGAAACAGAATTTGAAAAACTTAAGCGTAAAGCAGAGTCACACTTTAATAACCCATCTGAAAACTTAGCTATGTTTGTTAATCGCTTAAAGAAAAATAGTAAACACTTAAGTCGTTGGGCAAAGCGTAATCAACTTGAAGCTTATCGTTTATATGACCAAGATTTACCCGAATATGCCTTTGCAATTGATTGCTATAAAAGTCAAGTCCATATTCAAGAGTATAAAGCCGGTAAAGATGTTGATGCTGAAAAATCACAGAGACGTTTTTTTGAAGCAATTGGTGCAATTAAGCATTTACTCACTATTCCTTATGAATCCATTTTTATTAAAGTACGTCAAAAACAAAAAGGTTCTAATCAATATCAGAAGCTTAATAAACATGATAATTTTTCTATCATTAAAGAAGATAAAGCCAAATTTTATGTCAATCTAAGTGACTACCTTGATACTGGTCTATTCTTAGATCATCGCCTTATGCGTTTGAAAGTAGCACAAAGTGCTTGTAATAAAAAACTACTTAATTTATTTGCCTATACTTGTAGTGCTAGTACACTAGCTGCACTTTATGGTGCTAAAGAAATTACAAACGTTGATTTATCAAACACCTATTTAAACTGGGGTAAGCGCAACTTTCAATTGAATAATATTGATCTTAAAAAACATCATTTTATCCAAGCTGATTGCCTTAAATGGTTAGCCCAAACGAAAGAGAAATATGATATTATTTTCCTTGATCCACCCACTTTTTCAAATTCCAAGCGTATGGATGAAACGCTTGATATTCAGCGTGATCATATCATATTAATTAACCTTGCTATGCGCCACCTAAAAGCAAATGGTACTTTATATTTTTCAAATAATTATCGTAAATTTAAACTCGACCCTAAAATCAGTAAAAAATACCACTGTAAAAATATAAGTGACCAATGCCTTTCTGAAGATTTTAAACGTAGGCCCAATATTCATTATTGTTTTGAAATAGAGCATAAAAAATAAAGTTTTTCTTAATTTTTATTACCAATTCATGCAATATTTATAAAATAAATTTAAAATATTATACTTGTAAATCAATAATATTCAGCATAAAACTATTGAAATAATTATAATTAGATTAAAAATATTATAATGATAAAATATACTAGGTATTTTAAAATTTTGACTTAGGGGCGTTTGCATGAGCTATAAAATAATCAATATCTATCTTGATCATTATGAAGAAGATCAAGCTTATAAAATTGACAGTGATGGTACTATTAAACTAAATGCTTATTATATTGAAAAACATGGCGCAGATGCTTCAAAAACAAAATTAAAAGAAGCTGTAAATGAACTAAGTGGCTTAGAAAAGTGTACACATATTCGCATGATCGGGCATGGCTCAGTAGAAGGTGATCATATTGCAACAAATAATCAAAAAGGATCATTTAATACTGCACATATCCGTCATATGCTATCTGAACTTATTGAGTCAAACGATAACCAATATATCATTTTTGAATTACTATCCTGTAATTCAGCAAGTAGTGACGATAGTCATAGCACACTAAAACAAGTTATTGATCCTTTGCATATCACCAATAATACTGTACTTTGCACACTTGGTTATAAAGATGTTATTATTGCAAATGATAATATGCATTCCATATATACAGAAAAGTTAGAAAACACACTATGTGTTAAAGAGCAGGAGTCATTAGCACAGCTTGAATTTCAAACAAATCAAGTTGATAAACAATCTCAATTATTAGAGATATTATCAGATGAATCATCATCAAAAAGAGATCAACTAATTAAAAAACTAGAAAATAAATCACAGATTCTAACCACAAAAATTGATAAAATCCTACACGCCATTGATATTTTGAGTCACCATGAGCAATATACTGATCAAGATATGAAAAATATCGAAATATTTGAAAATGAATTAGCGACCCTTGAGCCAGAACTTAATGAAATTGATGCATTACTTGAGCTAGCACATAATCCAATCAAATTAAAAGCTAAAATTGATAGCCAAGATGAAGAAATAATAAGACTACTTGATGAACAAATTTTGTTAAAAGAAACAATACAAAAACAAATAGGAAATCGAGTTTCATTTTTTAGCGATATTCACTGTATTATTAAGCGTAGTGTAACGACAATTGATAATGGTATTACTTCAAAAGGATGTAAATCCTTTGTTTATCAGTTTCCGCAAAATGGCATATTTAATGAAAATAATTATCAAACCTTGTTTGATAATTTAGAGTCAAAATACTCAAAGAATGAAGTTCAAACTATACAAGGATTTAGCTTAGACCCTAGTCAACATTTCTATCATGAAAACTCAGCTAAAGTAAACACAACGCCACAATATGATCAAAATCAAATTAACTAATCACTCACCGTAATACTAATAACTTTTTTCTCATCTTTATTTAGTTGGACTGCAGCAGCTTTAAATTCTGGTGGTCCCATATGCCCTTTTGCATCATTACTAAACCCATACTCTTCTTTGGGTACGCCAAAAAAATTTTTATCTAATTTTTGATTGTCATTAACATCATGCACAACTGCAATCGCATAAGTACCTTTTGGTAAATTATTAAATGTATAATTTGCTCTTTTATCCTGAATAGGTACTTTAACACCCTTGTATTTATTATCTTCTGGAAAACCTTGTGGAGAATTATATATTGCAATCAATGCTTGACCTTCATTATTATCAAAGCCCTGAGCATGGACAATTAATTCTGATGCAAGTATTGAATAGGGTATTAAAAAAAAAGCACTGATAAAACTTAACCGTTTAAGCATATAACAACCCCCAGTTGTGAATTGTAACTATATCTTAAGTATAGCCTAAATTCTAAGCAATCTTATTGTCTTGTTAAACGTATTGATTGATAGTGCTTAGATATTGGATAGTTTGCTCTTAGTGGATTAATATCTAACCCACCTCGGCGAGTATAACGTGCATAGACTAACAATTTTTCAGGCTGACAGTATGTCATAATATCATTAAAAATTCTCTCAACACATTGTTCATGAAATTCATTGTGATCGCGAAAGCTAACAATGTACTTTAATAATGCTTCATGAGATATTTTTTTACCCTGATATTCGATTAGAACACTTGCCCAGTCTGGTTGGTTTGTCACAAGACAGTTTGACTTTAATAGATGGCTCGATAACCGCTCTGTAACAATTTCAGATGAAGCTTCATCTAGCTTTAATAGTTCAGCATTGGTTTGATACTGCTCAATTTTACAATCAATATGATCTAATAAGAGTGCATCAAACGAATTACTAAATGCATCACTATATTCATCGATTGTAAACATCTGAATGTTAATATTTCCGGATAATGCTTCTTTTAAATCATTAGTGATTGTCTCTAAGACTGCGTGATCTGATGCAAACAATGTATTATTAAAAGAATTTAAATAAAGCTTTAAGCTTTTTGATTCAATAATATTTTCGCTATTAGAGTCAATAATAAATTTTAATATTTTAACAACCGGCTTACCTTTAGCATTAAGCCAGGAAACTTCATACGCAGTCCAAAGATCAAACCCTCTAAATATGGCTTGTGCATCTATAATGCCAAGCTCATCACGTTTTAGTTGCCTTGGAATGGGAAATAAAAGACTTTTATCATAACTTGTTTGATAAGCTGAGTTTTTTCCTAATTGAGATTGTTGTAAGTTCATTTATGATAATCATTAAAACCATTATTTTATACCAATTATAGATTCTAAAACGCCTATATCCAATCTACAAGAAATAAATTCTCAAAAATATATTTCATATTACAAGAATAATTAATAATCAAACATAACAACTTAAATACAAACTTCTGCATTAATCATTACAAAAATCAGAGGCACAGCGTTTCAATAATTTCATAAAGTCTGATAATTTTAAATCTTATAATTAAGGAGGTCGCATCATGTTCAAATTTCAAATTAATCAAAGAGTTCATCAAATGAATTCATATGTAAGCTCTAAACAATCAACTAATAAATTACCAGTAAAAGAGACAACATCAAATAATAATTGCTGGCTATTATCCGCCTCAATTGCAACAAATCCAAATGCAACAGAAGCAATTGACTACTACACTGAACTCTTAGCAGATAAAGGCTATGATGTCCATCAAATGGAAAAAGATGGATTACCTCTTGATAAAACTTACCAACAGATCTATGAAGATATGGGATTAGAAAAAATTAAAATCGATATCAAATCAGTTAAAGATATACAAAGAGTTCTAGAAAAGGTAAATGGTCCTATTGTTATGCTACGACCCGCATTAGGCTCTGGAAGCACGCATGCTGAAACAATTATTGGCATTGAAGGTGATGAATATATCGCATATGACACCATGATGGGTACAAAAGAAAAAAGAAACCAAGAGTATATTGATATGTTTCTTAGTAAAGGAGAAATTGAAATTTATATTCCTATTACTCAAAAAGAATTTGAAAAACAAAGAATTAAATCAGATAAGCCAGAACCACTATTTATGCAGCATAATGAAAAAAGTCCTTTAGTTCAAAAAAATAAATCGAATTGTTTTGACTGCTGTGTTATTTCTTAAAGAAATATACTACTCCACTGTCACTGATTTTGCTAAATTTCGGGGTTGGTCAACATCAGTACCTCTTTGAACCGCTACATGATAAGACAATAGTTGTAATGGAATAGTCATTACAATTGGTGCAATAATAGCATCAATACTTGCTAATGTAATCATATGTGCTTGATCAAGTTTTAATTCATTTTTAACCTCATGATCAACAAAAACAAATAACTCACCACCTCGTGCTTGTACTTCCATTAAATTAGATTCAAGCTTTTCTAATAAACGGTCATTTGGCGCAACAGCAATCACAGGCATATCTTTATCAACTAAAGCTAATGGCCCATGTTTTAATTCACCTGCGGGATAGGCTTCTGCATGAATATAAGAAATCTCTTTTAATTTTAATGCTCCTTCCATCGCAATTGGATAGTGAATTCCTCGACCTAAAAATAAAGTATGGTGCTTATCAATAAAGTGACTTGCAAGCGCTTCAATACTATGATCCAAAGCTAGCACTTCTTTTATCTGTAATGGTAAATGTTGTAGGCTTTTTACAATTTGCTGTTCATCTTCTTTATTTAATCCATGAAACTTTCCAACAGCACAGGTTAAAAGGAGTAATGATGCCATTTGTGTAGTTAATGCTTTTGTTGATGCAACACCAATCTCAACACCTGCTTGTGTCATAAATACAAGATCACTTTCACGTACTAATGAGCTACTTGGCACATTACAAATTGCCAAATAACCAAGATAATCAAGTTCTTTGGCTTGTCTTAAGGCTGCCATTGTATCTGCTGTTTCGCCAGATTGAGAAATCGTAACAAATAAGCATTTGTCAGGTACAACTGTTTTGCGATAACGAATTTCACTGGCAATTTCTACATCACAAGCAACATTTGCAATCGATTCAATCCAATATTTTGCCACTAACCCTGCAATATAACTTGAACCACAAGCAACAATTCTAATATGTTTAAGCTTATGAAATAAGCTTTCAGCATTGACACCAAAACGTTCAACTAAAACTTGATTTTCTAAAGAAAAACAATTACCTAAAGTTCTTGCAACCGCATCTGGCTGTTCAAACATTTCCTTTTGCATAAAATGTTTATAACCTTGTTTCGAAACACCTTCATCTTGCTGCTCAACAACTTCTGTTAATAATGACTTTTCATTACCTAAAGCATCATATAGCTTCACTGCCTCTCGCTTGATAATAGCGATATCACCTTCATCCATATAAGCAAATTTACGTGTAACCGGTAATAATGAAAATGTATCTGATGCGATAAAATTCTCTCCAATGCCTAGACCAATAACCATTGGAGAGCCTGAGCGAATCGCAATGAGCGTATCAGGATAGTGTGCATTCATAATTACAGCACCATAAGCACCTTCTAACTTTTCAGTTAATTCTAGCGCAACATCTTGTGGCTCTATTTGATCATGCCATATTTTTTCAGCTAAATGCGCAATCACTTCACTATCAGTTTCAGAAGAAAATTTAACGCCCGATTGTTGTAATTCTTCTCTTAATAAACCATGATTTTCAATTATACCATTATGAACGATTGAAATATGATTGCCCTGATGTGGGTGTGCATTTTCTAATGTAACCCCGCCATGCGTTGCCCAGCGTGTATGCGCAATACCAATACTGCCTTTTAAAAAGTTTTCATTTTTAATGCGCTCTGCCAATAATTTAACCTTACCAACTTCTCGTGTTCGATTAAGTTGATTTTTATTATCAATCATCGCTATGCCAGCTGAATCATAACCACGATACTCCAATCGTTTTAGCCCCTCTAATAAAATTGGTACGACATTTCTTTCAGCAACTGCACCAACAATTCCACACATAAAAGGATTCTCCTACTTCAATAATTAGATCATCTTATTTTTTATTTTCTTTTTTAGGTCTTTGCCAAGCATCTAAGGTAATTTGACGATTTGAACGATTAACCGTTAATTTGCCATTTGGCGTATTTTTTGTAATCGTTGAGCCTGAACCAATATAAGAGCCTTCACCTAATTTCACAGGCGCAACCAATTGTGAGTCAGAGCCAACAAATACATTATCTTCAATAATTGTTTGATGCTTATTAACCCCATCATAGTTACACGTAATAACACCTGCACCAATATTGACATCATTACCTAATATTGCATCACCAATATAACTTAAATGATTAACTTTAGAACCTTTACCGATTAAGCCTTTTTTGATTTCAACAAAATTACCAATTTTTGCCGATTCATCAATCATACAACCTGGTCGAATTCTTGCATATGGGCCAATCTCTGCATGTGATTTCACCACTGCATCTTCAAGCATCGAGTTGGGTTTGATAATCACATAGTCATCTAATTCAACATTTTTTAAAATACAATTTGCACCAATGATACATTGCTTACCAATTTGAACATTACCTTCTAGTATAACATTAACATCAATATGTGTATCATGACCAATCTCTACATTGCCTCGAATATCAATGCGATTTGGATCATTTAAGCTCACACCTTGAGCCATTAATAGTTCTGCTTGATGCCTCTGCCAAATACGCTCTAAATTTGCTAGTTCAATTCGACTATTAACACCGATAACTTCAAAGTGATTGTAAGGCTGACTAGTCACAATCTCAATGCCATCTTTTTGTGCCATTGCCACAATATCTGTTAAATAATATTCACCTTGCGCATTGTCATTAGTAAGCTTTGGCAGCCACTTGTGTAATAAATCAGCACTTAAATAATATATGCCTGTATTAATTTCATTTATCTCTCGCTCTTTTTGGGTTGCATCTTTTTCTTCTACAATACGCATAACACGATCATTTTCATCTCGGATAATACGCCCAAGTCCTGTAGGATCATTAAACTTCGCTGTTAAAATACCCATTTGATCTGACTGAACATGGGTAATAAAGCGCTTTAAAGTCTCTGATGAGATTAATGGTACATCACCATAAAGAATTAAAACCTTATCATTCTTATCAAGATAAGGTAGAGCTGACTTAACCGCATCGCCTGTGCCTTGAGTTTTTTTTTGCTCAATCCATGTTATTGGCTCACCAGTTAACGTTTCTTTTAATTGTTCAGCTAAGTGGCCGTAAATCACACCAATTTCATCAACATCTATTTTTTTAAGTGTTTCTAGTACATGCTCTATTAATGGTTTATTACTTAAGTTTTGTAACACTTTTGGCTTAGATGACTTCATTCTCTTACCTAAGCCTGCTGCTAAAATCAATACAAATAATCGCATCAATAAGCTACCCTCTAAATTTATTCTATCTACTTAACTTTGGCCATATTGTACCCTACTTCTATCTAAAATGCTTAGAAAGATTCATATTGAATCACTACTTTCTATATCTATGAGCAATTTAAAATCGTAATATTTTTGACAAATTACTTTCAGCAAATATATTGTATAATAACAAACACAATCATATAAAACATAAGGCCTTAAATTTATCATGACATATATGGCAGGCATTGAAGCTGGTGGCACTAAATTTATTTGTGCTGTGGGAGACTCAGAAGGTAAAATTTTTAAAAAGATTCGTATTGATACAACAACACCAGAAGAAACTATCTCTGAAGTTGTTACCTTTTTTAAATCACAAAATAATCAATACCCTATTAAAGCAATTGGTTGCGGTGCATTTGGCCCGATTGATCCGAATAAAAAATCGACAACCTATGGTTGTATTACAAGTACGCCAAAGCCAAACTGGCAGAATTTTAATATTGTTGATGCACTGTCTGAAAGTTTACAACTACCTGTTGGTTTTGATACTGATGTGAATGCTGCAGCACTTGGTGAATATTACTGGGGCTCTGCACGAGGATTAAGTGATTTTATCTATTTAACCGTTGGTACCGGCATTGGTGGTGGTGCAATGATTAATGGCAAGTTACTACATGGTGCAATGCATGCTGAAATGGGCCATATTTTAATTCCACAAGATAAAGCTAAAGATCCATTTGATGGCATTTGCCCTTATCACAATAACTGCTTAGAAGGTCTTGCATCAGGCCCTGCATTAAAATCACGTTGGCAGGTTGATTCTGCACTAAAGCTTGCAAATGATCATCCAGCTTGGGAGACTGAAGCAGAGTACTTAGCAATTGCACTGTGTAACTATATTATGACTTTATCACCTCAGCGCATTATCCTAGGCGGTGGTGTGATGAAACAGCGCCATTTATTTCCATTAATACGCCAAAAAGTAAAACAAAAACTAAACGGTTATATTGTTAATGAAATGGTTAATCATTTAGATGAAAGCATTGTCCCTGTAAGCCTTGGCGATAATACTGGCGTTATGGGGGCACTTGCATTAGCAAAGCGTGCGCACCTAGAATATGAAATGCATGAAATCAATTAATCGGAGCCATAGATTATGAATGATATCAATGAAATTGGTAAAACCTACCATCGCCCTTGGGGTACTTATCAAACCCTAGCATTAGCCAACGGCTATCAAGTTAAAACAATTACAGTTAATCCAGGTGGTATCTTATCTTTACAAAAGCATTTTAAAAGAGCTGAGCATTGGGTTGTTGTCAAAGGTAACCCAACTTTTACCATCGGAGATGATAAAAAAACCTATCAAGTTAATGACCATGTTTATATTCAAAAAGAGCAAATTCACCGCATGGAAAACCATACAGATACGCCTTGTGAAATTATTGAAGTACAAATTGGTCATTATTTAGGTGAAGATGATATTGTTAGAATTGAAGATGTTTATAACCGTTAAATATTTGTAATTGAATCCGTATAAGCATTTGAGAAAATACCACTTGGATCAATCATCTTTCTATAATCTGAAAACACTTTTAAGCGCTTACTTCTACGCTGATTCAATGAACTGATATAGGCTGGATTAAATGGTGCTGTGCCTTTAATATTAGTTTGAACATCTGCTGTTGATGGATCATAGAAGCCATACATCTTACCTTGATGAGGAACGCCACCTAATTGCACCCACTGATACTCAACATTGGCAAAAAAGTTTAATATATTTTTAGGAAAATTCATTGCATCAGTTTTCTTTGTCATTGCTAAAACCTCAATTGAGATAAATAATTGATCAGGATTATCTGAATAAGTACCTGCAAGTAAGGCATCACTGCCTCTGACAAATCGAAATTCTGGTGGAATAATCATGGTAAAATCATGATGTTCTTTTAAGCGTTTAGTAATTACCTGTAAAGCATCCCAGGCAACATCCAAACCATGATCTTGATTATCAGGCAAAGGAATAAAATAAGACATAAATGAAGCTCTTGTTGCTTGTGTTAGCCACATTGACTTATTTTCTTCAATCGTATCATTCATCTGGTCATAAATTTCTGCCATCGCACCACTTATAGCAGTATTACCGGTTAACTCTGTGCCATTATTTTGGATACTTTGCCCTGTATTTTGAACAAATGTTTCAGCTAATGGATTTAAAAGTGGAGCACCCCACTGTCTTTTTTGTGCAATCTCACAAGCTGTTTCTACTTTTTCAGGAACTGGGTTATTTAAAATAGGATTATTAGGGTTTGAATCAATACTCCAACGCAATGTCAATACATTATAGTAAGTTGCATAAGGGTTATAGAAAGATTCTACACTATGATAACCTTTTGAAAATAGTAATTTTTTATATATCTCAATAAAATCATCTTTAGCGTTAATTGTATAATAAGCTTGAGAAGGTACTAGTGTATTTTTATAGGGGCGTGGCTGTACTTTAAAAGTTACTGAAGTAATAATACCTAATGTACCTAAAGAGACACGATGAAACTGAAGTGGTTTATAGCCTTTAAATTCTGGTGAATTTGCATCATAAGTAACTTTTTCACCTTTATCATTCATGACAGTATAAGAGATAACGGTATTTGCAAGAATTGGGCTATCGACTGATGCACCATGCACATCAACAGCTACCATACCGCCAATACTAAAAAAGCCGCCAGCAGTTACTGTGCTTAACATTAAATTATGTGCAGTCAAATAAGCATCTAATTCATCTTCTGTAACCCCAGCATTAACAGTGGCTGTTAGATTATCTTGATCAATGATAATATCTTGTACACCACTATCACCTAAATCATTATAGCACGCTAAATCAATCGTCCATTGATGACCATGTTGTGTATTAATATCTGGGTTATTTGCATTGCTATTAACAATTAACGGCGTTGCTGAATGACGTTGTCCTGATACACGTAATTTAATGCTACCTTGTGATTGAGCCACTTGATTAATAATCAATTTCAGCTCATTTTCACTGGTTGGTAAAAAATAATACTGCCCATCTTCTGAAGTTGGCTTATATTGAAGATTACCACTCCAGTTAGTCCATGTCATGCTACGCTCAATCTGAGATTGTGCTTGCTGAATGCTATTGATTTCAATTTTTGTACTATTGGCAACATCAATTACTTGATGACTCTGGTCTAAAATCACTTACCCCTTCTCCTTGTTTATGATAAAAAATTCCATAGAGAAGAAATCATAACAAGCTTTGATTAGATAATAAATGAAAAAAATAAGAATTATATGTACAAAATATACTCAAATGATAAAATGCATTGCTTTATAAGTCTTTACTTATTGACTGAATCAACACCTAAATTGGCTAGTTGATCAGCAATCTCATTACCTTCAATACCCGCATGTCCTTTAACCCAATGCCAAGTAACTTGATGTCTTTCAAGTTGGCGATCAAGCTCTATCCAAAGCTCCTTATTTTTAACTGGCTTTTTTTGTGATGTCTTCCAATTATTTTTCTTCCAACTATGAATCCATTGTAAAATTCCATTTTTAACATAAGTAGAATCCGTATAAAGATCAACAACTGCTGAACGTTTCAAACACTTCAGTGCTTCAATAGCAGCCGTTAACTCCATCTGATTATTGGTTGTATTTTTTTCTCCCCCATATATCTTCTTAGTTGTATCTTTATACTTTAATAATGCCCCCCAGCCACCGATACCAGGATTACCTTTACAAGCACCATCAGTATAAATAATGACATTTGCTTTTTTAAACATTCGCCTATTATAACCTTTTATTTTTCTTTATATTGATTCATCGTTGCTGCATTAACGATATATTTGCTTTTTAGCATTTCAACACGTTGCTTCTCCCCAAATGGAGTTAACGGTACAACTTGCTTTTCATATACCATTACCCAGCCTAAAATTAACTGTGGTAATAACGTACAAAAAAAGCGTTTTAATGCATTATCAGGCAGTATTGCTTGCGCATTGACATAACTAAAGCCATGCAGCTTTAATAACTCTGTTATACGCCTTAGACTATGATGATGATAAATAAGTTGTTCTTTATCTAAAATTTGCTCTTTAGCATGTCTCAGCATACATTCAAGCGCGGTTAAGTTCTTAGCATTAGCATGTACAATTACTAGTTGTCCGCCTTCTTTAAGTGAAAAAAATGCTTCTTGTAAGACCTTACCTGGAAAGCGATACATTGATAAAATATGATATAATACAATTGTATCTAGGCTTTTTTCTTTAAATGGTAAAGCCTCAGGGGAAAATATACCATCCGGCAACTTATCTTTATTATAAATAAATCCGCCTGTATACTGGTGACGTGCATTGATACCTGATAGTAAGGCATGATCATCACTACCAATTAGAAGTGCCACATCAGCTGTTACATCGTTTAATAAATTATCTAACATCAATCGCTCTTGTTGATTGTATTGAGATAAATTCACAAAATCACCATTATTGCCTATACCCTTTCCAAGTATAAATGTTTTTATATACTTTACTCAATGTAAACTATAAAAATACAACGACTATCTTTTAGTTAATGCTTTTAATCTTTGGAAATAGTCGGGGCATGTTTTAGCAACACATTGACTGCCTTCTATTTCTACGCCATCAACTTTTAACCCAACTAAGCTTAAAGACATCGCCACACGATGGTCATTACAGCCTGATACAACACCACCATGGAGCTCTGCTGGATATATTGTAATACTATCATTAGTTGTTTCCACTTTAGCACCTAATATTGTTAACTCAGATGATATTGCTGAAATTCTATCTGACTCTTGAAGACGAGTATGTGCAATACCTGTAATTGTAGTTTTAGTTTCAGCAAATGATGCAATGGCAGCTAAAGTCATAAATGTATCTGAAAATGTCGCCATATTCACTTCAATACCCTTAAGTTTTTCAGTGCCTGTTACTGTAACACCTTGGCTATGATACTCGATATGACATCCCATTTGCTCTAGGACATTTAAAAACTGGATATCACCTTGCAACGTATCTTCATCAATATTAGAAAGTGTCACTTTACCATTCGTAATCGCAGCCATTGCAGCGAAATAAGATGCAGTTGAGATATCAGGTTCAATGGTATAATTTTGTGCTTGATATTGCTGATGTGCTTTTATTTGATAACTATCATCATCATGATTGACTGTCACATCAATACCAAACTTCTGCATCATTTTTACTGTCATATCGACATAAGTTAAACGTTTATGGGCATACGTATTAATTGAAACATCAGCTTTTGCTAATGGTGCTGCCATTAAAAGTCCTGATAAAAACTGGGAGCTTTCATTACTTTCAATAAAAATATCACCACCAATAAGACCATTGGCAGTCATATAAAAAGGCATTTGATAATCTTGTTTTTCGAAGTCAATTTGACAACCTTGGGCAATTAGCACTTCTAGCAAATTACGAATTGGTCGCTCTGACATTCGTTTTGAGGCAGAAAAATGAAATCCTGCTTGATTCATTGCTGCACATACAGGCAATAAAAAACGTGTCAATGTACCTGACTCATGAAAATATACATGCGCATCTGTAACATTAAAATGACCATGACAACCTGTAATTAATACTTTCTGGTTATTTCTATCTATTTGCAATTTTACATTTAATGCTTCAAGTGCTTTTAGACACGCGATTGTATCATCACTAAATAGCATATTAGAAATTTCTGATTCACCATCAGCTAATGCAGCAACAATTAAAGAGCGATTGACCATACTCTTAGAACCAGGAAGTGTTACCGTACCTTCAACTGGTTGGGAAACTGGTAAAATTATTTCCTTCATAATATTAAAACTGAATGACTTAGTGTAATGTGCGTATCAGTATATCACAAAGTAGATTCAGATAAGTATTTATTGGTTAAAAAATAACAGAACCATTTTAACAGGCTGTGATTCCAAGCGGATGATTGGATTATGCTTAAAATTAACCACAAACGATGAAGCAACACCGCCATCTAAATTGGTTGCACTTTTAATTACTTGATCAATTTTTTGTGCAACTTGATTTAAAACACTAATCACATCTGAAATGCTGACCGGTGAAAAATAAAATATGCCAATATCACCATTATTAAAAATAACTAAGATGCTTCTTTGACGCAATTTATTACCATAAACTACATTTTCTTTATTTTGATCATATAATAAAGGACCTGCTTGAAATGCGCTATATAACTTAGCATGCTGATAGGCTTTCTTTGCATAAATTGCTAATTCACCTTGTTTATTTATATTGATAATTGCAGATAATAAATCATTAGATACAAATCTTGTATACTTTTTACCATCGAGCATTAATAAGCCATTAGGCTTAAACTGTTCACGATAGAAGCCACCATTAATTGCAACCATCGCACCTTGTTCATCACTGACTTGAGCAAGTGTTTTTGCATCACTCCAGTTTTGGGATAATAAACGTGCTTGATAATGATTCTTTTTTAATAAAATCATATCAACATCAATAGGAAAATGTTTGTAACGATTAACTGTAATATGTTGATAAGTGCCACTGTCTTTTGGCAGCTTACGCACTGGACTAATCGTTAGTTGCCAAGTTGCAGCATAAACGCTAGTAAAACTAAAAATACTAATGAAAAAATTTAAAACCAATAATCTAAGTTTCATTCAACTTCAATACCTAAGCGACTAGATACTTCTTTATATGCTTCAATAACATCACCTAAATCTTGTCTAAAACGGTCTTTATCCATGATTTCATGTGTTTGTTTATCCCACAGGCGACAACCATCAGGTGTAAATTCATCACCTAATAATAGTTCACCACCAAAGCGACCAAATTCAAGCTTATAATCGACAAGCTCTATACCTGCATCATTAAACAAAGCTTTTAAAATCTGATTAACTTTAAATGTTAATAACTTCATTTTCTCTATTTCAGCTTCTGTTGCTAAATTCATCATCAGAATATGAGATTCATTGATCATAGGATCACCCAATGCATCGTCTTTATAAAAAAACTCAAACACAGGACTTTCAAAGCGAAAACCATTTTCTAAACCTAAACGTTTAACAATTCCCCCTGAAGCAATATTTCTAACAACACACTCAACTGGAATCATTTCAAGTGACTTCACAACTGATTCATTATCTGATAGCTTTTCAACAAAATGTGTTTTAATACCGTTTTTTTCAAGTTCAGTCATAATAAATGCATTAAACGCATTATTAACTTTACCCTTATCTTTTAATGTTGCCGATTTAACACCATTAAAAGCAGTCGCATCATCACGATAATGCATAATATAACAATCTTTTTGATTCGTTTGATAAATATTTTTTGCTTTACCTTGGTATAGTAGTGCTTGTTTTTCCATTCTATACAACCTTTAATGATCTTTAACTATAAGTTATTTTGTAGCGTTAATAATAATGTTTTTGTTTGCTCTATCGGCATGATATGACCATCTTTATCAAACACTTGAACATAGGTTTTACTACCTTGATCAGAAGTTAAAAGTCCAAATGTTAGCCATTGACTTATTGATGTACTATCTGCTGTATCGACATTACGAACATAAACTAAATACTGGTAATTTGTTTTTTCTTTAAGTGCAATAAAGAAAAAGCCTTTATCCTTATCCGAACGTATAATATGGTACTTTGAAGCTTTAACTGCCTGTTCTACTTTTGGCCAGACTTCTGCCTGTGCTAATGGCACAATTAAGGCAGCTTTATTAGTACTCTCATCAATGAATAATTGGCTACTAACTGATAATAAACTTACTTCTTTAGTAATAAATGTCTCTTTTGCTTTAGCATTAATTTGATTTGATAGTTGCTGTAAATGCTTTTGAGTATCCTTTGATGCTTTCATTGGTTTTAATGTAACATCAGTAATATCAAAGGCTTTATCTTCAGCAACATTGAGACTAAAACGCTCTTTAACCGGCACATTATTATTTTGCTGATTTACTTGTGGCATTGTCACAGTAATTGTTGTTAAATTATCTTTTGTTACGAGCACATAACCTAAGTTTTGTAATACCACTTTAAAATAGGCCAATGATTCTGGCATTGGTGCTAAAACTCTCCAGGTTAAAGCATTTTGTGTTACTTGTAATTGTTTCAGTGGGTATTGAATCTGAATATCGCTATCACCACCTTGGTATAATGCTTGAATTCGGCTATTTAATTGTGTTAGTAATGCATAAACTTCATCATCGGCTACTAAGTTTTCTTTTTGATCAAATACAGATAATCTTGTTTTTTTATCTTTTGCAGTTAAATAAAGCCAATATTTTTTTGATGGTTCTGCTACAGAAACCACTTCAAAAGAATGTCCTGTTCGACTTTGCTTAACGATCTCAAAATCTGGAATACTGGTTAATTCTTTTGCAACAATTTCGTATGCCTTATTAAGCTCAGTATCAATAACGAGTAATCCGTATTTACCTTTAACAAAGGTTAATGATGATTCGGCCGACTGTGCTTGTAAGTTTTTCAATAACGCTAAAGGATATTGTTTTTGGTAATTTGGTGGTACAAGATCTGTTGGCATCGTCTTAACCGGTTGGTACTGATCTTTACCTTCAGGTACTTGCATCGTAGGCTTTATCGTTGTCGTTTTCTCTAATGATTCAGGTACTTTAATACCTTGTGTTTGATAGACATCGGTTTTTAGATAATCATCTTCACGATCTCTAAACATACTACAGCCAATTAACGCAGTTGTTGAACCAGCGATAATTAAGCATTTAACAATTGATTTGATTTGAATTGTTTTTATATTAGACATAAATCCATTACTCTTTTATCTCTTAAATATATCGAAAAATAGTATACTACAGTTTTGCTTAATTTTGAGAGTGAATTTTAGCATTGGGATAAATTCACAGCAATCGCAAGGCCAGCTAATGATGTTTCTTTATATTTGGTTGACATATCTTGACCAGTTTGCTTCATTGATTTAATCACATCATCTAAATGGACGTTATGTTCACCTGTTTCTAATAATGATAATTTAGCCGTATTAACTGCTTGGGAAGCACCCATTGCATTTCTTTCAATACATGGAATTTGTACCAAACCACCAATTGGATCACAAGTGAGACCTAAATTATGCTCCATCCCCATTTCTGCTGCATTTTCAATTTGCGCACTGGTACCACCTAAAATTGCACAAAGCCCTGCAGCAGCCATCGAAGTTGCAACACCAACTTCTCCTTGACAACCTACTTCTGCCGCTGAAATTGACGCACCTTTTTTAAATAAAATACCAATAGCACCAGCTGTAAGCATATATTCAACAATATTTTTTTCTTTTTCTGCTTCTGATAAATCTGTTGATTTTAAATGATAATATAATACAGCTGGAATCACACCTGCTGCACCATTGGTAGGCGCTGTAACTACCTTACTACCTGCTGCATTTTCTTCATTAACTGCAATTGCATAAGTATTTAACCAATTCAAATCAGTAAATGATGTTTTCGCTCGAGTTAATTTTTCATTTAATTTAGCTGCACGTCTTGTAACCCTTAATTTACCAGGTAATTTTCCTTCAGTTACTAAGCCTCGTTCTATTGAATCGGCCATCACATACCATATTTCTAATAACTTATGTGTTATCTCTGCTTCTGAAAAAGTTTGTTTTTCATTCTCAAGCATAACTTCAGCAATTGATAATTGTTGTTTATCACAATGCGCTAATAACTCTCTTGCTGTATCAAATGGATATGGCATATCATTTTCAGCAGCTACAGGTTCACCTTCTTTAGCCTGCTCTTTAATTTCATTCTCATCAAGAACAAAGCCACCACCAATTGAAAAATAAGTGCCTTCTGATAAAAGCTTATCACCTTGATAAAAAGAAAACTTAACGCCATTTGCATGCTCAGGTAGCGCTTGATCAAAATGAAAAATCAAATCTCTAGTCTCAATAAATTGAATTGCTTTACTAGTATTTAATTTAAGTGTTTCTTCTGTACGGACAGATTCAATTTTTTCATTAACCGTTGCTGCGTCTATTTCTTCTGGTGTTTCTCCTAATAAACCTAAAATAACTGCGATATCAGTACAGTGTCCTTTACCTGTTAACGCTAATGAACCATATAAATCAATAACCACACGATCACAAAGATCTATTTGCTTTTGATTGCTATCAAGAAAACGTTTAGCTGCTCTCATCGGCCCAATCGTGTGTGAACTGGAAGGACCAATACCAATCGAATACATATCAAAAACACTAATACTCACATTTTTACTCCTTTATTTTAAAAGAAATACCCCATCCCTATTCTTATAAGGTATCTATTATGTTTATTTTTAATTAGAATGTAGGTTACTGCTTTTATAAAGGAATTACTATTTGTATGTTAAAAGAGAAACTGTTTATTAGCTTGCAATACATTATGCCACAGCATTTATTGTCACGGATTGTTGGTAAACTTGCATCTTCTAAATCTAAAAAAATCAAAAACTTTTTAATTAAATTATTTATAAAACAATATGATGTAAATCTACAAGAAGCATTAAGCGCTGAGATAGATGATTATTTATCTTTTAATGATTTTTTTACGCGTCAATTAAAACCTCAATCACGCACTATCGCAGCGCAGCATGACCAGGTCATATCGCCTGCTGATGGCACCATTAGCCAACTGGGTAAAATAAATCACAGTCAAATTATACAAGCTAAAGGCAAATCATTTTCCATTTTAGACCTATTAGGTGGTGAAACACATTACCATCAGCAATTAAAATCAGGCTCTTTTATCACCGTCTATTTATCACCTAAGGATTATCACCGTGTTCATATGCCTTATCCAGGTAAATTAATTTCAATGACTTATGTTCCTGGAAAATTATTTTCAGTTAATAATACAACTGCCCGTTATATTGATGGATTATTTAGCCGAAACGAGCGTGTAGTATTATTTTTTGAGACCGATATTGGTATCATGCCTGTCATCTTTGTAGGTGCTTTTTTTGTTGCCAGTATCTATCTTAATTTTCACGGTACTGTCACCCCCAATAAAATTGGTAAAGTACAGCACTGGGAGTATAAAGATCAAAATTTAAGCTTTAATAAAGGCGATGAATTAGGTTACTTTCAGTTTGGCTCGACAGTAATTACTTGTTTTGAAGAAGACAAAATTGAATTTGCGCCAGAATTTAAAAGCCAAGTTAAAATACAAATGGGGCAAATGATTGCCTCAACTAAACCTGCATAATCACCATAAAAATAGGCAATGTAATAATTGCAAATAAAGTACCTAGAATTGTACTACTGGTACTTTCCTCAGTTAAGGCATTATAACGTAAGGCAAACATCGTTGTCATTGTTGCTGTAGGCATAGCACAGAGTAAAACAACTTCTTTTGCAAGTAACCCTTGAATACTAAATAGAGCGACTAAACCAAGCATAATCACAGGGTGTATGGCATTTTTAAGTATAATATTAAGTATTACCCCTTTAGAGAACTTAATCATAAAGCTCGACATAATCAACCCAAGTGCAAATAATGAAGCGCCTGAAGTAGTATTACCAATTAGCTTAAGACTATCTTCTATAATATGTGGTAATGGAATACCAATAAATGCATAAATAATGCCTAAAATGGGCGCAAATACTAAAGGCTTTTTGATCACATTAATAAGATTTTCAATGAAAATTTTAAATAATTGTTTACGATTTCCAGATTTTAACTCAAGTAGTACAACCGTAACAGGAATCATAAAAACGCTTGAAATAATATTACCAATCACAATAGATACTAAAGCTGTAGAACCAATAATTTCTAGAAAAATGGGAATCCCCATAAAGGCCATATCTGGAAATGAACAAACAAACGCAGCCTGTGCAGCATCATGAGATGAACGCTTCATCATCATCCTATGAATAACAAAACTAATTAAGTACATTCCCATCAAACCAATAAAAAAAGCAAACACAAACTTAAGATCTAAAAGCACACTTAGTTTTGTTGTTGCAGTAATGATAAATAATAAACAGGGAAAGCTAAAATTCATCACATAGGTTGCAAAGCTTTTACTATGTGTTTTATCAATAATTTTAAAAAAGCCAGCTAACCAACCTAAAAAAATCACAAAAGCAACAGGTATTAATGCATTTAAGATCGTTGAAAACATAGAAGTACTTAACTGATATTAATTATTGATTTCATATATATTACAATGGGAAATTTAGGTTATCTAGCACATACACTGAATCTTTTAAAAATTATAAAAACAAATTAATCCAAAAGCTTATCCACCAATTGATCTAAATGCTCAGATATTTGCTTTATGTAGTTTTTAGCAACCTTTTCTAAGGCTAAAAAATTACTTTTTCGTGTGTCATTTATTTCATCATTGACTGATGAATCTATAATTGGGCTAAAGTGATAATAATTTTCTGATTGACCTAATAAATTTAAGGCATGAAACGTTTGAAAGTAACCGAGCTTTTCTGAACATGAAAATAAGCGGCCCAATAACTGAGATGCAAAGCGCTTATCAATATCAGATGAGTATGGTTTATACACTTGACTGCGCCCGTTACCTAAAGATACCAATATTACTTCTTTTGAGTCACTATTATTGTTCATTACATTAGCCTCAATCAACGCTGACATTGACGGGTTATTCGAAAATAATGCACCATCTAAAAAAGTCATATCAGGATTTTGTATCCGCTCAATAATTTCATAAATATTATGCTGATATAATGAATACTGACTTGGCAAGTGCAAAGACTTTCTTTCTGTTAAATTTATATCTAACTTAATCATGCCATCATCAGATATAATCTTATTTTCCTTTAATATCTCTATTATATGATTTCTATCATTTAGATTTTTTAAAACATCTATAAATGATGATTCTCTCACCTTTTTATCTGAGAAAGACTTTACTGTTACAGGATTAAAATAAAATGGCATCGCACAGGTTGCTGCAATAGCATCTTTTACATAAAAATTATATTCAGGGAGTATCTTTGCATGATGCTGTTTAAAAAAAGCTAACCAATTTCGATTTGGCTCATAGGCTGTAATTAATGAAGGTTTAATAAAGTCTCTAACTTCTAAGTCTGTAAATATATCACACATACACTGGATAAAACGCTTTGAAGAATAATCAGGGTTACGCATTGATTTATTGGTTTTTAGGTCAAAAAATGAACTTTCAATCATGCTCTGACAAACTAGTTCATAAATAGTACTCATCGTATATGGTTTATTATTTTTATCAACTGGTGATAAAATCAATGCTGCAATTAGACCACCAATGCTTGTACCTGCAACTAAATCAAAATAATCAATTAATCTTATTTTCTGAGCGGATTTTTTATTTAATCTACTTTCTAATTCCTGAAGAACCATTGCTGAAAAAACAGATCTTACCCCTCCACCAAAAATTGATAAAATACAAATCTTTTTCATATTGAGTCATTATCCATTATCAAAAATAAACACAATATAAATATATCAAATCATGACAGTATTTTCTTAAACATCACTTTTCCAACGCTTAACCATCTCCACATCAATATCAAATAAATCTAATACTCTACAAACACTATGGTTGACCAAATCATCAATACTTTGTGGTTGATTATAAAAAGCTGGTACTGGTGGTGCGATAATTGCACCAATTTCTGTTGCTTTCTTCATATTTTCAATATGACCTAGATGAAATGGGGATTCACGTACCATTAATACTAAGCGCTTACGCTCTTTTAAAATCACATCTGCTGCACGAGTTAAAAGATTTGTAGTGGTACCATTTGCAATTTCAGCTAATGAACGCATTGAACACGGGGCAATAATCATTCCCTTAGTATGATATGAGCCACTTGAAATACAAGCAGCAATATTATCAACTGAATAACATACATCAGCTAAATCTCTTAATTCAGCAGCACTATAATTACTCTCATAATGTCTTACTTGCTCAGCAGCTTTTGATATAATCAAATGGCTTTCAAAGTTCGTTTGTTTTAATGTCTCTAATAAGCGAATACCATAAATTATGCCTGACGCACCACTAATACCAACAATTATTCGTTGTTTATTTGTTTTAATTTTCTCAGTCATTGAATACTCACTATTACCTCTAATTAAACTACATTATATCAATAAAGCATAAGAATAGGTTAAACGATTTATATCTACTTAAAGCATTTCAATTTAATTTTTTTTTCTCTATACTTGAGCTTATTTAAAATTAACACACCCTTAATATAAAAATAGTTTGGATATACGATGTTAGAATACATTACAAGAACCATTGGTACTGAAAAACGATATGCAGTTATCTGGCTACATGGTCTTGGTGCAGATGGCCATGATTTTGAATCAATCATACCTGAATTAAATTTACCCAATGATGCTAATATCGAGTTTATTTTTCCACATGCGCCAATTCGCCCTATTACTATTAATGGTGGTTACTCTATGCGAGGTTGGTATGATATTACTGATATGGGTTCTATTGACAATAATATTGATATTACAGGCATTAAAGACACAATTGAGCAAATTACTAATTTGGTCAACTATGTGATTACAAATGGTATTGCTTCAGAGAATATTATCTTAGCTGGTTTTTCACAAGGTGGTGCTATTGCAACTTATTATGCACTTTTTTCATCAAAGCCATTTGCAGGATTAATGGCTTTATCTACTTACCTACCTGGTTGGAATCAACTTAAACCTGATGTTACAACAATCAATCAATCAATGCCAATAGCCATTGCCCATGGACTTTATGACCCGATCGTACCTATTCAAGCAGGTGAGCATTTGTATCATGCCTTAATTGATTGTCAGTTTAAGCCTATATTTCATCGCTATCCAATGGAACATAGCCTTTGCTTAGAAGAAGTTCAAATGATTAGAGAGTTTTTATCTCATACATTTAACCTAAAATTAAAAACGCTATAAGTAGCCTATTTTATGATAAAAAATGATACGCTTCGAATTGCAACAAGAAAAAGCCCATTAGCGCTATGGCAGTCTGAGTATATTAAATCTCAACTACTTAAACATTACCCTCAATTAGATATTCAATTTGTATTATTACAAACTGAAGGTGATAAACGCTTAGAAACACCACTTAATGCTATAGGGGGTAAAGGCTTATTTATGAAAGAGCTTGAAATTGCAATTAAAGAAAATAAAGCTGATATTGCTGTTCATTCATTAAAAGATGTACCTTATCAGTTACCAGAAGGATTTTTCCTAGCTAGCTTTTGCAAACGTGAAAGTCCATTTGATGTCTTTGTTTCTAATCAATACACATCAGTTGATAGTCTACCAAAAGGCGCTATTATTGGCACTTCAAGCTTACGTCGCCAAGCACAACTTCTAAACTACCGCCCTGATCTTATTATCAAACCAATTCGAGGAAATGTTAATACTCGTTTAAGTAAATTAGATCAAGGGGAATATGATGGTTTAATACTTGCACAAGCAGGTTTAAAACGTCTTAACTTAATAGAACGGATTAAACAAATCATACCCGATTATTTAATGCTACCAGCTCAAGGTCAAGGTGTAATTACTGTTGAGTGTTTAAAAGAAAATTCATCATTAATTAATATGCTTTCAGCAATCAATGATAGAAAAACACAAGCTGCTGTTATTGCAGAGCGTACTTGTAATGAGTATCTACAGGGTAGCTGTCATGCACCCATTGGTGTTTATGCTAGTGAAGAAGGAGAAAACTTATTTCTAAGAGCAATTGTTTTAAGTGCTGATGGTAGAGATGCAATTAAAGCTGAATCTTTAGGCCATGACCCAAGCTATCTAGGTAAAATAGTTGCCGAATCCTTATTAAAGCAAGGTGCTAAAGCACTACTGAAGTAAACAAATAATTAAAGTTAATTAATTATATAACTTATTTTAAAGCTTACTCGCTTTATAACCTTTTATTAAATTCCACAATGGCTTAAGCATTGAAAAGTCATAATTAGGTACGATCATATCCAATTTTTTAGCCACATAAAGCGCTATAGCAATAAAAATAAATGAGGCGACAACATCAGCTAGATAATGCCATCCGGTTATAAAAACACTAACAACAAGAAGCATAGAGTATATTGTAACAAAATAACGAAAACCAAATTTTTTCACTGGCCACCAAGCACTTAATATAAGTAATGAAGCAATTACATGCCAAGATGGAATTGAAACACAAGCACTAACAACATGTGATGTTGGATTATTACGTAGCTGAAGATAATCATTCTTAACCGCTAAAACTTGTTTTGTAAAATTAGCAGCAGGATATGAATAAGCAGGACCAATTGACGGGAAAAAATAGCAGAATATATAGGTTAATGCCATCAAAAATAAAAACATAAAAATCAATCGCTGATAACTTTTCCAATTAATAATCGGCATTAAAATTAAAGTTATGATCGCACTATATTCTAAACTCATATAGACATACTGAAAAAATTCACTCACTAGTGGTAAATTATTTCTAAAATAATCCGTAATATCTGCAACATTAAAATGAAAAAATGCATCAAATTTAACTAAATAAGTATCAACTAAAGGATAGGGTACTAAGGGTAAATCTGCTGAACTATAGTGACAAAATAAAAATACCATTACTGATATTGACATAAACGTCAAAATATTGACTACTAGCTTGGATAGCTCTTCATTTCGAATAAGTTTAAAATATATGATAACCTGGGCCATTGTATATAAACTTAATGATGACCAAATAAATATTAGCACAAAATTCCAATCAAATTTAATATATTGAACTCGCCATTGGATCATAGCCATTAACATAAAAGCAAAAAGGCCAGCTAATATAACTGCATGTTTTTTTAAAAAAACCAGAAAAATTCTCATCTAAACAAACCCACCACTTATTTATATTAAATACTACTAATTAAATTATTCAGCTACATAACTTATTTTTTTAATTTTCTTGTTAATTCGATACCCTTTTATAATATTCCATAGCGGCATTAACATTGAAAAATCATAAGTAGGTACAGTCATATCTAGTTTTTTAGCCGTATAAAGCCCTATACCCATAAAAATAAATGATGCAATAGCATCAGCTAAATAATGCCATCCAGTAATAAATATACTTATAATAAGCAATGATGAATAAATTGCAACAAAATAACGAAAGCCAAATTTTTTCACAGGCCACCAAGCCATTAGGATCAGTAAAGAACCAATCACATGCCAAGATGGGATTGAAACACAAGCACTAACCGCATGTGATGTTGGATTGCTACGCAGCTGAAGATAGTCATTCTTAACTGCTATAACATTCTTTGTAAAATAAGCATCAGGATATGAATAAGCAGGGCCAATTGATGGAAAGAAATAGCAAAATATATAGGTTAATGCCATCAAGAATAAAAACATAAAAGTTAATCGCTGATAACTTTTCCAATTAATAATTGGTATTAAAATTAAGGTTATAATAGTGCTTATCTTTAAACTGGCGTAAATGTATTGAAAAGCTTCACTAACTAATGGCAAATTAACTCTAAAATATTCTGTAATATCTGCAACATTAAAGTGGAAAAATGCATCAAATTTCACTAGATATGCATCAATTAAAGGATAAGGCACTAAGGGTAAATCTGCTGAACTATAACGACAAAATAGATAAACTATTAGCGATATTGAAATAAATGTCAAAATATTAACTGTTAGTGTAGAAAGCTCTTTCTGACGAATAGGTTTAAAATATTTGATAATCTGTGCAATAATATATAGACTAAATGATGACCAAATAAAGACAATTACAAATCCCCAACCAAACAAAGGATATTGAACTTTCCATTGAATCATAGCCATTAACAAAAAAGCAAAAAGACCAGCTAATATAACTGCGTGTTTTTTAACAAAATCCAGAAAATTTTGCATCGAAACAAACCCCTAAAATATCACACATTTATTATTCTAATTATTATTAACGAAGAAATTATATAATACTCATGACAAGAAAACAACCATCGATACAAATTAATTGTGCGACTTTTATACAATATTTATATGTACAACTCTAGTTATATTATTTTAGAGGACTAAGTTAGTTGTATTAATTAATTCACAAAAACGCCCAATTGATGATAAAGAATTTGCATGTGCATCGTCATTTTGTGCCTGACATGCATCTGATATAACTATTACTTGATAATCACGGTCATGTGCATCACGAGCGCTATGATCTACCGCATAATTAGTTGCAACACCTAAAAGAATAATTTTTTCTATTTTTTGAGCACGTAGTAAACTTTCTAAATCTGTATTATAAAATGCACTAACTCTATGTTTTACAATAATAAAATCATCATTTTCTACATTTAATCTTTCATCAAAATCACACCCCCAGCTATCTAATTGTAGCGCACCAAATTCAGCTGTCTTTGAAAACATCGGTGAACTTTTTGGACACTCCATATAATTTGGACTAAACCCTACCTTCACATGCGCGATTGGCATTTGCTTATCTCGAGCCCAAGCAAGCACCTTATTTGCGTTTTCAATAACCTGATAATCTGTAATTCGATCAGCATAATGGGCTATTTTACCTTTTGGATTTACTATATCATTAATATAATCTAAAGTTAAAATTAATGTATTTTTCATTTTTTATTACTCCTATTTAAACATTACTATTATTTATTTAATAAATAAATCATTGATAATAAATAAGCAAATGACTTTACATTCCCAACAAATCTACTAGATTATGCTATAATCGTAAATCATTTATATCTACATACATGATTAGGAATACTTAACGTGTTTAAATTACCACCGCTTAAATCATTAATTATTTTCGATGCCGTTGCGAGAATGCTGCATTTTGCAAAAGCCGCAGAAGAATTAAATATTACACCAAGCGCTGTCAGCCAGCAGATTAAAATCCTAGAAAACTACCTTGGTTGCTTTTTAGTTAAACGTGACAATAAATCCGTTAGTCTAACACCACAAGGTAAGCGTTTTCATAAAAATATCCATGAAGCACTTAAGATGATTTCATCAGCTACAGAAGCACTAAAGCCAACTAAGTCAAATATTGTTCATTTAGAAGTTGCCACAACACTTGCAATGCAGTGGTTAATTCCAAGCTTACCTAAACTACAATTAGAACATCCTGAAATTGAGCTTATTATTTCGACAAATGTAAATACACAAACTGAACAATCTCAGATGATACCTGATATTTCAATTATTCCTGAGAAATATACACCAAATAACCCACACCACTTACTTTGGTTAGATGAACTCATTTTAATTACCTCCCCACTTATAAAAGAAAAAAATATCATTGATGCAATTAAAAAACATACAGCGATTAGTGTTGCCCACCCTATGAGAACTTCAGATTGGCAAGTTTTTTGTCAACATCATCAAATTCAACCACCTAAAAACACATTAGTTCTATCTAATACAATTCAAGCAATTGAAGCTGTGAAAAATAATGTTGGTATTTTAGTTACTCACCTACCTTTGGTTTATCAAGAAATAGAAAATCAGCATATTAAAATTATTGGCAACTTAGTTGCAACTGGCAATGCATTCTACTTACATTATACACCGCAAAGAATTCCTTCAACCAATGCCCGAAAGGTCAGAAATTGGCTATTAAAACTTGTTGAGACAATAGAGATAATCAAAGATAATTAATCTATTCTTGTTAAATTACTAGTCAGTAATTATTTTAACTTCTTTTAAAGATTTCACTTGGCTTCTTATAGTATTTTAGATCAAAATAATAACCTGTTACTCATGGAAAGATTCTGATAGATACAAAGGAGCTTTAATGTGATAAAAAAACTAGTGCTTTTAGGCACCATCCTCGCATTATCATCGAACTATACTTATGCAGCTGAGCATACAGATCAAGCAAAAGATACACAAGCACAATTGGCAACACTTGAACAATTACAACAAGAAGTTAATGAATTAAAAGCACAAGTAAAAACAAAAGACCATGAAAATGAAACCAGCAACTTAAAATATAAAACGCCTAGAAGCACTATTTATTTAGACCATAATGTTGATCATACCTATTTAGAAGGCTTATCTTCCTCAACTCGAGCATTAAGCTTATTACAAGTACGTAATAAGTTTGGTAATAATGCCATGGTCTTAGGCGGTCAAATTGAGACCGATACACAAATCTGGTGGGGAGATAAAATTAATGTTATCAATCAAGATGGTGGGTCAACTACCATTGAAAATGGTTCAGGTACCTTCTTAACTGGCGCTAATCTTGATTTACTCTATAACTCAGGCGAATGGATACAAATTTATTTTGAAACGATTACCTTTCAAGATAGTAATGGAATTGAGACAAGCCCTGAAAGTGCATTTATAACATTTGGTAATTTAGATAAAACACCATTTTTTGCAACTGTCGGTAAAGGCCGCCCAATGTTTGGTACTTTTCCAGGTGCACCTTGGGCTGCATCAATTGAACAAGGCTTATTTAGGCCTGGCTATATTAATAACCTTACCCTTGGTTATAATAAAGGTAACTTTATTACTAACTTCACTTATATCAAGCCTTCTACCAGTAATGGCACATTTTTAATTGATTCATTCTACAGCTACGATATTCCAAATACAAAATGGACTCTAGGCGGAAATATTGGCTATGTCCATGATGTCAATGATACTGGTATGGGTATTACATCAACACCTGATACAGAGAATAAGCGTACACCTCTGGTAAATGTTGAAGGTAATATTACTTGGCGCGATTATACCCTTTATTCAGGCTGGGAATCTACCTTAACCAATAACCCCGTATTCGATAATAATGGTTTATCTGGTGTTTGGTATGTGCAAGGCGTTTATGAACCTACAATATTAGGCAAACCAACGATGTTTTCAGCATCCTATGCACAAAGCTATAATATGAGTGGTGTCTACTTTCCAATGGCTGCAAGCGCTGGTGAACCAGTCTCTATTAAAGGGCCTCATCAGCAATTTTATGTATTTGTCTCAAGAAATATTATTAGTTCGGTAACATTAAGCCTAGAGTATGCATGGCTTAAAACCTATGATGATCAAGAAAATAACACGGTCACCTTAGATACAACCATTTATTTCTAGCATTTAAGTCTTATACTATAAGTAAATAACACTTGATAAAAGCATATTAAAGGTATCATACTATGTCTGTCACTCAATTTGACTTAACAAAATACTTAGATGATTTACTACAAAAAGAACTAATAAAAGATTACTGCCCCAATGGTTTACAAATTGATAGTCATAATAAAACGATTAATAAACTAATTAGTGGCGTTACAGCTTCAGAAAGTTTAATCAATCAGGCAATTAAAGAAGATGCAGATGCGTTAGTCGTCCATCATGGACTTTTTTTTAAAGGCGAGCCACAGACAATTACCAGCTGGAAATTTAAACGAATTGAAAAATTAATTAAACATAATATCAGCTTATACGCCTATCATTTACCATTAGATGTACACCCTATTTATGGCAATAATGTTCAATTAGCAAAAGAACTTAATTTAAATATTACAGGCACATTCGAAACTGGCACACAACCGGCACTTGGCTTAACTACTGAAGTTACATCTAGCATTAAACTGAATACTTTAGCAGAACGTATAGAGTCTAGCTTACTAAAAAAACCATTAGTCATTCAGTCTGACTATATTCCTAATAGCATTAAGCATATTGGCATCTGTACAGGTGGTGCACAAGATTTTATTTCATATGCAAAAAATGCACAATTAGATGTCTATATTAGCGGTGAAATTTCTGAGAGAACAACACACCTTGCAAGAGAATTGGGAATACATTATATTGCTGCTGGCCATCACGCAACAGAACGTTATGGTATCAAAGCACTTGGTGAACATATTGCACAATTTTTCAATTTAGAACATAAGTTTATCGACATAGATAATCCCGTATAATTGCTATATGATCGCTTTGCACAAAATTTAGTAATGTGTTAGAATCGTTGCAGCATCATATTTAATGCAGATTTAAATTTTAAGGAGCTTTATCATGGCAGGATCAGCAGCTGAAAAAAATAGCCAAAGCAAAGCAAGGGTTATTAAAAAATATCCAAATCGTAGGCTCTATGACACGGCAATTTCTAGTTATATCACTTTAGATGATGTAAAAGCTTTAGTGCTAGAGTGTGAGGATTTCGCCATTGTTGATAGCAAAAGCAAGGAAGATATTACACGTACTGTATTAATGCAAATTATTAATGAACAGGAAGAAACAAGCGACAAGCCAATGTTTAATAATGATTTTTTACAACAAATTATTCGTTCATATGGTAATAGCATGCAGGATATTTTAACTAATTATTTTGATGAATCGATTGAATTATTTCTATCACATCAAAAAAATATTCAAGATAAAGTTTCAACCATGCTTGATGCAACAAACCCATTAAATCAAAGTAGTAACGAACTTAATCCAATTGACTACTTCCAAAATCTAGCACAAAAAAATCTAGAGCTATGGCAAAAATCATGGCAAAACCTACACAAAGGCAAAAATGAAAAAAGATAAGTAGAATTAGTAATATATCATTCTTTTAGCTGCCTTGCTAACTGGCGAAAATGAGCCTCTGAAACTACATTATCTCTTAAAACAAATAGCCGATATACTTTTTTTAAACCAACAACTTTTAAGTCAAGTGCAATAAAAAAACGACTTACCATTGTACTAGGCAATGGCTTTACCAAATAAATTTGACCATTTTTTAATTCAATTTGATACTGATGATTTTTCACTGACAAAGACAGAATTGAATGGTTAGCTATTTTTAAATAACTTCTTAGCCAAAATAATATCAACATTGCTGTTATCACAGCAATAAATACCAATTTAAGCCATAAGTTGAAATTTAATACACTAATTGCATAAATTCCAATAATATAAAAAACAAATTGCATTATAATCATTGTTTTAGATGACTTAAATCTTATAATCATATATCGCTTAATTTATATTATATATAGCTTTATTTATATCAAATAAAAAATGTCTTAATCAAGCATATTACTTCTAGCTAACGATTTTCTAATAAATTAATAAATTGACGTATCTTTGGCTGTACAAATCGATGTCTTTGAAAATAGGCATATAAGGGTATCTCACAATTAAATTGATCTCTTAATATTTCAACTAATGCTCCTGACTCAATTTCATCTTTGATCACATACTCATGCAACTGGATTATACCTAGTCCTTTTAAGGCACATTGTTTCATAAAATGTGCATCATTTAACTTTAGCCTTGCCCCTAATTGTGGCATTAATCGATTATCTTTAAGATCAACAATTGGTGTTGTGATTTTTCTACCTAAATGTGGAATATAGTGATGATCTTTAAGCGCCATAACCGTCTCTGGCATACTATATCTAGCTAAATAGTCAGGTGATGCACAAAGTATATAACGTGTTTTACCAATAATTTTTCTTACAATATCATCTGGTGCTGGAAAGTTAACACCAATGACAATATCAATGGCTTCTTTATTTAAATCAGGCATTCGCTCTTCAGTATATAGTTCAACATCCACTTCGGGAAATTGAGATAAATACTCTTGTAATATAGATACTAAATGAGCTTCTGCAAAATATGGATTAGAGCTAACTCTAAGTGTACCTGATGGATAATCAGTAAAACCAGAAACTAAATTATTCATTCGATCAAGCTGCTCTTTTAATCGAACAGCCTCTCGATATAATAATTTTCCCTCTTCAGTTAACTGAATTGATCTTGTAGTACGAATAAATAGTGGCACCTGATAAGACTCTTCTAATAAACGAATACTTTGACTAACCGCTGCTTTGGATACATTTAAAACCTTGGATGCTTGGGTAATACTCTGATTTTTGGCAACTTGCAAAAAAGTTTCAATATGATGTAATTGGTGCTTCATAGTGATCAATTATAAATTTATTCTTAACAATAGTTAATTATATTCAATATTGTCAATCAAATCAAAACATACTATCCTCTAGAGCTAAAAACATAATAATAGGATTATTTCTTATGAATATTGGCAAAAAAACCATTTTACTAAGCTATATTTGTATTGCTTCAATCTCAGCAACAATAATTACACCAGCATTGACACAAATACAACAAAGCTTTCACTTAAGTAGCAATCAAATTCAGTGGGTTATCTCTATTTTTTTAATTGGCTATGTTTTTGGACAATTACTCTATGGACCAATAGCCAACCGCTATGGTAGCTTACAATCACTAAGGTTTGGATTAATTATTAATTTAATGGGTATTATCATTTGTGTAGTCGCAACCATTATTTCAAGCTATACGCTACTTTTAATCGGTCGTTTTATTACCGCATTAGGGGCTGCAAGTGGATTGAGTTGCACCTTTATGCTGATTCATGCTTATTTAAATGACCAGCAAACAAAAAGCATACTATCTTTTTGTATCGTCTCATTTACCATAGGCTTAGGCATATCGATACTTATTGGCGGCATGGTAACACAGTATTTAAACTGGCAAGACTGCTTTATCGTATTATTTATTCATGGTGCCATTATGTATCTGACAACCTTTATATTTGATAAAGTAAAAAATACTCACCATAGAATTAATTTAGCCGTCATTATTAGTGATTATTTTACTGCTTTAAAAAATAAATCTTTAGTGATATTTTCACTGATGCTTGGTAGTGTGACTATGTTTAGTTATGGCTATGCTTATAGCGCACCACTTTTTGCAATTAATGAATTGCATTTATCACCTAGTGTTTATGGTCTATGGAATTTACTAACCATATTTGGTATGCTTTCAGGTGGCATTTTAAGTTCATTTTTAATGAAGTATCTCGGCGCTCAACGCTTATTAAAGTTAAGCGTTGTGTTAGTCATACCATGCCTTATATCATTATTAATTTTATCCTTAACCAATAGTCATAACATCTTATGGTATTTTATATCTGCTATGTGTGCATATGCCGCATTTGGACTTATTTTTCCTTCTGCCTCTTACTTTGCAACCCTAAAAGCAAAAGATAAAGCCAGCGCATCTAGTATGATGTCATTCTTAAATATGGTATCGGCAACCATTGGCGTTATTATTATGGGCTATTTAACCATTAATCCAGTATTGGCAATGGTGTGTGTTTTAGGAGTATTTTTTATTATTATTGCGCTAAACTCATTTAAGCAATTAAATAATCATTTAAGCAAATTATAAAAAAATCTCAACCCACAAAAATAACCCTAGCATGATTAAAATCACGCCTGTTACTTTAACTATATAAATCGTATATTTATCAAGTTTTGCTTTTAATTTAGGATAAGATAGAATAAAGCTTAAAGTACAAAACCATAAAAATACGATTAAAAATAATTCGATTAAAATAGCAAAACCAAACCCCACACCAAAGTCTTGATAAGGTATAAGCGTAAACATGGCAATAAAAAATAAAATGCATTTTGGGTTTAATAAATTTGTTAAAAAGCCTTCTCTATATAGACTAAAGCGTGAGAATAAACGCGCTTGTGGCCGATTCGATTCTACAGCTTTCATGGGTATTACTTTTTCTTTTAATGCGCCTATACCTAAATAAACCAAATAACTCCCACCTAATATAGCTACCGCATCAAAAAGCCATACAGAATGGCTAATTAAAGCAGCTAAACCTAACAAACAGTAGCTGACGTGAATTAAAATAGCAGAAGCTATACCTAATGCTGTAAAAATACCACCTTTACGATCATATAATAAGGTGTTTTTCATCACAACAGCAAAATCAGGACCAGGTCCCATAGCAGCCAATAAATTTAAAAGCCCTAAAGTAAATAACGTCTCAAGCACTAAAGCATTTCCCCAAACAAATAAACCATTATATTCAATTTGGTTTTAATTTTCCAAATTCTTATGTATTTTCCACCAATAGGTGATCACCAGTAATAACATCAAGGCACTATAAATCACCACTACTTCAATAACCACATCCGCATTGATAAAGCTCTCTACAAATGAAACTAAGCTTGTAATTAAGACATTCACTAAATACATTACAGCAGCTGCAGCACCTGAAATATGGCGAAATAATGACATACCCTTACCCATTGATAAAGGAAAAATAAAACCACAAACAAAAAATACTAAAACACTAGCAATTAATAATATTGCATAGCTATTAGGGAAAAATAGGTTAATTAATAATAAAGTGACTAATACAATCGCAATAATATGTACTGTGCTTAAGAACAATATCTTTACTTGGAAATGCTTTAATAAATAACGGCATAGAAAAGTAGATGGCAGAAATACCGCCCCCATAATTAAGGCAATTTTACCAAAATATGCAGCTGAATGACCAAAGACATTTTGAATTAAAAAAGGACCTAAGGTTTGAAAGGTAATAATCATCGCATAAGTAATGCCCATAGAAATAACCAACGCCATAAAAAGATCATGGCCTAATACTTCTTTTAAGCTACTTTTCATCTGTTTAAGACTTAAAGTTTGCTTTTTAGCAATAGTCTCTGGAACAGTCATAAAAATAGCTATAAAGAACATAATAGCGACCAGTAAGAAAAAAACAAAGCCTGCTTGCCAATTAAAATAAAATTGCAAGTAACCACCAATAACAGGGCCAATAACAGGCCCTAATCCCCACATAGCCCCCATTACTGGTCCTAATTTAACCAAGCGTTCTGGCTCTAGTGAATCAGAAAAAATAGCACGAATTAATACAGCAACCGCACCAACGGCTAGCCCTTGAGCTAACCGTGAAATTAATAATACTGTTACATCAGGCCAAAGAACGGGTAATAAACTAAAAATTGCAAATGCAAACATTGAAATACGAAGAAGTTTCTGCCTACCAATTGCATCAGTTAAAAACCCAATAAAGAAATTACCTAATGCATAGCCAAGTAAATAAAGTGATATTACTCCTTTTACTAGTGCATCTGATAAATTAAGGCTTTGACTAATTGCCGGTAATGAGGGTGCGACTAAATCAACAGCCATACCAACAACTGGCATAAATAATAACAAAATTATAAACATTGTATTTTGCTTTTTTGCATCTGTATTTGAATTTTTATTTATATTCATTTCATGTAATCCTGAACGATTTTATTTTTATAATTGATAGATGATATAATAACATTATAATAAATCAAATATATGTAATTTATCATGCAGATAAATAAATTTTATACACATAGTTAAGGCACACGTATTCTATAGGTATAGTATACCTATATGCAACTCAACTATCAAATGAAAAAGAGTGTAAAAAGCAAAAAAAAAGCCAAATGTATTAAAATACACTTAGCTTTTAATTAATTTTCTAAATAAGAAAAGTTTATTTTAGTATTATTCTTCGTCAGCTTCAATTTCAATCGGGCGATCAACTAACTCAATAAAAGCCATAGGCGCTGAATCACCAAAGCGATGACCACATTTTAAAACACGTGTATAACCACCTTGACGCTCACTATAACGAGGGCCTAATGTTTCAAATAACTGCTTAACCGCTTCTTTGTTACGAATTCTTGCAAATGCAAGGCGACGAAGTGCTACAATTTTATCATTACGCTGTTGTTCAGTTAGCTCTTTATCCTGACGAATAGCTGTTTCACGTTTGGCTAATGTAATTAAAGGCTCAACAACACCACGTAATTCTTTAGCTTTAGCTAAGGTTGTTTTAATAACCTCATGTTTAATTAAAGATGCCGTCATATTACGAAACATCGCACGGCGATGGCTGGAAGTACGTCCAAACTTACGGCTTTTTCTCTGATGACGCATTGGTAATATTCCTTCTTGTTAAAATTATTACTTATTTATTTACCCATTAACTCTTCAGGTGGCCAACTATCAAGTCGCATGCCTAAAGAAAGTCCTCGCTCAGATAAGATACTTTTAATTTCAGTCAAAGATTTGCGACCAAGATTTGGTATCTTAAGCAAGTCGGACTCAGTATATTGTACTAAGTCACCTAAAAATCTTACATTCTCTGCTTTCAAACAATTAGCAGAACGAACTGTTAACTCTAAATCATCAACTGGTCTTAATAGCACTGGATCAACATCAGGTGTATCACTTTGCTTTGCTAAACCAATTGGTGCTTTCAGATCAACAAATACAGATACCTGCTCATACAAGTAAGTCATTGCAAGCTCAACAGCTTCACGTGGATCAATCGTACCATTTGTTGAAATAGACAATGATAATAGTTCACTATTACCATCGATAGCTTCAACTTCAAAAGCACACTGAGACAATGGATTAAATCCAGCCTCTAAAGTCATCACACCAATAGGACGAACTTCACTTTCAGCTAAATTGACATCTTGATTAACACTAAACCCACGGCGACGCTGCAATAAACGTAAAGTCATCGCAAACTCACGATCACTAGTTACATGAGCAATTACAAAGTCAGGATTAATAATTTCAGCTTTACCTGAAGTTTCAATATCTCCCGCTGTAATTGTACATGGTCCCTGTTTATTAATTGTCAAATAGACTTCATCATAACCTGGCTCTAGTCGTACAGCTAGTTGCTTTAAATTCAATAGAATTTCAACAACATCTTCTTGAACACCATCTAATGTTGAATATTCATGCAGTACACCATCAATTTGAGCTTCAACAACTGCAGCACCTGGAATTGATGATAAAAGTACTCGTCGCAATGAATTCCCAAGCACATGAGCAAATCCAGCGGCAATCGGTGATAAAGCCACACGATAACGATTGGTACCTATCAGCTCTGCTTCACCCAGCTCTGGTTTATAAAGCTCTGTAGGACACTCTGACATGGATTGACCTCTTTTAATTATGTTTTAAGTTAATAGTTTACTTTGAATACAACTCGATGATTAGCTGTTCATTAATATCAGCTGATAATTCTGAACGATCAGGCTCACTTTTAAAAACACCTTCCATCTTCGTTTCATCAATCTCAATCCAAGAAACAGGTACACGTTGCTTAGATAATTCCATAGCATTTTGAATACGCAATTGTTTCTTAGATTTTTCTCTAATTGCAATAACATCCTCCACATTTACTTGGTATGAAGGAATATTACAGCTTTTACCATTGACTAAAATTGAACGATGAGATACAAGCTGTCTAGCTTCAGCACGAGTCGCACCAAATCCCATACGATAAACAACATTATCAAGACGGTTTTCTAATAGTTTTAATAAATTTTCACCCGTGTTACCTCTACGGCGAGCCGCTTCAGTATAATAACGTCTGAATTGATTTTCTAGTACGCCATAAATACGACGAACTTTTTGTTTCTCTCTTAATTGCAAACCATAATCCGACAAACGAGCACGTCTAGCACCGTGTTGACCAGGTGCTGTATTAGCTCTACACTTTGCTTCAAATGGTTTAACGCCGCTTTTTAAAAACAAATCAGTGCCTTCGCGACGTGAAAGTTTACACTTAGGTCCTAAATATCTTGCCATAATTTTATAACCTCATTCTTATACACGACGCTTTTTAGGCGCACGACAACCATTATGCGGTAAAGGTGTCACATCAGTAATACTGGTGATTTTAAATCCTTTCGCATTAAGTGCTCTAACCGCTGATTCACGACCAGGGCCTGGGCCTTTAATAAATACGTCAATATTTTTAACACCAAACTCCTGTGCTTGAGTACCTGCACGTTCTGCAGCAACCTGCGCTGCAAACGGCGTACTCTTACGCGAACCACGAAAGCCACTGCCGCCAGCAGTAGCCCATGCAAGCGCATTACCTTGACGATCAGTAATGGTCACAATGGTGTTATTAAATGAAGCTTGAACATGCGCCATAGCGTCAACTACGGTGCGTTTTACCTTCTTACGAGAAGATGTAGTTTTGGATGTTTTTGCCATAACACTATTTATCCTATCGTTATTATTGTCTTACGCTCTAATCGGCTTACGAGGCCCTTTACGCGTACGTGCATTCGTTTTAGTACGCTGTCCTCTAACAGGCAAATTACGACGATGACGACGGCCACGATAAGTACCTAAATCCATCAAACGTTTGATGTTCATTGATACTTCACGGCGTAAATCACCCTCTACCGTATAATTTCCAATCTCGTTACGCAATGCATCGAGCTGCTCTTCCGATAATTCTTTTATTTTAGTTTGCGGATCAATACTAACCGCTTGACAAATCTCTATAGCTCTCGGACGACCGATGCCATATATTGCAGTCAGTGCAATATCTGCATGTTTATGATCTGGGATATTAACGCCAGCTATACGGGCCATTCACAAATCTCCTAGTTTATTTTTTAGTTAAAATTATTACCCATCTACGCAAAGATCACTCAAGATATAACAAACTGATCAAAAAATCAAGATTATTAATATTAACCTTGTCTTTGCTTATGTCTTGGGTCACTGCAAATTACACGTACAACGCCATTTCTACGAATCGTACGGCAATGTCTGCACATTTTTTTTACAGATGCTCTTACTTTCATTATCAAATCCTCTTTATCTACCAAAGCTCGTTAAATTAGCTTTTTTCAATAGTGAATCATACTTTGTTGACATCATATGCGATTGAACCTGAGCAATAAAGTCCATGATTACAACAACAACAATTAAAAGTGATGTTCCACCAAAATAAAACGGCACACTCCAAAACTGCATTAAAATTAATGGTAATAAACAAACTGCCGTTATATAAATTGACCCAACAAGAGTCAAGCGACTCATTGTAGCATCAATATACTTCGCTGTCTGCTCCCCAGGTCTAATTCCTGGTATAAATGCGCCAGATTTTTTTAAATTATCTGCTGTTTCTTTAGGATTAAAGACTAATGCCGTATAAAAAAAGCAGAAAAATATAATTGCAATAGCAAAAACGATTAAGTATAACGGTTGTCCTGGCGCTAAAGCCAGTCCAATTTTACCCAACCATGTTAATCCTGAAGTTCCACTACCAAACCATTGACCAATTGTTGCTGGAAATAGCAAAATTGATGACGCAAAAATAGGCGGAATGACACCTGCCATATTAATTTTTAGTGGTAAATGGCTACTTTGTGGTGCATACATTTTACGGCCTTGTTGTCTACGGGCATAATTAACCGTAATTCTGCGTTGAGCTCGCTCCATATAAACAACAAAAGCGGTTACTGCTAATACAATAATGACAATAAACAGTAATACAATTAAAGATAAGTCACCACGCTGTGTTTGCTCTAAGGTATGAACAATTGCCGTTGGTAAGCCTGCAACAATACCTGAGAAAATTAACATAGAGATACCATTACCAACACCGCGTTCTGTCATTTGCTCACCTAGCCACATCAAAAACATACTACCTGTTGTTAATGTAACTACCGCAGAAATATAGAACATAATCGGTGAAACACCTGCTAAAATTAGGCCTTTTCCCGCTAAAAATTTAGCAATACCTAATGATTGAAATAATGCCAAGGCAAAGGTTGCATAGCGAGTATATTGAGTAATTTTACGCTTGCCTGATTCACCTTCTTTTTTTATTTCTTCAAGTGATGGTACAACTTGTGTTAATAGTTGAAAAATAATTGATGCAGAAATATAAGGCATCACGCCTAGTGCAAAAATAGTAAATCGAGATAGTGCACCACCAGAGAACATATTAAACATGCCCAAAATAGTGCTATCCTGCCCGCTAAAAAACTGTGACAACTGATGAGGATCAATACCAGGAACTGGTATATAAGACCCTAACCGAAACACAATAATCCCTATTAATACAAACAGAAGGCGGTGTTTTAACTCTGTTAATCCACCGCCTTTATTCATCATCTTTTTTTGTCTAGACATTTTAAGCCTTATTTATTCAACTTTTCCGCCAGCAGCCTCAATTTGTGCTTTTGCCCCTTTAGTACAATGAAGACCAACAACATGAACTGCTTTTGTTACTTCACCACTTGCAATCACACGTGCACTAAGCATATCTTTACGAATTAAACCTGCTTGCTTTAAAGTGTCTAAATCAACAACATCACCTTCAACAAGTGCTAATTCAGATAAACGAATTTCAGCTACTGTGAATGATTTTCTTGATTTAAAACCAAATTTAGGTAAACGACGCTGAATTGGCATCTGACCGCCTTCAAAGCCAACTTTATGATAACCACCTGAACGCGCTTTTTGACCTTTATGGCCACGCCCTGATGTTTTACCTAAACCTGAGCCAATGCCACGACCAACACGCTTTGCAGTCGTCTTTGAACCAGGAGCAGGCGCTAAAGTATTTAAATGCATGACTACTCCTTAACCTCGACCATATAACTAATTTGATTAATCATTCCACGATTTTCAGGTGTATCTAACACTTCAACCGTTTGATTAATTTTTCTTAACCCTAAACCTCTTGCTGTCGCTAAGTGCTTTTTTAAGCGCCCAATTAAGCTACGCTTTAATGTCACTTGAATTGTTTTTTCAGCCATTATCCTACCCCTGAATTTCTTCAATCGATATGCCACGTTTATCAGCAATCTCTTCAGGAGAGTTCATTGCTTGCAAACCTTTAACGGTTGCACGTACGACATTAACTGGATTAGTTGAACCATAAGCCTTAGCTAAAACGTTATGAACACCAATAACTTCAAATACAGCACGCATTGCACCACCTGCAATAATACCTGTACCTTTAGAAGCGGGTTGCATATAAATTTTAGAAGCACTATGTTTTGATTTAATTGGATACCATAATGTATCTCCATTTAAACCAATCTCTACCATATTACGACGAGCGTTTTCCATTGCTTTTTGAATAGCAACAGGCACTTCACGTGATTTACCACGACCAATGCCAATTCTACCTTTCCCATCACCAACAACAGTCAGTGCAGCAAAGCTGAAAATACGCCCACCTTTGACTGTTTTAGCATGACGATTAACAGTAACTAGCTTCTCAATTAAACCGTCAGTTTTTTGTGCAGTTGTATTATTCATATTCGCTTAAACCTTCTTAATTTCTTAAAATTTCAAACCATGTTTTCTTGCACTATCTGCAAGCGCTTTAACACGACCATGATATTTAAAGCCTGAACGATCAAAAGCGACTTCAGTAATACCTTTCTCAAGTGCACGCTTAGCAATATGTTCACCGACAACAACAGAAGCATTCACATTACCTGTGTAATCACAAGCAGAACGAATGTCTTTCTCTAAAGTAGATGCTGCAGCTAATATAGTAGAACCATCGCCTGAAATAATCTGAGCGTAAGTATGACGTGGTGTACGATGAACGCACAGACGCACTTGTTCTAATTCTTTTACTTTCATACGGAAGCGCTTTGCACGACGTAAACGAGTTTGTTTTTTATCCATCGTTAACTCACTTATTTTTTCTTAGCTTCTTTAGTAACAATTCTCTCATCCGCATAGCGAACACCCTTGCCTTTGTAGGGTTCTGGCGGACGATAACCACGGATATCAGATGCAGCTTGACCTAATAGTTGCTTATCAGCACTTTTTAGAACAATTTCAGTCTGCGAAGGTGTTTCAATTGTTACCCCTTCTGGCAGTGAATGATTAATTGGATGTGAAAAACCCAATGTTAAATTCACTTGTTTGCCTTGTGCTTTTGCGCGATATCCAACACCAACTAATTGCAACTTTTTCTCAAAGCCTTGGCTTACGCCGACAACCATGTTGTTTAGAAGTGCACGCGCAGTACCTGACTGTGTTTTAGCTTCTTTGCTATTATTCACTGCTTCAACCTGGATCTGATTATCATTTTCAACGATACGAACCAAAGGGTTAAATGCGCGTGATAACACACCTTTAGCACCTTTCACGGTTAGATCGTTTCCTTTAATCTCAACAGATGTACCTGTTGGAATAGAAACCGGTCTTCTGGCGATTCTAGACATTTTTATTATTCTCCTAAATTACGCTACGTAGCAAACTACTTCGCCACCTAAGCCTAAACGACGAGCCTCACGGTCACTCATCACCCCTTTTGATGTAGATACAACTGCTACACCTAAGCCACCATAAACTTTAGGTAACTCATTAGCGGCTCTATAAATACGAAGACCAGGACGACTGATACGTTTTAACATTTCAATCACTGGTTTTCCATGATGATATTTCAATACAACAGTTAAACTGCCATGGCCTTCATTATTAGCCACCACATCACGGATAAAGCCTTCAGATTTCAATAATTCAGCCAAAGCAACCTTATGCTTAGACAAAGGAATTAAAACCTCTTTTTTACCAGCAGCCTGCGCATTTCTAATACGCGTTAACATATCTGCTACAGGATCTTGCATACTCATAATGTAATTCCTCTTTAAAATTACCAGCTAGCCTTTTTAAGGCCTGGAATATTACCCACCATCGCATGTTCACGCAATTTATTACGTCCTAATTTGAACTTACGATAAACGCCATGCGGACGACCTGTTAATTCACAACGTCTTTGTAATCTTGACGATGATGAATCAACTGGCAGTTTTTGTAACTTAACTTGCGCTTCCCATTTCTCCTCATCAGAGGCATTTGGGCTTTTAATAATTGCTCTTAACTCACTACGCTTCTGACTGTAACGAGCGACTAAGCGCATTCTTTTCTTTTCACGCTCTACCATAGATGCTTTTGCCATCTTAACAATTCTCCTATTACGACTTCAGCGGGAAGTTAAATGCTTCAAGCAATGCGCGGCCTTCGTCATCAGTTTTAGCTGATGTCGTAATCGTAATATCCAAACCACGAATTGCATCTATTTTGTCATAGTCAATTTCTGGAAAAGCGATTTGCTCGCGCATTCCCATACTGTAATTACCATGACCATCGAATGATTTATTATTTAAACCGCGGAAGTCACGAACACGTGGAATTGCAACTGCAATTAAGCGATCAAAAAACTCATACATTCTCTCACCACGTAATGTTACTTTACAACCAATCGGCCAACCATCACGAATTTTAAAACCAGCAATTGATTTACGTGATTTAGTCACAATCACTTTTTGACCGGCAATCGCCTCTAAATCTCTTACTGCATGATCCATTACTTTCTTATCACGAGTTGCCTCACCAACACCCATATTTAAAGTGATTTTTTCAATCTTAGGCACTTGCATGACATTTTCATAACCAAACTTCTCTAGTAAAGCTGGTACGACTTTTTCATGATATTTATCTTTTAATCTAATCATTTTAATGCCCTTAAATATCTACCACTTCACCATTAGATTTAAAAAAGCGAACTTTTTTACCATCTTCTAGCGTTTTAAAGCCAACTCGATCAGCTTTATCAGTTGCTGGATTAATCAATGCCACATTTGAAACGTGAATTGGGGCTTCTTTTTCAACAATACCACCTTCAACATTACGCTGTGGATTTGGTTTCATATGTTTTTTAATCATATTAACACCTTCAACCACAACACGCTCTTTTTCAGGCATTGAGCGTAACACTGTACCACGAGCACCTTTATTTTTACCCGCAATAATAATTACCTGATCACCAGATTTAATTTTACTCATACTCATGTTTCTAAATCTCCTTGACTCTTAAAGCACTTCAGGAGCCAATGAAACGATCTTCATAAACTGCTCTGTACGCAATTCACGCGTAACAGGGCCGAAAATACGAGTACCGATTGGCTGCAGGTTTGCATTTAATAACACAGCTGCATTACTATCAAAACGAATAACGGAACCATCACGACGACGAACACCTTTTCTCGTTCTAACAACCACAGCATTATAAACATCACCTTTTTTTGCACGACCACGAGGGATCGCCTCTTTGACGGACACTTTAATTACATCACCTATCGATGCATAACGGCGATGTGATCCGCCGAGCACTTTAATGCACTCTACACGGCGAGCTCCACTGTTATCAGCAACAGTAAGCTCAGTCTGCATCTGAATCATTGTAAATCTCCAAAAAACAAAACTAAATTTTTCTACGTTAATACCGCAATGACGCGTTATTATACCAACACATACAAAAAACACAAATGCATTTTATTTTGCACGTTCTACAATCTCAACCAAACGCCATTTTTTAGTTTTAGAATAAGGTTTTGTTTCTGTAATCGTTACAGTATCACCTTCATTCGCGGCATTATCTTGATCATGTGCATGGTATTTTGTAGATTTTTTAACAAACTTACCATAAATCGGATGCTTAACACGACGCTCAACAAGTACCGTTACGGTCTTATCCATCTTATTACTGATGACTTTACCTGCCAGCGTTCTAATTTTTGCTTCAGCGCTCATAAATTACCTACCTAGACTGTTTCTTTTTCAGTTATTAATGTATTAACGCGCGCGACATTACGACGCACTTGCGTTAACAAATGTTTTTTAGTCAATTGGCCGGTTCCTTTTTGCATACGCAAATTGAACTGCTCTTTTAAAAGCTCAAGCCTATAAGCTTGAAGCTCTTCTACTGATTTTTCTTTAAGTTCACTTACTTTCATTACTACATCACCGTCTTAGTTACAAAGGTTGTAGAAACAGGCAATTTAGCTGAGGCTAATCTAAACGCCTCTCTTGCTACTTCCTCATTCACACCTTTTAGTTCATAAAGTACTCTGCCTGGTTGGATTTGTGCAACCCAATACTCAACAGACCCTTTACCACTACCCATACGAACACCCAACGGTTTATTAGTAATCGGTTTATCTGGAAAAATACGAATCCAAATTTTACCACCACGACGGATGTAACGGTTAATTGCACGACGAGCTGCCTCGATCTGACGAGCAGTAATACGACCACGACCTGTTGCTTTCAAGCCGAAATCACCAAAACTAACCTTATCGCCTCGAGTCGCCATACCGCGATTACGCAGTTTCATCTGCTTGCGGAATTTTGTACGCTTTGGTTGTAACATTAGTTAGCTCCTCTTCTACTACGTCTTTTAGGCGCTTTCTTCTCAGTCTGCTCTGGCTGTTGATTTCTCTCACCAGGTATAACTTCACCTTTAAATATCCAAACTTTAACACCAATAATACCGTAAGTTGTTAAAGCTTCAGATGTTGCATAATCGATATCAGCACGAAATGTATGCAAAGGCACACGACCTTCACGCGCCCATTCAGAACGTGCAATTTCTGCACCACCTAAACGACCACTGACCATTACTTTAACACCTTGCGCACCAGCTTTCATAGCGGCTTGAATCGCACGTTTCATCGCGCGACGAAACATAACACGCTTTTCAAGTTGTTGTGCAATACCATCAGCAACTAGCTGCGCATCAGTTTCAGGTTTTTTAATTTCTTCAATATTAACCTGAACTGGTACACCCATAAATTTATTTAATTCAGCGCGTAATATTTCTACATCTTCACCTTTTTTGCCAATCACAATACCAGGACGAGCAGTATAAAGTGTTACTTTCGCATTTTGTGCCGGGCGTTCAATCTTCACATGTGATAAAGCCGCGTGCTTTAATTTTTTATGTAAATATTCACGCACTCTAATATCTTCATGTAATTTAGTGGCATAATCTTTGCTATCAGCATACCAAACTGAATTCCAATCTTTGATGTAGCCTAAACGAATCCCAACAGGACTTACTTTTTGACCCATAATTATGCCCCTTCTCGCTCTTTAACTTTCACAGTTATGTGAGCAGTTCTTTTAAGAATTTGATTTCCGCGACCTTTAGCACGCGCACGATATCGCTTCATTGTTGGACCTTCATCAACATAGATAGAAGAAACATATAATTCATCAATGTCCAACCCATCATTATGCTCTGCATTTGCAATAGCAGATGCTAACACACCTTTGACCAAATGCGCCGCTTTTTTAGGGCTAAATGTTAATAAGTCCATTGCCTTTTCTACTGGCATACCGCGAACTTGATCAGCTACGAGGCGACATTTCTGCGCAGAAATACGCGCATATTTTAATTGAGCAGGTATTTCCATCTCTATTACCTCTTAGATTTCTTATCAGCGGCATGACCACGATAGTTACGCGTAACCGCAAATTCACCCAGTTTATGTCCAATCATATTCTCAGTTACAAAAACAGGAACATGTTGTTTACCATTATGTACAGCAATTGTTAAACCAATCATATCAGGTACAACCATCGAACGACGAGACCAAGTTTTAATTGGCTTTTTGCTGCTTTCTTCTTGTGCTTTAAGCACTTTTTCCAATAAATGATGGTCTATAAAAGGACCTTTTTTTAATGAACGTGCCACAACTTAATACCTCTTTAGTTATTTACGACGTTGACGACGCTGCATGATCAGCTTATCTGTACGCTTATTATGGCGTGTCTTATACCCTTTCGTTGGCACACCCCATGGCGTTACCGGATGACGGCCACCAGAAGTTTTGCCTTCACCACCACCATGTGGGTGGTCTACAGGGTTCATCGCAACACCACGAACAGTTGGACGAATACCAAGCCAGCGTTTTGCACCAGCTTTACCTAATGACTTCAAGCTATGCTCAGAATTAGATACTTCACCAATAACTGCACGACAAGTAACTAATATTTTACGTGTTTCACCCGAGCGCAAACGAACAATCGCATAAGTTGAGTCTTTACCAACTAACTGAGCTGATGTACCAGCACTACGAGCAATTTGAGCACCTTTACCAGGCTTAAGCTCAATACAGTGAATCGTTGTACCAACTGGAATATTACGAATTGGCAACGCATTACCGGCTCTAATAGGTGCATGATCACCGGCAACAATACTGTCACCAGCTTTAACACCTTTTGGTGCGATAATATAACTACGCTCACCGTCAGCATATAAAACTAAAGCAAGATGTGCACTGCGGTTAGGGTCATACTCTAAACGTTCAACCTTACCTACGACATCTATCTTATTTCGTTTAAAATCAACGATACGATAATGTTGTTTATGTCCGCCACCATGATGACGAACAGTAATACGGCCGCGATTATTACGACCAGCAGTTTTTGTCTTTTTTGCCAACAAACCACGAAACGGCTTACCTTTATGAAGCTCAGAATTTTTAATCTGAACAACAAATCGACGTCCGGCAGAGGTTGGTTTTGCTTTTACAATTGCCATATCTCAAACCTCATCTATTCAGCATTCATAAAGTTAATATCAAAGCCTTCTTTTAACTTAACGTAGGCTTTTTTCCAATCTTTAGTACGACCTGAAATTTTACCAAAGCGACGAGACTTACCTTTAACATTAATGGTTTTAACCTCTTCCACTTCAACTTCAAACAGCTTTTCAACTGCTTTTTTAATTTCAAGCTTATTTGAATCAGTTGTCACTTTAAAAGCAATTTGACGAGATTCATCAGCACATTGAAATGCTTTATCTGATACGTGAGGACCAAGAACTACTTGATATAATCTTTCTTGATTCATGACAACTGCTCCTCTATCTCTTTAATTGCCGCCTCTGTGACTACAACTTGTTTAAAAACGATCAAGCTTGCAGGATCAATCATCGCTGTATCACAAACTGCTACATTTTTAAGGTTACGAGAAGCAAGATATAAATTTTCACTTAACTGACCTTCAGCAGCAACGATTAATACATCATTTAAATTAGCTTCTTTTAACTTTGCATGAAGCAGTTTTGTTTTAGGTGCTTCAATATCAAAACTACTCACTACAGTTAAACGTTCTTGGCGAATCAATTCAGACAAAATTGACTGAATCGCACCACGATACATTTTACGATTCACTTTCTGCTTATAATCTCTTGGTTTAGCAGCAAATGTCACACCACCAGAACGCCAAATAGGGCTACGAATTGTTCCAGCACGCGCACGTCCTGTACCTTTTTGTTTCCATGGTTTTTTACCACCACCACGGACTTCAGAGCGAGTTTTTTGAGCTTTAGTACCAGCTCTTGCTCCTGCCATATAAGCAACAACAACCTGGTGAACTAAGGCTTCATTAAATTCTTTACCAAATACCACATCAGAAACTGCCAATGGAGATTCTGAACCGGTATCTAATGCTTTTATTTGCAATTCCACGTTCTTACTCCTTTTTATTTAGCTGCTTTGACAGCAGGCTTAATAATAACATCAGCATTTTGATGACCTGGGATACCACCTTTAATCAAAATAACACCCATTTCTGCATCCACACGAACTACTTCAAGGTTTTGAACTGTCTTGCGAACATTACCCATTTGGCCTGCCATTTTTTTATTTTTAAATGTACGACCCGGCGTTTGGTTTTGACCAGTAGAACCATGAGCACGATGAGATAATGAATTACCATGTGTCGCATCCTGAGTTCTAAAATTGTGACGCTTAACAGGACCCTGGAAACCTTTACCTTTACTGATGCCAACTACATCAACAATTTGACCAACCTCAAAAAGACTTGCATCCATTTGATGGCCTATTTCCATTTCAGAAACGTCATCATTTTCTTCTAGGCGAAACTCCCATAGACCACGACCTGGCTCTGCTTTAGCATTTGCAAAGTGACCAGATATAGCCTTAGTAAGACGTGAGCGCTTTTTGGTACCCGTTGTTACCTGGATAGCAGCATATCCATCTGTTTCAGCTGTCTTTATTTGCGTGACAATGTTAGGTTCGACTTGAATTACACTCACTGGTGTTGTCGCACCGTCCTCATCGAAAACACGCGTCATGCCGCATTTGCGACCTACTAGACCTAATGCCATAGCTGTTTTCCTCTATTTTTTATATACTTAACGCATCGATTACGATTGATCGATGCGCCATTTAACACTATTCATAAACAATAGTCAAGCATATCGTAAAAGCTAGAGATTTAGCTTACGCTGATTTGAACATCAACACCTGCTGCTAAATCTAATTTCATCAATGCATCCACTGTTTTATCAGTTGGATCGACAATGTCTAATAAACGCTTATGTGTTCTAATTTCATACTGATCACGCGCATCTTTATCGACATGCGGTGAAATCAAAACAGTAAAACGTTCTTTGCGAGTTGGCAAAGGAATAGGCCCACGAACATGCGCGCCTGTTCTTTTCGCCGTCTCAACAATTTCTTTCGTTGAAGCATCAATCAAACCATGATCAAATGACTTCAGGCGGATTCTAATTTTTTGGTTATTTAATTTCGCCATTCTTTTATTACCTTATGCGTTTCGTTTTTTAATAACTTCTTGCGCGATATTATCTGGCACTTCAGCATATTTTTCAAACTCCATCGAAGATGAAGCACGACCTTGACTTAAGGAACGCAAATGCGTCACATAGCCAAACATCTCAGCCAATGGAACCTCAGCACGAACAACTTTACCTGCTAGGCCATCATCCATACCCTGAATAATACCACGACGGCGATTTAAGTCTCCGATCACATCACCCATATAATCTTCAGGTGTTACCACTTCAACTTTCATTACTGGCTCTAACAACACAGGTGAAGCTTTTAGTGCACCTGATTTAAAGCCCATCGAACCTGCAATTTTAAATGCCATCTCAGATGAGTCAACATCATGATATGAACCATCATAAAGTGTTACTTGGACATCAATAACAGGGTAACCTGCAATAACACCATTTTGCATCTGCTCTTGAATACCTTTATCAACTGCTGGAATATATTCTTTTGGAACAACACCACCAACAATTTTATTGATAAATTCATAACCTTCGCCTAATGCACGAGGCTCAATTTTAAGCCAAACATGACCATACTGACCACGCCCACCTGACTGACGTACGAACTTACCTTCTTCTTCAATGGAAGAGCGAATAGTTTCACGATAAGCAACCTGTGGATTACCGACATTCGCCTCAACATTAAATTCACGACGCATACGATCAACAATAATATCCAAATGAAGCTCACCCATACCAGAGATAATGGTTTGACCTGACTCTTCATCAGTCTGCACTCTAAATGAAGGATCTTCAGCAGCCAAACGACCTAATGCCAAAGACATTTTTTCCTGATCCGGCTTACTCTTAGGCTCAACAGCAACAGATATAACTGGCTCTGGAAATTCCATACGCTCTAATGTGATATGTTTATTAGTATCACATAGTGTATCACCTGTTGTTACTTGCTTAAGCCCGATACATGCCGCAATATCACCTGCTCGCACTTCCTTGATCTCTTCACGAGATTTTGCATGCATTTGGACCAGACGTCCGATACGCTCTTTTTTATCTTTAACTGGATTAAATACTGAGTCACCAGAACTTAAGACACCTGAATAAACACGCACGAAAGTCAAATTACCTACAAATGGGTCATTAGCAATTTTAAATGCTAATGCAGAAAACGGCGCATCATCTGACGATGGGCGCTCTTCAACTTCACCATTTTCAAGCTCACCTTTAATTGCTGGCACTTCATCTGGCGCTGGCAAGTACTCAATAACACCATCTAATACTGCTTGAACACCTTTGTTTTTAAATGCACTACCACAAAAAGCAAGTACTACTTCATTTGCTAGGACTTGTTGGCGCAATCCAGCTTTAATTTCTTCAACGCTTAATTCGCCATCTTCAAGATATTTTTCCATTAATTCTTCATTTGCTTCAGCTGCAGACTCAACCATGTATTCACGCAGCTCTTCTGCTCTTGCAACAAGTTCATCAGGAATATCTTTTAAGTCATAAGTAAGCCCTTTATCTGATTCATTCCAATAAATAGCTTTCATGCGAATTAAGTCAATCACACCTTTAAATTCATCTTCAGTACCAATATTAAGCTGCACAGGCACAACACGCGCCTTTAAACGTTCACGAATCTGCTCAACTACGCGCTCAAAATCAGCTCCAGCACGGTCCATTTTATTAACAAAGACAATACGCGGCACGCCATATTTATTTGCTTGACGCCATACTGTCTCACTCTGAGGCTCAACACCTGATGAACCACAGAAAACAACAACTGCACCATCTAATACACGCAATGAACGTTCAACCTCAATAGTAAAGTCAACGTGTCCCGGTGTATCAATGATATTAATTCGATGCTCATCAAATTGACGATCCATCCCTTTCCAAAATACAGTTGTCGCAGCAGAAGTAATCGTGATACCACGCTCTTGCTCCTGCTCCATCCAATCCATTACTGCTGCACCTTCATGCACTTCACCGATTTTATGGGTTACACCTGTATAAAAAAGAACACGCTCAGTTGTCGTAGTTTTACCCGCATCCACATGCGCAACAATACCAATATTACGATATTTACGAATTGGTGTTTTACGTGCCATGGTTAATTCCTCTTTAATTTGCTTGTTAAACCATTACCAACGATAGTGTGCAAATGCTTTATTTGCCTCTGCCATACGGTGTGTATCTTCGCGCTTTTTAACCGCTGCACCACGACCATCTACTGCATCCATCATCTCATGCGCCACACGTAAACCCATTGATTTTTCTTTACGTGAACGAGCCGCCTCAATTAACCAACGCATAGCGAGTGCCATCTGACGTTCAGGACGCACTTCAACAGGCACTTGATAAGTTGCCCCACCGACACGACGAGATTTAACTTCAACCATTGGCGCAATACTTTCAAGCGCTTTATCAAAAGTATCAATCTCATCTTTACCCGTTTTATCTTTAATCGTGTCAAATGCACGGTACACGATTTTTTCAGCGATTGATTTTTTACCATCTTTCATAATATGGTTTACGAATTTTGCTACAGTTACATTTTTGTATTTTGGATCAGGCAAAACTTCACGTTTTGGAACTTCTCTTCTTCTTGGCATAGTAATCTACCTTCTTTAAATCAATTTAAACTTAGGACTTAGGACGCTTAGTACCGTACTTAGAACGGCCTTTCTTACGATCACTGACACCCGATGTATCTAAACTACCACGAACGGTATGATAACGAACACCTGGTAAATCCTTAACACGACCGCCGCGAATTAATACGACAGAGTGCTCTTGAAGGTTATGCCCTTCACCACCGATATAACTACTTACTTCAAAACCACTGGTTAAACGCACACGTGCAACTTTTCTTAAAGCTGAGTTTGGTTTTTTAGGCGTGGTGGTATAAACACGAGTACAAACACCACGTCTTTGTGGGCATGCTTTTAACGCAGGCACTTTTGACTTGGATGTTTTTTGCTGGCGCGGTTTGCGCACAAGCTGATTGATTGTTGCCATTGATGACTCCACTTTTGTTTACTATTATTCAACATCTTTTTTATAAATTGATTAAGCTAAATATTTTTAAATAACAACTTATAAAATGACGCCGAATTATACACGATAATTAGCCAAAAGATCAACCCCACTTGCAAGAATTATTTAAACTAATATCTCACAGCATTCGCTTGATCAAAATAAACATACTTTTGACTACCTTGAATTAAGGATTTTGTATCAAGATAAATGCTATAGTTAGATTTATTTTTAATCACATCAATATTATCAGGATTAGTTGCTTTATAAAACGTTAGCCCAGTTGCAGGCTTTGTTGCTTGATACTGCTTTAATACCACTTGATAGTCATCTATATTTTTACCATCTTTTAAGCTCTCTAATAATATTCGACCATCAGTATTGGTTGCTTTTAAGCCTAATAGATAAGCTAGTGTTGGCACAATATCAACATTACCTGTTGGCAGCGTATCTATAAAGTGTGATTTAAAACTTGGGCCATATGCAATTAATGTATTATGTACATCAACAGGACTAAAGGAACCATGCATACCACGCGATGAACCACTACTATTAAATTCCATACCATGATAACCCTGTATCCTTGCATTAACATCAAAACTATTACCTGCAATAATATCAGGATTTCTTTGATTATTATTTTCAAGCTTTATAAGCGTTAAAGGCAATGTCCCTGCAATATTACCATAGCGCTGACTAATAAAAATAGCACCAAATTCTTGGCGTGATTGCATAAAGCGCACCAATTTTTTAATTAATTTTTGATTATGACTTGGTACATAAAAATAGCTACTACCGCCATTTGCTGCAACAATAATTGCATTTTTAGGTAATACCTTAGGCACATAGTAGGCCTGTGTTGTATATTTCTTTCCTATTGAGTTTTCACGATGGCCATTATTATCAACAACTTTCATATCACCACAAGCAGAGCCATCTGTATCAATTTTGACAGGATAGACTCTCTTAGCATTTGCTTTGATACCTGTTAAGACCGGATCATATTCACAACCACCACCATCATAGGCCTGAAAGTCAGCTCGATTAAGTAAATCAGCTGGACGAAAATCACCTGAAACAGAAAAACCACTTTCATTGTCAATTTTACCAATCGTATTTGTTTTTTGATTGATAGTTCTTAATGGAAATTCATCCAATGGCCCTGAAACATTACTATGCGCATGATCTGAAACGATAATTAGATTTGTATTTTCCCAACTACCATTTTGTTTTAATGTATGAATCAATTTTCCTAATAACTGATCTTGATTCGTTAAAGCACTAAGATAAGCTTTACCACCGACGCCATAATTATGCTCTGTTGTATCGGGGTTTCTTAACCAAATAACACTTAACTGTGGCTTAGCATAAGGTAATACTTTCAATAAGTAACTATTCATTAAATAAGTGTTATCTCTGTTATAGGGCGACTGAAGAGCTAAAGTTGGATTACTTGTAACACCATCAGATAGCAGCTTTATTTCACCAGATGCTGTTGGATTCATATTATTTATATTTAAATTCATATCAGGATAAGCATAAATTATGTTTTTCGGTAATGGATAGTTTTCTTTAGAGAGCGCCATTACCAACGATTCTGGATAAATATAATTTTCATCAAAGATAACACCTTGCTTTTTATAGTCTTGAAAAAAAGCAGGTCCCGACTTACCAACGGTTGCAGTTGATAAACCATTTTTGTGTGCTAATTGAAATAATGTTTCAACTTCAACTAATGGTTTATCTTGATTTAAGTCTTCTAGTATTTGATAGTCTTCTGTAAAAACGGGCTGTTGAAAATCAACCACCTTACCTGATGCGTCATTACCATGCGCAGTTGGCTGCCATAAGGTATTACCATAATAGCCAGTCTTTCCTGCAAAATCACCACTTGCAAATGATGCAGCATTCATTACTGTAAACGTTGGATAACTGGAATGATTATCATTAAACCAAACACCTTCTTTTGCTAAGCTATATAAATTAGGCGTTGTTTGCAAACTAACAGCATCGGGCCTTAATCCATCCCAAACAAAAATAATTACATTGGGTTTTGTTTGACTTGAAAAAGCAATGTTATTTAAATTGATTACTCCTAAACACAGTAAAATAAAAATGCCTAAATAGCTTTTAAGCTTCATCGATTACATCCTTGTTTTTTTAAATTGGTGACTTCTAAAAATTTTAACAAATAAATATGACTGTTTTATGACACAATATCAATCTTCTTATTATAAATTATAATCACTACTCTGTTCATAAGCGGTTTGATAACGATGAAAAAGATAGCTTTTAGTATGGTTTTTATAATCATTTTTAGGCATTTTACTTTTATATAACTGGCTAATAGCTTGAATGATATCTTCTTCTCTAAACTGATTTTCTATAGCTTGTTTAACCGTCATGGTAACAATACAATCTGAACCTCTAAATTCTAATTTCGATAAACACAATTCATTAACAAAATTTGCACTTTCTTCCATTGCCTTTTTATTATAAAAATAATCTGCTGCATAATCATATATTGTATATACAAAGCTCTTAATTTTATTGATTAAGTTATCATATAGTTTATCTTGTATATTATCTAAGCCTAACTTCGTTAAAAGTATTTTCTGAACTAACTCAATACGCCTGGACTTATCATAATGAACATCAGCTGTAATCGTGCCATGTAAATATTTACAAATCATCATATGAGCAACTGAACCACTATGCCAATTTGTCCAGCGTCGCTTACCATCTCTTAAAATAAAAATAAGATTAGCACCAATGCCTTCATCACAAATGTGTCTAATTTTATTAAAACGCTTTCGACTTAATGAACTTGTTTTTTCATAACCATGTTTACCAAAAACAGATGAAACAACCTGTTGATCTTTTTGTAATAATAATTGTTGTACCTGATTGATTTCAATATCCTTTTCAACTAATGTCTGTCTATAGTTTTGCTCTCTTAGTCGAAGTTCATCATATAACCTTTGGGCTTCTATTTGCTTTTGAGTTACTACTTCAATTTGACGGTCTTTCTGTAATAATTCCTTTTGCAAGCTATCAATCTCTCTATCCTTCATAGAGAGCTTTTGTTCAAAATTTGCTTCATGTTGAGCAACTGTATTTAATACCTCTTGCTCTAAATAGCATTCACCCATTCGATAGACTGGTCTTTTTTCTTTTAGTAAAAATAAAATATTATATTTAAAGTTCTGATAGGCATAATTAGCCATATCTTTATTAACCGCATACTTAAGTGAATTAATAAAAAAGTGATAACACTCTGTAAGGAAGGAAGTTAGTTTTCCTTCTGGATCCAATAAAGAAACTAATTTATCAATCGGATAATGTTTTTTATTAACATCTGTCTCTAAAGGCAAGCAAGAGACAAAGCTGCGTCCCAACCCATCTGAATAACAACTCGAGCGATCAAATAATAAATAATTCCAATCGACTAATAAAGCCTTATCAGAATATGCTAAATTAAATTGAGTATTACCAAAATCAAATAATTGAACCTTAAAATTTGTTTTATTATCCTCATAAGGGCCATCAGGAATAATTTTAATATTACCCATATGAAAATCTTGATGTGAAATACCAGCCAACCATAGCTGATGTGTAATATCGAAAATTTGCATTACAATTTGCAGTAGCTGTTCATCATAGTATTGTCTTTTCTGTGCCTGTGCTATAAAGTCATCCAAGGTTTCAAAACCAAAGTAATTTTCATGATCACAGAAATAGATTGCAACTTGAGCACGATATGGATTTAATGGATCTTGTCTTTGAAAAGACAACATATCAAGTAATGCAAATTCTTTTGTCTTACTTGCATAAGCTAAAACATAGGCTTCTAATTCACTTTCTTTCTTAAACTCTTCTAAGACTTCACAACTTGCTTTTTCACTCATATCTCTAACATAGACAAAGCCAGTTGTCGCATCAAAATATTTTTTCTTACCACCTTTTCTTTTCTCAACTGATAAGGACGTAACTGGCGTGGCAAAATCAAACAATATTTCTTTTACTTTCTCCTTGTTAAAATTTAGCTGATAGAATTGATCAGGCAGAACAAGACGCTCAAAGTTTGTAATTAACGCCAAAGTATAGCTTAAGATTGGCCTTAGACTTTCATAGCCATTACCACCCCCTGAAAGTAACTCAAAATCAACATTATCATAAGCTATGCCACTATCCTCTAGCGCATGAGACATCAATCTTATATTATTTAGAAGATAAGCTCTGATGAATTTTTTAATAGATTGGTTTGTAAACTCCCCATTAGCATTATGCTCTTTAATTTTATATAAAATTTCTAAAAGATGCCTTGCACGTTGCTCTCCTGTAGCTTTTTGATAAAGCCCTGTAACCTGCTTACTTATACTCTCTTTATATTGTTTAATATACTGATCAATAGCTTCTAAAGTAATATTTAAATAATCCATCATTTCTAATCCATCAATTGACTATTAAACAATGACAAAATTTATAATCCATTTTTTTTAATATAACTGCTATTAGATAAAATTGTTTTTTAGCACAACGATATTTGTAATATAAAAACTCAAAAACTTAAAATACCTGGTTATTAAATATTTGATTTTAAAATTATTTCATTATACAACAAAGAAATACTTGATGATACAATTTAAACATTAGATGTTATGATTTAAAGTGGTATTTTATAAGAATTATTAGATTACAAGCCCTGTAACAAGCGCTGATAAGAAACTAACCATTGTTGCGCCGAAAACCAAACGCCAACCATGTTTAGCAACAAATTTTGATTTTTCCGTATTTAAAGCTTGAATTGCACCAACAATAACACCAATGGAACTAAAATTAGCAAAAGAAACTAAAAATACTGAGATAATCGCCACACTATGTGCTGAGAATTGATTTAAATGATCTTTAAGATAGGTCATTGCAACAAACTCATTAGATACTAATTTAGTCGCCATAACACTGCCAGCTTTTAGTGTTTCTCCATCAGATACACCTAATAGCCAAGCAAATGGGTAAAAGATATAACCTAATATTGCCTGAAAACTAATATGAAAAATGGCTAAAAATATCTGATTGATCATTGCTATTAGCGCAATAAAACCAATCATCATGGCACCAACAATAATGGCAATTTTAAAACCAGCTAAAATATACTCACTTAACATTTCAAAGAAGGTTTGTTTTTTATAGCCATGTTGAGCCATTGCTTCAAATTCCATTTCTTCTCTATGGTCATAAGGATTTAATATATGCAACACAATAAAGGTGCTAATCATATTTAATAATAATGCCGTAATAATATATCTTGGATCAATTAACTGCATATAAGCGCCTACAATACCTAATGATACAGTCGACATTGCCGTTGCTGCCATTGTATACATTCGTCTTGGAGAGATTTGCGCTAAAATATCTTTATATGCAATAAAATTTTCACTTTGACCTAGGGTTAAAGAGCTTACAGCATTAAAAGACTCAAGTTTGCCCATGCCATTAACTTTAGATAATAGCCAACCAACACCTCGAATCACTAATGGCAAGATTTTAAAATATTGCAATATACCAATTAAAGCAGACACTAAGACAATTGGCATCAATACATTAAAGAAGAAAGTAAAGTTTTTCGTTAATGGGCCAAAGACAAATAAAGTACCTTCATGGGCATAAGCCATTAAATGATCAAAGCCACTTGAGACAACACCAATGACATCTTTACCTACCGAAGAGGCTAAAAGGATATATGCCAATATGACTTCAATTATAATTAACTGTATAATATATCTAATTCTTTTTTTAACGTATTTTCGATTCATACTCGTAATATATAAAATAAGAAATATCACAATTAAGCCGATAAAAAAATGAAATAACTTTGAAAAGATGACCATTAAATTTCCTTTGCTTTAATTAACCATTAAATTATTTAGCATTACCGTCTATAAAAACAGCTTCTAAAAAAGCTTTATAAAGCTTACAAAACACACAGCATACGTTTTTTTAATACATTTGTCACTTAAGTTTTTAATCAAGTTATCATTTACTATTTTATGAAAGTGTTATGCTATAAAAATTTGCCAATACGCTTTAACAAACTATAATCAAACAATAAAATACCGATATAAAAATAAATCATGCCAAATTTAAATCATAAGCAATCAATCCTTACTAGCCTTAAATTTATCATTGCCGCAGCTATTGTATATGTTTTAATTCAACTATTCCAATGGGAAAATGGCTATTGGGCAATGATAAGCATTGCTGCAATTATCCGTCCAAATACACATCATATTTATACCAAAGCAATCATGCGAATTATTGGCACACTCATTGGAGGCGTATTAGCTTATATTTTATTAATCATTGCACAAGAGAGTATCATTGTACTAACGATTGGGCTTTTTATTATTTCATTATTTGCGGGATTTATTATTCTACAAAAAAACACGTTTAATTATGCAGGTATCATTATCGGCTTATCAGCTATTATTATCATTGCTTCAGCTTACCAGTCAGATAACTATTTTAATGTTGTTATCTCTCGCTGTGCATTTGTCTTATTAGGTATTACGATTTTATTTTTGGTCAATCTTTTTATTAAGCTTTTTGATTCAAATACTGAATCCATACCATTAAAAAATGAATTTCTATCTAATATTAAACAACTAGTCAACCAACCTAATATTAGATTAAACTTACTTACATCAATTCTGTTAGCATTATCAGTAATTATTACATTCTTTCCTTGGCTTATCTTTCAATATCATGGTGGCTTTTGGGCAGCTATCACTTGCTACTTTATTATTGAAGAGACTGCTTTTGGCGTCTATAAAAAAGCTAAATTACGTTTTCTTGCACATATTGGTGCTGCTTTAATTGCTTTATTAGCTGTTATGCTTACACTCTATATTCCCTACTTTTCGATCTTGATTCTATTAATTGGCTATATCATTTGTGCTTTTATTATTGTGAATGCTAAATCTTTGTCACACACAGGTAATACCATGGCTATTGCAATGACCATTATGATTTTAGCAAGCCTTCATGATGTTGATATTAATAATATTATTGCTCGATTTTTAAATGTTGTTTTAGGCATTATTATTGGTTTAATCATCTGTCATATTTTTAAACTGGGTAAAGCAAAAGAAGGCTAAATTAGATTTATTTAAATATATCAATATCAGCTGCAGTTGAAGCTAGCTTTGAAAAAATTTTTGTAACATGAGGACACTTTGAATGGGTACCTGTAACTCTATTGCAGAAAAAGGCTAATGTCTGTGTTGAAAAGTCAACATAAGGATATACACCAGAGTCGTTACAATAGATATAACTACCTGTACTTTGCGGGTTTAAATAACAAACTGTTTTTATACCTGTAAATCTAAATTGATAAAATGATTGTTTTGATAAACTTAGATCCACTGACTGAGTATCATAATGATTATTTTTAAGTAAACTGATTTTATTATTATACCTATCTGAAACAAGCATATTCCCTAAGCCAAAAGTATAAGTTTTTAATTCAATTTTATCTGAGTTAGGGCATGCAGTCATCGTATAGGTAGGTGTATTATTAACCACATTACGCCACCAACATGTATTTACCCCATCAGCGTGGCAACCTTGATGAGTTATTGATAACAAGTTTGTATTATTCCCATATAGATCAAATAATTCTAAGTAATTATAAATTCCGCTACTATATAGCCACAAAGTAATACCACCAATTGTTGCGCTTCTACCAGAGCCACTAAATCTATATCCTATATGATAATAATTAATTTCTTTACCGTGAGAATCATTATGATGGCTTAAGTATCGGCCATCCCATTCATCTCCAGGCATGATATAGCCAGGCTTTGTAAACCCCATATCACCACCAGGATCCCCAAATCTATTATGAGATTCTGATTGAAAAAAACTAATCCTAATCGGACAATTATTTTTTACCTTTAAGTTAACTCCAGCTTCAGCATAAATTAGATTACCCAAAATAAACACAACAGATAAAGCAGCAATACAGACTATTCTTTTCATTATAATTCTCAACCCCATACTTTTTTAGTATGAAGTTAAGTTTAAATAATAATAAAAAGCTTAAGTACCGCCAAACTACGGTATATGAATATTTAGACTGATAAATATCCAGAATTTATAATTTAGAGTACTTTCGATTAAAGCACTTCAAAAATACCAGCAGCACCCATACCAGTACCAATACACATTGTTACCATAGCATATTTTTCATTGATACGCTTAGCACCATGAATAGCCGTTGCTGCACGAATAGCACCTGTTGCACCTAATGGATGACCTAATGCAATCGCACCACCATTTGGATTAACTTTTTTAGGATCAAGCCCTAATTCATTAATCACTGCTAATGACTGTGCCGCAAACGCTTCATTTAATTCAATCCAACCAATATCATCTAAGCTAAGATTCGCTTTTTTTAACACTTGTGGAATTGCTTTAATCGGTCCAATACCCATTACTTCAGGCGGCACACCTGCAACTTGATAACCAACAAATCGCGCAATTGGCTGTAAGTTATGCTCATTTAAAAATGCTTCACTAACTAAAATAGCACAACCAGCACCATCACTAACTTGTGAGCTATTGCCTGCTGTAACACTACCACCTTTAGCAAAAGCAGGTTTTAATTTTGCTAAAACTTCCATTGAAGTATCACGTCTTGGCCCTTCATCATGTGTGATGGTAACTTTTTTCTCAGTTGTTGTCATATGCTCAAGATCAGCACCTCTATAAACTACATCAGTTGGAATTGTTTCAGTATTAAAATAATCATTATCAATGGCATTAATTGCTCGTTTATGACTTTCTAATGCAAATTCATCCTGCATGTCTCGACTGATATGATATTTTTCAGCTACTACTTCAGCTGTAATGCCCATTCCATAGGCAATACCAACATTTTCATCTTTTTCGAAGAAGGCTGGATTACCTGATAAATTATTACCACCCATTGGTACAGAACTCATACTCTCAATACCTCCGGCAATACCGCAATCAATTTGCCCTGTAGCAATACGATTGGCTAATAACGCCATACTTTCAATACCAGAACAACAAAAACGATTAATTGTCATTGCTGGTGTTGTATCTGGCATTCCTGCTAACAATGTTGCAATTCTTGCAACGTTCATACCTTGTGAGCCTTCAGGCATCGCACAACCAAATATGGCTTCTTCAATTAATTTTGGATCTACTGAATTTGATTCAATGGTATGCTTAATCACATAAGCTAATAAATCATCAGCTCGCATATTACGATATACACCCTTATTTGCTTTTCCAACGGGTAGTCGTTTACTATCGACAACATAAACTGTTTGTTGAGTCATTGATTAATCTCCCTGAAAATATATTAATATTGATTATTTAACTAAGCTTAGTTACGTAATGGCTTACCTGTTTTTAACATATGCTCAATCCGTGCTGCTGTTTTCTCTTTTTGTACTAGATCACTGAAAACTTCTCTTTCAAGTTTTAAGTACCAATCTTCATTAACAACAGTACCCTTATCGACATTATCCCCTGTCATAATTTTGGCAATACTTGATGCGATATAATAGTCATATTCTGAGATAAAATTACCACGTAACATATTGACTAACATCATATCAATTGTCGCTTTTGCATCACGACCAAAGGCTTTAATTTCAGGCTTTCTTGGTGGCTTATAATTAGCTTTAGCCATTGCTTTTGCTTGAGCTTTAGCAACATATAATAACTCGGCTGACTGGAAAATAATAATATCTTTATCTCTTAAATAACCCATCTCTTTTGCATAAGCTGCTGATTTAGCTACTTCTGCCATGGCAATATTTTTATAATATTTCTGCATTTGTTTTTCAGGGTCAATTGAAGCTTGTGCTCTTAATGTCATCTCCTTACAACCTGCACCTGCAGGTACAAGCCCAACACCGACTTCGACTAAGCCAGTATAAGTTTCATAACAAGCTACTGTACGATCACAATGTAGCATTAACTCACATGCGCCACCGAAAACAAAACCCTGAACAGCTGCAACAACTGGTACTTGCGCATAACGCATACCGATAACACTGTCTTGGAAGTTCTTTAATATCGCTTCAATAGCTGGCACACCATCAAGCATATAGGCCATACCAAACTCTTCCAAATTTGCACCAGCAGAAAAGTTCTTACTGTTATTCCAAATGACAATGCCTTCGAAATTTTCATCTTCTGCAATTGTAACTGCTTTTCTTAAGCCTTCTAATACATCAGAGCCAATAACACCCATTTTAGTTTTGAATGTAACAACTAAAATGCCATCGCCTGTTGTCCAAAGACGAATGCCTTCATTTTCATATACAGTCTTACCCCAATCAAATACTTCATTTAATACACTGTCAGGGAAGAATTGTTTTTCATAAACAGGCAGATAAGCTCTTGGCATAAATTGACCTAAGCGGGCATTATATGCATGACCTTTATCATCATAAACACCATCAACACTTTTAACCCACATTGGTAATTGTGCATCAACTGTAATCTCGCCTGAAGCGATATCACTTTCTATCCACTGAGCAACCGATTGCCAACCTGCTTTTTGCCAAGTTTCAAAAATACCTTCTTTCCAACCAAAACCCCAACGTAATGCTAAATCACAGTCTCTCACTGTCTCTGCAATATGCTCAAGCCAAAATGCAGCATAGTGGAAACAGTCTCTAAATACAGCATATAAAAATTGCGCCTCTGGCAAACTAGATGCTTTTAAACGCTCAAAACGCACTTTGACATCTTTTTCTTTTAAGATTTCTAAAACTTCTTTATTTGCCTTTTTATCAGATAAGCGATAGTCATTTGATTTAATATCATAAACCCATAAGTCTTTACCACGTTTCTCGTAAATTCCACCTTTGGTTTTTGCACCTAATTTATTATTTTGAATTAGATTTTCAAGCCATTTTGGCGTTTGATAAAACTTAAGCCAAGGATCATCTTTAGCAAATAAAGTCATATTATTGGTCACATGATTTAATGTATCCAAACCAACCAAATCAGCTGTTCTAAAAGTGGCACTTTTTGGCCTACCTAAAGGTTTACCCGTTAATTGATCAACCACTTCAAAGCCAATATCATATTTCTCTGCATAATGCATAGCACAAGCTAGTGCAAATGCGCCTAGGCGATTAGCAATAAAATTTGGTGTATCTTTTGCTCTGATAATACTTTTACCTAAAGTAGTCGTTAAAAATGTCTCTAGCTGATCCAAAACAGAAGCTTCAGTGCCGTGATGTGGAATCAATTCAACTAAAGGTAAATAACGTGGTGGATTAAAAAAGTGAATACCACAAAACGTAGCACGTAAATTTTCAGGCACGCTATTAGCAAGTGTGTTAATACTTAAACCCGATGTATTACTAGCAAATAAAACACATGGCTTTAAGTGACTTGCAATTTTCTCATAAAGTGCTTCTTTCCACTCTAATTTTTCAGCGATTGCTTCAATTACTAAATCACACTTCCTTAGCCAAGCTAGATGATCATCATAATTAGCTTGTTTAATAAAGTTAATTGCATCTGATGAGCCTAAAGGTGCGGGATTAATCTTCTTTAAATTTTTTAATGCTTTATTAACGATTACATTTTTATCTTTACCATCATTGGTTGCCAAGTCATATAATACGACTTCAATCGATGCATTGGCAAAGAGCGCTGCAATTTGCGCCCCCATAACACCTGCACCCAATACAGCGACTTTCTTAATATGGCTATGGCTTATATTTTTTTGTACTTCAAGGTTATCCATCTTTAAAACTTCATCCTGTGCTAAGGTTTCCTGATTCATATAAACTCCTTCTTTATAATAAAACGAGAAAATAATACAACCCCAACACCATAGCACAACCAATCAAGTGTTTAAATTATGTTATAGCATAAGCAATAAGAAGAATAACTTTTAGATAACTAAACGAGAAATAAATAAGCTTTAAAGCCCACCTTCAGGGCGCATATGAGGAAATAAAATCACATCACGAATCGATGGTGAGTCTGTCAAAAACATCACTAAGCGATCGATACCAATACCTTCACCAGCTGTTGGTGGTAGACCATATTCTAAAGCTCTAATATAATCCTCATCATAGCTCATTGCTTCTTCATCACCTGAAGCTTTAGCTTCTACCTGTGCTCTAAAGCGCTCTGCCTGATCTTCTGGATCGTTTAATTCTGAAAAGCCATTTGCAATTTCACGGCCAGCAATAAAGAACTCAAAACGATCAGTTATAAATGCATTATCATTATTTCTTCTTGCCAATGGTGATACTTCAGCAGGATATTCAGTAATAAATGTTGGATTTAATAAATTAGCTTCAACCGTTTTTTCAAAAATCTCAATCTGAACTTTTCCTAAACCATAGCTAGCCTCAATTTTAATACCTAAATTGTCAGCAACTTTTTTTGCAGATTCAATATTATCAATATCAGATGATTTTAAATTAGGATTAAACTCTAAAATTGAGTCAAAAACTGAAATACGCTTAAATGGTTTTGATAAGTCATACGTTTTTCCTTGATAATCAACCGTAGTACTACCAAGTACACTCTGTGCTAGTTGACGCATTAAATCTTCAGTTAAATCCATTAAATCATGATAATCTGCATATGCCTGATAAAATTCAAGCATGGTAAATTCAGGATTATGACGCGTTGATAAGCCTTCATTTCTAAAGTTACGGTTAATTTCATAAACACGCTCAAAGCCACCAACAACCAATCTTTTTAAATATAATTCAGGCGCAATACGTAAAAATAATGGCATATCTAATGCATTATGGAAAGTATTAAATGGTTTTGCTGCTGCACCACCAACTAATGGATGCATCATTGGTGTCTCAACTTCCATAAAACGTTGATCATTAAAAAACTTACGAATAAAATTAACAATTTCAGAGCGACGCTTAAAAACTAGTTTTGATTCTTCATTCATAATTAAATCAACATAACGCTGACGATAACGTAACTCTTGATCAGAAAGTCCATGAAACTTATCTGGTAATGGACGAAGTGCTTTAGTTAAAAGGTGCGCATTTGTCGCATGGATAGATAACTCACCCGTATTGGTCTTAAATAACGTCCCCTCTACTGCAACGATATCACCCAAATCCCATGATGCTTTGAATGCTGCATATACATCTTCTGGTAAATCATTTTTACGTAAATAGGCCTGAATTCGTCCTGACATATCTTGAATTGTAATAAAGCTTGCTTTACCCATTATGCGCCTAAGCATTAAACGCCCTGCAATTTTAAACACAGGTTTATCTTCAACTGCTTCTAGCTCTTCTTTCGTCATTTTTCCATAACGTGACTGAATACACTGTGCCACAGCCGTACGCTTAAAATCATTCGGAAAAGCAACACCCTTTTGGCGTAGCTCATCTAATCTTTCTTTTCTAATCTCAAGTTGGTTTTTTTCTTCTTGTTGAGACTCTACTTCGTTTAAATCAACAGTTTTTTCAGATGACATTATATTTCTCTCTTTTTAAATAATTGAATCATTATATAACCTTATAAGCCACTTTTTAAGCTTGCTTCAATAAAGCGATCTAAATCTCCATCTAAAACAGCTTGCGTGTTGGTATTTTCTACTCCCGTTCTAAGATCTTTAATTCGAGATTGATCTAAAACATATGAGCGTATCTGACTACCCCAACCAATATCACTTTTTGACTCCTCCAAAGCTTGTTTTTCAGCATTACGCTTACTCATCTCAAGTTCATAAAGCTTTGACTTTAATTGCTTCATTGCTTGATCTTTATTTTTATGCTGTGAACGGTCATTTTGGCATTGTACAACAATACCTGTTGGTTGGTGGGTTATTCGAATAGCAGAATCAGTTTTATTAACATGTTGTCCACCAGCACCTGAGGCCCTGTAAGTATCTACTCTTAAATCAGCTGGATTAATATCAATTTCAATATCATCATCAATCTCAGGTGATACAAATACGGATGCAAACGAAGTATGGCGTCTATTACCTGAATCAAAAGGAGATTTTCTTACTAAACGATGTACGCCTGTCTCTGTTCTTAGCCAACCATAAGCATGGTTACCTGAAAATTTAATCGTACAGCTTTTAATCCCGGCAACTTCACCATCTGAAACTTCAATTAACTCAGTTTTAAATTCATGATCTTCACCCCAACGCAGATACATTCGCATTAACATCTGCGCCCAATCTTGTGCTTCTGTTCCACCAGAACCCGCTTGAACATCTAAAAATGCATTACAATGATCAGCTTCACCTGAAAACATCCGCCTAAATTCTAAAGTTGAGATATCAGCTTCTAGTACTTTGATATCATCTAATACTATTTCAAAGGACTCTTCATCATTATCATCATAAGCTAGTTGAAGTAATTCTAATGCATCAGCTATGCCAGTTTCTAAATGCTCAACTGTATTAACAATTAATTCAAGATCAACTCGCTCTTTACCCAACTGCTGTGCTCTTTCAGGCTCATTCCAAATTTGTGGCTGTTCTAACTCACGAACCACTTCATCTAGGCGTTCTTGTTTAACCTCAAAGTCAAAGATACCCCCTTAGCTGTAAAGCACGTTGGCGCATCGCTTCTAATTGTGCCTTAGCTTGATTAATTTCCATGAATGCATACCTATTTTAAAATTAGTGAAAACAAAATCGAGATGCATTTTAACATTGAATAGCTAAAGACACAAAGTATTCGATTAAATACAATCACACAGTTTGATTTCAGATAAGCTATTTGCTATTACTTAAAACATAAGCTTATCAAGGCTGATGGCTTAACACTAAAGCTTGTCAACAAACTAATTTCGTAATGGACAAACTAAAAATGATTCAAAACAATCAACCATTTGATTATATTATTATTGGTGCTGGCTCAGCAGGATGTGTGCTTGCCAATCGTTTAAGTAAAAACCCTTCAAATCGTGTATTACTACTTGAATATGGTGGCCATAATAAAAGCCTTTTAATCGATATGCCTTCAGCTCTATCTTATCCAATGAATATGCCTAAATACAACTGGGGATTTTATTCAGAAAAAGAACCTCATTTAAACAACCGTAGAATGAACACCCCACGAGGTAAAGGATTAGGTGGTTCTTCTGCCGTTAATGGTATGGTCTATGTTAGAGGCCATGCAAATGACTTTAACCAATGGCAACAATTAGGCGCAAAAAATTGGGGATATGCTCACTGTCTACCTTATTTTTGTTATGCTGAACACTGGTTTGCACAAGAAGATATCTATCGGGGCAAACAAGGGCCTCTTTATGTTAAACAAGGTGATAATTTAAATAAAAATCCACTTTATCAAGCTTTTATTCAAGCAGGGAATCAAGCAGGCTATTCTTATACCGAAGATTATAATGCTTATCAGCAAGAGGGCTTCTCACCAATGCAAATGACGATAAAAAACGGCGTTCGCTGTTCGACCTATCAAGCCTATCTTAAACCTGCATTAAAAAGAAAAAATTTAACGGTTATAACTAAAAGCCTTGTTAATAAAGTACTTATTAAAGATAAAACTGCCATTGGTGTTGAGTGTATTTATAATAAGAAAGTCATCCAATATTTCTGCAAAAAGGAAATTATCTTAAGTGCAGGCCCTATTAATTCACCTGCTATCTTACAACGCTCAAGCATTGGTGATCAAGCAACTTTAAGCAAAGCTAAAGTTGCATTAATACATGAACTTCCAGGTGTGGGAAAAAATTTACAAGATCATTTAGAGGTGTATTTTCAATATCAATGCAAACAACCAATAACCTTAAACTCTAAACTAAGTAAATTGCATAAACTACTAATTGGAACACAGTGGCTATTTCTAAAAAAAGGATTGGGTACATCTAACCACTTTGAAGCTTGTGCATTTATTCGTTCAAAATCAGGTCTTATAGCACCTGATATACAGTACCATTTTTTACCTGCAGCGATCCGCTATGATGGTAAACAAGCATTTAAAGGAGATGGTTTTCAAGTCCATGTTGGCCCTAATAAACCAAAAAGTAGAGGTAGCGTAACAATTACATCCAGTAATGCAAAAGTTGCACCGAACATTCAATTCAATTACCTGAAAGAAGATCAAGATATTATTGATTGGAGAGCCTGTATTCATTTAACCTCTGAGATACTCTTACAACCAGCTATGGATCCATATAGAGGTACAGTTATTCAGCCTGATATTGATTTATCATCTGATCAATCCATTGATCAATGGGTAAGAGAAAATGCTGAAAGCGCCTATCACCCTTGTGGCACTTGTAAAATGGGTGATGTAGATGATGCATTAGCTGTCGTAGATTCAGCTTGTAAGGTCATTGGTATCAACAAACTACGTGTTGTTGATTCTTCAATTTTCCCAGTCATAACTAATGGTAACCTTAATGCACCAACAATTATGGTAGCAGAAAAAGCAAGTGATTTAATTCTTGGAACTAAGCCATTAGATGAAATTAACGCCAAAGTATGGCGTCCACCTAATTGGCAGTTAACTCAACGCCCAAATAAGCCTATTAGAGCAAGCGCTTTTGCTTTTAATAAAGCTAAAACCACAAAACATCTAATTGCTTAATTAACAATTAGAATCATTATGACAGATAAAACAAATTATCTTACAATCAAGTAAGATAAATAAGTTACTAATAAGTAGATTTACCAATGACTAAAAAAATTTATCAAAGTTTTATTCATGGCCAATATATTAAAAGTCATACGGGTAAAACAATCGATGTGTTTAACCCTGCAACAGGCAAAATCAATTATCAAATTGAACAAGCCGATCAATCTATAGTTGACCAAGCAATTGAAAGCGCCAAAGAAGGCTTTATCCAGTGGTCTAATTTAACAGGTGCACAACGTGGGCGTATTTTAAATAAAGTAGCATCACTATTAAGGCTTAAAAATGATCAATTAGCAATCATTGAAGTAGAAGATACCGGTAAGCCTTATCAAGAAGCCTCAACTGTAGATATTATAACCGGTGCAGATGCGATTGAGTTTTTTGCAGGCCTTGCTGCTTCTATTGAAGGCAATCAACAATCACTAGGTGAGGATTTTTATTATACACGGCGTGAACCTTTAGGTATTTGTGCTGGCATCGGTGCTTGGAACTATCCTCTTCAAATTGCTTGCTGGAAGGCAGCTCCTGCACTTGCTTGTGGTAATAGCATGATATTTAAACCATCTGAAGAAACACCATTAAGTGCTTTAAAATTAGCTGAAATTTTTATTCAAGCAGGCATGCCTAAAGGTGTATTTAATGTTATTTTAGGCGATGGCAAAGTTGGTCAAAAATTAACTCAATCACAAGAAGTTGCAAAAGTTTCATTTACTGGAGAAGTAACTACAGGTAAAAAAGTCATGGCATCTTCTGCATCATCACTAAAAGAGATTACAATGGAGTTAGGTGGTAAATCACCTTTAATTATATTTGAAGATACTGATATTGATAAGGCCGTTACCGCCGCAATGTTAGGTAACTTTTATACTCAAGGTGAGATTTGTACTAATGGCACTCGAGTATTTGTCCAAGAGTCTATCTATGAAAAGTTTATCTCTGAGTTATTATTACGTATTGAAAAGCATATTCACATTGGCAATCCAAAAAATCATAATACCAACTTTGGTGCATTAATTTCAAAAACTCACCTAGAAAAAGTATTAGCATATATCGATACCGGTATTTCTGAAGGTGCAACTTTATTATACGGTGGCAAACAGCTACAACCAAAAGGCTGTGAAGATGGCTACTTTATCTCACCAACGGTGTTTATAGACTGTCATGATGATATGAGTATTGTTAAAGAAGAGATTTTTGGCCCAGTGATGTCAATTCTAACATTCAATGATGAAAATGAAGTAATTAGACGTGCAAATAATACCAAATTCGGCCTTGCTGCGGGGGTATTTAGTTCGAATATATCGATAGCCCACCGTGTTGCCCATCAACTACAAACAGGAGTTTGCTGGATTAATACTTATGGCTTATCACCTGTTGAAATGCCAGTTGGTGGCTATAAAGAATCGGGTATTGGTCGTGAGAATGGTTTAATAACCTTACATCAATATACACAATTAAAATCTGTTTATGTTGGACTATCTCCATTGGCAAGTCCCTATGAATAACAAAAGCATTGACATTAAAATCACACTTAGATTAAGATAAGCGCCGAAGCATAATTTAACTTATAGTCTTCAAAAGAAAAAATAATCAAAGTATTAATAAGTAGATAGGAGGTAAGCTTCATGGATACAGCAAGCACTATCGAACCACCAAGTAGACATAAATAGTCATTCAATTAGGATTATCAAACAGTTTGATCTATTTATTGCTTTATTTTTTTAAAAAAGTTTATTTTTATCAAATAATTGCATAGAACTATTGAAATCAATTAACCATTTAAAAGCATTCACTAAGCGATAGTCTTCTATTGCTAAAAGTCTAATGTTAACTATATTAATTTAAGGAAAAAACTATGAAATACTCAATGAAACTACAACGACTTCAGCGTATACGTGCTAACCGTCTAAGAGTTAGACGGATAAAATATATAAAGCAAAGTTTCTAAACAATACTATAAATATTTATTCAATCAAACAATCTGCACTTATATGAAATCGATCTCTTAAAGCTTTTATCTGACTTGGACTTAATTTTCTTCTACCATTTAAAAACGATGAAACATTCCCTTGACTACCAAAAATAGCAACCAAATCTTTTTGTTTTAAATTATTTATTTGCATTAGATACTGAACTAGTTCAACTGGTGTTACATCATCCTCAAGTGCTTGATAGTGCCTATCATCATATGCTTCAAGGTGATCACCAATAATTTCCATTACATCTGCTAAAAAGTGATTTTCATCATCTTTAACAATATCAATTAAACGATCAAGCAATCCTTCAAGCATCTGATACTCTAAGTCATTTTTAGGTATTTTTAATGCATAAGCTGGCAATTCAACATCAATAATATCTTCATTCCAACAAGTTAGGTCATTAATTTTTTTTTCTTTTATCATAGCTGACCTCGCCTAAGTTTATCTTGATTTTCATATCGACTATACTCAGTGTGCGTCCACACTACTCTTACATAACATTTCTTACGGTTATAGTGTATAGATGTAATCAAACGATAATTATTACCACCAATATTAAACACTGTATAACCTGAAACATAATCTACACTATTAAAAATTTCTCGTAATTCTGTCAAATTTTTAGCTGTGCAAAGTTTCATTTTTTCATACCACTCAATTAAAGGAAGCTTACTTTGAGTATTGTCGCGATAATATTCTCTGAGCTTCCCCTTTGATATGATATGCATATATTGCTTAATTATTGCTACTTTAAATATAATTATATTTCAATTTGAAATATTTTGCAAATTGCTTAATCCACCCAAACCCTAGCATTAGCAAATAACTTCATCCATGGTGAATACTGATGTTTTTTCCAAACATTTGGATGCCATGATAATTGCATGGTTCTAAAAACACGCTCTGGATGTGGCATCATAATCGTATGACGGCCACTTTCTGTGGTAAATGCTGTAACCCCTTCAGGTGAGCCATTAGGATTGGCAGGGTATTTAGTTGCAATTTTTCCATCATAATCAACATATCTAAGTACAACATGCTTATCAGTTAATAGCGTTTGCAAATCATTTTCGTTTTCAAAGCGCGCTCGACCTTCGCCATGAGACACAACAATTGGTATTTTACAACCCTTTAAGCCTCTAAATAACAGCGAGTTTGAATCCATCACTTCAACCATGACTAATCTTGCTTCGTACTGCTCAGAGAAGTTACGTATAAAATCAGGCCAATGCGCTGCACCTGGAATTAATGATTTAATCTCTGAAAACATTTGACAACCATTACAAACACCTAAACTAAAAGTATCTTCCCTTTCAAAAAACGCTTGAAATTGATTAGACAGTTGATCATTAAATAGAATTGATTTTGCCCAACCACCACCAGCACCTAAGACATCACCATAAGAAAAACCACCACAAGCAACTAATCCCTTCATTTCTTTTAAATTGATTCTTCCAGCAATTAAATCACTCATATGAACATCAACAGCCTCAAAACCATTTAGATAAAAAGCAGCAGCCATTTCATTATGACTATTAACACCTTGTTCTCTTAATACAGCAACTTTAGGTTTTGCATCTAAATTTAGATAAGGCGAAGCTAAATTTTCTTCCAAGTCACAGCTTGAAAAAACAAACAAACCATGATCATTTTCATCTGTAATACGCTCATAAGCTTCATAAGCACATTGGCTATGATCTCTTAAGGATTGAATATTAAAGCTTACTTTTGACCAAGCTTTTTGTAGTTGTGCACGCCTTACTTCTAGAATTATATCTAAATCATGCTCAATACGTAATACTTCTTCTTTATGAATTCCACCGATAATATGTGCATTTAACTTAAATGAATGCAAAGTATCTAATATATGATCACGGTCATTATGCTTAATTTGAATGACTGCACCTAACTCTTCATTAAATAAAACACTTACAGGCTCATCACCTAAAGCATCTAAATGAATATCCATTCCGCACCGAGATGCAAACATCATTTCTGCTAAGGTTGCAATCAAACCACCATCTGAACGATCATGATAGGCTAATATTTTTCTATTATGATTTAATAATTGAATTGCTGTGAAAAAGTTTTTTAATGTTTCTGTTTCAATATCTGGTGTATCCTCACCTAATTGATTGTAAACTTGTGCCAGCGCTGAACCACCCAAGCGATTCTTTCCATTACTTAAATCAATAAACACTAAGCGAGTCTCACTGGCTGTATCTAGCGCCAATTGAGGTGTTAATGTTTTTCTAACATCAATCACTGGACTAAACGCTGTAATAATTAAAGACACAGGAGAGACAACTGATTTTTCTTCTCCCTTTTCATCTTGCCATCGACTTTGCATAGAAAGCGAATCCTTACCAACAGGAATCGTTAAGTCTAATTCAGGACAAAACTCTAACCCCACTGTTTTTACCATTTCAAAAAGATTGGCATCTTCACCTTCATAGCCACAAGCAGCCATCCAATTTGCTGAAAGTTTAATATCTGACAGATGTTCAATAGGTGCAGCTACTATATTCGTAATCGCCTCACCAATTGTAATACGGGCTGCTGCCTTTGGATTCATTAAAGCTAAGGTCGGTCGCTCACCCATTGCCATCGCCTCACCTGTAACGCCTGTATAACCACTAGCAGTTACAGCAACATCTGCAACTGGCACTTGCCATGGACCAACCATTTGATCGCGCACAGTCATTCCACCTACGCTACGATCACCAATGGTAATTAAAAAGCTTTTATCTGCAACTGAAGGTAATGCTAATACACGAAAAGTTGCTTCTTCTATATCAATTAACTGGTAGTCCCACTGTGTTTTCAGATAAGGCTTTGTTAGGACATCTTTTGTTATTTTTGGTGGCTTACCTAATAAAACTGACAATGGCAAATCAATAACCTTTATTTGATTGACTGTATCTTCTAAGATAATTATTTCAGCTTCTGTTGCTTCACCAACAACACTAAATGGACAACGTTCACGTTGTGCAATGGATTCAAATAATGCTAAATGCTCTGGTAAGATTGCTAATACGAAACGCTCTTGTGATTCATTTGCCCAAATCTCTAACGGTGACATTGATGGATCTGATATAGCAATTGCATTTAAGTCAAAATAAGCGCCACGTTGGCAGTCTGCAACGAGCTCAGGCAATGCATTAGATAAACCACCAGCACCAACATCATGGACACTAATAATTGGATTATCTTCTCCCATATTAAAACAAGACTCAATGACTTCATAGGCACGCCTTTGCATTTCAGGGTTATCACGTTGGACTGAGGCAAAATCTAAGCCCTCATTTATTTGGCCAGATGATACAGAAGATGCAGCACCTCCACCTAAACCAATGAGCATGCCAGGACCACCTAAAACGATCAGTTTAGCACCTGGAGGAATTTGATTTTTATTCACTTGAGAAGCTCTAATATTACCATAGCCTCCAGCAATCATAATCGGCTTATGATAACCTCTAACTTGACCATCAACTACTTGTTCAAAAGTGCGAAAATAACCACATAGATTTGCTCTTCCATATTCATTATTAAATGCAGCACCTCCTAGTGGTGCTTCAATCATAATATCTAAAGCTGAAGCAATGCGATTTGGTTTACCATAGTTAAATTCCCACGGTTCTAGTATCGCTGGTATATTAAGATTCGACACGGTATAACCAGTTAAACCTGCTTTCATTTTTGCACCACGACCTGTGGCAACTTCATCTCTAATTTCACCACCAGATCCTGTAGCAGCACCTGGATAAGGAGAAATCGCAGTTGGATGGTTATGTGTTTCTACTTTCATTTGAATGTGCATAGGCTCTTCTGATAACTCATAAGTATGGTCATTTTGATTTTTCAATAGCCACTTATTTGTATAACCTTCAATCACTGCTGAGTTATCCGTATAAGCAGATAACACACCATCACTATGGTGCTGATAAGTATTTTGGATCATCTGAAATAAACTTTTATCTTGCTTATGTCCATCAATTGACCAATCGGCTTTAAAAATTTTATGTCGACAGTGTTCTGAGTTTGCCTGTGCAAACATCATTAACTCTACATCAGTTGGATTACGATTAAGTTCGATGTAATTATCATATAAATAGTCAACCTCATCCTCTGATAATGCTAAACCTAAACTTTGGTTGATATTAACTAATGCTATTTTACCTTGACTAAGCATATCGATTGTTTTCATTTGACAACGCTGCTCTAAAGATTCAAATAATGCTATTTGATCAAGTTGAAAATAGTAAGCTTCAGTCATTCGGTCATATAAACAATTAGTAATTAACTTTAAAGAAGCTTCATCCAAATGTTGATTACTCTGAATATAATAAATCATACCGCGCTCTATGCGATTAATTGATGACAATCCACAATTATGCATAATCTCTGTTGCTTTTGATGACCATGGTGAAATGCTACCTAATCTAGGTAGAACTAAAATTAATTGACCATCTCTATTTTCAAGTGGTTTATTTGCTCCATAACTTAATAAAGCTTTAAGCTTTTTAGTTTCATCTGTTGTTAAGTCACTTTTAATATCGACAAAATGGACATATTCTGCATTGATCGCATCAATACGCTGATCAATTTGTTGCAATTGCGTTAAATAACGTGATTGATCAAAATTTGATAACGCACCATTACCATAAAAAGTTTGCATCATTTAATATCTCCAGCTTTAATGTTTAAATGATTAAAGGATATAAAATTTACTTGAATCAAAGTCGATTTTTCCAAGTATCTAAAGAGCATAAAAATATATCAGTACTAGCTATTACTTTGAGTGCTACTGTACTAAAAATATCTTTAAGCGACAACTATTGTGTTTGTAAGATTTAAAAATATCCTTTAGATTTAATATCCTTCAACAATTTGAAATACACAGTCTTTGTTCTGAGTACGAATACATTGATTATTCTTCCAGTATTCGCCATAGCCTCCAGACATCGCTTTATGATAGGAAAAATTCAGTTTAGACATGGTTAAACGAATAATATTATTATCACCGCCACTTGCTGTATAATCACAGAAAATCAAACAAGTCTTAGCATCACCATCACAGGCTAGTACTGCTTTTTTAAATTTAAGTGCTTTGACACCTACAGAACGATGAATAGCAGCCCCTTGCCACTGGATTGATAAACCATTGATATAGGTTGTTGCTTCAAAAGAGCCATCTCTTTGAATCGCTACTTGATTAAATGCTGGGCAATGATATGAAACAGGGTATTGAATAAAGCCATCTGCAAAGCCTGTGACAGGCAAACATACAACTGTTATGACAAATAGCTTCTTTATCATCTTATGACTACCTCATTCTGCACCCTAGTTTTGTTATACTTGTATTTCCCCTTACCTTAAATTAAGTATACCAAAAATACAAAATATTGCCTTTTTATTTAAAATATATCTTTTTTATCCCTATGTGTTTTATTGCCTATGTAACTTGAATGATCATAAGTAGCCATTTAGCATAAAATTCGCTATGATAACTACAATTTTAATGACAACGTTTATTAAGTGGGTCTTAACTTGTCGGTTATCACATTTGAGAATGTTGACTTCTACCGAGGTAGTCGCACGATCTTTAAGCAAATTAGCTTTCAAATTCCAAAGGGAAAAATTACAGTTATATTAGGGCCAAGCGGCTGTGGAAAAACAACCACGTTACACTTAATTGGTGGCTTGATACGTCCTCAAACAGGGTCTATTTGTGTATTTGATAAAAACATTAATCAAATTAAACGCAAACAACTAATGGCGCTAAGACAACGTATGGGGGTTTTATTCCAGTCGGGTGCTTTATTTACCCAAATGTCTGTTTATGATAATGTCGCTTTCCCCTTACGTCAAAATACAAATCTTTCTGAAGCAATCATTAAAAATATTGTTTTAATGAAACTTGAAGCTGTTGGTTTACGTAATACTTATCAATTAATGCCCAGTGAACTTTCAGGTGGTATGGCAAGGCGTGTTGCTTTAGCAAGAGCCATTGCACTTGATCCTGATATTATGCTTTATGATGAGCCATTTACTGGCCAGGACCCTATCTCTTTTCACGTTATTTTAAAATTAATTAAAACACTTAATGATGCTCTTGATATGACATCTATTGTCGTATCCCACGATATTGATGAAGCACTAAGTATTGCAGATTATGTAATTGTCACAGCAAATAAGTCAATTATGGGCTGTGGTAGCCCTGATGAAATAAGGTCATCTGACTCAGCATTTGTAAAACAATTTTTAAATGGTAATATCGATGGGCCAGTTGCCTTCCATTATCCTGGTGCTTCATTTAAAGAGTTAATAGAGCTTAAGGACTAAAGAGTAATGATTAACTTTACCCAATCAATAGGGCGCTATTTTCTAAATAAAACTCAAGCACTGGGCGAGGCGTTTTTATTTTTATTACAGAGTATTTTTGGACCAGTAAAGATACGCCAAAGTATTCAGCAAATTTATGCAACTGGTTTTAACTCATTAACCATTATTGTTGTCTCAGCTATCTTTATTGGTTTTGTTTTAGGCTTACAAGGTTACTATACTTTAACTAAATTTAGTGCGGAATCTGCAGTAGGTCCTATGGTTGCATTAAGTGTTTTACGCGAATTAGGCCCTGTAGTGACAGCACTTTTATTTGCAGGACGAGCAGGCAGTGCCTTAACATCAGAAATTGGTCTTATGAAAGCTACTGAACAACTCTCAAGCTTAACGATGATGGGCGTTGACCCAATTCGCTATATTATTGCGCCACGATTTTGGGGTGGTCAAATTGCAATGCCCTTACTGAATATTATTTTTTGTGCTGTTGCTGTATTATCTGGTTACTGGGTATGTGTTGGCTTACTTGGTGTTTATAGCGGTACTTATTGGGGTAATATGCAATCATCTGTTTTATTTTTTGATGATATTGTCACTGGCATTATTAAGAGTATTGTATTTGGTTTTGCTGTTACTTGGGTTAGTATTTATCAAGGTTATTTTTGCCAAGCTAATTCTCAAGGCATTGCAAAAGCCACCACTAAAACAGTTGTCTACTCCTCTTTATTAGTTTTAGGGCTAGACTTCTTATTAACAGCCATGATGTTTAAATAATAAATTAAGGGTTTTATGATGTATAAAAAATCTTATGAAATGGCGGTTGGTTTATTTGTCATTATCGCAATTGTTGCATTAATTTTTCTTGCAATGAAAGTCAGTGGTCTTGGCTTTAAAGATATTACAGGTCAAAAAACCTATACAGTAACAGCTGATTTTACCAATATTGGCGCACTAAAGCCCAATGCAGCTGTACGTATAGCTGGTGTACAAGTAGGTACTGTCTCTAATATTTCTCTTAACCCTACAACCTTCGCTGCAGTTGTGACAATGAAAATTAATACTCAGTTTCAGCAAATCCCAGAAAATTCATCTGCAGGCATTCAAACCAGTGGTTTATTAGGTGAAAGTTATATCGGTATCGCACCTGGCTTTTCACCAGGCAATCTAAAAAATGGAGATCGCATCGTTACTACATATCCTGCAATTGATTTTACATCATTAATTAACACATTCGTATCATCTAGTGGAGATAAAGAAAAATGAGATATTTAAAATTAATTATCGCTCCTATATTAACTATGGGTTTAATTTCAGTTAACTATGCCGAACATACAACAAAAACAACAACGGTCGTTGATAACCAAACGAATGCAACAGCGATCAACCCAAACAACCCTGTTTCAATTATTCAAGGCTCATTTGGCAAACTTCAAGAACTTGTCAGTCAGCAGTCACAAGAAATTGAAAAAAATCCACAAATTCTTGTACATTTAGTTAATCAATATTTTATCCCTTATGTTGATGAAGATGTTATGGCAGGATATGCTGTTGGTATTAAATGGCGTAGTGCATCAGCAAAAGAGAAAAAAGAATTTATTGATCAATTTATTACATTATTAGCACGCTTTTATGCCAAAACCGTCACTAAAGTTGGTAATTATGAATTAAAAATCACACCAATTTCACCTGATTCAATTAAAAACAAACAATATATTACCGTCAAAGGAGAAATTGTTAATAAAACCAATAATAATGCTTCACCATTGGAAATTAAAATGATTCGCAGTGATAATACTTGGAAAACTTATGATATTGTTGTTGGTGGTGTGAGTATTCTAAATAACTACCGTGAACAATTCCAACAAGCAACAAGTATGTCGCAATTAATCACGCGCTTAACTCAAATGAATGCTAAAGGCGCCTAAAACCATGATTGACATTCAGAGGAATGAACAAACAATCACTTGGCAGATAAATGATTCGTTATGCTTTGATAGCGTTATGCCAATTGAACAAAAAGCCTTAACACTTTATGGAGAATTTAATAAAAATATATGCACTTGGGTTATTGATATTAATATGATCAAAGCCATTGATAGCGCTGGTTTAAGTTGGTTGTTACTACAGAAATCATTAGCTATGAAACACAACCTAACATTAAAAATCACTGGCTTAAGCACCAACCCAAAAGCATCTGAACTTGCAAAAGTTCAAGGTGTTTATAACCTTCTAGTGTAAATTTTTTGACATAATCCTTGCAAACTTGCAATCCAATTTGAATAATACCATAAAACCACAAATAATTGGATTAACTCAAATGGATGCAATCAAACTTAAAGAACTTATTGAAACGGCCATTGATCACTCACAAGCACTGGTACAATCAGATGATAATGTCCATTTTGAAGCCATTGTCATTAGTGATGCTTTTGAAAAAATACTCAGTAAAGTCAAGCAACAACAACTGGTATATCAAGTCTTAAACGACTATATTAGAAGTGGAGAGATTCACGCAATCGCATTAAAAACTTATACCCCAAAGCAATGGCATGCACTAAACAATGAATGATACATTGATAATTTCAGGTGGCAACACCTTAGAAGGCACAGTAAAAATTTCAGGCGCAAAAAACGCAGCCTTACCCTTACTTGCTGCAAGCTTATTAACAGAGCAAAGTGTTATGCTTTGTAATGTGCCATCTTTAACAGATGTTGAGCATTTTAAATTAATTCTAAAACAATTAGGTGTTCATCTGACTGAGACAAATGAGACAACTACCTTAACAGCTAACACGATTAAACAACAAATTATTGACTTTGCAGAAGCTAAGGCAATGCGTGCTTCTGTTTTATTTTTAGGTCCCCTACTAAGCCGTCTTGGTGAAGTTGCCATTTGTCTACCTGGTGGTTGTAATATAGGCTTACGCCCTATTGATCAACATTTACAAGCATTGAGCTTAATGGGTGCTGAATTTCATATTAATAATGGCATTGTTTATGCCAAAAAAAAATCAACGAAACTACATGGTGCAGATATTAGATTTACCATGCCTACTGTAACAGGAACTGAGAATGTTATTATGGCAGCAACAATTGCTGAAGGTATTACCACAATAAAAAATGCAGCCAAAGAGCCTGAAGTTATTGACTTATGTAAACTATTAAATGCTATGGGTGCTAAAATAAAAGGTTCTGGTACATCTAAAATACAAATCAGTGGTGTTCCAAAACTTCATAGCGCATGCCATACAATCATTCCTGACAGAATTGAAACAGGCACTTATCTTATCAGTGCGCTTGCAACGAATAGCTTAGTTGAACTAACAAACACTAATCCTAAATTACTAACGACTGAATTAAACCACTTCAGACAAATGGGTGCAAAAATCAGCACTGCAAAATCTAAAATTAAGATATACCCAAGTCTTAATGAATTGATTGGCATCAATTTAACAACTCAAGCCTACCCTGGCTTTTCAACCGATTTACAAGCACCAACAATGCTATTACATAGCCTTGCAAAAGGACAAAGCACAATTACTGAAAACATATTTGATAACCGCTTTCATCACGTTAATGCGTTAAATCAAATGAATGCTAATCTTAATATTTCAAGTAATCATGTATTTTGTCAAGGTCATAGTAAACTATATGCATCTGAAGTCACTGCAACTGATTTAAGGGCTTCAGCTTGTCTTACAATTGCTGGATTAGTTGCAGAAGGCGAAAGCTATATTCATCATATTAATTACCTTGACCGTGGTTATAGTCAATTTGATAAAAAACTTCAATCTCTTGGTGCAAATATTAAACGAATAGCAACAAGTTCATTGCCTAAGTGTGAAACCTTTGCTAGAACTACATTATATGCAAGCTAAGTAAGAGATAATTCAAATTGATGCAACAACTATTACTATATCCAGTATTTGTATTAATGATTTTAACGCTAATCAGCTTATTTATTAGTCTTTTCTCAAAAGTACAAGCGATTCGTGATGGCTCTTTACCAATTACTGATTTAAATGAATTGGAATATGCCAGAGCAGAAAGTGAAAGCCATCATGCAAAAACAACGGCCTACCATTTTCAAGATTTATGTAGACTACCAATTTTATTTTATATCACCATTATTTTATTAATTTATCTTCATATTGAAGATTATTTATTTTTAATTTTAAGTTGGCTTTATGTTGCAGCAACATTGATTCACTCATTAATCTATTTAACCTATAATCGATTTACGCACAGACTCAGTGCTTTTTTAATTGCCAATAGTTTCTTAACCGTCTTAGTTATCTTAGCACTGATTGAGATGATCAAACATTCATAAAAAATCATTACAAAATTATTTGATGCCATGCTTTATAATAACAACTACATTCTCTATTATTTTATTTTAAATATTTCAAGTAAACGATAAAAGTTACTTTTTAAATAAATTCAGATCAATTATGATGCTCTCTTTTGAATAACAAAGGAGGTAATTCAAATGACATTTATTGTATTTAAATGCCCAATTAATGAATACAGAGGCAGTTCATCTGCTGCTTTTAATAAAAAAAATAGCTTTCAAATTGCTGCCGATACATTTAACCAATTTAATTTGCTAAAAGAGCCAGCACGCTCTACATTCCTAAAAACCTATGATACATTTGCTGAGGCAAAAGCACATGCCAAGATAGGTGAAAAATATACTTATCAAGATATTATTTTAGAAACTGATAGTAATGACCAAAGTATGCTGAGTCCTCAAGCTATTGTTAATATCCATTATTTTAGTAATGAACAAAAATGGGTTGAAATCAATAAACCTAGCCACTTAAAAGATAAAACCACCTCAACTTCAGTACCAACATTTTTTGATAAACAAAGTGAAGTAAATGGGAAAGAGTTTTCTTTATAGCTACAACAAAAATAAACTTCATAAAAAATAATCAAACTTTAATATATTACAATAAACATTCTGATAACTTATTGTAATAAAATCTATTTATCCTAAATATCAGCCAAATACTATTTCACTAAGACCTTTTCACTCTCCGAAATAAATGATTATATAATATCTGATTATTTTAAATTTAATATTAACTAGAAGGAGTTGCACAATGCCTAATACAACTTACTTTGGTGACCTTCATGCCAATACATTAAAAATGCTAATTGGTTTAAAAGATGAAGGTATAATTACAAATTTAGATGTCCATTATGCAAATTTAAAACAAGCATATGATCAAAATAATGTAGGTGCTTTTAACGCATTAATTGATCAATTACAATTTGACCCTATTGCGGTAGGAAATACATCATTATGCTATATAGGTGATGTCCTAGCTGACCGTGGTCAAAATGATGCAATGACCTTATATTTATTACATACTATGAGTCACAATAATGTTGATTATGAAATTATCTACTCTAACCATGATCATGAATTTGTCAGTAATCTCCAGCACATGAGAAACGGAACTTATGCCCAAATAACACATAATTTATATCGAGATGCTCATCAAGATCAAGCCAAATCTTTAACCAATTTTAGACAAACTTTAATTGATCAAGATATTCAACAACCGCTACTTGGGCAAATGTTAGATAATTATTTAGCTAAGTTAAAACTTGTTTCAGTTAAATTTGATCCTAATGATAATCCAGTTGTTGCAACCCATGCACCACTTAACAGAAATATAATTGATCAGATAAATCAACAAGCTCCATATTATGATTCAGTAGTAGATAAAGCTATTGATATTAATAAAAGCTTTTCTGATAAAATAGCAGATGGATCAATCAGAAATATTGACCAAAATTCACTAGAGTACCAACTTATTTGGAATAGAGATTGTGGCCATGGTCATTTTCTACAATCTTTAGATACAGCTGATGTTAGTAAAACACTATACCATATTCATGGCCATGACTCTGCTGGTGCACAAAGATATCCAAATTCTCACAATTTAGATAATGCAACTGGTAAAGGAATTACACTAAACTATGCAACTAATATAGATGCCGAAAAAGTCACGATTAACACAACTAACCCTGCCTATGACAATATTATAAACGATAATCTTCAACTAGAAGGTATTAAAAATGAACTTATTGATATTGGACAAGCAGCTATTGATGACATGAAAGCTAGAAAAGGTGGTAATATTGGCTACTGGAGTGAAAAAAAAGCAAAAGCAATTAAAGTGGTAATGGATGAAATTTATCAAATGCCTAACGCTACTTTAGATGGTAATAACTTAAAAAATAAACTTAACCAACTAGAACGCGTTATAAGCCACAAACGTTGGGGGTCACGAAATAGTGATAAATTAGCTCATTCTTATGTTGCTGTTTCAGACAGGTTAACTCAAGCAAGGCAAGATCTTGGACTTGTTAGGCCTAAGCCTTCTTTTAAGGTATCTGAGACACCACAACATTTTCACACATTTGATACTTTTATTAATCAGAATCAAGCGCAAATGGATCAAATACAAGTTAACACACTATAATTTAAATAAAATATATGCTATTAATTTGCATCACTTAAATATTGCCAATTAAAATTTAGCTGCTATGGTTATATTATACTAATAACAATAATAATCTTTGCTTGACTTACTATGAATAAGTATCAACATCATATCGACCAAGTCAAATCACTAAATTTAAGTGATTATATTACACTGACACGTCAACATGTTAAGCAAGCTTCTCATATTGATAATAGCCCTTTTTTTCTCAAAGGAGAATATCAAAAACCACTGGTAATATTAACACATGGTTTTTCTTCATCTGCTTATGCCATGCGCTCACTTGCCTATCAACTCAATGAGCAAGGGTATCATTGTTTTGCTCCTTTATTACTTGGCCATGGGACAACACCGAATGAATTATTAAATATTCCATACCTAAGCTGGCTTGATCAAATCGATCATCTAATCACACAAGCAGCATCTAAATATTCACGCATTCATTTAATAGGCCATTCCTATGGTGGGCTACTTTCAATGCTAACTGCCTTAAAATATCCAGATGTTATTCAAAGTATTACACTATTTGCACCTGCTTTTGGTCTAAATACACCTTGGGTTTCATCATTACCTCCGTTTATTAGCCCGATTAGTAAAGTTATCCCAGTAAAACCATTTACGCATGTTAAATCACTCTGTGGCAGTGATAAATTTAGCTATAATGAATTTCCCATGCAAGCAGCAGCAGAAATTGTAAAACACATAAAAAAAACCAAGCAACAATTAAAAAAAACATTAAAACAACCGATTTTTATGATCATATCAACAGAAGATGAAACCACATCTTACCAAGTTGCACTTAACTATTTTAACCATCAAAACAACCCTTTGAATTATTGTAGAGTCTACTCTGCTTTAGATGACTTTCAATCTGAAGATAAACGTATTAAGATTATTAATAGTCGTGAATTTTCAGCACAAATCGTTGATTTTTCGCACCTTGGCATGCATATTGATATTAATGATCCACATTATGGTATCGAAGGCAATTATTATCATAATGAAAAACCATACCCACTAATCTTTGGCGCTGTTAGCGCAAAAAATAAATTAAAAATCAAAAATTTAAAAAGAATTGCTTTTAATCCTGATTTTTTTGCTTTAAGCCAGAAATTGCTTCAATTTTTAAATCAATTTGAATAATACTTAACACTGTAATTTTAAGAGTGTTATCATAGCCTGTGATAAATGATTAAATTTAAAGGATCTCTCATGGAACAAGTCGAATCATTAAAAAAGCAAGTCGCTGAGGCCGCTATTACTTTTATTAAACCTGATATAACACTTGGTATTGGTACTGGATCAACAGTTAAACATTTTATTGAAGCCTTAGTACCAATTAAACATAAAATTAATCAAGTTGTTTCATCTTCTGAAGATACGACTGAAAAGCTTAAAGCACATGGATTTTATGTCTCAGATTTAAATAGCGTTGACTCAGTTGATCTTTATATTGATGGTGCTGATGAATGTAACCACCAAAAAATGTTAATCAAAGGTGGTGGTGGTGCTTTAACCAGAGAAAAAATACTTGCTACAGCAGCTAAAGAATTTATCTGTATTATTGATCAATCGAAATATGTCGATTTATTAGGTCGTTTTCCATTACCAATTGAAGTTATTCCCATGGCAAGAGGTCTAGTTGCAAGAGCGATTATTCAACTTGGTGGCCAACCTGTATTACGTGAAAACTTTATTACAGATAATGGCAATATTATTCTTGATATTCATAATCTTGAGATGAGTAAGCCTAAAATGACTGAAGCTGTTCTAACACAATTAACTGGTGTTGTTTGTTGTGGCTTATTTGCACACCGTACAGCAGATACTGTGTTAATGGCAACTAATCAAGGCATCAAAACTTTAAATTAACTAACAACTTTAGTTGCAAACTTTTGATAACGAATACCTAATGAAAGACCGATTAAACCAATAACACTTGCAATAACTAATAACCAAGCAGGTGCAATATGAGAAATATTTGCATAATACATCCAGCTTGCAATCAATGGTGTTAAACCGCCAAAGATTGCATAAGCAATATTATAACCAAAAGCTACACCACTATAACGCACTTCAACTGGATAGTTTTCAGCTAAAATCACAGGTGATAAGCCAGCTATTCCAGCACTTAATATAATTAATATACAATATGAAATCCATTCATATCGGTGATGTGCAACTTCATAGAATAAAGGAATTAATAAAACGATAAAACAAACTACAATCCATGTATAGAGTTTATTTTGCCTAACGCCTTTCTCAGCAACAAAATTCCAAAAAAGAATAAATATAGGTAATATGATTAAACCAAATAAATGTAGCCGTGATATTTCCATAACAGTATAACTACCGATATTTTGTAAATAAGGCACTAAATACAGAAATACCATACTAATTACTGTTGCCATTAATACCATCAAACAACTACCCGCAAGCACAGATAAACTATGTTTTTTAAATAACTCAATAATCGGCACAGTTGGTCGTAGTCGACTTTCAAATTGCACAAATTCAGGTGTCTCATCAAGGCGTTTACGCAAATAATAACCAACAATTGCTAAAAGGCTGCCAAATATAAATGCAATACGCCAACCATATTCATTTGCTACTTCTAAGGGTAATAAATGATAAATTAAAGCATAAACAACGCTTGCTAATAAAATACCGCAATTAATAAAGAAAAATAAAATACCAATCCCGACTCTTGCGGACTTTCTTACATGCTCATAGACAAATGTAATTGCGCCTGGAATCTCACCACCAACTGCTAATCCTTGTATAACCCTTAGTAGTAGAAATAATAAGACTGCTGTCACCCCCCATAAATGATAACCTGGTATTAATCCCATTAATAACGTTGATATTGCCATTAAACTAATTGAAATCGCAAAGGTTTTTTTGCGGCCATAGCGATCACCAAAGTGACCAAAAATAATGCCACCTAAAGGTCTTGCTAGATAACCTGCCGCAAAAATAGCAAAAGCATATACTGTCGATAAGCTAGTTGAATCTGATGGGAAAAAGACTATGCCTAACTGATGCGCAAAAATAGCAAAAATAATAAAATCATAAAACTCCAACATTCCACCAATACCAGAGAGAAATACAACTTTCCATACCGTTTTAGTGTTCATTATCAAACCTCATCACTGGTTTATTTTTAATCCATTTAATTTTAAGTTTAGCTTAAGTTTAAGTATAATTAACTGATTAATTATTTAAAACCTTACACAGCGCTTTAACACCATCTAAAAGCTCTAAAGTAGCTTGTGATACCGTATTTGAATTAACTGCATAAATTTGTTTATTCTCAACTGCAGAAAGCTTAGGGTATCTTTGCCAAAGCGTTGAAGTTAAAAGTTTTGTTGAACCATTAACTAAATTTTGTGTCACTAAAATAACATCTGGATTTTTTAATACGACTGATTCAACCGATACTTCAAATGCTTCTTTTGCTACTGATTGATAAATATTTTTACCACCACAGTAAGAGATAATTTCATTCATAAAACCTTTACCACCAATGGTATATAAGGGCAATTCTGATAGTTGTACAAATACCCTCTTATGTGACGGTTTTTTAGGTTTTAGTTGTTTTAGTTTTTCTAAAAACTCTTTTGCCATTTGATCGGCTTGAGGTTTTAAGCCAATTAATTCGCCTAACTTAGTAATTAAACTAACAACAGATCTCAAGGATGTTGCATTGACTTCAACAACATGAATTTTAAAAGATTTTAATGTTTCAATATCTGATTTTTTAGTCCCGCCTTGCCATGCAAGTACTAAATCAGGTTTTAATAATATAATTTTTTCTAACTGAATACGATAAGCATCTCCAATTGATGGAATATTACGAATAGATCTTGGTTCACCAATATAATGCACTGTTGCAATAATTTTTACCTTTGGCTTAATATTATCTTCATGCGCTTTCTCTATAATACTCTGAATCAAACGAGTAATATTTGGTGCAAGTGTAATTACATTAATCGCATAAGCTGTTGTATAACCCCCAATACAAATCAATAATAGGATTAATCCAATCAGCCTCTTACTCATAAACACCTTAAATAATAACCCCAGTCAAAATATTCACCAGGATCACTTTTGCGTCTTGGTGCAATATCACTATGTGCAACAATGCTAGTTTTATTAATTATAGTATGACTTATTAATAAATTAGTTAGTTTAACCAAGGAGCTATACTGTGCTTTTTCATAAGATTGATCGATTGTGCCTTCAAGTTCAACGCCAATGGAATAATCATTACAATTCTCTCTACCTTCAAAAGATGATACACCTGCATGCCAGGCTCGATCATAAATTGAAACAAATTGAATAATCGCTCCACAACGTCTAATTAAAAAGTGTGCAGATACTTTCATACCTTTAAGTAAATTAAAACTTTTATGCTGATTCATATCGAGTTTATTTTGGAAAAAATCGATTACTTCACTGCCACCAAATTGACCTTCAGGTAAACTAATACAATGGATCACCAATAATGATAAATCTAGTCTATTTGGCCTTTGGTTAAAATTAGGCGATGGTTTGTGCTTAATACCATTAAGCCAACCCGTATTTTGATCTAATGAAATATCCATTTTTATACTATTTTCAGCCACATTAATGCCTTTATTTTACCTATAAATCAATATATGATTGGTCATTATTGAAAAATCAATACCTTGTTAAGGATTATACATGGCTAAAACACCAATGCCATTAAAAAGCTCAGTTATCTTCCTAATTTTACTGGTTATTTTTTATTGGTTTAGCTATATTTATCTTGATCAAACAATCGCTTATTATCTTAACCAACAAATCGCACATACAAGTAAAATATATCAATTTAGCCAATGGCTTGATAATCTATTTGATCCAAAGCATTGGGCAATGTTAATGATCTTAATTTTTATCTATTATGCTTGGCTATTTATCAGAAACAAACCGAGAACCCAACAATCAAGATGGTTAATTATCGCATTAAGCTTGTTTGTGGCTTTAGCAATTGGTGCAATTCTGAAATATACTTTAGCACGTTATCGCCCAGAGATGCTATTTAATCACAATCTATATGGCTTTCATTTTTTTTCAATGAAAAAAGTCTTTAATTCAACACCATCAGGCCACGCATTAGCTAACTTTGCTGGTCTTCTATCTTTAGCTTATCTATCACGTAAATCCTTTTTTATAATACTTGCATGTATTATTGCAACAATAATCTGTATTAGCCGATTAATTGTTAATGATCATTTCCTTTCTGATATAGTTTTTGGCGCTTATATTGGTATTTTTAGCTTTTTATGGGTTAAGTGGTTTATTATAAATCGTTATATTAAGTAGCGATGAATCAAGCAAAGGATAGCAATCATTATGAGTTTTGAACAAATCATTATTGAAATTATCTTAGTTGCCTTTGCTGGTTTTATTGATGCAATTGGTGGTGGCGGGGGCTTTATTACTATCCCTACATTTCTCTTAATTGGTGTTCCTGAAGCATTAGTATTAGGAACCAATAAATTCACTGTAACTTTAGGTGGCACTACTGCTATTTACCGTTTTTTACGTCATAATAAAATTGATTTATCCTTAATGAAATATGGTGTTATTACCGGATTATTAGGTGCAATTTCTGGTGCATTTCTAAGCCGCTTTTTAGATGCACAAGCGATGGTTTACTTATTACTTGTATTAATTCCAAGTATTCTAGTTATCAATACCTTTAAATCAAGGATCATTCAAGTCAAATACAGAAGCCAATTAAGTCAATCTCAAGAAATTACTCGTTGTATTTTAGTTAGCTTTATCATTGGTGCTTATGATGGTTTTTTTGGTCCAGGTACTGGTACTTTCTTATTATTAGGCTTTGTCTTTTTTCTCTATATGGATTATGTTGATGCATCGATTAATGCACGCTTGATTAATTTCATCTCAAATCTTTCTGCTTTAGGTTATTTTATCGTCGTCAATCGTATTGATTGGACGCCTGCCTTAATTGGTGTACCAGCTTCAGCATTTGGTTATATTTTAGGTAGCCAGGTACTCATTAAAGGCCACTCTAAGGTCGTCAAACTGGTTGTTAATCTTGTGTTAATTGTCCTTTTAGGCCATTTAGTTCTTAAATATTTAGTTTAGATTTGCTGTAAAATCTTTTACTTTTAATTAACGTTTGATTATTATCGTCTGCCAATTAAACAGAAAATTACTTTTACTTATTGTAAAAATAAATTAAGGAGTATTTTAAAATGATTAAAATTAAATCTATACTAAGCTTACTTGCATTTTGTAGCATTTCTATCGCTAATGCATCAACCGTTAATATCATACAATACAATGTCAAAGGTGATATTCGCTCTGCTCGAGATCATGGTATTTGGAGTCAAAATAGTTTACGCAGTAAAGAATTAGATCTAATTAATAGTCAAATTCAAAGTAAACCAGTAGATTTTATTGCACTAGAACAAGCCATAACAGACACACACCATGGTGCTACTCCTTTATTAGATGATGAATTAAAGAGTCATTATGGTTTAACTAACTGGAAAACATATGTGAATACTAATCACTTAACCAGTGGTGATTTTGATGAAACAGAAATTACCTTTAATACCAATCGTTGGAAAGTTCTACCCAATACAACTACCCCAGGAAATTATTGGACGACAGATAATAATAATGGTGTTCGTCCTTATAATATGATTTACCTAGAAGGTACAGCAAAAGATAATAGTGGGGAAAAAGTTTTATTTGTCGCTTTACACTTTCCTCACTATGGATCAGCTGCATATTGGAATACAAAACAATTTATTCAAGATGCACAAAATACAGTAGGCAGTGGTACTAAATTAACAAATGTTACTGTTATCCTTGCTGGTGATATGAATGAAGTAGGTGATGCGAACGGTAATGCCTCACGTCTTAATAGCTTGAAAGATTTTAAAACAACATTTGGTGCATTTAAAATCTCTAGCATAAATGACACCTGCTGCCAAAATACCCAACCTCGCAAATATTCTCTACCTTATGATCAGGTAGCTACTAATCATAGTAATGCCACCATATCAGGTTATGTCATTAACCCTAGCTCTGAGATTTATCCTAACCACCCTAATAGTGAAGAACATAAAGCAGTTTATGCCACTATTACGCTCAACTAATAAAAATATAAATTTATCCTCGCCAATGGTTGACACAAGCGCTCAATTCAGTAAAATACAGTCTCGCACATTGGCTACGTAGCTCAGTCGGTTAGAGCACAGCATTCATAATGCTGGGGTCGGTGGTTCAAGTCCACTCGTAGCTACCAATTTTTATTTTAAATTAAGCATAATATCAAGTATATTAATTCTTAGTTAGAAATTACCATATGGAAGATTTTCTCTATGTCACTTAATGATATTCATATCCGTTTTGCTACAGAAAATGATATCTCAACAATTTTAAACTTTATTTCTGAATTAGCTGAATTTGAAAAATTAGCTCATGAAGTAATTGCAACAGAAGATAGCTTACGAAAGCATTTATTTGGTAATATACCACGTGCTGAAGTGATTTTGATTTGCAAAGATAATATTGAAATTGGTTTTGCTTTATTTTTCCATAATTTTTCAACCTTTATTGGTAAGCCTGGCCTGTATTTAGAGGACTTATACATTAAGCCTGAACATCGTGGAAGTGGCATCGGTAAAGCAGTCTTTTATTTTCTCGCAAAATTAGCTGTTGAAAGAGACTGTGGTCGAATTGAATGGTGGGTTTTAGATTGGAATCAAAAAGCGATTGATTTTTATCAAAGCTTAGGTGCCAAAGCCATGAATGAGTGGACGGTTTTTCGTTTAACTGAAGATAAAATTAAAACACTTGCAACAGCTAATATGCTTCAATTGACAAGCTAGGTATTTATATCCTTATTATATTAACTTTTAGTTAACAATTTTCATTAACCTATTTCTAATTTTTTATAGCACCTACTTTCTGTATCTTATTTAAAATTTTAATAATAAAAAATAGGTTTAATGATGAAAAAATATCTCACTATATTTGCTTTAATTTTCTCTTTAGGGGCTGTAAGTTATGCTCAAACAGAAGCTTCTGAAACAACAGTCTATCAAACACCAACTGCATTTTATCAATTATTACATAGTTTTTACGGTCAAGATAAATCGATTGGCACTACACTAAGTAAAGAAATGCAAACTAATTCTACATCAAATACTAGTTCAGCATCTGTTTTAATCTTATTTTTAAACTCTGATTTGTATATCTATGATCAAAATCGCAAACTATTAGCTCATGAAAGCTTAAGGGTGCAACCTAATAGTGGCTTTTTTGAAACGACATCAATTTCTCATATTGGCCCTGCCATTGCCTATTTGCTTTATCTGAAGAATTTAGGTGACACTCAATGGAAATCATTAGCACAAAACCTATTAGATAATATTAAATCTACTTATAAAGTGAATAACCAAAAACCAAATTGGGTTTATCAATTGAATAACCCTGCTTGGCAAGGCCATCAAAAAGCCATCCATTGTATGAGCAATTATGCCTTATTACTATCTCAATCCTATTTAACATCCATATTAAAAAATCCAAATTCATTCAATGAAACCACCTTTAAAAATAACTTTATTGAAAGCCACTCTAAAGCTTATCCAATACCTTATAACAATGTTATGATTGGTACCTTTATGTTGGTAGGTTTAGATGATGCTTACAGACTACATCAAACATTTTCAAAATTAGATATCAACTGGCAAAATGCTAAAGTAATTTTACGTAATGTTGCAGGCTCCAACTATACGGCAGGGTTAACAAAAGACTCTAATTGGTATTACAACTTTTTAAAAGTAGAGTCGAATAATCAATTACCCGATAGACGTATTTTTATAGCTGCTTACGCTAAAGTTTTAGATTCTGTCGGTGACAAAACTTTGCCCCTAAAGGCCTATAACTATTATACTGAAAGTGTCTGGGGTGCTTTATATAACAGAGAAATAATTGCCAATAAAACCTTAAGTTTTATAGCAGATATCACAACAACGACACAATCTAGTTTATTGCCAGGTGATTATTCTAATACTAAAGCTGATGATATTGCTGCATTTAGCAAACGACTAAAATATACGTTTTCTGACCCAACCCAGATGCTTTCTAATACCATTGGCTTTTGGATACCACAAGCCTTAGCAAATAATCATTATGATACTCAAACTATAAAGTTACCAGGGCTTGAAACAGGTTTTCCTAAAGGCGTCATGAATTATCCTTGCAAATAAATTTTCAAAAAAATTATTAAATAAATTATAATCAGATCTATCCCTACAACCATAAGTATTATCACTAAGTTTTAAATGTCTTTCTTAGCATAAATATAACGCATAAATCCTTTTTCTATAGCTAATTTTAGTCCACTTTAAATACACCAAAATTAATTTTTTCTTATTAATTTTGGCCTTAAGAATAACACTTATGGTTTAATAAAACACAAAGGGATTGATATGTTAACTTCTGAAAATATCAAACAAATTACGATTAGTATTATCTCAACATTGGGGCTCATTACAGCTAGCAGTACTTTTGCAAATATTCTTAATGGAGATGAATTTAAAACTTTACTAAAATCTCCATCCGACTGCACTAGTGACACTTGTCCATCCGGCGCTTACCTTGTGAATGATCACAATGGTAATACCCTATTTAAATTAGGTAGTCAAATTGGTGGACCACAAGATACGACCCATGAAGGTGAAACGACCCAATGGAGCTCAAAGCGTTATGCTATTTTAATTGATCAAGGTAACTATACAATGAGTGGTCCATTTAAATTAGGTTATTATACAGAAATTACAGGCGTTGCACCTAATCGAGATCAAGTGATTGTCTCCCCTGGTATTAATGTTTTAAATAACTGTTTAGATACAGCTGATCCTAATTGTAAGTCTCCTGGGGGCTTAAATAATTTCTGGCGCAGTCTATCAAATTTAACAATTAATACAGCTTCTCTCGGACATCCGTTAAGATTTGCAGTCTCCCAAGCTTCCCCAATAAGAAATATTGCAATTACCGGCGGACAAAATCTACTTATGTGTGACTGGGGAGAAGGTGGTGACTGTGGCTATACCAGTGGTGGTTTTATGGATAATGTCAAAGTTGATCAAAACCTTATTTTAGGTTCGCAACAACAATATTACATTACTGATTCAACATTTAATCAGTTACAAGCTGGTGTTTGGAATATCGTATCTAATAATAATAACGGTACCAATACAGGCTCTGGTGACTCATCAACTAAGAATCCTTGGCCAGGCTATCCATTTACTATGACAAATAGCACGCAGCTACATAATATTCAAGCACCACATATTATCAATGATAATGGTACATGGAAAGTTAGTGTAGGTAATCAAGCAATCCCTATAAATCAGTTTATAATCCTAACACCAGATAACGATAAACCAACAGAGATATCTAAAACAGAAATTAATCAAATCAATACACAGTTATCTAACAATGCGATTAAAGGCTTAATTATTATGCCTGGAATCTATAAGCTTCAAGGTACAATTAATACACCAAATGATAAAACAATTTTAGGTCTTGGTATACCTGCACTTGTTTGCCAAAGTCAAACTGGTAGCTGTATGACAACAGCAAGTGAAGGTGTACATATCAGTGGCATAACCTTTGATGCCGGTACAAATGGTAATATTAATGACCCACAAAACACTCTATTAACCATTGGCACAAAAGGTCAAGGTAAAATAAATAACCCAACTATCTTACAAGATGTCTATTGCCGTATAGCTCGAACAGAGGTAAGTCAAGACTCTCCATCTGCCTATAGCTGTATCACTGTTAATGCAAACTATACCATTGGGCAAAACTTATGGTTGTGGCGTGCTGATCACGATGTAAAAATCACAGCAAGCTTAGTGCCTTGGACAATCGATCAAGCACAATATGGATTAATTGTAAATGGCAACCATGTCACGATGAATGCATTAGCTGTAGAGCATTTTGAAAACTATCAAACCGTATGGAATGGTACTGATGGTGAAATTAATTTTTATCAATCTGAAATGCCTTATTTTATGCCTTTAGATGATGGCAATGATCAAAAAACAATTAGTTGTGCTTTACCAGGTGAGGCTTCCACCAAACAACAAGTGTGTGCTTCACTATATATTACGGCAAATGCATCAAACTTTAAAGCCGATGGCCTTGGTATTTATAGCTATTTTCCAAGCATTCAAGCACAAAAAACAATTAATGCAGAAACAGCGATTAAAGTTGATATAACTAACAATATTTTAATCAACCATGTTGTTACTCGCTGGCTTAATGGTGATTCAAAAAGTGGTATTGATAGTATCATGGTATTAAAAGATGGCTCTAGTATACCACAGGGAAGTAAAGTGGATGGTACAACAAAAGGTTATGCACTAGATAACTACAGTGCTTAAGCTTTATTTAATTTAGAATACTTAGGTGTCCATTGTGCCGCTTCTACTAATTTTTCCGCATCGGATGCCTTAGCATTAATTGCTGATAAACCTTCCTTAATTGCAGCTTTTGCAACAGCTACAGCTGCCTTTTTACTGACTAATGGTGCATCATGAATTGGTGGTAAGATTGGCGCATCTTTATTTTTTCTTAATGGTGAGAACTCACTTAATGCTTTACATGCTGCTCGAATCATATTATCTGACATTTTTGTCGCTTTAACAGCAATTGCGCCAAGACCAAGACCAGGGAAAATAAACGCATTATTTGCCTGAGATATCACGTATGTCTTACCTTTATATTCAACAGGATCAAACGGACTACCTGCTGCAATAATCGCTTTAGCATCTGTCCATTTAATTAAGTCTTCAGGTTCAGCCTCACAATGTGAGTTTGGATTAGATAATGGCATAATAATTGGACGTTTAATATTTTTAGCCATTGCTTTTACAATTGGTTTATTAAACGCTCCTTTAACTGTTGAGCAGCCAATTAAAATAGTCGCTTTAGCATTTTCAACGACTTCTTGTAAAGATATATTATCCTGATCAACTACCTGCCATTTTTTAAGTTCACTTCTTTTTCTTGCATAGGGTTTTTGAAAATAAGGTAAACCTTCCATATCATCTACAATTAAACCATTACGATCAATAATATAAAAACGTTTTCTTGCCTGTGCCTCTGTCATACCACTGGCAACGAATGCATCTAATATCTGATCCATAATACCACAGCCTGCTGTGCCTGCGCCAAACATCACAACCACATGATCACTAAAGCTCGTTTTTGTTGCCTGAATGCCAGTAATTGTGTTAGCAGTTGCAACAATTCCTGTACCTTGCATATCATCATTAAATGTACATAGATCATTACGATATTTTTCTAAAATACTTCTGGCATGATCACGGCCAAAATCTTCCCAATGTAAATAGACGTTTGGAAAATGTTTTTTAACGCTTTTGACAAATAAATCAATAAACTCATCGTACTCTTTACCTGTAATTCGCTTATGATGTGATCCTAAATAGAGTGAGCTATCGATCAATTTTTGATTATTAGTTCCTACATCTAATTGTACAGGCAAAACTCGAGCAGGATTGATCCCTGAGCAAATAATATAAACCATTAATTTGCCAATACTGATATCCATACCACCAATGCCCCAATCACCAATACCAAGTACTGCTTCACCATCGGTAACAATAATAAAATCAATCTCTCGTTCTTTAGCTGTTTTTGCTAAAATTTTATCTAATTTATCCTTTTGTTCATAAGAAAGGTAAACACCTGCAGGCCTTCTAAATTCACATGAATAGCTTTCTACTGCATCGCCAACTGTCGGTGTATAAACAATCGGTAACACTTCATCTATGTTCATTGTCGCATATTTATAAAACAAGGTTACGTTACTGTCATGTAAAGCATTTAAAAAAATATTTTTTTGAATATTATTAGCTTTTTCCTGTAATTGACGGCCAACACGCATCACTTGTGAATTCATTGACTCAATATGTACTGGCAACAAACCATGTAAATCAAAACTATCTCGCTCTAGCTCATTAAATGCCGTACCTTTATTTAATAATGGTTCATTTAAAAGTGCTCTACCTTTGAGCTTTGTACTAATTGATTGACCAGTAGCAACTTTTTTCTTCGATGGCATCAGATCTCTCCTTCATTATAATCTTACTGATAAGAATTAATTAGAATGTCTTTCATCATAGATGAAATTCAATCATATGCCAGCATAGTTACAGCAAATATAAATTGTTGTTTCACCCTAATCAACTTGAATGATCAGCAATTTTTTTCTAAATTTAAAGTAACAGGATATGGACTTTAAGTGAGCAAAAATGATTCATTTACATCAAAATAAACTATCGACTAAATTATTTCTATCTATTGAAATGGCACTCATTGTATGGATTTGCTTTCTAATTAGTAGCTTTATTGGTTATAGCAGTCAACAATTGTCAATCATTGGTGGGCTCTGGGCTGCAATTTCAGGCATTGTTGTTATACAAAATACACGTAAACTGACAGATCATATGGCAGTTGTACGCTTAATTGGCTCATTTATTGGAGCAGCCATTGCTGGTATTTTTTTAGTTTTTTTTCCGGCACATATTATTCTTTGTATCCCTGTTATTTTCTTAATTTCTTTAATCTGTAAATTTATTCATTTCGAAGAAGGATTACGCCTTGCAGGTCTAACCGCTGCAGTTGTTATCGCTGTAAGCTTACTCTCACCACATATACCACCATTTTGGAATGCCTTATCACGATTTTTAGAATCATTAATTGGCGTTTTAGTTGCTGTTTGCATACGCTGGATTGTGTTGTATATTATTTCATTAATTAATAAAAAAAAGAAATAAAATAGCGACCTATTTTAATAGTGGACTAAAGCATCAACGACATAATTAGTTAATAATGCTCTACCCATTAAATCATCGAGTTCAACTAAAAATAAAAAGTTACTTATCTTAGCGCCAGATATTTCAATAAGTTCTGCTGCAGCTTTGGCAGTACCGCCTGTTGCTAATAAATCATCGATAATTAAAATGCGATCATTTTTTTTAAACGCATCAATATGCACTTCTAACGCATCTTTACCATATTCTAATTCATATTCAACCTGATAGGTTTGATAAGGTAATTTTCCTGGTTTTCTAATCGGTACAAAGCGTTTTTTTAGCCGATCCGCTAGTACACCACCAAAAATAAAGCCACGCGACTCTATTGCAGCAATTACATCAAATTCATATTTTTTAGCAACGAGCTCTAACTGATCAAGTGCTTGTTGATAAACATCAGCATCATTTAATAAGGTTGTAATATCACGAAATAAAATATTTGGCTTAGGAAAATCTTTTACAGCGCGAATGCTATTAGATAAGTTATATTCCATCAGTATCCTCAATTATCAATTAACTATAAATCATAAAAAAGCCCGAATTTTCGGGCCCATTAATACGTTTGTCATGACATGTTAAATTAATATTATACTTGAAGCAATAATCTTGCCGGATCTTCAATCATCTCTTTAATTGTTTTTAAGAAACGTACTGAAACACTACCATCGATAATTCGATGATCATAAGATAGTGCTAAATACATAATTGGTCTGACAACGACTTGGCCATCTTTCACCACAGGACGCTCAACAATATTATGCATCCCTAAAATAGCACTTTGTGGCGCATTAATAATCGGTGTTGACAGCATTGAGCCATAAGTCCCACCATTGGTAATAGTAAATGTACCACCTTGCATTTCTTCTAGTGATAATTTACCATCACGCGCACGAATCGCTTTTTGCACAATATCTGCTTCAATATCAGCAAACGACTTCTGATCAGCATGACGAATTACAGGCACAACTAAGCCTCTATCTGAGCCTACAGCGACACCAATATCATAAAAACCATGATATACGATATCATCGCCATCAATAGATGCATTGACTTCTGGAAAGCGCTTTAATGCTTCAACAGAGGCTTTTAAGAAAAATGACATAAAGCCAAGTTTAGTCTCATACTCCTTAGCAAATAAATCTTTATATTTTTTGCGTAAATCCATCACAGGTTTCATATCAACTTCATTAAATGTAGTTAAAATGGCATTAGTATGCTGCACTTCAACCAATCGTTTAGCAACCGTTTGGCGAAGTCGCGTCATCTTGACACGTTTTTCGTAACGATCACCTGTTATTTCAACCTGTGTCTGAGGTTTAGGCGACTGGGTAGGCATAGCTTTTGCTTGAGTTGGTGGCACAGTAGATGTAGCTTGCTGTGGCTTATTTAAATCTTCCTTAACAATACGACCACCTTTACCGCTACCCTGAATATTTGCTATATCAATATCATGCTCTTTTACTGCACGACGTACCGATGGTGATAAATGCTGTGCTTGAGTCTCATTGGCGTGATTTACTTGGGTATTTACATCAGCTGTTACACTTGCTGCTGTTTGTGAAGGTGCTGGTGCGCCAACAATTAAAGTACCAATAATCTCTTCAGTTAATACAACATCACCTTCGGTTTTAAGAATCCCTGAGATGACACCACTTTCCATTGCTGGTACTTCCATAACAACTTTATCTGTTTCAATTTCAACAATCACATCATTTTCTTCTACTTGCTCACCGACTTTTTTATGCCAATTTGCAATGGTACCTTCTGTAATAGATTCAGGAAACTGAGGTACTTTTATATCAACGGCTTTTACGCCAACAGTTGCAGGTTTCTTCTCACTTGAAGTAGAAGTAGCCATTTGCTTTTGAGGTGCTTTTACTTCTGCTGACTCTTTTACTATCTCACCACTAGTTTCACTTAGTGTAGCTAATACTTCTTCACTATTAACCACATCACCTTCATGTTTAATAATTTTGTTTATAACTCCAGATGACATCGCTGGTACTTCCATAACGACTTTATCTGTTTCTACTTCAACAATAACCTCATCTTCTTCAACTTGATCACCTTCTTTCTTATGCCAAGTTGCAACTGTGCCTTCTGTAATAGATTCAGGAAATACAGGTGTTTTTACTTCAATTGTCATGGATAATACTACCTTTTAGTTTCTATCAAATATTAAACTTAATTAATCTGTTTGAGATAAATTCAATGCATCTAAAACTAGTTGCTCTTGTTGTTCGTGGAATAATGAAGGATAACCCACAGCTGGTGATGCAGCAGCAGCTCGCCCTGCATAGCCTAGTGTTTGGTTGTCATTAAGCATTTTTCTAATACAATGCGAAATCATCCACCAAGCACCTTGATTTTCTGGCTCTTCTTGAGCCCATATAATATCAGTTACATGGTTATAAGCTTTCATTACTTTTTTAAATTCAGCTTCAGGGAATGGATTTAATTGCTCAAGACGAATAATAGCAACATCAGTTAGCTCTTTTTCATTACGCTTTTTATATAAATCGTAATATACTTTGCCTGTACAAATAACAACACGCTTGACATTTTTTGCTTTTATTGCAGCATCCACTTCTTTAATCACGCAATGAAAATGACCTTCACTTAAATCATCTATTGAAGAGTGCACCATTGGGTGACGTAATAGGCTTTTAGGTGTCATAACAATAAGTGGTTTGCGGTATGGTCTTAATGCTTGCCTTCGAATCATATGATACATTTGAGCAGGCGTTGTTGGTATACAGACTTGCATATTTTCATTAGCACATAATTGTAAATAACGCTCTAAACGAGCTGATGAGTGTTCAGGCCCCGCACCTTCTTGCCCATGTGGTAAATAAAGTGTTAATCCTGATAAACGCCCCCATTTTTCTTCAGCCGAAGAAATAAACTGATCAATAACAACTTGAGCTGTATTTGCAAAGTCACCAAATTGCGCCTCCCAAATTACTAGCGAATTAGGTGCTGAGGCAGAATAACCATATTCAAAACCTAATACGGCATATTCAGATAAAATAGAGTCATAAATCTCAAAACTTGCCTGTTTTTCAGATAGGTGTTGTACTGGAATATAATCAGGTTGTACTTTATTAACTAAATCATGATTATGTAAGACAGCATAACGATGTGAAAATGTACCACGCCCACAGTCTTCGCCTGTCATACGAATAGGGTGTCCTTCTTCAACTAATGTTGCATAAGCAAGCATTTCAGCAGCACCCCAATTAAAAGCAACTTCACCACAAGCCATCTTAAGACGTTCATCATAAGTTTTTTTCACCTGAGGCTGTAATTTAAAATTGGCAGGGTACTGGCATACTTTTTTTGCTAACTGAACAAGCTTTTCTTTATCATAAGTTGTTGATACATTATCTTTTAACCAGTGCTTATCTAAATAAGGACTCCAATCAACTAGTTTTAAATCTTCCGATGCTGATAAATCAGTTGTGACATTAGCAACACACTGCTCATTCTCTAAACGCTTACGGTAATTTTTTTGAATCTCTTTAGCATCACTTTCTGAAATTAGGCCATCATTTACTAAACGATCAGCATATAAACGACACGTTGTTTTTAATTGTTTAATCGTTTGATACATTTCAGGCTGAGTACCTGATGGTTCATCTGCTTCATTGTGACCGTGACGACGATAACAAACCAAATCAATGACAACATCTTTGTTAAATGTCATTCGATAATCAAATGCTAATTCGATGACTCTTAGTACTGCTTCAGGGTCATCACCATTAACATGAAAAATAGGCGCTTCAATCATTTTAGCGATATCTGTTGAATATAAGCTACTTCTAGCATCTTTAGGATTACTGGTTGTAAAACCAACCTGATTATTAATCACAAGATGAATGGAGCCACCTGTGCCATAAGCACGTGTCTGTGATAAAGCTAAAGTCTCCATCACAATACCTTGTCCAGAAAATGCTGCATCTCCATGAACTTGAACTGGAATCACTTTATTCTCTATATTATCACTACCCTTCCAACGATCTTGTCTTGCTCTTGCTGAACCCACAGCAACTGCATCAACTGTCTCAAGGTGTGATGGGTTAAAAGCTAATGATAAATGTACATCCCCATGATTTGTACGTGCATTTGATGAAAATCCTAAATGATACTTCACATCACCTGATAATAATTTACGTCCTTGCTTACCTTCAAACTCTTTAAATAGCTCCTGAGGCGATTTACCCATAATATTAACAAGCACATTTAATCGCCCACGATGCGCCATACCAATAATAAGCTCTTTGACATTATAATCACCAGATTTTTCGACCATACGATCAAAAATTGGAATTAAGCTTTCACCACCTTCTAAAGAAAAGCGTTTTTGGCCAACATAACGCATGCCTAAGTATTTTTCTAAACCTTCAGCAGCACTTAGGCGTTTTAATAACCATATTTTGCGCTCATTACTAATTGGACGAACTGTTTCTTCTAAACGTTCTCGCAACCACATTTTTTCTGCAGTTTCAGTAATGTGCATATATTCAGAGCCAATGGGGCCACAGTAAATTGATTCAAGCTTTTTGATAATTTCTTTTAGTTTTAATGGCTTATGATGCGTGATTGCTCCAGCATTAAATTCAACATCCAAATCAGATGCCTTAAGGCCATGAAATGCTAATGCTAACTCAGGTACATCTTGCGTATCTCTTAAGCCCAATGGATCTATCTTTGCTAATTTATGACCAACATAACGATAAGCATAAACTAAATCCATCACAGCTGATACTTGATCTCCTCCATCAGGAAATTCTCCTGTAACAGCTGTTTCAGTTTTTTGAATCGTGCGTGGATGACGTGCTAATTCAATAAACTCTTGGCGTACTTGTGAATGCGGTGTGTCAATGACGCCATTAGCCATTTGATCAAAATAAGCGCGCCAGCTAGCATCAACACTATCAGGGTTCTCTAAATATGATTCATAGATAGAGTCTAAATAAGCACTACTTCCACCAGATAATTGAGAATTAGACCATAATTGTTTCATAGATTCAGGATCGTTACTTTTGTCACTCATTTTCATCACCATTTGAGCTTTTGTTTTTCTCTATAATATTTTTATAGATATACTATAAACTTTTATTTTAAAATTTATAAATCATTTTTCAGCATCATTGATCTTAATTTGCCAATTGCTTTTGTCGGATTAAGCCCTTTAGGGCAAACTTGAACACAGTTCATAATACCACGACAACGAAATGCGCTATATGGATCTTCTAAATCACTTAGGCGTTCTTTTGTTGCCACATCTCGACTATCAATCACAAAACGATAAGCTTGCAACAATCCAGCAGGACCGATAAATTTATCTGGATTCCACCAAAATGATGGGCAAGATGTTGAGCAACATGCACATAGGATGCACTCATACAGTCCATCTAGTTTTGCACGATCTTCCGGTGACTGTAAACGTTCAGTTGCAGGTTGATGGCCTTCTTCTGCAATCAGATAAGGTTTTACCTTTTCATAGTTATGATAAAATTGATTCATATCAACCACCAAATCACGAATTACAGGCAGCCCTGGTAATGGCCTAATTACAATCGGTTGCTTTAAATCACTTAAAGTTGTAATACAAGCTAAACGATTTTGACCATTAATATTCATACCATCAGAGCCACAAACACCTTCTCGACAAGAACGGCGTATTGCAATAGTTGGATCTTTCTCTTTTAGCATTTCAATTGCTGTTAAGACTTTAATATGCGGATTATCTACTTCTAGAGTATATTCTTTCATATAAGGCTTTTTATCGACTTCTGGGTCATAACGATAAATTTTAAATCTAATAGTATGCATTTTAATTACGACTCCTTTAGTATTTACGCTCTTTTGGTTCAAATGGTTTCACTTTCGTTGGCATCATATTAACACCACGCTCACTAAAACGATCACCTTCTGAATAATAAAGCGTATGTTTAAGCCAATTGACATCATCACGTTTTGGATAGTCTTCTCGCGAATGAGCACCACGGGATTCTTTACGGGTTACAGCTAAAACAGCTGTTGCCATTGCAGTTTCCATTAAATTATCTAACTCTAATGCTTCAATTCTCGCTGTATTAAATACTTTACTATGATCACCTAAAACAGCACTTTTAATACGATTACGAATCTCTTTTAAGCTATCTAATCCTTCTTGCATCGTCTCTTCTGTTCTAAAAACACCAAAATCACGTTGCATTGCTTTTTGCAACTGACGTCGTAAATCTGCAACATGTTCACCATCTTTATTGGTCTCCCAGCGGTTAAGACGAGCTAATGCATGTTCTAAGTCACTATCAGTTACACTTTGCATTGATACACCTTGTCGAATTGCATCTTGAGCGTGTATCCCCGCAGCACGTCCAAAAACAACTAAATCCAATAATGAATTACTACCTAATCGATTTGCTCCATGTACAGAAACACAAGCACATTCTCCTACGGCATATAAACCACCAATAACAACATCTTGCCCCATGGTATCTTGTGTAACTGCCTGACCATATTTATTGGTTGGAATACCACCCATCATATAATGGCAAGTAGGCACAACAGGAATCATCTCTTTAATAGGATCAACTCCTGCAAATGTAATGGCTAATTCACGAATACCTGGTAGGCGCTTAGTAATAATACTCTCATCTAAATGAGTTAAGTCTAAATTGACACTATCAACACCACCAAATTGCAAGCCTCGCCCTTCTCTAATTTCTTGCTGTGATGCACGAGAGACTACATCACGAGAGGCTAAATCTTTTGCTGTTGGTGCATAACGTTCCATAAAACGTTCACCATCTTTATTACGTAGAATACCACCTTCACCACGACAGCCCTCAGTAACCAAGACACCTGCAGCAGCAATACCTGTTGGATGAAATTGCCAAAACTCCATATCTTGTAGTGGAAAGCCTGCACGTAAAACCATGCCAACACCATCCCCTGTATTAATATGTGCATTGGTTGATGATTCATAAATACGCCCAGCACCGCCAGTGGCTAAAATGGTAATTTTTGATTGAAAAAATACTAGCTGTCCAGTTTCCATACATAAGGCTATCACCCCTGCAATCGAGTGGTCTGATGTTTTAACTAAATCAACGGCATACCACTCATTAAAAAAGTTTGTATGATGCTTTAGGTTACCTTGATATAGGGTATGTAATAATGCATGCCCTGTTCTATCTGCAGCGGCACATGTACGCTTTGCCTGCTTTGCTACATCATAATTTCTTGACATACCGCCAAATGCACGTTGATAAATCTTACCATCATCCAAACGTGAAAAAGGCAGTCCCATATGTTCTAATTCAATAATTGCCTTTGGTGCATGTTCACACATATACTCAATTGCATCTTGATCACCAATATAATCTGAACCTTTAACTGTATCATACATATGCCAACGCCAGTCGTCATTTGGAAGGTCATCACCAAAATCACCAACATTACCTAAAGCAGCTGCAATGCCACCTTGAGCTGAAACGGTATGTGAGCGTGTTGGAAATACTTTTGATATGACGGCAACATTTAACCCTGACTGTGATAATTGATACGATGCACGCATGCCAGCACCACCAGCACCAATTACAATTGCATCAAACTCTTGTTTTGCTATATTCATCTACATCACCTTTAAAACCATAAAACAATAACGACCCATGCAAGCGTTGCTATGTATGCTAAAATCAATAAACTTTGAACAACGCCCATGATTAACGCACAATGGACGTAATCCGTTAATATTGTCCAAATACCGACCCAAGCATGTGCAATTAAACTGATCACTGCAAGTAATGTAAATACTTTCATCCAGTGAGATGCAAATAAGGCGTGCCACTGATAAAAACTAACACCATCATGATAATGGCATAAGCTAAAACCAACTAAAAATAGTATATATGCTAATAAAACTAATGCACTTAAGCGTTGAATATACCAATCCTTTAATCCACTTCTTGATAAAGAAGTTACCGTATTTAAGCCCATAAACACACCCCAAAAATAATTGCAAATAAGACACCTAACACAATCACAATATAAGAGCCGACTCGACCTGATACTTTATGCTCACCAAGACCGATATCCATCAGCAAGTGACGAACACCTGCAAATAAATGATAAGCAAGTGACGAGATAAATAACCAAATAAAAAAGCTTGGCCAGCCACTTAAACAGGTTTTAATTTGGTTAAATGATGACAAATCCCTTAAGGAAATATCCAAAACCCAAATAACAAATGGGACAAACAAGAACAGTAAAATACCACTGATTCGATGAAGTATCGAACTAATCGCTGTTACTGGAAAGCGATAGTGGATAATCGACGATAAGCCGATATTACGCGGGCCTTTATTTTCCACTTACGTCACTCCTATAAAGTTGATGATTAAGGCTGTGCTTATTCTAGCACATAACCCTATAATCACCACCCCCAAGCGTGACTTTTTGACATTACAGAATCGATCAATCAATAAAACTTGTCAAGGGGTGACTGTCAATTTTATTATAGTGGTAGTCACCATAGACTAATTATTTAAAAATCAGAGGTATAACAAACTAAAATTCTCGATCAAAATTCTAGACCTCCATCATATTTTATTATTTTCTATATTAAGTTCTACTAATCAATAGATTAAATTTTCTAATTAACAAAGTATAGATAATGGCTTAAAGGCTTAAAGGCTTAAGCGTAATTTTTGACACATCAATAAATAAATAAATTTTAAAAAATTATTATGCAGCTGCAATGCTCATTTGACATTTCAGGGGATTTTGTTTAATACTATTGCAACGCACCAAGCCATAGACGCAATTTTCTTAATTCTTGCGTTAATCATTTTGCGTTACTCAATGACAATCCAACTCTTTAGGAGGTTTAATTATGGCTAAAAAGGCTCGTCTTAGCATTGATGAAGACAACTACGAAATAGAACTCCCTGTCCATGAAGGCACAGAAGGCCCAGCAACAATTGACGTATCATCACTGGTTAAATCTGGCAAATTTACCTATGACCCAGGCTTTATGTCTACTGCTTCTTGTGAGTCTAAAATTACTTATATCGATGGTGGCAATGGTATTTTACTGCACCGAGGCTATCCAATTGCACAATTAGCAAATAATGCTGATTTTATGGAAGTTTGTTATTTATTAATTCATGGTGAACTACCTGATAAAGCACAATATGATGATTTTGTACATAATATCAAATACCACACGATGGTACATGAACAACTCGTGCACTTTTTTAGAGGCTTTAGGCGTGATGCTCACCCAATGGCCGTTATGGTTGGCGTAATCGGTGCATTAAGTGCATTTTATCATGATAATTTAGACATTAACGATTCAGATAGCCGTCTTATATCAGCCTATCGTTTAATCGCAAAAGTACCAACAATTGCTGCTATGTGTTATAAGCACAGTATTGGGCAACCATTTATGTACCCAAGAAATGACCTAAATTATACTGCAAACTTCCTATATATGATGTTCGCAACACCTTGCGAAACATACACACCTAACCCAGTTCATGTTAAAGCTCTTGATCGTATTTTTATTTTACATGCTGATCATGAGCAAAATGCATCAACTTCAACTGTCCGCTTAGCTGGTTCAACAGGCGCTAATCCATTTGCTTGTATATCTTCTGGTATCTCAGCACTATGGGGTCCATTACATGGTGGCGCTAATGAAGCTGTTATTCGCATGCTCAATGAAATTGGCTCAGTTGAAAACATTGATAAATTTGTTGCTAAAGCTAAAGATAAAGATGATCCATTCCGTCTAATGGGCTTTGGCCATCGTGTCTATAAAAACTTTGACCCACGCGCTAAGGTAATGAAAGAGACTTGTGATGAGGTATTAGCTCAATTAGGTGACAGTGATAATCAACTATTGAAAATTGCAAAACGATTAGAACAAATCGCATTAGAAGATCCTTATTTTGTTGAACGCAAACTATATCCTAATGTTGATTTTTATTCGGGGATTATTCTTCAGGCAATTGGCATCCCAACCAGTTTATTTACCGTCATTTTTGCACTAGCTCGTACCGTTGGCTGGATTTCGCACTGGATGGAAATGGTTGCAGATCCTAATAAACGTTTAAATCGACCTCGCCAGCTATATACTGGTCATAGTGAACGTGAATTTGTTGATATGAATCAACGTTAGTACGTTTTCTATCATTTTACATCTTAATCTACTATTATTTTTAAATGCGATAAGTCGCGTTTCTACAATTATTATTATATGATATTTTAACCATACTAATACTTCATTAAAACTTTTTAATTTATGGATAGCCAAACATTGCCTAACTATTTAGCTTTTATTTTTGAAGCAATTAAAATCACACTATTTTGTTTAATCATAACAAGCATATTTGCCGTTATGGGCATTGATCAAAATAGCCTACTGATTATGTTTAATATTGCAGTTATGTCTTGTGCGGCTACATTTTCACCTCAAATAAAGCATCCAGCTTTTTTATTATTAAGTAGCATTATTGTAATTTTATCTATTATCTGTGGTGGATTAGTTGGCTATTATTTACCAACTTATAGCCAACCCTTAATTATTATTTATGCCATCTTGGCGTTTTTACTCCCTCAAACAAAAGAAAATACAGCAGTTTTAGTTACTGGCGCTTTAATGTTTTTAATTTTTAATGCACTTGCATTTAATCTAAATAGTGCACTTCACTATAGTCTATACAGTCTTATTTTTTTACCTTTATTTATCGCTTTTTATTGGCTTTTTGATCAAAGAATTATTAATCAAAGTTATCAAAATTACAAATCAGAAGTATTAAATTTTCAGACTAAACTGTTATCCGCAGCGATTGCTGGAATTGCTTTAGTAATGGGCTGGATGATGATGCTTTTATTAAAATACCATACAAACATTGAACATTTATACTGGATTGGATTAACTATTTTAGTCGTCATTCAAGGCTCTAAAAGTAAAACCATACAGACTTCTCTTATACGTATCGGTGTTAATGCCTTTGGCGCACTTGCCATTGTAATTATTATGACTTATATAATGCCTAGCAATTTTTGGCTAAACTTAGCATTTTTAGTTGTCTTATTATTTTTAATCTTTGCCTTAGGCTTTTCTTATATTGCAAGAACTTTATGTATTGAGCTCTTTGTATTAAGCTTTACACATTTATTAGGACAGTATCATAATACCCTTGCATTAGATCGTATTATTTTAACTTTAATCGGTGGTTTACTTGTTATCATTGCAACTTTAATTAGCTATTATCTGCAAGCATTCTTAAAAGGCTTTACCTAAATAGGTATATAGCTTTACAATAAACGCTTCGTTTGAAAGTAATATAAATTAAATATAAGCTAAACCTATGAATAAAAAAATTCAATCCATTCGTGGTATGAATGATGTTTTACCATTTGAAAATGGTGATACTGGATCATCTAATCAGTGGCAATATGTCGAGAACATTTTTTCTAAAATACTTAAACAATATGGCTATTGTGAAATTCGCACACCTCTATTAGAGAAAAGTGAACTTTTCCACAGAAGTGTTGGTGAAGTTACTGACATCGTTGAAAAAGAAACTTATGACTTTAAAGACAGAAATAATGAAAGTCTAACCTTACGCCCTGAAGGTACTGCCAGTTGCGTCAGAGCGGTCATTGAACATAATATGTTACGTGGGCAAAAACAAAAACTTTGGTATAGTGGCCCTATGTATCGACATGAACGCCCACAGAAAGGACGCTATCGTCAATTTTACCAATTAGGTGTAGAAGCATTAGGTTATAGTGATGAAGCAATTGAAATAGAAACTTTAATCATGACATGGCGATTTTGGCAACAATTGGGCTTAGCTAAAAGTGTTATCTTAGAGTTAAATAATTTAGGTTCTAATCAGTCTCGCGAACTATATAAATCAAAACTCATAGCATACTTTGAAACGCATATTGAGCAACTCGATGATGACAGCAAAAGACGATTATATAAAAACCCATTACGAATATTGGATAGTAAAAATAGTCAAATGCGTCAATTAATTGATGATGCACCTAAATTAATTGACCATGTTGATGACGAATCAAAGGAACGCTTTGAAGCACTCTGTAGCCAGTTAAAAGCACTTGATATCCCCTACAAAGTTAACCCCTACCTTGTCAGAGGTATTGATTATTATTCACATACTGTTTTTGAGTGGGTAACCGAGCAACTCGGTGCACAAGGCACGATCTGTGCTGGCGGTCGTTATGATAGTTTGGTCAAACAGTTAGGGGGTCCAGATACACCAGCATTTGGCTTTGCATTAGGCTTTGAGCGAATTCTTATCTTACTTAAACAGCTAGACTTATTCCCACATCTTAGTTTGCAACCATTTATTTATTTTGTTCATAGTAATAAACAAGCACAGTATCAAGCATTAAAATTAGCTGAAACTATACGTAGTGCATTACCTGATATGCTTATTGAGGTTAATTTATCAGGTGGTAGCTTTAAATCACAATTTAAACAAGCAGATAAAGCAAATGCTAATTTTGCTATCATCATTGGTGAAAATGAACTAATTAATGATAGTATTGAACTTAAGCCTTTAACGACTAAAGCTCAGTCTATTATTGCCAATGAAATTATAAAAGGCGATAAAGCTACAAGTAAAGAAGCTAGAAATAAATTAATTCAAGAAGGAAAGCTTCAGCTAACAATTAAAGGAGAAGATTACTTAATTAAGATATTAAATAAACTTAAGCAAAAAGCTTAAGTTTATTTAAATATGCAACCCCCGAATTTTATTCACTCAATTCAGTTTATTTCAAATCTATATTTTTAACTTATAATTGTTGGAAGAAAGAATCAACATTAAGAGAGATTAGAGACTAGACAATTAACTTTGTTGACTCTTTTTTCCAAAACTGTAATCAATTTTACCTAAGTTTTTTAAATAGTTCAGATTTAATTCTATTTATACGCTTTATCACGCTACAAGTCAATTAAAAATAGAATTATTTTTAAAAATAATTCCTATTAGATATTTATTTAAACCTTTGTTAGAATAATTAACAAAGCAACCAATGGTTCTATTTTTAAGAGTCTATATACAACTTTCAAACATTTTTATGACTAAATCTACTTTTGCTCAACGACTTAATCAAGCACTTGATTACAAAGGATTTCCACCAAAAAACCGTGGTAGAATCCAACTCTTAGCTGAAATCATTGGCTTAACGCATCGTGGTGCCAGTAAATGGATTAATGGTGAAACTTGCCCGCCAGCAAAAAAATATGCCATTTTAGCTGAAAAATTAACTGTTAATGAGCAATGGCTTAAAACAGGCCAGGGAGAAATGATTGATCAAAAAGTCGATGATGAATCACCTTTACATCATATAAAGAGCAAACAACAATTAGTCAAAGTATATCATGTTGATACGCTAACAAATAAGCCACAAAAACCCATTAAAGAAATCTACTGTGATATCCATAGTGATGGCGAGCTATTTGCTATTGAATTGCAAACAGAGGCAATGTCGCCACGTTTTCCAAATCAAAGTATTATCATTTTTGATAACAAAAAAGCCTATAAAGATGGTGACTTTATACTTGTTAAACCTGACAATTACCCTCACCCTTTATTTAGACAAGTGTTAACTTTCGGTGCCAGCACCTATTTAAATGCCCACAACCCTAAATTTGATCGTATTATTCTAGGTAATAGCGACTTAATCCTTGGTGTTATGGTTCAGGCAATCTTAGTTTTTGCTTAAGATCCATTAGGCACTATAATAAGCATGTTTTTAATTATTAATATTGGGTAGCAAAATATGATAGGAATACATAAAAATAAGCTAGATACACCTTGCCTTGTTATTGATAAATATAAACTTATCAACAATATAAAACGAATGCAAACATTTGCAAATAAACATCAAAAGGCTGTCCGCCCCCATGCTAAAACACATAAATGTTCAGAAATAGCTAAATTACAACTAGCTAATGGTGCCATTGGCATATGTGTTACTAAAGTTACTGAGGCACTTGCACTGGCTAAAGATGGAATTGATCATTTATTAATTACATCCCCTATCGTTACTGAGCAAAAACTTAAAATACTAAAAGAAGTATTACTACTTGCACCTAATAGCCTTATTGTTTGCGATAATGAATATAACTTAAATAAGTTAAATACATTAGCCAGCCAGCTACCTTGTAAAAACATTAATGTTATTATTGATATTGATGCGGGCATTGGGCGTACAGGTGTTAATTTTGATCAGGCAAATACATTGGCTATAAAAGCCCATCAACTAGCCTTTATAACTTTAAAAGGCATTCAATGTTATGCTGGCCATTTTCAACATATTAAAGAACATGCTCAACGTCAAGAAAACTCAAAACAATTACTAGAAAAGGCTGGCAAATTAAAAAATAAAATCCAACAAGACACTGGCCTTAAGAACCTCATTCAAACAGGTTCCGGTACTGGTACTTATGAAATTGACTGTTTAATTGACAGTGTAACTGAAATTCAACCAGGCTCTTATACAGTTATGGATAAAGAGTATTATGATATTGAGTATAGAGATGATTATTTTTTAAATGCCATGACATTATTAACAAGCGTTATTAGCGCTAACTGTCATAGCCACGTTACAGTTGATGCCGGACTAAAAGCTATTTATAAAGACCCAACTGCGCCACAGATTATCAGTCATTCGAACCTTCATTATGATTGGGATTATTTTGGTGATGAGCACGGTAAAATTACAGGTCAATCATTACCTAAGTTAGGTGATGTAATTGAAATGATTGTCCCTCACTGTGATCCAACAATTAACCTTTATGACAATCTTTTTGTTACAGAAAATGACATTGTGACTAAAATCTGGAAAATTAATCTACGCGGCAAATGTCAATAAGCTTATTTATACATTAAAACAGACTTCTACTTATTTCTGATTAAAGATCAATAAATTTGATAATTTTAAATCTGAAATAAAAATAAATATTTCAATCAAAATAAAAAATATTCTATACAACTAACCACAAAAAAGTTTAGAATGCCACTATCAGGAATATTGGCATTAATAAATGCGATACAAAATATAGGATCAAAGAATTTGTTAACAATCAATCAACCCATTGATGTCCACTGCCACGGTATTGGTCAATATGATTTCACGGAATTAGATCAACTTAATCTAACTGATATTGAAGCCCTTTTATCTGAACGTAAACAACAAGCAATTTTAACTTTATACCTTCTACCAGAACAGTATGAAAACTTTTTTGATGTATTAAAAACTTTTACTGAAGGCAAAGAAAAAGGCTATTTTAAGCAAATTAAAGGATTTGCCTTAGAAGGTCCTTTATTAGCAAGCCATGGTGGCACACCACATAAAGGTGTTTGGAATCCAACGAAAAAGCAATGGCAGGCACTAGCCGAATGTGGCAAAGATGGATTAATTTATGTTATATTCTCTCCAGATGCTGAGCTGAATCCACATGAAAATAGCAATGTAAACTTTCCAGCTAAAGATACCACTTGGATTGCTGAAACATTACTTTCTGGTGGTGTTCTACCTGCTGCTGGACACTTTGTTAAGCACAATCCTTATCAATCTGCTCAAGCACTACAGAAAATTTATGATGCTGTAGCAGCATGGGGACAAGGACCTACTGTTACTGATCATTTATATAATGATATGCCACGTAACTTCAAACACGCATGGCGTACAACTGCAGAAAGAGAGCAACGTCAAAAAGATATTGAAAATTTAAATTTAGCATCATGGAATATTAATAACATTGAAGAAAAGCTTGGTATTATTCCTGCAACAATGATCAAAAATGCACAGAAAGGTCTTGTGAAAATTGCACAAAATTTTGATGGTGAGCATGTTGATTTAGCTATTGTTAGAAAAACTGTTGAAATCACTGGTGCTGAAAACATGCTTTTAATGACTGATTCAATTGAAAGTCATCGCCTTGCTGGACGTCATTTAAAACAATTCCAGCCATCAACGTTACTTTATCAAAATGAAAATTTAGTCGCTGCAGGTACACAACCAATCGAGCAGCAAATCCATAATATGAGATCAATCGGCTTAAGCGATATAGAAATTAATCAGATTGCCTGCCAATCTATGTCCTATGTTCTAAAGCAACGTCAAAACTTCTTTGAATTAGCTGAAGTGATATAAACTAAGCTTCTCCTCATCTATTTCTGCTAATAGTTCGCTTAAATTTTTTGTCGGTGCCACTTCAAATATACGAGCACTATCGAGATACGGCTTATAAAGCCTTGCTAATGATCCATTTAATGTAATCGGCAGCTGACAACCTGTTCGCTTATCGGCTAGATCAACCATACGCTTAATATGATTAGCACCTTTTTCAACAATCTGTTGAGCCATCGCTTCACCTGTATAATAGGCACGTAACAATATCTCAGAGAACATACAATAAATATCTGCATCATTACTTAAATGACATGTCTCTGTAATATGTTCAATTTTACCATTAAATTTTGAAAGAACATTATTTGCCAGATCTGACATAGGCACATAATCTTCAATCGCTTCTATCGTATGCTTAATGGTTTCAACACCTAGCCAATTTTCACCACCAAGATCATAAACAGGATATTTCCAGCCACCCATTTTTTTTAAATAACTATCATGTAAATAGGAAAGCGATACACCTTTATCAACAACAAGTGAGATACCTTCAGAACCATCAAATGCAGCAAGCAGAGTAATTGCCCAATCAGGCAAAATAATTACATCATTAAAATATTTGTGTGCTAATAATAAAAATTTCTTACGCTTTTCAACAAATTCATAAGATTGAATGACTAACTTAAGCTTAATCTCTGAAGGGTTAAAAGATGATTTTGTTTTAATTTTAACCCAGGCATCATTAATTGCTTCTTGAACTAATTGAATTAATTCAGCAGACTCATCAACCAAATCAAGCCCACCAGATAATACTGATTCACTTTTTTGATTTCCTTTAGAATCTAAAATACTTGTTAATCTTCGATTATTGATTGAAACTATACCAATACTATATTTCTTTGATACACTATCCTCAGTTGAATAAGTCTTTACACCTTTCAACAATTTGTTTTGCAAATCAACATCCATTGCTTCTGCTATTTTAATTGCTGCAGGTAATGATAGCTTTACCGAACCTTGTAAAACTTTACTTAAATTTCCTGGACTCATGCCACTTTGTGCAGCAAGCGTTCGCAATGACCAACCTTTCGCATTCATTAACAATTTTATATTATTAAGCACTACTTCCTCATTCGTCACGCAAACCATCCTTAAAGCTCTTTATGATATTAAACTTGACATCATCTTATTCAAAAATACACGCCAGTTTACCTTAGAACATATCAATTATCAAATACACATTAACTCACCTTAAATCACTTTATAAATAGATAACTTAAAATTCAAAAATATTTTATATGGCAGAATTGACATTTATCAAAATAAAGCATAATGTGTCTAATATATGAAACGATCAAAATATGAAACATTGATAGGACAGTAAGGAAACTTTCTATGAACACCGAGCTTAACTGTAACAAACAAATATCGTTAAACCATCGTGAAGTAAACAACCGCTATCAAATTATTGCTGATAACATTACAAGTCTTCATATTATGGATGTCGAAACAAATAAAACATTTCATAAAAAACCGTCGGATATATTATTTTCTGATGAATATAAACTATATTCTAAAGAAGATATTGTTAAAATTGCTTATATTTGCGGACAATTAAGTACACAGTAAACTTTTAAAAAAAACTAGCCATAGTAAATGATCTAGGGTACATTTATCTAAATTTTAATTAATGGATTAAGCTATTGTGTACGCTCTAGGATTTCTATCTATTCTATTAGGTGGTTTATTAAATGGCTCATTTGTTATTCCTTCACGCTTTATCAAGCACCATAATAATGAACAAATCTGGTTGTATTATACAGCAATTGGATTAATTTTGATTCCTTGGTTACTATTACTCGTTATCTATCCCAAATCAATTAATCTTTACTACTCCATTGGGATTTATAATTTAAGTCTATTAATAGTGAGTGGTTTAATTTTTGGAATTGGACAAGTCTGCTTTTTTTATGCCATTGATAAGATAGGCATTGCTGCAAGTTTTGCGGTAAATTTAGGCATTGGTGTTATTCTAGGTTCTCTTTTTGTTATTGGTTATCAATCGATGCTTTTTAGCTATCGTGGTAACTTAATTTGTATTGCCATCATACTTATCTTACTTAGCTTATGGATAAATTATAAACTTAACCACCTTCAGCAAAAAAAATTATATAAAAATAGGCCAAATCAAAACACACAACTTTGCTGGTTATTAGCATTATTTGCAGGCATCGCCAGTGGCTTACAAAATATTTCATTTATCATTGTTAGTAATCATTCACATAGTTTTGTTAATTCAACTAATAGCTATTGGTACTGGCCATTATTTTTATCTATTGCTGCTATTCCTATGTTTATAGGCTTTCTAATACGTTATAAAAAAAATCACTTACTAAATTTAAATCACTTACCATCAATCAAACTATTAAGTCCAATACCACTAACTTTAATTGCAATGATGGGCCTATGTTTTAGTGGGTCATTAATTCTTTATAGCCTTGGCATGAGTTTATTTACGCAAACTGAAATCATTGATGGCTGGCCAATTTTAATGATAACAATCATTTTAACATCACAAGTTTGGGGAATAATTTTTGATAGAGTAAAACAACTTTCACTATTACATAAATTTTATCGATTCATCAGTATCATCGTTTTAATTGTTGCAATTATTCTTATTAGCCTATCTCACTAATTAATATATTAGGAATTAGATGGCATTGGTTGGTATGTTTTATTAGCTGCATTTAAATGAAATTGTTCAACAAGACCAAGGTTATATTGACTTACCCATTTTTGGATTTTAGTTGTATCAATAACCCACCAAACTAAAACAATCATTAAAGGAATAATCCCTATAGCAACAAATAAACTAATTAAGCCAATAATTTCTAATACTAAAATTGTCACTGCATGTGGCTTTTTACAGTAAAACCGATGCGCACCAAAGTAACCTAAAAACAACCATAATAAATAAGCTACTGTCACATTTAGTTGATTTGCCTCAATTCGCTTTTGATCTATATAGTCCATATTTAAAACTCCATTTTTAATTAATTTACCTTTATATAAATACATATATATAAATTAAAATATATTTTATTTATTTTGAATAATAATTCAACTTAGTTCATATATAAATATGCTAAAACTAACTAAATGAGTCTAAAATATTTTCATATTTTTTAATAAATTGATTAAGGTATCGCTTTTGAATAAAAATACCAATATGACCAGTATTTAATCTAATTTCATAATAAGAAGACTTAATATATAAGGCCAAATTATTACTACTTTCTAATGGAACTAACTGATCATAAATCGCATATACATTAATAATTGGACAATTGATATTACTCAAACTAACCTTATAGCTACCAATACTCAAACCACCTAAAGTTAATCGATTCTCTTTAATAATCTTATGATAATATTCTTTAAAAACACTAATCGATAATGGCATTGGTTGATTCAACCAACTATCGATCGCTAATAATTTTTTTCTTTTCTGATAAGATGCCAATGCTATATCTACATTACGTCCTAAATAGTGCTTTAATGGCCTTAATGATGCAAAATAATGCTTTACCGATTCTTTAGAAATTATCTTTGACTTATTATTATCACTAGCCAATGTACAAAACTCAAGTAACAATGCTTGTTGATAAAGAGACTTATGATCAATTGGTGTCATCAAAAGTATCAGTCTATTAATTTTATTTGGGTATATTGCTGTATAAACCAAGGCAAAAACACCACCTTGGCATATACCAAATAAATCAATTTGATTTTTCTTATCTTGATCTAAAATAATATCAATTGCCAAATTGAGGCTTTGAATAATGTAGTTTTCAAGACTATGAAATATTGGCTCATCTAAAGCTTGCTTCCACTCAATTACATATAGTGCGCAATAGTTTTTTTTTAATGAGCCAACGAAAGAAACATCTTCTGAAAAATCCAAGATATCAACTGTATTTATCAATGAATACACACACAAAGCTATTTGATTGGTTTTTTGAGAATTTCCACAATAATATCTTAGTTTAAATAAATGATTTTCAAATATTACATCATAATGATTTACATGATATGACTTAGCTTTAGAATTTAGCTTTAGAGGTAATTTAGAAAGCTTTTTTTGTAAATTATCATGCTCATTTATTAATTTTTGCCAATCAAACATAAATTATACGAATTCATTAAAATCTATCAAGCTTAACGAGCTTTATCTAAAAACGCAACTGTAAAGATGAAGAAAGCATCGCTTTATACATTAATGAAGTTGATACTTTCATTAATAATTGCTCTATAGGACTCTTATAATAGGTATAATCAACAATATTATCTAATTTATACTTTTGCATTGCCAATTGACGTAATGACATAAAACCGTCGGCTAAACCATAACGTTTTCCTTCAATACCACTAAAAGGTTGTCCAGAAAATAAAACCGCTGATTGTGATAAATTCAGACGCTTACCTCTGCCTTGTTTAACTCTATCAATAAAAACTTGATGGGTTTGTGTCAGCATTTTATCTAAAGCTTCTACCTGTTGTTGATTTAATGGTTTAAAAGGATCTAAAAAGTCTTTATCTTTTCCTGCTGTAAAAAGCCTTCTTGTTATACCAAGTTTTTGTAATGTTTCAACAAAACCAAAGCCATCTGCTCTAACACCGATAGAGCCTAATATAGTCATTGGATTAACATAAATTTCATCAGCTGCTGAAGCAATATAATAACCACCTGATGCACAAACATCCGTACAGACTGCATACAATGGTTTATCTGGATAAGCTTTCTCCAATTGCCTCATCGCTTGATAAACTTCATCTGACTGAACAGGTGAGCCACCAGGACTATTAATTTCAACGACTACAGCTTTAGAATACTTATCTTCAAATGCATGCTCTAAACCATAAATAATATCATCTGCATTGGCATTTAAGCCCTCCATAATAATGCCATCAATACTAACATAGGCAATATGCGGCTTATTAGGATTACTCTTAGGGCTATAACTTGATGGCCAAAAAATTCCAACAATTAGAATAATAAGTAATATAACAATAATAAACTTAAAGAAAATTCCCCAACGCCGCTTGCGCCTTTGCTCTTTTAGGGTTTGCAAGACTAATGTTTCTAAAATTTGTCTCTCTAGTTTATCTTTTGATTTTGACTTATGTTCCCCAAACATCTAATTAACATTCCTTGTCATATTAGCTTAATTACATTAATCCTATTATTCTTTAACAGCAGTACCTGTCAGTGCCACACCTGACATCCATAATCCATTATCACAAACATATGTCGCCTTACTGGATACTTTATTATCTTTCCAGTTAGATTGAATATTTGCAACGGCATTACCACCTAATTTCTGCGCCTGTTTCTTAAGACTAATTAAAGCAGAATAGAAAACGCGATTACAAGAAACTTGTGGATTTTTTGCAAATGCATTGGTTCTTAGAGAAGTCTTAACTGGACCTAATTCTTTAGCGCTCCAACCAGCAGATTTACCAAAATAAAACTTAAAATCACCAAGCTGTTGTTTTACATCTGGCGGAATACCCGTCATTGCTTGATTAATGTCATAATTGCTTACACCTGTATTTGAACTACAAGCACTTATAATAAAAGAAATAACGACCACTAGAGCCAATAATAGGCTTTGCAAAAATTTTTTCACAATATTCATCCTGTTAATTAAATTAACCATTTCTTATGGCTAATTATAAGCTGAATTTAAATGAGATTCATTGATTTTTTATAATTTCTTTCAGAACCAAAAAAGCCCCCAATGAAGGAGGCTTTTTGAATTAAATCCCCGGTAATGCCCTACTTTCACATGGCAACTGCCACACTATCATCGGCGCAAAGTGGTTTCACTTCTGAGTTCGGCATGGAATCAGGTGGTTCACACTCGCTATACTCACCGGGAAACTTTTTAGGTTTGACCCTTAACAATCTAGTCTACTGATATAACCAATTCACTCGAATCATTAGTACTGGTTAGCTTCATACATTGCTGCACTTACACACCCAGCCTATCAACGTCCTAGTCTCGAACGTTTCTTAAGGGAATAAATTCCCGGGATGTCTTATCTTGAGGGAGGCTTCCCGCTTAGATGCTTTCAGCGGTTATCCCTTCCGTACATAGCTACTGGGCAATGCATCTGGCGACACAACCCAAACACCAGAGGTACGTCCACTCCGGTCCTCTCGTACTAGGAGCAGATCCTCTCAAACATCCGACGCCCACGGCAGATAGGGACCGAACTGTCTCACGACGTTCTAAACCCAGCTCGCGTACCACTTTAAATGGCGAACAGCCATACCCTTGGGACCTGCTTCAGCCCCAGGATGTGATGAGCCGACATCGAGGTGCCAAACACCGCCGTCGATATGAACTCTTGGGCGGTATCAGCCTGTTATCCCCGGAGTACCTTTTATCCGTTGAGCGATGGCCCTTCCATACAGAACCACCGGATCACTAAGACCTACTTTCGTACCTGCTCGAGCCGTCACTCTCGCAGTCAAGCGCACTTATGCCTTTATACTCTTGGTATGATTTCCGACCATACCGAGTGCACCTTCGTACTCCTCCGTTACTCTTTAGGAGGAGACCGCCCCAGTCAAACTACCCACCATACACTGTCCTTGGTATTTCTACCTAAGTTAGAACTTCAACCATACCAGGGTGGTATTTCAAGGTTGGCTCCATATAAGCTAGCGCCTATACTTCTAAGCCTCCCACCTATCCTACACAGATAGGGTCAAAGTCCAGTGCAAAGCTGTAGTAAAGGTTCACGGGGTCTTTCCGTCTAACCGCGGGTACGCAGCATCTTCACTGCGATTTCAATTTCACTGAGTCTCAGGTGGAGACAGTGTGGCCATCGTTACGCCATTCGTGCAGGTCGGAACTTACCCGACAAGGAATTTCGCTACCTTAGGACCGTTATAGTTACGGCCGCCGTTTACTGGGGCTTCGATCCAGAGCTTCACTTACGTTAACCCCTTCAATTAACCTTCCAGCACCGGGCAGGCGTCACACCCTATACTTCCTCTTACGAGTTCGCAGAGTGCTGTGTTTTTAATAAACAGTCGCAGCCACCTGGTATTTGCAACCCACTTCTGCTTAGAGAGTAAATCTCATCACATAATGTGGGCACACCTTCTCCCGAAGTTACGGTGTCATTTTGCCTAGTTCCTTCACCTGAGTTATCTCATCGCCTTAGTATTCTCTACCTGTCTACCTGTGTCGGTTTACAGTACGGTTTCTTGTGCTATAAGTTTAGCTGCTTTTCCTGGAAGCCGAGCATCAATCACTTCGTAAAACCTAAGTTTTACTTCGTCTCGTATCTCGTCTATAACATAGCGGATTTGCCTACTATGCCAAACTACATACTTTCACCTGGATAACCATTCACCAGGATGATCTAGCTTTCTCCGTCACAACATCACTAACACAATAAGTACGGGAATATTAACCCGTTTCCCATCGGATTCGCCCTTCGGCTACTCCTTAGGGGCCGACTAACCCTACGTTGATCAACATTGCGTAGGAAACCTTAGACTTCCGGCCAATAAGAATCTCACTTATTTATCGTTACTCATGTCAGCATTCGCACTTCTGATACCTCCAGCATGCTTCTCAACACACCTTCATCGGCTTACAGAACGCTCCCCTACCCAGTACTTAAAGTACTGCCGCAGCTTCGGTTGTTTGCTTTAGCCCCGTTGAATCTTCCGCGCATGCCGACTCGACCAGTGAGCTATTACGCTTTCTTTAAAGGGTGGCTGCTTCTAAGCCAACCTCCTGGATGTCTCTGCCTTCACACTTCGTTTTCCACTTAGCAAACAATTGGGGACCTTAGCTGGCGGTCTGGGCTTTTTCCCTCTCCACGATGGACCTTAGCACCCACCGTGTGTCTCCTATAATTAAACTTCATCGTATTCTGAGTTTGCATCGGTTCAGTAAGATACGAATATCCCCCTAGCCGATACAGTGCTTTACCCCGATGAGTTACTTATAAGGCTCTACCTAAATAGATTTCGGGGAGAACCAGCTATCTCTGTGCTTGTTTAGCCTTTCACTCCTATCCACATCTCATCCCATAATTTTGCAACATTACCGGGTTCGGGCCTCCAGGTGGTGTTACCCAACCTTCACCCTGGACATGGATAGATCGCTACAGTTTCGGGTCTATTCCCAGCGACTTAGACGCCCTATTAAGACTCGGTTTCCCTTCGGCTTCACTATTCGCTTAACCTTGCCACTGAAAATAACTCGCTGACCCATTATACAAAAGGTACGCCGTCACATTTCTTAAAAATGCTCCGACTGCTTGTACGCAAACGGTTTCAGGTTCTATTTCACTCCCCTTAAAGGGGTTCTTTTCGCCTTTCCCTCACGGTACTGGTTCACTATCGGTCAATTGGTCATATTTAGCCTTGGAGGATGGGCCCCCCATCTTCAGTCAAAATTTCTCGTGTTCCGACCTACTTATTCGTATGCTTAGTTCCTAATCAATACTTTCGTGTACGGGACTATCACCCTCTATCGTTAAGCTTCCCAACTTATTCCACTAACATCAATTATAAATCATACAAGGCTAATCCCCGTTCGCTCGCCGCTACTAAGAGAATCTCGGTTGATTTCTTTTCCTACAGGTACTTAGATGTTTCAGTTCCCTGCGTTCGCTTTCCAATCAAAGATTAGAATATCCACCTTACAGTGGATGGGTTCCCCCATTCGGACATCAACGGATCAACGCTCTTTTGCCAACTCCCCGTTGCTTTTCGCAGACTTACACGTCCTTCTTCGCTTCCAATTGCCTAGGCATCCACCGTTTGCGCTTTTACCCTTGGCTATATCAGTAAACTAAATTGTTAAAGATCAATATTAAACTCTTGAAATAATTTGGTGGAGCCAAGGAGGATCGAACTCCTGACCTCCTGCGTGCAAAGCAGGCGCTCTCCCAGCTGAGCTATGGCCCCATGGTGGGTCTGAGTAGACTTGAACTACCGACCTCACCCTTATCAGGGGTGCGCTCTAACCAGCTGAGCTACAGACCCAAATTCTTCTTCAAGACATAACAGTTTCATATGTAAACACTTAACGTTCTTTTGTATTTTTACCTTTAAGGAGGTGATCCAGCCGCAGGTTCCCCTACGGCTACCTTGTTACGACTTCACCCCAGTCATGAATCACACCGTGGTGACCGTCCTCTAATAGTTAGACTAGCCACTTCTGGTGCAACCCACTCCCATGGTGTGACGGGCGGTGTGTACAAGACCCGGGAACGTATTCACCGCGACATGCTGATTCGCGATTACTAGCGATTCCGACTTCATGTTCTCGAGTTGCAGAGAACAATCCGGACTACGAACACCTTTGTGAGTTTCGCTCCAAGTCGCCTCTTCGCTTCCCTCTGTAATGCCCATTGTAGCACGTGTGTAGCCCTACCCGTAAGGGCCATGATGACTTGACGTCGTCCCCACCTTCCTCCGTGTTAACCACGGCAGTCTCTATAGAGTGCCCAACTCAATGATGGCAACTATAAATAAGGGTTGCGCTCGTTGCGGGACTTAACCCAACATCTCACGACACGAGCTGACGACAGCCATGCAGCACCTGTATCTGAATTCCCGAAGGCACCGATCTATCTCTAAATCGTTCTCAGTATGTCAAGGGTAGGTAAGGTTCTTCGCGTTGCATCGAATTAAACCACATGCTCCACCGCTTGTGCGGGTCCCCGTCAATTCCTTTGAGTTTTAGCCTTGCGGCCGTAATCCCCAGGCGGAGTACTTAGCGCGTTAGCTACGCCACAAGAACCTTAACACCGATTCCTACAGCTAGTACTCATCGTTTACAGCATGGACTACCAGGGTATCTAATCCTGTTCGCTAACCATGCTTTCGTCCCTCAGCGTCAGTATTCGGCCAGAAAGTTGCCTTCGCCATTGGTGTTCCTTCTGATATCTACGCATTTCACCGCTACACCAGAAATTCCCCTTTCCTCTCCTATACTCTAGATACACAGTTTCAAATGACATCCCAAGGTTGAGCCCTGGACTTTTACATCTGACTTATTTATCCGCCTACGGACCCTTTACGCCCAGTAAGTCCGATTAACGCTCGCACCCTCCGTATTACCGCGGCTGCTGGCACGGAGTTTGCCGGTGCTTCTTCTGAAAGTAACGTCACAGTATTTAACTCTTAATCTAATACCTTTCCTCCTTCCTGAAAGTGCTTTACAACCCTAAGGCCTTCTTCACACACGTGGCATTGCTGGATCAGGGTTGCCCCCATTGTCCAATATTCCCCACTGCTGCCTCCCGTAGGAGTCTGGGCCGTGTCTCAGTCCCAGTGTGGCTGATCTTCCTCTCAGAACAGCTATGGATCGCAGCCTTGGTGAGCCCTTACCTCACCAACTAGCTAATCCAACGCAGGCTCATCTCAAAGCGCCAGGCCCGAAGGTCCCCAGCTTTGGTTCGTAAACTTTATGCGGTATTAGCACGAGTTTCCCCGTGTTATCCCCAACTTTAAGACAGATTCCTACGCGTTACTCACCCGTCCGCCACTCGCCATCAATCTAGCAAGCTAGATCATGCTGCCGTGCGACTTGCATGTGTTAAGCATGCCACCAGCGTTCAATCTGAGCCAGGATCAAACTCTTCAGTTTGTATCTCTGTAATTTATTGACAAGAACGTAAGTGTCTACATATCAATCTATTTTTTAACCATCTTTGCCGCTGACCACTCTCAGGCGACAAGGGTGAATTCTACCGATTCTGTAGGCTTTGTCAACTAATTTTGTTAACTTTTTTGTAAGAATAATATTTTGGCTCCCAAGTAGCATTATTTATCAAATGCCAAATGTCACTTCCAGCCTCAAATGAAGTTACTTTATCTGTGATAGCCTGATGACCTACGGCAAATGCAACTTGACGACTAACCGTATAAGCCTCATTCAAACTTGGCAAGATTGCAGAGTCTTGTATGGGGTAATTTGCAAGGGCTTTACAAGCAGCCCATAGCATCTCTTGAGTTAGCCGCTTACACTTTAATGCAACAACACCTAAGCCAATCCCAGGAAATACCAATGCATTGTTACATTGAGCAATACGATAGATCACACCTTTATAACCGACAGGTTTAAATGGGCTTCCTGTTGCAATTAAGGCTCGCCCTTCTGTAATACGTATAATATCTTGAGGTAATGCCTCACAGCGATCAGTTGGGTTTGACAGCGGTATAATAATCGGTGCTTTATTATACTCAGCCATTAAGCGAATGGTTTTTTCACTGAATGCCCCTGGCACACCTGAGCAGCCAATTAAGGTTGTTGGCTTTACTTGCTCTACAACTTCTTCTAATAAAATTTTGCCATCTGCACTGCGTTTAAATAATGCTACCTCATCTGTGCTACGGCAATAAGGCATTTGAAAATCGACATTATCAGTCTGCTCTGTAATTAGGCCTTGGCGATCTAAACACCAAAATTTTTGATATGCTTGCTCTTTTGTTAACCCATAACGCATCATCACTTCTACAATTTCATCAGCAATACCAATCCCTGCCGTACCAGCACCAAAAATAACAATTCTCTGATCGGTAAAATCAATGTTTGCTTTTTTCGAAGCACTTAATAGCGCTGAGATTGCAACTGCTGCGGTACCTTGCATATCATCATTAAAACTACAAATTTCATCTTGATAGAGTTCAAGGTTTTTTCTAGCATTATCTCTACCAAAGTCTTCCCAATGTAAAAATGTATTGGGCATCTCTTCTTTTACTGCTTCAACAAAAAGCGCCACCATTTCATCATAAGCTTCACCACAGACGCGTTTATGGCGCCAGCCCAAATATAATGGGTCTTCTAATAACGCTTGATTATTAGTCCCAGCATCTAAGAAAATGGGTAAATATCGCCCTGGATTTAATCCTGCACAAAGTGTATAAACCATCAATTTTGCAACAGGGATTTCAATTCCACCAACGCCTTGATCACCAATACCTAAAACACCTTCAGCATCTGATGCAACAATAATATCAACATCAGCATTGGTTCTATTTTTTAATAGATCACGAATCTTATGTCGATCCGGGTAAGCAATATAGAGTCCTCGTGGACGTCGATAAGTCTGACTGTAACGCTGAACAGCTTCACCCACTGTTGGCGTATAAATAATTGGCAACATCTCGCCTAAGTGATCTCGAACTAAACGATAGAATAAAGTTTCATTTTGGTCATGCAAGCTTTTTAGATAAATATGCTTATCCAAATTGGTTGTAAAGCCACAAAATTGTTGGTAGGCTCTTGCCTTTTGTTCTTCAATTGACTCTACTTGATAAGGTAATTTACCTTTTAAATTAAATTCCCAACGTTCGCTCTCACTAAATGCCGTACCTTTGTTTAATGAAGCTAAGGTTAATAAACTTTTTCCTGTTAAATCTGTTTCAACCCACATTTCACCTGTTTCTAAATTGCGCTTAAATACAAATCGCTTAGTCATATTTATATTACCTATTAATTTTTATTGATTCTCTATTAATAAAATAGTTTTGCTTATGATGGCGTATACTAATAACTAGTATACACGATATTTTATCGGCTACTTAACTGATGCACACAATCGACTAAAAATTGAACTTTCTCTGGCGCTATATCTGGGTAAATACCATGGCCTAAATTAAATACATGTCCTGGTGCGCCCCCATACTCTGATAGTATCCGCTTGACTTCAACTTCAATGGTTAATTCATCCGCATATAAAACAGCTGGATCTAAATTACCTTCAATTGCAGCACGCTCATTAATAACCTGATAAGCATTTTTCATTGGTGTCTGCCAATCAATACCAATACCGTCTGCTTGCGAATTTACAATTTGCTCTAACCATTGACCCGAACCTTTTGTGAAAACAATCACAGGTACATTTGGATAAGCTTTTTTAACAAGCTTAATAATTTTTTTCATATAATTAAGAGAAAACTGCGCATAAGTCTCTGCAGATAATATACCGCCCCAAGTATCAAAAATCTTTACTACATCACAGCCATGGCGAATTTGCTCTATTAAATATTCAGCAACTGCAATAGCCAGTTTATCCAATAGTTGATGTAAATAAGTAGTATTTTCATACATAAAGCGTCTAATAATAGCAAACTGCTTACTACCAGAACCTTCAATCATATAACAAGCTAAAGTCCATGGACTACCACTAAAGCCTATTAATGGCTTATCATTTGGTAGCGCATGTTTAATTAATTTTACTGCCTCAAAAACATATTTTAATGAATCGAGCAAATTGACTGTCATTAAATTATCTATCTGAGCCTTCGATTGAATTGGATTAGCAAATACAGGGCCTTGGCCTTCTATAAACTTAAGATCTAAACCCATAGCCTCAGGTATCGTTAAAATATCTGAAAATAAAATTGCTGCATCCAAATCAAATCTTCTTAGTGGCTGCAATGTCACTTCACAAGCTAAATCTGGTGTCTTACACAAACTCATAAAGTCTTTAACACTTGAGCGCACTTTGCGATATTCAGGCAAGTAGCGTCCAGCTTGACGCATTATCCATATCGGTGTTTTATCTACAGGCTGGCGCTTTAATGCCTTTATTAATCGATATTCCGTCATAATAATGATTTACCTTAATCATGCCGTATTTAAGTTAATCGTGTTAAAAATAATTTCAAAACAGTAGCAGAAATACAAAATTTAATCAATTTTAATTAAAGATACAAACCTGGATGTCCTTTAGGTGGATGTTTAAACCTGCGATAAGTCCATTGGTATTGTGCTGAATATTTTTTAGCAATTTTTTCATAAGCTTTATTCATTGCATAAGTAAACGCATCAGAACATTGACTATTAGATAAAAATGGCTTCATATGTTCATCAAATGGCTCAACAATTAATTTAAATCCACGCCCGACACCTCGGCGGATGGCATAAACAATAAATGTTGGCGGCTTACGTTTACTATATAATTTTGATGGAAAGCTCATCGTCCAAGCATCAATGCCAAAAAACGGTGCATAAAGTCCACCAAAGTCATCTGGATCAGGCACTTGATCAGTTAACATCGCAATCGCTTTTTTATCTTTCAATGCTTTAAATAAGTGTCTGACACCTGATTGCGATGCAGGCTCCATCTCAGCACCTGAACGAGCGCGCGCTTTAGTTATAATTTCACTTAATACTTGCTGCTTTGGCGGCGTATAAAGGGTAAAAACTGGAAAACGATCTGCCAAAAATAACCCACCTAATTCCCAACAACCAACATGAGGCCCAAGGCATAACAAGCCCTTACCTTGAGCAAAAGCTTGGTTAAGTAAATCATCATTTTCATATTCTTTAATATAGGTCATTAGTTTTTTTGGGTCTTTCATAAACATCGCAGGCATCTCAGCACCAGCAATCACAGCTTGAATCACCGATTGACGCACAAGTTTACGTTGTTGTAATAAGGATAACTCTGGATAGCACAAAGCAATATTACGTTCTGCAATTTTCACTAATTGATTGGGAAAGAAACTTAAGGTAAAACCAATCAACCAGCCTAATGCTTGCATAAAGCTCAATGGCAAATAAGAAAAAAAACGAATTAGTTTGGGCACAAGAAAATTTATTATTTTATATTTCATCATTAATCGCTTGTTTATCTTAGACACTCTATATAAATAAATGAGTGCTTATAATCATTGTTAATTTTACTTAAGTTTTTGGGGAAGTTCAAATTAACTTATCAAAACCCAACTCGATAAACACGCCCTGTATGATGACTATTAACACTTTTTACATAAGCTAAAGCTGCTTGGTCAACTGCAACCGGCTGATAGCCTTTAAAAAAGTCACCATAAATATCTAAAGCTTCAGTAATCACAGTTGGGCTTACAACATTAATACGGTTTTTATTCGGTAATTCATAACTAGCTGCCAATGCAAAACCTTCTAATGCACTATTTACCATTGCAGCGGATGTACCACTTTCGATTGGCTCAACATTTAAAATACCACTGGTTAACGTAAATGAACCACCTTGATTAATGTACTTGATACCTTCTAATACTAAATTGACTTGGCCCATTAGTTTATGATTTAAGCCTATTTCATAATCCTCACTAGTCATCTCAGTTAAAGAAGCAAATTTCACTTTTCCAACTGTTGCAACGACTGCATCAAACTGGCCAACTTTTTTATACATGGATTCAATCGATGCTTTTGATCCAATATCTACTTGAACATCGCCGGAAGAATAACCCGCTGTAATGACTTCATGTTCTTTTTGTAATGCGCTTGCAACAGCTTTACCAATTTTCCCCGTACCACCAACAACGATAACTTTCATATACTTATCCCCAATTTTAATTAAATGTATAGAATACAGAATTTGATTTATGATAATCTTGATGTCCATAGTAACAAAAAATAGCTTTAATCGATATGTTAAAAACAATTTTTCAATTACCTGATATCAAAATTTCAAATACTGAATTTAATCTAAGTGAATATCAAAATGCTTATCTTATTATCACAATACTCGATCAATTAAACCAAACTGCAATTGATTCTTTTACATTGACTAAGAGTTTAAGCAAACGCTTTAATGACCAGCATCAAAAAGGAGATAAAAGCTGGGTAACACAATTACCTAATGATAAAGGCACTTTTCTTATTGTAGTTGAGAAAAACAACCCCTTTGAATTTATGGATGGGCTTAAAAATAATTTGGGTTGTCTTAAACCACTTCAAGGCGATATTGCAATTATTAATAACAGTCAATGTAGTATCTCTGAAGCAAATGCATTGCGATGCGTATTAGCCTATAACACGCAAATGCCTAATTTCAAAAAAGAACAATCTCACAAATATATTAATTGTATTGATATCTTTAGCGAACATAAAAAAGATTACTTAAAAGAAACCAAAGCGGGCCACCTAGGTAATAGCTTAGCAAGGGTACTCGCAGCAACGCCAACGAACTATCTTAAACCATCAGATTATAAGCTTATTATTCAAAAACTTACGGACAGATACCAATGGGATAGTAAATTTTATACTTATAATGAATTGAAAAAAATGGGGGCTAATAGCTTCTGCGCTGTCGCAAGAGCTTGCCCAGATGAAGCATTTATTGTCCATTTAAAATATCGTCATCCAAATGCAAAAAAATCAGTTTCCCTTGTTGGTAAAGGCATATGCTTTGATACCGGCGGTGTCAGCCTTAAACAATCTCAATACATGTATAATATGCATGAGGATATGCAAGGTAGCTCAGTTGCTTTAGGTAGTTTGGTGGCATTAACTGAAGCTGATGTAGAAATGAATGTAGACTGCTTTCTTGCTGTAACCTTAAACTTAATTGATAAAGATGCTTACCTTTTAAATGAAGTCATCACAGCCTTAAATGGTACAACCATTGAAATCACTGACACTGACGCCGAAGGTCGTATGGCATTAGCTGATACTCTCCATCTCGCATCACAAGAAAAACCTGATCTTTTAATTGATTATGCAACCTTAACTGGAGCTGCCGTTCGTGCAATCTCAACCCGCTATATGGCTTTATTTACTAAAGCAGTCGACCAATTACCACAATTAATTGAGTCAGGGACTATATCCGGTGAACGTGCTTGGCCATTTCCAATCCCAGATGACTTTGACCAACTAATTAAATCGGATGTAGCTGATATATTACAATGCAGTGTCTCACCGAGCGCTGATCATATACTAGCAGCACGTTTTCTAAACCGTTTTGTCGATCATGACAAGGTCAAACAATGGATTCATCTTGATTTAGCAGCAAGTATGAATAAAGGCGGATTAGGTAGTGTGCCATCAGATTTTACAGGCATTGGTGTTTTTTATACATTATCATTATTAAATAATCTATTAAAATATTAACAAACCTATATTTCATATAAAATATATCCAATAAATAATAAAAATAATAATAAATAAATTATCATAACCTATCATTATTTAAAAAATTTAATAATATAAAACAAAATTTATAAAAAAATTAAATTTCATGGTGGTTGCAAATGGGTAAATTAGGTATATCAAAAGATCATTTAAATAATTTAGCTGAATTTATAGAAAGAAATAACAGTAAGATACCAGCAAATGGAACACTTACATGGATAGTTAAACATGGTGATTCAAAAGCTACGATTATGGGAACTATGCATGCTGCAAGTATATTGGATCAAGAAAATAAAGGTGTTATATTTAACTACCTTGATAAAAATGAATTTCAACGTATTTATAATGAAATGTCATCAGCATCTCAAAACTTTAATATTTTAAATGCTTTACAAGATTATAGCAGTCAGTCAAAAGCAAACTACCATGAAATTATGCAATTACGTAATGAATTAATTGAATGTAAAGAGAAATTTTCTAAAGGTGATAAAACACAAAGAAGACGCATATTACAAATTGAAAAAAAATTGCTGCCAACTTATGAACGCACAAATCAAATATGCACCTTAGCACCAGATCACTCTTATACACTGATAGCGCTAAAATCCGAAAAAAATTATAACAATGCATATGCACTTGAGTCTGATGAAAAGCGTTTAGCAGTCCAAAGCGCATCTAGCGCTAACTCTGTTATATCTGAAAGACAATATATTGATGGAAACATATTATCTCAAATCTACAATAAAGGCGACGAGCGTCTCCAGGCAAATATATACAAAGAATTTTATCAAAAAAATATTGATTCTGATGATATTCAAGGACGCAATTTATTATGGCTAGCAACTATGCATGAAAGTTTAAATGCTATAGGTCAAAATAATAATCTATATATCGTTGGGTTAGCACATTGCATTAGTTTAGTTGCAATGCTAATTAAGCTTAATCCAGAGTGTGAAATCTATCAATTAGATGCTAATGGTAAAGAAGTTAAAGTAGATTTTGACACAAGTATGCTAAATATTAACGAGTTAAATGATGCTATTTTACCTCAAGAGAAATCCAACAAGAAACGACAACTGGTTCACAACCCCCCTGAGAATCTACAAGACAATACGCCAGAGTATATTTCTAAAGAACAGGTTCAGGAGTCACTACAAGAAGCACTAGAGCAGTCAATGTACATAGCAACTGATCAGTCACAAGGCTTTGCATTACCCAGTAACCATATGACAACAATACCACCTACTTTATTTTCAAATCAACAATGCGCAATAGAAAGTAAAGATACTCTGAATCATAAAGGTCCATCAACTATAGAGTGTATTGATTAAGTTTTTAAGAAGTCATCTTAAACATGATCTTCAGTTAAACGTACCACAAGTACATCCTTTTTCGATTGATGTAATATCGCATTTGCCGTTGAGCCTAAGAAGAAACGGCCAATTGCGCTTTTTTTATGGCTACCAACAACTATTAAATCAATATTTTCTTCATGGGCATAATGGGTAATTTCAAATGGCGCCTCACCCATAACACATTTATACTTACCATGAATTTGATTATCTCTCACCCAATTACTTAAGCGTGCTTCTGCTTCTTTCATTAAATCATGATGTACATCAGGAATAATACCATAAGTACTTACTGCAACTGTTGGATCTCCTTGAACTGTAATTGCATTTAATGACGATTGATAATAACGTGCAAATGATTGTGCTCTATCAACTAAAACAAGGCTGTCTTTTTCAAAATCAGTTGCAATTAATATGCTACGGTAATCAGATGGAATCGATGGTTGATGCTCTGTCACTCGAATGGTTAATACATCACAAGGCGCTCTATGTAAAACACTATTTGAGGTTGAGCCTAATAATAAATTAATACCATGCTTACCATGTGAACCTAAAATAATTAAATCACACCCTTTTTCTTTTGCATAATCACTAATAACCAGTGACGGATTACCAATTTCTGTCACTGTATCAACTTGACGCAATGCCATTCTACTAGCTGCTTGTTTAAGCGTATCAATTGCTTCTTTTTCTAGCTCCTTTTGATATTCTGCTGACATTGGAATTAGCTCAAAAGGACTATCCAATACCATTAATAAAGTTAAACTTGCGTCAAATTTTTTAGCTACTAACTCTGCTGAGTTAAGTACATGATGGTAATCCTCATAGACATTTATCGCCACTAAGATATTTCTATATTCCATTGAATACTCCCTTGAATGTAAACCATTAAATTTATAACTAAACAAACTATCCCATAGGTAACTGAATAAAGTAAATAAACATAATTTTACTTTAAACTTATCTGTAATCATAGAAGAAATCTCTCACTCTTGACAAGCAAAGTATCTTAAGCTTTTTAGATCATTTAATGAATTAACCTATTGTTAAGCCACACAATTTTATAAAAACTTTATTTAGGGGTAAAATATCGCTACAAAATTTAATACTTAAGCGTATAATGAGCACGTAAGTATGATATCAAAAGTCTTTCATATTAAAGATATTAAAGACAAACAACAGGAAGATATATTATGCTGCCGCAATTATTATCTGTTGACTTTGCCCGCTGGCAATTTGGCCTAACGGCTTCATTTCACTTTCTCTTTGTTCCATTAACATTGGGATTGACCTGGATTTTATTCACCATGGAATGCTTGTATGTCAAAACTGGCAAGCAAGTCTATAAAGATATGGTTAAATTCTGGGGAAAACTATTAGGTATTAATTTTGCCTTAGGTGTTTTAACCGGCTTAACGATGGAATTTGAGTTTGGTACAAACTGGGCTTATTACTCTCAGTTTGTTGGTGATGCTTTTGGAACACCACTTGCAATTGAAGGCTTAGTTGCTTTTATGCTGGAATCAACGTTTATCGGTATTTTCTTTTTTGGCTGGGATAAGCTAACAAAAAAACAACACCTGACAGCTACATTTTGCTTGGCAATTGGCTCAACATTATCTGCATTGATGATTTTAATTGCCAATGGCTTTATGCAACATCCAATCGGCGCTTTATTTAATCCATTAACTATGCGCATGGAGACAACAAATTTATTAGAAATTTTAACAAGTACTACTGCACAGATTGGCTTTATTCATACGATATTAGCCGGCTATGCAACAGCTGCTGTATTTGTCGTTGGTATTAGTGCTTTTTACCTTTTACATGGCCGTGACATTGCATTTGCAAAACGTTCAATTGCCGTTGGCTTAGGCTTTGGGCTTGTTGTTACGATTATGTTACTTGTGATGGGTGATCAAAATGGGCTGGCTGTTTATCGTGAACAACCTGCAAAGCTTGCCGCAATTGAAGGTGAATGGACCACCCAAAAGGTACCTGCAAACTTTAATTTAGTTGCCTGGCCAAATCAAGAAAGGCAAGAAAACCTATTTGAAATTCAAGTTCCTTATTTACTAGGCCCTTTAGTTACTCACTCATTAGATACACCAATTTATGGCTTAAAGGCAATTATGTATGATGGTTATAAAAATGCTGATGGCATTGAACAACCATCTTATCAAGAGCGAATTATCCAAGGTGCAAAAGCTTATGATGCCTTAATGAAATTCCGTAAAGATCAGTCTAATACAGAGGCTTTAAATACCTTTAAACGATATCAAAGTGATTTAGGCTTTGGCATGATTTTACTACCTTATGTTGGTCAAGGTGAATCACTAGAACAGGCCATCGCGCACAACCCAAGCATTTTGGAAAAAGCAACCCGCGATAGCGTACCTAATTCATTTAGTATTTATTGGGGCTTTAGAATCATGGTTGGTTTAGGGCTTTTAATGTTATTGATGTTTGTGATCGGCATTTTCCTACTTGCAAGAAATTCACTGTGGCAGCATCGATGGGTACTTCGCTTTATGCTCTATATGATTCCAGCACCATGGATTGCTGCAATTGCTGGCTGGTTTGTCACAGAACACGGCAGACAGCCTTGGACTGTGTATTATATGCTACCAACAAGCATTAGCTCATCAACACTTAATACAGCAGATGTATTTACAACGATGATTTTATTTTTACTCTTTGATAGTGTTTTATTTGCTGTTGAGATATTTTTAATGTTTAAATTTGCACGCCTTGGTCCAAGTGCCATACACAGTGGACGTTATCATTTCGAAAAACAACAACAAAATTTAAAAGCTTAAAGGAGGCGTAATCAATGATCGACTTACTTAGCATATTACAACTTCTTGGTTGGCTCGCTGTTGGTATTAGTTTATATGCATTTCTTGCAACTGCTGGCTTTGATTTAGGTGGTGGCATTCTAGTGCCATTTACTGGTAAGTCAGATAATGAACGTCGAGCAATTATTAATGTTATGGCACCAACTTGGGATGGTAATCAAGTTTGGCTTGTGGCTTTTGGTGGATTATTATTTGCTGTCTGGCCAAGAGTCTATGCCGCTTCATTCTCAGGATTATATCTCGCTGTCTTATTAATACTCTGGGCCTTATTTTTAAGACCTGTTGCCTTTGAGTACCGCTCTAAATTTTTAACCAAAAAGGTGCGCTACTTCTGGGACTGGATGCTTGCTTTAGGTAGCTTTGTTACTATTTTTGCTTTAGGCATTGCCGTTGGTAATATCTTTTTAGGCTTCCCTTTTGCTTTTAATCCAGAGACTTTACGTTTTTATTATGGCACTCATGCTAACCAATTCATTATGGAGCCTGCTTTATTATCACTACTTAAGCTTTTTTCTCCTTTTGCAATTTTAATGGCAATTTTTAGCGTTGTTTTATCAATCATGCATGGTGCTTGCTACATCGCGCTTAGAACGACTAAGCACTTATACAATCGTTTTAAGATGATTGTCAAAATATCCACAGTACTTTTTATACTTTTATTTATCGTAATTAGCATTTGGTTAATATTCCTACCTGGCTATCACTGGAGTCCTAATGCTGATTTAAAATACTTATCAGATGGCATTTACCATCCAATTCATGGTAGCGTTGTAAGCATCACAGATGGTGGCTGGTATCTTAACTATACAACACACCCATGGATGGTTTTGGCACCTGCACTTGCTTTATTAGGTGCATTAGGTATTTTATATTATCTAAATAAAGATGCTGCCAAAGAGATGTTTATCATGAGTATGCTTACCGTCTTAGGCACTGTATTAACTTTAGCATTAAGTGTTTTTCCATTTATTATGCCTTCATCATTGGAACCTAACCAATCGCTGGTTATTTGGAACGCAACCAGTTCTAAAATATCTCTCATTGGTATTTTAGTTGTTGCCGTGATTATGATTCCAGTTATTTTTACGTATACACGTTTTGTCTATCGAAAAATGTGGCCAAATAATCGCAAAATTACTACTGAAGAAGTTGAAGCAAATAAGCATGTTTTCTATTAGTTTGAAAGAGGAATAATTTATGTTTTATATTTTTTGGGCAATCACTGCTATTTTTGCTGTCAGTGCAGGTATTTGGGCTGGTCAACTGATTGATAGACGTGATGAGCTTAATACAAACAACAAAGGATCAAATAGTTAAGTTTTATGCCAATTATAGACTGTCAAACAAATAAATTTATCGTCCTTGAAGGCCTTGAAGGTGCGGGCAAATCAAGTGCCATGACTACAATTGAGTCTTGGTTTAGGCATCATAAGCCAAATGAAATAATTCAACTGACTCGTGAACCTGGCGGTACTTTTATCGCTGAGAAAATTAGAGAATTATTAATCACTGATTTTAAAACTGAAAGTTTAACAAATGAAGCAGAACTACTTTTAATGTATGCATCGAGAATGCAGCATGTCAAAGAGCTCATTATTCCTGCTTTAAACAATAACCAGTGGGTTATTTGTGATCGTTTTTTTTACTCAAGCTTTGCTTATCAAGGTGGTGGCAGATCACTTGGGCTTCAACGTGTTCAACAAATCCATCATGCCTTATTAGGCAATTTTAAGCCTGGATTAACTATTTTTCTTGATTTAGCACCTGAGATTGGTTTTAGTCGTATTCAGTCAAGAGAAACTGATCGTATTGAGCAAGAAAAATATGATTTCTTTGAACGATCTCGAGCTATTTTTCATCAATTAGTTGAAAATGATCCTAGTGCTGTCACAATTGATGCTTCTAAATCAATTAGTGAAGTTCAAAATGATATTATTTTAACCATTGAAAATTATATAAATGCTACATCATAATTACTCAAATATAACTTTAATATGAAAACGCTGGAAATAGTAATAATATTCCGCTTTGTAACATCTCAATTGAAATTGCTGCTAGAATTAATCCCATAACTCTTGAGATAATTTGCATACCTTGCTCACCTAGTAGACGTCCAAGCCATGGTGCAATGACTAATACAAACCAAATAATTACAGCTAATAATAAACTTAGTAAACTTATAATAACGCCTGACTCTAGGCCTTGAAACTGATGCGCATTAGCAATCATAACAGAGATTGCTCCAGGTCCTGCAATAATTGGAATTGCCATTGGTACAACAGCTACAGATGCCTTTTTAACACATTTTTGTTGTCCTTCTTCAGTATCATGATCATGGGTATGAGAGCTTCCTTTAAGCATTGATAAAGCAATTCTTAAAACAATTAGACCACCGGCGACTTTTAATGAACCCACACCAATTCCAAAAAACTTTAATACTGGCCAGCCAGCCCAAAATGAAACAAGTAAAATGATAAAAACAGCAATTGCACAAATTTTAGCTGTTAAGGCCTGTTCCTTTTTATCTCTATCTGAAATTAAGCCAATATAAATTGCAGCATTACCAATTGGGTTCATAATTACAATCATCGATACAAAAAAACTCAAATACACACTTTATCTCCTTTTTATAAAAGCATACTTATACTACAACATTATTATGAGCCTAACTAAATATGCTTGATCAATTAAGCCAGTTAATTATAGAATGCCTAAACGATTAATCAATTTGGGCATTAACTAACGATATGATCTATTTAATGGCTATTATTGCCTATCTATTAGGCTCAATCAATATGGCTATCTTAATTTGCATGCTATTTCGTCTACCTTCTCCTAGAACCATTGGCTCAGGCAACCCTGGCGCAACCAATGTATTAAGATTAGGTGGTAAATTACCTGCTGCTTTAACCTTGCTAGGTGATGTGCTTAAGGGTTTGATACCAGTTATTATTGCAAAGTATTTGCAACTAACTTTCTTCGAAATAAGCCTAATTGGTCTTTTAAGCATTATTGGACATATCTGGCCTGTATTTTTTAAGTTTAAAGGCGGCAAAGGTGTTGCAACTTTTATAGGTGTTACGTTCGCTTTTTCATGGGTTATCGGTATTTGTTTTGTGATTACCTGGTTAATTATTGCACTTATTAGTCGTTACTCTTCTTTAGCAGCGTTAATTGCTACAATTGAAGTGCCATTTATTGTGTTTTTCCTCTATGGTTTTAAGCCAATGGTTGTGTTTTCAATCATTGCTATTATTATCCTTTTAAAACACCACGGTAATATTAAACGTTTGCTTAAAGGTAGTGAAAGTAAAATTGGTCAAAAAGCAAAATAAATTTTACCTTACATTAACTACTTGAACTTGAAAAACTGACTTGGGTACTATCTAGTAGTTGGCAAGACACTGTACTAGATGTGCTACTACAAGAGATATCACTTGAACTTGTTGGGAATGAAAAACTACCCGTTAAGAGTGTAGATGAGCCTGAGGTTGCAGTATATTGAATATAGAAAGTTGGCACAAAGAAAGTACCACCTGAAAGCGATGCCTGTGTTGCACCTAGGTTTGAATTAACTGCATTTAACTGACTCATTGATAGTTGGTACTCATTTGTTGATGGATTATCAGTCACTGTTTGACAGTTTTCAAAGCTACTATTACAAATTTTTAAATTAAATACAGAAAAATTATTAAAATTTAAAGTCAGCGTTATATCATTCACAAATGTAAATGTAACAGAAGATGTACTACTATCATAAGTATAAGTAGGCGTGTCAGAAGTATAGTCATTTAATGATAGAGTAACTTGCCTATTTGCTGTCGATGGAAACGGTGTTGAATAATTATTTGCGTTATTATAATCATTGGTATTGCTGTTTGAATAACTACTACCAGTTGAATTATCATTTGTTGTATTAGATTTTGCATCTGCTGCATCTTTTTGATCTTTAGGTGCATCTTTATTAGGCGTTGGTGCCTTAGGCTGATTAAGATGTGATTGATTTGCAATTGGCCGCGGTGCTCCGCCAGGGATAAAAATTGAACTTGATTGAGCTTGCATCTCTTGCGGTGTTAGCGTTTTTTTAGGTTGTTGTACTTGTTGTTTATCTTGTGGGGATAGTTGATTAATTTTAGCATTGATCTGATCTAATTCTTTTTGTAGAACATCAATTTTTTTTATCACTGCATTAACTTCTTGGTTACTACTTAAGTCATCAGTTTGATTAGCTTTGGAAGCATTTGCATAGGCAAAGTTACTTACCAATATGATGATACAAAACGTATTTAGTAATATCATTTTAAATTTGCTAAAAAACATCATTCATCTACAACTATCAATTGATTACTTACCACTCATTTTAATCGAAGTATTCATAGATAAAAAGGGATTTTAAATGATTAATTATTGGCAAATTGCATACTTTTTAGATACAATCAGCAACCAAATGATCTTTATTGATCAAATATAAGCCAATTTTAAAATTTCAAATCAAGAGGCACTAAATACAATGACATCTCCTGAACTACTATCACCTGCAGGCTCATTACAATCCATGCGCTTTGCTTTTGCCTATGGCGCTGATGCTGTTTATGCAGGCCAACCACGCTATAGCCTACGTGCAAGAAACAATGAGTTTTCTACCTTAGAAAAACTAAAAGAAGGCATTGATGAAGCACATAGCTTAGGTAAACGTTTTTTATTAGCCAATAATATCGCACCACATAATGCTAAAATTAAAACCTATTTAAATGACTTAGCGCCGGTATTAGAACTTAAACCTGATGCTTTAATTATGTCTGATCCAGGTATGATGATGATGGTAAGAGACGCTTACCCTGATCAAGAAATCCATTTATCTGTTCAAATGAATACTGTCAATTACCAAGCAGTAAAATTTTGGCATAAGACACTTGGTATTAAACGTGTTATTTTATCACGCGAATTATCACTAAAAGAAATTGAAGAGATTAAAACACACTGCCCAGATGTAGAATTAGAAGTCTTTGTACATGGCTCATTATGTATGGCTTACTCTGGACGCTGCTTATTATCAGGTTATATTAAACATAGAGATCCAAATCAAGGCGTTTGCAATAACGCTTGTCGTAATAGCTATCATGTCACAGAAGCAAAAGAAGATGAATGGGGTAATGTTGAAGCAATCAGTCAACCAACCCTTGGTATAGGTGAACCTTCAAGAAAAATTGTACTTTTAGAAAGTGATAAAGACCCAGGCAAACTATCACCTATGTTTGAAGATGAGCATGGTACTTATATCATGAACTCAAAAGATTTACGTGCCATTCATCATATTGAATCTTTAACTAAAGCGGGTGTTGAATGTTTTAAAATTGAAGGACGTACTAAAAGCTTCTTCTACGCAGCAAGAACAGCACAACTTTATCGTAAAGCAATTGATGATGCGGTAAATAACCGCCCATTTGATATGGCTTTAATGGATACATTAGAAGGCTTAGCAAATCGTGGCTATACAGAGGGCTTCTTCAGACGCCATGTCCATGATGAATATCAAAAATATGAAAATTCATCATCAAAAAGTAAATCACAACAGTTTGTTGGTGAGGTAACTGACTATGATCGCCACAATGGTAAAATTGAAGTGAATGTTCGCAATCGTTTTAGTATTGGAGATCGTATTGAATTAATGTTACCGTCAGGTAGTCGTATGATCACACTAGATAATATGCAAGATCAATATGGCGAAACAATGCAAACGGCGAAAGGTAGTGGCTATACTGCTTATATTCATTTAGACGAAGTATTAAGCGAACGTGATGTCTCTTATGCACTATTAGTTCGTCATTTTAATGAAGAACCATTAGAGAATAACACAGCCCAAAGTGTTCAAATTCATACGCCTGTATAAATTTAATCCAATATTTGATCTATTTTTATTATTTTAAACGTTGACGTGAACTACAATCACTGATAGCGTAGTTATTAGCGCTGATTTGAGCGATCAGCTTGCGGGCGCTATATAAATTCGGCTAAAGCGAGTATTTCATCAATTCTCTATAACATCTTTAGTCGATTTTAAATACTTTAAATAATAATAGCCCATAAAAGGGGACTTTAGATGATTGAAATCATGAATCTGACAAAAACTTATACGAGTAAGCTCTTAACTGAGACCGCATTAAAAGGTATCAATCTATCGATTCAAAAAGGCGATATTTTTGGTATTATTGGTAAAAGTGGCGCGGGCAAAAGTACTTTAATTCGTACGCTGAATTTACTTGAAAAGCCTACTTCTGGCCATATTAAGATTAATAATTTGGAAATTACCAATCTTAACAACAGCGACTTACGCCAACTACGTCATCGAATTGGTATGATCTTTCAACATTTTAATCTATTCTCCTCAAGAGATGTTTATAAAAATATTGCCTACCCACTTGAGATTGCGCATAAACATAAAAATAAAATTCACCAACGTGTAACAGAGCTTATTAAGTTAGTTGGCCTAGAAAATCAAACGCATTACTACCCTGAACAATTATCTGGTGGCCAAAAGCAGCGTGTTGCCATCGCACGCGCATTAGCATCTGAACCTGATATTTTACTTTGTGATGAAGCAACGTCAGCTTTAGACCCTGAAACCACACGTCAAATATTAAAGTTATTAAAAAAAATTAATGCTGAATTAAATATTACCATTGTTCTAATTACTCATGAAATGGAAGTCGTCAGAGATATCTGTAATCAAGTTGCAATTATCGATCAAGGCATTATCGCAGAAACTGGTAATGTCATCGATGTATTTATTAATCCACAAACAACTATTGCTAAAGTACTGACTGAAAACACTATGAAATTATCATTGCCTGATGATTTACGGCATAAATTAACGCATACAGATGATGAAACACTAACACCTGTTTTAAAGTTAACTTTTCTTGGCCACAGTGCATCAGAACCAATTATTGCAACATTAACAAAACGCTTTGATGTTATTGCTAATTTAATTCAGGCAAATATTGCACCAGTACAAAATCAAACCATTGGCATTAGTATTTGCCAATTACTTGGCGAGAAAAACAATATCAATAAGGCACTTGAATACATCAAGCAACAACAAATAAAAATTGAGGTTTTAGGCTATGCAAAAGCTGATGCTTTCTGAGGTAATCTTATCTACTTGGCAAACCATATATATGGTGTTTATTTCATCATTATTATCAATCGTTATTGGATTGGCACTGGGTATTTTACTTTTTTTATCTGCAAAAAGTAAAACCTTAAAAGCGCGTTTATTTAATATGACTTTGGGTGTAATTGTTAATGCAACACGCTCTGTACCTTATATCATTTTAATGATTTTATTAATCCCTATTACGGTTTTTATTATCGGCACATCAATTGGTACAAATGCATCGATTGTCTCACTGACAATTGCAGCTATTCCGTTTTATGCACGCATAGCTGAAACTGCAATTTTCAAAGTCGATAGAGGGTTAATTGAAGCTGCTGAATCAATGGGTTCAACACGTTGGCAAATCATTACAAAAGTGCTACTACCAGAAGCAAAAACGCAATTGATTTCTGGTGCTACGTTAACGGTTATCTCATTAATCAGTTATTCAGCAATGGCTGGTGCCGTTGGTGGTGGTGGTCTTGGCACCTTGGCTATACAATATGGTTATCAACGCTTTAACTTAACTGTCATGCTTGAAACTGTCATTATTTTAATTGTTATTGTTCAACTTACACAATCATTTGGAGACTACTTAGCTAGAAGTAAATCTTTAACAAAACTATGGCTTTTAACCTTTATTTTAGCTGTTGGTTGTATCAGTCAGATTACCTATAGTTTAATACCTAAGCATGAAACAGTACTTAAAATAGGCTATTCATCAGGTCCTATGGCACAAGTTATGCAAGCAGCTGAGGTTGTTGCTAAAGATAAATACCATATTAACCTTAAACCTATTGCATTTGATGATTATAACTTACCGAATCGCGCACTTGCTTCAGGAGATATTGATGCTAATGCATTCCAACATATCCCATTTTTAAATGCTGAGATTAAAAACCATGGCTATAAAATTCATTGGATTGCAAAAACTTTTATCTTCCCTATGGGCTTATATTCAACAAAACTTAAATCCATCCACGACATACCAATCGGTGCAAGCGTTGTTATTCCAAATGACCCAACTAATCAAGGCCGCGCATTAATGCTATTAGCAGATGCAGGTTTAATTAAATTAAAAGCAAATGTTAATTGGCAAGCGACATTAAATGACATTATAGATAACCCATATCAACTAAATATTAAAACACTCGATGCCGCTCAAATTCCAAGAGTATTAAATCAAGTTGATCTAGCAGCGATTAATAATGATTTTGTCTCTTTAGCACATTTAACAATTAAAGATGCATTATTTGTTGAACCAAAAAGCTCGCCATTTGCAAATGTTATCGCTATCCGTAATGCTGATAAAAATAACCCAATCTATAAAACATTAATTAAAATCATGCACTCTCAAGCAGTTATCAAAGCTGCAAATAAAGCATTTCCACATGATGCTGCAATTCCTGCCTGGTAAATAATAATTATCTAAAAAATAATGGTTTCAATCTGGGTCAAGCTTAAGTAAACTACATTTTATACTAAAATATGTGTTACACTTGGCAAGACTTAGTTTGATAATTAGGAGAACCTATAATGTCTTTTAAGAAAATTTCATTTTTATCAGTTGCTTTTATGTTAGCAATGGGCAATATTGGCTTTGCTGCTGATGCAGCGACTAGTAGTACAAAAGCAACGACTACTGATAGTAAAACAATTGCATTGATTCAAAAATTAACGCAAAACCAAGCAAAGGTCAGTCAAAGCTTTAATGCAATCGATGGTTACAAAGGCTATGTTATCGAGCCAAAAACAGGTGGCCAAAAACAAATTCTTTTTTCCGATAAAAATGGTAATTTAATTTTAGGAACCATTATTACACCTGAAGGTAAAAATATCTCTGAAGAGTATAATCAAAAATATGTAGTTGCACCAACAGCACAAGCTGCTTTTAAATCAGCTTCAAAAACTAACTATATCACTGAAGGAAGTGATAAAGCCAAGCACAAAATGTATATTATCTTTGATCCAAACTGTGCTTATTGCCACTTATTATATAAAGATCTAAATCAAGCTAAGTTAACTCAAGATGGCACATTACAAATTCGCTGGATTCCAGTTGGGTTTATCAAACAAGATAGTGCTGCTAAGTCAGCTTCTATATTAGCTAGCAAAGATCAAACAAAAGCACTACAAGAAGATGAGTTAAACTTCAATATGCAAATGGAATCAGGTGGTGCTACAGCATTAAAACAAACGACTACTAATCAAAAATTCTTTGATCAAGTCAAAGCAAATAATCAATATGCATTAAGTAATGGTTTTAATGTAACGCCTGTTTTAATTTATAAAACGGATACAGGTGCTTATAGCTACACACCTGGCTATGTTAATAGCGCACAATTTAAACAAATGTTAACTAATGTATCTAACTCATGGCAGTAAACAAGTAAATAATGAAATACCGCCTACAAAAGCTATATGCTTATTTAATTCATGTTTTTACATCACTAGGTGCTGTTCTAGGCGTACTGACTTTATTTGCTATTTCAAAACATCAATATGAATTAGCTTTTTTATATATCGCTATTAGTATTATTGTTGATGCCGTTGATGGCTCTTTAGCACGTATGGTTGATATTAAAGCGCTTGCAAAAATCGATGGTGCACTGTTAGATAATATCATTGATTTTCTTAACTATGCTGTTGTACCAGCTTATTTTATTATGATTGCACAAACCAATGGCTCTGTTCCACACTATTGGAAAATCCCTTGTATGGTTATGATTATAATGGCGGCATGTTATCAATTTACCCAAGTTGATGCGAAAACTGATGATCACTTCTTTAAGGGCTTTCCAAGCTATTGGAATATTGTAATTTTCTATTTGTTCTATTGGCAATTACATCCAATCACTAATGTATTTATTATCGTAATATTAACCATATTTAGTTTTATTCCGATTAAATATATTTATCCATCAAGGATGACGCATTTAAGTAAAAATAAATACCTTGTAACATTAATGTTTATAGCAACAATTATTTGGGGTATTGCAACAATACTATTATTAGTTACTTACCCGAAACAACAGCTTATTTTAAATGGCATTTGTATTGGCTATATTTTGTTATACTTTGCTGTGAGTGTTTATCGAACCTTAAAACCATTAAAGCTTTAGTTAAATTAAGCGAATTTAATACTTGAAAATTATACTAGATTCGATACACTTGAAAAGTCTTTAAGGGCCCATAGCTCAGTTGGTTAGAGCAGCGGACTCATAATCCGTTGGTCGTAGGTTCAAGTCCTACTGGGCCCACCAATATCTTATATCAAGCTATCTTCAGTGAGAGCAAACTATACTCCCCTTGCAACCTAGCATAAGTCTTTTTATAGTAGTTCTTATTATAATGATAAGGATATAAGAAATATGAATGCGGCTGATTTATTTATTAAGGCACTTGAAAATGAAGGTGTGGAACGTATTTATGGTGTTCCAGGAGAGGAAAACTTAGATTTACTTGAATCGTTAAGAAAATCATCGATTGAATTAATCTTAACTCGCCATGAACAAGGCGCTGCATTTATGGCAGCAACTTATGGTAGATTAACCGGTAAATGTGGTGTTTGTTTAGCAACCTTAGGCCCAGGTGCAACGAATCTTGTCACAGGGGCAGCTTACGCACAATTAGGTGGCTTTCCATTATTAATGATTACCGGTCAAAAACCAATTAAGCATAGTAAACAGGGTCAATTCCAAATCGTTGATATTGTTAGCATGATGAAACCATTAACTAAATATGCCAAACAAATTGCAAATATCAATATGATACCTAGTATGGTTCGAGAAGCCTTCCGCCAAGCAGAAGAAGAACGCCCAGGTGCCGTTCACTTAGAACTTCCAGAAGATATCGCAGCAGAAGTTGCTGATGAACATACAACCCCTATCTTTGAAAAATCTTACGTTAAATTCCCTATTGCTAAAGAAAAAGCAATTGATAAAGCTTATGAAATGATTCACAAGGCTAAACACCCATTACTTTTAATTGGTGCTGGAGCAAATCGTAAAGATGTTAGAACAAGTGTCTGTGAATTTGTTAAATCAACCGGTATTTATTTTTTCAATACACAAATGGGTAAAGGCTGTGTTAATGAGCATTTAGATCAGTTTATTGGTACTGCAGCACTTTCAAATGATGATTATATTCATTGTGCAATTGACCGAGCTGATTTGATCATTAATGTTGGCCATGATGTAGTTGAAAAGCCACCATTTTTTATGGAGCATGGCGGTAAACAAGTCATCCATATTAATTATAATACTGCGATGGTTGATAATGTCTATTTTCCTCAATTAGAGATTGTTGGTGATATTATCTCAACAATGAATCGACTAAAAGAAAAATTAGGCACTATACCACATGATCATGGTTACTTTGCACGCATTAAAAAAGAGCTTGATCAACATATTTATGAATATGCACAAGATAAAAGTTTTCCAATGAAGCCACAAAGGCTTGTTAATGATGTAAGACGAGTAATGCCAGATGATGGCGTGATTGCTCTTGATAATGGCGTTTACAAAGTCTGGTTTGCAAGAAATTACTTAGCATCACAACCAAATACCATTCTACTTGATAATGCCTTAGCAACGATGGGTGCTGGCCTACCATCTGCCATGGAAGTTGCAAGAGCTTATCCAAATAAAAAAGTAATGGCAATTTGTGGCGATGGTGGTTTTATGATGAATAGCCAAGAGTTAGAAACTGCCGCACGCCTTAACTTAAATTTAGTCGTCCTAATTTTAAATGACAGCTCTTATGGTATGATCCGTTGGAAACAATATGGTATGAATTATCCAGATTATGGATTAACATTTAATAACCCTGATTTTATCACTTATGCTAAAGCTTATGGTATTAATGGCCATGAAGTAAAAAGTAGCGAAGAATTTGTGCCATTAATAAATAATTGTTTTAACCAAGGTGGTATTCACTTAATCGACTTAAAAGTTGATTATTCCGAAAATACCAAGGTATTGATTGATGAATTAAAAGAAAAGGTTTGTATACTATGAATGATACGAATAAGACAATTGATGTCACTTCACCTTATGATGGCTCACTGATTAAAACAATTCCTATGCACACACAAGCTCAAGCTAGTGAGATGTTAAACTGTGCTTATAGTGGATTTAAAGATCGTAGCCAATGGCTTGAACCCTACCAACGAATTGAAATACTACAAAAGTTAGGTAAATTAGTCGAAGCAGAAAAAGATGACTTTGCTTTATTAATAGCTAAAGAAGGTGGCAAGCCACTAATGGATGCAAAAGTAGAAGTTGCCCGTGCAATCGATGGTATTTATCTTGCAGTTAAAGAATTAGCACATATAACTTCTGGTAAAGAAGTCCCAATGGGGCATACTCAAGCATCGATTAATCGAAATGCCCATTATACTTATGAACCAATTGGAGTTGTTATTGCTGTTAGTGCATTTAATCACCCATTAAACTTAATTATACATCAGGTTGTTCCAGCAATAGCAGTTGGTTGCCCTGTCATTATTAAACCTGCATCTTCAACACCATTAAACTGTTTGCGTTTTATTGAGCTGGTACATCAAGCAGGCCTTAACCCTGACTGGGCACAAGCCTGTATTTGTGATAACCAAACAGCAGAGATGCTTGTTACCAGCGACAAGATTGGCTTTTTTAGTTTTATTGGTTCAGCTAAAGTTGGTTGGTGGCTAAAAAGTAAATTAGCACCAGGGGTACGCTGTGCCCTTGAGCATGGCGGTGTAGCACCAGCAATTGTAGATGAAAATGTTAATCTCGATGAGGTTATTCCGTCTATAACAAAAGGTGGTTTTTATCATGCAGGCCAAGTCTGTGTTTCGACACAGCGCGTCTATGTTCATCAGAATATGATAGATTCTGTTGCTGAAAAACTAACACAATCGGTTAGTAATTTAGTCGTTGGAGACCCAAGTAATGCTAAAACTGAAGTTGGACCACTGATTCAAACTAAAGAAGTTGATCGTGTTGAGCAATGGGTAAATGAAGCAATTGATGCTAGTGCTAAATGCTTAATTGGCGGTAAAAAACGCTCTAGTAGCGTTTATGAGCCAACAATCTTATTAAATCCAGCTAATAATGCGAAAGTTTCTACTTCTGAAGTATTTGGACCAGTTATCTGTCTTTATACTTATCAAGATGTCCACCAAGCCATTGACAGTGCTAATAGCCTCGATGTTGCCTTCCAGGCTGCTGTTTATACCGAATCCTTGCAAATGGCAAATGATTGTATTTCTTTACTCGATGCCACAGCGATTATGGTTAATGACCATACTGCATTTAGAGTAGATTGGATGCCCTTTGCTGGTAGACGCCATTCAGGCTATGGTATCGGCGGTATTGGTTATACAATGCATGATATGGTTCAAATAAAGATGGCTGTTATTAAAAATATTTAATCCCTATTATTGATTTCCATCAATACAAATTTATTAAATGAAAATAATTATATATATTAATAATTTATCTATAAAATTTATTTTATTAGTTGACTAAAAATTAAATTTAAGTTAACCTTCAATAACCAGACATTTTAATATAAAAACATGATAATTAAACTTTATTATTAAATAAAAGTAGGTTGCTATGCTAGATGCCTTATTAAAACCAACACAACACTATGCTAAGATCATCACTAAAATGAATCAAAAGCTTGAAAAATATAATCTTGAATTATTTCAAATTAATCTTCGTTATCATGAGTTAAGTACACAAATTTGGCAAAACTTAAAAACAGCAGAATCTTTTTTTACCTCTGATTTTTTCTATCAAGGTGACGCACGGTTGCCTTATGATGCAATCTGTCGCGGTATTTATTCAGCAAACGCACTCTATGGCACAAACTTTGAAAAAGACTATGCAGAAAAACTTAGAAGCAGTCGCTCTAACCATTTCTTCTGTATTATTGATTACCAAGATAAAAAAATTATTTTCTACTTTAAAGAAAAAATCAATCAAAATAAAAAACGCTTACTATATACAGACTTACCAGCTATCCATGGTATTTTACGCGTATCTGTTAAGTATATTTGTTCACAGTTTGATATTTATCTAAAGAAATTAGATAAATTATTTGTTGATTTAAATGACATCACGCCCACTTATTCAAACACTCCTACCTATACTGAGCGTGATGTTATTGAATTCCATAATGAGCTATTTGAAAAACGCTTGCCTAAACTGCCAAAGCAACAAAGAAAGGTTGCCCATATGGCGCTTTTAGGCGAATCAATTCAAGAAATGGCAATCAAATTAAACGTCTCTGAGCCTACAATTATTTATTATTTAAATATTCTTAAAGATAAATTTGATATTCCTTCAAAACGAGAGCTGGCTAATTTTCTTAAAGATCATCCATTTGTTTTAGAAAATAATTTATTTAGTGAAAGCATTCATATTTCAGAACGCTTAACCATAAAGCATTAATACTATCATAAAAGATCTTACTATTTCTACCTTATAAAATTAGCTATTTTCAAGAATAGCTAATCTATATATTAAATTTAATATAATCAACTGGGTTGCATAGATGTTTATCTATATCTTTTCTAAACATCACTTTCTACTATGCCAAATGATTATGTTTTTCAATCAATAATAAATGCTTTATAAGGAGTATAGATATGGCATCATTGTACGAAGTTATTACAGGAACACTATCTGCTTACATCTCAGAAAAAAATCAACTACAAAAGGATAATGGTTATAAAAGAGCTATCCTATTACAAGATTTAGTCGATTTATTAAAAGATAATGACAATGAGCTTGAACAATTAATTGAGCTTTATACTAAATCAAGCACATTTGAATTAAGTCTTGATAATTTTAAATTTCAAGATATTATTCTTTCTACTCTCAAGTCTAATGAAAATCATGTTTTCTCAAACCCACTGGGTAGTAGAATTAATCACTGTAAAACAAATTATGATAAATCACTTATTATCTTAAAAGAGCTTCAAAAAGGTAAAACATCACCAACTTCACTAAAACCCATTATTAGTAAAACTCTCAATGAATATTATAAACCAAAAAGGAAAAATGCATTTGATTTTGATAATATGAGTGATCTTCCAATGGCCCCCCTTAGCCCTTTTGAACAAATAGAAAATGAAAATACATATGTTTATTATCAAGACTTAGAGTTAGTTGGTAGTGCAATGGTTAAATCCGCTCATGCAGTTGAACGTTATAGATACAATGATGATATTTACTTTGTCAAACTACTTGATGAACAATTAAATCAAGAAGAAAAAGACTATGAAATAGAATGTTATTTAGCAGAAATAGTCTATTGTAAATTCTGGCAATATTTTATTGGCGCAAAAGCTTCTTCTTCAGCTCTCGTTTTAGATTTAGATAATCACGTTATTGGCATATCTTCTAAAGGTCTGAAAGATTTTAAACCATATGCTCAAATTGACCCTCAAAGTGAAACTTACTCTAATTTAATACCACTTTTAATTTTTATGTATTTGCTTGTTGAAAATGATGCACATATTAATAACTATGGAGCTGCCTCTATCTATGATAGGCAGCAAGATACTCTTATTAAGTCTTATGCTAAGATTGACCATGATTACTTGATTAGTCAATGGAATCAAAACAGTCAAGAAGACCTCGCTCAGATGTACCCACTAAAACCATTAGCAGAGATCATTGCTAATGGGTTCGACCCAAAAAATACCTTTATATTACTTAAAGAGCTTTTATCTAATTTACGATTTAGTCCATTAACTGCTAATTCTAGGTTATTACAGTTTGGTCATCAAACAAGAGAAAAATTAACAGGTCAAGAAGCAGCAACCACATCAAAATTAGCAGCAAAAACGTTTGCGCTTACACTAAGTAATTCACAAAATATTGATGATTTTAGGCAATTATGTATAACACTACCTAAACTATTTAATAAAAATAAAGTTCTTAAGCTATCAAAGCAGATGGATTCGATTCTAGATCAATTTCCAGAACAATATCATACTAAGGCCCGTGATATTATTAAATTTATAGGAAATCGAATGCTTGAACTAAATCAACAACTTAAAGCAACTAAACAACAACTTAGAGAGAAGGATGCTATTGAAATTCTTGAGGATTATGAAGAGGATATTAGCTTTATATTTTTAAACCATGAAGGGCCTGAAGAAGAAAAAAAATCATTTTCTATGCAATAAAATCTTTCAAGTTAATTAATAAATTAGCTTTGTTACATCAATACTGCTTCTACATGGCTTTTAACGATTTCCCAACTTACTGGCCCTGTTTCATCAGCATAGTCAATTGGGTCTTTTTTATTTAATTGAATAAATGCCTCTATTCTCTCGACTGATGAGGCCGATTTATAATCACTATAATACTTACCATCAATTAAAATGGGTTTATATGATGTGATGGTCCTTTTTATAATTTCATTAAAATCTAGTTCTAGCTTTTGACAGCTATTTTCTAAATCTTTTAAAATAAAATGCTTATCTGCATCAATATAAGGTGTATAAAATTTCACACACTCAGCATTATAATTGCCTGATAAAAAAGCTTGATAGTCCAGCTCTCTGAAAGCTTCACGGCAATCCGGATAAATTACATGATCACCCGAATGAATGCCCATTGCAATATCACAAGTTGTATCATTTACTTGAGCAATTGATAAGGCTACTGCTTGAATAATTGATGAAAAAATTTTATTGCGATTAGGTACAACCGTTAATTTCATATTACTTTCATGATAATGCCCTTCTGGGACTTCTTTGCCACCTGATACTAAAGTAGAATCAAGTAACTGACTTAAACCATCAAGATGAATCACTTGGTGTTTTACAGCATAACCTTTTTTGATTAAAAATTGGCACAAATCTTGTGCTTTTTCGATCTCTACTTGATGCTTTTGTCCATAATCAAATGAAATAGCAGTTACCTGATAATTATGCGCTAGTAAATGCATTAGAAGTGACGATGAATCCATCCCACCTGATAAGGATAATACTGCAAAGCTCATTATTTTAGTCCTTAAATAAATTGATTTTTTTATTTAATGATTTAAATTTGCCCATATCATACAGAAAAGCTGTACAAAAGGTAGTCTTTTTTTTATGCTAACACGCAAATGAAATATTAATACTTATCTTAAGTTTATTTAAATGCAACAGAAAACTTATCGCACATCAAAACGCTTAAGTGGTTATTCAACTTGTTTTCGCCAATGGAATGCAAGTCATTCACATTGCCGATATCTACATGGTTATGATTTAATTTTTATTCTATATTTTGAGGCTAAAACTTTAGATCAACACCACTGGGTATGGGATTTTGGCTGGCTTAAAAATAAAGAGTACTTAATTGATGATAAGACCGTTAAAGCTTGGTTTGATTATATGTTTGATCATACTGTAATAATTGCTGAAGATGATCCTGAGTTTGATACCTTTAAACTTTTAGCAGAAAAAGACTTAATTCAGTTACGGACCATGAAACATTATTCAACAGAAAAAGTGGCTGAATTTATTCTTGATACGCTACAGCCACTGATTCAAGCATTTAGTAATAACCGAGTTAACTTAACTGAAGTCGAAGTTTGGGAAAATCAAAACAATATGGGATCTTGTACAATTAAATGAGCCAGTTATTAGAGCATTCAACAAACATTGAATCATATATCGATGATTTTAATCAAATACTACCCATTATAGAAATTTACCCCTGCCTCCAAGGTGAAGGCTCGCGTCGTGGTATGCCATCGATTGCAATTCGTACTACAGGTTGTACGCATCGTTGTTACTTTCAAGGTGATAGTTGGTGTGATAGCTGGTATTCAAGTATTCATGCTGAAAAGGGTCAATTGAGTTTTAATGATATCTTAAATACCATAAAACAATATCCACAAATTAAAGAAATCATGTTAACCGGTGGCTCACCTACGATGCATCCAAAATTATTGTGTGCATTAAGTATTATTGCCTATCAACAGAACCTTAAAATTACCTTAGAAACCGAAGGCTCTCACTTTGTTAAAACACCTTATCCCTTGGCTTTAATTAGCCTTAGTCCTAAGTTTTCTAATAGCATCCCAAAACTTAATCAAATAACACCTAAAGGCCATGCTGTTACACAAAAAATGATCGATCAACATAATAAGTATCGACTTAATGATCAAGCCATTAGACAAATGCTTAGCTATCATTGTGATTATCAAATTAAGCCTGTATTTGATGGTGGTGAACAAACCTTAAATGAAATTCTTCAATTTTGCCAACAATTTGATATACCGAATCATAAGGTTTTTTTAATGCCACATGGCCAAAGTCGGGAAATATTGATCAAATCATATCCAAAAACAATGGAAACTTGTCTAAAATATGGTTTTTCATTTACTGGACGTGATCATATTATTGCTTTTGATGATAAACGTTATGTATAAAATAAGCTTAAGACAAATAACTCGCTTTTTATGCAAAAATATATTTACAATTATCTTTTTTATTGATAGCTTGTTTCCACCTTATTAGTGACACACAGACTAATAAGCACTAAATTTGATAGATTTAACTGGGAGTTACCATGACTTTTAAAGCATAAAGCGCACATAACTCAATGATTTGATTACAAATTACATCATTGGGGTGTGCGCTTTAATGACCTTGAGGAAATATAAAAATGACAGATATACTTGCTATCTCAAAAACTGCTGATGACTCAATTCAAACAGATCATTTAGCTTCTGAATTAACTGCTAGTAACGCGATGTATCAAGCAGATCACACTTATGAAAATCAAGATCACTTTATCACCGATAATGGTATTCGTTTTGCTGGCTACCATTTAATTATTGATTTTTGGGGCGCATCACAACTAGATGATTTAAGTCTCATGGAAAGCGCGTTACGTAAAGCAGTTGATACTGCCAAAGCAACCTTATTGCATATTCATCTACACCACTTTAGCCCAAATGGTGGCATCTCTGGTGTGGCTGTATTAGCCGAATCACATATCAGTGTCCACACTTGGCCTGAATTTGGCTTTGCAGCTTTTGATGTGTTTATGTGTGGTGATGCTAAACCACATAAAACCATTGAAATTTTGCGTCAAGCATTTAAGCCTGAAGAAATGAAAATTAATGAATTTAAACGTGGTAGAAAAGGGGCAGCAGCATGAGTCATATAAATAATCAACTTTATAGAGAAACACTTCACAAAGGTTATGCTCAAAGCTTTGAAGTTAAAAATATTTTATTTGAAAATAAAAGTGACTTTCAACATTTGATCATTTTTGAAAATCCATACTTTGGCCGTGTTATGGCACTTGATGGTATTATTCAAACCACTGAAAAGGATGAGTTTATCTATCATGAGATGCTCACACATACACCAATACTTGCCCATGGTAGTGCTGAAAATGTGTTAATTATCGGTGGCGGTGATGGTGGCATATTACGAGAAGTATTAAAACACCCTCAAGTTAAAGCTGTTACATTAGTTGAGATTGACCAACAAGTCATTGAAATGTGTAAACAATATTTCCCTAATCATTCCAATGGTGCATTTGAAGATCCACGCGTTAATATTGTCATTGATGATGGACTTAATTATGTTAATCGTAATAAGGATCAATTTGATGTCATTATTAGTGATTCAACTGATCCAATTGGCCCAGGCGAAGCATTATTTACCAATGATTTTTATCATGGTGTTAAAGAAAGCTTAAAAGATAATGGTATTTTTGTTTGTCAAAATGGTGTTAGCTTTTTTCAATTAGATGAAGTAACCCAAAGCGCTAAAAGACTTAAACCTTTATTTAATGATGTTAGTTTTTACAGTGCTGCTGTACCTACTTATGTTGGTGGCATTATGACTTTTGGCTATGCAAGTAATAATACAAGCTTACGCCAACTGTCACTTGATATAATAACTAATCGCTTTGAGTCAGCTCAATTAAAGTGCCGCTATTATACACCAGCAATTCATATAGCTAGTTTTGCATTACCACAGTATGTACTCGATGCTATTTAACTAGCATAAACAATATAAAAATAAAAAGTAGTTAAATTATATCGTTTAATTTTTAAATAAGGTCTTAATTATGGGTATTGCAACAACATCATTTGAACATTATGGTATTGATCAATGGGCTAGCTCATATTTTACTATCAATCAAAAGGGCGAACTTTGCCTTCAGTTTGGTGAATATTCACATAAACAGATAGCATTAAAGTCTCTCTATCAGCAATTAACTGAGCATAACCCTCATTGTCATTTACCCGTTATTCTACATTTTGATCATATTCTTAAAGATCGTATTAATTATATTAATGACTGCTTTAAACTAGCCAAAGAAAAATACCACTATCAAGGCCATTATCAATTAGCTTATCCAGTTAAATCTAATCCATCTCAACGTATTATTAATACACTCTGCCAACACAGTAATAAACACCAACCACTTGCATTTGAGGTTGGGAGTAAGGCTGAATTACTTGCTGTTATAGGACAAAAACATAGTCATCAAAAAAGAAAAATTATCTGTAATGGTTTTAAAGATCAACAGTACTTAAGCTTATGTCAAATTGCACAAACGATTGGCTTTAATGTCATTGTTATAATCGAACATATTGAAGAGTTTAAACTTATTGAATCTATTTTCTCTAAAGAAGTGAACTTGCCTTTCTCACTTGGAATTCGCTTAAAGCCTCTAAAAATAGACCATCATGCCTTAAAATTTGGTTTGAATTTAGCACAGGTTAATCAGATTAAACAACGCATCTGCCACACTTGGCAAACTCAACTTGTATTATTACATGCACATCATGGATCTCAAATACAAAAGCTTGAAACAGTCATATCTGAAGTACAACGTAGCTTAAGTATTTATAGTCATCTTAAAGCTACTTTTCCTAATTTAAAAACCATTGATTTAGGTGGTGGACTTGCAATTAACTATGATGCAAATTCGTCAAATTCACCTGACTACTCAATTGAAACTTACGCTGAAGCAATTATAAAAACACTACGACAATATTGTGATGAACTATCAATTGATACACCTGATATTATTACCGAATCAGGCCGTGCTATTGTCAGTCACTCAAGCATTATTTTAACTAATCTACATCATACTAGTTTAAATAATGCCATCCATCCTCAACAGATCATCTCTAAGCTTAAGATGATTCAAACCAACAAAAATAAATTATTAGAATTATTTGATAATCAAAAATATGATTTATTATTAAACGAGTTATTTAGTTTATTTTACCAACAAGCCATAAACTTTGATTGTTATGCTGAATTAGAGCAGTTGCTACAATCCTATACTCAAACTAGTCAAAAAGACTGTGGCTGGCTAAATTTATCAATTTTTCAATCACTTACTGATCATTGGGGCATCAATCAAGCATTTCCTATAATGCCGATTGAACATTTAGATGATGCCTGTGATAAACAAGTCATGTTATTTGATATTAGCTGTGATAAAGATGGAATGATTAAACACTATACTCACTCTAATCAACAAGTAAGTAATCGTTATTTGCCTTTATCTAGCGCCTCAATAAATAACAAAACCCCATTGGCTATTTTCTTAACGGCAAGTTACCAAGAAGTTTTAGGCTCTTATCATAACTTAATTGGCCGCTTACCTGTTGTGAGCGTAAAAATAAATCAGATAAATGAACAAGTTGAATTTTTAGCTCTACAAAATGAGTCCAATTATAATATACTGCAACATTTTGGCTATGATTCTGATCAGATGACACTTGAAATTTCAAACCAACTCAATCAGTTAGATAATTTAAATACGCAAACATTAAAACTACAAATCAATCAAATTTTACATAACAACCCTTATCTTACTGAAAATCAAATAGATAACCTAATCACTAATTTAAATATTCTTCCTTCAAATAGCATAGAAAATTATACTTGGAGTAGCAATGATGAAAAATCAGAGACGCTGGCCGGCTGAATGGGAGAGGCATGCTGCAACTTGGATGGCATGGCCGAGTCGAATGTCCATTTGGGATGACTATCAACTGGCCTGTCATGCTTATGCTGATGTTGCCAATGCAATTAGTGAAAGTGAACCTGTTAAGCTTATGATTAATGACTCAAAAGCACATATTCAGTTAGCTAAATTGCACTTATCATCATCTATTGAACTCATTCATATCCCCATCGATGATTCATGGGCTCGAGATACAATGGCATCTTTCGTCTATAAAGATGAATCTATTGATCAAACACTCATTCCAGTTAATTGGCAATTTAATGCTTGGGGGGAGAAATTTAATCCCTATTTTCATGATCAGAATCAAGTTAATTATTTAGCTGATAAACTCCATTGGCAAGTTGAGTCTTGTCAGATGGTTTTAGAAGGTGGCTCTATCCACACTAACGGTAAGGGTGTGCTTTTAACGACCAAAGAATGTTTAATCGATGCCAAGCGAAACCCTAATTTAAATCAACAACAAATAGAAGCCTTATTAGCTAAGCATCTTAATTGTAATACCATTATATGGCTTCCTTTTGGAATTGCTAATGATACAGATACAGATGGTCATATCGATAATGTTGCCTGTTTTATTAATCACAATACCATACTGATACAAAGCTGCCATAATCGCTTAGATGCTAACTATCATCGCCACCAAGCAAATCTTAATTATTTAAAACAGCAACCGTTTAATCTTATCGAATTACCAAAGCCTGAGCCTATAAAATTTAAAGGTGAGTTACTTGCTTTATCATATTTAAACTTTTATATCGCTAACGATCAAATTATCATGCCACTATTTAAACAAAAAAAGCACGATGAAAATGCAAAAGCTATTCTAAAAGAATGCTTTCCTAAGCATCAAATTACTTGTATCGATACCGCTATGACCATTGCTACAGGTGGTGGTGGTATTCACTGTATCACCATGCAACAACCACAAGGAATCATTCAATGCGCTTAATTCATACTGCAGTTATTCAGTTTTCAATAACGAATTCGTATCAAGATAATATTGAAAAAGCTCAAAAACTAATTATTAAAGCAGCAAATAATCATGCTCAACTAATTATTTTGCCGGAGTTATTCCAACATCCGTATTTTTGCAAACGCCAAGATCCTAAATATTTTCAATTAGCAGAAGAAGTTAATTCATCTAAAACATTGAGCTTCTTTCAACAACTAGCAAAAACATATAAGCTTGTTTTACCAATTAGTTTTTTTGAAAAACAAGCAAATAATTTTTATAACTCACTGGCTATGATTGATGCAACTGGTGATATTTTAGGTATTTACCGTAAATCACATATCCCGGATGGTATTGGTTATCAAGAAAAGTTTTATTTTTCACCTGGACAGTCTGGCTTTAAAGTATTTGATACCACTTATGGTCGTATTGGCTGTGGTATTTGTTGGGATCAATGGTTTCCAGAAGCAGCAAGAGCCATGGCCTTAGCAGGTGCAGAAATTTTATGTTATCCAACAGCAATTGGCTCAGAGCCACATTTACCAGAATATGATTCAAAAGATCATTGGCAAACTGCCATGCTTGGTCATGCAGCATGCAATATGATGCCAGTTTTAGCTTCTAATCGCTATGGCATTGAATCTGATGAAGATATTCAAACAACTTTTTATGGATCATCATTTATTTCTAACCATACTGGTGAAAAAATCATAGAAGCAAATCGTTATGATGATGCAATTTTATATCATCAATTTGATTTAGATCAAATTGCTCAAGCACGCTATAGCTGGGGATTATTTCGCGATCGACGCCCTGATTTATATAATCAACTTGTTGCAAAGGCTTAGATCTGCTTAAATAGAAGGTAATAAGCTTAAATAAAAAATTTAAAAGATTATAAAAATCAATAAAATAAATTTTATCTGCTGATATAAAAAATGAAACAAAGCATCTAAAATTGGCAATTTTTAGATGATTATGCGAAAATACTGTTATGAAAAATGGCTAAATCTTTTAAATTATGGTATACATTCGCAGGCAGATTAAAAAATAGAAACGATTTAGACAATTAACAATTAAGGAGCAAGGCCATGCTGACTGAAGCAAAGCTCTTAGCAATGAAAGAAGACGACTATATGAATGACGAACAATTAGCGTTTTTCCGTCATTTGTTAGAGGAAAATAAGCAAGAACTCGTGCAAAGCATTGAAGAAGCGAAAAAAAATCTGTCTGAAGCAGAGCATAATATTGATTTAAATAATGTTGCAACTCAGCAAGAAATGCAGCAGTTATATTTACGAACTGTCGAACGTCAAGGTAAACTATTACGTAAAGTTGAATCAGCAATTAAGCGTACTGAAAGTGGTGATTATGGTTATTGTGAAGTGACAGGAGAACCCATTGGTTTACGTCGTCTGCTTGCTCGCCCTACAGCAACTATGTCGATTCAAGCCAAAGAAATTCAAGAACACCATGAAAAAACTGAAGGTACATCCTAATATAGCTTGAGCGATTATGAATCAACATGCTGAAAATAAATCTTTTTTAGTTTTTGGTGCAGGCTCTTGGGGCACTGCACTGGCAATACATCTAGCGTCACTTAAACATCAAGTGATACTTTATTCAAATAGTCAAGCTCAAGTACAAACTATGCAATCAAAACGCATAAATGCTGACTATTTACCTGATCATCCTTTTCCGAGCACCTTAAGTGTTACAGATGACTTTAAGGCGTATATTGCACAAACTAAGCACATTCTTATTGCAGTACCTAGTAGTGCTTTTAAGTCTGTCTTAACGCAATTAATTCCTTTTTTATCTCGCCAACATACACTTTTGTGGGCTACTAAAGGCCTATGTTCAAAAGAGCATAAATTACTCTCTGAAGTCGCCAATGACTTATTACCGTCATTTATACCCTATGGGGCAATCACAGGACCAAGTTTTGCCAAAGAAGTAGCCGAACAGTTACCCACAGCAATTCTTGTTGCCTCAAACGATATGGCCTTTGCACAACAAATGCAATCACTATGGACTGGCAATTATTTCCGTGTTTATACTTCAGATGATTTAATCGGTGCTCAAGTTGGTGGTGCAGTTAAAAATGTCTTAGCCATTGCTGTTGGTATCTCTGATGGATTAGGTTTTGGTAGTAATGCAAAAGCTGCGTTAATTACTCGCGGATTGGCTGAAATGACACGCTTCGGACTAAAACTAGGAGCAGAGAAAGAAACCTTATCCGGACTTGCTTGTATGGGTGATTTAGTACTAACTTGTACTGATAATCAATCTCGTAACCGTCGTTTTGGACTATTATTAGGCCAAGGTGAATCAAAAGATAAAGCCATCAATCAAATTGGCCAAGTCGTTGAAGGTTATGAAACGACTGAACATATTTATCACTTGGCAAAAAAATTAGGCATCGATATGCCAATTGTTAATCAAGCCTATGCTGTCTTATACCAAGATAAAAAGCCGCTCAATGCTGTCAAATCATTGATGGATCGAGAGTTAAAAATGGAAAGTTAAATAAGTAACGCAACTTAAGATTTTTATTTAAAAAGCCTAAATGACTTTTAAGCGCTACCAGTACTCCAAATGCCGAAAAAGCTTAGTACGACCTGTGCATTTAATCCACAAGCTCCTGCAACTATATACATAATAGTTGAGGATATTTCTGCACTACCACCTTGTCCTTCACCTAATTTAATTAGTCCAACCATACCGCGAATCACAGCTATAGCACCTATAACGATTAAGCAAGTATAAGTTAAAGATTGCATTGCGACTTCAGTAGTCGTTTGTGAGTCTGCCGTTGATTCTATATATTGTTGGATAGGATTAGCATCAAAACTATAATTACTAAATAATGTATAGCTTAGCATTTCGAAAAATCCCGTATATGATAAAAGGCCAACACCCGATAAAAGATAGAAAAACGTTGCCAGTGGCGAATGATAGCGAAACATTTGTTGCTGTCTACCATGCTTTTGTAAGCGATAAAAACCAATGATTACTAATATAAATCCTACCAAAGTACCAAATGTAGTAACTAGTGTATAAAAGCCCCAATCAGAATCACCAATTTGACAGATCACATAGTGGGCATATGTTGTAAATGAAGCATCATCTGGTAATTGAGTTAGACACCCTGAGCTGCTCATATCTTTTGCATTCCCCTAATTATTGTTGTTGTTCTAAAGCACTATGTATTTACTTCTATATCATAGAATATGCTGTTTTAATCTCTAATTATTTTTAATCAGATTCGACTAATATAATACAAAAATATGAAGCATGTCTACTTATTTTTGTATTATATTAACTAACTTGCTTATTTATAACTCAAATTTAAATACCACCTTTGATTATCTTGTATCAAACTTTTATTTTTGATAGTCTGCCTGAATGTAAATTCATGTAGTAAATGGCATTGTAAAAAGGATCGATCAAATATCTACTTTATCGTTTTTATTAGCGATTATTTCTGGCAATTATTATTATCTCATCAACTGTTGTTGCTTATCTAAATTTTGAATGGCAAAAGAAAAATAGCTTGGCAATTGTCATTAATCTATTCTCTCTAGTTTTAATGATCTTATCTATTAGCATGATTGGCTATTCAGCACTTTAAATCATCAACTAGTAGTCGCATCATGATATGCAATTTCTGATTAAACTGTGGATAAAATTCAGCTATTTTTTTAAAACCTACTTTTTCATAAACATGTATAGCTTTTGAATTAGCGGCTTCTGGATCAATTAAAAATATATCTGCATCGACATAGTCATTGAGAATAAATGTTTTAATCATCTTATCTGCTAAGCCTTTATTTAAAAACGCAGCCTCTCCAATTAATAAATCTAGTGTATAAATTTTCTTACCAGTCTCATGCCACTTATTATAGTCATCATCACAATCATAAGGGCCAGTAACAGGTGAAGTCATTAAAAATCCAAATGGCTGATTACCATAATAAGCAATCCAATGATCAAATGAATAATGCCCATTATCATTAGTGCCTTGACAGTATAATTGAAGATTATTCAGCGTATTTTCTAAACCTTCACCATAGTAAAATGCTTTGACATGATCCTTACTAAACCACTCTAAAATGATTGCTTTATGTTTATTTAGTACTTTTTCAAACTGTATATTAACATCCGGCATGAATAAAGCCCAATTAGCCAATTAATGTTATCATCAAATTTCTATGATAGCTGCCATAGCGATGTTCATATAGATTTATTCCTTGCCAACGGCCTAATGCCAAATGATTATCAATAATTGGAATCGTAAGCTCACTTTGCGTTAACATCGTGCGTATATGTGCTGACATATCATCTTTACCTTCAGCTGTATGTAAAAAGCGACTATCTCCATCAACGACTAACTCTGATAAATAGGTTTCAATATCCACTTTAACATCATCATCATAATTTTCACATAGGGTTAAAGAACAGCTAGTATGCTGACAAAAGATGTGACATAAACCAGCTGATATATTAGCACTGATAACTAATGAATTAATACTACTTGTAATATCATAAATTCCACGACCTGAAGTGTTAATTTCTAATTGTTTTTGCATAGACATAATTAAGCTTCCAAGAACGAAATACTATACTCACTCAAGCATCATTCAGTTTAATTGTAATTTTCTTTGTTTGATCTTTGGATAATTTCACCCCTGCTGCACTAAATGATGGTGGCCCCATAAAGCCTGTTGCATTATTACTAAAACCATATTGCTCAATCGGCCTTCCAAATTTTCGATCTAACTTACCATCATCATTAGAATCATGGAAGGCGATAACTGCATATTCCCCTGTTGGTAGATTTTTGAAAGTTGTTGATGCAGCATCCCCTGTAATTGGTTTAATTTTCTTAGCTGTATATTTTTCTCCTGCATGCGGAAAGCTTTGCGGATTATTAAATAAACCTATAATAATTTGCCCTTTTGTACTATTGATATTCGTTACATCAACCGTTAAATTTGCAGCAAATAGGGATAATGGCAAAATACTTAATATGATACAAATTACTCTATTTCTATACATACTGTCCTCTTTTTTTAGATAATCTAATATTTACAATAGCTAGTATAATATATTTATATGACGCAAAACTACTAATATTTTTATCTATCAATTTTAAATAAACTAATCTTTCAAATCAATTAATAATGTTTTTCCGGCATCTTTACCCATATCGTTAATTGCTTCTAAATCAAAAGTTGCAGAGGTTGCAAATAATAACTGTTGATTATCTCCTGCAAAAACAGGACAAGTCATATTTCGTGCGGTTGTTTTAATCGATTCAATAAGTTGGCCATCTGATGAAAAATGATCTATTCTCCAACCAGACCACACGGCGATCCATAGGTCTCCGTTTCTATCTACGGCCATACCATCTGGTACACCATCGCCATGATCGTAAATAACTAAAGGCCGCTTATTTGAAATACTGCCATTTTCTAAATTATAATCATATTGATAGATTGTACTTTGCCTACTATCAGTAAAATACATTGAAGTAAAATCATGATTAAAATCCGTACCATTTGAAACGATAAAGCCTTCATCAACAACTTCTATTTTACCTGATGGAGAAATACAATATAATTTTCCAATCGGATTTTTTTGTTCAAAATCCATCGTGCCTGAAAAAAGCCTACCCTTAGCATCAAATTTACCATCATTAAATCTAACACGCGAATCATCACACAAATTTTCTATAATCTTTTTTATCTGGAGTTTATGATCATTAATATGCAGCTGGACTAAATCATTTCCCAAAATAGCATATAGATAACCATCAGGTGCGATCTCCATAAAGTAAATACAATCGGGAAGTGTATATTCATAATAACTGTCACTTGTTAGATGATAACTAAATAATTTTGGTTTTAGTACATCAACCCAGTAAAGCACCTGCTCTTTTTGATGCCAAACTGGCATCTCTCCACAATCATTTAAACTATTTTCAAGCGCGCGTATTTTCATATTTCACAACCTAGAAACTTACATTATTAATACTTTAACTAACTAGTTTTTTAATCTTAGTCCCTTTTTCTACTAAAAGGTTTGTATCTATATCATTTTTTTTTACTGTGTTTTTCATCTCTTTAGATAATAAAGCTACTTGATTAGCTGCATTAACTCCACTGGTATAAGCACCATGTACAGTTGAAGGATCAGTTGAAGAAGTTGCTTCACCGACAAAGAAGATGCGATTTTCAATCGGTGCAGATAAAGCCTGATACATATGATGTGAAATGCCAACAGGCAAGCAGGAAAAAGAACCATAGCTAAATGGATCTGATACCCAATTCGTTCTAATATAAGAAGTTGGCGCTACGACTTTATCACCATACATTATCTTAAGCTTTTGCATCATATAATCAACCACTTCTCTATCAGACCAAGTCTCAAGAATTTTAGCTAATGACGCCCCTGAGAAGATTAATAAAATTGGCTGATGAACATATTTATAATAATTCATAAAATCTAATGTTTTACCAACTTCATGCATTTGTGGAATATAGCCTAACCACTCACTATCTTTATCCCAAAATACTCGATCAAAATACAAATACATCTTATTATAAGCACCCATTTTTAATGAGCTGATTGCTTCAACTTTCTCACTCGGTAAATCAGGTGAAAATTCAACATCCCCCGCTTTTAAAACACCTAATGGTAAACTACTAATTAGATAACGACAGAAATATTGTTTATCTTTTGTTTTAATTTCAATCATATCGTCTTTTTTATAATTGACTGATTTTACTTGTTGATTAAAACGAATACTCAAACCTTGAGCTAAACGCTTAATGACTTGGTTATAGCCATCCGTAAAAATGACATTTGCACCATCGACATCAGATCGCTCATAAGGCAACTGCACCGCATTAGATAGTAACGATAAATCATCCCCATACTCACAGGCATACATATTACCTAAAAAATAATAAAGCTTTTGATAATGCTCTTCTTGTATTTGATTTTCATGGCAATAAATATCAAAGACTGCTCTTAATGACAAGTGTGCATATTCATTTCGTGTCTGAGATAAAAACTGATCAAATGCGAGTGTTTGTGCTAATAATTCATCAACCTCATTCTGACTTAAACGACGCCCACAAGTATCATAAACTGCAAATAAACGCCTTGATTTCAAATAGTCTGAATCATCAAAATCTGTTTCTACGGTTCGAATATTATACTTTTTAGCAATCTCTGCAATTGGATTATTTTCAATACCGTGAATCCATGAAGCACCCAAATCAAGTGATGCCCCCCAAGGGTTAATGGTATGAATTCTACCACCAATACGATCTCTTGCTTCTAATATTAAAGAATTGATTCCTTTCTGTTTAAGCTCATTGGCAGCACCTAAACCTGATATCCCTGCACCAATAACAATGACATCATAACAATGATCATCTGACATAAAATTAAAACTTGTATCATAAACACATTATTAGTTTAGTCGATCTTAAGATAAACTGACAAACAATTTATTAAATGTTCAGCTATTCCCGCTTAATTTTTCATTTAATTATTAATTCCATTAGCATTCTCATTGACAATACTTACCGCTACAGCATATGCACCGTATATTAGATTTTTATGTCTCATTAATAAATAACCGGGTATAGTTAAAAACACGATGTTCATGGCAAAATATAATTAACCAGTGTCGATGATCAATTGGGCTTTAACTTTTCCTGATAGGTGTAAATATAGCGCTTCCCAACTATTAATCTGTGCTATAAAAAAAGCACTTCTTATTCTGTCCCATAAACGACTTCTTGTCTCTAATTTTTTTAATGCCGACTTAAATAATGGACAGCATAGTTCTTGAATTTGATCTACCAAAAATGCCAATAGCATCAAAAAGCCAAATACTGTACATAAGTTGTTTGCTCCATGACCAAAATTGTGTTCAAAATTATACCCTTGATTTTTTAATGTATTAAATGTCTCATTTTCAATTTTCCAGCGTGCACGTGCTCCTGTCATTATTTTAAATACATTGTTTGAATTAAGATCAAGGTCTGTCACCCAAGTAAAATGCTGTACTTTACCTTTTTTATTTGTCTGTTTATAAGACAAAAAGTTAACCTTAATATCACTTCTAGTTTCATTTAATTCAGCTTGATTAACCCACTCAAATTCATGTTTAACACCCTCTAGTGACATCGACAAAAACTCGGATTTACTTGCTTTAACCCAGTCAAAAAGCCAGGTATGATCACTTGGTTTTACTCCTAGAATATAATGAATATTATGTTTGTTTAGGTCATCAATATGAGGGCCATTGGCATATAAGGCATCTTCAACAAAAATCATTGCTAAGTGCGGGTGTTCTTGGCGAAGACGTTTAATTAAACGTTTGGCTGCATTTCGCTCACAATCATTTTTCTTTGTTCCATCACTTTTAATAATTGGCTCAGGCGCTAATGGAATCACTTGCTTTATATCAGGATGTACAATCGAAGCACACAACATTTGATGATAATAAGTTTTTGTTCCATTACGGTGATGTTTTACACAGCAATTATCACAATGCACTTCATGTGATGAAAACATCCCTGTGCCGTCACTGGAAATCAAATAATAATCATTATAAAAACAATATTGCTCTAGAACTTTACCTCTTTGTAGATTGCTTAGTAATGCATTAAATGACTGACGTAATTGAAGATAATCAATTTCATCTAAACGTTCACGTAAATATGTATCACATGGCACTTTTTCAACTTTATATAATGAGCTAATATTATTTTTAACCAAACTGCCCTCTGATCGCATATCTTTATCAAATTTAAGTAATGAAGGATACTTCATTCCAAATACTGCCATGCCACACATCAAACAATCAACAAGTGAGTAAATGCTGGATGACTTCCTATCAGTAGCTTTTGCAAAGCTATTTCTTAATGTGTGTAATAAACCTGGTATAGATAGATGTTTTTTAAATTGATTGTTCATTGTAAAATAACTAGGTTACGAAAAATAAATATATGATCGGTCTAAAAGTCTTTATTTGCAACCCGTGTCATTAATAGCGGGAATTGCTGTTAAATGTTTTAAGGTGATGGCTTTATAATTTTACCAACCACAAACACATTACGGTAACGCCCATAAACCTTAATTGCTGTTTTTTCATTACTAAAGTAATACTTAAACTGTTTTAATTTGGATTGATCCATAAATACAAAGATGTTTTTGCTCGAAAACCAAAGTTTAGCGAAATCTTCTTCAGTAATTAAATACTTTGGCCACTTGCTATGATGCGTTTTCTGATACTGTTGAATTCCAAAATAAAATTCACGAGCCCAATTATCAGATTCAAATTCATTTCTTTGTTTCCATGGATAAACAACATAGACATGATGCTGTAATAACAGTGGCAAATCTTCCCAGTAATCTTCATAAGAGACAAAAACTGTATTTTTATGAATATATGGTTTGATGATATTAACTAAAGGCTGTGATGTCTTCTTATCAAATATGGGGATTGTTGTTAAAACTGATGCATTGAATATAATCATTGAAACTACAATAATATAGAGTGCTTTTTTTAATTGATTTTTAAATGAATAAAATAAACTTAAAAAAACACCCAAAGCACCAATTGCAGCGGGTATAAAGCTTATATATAACAGGCTCGTTGAAAACTCTTTCTGTATTAAAGGATAGATTAATGCGCCAATGGCAATAACTAGAAATATCATACTAGCCAATGTATGCATAACTTTAGTGCTTTTTCTAATAATACCTACGTTAATCATTGCCTCAAAAGATAAAGCAATTAATAAAGCCAATGGTGCAATAATTGGTAGTATGTAGCCCACAATTTTAGAGCTTGGAATACTAAAGAAGATAAAAATCAATACAACCCACAGCTGAATTAAAAGCGTTGTATCATCCCTAAAACGATTACTCCAAATTGATTTTAAACCAGGTAATAGGCGATGTAACAACATAAGACTAAAGGGTAAAAAGGCTGCTAAAACAATTACAAAATAAAACCACGGGCCTAATTGATTATTAAAGCCACTACCGACAAAGCGATGCACTTGCTGATAATAAAAGAAATAGTATAAAAAATCTGGATTTTCCTTTTGTACGAGGTAAAACCAAGGCACAACAACAAGCGCAAATAATAGTATCCCTGTTGGTAAATAAATTTTTAATAATTGGCGCCACTTTTTTGTTAATAGCACCCAAATAATAATCACCATTGCTGGAAATACAACACCCATTAAGCCTTTGGTTAAAAATGCTAATCCAGCGATAATATAAACCAAATACATTAATAATCGTCGTTTGTATGAAGGATAAGGTATCCGTAATGCACAGATAAAAAAGAAAAATGAGATCCATAATAGATTAGCAACAATCAAGTCCATATTGGCATAATGCGCTGCAAAAAAATACAGTAAGCTCACCGATAAGATTAAACTTGCCAATAATGCCACACTTCTTGAATAAAGTACTCTTGCAAAGCCATACAGCGACAAACAGCCAATAATACCAAATAAAGCCTGTGGCAGGCGAATAGCCCATGGGTTAACACCAAAACATTTCATTGATAAGGCTTCAAGCCAATAATAAAGAATTGGTTTATCTAAAAAGGGGACACCATTAATTGTCGGTGTTATCCAATTACCTGAAGTAAGCATTTCTCTAGCAATTTCAGGGTATCGTCCTTCATCAGGAATACTTAAGTGACGTGAACCCAACATAAATAAGAAATAAATACAATACCATAGACCTAAAATCAGTACATCCACTTGCCATGAGGGTATTTTTTTATTGCCTAAGCTTAGATTGTGTTGTGATTTAGTTTCAATCATCTACAATTTCCTAAAGTATAATCGATTAAGACTTCAATATGGTAGCAGAGAGCTTTTCACAAAAACATCAAAAGTGTGATGAAAATGAAAAATTAAGCAAATCCATTATCATTTGTGCAGATGACTTTGGTCAAGCAGCTGATATTTCTAAAGGTATTTTTGAATTACTTGAGTTAAAACGTATTAATGCAACAAGCTGTTTAACGAATTTTACTGACTTTCAAACAGATGCACTACTTTTAAAATCACTTGATCATATTTTTGTTGGACTTCATTTAAACTTAACAGAAGGCAGCCCCTTAACTAAAGCCTATAGCTTAAGTAATAATGGTCAATTTAATTCACTTAACAAGCTATTATTAAGATCACAGCTACGACTATTAAACCTAAATTCAATTTATTTAGAATTAAAAGCACAACTTGAACAATTTATCCATACCTTTAATCAAATGCCCCATTTTTTAGATGGGCATCAACATATCCATCATTTACCCATCGTAAGAGAAGCTGTATTAAGGCTTTATGATGAATATCATCTAAAAAAAACCAATACTTTTATCCGCAATGTAGCCTATATCGTAGATCAGCGTAACTTAAAATCATTTATCATCCAATTCTCTGGTGCTAAACGCCTACAACAGCTATTAAAGCAAAAAAATATCCCGCATAACTTAAGTTTTGGTGGTATTTATAATTTTCATCCAAATACATTCTCAGAGACTTTCAGCTATGCATTAAAGCACATTACAGATAATGGCCTTATTATGTGTCATCCAGGCTATAAAATTGATTCCGATGTATTAAGTCAATCACGTGAAACTGAATTAAAATATTTTAAAAGTGATGATTATCTAAATACACTCAAAGATTATCATATTTCACTGAAACAACCATAAGTCTCATTCATTATCTTCATTTACATAGATTCTTTGAATTAATACTTCATAAACAACATAAGCTAAGATTACGATAAAAGAAGAACTCATATACAATAAAAGTTCACTAATCGATGGTGGTGGATTGATAAAATCATAAATCATCATAGCAATATAAATAACCATGTTAATAAACAATAAAATTTTTGCAGCAAGCCTTAACTGTAAAACTGCTAAAGATGCGAGTGATACTAAGCCTGAAAATAAGATACTAATATCAGTTGTGATAAAAAAAACTTTCGCAGAGCCAACATAGCCATCAAGATCATGTATATTAACAATTAACCAACCACCGTAGACATAGCATATGATAATCTGTAACCCCAGATAAAAACTAAATAAGAAAAGGTAAGGCTTTTTATAAAATGGCAGTGGCATTAAAAATATTCTCCAATTAACATAATGCATGATTGGTATTTAATTAGCATAACAATATATCATAACTTCAATAAAATTCAATTTTAAAATAATTATTAAGATAATGCTAATGAATTACTAATTGTTTTATTGGATTGATTAAATAATTTAGTTGCACCATGAACCTGATAAAAAGGTAAATGTGGAAAGTATAACCATTGAAATTGCTTATAGTCTGAAAATGCACTTTGAAACCATTGATTTAAACTTGTAATACTTGCCGATACACCAAACTTGTCATCTTCAGTTTCAGCTGAAATACAATGATAAGAAAAAAGTGGATATAATAAATTTTTATAACGATAAATCATTTGTAATAATTCACATTGACCCATACTGGTTAACTGTTTTTGTAAATTCTCTGACATGACTTCTACTTGTTCTACTAATGAAGAAAAATTTTTCAATTGATTAGCATCACAATGATGATACTCACAAGCAATAGGATTTAAGCCTGAATGATTTAAAGCATCATTAAATTGCAGTTTTTTATTAATTAATTGATTAATTTCTTGTGTTAATACATTAAATTTTTCATCTCTATATAAACTTTCAGATAACTCTATATTATGAATGCGTTGGTATAACATTAAGCCAATTTTAAGCGGTGCAAATAAGGTTTTAACATAAAAACTATTTTCAGATTCGACTGCCAGGCGATAACGTTCACTAATTTGCTCATAAAATGCTGCGATATACAGTGGATAGTTTTTTGATATTTTTTGATATTTATATGCTATTTTAGATGAATAATATTTAATAATTTGATCTAAACTTAAAACCTTAGTATCTATATCTTTTTGCTGCTGATATTTTCGCAATTGATCATTAGAGATAATTAAGCCAACTTGTAAGAAGTATTCAAACATCTCATCAATAGCTTGGGCTTCTATTGCCTGAGTGATTTTGATAATATGACCTTCGAGCATCCGTAACTCTCCTGATTAAATTCATAATCATCCACCCCCAGTCTAATGTATTTTTTGATAAAATGCTTCCGTTATTTTTCATTTTTAATATCGCATTATTCTTTTGCTTGTTGGTTTAATAAAAATAATAAATAAATCGTGCCTATAACAGATGCAACTAAACCTGCTGGAATTTCGTTAGGTGAAAAAATAATTGAGCCTAAAAGATCAGCTACTAAAGTTAGAATTGCACCAATTAAAAAACTGATAATAACTTGATTTCTTGTTGACTTATAACCCATTATTCTTGCTAAATGTGGTGCCATTAACCCAATAAATCCTAACATACCTATACTTGCAACTACAGAAGCACTTAAAATAGTTGCCAATAACAATAAAATAAACTTAGCCTTTGATAGATTTAAACCTAAACTTTTGGCCTTTTCTTCACCCAATGCTAATTGATCAATCCAAGGCGCAACTAAATAACAAATCGGTAAAATCAATATAACTATATATAATAAATGATTCACTGATGACCAATCAGCACCATATAGACTACCTGATAACCATCGAATTGTCTCTGAAACACGCATACCGGCAAATGCTAATAAACTTGTGTTTAATGCAGCATACAAAGCACCAAGTGAAATTCCAATCATTGCTAACTGTAAAGGTCTAAATCCCATTTTTCTGGCAACGAGTATAACAACTAAAAATGCTGCCAAACCACCTATTATCGCTGCTAATTGAATACTCCACCAACTAGCTTGTGGTACAAATAATAATAAAAATAAGGCTAAAGAAGTTGATCCTTGGCTAATACCTAATACTTCCGGTGAGGCTAATACATTTCGTATAATGCCTTGAAAAAATAATCCGCTGACTGCTAATGCACCACCTGCTAGAATAGCCAAACAAATTCTTGGTAGTCTTAAATTAAATAATAAAAAGTGATTAAGGCCTGGTTTAAACAAATCATAAGTAACAATAGACTTAATTGAAATATAAATACCACTACTATAAATCAAACTTAAAATACTGCAAAAAATCAATAATATAATTAAATATCGTGCTTTAATGACTACTTTAAGTCTGATAAGTTTAATACTTTCATTCTGACTAAAAGTTAGGTGACCTAATTTTGATAATGCAACTAATAGTATTGGAGCACCTAAAGCTGCCGTTAATACACCTACTGGAATATTATATAAATAATAATGGCTAATACTTAAATGAATTAAATCAGCTAATGGTAAAATTACTGCGCCTAACATCGCTGTTATGATAAAGAAAAATGCATTTAATTTAACTTTTAGAACACGTAAAATATTTGGAATAAAAAGACCAATAAAACTAACCGGACCAACTAAAATAACAGCGCTTGCTGTTAAGATAACACCAATGATAATCATCAACCAACGTATTGATGTCACAGGAATACCTAAGGCGCTTGCTTGATCATCTCCTAAAGCATAAATCGCTATATAGCGATTAAATAAGATAATAAAAACTGAAGGTATAATAATCCAAGCCCAAGTATGGCTAATATTAGCCCACCCTTGCTGCTCAACATCTCCTGCACCCCATAAAAAAAGACCACCAACATTTTGTTCAAAAAACAAACTCAAAATAGCGGCTAATGCACTTAGTGCTAATGAAATGGCAACACCAGAAAAAATAATTCTAACTGGCTGAGGGTCTTTTCTTGTAATAAGAAAAACACAAGTTACCGTTATCATACCACCTACAAAAGCAAATAATATTAAGTGACTACTACTAAAAGCAGGAAACCAAATTAAGCCAATTACTAATGCAAGATGTGTGCCAGAACTAACACCTAATAAATTTGGTGAAGCTAATAAATTACGGCTGGCTTCTTGAAATAATGCACCAGCTAAAGCTAGAGCCATACCTGCTAATATACCTGCAAATAGCCTTGGTAAACTCATATACCATAAAATGACATTATCTTTTACATCAAAAGTAGCCAGTTCTGCTAGTACTTGCGTTATCGAATGCTCGGATTCAAAAGCGAGATAATAACTTGCCATAATACATAGTAATAGTAAAAATAAACTAACCACTAATATAGGTCTTATCAAATAATCATTACGCTTCATATTTATTTCTTTCAAGCTCATTAACTATTTATACTTCTTAGTTCTAAGTCATTGACAATTTGTTGAACAAAGTCAGCTACTGCTAAAGGACCACCCCAAGGCCAAGTATCTGTTTTCATTCGATAGGTTAATTTTGCTTTTACAAAAGGAAAGCTTTGCCACACAGGACTTTGAATTGTTTTAACTAATTGTGAGTCATCAGATCGCTCATTAAAATAGAAAAAATTCAATAATCCTAAATTTGATAATCTCTGAATACTGACCGTTAAATAACCTAAATTTGCATCACCACCTTTTATTGGCCAAGCTGGTTTAAGACCAACTTCTCTCAAAGCTTCAATGGCTACTGAATCTGCACTAAATAATCTGATTTTAGGGCTTCCCGGTAAAAATTGAGCAATGGCTACACGATCAGTTTTCAATTGACCATGTGATTTTAATGCTTTAACTTTCTCTTTAGCTTGCTTTAATATTGCATGATATTGTTGCAAAATTTGTGTTGCTTGAGCTTGAGTATGTGTTGCATAAGCTACTTGGTTAAACTCCAAAATCATTTCATCTAATGCATTTGTTTTATTATTTGGCATTTGAATATAATCAAATAATATTGTTGGTGCTATGGATGATAAAACTGGATAAGTAGACTGATTGCGTAATTTAGCCCCTAAAATTAAACTCGGTTTGAGTAATGTTATTACTTGTAAACTCGGGGCAGCTCGTCTGCCAACATCAGTAACACCATCCAATTGAGCACTATCAATACCATCAAATAACTGATAGCTTTTTATATCTGCAACACCCACAGGCTTTAGCCCTAAACTTAATACCATCTCGGTATAACGATGCTCTAAGGTAATAACGCGCACTTTTGATGTCTCAGCATAGATAGCTGAAGCTATTATATTCATTATAAGTAAAAGTAATATATATCGTTTTAATCGTTTGATCATTTAATATTCCTAGTGATTAAGTTTAAAAATAATGGGTACATCAATATTAAAATCTGCTTTACAGTCTTTAGGTATTGGGTAAGGTTGAGCATCTTTAATCATTTTTATCGCTGCAGTATCCAATAAATCCACACTGGTTGAATGAATGATGTGATACGAGATTAATTGCCCTTGACAATCTAATACTAAATTCATTTTTGCACTACCAGTTAAATGACGTCTTTGCGCCAGAGGTGGATAATAGCGATACTTTTGTAAATGGATTAATACCTGCTGAATATAGCTTGGTGTAATATGGCTTGTTCCATTTAAACCTGCCTCTTTAGCACCCTTAGTCATTTGAGCTGTTTGTATTTTTGATACTTTTTTATCATAAATAGCTTGGGCAGATATTAGCTTTTTAACGGTATGATCTACTGCCTTTTGACTAATGTCGTCTTTAACTTTCGTCACTTTATCTATTTTATTGACTTTATCATTATCATGATGTTTGAGTTGTGTTTTCTCTTTAATAGAAGATTGTTTTTTTACAAGCGGTTGAACTACTTTGTTTAATGTATTTGTATTTATCTTTACTGCCTCAGGTGAGGTAATTAAACTTAATTTAACATTATATTCTTCACCTAATACACCACCAATTGGCTTTTGATTTAGTGTTTGGCATGCCCAAATAAATAGAGATAAAGACGCTATAAGCATACACAGAAAATATATGATACCTATATGACGTAGTTGAATATCCATCAGATATGGCTCGAAACTAAAACTTCAATTTGCTTAAATGATGACTTAAGTCGATTAAGTGCTATAATCATTTTAGTCGCACTTAAATTAGCTTCGGCTGCTAAAATAATTTGCCCTTTGCATGATTGGTTAATCTGATTTATCTCCTTTTTTGTCAAAGCTACTTTCTTTGTTTGATAAAAAATACCATCCGTTTTTATATAAAGTGTGCAAGTTTGTTTATTAATGTCATTTGTCTTATCAACCAATGGTGGTTTTACATGCCACTGATTACTATTAATATGTCCTGCAACTAGGAAAAAAACAATTAATAGAAAAATAATGTTAATTAATGAAAATACCGTCTCTACTTCACGCGATTTGTCTTTTTTTGATTCAAACATGGTCATTCTCAAGCTTAATATTCTTTAAACCAATTGCTTTTAAGCTCATAACTAAATCAACTGTAGATTGTAAATTAGCTTTGCTTGCCACCTTAACTTCAACAATTAAATTTTCTAAATTATGGTATTTAGTTTTTACGCTTTGACTGATATTACTTAAACTAACTTTTTGATTTAAAAACTGAACTTGTTGATTATTTAATAAGCTTAAATAAATTGTTTTTTTATCTAACTGACTTTTTATCTGAGTATTATTTTTATGATTTTCTTCGGTCAGTAATTGGATACTTCCCCAGTGAATAAATTGGGTGCTTAACATAAAAAAGATTAAAAGACACAATAAAACATCAATCATTGGCACAAGACTAATTGCTTTTAATCGTTTTTTTCGTTCAAAATCCATCAGATAAAAACTTAAGAGGCTATAGGTTGTTGAATAAATTTTGCAACATTATCTGATAGAGAAGCCCTAAACTTTTCAACCACACTATCTAAATAATGAAAACCAATTTGAGAAGGAATTGCCACACTTAAACCTAAAGCAGTTGTAATCAATGCATGTGAAATTCCTGCAGATAGTAAAGCAGGGTCTACAAAGCTTGCTGATTTAATGGCTGAAAAAGCCATAATAATACCTAGCACTGTACCTAATAAACCGACTAAAGGAGAAAGGTGTGCTAAAACTTCTAAAGGTCTTAAGTATTGTTCTAACTGATTAAGGTATTTTTTACCTAAGCGCTCTATTTCTGTATTAACTTCTAATTGCGTTCTTTTTTCAATGAATTTAAGTCTCACAAGACTAATCATTACATTGGCTATCGGATTTTTAACATTTTTCAACTGCTCAATAGCATCAGTATAATCAGATGTTTTAATATTCTCTGAAATTGTATGATTGATTAAAAATTGTTTCCATACACCAAACTTTGTAAATTGCCAAATTTTAACAATTAACAAAGATATAGCAAATACACCTAATAAAATCAAAATACATCCAACTGAACCAACTCTATCATACAGTTGCATTAAAAAATTGTTATCTACAATTTGCATTGATCAATTTCCTAGCTTTGTGATATGCTGACCATTCTACCTATTTGAGAATAATTTTCAATTGCATTTTGATCCTTTTTTGCTATACTACGGGTCTTTAAAATACAATATGCAAATGATAATCATTATTATTTGTAGCATTTCATCACTCGGGGAGCTTTTTGAAAGATGCAAATAAGGAATTGCCTTAACAAACCAAAACTAAGATATTTCAATCAAAAAAAATTACCACTATCAATTATTGCAAGTTCTGTTTTAGTCATGCCATCTATTAACTTTGCTGATAGCACAGTAAAAGATTCAGATAAAAATAATACCAACCAAAATCAGGATGCACTTGTTGTTGAAGGTAGCTGGTTAGGTAACGGCACTGAAGAAGATGTCAAAACTTACCCTGGATCACGCTCTGTTATTACCAATAAACAAATTGTTAATTCTGGCGCAACTGATATACAAGATGTCCTACAACAAATACCCAGTGTTAGAATTGAAGATGAAACAGCTGGCACAGGTGTGTTACCTAATATTTCTGTTCGTGGTTTAAACCCACTTAGAAGCGTTGACTTACAAGCTCTACTTAATGGCGTACCATTGGCTTTAGGCCCTTATAGCTCAACTGGGCTTTCTTTATTTCCCGTTACCATTGATATGATTGATCGTATTGATGTAGTTCGCGGTGGTGCTGCTGTTCAATATGGACCGAACAATGTGGGTGGCGTTTTAAATATCATTACTAAACCAATTCCACAAAAATATACAACGCAAGTTAAACAATCAATTACTTCAGCACCTACAGGCAAACTATTACCAACGACTTATCTAAGAACTGGTGGTTATTTTACAGATAATTTTGGAGCGCAATTACAAGCTAATGTCACCCGCGGTAATGGTGATCGAGAACATTCATATACCAAAATTGATAATTTTTTATATGATATGGACTATTGGTTAACCATTAAAGATGAGTTTAAAACTGAGCTTCAATATTACCATGCTGATGCTGAGTTACCTGGAGCATTAACGCCTGAAGAATATAATGATAATTGGCGTCAATCGGTTACACCAAATAATAAGTACACATCAGAAGCTTACCGCTCATCGATTAAATACAGTCATTATTTCGATAGCGGTGACCAATTTAACTGGATGAACTATTACATACTTAATCATCGTAACTTTACTTTTCAGTCACCTGTTAATGTTGGTACACCGCCAACTTCAATTGATCAGTCACCACGAGTTTATCAATTCTTTGCAAGTGAACCTAGCTATACTTTTACGACTTACTTTCTAACCAAACAAAAATTTATTATCGGTGCACGTTATTTAAGAGAGTATATTCATTACCCTGTCTATAGCCAAGATATAGCTACTAATGATAGCACTACAAAACGCGACTGGAACTCAACGACTAATGCATTTGCTTTTTATATCAGCGATACATTTTACTTTGATAGTGATAAATTACAGATAACACCAGGTGTACGCTATGAATCTGTTGAGCAAAATTTTGTTAATAATTTGTCATCAACACAAAGTACAAACTCAAGTAAAACCAATGTTAATAATAACTTGTTACCAGGCATTACCATCGGCTATCAAGCAACTAAAGCGCTTTATTTATTTGCTAATGCACAACGTTCTTTGCTACCACCGCAAATGACACAAGTTGCCAATAGTAATGGTAGTGATTTAACTGCGGAACTTGCTAATAATTACGAGACAGGATCACGTTGGCAAATCAACCAAAGTATTGCGACAACAATTACCTTTTTTAGAACAGATTTTGAAAATAAGATTGAAAAAAATGAATCAGATGAATTAATTAATGTTGGTAAATCACGTCAACAAGGTATCGAAAGCCAATTGAAATTAACACCTTACTTTATTAAAAATCTTGACTTGACACTCGGCTATACAATTTTAGATGCAACTATTCTTGAGGGAGAAAATGCAGGTAACAGACTACCTTATACCTCTAAAAATCAGTTTAGCTTTGTTGGAAATTATCATTATCATAATTGGAATTTTAATATTAGCGGCTATTATTATAGCTCTGCATTTAGCGACCCACAAAATACTGACCCTGAAACTGCAGATGGTTCACAAGGACCAATTCCTGCTTATTGGGTTTGGAATGCAGCTATTGTCAAAAATTACCACTTCTCAGATGATGAACAATTACAAATCTCTCTAGCATTACACAATATTTTTAATGAACAATACTATTTTAGAAATGTTGATGTCAGCGGTGGTATTACACCTGCACCAGGTCGAACGGTAACACTAAGTGGTATGTTAACTTTTTAATTTTAAGGAATTTAGATCATGGCGTTATCTTTTATCATCATAACACATGTTAAAACCGTAGCAATTAATGATGGTTTTTTACCTGAAATTATTCAATCTGGTTTTAATGTGACAATCATCACCGACTGCTATGACGAACATCTTCAACTGATTGAAAAATACCCTAATGCCATTGATTTAATCAAAGCTGATGTTTTTAATCCAATGGATATTATTACTAAAATTCATCAACACCACCTCAAACCAATTGCCATATTTAGTAATAGTGACCATTTACAAACATCAACTGCAATTGTTGCTGAATTCTACCAGTTACCTGGTAAATCATTTCAAAGTACGCTAATTGTTAAAAATAAAAGTATGATGCGTCAAACACTCAAAGATAAACAACTTTCTCAACTTTGGTATCAACAAGTATCAAATGAAACAGAACTTAAAAAAGTTATAAGTCAAATTCCATTTCCTTGTATTGCTAAGCCAACGTTTGGTGTTGCCAGTATTGATGTTGAAAAAATTCAAGATATTGATCAATTAAATACATATTGCAAAAACATTTGGCAGACTAATGCTAAAACTTGCATTTTACTTGAAGCTTTTATTGAAGGTGATATCTATAGTATTGAAACAATTGGAGATGGTAAAAACATTCATCTATTAGGTGGCTTTAAAACCAATATTACACAACCACCTTACTTTATAGAGTTAGGCGCTAACTGGATAAGCCACTTTGATCAAGCAATTATTAAGCAACTGATTAACATACTATCTCAACTTAATATCAAATTTGGTGCTTGTCATACAGAGTTCTCTATTGTAAATAACCAAGTTGAAATTATTGAAATTAACTATCGTTCAGTTGGTGATTATAAGGAATTTTTGCTTAATGAACTATACAGTAATTACTTTAAAGCATTGATAGCGCTTTACTTAGGTAAAGCACTACCAATATTAAAACTTCAATATAATTATGCTTGTATCGAATATTTTCCAGCTATCAACGAGGGTATATTAACTCAATTGCCTAAAGCAGACTCATATCAACATCATTATATTAATTATTCAGTTGATCATTTCAAACAATTAAATACGCAAGTTCACTTAACTCATTCGAATAAAGACTATCTAAGCGCCATTCGAGTCTATGGTCATTCAGATGACTTATTGTTTGAAAAACTCAACCATTTAAAGAAAAATTTAATTTGGGAAATTAATTAGTTATGAAAATTAATTTATCATTATGGCGCAACGAAAGAAAATATATTATTTTGCGCATTTTAAATACAATGATACGTGAAAAATTATTCCAGTATAAGCTACTAGATCGTATAAAATTAGCTGAATTTAACTTACCAATTAAAAATAAGTATATTCAAATTAACCTCAATGAACAGTCTTTTATTTTTGAAGTTACTAAAGCAGAATTCTTACAAACAATTAAAATTATTTCTGCACAATGGTTTATTGTCACATCAGATAACCAACTAAAACCATCTTCAAACATCATTAAACTAATTCAACTTATTTTTAATAACTTCTCACTTAAAAACACTGAAACTAGTAATGTATTAAAATTAACGATTGATGAGTATAAACAGGCCGTATTACAACATATTATTTGCCAAAAACATCTATCTAAAACATTTAAATATGCTGATAGAAATTTATATTATTATGATTTTCTTGCTTCATTTTTAGACCACCCACTTTATCCAACAGCCCGTGCTAAGTTAGGCTTTATAAATGATGAATTACTGAAATATTCAATTGAAAATCAAGCTGAATTTAAACTTCAATGGGTAGCAATTGAAAAGCATCACCTTTCAAACCAAGGCCAACTACCTGATATCTGGCCAAATGCGCGAGACCTTAAACTAGATAAATCATTCGATAATAGCCATTTTTTCATACCCTATCATCCAAAAATGTATCATGAGATTACTAAAAATCTTAATCAAGAAGATATTCCCTTTATCATCGCAAAGAAGAGCTATCTCACTGTAATGCCAACATTATCTATACGTACAGTAATTGTCAAAAATTTAGCGCAAACGCATATTAAATTGCCATTAAATATCCGTACATTAAGTGCTAAAAATATTCGCACCATTAAAGCATCAACTATAAATGATGGCCATCAAATTCAATCACTTTTAAATCATATTCTTAAGCTTGATACTCATCTTGATTCAAAAGTTCAACTTACCGATGAAAGTTGCGGTGGCCATATTAATGAGAATCCAACACTTGCCTATATTATTCGTCGCTACCCAAATGAAACTAATAAACAAATTATCGTTCCAATTGCCGCATTAACAGCACAAGAAAACCAACAACTTGTTATTGAAAAATTAGCCAAAGAGCATTTTAACGGCGATTTAAAATTATTACTAACTCACTATATTAAGCTGAATCTTGTGGTACACCTAAATTTAGTATTAAACTATGGTATTGCGCTAGAAGCAAATCAGCAAAATTCACAATTAATCATCAACCCTAAAGATAAAAAACTATCTCTTTTATTAAAAGATAATGATTCTGCTAGAATTAATTCAAAATCATTACTTAATCAATTACCAAGTACTAAAGCATTCATCGACAAAATCCAAGATAAACGTATTATTCAAGCAGATGAAACAGCATTAATTCAAATGTTTAGCACAATTATTTTGCAGTTAAATATTGCCTGTGTTTTAGAAGCTTTAATCGATAAAAAGTTAATGATTAGAAAAAATGCTTATCGGTTATTAACAGAGTTGTTAAATGAAACAATAACACAGTTAGATAAACAAGGCATCAATACAAAAATACTCTATGACACTTTGTTTAATGAAGATTATTTAGATATTAAATATCTTTATACTTCAGGTACCTTTTTGCCAAAATCAACTACTCAAGCTTCAGATATTAATAAATTTTATGGCAAGAGTGCACCTAACTTTTTAAGGATGAAATATGAGTCATAAACTAAGTTACCGATCAGTAACTGCTGTATTATTCTGTCACTTTATTGCAGCTTCATCAACACTTGGTATTGCGCCATTTTTTAGTGTTATTTTAACTGATGGATTTGATATGAAGCCATCACTATTAGTTGGTTTATTATATGTACTGCCAACCTTATTAACTGCACTGATTAGCCCATTTTGGGGAAAATTAGCTGATAAAATTAATAAAAAATCTGCTATTTTAAGAGCGCAAATAGGCTTATCATTAAGCTTTTTACTCGCCTCATTATCTCATGATCATTTAATCCTTTTTATTATTTCATTGTCTTTACAAGGTTTACTAGGTGGTACACTTGCTGCAGCTAATGCCTATCTTGCAAAAACCAATCGAGGCAATCAATTAAGTAAATTACTTAATTTAACTCAAGTATCTGCACGCGCATCATTTCTTATTGCGCCAATAATTATTGGTTTGTTAATTCATTATTTTAGTGTTTTTAGCATTTACCTACTTTTATCTATCGCAACATTTATATCTGCTATTTGGGTTTTAATTGCCATTGAAAATGATACAAACTTATCAATTAAAACAATTGATCATCATAAACAGTCAAATGATATAGAGTTAAAGACAAATGTAATCAAAACCCTACCCTATACTTTTTTATTAATTGCTAATCTAATATTAAGCTTTGGTCTTGTTGCAAGCTTTCCCTATTTTATTTTATTAACACAACAACATTTTCATATCCAATTTTCACTTATTTCAGGATTATTATTTGGTTTACCCCATGCTGTTTTTCTTGTCATTATTTTTATGCTTCAACACAAAATTAGCAATTATTCCAACCAAGTAACCATTTTTATCTTATCACTATTATTACTTGCATTAAGCATTACCTTTCAAGCTTTCATCTCAAGTAGTGGCTTATTTTTTATACTTCGACTACTGATGGGGGTTTTTATGACAATCAGTTATATTAGCCTTAATAAAATGATTGCCAGTATTAAGCTCACTCAAAAAGAAGGTTACATCTTTGGCTGGCTAGATAGCTTTAACAAATATGGTGGCGTCTTAGCTGGTATATTTGCTGGCATTTGTTTTAGTCTTTTTGGTATTAGTGGCCCATTTTTATTAAGTAGTTTAGTACTTTTTATCTTTGCAATATTTCTTATTATCTACCAATTCAATGATTTAAGCATTTCAAATCAGAGGAAAGCAATATGAATCACTCTAATACAATGAACGAACCTCCTAAACATGCTACATTCAATAATGAACTAATTGAGTTTGATTGCACAATCAAGTTTGCCACTAGCACACTTTTAAACTGCTATATCCGTGAAGTGACACTAAGTAATGATAATTACCAGATTATTGAAAAAGAAAATAAATATTTCTTAAACTTAGTTATTTTTAATCAACAACTAGAAATTGAAATTAAAAGACCTTCTATTGCCAACTACTTTATTTTTATTTCAATGCCCTCTATCAAAACAAGTCAAAAAACTTTAACTTTTGATGATTTAATTTATTTAATTAATGCTGATTTAGCATCTAAACATCATACTTTGCTGAATTTTGAATTAATCGAACAAGCGAAAAATAGTATCCGAAATATTAATTTCTTCATCCAATATAAGCAATTAAATCCATCAAAAAATACCTTTCTTCAATCCGAGCAGGGATTATTATTTGGCCATGAATTTCATCCAGCACCAAAAGCAAGATTTGGTGTTAGTTTGAAAGAATTAAATGCAATTTCTCCTGAAGTTTCTGCTAAATTTAAACTCACTTATTTTAAAGTACCAAAAAATGCTCTAAAAACTTACCAATCATCAACTAATTTAAATTTACCAAATGCAATCAAAGAAACTGATGACGCTATTTTATATCCATTGCATCCCTATCAAGCAGAACAAATTCTTAATAATTCACATATGATGAGTATTTTAAAACAACATAATATTCAACCTATTGGCAGTTTAGGTGATTATTTCTATCCTACTTCATCTGTCAGAACCTTATTTAGCCCACAAGAGCACTATTTTTACAAATTCTCTTTACATATAAGACTGACTAACTGCTTAAGAAAAAATGCCTTCTACGAACTTGAAAACGCCATTGAAATTAATAAAATTTTAAATAAGATCAAGCATCAAAACCATCATGCTATTATACTTGGTGAACCACAAGCATTTACAGTTGATATCGACACTGATCTGGAAATGAAACATCAAATCCAAGAATACTTTGGTCTTATTATTCGCGATAATATTAACCAACAAGATTATCAATCAACTTATTTAGCACTGTCACTTTTTTCATATCGTGAAAATCAAGCTGCATCTATTGTTAACTTAATCAAATCTATGAGTAATCAAAATTATCAGCATAATACACTTTTATGGTTTAATAACTATGCTAAATATCTCATTGAATTTTGTTTTGATTATTATTTCAAACATGGTGTTGTATTTGAACCTCATTTACAAAATATCCTAATTAAGCTTGATGATAAAAATCTACCAAATGCAATTTATATTAGAGATTTAGAAGGGAGTAAATTGTCTCAACAGTTTTGGGACAAAAATCAATTTAGCTATTTATCCCAAAATGGCAAAGACGCTTTATTTTATACAGAAAAACAATCTTGGAATCGATTAATCTATTGTCTAATCATTAATAATCTAGCTAGTGCAATTCATTATTTAAGTAATCATTCATATCAATTAGAATGCCAACTTTACAGAGCATTAAAAGATATTCTAAAGCACTATCAAGCATCAAATAAAAATAATCGTTATTTATCTGAAAAAATACAGCAATTACTAATCAATCCATATTTACCTTATAAAGCAAATTTAAGAACACGCTTTTTGAAAACTGCAGATAAAAATGCTCAATATGTTAATTTTGATAATCCATTTTTAAAAGTATAAATAATAATTAGGTAAGCCAATGAAAAAGATAATTCAAGCAATTAAACAATTAAAGATAACCACAGAACAACCACTTTGTGCTTATTTATATGATTTAGAAGCACTGTATCAACATACAAAATCGATTACTGATCAACTACCTCGTCAATGTGAGATGTTTTATGCAGTTAAAGCAAATTCAGATAAAAAATTATTATCAACATTAAATAAAACCTGCCACGGCTTTGAAGTTGCATCATTAGGCGAGCTTAAATCAATAAAGGCGCAATTTCCACAAGCAAATATTATTTTTGGGGGTCCTGGAAAAACAGAGGATGAATTAGCTGCCTGCCTTGATTATGATGTTGAATTTATTCATGTTGAAAGCTACTTTGAGTTATTACGCCTCAGTCATATTGCACTTAAGAAAAATAAACCAATCAATGTGCTTTTACGATTGAATATTGAATTTAAAAATTTAAAACAAACAAGGCTAACAATGGGAGGCAAAGCAACGCCTTTCGGTATGGATGAAGGTGAGCTAAAAAAATGTCTAGCTTTCTTAAAAGCACATCAATTAATTGCATTTAAAGGACTACACTTTCATTTAATTTCATTTCAAACTGATGAACTTAACCATGTTGATTTAATTGATCATTATATTGACTATCTCTTTCGTTTAAATCAACAATTTCAGCTTGATTTGCACTATTTAAATGTTGGTGGTGGTATTGGTGTTAACTATTTAGATAAAACACACAGATTTGATTGGCAATTATTTTTTCATCGCTTAAAAGAAATGCTACAAACTAAAAAAGCTGAAAATCTTAAATTACGGTTTGAATGTGGTAGAAGCTTAAGCGTTTATTGTGGTTTTTATGCAATTGAAGTCATTGATATAAAAAAAACACATCATCAATATTTTGCGATTTGTCGTGGTGGCACTCATCATTTTAGAACACCGTACGCACAAGGTCATAGTCACCCTTTTGAAATAGTGCATATCTCACAATGGCATCATCAATATCAACGACCTCAAATCAATGATCAATCTATCAGTATCGTAGGTCAATTATGTACACCTAAAGATGTATTAGCATATGATGCAGAAATTGAAACACTCCATGTTGGAGATATTATTGTATTTTCACATGCAGGTGCTTATGCCTGGAATATCTCTCATCATGACTTTCTATCACACCCACACCCTGATATGATCTATTTAGAAAATGATTAGGATATGCCATGCAAACAACTGATTCTATATTAAAAACACAACAATTATCCTATCAAAAAAAGGATAAGCTAATCTTAGATAAGATTAATATAGCGATTCCAAATGGTAAAATCTCAGCCTTAATTGGTCCTAATGGCTCTGGCAAAAGTACCTTACTTAAACTACTTGTTGGCTTAAATCATCCAACTTCTGGTGAAGTGTATCTGCAGAATCAACCATTAAGTCAATACAAGCGTAATGAAATTGCCAAAAAAATCGCTTTTTTACCTCAACGCTCTATGATTCCTGATCAATTTAGCGTGTTTGATTTACTTAAAGCTGGGCGCTTCCCCCATCAAGGTATTATGCAACGACTCAATCAACATGATCACAAGATTATTAATTGGGCCTTAGATGTCACTGAAATGTCAGAGTATAAGGATCAATATGTCAGTCGTTTATCCGGCGGTCTACAGCAACGTGCTTGGTTAGCTATGGTGTTATCACAAGAAGCACCTTTAATTGTCCTCGATGAGCCTGCTACCTATCTGGATATTAAACATCAGATTCAATTATTAAAACTAATTAAAACATTAAACCAAATACACCATAAAACCATTCTTTGGGTTGTTCATGACTTAAACCATGCATTTCAAATTAGTGATTATTGCTTTGTTCTAAAAGAAGGTAACTTGATACTCGAAGGTAAGACTGAAACATTAGCCAGCAACAAAAAATTATCAGAAGCCTTTGAAATAGACATTAAACTAACTGAACAACATGGCCAAAAATTACTACTTTTTTCTTAGTCAAAAGATATGGTTTTATCTAAAGGCTGATATTTTTTATCTGACGTTATTTGATTAAATAAATATATGCTATCAGTAGATTCTTTTGCTGTAGCTTTCATTAAACTTGCTTTGTTTTTGATATGTTCAAATAATGTGCATTCCTCTTGACTATTAAGCATATAATCTTGCTCTTCTACATTAATAGTTAAAAAATCCAATGGATGCACGTATTGATTTTTAGAGTTTTTATCCCAACGACCACTAATAAAAGTAGATAATTTTTTATCAGGATATGTTATTTTCTCACCAGATAATATCCCTGCCATTTTAAATCTTTCTTCTAATTTTAAGAAGAAATTAACTACAGCTTCTTCATCATAATTTTCATCTTGAAAATAAAATGTAAATTGATGTTTACCTTTATATCTTGCTATTGATTGCATAAAATCAATAGATTGATTATATTCATCTGAATCGTTTGAAAATTGTTTTAAATCTGTCAAATTAAGATTAAATTTTTCATCACGTTTAAATGGTTGGATGATTTTCATTTTTAAAATGGGGCAATTAGCTTCTTTTAATAAGTCATAAATAATGCGTGCAGCTTCAGCTAAAGATGCTTCTGCAACACTGACATGTATTTTATAAGGTTTATCATGATAGTTTGATCTTTCTAGGTAATAATCACCATCAACGATATACTTAAATATGTCGTTATGAATAAAATACAGATTTCTATTATTTGGCATGGTGCTTATTTTAGTTTCATTTTTTTCTTGTAAATATAAAACCATATAAAAAAAGTTGAATAAATATTTATTGAGCAGAATTTATACCATTTTTATGAATTTACTCTCGTTTTGCTAATGCAACCACTACAGGTGATAATAAAAACGCACAAGCAATACCGACAAAAACACTTAAACCAAAGTAATGTACCACAGGGGTTGAACTAAAAGCCAAAAGGCCAAAAGACAATACCGTTGTAATCGCCGAAAGCATCACAGCAAGCATCGTACTTTGATAGCTTGCATGTGTTTCTGCAAAAAATAAAATATAATCAACAGCAATCCCTAATACCAAAATCATTGCCAAAATATTAAATAAGGTTAATGGCACACTAAATAAGCCTAAAACAGCTAAACCTAAACTTGCAGAGGCTAATGGCACTAGAATATAACTGATCGCCTTTTTAATACCATAACGTGCAAATAACAATAAAAACAATAATACAAACACACAGCCTAATAACCAACTTAAGCGCTCACGATACGTTTTAAATACATTAGAGATATCTTTTGCTTGATTAACTACTTCAGCATAGGGATATACTTTTAATAAATTTGCTAATTTTTTATAACCGATTTGATCAGATATTAACATCATTGATGCATGAAGGTGATCTGTTTTACCTAGCCATAAAAACTCCAATTGATCAGATGCTGGAGATTCAAGCCAATCTTTAACCGTTAATGGATCAAATGGCATTTTTGATAGTTTATGTGCAATTTCTTGTGCTTTTTTTGTCTCTATACCAATACTTTTTAAATAATTAACTAATGTTTTACCCATTAACTTTTTCTGAACCAAACGGTAATTTGCCTCTTGCTGTGCTTTGGTTGGGATATATTGACTAATGGCAAGTAGTGGTTTTTTTATATCTGGAAATTGTGCTTTTATGACATTAGTAATATTTTTTTCTCGTTGAATCACTTCAAATCTTGTCACGCCACTAACAACGATAAAACTTAATCCAGTATGATTCCCAATAATCGTTTTAAGCTTATGTTCATTTTTGACTAATTGACTTGGCATATGCTCCAATGCTTTTACATCATCATTAGCTTTAAGCTGATAAATACCAAAAGCTGATATGATAATGATAAGGATAAAAACTAAATAAATAATACTTAGTGGTATTTTTTGCCATAGGCGTAAATAAAGATTAGATACTTTCAATATCCAAGGCGTATAAGTTTTTTTCTTTGCTTTTAACATTAATGGAAATGCACAGACAACCGTTAAATAAGCCATAAATAGCCCAACAATTGCAAATAAAGCTAACTGCCTAAGCCCAGGAAAAGGTGCTAGTGAAATAATTAAATAAGCTAAAATAATATTAATTAATCCCAAAGTAATACCAGGCAAGATTCGCTTTAACCCCTCTAAAACCTTCCAGTTTTTACCACCTAATAACCATTCTGCATAATAAAAAAATGCATAATCAACTGAAATACCAATCAAGCTTGCGCCAAAAACCAAGGTAAATAAATATACTGAGCCAAATACCCAATACGTCACCATAAAGGCACTGATAAAGCCAATAGCCGCTGAAAATAAAGTATAAAACAAAGGTGATAAAGAACGAAAGGTAATTAATACAAGTAAAATAACACCAATGATTGAGCCAAGTCCAATTACAGAAATATCATGTTGTGCCTCTTGTGCACCGGCTTTGGCATAAAATAAAGTACCTGTTTTTAATATCTCCGTATTTGGGTATTGCTTGATAATTTCATCTTGTGCTTGATCAATTTGTTCAATTACCTTATCTTGAAAGGTAAGTGAAAAGCCACTTTCCTTTAATTTAGCTGTAAGAAAGCTATACCACTTACCTTGATAATAAGCCATCAAATGATCATTATATAAATTTAAATTTGACGTTGGTCTTACCAATTGAGTTAAGTAATTCTGAAATAGAAAATAAGGGTCATTTTCAAGTAAACCAGTTGATGTAATCCCAATGGGGCTATATAGCTTGGCTAATGCACTGGTTTGAATTTTTTTAACTTGGTTATTAGCCAATAGTTTATAATCTGTAGTCGATAAAAGAGATAATCTATGTGGGTAAAATAAACTACCCCACGCTTTTTGTGTATCGGCTGTAATTTCATTGTTAATCTTTGCAAATAATTGCTCTTTAGCAAGCAGCTTTGTCAATTGATCAGCCGCTTGATAAGCTGCTTTTTGATCTTTATTACCAACTAAGAAAATAATTTGATCGCCAAGTGTTGCTGATAAGTGCTCAGTTGCCTTTTTAACAATGGGTGATTGATCAGTCTCTGGTAATAAATCCAATATATTGGCATTAACTGGAAAACCTCTAATAATCAACGTCACTGCAAATGAAGTGCACAAAATAACACTGAGAAGCAACCATAAAAAAAAACGCAATTTCGCATACTTCATCATCAAGCTACTTTTCTTTAATATTTGAGAAATAAATTTTCATCTGGTCTCCTTGAGGCTGATTGACCTCAATAAATGATACATAGTTGCCGCCTGTAACAGTAATACTTTCTATCGCCTTATCCAGTGGTGAAGCAATCGGTACTAACTTAACTTGCCAATTATCACTTTTACCTTGAAAATCAATTTTAAAGTAAGATTTAACTAATTCAATATCTCCTTGAAATAATGACAGAAAAATATGCGTAAATGCAAAAACGATTGGTTGATCTTTCTTATCAATAACTGTCGGTGGATTATCCGCAATCGTTTGGCTAATTCTAGTATCAGTTACGATTAATGTTGATTGAAAAGGTTTTAGCTGATACCACTTAAGGCCGTTGGTTTTCGATAACTCAAACTGGCCGCTTGATATTAAAGGCTTTGATAATAAAGCAATTTTACGTATCTGTTTAAAATCACCAGTGACTTTCTTTTGATTCGCCAATGTTGTTTTTACTGTATTAAATACTTTTAATTCATTTTCACTTAAATGATTAATATCTGTTGAATAGCCTATATTTAGTAACAAACATAAGCCCATCATAATCAAATATAGTTTTGATACAAAATAATTTAAAATAACATATACATGCTTCATTAAGCCGATCCTTTTAACTGAGTAAATTTATCAATAATATGCTGTGGTGATTGATAATACATCTCTGAAGTGTCACCATTGACAGCGATTTGGATACTATAGGCTTTCGTCAATTTATCACCTGTTTGTTTATCATAAATAATATACTGAATTTTTAATCTATTTTCATATTCAACAATAAATGCATCAATCAAAATGACCTGCTTAAAGTAAATCGGCTTTATATACTTCACTCTAATATCAATCACAGGCCAAATTAAGCCTTCATTTTCCATATCAACATAATTATATCCCAATTTATCCAAAAGACGACAGCGTGCAATCTCAAAATATTTAATATAATTACCATGCCAAACAATACGCATAGAATCAACATCAAAAAAAGGAACTTCTAATTCTGTTGTTTCAGAAAGTACTGCATTACGCTTAGATTTATTTATCATAACACCTTACCTTTTACTTACGCTTAGGTTTTGCCCAAAAATCATAAAAATTAAACCACTGATAAGGATATTTATCACAGTATTTCATCAGAAAGTCACTATACTTTTGCGCATAAATTTTTAAATTGTCTGCTCTATTTTTTCGTGATAAGTCGACTGTTTCGGCGAACTTTTCATAAATAATTTCAAAATTTCGATTGGGCTTTTTCAAACAAAGCATCATATAGGTAGGCGCTTTTAATAAATGTGCCAAAATAAACGCACCTTCTGGAAAGTAAGCTTTATGATCTAAAAAACAAGCCTCAACTGAACGAGTTGCATCACTAATGGAGGTTCGATCTGCAGCAATGACAATAAATTCGCCTTGATCTATTTTTTCTTTTAACTCAATTGCTAATTTAATATCTGTTGATTGTAAGTGAATTAAATTAAGATCAAAAGCTGTATTAATTGACTGTAGCACTTGGTTAAATTTCAACGCATGTTGGCTAAATACCAATGCATTAATTTTAGCACCGGATGCAATACCACTTAATGCTCTTGCAATTTCAATATTACCTAAGTGTGCCGTTAATATGATGCCACCTTTTTTAGCTTTTAGCTGCTCTAAAAAGACATTTGCATTTGCAAAATCCACTTGATCAACTTTGATTTTACCTGACCAGACAGCAAATTTATCAATTAAATGCCCTCCAAAACTTAAAAAATGTTTAAAGCAGCTGAGTCTACGTTGATTATTTGCTGTTAAATAGGCTAAATATTTGCCAGAAGCATCTCTTGCATTTTTTGCCAATGCATAATAGTAAACCATGACAGGTAGCATTAAAGTATAAGTTAGATAAAACCCTAACAAACGATAAGAAAAAAGCAGTATTTTCAACCCAAAAAAACTGCCTTTTTCCTTAATCTGCGACCAATGAGGAGTCACTACTTGAACTTCCTTAATAATAATTTCGGTAATCGTATGAGCATAGCAAAAAATAACCGGCTATGCGTTAATGAAATTTTGATATTATCTTTTAAAACTTTAAAATGTGAACTACCATCTGTAGGGTAAATCACCTTTGTTGGGATAAATTTAACTGGCACATCTTGCCAATAAAGTCTTACAATAACCGCAATATCAAATGCCATTCTTTGAGGTAATGTAATATTTGATAATAAGACCATCGTCTCTTTTAATGGGTAGATACGAAAGCCACACATACTTTCAACAATATCTAAACTTAATGTCTCTATTGCTACCCAAAAGTTCGTTATTTTTCTACCATAGACTCTACTTTTAGGCGCACTTTGATCATAAATAGGATAACCTGAGATTAAAGTATTTGGATGTTGGTTACTTAAATTTATAAAGGATCTAATATCCTCTACATTATGCTGATAATCAGCATCAATTTGCAATGCATGAGAAAACCCTCGTTCAAATGCACGTTTAAATCCTACACACACAGCAACACCCTTACCAGAATTATCAGCCAAGGTAACTAGCTCAATAAAATGATGCCTTTGTAATACTTGCTGAATGATTTTTTTAGTTATGAAATTACTACCATCATCAACTAAAATGCAAGGCAAATTATATTGGCTTAATGCATCAAATAAACTCATCAAACGATTACTGTGATTATAATTTGGAACCACTATGCAAAGCTTATAGCTCATAAATCCCTCTGAAGCCGGATTTTGCCTGATGAATAAGCCACATTATCTTTTAAATATTTAAAGATGAGCATCTCATTTTTAATCATTAATTCAAGTGTGATATGCGTTTTAGGTTTAATCACTTTCATAAATTTCATCGCATCAACTGCTGATATATCTGCTCGTTGCAAACCAAAATACTCACATGCATAATGGATTGCTAAATCTAGTTGCGCAACACCAGGTAAAATTGGGCAACTGTCAAAATGTCCTTTAAAATATACCAGGTTCTCAGGTATATAAAAATCTATTAATACATAGTCCGATTTTTGAGTTTGACAAACTATAAGCTCAAACTTTTTTAGCACTTTCATATCAAGTGCTTTGTTTTTATCATCCATATAAATGCCTTTTTTCATCAATCAAATAACTGCTTAATTTCATTTAGCAATATCTTACTTTGACTGTTAATTGGTATCTTTTTAACATAACGAAATTTTTTTGGAATTAAAACTGCATCAAAATAATTACTCAAATATTGTTTTAGCTGATCATTAATAGCACGTTTGCCATTCGCTTCTAATTTTAATTTACCTACGTTAGATAAGACAATTACAACAGCAGTAAATTGTCTATATGACTCTAAAATCAAACAATAACAATCTGCCACTAACTCAGATAACTTAAGCTTTTGCTCCATTGCATCTAAAGACAGACGTTTACTTTCAACTTTAACAATTCTATCTAACCTACCTAATAGTTGAAAATAATTCTGATCAACTAGTTTAACCTGATCATTCATAACAAAGGCATCATTTTTATACTGCATAAAAAATGGCGACTCAACAAGTAAAGCACCTTGTTGATCTTGACTAATTTTAACATCTTTAAATACTTGCCATAGAGGATTTTTTAATTGGCATCGATAAGCAATTGCCCCTGTTTCACTACTGCCAAAAATCTCAATAACATCAATACCCATTAATTTTTTAATCATTTGGGCATCTGGATAAGCTAAAGCCCCCCCTGAAGATAATATAACTAACTTCTCTAATAGATTAACTGATGCCGTCATCCTAGATAATAAGCCAGGTGATGAGATAAAAACAGTTTTTTTATCAAGGTAAGGATCTAGCTGCTCTGGATAATTAATTCGCTTTGTTGCAATTAAGCGACCTGTTATCAAAGGCCATAGAATATAAAATGTTAATCCATACAAATGTTGTGGTAAAACACTGCTATAAAAAACACAATCAATAACAAGACAACCGAATGCTTTTTCAATCGCATTTAACTCTTCATTCATATTAGCCAATGTACGTATAATTTTTTTAGGCTTACCACTTGAACCTGAGGTAAATAAAATCATCGTCTGTTTAGCATCTAATGTTAACTGATCGATATTCAGTTTTTTATCGTTTAGAATTAATTGTTGATTATCTGCACTTTGTTCATGATCCTTATCACTTAAGATACCATCATAATGCTCACTTAAATCTGACAGCGTACCAGTTAGAGCATTCGGTAATAGTACTGGTATTTTCTTAGCCAATAACACACTAAATAAATCAATGACAAAATATAATGACTCTTGAGAGCAAATCGCCCAATACACTTGCTTTTGAGTAAGTAATTGCTCTTTTCTTATCATAACCGCTGTTAAAAACTCATTGGCTTGAATCAATTGATCATCGACGATAAATAAATTACGCTGCTTAAGATACATTGTTTTTAATAGCGTCATTAAATTACATGTTTTATCTCGAGCCATTAAAATTTCACTTAGCTTAACTTTCGTTTTACGTTTAAACGAATCATATATTCAACAATAAAAATTAAGCCAATTAAAATATAAGCTATCAGGCCATTATATAATGTCCAAATTTTCATTGAGGTAAATAGTGCTGTAACTATCGCTATCAAACCATTGATAATGAAAAAGACCATCCATACTAAAGTTACCTTGCGCATATAAGTAATCGCTTCTTTTGGAAATGGCTGTTTATCAATGACAGAGGCAAAACGTTCAATCATCGTCGGTGGAAAAATAAAAGAATACAAAAAAATCAAAAATAATAAAACATTAACAAAAAATGGATATAATAAAATCCAGTAATGACTATCAAAAATCAAAGCAAATAAACATAGCATTAAGCCACTAACAACCATAAGAATAATCATCATACTAGATAATGTAAATTGTGCTTTTTGATTAAGCCAATTCATTAAAAATAATCTTAATACAAAAATAAATCCAAGAATGATAATTAAATAACGCAATGTAAATAAGCTTAAGCCAAAATAAATAATAAAAGGATAAGCTATTAATAATAAGCCTATAATCAATCGGATTAATTGTTTCATTTATTTTGATTCTTAAGCATCTTCTGATAAAACCTGCTCAATTACACTAACTACATCTGCAACCGTTCTAACTGATTTGAATTCTTCAGGGTTAAACTTTCTTTTTGTTACTTCTTGCAATTGAACAATTAAATCTACTGCATCAATTGAATCTAAGTCTAAATCTTCATATAAACGTGATTCTAATGTTACATCTTCTGGCTCTATTTCAAAGAGCTTTTCAAACATTTTTTTTAGTTCGTTAAAAATCTGCTCTTGAGTATAAATCATTATTTTACTTCCGCTTTATTATTTAAAATAAACACAGCTAAATTATGTATATTTTCAAAGTGCTTTTTCGTTGCTTCATTATCTGAATCTATCGTTATATTATAGCGTTTTTTAATGGCAACACCTAATTCTAAAGCATCGATAGAATCAAGACCCAAACCATTATCATCATCACCAAATAATGGTTGATCTGCTTGAATATCCTCAGGTGTTAAATCTTCAAGGTTTAATACATCAATAACCATCTGTTTAATTTCATCTTCAAATTCACTCATTGCTTAAACTACCTTCTGTTAATTTTTCTTCTAAATACCTTGTTAAGCGCCGTGCTGCTAATGACGGCAGCTGATTAGCATCATTTAAAAATGTTTGTGGGTTAATTTTTTCACCAACAACTACTTTAAAGTTTACACATCTATCCGGAATTTGGTACCACTTAAGCTCTTTTGTTAGTGTTCTTGGTTGACAGGTAATATAAATTAAACGAATTGGCACATCTAAGCGAATCGCAATTTGGGCGGCGCCTCGCTTTAACTGAATTGGCTGATTGACAACACTACGAGTACCTTCAGGAAATAATAATACGTTATTGCCATAAGCCAAGCTCAAACGCAAATTATTAAAAGTATCTTCATTTTGTTCATTCGCGATATAACCTGCTGCCTGAATAACTCGTTTGACAAAAAAATTATTCCAAAGCTCTGATTTAACAATATTATCACAACTACTTAATTCAGATGTAATGACAACATAATCAATTAATGATGGATGATTGGCAATGAATAATGTTGATTGATCTGATAATAATTTCTCTTTACTTTCAAAACTAAATTTTGCTAATCCTAGTGTTTGCATTAATAAAACAAATAAACGAAAATTAACTGAAATTGCATGTTGGACTTTATATTTTCTTTTATTTTTAGGCGAGCATATAATAATCAAAGGGATCGTTAAATATGCTAAAACTAATGCACCGATACCAAATACACCAAATGCAAATGCAGTTGCAAATAAACGCCAAATATAATTTATATATTTCATTAGACACACAACTGCCATATAAACTTTTGAGTTAAACTATACTGCTCTAACACTTGACTAACCAAACCACTACGATACCACTTAAAAAATTCTATTGCAGGCACTACATCTACTTTGTTTGCATTCATATCGTTTTGAGCAATTTCACATGAAGCTATATCCACTCCTAAATTTGCTTCATCTCTCTCTGAATATTTAAGTAGTAATGTCATAGCATATGCACAATCATAAGCTATATTTAAGTTTTGATAACATTCTGCTAATCGTTGGTCAAAGATAACAACTAAGGCAGTTTTATTTTTATGTTGATTTAAAAAACTCATTGCATCTAAGACAGTCATCAAAAATGTATCTACCCCTGCTGCAATTGAAGTCACTGGCCTATTTAATTTTTTAATAATTGTATATAAACCAGCTGTAGCATTATGTACAGCTAAAGAAAATTTCATTGGGCTTAGTGTTTCTTGATCGCTAATTGAGTTTAGTACATTGACCGTATTATCTAATTCACCATGTTGAGAACCAAAGGCAATATAATCGATTGTTTCAATCGTTTGATTTATATTTTTATCCGTTATCATCAATGCCGCAGTTAAAGCTAATTTACTAACATGGCTTAAGCGTCTTCTATATTGTGCTGGAATAATTGTTTGATGCTGATGCAAGTCATCAGGCATAAGCAAAAGACTATCAACAACTTGTAACTTACTTTTAAACATATAACACAACTACTATTTAAACTTATCAAAAAACGCAAACTAATTTAGCATTAAATATACAACTTATTCCTTAAGCTTATGCATCGCTATTACAGCAGATTTTCGAAAAATAGCAATAAATAAATACGAAACTAGAGACGTAGATTAAATTTTGTTTTATTCTATGGCCTACTAATCGCTTTAAATCGAGAAGGATTCATGATCATGCAAGGACTATTCAAACAAAAAGTCTTTCAGTTAAGTATTATTTTAATTGCTGGCATCTTATTAACTGCCTGCTCACGCATACAACCAATAACCAACTACAACCAGCAGAATATACCTGTTGAATTAAGTATGGCCCAAGTTAAACAAGCAATTACTCAAGGTGCTGAGAAACGCAAATGGGTAGTAACAGAAGTTAATTCAAATAAGTTACAAGCAACTTATACATCACACAGCCATGTTGCAGTAGTTGATATTCCATATTCAACTAAACAATACTCATTAATTTATGCTTCGAGTAAAAATTTGGATGCTGATGGTAATATGATCCATTATAACTATAACCGTTGGGTAAGAAATTTAAATAAAGATATCCAATCAGAATTTAATCAAATACCAACGAACGAGTAAAGGCTTCTCTTTCAATGACCAATACAAAAAATCAATACTATAATCAACCACATGATATTTCTGCTTATAAAGCTAAATTTGAAGCGTTAAAAATCGCATTTTCACCGATGATATTCCAGGTAAGTATTGCATTAGTTGAACTTGGTATTCTACAAAAGTTAAGTGATGCAGGTGAAGTCGGTTTATCAGTTAAGGAAATTGCTAAATCACTCAAATTAAGTGATTATGGTGTGGGTGTATTATTAGATGCCGCTTTAAGTGCGCATATTGTTTGGTTAGATGAAAAAAATAATCATTATATATTAGATAAAATTGGTATGATGTTATTATCTGATCAAATGGTTCGAGTGAATTTGGATTTTAACCAATATCTTTGTTATGAAGGCCTATTTCACTTAACTGAATCGATTAAAACAGGGAAAGCTAAAGGCTTAAAAGTTTTTGATGAAACTGCATCTAGCATTTATCCATTATTAACAAAATTGCCAGAAAAAGCACAAAAGAGCTGGTTTAATTTTGATCATTATTATTCTGATAAATCATTTAAAGCATTATTGCCAATGATCTTTAAAACCAATAATAAACCAAAGACTTTACTTGATGTTGGTGGAAACACCGGAAAATGGGCTATTGAATGTCTTAAGTATGATAAAGATGTCATTGTTACAATTGCTGATTTAGAAGCACAATTAGTCGTTGCCAACAATAATATTAAAAGCCATGGATTTGAAAAACGTTTTTTAAGCTTTGCAGTTAACTTACTAGGCCCACAAGTGAAACTACCTTTTAATTACGCATTTGACTTAATCTGGATGAGCCAATTTTTAGACTGTTTTTCACTTGAAGAAATTAAAATAATCCTCACAAAAATTGTTGAAATTATGACTGAAAATACAAAGCTTGGCATATTAGAATTATTTTGGGATAGACAAATTTTTGAACCTGCAGCATTTGCAATAAATTGTACTTCAATTTATTTTACCGCTTTAGCTAATGGCAATAGTCGCATGTATCATTCAAAAGATTTAATTAATATTATTCATAAAGTTGGCCTTTATATTGATTATGATGAAGATGCAATTGGGCCTGGACACACGTTATTAATCTGTAAGAAGAAGTCACAGCATAATTAGCTTGCAATAAATCCATTAAATTGCTGAGCATATTCATCACCTAATATAAAGGGTCGCTTTCTAATCCAATTAATAATACCTTTTTTTGAATGTGTCTTTAGCTTTTTCTTAATTATATTTAAATAACAAATCACTGTTGGTTCAGAAATATCCATTTCATTGGCAATTTGTTGAATCGAATGCCCGAGATATGTTAACCAAGCGACCTGGCTTTGTTGTTTTGGTAAGATTGCTAAATCATCATCATGTAAATGATTAAAAAGATCACATATACTATTTGCATCTAAACAATTACTTTCATTTATTCGTGGCTTAAGTGATGATAAATCAACAAAATATTGATCCATTTTTTTAAAACTACTACTATATCGACCCAAAATATAGTCAATGATCACCATAATCATATTTGATATATAGGTAAAATTTCTACTTAATGATATATTATATTGTTCATCTAAAAGTTCAAATACAAATACAATCTTATTGTCAAAGTAATCTCTAACACACATTACTCTATTATTATGCTGTATTTCCAACTGTTTGGATATACGATCACCAAAAGGCACACTATATTCTCCAGAGCGCATATTGATATGACTTAAGCGCAAGTTATACTTGATTAATAACTCATTGACTTCATTTAATATAAATGCATACATTTCAGTTGGTTTAAGTAGTTCATTTATCATAGTGACCCCTTATCTTAATTGGCAATTCTATAATAACATATAACTAAAATCAATAAAAAATAATCAGATATAAATTGCAACTTTGATTGCTATCTATCAAATTTTGATAGATTGTGCTTTATGCCATTATTCTGTTAAATACAGACCAAGATAATATCTGATTATTAAACTTGTCTATATTATCTAATTTAGCAATAACAAATTAAAACTAAAAAATATATAGGTTGCAAAAAATGACTAAAATAATTAAAGCTATATTATGTACCATGTTTAGTTTATTGTTTATCAATACACTTTATGCCCAATCTAATTATACAATGTATATAACCAATTACCTTAAGCAGAGTATTACGATTTCCCATGATTATGATAATTGTATTAATAGTGGCGCAGATAGTGGCATGCATTCTTTTACCATTGATCCTAATCAGACAAAATCTTTCGCTTTTGCCGATAAAAATTCAGGATTACACTGTTATAATAAAAATAAAAGATTTCAGCTTAAAATAGCTACAACTGGATCTTGTAATCATTCAATGATTATTAAATGGAATCATGATGGCAGCTGGCAGCATGGTTGGCATACTGAAATGTCAACACAATCTGGCGATAGTCAACATGGAATGAGCATGCTAAGTGCCACTTGTAATGATTCTAATTGTTTAAATACAGAGTATAACAGCGGTAGTGATTTTAATATTAATGTCACCATTGGCATTGACCCATCGATTATAACCGGCCTTTCATCTTATGGGCTTGGTGATCCCTATGCTGAGACTATAGCAGGTGATCTTATCAAGAAAAACTGCATAACTGACGCTCAAGAAGTCAATCTAAGTAATGGTAAATATGCTGTTTACTTTACTTCAACTACCAATCGTTGTTCAATTAATAATGGTGAGATTCAGTGCCCTAGCTCTATTGGCTATGTAAAATATAATCAAAAACTGACATTTGTTTGTCTACATGGCCAATCAAATGATCCTGCATGCCCGTGGATTATAAAAAATAGTGGCAGTGATGATGACTCAAGTCCAGTTAATGATTACTAAATTATTATGAACCATGAACAATGGTGCAATATTTACCATAAACACCGAGAATATTCTGTGATGTATAGCCAACTGATGCAACTTGGCTAATACCACCTTCTTTAGCAGCGCTATCAACGGTCATGTCACCGACTGCTACTAAGCCAAGAATAGAAATTGAACATGCCTTACCTTCTTTAGCTGGTGCTACATTTGGATTGATTTGTCCTGACACTGGTGCGCCATGAACCCCAGTATAAATTTGTCCCATCGGTAAATAAGATGCACAACCAGATAGTAATACAGTGCTAGAAACAGCACTTAATAAGAATAGTTTTTTAATCATTTTCACACTCCTTGTTTAACATTTTTAATTCCTTTGATATTACGTTAAGCTTAGATGTGTAAAAGTATTTTTAACAATAGATATTATAATTTTATTTGTAAAATATTTACTTAGATTAAGCCTAATGCTTTGACTGCATCACGCTCTTGTCTTAATTCTTCTAAAGTAATATTAACCTTTTCTTGACCAAAGGCATTTTGATTAAAGCCACTAGCAACTTCTAAAACACCATTAACAGTACGACATGGCATTGAGAAAATTAACCCTTTATCTACACCATATTGCCCGTCTGAACAAAGTGCAACTGAAAAAGTATCATTCGCTTTAGTATCAAAAATCAAGTTATAAACTGTATTAACCACAGCTGATGCTGCCGATGCGGCTGAAGATGCACCACGTGCTTGAATAATGGCTGCGCCTCGCTTTTGAACAGTCTCAATAAAGACATCTTTAAGCCAAGCTTCATCATTAATGACGCTATCTGCACTTTGACCATTGATTTTTGCATTATAAAAATCTGGATATTGAGTAGCTGAGTGATTACCCCAAATAACCATTTCAGTAACGCTTGTTACATCAACATTGGCTTTTTGTGCTAACTGTGCTTTGGCACGATTTTCATCTAATGCTGTCATAGCAAAGAAACGATTTCTTGGCACATCCGGCGCATTCGCCATTGTAATTAATGCATTGGTATTACATGGATTACCAACGGCTAAGATACGAACATCACTTGCTGCATACTCATTAATTGCTTGCCCCATTGGTTTGAAGATACCACCATTAACCTGTAGAAGATCAGATCGTTCCATCCCAGCTTTACGAGGAACTGCACCAACTAATAATACCCAATTGGCATCTTTAACGGCTTCTTTTGCATCAAATGAACACTGGATACTTTTTAATAACGGAAAAGCACAGTCTTCAAGCTCCATGGTAACACCTTTTAATGCACCCATAGCTGGCTCTATCTCTAATAAACTTAAATCTACTTCAGTATCACTACCAAACATTTGACCTGATGCAATTCTAAATAATAAGGCATAACCAATATTACCAGCAGCTCCAGTAACAACGACTTTGACTCGATTCATTCTATTTCTCCCATTTGATAATTTGATAATTTGATTTTGTTTTAACATTTAATCATTAAAATTCTGCATTACCTGGCGTTCTAGGAAATGGTATAACATCACGGATATTATTAACCGATGTGATATAACTTAATAAACGCTCAAAACCAAGGCCAAATCCACTGTGTGGTACAGTACCATAGCGTCTTAAATCACGGTACCACCAAAGTGCATCCTTTTCAATTTGCATCTCATCTAAACGCTGATCAAGTTCTATTAATCGCTCTTCACGCTGACTGCCACCAATGAGTTCACCTATACCAGGCACTAATACATCCATTGCAGCAACCGTTTTATTATCTTCATTCACCCGCATGTAAAATGCTTTAATATCTTTTGGATAATTCATTAAAATAACCGGTGACTTTGCATATTTTTCACATAAATAACGTTCATGCTCAGATTGTAAATCCAAACCCCAACTAACAGGGTATTCAAATGCCTCAGATGACTCTTTTAATATCTCTATCGCTTGTGTATATTCCATTTTAACGAAGTCTTGGTTAACGACTGATTCTAAACGCTCAATTAATCCTTTATCTACCCATTGATTAAAAAATTTCAGATCATCTGAACGCTCTTCTAATGCACAACGAATGACATATTTAAGCATTTTTTCAGATAAGTTCGCTATATCATCTAAATTGGCAAAAGCAACTTCAGGCTCAATCATCCAAAACTCAGCCAAGTGACGTGAGGTATTTGAATTTTCTGCTCTAAATGTTGGCCCAAAGGTATAGACTTTAGATAAACCAAGGCAATAACTTTCTACATTTAGCTGTCCAGAGACAGTTAAACTTACTTCACGACCAAAAAAATCTTCACTATAATCAATTTTTTGTTGGTCATTATGTGGTAAATTTTCTAAATCTAATGTTGAGATGCGAAACATCTCACCTGCGCCTTCACAGTCATTGGTTGTAATAATCGGTGTATTCACCCAATAAAAACCTTCTTCTGCTAAGAATCGGTGTACAGCTTGCGCTAAGGTATGACGCATTCTGGCAACAGCGCCAATTAAATTTGTACGTACACGTAAATGCGCATTTTGACGCAAATGTTCAACCGTATGACGTTTGGGTGAAACTGGATAAGTCTCAGGATTATCGATCCAACCATATACTTTCACTCTATCAGCTTGAATCTCGACAGCTTGACCACCACCTTGTGACTGAATTAATTCACCCGTAACCTCAACTGCACAGTCTTTAGTTAATTTTAAAACATCTGTCGTATAATTTTCTAATGTGTTCGATACAACCGCTTGAATTGGGTCAAAGCATGAACCATCATGGACACTAACAAATGAAATACCTGCTTTTGAGTCGCGTCTTGTTCTTACCCAACCTCTAACTGTCACTGTATGACCAACTAAATCTTTATCATTTAATAATTGCTTTACAGAATAAATGGATAACTTATCTATTGTCTCTGTCATATTTTGTCCTACTGTCGTTACTGCTTCAGCATCATATGCTTATACTTGATAAAATTCACGATACCAGTTAACAAATCGCCTAACACCTTCTTGAACACCCATCTGAGGTCGATAAGCTAAATTTGCTTCTAATAGACTTACATCTGCACAAGTTGACGGCACATCACCATCTTGCATTGGCATTAAGTTTAATTGGGCTTTTTTATCTAATGCCACTTCAACTGCATTAATATAATCCATAAGCTTAGTTGGCTTATTATTGCCAATATTATAAATGCGATAAGGAGCATAGCTTGTGGCAGGATTTGGATGATCACTATCCCAACTTGTATCAGCTGTCGCTACTTGATCAATCGCACGAGAGACACCCTCAACTATATCATCAACATACGTAAAATCTCTGACCATTTTACCATAATTAAACACATCAATGGGTTTATCTTCTAAAATATTTTTAGTAAATAAAAATAATGCCATATCAGGACGCCCCCATGGCCCATAGACCGTAAAAAAGCGTAACCCAGTTGATGGTAATTGATATAAACTTGCATAGCTATGTGCCATTAATTCATTAGCACGCTTAGTTGCTGCATATAAAGCAAGTGGATGGTCAACACCTTTTTTCTCAGTAAATGGTTGATTAGTATTTGCACCATAAACTGAACTGGTTGAAGCATAAACCAAGTGTTCAATTTTCTTATGACGACAACCTTCTAAAATCGTAATAAAGCCATTAACGTTTGAATCGATATAGCTCATTGGATTTTCAATTGAATAACGAACACCTGCCTGTGCTGCTAAATGACAAACTCGATTAAAATCATAACGATTAAACAAATCAGCCATTGCATCACGATCTTCTACATTAATCTTTTCAAAACTAAAATTTTCATATTGTTGCAAAATATCAAAGCGTGCTTGCTTTAATGACACATCATAATAATCATTTAAATTATCTAGTCCCACAACATGGTCACCCTGTTGAAGTCGCTTTTTAGTCAAGTGAAAACCAATAAATCCACAACAGCCGGTTACTAATATATTCATATAAATTTTGCCTTATTTTAATCCGTATTCTTAAAATAAATATTGAAATGATGCTTTATAGTTGATAGCCAATTCCTAAAGTTAACATGGAGCTGGTTGGGATATTACTACTACCTTGATTAACTTGGTACATCAATTGTGAATAAAAACCATAAACTAACTCATATTTTAAACCAACAGCCCAAAATAAATTATTTCCCTTTTGGCTTGCAATGCTATTACCTGTAAAGTCAAAGCTAGACTGATTCAAGCGTCCAATCCCTACTTTACCAATCAAAGAAAACCCAAATGCTAATGGTGCTTGACCTTTAACTGCTAAATCATAGCCATAAAGTGATGCACTTTGGTCATTACCGTTATAACGATATTTTACATCTGGATAATGGGTAAAGCCTGCTTCAATACCAACTAATGGAATAATCATCCAGCCAGCATTAATGTTAAAACCATAGCCATTATCTTTTTGATTAACTGCATCTTGAACCGTTAAACTATCAGAGAAAGCATAGCCACCGTTAACATCTATATAAGGGCCACCACCAAAAATTAACGCACTGGCATTTTTCAACGGTAAGATAATAAAACTAAGCGTGATACAAATACAAATGATTCGCTTGATACTAATCAAAATGACTCTCCATTATTTTTAGATAAAATTCTATCTTTAAGCTGCTTGGAATTATCACATAAAACGCTTTAGATAAGCAAAGATTTCTTGCCAGAAGATAATTTATAGTATACTTAAAGTTAAAGGCTTTTCATTAATCACAACTATTAAAACAAGGATTTGTCAAATGAAAACCAAATTACAAATTGCCAATGACTGGCTACCTCGCTATACTGGCATGCCACTAAAACAGTTTGGTGACTACATCCTATTAACCAATTTTAGATCTTATTTAAATCAATTTTCAGAACGCTTTAACTCTAAAATCTATGGTGATAATTTACCGATGCAGGCAACGACTAATAAAGATGGTGTTACCATGATTAACTTTGGTATGGGTTCACCAAATACAGCAACTATTTTAGATTTATTAACTGCTGTTCACCCAAAAGCTGTCCTTTTATTAGGTAAGTGTGGCGGCATTAAGAAATCAACTGAAATTGGCCACTTTATCCTACCAATTGCTGCTGTGCGTGGTGATGGTACGAGTAATGATTATATGCTACCAGAAGTACCAGCGCTGCCTTCATTTAAATTACATAAGTTTATTTCAGAACAGCTTTATCACCGAAAGTTAGAATATCGTACAGGCGTTATTTATACAACCAATCGGCGGGTATGGGAATGGGATAATAAATTTAAAGATTACCTCAAAAAATTATCTGTTATTGGTATTGACATGGAAACAGCAACGCTTTTTGTTGTTGGCCATGTCAATCGCATACCAAGAGGTGCTTTATTACTTGTTTCTGATTTACCAATGACACCTGAAGGTGTTAAAACAAGTCGCTCTGATCATAAAGCCAATCATAAATACACTGATCTGCATCTTGATTTGGGTATTGAAGCAATGAGTAAAATTGGTAAAAATGATGAGTTCCTAAAACATTTCCAATATTAAATAAAAACTAACGCCGCCAAAATGTTGGCATTAATAAAACTAATACTGTGAAAACTTCCAAACGTCCAACAAGCATGGCAATGGCCAATACCCAGTGTGCCATTGCTGGTAGATCAGCATAATTAGAGCTAATACTTGCAATACCGGCACCTGTATTTGAAATACAGGCAGCAATGGCTGCTAGTGCATCCATTGGCTCAATCGATAGTGCCATAAGCACAAGCCATAGAACGGTCATAATAGCAAAATAACCGGCAATAAATGCCCAAACACTATTAATCGCTCCTTCAGACATCGCCTTTTGACCAAACTTAATTGGAAAAACACCTTGAGGGTGAACCAAGCGCTTCATCTCACGAATTAACTGCTGCTTGATTAATACCATTCTAATCAGCTTAATTCCACCAGAGGTTGACCCTGCACAACCACCAATTAAACCAATAATCATTAACAGAATTGGTATAAATACAGGCCATGATGCATAATCACTATTTGAGGTAAGGCCAGTATTACTAGCAAATGAAACAACTTGGAAAAAACTCTCTAATACAGCTTTTGGTGAGCTCGTATAAAATTGTTTTAAAATTAATGTTAGACTGACAATTAAAGCCAGAAATAGCACATAATAAACATAAAATCTAAATTCAACATCTTGCCAATAGTATTTAATTTTACGACGGCTAACGACAATAAAATGTAAGGCAAAGCTTGTAGCACCAACAAACATAAAAAACATCGCAATAAAATAAATTTGTGGCTTATCACTAAAATAAGCCATTGAACTATCATGCGGGGCAAAACCACCTGTACCAACGGTTGAAAATGCATAACAAATTGCATCAAAAAAGCTCATACCAGCAAGATAATAACTTAAAATACACGCGATTGTTAATACAACATAAATAACCCACAACGCTTTGGCTGTCTCCATAATTCTTGGGGTTAATTTATTCTCTTTCCATGGCCCGCTAATCTCAGCACGATAAAGCTGCATACCGCCAACGCCAATTAAAGGCAAAATTGCAACGGCTAAAACGATAATACCCATACCACCAAAAAACTGTGCTTGTTGGCGATAATACAAAATACTTTTTGGTAAGCCATCTAAGTGATTAATTAACGTTGCACCTGTCGTTGTAATACCCGACATTGACTCAAACACAGCATCGCTTAATGTTAAATGTAAGCCTTTTGATAACATATAAGGAATTGCACCAAATAAGCCTAATACTAACCAAATCAAAAACACGACAATAAAACCATCTTTTGGGCTTAACTCTTTTTTTGATTTATACGTTAAAAGCCATAAAACTAAGCCAACAATAAACGTAATGGCAAAACCTAAAATAAAGGCTCTGGCATTATTTTCTTTATAAATATAATCAACCATAATCGGTGATAGCAAAGTCAAGCTATAAAACATTAATAATACACCAAGCACTTTGCCGGTGGCTTTAAATTTCATTAATATCGTATCCTTTTATTATTAGAGTCGTGATTTTACTCTCTTTGTGGAGTATAATCTGAAACAGCATTTATATAAAGTTTCAACTTAAATAAAAAGAGATTAAGAAAATGGGATTAATCAGTAAACTTATTAATTTTGGTGATAATAAGAAACAAAGGGACTATGTTAGCGAACTTGATCAATTTATCCATAAGTTTGATAAAGATCATCCAAGACGTTCTAGCTCTCAAAAAAAAGAAGTTGAAAAGCATCGAGATATTTTTAATCGCAAATCACATCAAAAGATTAAGTGGTAGTTAAAAAGTCCCGCTTCGACTTAAGCTTGAGTTAGAAGCATCTAATTCACGTTGTTTTAAAAGCTCTTCTTTTGTATGCATTACAATTGGTGGGTGTTTTTGTTTATGTTGACTTTGCTGATCCAATTCACCAAAAAATACATGGCCTAATACAACACTATCACCCTTTTCTAACTCTACGACATCTGGACTGCCAACCATAACCTCAGCATGACCACAAATTGTCTGATTATGCGTTGTGACTAGATCTCTCAAACTAGAATCACCTATTTTTGTAACACATGACAATCCAACTTCCTTAGATACTTTTTTACACAGATGAAAAAGAAATGAAGTATTATATGATCCAGAACTCCAACCACCTTCATAACATAAACTAAATAAAGCTTTTTGTGATAGTCTACTTGCTTCCTCTGCATCTTTTGGTACTTCAACTGCAATTTTTTTTACATTTTCACACCTATTATTATAATTCTGTGATATATAAGAAAATAGTGTATCCGAAATATATGAACCCTTAAATTCAGCAAGTGCATCAGCTTTTGCTTCTTGTAATAAGCTGTAAAATTTAACTGGATTCGTATGATGGAGTATAGCAATTGCATTTGCCATAATCTCGGGACTAAGCACTTGCTTTCCCCTAATGCGATTAGCATTAATTTGAACAGCGCTACTTTCTAACGTATTTAACATAAAATCTATATAGTGGTCTTTGCTTAATGCAATAAAATCATTTTTATTATCTACTAACTGAACACTTGTATCAGAGTCATGAGGATAGTTTTCTGCACACCATAATGCTAGATTATAATAAAAATTGGTATTAAATGAAGCCTTACTTGATATATAGGTTGTACCATCATTAAAATGACCCTGCTTACACAATAACTTAATTGCTTCTAATGGCGTTATTTTTGAATCTGAAAGATCTTTAAGAATAGTATTAACATTTTTTTTACATGCTTCATAACTACCTGAGCTAGAATTTTTTTTATATTCTTCCAGTGCATTTCTAGCCAACTCATCAATTTTTATTTTAAAAGCAATCTCAGCTTCTTTTCTTTGCTGAGAGGCTTTAACAAATGAAGATATTATAGTAACAACATTCTCAAACATATCGATATTCCTTATCGTTTTTTCAAATCCATCGCAAGACTAAAATTAAGGATGATTAAAGGCTCTGTCAATTACATTAAATGAATAATCTGTAACATATTTAATCAAAAAACATCCATTTAATTTTCTTATTTCATATAATAAACTGATTAATTACCAACTAAAATCTTACTTTTAAAAAAAAATCATACATAATGAATAGCAATGAAATATAACGATTAATTGAAACAATAATTCTTAAATATTTAATAATAAAACATAAGAAAAGATTATTTAATGATCAATGATGATAGTGCGATAGCAATAAAAATACCTGCGAGCCAGGTACGGCAATAATTGCTAAAATAATACAAATACTATTAACCCATCTTGCAAGTCTAATACGCTGATGCTTGTGAAAATAGTAAATAATGACCGTCATCAATATCGTAAAACATAAGAAAACCATCGAAGTCAATTGCACAAGATCAACTAAAGTAAGTCCTGTTGCCTGCGGTAGATAACTGTCTGTTAGTAATTTATTTCCAACTAATGCAAAAATCGCACCGGTAATTAAGCCTAAGCGCCCACGCAATTCATTTAACGGTAAAAAATAAATACAAAAGGCTAAAAAACAAGCCAAATAGGCAACACCAAAAACTTGTATTAGTTTACGTACGCCTTCTCTTTCTAATTCAATTTTATAAATAGCTCGTGAATATGTTGTATCATGCGTACGATCTTCATTGATAACACCAAAATTGGATTTATAGTGATAATTATTTAATTTCCAATAACTATTTAATACTTTCCAGCCATCTAATGACACTTGTAAATCAACATCACTATCAGCATTATCAATAACATAAATAAGCTCATCAGAACTATAACGAGTATCTTCAAATACAAATGTAATGCCTTGACTGTCTAATGGATAGCTTCTAAAGTCCCAGTTTTGATGTAATTTGGCATGATATTTACCACCAGCCCAATAATAACCATCATCTAATCGTGTTACCTCATAACTTAAGCGTTTAATACTTTCAGCATTAACAATATCGATATGCTCTAATGGGCTTAATGTTTTATCTTTGTATATAACCCATAACCAAAAAGCAATATCAACGCTTTTATTTGAAATATCACCGCCAAAAATATCAGTAATATAAATACCAATAATCACAGGCTGTGGGTTAGAGGCTTTAGTTTTTTCATTCACATCATTGGCAAGTGTAATATTAAACATCATAAGATAAATAAAACAAATACTAATGACTATGAAAAAATAGTTTATATAGCGCATTTTCATCATTACATATGCTTAATCAATCATTTAATTCTGTCACTTAAGTAATGTAAGTATAGATGATAAATAACGAGTTAATGATATAAAGCTAAATCTTTTAGGATGCTTCAGCTCTAACTTGATGAGATAGGCGATCTAAAAGGCCATTGACAAAGCGATGACCATCGGTTGCACCTAAATCTTTTGCATGCTCTACATATTCATTAACGATTACCTGAAATGGAATCTCCAAGCGATGGCATAATTCATAAGCACCTAAACGTAAGATCGCTAATTCAACTGGATTAACTGTCTCGAATTCCCTTGCCACAAGTGGGCGAATCATATCATCTAGTGCTAATTGATGTTGTTCAACACCATTGATTAAATCATGAAAAAATTCCCAATCGACTGGGTGGCGTTGTAAATTATCTTCATAAAATTGTACACGTAATTCGATATAATCAGTACCCGCCATCTCACGTTGATAAAGTGCTTGAATGGCATGAAATCGAGCACGCTTTCTTAGTTTTATTTTAAGTGACATGATTTATAAAGCCTCAATTTCAGCAAGTACATTCATACTTTCTAATAATGCAAGTGCTGCATCAGCACCTTTATTGCCTGCTTTTGTACCAGCACGCTCGACAGCTTGCTCAATCGTATCTGTTGTAAGTACACCAAATGAAACTGCTATATCATGGTTTAAAGATACTTGTGCCAACCCTTTAGCACACTCGCCAGCAACATAATCAAAGTGGACCGTGCCACCTCGAATGACTGCACCTAAAGCGATAATACCACCATAGCGATTTTTATTTGCCATTCTTTGTGTAGCCAATGGCAGCTCATAAGCACCAGGGACATAAATAACGTCAATATTCTCAGCACTAACACCATGGCGAACTAATGCATCAATGGCACCTTTAATTAGGCTTTCAACAACTAAGCTATTAAATCTTGATGCAACGATACCAATACGTTCACCATTATATATATAGTTACCTTCAACTACTCGATAAGACATTTTAAAACCCTTCTTAAATTTACTCTTTATTTCATTATGATAATTCATCAATATACTCAACAACTTCTAGATCAAAACCACTTAATGCATTATAGCGTCGAGGTGAACTTAAAAGACGCATCTGCTTAACACCTAGATCTTTAAGGATCCTTGCGCCTGTGCCAATCATCTTAAAAGCTTCATCATGTGTTTCAACTTCATGATCTTTTATCGTTTTGTCATTTGCTAATGTTTCGAGACGATTAAATATTTCACTTGAGTGCTCATTTCCTGATAATAAGACCATAACACCTGCATCTGATTGAGCAATTTTTTCTAATGCTTTGTCAAAACGCCAGCTTTGTGGCAAATGATTAACACGAATTAAATCTGCAAACATATCTTGATAATGTACTCTCACTGTAACTTTTTCAGCTTGTAAGAGATTACCTTTTGTTAATGCAAAATGAATACGATTATCAACTTTATCTAAATAACTATGCATTTGAAATGCACCATAAGCTGTCTCAATAGGCATAATAGAAACAGGCTCTACTGTTTTTTCATGCTCAATACGATAACGGATCAAATCAGCAATGGTGCCAATTTTTAACTGATGTTTAGCTGCAACTTTAAATAAGTCATCGCCTCTTGCCATCGTACCGTCATCATTTAGTATTTCAACTAATACCGAAGCTGGCTTTAATCCAGCTAAACGGGCCAAGTCACAACTTGCTTCAGTATGACCTGCTCGCGTTAATACACCACCTGTTTGTGCCATAATTGGAAAAATATGCCCAGGCTTAACCAAATCATCGGCAACCACATTATCACCAATGGCTGTTAAAATGGTATGCGCACGGTCATAAGCTGAAATACCGGTTGTTACACCTTGGCGAGCTTCAATTGATAAGGTGAAATTTGTGCCAAAGCGACTCTGATTATTCCCAGGTACCATCAACGGCAAATTCAACTTTTTACATTGTGCTTCTGTCATGGGCATACAGACTAAACCTCGACCAAAACGCGCCATAAAATTAATTGCTTCTGGGGTAACTTTCTCAGCTGCCATGACAAAATCACCTTCATTCTCACGGTTTTCGTCATCGAGTAAAATTACCATTTCACCATTGGCAATAGCGCTGATTAACTCTTCTGTTGTATTAAACATTTTTAATGATTACCTATTTAATCAATTTCAATACTTAAATAAATGCAAATGAATTGTAAACTAAAGCTTAAATCATGCGCAAGCATTGATTTAATCAAAAAAAGTTAAAAATTTAATCTTTGAGATAAAAAATTAATGATTATTAGAAAAATAAGCTTAGAAGAAAGCTATCTTTAACCATTAAAATTAAAGATAGCTTGATCTATCATATTAATATTGCTGGTAGCCGCCACGGTTATTATTACCGAAACTACGACGAGTTGAACCGCCACCGCCACCAGTTCTATTTTGAGGCTTGGCGATACTTACATTGACTCTACGTTTATCAAGCTCAGTACCATTAAGTTCCAATGCATCTTGAACTGCTTCTTCATTTTCAAAAGTAATAAATGCAAATCCTTTTGAACGACCAGTTTGACGATCTGTAATTAGTTTAACTTCTTGGATTTCACCACAGTTGCCAAAGGCTTCATGTAAATCCGCTTCCGATAGGTTGTAAGATAAATTTCCTACATAGACTTTCGTATTTTGCACGTTTTTTTCCTCTACAATAAGTAACATTTCACTGAAAGAGACACTAGAGATAATGAAGTTAAACTTAGATTTGTCAGATGCTTCGTCAAAGTCATGGCCATTACTAACTTCTCTTTCAACCACTAAGTATAACACAGAAGTTCATAATGCAAACAATAACTTAAGTTTTAACAGCTATTCCCGCTTAATTTTTCATTTAATTATTAATTCCATTAGCATTCTCATTGACAATACTTACCGCTACAGCATATGCACCGTATATTAGATTTTTATGTCTCATTAATAAATAACCGGGTATAGTTAAAAACACGATGTTCATGGCAAAATATAATTAACCAGTGTCGATGATCAATTGGGCTTTAACTTTTCCTGATAGGTGTAAATATAGCGCTTCCCAACTATTAATCTGTGCTATAAAAAAAGCACTTCTTATTCTGTCCCATAAACGACTTCTTGTCTCTAATTTTTTTAATGCCGACTTAAATAATGGACAGCATAGTTCTTGAATTTGATCTACCAAAAATGCCAATAGCATCAAAAAGCCAAATACTGTACATAAGTTGTTTGCTCCATGACCAAAATTGTGTTCAAAATTATACCCTTGATTTTTTAATGTATTAAATGTCTCATTTTCAATTTTCCAGCGTGCACGTGCTCCTGTCATTATTTTAAATACATTGTTTGAATTAAGATCAAGGTCTGTCACCCAAGTAAAATGCTGTACTTTACCTTTTTTATTTGTCTGTTTATAAGACAAAAAGTTAACCTTAATATCACTTCTAGTTTCATTTAATTCAGCTTGATTAACCCACTCAAATTCATGTTTAACACCCTCTAGTGACATCGACAAAAACTCGGATTTACTTGCTTTAACCCAGTCAAAAAGCCAGGTATGATCACTTGGTTTTACTCCTAGAATATAATGAATATTATGTTTGTTTAGGTCATCAATATGAGGGCCATTGGCATATAAGGCATCTTCAACAAAAATCATTGCTAAGTGCGGGTGTTCTTGGCGAAGACGTTTAATTAAACGTTTGGCTGCATTTCGCTCACAATCATTTTTCTTTGTTCCATCACTTTTAATAATTGGCTCAGGCGCTAATGGAATCACTTGCTTTATATCAGGATGTACAATCGAAGCACACAACATTTGATGATAATAAGTTTTTGTTCCATTACGGTGATGTTTTACACAGCAATTATCACAATGCACTTCATGTGATGAAAACATCCCTGTGCCGTCACTGGAAATCAAATAATAATCATTATAAAAACAATATTGCTCTAGAACTTTACCTCTTTGTAGATTGCTTAGTAATGCATTAAATGACTGACGTAATTGAAGATAATCAATTTCATCTAAACGTTCACGTAAATATGTATCACATGGCACTTTTTCAACTTTATATAATGAGCTAATATTATTTTTAACCAAACTGCCCTCTGATCGCATATCTTTATCAAATTTAAGTAATGAAGGATACTTCATTCCAAATACTGCCATGCCACACATCAAACAATCAACAAGTGAGTAAATGCTGGATGACTTCCTATCAGTAGCTTTTGCAAAGCTATTTCTTAATGTGTGTAATAAACCTGGTATAGATAGATGTTTTTTAAATTGATTGTTCATTGTAAAATAACTAGGTTACGAAAAATAAATATATGATCGGTCTAAAAGTCTTTATTTGCAACCCGTGTCATTAATAGCGGGAATTGCTGAAGTTTTAACTAAATTTCTCAAAAATATAGATATAAATTATGCTTAATTAATAGAAAAATTGTATAACATTTAACGCAATTAGCCCAACAACAGGTTATGATTTAAAAAAAGTCGTATTAATAGGAAAACAATAGTTAAATGACAATCATATTGATTTTAAGCTTTATTATTGGTTTATCCCTTGGCAGCTTTATCAATGTAATTGCTTATCGCTTACCGTTAAAACTACAAGCCAATTGGCAAAAAAACTGTCTTAATTATTTAGGAGTTGATGAACAAACACATACTAATGCAAATACCAATACACCGTTTAACTTATTTGGATTACGCTCTCACTGCCCTTATTGTCATCAAACCATCCGTTTTTATCATAATATCCCAATTATTAGCTTTCTTTGGTTAAAGGGTCAATGTGGTTACTGCCATAATAAAATTTCATGGATATACCCAGCCACAGAGTTAGTTAGTGCAATTATGTTTGTGCTTATTGTAATGCAATTTAACCTAACATTAATGACATTTTTTACTTTAATCTTTGTATTTTCATTAATTACGTTAGCCGTTATCGATATACGTACTCAATTATTACCTGATAGCATTACATTACCTTTATTATGGCTTGGGTTAACCATTAATAGCTTCTCTTATTTCACCTCTCTAACAATAGCCCTTTGGGGTGCTGTAATTGGTTATCTAATCTTATGGTTTGTCTATATTATATATAAACTACTAAGACATACCGATGGGCTTGGTTTTGGCGATTTAAAATGTTTAAGTGCCATCGGTGCTTGGTTAGGCATTAATGCGCTTCTACCGGTATTATTAATTGCAAGCATTAGTGCGTTAATTACAATTAGTATCATAAGATTAAGCCTGATGATTACAACTAAAAATCATCGCCCTAAAACTAAATCGAGTGATCGTATCGCTTTTGGTCCTTTTTTAGCCTTTGCTTCCATTATCGTACTATTCTGGCATAATAGTGCACTACTATTAAATATCTCGATTACATCAATTATGTGATTTATATGACCTTACAATTAATCAAAGACAAATATCTCAGTCTAATTGAAACATTAAATGATACATTCTTTCAAACCCCAGATCAATTAACTGATTTAATGGCGCACTATTGTCAAAAAATTGATCATATGATCACAGAAAAACTAAGCCAAAGCATAGATACAATACAACAAAAAGATATTGCATTAATTGCGTTAGGTGGCTATGGTAGAACAGAACTTTATCCATTTTCTGACCTTGATTTACTTGTTATTTGTTGTAATGATCAAGATAAAGCCGCGCTTGCTAAACGCTTAATATATCTTTGGCAAATGCCAATAAGAATTAATATTAGTTATCGTAATATAGATGAAATTAAAAATGACTTACAAACAGATTCTACCTTTTTTACAAGCCTACTTGATTGTCGACTACTCTATGGCAACAAACAATTATTTAACTTACTTCAAAAATTGCTAAATCAACACCCCATTGAACATAAACAGTTTCTGCAACACCTTTATCAAGATGAGCTTGATAAACAAACTAAAACAACACAAAATTTAGAACCCAATTTAAAAATTGACGCCGGCAATTTAAGAACACTACATAAAATTCAGTGGCTGAGTGACTATTTTGATTTAGATCAAAAATTATTTAATAAAGCACAGTTAGATCGACTGGCATATGCGCATCAAATACTGGCTAAATTACGCTTTGGGCTTCATCTAATTGCTCAAAAAAATGAAAACAAATTATATTTCAATCATCAAGAAGCCCTTTATAAAGCATTTAAATATGATTCAATTTATCAATTAATGCAACCTTATTATCAAGCTGTATTAACGATTTTATTTTATTTTAAGTTATTTATTTTAAAGCTTGATAAAGTAACAAACCAACAGACGATAAAAGTAGCAAAAATAAAAATACCAACTACCGATCAAACAGATGAGGTATTATTAACACTATTACAACAGCACGCAATATCAGGTTCAACCGATGATTTACCACTGTCAATTTATACACTTGCTGAAACGTTAAATGCAAAATCAGTCGGCCAACCCAACAAACCCAAATTACGCAATCTTTTTTTATCGTTATTCCAATACCCTAAAACCATTATAAAGCATTTAATATTTCTTCACCAATCAGGTCGCTTAGCTGAGTATATGCCTCTTTTTAAACATACCATAGGACTTCAACAGTTTGACTTTTTCCATAGCTTTAGCGTTGATGTACACTCGATTAAAATTGTCACACAAACCAAAGACTTAATCGCTGGAAAATATCACAATATGATGCCAGATATACAAACAATAGCTGACAATATTAGACCTGAAATCTTACTTCTTAGTGCCTTTTTTCATGATTTAGGCAAAGGTTTAGGTGGTAAGCATGAAGTTATCGCAGCTGATAAGGTTAATGCTTATTTAACTGAAGAAAATCAGTATCTAAATTTATCAAATGATGATATACAGTTAATTTGTTTTTTAGTTAAATCACATCTGATTATGTCACATGTTGCGCAAAAAAAAGATATCAGTGATTTAAGTGTTATTAAGTCATTTGCAACCACTATTAAAGATAAAACAACCTTAGATTATCTTTATCTATTAACCATTTGTGATATTCGTAGCACCAATATCAAATTATGGAATCATTGGCGCTTTAGTTTATTAACAACATTATATCATACAACCAACCTTTATCTTGGCCAGCCATTTGATGACTTAATCAGTATTCAAGCAGACCATTCAAATAAGAAAAAAATTGCCATTGGTAAAATCAATCGCCTAAAAAATAAATACCCATTAGAAGCTTTAAACAATTATCTAAATTTATGGGGCAAGCGTTATCTAATTCATTTCGCACCATCGAGTATCCAATGGCACTTAGATTGTATTTTACCCTATCTTAATACAGATGGTTTATATCTTTTTGGACGATTTAATCCAAGAATTAAACAAGCTGAAATTATCACTTATGCTAAAAATGAGTATTATGTTTTTGGGCCCGTTGCTTCGATTGCAACACGCTTAAGCTTAAGTATTTTAGATGCGCGTATTTATACATCATCAACCGGCGCAACATTCAGTCAGTATGTTATAAACCACCAAAGTGACTTGGCATCATTAGATGATGAATTTACACTATCTAAAACTATTGATCAATTTAAAACTATGTTAGATGACTATCATAAAAACACTACGCCAATTAAATTTAGAAAACGCCTACCAAAACGTTATATTCTAAAAAGTACACCTAAGATTAATATCCAAGTAATGAATGATACACAATTAAGCGTTGAAATTCATACAATCGATTATCCAGGTATACTTGCAGAAATCGTTAGCGTATTCGATCAATTTAATCTCTATATTACACATGCCAAAATTAATACACTTGATCAAAAAGTTGAAGATATTTTCTTTCTTGATACTCAAAATTTTAGCGTCAATGAACTTTCATTTGCACAATTAAAAAAAGCGATCATACAAACCATTCAACTTTAAAATTAACATCCCGTAAATGAGCATCCATGATTACTTTCTTTACTAGCTTCTTGATCCATCTGTTGCCATGGAAAGAAATGATCACTTTTTAGTACATGAATGGGTTTTTCATATTGTCTTTTTTTAATCACTGCTTGCGCATCTAGTTTGATTTTGTCTAAGCTATCTACATAGATTCCATCAATAAGTTCAAACTGAGATTTAATAATAAGATTTGCCAACGGACAGGTGATTTTACGATAAGGTTTCTCAAATGATGTTAATAACGGTTCATGTGCAATCTCTTTAATACCTTGTTCAATTAATTTAATTAGTACTTTACTATCACACTTAGATCCATTAATACTATCTTCTTCACAGAAAAATGAAGTCTCTTGAAATAAATCTCCCTGTATTGCAACCATAGCAATCGTTGGTAATAACTCAGTTTCTAAAACATTATTAGGCGCTTCTTCTTTAGTTAATGGATCTATAAAACGATTAAATCGCCTAAAGCCAGCACTTGCTAATTGGTCACATAATTTGATTAATTTCAATCGAGTAATCGCTTCATTTAAAGCTTCTGTATGCTCATCATCAGAATATTGATAAGCACTGACTGCAATTGTTTCTAAAACAGCTTCTTCAGAGGCTTTTTCATAGAAAATAGAGTTTGTATTAATACGCTCTGAAGTGTGTGCTAATGTCATTGATATCCCAACGAAAGGTGCAATACTAACATCCACTTTATGTGGTACTTCAATTGGATAATGAACTAAATCATCTTGTTGATAAACTTCATCTGAAACTTCATGAATAATACGCACTCCTTCTTTTTGAGCCAATCGCATAGGTTTTTTCTTAGTTGCGCCATCACCAGCTGTTGGTACCAAATTATACCTACTATACAACTGACCTGTACCTTTCTTTTCTGCAATATAATTATGATTTCTAAAACCACCTTTTAAAAATTTTGAAGCAAGCTGCCAAGAATGCTCATGAATGTGATTTTCATCATCTCTGATTTCATGACCTAAGTTACTAATCATATAACCTTCTTTTTCAGAAGCTTTCATCACATTATAAGTATGCAGTCTAAGCGCCCAAGGGTCATTAATTCCCTCTCCTTGCATAATAACTAGTTTATCAAATAAATCACTACGTCTGGATAAAGCTAATGACTGTGATTTTAACTCCGGAGTATCTCGAACTTCTTCTAAAAGGCAGATCACATCATCAAAATCTAAACCTTCAATATTTTTAACTAAAACATCAGATGTTCTATATTGCTTATATATTGATTGATAGTTCACCTGAATACTCTGTTGAATCTGATCATATTTTTCTCTACCCATTTTAACTCCCTACTATACTATTACTCTAAACTGATCACTGTTCTCAATAAAATAATTTTATTTATTATTTGAAATAATACCTATTTAAAATAGTTTTGGTTTGTAATAAATCATCATTAATAAATAAAAAATAAATTACCTGTATCAATCTAAATTTTATTTTTATTGTTATACTTTTTGTTATCAAAAATAATTTAAATGACTTATAAGCTCTATGATTAGTGAAAAAACCTATCGTTGGGAAAATAATGATCAATACTATGAAGCTCATATTGGACGAGATATCTTTGGTGATTTAGTTGTGACTTGCTACTATGGTAGTAAACACAGAAAGACAGCAAAACGGGTTACCTACCCAGTTAAGTCAATTGAAGAAGCTTATCAATTAATTGAAGATATTAGTCAAAAACGCATTACTAAAGGCAAGCTAAAACCACTTTCTTAATTTAAAAATCACTAATAACACTATACTTATCATAAACATAACACCAACAGTAACAAAAAAACCAAATGAACTATTGAGTCCCGGTATAACTCTAAAGTTCATGCCAAAGATGCCAGTAATAAAGGTCAATGGAATAAATATCGTTGAGAAAATGGTTAAAATATTAATTCTTTGATTCATTTTATGATTCATACTATTCATATAAAGCTCAAGCATTTCCCTTGTGATATCTCTATATATATCAACTGCTTCTAAAGTTCTAAAGGTATGATCATATAAATCTTGTAGATAGGTAATTAACGCTTGCGAAATTACTGACTCACTAGCATAAGGATCAGCAACCTCATATTGAGGACGCTCATTATATAGCATGCCCACCAAATCACGAAATGCCTGCATATGACGACGTAAATAAAGTAACTCTCGACGAAATTTATAAATACTTTCTAGCGATGTTTTTGTTGGGTCTTTAATCATTTTCGATTCTAATCTATCGAGTATGTCACCTTTTTTTTCAGTCATTATCATATAGTCATCAACCAAAGTATCCATCATAGCATAAAGTAAGTAATCAACATTTAAAGCCCTTATTTTTGAATGTATTTTTTTCATTCTCTCATTGATGGAGTCAAATAACATTAAGGGTTCACTAGTAAAACTAATGAGTAATTTTGGCATTAAAATAAAGCTTATTTGCTTATATTGTATTTGACTTTGTTTAGATGAGCGTTTGATTGCTCTTAATACAACAAATAAATAACCATCATAGCTTTCTGCTTTAACACGCTGCTTTGTATTGATGATATCTTCTGCAACTAATGAATGAACACCCAAACCATAACATAAGGCATTAATAAATTGTGTATTATTTAAGCCTGTCACATGAATCCAATTATTTTCTCTTTGATTGAGTTGCATTTTGATTGCATCTAAATTTAATGCTAAATTAACACGCTCGATTTGTTCTTTATCATATTGACATAAAGTCGCACGTGTATGCACTTGATTTGATAAATGTTTATCTATTGTGTTTATTTGATTATTTTGTAACATTTATTCAACTTATTTTCAGTGATTAATCTGATTAAACTATAGATCAGATAGTAAAAATATTCTATGCTTAGATAAAAACAACCTTTAAATATACTCAAATGTAATTATCATGTTAGAGACAATTTTAGCGAATGAATTTTACAGTAATATTCTAGCAACAGTAATTCTCATTATTGTTTTAGTCTTGATTTACTTTATGATTCATGTGCTATTAATTCGTCCAGTTGTTGATTCCAAACGCCATAAACGCAAACGCGTACGTGTATTATATACATTAGTGATTATTGCAATTATTTTATTAGCCAAAATCTGGGTTAATGGCTTTGTATCTTTCTTAGCTATCTTAAGCTTAGTCTCAGCAGCACTTGTCATTACCAATAAAGAATTAATCATGAATGCAATTGGCTCATTAATCATTAATTGGCGTAGCTTATTTATTGAAGGTGATTATATTCAAATTGGTGAATATCGTGGATTTGTCGCAGAATTAGGTCCATTATTTTTTAAACTCTATGAAGCCTCAAAAGGCTCAACAACGAGAGCCAGTGGTAAAGTGATTAAAATTCCTAATGGCTTAGTGATGACTTTACCTGTCTTGAATTATTCTCGCAAACGCAATGTAATTGAATATACTCAACAATGGTTATTTAACCCCAATAATAATATTAATCGCATTAAAGAATTTTTAATAACTGAAACTCAAGAGATTTTAGATCAATATTATCAAAACGATACACGCTATACCTCAGACTATATTAAGATGCGCAGTAAACTACTTGCTCAAACGATTGATTTAAAAGTCTATGTTGATGCTCAACTAATTTTTGAAGAAAAGCACTCTGGCATTTCAGTATGGGTACATTACTATTGTTTTCCTACCGACTATGAACACTTAAAAGCGTTAATTACTGAAAAAATATTTGAACGTTTAAAACATGAACCTGATATTGAATTACTATTTCATATAAGAAAATAAAAAACTCTAAATTTAAATTTAAAAGCAAAAACACAAATGCTTGATATACTTAAAATAAGGAGGTACTTATTTTATGGTGACCAAGTTACTAGCATGCTTAATGGGTTTTATTGTTATTATTACAACTAGCGCATGTAGTTCTTTATTACCACGTACCAAAGATGTCACGATTTCAAAATGGCAAAATTTTGATCAATTACAAACAGCTTATAATCAAATTACACCCTATAAGACTACCACTAAAGATTTAGAAGCACTTGGTTTTTCACCTTATAAAGCAAATAATATTAGAGTTGTCAATTTTCTTGATGTACACAAAGAATTTGATCCTTTAATGACTTTTAATAATCTACCACTTGAAGTTGCAAATTGTTTAAAACAAGAAAATGACTGTGTTGGTTATTATATTGATATAGAACAACTAAATTCAAAACGTGTTGGTAATGCTTTTTTAGATGTATTTAATTTTAAACGGATTACTTATACCACTGGCTGGGATTTTCAAGCTAAATTAATTTTACTCAATGATTTAGTTATTTTTAAAACAATTTCATCGCTACCTGCAATTGAGAAACTATCAACCAAAGTTAATCCATTAGGACCATTACAAAATGGTGTTAATTTTGGTATCGGTATCCAATATAATCTTAATGTGAATGATTAATTTTAATATAAGCAGGATCAAAAGATGCATTAAACTCTGATTCAATGGCATGAACTAGTTCATCATCTTTTAAATGTTGATAGCTCTTTGTTAATAATGCTTGTTGCTTTTCTTGGTCAATTTCAAAAGGGGTTAAATTTTTTTTTTCAGCAAGCGTTTTTTCTTGATCATGAATAACTGTTTCACTTTTACTACTACTTGCATTATCCAAAGACATTGAACTATCTTCTTTTATAAACACAATATCAACCTCACGCTTTAAAAGTTGACTTAGCTGTGTTTTTAACTTAGTTTTTAGATTATCAGTAACTGAATAAACCTTAGAATCTAAATAATAGGTATTACCTTTCACTTTAATACATTGACTATTTAAAGCAACTTGCTTTGCCATTCCTTTTAACTTTAACTCAGTTGCTAACTGATACCAGTTATTATCGTTCTCTGGCTGTTGCGTATCAGTATCTCTTTGCAATAGCTTATTTGGTTTGCTCGTTTGTAAAACCTTTAGTGGCGCTACTTGAAGCGCTCTATTTTCTCTAACCGTATCTTGCGATTGTTGAGTATCAACCGATGACTGCTTAACACTTAGATCAAATGAAATCATACGCATCAATGCCATATCAAGTGCCATTTTAGCTTCAGGCACTAAGACTAATTCTGGTTTTGCTTTTAATGTGGTTTGGTAATAAAGCTGCAATAACTCTGGAGTAATTTTTTGTGCTAATTCTTTTAATTTCTCAGCGCTAAAAACATCAAATAATACCGTTTCTGTTAATTGATAAATACTCACTGCATACCAAAGCTCAGCTAAAGTATCTAAAATACGTGAAACGTGTTTACCTTGATCAACAATACGTTGAGTTAATGCCAAAGCAGTATTAGTATCTTTTGCAATCACTGCTTTAGCTAAATCAAAAGCAATACGATGATCAACAACACCTAACATGTTTATAACATCATCACTTGTAATACAGCCTTGACCAAAATTAATTGCTTGATCTAGTAGGCTTAGTGCATCACGTAAACTACCAGATGCAGCTTGTGCTAAGTAATCAAGCGCTTCTTTTTCAAAGCTCACAGCTTCTTTATCTAAAATTGTTTGCAACTGATTAACTAATTGCTTTTTTTTAATTGGTTGTAAGTGATATTGCAAACAACGTGATAAAATCGTAACCGGTAGCTTTTGTGGATCAGTCGTTGCTAATAAAAACTTCACATGCTCAGGTGGCTCTTCTAGCGTTTTTAATAAGGCATTAAAACTATGAGTTGATAGCATATGCACTTCATCAATCAGATAAACTTTAAAGCGTGCCTGTGTCGGCATATACTGCACCTGATCTAATAGTTCACGCGTATCTTCTACTTTCGTTCTACTAGCAGCATCAATTTCAATTAAATCAACCATATTGCCACCAGCAATACTCAAACATTGATGACATTGACCACACGGTTGATCGGTAACACCTTTTTCACAGTTTAAGCATTTAGCCAAAAGACGAGCTAGAGATGTTTTACCAACACCACGAGTACCACTAAATAAATAAGCATGATGCAGACGATTTGATTTTAATGCATGTAGAAGACTTTTAAGCACAGTATCTTGACCAACTATTTCATCAAATTGTGTTGGCCTATATTTGCGTGCAAGTACCTGATATGACATCACAATATTGCGTACTTCCTATAAGTTATCAATAAAAGGCAAGAAAAATTAGCGCCCAGCCACACCCCGGCACATGCATCAGTCGTTACCGCTGCTTCCTTCCGGACCTGACGGGATTCACAACTTATCATTGCGGGGGGACCAGGCTTTTAGCATTATCATAAAAATTAGCTACTTTTGCAAGTTTAAAGCAGAATATATTTTAAAAATTAACAATTGCCTCACATATACGATCGGTTGAATTTTATCTCACTAATAGAACCAGCCTTATATAACGCATCTAAGCTTTGCTGCATTGTCTGCATACCATCTTGTCTACCCATTTGCATTGCTGAATACATCTGTGGTATTTTATTTTCTCGAATTAAGTTTTTAATTGCATGTGTTGCAACTAAAACTTCAAAGGCAGCGACTAATCCTGATGTCACTTGCTTAACTAACTTCTGTGCAATCACTGCTTCTAATGATTCAGATAACATCATACGAATCATTGCCTGCTCACTAGAATCAAATACATGAATCAAACGATCAATCGTTTTTGCAGCCGAGTGAGTATGCATTGTTGCTAATACTAGATGTCCTGTCTCAGCTGCCGTTAATGCTAAACGAATGCTCTCTAAATCGCGTAACTCACCAATTAAAATATAATCAGGATCTTGGCGTAAACTTGCTTTTAATGCACAACTAAAATTCTCTGTATGCACTTTAACTTGGCGCTGATTAATTAAGCAATTATTTGGCTTGTGAATAAATTCAATTGGGTCTTCAATGGTAATAATATGTCCTTGGTGATTTTGATTTAACCAGTTAATCATGGCAGCTAAAGTGGTACTTTTTCCAGAACCTGTTGCACCTGTAACTAATATTAAGCCACTTGTTTTCTCTAATAATTGACGAATAACTTTCGGTACTTGAAGTTCATCTAGTGTTGGTATTTTCTCCGGGATAATACGAAATGCACAACTTAAACCATCTAATTGATAATATAGGTGTAGCCTAAATCGCCCAATATTTTCAAGTGTGATTGAATCATCATATTCTAATTGCATCTTTAATGTACTTATCGCTTTATCCGATAATAAAGGTGTTATTAATTTAAAGATCGCCTGACTATCAAAAGGCATTATTCCCTCTAAAGGCAGCAATAGTCCATCTATACGCACCATCACAGGTTTTCTAGCTGCAATATGTAAATCAGATGCATTTTTTGATACACATAACTTTAGGATTTCGGTAATATCCATCATATAATATCAATTAACAAGTCCGTTAAATAAACTACTATAGCATGAACGATGTACAACAAACTAACCTATTAGCACGCCTAAATAAGGTTAAACAAACCATTCAACAAGCAGCTGAGAATGCCAAACGTTCTAAAAGTGATATCACACTCTTAGCCGTTACTAAAACACAATCCATTGCAACAATTGAGCAAGCATATAAACTAGGTTTAACTGCTTTTGGTGAAAATTACCTACAAGAAGCGATACCTAAAATCAAAGCCTTAGATCCAAATATCAGCTGGCATTATATTGGTCATATTCAATCGAATAAAACAAAACTAATTGCAGAATATTTTAGCTGGGTACACACCGTTGATCGTATAAAAATTCTTAAACGCTTAAGTGAACAACGCCCTAATCATCTACCTCCTTTAAATATTTGCTTTGAAATTAATATTAATAATGAAGCCAATAAAGCAGGCTTTTATTTAAGTCAAATAGATGAAATCAATGCTTGTATTGAGTATATTAAAGCACAATCATCTCTTATATTAAGAGGTTTAATGTGCATGCCAAAGCTCACGGATGATATAAATGAACAACAACATAACTTTGCTCAAATGCACCAACTACTACATAAACTAAATAAAACACATCATATCACCATGGATACACTATCTATGGGTACAAGTTATGATCTTGAAAGTGCTGTTAGTGAAGGCAGCACAATACTACGTATTGGTCAGGCAATTTTTGGTAAGCGGGGTTAGAAGTCTTATAAATCATACATTTTTAGCTAATCTTCCTTAATGCTAATCGCCGCATCCAAATCAATTTGCGCTAATTGCATTAATGCCTCTGTCATATCTTCTTTTAACATTTTTTTTGCATCAATGATTGCAATTAGCACCTGAGCTGCTTGTTTTTTATCCCATTGATCTAAATGAAAATAATTATATTTATCTTCTAATAATTTAACATAACTTTTTAACATAGTAGTTTTTTTAAGCTTCATTAATTGATCAACCATCGTAATGATTAATTGAATTTTTAATGACTGATTGATATCTGATGATAAATAAGGCATAAGCTTTGCTAAACTCTCCAATCGCTTTGCTTTATTTTGTTTTTTAAGATTAACTAATGCTTCTAATAATTGAGCTTCTTCTTCACTTAATTGCGCACCATCAGTAACTTTTTGTGTATCACTACTTTCGTCAACCGCAAAGCTAAAGCTATGCTTCATATCTTCACTAATCATTGAAAGACCATTAGAGAATGTTAAATCTAATAACTTAGGAAAGCGACTAATCATCATCATACAAGCTGATTTAATCTCAGATGCTTCAAGTTCAAGATTGCCTAAATTGATCATTGATTGATATATACTAAAATGAAGATCAAACCAATACGGATTATCTTTCACCCATTCTTCAGCAATACGAATGACACCTTGATCGTTAGATGCATCCTGTAGTAACTGTAATTGCTTTAATTGCTCTTTATCTGGTGGCGGTACTTTCGTTTTATATTGCTCATCATACTCTGGCAAATGCTCAATACCTTGCCAGAGTGCTAAACGCGATAAACGATAATAAATATACTTAGAATTTTCTTGATTTGGACTATAGAAATATTCAGCAACACCTTCTATTGCTTCAAGCATATTTTTAAACTGTACTTTTGCATCTTCTAAATTTGTAATTGCTTGAGTATTAATGATACTTAATGATGACTCGGTCACCGCATCAGCTGTATCATTACCATTGATACCATTGGTAGCTTCAACAACTTCTACCTTCTCTTGTTCAGGTGCAATAATTTGCTCAAATTGTTTAATAAAGGGTAAAAAGTTAGGTGCATCATCACTAATGGAGGCAAGTAATTTATCAAACTTAGTGAAACCATCTAATAGTGGTTGAACTTCTTGTTGTGCTTTTTGTGTTTTTAGGTTTTCCAAATAGTCGGTTAACTGTTCTTGTAACCAAACAAAGGCTGACCATCGGCCATTAATACGCCTTAATGGTGGATAGAGTTTAGGCCAATAAATCTCAAGCATTTGATTAATCACTTCAATACCAACTGTTAAGCCTTTAATGTCATCAGTGTTTAATAAACCAATCGCTAAATAACAAGCAACAAGCAAATCTTTACTTTCTTTCGCTAAAATCTCACTTGATAATTGTGAGACTGCCGCCCAATTAATTGAAGCTTCATCTGCATTTGGATTATTTTTTTTTGACAATAATGTTTTAATTTTAGTATAACGTTCATTATCCCTACAATTCTCACCAATTTGATCTTCATTTAAACTTGTTGTTACTGACTGTTTTACGCTTTCTAAGTCCATATCTCATTTTCACTTTCTGTCTTTATTGATGCTGAGCTTTTATTTGCTTTATTCGTCCATGGGTGGTCATTCCAGCAACTAGCAACATCTAAGTATTGCCAGTCTGCAAGCTTGCCATATACTTGTTGTACCAAATTATCTTTGCGTTTTGTATACTCGTTTAATAATGACTTAACTGCATCTAAACCTTTAAAGTCAATCGCAACGATTATTTGATGAATGTTATAATCTTGTAACTGAGTATAATAATCTGGAAAATCAGCTGACTTATAGACTTTACGCGCATCTTGGCTAAAGTCTTTAATTAATTCTAATAAACCATCTTGTTGCGTATATTTTTTAGTGATCGTAAAGTTTGTAGCACCTTCAAAGTGGATATCTAATTTAGCAGAAGTACAATTAAAAATATTGTTCGTTAATGAGAAATTCGACACCATATCAAAATTGGTAAATTCTTGAGCTTTATCACCACATAAGACCGTTAACGTAGTTGATACTGGTAATAACTTAGCATCTTTATTAACATCTGTCGGTTTCATTTGAACTGGGATTAGTGCTTGCGTTTTCTTAATTGTCATTTTAATTTGATTTTCTAATATCTCTAATTGAGAGTAATCATATTGGTTACGAATATAATCATAAACAAATGGTGAAAATTTAAGCTTATGACCAAAGACTGATTTTGCAGTATAACCATTGTTACGCCCGCTATATCTGACAAAGGGATAAACATACTGATACATAAATTTACTAATCATACTCTTTTGACCAAATAAGTCATCCAAAGATAATTGTGAGCTACTTAATGTCGCAGCATATTGATTAAGCACCTGACTATCCCACATTTGTTCTGTATAACACATGGCATTTTCCATCGTACCATGAAGTAATAAATCAAACATGCCTCGATATAAATTCCAAGTTGCTTGATTCTTATTTAATAAGCCAAAGTCAGTTGTTGCAAAAAACTTAACTTGTTGAAATGCATTATAGGTTGTATAAAACTGATTTTTACTCGATGATTTTTGGTTATTATTAGTTGTATCTTGGCTATCACTACCTGATGAAAATAATGATTTAACCGTTTTAAATGATGATGCTTGATCAAGTGTTAATACATATTTCTGAAGTTTTAATAATGACTGTTGATAAGTTTCAACTGCTTTTAATAAATTGCCATCATAATTAATCATCTCAACACGTGACTCAAACTCATTGGTATACTGATTTAGATAAGCAACTAATTTATCCCAAAACGTTGGCTTAGTTTCTGATGCCAACATATTAAAGGCTGATTTTTTAAAATAATTTCTTAAATTTAAAAATAGCTTCAACCATTCCGGCTGGTTAATCAGCATGCTGTCAGTATAGTTTAGTGATAAATCTCGAGCATATAAAGCATAGGGCGAATTTGTTACATTTAACTGCGCTAATGAATACCATGCCGCCTGTGATGGAATAGTATCAATATCACTTCTAAAATCATTGGTAAATTGCTCCCAAACTTTGTAACGATTTAAATCATATTGTGCAAAAAATCTAAGACTATACTGTTCAACTTCTGTTGGCTGTAAATAAATATTTGCCATATTATGCAAGAGTGCTTTTATTTGCTGCATACCATTTTGAGTAAAAGCTGGAGAAATATCAGGTTCATTTTTAGTACTAAAGGTATTTTCAGGCCAATAGTTACTTGCAATAATTGGTCGTATATGACTAACTTGGTCCACCCAATTTATAAGCCAGCTATAAGGTTTATTAAATACATCCAAGCTCTCTAATAAATTCAGTAATTGTCCTCTTTGTTTCTTTAAAGAAATAAAATGATTATTCCAAGCGACATAGTTCTTATATAAAATACCATAGTTGTTAGGTTGAAAGTGATTATCAATAATTAAGCCTTCCATATTTAATGACTTAATTTCACTGTATGGCATTAAATCCAATCTAGCCTGGATTAAGTTTACACCTTGTACAATATTTTCAACAACATAACCAAAATTCTCTTTATATTTTGGTTTTGTCGTTACTAATTTAGCGCTATTAGCTAATGTCTGTTGTAAATCATTAATAATATACTGATTGAATACTTCAACATAATACCTTTTATAACCCTTAATGATTTTATTAAAAACAGAAGCATAAGGCCAAGCTGAAAAAAACCAACTATTTTTAATTTCAACTACGCGATAAATATCCTTATTCATCCCAGAGGCTAATAGCAAATTATAATTCAAGTTATTACCAAACTGATCATTTCTGATTTTGGTAACTTGTTGAATTTCCATAAATGCTTTAATCGCATGTGCATAAGCAGTCCCAAGATAAGCAGTACTACCAATTAAAATAACCCACCAAGCACCAAGCGCACGACGATAATATTGTTTTCTCATTAAGACTTTTTTAGAAAATCTTTGGTATAAATCAAAATCATTTGGTAAGGTTGATGTGAATAAATGCTCAACAAATAAACTTGCTGAACTAGCACGGTTACGACTAGGCAGTAAAAGCCCTTCTAAGGCCGTATTTTCATCATAGGATGACGCTTTAGCATCTTGACGAACACTGGTTAAAAACAACCCTCTAAGTACTGGGTTATCTTCTCTAACCTGCGCTTTTATTTTAAAAAATGCCGTTAAGAATACTTTTAATGGTTTCTTTAAATGATTAATTTGATTCTCTAATAATAAAACCCTTGCTAAAAGGGAACCATTAGCCTGTAACTGTAATGTATTAAACCCTCTAATACGCTCATTAATATGCTCTGCCCATTGATTAATCTGTGTTTTATGCTCCCCATAAAATGTACTTTCTGAAAATAATTGCCCAAACCCTTGGCGTTGTATTTCTTCAGGCAAGCCCAATGCAAAACTTTCAAAACCCTGAAGATGATCTGCCTTGGTAATCACTAAATAAATTGGATAACTAAAACCATAATTTCTTGAACATTTTTCAACTTCCTCTCTTAGCTTAAGTGCGTACTCTGCTAATGACTCTTTATCTTGATTAAGCTGATCAATTGAGATTGTAACAATAAATCCTTTAAATTTTATATATCTAAAATTGGATTTAATTTTATCGTTTAACCACCGCCAAGCATATTTCGCCATAGCCGTAGGCTTACTTGCAAATAAATCACCGCTTGTCTCAGCAATAACCATATCATCTAATGCCCAACAATAGCCACATTTAGTGGGTAAAACTTCTTGTGCTGAACCTATTTTATCTGAAAGCGTATAAATATTTGAACCACTAATAAGGCTAGATTTACCACTAGTTGATGTGCCAAGCATGATATACCATGGCATTTTTCCTTTATATTCACGATTGTATTTCTTCGTATGTAATAATGCATTGTTAAAACTTTCTTCTAATTGTTTTTTATCACTACCTTCAAACTGAATGTCACTAGATGATTTGCGTCGTCTTAAATAAAGCCGTATTTTCTTCATCATAAAACGATTGATAAAATAAAGAAGTATAATCAAAATAAAAATAACTGGGCTATACAGTAGACTGATTCTAAAAAATAATGTGATAAAGATACTAAAGCATGCTAGTAGTAACAAGACAATAACGATAAAACAAAATTTCAAAATTTTTCTAAACATCGTAACTATCCTTAGCTTTTACGAAAAGTTTTTAAAGTAATCAACAGCCATTGACTGAATGACTTCATTAAATACAAGCGTTACAACCACAAATGGAATCATCGGTACTAACCACCAAATCAATCGTGTTAATCTTCGCCTACGTTTATGATCTTGTAGTTGTGTAACTGCTGAGTTTTCTATTAACCCATCAGGTGTTAACGTACAATGAACTAGAGGCTTATCAAAATCACCTCCATGCTGATCCATAACCAATTGATAAATTGATTTACACTTCTCTGTTAAAACAATACAATCTTGTGCTCGATGGTACTTCCCTTTAAATCCAAGTTTTAAACAATAAAAATAAATTTCAATTAAATCAATTTCTCCAGGCGGAATGGTATCAAGTTTTTCAAAAAATATTTCACCAGCTCTTGTTGTATTGAAATATTTTTGTTGTAACATTGCTTTTTGCCATTTCAATTTCTCTTTCCAATTTGAACATAAAACAATTTCATCGAACCAGGCACAAATTGCAAATAAGCTTTCTTGATACTCTTCTTCTGAGTAACGTAGTAATGTTATTATTTTTATCTGATCAAAATAGTGACTTAACTTTGTTTGAACACCCTCAAGTGTCTGGTCCTTAAATTGCGTTTGATTTAACCCTATACCAAAAGCAATAACATCACTAAAATTAGTTACTAGACTCATCTTTATGACCTCACTGAAACAAAATCAATATTAACACCATCAATTGGTTCTGCCCAAAAAACAGCAATTGATTGAGATGAAACAACTGAGCGCCAGGCCTCAACCGTTGGATCTAATCTTAAATAAACACAGACTGAGTCTTTAGGTACGCCTGCCGGTGCATTATCTAACACTTCCAGTGGAATGCCTGATAATGCACGTTGTACAATCGTCTCTATGCTAATAATCGAACCAATTTTTAATTGCATATGAAAATCAGTTGCTTTTAATTGCTGCATATTCTCTTGTGCATGCACTCTTAAATAATAACTTGTTCTTGGCGTAAATATTGTATGCGGTAAATCAGCAGAATATAGATCATTAATATAATCTAAAGCAAAGAACTGATGTGGTACAAAAGTAATGTTATCACATAGTTTAAAAATTAATTCTTTTGCTTGATCAAAGACTTCTGTTAAGTGATCATGACGATATTCAATAAAATAAGTACTTTCATCTTCAGTCGCTAAAACACTTTGCTCACTTTGATGAAATGCTTTTAATTCACCAATTAATTGTAATAAAACCATAAAACAATCACTTGGAGATACAGGGTCAATTACAAGTAAATGTGAAATAGCCGGGATATAGCGATTAAATACTTGTAAGGCTAATAAATTCAACCATAGCCTTGATAGACGTTGATCATCCTCTTCTGCTGTGGGTAGTTTATAAATATCTAACTGTTTTGCCCTTGCATATAAATCATCTCTTAAATCTTTGACTAAATTATTTAGCCTGTGATAGCTTTTCAATGCCAAGCAAGGTGGGATATATTGCGTATCTAAAGCAATTTTATCACCCTTTTGAACCACTTTTGCAACTTGTATTAACTCAAAATCTGATGCCTTTTCAATTTCATCACCCCAAATAAGCTGTAGTATATACATCTGCTGCTTAACATAGGCATCTGGCCCATCATAATAATAATCTTTTACAAGCTCAGGCTGTTCTAAGGCTGCATAACGGCTTTGAACCTGATGGATTTCATCCCATGATTTAACCGTTGTTACATTTAAACCATGTTGACTCATCCGCTTAATACCTATATAAACATCCAAAGGCTGAAAGCGATTTTGCCAACTTTTATTAAATGCTCTTGGTACGATAAGCGCATTTTGGCCTATCGTAATGAGTGCACCACTTTTAAATAATAATGTCCCTGAATGAATATTTATTTGTTGGTCTTCTAATGCCGCCTTATCAATAACAATTTTTTCACTTCCCCAGCAATTAGCATGTGTTAGTTGCGTATGATAACTTTGTTGTAAGTCATAATGTGCTTCAACTAATTGAAAATGTTGCGGCTGTAGAAATAACCCTTGCTCCCAACTAACTTTTTTAAATAATTCCATAATTTTACTATTCCTTAACTTACGAATGACTGATATTACTAATATAAGTTGGTCCTAACTCTACCTTAACATCTAATGGTTGTGGTGTTCCATCTAAGGGAATAGGGATTAAATAGCTGTTTTTATCTAGTACGCCTTGAGCATAACCAAAAAATAAATAAACATACTCTGTTGCATAAGCGCGATCTAATACCAGTGTTCTTTTCTCACCTGGCTGAATAGAAATACGCTTAAAGCTTGTTTGTCCTTGTACTGGTTTTTCATTAGCAATTACCGTTACTAAACCATTACTTGTTTGTAAAATTTGAGCATACTTATCAGGAGAAGATACTTGTGCAATACCAATTGTTAAAGCATGCGCATAGCCATCATAGACATTGAGTTTTTTATCCGCTTCTAAACTAATAGTAATGGCATCTTTTGCATAACTCCAGTTAGCTGTCTTTCGAGTAACACTAGAAGAACATGCCGTTAATAGGCACAATAAAATAACCAAAAATCCACTATAAACACTATGCGTTAATTTTATTTTTTTTATCATCTTAAACTCCATTTAACCAATTTCATAACTTGTTTGATAGGTCATTTTTTTCTTTAAGCCAAGCCATGTATTCTGTCCAAGCTTACTCCAGTTATGATCACCTAATACTAAATTTTTAACATAATTTCTTTTTAGCGAAATAGTGACAAAACACTTCATTGGCGCAAATGAGAAAAAATTAATTAAAAATGCTAACGCTTTAGCGTAAGGTTGCTGATAACTAAATAAATTAAATTTCTCATAACTTAAATTATCAATATTTAAAGCAATACTAAAGCTTGCAGCCTTTAACTTCTGACCCAAATAAATTTCTTTGCCTAAACAGTGATTGGCCATACCCAATCGCACTTGTTGTAACTTTGAGATTGTCTCAGTTGTACGATAGGCACTGGTTACTTTAACAGAAACCTCAAAATAATCTTTTAATAGCGTTTCTAATGCTTTAGCTGATCTTGGTTGCTGATTTAAAAGCCCGACATATTTAATTAAACTTTTAGCATTAGGCACCATTTGTCTAAGTGTTTGATCCCCCAAACCAATCATATGGTATAATTTATTGATATATGAGATATTTTTATGCTCAAACGCACATTGATTTAATTTATATTTCAACCAGACATCATAAAGTTTTTGATATAATATCTGATGAAAAATATCTAAAAAATCTTTACCAACGGTTATATCCTCTGAAACTTCAAACATCAGATCTTCTGTATAAAATGTTGGTAATGGTGATGCAGTTCCATATAAGGCTAGAAATGTGACGATGATTTCAATCGTATGGGTATCTGGGTGGTAAATGGCTTGACGAATATCATTACCAATAAAGTCAAGACTTAACTGAGGTAAAATCTTTAAACGTAATGGTTGATGCCCCAACGCTTGAAGTTGTTTTGAGATATTTTTAAGCCAACGAATGGCTTGATAAAACCCATAACGATGACCATTTAAAATAAAAGGCTCAATTAACTTAAGAGCTTCTCGCCTACTCTCATCGGCCATGTAATACACTCTCCTGTTGCTGCATCTATTAGTTCAAGTAATGTAAATGAATTAATCGCAACATAAGTTGCAAAAAAATGATCCAATACACTCATGAATAAAAATGCTTCTCCTTCTGATGAAAAATCACTTAATTTCAATTTGATTTTGATATTTTCGCCACGCATTAGAATGCCTGATACCATACGATTAATCGTTGAAGCCTCGACTTCTTCAATACTATCAATTTGGCGTTCAAATATCGTTCGTGAAACATGTCGTCCTTTATTTAAGAATAAATAAAATTTTAACAATGAACGTAAATTCTCACAATTAGCAATGGATAAATAATTTAATGCAAGCATCGATTGTAAGCGCCACATCCATTGATCATCATCGGGTGGAACTTTATAAGTTGTTGGCACATAAAGATTCTCAAATGCTAATAAACTAGGCGAATTACTGGTTGGCTGATTAATCTCACCTTTGGATAAATATTCTGGTAATGCGCCATTAGAACACTCTAGTAATACCGATAATGTTTCTTCTGTTTCAACTTGCTTGTCATGATTATATAAAATAGCAATATAATAATCTAAGCCTTCACCACTGGAAGATGATTTATTAATAACTTCATAAGCAGCTCGATCTAAATGCTGATCTTTTAAATAGTCAATATTAACGTAATTTTTTGCATGTACCCGACCTTGTTGATAACCTTGCACCTGTTTAATGGTATAGATTGGGTAATGGTTTCTCTCCTTGGCATCTGGCTGAACTGGGTATTGGTATTGCATATGATTTAGAGCAATTGGCTTAGCATCATATTCAAATAAATTAATCGCAGGTGCGCTATGTAATAAAAATGATTGTTGCGTAATCTCTGGTAATAACTTTGCATCGTTTGATAAATAAAGGCGAATACTAAACTGATTACTTTGTCCTCTATCTTTCCAACTAGATAAATGATTAATGCTAATATATAGATATTTTTCAGGCATTAAAAAATATTCTTGTAAAATACGAAATGCTGTATTGGCATGTCCTGGATAAGGTAAAATAGCTTCTTCATCTGAAAACCCTTCGGCTATTAATGCATCCTTAGATAAAAGAAACTGCTGCTCATTTGATCTTAATTCAATACGCTCAACATATCGCATGATGATATAATACAACTGGCAAGCATCTTGATAGCTACCACCTAAATGAAATTTCAGCTGATCACTTTGCCATGAACTTAAATCAATACCAGCTAAAGAAAATGATAATTCAATATACTGTTGTTCCCCTGAATTATTAACGACACAAGCTTTATTAAGTGTAATAGGATCAACGCTTAAATCTGAGCATAACCTAAACAAACACGTTGTTCCATTAACAGGAATTGAACCAAAGCTTGCACCTTTTTTTACCGTAAACACTTCTGATAGTTCAGCTTTTGGTTGAAAATGCATGACTGTTGCTGATGGTAATGGTCGTAAATAATGTGGAAAAAATTTATTGATCAATGCACCACTAAACTGTGGGATTTGATCATCAATAATCTCTTGAATTTGTGCCGAAATATAGGCAAACCCTTCTAATAATCTCTCTACATCTGGATCTGAAGATTTATCACGCAACATAGGCGCAACATTTGGATGTGCTTGTGAAAACTCCTTTGATAACTGACGAATATTATGCAATTCACGTTGATATAAGTCTTGGAACTTTGCCACTAAATTAAGTCCTTATTATTTTCAGTTAGTACATTAAAAGCTTTCTCTATAGCTGAATCGTTACTCGCCCATTGGCAGTTAAAACCGTTGTAAATCGTAATAAATTATCTCGGCCTTTAATTTTACCAGCAATAGATACCTCAATGTTGGATGGCTCAGTATCTTTTGGTGCTTTACGAGTTACACTATCAACTTCAAGTCTTGGCTCATAGGTACTAATGACTTTTTTAATCTCATCTTCAATCACGCCTTCTGATAAATCATGAAATTCAGGCACCCCATAATCATTAAACAATTTCACCCCCCCTTTTTTTGTATTTAGCATACGCTCAAGATGACTCAAAACAGACTGAAGAATGTCCGTCTCTTTTGATTCATTAAATCGAGAAATCTGGCCTGTTTCCCAAGCTTTCATTCTCTCTAATAGTCTTAACTTATGCATTATTTGTTAGTGATTTTTATTGTGTTATTAATTAACGCTCATCCCAACTATAAGTCATTTGTTTATTATGAATTAAATCTTGCTCTTCAAGTTTTTCATAGGCAATTTCAACTTCAACCATAGTAGGTACTGTATCATTTTCTTGCTGCCATAATGGCGGAGAGATACGTCTAACACTTGTGATAATACCTCCAGTTGCCTTAATCGTATATGAATTTTTCTCTTCACCACTTTTATCTGTAACTGGGAATGAAAAAGTCGCTGTAGTGACTCGATCGCCTGTAGCACAAGCTTGCTTTAACTCAGTCTCATAACAACCCATCGATAAAGTAAATTTAATTGGGTCAGGACGCGCAACTGAACCTGCATGTGCTTTATGATGACTAATTGACATTGCAATATTTTGATCAAATTCTTGAACAAGCAATTGCTTATCATAGTTTTTCTTTGTTTGACCTGGATCTTGAATTGCACCACCTTTTTGAGTTGCGATATCTAAAAAGATTGGATTTGCCATGATAATTCTCCTTTGTTTTAATTAAATAAAATTTATTGCTTTTCTAATTTGCCAACTAATGACAAAGTAAAACTTGCACCCATGTATTTAAAATGTGGACGAATATTTAACTGTACTTTATACCATCCAGGTTCACCAGCGACATCAGAGACACTAATAGATGCCTCACGTAATGGACAACGACTTTTCACTTCAGCCGATGGGTTTTCCATATTCACTACGTATTGGCTGACCCATTTATTTAGCTCTCTTTCTAGTTCATCACGCTCTTTCCAACTACCAATATTCTCTCTTTGTAATACCTTAATATAATGAGATAGTCTTGAAACAATAAATAAATAAGGCAATTGCGTACCTAATTTATAATTTGTCTCTGCAGCTTTACCTTCTGGTGTATTTGGAAAAATTTTAGGTTTTTGACAAGAATTTGCTGAGAAAAAGGCCGCATTATTACTACCTTTACGCATACTCAAACCAATAAAACCTTGCTCTGCTAACTCATATTCACGACGCTCTGAAATTAATACTTCAGTTGGAATTTTCGTCTGCGTTTCACCTAATGCTTCAAAGTTATAGATTGGTAAATCTTCTACTGCACCACCACCTTTAGGGCCTGTAATATTTGCAGCCCAGCGATATTTTGCAAAGCTATCATTAACTCGAGCTGCTAATGCAAATGCGGCATTTCCCCATAAGAATTCTTCATGACCACCTGAAACATCTTCGCTATAGTCAAATTTTTTCGCTTTAGTTGTGGTTTCGCTATAAGGTAGGCGTAATAAAAATCTTGGGCAAGTTAAACCAACGTAACGTGCATCTTCTGATTCTCTAAAACCGTTCCATTTAGCATATTGTGGCATTTCAAAAATGGAGCTTAAATCATTTAAGTTTGGTAGTTTGCCATATGACTCTACACCAAAAAATTTAGGTCCCGCTGCTGAAATAAATGGCGCATGTGCCATGGTACTGACACTTGCAATATTCTGTAATAAGCCAACATCTCTTGCATCTGGATTAAAATTATAGTTACCAATAATTGAACCAAACGGTTGACCACCAAATTGACCATATTCTGCAGTATAAACTAACTTATATAATGCACTTTTAGTAATCTCTGGCGCATCTTCAAAATCATCAATCAACTCATCTTTACTAACATTTAAGATATTAATTTTAGTGTTTTCTCTAAAATCTGTATTATCAACTAAATATTTTAATGAGCGCCAAGATGACTCAAGTTTTTGAAAATCTTTATTATGTAGAATCTGATCCATTTGTTTTGAGATTTTTTTATCTAGCTTTGCTAACATATCATTAATGAGTGTGCCAGAAATTTTCTCTCCTTGGCGTGATGGCTCACAAAGTTCATTAACAAATGCATTAAGGCCTTTTTTAGCCAAACTAACTGAGTCTTCACCTGAGGATAAATTTGAAATATCCAATAAGTCTTCTAAAATACCTTTACTCTTCTCTTCAGTTGCTTGAGGTTTTGATGTTGCTTCTTCTTTTGCCATTACCTTGATCCTTAACTTAAATAATTACTCTTTATTACCTTCTAAATTCAATTCATCCAATAATTGAGTTCTAGTTTCCGGGTTCCCAATAATACTGGCTAAGCGTTTTCTAAATTCTGGTACATTACCTAATGGACTTCTAACAGCTTTTAATGCATCTCTTAATTCAATTAATTGTCTTAATTCTGGTACCTGATCGACAATGCCATCAGGAGAAAAATCACTAATGGACTCAAATTTAAGCTTAACACCAAGCTCATCATCTTCTTTCGCATCTTCTTCAAGACAGTTTTTTACATTGATTGACAAATTTAATTTTTGTCCCTTTAAGACATCGTTAAAGTTATCTTTATCCACATTAATGGCTTTTCGATCAACAAGTGGTGTTGGATCAACCTCTGGTGTAAACTCTCCAATAACAAGTGACTTCATTGCAAGTTCAACATCTTCTTCTACGCCATCTGTTGCTGGACTATAAACAATATTGACACGCTCTTTTGGTGCAACTGAACTTTCCTTTCCCATGTTATCTCCTATGTTAAAATTTACAGCTAACGTATCCTGTATAGCATAGCCTTATTGATAAATCCACGGTGATAGCATAGACAGTCACCATTAATCATAATAACTAACATGACAGGCCCCGTAATTAAATTTATAATGGATTTAATGCTATCTAACAATACTTATTTTTGATTTAATTTATTGAAAGATCATGTTGTTAGAATATGTGATTAGTACAAGGCTTAAGGATGCTGAAATGAAAAAAATCAAGCCGCCAAATTTATACTTTATGCGAAAAGTTACCTGGGATAAGCCCATTTTTAGACTACATACCACAATTTATGCTGGATTTAACTACGACAAGCAAACTGATCAATGGCTGGATAAAAAAGCGCTTTTAACACTGATAAAGAAAATTCAAGCTAGCGCTTTATTTGACCATGGTATTGAAAGAAAATATAGTGAATGTTTAATCTATTGTGAAAATAACCAAACTGAAAATATAAGCTTACAGATTGGCGATATCAATAAAAGAGATGCTAAAAAGACATTTTTAGCACTACCATTAACTGATAAACACTATCGTAAAACGAAAGGCACATTCAATGATGAATGGCTTAAAAATAACTGGCCTTCTTTACCTAAAGACCATCAACAAGATACCTTTCAAATTGCACCTAAAGATCAGTGGAGTAAAATACCCTTTCGCTGGAATGAAGCCTTTAAAATAATTGATCAATCGACTAGTAAAGATGAAAATACTACCTACTCACTGCCTTTTAAACGCATTGAACTGTTTGTCGAAAAAAAAGATCAATTAGATCAAGTGCAATTACAACCTGATCTAATATGGCTACTTCCAGAATATCAAACGGGCATTGTCGTTGCCCATGGTACAATTGAGGTAAAAGATCAACTAGCCAGTGATATTGATTATTTTTATATTACTGATCCAACCTTAGATGAAACTATCTCACTAGAAGAACACAAAAACGAATTTTTAAAGCAAAAAGCACTGAAAAAGCCCAATTTTAAACCAAAACCTATGCAGATAAAAAAACTACAAATCCCTTCTGAAATAAGCATAGATAAGCCACAGCCAAAACCAATCGAATTAGACCCTGAAATCAAAAATATCAAAGCAGATATTGACCAAAAAGTTGCAACATTAAAATCTCAATATGCAAGTCAAATTCAGCAAGCTCAAACACAACAACTACCCAGTGAGCTTGATAGTGCTTTAAATGAATCCAATCCCAAAGTGATGATTAATAAAATTAAAACCTACGTTGATAGTAAGTTACAGGTAGTCCAAAATCAAATAACTGAACAATTGCCTGGTAAGAAAGATCTAACTTTGAATCCTTCTGATATTACATTAGATAGTATGCTTTTAAGTTTAAGTACATCATTAACCAATAGTTTTAATCAAGCAAAAACACTATTGCCTAAAAGCGAGATTGATAAACTGCCTAGCCCTGAATCTTTACTTAAAGATGTCACACAGCAAATTAAAACAGCCGAAGAAGAAAAAGCCAATAAAGTTAAGCCACAAGCTAAAAAAATTACTAAAATTCATTTTCAAAATGGTGATTTTTCAAATGAAAATTTCTCAAATTATGATTTCACTGATTGTGATCTAACCAATAGTATTTTTAAAGGTGCTAACTTAACCAATGCACTTTTTAAGCGTACAATCATTAAAAATACTAACTTTGAAGATGCGAATCTTAACACTAGCATTTTTAAAAACCTTCAAATTGATTCAAGCAACTTTAAAAATACTTTATTATCAGAGAGCCAATTCGACCAAGCAATTATCAATCATAGCCTATTTGAGCAAACAGATTTATCTAAAAGTACATCTATTAGTAGTCAGTGGCGTAACTGTCAATTCAAAAAAGTACATTTTAATCATAGCGCTTTAGAAAAGGTAGAATTTAATCACTGTAATATGGCTGATATTTACTTTAGTCAATCACAATTAACGAAAGTGGATTTTAACAACATTCATGCTAAATCCTGTTATTTTGATCAACTCAATGCTAATGACTTTAAAATTAATCATTCGACTATTGAGCATTGCTATGCGCAAGAAAGTAAACTTATATCGACTAAGCTTATACGCTCACAATTAAGTTTTGCATCATTTGAATCAGCTACAGCCTGTGAGTTATTATTAAATCAATGCCAACTTAAAGAAGTTAATTTTTCTAACAGCAATTTAACTGGCATACGTATTCAAAATGAGTCAAACATTGACCAGTGTCTATTTAATCACGCTAACTTAACCAAAGCACGCATGATGAAATCACACCTTTATAATAATCAATTTAACCAATCGATTCTCAATAGAGCAATGATTTATCAATGCACAATCAAGATGCAAAAATTTAATAAAGTAGTCGCTAAAAATAGTAACTTTAATGGCTCAAGTTTAACAGCGTGTTTTTTTGAAAAAACCAACCTACTCAATGCAAAATTTCGTTTTGTTAATTTAAATCAATCAACCTATAGTCAATCTAATCTCTATGGCATTAGTCTTTATCAAGCTAAAATTAACGACACACTCTTTGAAAACAATTTAACGAAAGATAGTTTTGATCTAGTTAAAAGCGTTCAAACTCAGGAGGTGCAATAATGCAAGCATCACCACAATCAAAAAAAATTAGCCAAGTTAATTTTTTTCAACAAGATGATATACCGATATTAAATAAAAAATTGATTAGTGAATGCTTATTCAAAGATAAATCTTATAGTAATCTACAAGCAGAACATGCTTTATTTTTAGAATCAATCTTTGCAAATTGTGTACTAGAAAAAGCACAATTAGATTTTACTTCATTTAAAAACTGTCAATTTGAGAATGTTGAGTTTAATCAATGTTTATTCAAGCGGGTAAGTTTCACAAACTGTCAGTTTATTAACTGCCAATTTAATAACTGTGATTTTGGCTATGCTTCAATGACTGATTCTAGTTTTAAGCATATAAGCTTAACTCATTGCTCATTTGCTCATACTAATGCAACAAAACTTAGTATTACAACTACTCAGATGACAGATTGCAATTTTGATCATGCTCGATTTCGCTCAAGTACTTTTAATGAAAGTAAGTTTGAAGGTTCTCAATTAAAGAAAACAAACTTTAGTCATTCAGAGTTTATTAATTGTAGCTGGCAGAGTGCAGATTTAATCCAAACAAATTTTACACAAGCAAATCTAGCAAATGGTGATTTTAGTGTAGTCAATCGACTCTACGGTGCTTTATTTATCAATGCAAATTTAACCCGCGCAAATTTTTCAAATCTTCAATCAGAAAAGCTAAATTTTCTTAAAGCTGATTTAACAAGCGCTAATTTAGATCAACTCATTGCACCAAAATCACAATTTTTACAAACGAATTTAAACAAAGCTAAGCTAAATAAAACAACACTTAACTATAGTAACTTTAAACATAGTAACTTTAGTAACGCACAATTACAAAACAGTAATTTATCGTATAGTAACTTAAGTTATGCCATCATAGATCATACAAATTTTAGTTTATGTGATTTATCTTTTTCAAACCTTCATGGTAGTACAGGTGAGGCCATTTTTGATGGCGCTCAATTAAAGCATACCCGTTATACCAATCAAGCTAAATTAAATGCGGAGAACTGGCATTATGAATAATACGACCTCATCCATTCACCTATACCAGCCACATCAGCAAAATCAAATGATTCAAGCAGAAGTCGTTGATATAGAAAACGAACGTTATCAAATTAAAATAGATGATTATTGTTACTATGCAAAAGTTGCTCATAGTTGTCTTATAGCGCCACAAATTGGTGACTATGTGAATGTAACATTCACAGATTCAGCTATTTATATTCTTAATATCCTAGAAAGTGCAATCCCTAACACCGTAACAATCAATTTACCCAGTGATACAACAATTAGTTCACAAGGTAAGCTTCAAATCAAAGCCAAATCAATCGAACAAAGTGCACTTAATATTGAGTTAGTTTCACAGAAAGTTGCCATAACAACATCCATTTTAAAAACTTTAGCAGAACATATTTATCAATACAGTCAATACAATCAAGTCAAAACCAATCAACTACTAAAAGAAGTTCATGAGTTTGAACAGTCTATTACACAATCATTACGCATGATTGTAGAACAACAAATGCGTATCGATGCCGAGACAATACACTTACTCTCTGAACTTGATACAACCATTGATGCACAAAGTGTGTCATTAGGCTAACCTAAAAAGGAGAAAAAAATGTTAGTTGGTGTAATTGATGGAGAAGCTATGGCGCCGGGTGATGATGTCTGTAAAACCCAAGTTGGTCCGGCTGTAGTGCCAATTCCTTATCCGAATATCTGGGATCTAACCTTAAGTGAACCATTACCAACGATTCTTATTGATGGCACACCTGCTATGAACCTAGAATGTATGGGTGATCTCACCCAAGGCGATGAGGCAGGTATTGAAGGCGGTATTATTTCATCAGAAATTATGGGTGAAGGACAGTGCTTAACTGGCGCTGAAAATGTATTATTAGATGGTGCACCTGCTGTGATTATGGGAGGTTCTACAACCATGCAAAATTCAGAAAATGCACCTGGGGATGTTATGCTAGTTGCACAAATGATTGTTTCAGCCATATAAGGATAAATTATGATTGCAGGATTTTTAAGTAAATTTGAATGTAAGGTTTCCGGTTATAATGAATCACTCACAGTCCTTGATTTTACCTATGATGCTGGATTATCCAAACTCTATCAATGCCAAATCAATTTGATCTCTAGTGATTGTAATTTGGATTATTGGTCTTTTGTTGATAAAAATGCAACCTTAACTATTAATGTACAAAGCACAGATGCATTACAATATATCAATGGTGTAATCACAACATTTACGCAAATGGGTAAAGTAGGTGATCATTATATTTATCAAATCATCCTTGAACCACATATTACACAAATGAAGCATCAAGAAAAAACTGAAGTTTATTTAAATCAATCCATACCCGATATTATTGAAGCACATTTTAAAATTGCCAATATTCAGCATTATCGACTTGACCTATCCCAAAGCTATCAACCCCGTGAATTTGTTTGTCAATTTCAAGAAAGTGACTTTAATTTTGTTAGTCGCTGGATGGAGCATGAAGGTATTTATTATTACTTTGAGCAAGGTAGTGATTATGAAACGCTTGTTCTAACTGATCGCTACTCAACACATAAAGATCACCCCCACTTCTCTGAATTAATCTATAATCAAGAAAACATTACCATTACTTCACAATCATCTAACACCATTGAAGCATTCTCATCACATATTACTAAAGTTGCTAAAACATTAATATTAAAAGGTTATAACTATAATGATGATACAAAAACCATTACAACCTCACATGAGGTATCATCCCATGGTATTGGCAGTATTGAAATTTATGATGAAAATGTCTTAAGCGAATCAGATGCTAAACGTATTGCTGAGATTAGAGCCCAAGCCATTGCATGCCAAGAGCAAATTTTTTATGGCAAAACAATGGTCACTAATATTACACCCGGTTATCGATTCACGCTGAAAAATCATTTTCGTAAAGCCAATAATCAAGAATACTTAGTCTTTGATATGACTCAACAAGGCTCACAACGTGACCTTGTACTTGCTCATTTAGGTAATCATTTAATGAATGATCAAGCTATTGACACTGTGGTTTTTATAACAGAATTTAAAGCCATTCCTGGTAAAGTTCAATTTAGAGCACCTTCTGATACACCTTTAAAGCGTATCGATGGCATTATTCCTGCAATATTAGATGCTGAAACCAGTGGTGAATACGCACAGCTTGATAACCAAGGACGTTATAAAATTCGACTATTACATAGTGATAAACCTAGTGGACAGGCATCTGACTGGGTAAGAAAAATGGAATCTTACTTAGGCAATCAATATGGTAATCATTTTCCATTACATAAAAATACCGAAATCTGTCTTGCATTTGAATTTGGTAATCCTGATCGCCCGATTATTATTGGTGTCGTTCATAATTCAAGTAATAAAAATGTTGTCACTTCAACCAATCAAAAAACCAGTGTCACCAAAAGCGCTGGCGGTAATATGATGGTAATGGGTGACCAAAAGGGTCAAGAATATACGCACTTTTATAGTCCCGTAGGTAATACAGAGCTTATCTTAGGTAGTGTTGGTACAGCCCTAGCTGCGACTAGTTCATCATCCAGTAGCCAAACAACACAAGAACCCTGGACATCCGACTGGCCAGCTATATTCCCTAAACCTAGTCCAAGTGATTGCTCAACCTGGTCATATACAAAACAATCAACTGCTTATCAGCAATTCTCTAGCTACTATAAATATATGAAAGGCGATAGTGCTACTGTTACTAAAGGCAATTCATGGGCTCAAACTTGGGGTAATCAATTTAGTTTGACAATGGGTGCAACGGAAAGTTTTAAACTAGCAAATGATTTCAGCACAACACTAGGCGCATCTCAAGCAATTACTTTAGGTATTATTAAAGCTTCTTGGAATTATAACCCCTTAGTAATTGACTATACTGTTGGTAAATTAAGTAAAAAATTTGATTTTGCCGGCAATGATGTAACAACGGTTGTCGTTGGTAATTGGACGTTAACCGTTGGTGAAGAAATTGCAATTACTTCAGGCGCAGGTAGTATTACCAATACTGCAACAACAGGTAATATTGTTAATACTGCCCCCATTGCGGCAATAGAGAACACATCAACATTCTTTAAAGTCACAGCCGATACCACTACAGTAACTTCTGAAAATGGTACACTTTTAACCTCAGGTGATAGCATTATTTCACAGTCACCAACAAATATTGAAGCTGAAGCCAATGCAGGTATTACTTTAACTTGTGATGAATCAAGCCTTGAAATCACACCTGCTGGCATCACTATTTCAGCAGGTGAAACAACCATAGAAGTAACACCTGCCGGTATTACATTAACTTGTGGCGCAAGTTTTGTTGAAGTAACTGATGGCTCAATAACAGGTGGTGCACCAATGGTAGATATTTCGCCATAAATAAATATTTAATTCATTTTTAACTCTAATCTTAAGGATAAGTCTATGTTAAATGTCGAACTAAAACCTTTAATTCAAAAATTAAATACTGTTTCAACGAGTAATTTAGAAGCCGCTGTTGGTTTATGTATGAACCAATCTCACTATGAGATTACGATTGAGCATTGGTTATTTAAACTCATGGAAGATAAAAGCTGTGATATTTATCATATTTTAAATGCTTTAAATATCAACACAGAAGATTTTAAACAAATACTAATCAAAAACCTTGATGCCATGGAAAGCGGTAATTCCGCTAAACCAAGCTTTTCATTAAGTTTACTTGAATTAGTTGAAAGCGCCTGGGTAATCGCTTCAATTAATTATCAATTAGCAGAAATTCGCAGTGGATTTCTAATCTTAGCTTTACTCAATAATCGCCCCTTATTATCGAGTTTAAATTTGACTGATATTTTTGCCAATACATCAAGAAATGAACTGTTAAAAAATTATTATGATCTCTGTGGTAGCTCTCCAGAGACTGCAACAGTTATTGGTGAAAAATCATCAACCTCAGCTGCTAGTAATAAAATACAACATAAGGATTCAGCCTTAGCTAACTTTTGTGAAGATTTAACTGAAAAAGCCAAAACAGGTAAAATCGATCCAGTATTTGGTCGCGAAGATGAAATTGAACAAATGCTTGATATCTTTTGCCGGAGACGTAAAAATAACCCAATCTTAGTTGGTGAGCCAGGTGTTGGTAAAACTGCTGTTGTTGAAGGGCTAGCCTTACGCATTATGCGTGGTGATGTGCCAGAAATATTACAAAACGTTAAAATTTTATCTCTGGATATGGCTTTATTAGAAGCTGGTGCCAGTGTTAAGGGAGAGTTTGAAAAACGCCTAACGCAAGTTATTGATGAAGTAAAAGCATCTGAAATACCGATTATTCTTTTTATTGATGAAGCACATCGCTTAATTGGTGGTGCTAATCAAGGTGGCAATGATGCAGCTAATATTTTAAAACCTGCATTATCACGTGGTGAATTAAGAACTGTTGCTGCAACTACTTGGAAAGAATATAAACAATACTTTGAAAAAGACGCTGCAATGACACGAAGATTCCAACTTGTGAGCCTTGCTGAGCCGAACCTTGAAACTACCACTTTAATTTTGCGTGGTTTAAAAGAACACTATGCTAAATCACATCAAGTAACGATTAGAGACGATGCGATTAAAGCAATTGTTGAATTATCATCTCGATATATTACTGGACGCTACCAACCCGATAAATCGGTTGACTTACTTGATACTTGTGCTGCTAAAGTAAAGGTAAATTTGTCATCAAAGCCACATGAAATTAATCATATAGAAAGAACAATAGCTGCACTACAAAGAGAAGAAAAAGCATTATATGCAGATGAACTTTGTGGTAATGATATTGATAAAGAACGCCAAGAAGAGATTGTCCAAAAGAAGATACAACTAGAAACATCTAAAACTCATTTAGCTAATCGCTGGCAACAGGAAAAAGACTTAATTGATCAATTATTATTTATTCAGTCACGCTTGTTAAATCCAGATGCTTCACCTATTAATAGCCACCAAAGCAATGCATCTGAAAATGAGCCTCTCGAAGATAAAAATAGCCAATCATCAACTACGGATTCAGACATACAGTCACCTGATTATATAACTGAATATGCAAATTTAACTCAAACAGAGCTTAAGCATAAACGAGATGAGTTAAAAACTCAGCTTAAAACAATACAACAAGAGGATTTTCTTATATCCTATGAAGTAGATCCTGACTGTGTTGCCAAAGTGGTTTCAAACTGGACTGGTATTCCTTTAGGTAAAGTACTGCGTGATCAAGCATCTAGTCTTTTAATGTTAGAAGATAATCTCATCAAGCGCATTAAAGGTCAAGATGAAGGCATCAAACGTATCTCAACTTATCTAAAATTAGCTAAAGCTGGCTTAAGCCAACCTGAACAACCAATGGGAATTTTTCTACTGGTTGGGCCAAGTGGTGTGGGTAAAACAGAAACCGCGCTAACCATTGCTGATACCATATTCGGTGGTGAAGAAAGCATTATTTCAATTAATATGAGTGAATTTCAGGAAAAACACACCATCAGTCGTTTAATTGGTTCTCCTCCAGGTTATGTGGGTTTTGGTGAAGGTGGTATGCTAACCGAAGCAGTACGTAAACGCCCTTATACGGTCGTCTTACTTGATGAAGTTGAAAAAGCATCACTGGATGTTTTAAATTTATTTTATCAAGTTTTTGATAAAGGCAGTTTGACTGATGGTGAAGGCAGAGAAATTGACTTTAGTAATACGGTGATGATTTTAACCAGTAATTTAGCAACTAATGAAATTACTGAATTAACACAGAAAGATCCTAATATTTCTCAAGATGAGATTATTAATCAGATTAGACCAATACTCAGTCAATGGTTTAAGCCTGCTTTACTTGCAAGAACTACCATTATCCCTTATGCAATCTTATCTGAAGATGCTTTAGCTGAAATTGTTGCATTGAAATTATCAAAACTAAAAGATAGACTCTTTCAGCAAAATGCAATTAATTTTAACTATAGCGATAAAGTACTTCAACAAATTGCACAGCGTTGTACTGAGCATGAAACTGGTGCAAGAAATGTTGATCATATTTTAAAAAGTAATGTAATGCCTAAATTATCTGATGTCATTTTAGAGTCAATGTGTGATGAACAGGTACTTGAATCCATTACATTAGATATTGATCAAAATGGTCAATTTACATTTAAGGTGAATCAGGAGGTATCAACGACAATACCTCAAAGTGAACCTGTAAGTGACAAGCTACAACAATCACAGCGCCCACATTAATAGTCTAGCGCATTTTCTGTTGTTTATTTTGTTTCAATCATTATCAAATTAAAATTTATCCAACTTATTTATTTATAATTAAAATTTACATAAAAACATAGCAATATCACCTAATCAAATGTTACAAATTGAATTTGACAAAATTAAGCAAAATATGAGGTAATTTTGTTTATACAAGACATAAAATATTATTAGTTAAATAAAGAAACAATAACGATAGGTATAAATAAATGTTCAAAAAAATTTCTTGTGCGCTAACTGCTGGTGCTATTGGAGCAGTTTTTTTAAACTTTGTTGTATCGATGATTTACGGATTTGATAGCTCCGATGATTTTCAATTAACACTTTATCGCTTAATGCTTTGGAGTTGTTTATGGTCTTTGTTATTAGTTGTGCCAAAATTTGATAAAAAAAAATGGTTTTTAAAAACGTCAATCATTGCAACGCTCGCAATATTATTTAACTTTATTATTTTAATGCCTTTTCATGGTGTCGGTCTTTTTGCCTATTATGCACCTGCCTCAATCTTTTTAGGTAATATCATCTTTAATGCCATCTGGTGCTTAACTGCAGGTTACTGGTATCATTTATGTATTGATGATTAATCATTTATCTTTTGACTATAAACAAACCATCTGAAAAAAATTAAACTAATTAATGCTAAGCTTAACATAATCATTGCTAATGGTATTTGGCTTTGTTCACTAGTTAATGCAATCAATGTCGCAATAGCTGCACTAATTAACATTTGTAATGCTCCTTTTAATGCACCGGCACTGCCGCTTAATTGTTTAGTAAATGGTAATAATAAACCTGTATTGGTATTTGGAAGGACGATACCAATACACAGTGTGGATATGGCAAATGGAATAACAATTACATATAGATTTACTAAATGGCATAAGCCTAAAATTAATAAGATCAATGCTGATAATAAAAGTATCACTAAAGCAGTGTAAGTAATTGATACTGAGCTATAAAAATTAATTAATCGATGGTTGAAATAGGCACCTAAAATGATCATTAATGAGCTAATAGATAAAATCCATGCATAAGTTGTTGGTGTTAAGTTTAGTATTTGTTGATATAGAAAAGGTGTTACTGTGTTATATGCAGTGATGATTGCAAAAACAAATACCGAAGTGATACAACAGCCTAAAAACATCTTATTTTTTAGTATTTGATAGTAATTTTTTGCTATATGATAAGGTGCTAATGGATATGCTCTAATAGACTGATTTGTCTCTGGCAGCCCTAAAAGGATCAAAATTAATATGATAAAACTGAATATAAAAATAAAACCAAAGGTTGCTTGCCAATCAACCAATGTTTGTAAATAACTGCCAATAATTGGTGCAATTAAAGGTGTTAATGACCATAAAGCCATAACGATAGACATTGCCTTAACTAATGCTTTACCATCTAATCGATCTCGTAAAATACTACGGGCAATAATTGCACAAGATGCACTACCAATACCCTGTATTAATCTTAAAATGAGTAAAACATAAGCATTTTGATTCATACAAATTAATAAAGTCGATAACAAAATAATCAATAAACCTAAGATCAATATTGGCTTACGCCCAAAATAATCTGAAATCGGACCAAATAGCAATTGACCGACACCATAGCCAATCAAATAATAAGTTAAAGTTAGCTGTATGATATGCGTTGAAGTTGAAAAATAGGCACGCATCTCTGGCATTGCAGGTATATAAATATCTATACCTAGCTGGCCAATAATCATAACACAGGCAATTAGACCAACCAATAAGCGATCAGAAAGTGTTTTTGACATACTACCCCCCCAAATAGATGAATTAACCCATTATATACCAATTTAAATTATAATTAAATATTATTTATCCCAAAGTGCTTCAGTCGTAAATTCACTATTTTCAAAAGCTAAAAAACTACCATCAACATAGCGTAACTTTTTATCTAATTGATTAATCATTTGCATATCATTTTCTTCAAGCTTAACAAACTGTGCTTGATAATTCTGTGTTAAACGTTTAGGGTTAATCGATTTTGGAATAACAATCGTATGACGATTAATTGCCCAAGCAATTAACACTTGTGCTTCGGTAATATGATATTTCTCACTAATTGAACGAATCACCGGGTGCTCTAAAACGCTATTACCCTGATCACTGATATCTCTACCTTTAGAACCAAGTGGTGAATACGCAGTTAATATGATTTGATGATCTTGACAATAAGCTAATAAATCATCTTGTGCTAAATAGGGATGAAGTTCGACTTGATTAACAACCGGTTTAATCCTTGCCTTATCTAATAATTTATCTAATTTTTTAATATTAAAGTTTGAAACACCAATACTTTTTATATGACCTGAATCTACAAGCTTTTCCATCTCTGCCCACGTTTCAAGTAATAGTGGAAAATTATTCGCGATAAGCTGCTCTTTTGATTCTGGAAATGCGATACCTTCTACAAAGCTCACTGGCCAGTGAATTAAATATAAATCGATGTAATCGAGATTCAATGCCGATAGACTACGCTTAAATGCAGCTTCTACATTATTTTTTCCATGGGAATCATTCCATAATTTTGATGTAATAAATAAATCTTCGCGCTTAACTAAATTCATCTTTATTGCATCACTAATGGCTTGACCTATTTCTTTTTCATTACCATAGATCCAAGCACAATCAAAATGACGATAACCTATTTTTATCGCTTCAATCACTGTATCATATACTTCTCCCGCTGCTGCTCTCCAAGTACCTAATCCTAAAGCTTTAATCTCTATATGATTATTCATTGTAAATAAGACATCATTCATCGCATTAGTTCCTAACTATCAAAATAGATGCATTTATTCTGCCTTAAAGTCAAAGAAATAGAAACCTCAACTTAAAATTAAACTGAAATTCACAATCACCAACTGTATAAGCAAGTATGACTAAAAATTAACTGGAATAAATAAATTTATGATCCATAGTTCAACAATTAAAATAATAAATGTCGCTACAATCCAAGTAAATTGTTTTATTAAAGAAATATGACCAACTTGGTGATGATTGTGACCTTCTAATTGAGCATGATGATCATTTTGATGATGGTTGTGATCGGATGCCATCATCGTATGGTCTTCTTTTGCACCATAACTGGTCATACAGCCATGTTTTAGTTTTCGCTTTACTAAATAATAATTAATTGGATAGGCAGTAAGCATTGAAACCACAACAGCCATATCCATCTTAAACCAGAAATACAAACTTAAAGGATTCATAGATTGTGGCCAAATTTCTGTTAGAATAAGCATTATCAAAAACATGCCCATCATAACAAAATTCATAGAAACCGTTTCAGCAAAAAGCGTTTTTTTAACTGCTTGAAGATATTGATAATTATACATAGGCAGCATCATCAATGCTTGAAAAATAAATAATCCACAGATAAACCCTAATACATATTCAATGACAAGCTCTAAGCCATTAGTAACACTAAATCCTGCTAAAATAATACTGGCAATAATAACACCTGTCGCATCTCCCGCAATACAATGCATTTGACTATTAAACGCTTGTTTATAGATCGGTTTGATATATTCATCATGTGCTTTAACCCCACGCTTACGGCAGGTAATTAAATAAAATATTAAAGCAATCACCCCAGCATACAGTGTTACAATTGACCAAGCCAATGCTTGAACCCAAGAGATTGGCACTCTAAAAAAACTATCAAATAAGACAAATATAAAACTAATGATTAAAAGTATAAACCAAATTGTAAGCACTAATGACATCATAATCTCCAATATTGAAGTTTGATTCAGTTTTAAAATAACAATCATCATTTACAATCTTAGCTAATTAATCCTATTTTGATTAAATATAATAATCCATTGTCTGTTTTCTACTATATTTCTTTTGATTACAAATAAGGCTTGGATCAATCAATACTTTATTTTTTAACGCTTCTCTTCCAATTAGCATTCGATACTTTAATGGATCTCGATTAGATAAGGTCATTTCAACATTCCAAGCTACATTGGCTATCTTTAATAATGTTTGAACAACAAATCTTTTTTCTTTATGGCCACTAGAACTCATAATATATCTTTCATCGATAATTGGAGTCCTACAAGTTATCGTAATTGTGGTATTATTTTGTAGTGGATGTATTTTAAACTCAACGATATCGATACCATCTTTTATACTTGCTTGGATATCAAATGCATGAAGCGATGATGTTTTAGCACCTGTGTCAATTTTTCCTTTAATCAATGGTATATTAAATTCTGATAGCGAAAACCATTCATTTCTGCCAATTAGTAACTTATCGCTAATTACTTTTACGCTTTTCATCCTTGTATTTGCTCATCATAAGATTCTTGTAAATTTTCTATATGCTCTTTTGCTAAATCAATTGATTGAAATGATGCGATATGAAATAATGCCGCACCCTCATGAATAATTGGTAATATATTTTTACCAATAATAACACCTGAAATAGGTGAATACAGTGCTTGTTCATCGATTGTTGTAGGATTACCAATTGTTGCCAATAATTCACCTTTTTTAACTTGTTGACCGATTAATTTTTTTGGTTGAAAAATACCGCTATGTGATGCCCTAACCCAGTAACTTGCTTGAGCAATATTACTATTAAGCTGATTATTTTTTGTTTTTATCGCGCGTTTTTTAATCATTCCTAAAAATTCCATCACATTTAATATGCCTTTAACACCAGTACGAATGGAATATTCATCAAAGCGTAAAGATTCACCTGCTTCATACAATAATGTTGGAATATTTCTATTTGCTGTATATTGCCTTAGAGAACCATCTAATAGCTTGGTCTTTAAAATTACAGGTGGATGAAAGGCTTGAGCCATTGCTAACATTTCATCGTTACAATTTGAGCTAATTCTTATTTGTGGTAAATTAGTTCGATGCAATGAACCTGTATGTAAATCTATACAATGAGTGACCTTATTAATAATTTCAGTCGAAATTAGATGTGCAAGCCTTGATGCCAGTGAACCTTTTTCTGATCCTGGAAATACTCTATTTAAATCTCTTCGATCCATTAAATAACGATCTTGATAGAGAAAACCATACATATTAACAATAGGAATAGCAATTAGCGTACCTTTCATTTGTTTTAATGCACTGTGTTTGAGAATACGCCGTATAATCTCGATACCATTTAATTCATCACCATGTATTGCAGCAGACAAACATAAAATAGGTCCAGATTTTTTACTCCTTAGCACATGCACAGGCATTGATAAGGGCGTGCTATCATATAATTGTGGCATAGGTAGGAGTATAATTTTTTTCTCACCAAGAAGAATCGTTTGTTTATTGATTTCTATAACATCATCCATCTTTTATCCTTGATAACGGCTCTTACTGCTAATTGGTTTAGCGTTTTGTATAATATAATCTATAATCATACCAGCAATATCTTTTTTTGTTGCTCCTTCAATACCTTCAAGGCCAGGTGATGAGTTAATTTCCAATATCAAAGGACCTCTAGCAGAACGTAGAAGATCAACTCCTGCCATTTTTAATCCCATTATTTTTGCAGCCTTAACCGCTGCAAGGCGCTCTTCTTTAGTAATTTTAACAAGTTCAAATGAGCCTCCTCGATGAATATTAGCTCGAAACTCTCCTTCTTCAGCTTGACGCCTCATTGCAGCAACAACTTTCTCACCAATAACAAGACAGCGGATATCTTCTCCTTTTGACTCTTCTATAAATTCTTGAACAATAATATTTGCATTTAAACCAATTAATGTCTGCATAACACTTTCAGCAGCTTTTTTCGTCTCTGCCAAGACAACACCAATGCCTTGTGTACCTTCAATTAGCTTAATTACAAGTGGCGGTCCATTAACAAGCTTAATTAAACGATTAATATCTTTAGGTGAACTGGCAAAGCCCGTAATTGGCATATCAACGCCTTTCATCGCTAGTATTTGGTGTGATCGAAGTTTATCTCTTGATCTAGTAATTGCAATTGATGGATTAATTGAATAAGTACCCATTGCCTCAAACTGACGCACAATCGCTGTACCATAGAATGTTCTTTTAGCACCAATCCTTGGAATAATTGCATCAAAGTATAACACTTCATCTTGATAACGAATACATGGTTTTGTTGAATTAATATCCATATAACAATTTAAATAATCGATGACAAAGGCTTCATGGCCACGGTTTTCAATCGATTCTTTTAAACGATTCGTTGAATATAAACTTTCTTTACGTGAAAGTATGGCAATTTTCAATATAAATCTCCTAAATCCATCGTTTTCTACGTAAGTAAAATAACTGAACAAATAAAATGATAACTAAAACACAACAAACAACAAAAAAACCATAGCGAAAATCAGCGCCAGGAATACCGCCAACATTTATCCCTAGTAAACCCGTAATAAAACTAATTGGCATAAAAATAACTGCAACTATCGACAATAAATACATTTTTTGGTTAATTTTTTCTTGAATCAGTGCAGATAATTCTTCATGTAAAACAATAGCTCGTTGATACATGGCATCTAAATCTTCCACAATTCGAACACAGCTGTCAGAGACTTCTTGTAATCGATACGTATTATTCATATCTAGCCATGATAGTTTATCTGAGTTAATCCTATTAATTGCCTCTCTTTGAGGTACTAAATATCGCCTTAATGTAATAATGCGCCTACGTATATCACTTAATAAATGGCGATCGATATGCTTTAATTTATTATGTATTTCATTTTCAATTTGATCTAACTCTGTATCAACTTTTGATGATACATCTGAAGATTTTTCAACCAACGTATTTAATAATAACTCTAAAAACTCTGCACTATTTTTTGGACCTACTTTATGACGTAATAATTCTTCAATTTCATTGGTAGTGACTAGATTTCTTCTTTGAACCGTAATAATTAAGTTACTTTTGATTAATACTCTAACTGAAATCATATCCTCAGGTTCACTTGCTTTATTTAGGTTAATACCTCTGAAGCTTCCTAGTAAATAGTCATCAAACATTAAGCTTCTTGGTCTAGTATCTTTTGCTGATAATACGGATTTTGCTAGTGAAGAAATATCTATTTTCTTAAGAAACGCTTTAGCACTATCTAAATCTAAGCGTATCCAAACTAACTGATTTGATGCTTGCCACTGGGTTTGAGATAACTCAGTATCTCCTCCTTGCCCATCTAGCGACAGTATTGCTATCTTTTTTTTCATAGTGACTATCCTAGTTCACCTCATTGAAAATATTTAACTAATTAAACTAGTATGACATTATTTAAGTTTAAAATATAAGTGTTATATTTTCCTCTAATGTTAACTTTTGTAATGCCTGCCAAAATTTAGTCTCTATTAGCTTAGAATCATCAACGTAAGCATAGTAATCTACACATACTGTTAACCCCTTACCTTTATCATAAGGTAATTTAGCATATATCTTTGGCTTCAGTGAAATCAAAGTAGCTAAAGTTTTATTGCGTTTTTTAATATAATTATCCTTATATGAACTAACCGACTGATAATCATTATCAAGTAATTGTTGTATTATAGATTCTACTGATGCTAAAATTTTTAATGTATCTGCTTGCCAATCAATAATAAAACGAAGTTGTGATAACATCACATTTGCATCAGGTGAAAAAGTAATGCTAGGTGATGTAATGACTAAACTATTTGGTAATTTAAGTTTTTTACCCGTAGTCTGCTTTTGACCTAACTCAGATGTTTCATAAAGTTTAAAATATAAAATACCTATTCGATCAACATAACCTGTGTAATTTTGTATTTGAACAAAATCACCCTCAGTAAAAAGACCACGCCAGTTAATAATTAAAAACCCAACAAAGTTCATAATCGTTTCTTTATTACTAACAACTAAACCTGCGGCAACTAAACCAAGCATTGTAAAAATATGTGTCAAACCTTCAATCCAAATTTGAATTAAAGTAATCACAAAAATACACATCGCCACATAAAGTAGCCTTGAACGAAGCTTTGATTTTTGCTTTTCAGTTTCACATTTATTTCTAAAAGTCCAAAATACAAAAATAAATAAAATAAAAATGATAATGAATGCTACCAAACTGTGTAATAAATTTGGCAGAATTGATTGATCAAATAGTTTATTGAAGTTCATTATATACACTTTTAATTCGATTAATAACCAATTGATAAAATAGTATCTTGAGTTAGTATTTTTAACAATATAACTTTACATCTAATCAATAGAAAAATCGAACATTTAAACTATATTTAATCAGTAGTGGACCATTTGGAGAATCGCATTGACTCACTATGTAAAAAAGCATATTTTTCATATCATCATGCTCTTATTTTTTAGTATTTCTTATTGTTCTGCAGCAGTAAAGGATGAACATTTTTCCATTGAAAATGCGAATGCGACTTTTGATCAAATTGCCTTAAAATTATCAACTGAAAACTTAAAACCAATAAACTTTGAACAAGCTATTAAAACCTTATCTGACTTACGTCAACAAGCAACTATTTGTTTTGAGGAAAATTCAGCACAGCTTCAATCAATCAACAATCAATTACAAGGCTTAAAAACAGCGAATCAATTTCAACTTGGTCGTAAAGATGTTAACTATTTAGTTGATAAAAAAAATAAACTGATTCAAACGGTATCAGAGTGCCGCTTATTTAAAATTCGTACTGATGAAGCGATTAACGCTTATATCAACACATTACATAGTCTAACAACTTCAAAGCTATTGATGAAAGAAAAGACAATTTGGTATCAGTTTAGTGATATTAATAGCTTAAGTAAAGCTTTTGAAACGATATCAATTGACAAAATCTTCAATCACATTTTATTTGAAAACTGGTATCTTTTTTTATCGATTATTATCTTATATTTCATCTATTGGTACTTTCTTAAATGGGTATTATATAACCCTACAAAGCAACTCAAAAATGAACAGTTAACTAAGTTTGAGCAATACGAAAAGAAACTATATCGCCGTATGAATATACTCGGTTTATTAGGCCTTATTGGTATTTTTATTTATTTCGCCTTAAGCCTTAGTCAATCACCTAAACTGATTATTGATTTAACATTTGAACTACTTATTATTTGTGGCTGTATCTGTTTATTCTGGTGTGCATTACTGATTAAAATGTTAATCACATACCCATTATTTTATCGATTGCTAATAACTTTATTTGCAATTGTCCTAATTAGCATCATCGCATTAACTGCTTATGGTTATCATAATCTTGCCATTTATCTTTTGAGGAACATTTTTCTCTCAGCATTAGGCATAATTGCTATTGTCTATATTAATAAATTAATTATCTATGCAATTTCAAAACTTGATGAGAGTAAAAAATTATGGCAACAAAAATTAAGATTTTACTTAGGTGTAAAGCCAAATAAAAAATTACCAGAGACAGTAATACTAAAAGTTATAGCTAATATTTTAATTGTTATTCTCTATCTAACTTTTCTTGTTTATCTCTGGGGTTGGAAAACAGCCTACCCACATCAGTTTATCTTTGCGTTATCCAATGGTTTTGAATTATTTCAAATCGAAATTGATATTTTTCAAATTCTTTTAGCAATATTTATCTTTGTAGTTTTATGTTTTGTTAGTCGCTTTTTTAGCGCATCGATCTCAAAAAAATATCAAAAAGAAGATAAAGACCTTCAAGTTGCTATGGCATCAATTATTGGTTATGCTTCATTTTCACTTGCTATTTTAATTGCCTTATTAGTCTCTGGTGTTAACTTTACTGGCCTTGCAATTATTGCAGGTGCGTTATCAGTTGGAATCGGCTTAGGTCTTCAAGATATCGTAAATAACTTTGTCTCAGGTATCGTACTTTTACTTGAAAAACCGATTAGGCCAGGTGATCGAATCATCGTTGGCGAGACAGAAGGTTTTGTAAAAAAAGTGCGCATTCGCTCAACTCAAATTACAACAATGGCAAAATCTGATGTGATAGTACCAAATGCTGATCTAATCAAAAATCAAGTTACCAATTACATGTTTAGAGACCCATATTGGCGTATTGCTTGTAGTGTCGGTGTTGCCTATGGTAGCGATATTGAGCTTGTTAGAGAAGTATTATTATCAGTCGCAAAAGAGCATCCAAGTGTTATCCAAACAGAACCGGATCAGCCATGTGTTTTATTTAGAGAGTTTGCTGATAGTTCATTAAACTTTGAACTGTGGTGTATCATTCACGATGTTAACAATAAATTCAAAATTCAAAGTGACCTTAATTTTGCCATTGATCATGCGTTTAAAAAATATAATATTGTCATTGCTTTCCCACAAAGAGATGTACATTTATATCAACATGAAAAATAATTTTTATATATTTTTTTATTTATTGATATACTTATCTATGTCTTTAATTAAACATAGGGGAGGCAAACTTATGACTAAAGGCAAAAATCAACATGTATTACCCCATCAAGATGGTTGGGCTGTAAAAGGCGAAGGTAATACTAAAGCAACGAAAATCTGTGCAACACAAAAAGAAGCAGTTCAACTTGCTAAACAAATTGCCAGAAATCAAAATGCAGGGACTAAAATCCATAGTAAAAATGGACAAATCAGAAGCGTATAGCTAATGGAGTAGCTATACTAGCTTTAATCCTTTTCAAATCATTCCACAATAAAAGTAAACTAAAGTTTCAGTTTACTTTTATCTTGATTTTTAATTTATCTTATCTATAAAATACTCTGCTATTTGACAATGGAAATTAATATGAAGATAGATTTAACTAGCGCATCAAACATAAATGATCAAAATACAAGTCCGAAAAATACTCAGTACAATACATATCATTTTTTAGTTTCACTTTATTGTATTTTATTTTTTCTCTCAAATATTACCGCTTCAAAAGTAATCATTCTTTTTAACCTATCTTTTTATACCGCAATCGTGCCAGCAGCGATATTCATTTATTCTGTCTCATTTTTTATCGATGATATCATTACCGATATCTATGGTTTTAATGCTGCACGCAATGCCATTAAAACTGCATTAAAATTAAATTTTATAGCTTTGATTTTATTATTTTTAATTGCTTTAATCCATGGCATTAATCAACATGATCCAATCTATGAAATAACCTTTGGTCAGTATGGTATTACAATTAGAGTCTTTATCTTATCGTTTATCAGCTTTGCTATTAGTGAGTTAACGAATAGTTATATTTTATCTAAATTAAAAATACGTGATTATCGAAATCATAAGCCTCAAAGTTTAAGTTATAACCCACTGAAAAATCTAAGACTCATTCGCAGATTTTTATTATCAACCAGCATTGGTGCACTCTTGGATTCTTTTATTTTTTGTTTTGGCGCATTTAGTTTTACTGGATTAAGCTTTCAACAAATTTTTATGATGGCAGTTACTCAATATGTCATAAAAATGCTCTATGAATTACTTGCTTGTCCTTTTATTACATCAACTTTATGCACCTATATTAAACGTAAAGAAAAAATTGATACACTAGATAAGCAACTAACATTTAACATTAGCGGTTTCTCAGCTAATCATACAAATAGGCTAAATCAGATCACTCACTAATTAAACTATTTTAAAAATGTATAATTAGTAATAATTTTATTAGTTAATGCATCACCATAATTAACTGGCTCAAATAAAGCAGGATGATTAGTACCAATACAAGTCGCTAATGGTTGAACAATTGTATCTAAATTACAATTATAAAAAAATGGCACAGAATATCTTGGTTTATTATTACTCTTATTGATTACTCTATGTGGTGTTGACTTTAAAGTACCATTACTCCAACGTTCAATCATATCACCTGTATTTAAGATAAATGTATACTGGTCTGTTGTCACATCAATCCAAGTATCATCTGTATCTTTAACTTGTAAGCCACCGATTGAATCCTGTAATAATAAGGTAAAGCAACCATAGTCAGTGTGAGGGGCTGAGCCATAGACATCACTTGGTGTATCGATTGGTCTTGGTGGATAAAATAACATACGAAAGAAAATATTTGGCTGGCTAAAGTATGGCTTAAAATAATCCTCAGGTAATTTTAATGCAAGTGCTAAAATTTTCACCAGATGCCCACTTAAATTTATCAGCGCCTGATAATAATTTTGCGCTACTTTTTGAAATTCAGGTAATTCTTCTGGCCAAATTTGTACACCGCCAAATGGTGTCTGATCTAAGTAAAGCTTTTCTTCTTCAGTTAAGGCTTCATTTAAAATCATATAGGATTCACTTTGATTTGGTTTAGTCACATTGGCAAGTGTCGATGACTTTAACGTTGAAATATTTCCTGGCAAATAGCCTCTTAAATATTGTGTATATTTATATTTCATCTTGATTGCTTCTGGTAAGGCATGAAAGGCTTTCATTTGTTGAAATAACTGATCAATAAGGCTCTTATTGACGCCATGATTTGTAATTAAACCAAAGCCAAGCGTTGAATAGGCATCATAAAATGATTTCGCAAGCTTATCATAACGTGGTACTTCATTATTTATACTACTAAAATCTAAAATTGGAATAGCCATCAATAACCCCATATTTTACTTCTTTTAATATTAGCTGATTCTAAATCAGATCACAAAATGTAAAAAACAATGATTAATAAAGCAAAAAAAGCGCTGATAAGATAACAATAACTATTTCACCACACCATATAATCATTAATTTAGGCGTTGGTTTATTACCAATTAAATAAGCATATGCTCTACCTAATGCATAGCCCAAATTAGTTATTAAAATAATCCATAAAAAATGCTCAATTAAATATGTATAATAAATCGAAATTAAGCCTAATATGCCAATGATAGTATTAATACCACCATAAGCTGCTTGAAACTCGTTCAATGCATTACTTGTTTTAGAAAATCTAATATTAAAAAATGCAAATGCTTTTTCTATTGAAACTAAAGATACAAGACCAAAAATAATATAAATAATTGCCATTACTGCTACATAAATTATCATAATCAAATTCCTTAATGATTTCCTCTATTAACTATAGATAAAATCTTAGTAGAGTAATGCTAAAAATATTCATTAGTTACCCTCTATTCGCTACATAGCCTCTGGTTTCTGATATTTTTTCAAACTCAAAATAAGGTAGCATTTGTTGTGCCCATTTAGCAGCTATTTGACTTGATTGAGCTGCAAACTGCACTTCTTTAAAAATACTAATCGTAATGATATGTGGTAGATTATTTATTGTTTTTTCACCAACTATCACAGAGTAATCAACAAAGCCTTCGGCTGATCTAATCTCAGGTAAAAAAGTTTTATCAACTTTTTCTTTCATTACTTCTACTGTACCTTTAATTAATTTATACTGACGAATCGACACATACATTAACTTTAAACCTTAGACTTTATTATTTAGTTGCTATGATCTTAAATTAATTTGAACACTGCTACCAATGCAATATTATATTTTTCATATCATCATATAAACCTTACCTAACATTATCTATACTAAAAATATTTAAAATAGAGTTAAAAGGATAGTTTGGCATGAAGCCCCAACTGATTAAACATCTGCTTTTGATCATTATCGGAGTTTGTTTAGGAGTCGGTATAACGCTACTATATACAAGCCATTCTATTGTAAAAAATAAAAGTAATATGGCTCATGAAAACAAACCTCTTTATTGGGTTGCGCCAATGGATCCAAACTACAAACGAGATAACCCTGGAAAATCACCTATGGGCATGGATCTTGTACCTGTTTATAAAGAAGATCATAAAAGTAATGGTGTCTATATTGCACCAAATATGATTCATAATATCGGCGTAAAAATCGAACCTGTTGACTATCATAATTTAACGAAAACAATTAACACCTTAGGCATTGTTAAAGAAAATGATAACAATATTGAGCATATCCACACTTATGAAGATGGCTGGATAAGACAATTAAATATTAATGAAATCGGTGCTTATGTTAATAAGGGAGAATTAATTGCAAAAATATACTCACCTAAACTAATTGAAGCTGAACAAGAATTAGTCTTAGCCATAAAAGAGCAAACAACCTCTAATCAACTATCTAAAAATAACCCCTATATTGATCAAACAAACTATGTTGATTCAGCAATCTCTAAACTAGAATCACTAGGTATTTCTCAACAGCAAATACAACGAATTATTAAAAATAAAAAGGCTGATACCTTAGTTGATATTTATGCACCCATCTCTGGTGTAATATCTGAACTCGATGCCAAAGAAGGTATGTATATTACACCTGATAAGAATTTAATGACCATAGTTAACTTAAATACAGTTTGGCTATCGATAGAGGTTTTCCCCAATCAAATTAGTGAGGTTAAAATAGGTGATAAAGTCATTGGTAAAGTCAATGGCATTGAAAACATGAGCTTTTCTGGCAAGATTGATTTTATCTCACCAACGATTGATCCAACCACAAGAACTTTTAGTGCTCGAGCAACTTTAGCCAATAATGAAAAGCTATTAAAACCTAATTTATATATGGATGTAACCATTGAATCCAAAATGATTAAACATAGTTTGGCTGTACCAAAATCTGCTGTTATACGCCTAAAGAATATCGACTATGTAATCGTTGCAGATAAAAATAATCATTTTTCTGCCCAAGAAATTAAAATCGGCCTAACTACGAATGATTATTATCAGATTTTAGCTGGTCTACAATCAGGTGATGCTATCGTTACCTCAGCTCAGTTTTTAATTGATTCAGAGTCAGATATCCAAACAAGTTTAAAAAGGCTTATGACCTCCACAAATGATGATAAAGCTAATTCACTATCACATAGCCATCACAGGAGCCATTAAGTAATGATTAAACAAACCATTTATTGGTCTATTAAAAATAGATTACTCATTATACTGATAACCATTGCACTTATCATTGGTGGAATCTATGCCATTCATACAACACCGATCGATGCAATACCTGATTTATCTGATGTACAAGTGATTGTTAAAACCACCTATCCAGGCCAAGCCCCTCAAGTGATCGAAGATCAAGTCACTTATCCATTATCTACTGCATTGTTAGCAACACCAGGTGCAGTCAGTGTTCGAGGCTATTCATTTTTTGGTGACTCTTATATCTATATTATTTTTAAAGAAGGAACTGATCCTTATTGGGCGCGTTCACGTGTATTAGAAACATTAAGCCAAAGTGCATCCGACTTACCAAAAAACGCCAAAAGCTCACTTGGACCTGATGCAACAGGTGTTGGATGGATTTATCAATATGCATTAATTGATCCAACACATCAATATGATTTATCCCAATTAACTAGCTTACAAAATTGGTTTTTAAAATATGAACTACAAGCAGTTGATGGTGTTTCAGAAGTTGCAACTGTTGGTGGTATGGTTAAACAATATCAAATCACATTACATCCAAATGCAATACGCGCTTATAATTTAACCTTAGCTAAAATTAAACAAGCAATTCTTGATGCTAACTCTGAAGTCGGTGGCTCTGTCATTGAAATGGCAGAAGCTGAATATATGGTTAGAACCAACGGTTATATCAAAAGCATTAAAAGTATCGAGAATATTCCCATTGGTGTGATGCAAAATGGTACAGCCGTTTTATTAAAGAATATTGCAACAATTAACACAGGCCCTGAAATGCGTCGTGGTGTTGCTGACTTAAATGGTCAAGGTGATAGTGTCGGTGGTATTATTGTGATGCGAGATGGCGCAAATGCACTTAAAACCATTGCGCTTGTAAAAAAGACATTAAATATATTAGAAAAAAGCTTACCAGCAGGTGTAAAAATTGTTGAGACTTATGATCGCTCAACTCTAATTAATAATGCTATTGATACTTTAAATGATAAACTCATCGAAGAATTAATTATTGTTTTAATTGTCTGTTTAATCTTTTTATTTCACATCCGCTCTTCTTTAGTCATTCTCATCAGTTTACCTGTCGGTATTTTATGTGCCTTAATTATTATGCGTATTCAAGGCATTAACGCGAATATTATGTCTTTAGGTGGTATTGCTATTGCCATTGGTGCTATGGTTGATGCAGCTATTGTAATGATTGAAAATGTTCATAAGCATTTTGAAAAAAATACCATTACCAATGAAAATCGATGGCAAATTATTGCCAAAGCAACAAGCGAAGTAGGACCACCAATTTTCTTCTCTTTATTAATTATTACCCTAAGCTTCTTACCTGTATTTGCATTACAAGCACAAGAAGGTAAATTATTCTCACCTTTGGCATCTACCAAAACCTATGCAATGGCTGCAACAGCTGGTTTATCGATTACTTTAGTGCCTGTATTAATGGGCTATTTAATCCGTGGCAAAATTATTAAAGAAGATAAAAACCCAATTAATCGCATTTTAATTACACTCTATCGACCTATTTTAAATCTGGTACTTAAATTCCCTAAAATCACAATTGTACTTTGTATTCTTATCGTTTTAATCAGCTTATACCCATTAAAGCATACAGGGTATGAATTTATGCCAGATATGAATGAGGGAGATCTCATGTATATGCCAACTCTCTTACCTGGTGTGTCGATTGGTAAAGCACAACAAGTACTCCAACAAACTAATAAGCTTATTAAAAGCATTCCAGAGGTTAAAACTGTTTTTGGTAAAATTGGTCGCGCACAAACAGCAACAGATCCAGCACCGTTAACTATGATAGAGACTATCATACAATTTAAACCACAGTCTCAGTGGCGAAAAGGGATGACATTTGAAAAAATCAAACAACAATTAGATAAAACGGTTCAAATTCCAGGTGTTACCAATGCTTGGGTAATGCCCATTCGTACTAGAATTGATATGCTAGCAACCGGTATTAAAACACCCATTGGAATTAAAATATCTGGATCAGATTTATCTGAAATTCAAACCATAGGCCAATCAATTGCAACTACTTTAAACACACTACCCAATACATTATCTACCTATGCTGATCGCTCTGAAGGCGGTCGCTATATCAATATTGATATTCATCGCAAAAAGGCTGCCAATTTTGGCTTATCAATTAAAGATATACAGTCTGTTATATCACTTGCAGTCGGTGGTATGAATATCAGCGAAAGTATTGAAGGCTTAGAGCGCTACCCCATTAACTTAAGATACCCCCAATATGATAGAAATTCCTTAGAAAAACTTAAATCCTTGCCCATGGTAACACCAACAGGTGCGCATATTCCATTATCAGATGTTGCAACCATCTATATTGATGATGGGCCAGCTGTCATTAAAAGTGAAAATGGTCGTTTAACGGGCTGGGTTTTAGTTGATATTAAAGGAGATATTGGCAGCTACATCACCCATGCTCAATCATTACTCAATAAAGATTTAATCTTACCTACAGGTTATTCAATCAGTTTCTCAGGGCAATATGAATACATGCAACGGGCAAACCAACAATTATTAAAAGTCATTCCAATTACTTTAGGCATTATTTTAGTCTTACTTTATTTTAGTTTTAGAAAAATCACTGAAGTTTTCATTATTATTTTAACCTTACCGCTTGCAATTATCGGTGGCATCTGGCTTATTTATTGGCTTAATTATAATTTATCAGTTGCAGTTGGCGTTGGTTTTATTGCTTTAGCAGGTGTTGCCGTAGAAATTGGCGTTTTAATGTTAATTTATATGAACCAGTCACTTAACACATTATTAGGTCACAACAAATCACCTACTAAAAAAGAAATTAAACAAGCTGTTATTGATGGTTCACTACTAAGAATCAGACCGGTTATGATGACAGTCTCTGCAATCATTGCTGGTTTAATTCCGATTATGTATGCATCTGGCACAGGCGCTGAAGTGATGCAAAAAATTGCAACACCAATGGTTGGAGGCATGATTAGTGCAACTGTATTGGCATTACTACTTTTACCCTGTATCTTTCTATTAAAATCGTATCATTATGCAAAATAATTAGTTTAGATAAAGTACTTAAAATATGAATACTCTTTAAAGCGGATTTAAATTATGAACAATAGCACACATCCTACAAGAACAATTAGTAATAATAAGTTTGTCATCATGACATCTTTAGGCAGTGCGCTTGAATTTTATGATTTTATTATTTTTGTTTATTTAGCCAATGTTATTGCACCTTTATTTTTTCCAGCTACGAATCATATTAATTCGCTATTAGCCACATTTGGCGTTTTTAGTGTTGGTTATCTTGCACGACCAATTGGTGGTATTATTTTCAGTCATTTTGGTGATTTATATGGACGCAAAAAAATCTTTTACTTAACCATTATGTTAATGGCTATTCCCTCATTACTAATTGCCTTTTTACCTACCTATACAAGCATTGGCATACTAGCACCGATTATGCTTATTATATTACGTATCATCCAAGGTCTTGCAATTGGTGGTGAAACACCGGGGATGATTACCTATGTATTTGAGCTTGTTAATGCCAAACATCGTGGTCGTTATATCTCCTTTTTATTTGCAGCCAGTGCATTATCCACCTTTATTGCCCAAGGTATTATCATATTACTGCATTTTTTACTTTCCAATGATGTATTTAACCAGTGGGGCTGGCGCATACCTTTTATCTTTGGTTCACTTTTAGGAATTGTTGGCGGTTATCTGCGCAAGAATTTAATTGAATCAAAAGCTTTTATTAAGACTGAATATAAAATTAAATTTGCAAATATACCCTTAATTCACTTATTACAACATCATGCTTTTCAAATCATTAAAGGCATTATCATGATCGCTTTTATTTCTGTGACAATGTTATTACTTTTTGTTTATATGCCAATTTATCTAACAAACTTTAGAACTTATATGATTAGTTCCATGCATATTCAAATGATGATTGCTTTAAGTTTACTTATTTTTGCATGTTTTATTATCATTTTTGGTTTTTATTCGGATGTCATAGGACGTAAATATTTACTCATTACAGGTATTTTACTTATGGCAATAACACTCTATCCCTTATATGTTATTTTATTAACACAATCGATAGGCTATGTCCTTATTGCAATGCTTATTTTAAGTTTATTCTTTGCCATTATTATTGCTTGTTATGGTACTTTTTTAGCTGAAATGTTCCCAACAAACATTCGATTTAGTGCCATTGCAATTATTTATAATATTGGCTTTTCCTTTTTTGGTGGCACAGCACCACTATTAAGCACTTATCTTATTAAAATTACAAATAACCCAATGATATTATCAATCTATATGATTATACTTGCTATATTAAGTTTAATTAGTGTTATTTTAATTAAACTTAATAAGCAAAATTAAGCAATTAAATTGACTAACCTGTTATTTAAATAGACTCTAGCCTATTTGATATAAAAATAAAATTTAGGAAGAACAAACATGCAACAATTAAAATCATATTGCGCAAATCTACAGCTTATCTACGTATCAGATATTAATCGATCGACTGAATTTTATAAAAAAATATTTAATATAGAACCTGTTTTTACAAGTCCTAGATACGTTGCATTTTCTGCTGGTAGAGAAGCATTATTTGCACTTTGGTCAGGCGGCACAACACCTGATCCTTCAACGCCTAGATTTTCAGAAATTGGCATTATGTTATCTTCCAATGAAGCAGTAGATCATCTTTTTCTACAATGGAAAAGTGACCCTGATATTAAAATTATACAAAACCCTATAACTGAAGTATTTGGTCGAACATTTCTAGTTAAAGATCCAGATGGAAATATAATTCGCGTATGCCCTTTAGATTAAATATATGTAAGTTACTTTATTTTATTTATCTTCTTTTGAAGTTGGTACACTTGTCTTTTAATTATCTTTATCTTTTAATTTATCTAGCTTTTCTTGTGCCTTTTCATTGCCTTGTTTTGCAGCCTCAATGGGTATGTAAAGATCAAATAAAGCACGGTAATAAATACTTACCAGTTATGTAATTATTTGTAAACTCACACTTGTTATACATAATCGGGTAATGAAATGGCATTCGCTGCCGTTCTGATTTTTTCCAAAATATCACTTGAGCGTTGCTCAATTACCTCTGTTGAAACTTCATCTTCTGTCAGAAAACACTCTCCCATCCAAGGGGCTATGTTTTGATTAGCATCAACAAATGGGCGCATTATTTTATTATAACGACTAAAGGCCATAGCATAATCACCTTCTGCAGATTTTAGCTCACCTGCTAAAATATAAGCCCCGACAAGAGATATATTAATACCCATACCAGATAATGGCGAAGCACAATAGCCAGCATCACCCAATAGTGCGATGCGACCTTTAGTCCATGAGTCCATTTTTATCTGAGCCATAACGTCAAAATAGAAATCATCACTGTCATTCATAAGATCGATTATCTTATTCGACTCCCACCCCATATCGTAGAACAAGTCTCTAAGACACTCTTTTTGTTCTCTTTCATTAGTTACACCACTTAGTACTTTCTTGGATCGAAACGCAACGCATGTAAATGCTCTATCGGGGTCTTTATCGCTATTCATGCTGATTGATTTTTGATCTTTTGTGAATATAACTTGAGCTCTATTGATATCTAAATAATTAGGTATACTAAAAACGCTGATGTAATAGCCTAGATTAAAAAACTGATATTCTTCGTCTGAAAAGGTCATCTTTCTAGTTGATGAGTGTAATCCATCGGCTGCCATCACCAAATCATAGTGCTCAATATGACCATTCTTAAAAGTTACTTCGACAAACTGCTCTTTTTGTATAAGGCTTGTTATTTCTTGATCAAAATAGCAAGGCACATCAGGGATGGCTTCTAATAAAATACTAACTAAGTCACCACGAACAATTTCGACTTCATCGCCTTCTTTAAAACTTCCTTCTTCATTGTATTCCTCTGATAGCGTTTGACCATCAGCACTCACATAACGTGTTGATAGTAGCGATGTGCGTTTTGCACGTATACTGTCATATATATCCATTTTTTTGACAATATCTATTGCAATACCACGAATATCTATGTCGTATCCACCCGTTCTTAATTGTTTACTTCTTTCTATTAGAGTTGGGTTAAAACCATACTTTTTTAGCCAATAGCAAATCGCAGGCCCGGCTATGCCAGCACCTATAACGAGTATTTTGTGGTTGTGACTCATACTTAGCCTTTAATAGATAATTACAATAATGGTTTGAATATACACAAAATATCCCTTTTTAGAAAGGATATCTTGTATTCAAACAAAAAAACTAAAATGGCGGAAGATACAAAGCTCAATTATTTAAAATTCTTTTGTTTGAATACAATAAATTAAGTTAGAATAGCTATCTTATTTACTATTATTTGAGACTAGAGGTTCTAAGCATTGTTGAATGAAAATAATGATCTATGTGATCAAGTATTAATTCTATTACGTAAAATTATACGATCAGTCGATCAAAGGTCTCGTGATTTAATTAAAAAATATGGCTTAACAGTACCACAATTATTAATTTTAAAATTTATTTGCCAAAGTAAAGAAAAGCTAACTGCCAGTGATATTGCTAAATTAATTACCTTATCTCCAGCTACCATTACACCAATTATTGACCGACTAGAAAAAAGGAATCTCTTAGAACGTGTTCGCCTAGACAAAGATAAACGTAAAGTATTCATCATACCAACAGATAGTGGTCGCGACTTATTCAACCAATCACCAACACTGATGCATGAACAGTTTATTTCAAAATTTGATAATCTAAAAAAGTGGGAACAACTTATGATTCTATCTTCTTTAGAAAGAGTCGCTACTTTAATTGATTTAAATGAAAATGAAAACTTCTCACCATTGCTTTACTCTGATGAACTAAATTAAGCTGCCTTAAGCATTTCTGTATTTAAATTCTGTAAGCGTCTAACTTCTAACTTTTTGTGTGGTATTAAAATGGCGACTGCCAACCCCACAAAAGCAATCATAAAAAATAAAATATACAAACTAGATGCAGGACTAAAGAAGCCTGTTAGCCCAGTAGCAATCATTGGCGAAAATCCAGCAATTGAAGTTCCTATTCCAAAACCAATTGAACAACCAGATGCTCTGATATATCTTGGAAAAATTTCACTATATAGAGGGGTTGCTGCACCTTGTATTAAAGCAGTAATTACAGCAAATCCAATACTGGCAAGTATAATTGAAGCATAGCTGACTGGTTGTAATAGAGAGATTAAAGGTGCCTCCACTAATAAAGTGATCAAAAATGCAATAATTAGAAAACGTTTTCTACCGAATATATCCGAGACAATACCAAAGACTGGAACCAACAAGCATAATAATACAATACTAATAACATTAACACCTAACGCTTGGCTTAAACTCAAATTTAGATAATCGGTCATATAGGTAATCATATAAGTTAGTACCAAGTAGTACAAAAATGAAGTTACTGTCGATAATAGGATAATGTAGAATAAACATCTTGGATAAAGTTCAATTAATTTTGAAAGTGGTTTAGATGGTTCTACCGTAGCTGAGTCTGTTTGCATTGTTTGTTGTTCCACAGATTCATTATCATGATTATTTCTTAATTTTAATTGCGTAAATAATAATAATAGACTCAATGCAAATGGCAAACGCCATGCAATATTATGCCAACTCTCTGGCGTTAAGGTCATAACCAAATAACTAACACCTGCCGCGATTAAAAAACCAATAACTGATGATGAGTAGGCAATCCCAGCACTAAAACCTGTATATCTAGTTTGACTATCTTCTGATGTAATCGTTAATAAATTTCCAAACTGTCCGCCTGCTGATATGCCTTGTATTATTCTAATTAGAACTAATAAAATAGGCGCTAAAATACCTATCGTATTATAGCCTGGTAAAATAGCCATTAAGGTTGTAGGGATTGCCATTAATAGAATAGATAAATTCATAGCATAATAGCGCCCCCTTTTATCTCCTAATGCACCAAAAACAATAGCACCTAAAGGCCGTGCAAGAAAACCTATACCAAAAGCTGCAAACGTTGCTAATAAGGCTATAAAATGATTGTCTGACGGGAAGAATTCAACAGCAATTACTGCGGCAAAATATCCATAGAGTGAAAAGTCATACCATTCGATAATATTCCCTAAAGAATTTCTTAGTGAACGAAATATATTATTTTTCATTTTTCTGATATTTAATATCCTTTATTGACAATACAATAGCTATACTACTAAATTTCAGATATATTATCAACCAACTGTACAAGATACAATCAATTATAATCCATGTAATTTAATTTGTGTACGAATATTTTTTAATGCAAATACTATTAAAGGCAATGAAATTAAGAACGCTAGAATCCTACTATTCGTGAATATTTTTATACTCTTTGACAGATATCAGTATTTGTTTATTTTTATCCCAAAGAATATATTTTAAAGAGTATAGTATTTCATTTAAGTGAATTTTCTTTACCTCTTGAAAATAACTAGCATGATCATTATGGCATTTAGCTAACTGATAATTAGGAATACTTGCAGATAAGTGATGTATATGGTGATAAGCAATATCAGCTGTAATCCAATTTAATATAGGCGGAAATATAAGAAAACTAGAGCCTTCTAACGCTCCTTTATAATAATCCCAATTCTCTTTATCTGATGCATAGGCATGTTCAAAATTATGTTGTACTGTAAACAAAAGAATACCCATCCCACCACCTATTGAAGCGCTCGCAATATATAGTACAAAAAAATGGTATGCTCCAAAATAAATAGAAAGAATAATCCAAATTGAAATTAACAAGATATTATTCAGTGATTGATGCTTATACTCATTCAGATTTCTCCAAGAGCGTGATGGAAACTGTTTAAGTAAAGCTTGTACACTAAGCGTATTATTCTTCTTTGCTTTATATTTAGTTACATACACTAGCATTAAAATAGAATCTTTAATCCAGTTATAGCGTGGATTAAAAATAAGATAGATAAAACCTCCAATTGGAAACAGTAAGGGATTACGTAAAAAAATATATTTGATACGCTTAGAATAACTTAGTTCTGTAAATTCATCTGTTGTTATTATATTTAATGGTCCACGATAACTATCCCAATCACCATTTGTTTTATGATGAAAGGCATGATTAGCTGACCAAACATATTGTGGCATACCCGTAATAACGCCAAAGATAAAGCCGAATATATTGTTAAGACGCTTTGATTTAAATAAGCTGTTGTGGCCACAGTCATGCATCAATACAAAACATCTAAGCAATAATGTAGAACTTAAAATGAGACAAATAAATAACACTAAAATAGAAACATTATAAAACGTAAAATAAATCGCCCAGAGAAGAAATAAAGGCAAAAGTGTATTAATTACTTGTCTACTTGCAATATAATTAGATTTTTGGGTATAAGGCCTTATTAGACCTTTCCAGCAACTAGCATTGATTACTTTCATTTTGATATCCAAAAGAAATATAAATTAATATATTTTGGTTTAGGCTTACTTAAAATAAAAATTTACGATCTACTTTTTGTTATATTAACAATAAGTTATCAATATAAAATCTAGGATTATTCACTAGTTGGCTCCTTAAGTTTCTATTAATAAATGCCTAATCATGTCTTACTTTTGGCATTCTAGAATTTAGAAGTTAACCATTGAAACAAACTAGGAAAATCCCATCATAAGATATTTAGTTGGTAAATGATAGCAATTTTGCACCTATATATTAACACTTTCTGTAGATTAAAGACGTCTTTGATGTAATTTTAAGAAAATGATGATACACTATCTCCGCTTTATTAGTTTCTCAAAATATATAGGTTATTCTCTATTTATCTTAGATCCAAGTTCAGCATTATTTGTAACTTAAATAAAGGCTTTTAAAGTTTTAAAGATAGATGAGCATGCTGGTATCTTAAAATAAGTAATCACTAGAATATTCAAATTTTAACTTTAATGCCATTAGCAGCTAATGAACTTTACCAAGTAACGTTCATACCCTAAAGCAGCAATAAAACTAGGAGTTTTCATAAATATGAGTAAAAAAAACTTTGAAGAAATTTTACGCAGTACATTCTTTAAAAATAAGCCTATGTCAAAAGAATTATATGAATTTGAGCTAAAAGAGCATATTGAAGATACAATCGAAGAGATGAATGATGATAAAGATGATTTTGTCTATGCAATAACAACAAATAATAGTGATGTTGCTATGTTTTTAGTTGATAATAAAGGTGGTATTTATATTAATGAAAAAGCCATATTTAGATTAAAAAAATTATGGGGAAAAAAATACAAACCAAACATTAATAAATTAATGTCTTTCTACTCTTCTGAGCTAGCTAATGGTACATTTCCCATTCATGGCGTCAAACTTAATCGCAACTAAATTATATCTTAATCTAAAAATGTGTGCTAGGATGTGCGAGCTTTGTTTATTTTTTTATCTAAAATTTAGAACTTCTATTTTTTCAAATTTATACACAACGCAAATTAAGTAAATTAAACAATTAAAGAGAATATACAATAATGAATACATATACAGGAATCGTTAAATTTTTCAACGATCAAAAAGGCTTTGGTTTTATCAAACGTAATGATGGCAAAAAAGATATTTTTGTTCATGTTAGAGGCATCAATGGTGCTGATACTTTATCTGAAGAGCAGCACGTCGAGTTTCAGATACAAGAAACACCTAAAGGCGACCAAGCAGTTAATGTTACTGCAATCTAAAATAGGAGTTAGTAATCTCTAATTTGAGTTACTACTTCCCTTTATCTAAATAAAAAGAGAATTATTTGTTTTAAATAAAATTTAAATTTTGAATTAAACATCTATAAAATTCCATAATAGTAAGTCTTGCTAACAATAATTTTTAATAGATCAAAATTAGCAAATCTTTAGATTGAAACTTAATTTAATCACCACTTAAACCATTTCGTTTTTTTAACCATATTACAGCTAAAATTTTAAGACGTTATGATCACTCATATTCTTTAATGGCTATTTATGGACTCATCCTTTTAGAATAAAAAAGCGAAACGAAATCAATTTTTTTGTAACGCAGAATAAGCTTTCGGCGGGTGAATCACCCCCACCAAGTTTTGGGTTGAAAGTACCTTTTTAACCTAATGCTTTAATTCCATTTTGCTTAACTATATTCAGTAATTTTAAAATAGCACCTTTAGCATGGCGACTACCTTGCTCTAAGCTTCTAACCATACCTGCACTTATATTAAGATACTTTGCAAATACAGCTTGGCTTACTTTTTCTCTTTCTCTTAAAGCCTTAATTTCATCACCAGTAAATTCATATAGATCTGGTAATGCATGATCTGACAGATCACGTAATGTTTTTTTATCAATCATGCCACTATCATAAAGATCATTGGCAAACTCATTTATTGTATTTCTAGCACTCATGATTTTATCTAAAAGATAATTACTATGCTACTATGTAGTATATAATTGAAAATACAAAACTTCAATTTATCTCTAGTCATCTTGGGCATTAATAACGCTCAAATCCTTACCAATAGAGATTTAGCTCCAATGGAGCAAAACTAATTTAGTACTCCAAAAATTTAGGGAGTCATTATTAACTTTCTGAAAATTAAATTTAATTTCAGCATTATTGTAGCTATTATATTGCTATTAGCTACATATTAAGTATACTTATAAACAAAGTAACCTATAATAAATTTTGATGACTACATCTATGCCGTACCCTATGTTGAAGATAAACAGCATATTTTTTTGAAAACCATTTTTCCAACAAGAAAACTTACAAAACAAAAGTTAAAGAGGTGAAATAAAATGACTAAACAAAAAAAAGATATATTTAAACCTCTTGATCAAGAGGAAAAAGAGTTAATAGATTTGCTTGAGCAAGGCGAATACCATGTAACTAAAAATAAAGATGAAGAAATTAAAAAATTACAATCTGCTGCACTTAGTCATAAAAAGCAGACTGCATCAGTAAACTTTAAAGCTTATGCAGATGATGTACTTCTATTGAAAAAAATTGCAGAACTAGAAGGCTTAGATTATCAACCATTTCTAAGATCACTTGTACATAAGTATGTTACAGGGCAACTGCTTGATACTAGTTCATTAGGTGATAAAGTATTAATCATTAGAGGAAAGCCTGATAAGGCAGTTAGTCGCTTTATTGAAGAAGGGGGTAATGTCACTTTAAAAACACTGTCTTCTAACTAATTTTGGAATGATTTGAGACTTTAAAAAACACTAAAATGGCGGAGGAAGAGGGATTCCAATTGAATTATAACTATATAATTTATAATCAATTTATATTTTAATAATTTTTTGTTACCCCATAGTTACCCCACATTAATTTTTTTGCTTATTCTAAAATAAATTATTAATGCATAGCAATATTTGTCGCCTGCTCTATAAAAAAATGCTTCAGACTATTAATAAAATCTGTATTATAAAAATTTTTATTATAAACGATCTCAACTTCAAAAAAATTCACTGCATGCTGATAAATAACTAGTGTGATATCCATTTCATCGAGAGAATAATATCTATTTTCTAACTTAATTATTTCAGCTTTAAGTTGAGATAATTTTTTATTTTGAGATGCAAAGTTCTGAAAAACAATATTAAACTGAGGAGTTAAAATATTTTTATTATGTAAAAAACGTTTACAGCTTGGAACTTCATTCATCGAAAGTAATTGATTTGACAAAGCTACATTAACTTTAGACTGTATATATATCAACTTTTCAGTTAAATTAGTTTGTTCTTCAATTTCACTAATATCAATTAGTATTCTCTGCGAAAATAAACCCATCATAGATTGAGTATTATTTGACTCTCTTCCTGAGGTCGTTGTGCCAATTAGTAATGTAGAATTATTTTTATCTGATTTATTAAAGTAGATAAATAAACCGTAAATATAAACAAATACACTATACAAAGAAATGTTTACTGCTTTTGCTACTTTATTTAAACCATTTCCTAATGATTTATCAATTTCAAACCAACAGTTTGATTTATAATTTTTATAAAAGTTATCTGATTTAGGTTTTGTTTTTACACAAATTAATGAATTAATATTTTTAATACAATTTTTAATATAATCTAGATTTTCATAGTAATAATCTTGAGATACTTGCTGAATATACGCTAAATATGATAATTCTTTCCTAGGAATACCTTGCTTTGTATTATCCAAATAAGTATCTAATAACTCATCAATGAAATGTCCTAATGAAATACCATCAAAAATTAAGTGATGGATGACCATAACAAAATATATATGATTATTCTGTAATGATCTTAATAAATGAAACTGGCCAAAACCATTTTTATATGGATAAAAATTATAATGTATCAATTGATCAATATAAGCCAAAATATCAACTGTCACTTCTTGTACGAGAAGTGCTTCTGAGAATAATGTATACCCTTTAACTAAATTTTCATTATTATATGTTTGTTTCATTGAAAGTTTAAAAATATCATGTCGGTTTACTATTAAATTAATGCTATGAGATAATTTACTTAGATCGATTTTATCATTAAACCGTATAACCAATGATAAATTATTAGCAATTGGGTTTTGACCATTTTTAATATCTTCAATAATCCTTTTTTGCTGATAAGATATCTTACTTCTACGAATTTGTTCGTTAATACCGCCGCCAGATGATATTAAGTTTTTATTTATTTGCCTTTTTATCCATGTATCAAGTAAAAATATAGTTGGGTTCTGAACCAAATCTCTAAAAAATATTTCAACTTTAAATAATTTAGCTAATTTAGATAATACCCTAACTAAATTAAGCGAGCTAATCCCAATTTGCAAAATATTATCAGTAATTGAAACTGGATAGTCACAATATTCTTGTAATACTGTAATTATCTGTTTTTGAATACTATCAACTTTAGCAGATCGAAGAGCTTTAGATTTTTTATTAGTATTTAGCTTAGGTTTGGATAAGGATTTAATATCTATTTTACCATTTGCAGTTAATGGAAATTTCGATACTTGAACGTAGAAAACTGGGATCATATAATCTAGCAATAAACTCTGGCAATGAGTAATAATTAGATTTGGATCAATTTTTTCTTTTGATTTATAGTAACAGCATAGTTGGTTTTGATCATTAATATTAACTTTAACAACTAAACATTGTTCAATAGCTAACTTCGATGCCATAATCGCCGATTCAATTTCTTTAGGCTCGATTCTGTAGCCATTAATGCTAATTTGATGGTCTGAACGACCCTCAAAATATAAATTATCAGAAAAGTAGTATGTGATATCTCCAGTATCATATAACCTACCATAACGGGTATTAATAAATTTTTCTTTTGTTTCTTTCACTCGGTTTAAGTAGCCTAACGCCAGTGTATCTCCACCTATATACAAATTTCCTCTCATCCCATATGGCATTAAATCTTTATACTTATTGAGTATATAACACTGTACATTCTGAATTGGTTTACCTATTGAAGGGAAATCCTCTAGTAAGGTTTCAGTCGTTTCAATACCAAAACTTGTAACTACATGCGTTTCAGTTGGACCATAATGATTATATAATTTAGGAGAAGCATGTCGAAATGCATTTTTAAGCATAGTTCTAATAGCATCTGAAATTTTCAATTGCTCACCAGCACAAATAATATACTTTAAATTATAAAGACCATAATTAATTGCCTTATTATTTATGCTCTCTTCAGCAAGTAACTGTAATATAGCTGGCGGAATAAAAGTGACTTCAACTTTTTCAGTATCAAATAAACTCCATATCTTATTTGGATTTAATTTTGTATCCTTATCACATAATATTAATTTACCTCCAGAAGCCAAAGCATAAGAAATTTCTTGTAAACTAACATCAAATGATAATGATGCGATTTGTGTGACAATTGGAAACTCTAAATCATGTAATTGCTTTTTTTGAAAATCTATCAAGTTTACTAATGTTCTATGTGTTTGTATTACTGCTTTAGGCTTTCCTGTTGTCCCTGATGTATATAGAATATATGCTGGCTTACTGATTATATCTTTGTTAAATTTAATGCTTTCTAAATACTTTATCCCTGATAAATTTTTATTAGATATTAATGCTGATTTTTCATTTTTTAAATCTCTAAGAATTAATGTACCTTTTTCATCATACTCAACTAAAAATCTAACATCTGAATCATCTAAAATATAAGACATTCGTATCTTTGGTATATCAACAGCAAGTGGTAAATAAATATTGTTACTCATAAAACTAGCTAGTAAACAAGCAATTTGATCAAATGATTTATTAAGCTTTATTGCAACGACTTCCTGTACGCTTGAAGATAACATTTCTGATATCCTATATGCATAAGAGAGTAATTGAGTATAGGTGTATTCATAGCCGTTAATATCTTTAATTGCTATTCTGTTGAATACGCTTTCATCGACTTTCAAAATACTTTCAATAATATTGCTATGAGATAATGATGTAATACTAGTTATGCGCTTATATTTTTTTAATACTTCATTTGATGATAAAGAAATTGAGTTAATTAATTCATTTGGTTTTAGAAGAACCTGATCAATTAAACCCATATAACCACTAAATATCTGATCTATCAAACTTTCTGAATATGTTTCTGAACTATACTCGATTTCAATATGAAGCTCATTTAAATCAGATTTATTAATCATAAATGATAAAGGGTATTTATACTCTGGTTGACTGATATGATGGCGTTTCCCTGAACTTTTTAGAAATGACACCTCTTTATGGAACACATCATCATATGAAAAATAAACATCAAAAATATTATTCGAGCGCGCATGATCAATTTTTATGCCATTCTTTTTCATTAAAGAAGCTATTGATTCATCTAAATTCTGGTTAATTAACTTAATTATTTTTAATACTCTTTTAGAAAACGTTAATATATTTAAATGTTCTCTGGCATTTACAATAAGTGGTAATGCGCCAACATAGCAATTTATTGCATCATCGACATAAAGTCCTCTATGGCTGAATGGAACTGCAATATTTACAATGTCCTGGCTTGTCAGTCTGGATATTAAAATAGCAAAAACAGAAAAATAAAAACTAAATTCAGTTATATCTTCTGGTAAAATTTCCTTAACCTTTAAATGCTTGTGTTTTTCAATATGAAACCATTTAGTTTTTCCAAGATTACTTACTATTTGATTTTTGTCCCCTAAAACTAATGTTTTTTGATAACCAAGTAAATAATATCGCCAAAATCTATCATAAGAATGCTTTCTATATTTGAAGGAGCGAGATGTTTCAATAAACCCTCTCTTAGGCCTCTCATCTTTATAACATTTATTATGATACTTAGTCATTTCATTGATAAAAAGTGTTGTTGAATAACCATCAACGACAACATGATCAAATAAATTAACAACATATGTTTTATCTTCAGTAGGAATAATATAACATTTAAATAGAAAACCTTTTTTGCTAATAGGTTCCGCTGTTAATTCCAATAAATACGCATCAATTTTATTAGAGTTAACCATATCCTTTATTTCAATCTGTGACTCTACATTATTATTTCTAAATGAAAAAACATAATCATTTTCAACAGTATGAATCGTTGATAGTAAGATTGGATATTTATAACAAATATAGCTAATAAATTGAGTATAAATTTTACTATCAAAATATTCATCAAACTCAAAAGCATAAACCAAATTATATGCGGCAGAATCTGGAAATAACTGCTGGAAGTTGTAAATTGATTGTTGTGGTGGGCTTAATCTAAGATGATTAGTAGTTTGAACGGTTCTTAAGTTATCTTGTATAGACTCTTTTTGATTAAGTAAATAACGATCAACTATTTTACTAATGTTAGCTAGAGTAGGTACACTAAAATCACTAAGCTTAATATTAATAGCTAGTCTTTGAGATAATTTTGCTAATAATAAAGTTAGCTTTAAAGAATTAATACCATAACGAAATAGACTCACATCATACCCGGGTGTTATGTTAAACTCACTTTCAATGAGGTTAAATATTAATTGATCAGTTGCACTAAAATCTTGAAAATTATCATCCAGTAGCGTTATTTCAGTTTTTTTAGAAAGGCTTGCTGTACGCTTGCGATCAATTTTACCACTGCCTGTATAAATAAACTCCTTAACACGATAAATTTTACTTGGCATCATCTCAACTAAAAGAAAGTTTTCCATATATTGATAGATTGATTCTATCTTCTTTCTGCTAAAGTTACCTTCTAGCATTAGATATACTTCAAGAGCTTTTAAAGAATCATTATAATAACAAATTGCCCTACTAACATGCTCAGAAGATGAAATGATATTTTCAACTTCTAGTAAATTTACTTTTACACCGTTTACCTTTATCTCATCATTTATTCTACCCGAAATATGTAATAAACCACTTGAATCGATAAAACCTAAGTCACCTGTATAATATCCTTGCTTATGTTTGCTATTTAACACTTTTGGTAAGTTCTTAAATGCTAGCTGTTTAGAGATATACCCTTCACTTTTATAAGGTGTTACAATGACTACTTCACCAGTTTGATTAACATCACATATATTCTTTTTACTATCTAGAATATAAACTTCTGTTTCAGGTATACCTTGACCAACTGGAATATCTCTATTTTCAATAATATTTGTAAAACGATAGTAAAATTTTGCCAACACAGTCTCTGAAGGACCGTACAAATTAACATATTCAGCATTATGAAAAATCTTTTTACGTGATTTTACTATTAACTCTTCAGATAGCTTTTCTCCTGCAAAAAATATGTATTTCAATTCAGGCATATTAACTGAGCTATTAAGTTGAGATAACCATATATCAAATAAAGTAGGAACACAGTGAAAAAATGTAACTTTTTTTAAAGACATTTCTTCTATAATTTTGACATCAGTAATTGCTAATTGTGCATTGGGAAATACAACAGATGCTCCACTAATTAATGGCGTAAAAACTGATCTTAAAATTACATCAAATGAAATTTTTGTTATTTGGTAACAACTATCTTCTTCTGAAAGCTGAAACTCATCTTTTTGCCAGTTTAAAAAATGCGCAAGACCCAAATGTTTTGCTAAGATTCCTTTGGGTTTACCGGTACTACCTGATGTAAAAAATATATACGCATTATCATTTAAATCATATTCAAAAACATGCTTAGCGTGATCTGCTTTATGATGCTTTAAATTAGATAATAGCTTTAAATCATTTACCCTTATTACATCATGTTTTGTAAGTAAACAATGATCATTTTCAACTATAAACTTCACATTTGCTTCACTTACCATAACTTCTTTTCTTTCTTGAGGAAGTGAAGTATCGATTAAACAAATAACTCCCCTAGCTTTCCAAACTGCAAATATAATAAATACAATCCAAGGCTCATTCATGCCATGAATAGCCACTACATCACCTTTTTGTAAGCCTCTATTTATTAAACTTTCAGCAAATTTAGCCGATTGATAATCTAATTCAGCATAAGAAAAAGATGATTCATCTATTAATAGTGCAGGTGCTGACGGTTGTTTTTGCACATTAATTTTAAAGTGCTCAATGACATGTAACATAAATTTCTCCTATTTATGATACATATATTTAATAGGATCAATGATATTATTTGGATCAAATATAGTTTTAATCTTGTGAGTTAAATCATTGTAGTTAGTATCTTTACTAAACATATCTCTCATAGAAATATCAGGCACTCTATATGGAATATAGCCTTTATCCTTAAATGAATTAAATAACTCAATATAATACTTATAAGCCTTATCTACATCGTTTTGGTTATTCTTGTCAAATAAAACTGGTAATACTAAGTAGCAAAAATATTGGCTTTTAAATTGATATGTAACAGGCACTTCATAATCATATTTATCTGATATGGTTTTTACTATTTCTAAAGATTCTTTTATGTTTTCAGGCTTAAATGGAATTTTAGGAACAAAAAAGATTAACCCACTACCGTCAATCACTGCAACTGACTCTGAGGTCATGCTAGCTTTACTTTTCCAATACAATGTTTGTTGATCATAATCATTTGTAAAACCTAAATTAAATAGGAATTTAAATTCACTCTCAGGAGGGTTACTATCTGCATAGGAAAGAGAGTTTTGTATAATTTCTTTAGCTTGTGATTTTGTGATGGATGAATAACTGAATCCATCAATAGTATCACCCAATATATTCTGAATCTGAGCTATCCTTAAGTCAGATTCTTCCTTACAACTGCAGTGAATAGCGAAGGACGAATTCCACCGTGATAATTTACGCTTATATCTTTCAGAAAGTTTATCAATTATATCTTTAATTGCTGCTTTGGTTGTATATCCCTGATCAATATATTCACTTTTTTTCCCAAGGCCTGAGCCTACTGCTAAACGTTCGTCATTATATAGTGAATAAACTGGCTCAATAACTTTTAGCTTATTAAGCAAATTAAGTTTTTCAACTATTTTTGGTAACATATCATCCTTTGGCACTGAAAAAGCTAGAACCGTCATATACTCTGGAATAGACTCGAGATATACAATCATTTTAGTTACAACACCGTAGTTAGATTGATAAAATAACTCATTTAAACTTGGACCTACAGTTGCGTGACTAAATACGCCTGTTATATCATCCAAACCCAATTTATCTTTTAAATTTAAAACTGCTCCTTGTGCAGTTATAACTTCTGTAATAATGGAAGATTTTTCTCTATTACCATATACTCCTTTACCAACACCTCGATCTAGCGCATTACCAATAATACTTGCTGACATACTCCCACCAAAGCCAGATATCATTCGATCAGGCATGTGGTTCGCAACATATTCATATAATTGTTTAAACGTAACCCCTGGTTCAATTTCTATATACCCAAAATAGTTATCATAAGAAATAATACGTTTCATATCGCTAAGATTAATTAATACAGATTTATCAGAGTAAGAGCACGATGAGTTATAGCCATGATTATTTCCTCGACTATATGGATAAACAGTCACATGAAACTCATTGGCTATTTCGAGTATTTTACTAACTTCCTCAGAAGTGTCTGGCTCCAACCTACAAATTGGATGTTTTTTTACACCTGTGGTAGTAACAGAATTCTTTATTAATTGATCTTTATCTATAATAACTTTGTTCTCACCAAGGATTTCTTGCCACTTAACTATCGCTTGAGATATATTGTCCATCATCAACCCACCTTTATTCATTACACTATTTTAAATATCTGACTCTGATTTTGACGTATATAGCATTCATCTAAATCTAGCTGAGTCAAGCTTTCATGCGTTAAAAGCACATGACCAATACAGTTATGAATGCTGCTAGTAGTTTCAATTTTCTGTCCAATAGATACATTTATCTTAAGGTTTCTAAATGACTTTAAGGACTTGAATAAATCTAATTTTTCTATGCTAACCAAATTTCCTGGCTTCTCATCATGAATAATATTAACTATTTTAATAAACTTTTTAATTCCTATCGAAAGGTCTAATAAGCACTTTGGATCAACAATCATTTGACAAAAAGCATCTAATTGAGTTGTTGATAGGCACTCTCTTAATAATATACTAGGAATTCCGCCCATTAAGCGATTTGCAGACTCTATCATTACGATTCTGTCATTCTGCTGCATAAGTTCGGTGTGGCAGGCTCCATAATAGCACCCTAAAGCATCTAAGCACTGGTATGTATAGTCAATTAAATCCTGTTTTTTCTTGTGGTCTACCAAAGTTGATGAATAACATAACCGTCTGCCATCATCTGTAAAAAAATTATCATAGCACCAAATATCTGTAACTACTCTAAACTCGCCATTTGAAACTGTATTAATACAATATTCTTTACCACTTAAATATTCCTGTAAAAGCAATGAAGTATTTTCTTCACCAAATGTATTTTTTTTATTAAACAATATTTCTGCACTATTATAAACTTCTGGTTCACTTATACATAAATGAAAACCATCACTACCTCCACTATTGATTGGCTTTAGAACCATTGGGTATTTATTACCAATTTCATTGATTGCTTGGTCAATAGATGTATCCTTTAATATTATTTTTTCACGAATTGTTGATAAGCCAGCTCTTTTAAGCTCGAGATTCATTTCATGTTTATTTCGCCTACTCTGTAACTTAGTATAATTATTTTTATTCATTCCTAAGCTTTCTAATATTTCTTCAGCTAATGTTACCCCTTGACCTTCTAAGCCACACACAACATTCTTAATGTCATATTTTGATAATTTTTCCATTAAACATTGAAAATTATTGTCATAAACTAATTCATCAATAAATTCATCTTTATTTACATGTATATCTATTAATTTTTGTTTTAAATTATAACTACAACTAGGAGTAATAATATGAATGAATTCTATCTTAACTAAAGACGATATAACTTTTACTAGATCTTCACCTGTAGAAAACCCATCTATAATTATTATGACTTCTTTCTTTTTCATATATTCAATATCTATTTAAAGTACTATTTCTTAAAATATAGTACAAAATTTAGCAATCATATAGTAGCATTGTGGCTTTAATAGCTTTGAAAAGGCTACTTTTGAAAGATATGTAAAACCCTTGCAACACCTGTATCTGTTATATACTTTTTTTGAAAAAAGCTTTTTAAACTTAAGACATCTGCAAATTCCGACATTTGAGAGCTTGACATCATATAGCAGTGATATTGCATGTGCTTATTTTCTATTTCTACATCAAAAATTGCATCTCTATCTTCAGTATCTATAGCACTTATAGTAACTTCCTTGGGAGGCCTATTAATATATTCTGCAGTATCAATAACTAGATATCCATTATTTGCTAAAGTTGATGAAATTATATATTGTACGCTCTTTAATTGTTCAGGCTTATTCATTTCCGCAATTCCTCCCCACATCCAGATAATTAGTGGAAACTGCCGTTTAATTTCAACAGAACGAATATCACCTTTTAATATAGAAACTAAATTTTCATATTTTTTCAGATAATTATAAAATTGAGCACTTCTCTCAACTGCAAATATTTCCCCTTGATAGCCACTTGAAATTAAATAATTTATTACTCTCCCCCAGCCAGCTCCAATGTCTAATATAGCATCAGATTGTTGAATTAAATCATTTACTTCTTTAATATCACAGCAACTATCTAAGCCAATTTTTTTTGCGGCTTGTTGAAAATATGAAATAGGAATTTGCTCATAGAATGGTAAATTTTTATCAGAAATATTAGTATTTTTTTTACTCACATCCATCCACTCAAAGTCATACCACATCAAGTACATTTAAAACTAATATTGCTAACTAAGCAATCATTTAATACCTAAACTGTATATGCCTATAAGTTATAAACCATTTCGTTTTTTTGATCAAATTATACCTAAAATTTTAAGACGCCATGATCACTCATACTCTTTAATGATCATTTATGGACTCATATTTTTAGAATAAAAAAGCGAAACGAAATCAATTTTTTTTGTGATGCAGAATAGGCTTTCGGCGGGTGAATCACCCCCACTAAGTTTTAGGTTGAAAGTACCTTTTTATAATTTGGTTTAAATTATTCCTCATAGAAGTAGCATTATTACAATCCATAGCAAGAAAAATATTAAACTAAATCTATACCCTAACGCTCCTGAAAATTAAGGAACGTTAATAAAATCCTTACCAATAGGGGTTTAGCCGCGTTGCGGTAAAACTAATTTAGTGCCCCCAGATTTGGGGTGAGTAACTCAGGCTTAATATAATGATCTCTAATGGAGTAAACCTAGTTAAGATTACATGCCACACTCCACTGGAGCATGGCCTATTTTTAATGGGCTCAAATTTGAGCCCACCTATTTAACAGTTAAATTTCTAAATCACTCAGTCCTAGTTTGCAGTCTCAAAATACAACGCAGAAAGTTTTATTTGCGCGTAATCAACCTGATAAGTTTATAACTGTAGGAAGTACCTTCACCCCCGTAAATGTTCTATTTGTTCTGCACATGTTCTATTATTCATCACCAAAAAGTCATATAGAATAAGGGGTGCGGCCGTTTTAGAACATTAGAACACGTAGAACATGATTTTTTAATCAACTTTGCAAAATTTTTATATTTATTCAGTATACTTATTTTTGTCTCTAGAAAAGAGGGGTTGCTAAAATGACTGGTGAACGAGAGGCCTTTGAACTTATTATTGGCTTAGTTGGTGGTGTTGGAACAGATTTTGATCAGGTTTATTCTGAATTAGTTAAATCATTTAAAAGTGCAGAGTGTATAGTACATAAAATAAAACTGACACAATTATTAAATATTAAAAAAGATGAAAATGATTCAGAAATCGATTATATATTCAAGAAGATTGATGAAATTAACTACTTAAGAAAGAAAAATAAAGGTATTATGGCTTATGCAGCAATTGCTAGAATTATGCAATTAAGACATGAGCAAGTGGAAAAAGATAAGAAAGCTCAAAATAGTAAGCCTGTTATCTATATAATAGATTCCTTTAAGCACCCTGATGAATATAACATTTTACGCCATGTTTATAGAAGAAATTTTATTTTTTTATCTGTATATCAAACTAAAAGCTTAAGAGAACAGTATCTGAAAAATCTAGCATTATCAGATAAGAAAAAGTGTGACATATTATTAGATGATGACAAAAATAAAATACAGAAATTAATGAGTACAGATGAAAATGATAAAAATTGTGATAACTATGGGCGTAATACATTAGCAACCTATCATAAAGCGCATTATTTTCTACATATGGAAACTATCAAGGATGATGTAGATAGATTTACCAATTTAATTTTTAATGCTCCTTTTATAACTCCAACACAAGAAGAAATAGGTATGATGCATGCATACGTTGCTTCATTACGTACTAGTGAACCATCTAAACAAATTGGAGCATGTGCGCTAGATATTAATGGTAATGTTATATCAACAGGATGCAATGAAGTTCCTAAATTTGGTGGTGGCGCTTATTGGTGTGATTCAGAGCCAGATTTGAGAGACTTCAAAACTGTAGATGAAAACAGATTTACTTTATCTCATAGAGTAAAACAAATTAAGTGTGAAGAAATAGATGAAGAGTGGAAAGATTCATTAGAATTTTACAGAGCTGTTCACGCTGAGCAAGCTGTAATTTGCGATGCTGCTAATAGGGGAATATCAATTAAAAATGCAACCCTCTATACCACTACATTTCCTTGTCATTTATGTGCTAAACATATTATTGCATCAGGCATTGATAAAGTAGTTTACATTGAGCCATATCCCAAAAGTCTATCAGAAAAGTTATTTGAAGGAATAATTAAGGATAAAGCAAATGATAAGGATAATAATGTTGTTAAATTTAGTTCATTTAGAGGAGTAGCACCCAAAAGATTTAAATACGTTTTCCAGAAATTTAAAAAAGATCGTAGAGATAAAGAATGTGGTGATAGAATCATCAATTGGAATATAAAAAACAGTAATCCAATTCATTTATCACATTCGACTCCTTTAGCTTATTTTTGGATAGAAGTATCTTATTTTAAAAAATTTAAAGAATATTTATCTCACTTTAAAATGATAAATGATAATTTTTATGACCTAAATTCTTTTTTTGATGACTTAAGAGAAAAATATGAAGACAAAGAAATTTTGGATTTAGAATAGACTGATATTGGCAAGCTTATTAAAAGTCACCCACTACCTGAATGACCAACTGTATTATTGGAAGATTCAGATTTTATTGTTTTCCCAGGTGACATCTTAATAAACTCATCATATCGTTTATCTTTCCCTTTCTTAAAGCTATATAACATGCAACAAACAATGATCAACACTAATATTGGCAAGATAAACAAATAATTTCTACAGCCATTAGTCAAGTCGATAAACAGTTGATAAATTACTGCCATAATTCCAATGCCTACTGCTAAATAATACTGAATACGTAAATGAGATATCATTTTATTGTTCCTTCTATGGCTAGCAAAATAGAAACATATTTCAGAGACATCATCTTTATGAAGAAACTGTTTTTCAATATTTGAGATAATAGCCAAATTCCTGTTATACCAAAAACTACTATCATATACATGAGCTATTACCCAAGCTACAACTAAAATAATCATAGTAGTTGAAATACTAATTGGCAATATATTTTTACCTTGCAAAATCAACGCAGCAATAGTTCCACCTAACATAATAATAGGTTGCCAAACAACCATTATATGACGGTTAATATCATTAAACATTTGATCATACATCCGCATTAAAAATTCATTTCTCGCAGTTTCCTTATTCATACTGACTCCATAATTTCGTGATATTTTTTATTGAATCATATAAGCATTTTTCATAGCCCCCAATTGGATGTTGAATAAATTTTTTGCCATTAAAATAATCTCCAAACTTTGCATCAAGCGTAAATCTATTGCAATCAAAAGACACCACTGGCATTTCATTAGCTAATTTTCTCTGGACATCAGGTCTCCCCCCTAATAAATGAACAGGTCTATTAAAATACTTTGTTGAAATTTCAGTGCCTCCATACTTCGTTGGAACACTGTAACCTAATACATATTTTCTAGGTAGTAATTCTAGTTTATTTTTTAATTTTTGGTCTTTTGGAACAAGAATGACATTCTCAGCATAATTTGACAATTCTTCCGCTTCATAAAGGATTTGATCAAGCTCATTAATATCTACTATATCTTTAGCTACTGTATACAAAGGCTTTGTTTTCATTACTGCATTAATATGTTTTTGAAAGCAGTAATTCTCCCAGTCAATATCTATAAACCCAACTTGACTACAATGTTTAATGTCACGTAGGTTTGTATATTTAGCTCCTGCTAGCCAACCAAATTCCGCTGCTATATCAAGCGTTTTTTTACTGTGGCATACAAATTTTAAAACATTATTTTTCATCATATGATACTTATAGTTAGTTTATTTTTGACACTAAATTAAATATAGTCAATTAAGCCAAATTATGTTGGACTATTATTACAAACTCTACCAAAACTACGTGTTCTACATGTTCTAGTGTTCTAAAGCGCTACAGCCCTTGGTTTATATGGGATACAGAAATAAAAAACAGAACATGATCAAAATACAACCACGTTCTATATGTTCTATTAGTTTATAAGTTAGTGTTCATAAACCACGGTGTAAGCTCGAGTTTTATGCTTATCAAAATAAAATGAAGCATTATCAATTAACGTACCGCGTGCTTTTAATGCTCGGTTAACATTTTTAACTGACAACCCTTTGAATATCTCTTCACTCCAAACTTTATTATGAATAGTATAAGCAAACTTACTATGATGTGGCTTTATAAATCCTGCACGATTGGCTGGTACAGTGGCAAACTTACCTTCACCTTGAAATCGTTGGCGATTAGTATCAAGAAAATCAAATAACCTTGTGATCATTTCTTGCTCTTCTAAATCACCTTTGCCAAAGTCATTAAGCCATCTTTTATATATCTCTAATACCGCATGATATGCATCTGATTGCCCTGCATTACCTTTTTGATCTGACCAACCAGTTATACCCATCATGGTCGCAATTTGACCTACTGCAGCAACTAATGCAAATGGTTTTAATACGCGCATAGCTTGACTTGAAATAGTCATAGTCTTTAATTCTTCAATGAAATCATCCATAAACTCTGTTACCTCTGATTTCCAATAATCAAGATCATTGGTTAATTCAGTCAAAAATGCATCAATGGCAACACCATAATACTTTCTTGAAGATTCTTTTAAATGATTTGATAGATCACCCCCAGATTGAAAACCATGTAAGTTATCAAATACGCCATACTTCTGATTGATATTGATATCTATAAAGCGCATCTGTGCACCTGCTGGCACTCGCTTACCTGACTCTTTTATTTTCTCAACAACCGATAACTCACCAGTTGAAAAATAAGCAAGCCTAAAGGTTTCAATTTTTTTAGAATTACCTTTACGATTCGCTCTAGCTTTACCACTACCATTACCCAACATATAAGCTATCTGATCAACTTCATGCCCATTGACTTGAGCAATTTCATCTAAAATTAACAAGCCATCATTATGTTTCACAGCCATAGCCTCTAAGCCATTTGTTGTCACTCGCCAACGCTTAATAAAATCTTGATCACCCCAGATGCTCGCTAATACAGATGCTAACGTCGTTTTACCTGTTGATGATGAACCATATAAGTGTAAGCCAAAATTATCCATACCCATCCGATTTAATAATGGCCCAACAAAACCAAAAGATATCGCTAAAATCATTAATGGATTACCAATCGCATAACGACTAATCTCTTTTTGCCAATTTGCTAAATCACCTTTCGTTGAAGACGGTTTCAATGTAGTAGCTCCACCTTGGCTAAATACATAAGGTAATTCTTTTGGTTGGTTGTATGCCTTATCAGCTAAGACATAGCTTTGATTATACCAACCTGTTTTATACACCGAAGTTAAACACTGGCGAGGCTGAACATGATTTAAAAAACGCTTTAAGTAACGTTTTGCATCAGGGCTATCAGAAATATTTAAACCACCATCACGTAACTCTTGCTCAATTGGCTCAAATCCTCTAGCAGCTAATAACTTTGATGGCATCGACCAAGCATGCTTTTGATGATACTTATCATACCAATTTAAACGCATACCATAACCTTGATTATCATGATCTTTAATATCCGCTGTGACTTTTAATTCATCCGCTAAATATAATGGAGCTTCATCTGATTCATCTTGGTAATAAAGACGATCTTTAGCATAGAAATAACCCTTTGGTATAATTGTTGTCGCACCAATAATTTGCTCTCTGACTACCGATAAGCCTTCTAATAAATGCAGATCATTAAAGTCAGTCGGTTTAGATACAGTTGATTTAAATTCTGGTATAATAAGACTTACGTTTGCTCTTGATTGGGCGGCTTTTTTTGCTTGCTCAATCCCTGTATTTTTAGTGCTTTTATATTGATCGTTATCACAGGCAATGATAATTTTATTCTCAGGATAAAGCCCGCTTAAATTATCGACTACTGGCTTTAGATTACCTGCATCGACACCCATAATCGTATAAAGCCCAGTTGCCTGATAAATACTCGATGCCGTTGCAAAGCCTTCACTAACAATAATTGGTTTATCCTTTTGATAGTTGCCAATTGGATAAAAACAACCTGACTTTTTAGCACCACGCATTAAACATTTATCGGGTTGACCGTTTTTTTTACTCGGTAAAATACTCAATAGACTCAGCATACTGCCTTTAATATTAAATAAAGGAATAATTAAATTCCCCTTTTTACCAAAACCACAAGCAAATACATTAACATCCTCATTCAGAATTTTTACACCATGAGTTAGTGCGCCCTTTTTCTTTAAATATGGATAATCATTGGATGCATCTTTTGCAGATTGATAAATTTTCTCAGCAATAGTCGCCATTTTCTGATATTGAATTTCTTTATCATTTACGCAGCTCTCGCTAACATTAGATTCTGAGTTGTTATTAGTAATTCTTCTTCTAATATCATTACTCTGCCCATTAGGTCTATTGCAGTTATCATTAACATCACTATGAATAGAATATTCAAAATTATTCGAAACCTGCTTACTCCAACCGTTTTCTCTAGCCATAAAAAACAATGTACCAATACTAATTTTGCCATTTGATTGAATACTCTTCCAGACACTGCATGCTTCTTTTTGATTGTATTTTTCACTTAAACTACTCCACTGATTAAATAACTCAAAACCTATTTCATTATCAATTTCTGATTTAATTGCCATTGCAATTTCAACCCACTCACAACGCGAACAATCCGCTGATAAATAAGTTAATGCACTTCTGATTTTCTCTACTTGATCATTACTCATAGCACACCCCCTTTTTATTTAATTGATGTAAATAAACTGAATCATTTTTTGTCTTTTTAAGTTGTTCATCTCTGGCATGAATACGACTTTCAAGCCACTGATTGATTTCATCTTGAACCCAACCACTTGAACGTTCACCAAGTTTAATTTGTCTTGGAAACTCACCTTGATTAATCAAGCGATAAATTGTCGCACGTGATAGATTAGTTACGGATATAACTTGTGGTAATCTTAAGATACTATTCATAATACATGTTTCCTTGTTAAAGTTTTGTCTGAGCTGTTATTAGCTCAATGACAATCCTAAGACAGGAAAAAAAGCTTGAATAGATCAACCAAATAGGTGAACCATGGGTGAACCAGATGGAATTTTTAAATCTAACTAATTAATATATAATATATTTTTTAAGATCACCTATAATTTTTATTTTTATCTAGCTTAGCTGTTGCAATGGTACACAATCTTTTCAAAGGTGCTGTTTCCTTAAACTCACCATCAAAATCCTTTTCAGCATAAAATGGATAATGTTCATGAATCCATGTTTTAATTCGTCTATGTGTTCCATGTTTTGGGTTTCCATAGTTTTCAACATATATTGCATGTGCAGCTTGTAATGCAATATGCATTTCTTCTAGGTAATAGCGACTGTTAGGGTTAAAAAATTTATCTGATAGTTCATTATAAAGTTTTGGGTCTATATTATTTGATAAGTCAGACTCAGAATGTTTTTGTTCAAACTGTAATAAGTCTAACGTATTTATATACAAATGATTTTTATTAAATACTAAAGGACGCAAAATAATTTTAACTGGAAGATCATCATCATTTTTACTTAAAAAGACTCTCTCATCATAAAAATATATGATTATATGATTTTCATCACTAGCATGTTGACATGGATTATCGCTATTAACTTCTATTGAGCCATTTTCCAACATATTCAGCAGGCATTCAGATAAATTTACATCTGTAACATCCTCAACACTAACATCAACTTCATCATTTCTTATTTTAATATCATTCAGCTGGAAAGACTTAAGAGTTTGTAAAATATACTCTTTAAACATAGGAACATAAATAAATCCAGCTTGACAAAATTTATACTTTTTACAAGCATATTCCTTAGATAGTTTTCGACTTAAAGCATGAGCTAACATAGACCACTCAAGATATTCTGATGGTTCTTCTGTTTTGGTGGCGAATAATTTTATTTTGTATATACACGTATCCACCAACGTTAGTTTTCTAAATGATCCACGCATTGCAAGACCATCATGGGAAACTAAATTAAGTATTTCATATAATACTTCAATATCAGAAGCATCATAATAAGCTTTTTTATAATCCCATCTACGTACCAGCTGATCATATGATAATGTTAAAGGACTTGGTATATTAATTTCTTTTAGCATTCTAAATCCATTAGTTTTAAATTAAGTTCCATCAATCTATTAAATGCACTATATTTTATTAACGCTTAGAACTCAAAGCTACTACATTCGTGCCAAATTTTAGCTCATCAAGATAATCTGACCAGATTTGCATCATGCGTCTTCTTTCAGATAAATACTCCGCATGATTATAAGCTGCCTTGATTTTATTACGTTCAGCATGAGCTAATTGCCTTTCAATTGCATCAGAATGCCAACCAAAATCAGAAGCCATTTCATGTAAGCGCGTCGATGCCATATGCCTAAAACCATGAGTTGTCACTTCTTCGGCTGAATATCCCAAAAGTCGCAAGGCTCGCCTTAAACTCTCACTATTCATGGGCTTGTCAAAATCTTTTGGACTTGGGAAAACATAACGGCTGGTGTTTGTATATAATCGTACTGCATTGATAATTTCCATCGCTTGGCGTGATAATGGCACAATGTGCTTTTGCCCCATCTTCATACGCTGCTCAGCAATATGCCATTCACAAGCATCAAGGTTAATTTCTTGCCATTGGGCTTGAGCAAGCTCTGTTGGTCTTACAAATACAAGTGGTGCTAGCATTAATGCACATTTAACAATGAAGTGACCATGATATTGATCAATATCTCTTAGAAGTTTTGCTATATCATCAGGATGCGATAAAAATGCATAGGGGGTGGCTCTAGCTGTTTTTAAAGCATCACCAATATCACGTGTCGGATCACGATCACATTTACCCAATGCAACAGCATAACGAAAAATTTGACCACACGTCTGTTTAATTTTACGTGTTGTTTCAACTTTACCCTTACTCTCAAGCTTTTTTAAAATTGCCAGCATTTGTGTTGGTGTAATACTATTGATATGTTTATTTGTCACATAAGGAAAGATATTACGTTTAAGCGAACTAAGAACAATTTCAGCATATTTAAGCGACCATTGATCTTTTTTCATTTGATGCCATTCTAGCGCGATTGTTTCAAATAAATTTTCGCCTTGAATATCTTCTTTCATTTTTTTTCTTGTCTCGGCTGGATTAACACCATCGATTAACATTTTACGATATTCATCACGTTTTATTCGAGCGTCCTTTAATGAAACATCAGGGTAGATGCCTAACGATAAAGTTTGCTCTTTACCGCAATAACGATATTTAAATCGCCACCAACGAGCGCCATTTTTTTTAACAATCATAAAGAGGCCATTTGCATCAAAAGCTTTATAGTCTTTTTCCTTCGGCTTTAAGGCTAGTATTTTAGCGGTGTTCAAGGGCATGTTGGGGTAACTCCAAAATCTCATATATAGTAAATTATAACAGTTACCCCCAAACTTACCCCACTTTATTAAAAGTGGCTATAAGATCATAAAAAACGATATAAGACGTAAAATCAACGGTAAATCAAGGGGTTGAAGCTGTTTTTGGGATGATTTGAGACTTTAAAAAACACTAAAATGGCGGAGGAAGAGGGATTCGAACCCCCGGAGGTGTTACCCTCAACGGTTTTCAAGACCGCCGCTTTCGACCACTCAGCCATTCCTCCAGCGATATTCAATAAACATGAAATTTGTTTAGCTGGCTCCCCGAGACGGGCTCGAACCGCCGACCCAGTGATTAACAGTCACTTGCTCTACCTGCTGAGCTATCGGGGAATAGCTAACGAGATGGCATTTTATGCGCATAATGCAGACTTGTCAACACTTTGCTTTTAAGAATTTTCTTTATTTTTCTGCCAACCCAATACAATGGTTTTTACTTGATCAACTGGAATTTCATTTACGCAATGACAGCGCATGTTAATCCGGCAGTCACTACAGTCTTTTTCTATTGATAAACTCTCAGCTTGTTTACCTACAGGCCCCCAACGACCAGCGTGAAATGGTTTTATTGGTGCATACATACCTAAGGTATGAATACCATAGGCTGCTGCAATATGTACAGGCCCTGTACTACCTGCAATTAAGCCATCAGATAAAGCGATTAAGTCAATAACTTCACCTAAGCTTGTCTTTCCAGTAAGATCAGTAACAAGCTCAGCTACAGGCTCTATGAGCTCTTGATATACTTTCTCTCCTTCTTTTTGGCTACCTGTGATAAAGACTTTAAATTTATCTTGTGGTAGTTGGCAAATTAATTCTGCATAAAATGATGGTGACCATTCAATATGCTCACCACGTGTCTTAGGATGTATAATTAAATTAAATTTGTCCTTATCAATTAAAGATGACACTTTTTCATTCGCATTAACGCTTTTAAATTCTCTCAAGGCTATAATTTCATCTTTTGTATAATAGGCCTTATTTGTAAATGGTTTTAATAGCATCATATCCAATTCAGTCTCATGTAAATTTGACTGACTACGGCTGACATTTCGCCAACGATTACAATAAAGAAAGTGATACATTCTTCGAGATGTACCAACACGAATAGGAATTTTAGCTTTTTTCATTAAACGTGCAATTGCCTTATTAGGGTGAAAATGAATAACTGAATCAATACCAAGTGAACGAATATATTCAATAGCCTTTTCTTCAGGCATCTCTTGAATCTCATCCCAATTAATCAGCTGATCAACATCTTGATAACGATTAACAATATCCTTCGTTTTTGATGCTGAGGCTAAAAATAATATACGTGCATCAGGATAATGCTTTTTTATCTCTGTCGCTGCTGGTAATGTCATAATCACATCACCAATTTGATTGGTTTTACTTAATAATACTGTTTTACCATGTAATGAAATCATTAACTTTATTTAAATACTATTTAACTTTGAATGATTACATAATAGAGCCGAGTTGGAAAATTGGCAAATACATTGCAACAACTAATCCGCCAATTAAACCACCTAAGATAATCATAATCACAGGTTCTATTAAGCTACTTAAGCTTTCAACTGCATGATCAACATCTTCTTCATAGATATCAGCAACTTTATTCAGCATATGATCAAGGTTGCCAGAATTTTCACCCACTGCGACCATCTGTACAAGAAAGTTCGGAAAAATATAAACTTCTTCAATTGCACTATGCAATGTCGCACCATGACTAACCAAAGTTCGAATTCTTAATGCGGCATGCTCATAAACTAAATTACCGGTTGATTTGGCAACTACTTCTAATGCCTCAATCATTGGCATACCAGAAGAGAAAATTGTCGCTAGTGTTCTAGCAAAACGTGCCACAGCGGCTGTTTTTAAAATCTTACCAACAATTGGTGTTTTTAATAACCATTGATCTGTTAAATAGTGAAATTTAAAATTTTTACGTCTTAGTTGTGATAATACGATAATACTAAATAAAATTAATAGAGCAATCACATGCCAATAGGCTTGAGCAAAATTAGATAGATCAATAATCATCTGTGTAAACGATGGTAGCGTTGCACCAAAACTATCAAATAAATCAGAAAATGTTGGTACAACATAAATTAACATAACGGCTGTAACAATAATTGCTGTCACTAAAACAGCAATCGGATAATACAGTGCTTTTTTAACTTTTTTCTTTAATGTTTCATGTTTTTCTTTATAGGTTGCTATGCGTGCTAGCATATGATCTAGTTGCCCTGAGGCCTCACCAGCTTTGACAAGATTAATCGATAATACATCAAAATAATTGGCATACTTCGTTAAGCTATCTGATAGTGTTCGACCCGATGAAACCATATGACGAATATCAACTAAAATACTCGCTAATTTTTTTTGATGGTTTGAGCTTTCTACTAACATATCCAAAGCTTGGATAATTGGAATGCCTGCAGTTAACATCGTTGCCATTTGTCTGAAAAAAAATGCAATATCGACTGCCTTAATCGGCGGCTCGAAAATAGATAATGATTTTGATTGTTTACGAATTGATAATACTGTAATACCTTGTTTAATCAATAATGTACGCGCACTTTGTAGCGTTGATGCAGCGGTTTGCCCCTGAATCATTAAGCCTTCTTCATCTTTACCTTTCCATAGAAATATATGTTGTTTGTTTAACCTTTTTGACATGATATTAATACTTTTCTCTTAAAAAATTATATATGCTATGTTGTACGGTTTAATTCTTCTAATGATGTAATACCTTGTAATACTTTTAAAATAATTGCATCTTTCAAAGTAATCAGTTTTTGTGATTTAGCCATTTTTAATAATTCAGCAACATTGGCTTTTTCTAAAATTAATTGCTGAATCTCAGGTGTAATCTCAAGTATCTCAAATACACCAATTCTACCCTTATAACCATGATTACAATGTTCACAGCCACAAGCTTTATAAATAGTGACATCATCGATAAGCTGTGTTTCTTGAAAGCCTAGCTCTTTTAGTGCAGATGAATGGATATGATCTTCTTCTTTACAATAGTCACAAAGCTTTCTAATTAAACGCTGTGCGATCACAAGCGTAATAGAACTTGCAATATTATAAGAAGCTAGCCCCATTGATGCTAAACGCGTAATCGTCTCACATGCATTATTTGTATGTAATGTTGATAAAACTAAATGTCCCGTTTGTGCAGCTTTAATTGCAATTTCAGCTGTTTCTAAATCACGGATTTCGCCAATCATAATAATATCTGGATCTTGTCGTAAAAAAGCCCGTAAGGTACTTGCAAATGTTAAACCTGTTTTAGGGTTAATATTCACCTGATTAACCCCTGGTAAATTAATCTCAATAGGGTCTTCTGCAGTGGATACATTTTTATCTAATTGATTAATAATACTTAAGCCACTGTATAAAGTCACCGTCTTACCTGAACCTGTAGGACCTGTCACCAACACCATACCTTGAGATAAATTCAATGCATTTAAATACTGTGCTTTTTGGTATGCTTCTAGCCCTAACTCATGTACATTTAAATTTAATTGTCCTGAATCAAGAATTCTTAAAACAATTTTCTCCCCATAAAGTGTTGGACAAGTACTAACACGAAAATCAACCGCTGAACGTTTCGATATTTGCATTTTAAAACGACCATCTTGAGGAATACGTCTCTCAGCAATATCCAAATTTGCCATAATTTTTAAACGAGAAGTTAATTGTTTGGCTAAATGTACAGGCGGTTTAGATTGCTCATATAAAATACCATCGAGTCGATAACGAATTCGATATTGTCGTTCAAATGGCTCAAAATGGATATCGGAAGCACCTTTTTTAATCGCATCAATAATGGTTTTATTAACAAATTTAACAATGGGTGCATCCGCTTGCATATCTGCTTTATCTTTAGTAGCTGATGCAATATCAAATTCAATTTCACTTAAGTTTTCATCTGAAAAATCAGCTAATACCTGATGCGCATAAAATTGTGTCGCCTTATTAATAAATTTCTCTAGTTCAGATGAAATACACATCACACAAATTACTTCCATACCACTAAAAAAACGATAGCTTTGCATTGCTTCAACATTTAAAGGTTGGGAAGTTGCTAAAACCAAACGGTTATTGCGTTTAAAAATCGGAATCACATGATAGCGTTTAACCAAATTATCATCTAGGTATTGATCAGGAATTACAGAAGGATCTAATGTTTTAATATCAATTAAAGGTAATGCATAAAACTTACTAGCCCGATAAGCAAACTCAACCTCATCTAATAAATGATTTTGACTTAAATAACTAATGAGGCCTTGCTTGGAAGATTCAATGGCGCGTTTTGCATCAGTAATTGCTTGTGGGTCTAATGCACACTCTTTAATTAAAAATGAACTCATACCTTGTAATTGATCAACTAAAGCCATTATCTTTACCTTATTAAAATATAAGCTTTATGATTCACTAACTCGATATCTGACTACAACCTTGTGGTGCAAACTGTACAGGCACATTGGTTGTGCATGACCAAGTTAAGCGCCCTTTTGTTGCTTGCGGTGTTAAGACTATCACATCACCATTTACATCAGTATCAATACCTGTTAGAGTTGCCGTAATCACCCCATCAGAGACGCTAACACTAGAGACATAATTCGAAGCAATATCAGTGGCATCTTCTAAGCCAACTGCCGCATTATCTGCACCAACTAAAGTGCTTGAAGTACTATAATAAACGGCAATCCCCGTTTTAGCGCCTGTTACAAGGCTTAAAGCATCCGCAACTTTTGATTTAATGACATAATTATTATATGCTGGAATTGCAATAGCCGATAATATACCTAAAATAACAATGACAATTAGTAATTCAATTAGTGTAAACCCGCGCTCTTTTGCTCGAGATGACTTCATAGATAATATCTCCTTATACTACAACCATATTATCAATATTAACAATCTCTTTAGTCTTAGTTATAGCCTATTTTCAATAAAAAGGATAATGGGTAATAAAAATACTTTCATCATTTTAAATCTTATTCTTGTTGAATAGAATCTAATCATTCTTAAAAAATATAAAAAAAGTCCTAAAATAGACTTGATTTATACAACCACATCGCTATAATTCAAACTCGTTCGCTGGCATGGCTCAACTGGTAGAGCAGCCGACTTGTAATCGGCAGGTTGTGGGTTCAAGTCCTACTGCCAGCACCACTTTTTCGCGGACCGGTAGTTCAGCTGGTTAGAATGCCGGCCTGTCACGCCGGAGGTCGCGGGTTCGAGTCCCGTCCGGTCCGCCATGTTTAAAAGCTTATGCCATTATTTTCTTACTTCCCTGCTCTCTCAATTAAAAAAAAGACATGATGGCATCAAGTTTTTCTATTTTGACTTTTACAAAATTCAATGACTTATAAAAATATTTTCAACTATTTCAGTTTTTTCAACGCAAAAGTAATAAACAAGAACTAAAATTAGAATATTGCCCTAGTTAATTAGTTATGGTGGAAAAATGAATAAATCAATTATCGCTTTTATCGCTTTATATACTTTTGGATATTCTTTATATGCTAATGATCCTTGTGATAACTTAGCTTCAGCCAAAGAGTTAACTGATACCTGTTCAGCTGGTTCAACTACTCCCTGCACATTAACATCAGGTACAACATATAAAATTTCAAATAGCGATACCGCTTCAAAATCAATTGGTAGCAGCACTTCATTATTACCTCCGATTGAAATTAAAGGTACATTATGTATTACTAATAAGACTTTAAAGGGACCAGTTAAAATTTACGCTCAATCTTTTTGGGTTAATGGCGGAACATTTCAAATTGGTGAAGAAAAAAAACCAATTAGCAGTGATAAAAAAGTAACTATTATTATGTCAGGAGCAGCAAGTAGTGCTATGGCACCTGTACCCTTATGTAAAGAGCCAGGATCACAAATTACTTGCTCAGCAATTGCAACTACTTCAAGTAATACCAATAATGCTCGTGATATTACAGTCACTGATGGTGGGAAACTATTATTATATGGCGCAAAAGGACTCACAAAGGATGCAAGTGGCAACTATATTCATGACCTTTTAAGCGGGCAAACATTTAGTGCCTGTTATACCTCAGGAAGCTGTCAAACAAGCTTTGGCACAGACACACATAACCTTAATTTAGACCCTTATTTTAATATATTAACTGGTTCTAATAGCTGGAGTTATCTTGCAATGCCTGCAGGTGCTAGCTATTTCAGCGCTGATAACTGGATTCAAGCACCTGTTAACTACACTAATTTAAAAATTTATACAGACTCAACATTGTCAACACCAGCACCTCAAATTACTTCAGCAAATGCAGCATATTACCTAGTATTATCTAAAGATGTTACTAGTGATAGCAGCACAGGCTGGCAAAAAGGCGATTGGATTAGTATTTCAACAACAAGTTTTTCATCTCATCAAACTGAAATTGTACAAGTTTGCGATATTTATTATGCACAAAATTCTGAGCAAGATACCAATGTTTATCCTCAATTATCCCAAGACCCTTTTTATAAAGGGCAAACTACCAATCATACACAATATACACAAGCGCTAGGCTTAAATAATGCAGTTAGTGTTTTACGCCTAGCAGGTGAAGGTTGTGCAACAGATGATTTTAAATCAACAGATACAGGCACACCACTTGTTAATTATCACTTTGGCGGGCTAATGCCAACACCTGGTTATTTCTCTAGTGATACATCTTATACTAATTCTGATGGCACTACTTTTTCTGATGTTATAAAAGGCCAAGCTTATAGTTTTTATGACGGCGCTTTAAGGAATTTTGGCATAGATGAACGGGCAGAAGTTGCTTTATTATCAAGAAACATTCACTTAACCTCAACAGCCGATGATGGCAGCCCATCGCAACCTAATTATCCAACGTCACAATACTTTGGTGGGCATTTAGCTGTTATGAATCATCAGGGAGGCACACCTAGTGAGCAAGTACATTTAGTTGGTGTTGAAATTGAAAAATTTGGTCAACCATTAGTTGGCCGCTATCCTATTCATTTCCATCGACTTAATAGTGATAGCACAACTGAAGATACGCATCTTTTAGTACAAGATACAAGTGTCCACCACAGTTATAATAAATGTTTTGTACCGCATGCAACTAAGGGCATTAAATTCTATAATAATGTTTGTGTCCGTGCCATTGGACAAGGTTTCTATCTTGAAGATGGCTACAGAATTGAAGATAATCAATTTGTGAGAAATTTAGTAGCTGGCGTGATGGGCGCATCACTTGATTATACACCATATGCACCAGGTGCAAACCTTCCAGCTCCAGGCACTGGTAAAAATTTATTCTGGGCTGGCGACTATAAGACTAATAGTCAAAAATTTATTGCTGGTGGATACAACCCTGCAAATATTCCTGATACCTCAAATTCAGGTGCTAATACAGGTCACCCTATCGACTCACTCAATCCAAATGGTTTTTGGATTACCAATTTTGGTGGTCAACTAACACCAAATTTATTTCTTAATAACTCTGTTGCAGGTTGTCAAATTCAAGGTCGAGGCTATTGGCTTGTTAAACAAGCATTACCAAGTATTTATCAGCCTTCAGGATTTCCTAAACAAACAACTTATCCAGTGTTTCAGGGTAATAGGGCTCATGGCTGCTATGCAGGATTAGATACCGATGCACGCATGGATTTAGGCCTCTCCAATGCAACAACAAGCGCACCTTATCCAGTATCACCTGACATTGCTGTTAATGACCAAGCATTAGCACCAGGTGTCATTTTTAATGATTTAACTTTCACTCGTATCCGTTATAAAGCATTTTGGACAAGAAGTTTATTCACTATATTATTAAATAGTCGATTTGCTGCTAACAAACAAGGCATTACAATCTTAGGTGGTGGTGGTCCTGAAGGTAATTTGCTGGGTTTCTGGGGACTTGTTAAAGACAATGTTATCGCTGGTATTACCAATAACAATGTTGAACGCTTTTATGATTGTAATAACTATATATCTACTCAAGGCACAGATATGACAGCTCTGGGTGTTGAAGTCTATAACGAAGCATCTGAATGTGTTGCCTTTGCATCCCAGCCTTTAGTTGGAGATGATGCAACTATTTATTTAGGCCTACACGGAGGAGATCAATCAGCTAATTCAGTCAATGCTATTGTTGGAGAAGGTTCTGTTGTTAATGGTAATATTCAAGGATATACCTATTATGATGGCCCTGCACGAATGGAAGATACACGATTTATTAATTTTAGAGTTGATGCAACCGACCAACAAACATTGGAAAATCAAACAACGCGTTATATGGCAACACGTGTTGATGCAAGAAAAATGTTAGATAAGAACAAAAATATCAATCAGTTTGGCATCAACCTTTATGGGCAGCCTGGAGGAACTGGGCACTATGGTTATGTTGGTGATCCTGCAATGGCCTGGATTAAAGGAAATAGCCAATCTTTACCACCAACACAGTATGCACTTAACAACATTTGGGATAATACTGATTTTAAACACCAGGTATTTACCGAAACTGTTAATATGAATGCTGGCATTTCAGATGGTGACAAGCAAACGATTATTCTCGATAAAGATGCAACACTCGCCGGCTACCAAGTTTGTAATGCAACAGGCTGTGATGATGACATTAATCACTTCCCTATTTCATTGAATAATTTAAATTTCTATGGTACACCATATACAGTCGATGAGCCTGATGCCATTGGTAGAAATAATGTCATTGCCAGTGCCATGATGTCACCACATAAATATGCAACTATTAACATTGAGACATCCGTTGCAGAAAGCGTTGCTGCAGCCCCTAAATATGGTGCATTGGGCAATGACCACTTTAATTTACAAATTATTAGAGATATGCAAGTATATACAAACCAAATCTCTGATATTTACTTATATGGCCGTGGTGGACAGCCAATATTTGAAACCTTTTTTATGAACAATATGGGGTATACAATATACCCACAAAATAATGCACAACCAACTGCATTTAATGCAGATATCCTATTAAGTTATTCAGATGCCCCCGTAGATAGCCTATTTATCAATCGTATTGGTATTTGCTTAGGCACCGGAGCACAAGTTACTGAAGTAGGAAGGCTACTAAGGCAGTGGGGAGATGATGTCCGATATTTGAATGTATCACCTTATATTAGTCAAATGCAAAACAAGGATAATTGCACAGCAATCTTTAAAGATCCCAGTGAGTGGAATACCTGTAAAGCAAATGCTTCAGCAATATCAAAGGCTAACTCACTAACTGATATTAACAAAGAATTTATTACTTTATCAGCACTTAACCCTGGAGATGTAGTGAATCAGTCTTATTACTTTGATCAAACAAGCGGTATATTGTACTTTAATATGGTACAACTTGGTGACCCCAAAACCGTTGCAACAACTAACCCTATAACACCACCTTATGCACTGTGTAATAACAACAATAATATTAAATTTAATGGTCAGCCATATAGCTATACCACAGCCTTTGATAACTATAAAGCATATAAAATGTTTAGTAATACCGATAATATAACGCTATCGATACAATCAGCATGCTTTTTCCCAAGAAATACCGCCTTAACTCAACAGCCACAAAATAGCAGCCTAATTAACTGCCCAAGAGAAGGCTGCGTAAGTTATACCGTTGAATTTACTGGTGGTGATGGTACGTGCAGTACACCATCAGATACAGCAAAAATTATTGCACCAACTACCGTTGATACAAGTAAAACAAAAGTTACAGTAAATACAAGCAATCAACTTGTGTATGCTTCTCCTTACTGGTTAAAACAATCACAAACGGTCATAACACCTAGTCAAGGTGAAATTACAGTTAACGGCTACTATGCAGGTAATGCTAATGGTACACAGTCATTTTACTTTAACTGTGATCAAAGCATTCTAAACCCAAGCTCTAATACAAAGGGGTTATTACCTGTCAGCACACTAAGTTGTAATACAAGCAACCAAGCAACCATTGGAGATACAAAAGGTAGCAAACCAACAAACTTAACTCCATGGACATTAGCAACTGGTGGTGGCACATCTGCAGAAATATCAGGTGCTTCCTTTGCAGGCCCTGCACCTAATTATGCACCAATGAGTTCTATTTCTGTATCAGCTGTTAGTTCAAGTGGATTATTCTATATTTCTGGAGATTACCCACATACTGTTACAATTTCCATTGATGCTAAAGCTGGTGCAAGTCCTGGTACATATAACTGCAATCAAGTCATACTTAAAGATGGCGGCAAAGTAGACACATCAGCGTGTTCAAGTGGGTTTACTAATCATTTTACTGTTAATTCAGCAACACCACCAACACCGACTACATTAACAGCCCACCCATAAATATCCACAAAATTTGATGATAGATAATTTTATTTATCATCTGTATATTCACATATTTTTATAACACCTATACCAAAATATTAAACCATAGATTGCAATACCAAAAAAGGCTAGTCTAGCCAATGAAGAAAGATATAAAGCTTCTAAAAAAAAGATATAAGATGATACCAAAGAAGCACAAATCCAAATATACCAACATTGGAGTATTTTTCTAATTAATAGTCCTTGACCAAATAGTGCGGCGATTAAAACAAATGAATCTAAATATGGGTCTTCACCATGTAAGAAATAAGCATCAAATAGACTCCATAAATAAGCTAATAGTATAATCATCAAAAAAATAACGATTACTGTTAAAGGTTTTAATCGATGAATAATTAACACTTTTTGGTGTGTTTTTTGATCACGCCAAGCCCAACTGATAAAGCCAATAACTTGTATCGGAACATAAATAATATTTAAAATCATGTCAGAGTATAATTGACTTTGATAAAACACATAAGCATATAGCGATGCTTGAACAACACCAATAACCCAATTGAGAATATTTTCTCTAGCTGCTAGATAAACACCTAAAAATGAAGCAATGACAGCACATAGTTCTAACATAAAGGCCTTAATATTAAATGAATCAATTTTATATTATTTTAAAACGATAATTTGATTAAAAGTATATTACTCTATCAAATTAAATTGGCAATATCTCAATTAGCCTATTAAAGTTAATTATGAGATAGTATAAAATAATACACGAGCTAGCTATGAGTAAACTTTTTCACAACGAGCATGGTTTTTCTTATATTGAAGCAACCATGATCACAGCAATTATTGGTATCGTTGCAGCAATTGGAATCCCAAGTTATATGGCACATCTTGATCGCGCAAAATTAGCTGAGGCCTATACCCTTTTATCTTCTAAACAAGATGACGTTGTAAGTCAAATGATCTCAAGTGGTAATATAGATAATATAACACTTCAACAACTTAACACATCCAAAACAACTACCAATGGTAAATATGGAAACGTTAGATTTAATCGAGATGGCATTATAACCTATACATTTACAGATAAAAAACTCGCTGGCAATTCAATTAGCTTAAAACCTATTATTGCAACCGATGGTACAACAAATTGGCTTTGCCAAGCACAAGGTGAGTTTCCAGCCAACCCTTGTGGGCCATTTGAATAATTTATTTATTTTTTAGTGGCGAGTTTGACGTTTTTTTTCATGTTCATCGGTATTAATCTTTTCAATAATTTCCTGCTCTCTTTTCTCTAATAGCATAATTTTTTCAGCGACACCATCTTGTAAGAACCTTGCTGACATATAAGATTTTAATTGTGCTTGAATCCGAATAAGTTCCGCTTTTAGTTTATCTAGCTCTTTATCATCCATATAAAATTGCTCTCTACTTTTCAACTATTCATACGCCTATTATTAAAAAATAAAATACTAAACTAAGCAACTAGAGAATACATCTGGGTGCATTTTTGTTACAATTAGCTAACGATATTAACATTAATTAACAAGCGACTTTTGGATAGCGATTATGCGCACAGCTTATGCGCCCTATCAACATTTATGGGAATATTTAGATGATGATACGCAAATTATTGCTGTCAATTCACGCCTGACTGAACACTTAAATAAACTTTTTATTTATCACCTTAAAACAAAAACCAATCGCTCTGTTGTTAATCAACGTATTCTAACGCTTTATCAATTCTTTGATCAGATGATTGATTGTCTTTATTTCAATCAAAAAACAGATGAAATACCACCTTTTTTTTATAATAGTAACCAAAACCTACTACTATGGCAGCAAATTATTGAAAATGATAAAAATACACAGAAGGATGATGTATTTTTAAATGTATTTGATGCTACCAAAGATGCGATAACTGCCTATGATTTATGTTGCAACTGGATCACTGATATGGATATTTTTTCATATCCGTCTGAGCATTTAGATTTTAAACGCTTTAAACAGTGGCTTATACAATTTCAAGCTTACTGTAATGATCATCATATTTATCCGGAAACTTTCAAATTAGCTATGATCATTAAAAAGCTTAAAAATTTACAACTTCCTTTCAAACGATTGATTTTTATTGGTTTTAATGATTATTCTTTAGCACTGAAAAAACTTTTAGAGCAATTAAAAGAACTTAGTATTGAATTAATACACTGGCAATTAGAATCACCTAATGATTTTAGTGACCCCAATACGCCATTTCTAATTAGTACACCTAAACTACCTCAAGCAACAACAAGTATCTATGCTTTTGAACAAACAGAAAATGAGCTTATAGCCATAACAAAAATGATCTATGAAAATTTTTATCGCTACCCAAACCAAACAATTGGCTTAATCATTCCAGATTTACATCTTATTCGTCACAGAATAGAAAAAATATTTGATGTGCAATTTTTTTCTAAACACAATCGCTTAGAAGCGCTTAATAATACCGATAAGCCTTATATGATCTCTGGTGGTAAGCCATTAGCTACAATGCCAATTATTAAAACTGCCTTGATGATTTTAAAATTAAATGCTTCATCAAATCTTGAACACCTTATTAGAGTTCTTGAGTCACCATTTACCTATAGCGTTAATTCATCCTTTGATCAACGCCAACAATTAATTGACTTAATTAAACATAAGTATTTTAAATCAACTACGATAAAGACGCTTCTCTCTGACCCTGATTTAGTAGAACATTTATCTGAATTTAAACTACCGCTTGAAAAAATCATCAACCAATCAGTTAACTATGCTTCAAAGCCACTATTATCCATACAAACTAAACTACAATTATTCAATTTCCCTGGCAATGAATCACTATCTAGTGAAAACTATCAAGCTGTTGAACAGTTCTATCAACTACTAACTGAATTAAAAAAGTTACACAATATAGTCAACCAGAGTGATTCAATCAATACGATTATACAATTAGAACAACTTGCCAAACAAACGATTTTCCAAGCACAGAGTAATCCAAATGCATCGATATTTGTTTTAGGTATATTAGAAGCAAGTGGGCATTACTTTGATCGTTTGTATGTTATGCGCATGCATAATCGATTGTGGCCATCTCAACCCAAGCCAAATACGCTACTACCAATAGAATTACAAAAACAATACCAAATGCCACATGCTACTTATGAGCGCCAATTATATTATGCAATGCAAATAAGCCGTGCTTTTTTCTATCAATGTCATAAGCTTTTTATTAGCTATAGCCTTTTTGACGGTGAAATCACGCAAAGCTTAACGCCTATCATGCATACTTTAATACCCAATATCAATCTGATTAAACAATCTGATGACTTTAAAAAACACCAATTACTACCAGAGGTTAAATTTAAAGAAACAACATTAAGCTTAGAAGCCTTACAAGAGCCCTATAATGCCAATAGCTATTTGTATAAGGATTTTAGCCATTGCCCCTTTAAAGCACAAATGAAGTATCGCTTGAAACTAGAGCCATTGATTGAGTTTAAAGAACCACTCAATGCTAAGGATAAAGGAATTTTAATTCACCAAATGATGGAAATTATCTGGCGGCAATTAAAAACTCAACAAGCATTAAATAATCTGACTGATACTGAATTAGAACATATAATTCAACAAGCAATCAAACAGGCACTATATAAAAATAAACAGCTATTTCCCTCACAACTAGATTATTTAGCTATGATTGAAACAAATCGTATTACCTTATTAATTAAGCAATGGCTTTATTTAGAAAAACAAAGAGAGATCCCTTTTCATGTACTTAGTCATGAAAAAAGCACACAGAAACAAGTAGGCTTATTAACGACTAAATTACGCATCGATCGCATTGATCAACTAGATGATGGAAACCTATGGTTAATCGATTATAAATCTGCCTATATGACAAACCCAAAAGGCTGGTATAACGATACGTTATCTGAACCTCAATTACCTCTATATGCCATTGCATTAGATAATGTAACTGGGATTAGCTTTGCACAGATAAATGGCCAATCAATGAAATTAAGTACATTAAGCACCTATCATTCATCACTTCAGTTATGTGAAACCCGTATTGATATAAAAACACAGTTCATTGAGCACCGGTATAAAACCATAACAATGGAATATGATAATTGGCAACAATTAATTCATTACTGGAATGAGCATTTAACTGAACTGTCAAATGAGTTTACACAAGGAAAATTGGATATTACACCCAATACACAATGTACATTCTGTGAATTTGATCAACTATGCCATTACCAACATTTCAAACGTGGCACAATTTGATTAATATCGCCAGCACCTTGGATTAAAACAACATCCTTATGATTAACGAAGGACTTAAGTATTTGTTCTGCTTTGTTGTGATCGCCGGCATAATAACAAGTGCTACCTTTATTAGATAACGCATTAGCTAATGTTTCAGCATCAATCCCTTCAATTGGTTGTTCACTGGCAGCATATGTCTTTAAAACAACGCTTTGATCGGCATCTGCTAAGGCATTAATAAAGGCTTTAAAATGTTCACTCGTTCGGCTATATCGATGCGGTTGAAACAAATGCACAATTCGCCTACCTGGGAAAGCACTACGAATGGTTCTCAATGTTGCCTTAATTTCAGCTGGATGATGACCATAATCATTAATCAATGTAAAACTTGTTGATTGATTGACTATTTCAGAGACTTCAAAGCGACGCGCCACCCCTTGAAATTGAGCTAATGCTGTTTGAATCGCTGTAGCTTTAACACCATGAAATAGGCTAATGACAATCGCACCTAATGCATTCAATACATTATGCTCGCCCGGCATATTTAATATCACTTCAAATGACTGCTGATTAATTTTATCAATGACTTCAAACTGACTGGTTAATGCGTGATAGGTACAATTCACCGCTTGGATATTTGCGTCAGATGATAGGCCAAATGATATTAATTTCGCCTGTGTAAACTTACGTTGTAACAGCTGTATTTTAGGGCAATCAATATTAATTGCTAATAAGCCAGATTGTGGCACATTTTGTGCAAAATCGATAAAACTTTGATTAACCTTAGTTATATCATGGTCATATTGACACATATGGTCGTAGTCAATATTGGTAATAATTGCATTTTGTGGCTGCAATGCTAAAAATGACTGATCACTCTCATCTGCTTCTGCAATAAAAAAAGAACTTTCACCCACATCCGCTGTTTTATCTAAGCTTTGAATAACACCACCAACAACAAAGCTTGGCTTAAGCTTGGCATGCTTAAAGATACTTGTAAGCATTGCAGTTGTTGTTGTTTTACCATGTGTGCCACTAACTGCAATACCATAGCGACGATTCATTAATAATGCTAACATCTCTCCTCGTGTTATTACTGGAATATGTAATTGCTTAGCTTTTGTAATTTCTGGATTATCAGGTGATAATGCTGAAGTAATCACAACTAAGTCAGTCACATCATGAATATGACTCTGGCAATGACCGCGAACAATACGCATGCCTTTTTTTGCTAATCGATGCGTAATTTGAGAATCATTTAAATCTGAACCGCTAATTTGATGACCTAATTGATGTAATACACTAGCAAGACCACTCATACCAATTCCACCAATACCAACAAAATGAATGGATAATACTTTATTTAAGCTTATTTCATTTAAATTAATTGAATCATTAACCACTAGATCCCCCTTCTTATTAAGTCTCTAATTTATTTCGTTATAATATTTATTTTAAGTTGTTACTTTTTTATGTTTTTTAGCTTCAATAAATGCGCTGATACGCGCTGTAAATTCATCAGATGCAATTTGTGTTAAAAAGAGGGCCTTTTCAGCTTCTAAAGTCTCTGATAATGCATCAATTTGGTTTAAATGCTTTTTAAGTGCGCTAAATGCATGCGCTGGCATCATAAACATTTTTTTAATCAGCTTATTTAACTCTATATCTAATGCTTCAGTAGATTGACATAGACAATCAACTAAGCCAATTGCTTGTGCATCAGTAGCATTCAATTGCTCATTAAATAATAACATCCGCTTAGCATACTTTAAACCTAATGCTTGCTTTAAACTCCATAGCTGGCCACCATCAGCGGTTAAACCAATACCAATATAAGATGAATGGAAATTACTATTATCTAATGCAAGAACATAGTCACAAGCTAATATCAAACTTAAACCATAGCCTGCAACAATACCACGCGTGACAGCTACAACTGGAATGCTTAAACTTGCAATCATTTCAATAATAAGCTGTGCTTGATCAAGCATAGGTTTTATAATTTGACACCGCATCTCGGGCGCTTCTATAATCAATTTGCCAAAATAATAAATATCACCACCAACCATAAAGTGTTCACTATTACTTTCGATAATTAACACTTTTGCTGTATTATCTTCTTGAACCGTTAATAAATGTTGATAAATACCATCAAGCATTTGAGGATTGAGTGCATTATGCGCTTCTATACGATTTAATTTTAGGCGATAACAACCATTATCAGAAGTTAATATTACTGGCATTATGTCCATATCATACCTTCTTAAAACTTAAAGTCATTCAATAAGCACTAAGTATAACAATTTTACAATATCAAAACCAAAAGAAAATAAGCATAGCTTAAACTGAGCGTTAAAATCCTGCTTTAATTAATTTGATATAACTCACCCCTTCATTAGAAGGCTCTTCCTTATTAGTAGCAGGCTTATTTGTAGAGACAAGCCTTTCAAGATAGCGCGCTACCATATCAACTTCTAAGTTCACTTTCTGGCCAACATTATAGTATTGAATCACCGTTTTATTACGTGTATGTGGAATAATATTAACACTGAAAGTCTGCTCGCTAACCTCATTAACCGTTAAACTAATACCATCTAATGAAACCGATCCCTTCTCAACAATATAACGCATTAAGTGCTCAGGTGCTTTATAAATTAAACGCCATGAACGGGCATCCTCTCTAATATAAATCAGTTCAGCTAAGCCATCAACATGCCCTGAAACCAAATGACCACCTAATCTTTGATTAAAGGCTAATGCCTGCTCTAAATTAACATAATCACCTGGTCTTAAGCGACTTAAGGATGTTTTTTGTAAACTTTCATTGGATACATCAAATGAAAGCGTTTGATTATTTTGATTCACAACAGTTAAACAGACACCATTAATAGCAATACTATCACCTAAATGGATATCTTTAAAATCTAAAACTGAAGGTTTTATACCTAAACGGACATCACCACCATACATCTCGAATGATGCTAATTGCCCAATATCTTCTACAAGCCCCGTAAACATAAGCCTTTTATCCTCTTACTATGTAAGTTTTAGCTTAATATAATATTAAATATGTTTAATCATTACATTATAATTCTTATTAACGCTTACTAGCTTAGCGATTTATGGTCAAGAAGTCATTTGTTTTTATAAAAGTTTGTTTTATTTTAATGAAAATTTTAGTAATTACCAATTATTAAAATCAAACATAAAAACAACTTAACCAATTTTAAGCCCATATAAATCAGAGATTAATTTTTTAGTAAAAAATTTTTTGCATATAATCTAACAAGCAAATCATAGCGATTAGTTTGTAATAAAAGTTATTATAATTTACAAATAAATCCAATCATAAATTTACTTAGACAGGAACCATCATCATGCCTTCACTAGCTTCTGCTTCTGCTCCTTTTTCCATTGCAGCGTTAGCTTCTGGATTTTCTCCATTATCAGCTTGTAAAAACGGTTGTGGAGGTTCTGTAGATTGAGCGTTTTCATTATCTAATTTTGCCTGGTTTGGATCTGATTGTTGATCTGATAATGTTTGATTAGGATCATTATTAGATTGAAGGCTCTGATCTAACTTATTTTGCTCAAGTTGTTGCTTATCTTGTTGCACTTTATCCTGTTCTTGTTGTGCTTCTTCTACCAACTTTTTTGTCATATGTTTTTGATCGTTATCATCATTATCTTGACCATCAGTCGATTGTTGGTCTTGATCCTGTTGTTGCTGGTCTTGTTGTAATTGTTGCTGATCTTGTTGTTTCTGTTGGTCTTGCTGCTTTTGTTGCTCTTCTTGCTTCTGTTGTTCTTGTAACTTCAATGTTTTTTCAGCTTCTTCTTTAAGCTTTTGTGGATCACTACCGTATTTTTTTATCAGCAATATTACTAATTTAAACGGATTACCATCACTGCTTTGATCATTTTTTTTCGCATTATCACGAATTTTTTTAAGCAATTCACTAGCACTAGCCATATTTGCATCTCTTAAATAAAAGATATTTAAAGCAACCCCATAAACTTATATGCTCAAATACCAAAACTACACAATTTTAGTAATTTATAAAAAATAAAATACTATTTAAACCCAAGATCCAATCTATTCAAATAATCAATCACATACAATTAAAATGATCAATTATTTTGCAATAATTACATTTATTAATTAAGATTTAATTAATGATTTATATAGATAAATAGCAAAAAAAATACTGTTACAAATAAATAGCTAATTAGTCATTATTTCTCTATTTTTTAATCAAAGGTTACTGCAAAAGATTATCCTAAAAAAATCAAAATGATAACTACAATGTCATAAAGTCAATATTAAGCGTTAAATTAAATTTAACTTTTTCAGTCATGATTGCACTTTAAATTTGCTAAAATAACACTAACGTTATATCAGTTACACATCGATTTTATAAAGGGATAAGAAATGGCAGAGATTAAGGCCTTTAATACCATTGAAAAACATCATATTGAGCTACAGGATGCATCTGTTGATATTTGGGATAATAAATACCGATTAAAAACAGCTACAGGCGCTGCAGTTGATAAAAGTATTGATTATACCTATCAGCGCGTTGCAAAAGCATTAGCTGATGTTGAAAAAACGAAATCCTTAAAAGAAAAATATTATCATGAGTTCTTATGGGCATTACGTAATGGTGCCATTCCAGCTGGTAGAATTATATCCAATGCCGGTGCACTTGATCATAAACCTGCAACTTCAACAATTAATTGTACAGTCTCAGGCACCATTGATGACTCAATGGATGATATTTTAAATAAAGTGCATGAAGCAGGGCTGACCTTAAAAGCTGGTTGCGGTATTGGTTATGAATTTTCAACGCTTAGACCAAAAGGTGCCTTTGTCGCAGGTGCTGGTGCAAATACATCTGGACCATTATCTTTTATGGATATTTATGACAAAATGTGCTTTACCGTAGCATCCGCTGGCGGTCGTCGTGGCGCGCAAATGGGTTCATTTGATATATCACACCCCGATGTACTTGATTTTATCCGCGTTAAACGCGAAGACGGTCGCCTACGTCAATTTAATCTATCGTTATTAATTACTGAAGAATTTATGCAAGCGGTTGAAGCTGATGAAGAGTGGCCTTTGGCATTTCCTATTACTGAAAAAGAACGTATTACTCACGGTATTGAACTTGATAATGCCAAACAAGTCACCTGGCGTGACTGGCCAATTAAAGCAGATTATATCCAAGATAAAGCAGGATTAGTTGCCTGTCGTATCTATAAAACCATTAAGGCTAAACGCTTATGGGATATGATTATGTCATCCACCTATGACTATGCAGAACCTGGCTTTATTCTTATTGATAAGGTCAATGAAGAAAATAACAACTGGTTTTGTGAAAAAATTCGCACCACCAATCCATGTGGTGAACAACCACTACCACCCTACGGCTCGTGTCTTTTAGGTTCTATTAATCTAACACGCTTTGTGCTAAACCCATTTACAGATCAAGCGAAATTTGACTGGGAAACTTATGAGAAAGTTGTGCGAATCTTTACTCGCATGCTTGATAATGTTGTTGAAATCAATGGCCTACCTTTAGATAAACAACGCCATGAAATCACCTATAAACGCCGCCATGGCATGGGTTTTCTTGGCCTAGGCTCAACTGTAACGATGTTACAAATGCAGTATGGCCAGAAAGATTCATTAGCATTTACTACTGACGTTGCAAAACGTATGGCCATTGTTGGTTGGCAAGAGGCTGTCACCCTTGCAAAAGAAAAAGGCATGGCGCCTGTGATGGATGACGATTTTACCATCACTGAAGAAATGCTACGCCTACGTCCAGAAATGCTCAGGGATGGCGTTAAAGCTGGTGATGTATTAAAGGGACGTGTACTGCATGCTAAATATAGCCGTTATATGCAACGAGTCGGCAAAGAAGATCCTAATGTGATCAAAGCAATTTGTGAGCATGGTGCACGTTTTAGCCATCATACATCAATTGCACCAACAGGTACCATTTCTTTATCATTAGCTAATAATGCCAGTAATGGAATTGAACCAAGCTTTGCTCACCATTACTCACGTAATGTCATTCGAGAAGGTAAAAAGAGCAAAGAAAAAGTCGATGTTTACTCTTATGAGTTATTGGCTTACCGTTCATTAATTAATCCAGAAGCAATGCCACATAGCACAGATGGTCATGCAAAACTACCTGATTACTTTATCTCATCAGATGATGTAAGCCCTAAAGCACATGTTGATATTCAAGCTGCTGCGCAAAAGTGGATTGATTCAAGTATTTCAAAAACAGCCAATGTGCCAACTGATTTTTCTTATGAAGAGTTTAAAGATATTTATCTTTATGCTTATAAAAAAGGACTGAAAGGCTGTACAACCTTCCGCTTTAACCCTGAAGTCTTCCAAGGTGTATTAGTCAAAGAAGCTGACCTTGAAAATACAACTTACCGCTTTACACTAGAAGATGGATCAATCGTTGAAGTTAAAGGCAATGAGCATATTGAATATGATGGTGAAACCCATACCGCAGCTAATTTATATGACGCACTAAAAGAAGGTTATTACGGAAAATTCTAGGAGAAATTTACATGAGCGTACCAATTAAGAAAAAAATAACAAGCTTTAGCATTCTAAAAGAAGATGATAATAAAGCAGAAGCAAAAAAACAATCAAAAAAGGATAAAAATCTTGAGCATATGAGTGAGCGTGTTAAACGTCCTGAAGCATTAGCTGGTGAAACTTATAAAATCAAACCACCACATGCTGAGCATGCTTTATATGTTACTATCAATGATATTATTCTAAATAAAGGCACAGATCATGAGTCTCGTCGCCCATTTGAGATATTTTTAAGCTCTAAAAATATGGAGCATTTTCAATGGACGATTGCATTAACATTGATTATTTCAGCAGTCTTTCGAAAAGGTGGTGATATCACTTTTTTAGTTGAAGAGTTACGCAGTGTTTTTGATCCCAATGGTGGCTATTTTAAGCGTGGTGGTAAATATGTACCATCACTTGTTGCTGAAATTGCCGATGTAATCGAACGCCATTTGAAAAAAATTGGCATTCTACCTGATGATGAATTAAGTGATGAACAGCGATTATTTATTGCCAATAAAAAAGAAGAAGTTGCACAAAAACATGCCACAAATGATAGCCAAAGTGGATTCCCACCTGAATCGCAACTATGCACTAAGTGCTCAACTAAGGCCATGATTATGATGGATGGTTGCCTAACCTGTTTAAGTTGTGGCTACTCAAAATGTGGTTAATTATCAACAATCTTTATTAAACGCTTTGCCTTTGCTGACTAATTTCTCGTAAATATTGTCTATTTTTTAAGCCTATTGCTATATTTATTAAATAATAATAAAAGGATTATTTAAGAATAGAGGCGATGTATTTATTTCAAGTTGTTATCACAATTATCACGCTTCTTATCGTCTTAAGTGCTTTTATTAGTAGAAGATTTTCACCTTATCCAATTGTTATCTGTGCAGCAATTTTATTGTTTATCAGTCAAACTTTAAGCTTACACGATGTTAAACATGTCGCCCTTAATAGTGGCCCAATTACCATTATCTGCTTATTTATTATTACTTCAGCCTTAAGAAAAACAGGGCTTATCTATCAAATCGGTCGCTGGATATTAAAACTGAATGATTATAATCAATACTTAACATGGATTTGTGCATTTGCATGCGTATTAATTTTATCTGCTTTTATTAATAATACACCGATTGTACTTGTCATGGCACCAGTCATTGCCAAAATTGCCAGAGCCAATCGAAAAAAACCTGCTAAATTCTTAATCCCCCTATCTTATGTTTCAATACTCGGTGGTATGTGCACTTTAATTGGTACATCAACTAATATTATTACTAACGATGTTGCAACCTCATTAGGCTTACAAAGTTTTAATATCTTTGAAATTACCATTCCAGGTATGATTGCAGCTGCGATTGGAACAATCTATTTATTGCTTGTTGGTACGCGTTATATTCCTAATACACGAATTATAGATGGTAAAGATTTAAAACTCTATTCAGTTAAATTTCACCCTAAAAAAGCATCCATTGCTTTAATTGTATTAGCTTTAATTGTTCTTCTAGCTACTTTTAACCTATTTAATATTGCTTCTCTTGCCATTATCGGTGCGATTGTTGTCTTAGCCTGTCAATGTATTGGCATTAAAGAAGCATTAAAAGCTGTTGAATGGAAACTAATTCTTTTAATCTATGCTATGCTTGCGCTATCTGTCTCTGCTAATAATCTAGGTATTATTCACTATCTTGTCCATCATGCTTTTAGCATGATTGAAATTGACAACCCAATTATTCTTTTTATGTTTATCTATATTATTACAACATTATTAACCGAGATTTTAACCAATAATGCCGTTGCTATTTTAATTACACCAATTGTCATACAAATCTCATTAAGCCTTGGCTTTGAGCCGACACCTTTTATTGCTGCTGTGATGTTTGGTGCATCCGCTAGCTTTTCTACACCAATGGGCTATCAAACCAATACCTATATTTATACCTTAGGTAACTACCACCTATTTGATTTTGTTAAAGTTGGCTTACCACTAGATTTTATTGTATTTGTCAGTTTAACCATTGTCGCTTATTTTTATTGGTTTTAATGCAGATGACATCAAAGCTTAGACTATCCAAGTAATCGTAATCAACATAATTATTACGCTTATAACTACCAATGCACTTCGTAAGCCTTTACCACCAAAAACTAAATGATTGGTTGTTTTTTTATAAGTTTTAAATGCTGCAAGTGAAGGTATTAACAAAGCATAAACTAAACCAAAATAACCTGAAATTGATAAAGCATGAATAAAAATATCGCCACAAAAAGTCACAGCTAAATAAGAAGGCACAAAGACCAAAAACCCTGCAACTAAGCGCCCCTTTAATTTTGCCGTTAATTTTAATGCATCAACCCAGAAATCAACAAATGCAATGGAAACTGCAATAAATGAAGCAAAAACTGTCACTTTGCTAAACTTCTGCCAAATTAAGTACAGGGTATTTTAAATGATCAGTTTTAAGTGGCGTCATTTTAATAAAATGATCATCATGTTAGCCATTCATTGATATTTGTCTTATTCGTTAAGTTATCGAGATGTTGAAGAATTATTGTTAGAACGTGGTTTTCAAGTTGATCATACAACCGTCTATTAAACTGCATCAGCTATACTTCTCTGGAAGGTTAAATTTAGAGATTTAGGGTAGCACAGTTGGGTGAACAGTCTCCACAAATTCCATAAGAAGTAAGTTCATAATAACACTTTTATTTTAAAACACACTACACGACAGTAACGGTGTAACCCATTGATTTTTCATTGTTATCGTTCATTCTTATAATCGCCAAAAAACAAAAAAGAGCGATATGATGAAACACATCAATGAATTACAACAGTCACTGAAGCACTATTTTAACTTATCTTTTTGGAATACTGAATGCCTAACTTACTTTATTATTGCCCTACAGATAATAAATGATGTTAATCTTTCACAAATTGCTAAATGCTTTCCATCAAAAGCATCAACTACGTCATGTTATAGACGTCTTCAACGTTTTATCACAAGGTTTGAAATATCTTTTCTTAGCCTCTGGAAACTAGTCGACACCATTTTCAATTTATCTGATCAAGTCATATTATGCATGGATAGAACTAACTGGAAGTTTGGCAAGGTACATATTAATTTTCTAATGATTGCTATTGCTTATAAAGGTGTTGCAATTCCTGTGATTTGGTCACTGCTTCCTCAGCGAAAGAGAGGTAACTCAAAAGCCATTGATAGGCAGAGACTATTTGATCAACTACTTGAATTTATTCCTGCAACTAGAATTAAAACACTTTTATGTGATCGTGAATTTATTGATGGAAATTGGATAGCTTATTTGTCTAGCAAACAAGTTAAATTTATTATTCGAGCCAAAGGTAATTATCTAGCTTCTAATAAAAAGATTTCAAAATTATTTCTAACTCTTAAAGCTTCACAAGCAAGAACACTTCATAATACAAAGTGTATAGTAGGGTGCGATTTATATGTTTCAGGACTGCGACTGCCTACAGATGAATTAGTTATTGTTGTAACTAGAGAGTTTAACCTAAATGCACTCGATCAATATAAAATAAGATGGGAGATTGAGTCATTTTTTTCAGCTATTAAAAAACGTGGTTTTAATTTTGAGAATACCCACTTAACTGATATGCAAAAACTTTCAAGGCTTATGTTTGTTGTATCCATTGCATTAATATGGTCTTATCGTACAGGTGAAATATTAGAAAGCATTAAACCTATTAAAATTAAAAAGCATGGATTTAAAGCTAAGTCTTTGATTAAAATTGGTACTGAAACTATTGCTAAATCGCTAGCTAGAGCCATTAATTCTTCAGAGTATATCTGTAATATTATCAAAGCTACATTTAAACCTAAAATATCAATTAGTCAAAGAATGGCTCTGGTAGGTGTCATGTAGTGTGATTTTAAAAATAAACACTCTGTACACGACATATCTCCTATAACCATTGATTCATAGCTCTATCTATCCCAATATCAAATATTCGAAGTGTTATTTTTGTTAGTACTTGCAGCTGCTGACCTCGCTTAAATAGTTTTTCATTAATCCAATTTAAACCATATCTAAATACACTATGTTGAGGGCGCCCATGCTTTTTAATTATAATTTTCTTCTCATTATTACAACGCCATTGTCCAGTAAGTTGAGCCCAACAGAAAGCAATAGTCAGTACAGCGATCATTTGTTTAATTCGTTTTCTGTGGGTGATATGAGTATCTTCAAAGTTAAAACCCCTGGATTTTAAACACCCAAATAATGTCTCTATTCGCCATCTAATTGCATAAATGTCAATGGCTTCTAATGAATTATGTTTAGGTGGTTTTTTGTTACTAATTACAATTAGATAATCACCTTCAATCTTTGCCCCAGTTACAAATACTTGATGGCCATAAAGTAGTCGCTTTCCTTTAAGTAATATTGCCTCTTGAAATGATAAACTTCTAAATAAACGAGCAATTTCGGTAGTTCCATCTTTTGGGTCTTTTGTTTTATTATTTCTTTTGATTCGTATGTAAAAAGGCAATTGTCGATCTTTTAAGTAACTAAACCATTTTTTTCCTACAAACTCTCGATCACCTAAAATACCAGCAATATGCTTTGTGCCAAAAACACTAATGAAACGTTCAATTAAAGCAATACGCTCTCGAGTTGAAGAATTACCTCTTTTATTAAGCGAAAGCCAAAATATGGGAACAGCTATTCGTTTGTAAGCCATACAAAGAAATAATACGTTAATATTACGATCTCCTCATTTCCAATTAGTTCTATCTAAAATTAAATAATGTTTGCCTCGGTTAAAGCCAAATAGGGATACAATCAGTTGTGCTAATTTGACATAGTCAATATGAAACTGGCTAAAAAAGCGTTGTAAGCGACGATAGGTTGAGTCTACCTTAACTTTTAATGGCATTACATTAGCTAACTTTTTCAAATTGACTGTTTGTACCATCATTAAAGCAACTAAAAGATTAACAAAACAATCCATTCTTCGCTTGTCCCAATTTAAAAATTTGTTTAAACTTCCTGTTAGCTCATTGGTTAATCTCATTTCCATTATCCCTGAAGAAGATTGTGAAAACTGTTATTATCAATGAGCCTATTGATTTCTAAAAGATTTTTCTACTGTCTAATGCGTTATGTCGTGTACAAAGAATAAACAACTATTTTTTAAATTTGCTATACTAATTTATATGTATTATAAAACCTTTGGTATTATCATGTTAAACAAGCTTACTAATCTATCAATTGCACTTGTAACCTCTTTATGTTTCTTACCTATAAGTAACTTATCTGCTACTGAACAAAAGAGAAATTTTACCTATTATATACTACCTACAGTTTCCCTTGCTGGAGCAAAACCAATAACAGTTGGTAGTGCATGTACTCCACAAATATCTGGAGTACATAGCAATAATTTACGAAATGGCTATGCCTTCCCTTGTAAAACAACATTTGTTAATAATAAAGCTAATTTAACATTAACACAGGGGGAAAATGGTCAATGTACAATGACAATAATTCTCACTTCTGATAGTAGTCAAATAAAAACAGTTACAGGTAACTGCCCGATACAAATACCTATTTGGGGAAATATTGGTAGTACTATGAAAGTTAATGGCAAAGTATTACCAAATTACTCACCTAAACAAACAACATCTACCCCTAAACAAACAACATCTACCCCTAAACAAACAACATCTACCCCTAAACAAACAACATCTACCCCTAAACAAACAACATCTACCCCTAAACAAACAACATCTACCCCTAAACAAACAACATCTACCCCTAAACAAACAACATCTACCCCTAAACAAACAACATCTACCCCTAAACAAACAACATCTACCCCTAAACAAACAACATCTACCCCTAAACAAACAACATCTACCCCTAAACAAACAACATCTACCCCTAAACAAACAACATCTACCCCTAAACAAACAACATCTACCCCTACAAAGGGTACTCTTCCAGTTACTGTTCAAAATAACACTAATGAAACAATATACCTCACAGCAACAACAGGTAAACCAGGCAAAATGCATACGTATACTGATCCAAAGCAAAGCACATTTTTAATACATAATTGGCACGACCCTAAACCTAGTGCTTTAGGAGGAGAGCTCCCAACCCATGACGGTAACATTGTTATAATGCCAAAAGGATCACAATACAAATTTACGTTAAATGAAAAAAGTAACTATGCCGTTACTGGTGGAAGAATTTATGCATCATATAATGTTCAAGGGCTGCCTTCTTCAGATTCTAATTGGATACCATCATTCAAATCATATAGTATTGGCTATACAGAATTAACTTACAACAGCAATACTGCCGGTAAAGTTATAGATTTAACTAATGTAGACTCATTTGGACCTATTCGATTTGAATTAGATATTACAAATAATAAAAACCCTAAAAAAGTAGTCTTGTCTTATTATGATACATATTACAATATATATAATAAATTACTAATGGTTAGCAAGGGTAAAGATGTTAAAGATTTAAAGTATCCAAATAGAATTTTAAGTCCTGTTAAGACTAATAATTGGGATCATTTACTAACCCAAAGCTTTATCAATAACTATTTTGAAACAACATATAGGGACAAACAAAGTGTTAATATGATATATGCTCCTGGAGAAAAATCTTCTTATCATCTTAGTTATTCATGTCAATGGGCCATAAATACTGTTGTTTGTACTGATAATGGGTCTAAAAAAAATACTTGGAATTATAATAAAGCAGTAACTGCACCTGAAAAAATAACATTATTTGTAGCTAAGGCTGCTACAGGTGGCGGCAATCTAACCCCAGGTGCTGTGTATAAAAATACAGCACCTCCAGGAAAGTATTTTTATACCTATGATGGTACACTAGGTAATATAGGCGATGGTACAACTGATATTCCAGGAAGTGAGGCTGATATGGTTACCAATTTTATCAGCCAACAGTTACTTGCTGGCTTAAAGGACAATATGGATAAAAATTTGCAAGATTATAGCTGGGTTATAAATAAGTACTCCGCTGCATATTCTGCTCCAAACTCAGATGCTACAGCAAGGAATGATATCGTTTTACAAAAATTAGATAATAGCACAAATTTAGTCATTAAAATTTTGCCTAAGGATTATAAATATACAGGCCCTAATCGCCCAAAACTCTCAGCTTTATCAGGCATATGTACAGATATGGGCATGGTAACTGAAAACCCACAAGTTGGGGATAAAAATATTTTTTCAAATTATAAAACTTATGCTACTATAACCTTTTTTAGTATATATAAGAATCTAGAGTTGCCTAAATATAGAGCAATTACAGGATGGAAAGCTAACTCTAAATGTGAAAGTGGATCAGCAAATCTTAATATTAAACCTGGTTGTGCTTATACATTAACCAATAAATATAGTTATATAGGGGCTGCAACGTACAATGAGAGCACACTTCCAAATGCCAGTATCAATTTACTTCCTATATCTAAATTAAAGCCAACAAAATATACTATCAAATATGATAATAAAGAATTTAATATAATAATCGATCCTAAAATAGGTCAAAATGGAACAGTTTGTATAGATAAAGCATATAAAGGAACAGGCCTTAATATAACAAAGAAACCAACTGGAAATAATGGTCAATCTTATAATGTTAATATAAGTCTGCAAGATATGTAGTAAAGGGTCTAATCATTTAATTGTGTAAATTTTGATAGTTAGTTTGTACACTACAACGAACTATAGGAGTTTATATAAATGCGTAAAAAACCAAATAAAGCGATCCAAGAAGCGATTGATGTATTAGTTTCCCATAACATAGATTTATCCTCAGTTTTAAAGCAACTAACCAAAGGTTTAGTAGAAAGGGCTTTAGAATCAGAGATGGATAATCATTTAGGGCTCTTTTCCATTTCTTGTTGGTTAAATACCAAGCATCTTATATCCTCTCAAATCAACCATTAATCTTTGGAAAAGTGATTTAATTTTATTATTTAAACCTTCAACAAATCCGCTAGTTGCTCTATTTTTAAAATAATTTGCAATGCTATTTTTATGTTTTTGTAAGGTTTTAATGAATGTGTTGAAACAGTTCAGATCACTTTTTTCTACTTTACTAATCCATCTATCTATTTTAGCCATTGCTGACTTTCTATCATCATGCGTATTAAATATGTGAGTTAATTTGATAGCATAATGATGGGCCTGTTTCAATATAGGTGAATGCTTGTATAGCTTTTTCAGTTTATCTTTATCTTGTTGTGTTAAACATTCATGATGTTTACGTAAAATCCACATAATATTATCTAATTCACTATATTCATCACTACTTAAAGACTCTTTTAAAAGCTTCATCTCTTTAATTCTAACTTGATCTAAAGCTTTTCTATAAAGTTTTGATACATGATAACGATCAACTACAACTCGTTGTTTACCAAATACTTCAACCGCTGAATTAACAAAGCCTTCATACATGTCAGTACACACACTTTTCACTGTTTTTTTCAAGTGAGGTGGAATGGATTTTAAAAAAGTTAAAACATCGCCTTTTTTTCGGCTATCAAGTACCGCTAAAATTGATAATTCACCATATTTATCTTTTGCACTAATTATGGCTATAAAATCTTGATGCCCCTTACGATTGCTAATTTCATCAATGCCTATCGTTTCTAAATCAGTATATAAGTTCCAATCAATTTGCTTTGAAATTAAATGATCAAGTGTATGTTTAATTGTCTTGTAACTCATTCGTTCCTTGCGTGCTACATCTTGAATTGTGCTGTTAATAACACAGCGTAAAATATAGCGTTCCAAACCTTTGGTAATTTTACCGCCTTCGGCTAACCAATCGTACTGTTCTGTAGTTGTTGGATGATCATCACAATGCTCGCATTGATAGCGCACAGGTTTAATTCTTAAAATAACAGGTGTATCCACAATGGATGTATGTCTAACCTCAATTGGTGCACTATAGCCATAGCGTTTTGTCGCATCTTTTCCACACTTATGACACTTGGTTTTAGTGCATTTACTCTCAACGGCAAATATAATATTTCCTTTGGAAAAAGTATGTTGTGAAATTATTTCAAGAGAATCAATATCTAGAGGTAAGGTAAGTTGGGCCATTTTTACAAGATTTTTTATTTTTCATGACACAATTGTAACCCTTATAGTTACTATATTCCACACCAACAAGAAATGGAAAAGAGCCACAATTTAGGGATACTTTAATTCATCAATATAGTATATAATATATATTAAATACTATATTTTTATGAAAATTTTATTAAGGATAAAAAATGAGTATAGAAACAGCAAAAGATAGAATATCACATTATGATACAACCTCAGGAAGTCTTGATTTAAGTGATACAGATTTAACAACAGAAGAGCTAGGTATGCTTATCGATGAAAATATAGGTAATCTAAAAGCTTTAACAGAACTTGATTTATCTGATAATGGGTTCAAACAACTGCCTACAAGTATAGAACAATTAACAAATATGAAAATATTAAATTTGTCAGGAAATTATCTCATATCAAATTTAGAAAAAACACTTAAGCTGCTAGCAAATTTACCAAATTTAACTACTTTAGACTTATCTCTTAATCTACTAGATACAATACCTGAAAATATAGAAAATTTAAACAATTTATCAACGCTGAGGTTAGGAGGAAATTATCTTCATATTAGAAACGTACCTTCCTCTATACTAAATTTAGTAGACCCAGATGATTTTGATTATGTTTATGAATTTGATGAGGAAGAGGAAGAGGAAGATGATGAGGAGGAAGAAGTAAACATTGAAAAGATAGAAATTTTCTTACAAGAACTTTCTATTGATAAAAATCACCAGATCATGCCAATAATATATAAAAATTCCATTGTTCAAGTATGTATCTATAAAGCATGTACATCATCACTTTATAGCAGCAACCCAGAATTACTAAAACAAGGGTTATCCTATTTATTGCAGCAATTATTAGAAGCAGATAAAGAAACTATTTTACAAGAAATAGAAATTAACGTGTTATCAACAGATCCAGGCAAGAAATACGATTGTTCAACTCCTATTGCAGATTTATGTACTCAAAAATATATATTAAGCTTAAAAAAAGATGGCAAGCTAATTCCAAAAGGGCTGCTTGAAAAATTATCTATATCTGATTATATAACTCATAATATAACAAACTTACACCTTAGTGATACGGATGTCATAGAACAAGCACAAGGCCTTATAAATTCTATTTTCCTAAAGGAATCATGGCAAAATGAATCTAATAAATTAAAAATAAAACATAGTAATGATCAATCATCTACGACAAAATATATAGAATTTGCATTTAATCAGGTAAGCACAGATAGTGCAGATGCAATGGCTAAAGTTATATGTCAAACAAATGCTTATGGAGAACTAAGTAGAGATGTCAATGGATATTATTCTATTGATGATGAAAAATTAGCTGGAATAGTTGATCAATATACATATAAAGTTCTACATGAAACAACCCCAATGCAAAGATTACTTAATACAACATACGACCAGATATTAGAAATGTCTAAAAAATATAATTATGACTTTTATGATAATACAATTTCATTGCTTAAAAAGTGCTCTAAAAAAGAAGATTTTATAGCAATGATTCAACGAGAATGTAATATTTCTCAAAATAATACTGTTGAAGATATTAAACCAAAAATAGACAAGTTACTTAAAACACTAGATCAAGAACTTAGTGACTGGAAAAGTGGTAATTCTGAAATAATGGATTACTCTAATACACCAAGCCATTGTTTTTTTCAAACAGAAAATGACAGTAATAATAAACGGAATAGAGGTGAACTAGAGGCAGATAATGATGATACCAATGGAGGACATAGCTCTAAGCGTTATTGCCATGATGAAGTCCATTCCAATCAATCGCCATGTATTTAGCGTTCTATGAAAAATTAAATGATTATGAATTAATAAGTTAACTTTTTAAAAATTAACGAAAACAGGTAAATTAGCTCCGTTGCAACTTTGACAAGTTATCTTAATTTGACTTACTCTAACGACTTTTTACAGTTGGACTTAACTTATGAATCCATTTAAATATCGACAATTTGAAAGTATCTTTATTCTACGATGTTTAAAAAAGGATCTTTGATTTTTAGATGAAAAATAAACGACAAACTGAAGCTCAATTTATTAGGGCCTGTTGACAATTCACATAGGTAGCCACATCCAACTACTGATCTGTCAACCTTTTACTAGACACTTGGCTATGGGATATTGTGGTTGATTAAAATAATTTCTTTCAAACTCCTCTGGTGATAAATAGTTTAACGTTGAGTGCATCCTTTGGCGGTTATAAAAAACTTCAACATATTCAAAGATACAGCGCATTGCTTGATTCCTAGTTTGGTATTTCTGATCATGTACAACTGCTAATTTCAAAGTATGGAAAAAACTTTCAGCTACAGCATTGTCATAGCAGTTACCCGTACTACTCATGCTTAATCTAATTCGATGCTTTTTAGTTAATTGATGATAAACTCGGCTTGTATATTGAGATCCCCTATCAGAGTGTAATATCAACCCTGAATCAGGCTGTCGCCTTTTAACTGCTTGATTAACTGCCCTTAAAACTAAATCAGCTGTAATACGCTGACTCATAGCCAAGCCAACAACTTTCCTTGAAAATAAGTCAACAACAGTTGCTAAATATAACCATCCTTCATTAGTTGGCACATAAGTGATATCACTCACCCATACCTCATTAGGAGCTTCTACCATGAATTTTTGTTTTAACAAATTAGGTGCAACATAATAAGGTCTTTTACTTTGATTGGTGGTTACCTTAAACTTTCTTCTTGCTTTAGCATAAAGCCCCAATTCTTTCATTAGCTTAGCAATACGTTTACGACCGACATAGATATCTAGTCGTCTAAGTAAAAGCTGTAACCGCCTTGTGCCATATTCTCCCTTTGAGTTTATGAATGCTTTGATTAACAGAGGGCGTAACTGGCTATTTATTATCTCTTTCTTAGACAAGTTACCACGACTGTACTGATAGTAAGCGCTACGACTAACACCAAAAATCTTTGCCATTCTCTCAATTGAGAAATCTCGCCGATACAAATTAATAAATTCATAAAGCTCGGCTCTTTTTACTTTTTCTTTGAGAAAATGGTTAACGCCTTTTTTAATATATCACGCTCCATGCTAACATCAGCTAATTGCTTTTTAAGCGCAAGTAATTCTTTTTCTTGTGCCGAGAGTTCTTTGGGTTTAAAGCTTTCATCTCCTCGTTGACGATACTCACTAACCCAGTTGTATAAAGTAGATTCTGCTACTCCTAATTGCTTTGTTAATTCTGATAAGCTTTTTTTACCATTAACATATAACGATGCTGCATTACGTTTAAATTCAGCATCATAAGAATGACGTTTTCTAGTTGTCATAAAGTTCTCCTGGTTTGTTGATAAGATGATAATTCATCCCATAACAAAGTGTCTACCTAATGGTAACCAGATCAGTTCTCATACGGTATAAAATACCTTCTACAGTATTTCGTAAATTAGGCTTGTCATAAATTCCGTATTCGTGCATGATAATCCTTAGTTTTGACCAGTACTCGTTTGTGAGCATTAGTCGAATCATTAGCAAGCTCGTTTGTTGTGTTGTGTTGTGTTGTGTTGTGTTGTGTTGTGTTGTGTTGTGTTGTGAGAATCATAATTTTACGAGTTTGCTTTTTAAAATTAATATCTTAAAATAAAATGTCAACAGGCCCTAATGAACTATTTAGAATTTATGCAGCCTAATTGTATCTGGAGAAAAGCATTTTTTACTTATTAGAAATAGTTGCAACGGAACCTATTCCATGACCTACTATGATAATTAACTCTGTTTGATCATATCTAAATCAAACGCTACTAGCTCACTACCCTTTTGAACTTGATAGCAGTTTATCATTTGAGGCTTTAAGCTTAAATCACTTTTTAAACAGATTGAACCGATATGCTGATCATCTAACATAAAGCTTATATACTGATAAGATATTTTCTTCTCTAAAGGTATAATTTTATCATCATCAAAAATATAATTAACTTGTTTTAAACCATTGGCAATCCCTTGACCTGTACACTTTAATCTTGCTTCTTTTAAAGTCCAAATCAAATAAAAATAAGTGAGTTGCTCTGGTTTATTTAACGCCTTTAAAAAGTAAAATTCTTTATCAGAGAAAAATTGCTCGGCAATGGCTAAGTATGTATGTTTTCTATTAAGAGACTCTAAATCAATGCCAATATGACCTTTATTTGTCACCGCCATAATCAACCAATGACCACTGTGTGTAATATTAAAGTCATAACTTCTATCATTTGCTAAAAAGGGGCGATTATTTTGGTCTTTTAAAAAACTTAATTGCCCCTGATCAACTCCTAAAATCTTAGAAAAAACATAATGACGTAACCATTGCGATGCAACATATTCTATTTGACGTTTTTTGGATTTAAAGGTCTGATATTTTTCTTCTATATGAGGCAAAAGTGTAATTTGCTCAATATTAAAAAAGTTTAAATTAAGAGAATATAAATTAATCATTAAACACTTAAATCTCACGTTTAAAGATTAATGACGTATTAATACCACCAAAGGCAAAATTATTGCTCATAAAATAATCGATATCTAATGGGCGTGGCTTATCCATAATATAGTCTAACTTAGCACAATTAGAGTCAATTTCATCTAAATTCGCCGTTGGCATAAATAGACCATCATGCATCATATGCATCGTTAAAATTGCTTCTACTGCACCACAAGCACCCAAAGTATGGCCATAGTGACCCTTTAATGAACTAATTGGCGTATCTTCGGAAAATAGTGCATTCGTTGCTTGTGATTCGGCAACATCACCTCGATCGGTTGCTGTACCATGTGCTGAAATATAGCCAATTTTATCTGTTTCTAAATGCGCATCCATTAAAGCTAATTCAATGGCCTTTTGCATCATTTCTGCTGTTGGTTGTGTGATATGTCTCGCATCACAATTGGTACCAAAGCCAACGATCTCAGCATAAATTGTTGCCCCACGTCTTTGTGCATGTGATAACTCTTCTAAAATTAATGTGCCAGCACCTTCACCAATTACTAAGCCATCACGATTTTTATCAAATGGCCTTGGTGTCGTTTCTGGTTGATCATTTCTTAGGCTTGTTGCATACAACGTATCAAAAATAGCTACCTGACTTGGGCATAACTCTTCAGCACCTCCTGCAAGCATAATATCAGCTTTACCTTGTTGAATGGCTTCATAAGCATAACCAATAGCCTGTGAACCAGATGTACACGCACTTGAAGTTGGAATCACTCGGCCGGTTAAATTAAAAAATAATGCGATATTGACCGCACAGGTATGACTCATTAACTTAACATAAGTTGTTGCTGTGACATTTTTAACCGCACGCTCTGTTGCAATTCTTGATAAATCACTAATAGGGCCTGTACTACCTGAGCATGAACCATAGGCAATGCCACAACGTCCAGAAGTTAATAACGCTTGGTTATCTAATAGATTGGCATCGATTAGGGCACTTTCAGCTGAGACTGTTGCTAATTGTGCAACGCGTCCCATAGCGCGTGTTTTTTTACGTGTATAATATTCTGGTAATTCAAAGCCAACAACAGGGCCACCTAACTGCGTATTTAAGCCATCAATATCTGACCACATGGGCATTTTTTTAATTGCTGTTTTCTCTAACAACATATTTTCTTTAATTTCAGACCAGCGATTACCTAATGCTGTCACACAACCTGTACCTGTAACAACCACACGTCTCATGCTAAACCTCCATTAATTGAGATGACTTGTCGTGTAATGTAACTTGCCTTATCTGATGCTAAAAAAGCAATTAAATCAGCAACCTCTTCTGCTTGACCCATACGTCTTAATGGAATCTGTTTAATCATTTCATCCTGATAGTCTAAATCTTTAGTCATATCGGTTTCGATTAAGCCAGGTGCAACACAATTAACGGTAATTTTACGTTTTGCTAATTCAACTGCCAATGCTTTTGTTGCGCCAATAATACCAGCCTTAGCAGCACTGTAATTAACCTGACCTCGATTACCCATAACTCCTGAGACTGAAGCAAGCGTTATGATACGGCCACCATCTCTTTGTCTAATCATTGGCATAATGCATGGGTTAATCACATGATAAAAGCTATCTAGGTTAGTATGAATCACATCATTCCAATCAGTTTCAGTTAACGCCGGAAATGCACCATCTCTTGCAATACCTGCATTATTAACAATGCCATAAAAAGCACCTTTTTGCTCAATTGTCTCTAATAATATTTCCTTGGAATCTTTAGCATTTGCAATATCAAACGATAATAAATAGCCATCACCACCAGCTTTTTTAATTGTATCTAATGTTCTTTGAGCGCCTTCTTTGTCGCTATGGTAATGACAAGCAATCTTAAAATTAGCTTGAGCTAATTTAATTGCGATCTGTTTACCAATGCCTTTAGATGCTCCTGTCACTAATATACTACGCATAGAAAAAATTATCCTTTTATGATTTCATCAAGCATTTGATCATTAGGTTCAATGGCATTAATTTTTGCACTAGTAACTAATTGCTCACCAACTAAAATCTGACAGTCAAAAGCGCCTAATGAATCTTCAATATAGATTTTTGACGCTATTATAGTTAAGCATGTCCCTGCTGTAAAATAGGGAATATAAGCCTTGTGGTTTCTAATACTTAATAAAAAACCTAATCTTGGTTTTTCATCTAAATTTCTTCCCTCTTGAAAGCGTGCTAAAACAGCACTTGCTTGTGCCATCATCTCAATACCTACCCAGTGATCAACACCACTGATTTCATCTCGGTAAAATAAATGGTCAGTTTGGATATCACTTTGGCAGATAACTGTTTGACTATCTGCTTGAATAACGCGATCGATTAAACACATAGGCTTTCGATGTGGAATCAATGATTCAATAGGTATCTGCATGGTCAGTATTAGCTTAACGTTTATCACGATTGAGCTTATTCTAAAACGAATTGGTGTTGATGTCATTTGCTCTTTTGCTTGACAGTCATTGCAAGAACAATTAATTTGCATGAATATTAACCGTAACTTGCATCAAATAAGATGAAAAATCAATTATCTAAAACTATTCTTTTAAGCTTACTTTTATTTATCTACCAAATTGGTTTTACTTATACGCCCAAAGTAGGTGATTTGTACTTTCAAGATTTAAACTGTGGCAAGCTATGTAATGCCATTACAGATGTTACCTATGGCATTGATAATACACAAATCTCTCATGTTGCCATGTTAATAGAGGCTGGCAAAACACCCTATGTCATTGAAGCAATTGGGGAAAATGTCCATTTAACATCACTACAAGCATTTTTAAATCGAAGCGTAGATTCATCTGGCAAACCCCGTGTTATTGTTATGCGACTAAAGCCACCCTATAACAAGCTGATTGCCAAAGCGACTACACAGGCGAAAAAATGGCTTAATAAACCTTATAATAGCGACTTTAATCCGAATAATCACTTTAATGAATTTTATTGTTCCCAGTTGATTTATGATGCCTTTTTAATTGCTAATAATAACAAACCCATCTTTAAAGAAAATACCATGACCTTTAAGCACAATGGTCAAACACTACCTGCCTGGGTTAATTATTTTAACTCAATTAATAAACCCATCCCCGAAGGGAAAAAAGGTACCAACCCTGGCATGATGTCACGCTCAGATAAATTAGAAGTTGTTTATCAGTATGGGTCGTTACGAAGCATTCAGCATTGATCAACTAACAAACTAATAATTAATCCTAGCATAAACAAACCACATGCAAGCATTAATGTGACTTCGACACCGAAAGTAAATGTAATCATACTTGTAATAACGCTACCAAAGATAGCAACGCCAATTAAACTACCCACTTGGCGTGCCATATTAATAGCACCCGATGCTACCCCATGATAGTGATTAGAAACAGAGCTAATTATAACAACCGTTGCTGCAGGCATTATAAATGCCATCCCAAAACCAATCAAAGCTAAAGGCAATATAAATAATAGATAACTGAATTGAAAAGCGATCACCATTAAAAGACTAATAAAACCAATCACCCCGATGAAAAAACCAATCATCATAACTAATTTAGCCCCAATAGCCTGTATAAATTTAGATGATAAATAGGATGATATGCCTGTTACCAACATTAAAGGGATCATAGCAAAGCCTGTCTTAGCGATTGATAGTCCCATCTGTTGATGAAAATACAAAGGTAAAATAAATAATTCACCATAAAAAGCAATATTCATAATAAGACCAACCAACACTGCAATTGAAAAGTGTTTTGATTTAAAAAGGTGGATAGGAAGCATGGGAGAGGGTACTTTAAGTTGGCTATAAATAAAGGCAATTAATAATAAAATAAATAAAGCAAAATGAATCACAGACTGAGCAGATACCCAACCACAATCGCTAACACTAATTAAGGCAAAAGCCAATGCTGCAATGCTTAAAATACCTAATATCTGACCGATTACATCAATATTTAAGCGCTTAGATGATAAAATGATTGTTGGTATCGTTTTTTCAATGTAAATAATACAGATTAAACCAAGCGGCACATTGACTAAAAAGACACTACGCCAGCTCATTAATTCAGTTAATAGACCACCAACAATAGGACCTACAGCTGCTGCAATGCCACCAATTGCTGCCCAAATACCAATTAATTTCGTTCTTTGTAATTCATCCGTTGATAATTGATTAATCAAATTTAGTGAATTAGGTAATACAAAAGCGGCCCCTATACCCTGTAAGACTCTTAATAGTACTAACTGACTAATAGAATTTGATAAGCCACAGCCTAAAGAGGATAGGCTAAATAGTATAATACCAAATTGAAACACACGTTTCGTGTTATATTGACCACCTAAAAAGCCCGAAACTAATAAAAAGGCTGCAAAAGTTAATGTATAACCATCAACTACCCATTCTAGGCCCATCATTGAAGTATTTAATGCAGCTTTAATACTAGGCAGTGCTACATTAACGATTGTCACATCCATAACAACCATAAAAAATCCTAAACAAATGATACTTAAGCTACTTTTTTTCATGAAACATCCCCTATAAATTTATTATTATTATTTGTAGTTAGTATATAATATTTCCATTTTTGAAATATATAGCTAAAATAAGCAACATATGTTTCATTTTAGTTAACAAGTTAGATGTCTGATTTAGATCGTTTTGAATTATTTATCGTTGTTGCAGAAGCCAAAAGCCTAACTGAAGCTGCTAATATCTTAAACTTAAGTAAAGCATCCTTAAGTAAACAAATTAAAAGGCTAGAAACTGAATTAAAAGTCGATCTATTTTCACGTGCCAGTTATAGACTAACGCTAACAGCCCAAGGAGAAATCTTACTCCAACAAGCACAACGACTTAAAAAAGAGTTAGACAATACAAGAACAATTTGCCAACAGTTCTATAAAGAACCACAAGGTAGACTACATATTGTTGTCTTTAGCTATTTTGCCAAACGATTGATCTTTCCTAAATTAAAATCCTTTCTTCAACAATACCCAAAATTAAACTTGACCATCGATACCAGTGAAAAAATTCCTGATTTTGAAAAAGAGCAAGTCGATATTTCGATTGGCTTTTCACTACCTGTGCCAGATTCAGATATTATTATTCAACGTAGTATGGGTAGAACTGACTATCTTTTATGTGCATCAGAAGAATATTTTAGTAAGCGTGCAATCCCTAAAACACTAGAAGACTTAAAAGAACATCATATACTTTGTCATAGTAGTCGTGCTTGTGAACCCATTAAATTTAAAAAAGGCTACCATATTAATCTTACGCCTTATTTATATATTAATAGCGTCAGTGCTATGATTGACTGTGCACTTGCTGGTATTGGTATGATCCAATTACCTATCTATATGATTGGTGAGTTTGTTGAAAGTAAACAGTTAATTAGTGTACTTGAACCTTATCAAAGAACCAATGAACATATCTACTACCACTATCCTAAATACCGCTATATCCAACCAAAGGTACAAAAATTTATTGAATTCTTTTTATTTTCAAATTGATCAAATGCAAAACTAACTATTTACTTGCCTTACGCTTTGAGTCTTTTTATACTTTAAATCCTAATCATTAACACAATGGATAAGGTTAATCTATGTCGTCACAGGTTTATTCCTTATTAAAAAAGACGAGAGAAAATAAGGATATATCGCTAGCATTTGTTGCTTCTAAAACCGGTATTTCTGAAAGTACATTACATATTATAGAAACAGGAGAAATCGAGCTTTTAGATATCCCAACCCATACGATTGAAGCGTATATCACACGCTATGGTGAATTTTTAGGTTTAAAAGAACTGCCAAGCTATGAATTACCGATAAAAAGTAAAAGCCGCCTTAACTTAACAGCCTTTGATTATATTATTCGCCTAGCCATTATTATTGTTATTGCACTGTTAATTTATAATGTCCTCGTTTTAATTAAAAAAAATATTTTACTTAATTCTCAAGAGAACACGCATAAGGTTACGCAAGTAAATACGCACAATCAACTAGCACAAACAGATGATAATCAATTAAAGCCCGCAAATTCCACGCCAACATCTGCGACAAATCAAATAGCTACCAGCCAAACTAATCAAGTTAGTTTAATACAAAAATCTAATAATCAAGATACAATAGCTACAACACAAACTGCTAATGATCATCAGGCTCAAATGCCAGAAGCTACCAATATTCCACAACCAGTTACCACAAACTCCATAGAGCATCAAACAACTGAAATAACAGCTCAAAAAGAGACACCGGATATAACAACAACCTCACCAAATAGCAGCCTAAATAACTCAACCAATAATGAAAATTGGAATAAGGCCATGCAAACGGCCATTGATAATTCATCACTATCAAACTAGTTTTTAGCTATTTATATAAAATAAGGTTATTTGATGATTGACTTAAATCATTTACATTTTTCTGGACCTTTGATGATTGGTATTGAGTCAACTACATTAAGCCCAGATGATCAAAGGCGTTTATTACATACTAAAGTCGGTGGTGTAATTTTATTTGCACGTAATTTTATTTCTAAATCACAAATAATGAAATTATGTAATCATATTCACCAACTAAAGCCAGAACTTATTATTGGCATCGACCAGGAAGGTGGCCGTGTACAACGCTTAAAAGGTGATGGTTTTAGTAATTTGCCTTCATTATATTCAATTGGCAAACATTACTCAAAAAATCCTCAAAAAACCATTGAACAAATCATTAATCATGCAAAGATGATGGCTACTGAGTTACAGCAGTGTGATATTGATCTATCCTTTGCACCTGTTGTTGATTTATATCATAAAGATAGTCAAGTGATTGGTGAACGTGCATTTTCTGATCAAGCGGATATTGTCACTGAATTATCAAAATACTATATTAATACCATGCTTGAAGTTGGCATTATTCCTGTGATTAAGCACTTCCCAGGTCATGGTTCAGTAACACTTGATACGCACAAAGAAACAGTTAGCGATTTAAGAGACTTAAAAACAATCGAAGCTTATGATCTAAAGCCCTATTTCTATCATATTGAACAGACCAATACCCCAATTATGGCCTCACATATTCTACTACCAAAAATTGATACTCAAATTGCTTCTTTTTCAAAACACTGGCTTCAAACTTATTTACGTGGGCAATTAAACTTCAAAGGCTTAATTTTTTCTGACGATCTAGGCATGCAAGCAGCCATTAATGCAGCGAAAGGACGATTTAATTGTATTGAAACTTCAATTGCTTGTGGCTGTGATATCGCTATCATTGGCAATGACTTTGATATGGTTGATAGTCATCTAGCTAGGTTCCGTGAATAAATTCACAAACACAACTTACAAATATAAAACTTTAAATTAATTTATATGGCATAGCTTGTCAAAGAGCCTTTTTATACTACGCTATTTATTGTATATCATTAAACTATTAAATGGAGAGGAAAATGAAACAAAAATTGTTAATATTATTCATTTTCATAGGTTTGAACGTTAGTTATGCTGCTGGCAATAATGTAGAAATAAACTGTAAACTAGTTGGCATAAATAATATAAATCAGTGTGTACTATCTATTAAAAATGGTAATGCACCAGCTGTATATGCTATTACAAATATGCCCTACGCATTATGCTCTAAAGCCCTTTGTACACTAACTAATGATGGAAAATTTGCTAATTGTAAGTGTGAATTAGAAAATTATCCGAATGGATGGAAATCACTCTCCCTCTCTCCAACTTCATATACTTCAGCTAAACCAACGATGGATGAAAAAGGTAATTTACAATCTGTACAATCTAATTATTCAATGGCTAATATTACAAATTTTTCTCAATCAGCAAATCATCAGTGTAAGTATACTAAACCACATCCATGGGCTAATTGTTATGGAGTTAGATGTACGGTTAAAACAATTAATATTAATGAAAAAAACAGGCAAGTAGCTAACTGTGTTTGCCCAGTCAATCAAGCTACTTCTTATTTAATAGGTACAACAGGAAGTTCTGCATGTCATTTGTCAGAAAACAAAGTATGGTCTGCAACTACAGGAGCTTCATTGAAAGTATATGGTACTAACCCTATGAATATTCTTTATAAAAAATTGTATCCAAACTCTTCTCCAGTAAAGAATATGTAAAGACAAACATTAAGTTGGCTTAGATAACTTTTTCACGAAAGCTAATTAAGTTTTTAAATTACATAAAACGCCTCTAATAACTTATTATTTTAAATACTAAAAATCTTTTAAAAAAACAATTTCACATTTCAGTCATTCACTTTTTTTGAAATTACATCTGATTATACTGTGTATTATATAAATAAGATACACAGCTTCTAAAAGGTAATTGCTATGCCAAAAGATAAACCAATCGCGATTATAGATAATGGTATTAACTTTGAAGAATTTGATGAATTACACTACCGTTGTGATGGTTTTTCGATACATATTGAAAAAGGTGCACCAAATGTTATTACCGTGTGTAACTTATTTGATAATTTTCCTACACTTCCAGATGGTCAGATTAATGATTTAAAAGAAATCAAGCGTATTGCTCGGGAAGATGCTGAACATGAAACATTGCATTCAGCTATCCATCTAAAAATGAGAGGACAATACAATTTTCATTCACACTATAAGTTCAACCGAAACTTAACACTTAAGGATTTTAAGTCACTCGCTTTTTATTATTGTGAAAAACTTGGCCACAACTTTGAGAACCTAACATTTGGACAAGGATATGCAGATCAAATTCCCAAACAAGATCTTATGAGTCAACCACAACTATTATTTAATGAAAAATCAGAACAACTATTATCTGATAGCGATGATAGTTCAAAAGAGACAACACTATCTTCTTCTGAAGATAATACCTTCTAATGATTAAAAACAAGTTGTTTAAAAAAAAAGCAAAAACCGTTAGAATATCTGCCATAGCATTGAACTTTAGGAAAATTTATGTTTGAGCAAATTTCAACGTATATTGATAACTTTTCTACTGAACACAAAGATTTATATTATTTAATTAGTGTTGCAATTGTCCTTATATTAGTAATTATCGTTAATCTAAGCATTCGCTTAATCTTACGTAAATTCGATAAGCGTCTTGATCTTGAATACGATAAACCTGACTGGATAGGTTATTTTTATTTCTCTATTAATAAACCCTTGCGAGTTATCATGTGGCTTATTGGTCTGTGGATTATTCTTGATATGATCAACAGCTGGCTTAATTTTTCAGAAAGTATTGCAACTTTTTCTACAAAAGCATTACAAGTGGGTATTATTCTTTGTTGCACTTGGACTGCCTTTCGTTTTATTAAGCATGCTCGCAAATTTGGCCGTAAAAAAGTAACTCGAACTGATGGTGGTTATAGTGATTTTAGTGTGATTGAAACGATTTATAAATTTGCACAAATTCTAATTATTATTGCTACAGTCTTAACCTTAATGGCAACATTAAGTATTCCTATTACTGGTATTTTAACACTCGGTACAGTTGGTACTGGGGTAATTGCTTTTGCCAATAAAAATGCCATCGAAAACTTTTTAGGCGGCTTTAGTATTTATCTTGATCGCCCTTTTTCCATTGGTGATTGGATCTATACAACCGATGGAAAAATTGAAGGTACTGTTGAAAATATCGGCTGGCGTTTAACCAAAATACGTGCATTTGATAAACGCTTAATCTATGTTCCTAATGTATTATTTTTATCTGCTGCAGTTGTCAATGCATCCAGAATGAGTAATCGCCGTATCTTACAATATATTGGTGTGCGTTATTGTGATTTTCACCGAGTTGAAATCATTATGAATGCAGTTAGAGCTATGCTTAAAGAAGCGCCTGAAATTGATCAAACGTGTACAACTTTAGTCAACTTAATCAACGGTAATACCAATACAGGTTCTTCCATTGAAGGCTGCTATGGCTCAAGCAGTATTAATTTTATGGTTTATACCTTTACTAAAACAACCAACTGGGTGCGTTTTCAAAATATTCAAGATAAAGTTATGCTTAAAATTGGCCAAATTATTGAATCTCATGACGCTGAAATTGCCTTCTCTACGACAACATTAGATATTCCTGCACCTGCTTTAGAAGCTCTATCTGGTCAAGCTATCACTAATTAAATATAACATATTGACTCTCTCAATAATGATTAAATCTTATGCAATATGAAGTAATACGCTAGTATTGAATTTAAAAATTTGATAAGTTCGGTATCTAAGCCATCCTTTAGTTACATGAGAGATTAAGTCAGGGAGATTACATGAAAGGAATGACAAAAGGTGCGATTATTACATTATTAGCAGGTGCGATTTTATCACTTTCGGCCTGTTCAAATAATCATAGTGTTGATAAAAATACCGATTCTAAATATGCACCAAAGGGTAAGGATACCTTTGTGCGTGCAAATGGTGCTGAACCTGAATCTTTAGATCCGCATAAAGCACAAACAACGACATCATCTGCGATTTTATATGACTTATTTGAAGGCTTAGTCTCAGAGACACAAAAAAATACACCAGCTCCAGGTGTTGCTCAATCATGGACTGTCTCAAACGATGGTAAAGTATATACCTTTTATTTACGTGATGATGCCCAGTGGTCAAATAACCAACCTGTAACTGCCAATGATTTTGTTTATGCACTACAACGTGCTGTCAATCCAAATACAGCATCACCTATGGCGTATAAATTAGGGGTCATTGTTAATGCAAATGAGATTATGGCAGGTAAAAAACCTAAGGAATCTCTGGGCGTTAAAGCATTAAATCCACATACAATAGAAATTACCTTAAACGACCCTAGTTACTATTTCTTAGGTATTATGGCAGATCCTGTTGCCTATCCTGTCTATAAACCAAGTGTTGAGCAATACGGTGAAGGTGCTTTCCAACAAGGACGCTTAGTCTCTAATGGCGCCTATCGCCTAAAATCATGGGTGGTTAACGGACATATTTTAGTTGAGAAAAACCCACACTACTGGGATGCCCAACAAGTACAAATTGCAAAAGTTAAATTTCTACCGATTGTCAGCGAAACATCAGCATTAAGCGCCTATGCAGCAGGTAATATCGATTTTACCCAATATATTCCAGTTGATGGTTATCATAGAACTAAGATTGAATATGGTCATCAACTACATTCTACCCCTTGGCTTAGTATGACTTATGTTGATTTTAATATGACCAAACCACCATTTAAAGATAATCTTAAATTACGCAAAGCATTAAGTCTTGCCATTAATCGTAAACTTTTAGCTGAAAAAGTATTAAAGCAAGGCCAACAACCCTTATATGCTTTTTTCCCACCTGAAATTGACAATGGGATCTACAGCGATATAAGCTATACATGGAGTACTTGGCCGATGCAAAAACGCCTTAAATTAGCAAAAGAACTTTATAAAGAGGCAGGCTACTCTAAAACACATCCATTAGAAATCTCTTATGTTTATAATACAGCAGATAAAAATCGTAAAGTCGCTGAGACTTTAGCTGCCATGTGGCATAAATATTTAGGTGTTGAAACATCAATTGAAAATTCTGAATGGAAGGTCTTTTTATACACCCGTCAAAATAAAGATTACCAAGGCACTGCACGTGATTCTTGGGTTGCTGATTTTAATACCATCGATAATTTTGCCACAATGTGGATGTGTAACAACCCACAAAATAACTCAGGTTATTGTAATTTAAAATATGACAAGCTTGTTAAACAAGCGCAATTAGCAGCCAATGCAAAACAGCGTCAGCAATTTTACAGAGAATCACAATACGTTGCGATGAATGACTATAATATTATTCCATTAGTCTCTGATCAGATCGCCCACTTAGTCAAACCTTATGTCGTTGGCTATGATATGGAATCAAATCACTTAGATCATCTTTATGATAAATGGTTATCATTTCGCATCCAACCAATCGAGCCTCAAAAGAGCGCGCATAATCAAGTAAATACGACAGCCACTGACGCTTAAATTATTTATTTTCTAATACTTTCTAAATGATGAAACCAATTCAAGCAGTATCTACATATACTAGGAGAATCTTATGTTAACTTATGCTCTACGGCGTTTTATTGGCGCCATACCCACTTTGTTTGTTGTTATATTAATTGCCTTTTTAATGGTGAGATTAACACCTGGTAATCCATTTGCTACTGATCGCGCATTACCCCCTGAGATATTAAAAACATTAATGCACCAATATCATTTAGATCTACCACTGTATCAACAATTCTTGATTTATCTAAAAGATTTATTTCATGGTGATTTAGGCATGTCCTATAAAAATCAAGGTATGCAAATCAGTGATATGATTTTTCCTGACAGCCATCAAGGTGGTTTTTGGGTCTCTGCACAATTAGGCTTTTTTAGTCTTCTCATTGCTATGCTTGTAGGCTCACTATTAGGTATTTTCTCAGCGCTCGCACGTAAAACTAAGTTTAATTGGATCGATAATGCAATCAGTGCAATTGCTATTTTATTTATCTCAACACCTGTTGTTGTTACTGCACCTTTAGCCGTTTTAATTTTTGCAGTAAACTATCATCTATTACCTGCCAATGGTTGGGGTAACTGGCATCAAATGATTTTACCGATTGTTATTTTAGCCATACCTTATGCATCAATTATCGCCCAGATTATGCGATCAAGCCTTATTGAAACCTTACATTCACCTTTTATTCGTACGGCAAAAGCAAAGGGCTTGCCAACAAATAAAATTATTTTCAAACATGCCTTAAAGTCAGCCATTATGCCAGTTGTTTCATTTTTAGGTCCAGCAACTGCTGGCATTTTAACTGGTTCTGTGATTATCGAACAAGTCTATACCATCCCAGGCATTGGTGTACAAATGGTCCAAGGTGCTACTAATCGTGACTATAACTTAGTCTTAGCTTTAACGGTGATTTACAGTGGTTTGGTTATTTTATTTAATCTCGTTGTTGATATTATCTACAGCTTCTTAGATCCAAAAATTAAATACTAAAGAGACAACTTATGACTGAAAGTTATACCTTAAATCAAAAGAAAAAACGTAGTGACTTCTTACTGAAAGTTACAGAAAATCACACCAATGAACAAACCAAAGGACGTAGTCTTTATTATGATGCTTGGATTCGCTTTAAAGCCAATAAGGTTGCGATGACAAGTCTAGTTATCTTATTTTTAATGACTTTAACCGTCATTATCACTCCTTGGTTTTCACCTTATCATTATGCTGATCAGAATCTAAGTCAAATTAGTCTTGCACCTTCTATTGAGCATATTTTTGGCACCGATACCTTAGGCAGAGATTTATTTACTCGAGTGATGATTGGTGGACGTATTACCCTAGAAGTCGGCCTTATTGCAACGGTTGTCAGTGTGATCATCGGCACCATTTATGGCGCATTAGCAGGCTTTTTAGGTGGTTTAACCGATCATATTATGATGCGTATTGTCGATATTTTATATGGCCTACCTTTTCTATTTTTCGCTATTTTATTAATCACATTATTTGGCCGCAACTTTATCTTAGTCTTTATCGCCATTGGTGCAGTTTCATGGCTAGATATGGCGCGTGTTGTACGTGGGCAGACTTTAAGCTTAAAAAGTAAAGAGTTTATTGAGGCAGCCTATGTCTGTGGCGTCAGTCAACGTACAATCGTTTTTCGCCATATCGTTAGAAATTTAATCGGTATTGTTGCAGTTTATATTACTTTAACCGTACCACTTGTGATTATGACTGCTACTTTTTTAAGTTTTTTAGGCTTAGGTATTCAGCCTCCAATGACAGACTGGGGTGGTCTAATCAGCGATGGTGTCTTAACCATGCCATTTAACTATTGGTGGCAATTAGTCATTCCATCGATTTTTTTAACACTAACATTACTTTGCTTTAATTTTGTCGGTAATGGTATGCGTGATGCACTTGACCCTCGCGAACATCGCTAAAATAAGGAATCAATATGACTGAAGCACTCTTAAACATAAAGAATTTAAATGTCCATTTTCAGACGCATGATGGCTTAATCTGTGCAGTTAATCATATGAATTTTCAGCTAAATAAGGGCGAGACACTCGGCATTGTTGGAGAATCTGGATCTGGTAAAAGCCAAACTGTATTAGCGATTATGGGTATTTTAGCAAATAATGCTAAAGTTAGTGGTTCTATTTTATTTAATCAAAAAGAGTTAATTAACCTACCGCATAAAACATTAAATCAAATTCGCGGTAATGAAATTGCGATGATTTTTCAAGACCCAATGAGTTCTTTAAATCCTTATTTAACCATTGAAAGCCAGTTAACAGAAGTCTTAACACTACATAAAGGTTTATCTAAAAAAGCAGCATTTAAAGCATCCATTGATATGTTAGATGCCGTCCACATCCCTGATGCAAAAAATAGAATTAAGCTTTACCCACATGAGTTCTCAGGTGGCATGCGCCAACGTGTCATGATTGCTATGACATTATTATGTAAGCCTAAATTACTCATTGCTGATGAACCAACCACAGCATTAGATGTTACAGTTCAGGCACAAATTCTTGACTTATTACGTCAGTTACAAAAAGAGTTTGCCATGGCAACAATTTTTATTACCCATGATATTGGTGTTGTTGCAGGTATTTGTGATCGTGTGATGGTTATGTATGCAGGTTCAGTTGTAGAATCAGGCAACCTACATCAATTATTTCAATCACATAAGCACCCTTATACCGAAGGTTTAATGAAGGCCACACCGCGTGTTGATAGCCAACAAAATCAATTACATGCAATTATGGGCGAGCCACCTGATTTATCCAATCTACCAAAAGGCTGTCCTTTTGCCCCTCGCTGTGACTACGCTAATAATGGCTGCTTAGTTAATCGACCTCAATTAGCACATACGAATGACCCAAGCCATCAAGCTGCCTGCTTTGTGCGCCTTTAAAAGGAGTATATTTTAATGACTGATATTAAACTTCAACAAAAAAAGTCGATTCTATCTATTGATAACTTGAAAGTCTACTTTCCCTTAAAACGTCGCTTACCCTGGCAAACTAAAAGATATGTTAAAGCTGTCAACGGTGTTTCATTTGATGTATTTGAGGGCGAAACGCTTGGTCTTGTCGGTGAGTCTGGTTGCGGTAAATCAACACTGTTACGCGCATTAATTGGTTTAAATGCACCAGCAACTGATGGTGAAATTATTTATAAAAGCCATAATCTTGCACAATATAAAGCTTTTGACCCTAGATGGCAGCAAATCCGTTGTGATATTCAAATGATCTTTCAAGACCCATTTGCATCATTAAACCCAAGAATGACAATCGGTAATATTATTGCGGAACCATTAAAAGTACACCAACCGCAATTGTCATCTGAAAAACGCAAACAATTAGTAGAAGAGATGATGCGCTTAGTTGGTCTATCAGCAAGTTTTATTAACCGCTATCCACATCAATTCTCCGGTGGCCAATGCCAACGCGTAGGTATAGCAAGAGCGCTTATTTTAAAACCAAAAATTCTTCTCTGTGATGAACCAGTTTCAGCCTTAGATGTCTCAATTCAAGCCCAAGTTGTTAATTTATTAAGACAACTGCAAAAAGAGCTTAAGCTAACGATCATCTTTGTTGCGCATAATCTAAGTGTAGTAAAACATATTTCTGATCGTATTGTGGTGATGTATCTAGGGCGTATTATGGAACTTTCTCAAGCTAAAATACTCTGTGAACAGCCACAACACCCATATACCAAAGCCTTATTATCAGCAGTTCCTATACCAGATCCAAAGTTAGAGAGAAATAAAAAAATTCAAATCTTAGAAGGTGACTTACCTTCTCCTGTTAATCCACCTTCAGGTTGTGTCTTTAGGACGCGTTGCCCTTGTGCATCCGATCAATGTGCAAAAATGATTCCACCTTTAACACAAGTCCAACATAATCTAAGTGCTTGTATTCATACTTAAACGATGCATTTAATACTATTTTTGTTTGTTATTTATACACAAATTGAGATTTTATTTAATGAGTATAAAAAAATAAACTATTTATATTACATTTTATTCACCCAATAATGCCCAGATAGCAAATCACTAAGATGTTAATAATCAAATATATAAATATTTATAATTAACTTAAATTAACTAAACTATGTTTCATCAGACAGTTCACATACTGCTTTCATTTAATTATTATTCTTAAAATAATCAAACAAATAAGGGTTGCAAACAATGACACTACAAACATTTATCCAACAATCAGTTTCCACTTTAGCAAATAATCAAAACTATTTTGGACTTTACGGTACAAATATCGATGAATTGATTCAAAATATTAAGGCAATGAACTTAGATCAAGACTTAGAACAGCAATATATTGATCAAACACTCAATGGTGACTTTAGTTGTGGAGATACGGCTAACTATGTGTTTAATTCATTTACAGGAAAAAATTTCAATACTGGTGCCGTGGATAAGCCAAATGCATTAGAAGATTTAAATACCGCTGATTTAACTAATCACATTTTAAGTGTTTCTCTCGGTAACAACCATGCATTTGCTATTTTATTTAAAGGCGATGATGCTGTTATTTTACAAAGTAATGTTGCAGGCCATGGCAATACGCATTATAACTTAAAACATTGCATAGATAATGCTGAAGTTTTCAACAAACAAGAACTTTTAGACTTATTAGAAAAAGTCAATCAACACGATGTCAATGCCTATAATAGATTATTTATGCTTAATGAAAAAGTAGCTGATTTCCCAGATGGTGCTAAAGCTGGCTTAGTATTTAGTGATCCACATACAATTCAGCATATGGATTATAAGCATACCAATACGCGCATTGTGCCCAAAGTGCCGCATGTCTTTGAAATGCTACATCAACAAAATCCACTAACGCTAACGCTTAATATACCAAAAGTTCAAGTAGAGCCTAACCTTGAATTGGAAACTAAATTAGCAAAACAATACAATGAATCATTAAAAATAGATCAAGCAATGGCGCTAAAAGAACGTTCACAAAGTGAATTCGATCGTCAATATGGACTCGTTTTATTTCAACAGCAAGCAACTGATAGGGCTGACACTCACAATCATAGTCAATTAGACCTTTAATTCTATCTACTAGGTAATGATGTATCAACATCTGCTACTAAGTCTTGTTGATTCTGCCTTTGACCTTGTGTATAAAAAAGCATACTTGTTTGTGCTAACTCATCTTTAAAAGATTGCTTTAATGAATAACTCTTCTCATATTTAGGCTTACCGCCTTCATCTATTCTTTTTAGAATATGAAAACGATTTTCATCTTGTATCTCGTTATGGGGTGACTTAGGCTTTTGTTGATTAAAATTTGCTTCTGTTATATCAACACCTTTAGTATATGATCTCATAGCTTTCCTTTCCTTGAGGAGGTTGTAATAAGGGTAAGTACTATAAAATATAAGCCTGATTATTTAAAGTAAAAATATATTTCCACTGTAATACAAATGAAGTAATAGTATTTGCTAACGCCCTACGCACCTATTGATTTTTTGTAACTCAATAAGTGCGTACGACTTTGAGCTCCCAATATCGATTCACTCGACACCCCTACGGTTACTCACAAGAAAAACACATTATATAACGCTTTGCTTCTTAATTAAAGCATTAAATTGACATTGATTATTGTAGGTTGCTTAATTAAATAAATCTATGCTAATACTGAAATCTATTTTTTATGATTTATGATTCTTTAGCCACTTCATTGACTTGAAATGCCAATAAACAAGATAAATCAACTTGATTATCTTTCATCGGTGGACAATAAAAAAATGCGCTATAGCATACTTTTGAAAATTTAAACACACCATCAATGATATCATCTTCATTGCCGACCATACGATTAAATTGCGCATCAAATGGATAAAATGAAGCGGCAAACGATGAAAACATTAAACCACCGATTAGTGTTTGATTTGATTGTTCTATCCATGGCATCGAACGACGCCAAAGAAATGCTTCTGGCTCAAAACTCTCTTGGCCTGTGCGTTTAACATGAGCCTGCGGTTCATTATCATCAAACTCATGGTTATCTTCAAGACTTCTACCGATTAGGCGTTCTTTTTCATTGCGTTGCATGCGATTAAGTTTACTAAAATCATGTTGCCACTTTTGTAAACTCCAATAACTTGCACCATGATCGGCAATAGCAGTTAAGGTAATATCATTACCTTGTGGATTTTCTGTGCCATCTTCAAACTCATCTAGGCCATGATTGATCATATCACCATCTTTTTCATAGAAATGATGCGTAATGCCTTGGACAATATCTTTGACTTCAAAAGCAGGCGCTAATTGCTGAATTAAATTATTTACCCGATGGAATAAGTCACCTAAATCATTTGCTTTGACCCATAATGCAAGATCATAGCCTTTTTCTTCTGGTGCAAGCTTAATGGCATTACCCTTAGCCTTATAAGGATGATAAAACACATCATTATTTTTATCCATCAATGCCTCACCTAGGCCTAAAATAACCGATTGTCCATCAATTTCCTCAGCTAATACCTCAACTGCTTGAGAAAGCATTGACTCATCTACTAAGGAAAATAATAAATAATATGCTGATTGACTTAAATTTTCAGTAATACCAATTTGATAGTGTTGTTGATTGTTCATACTAAAACTGCCATTTGATCTGTTATAAAAACCATAACCCTATCATAGTCGATTTTCTTTTGTAAATGTAGTCTAAAGGTACTGATAAAATAGTTTAACAATTTGATCTTGTAATTGTCTTGATTTACTACGTTGATCTTCTTTAAGACCATTAATCATAATTGAAAATGTCAAACGACGATTGTTTTTTGTTAGTACATAACCTGATAACGTAGAACTACCATCAAGTGTGCCTGTTTTTGCATGAACACGCCCAAGCATACCATTTTTATTCATCCGATAAGTAATAGTGCCTGTTTTGCCAGATGTCGGTAGTAAATTATACAATGTTTTACCAATTGATGAATAATAGGCTTTGGTTAATACATCAACCATAAATTCAGGTGATGTTAAATCTAATACCGATAAGCCTGAACCATCTTCTAACTGTAATGCTTTGGTATTAACGTTTAATTTATCTTCTAAGGTTGCACGAATCGCTGTTGTACCAGCTTTAATCGTACCTTTACCTAGTCGTTTTAAGCCTACACTTCTCGCTAGAGTCTCAGCATATAAGTTATCTGAATGAAATAATACTCGCTCGAGTAAATCATTACGGCTATCGGATTGCGTTTGAGCTAATAAGGTTAAGCCTTGTGCTAAAGAGCCAAAATAGACATTACCTGTAAATGAAATACCTGCTTTTTTAATCAATGAAGGTAACACTTCTTTCATTTTTAAAGCTGGATTTTTTACTGCAAAGCTAAACTGCCATTCGGCTTGATTGGGCAAGCAACCCTTTAAATCAACCTGATTATCAACACCAATAATCGGATTAAACTGACATTTTTTCAATTGCTTATAACTTGCCAACCACGTTGAATTATCAATTTTCATAAACTGTGTATTGGTAATGCGTTTAACCGTCGTTTTATCACCATCTTTAATTAGTGCAATAACAAAGCAATTACGATTTAAATTAACCGTTGAAACCGGTGGTGCATAACAATAAGTCATATCGGTATGCCCCCAACCAATCGGATAATATGGCCCACTAAAATCATTAGCAATAATATAAACATTACCTGAAATACGTTGAATGCCACGTTTTTTTATCCCTTCAATTAAGGCAATTAAACGCGATGATGTTAATGATGGATCACCTGAGAATTTAATATATAGATTACCAGAATAATTACCCTTATTAATTTTAGATGGATCTGCGTAGATTTGTGTTTTATATCTAAATGAAGCCGGTAGATTAAATAATGTTGCAATTGCAGTAAAAATCTTATTATTACTTGCTGGAATAAAGCTTCGATCACTATGATGCGAATAGAGTACTTTACCCGATTTAGTCCGTTCTACTTGAATACCTAGATGGATATTTTCAAGCTTGTATTTTTTGACCTGTTGTTGAATTTTATTTTCTAAAAATGATTGGCTAACGGCAAAAACTTCAGATGAAACAAAAAATAAAATAATTGCAGTGCATAGATAAATAGATAGCCTTCCTAATTTCAAAACGTAATCCCTATGTGATTTGATTAAATACAGTTTATGTCATTTAGCATAGCAAATTCATCTGATAAATAACAAGCTTCAAACCTAATGATAAGTCATCTATCTTGAGTTCGGTCAAAATAACACGTATGATTCAGTGAAATTTTAAATGGATATTAAACTTAGGGTTTTAAAGCGATGATTGAAATTACTTATAACGGAGTAATCTCTGCAGTAAAAACACCTTGTTCTGTTTCTGATTATTTAAATGACAAGAAAATTGATATTGGTTATGGCTTAATTTCCCTTAATGAAATTGTACTTTATCCAGAGCAATACCATAGCATTAAGCTTAAAGATGGTGATCAATTAAATCTAGTTACACCATTACAAGGTGGCTAGAAGGAGGCTTTAAAATGGATTATCAACGCTATCAACGCCATTTCCCAGTGATTGGCATCAATGGCCAACAAAAACTAGAAGATGCTTCTGTTTTAATCATTGGTTGTGGTGGTATTGGTGCACCTGTCGCCTTATATCTTGCTGCATCTGGCATTGGAAAACTTGGCTTAGTTGACTTTGATCGCATCGAGATATCTAATCTACAACGTCAAGTTCTCTATCGTGAAAATCAGATTGGTCAAGCTAAAGTAGACACAGCAAAAGATCAATTAAGTCAATTAAATTCAACAATTGATATTCAGGCATTTGATTTAAAATTAAATTATTCACATGCAATTGAGTTATTCAAACAATATGATCTTATCATTGATGGCAGTGATAATTTTACCACCCGCTATTTAATTAATGATGTGTGTTGTCAGCTTGAAAAACCATTTATCAGTGCCAGTATCTTACAAACGCAAGGTCAAGTTGCATTATTTAATGGCCATAATAATTGCTATCGTTGTCTTTATCCTAACCCACCGCCAAGCGATCAAATCCCCAACTGTTCAGATGCCGGTGTCCTCGGTGTAACTGTTGGTGTTATTGGTACCACTGCCGCTCAATTGGCGGTAAATTATCTTATAGATACCAGTCAATTTGGCCAATCAAGCAATCACTTACATTTATATCATGCTAAAACACTTCACTGGCAAAAAATTTCTTTTCAAGGCAATCCAAATTGTCCTGCCTGTTGCTTAAAAACTTACCAAATGATTAAAACAAATAAAAAGCCAGCCCCAATCAAAGCAATCAATCATATGATCGATGATGCGATTATTGTAGATGTTCGAGAGCCTTGGGAGTTAGTTATGGAACCCTTAAATGTCGAGACAATTGATATTCCATTAAAAATTTTATTAACCGATACATCGATTATTACATCGTTTGAACACTTAAAACAAAAGCCAATTATTTTTATCTGTAAAGCAGGTATTCGCAGTAAAGAAGCCTGTTATTACTTTCAAGCAAACGGCTTTGAAGCAGTTTATAATTTCACTGGCGGTATCGATTATTACAATCAACAGCACTTGGATCATCAAGATGCGATTGGCTAATTCACTACGCAGCGTCACACCCTTAGAGACTTTAAAGCGAATAGAATCTTATTTAGATGATGCACAAATTACACGTCTAGCGAATATTAGTCATTTAGATGAAATGAATTTACCCGTATTTTGCGCCATTCGCCCATTAGCTTCTTCATTAACGGTTAGCCAAGGTAAGGGTTTAAGTGAGAGTGAAGCTAAAATAAGCGCCTATATGGAATCACTTGAAGTGTATTTTGCTGAAAACATTCAAGCGGATATACTTAATAAGCCTTACGAACATAATCCATTATTTATTAACCCAAATACCTTATCAAAACAGATTATTTACAGTCGAAAACAAAACTATCAATGGTGTCAGGTTGAATCTTTATTGAATCATAAACGCTATTATATACCGATGGAATTCTTATCAATCGATACGACAGATAAGGCTATTTTACTACAAGGTAGTGATACCACAGGCCTTGCATCGGGTAATACTAAAGAAGAAGCGTTAGTGCATAGTTTGTTTGAATGCATCGAGCGCGATAGTATTACAAGCGATTACCAAGTCGTTAATATTGATATTGATCACCCAACCTATCAATTACTTTCAAAAGATCATCAAATACAAATCCGTTATTATCAATCTGAATTTAATAGTCATACCTTTGGCTGCTTTTTTAAGCATAGAAGCACGCATGAAAATCAGATTATTTTTTCTGGCTATGGCTGTCATTTCGATAAGCACATCGCTTTAAATCGTGCACTAACTGAAGCCATTCAAGCTAAATTAACCCTAATTGCAGGCTCAAGAGATGATATTGATGCGTTTGCTTATCAGGCAGTAAATCAACAGCAATTAGCAAATGCCACAAAAACAATTAATTATAGTGAAATTGCCAGTGAATCTTTTGATTCGGTTGATACAATTTTAAAACATTTAAAATCAATGCTACAAACAAATGGTTTTGATGCTTTAGTTTATATTTATCATCAACAGTCACTGTGTTTTTTAAAGTCGATTTTAATAAAACATGATTTATTAGCCTTATGAATACATCAAACTTAATCAATAAAAAAATCATTATTTATGCAGAGACAAGCATTGATAAAAATACCATTACTAAGCTTCTACCGAATGCCTTTATCGATTGTGCCATTAAAGCTGGAAGCTTAATTTCTGCAGTTTCACAGGGTTATCAGATTGCTATTATTATCGATGGCTATTTTAACTTTACTCGCGCTATCTGGCATAAAGAGATTTTATGGGCAATTAAGCAAGGTGTTACTGTGGTTGGTTGTGCCTCGATGGGTGCATTACGCGCTAGTGAATTAGATAGTTTTGGCATGATTGGTTGTGGCTATATTTATAATGCGTATAAAAATAAGCTAACAGATGATGACAGTGAAGTTGCACTTCATTACTACAAAACTGAAAAGCAAACGCTCGCAACACTGCCTTTAATTAATTTTCGCTATTTATTTGAGCGCTTGAAGAAACAAAAAAAGATTACGCCACAGACAGCCTATGATTGTTTTAAACAGATACAAGCAGTCTTTTATAAAAGAAGAACTTGGCAAGCATTAGAAACATTATTTGACCCACCATTATTTAATCTTATCAAAACAAATTATGTTGATATTAAATATACAGATGCCTTTGATTGCCTAAAAAATTTAAGCGCTCTTTTATCGAGACATGCAAATAAAGATTTTTATCTGCCTCATAGTCTTTTTCTAAAGCGTTTAATTAGTGATGTGAGTCAGAAAGATGAATTTAGTCAATTAAAAGAAAGTTTAACCAATAACCAAGCTAAATCTGATCGAGTAGAGCATCAAGATAACAAGCGCATCGATGAGTTAATGAAATTAACACACTTAGAGAAACCGCTAATAAGCCTAGCATATCATTTAATCTTAGATAAAGATCTGCAATTAACAGCTACTGGATTTAAGCAAAGCCTAGAGCGTTTTAGGTTAATCAATCATTTACAACAAGGAGAGGAATTTAAATTATGGTGTCAAAAAAAGCAACTTGACTTTAGTGTTATTGAGCAAACATTTAAAGATTATTTTTTACTTAAACGCATCTTAAGTTAAATTTTAGAATCAAAAGGATAATTATGATTCAATATATCAAGCATATGATCATTAACTGTCTACGCCATCCAAGCATGATGTATTTTTTTATCTTACCAATTTATGTACCGATTCGTACATTAGCTGAGTATATAAGCCAATATAAAGAAGCCCTTCCTGATGTTGCCAGTCGTTTTTATTTTTTTGTCAGTACCGTTGTCATTGGTGCTTTTGTTAGTGTTATTATTTACTTTGTTATAAGCGCCATCATCAAAGCCTGTAAACTTAAGCAAAGTGATGATGTAATTGCTAAAGTTGGTTTGTTATGCCCACTTTTATTACTTCTTACAACTTATTTACTTTTAAATGAGCATATCTCGATTATGGTTAAATACACCATCATGGGCGCTCATTTTTTCCTCATACGCTATTTAACTAATTATGTTGTGTTAGCAACCAAACATTTTAAGGTGAAGCATATCTCAGATGATCAAATGACCATGGCAAATAATATCATTCACTTAAATATTAATTTTTTAGGGATTATTATTAACTTTGCCTTTGTCTTTTTTCTCCTTACACAATCAACTTTTGCCTTTTTAGAAACCATGCTTGTGATTGGTTGTATTTATTATTATTTTGGCTATTTTAGTAAAGCAAAATCTGTCTCTATTAGCTCATTTGCCTTAGCCTTAATGGTGTTTATTTTAGGTATCTGTATTTCATCTGTAATCAGTTTTATTATGTTTAAATCAACTGTTACAGTTTATGCCATGATACTTGTGATGTTTATTTATTTAACCTTACAATTACTTAAAAAAGCTAAAAATAAAGCACATGTTTATCACTATATTGCGGGTAGTTTTAACTACTCTGTCTTATTGTTTCCAATTATTTCATCATTGATCATTTTTTTACTCTATCATCATCAAACACAGCCACTGTATCAATATATTTACTCATTTGAATGCCCTATATCAGCGCTAGTTGCAATTATTTTTACATTTTTCTTAGCCAAAAAAAGAATTAAAACCAATGATCAAGCATTAGCTCAAAGTACAAAACATTATGGTCTTATCTCATTTTTAAGCTTATTTTTACTTTGGGCTATGACTTATGATAATACCTATACATTTTTAATTAGTGCTATTTTATTTTTCTTAGCTTATAGCACCATCGAATATGTGATCCAATTTAATTTAATTCAGACTTTATTACAGAATCATTATGATACAGAAACGACAACGCTTTTTAATATTTACTTTACCTTGATTATTATGGGTGTAACACCTGTATTATTTTTATGGTTTCAATCCACTCTCACTCACTATTTTTCTTATAACTTTTATCAAGCATTACCAATCAGTGCTTCTATTTTATTTTGCCTGGTTTTGGGAATTAATTTCATTGGTGGAAGATTTTCAATAATTACGCCGTCTGTAGAAAAATTATATTAATATTCAAAATTTTTCACACTACATGACACCTACCAGAGCCATTCTTTGACTAATTGATATTTTAGGTTTAAATGTAGCTTTGATAATATTACAGATATACTCTGAAGAATTAATGGCTCTGGCTAGCGATTTAGCAATAGTTTCAGTACCAATTTTAATCAAAGACTTAGCTTTAAATCCATGCTTTTTAATTTTAATAGGTTTAATGCTTTCTAATATTTCACCTGTACGATAAGACCATATTAATGCAATGGATACAACAAACATAAGCCTTGAAAGTTTTTGCATATCAGTTAAGTGGGTATTCTCAAAATTAAAACCACGTTTTTTAATAGCTGAAAAAAATGACTCAATCTCCCATCTTATTTTATATTGATCGAGTGCATTTAGGTTAAACTCTCTAGTTACAACAATAACTAATTCACCTGTAGGCAGTCGCAGTCCTGAAACATATAAATCGCAGCCTACTATACACTTTGTATTATGAAGTGTTCTTGCTTGTGAAGCTTTAAGAGTTAGAAATAATTTTGAAATCTTTTTATTAGAAGCTAGATAATTACCTTTGGCTCGAATAACAAATTTAACTTGTTTGCTAGACAAATAAGCTATCCAATTTCCATCAATAAATTCACGATCACATAAAAGTGTTTTAATTCTAGTTGCAGGAATAAATTCAAGTAGTTGATCAAATAGTCTCTGCCTATCAATGGCTTTTGAGTTACCTCTCTTTCGCTGAGGAAGCAGTGACCAAATCACAGGAATTGCAACACCTTTATAAGCAATAGCAATCATTAGAAAATTAATATGTACCTTGCCAAACTTCCAGTTAGTTCTATCCATGCATAATATGACTTGATCAGATAAATTGAAAATGGTGTCGACTAGTTTCCAGAGGCTAAGAAAAGATATTTCAAACCTTGTGATAAAACGTTGAAGACGCCTATAACATGACGTAGTTGATGCTTTTGATGGAAAACATTTAGCAATTTGTGAAAGATTAACATCATTTATTATCTGTAGGGCAATAATAAAGTAAGTTAGGCATTCAGTATTCCAAAAAGATAAGTTAAAATAGTGCTTCAGTGACTGTTGTAATTCATTGATGTGTTTCATCATATCGCTCTTTTTTGTTTTTTGGCGATTATAAGAATGAACGATAACAATGAAAAATCAATGGGTTACACCGTTACTGTCGTGTAGTGTGAAAATTTTTATTAATTTCTAATTACTATTTTTTAATATTTTATTCTTAATGATATAATATGTGTAAGGATGGATTGAGGATGGACAAAATGTTTGAAGATATAATAATCATTTATGACAGTAAAGCTATAGTGGCAAAATTTCAACCTCTATTATTACCTTTCTAAGGTATTAGAAAATAACAATTATAAATTTCAATAATTTGAATTATTTCTTAAATATCTTATTCTTCATGATATAATATTTTTGAGGTTGAAATGGATGGATAATACAATACAATGTTTGAAGATATTATATACATTGTAGAATCTATGAATATTATTGCAATTGAATAAAGTTATAAATTCAATTTAAAAGCCCCAGAAAAAAATTTTGACCTCTGTGGTAAGGATACATTATACCCTTGTTGCTGAAATTTAAGTAATTGATTATTAAAATTGTGATCTAATTCAGTAATATTTTTTAATAATGTTACTTGATTTTGTTTACTAGCTGTACTGACTCTATCCGTTATAATTTTTAAATCTAAAGATTGCGATATTCGATAAAATAACGTGTGTTCTGAAAAATTTAATTTATCAATACTATCTTTATACACTTCAAATAAATTCTTAATCTTAATCGAGAATTCAGTTAAATTAATAATTTTATCTGGTTTATATGAAGCTGTATGGACAGGAATACTAAAATAATAACTACTATTTTTATCAAAGTTTGAGTAAATTATTGGTACCATCATGAATGGTGCACTATCCGCTTTATATATCTCATTAAAAATAAAATGTAAATCATCTAATGGTAACGACTCATTATCATTCGCTAATGTATATGATGGTTTATATTCACATGCCATCTTATAAATATCAACAATAATATTGTTAATATACGAACTATTCATCATGCTTGAATAAAATCGTTTAATATGAGATAAAATTAAATTATAATATTCACTATTTATTGAAAATGACTCCCTATCCAAAAAGTAGCTATATATGTAATTTAATATTTTAAATGAGGAATTATCAACTCTTTGATATATCTTTTGATGTAACTCAATAGGAAATGCTAAAAATTCAGCTTTCCATTTACTCTGATATCCCATGCAAATTTCCCGTAATAGGTGAAAATTATCTTCATTCGCAGCATACTTAACAACATTATGATTTAAGTAATTACTTACTTCATGATATTTTGCTGTATTACCAAAGTTACCAATCAGAATTGGTGTTCTTGTGCCAGCGCAAATAGAAATATTACTAAATGCGTTCGGGACATATTGTTTGCTTAAAAATGAAGTTATAAAAATTAAATCTCCAGGTGACAGGACACTCTTTGTCATAATAAAATTATCAATTTTCAAAAACATTTCAAAATTTTTACTTAAAAAAATACTAAATGGAATATTATCAGATGCTATTTTTCCATCAGGATTATAAAAATAATTTTCATCACTAATTATCTGCCCATAGGCATAACTATATTTTTCAAATGTGTAGGTTTCAATTCCAGGATATTCAGCTAAAAGCTGATAAAACGGTTCATTCACCGCTTCAATTAAGTGCTTGCACTCATCCCAACTTAGCTTCTCGATCCCCATGGAAAAAACCTTAAAAATTTATATCCTATCTATTCTAGTCAATGCAAAGATTAATTGAAATATCAAGGTATTAAGATTTTTTAAAAAAATATGGATAATTTTTATTGCCATACTTTTTTATGGTGTTACAATGAAAAACATCAACACAAGGAGTAGATGATAACTAAAGGAAAAAGAATACATTAGGCTGTTTGAATTGGATCATAATTAAGTAGTAAGTATTTAAATGAAATTGATAAGGCCATGGAAAAATAATTTAACGACTGCTTTGTCAATTATCATGTTAGCATTTATAAATTTCGCTGGCTGTACTTATATCATGACTGATCACAGCAATATACAAGAAACAGTTTCGGAAGCAAAAATCCACTAATATTAAACTGTCCATCCTCAAAGTTTAAGTGGTTTTTTACTTCCCTGTAGCCGCCCAAACGGTCAACCTTCTCTTCTATAAATTGACGGCTACAAAATTTCTAATCAAGCTTATGCTTGATTGAACTTAGGTTCCATCCCGTGGCATCGACTAACCTCTCTCTACCGTCGATGTCACACTTAAGGAATTAAAATTTTAGTGAAAATGAATAAATACAATGTCTATACATGATCTTGTAACTAAAGATATATTATCTAATAGAGAAATGGCCATTGCTTTTCTTAAAACCCATATGCCGAGTACTTTAACTAAGTTAGTAGACTGGCGCACTGTTAAGCTAGATTCCGCTAATGTTGAACACGTCAGGCAAGGTAATAAAGATAATGTAAAAACTAAAGAACAATCTGATTTAGCTTTCCTATTTAAATTTAAAAATGGTGAATTAGGCGCTGTTCTAGTCCATATAGAAGCACAAACCAGTGATGATGTCACTTTCATTATTAGAGTACGCCATTATCAAACAAGCTTTCTTTTAGATTTTATCAAAAAAAATAAAGGCACTAAAAAGTTACCACTAATCTTTAGTCTATTACTCTATGCCGATGAAAAACCATTTAAACAAAGCCTTAATATTTATGATTATTTTGAAAACCCTGAACTTGCAAAAAAATATGCATTCACCAATCAATTAATTGATCTTGGCGACTTAAGTGATGAAGAAATTGCTAAGCATGGTGATATTGCTGGCTTTGAACTTATCCTAAAACATATACAAAAAGGCGATATTGATGGCAATTTAGACATTGTCTCAAAGTACCTTGTCACGTATGATGAAATAGTAACAAAAACGCTTATACGCTATATGAGTAAATATTCGGCACTAGAATATAGCTTATTTTGTGATAAAATTATTAGTGTAGAACCTAATTTGGAAGATGCAATGAAAACGGTAGCACAGCAATTAAAACAACAAGGTCGCCAAGAAGGTGCTATCCAAAAAGCTCAAGAAACAGCTAGGAATATGTTGGCTAAAGGCTTAGATTCAAAACTGGTCGCTGATTGTACTGGCCTTGAAATAGATACTGTTGTTTCTTTAAGAAAAGTTATTGATAATCAAAAGAAACGTTAATTTTTTATTTTATTAATTCTGCTTAAAACATTCCGTAAAATAACCCGTTTACGGAATGTTTTGACTATTTTAAAATTATATCTAATTGATATTAATTCGTATTATTTTAGAAACAGAAACTAATCTCAACGTTCGTTTTACGGAAAGTTTAAACATATAGATACTACAAAGCTGTTAATTTTGAACTGACAAGTCGATTAAGACTAATCCCTTCTTCTGCAGCTTTAATGGCCAAACTTCTATGTGCCTCTGGTGGTATTCTTACCATAAAGTTACCACTATAATTTTTCTCAGATAATGGTGATGGAATTTTTTCACCTGATGTTTGCATATCTAACAAAACATCACGTACAACAGCACGTATCCCTTCTAATGCTTTCTCTGGAGATGTATCAAGCCAAGACAAAGAAGGAAATTCAGCACATAAGCCAATATACTCATTATCTTCTTTCGACCAAGTAACACGATATGTATAGTGATCAGTATTCATTTTTCAATACCCTCCAGTTTTTTAATAGCTAATAACACTTGCTTTACTTGGTATGCTTTAGCTTTCCCATTGGCGTTTTGAATATTAATTCTGGGATCGCCAACCCAAGGCGTTTTAAATATCATATGACTACTACCAGATTGCCTAGGTTCACCAAAATATTCTGCACACACTTTTACAAGATCATTAAAACGAACATTATTGGGGTTGTTCTTCATTTGTAGCAAAACTTTTTTAGTACCCATAATAATAATATCGCTCATTATAATAGTATCAATAATGATACTATATATCAAGCAGGCTAATATGTCAAAACTGCATACGTCAGTTTTATATTGTTATTGTACTGTTTTGATATGTTGAATAAAAAATAGCCTCAATGTCTGTTTTACGGAGAGTTTTAAACTATCACTAATCGTCACTTCTTTTCCTAAGTTCTAAACGTTCTTCTGCCTTCCCTTGTTCTTGTTTGATTTGCTGATCTAGTATATTTGTATACTTTTTAGCAAAGTTTTTTACTTTCAAGTTTGGATCTTCAAGCCAAGAAGAAAGTTCATTTTTTGTCTGATTCCATTTATTAGCTAAGCCAAAATCTCCTTCCACTATACCAGTGGAAAGAAAAATACTAAAAACCCGATCTAATAACTCACTATCTTCTGGCAAAGATGACACAAGATATTTACAGATATCGTTTATTTTAAGTGTACCTTTATAATTGTGTAAAATTGCCATTACTATATTATAATTATTTTCAATATTATTTGATATTAATATGCGTAATTTAAAGTCTAATAGAAATGTATATTGTGAAAAAATATTAGATACCAAGTTTGCACCATAAAAGCGAAATAACTCATAATTCTCATTATACCAATTGCTAACACTATCTAATATGATATCAACATGGTTAGAAAGTGATTTCCCTAACTGATGGAAATTAAATGGTATTGATTCATAATTATTTGTTGCATCATCTTGGTTCTTTTCTGTATCAATACGCTGTTTAAAAAATTCTATAACTTCCTTTGGAAAGTTATTGGCAATCGGAATAAGAATTGCTTCCGCTTTATAATCAATTCTTTCTAAACAAAGCAAATTTGATAATATTTTATGCCTCTCATCTGAATTTAGTTTTGCAAAAATACTATTAACTTGATCTTTCATAAACCAAGTTTCATAAACCCAGTCAGTAGCTTTTAAGCTTGTTAATTTTTCAAGAGCAGGTAAAAATAATAGCTTTATAATGTCTTGCCTAGTATCACTAAAGATAGTTATCGCAACAACAACTAATATTGTTAGCGTAGCTGTATCTTCACACGCATTTTTTAAAACCTTTAATAAGAGTGGTTTATCAAATTGTTCATTAGATTTAAAGCACGCTACACACTCAACTAAATATTTATTATTATCTACCCATGTATTCATTTGTTTTAAAAATATGTCACGCTGTTTACTTTTTAATAATCCACTAAAAATTGCATTAGAAAACGGTATAAATGCTTGTTCATTTTCTTTTAACAAATCAAGTGTATAAATTGGATGTTTGATTGCTAAATTATTTAAGAATTTACAAAACATTGGAAATGTTGCTGCATCATTTGACTCTATCTTTGTACATCGAGTGATAATAGTTTTCCAGTACTCTTCATTACCTTTTATGCTACTAAGATATTGTTCTGCTTGCTTGCTGCGATACTCATTTTTTTTTGTTGTAAAATTCCAATTATAATCTACCCAACTTTGAGGAAAAATACCTTCATATCCCACTAAAGTTTTATATATCAAATAGTTTTCATTACTATTTAATTTATCACGAAATTCAATGGCATTTTGTTCTATTAATTTGCTAATCTTTTTACAGTTTTCATCAAAATCTGTATTGCTATCTATTATATCTAGTGCTCTATGATAGAGGTGACATACATCAGCTTCAATTGATTCAAGAATTTCATATTGTTCATCAGTTAGTTCATTAGTATAAAATTCAATAATACTAAGGCAGTTATTCAAAATTATTCCAAGTAATTCATTAGAGTAGTTAGTTCTAGTTGGCATACTGGTTGCTTTGTTAAAGGTTGAAATAAATAAGCGCTTGATATCTTCAGCATCATTTATATCATATTGTTCAAACAAAAAATTTAACATCTCTTTACGAAGATTTGCAAATGGCTCACCTATTTCAATACTAGCGCTATTAAATGAAATTGACTCATAGTCACTTGAGTACCCCTTAGCAGTAGAAACTAAAAAATTGCCTCCAATAATTGCAATAAATTCTTTTATTGAAGATAAATAGTTAGAATCTAAAATTTTTAGAACATCAAGTATTTCATATTGAACTTGAAGGCCAACTTTTTCTAATACATCAATATTATAACCAGCTATCTTTTCAACAGACTCAATTACGTTTTTCTTAGCATCATCCTCATCTAATGTGATGTATAGTTTTACTAGCCAAGAAAAGATACTTTTTCGGTCAACATAACGTAATGCATTGATGATTAATAAACATATATCTAAAATGTCTTTCCATGTTTTTCCCTGAAATGAGCCTAATGGGGTATCAATTTCAATGGGTTTAATTTTGTTTGATTTTTCGATTGCTATAGTTAAAAACTCAAGTATTAAAGATAATTCATTATCTAAATAATCTGATGACAAATTTGGCAATACATAATTTTCATAACCCTCTAATATTTCATAGAGTTTGTTATTATCATTGCAGTCAATAATTTCAGCTTTAATATCACGATCAAATATTTTTTTACCATTTAGTAAATTGTTAGAATCAATTTGAATCTTTTGAAATTCATAGCCAGCTGGTTTTAAATAATCCTTCATAATTTTAACTAATCTAGTATCTATCTTATCTCTAATACGTTGCCCAAAATTTGAATCATCTATTTTTTTATAGGTAATATCATGAGCAGTTTCAGACCAAGCATGATTCAGAACTGTGTGTATTTGGATTTCACATTTAAGATTATTAAACTCAGCATATTCTGAAAGTTTTAACCTATCTTCACTTAGCTCTACTACAAAATGATTAGCTGTATAATAATCATTTGCGCTATCAGGAGATAAACCTTGGCCATGAATTTTAGATTTTTCCCTATCAACCTTAAAATTATTTTCTATTATTCTAGATTCAAGGAACCTATTAACATCACTGTTATAATAAAAAATTATTCTACAGCCAGCTAAATCATGTCTAAGTTCTTCAATTGAATCTGAATCTTGATTACTTTTTTCAGCTAGTCGTTTAGATAATGACTCGTAAGTTTTTGCTCTATTCTGAATTTGCTGTAGATGATACTTATCAGTATGAACTTCAGAACAAATAACTTTTTCTAATATATTTTTTACAACTACAGAAAATTTTTCGTAAAGAAACTGTTTATGCCTATATTCTTCAAGATTCATTTTAGTTTGCCCTAGTATTGTATTAATTAGATTATAGCTATCACCATACTAATTAACTTTGCAAATCACATCATGAGTAAAATCACAACTTCAAATACTGATATAAAGTTTCACGACTAATATTGAAATCCTTTGCTATATGACTTTTCTTATCACCATTTTCAACTCTATTTTTAATTTCTGCTAGTTTGTTCATCACTTAAAGTACGTTTCCTACCTTTATAAATACCTCTTTTTTTAGCTAAAGCTATGCCTTCCAATTGACGTTCTTTTATTAAAGCTCTTTCAAACTCGGCAAAGCACCTAATACAGATAATAATAAATTTGTAACCAATCAAATTTTATGCAAAAAAACCTCTAATGAAAATCTGTTAAGCAACATCCTTATATCCAATTAAACACAATTTCAAAATTTCATTCACAAAAACCTATACATATAAACCCCAAGCTTGTGTATGATAACGGGTACTTTCATATTAAATATAAGTAAAAACTTAAATGAGTCACTTAGCACAAATACAACAATTTCATCAAGAGCTCTGGGATAATCAAAATATTAACAGTATTGACCTACTTTTCGATGAGAATGTATTGATTCATAGCCCTTTAGAATCTGTCTGTGGTACTGAAAAAATGAAAAACATTATTCAACAATGGTATAGTGGCTTTCCATCACTTAAAGTCTACTGGGATGATTTTATTGAACAAGATGAAAAAATAGTCTGTCGTTGGCATGCCAAAGGAATACACGAAGGTCAGTTTTTAGAATTTAGCCCAACAGGTAAAAACATTCACTACTCTGGAATTACAATTTATCATTTTAATGAAGACAAAGTAGTCGACTACTGGGCTGTTGTTGATATGGAAAATATTAAAAATCAGCTGAAAAGTTAATTTTTCACTCATTCAAATCAAAAGTACCCTAAACAAAAACCTCTAATTCTTGAGAAAACTCTTTCAAATATAAACTTTGTGTAAGCTTAAAATTTTCAAGTAATTGCTTTTGATCAACTGTCTCAAGATCTGCTGGATGATGATGAATATAACGCCCTGCTAGTTGATAACAATCATTAATATAACGTTTAGTATGTAAGATATGATTATGCCAAAATTCATCAATCTCTTTTGTTGGTACTAATGAGTGATCTGGATAGAGAATTAATAACCATAAAAAACGCTTATATAATAACTGACAAGTCTTCGCATCTTCTAATTTCCACCTAGGTAGTGGATATGCTTTTGAGCACATTTGTAAGACGATATAAGATAAATCTAAGCGCTCTATAGCTTGAAAATCAATTTTTTTATTGATTTTATGTGTGCTTTCGATTAATTCTGGCACACTTAACCTCGACAAAATCCACTTTCACAGTTACCACTACAACCCGCTTGAGCTTCTTCAGTAGCAATACTGACAAACTTACCTTGTTTTTCTTCATTACTTGGTTTAACAAATAGTGCTTCAGTCAATTGAGATTCATCAAACATTTTATTTCCTTTTTACTTTTATTCTGTATACTAGCGCCATGTATTTTAACCAAAAAACACCGTTAGAATCAAATACAATGCATTTAAAATTAACTTTCTTTCGATATTTTACACTGCTTTTTATTATCATTAACTTTTCAAAAGCCTATTCAGATACATTAACCATTCCAGATATAAATGTGCAAAGTGATCAAGCCAACACAGATAGTTCAAATGCTAATGGTGCTGATGTAACATTTACTCAAGATGATATACAGCAACAAGGTGCAACAACAACCAGTGAATTTTTACAAAATCAAAGTATCATACAAGTCAATACCTCATCATCACAACAAGATCAAAGTGCAATCTCAATTCGTGGATTTGGCAATAATGCCAGTAGCAATAGCCTACTATTAATCGATGGTATTCCATTAACAAGCTTTACAACCATAGGACCGAATCTTAATAGCATCTTAGTTGATAATATTGATGATATTACAATCCTACCTGGTAGTTATGGCAGTTTATATGGTAATCAAGCCGTTGGTGGTGTGGTTGATATCACAACACACACACCACAAAAACGCATCATCACATCAGGTGTTGGCCTTGGTAATAATGGCCAAGCACAAGCCTATGGCTTTTATAGTGAGCGTTACCCATCGAATGTTGGTATAAATTTAGGTGCAATGACAAGCCATAGCGATGGCGATCAACCACATAATGATCAGACAAATTATAATCTTAATGCCAAGTTAGATTATTTAGGGACAAATAATACCACAAGCCTTAATCTTCTAGCCTTTCATAATGACCTTCAATTACCGCAAGCAAAAAACTATGATACCGATCAAAGCATCCCTTCTATGACGCAGTCATCTGAAATTACGAATGCGATTTTCTATTTAACTAATCTGTATCGATTCACCCCCAAATGGTCATTAAAAAGTGATGCGATGTTCGTTAATGCGAATACGACAGCACACTTAACAAATTTTGATAATACCATTGATCAAACAGGTGGCTTAATTGAAAATGAACTTCGTTATTCAGAGTATTTCACGACAGGCTTTAACCTACAAAAAAATCATTATCATAATTACAATACGGCTAAAGATAATACAGCAGATGAAGAAATTTACTCACTGTATAGTAATGTCAAATTGCCGATGCCCTATCTTGAAAAATTAAAGCTAATTTTAGGCAGTCGCTATGCTAAACAATATTTAGAAGCACAAGGTAATAATAACCCAACGAGTAATGATGATAATGATGCTTTTGTCTATAGCCTTGGCTTACTATACCAACAAACAGCGCACCTTGATTATTACCTAAGGCGTGATACTAATTTTCGCTTTGTCAAAGGCAATGAATTATTTATGACTTCAGATGGTTCAATTAATACTGACCTTAAAACACAAACTGGCGTCTCCTATGAAACAGGCATTAATTATCATAAAGGTGCAAACCAACTACAACTAAGCGCTTATATTCTTAATTTAGATAATGAATTAGCCTATGACCCAACAGTTGGCAGCTTTGGTCAGATGTCTAATTTAACACCAACACAACGCATTGGCAGTGATATAAATTTCTCCAGCTATTTTAATCCTTACATTGGTATTAATACGCAATTAAGTTATGTTAATGCAGAAATTTCATCAGGCAGCTTCCAAGGTAAGCAAATACCAGCTGTATCGCCTTTCAATGCTTTATTAGCTTTAATGCTAGATTATCACAGCTGGCACCTTTATCTTAGTGAGTCCTACCATAGCAGCTTTTATGCCTCCAATGATATTGAAAACCAAGGGCCAAAAATGCCAGGCTACTTTCTAACAAATTTTAATATTGAGAAATCATGGCAGTATTTTAGCCTTAATCTAAGGGTGTTAAATCTATTTAACCAATCCTATGTTCGCTATGCTGATTTTTATTCAGCTAATGATATTAACTATTACTCTGGTGATGGCATCAGTGTACTAGTAAGCTTAGTGTTTCATTTATCTTAAAAGAAAGAAAAGATAAGCTTATGAAAAAAGCCGTATTAATTAGCCTTATCATTCACCTAGTCTTAATTAGTTTTATAGTCATTGGCCATTACCTTACAAAAAAGACAAGCTATCAAATTGCTAAAAAAAATAATCAACTGATTATGGCAAGCTTAATCAAATCTGATAGCCATAAGCAAATAGAAAAAAAATCAACTCCTTCGACTAAACCAACTCATTTAGCCCAATTTAATATTAATCAACTCATGCCAATACCATCAACTATAAAGTTAAATCAACAAATTGCGCAAATGCATCAAAATCAACCAATAAATAAAAAAACTAAAAAGATAGAAGTTATAAAAAAACAATCAAAACAACCAAAACAACCCCAAAAACCAAAACCTAAAGCAAAGCTTGCAGATCAAATAAAGCATGCAAAAAGCACGCATAAACAACTAAAACAAGAGAAAATTTCAGGTGAAAAATATGATGCTTTTGTAAACTATCTATATCAACGTATTAATCAATATAAAAAATATCCCAGACCTGCCTATAAGATGGGTATTGAGGGTGATGTGGGCGTATTTTTTACTTTATTACCTAATGGTAAGATAGAACATTTAAAAATTATCCAACCCAGTGACTCTGAAGTGCTTAACCTCGCTGCAATTGATACCATTCATACAGCAGAACCATTTATCAAAGCAGACAATTACTTAAAAGTTGCACAAAACTTTCAATTAGTTATTCATTATCGCTTATAAAATTATTATACCCAATAATTTAGGTGCTAATTGTTAGTACTGTAATTGATCAAAATACTGCTTTAATCTTTGTAAAAATAGGTTCACTTTAGGTAGCATAAATTCCCGTTCAGGATAAATCGCATATAGATTATTGCTTGGAAATGTATAATCTTCTAGGCATTTTACAACAACTTGATCCTTTAGCTCATTTATAAGCATAAATTCTGGCAAAATACACATACAAGCATCCTCTAGCATAAACTTTTTTATTAAATCTAATTGATTAGAAATAAAATTACCTTTAACTATGACAGTCTCTTCAACTTGATGCTTTTTTTGCTTTTTTAAGGTAATACTCGTAGATAATTTAGCATCACCATAGATAGCAAAATTATGTTTAACTAAATCTTGAGGTGTTTTTGGTATGCCTTTATGGTTAAAATATTTCTCTGTTGCACAGATAACCTGCTTAAAACGATAGACTCTTTGCGCAATTAAGTTAGATGATTCTAATACAGCTGAACGTAATGCCAAATCATAACCATCTTTGATAAGATCAACAATTTGAGTCTCAAGTTGAATATCTAAGATAATATCTGGATAATCAGCTAAAAATTGAGCAAAAATATGATTCAGTGCATTAAATGCTAATGCAGGCGGTATGGAAACTTTTAATACGCCACTTGCTTTAGCATTTAATTCATTCATTAAGGCATAACCTTGTTCACCCGTTGAAACGACTTTAGCACAATATTGATAAAAGCTTTCACCTGCATCTGTTAATAATAGTTTACGTGTACTTCTTGAAATCAGTCGATTCTGTATATCTTCTTCAAGTTTAGTAATCATTTTACTAACATGTGATTTAGAAACCCCTAAGCGTTTTGCAGCCTTTGAAAAACTCTGTTGTTGTACAACGTAATAAAAAATTCTCATTTCATCTAATAGCATGACCTTTGCCTTATTATGTTTCTATATGGAAACAATGATTTTCAGTATAGCGTATTCTCGGTATAGATTCAAAGTGATATAGTCTATGCCTAAATAATAAATACAAACAATCAATCTAATTGATAGCCTAATACTATTTAGCCACTTAACTAAAAATAAGCATAAAACAATAACAAATATAAGGAAAGCACCATGAATATAACAAAAGAAAAACCTTCAAAATCAGCATGGTTTTCATTACTTGGCATTAGTTTAATCAGTTTCTTAGGCTGTATTGATTTTACCATTGTTGATACAGCTTTACCGAGCATACAAGAGAACCTTAATGTCACAGTCACCCAATTACAATGGGTGGTGAATATCTTTTTATTAGCCTTAACCGCTTTTATGGTGGTGATGGGTAAACTGGGTGATCATCATGGTCATCGTAGAATCTTATATATTGGCATGGGATTATTTGCTTTATCCTCGATTGGCGCAGGCCTATCACCGAGTATTAACTGGTTATTATTTTCTCGTCTTATACAAGGGATTAGTATTGCCATTACTTATACAATACCTGTTGCAATCATTCCATCGTTATTCCCTGATAATTACCGTGGCAAAGCCACTGGCATTCTTTTCGGTGCTAATGGTTTTGGTCTTGCTTTGGGTCCAGTTGTTGGCGGTATCATCTTAAGCGTACTATCCTGGAGATGGATATTTTTAGTTAATCCAATCATTATTATCATTGGCTTTATGTTTTGCTATTTCCATTTACCTAAGGATCAAATTAATCAAGATCAAAAATCAATTGACTGGTGGGGCTTACTACTTTTAATGATTATTTCACCGTGTATTGTCTTTGCGACCGTACAGGGCAGTCACTGGGGTTGGACATCGGTGCCTGTATTATCTCTCTATGCCTTATCCATCATCCTATTGATTGCCTTTTATCAAATTGAATCTAAAATAAAAGATCCAATTATTAACTTTAAGCTTTTTAATAATGCATTATTTCGTATTGGGCTTTCAGCTAACTTTTTATTAGCTTTCTTTTATACGCTGGCATTTTTTTTAATGCCACTTTATTTACATAACATCCATCATTTAAGTGGTTATAAAATCGGTTTAGCATTATTACCTGCATCGTTAATGGTTGCTATTTTATCCCCTGTTGTTGGATCTTGGTTACATCATAGCGGGCCAAAAGTTGTTTTAGCCTGTGGATTTTTCTTATTTGCATGCTCTGCTTTCATGCAGATCTTTTTTTCATCACAAACACAACTTTGGTTTATTGAACTATCATTTTTATTATTTGGTATCGGCTGGGCATTGATTGTCAGTCCTTCTTTTGTCGTTGCTTTAAGTACGCTGCCAAAAGAAATTGGTGGTGTTGCGATGGGAACACTTGGCACATTACATAATTTTGGCGGTGCTTTAGGATTAGCCTTAGGCACAGTTATTTATAGCCACTTTAGTTTTAATCAATTAATCAGTGGCTTAAAAACATTACATATTCAAACAGGATCCTGGGTAACAGAAGCCATTGCTGATCCAAATAATGCAACTAGCTTAATCTCTAGCCATATAAAATTTGGTTATCAACACGCACAACAGCTATTTGAAGATGCTTTTATTAAAGGTTATAGCAGTAGTATGTGGTTGTTATTAATCGTAGCATTACTTGGACTTGCCATTATTGTGATTTTTGAAAAAAGTAAGCAACATTAAAAATTAACACTTACGATGAATGTTTAAGCACTGATTGAGGTAGATCAAAACGACCAAGATTCATCACTTTCACCCAAGCTCTAACAAAATCTTTAATAAATTTCTTATTGGCATCTTTTGAACCATAAACTTCAGCAACGGCTCTTAATTCAGAATTAGAACCAAAAATTAAATCAACAGAAGTTGCGCTCCACTTAAGTTTTGCTGTTTTTCTATCATAGCCATCATACTGACCTTTCACTGTCTTTGATGGTTTCCAAACCGTTGACATATCCAATAGGTTAACAAAATAATCATTCGTTAAACTGCCAACTTTATCAGTGAAAACACCATCTTTAGAGCCATCATAATTAGTATTTAGCACACGCATACCACCAATTAGCACCGTCATCTGTGGAATTGTTAAATTAAGCATACTGGCTTTTTCAACCAAGGCTTGTGGTGGTGAAAGTTTGGTTTTATCAGAATCAAAATAATTGATAAACCCATCCGCTGTAGGCTCAAGATAAGAGAAAGACTGAATATCCGTCTCCTCTTGTGTAGCATCCGTACGCCCTGGAATAAATTGTACAATAATGTCATAACCTGCCTTTTTAGCACTAGCTTCAATTGCTGTATCGCCGGCTAAAACAATCAAATCAGCTAGTGAAATTTTTGTACCATCTGTTTTACTTTGATTAAACTTCATTTGAATGGCTTTTAATTGCGCTAAAACCTTTGCTAGTTCTTTTGGCTCATTTGCAGGCCAATTCTTTTGTGGTAAAAGGGCAACTCTTGCACCATTAGCCCCGCCACGCATATCTGTTTTACGATAAGATGAAGCCGAAGCCCAGGCAGTTTTAATTAAATCTGGCATGGTTACGTTAGTATTTAATATCATAACTTTTAAGGCAGCAATATCTTTAGGGCTAACTAGTTTATAATTCGCCACAGGTACGGGATCTTGCCAAAGCATAACCTCTTTAGGCACCCATGGACCTAAATATCTTGAACGAGGCCCCATATCACGATGCGTTAACTTAAACCAAGCCTTTGCAAATGCCTCTTCAAATGCTTTAGGGTGAGATTTAAAATATTCAGAGATTTTATTATATTGTGGATCCATCTTCATCGATAAATCTGTCGTAAACATCATTGGTGCATGTCGCTTACTTGGATTAAAGGCATCTGGAACTAGATTATCTGCTGACTTACTTTTTGGTCGCCATTGCGTAGCTCCGGCTGGACTTTTAGTTTTAACCCACTCAAATGTATAAAGATTTTCAAAATAGTTTGTCTCATTCCATTTAGCTGGTGTTACAGTCCAAGAACCTTCAAGACCACTGGTAATGGTATCATCTGCATTACCTGTACCAAAACTATTCTTCCAACCCAGTGCCTGTTCTTGAATGGGCGCAGCCTCCGGTGCAGCTCCAAGGTATTTAGCACTTGCAGCGCCATGTGCTTTCCCAAATGAATGACCACCTGCAATTAAGGCAACTGTTTCTTCATCATTCATCCCCATTCGTTTAAATGTCTGGCGAATTTGCTTTGCTGCTAATAGAGGGTCAGGATTACCGCCTGGTCCCTCAGGATTAACATAGATTAAGCCCATTTGTGTGGCAGCATATGGTTTTTTAAGATCTGACTTTTTATTAAGATTGCTTGTAAGCCACTGATCACCTGTACCCCAATTAACTTGATCACTCTGCCAATCATCTTCACGACCAAAGGCAAAACCTATGGTTTTAACACCCATCGACTCCATTGCAACGGTACCTGCATAAACAATTAAATCTGACCATGAAACTTCATCACCATATTTTTGTTTAATTGGCCATAATAGACGTCTTGCTTTATCCAAGTTAACGTTATCAGGCCAGCTATTTAAAGGCGCAAAGCGAATCTGTCCACCATCAGCACCACCTCGACCATCAAATACACGATAAGTACCCGCACTATGCCATGACAGTCGGATAAAAAATGGTCCATAATTACCAAAATCAGCCGGCCACCAGTCTTGAGATGTGGTGAGTAATTTAATCATATCTGCTTTTAAGGCATTAACATCTAACTTTTTAAATGCTTTTTGATAACGGTAATGTTTACTCATCGGGCTATCAATTGGATTAAGATTACGTAATGGGTCTAAATTTAGCTTTTTAGGCCACCAATATTCATTAGTTTTTGGCTGAGTTTCTGCAAAAGATGCACTTGATGTAACCCCTAAAGCCAATGCCAACAAAGATGCTATAATTTGTTTAAGCATATGATCTAACCTCCTTATCTCTAACTTAAGGATTTATTTTAGAATGTTTTTATACAATTTATTAGTTGAACACACATTTTTGATCAATTTTACTAAAAATGCTTAAAATTACTTTGACATTACAGTGAAAAATATTAATAATGTTTAATAATTATTTTCCAATTACTGCTAAGGTTGAGTTAAGACCATGAACACGATCGCTTAAATCTGCCCATATAAACGGGCAATGCTAGTTGAATATATTTTTTAACCTATTCACATAATTTGTAACGCCCAAAGATTTAAGAGAGATCCTACATGCATCAACCAATATTCCTGAATCAAATTAGTCTATCATTCGCTGATCACTGCTGCTTTGAAGATTTTACAAATCATATACACCCTTTTAGTCGCATTGCTATTATTGGTAATAATGGTAGTGGTAAATCAAGCTTATTAAATATTTTAGCTGGTAAACTAGCCCCAACAAGTGGTCAGATAATAAGACCTGCCGATTTAACAGTGGGCTATGTTGAACAAACAATCAGTCAATATCACAACTTAAGTGGTGGTCAACGATTAAATAAAAAGCTCTCACAAGCATTAGCTTTATCGCCTGATATATTATTATTAGATGAGCCAACCAATCATTTAGATTATGCCAATCGTAAAAGTTTAATGCGCATGCTAGCGCATTATCACGGCACGCTGATTATCGTTACTCATGATATCGCGCTATTAAATAGTTGTATCGATACCTTTTGGCATATTAATCATCAAACAATTACACCATTTTCTGGTAATTATGCTGATTACATCCGAGAAATTGAGCAAAAACATATTGCTATTGAAAAAGAACTATTACTTTTAAAAAAACAAAAAAAGCAACTACATACTGACTTAATGAAAGAACAACAGCGTGCAGCAAAAAGTAAACAAAAGGGTAAAAAAAGCATTCATCAGAAAAAATGGCCAACCGTTGTAAGTCATACAAAAGCTTCAAGATCTCAACAAACATCGAATAAAAAAAGAGCGCTTATCAACCAAAAACGAGATAATTTAATTAATCAACAGACGTCACTTCATGTGCCTAAAGTCATCAAAGCTAAATTTTCACTTACCTCAAATAAAATGACTCAAGGTAATATACTTTCTATCTATAATGCTGAAATTGGTTATAGCCAAACAGATAAAATACTTAAAAATATCAATCTCACGCTTGGCGCAGATGAACGTATTGCAATTTTCGGTGATAATGCTTCTGGAAAATCGACCTTGTTAAAGGCAATTTTAAATGATGATGCGATTGTTAGACAAGGCCAGTGGCAGACACCTAACAATCAAAATATTGGTTATTTGGACCAACACTATGATCATCTAGTAGCTAATCTTTCAGTCATTGATCATCTTAGAGAAATACAACCACAGTGGGATGAAAAACAGTTAAGATGCCATTTAAATGATTTTTTATTTTCAAATAATACTGACATTGCTAAATCTACTAAGGTGCTTTCAGGCGGTGAAAAAGTTAGACTGTCACTGTCTCTTATTGCAGCTAGAACACCCAGCCTACTTATATTAGATGAGATTACCAATAATCTCGATATCGAAACGAAAAACCATGTCATTGAGGTACTAAAAGCTTATCCAACTGCAATGATTATTATCTCTCATGAAGATGCTTTTCTACAAGCTATTGGCATTGGTCATCGTTATCATCTAAAAGATGGACTATTGATAAACTAAGTACACGCTATTTTAGCAATTTGCTAGAAGGTATATATTTTAATGTCATTTGATCTTAATTTGCTATGCTAAATTAAGAAGGCAGCAAGGCTTATTTATGAAGATTCAACTTATTACACTATTTAGCAGCACGCTTTTGTTATCTGCTTGTACAAATTATAAACCGTTAACTACAAACTTAAACCAATGCACTGGTGATCTTAGTCCCCCCAGTCAGTTATCTAACAACTTAAAATCGATTAATGATAAAAAGCGGCATCATAAAGCGATTAAAGAGCCATTAAGTGGTGCATTATGCCAAGGTAGAACGTATCAGGTTGTTAAGCGTTTTACAATATATCGACTATGGAATAGTACCAATAATAACAGTCAACTCGGCCACTGGTGGGTATTTGATAAGCCTCAAGGCCTTATCTCTGACTATCGAGCTAACTATGGTATATGCTATCAGTGGTCTCCATTAGATCGACTAATAAGCTGTACTATTACAGAAGGTGCCACATTAATTATCGGTACTGGTCAAAGTATAAAATGTTCAGAGTACTTACAATATCCAACTTCTAATTATAAACAGATTTATATTAATCAAAATACACTTAAAACAAAGCTTATTAACTGTACAACTGAAAAAGCCTATTTTAATTGGTCAGAGTAATAATATTTAAATCTCACATAAATCACTCATACCACGATCAAGTTTTTAGTCATAAAATTAAAGCAATTTTTTGACTACTACAAGTAGCTACAACAATTAAGCCTATACGTATTTAACATTCTCAAGTACACTGTCATCAAAATAAATATAAGTTATCATACAATGGCATTAGTTAGTTTCGATAAAGTCAGTTTAAACTATGGTGATCAAATACTATTAGATCAAGTCAACCTTAATATCAATGAAGGCGAACGTATCTGTTTAATTGGTCGTAATGGTGCTGGTAAAAGTAGTCTTTTAAAACTAATTCAAGGCTTATTAAACCCTGATAGTGGTCAAATTATCTATCAAAAAAATCTAAAAATTCATACCCTTGAACAAGCCGTACCAGATGATGCAATTGGTACGATTTTTGATGTTGTACTATCTGGTCTAGGTGATATTTCACAAACGGTTTTATCCTATGAAAAGTTAATTAAACAAGATAATTTAAGTGTTAATGATTATCAAGCACTTGCAGATTATCAGGAAGTCATTGAAGCTAATAATGCTTGGGATTTAACCCACCATGTTGAAAAAGTACTCTCTAAATTAAACCTTGATGGTGAAATAGAGTTTAGTGCACTTTCTGGTGGCTTAAAGCGACGTGTATTATTAGCTAAAGCACTCGTTAGCCAGCCAGATTTATTATTATTAGATGAGCCAACCAATCACTTAGATATTGAATCAATTCAATGGTTAGAAGATTTCCTACCCGAGTATCAAGGTAGTATTTTATTTATCAGCCATGATCGGGTGTTTTTAGAGAAGCTTTCTAATCGTATTTTTGAGCTTGATCGTGGTCATTTAATCGACTTTGATGGTAATTACGAACAATTTCTACGTCATAAAGAACATTTACTTGAAGTCGAGCAAACGCATAATGCATTGTTTGATAAAAAATTACAACAAGAAGAGAAATGGATTCGCCAAGGCATTAAAGCCAGACGTACAAGAAATGAAGGGCGTGTGCGTGCATTAGAGGCAATGCGCCAAAAACGTGGTGATCGACGTAACATACAAGGCCAAGCTAAGCTTGCATTATCACAATCTGAACGCTCAGGTAAAAATGTTATTTTAGCTGAGAATATTAGCTTTAAATATAACCATGATTGGCTCTTTAGAGAATTTTCAACTGAAATTCAACGCGGTGATAAAATTGGTATATTAGGGCCCAATGGCTGTGGTAAAAGCACATTATTAAATATGTTACTTAAAAAACTTCAACCTACAGAAGGTAGTGTCACCTTAGGTAGTAAATTAGAGCTTGCCTATTTTGACCAACTACGAGAGCAACTCGATGAATCACTATCCATTATTGATAATATTGCCGAAGGTAGTGAGTATGTCGATGTTAATAATAAGAAAAAGCATATCTTATCCTACTTAAGTGATTTTTTATTTTCACCCATACGTGCAAGAACACCTGTTAATGCTCTATCTGGTGGTGAGAAAAACCGTGCACTTTTAGCTAAAGTCTTAAGTAAGCCAAATAATCTATTAATCCTAGATGAACCAACCAATGATTTAGATATTGAGACTTTAGAAATTCTTGAAAGCATGCTCGTTGACTATCCAGGTACACTACTATTAGTCAGCCATGATCGAAAATTTATCAACCATATAGTCACAAGCACCATTGTCTTTGAAGGCAATGGCCAATTACAAGAGTATGTTGGTGGTTATGATGACTGGCTTAGACAAAGACAGGCAATAGAAACAATAGATCAAAAACAACCCGAGCCTAAAGTTGACAAAACCCAAAAGAAAATAGAGAAAAAAAGTACAAGCAAATTAAGCTATAAGCAAAAAAGGCAATTAGAGTCATTACCCATAGAAATTGAAACAACTGAAACAGAAATCAAGGCCATTTCTGAATCATTAGCAGATGCATCCTTCTATCAAAATGACGCTCAAACAATTAAACAAGCACAGTTAAAATTGGCCGAATTAGAGGCAAAACTTGAAAGTCTTTATGACTTATGGGCTGAGTTAGAAGCATTAAAAAGTTAACCTATCAAATAATTTAACGATTATGATTAACGTGTTTTTCAGAATATATAAACTGTTAATTTATAAATATTTTTTATGAATATTAAGTTAATCACTTACAAGCAATGGACAATCTCTCAAAGCATAAATAGCAATTTACCATTACAGAGTCTCTTATGATATGTAACAATAACAATTGCAACCCCCTAGGAAAGAGCGAGGTTTCTTAAGGATTAAGGAATTATCAACATGGATGTTGATCGCTCTGACCGTATTTTTCAAGATTTATTTTTCTTAAGATAAAATTTTTTGATAATAAAAATCATTAAAACAACCAAAATAATGATTAAGAATGCTATATTCTCATAGTGTTGAACATGAGCAAAAGCACGTTTGGCAACAGCACCACAAAGAAAGCCAATGCTAAAAAAAATACAACTCCAAATAAAAGATGCAATCAAATCATAAATTAAAAACTTAATCATCGATAAGGGTACAGATGCACCTAAAATAAAAGGTGATATAAAGCGAATTCCAGGTAGAAATCGATAAATAAAAATAAAACCAATTTGATGCTTTTTAATTAAGTGCATTACTTTATTTGCTTTACTAGACTGTAATTTATCTTTATTTAGAAAATCAACTGAACGCTTACCTAGATAAAAATAAACTTGATTAAATAAGCCTGCACCTAAGGTTAAAAACATAATACCTAAAAAAATATCAACATAGCCTGCATGTGCTGCAACACCTCCCATAATTGCAACCGTTGCACTATTAAATGCAGCGGCTAATAATAAGATAAAATAACTATTGGCATAGATAATTGATAAAATTATTGTCATGGTCATTAATCTTTAGTCTCTTTGATAACAAAATTACGCCCATGATCTTTAGTCCTTCGAATCAAATAAACAGTATACATTGAGATTATCGCTGAGAAAAAGCACCAAACTGAATTAAAGGCATAACTATAAAAAAGATAGGTTGCAATCACTGATAATAAAATTAAAAGACCAAAAATTTTCATCGCAATATCACGACTAATCAATAACGGTATAATGATAATGGCAATATACATATATTTTGGAATCGATGTGCCTAAAAGTGCATCATAAATCGTTGTATAACTATATTGAATTGAGCTTGCACACATGTTGGTTTGTACCATATGCTCATTGATTAAATAAGGAATAAAGGCAATAAGGCCTAATAGTGCACCTACAATTGCAAATAAAAGCTTAATCCAAGCTCTTGCACACAGCCTATTTTTGGCAACAAAATAAGCTGCCAATGGAATCCAAAATGGCCACCAAAAGTGTGAAAAAAAGACAAAACCTACTGAAAAATGACGTATCCAATGTTGTGAACTTGTGGCTAATGCAAGCCAAACCCCTCCTTCAATCAATTGTTGAATACCAAAAAATATCGGCACAAAGGCAAACATAATGTAGTGATAGCGTTTTAAAGTAAATGCCGAATAAACACAATAAACACCAATTGGAATTAAAAATGTCCCTGCCGTAAAGCTTGCTGAAGCCGAAAAACACATAATCGCTAAACCTAGTTTATCAAACACATTAATTAGTTTAGTCGATAATTAATAAATACAATATATAAGCGCATAAAATGTGATATTTGGAATTAAGAATCAACTAAATTAACTGTCCATCTGAAATTAATTTAATTGACTCTTGATTCCTGGTAGTTAGGTTACTACCATACCCTCTCTCTTTAATTTAGCCTCTTAGGGTATTTCAAAACTTAAAATTAGGAGAGCTTTTCAAGCTATGGTTCCATCCTGGCATCGTATCAATCGCTCTCCTGGTAAGCTAGCTGATAACGGTCAAGTTCAACCAGTCTTTACCTTGAATTTGATTATGGCTGATTACTGATACAATTGCAAGGAAATTTAATCAGAAAATACAGAAAAAACAAAAATCTACGATTTATAAATGATGGTTTTTTACCTAAAATGTATATGATTAACAAACAATCGATTAAACATTAAAATTAGCGATCACTTTTATAGCCTTTATCTATGGAATAAACGCCCCATGAATATCTGTTTCTGAAATACAATAGATCAAAGCTTCTGTATTATCTAGTGATTGTATTCCTTTAACAACAGCTTGTGCTAAACTTTCTGTTAAACCTGTTTTTGAAAAATAAACTACTGCGATTTTAGTCATATCATTTACCTATTTTATTTTTATTTATGAATCATTATTAATTTTAAAATTTAGGTTATACTTAGCCTACAACCTTAAGTTAACTTGAGGTAAAGTAAAAAATGCATATTTCAAATAAATAATTTAAATTAAGAGGTAATCTATATTAAATAACTTATGAATATTTAACTGTTGGCACTTTAGCAAAACGTTCGGGACTGAGTATTTCTGCCATTCATTTCTATGAGACTAAAGGCCTTATTATAAGTCAACGAAACTTAAGCAATAATCGTATATTTAAATGTGATACCTTAAGACGATTAGCAATTATTAAAGCTGCAAAAAATCTTGGTATGCCACTTGTATCAATTCAACAAGCGTTTAAAACACTGCCTCAAAATAGAACACCAAAAAAAGCAGATTGGGCAAAGTTATCAGCTAGATGACATGATGAGTTAAGCCTACGCATTACTCAATTAACGCGTCTTAGAGATCAACTAACTAGCTGCATTGGCTGCGGTTGTCTTTCAGTTGAAAAATATCAATTAATCAATGCAGATGATCATCTAGCGACAAAAGCACCAGGTGGCGTATTACTTGAGAAATAAATCTAATTGTTAATCTTAAGTATTTGCGTTAGATAACGATCAAAGGCCGTTGCAAAACCATAAGATGCTTTATTTGAAAATGCTTTGGTGCGACTTTGTATTAAACCTGCATCACGCATCTCAGTTAAAAAATTACGTTTTGCCAATGCTTGTTTAATATTATTTTGATCATAAACTTTACCATAAGGCGTAATAACAAAAGCACCTTTTTCAATCACCGCATCAGCTAAAGGAATATCGGATGTAATCACCAAATCACAAGCTTTAGCTTGATCGATAATATACTGATCTGCCACATCAAAGCCTTGAGAGACGATTTTTGATAATACATAGTCGGAATCTGGTAAGTTAAGATATTGATTGGCAACAAAAAGCGCTATGATTTTTCGATTAATTGCAGCACGATAAATAATTTCTTTTATCGGCTTAGGACATGCATCAGCATCGACTAAAATTTGAAATTTTTCGGCTATTTTTTTTGTCATGGCAAAATTGATTCAACCTCGTTACAGTACTGATAAAATGTATTTATATCTATATTTGAACCACATAATAAGTTACCTATTTTCAATCCAGATAATCTATTTTTTAATGGTCCGATTAAAGCTGCTGTTGTTGCAGCTGCAGCTGGCTCACAGACTAAATTTGTCTCTTCTACTAATAACTTCATGGCTTGTTTAATTGCCTTATCATTGACTAAGATTATATCATCTACATACTCTCTACAAATACCAAAACTATAGTCTAACGTATTCGGTGCATTTAATGAGTCAGCAATACTTTTAGCACCATCGATTAATTTTATTGGCTTATTTTTTTCAAAGGATAATGACATCGTTGGTGCAAGCTCAGGCTCAATACCAAAAACTTGAATGTTTGGGTTAAATAGCTTGGCAAATTTTGCCACTCCTGATAATAAGCCACCGCCCCCTGTTGCAATTAATAATACATCAAGCTTAGGTAATTGATTTAACCATTCATAGCCAAGTGTGGCTGTACCTAAAGTCGTTAATGGATGATCAAATGGATGGACAATGGTTTTAGCTTTTTTTTCAGCTAAACTATGCATGGTATCTAAGACTTCATTAATATTATCTACTTGAATAATTTCAGTTGCATAAGCCTTGATACGTGTTAACCTTAATGGGTTAATTGACCTAGGAATAATAATTGTTGAATCAATATTTAATAGAGATGCAGCATAAGCTAAGGCAATACCATGATTGCCGCCAGTGCCCGCAATAACCCCTGGTTTCTTTTCTTCACCTGTTAGACTTAATAGGCGTGATAATACACCTCTGAATTTAAATGTACCTGTTTGTTGAAATAACTCACACTTAAAGTAAATTTGTGTACCTTCACCAAGTAAGCTATTTTTAAGCTTACTTTGCCATGGTAGTATTGGTGTTTTTCTGACATAGCTTGCTAAATTCTGATACTGACTTTTAACTTCATCAATATAGTGATTAGCCATAAAAATAACCTTATTTTATTTGACAAATTTGTTTAAAATAACATATATTTTTTAACATTCAAAATTTAAAACCACACTTATTTATATAAATTATTTTCCTTAAGTTTTACTAGGAGCAACCACTTTATGAGAACAATGAAATTTTGGCAAGTCGATGCATTTACATCTAAAGCATTTCATGGCAATCCAGCAGCGGTAATTTATTTGGACTCACCATTAGATGAAACAACCATGCAACAGATTGCTTTTGAAAATAATATAGCTGAAACCGCCTTTGTTGAAATGCGCGATCAGCAAAACCCATTGATTCGATGGTTTACACCAAGCTATGAAATTGATTTATGTGGTCATGCAACCCTTGCATCAAGCCATATTTATTTTAATGAAATTAACCCTCAAGCAGGCAGTATTACCTTTGATTCATTGACGAAAGGTCCACTGACAATCACAAAAAAAGATAAGGCTTATACACTTGATTTTCCCTGCTACGAATACCAAAAGCTCGCAATTGAGCGTATTGATCCATCCATTTTAAATGCCTTATCAGAAAAAAAACCAATTGCAGCTTATAAGGGTCGTGACTATTTATTTATCTACGATGATGAGACAGATATTTTAACGATGGAGCCTAATTTTAATGCCCTTAAAGATCAAGATAAAATTATTGTCTCAGCTAAGTCTAATCAAAAGTATGACTTCATCTCAAGATTTTTCTGCCCAAATATTGGTTTAAATGAAGACCCTGTTACCGGTTCAGCTCACTGTATGCTTGCACCTTATTGGGCCAAGGTATTAAATAAAAATAATTTATTTGCCTATCAAGCTTCAAAACGAGGTGGTGAAATTCAAATCCAATACCATAGTGATCGTGTTGATTTAACAGGTAGCGCTATCACATTAATTAAAGGTGAATTTATACTTTAACGCCTAATTCACGCAAGCGCTCATCTAAAAAATCCTGTGAAGTTGGATAACGCTTGGATAGATAAACATCTGCTTTAGGATGGATAAAGCATGGCGTTGATAAGCGATCAATGCCTGAAGCTTCACCTTGTGGTTTCACAACACGATGCTTTGTTGCAATATACTCACCTTGTGTCATCTCTTGAAGCATATCCCCAATATTGATGATAATTGATTGTTCATGCACAGGCACTTGATACCATTTCTTATCATAGGGTGAAAAAACTTCCAAGCCAGGTGATGAGGCTGTCGGTAAAAGGGTAATCAAATTAATATCTTCATGCGCTGCTGCTCGAATGGCACCGACTTCTTCATCACCGGTTAGTGCTGGATAATGTAAAATTCTAAGTAAGGTTTTTTCATAAGATATCGTATCAACTAGCGCATGTGGTAATTTTTGACGTACTTGATCATCCATATGATCATCAATCCACTGCAGTAAAGTTGCTCCTAAATCAAACATTGCTTTAAACAAATCTTCAGCTTTTTTAGAGATTTCGCTTGGATAACGCCCCCATGGAAAATATAAATGATAATAATGCTTAATATCTTTAACGGTCTCACCTTTGGCAATTTCAGATACATCCATTGGAAAATAACCATCTTGTTTCTCAGAGCAGTAATGATATTTTTTAATTGCTTGAGAATTAAAAAATTCACGCCATTCTTGATAAATCTCTTCAATTAATTGCCAAGAAATTGGGTGTGTTTTTAATACTGCAAAGCCTGTTTCTTTTAACGATGTTGCAAAGTCTTTAGATGCATTAGCATCATTATAATCAACACTTAAAATTTTCATAAGTTCAACCTTTAATTAATCACATATTTAATTAGCTTCATATAGTGGAGTGATCACGCTAAATTGTCAATTACCCTTATGTTAGTGTACTAACTGATAAATAAAAGGCATGATCAAAGGTAAAAGCAAACATACGCCTATACCACTAATAAAACCAAATAAATGCCCTTCCCAAGAGACTTGTCCACCTGTTGGTAACAAACTATATACCAAATAACCTAATTGTATAATACAAATTGCTGCAACAAAAATTGTAAAGGCTGATGGGTAAAAATATGCCAAGACCAATAAAAAGCTCCAATAGCCCATTAATAATGATGATGCGCCAATATGAATGGCTTTGCGGCCAAAAAGCCAAGTTAAGATACCACTAAATAGAATAATTAAAATAGATGCTGCAATAAAGATATCAAGCCCATATGAAGCAACCAACATACCCAAAAGAAGAAACATCACAGAATTGGTAATTAAATGACCAAAATCCCCATGTAAAAATGGGCTAAAGATAATACCAAATAAACCAATACGCCGCCTAGGAATAATTCCAAAAACATTCAAACGATGATTCATAGATACATTGATAATATGGACAATCCATAGTACTGCGACAATTGCTAATAATAATGGAATATGTGCAGTCATCACATCGTAAGCCTGATCAATACTAATCATACTAATAATCTTTTCTATTTTTCTATATTGAATTAAATTGATGGAAATTTATTCTAACAAATTATTTTTTTATTCGCTAATGTTAAAAGAGGTGACTTACTTTTTATGCTTAATCAGTGACTTTAAATCAAGACGAATACTCGAACGTAAATCATTGGGGGTCACTCGAAAGGGTAAGAAATGTTGATTAGTTAGTGGTAAATCAACTTCCTTACAGGCGGCATCAACTAATTCAGAACAAAACCACTTGCGTTGATCTTGTTGCCAGTTTCTTCTTAAAAATCCTAGTGCCAATGCCGGTAAGTAATCGTAACCTGCACCGATTTGACTTTCTAACCACTGAATTAATTGATCTTCAATCTGACTTTCATCATTTTGATGACTTAATTGAATCTGCCAAGTTTCTATTACATCATATTGTCCCATTAAATCCTCAACAGGATGCTTATAAACCCCTTTCATTGGTACTGAACCATAGCAAGTACCATTAATTTCAATCTCGCAATGTGAATATCTTGAGGCCATACCAACACATAAAATCCACGATATAGGATTATTTTTTCTGGTTAAATGTACTTTAATCATTAATATATCCTTTTTTATCAGCTGATTGTTTATTAAAGATGTAGTCTAAAATCATGCTATTTTCAATCCTGCTTAGCATTAATACAGCACTAAAATGCTTAGCCATATACAAATATGACACAATTATTTTAACTATACTTAATTGTTACTATATTTGATAAAATTGAAATATTTGTCTGATTATTTTTAAATTAATCTATTGATATACATCCTTTAAATACATGAAACAATTTTATGCAATATGACTGATTTTTTTATGCCTAAATTTAATGTTACAATCATCTACGATTTAGCATAAGCAAATTTAAGGGGTTGCTATCTAATGAAATTAAAAATTTTAATAATCATCTGTTGTAGTTTAGTTAGCTATAATGCTTTTGCTGGGCAAGGCTGGAATGTGACGATTACGAATAATGCACCATGGCCTGTGACAATCTCTAATAGTGGTACTGATTGCTGGTATGCAAAAGACTTAGATGGTAGTCATACAATTCAACCAGGAGCTAGCCAAGGTTTTTATACCGAACAAAAAAATTCAGGTGGCTGCTATATTGGATTCCCAGTCTATAGTGGTGATGGTTCGATTAATCTATCAGTTAGTGACCAAAGAACGAATGCATCAGTACAAATCAAAGGTTCAGATGACTGCCATATTTCATCAAACAATTCTGCTGTAACCACCTCTGTTAATTGTAATGGAGCAACACCATATAGTGGTCATCAAGCAAGTGCAAATATTACGATCAACCCACCAGGTTCGCCATTAAACTTTCAAATTAAGACCATTGGTAATTTAGGTAAGGTTTTTGAATCAGCTTGCGGTCAAACTTTATTACTAGCGCCGATTAGTGGCAAACCTTATATTGACTGTACCAATGCTGGGACTGATGTCACTAATACCTTACGTATAACTTTTTCAAATACCGCTGGCTGGGGATGCAATGTTTTAGTCGATCAATCAGGTAATATTAAATCAACTACATGTGATCATACTAGTATTGGTTATACTTATGATACTAACCGCGATGTTATTTTTGCCTGTCAGCAAGCTTCTAATGGTGAAAGTGCTTGCCCATGGCTATTTAAAAAAGGCAGTGGTGATGCTAGTAGCATTGGCAATATTTATAACGGTTAAAGAAAACCTATCTGCCACCGGCAATATCAATCATGCTACCTGTAATATAAGATGACTGGTTTGATGCTAAAAATAAAATTGCATCGGCAACTTCTAAAGGCTTACCAATGCGTTTTAATGGAATATTATTTTTAACTTTTTCTAAACGATTAGGATCTAGATGAATTGCCGTATCGATAAAACCAGGCCTTATGCCATTAACACGAATGCCTTCTTCGGCGACCTCTTGTGCTAAGCCTTTTGTTAAGGTATCAATTGCACCTTTTGATGCAGCATAATCGATATATTCATTGGCTGAACCTAACACTGATGCTTTTGATGAAACATTAATAATTACACCACCTAAGCCATTATATTTTGTAGACATTTGTAAAACTGCATACTTAGAACACAAAAAATAACTAACGATATTTGTTTTAAAGATCTTCTCTAGGCGAGCTTGATTCATTTGATCTAATCTGGATGTCTTATCTAAAATTCCAGCATTATTAACCAATACATCAATTCTACCCTTAAAGCTTTTAATTTGATCAAACATCTGTTTGACTTCAACTTCTGATGAAAGATCAGCTTTAACAATGAGTGCCTCAGATTCAATTGTAATAATCTCATCATAAAGCTTTTGTGCTTTTTCAACATGATGATGATAATGGATAATAATGTCATAACCATTTTGTGCAAATAGCTTTGCCGTTGCCATACCAATACCACCAGAAGCACCTGTTACAAGAGCAGTTTTTCTTACTTGATCCATCAATATATCCTTTTAATTTAAGCTAATTTCTTTTTAGTCGCCTTATTAGCTTTCAAACTATTATCAAAAGCCACCATGTGTTTGAAGAAACTTTAGTTCATCTGCAGTTGATTCTCTGCCTAATATTTCATTTCGATGCGGATAACGAGAAAATTGTTTAATAATCTCAAAATGCTTATATTCATAAGCTAAATTATTTTCCAAACCAGGCACATCAAACAATTTAATCGCTTGATGGTGTATGACTATTGATTCACTGTGCATATATGGCATCAATAAAAATGCATGCTTTGGAGCATCTAACTTTAAATGAAAGTTTAAACTAACCGCATTTTGTGCTAAAGCTAATGCCAGTGAATCATACATAAATGCTTCTTTTTGATTTCGATAAATATTACGTGAGAATTGATCTAAAATAATAATCTCTGCTAAAGCACCTTCAGCATTTTCTCGCCACTGCCACAATTCGTCTTGTATTGCTTGGTTGTAAACATCCAAAAATCGCATTTTTATTTGTGCATCTAAGGCATCACTTTTTTTAAACCAATCACGGCTTGATAGCTCTTCAAACCAAAAGTTTATTACTTGATTTTGATCAATATTTATCATTATTATTCCCTTAAATTACCTCAAAATAAACTTTATTTTGTCATGACAAAATTTATTAAAAGCCACTAAATTTTATTAAATATCAAATCCCATACGCCATGGTTTAGTCGCTCTCCCCGCTTTTCAAATTTGGTTAATGGCCTTGATTCAGGGCGTGGTGCATAATCACAAAACTGATTTTTAAGTTTTTGATTTTTAGATAAAACATCTAACATATGTTCAGCATAGGCCTGCCAATCAGTGGCACAGTGAATAAACCCACCTAGCTGTAGTTTTTTTAGCATTAATTCGACAAACCCAGCTTGAATTAAACGTCGCTTATGGTGGCGCTTTTTATGCCAGGGATCAGGAAAAAAAACTTGAAAGCCAAAAACGGAATGATCAACAATCATCTGTTTTAATACATCTATCGCATCATACATAATCACTTTTATATTTGCTAGTTGATCTTGATGAATTTGATTGAGAATATTACCAACACCCGGTGGATGTACTTCAATGCCTAAATAATTAACCTTTGGATTGTTCTTTGCCATCTCAACTAAAGAATCCCCCATACCAAAGCCAATTTCAATAACAATCTTTTGATCTTTTACAAAGACTTGATCAAAGGATAATGGCTTATCAGCACAATATGGGAGCATATATAAATCGCTTAAGCACTCTAAGGCTCGCTTTTGTCCCTTAGTCAAACGCCCTTTTCTTTGTACAAAGCTTTTAACACTTCTTAAAGGTCTTTGTTCTGTTTGATCCTCATCTGTTGGATCTGGAGTTATTTTTTTATCTATCATGATTAAAACCTTTTAAGCTTTACAACTATTTAAATTACTATTATCAACGACTACCAGGTTGGATAATCGTTGGATATAAAAAGCGCTTTGATGTTTTCGGGTAGTCTAATGTATAATGAAGTCCTCGAGACTCTTTACGTCTTCTGGCCGACTCAATCATTAAATCAGCGACTAATACTAAATTTCTTAATTCTAATAAATTAGGCGTTACTTTAAAATCAGAATAATATTCGAAAACTTCTTCTTTTAATACTTTAATACGCCGTTGAGCACGTTTTAGGCGTTTATCACTTCTAACAATGCCCATAAAGTTTGACATAATATAGCGTAATTCATGCCAGTTATGCTGGATAAAAACCGCTTCATTCGAATCTGTAACCCAACCATCATCCCAATCTTTTACATGAGTAACCTTAGGGAAGCTATTAATATTTTCTTTAATATCTTCCACTGCACTATCAGCATAAACCAAGCATTCTAATAATGAGTTACTCGCCATGCGATTTGCACCATGTAAGCCTGTATAAGTTACTTCTCCTATCGCATAGAGCCCTGGTGTATCGGTTTGCGCTTTTTTATCAACCATTACACCGCCACAAGTATAATGTGCTGCTGGCACAACTGGGATTAAATCACGACTTAAGCTTAAATCAAATTGTTTTAATGCCTGCTCGATCCCTGGAAAATGCGCTTGAATAAATTCATCCGTTTTATGGGTAATATCTAAATAAACGCAAGGAGACCCCAAACGTTTCATTTCATGATCAATCGCTCGAGCGACAATATCACGTGGTGCAAGTTCTAGCCTTGAATCAAAGCGCTCCATAAAGCGTGCACCATCTGCTAGACGTAAATAAGCACCTTCTCCACGTAAGGCTTCAGTGAGTAAAAAAGCACCGGCTTTAGGGTGATATAAAGACGTTGGATGAAATTGATTAAATTCAAGATTAGCAACACGGCAACCTGCTCGATAAGCAATGGCAATGCCATCGCCACTTGCGACAGCTGGATTAGTTGAGTATAAATAACAGCGCGAAGCACCACCTGTTGCTAAGATCGTTGCTTTAGATAAAAACGTTTCAATTAATGTCGTTTGTGTATTTAGTGCATAAACACCAATACAAAAGCTTCTTTTTTTAATCACATCAATAACATGATAATGCTCAAAAATCGTAATATTTGGATGATGTTTTACTAAATGGCTTAAACGACTTTGAACCGCGCGACCTGTCTGGTCTTTTGCATGTAAAATACGTCTGTGGCTATGACCACCTTCACGCGTTAAATGAAAAGGCTGCTTATCATTTAGTGGCTCTGTTAAGGTAAATTCAACACCTCGATCGATTAACCATTGAATGCTTTTTTTTGCATTTTCAACGGTAAAACGAACCGCATCTAAATCACAAAGCCCGCCACCTGCATTTAATGTATCTTCAATATGCGCATCAAGTGAGTCATCTTCATCCATTACTGTAGCAATCCCACCTTGTGCATACAAACTTGAACCTTCACCTAGTTCAGATTTACATAAAATAGCGACCTTTATATGATCATCTGCTAATTTAAGTGCTGCTGATAACCCTGAAGTACCAGCACCAATAATGATGACATCAAAGTACTTTGCCATGACAAATACCTTAAAAAATATAAGAAAAGTTATGAATGATTCATTCGCGTTTTTAAATACTCAACTATTTGATCTAATGGGATATGATGCTTTTCATCTGATTGACGGTGCTTGTATTCTATCGTTTGATCTTTTAAGCCATTTGGTCCAATAACCAATCGATGTGGTATACCAATTAAATCGCTATCAGCAAACATAACCCCTGCTCTTTCATTACGATTATCATAAATCACATCAAACCCATCATTGATAAGTTTTTCATAAAGCGTTTCACAAGCGGCTTTTACTTGTTCATTTTTATGCGCATTTAAACCAATTAAGTTAATCTGATAGGGTGCAATCGCCTCAGGCCAAATAATGCCCTTTTCATCATGTAATTGCTCAATACTTGCTGCTACTACTCTTGAGACACCAAAGCCATAGCAGCCCATGCGCATCGCCTTTGCTTTGCCTTGTTCATCTAAAACACACGCATTCATATCAACGCTATAGGTATCACCAAGCTGAAAGACATGACCTACTTCAATACCACGAATACTTTTTAAACGCCCTTGACCATCAGGTGATAAGTCACCTTCTTCTACATTACGTATATCAAAACTATGATAGTCTTTAATATCTTGATCCCAATTACAACCGCGATAATGAAAATTATCCTCATTAGCACCTGAAACGAAGTCACTTAACATCAAAGCATCATAATCAACAATCATATCAATTGGGCAGTTAATCGGTCCAATCGAGCCAATATTAGCATTAAATAATGCATGGACTTCAGCCTCAGTTGCCATTTCAAATGGTTGCGAAATTAAATCAATATTAGCAAGCTTCAATTCATTTAATTGATGATCGCCACGTAATATGACTGCAAAAAATTTCTCTTTCTGATCCTTAATAACCAATGTTTTGACTGTCTGTTGTTTATCAATCGATAAAAAGTTTGCCAATTGATCAATGGTTTTAATATCCGGTGTTTCAATCTTTGTTAAAGTCTCACTCGCATTGGCTTTTGTCTCTAAATCAGGCTGTAAATAACTTGCCTTTTCAACATTAGCTGCATAATCACTACTATCTGAGTAAAAAATTAGATCTTCACCAGCATCTGCTAATACCTGAAACTCATGCGTTGTTGAGCCACCAATGGCACCAGCGTCTGCCTCTACCGCACGAAACTTAAGCCCTAAGCGATTTAGAATATTGACATAAGTTTGATACATCACTTGATAAGTTTCATTTAATGATTGTTTATCAATATGAAAAGAATAGGCATCTTTCATAATAAATTCACGCGCACGCATCACACCAAAACGCGGGCGAATTTCATCTCTGAATTTAGTTTGAATTTGGTATAAATTTAAGGGTAATTGCTTATAACTTCTAATCTCATTACGTGCAATATCGGTGATAACTTCTTCATGTGTTGGACCATAACAGTACTCTCGATTATGACGATCATTAATTTTTAATAACTCTGGTCCAAATTTCTGCCAACGATTGGTCTCATCAATTAACTCTTTTGGCAAAACACTTGGCATTAATATTTCACTGGCGCCCGATTGATTCATTTCTTCTCTGACAATGGCTTCAACTTTTTTGATCACTTTTAGGCCTGTTGGTAGCCAACTATAAATACCTGATGTTAGTTTTCTAATCAAACCTGCACGCAACATCAGCTGATGAGAAATTAATTCCGCATCTTTTGGCATTTCTTTTTTTGTTGCTAATAATGTCTGTGACATGCGCATGATCAATCCTTAACGTATTATCTATTTTGTAAGCTTCAAATGATTTTTAAGTTTAAAATATAAATTTATTGAAGTCTTTTTATCTTAAGCGGCTATGATACCGTAAAGTTTAGCTTTTGTCTTTATCCGCTGTCACAGCAGGGTCAGATTCAAGCGTTGATGGCTCTAGTTGGTCACTTTTTTCATCTACTTTATCTACACTAGTAAAATGATCAATTAAACGGTTACGTGCAAATACAAGCCAAGCTGAAAAGATCGGAAAAACAAGCATTACCCACAGATGTTGATAGAGAAAATTAAACTGCGCTTTAAGCTGAAAAGTGCAAAACAATAAGACAATGAAAATAATCATTGTTATATACATTAAAATATCAACACTAGTTTGAATCAGTTTAACACGAAGCATCACAATCTAATTATTATCAATCTATATTGAACCCTTTATTATTATCTTAGATTAATGCCAATAAAGCAATGTAGATGTCATTTATAGATAATTAACTGGAGAGATGCTTTGGTTTAATGAGGTAATTGAATGAACTACTGGGCAATTTGAGTCATTTGCATCTAGTTTTTGACATAAGAAAGCTAGATGTTTTGTCTGTGGATGTAAAACCGGTTTAACATCATTACCATCGCAATACAAAACATAGTGTAATTCTCTAAACTTTAAATGACAAATGTCTGTATTGCCTGTGAAATAAAAGTCATATGCATGCTCTCTAGCTAATGTAATTGTAGACTTTTTATATGGTAATGCATTTCTTTCAATAGTAACTCTACCCAACCCAAGTGACTTTGGCATATAAACATCACCATCTCTTAGACTATTATTAAAAAATTTAACATACCAGCTATATTGACGATAGGTATTTCTATTTGCAGATTCAAAGTAGTTACAATCAGGCATCTTATCACCATCATTTCTACAAGAAGGAACTTTAAAGTGCTTACCTGAGTCTTCACTATCTAATTCAAATTTCGCAACCAAATGCCCATCAACATAGACATTATAACCGATAATATAACGATCATCTTCATCTGTAATATCATCAGAAAACATCCTAGTTACAGCTTTCGATGGACCAATATAAAATTCAGAGCCTTCATTACCATCGCCATGCAAGCAATCTAAATCATCACATTCATAACGTTTGAGTGTTAAAGTATAATCTGTGTAATTTTTAATCTCTACATAACCGTTATTATTAGAATAACCACTCACAAATGTTAATACAAAACCTAAAATAATCGATAATAATAAAACGTATCTGTTAACATACATACAACCTCCCAATGAAATAATTAACCAATTGCAGTATAAAATGCTTATGATCAAATAAACATTGAAAACTATTTTATAAAAATGATTAACCAAATGTTAATAAATATTAACGTTATTATAATTAGCACTTACACCGCTTGGCATAGCCCAAGGGCAAGCACTATCATTTTTATCGCCTTGTCTACAGAAAAATACCAGTGAATTGGTACGAAAAGAAAAATTTATACCATGATCACAGCTTAGAAAACCCGCAATTAAACTACAAGCAGCTTGAGAAGCAGTAAAACGAATAATATAAGGATTTTCTTTATCCATATAAAAATCATTTTGCTCTTCAACAAGATGGCCTACACCATCATAAATATATACATCACCAAGTCCAATTGATGTCACTTGATCAAAACTTTTTGCTACTGTTAATACATTATCTTTTTTATCTTTATTATCATTCCATTTTTCATAACAATCTTGGCCTTCACATACTGCAGAAATAACCATTAAATTACCAGGCTCACTACCTGAAAAGGTCTCATTTAAACTCTCTGGCCCATAGATTCTTGTATGCCAATGGCCATCCCACTTTTTATGAGCCCATTCTACATAATCTTTCGAATTTTCTCCTGAAAATTCAACTCTAAAGTAAAGACTTTTTTCTTCATCATCACAACCACCATCATTGTTATCACGAAACTCAATTCGTGTCGATGCTTTAGATACTATGCTATACGTTGACTTACCTGTCATTATTTTATTATTCCAATAGTCTTGATCATCCATACCATCAACTTTTTCCATACAGCTAAAGCCTGTAATGCTAAATTTTACAGTCACATTACCGTTATTTTTTAAATCTATATACCAGTCTCTATCAGCATAAGCTATTGTCACAGATAATAAATTAATTGAAATTACATATAAAATAAATCTGATATATTGTATCATCATTGCTCGCCCCTAAAATACTGCTTATATAAAATATAACTCATTGCGTTTTATTTTGAAAGTTATTTATGTGAAATAACTATTTTAAATTATATTTTGTAACGTTACATCAATAATTCATTGCTTCTACGGCTTATTGTTTTATATAATGTCTATTAATCAATCATTAAATGCGAAAATTTTGCCATGACAAAAAAAGATCAATACTATGTAATTGGCTATCCGGTTAAGCATAGCTTATCTCCAAAAATACATCATGCATTTGCACAAGAGACAAAGCAGAATTTAAATTATGACTTTCTTGAGGTTGAACCATCAAAGTTTAAAGACACAATTACCAAGCTTCAAGATGATCACTCTGTAAAAGGTCTAAGCATTACTGTCCCTTTTAAAGAAGAAGCATTTAAATTGTGTGACCATGCTGATGAATATGCCAAAAAAGTCCAGGCAGTCAGTAATATTAGTTTTGATAATAACCGTAAACTCTATGGTCATAATTTAGATGGCTATGCTTTGATACTTGATATGCATGCAAAACATATTGATTTAACCAATAAAAACATTCTTATTTTAGGTGCTGGTGGAGCAACACGAGGCTGTTTATTACCCATTATTCACCAAAAGCCAAAAACGATTTATCTACTAAATAGAACGCAACAAAAAGCAGTTGATTTAATTAATGAATTTAAAGGTATCTATAATATAAATTTATTAAATATTAATAATATACCTTTTAAATTTGATGTTATTATTAATGCAACATCATCATCTCTTTCTAATCAATTGCCTACAGTTAATAAAAATTTTGTCATGACAAAAAAATCATTTGGTTATGATCTTGCCTATAATAAACTCAACGATACAATATTTGTTCAATGGATGAAAGATCAAAGCTGCATTGCTTATGATGGTTCAGGCATGCTATATGAATTATCGAAAGAAATTTTTTCTATTTGGCGTGGCGTTTCACCTAAACTTAATCCATTAGATAAAGCATAAATACAATTGCACTTAAATTAAGGGTAATAAAAATGAAAGTACTTGAAAAAATAGTGAGTGAAACAAAAAAATATATTGGTACAATTAAAGCTATTGATAAAGATGAGTTACAGCAAAACAATAAAGATTTTATTAGCGCAATTGTAAATAAAAAAATTGCTATTATTGCTGAACTAAAAGCCAAATCTCCATCTGAAGGTGTTATCTGTGAAGACTACCAACCCTTAAAACTTGCTAAGTTGTATGAAAAGGGGGGAGCTTGTTGTATTTCAGTTTTAACCGATCAAGCTTTTTTTAATGGTTCATTCGATGATTTAAAACTAGTCTCTGAAAATATTCATCTTCCAACTTTATGTAAAGACTTTATTATAGATAAACGTCAAGTCTATTTAGCTAGGGAATCTGGAGCCAGTGCTTGTTTATTAATTGTTCGTATTCTAAGTGATAAGCAATTAGTAGAATTAAAAAGTGAAATTGAATCTTTAGGCATGACAGCCTTAATTGAAATTTTTGATCAAGAAGATCTAACGCGTGCATTAAAAGTAAATCCAAAATTAATTGGTATTAACAATCGTAACCTAGACTCTTTAAAAATGGATATGAATAATGCAACCAATCTATCAAGCCATCTACCTAAAGAGACTGTTGTCCTATCATTATCGGGTGCCAAAACAGCTGAAGATATTTATCGAACCGCTTGTCAATTTGATGGCATTTTAGTTGGCACGCTGTTAATGCGCTCAGAAAAGCCTGATATGACATTAAGTGCCGTAGTTAACCAGATGGGTTAGGTGATTGAAAAAAATCGCTTATAGCGCTTTAGATTAAGCTTATTTTGTCAATGGCTTTGCTTCTACTTTGACTAATTTCGTCCATAGATACGGGATGATCAATGCAATTAAAATGCCCGTTAATAAAATTTCAACAAAATGTTTAGTAGACATTAATACATCAGGTGTTGGTATAAAGCCTACGATAATTGAAATAACACACACACTTAAAGCAATAACTGAAAGTATAATCATCATAATTAAGCCACCAGGAATAACAAATTGATTGGCTAGGGTTTTATATTTCAATTTAAGTTTAATTGCTGCTACAAACATCCCCATATAAGCAATTAAAGCTAACTGAGCGGTCAGCGCACTTAAAAACCAATAGGCTGAATGTACTGAAGGTAAAATGATATAACTTAAACATAAGATTGAAAAAATAATACCTTGTGTAATTAAAATACGGCTTGGGGCATTGTTGCGATTACGTTTAACCAATAATTTAGGTAATAATTTATCTTCACCTGCAACTAAAAATCCCCGTGATAATCCCATAATCCAAGTAGACATCGTTGCAAAAGCGCCCAAAACTAAAGTAACTGCAATGACATAACGCATCCAGCCAATATGAAATTGATCAAAGAAATAACTAAAAGCTTCAATTAAACCCGCAACTGAGTCAACCGACTGATTCAGGTTTGATGAAACAACCAACAACGCACAATTAGCTAAGATTAACGATAAGACAATCACTAAAGCTGAAATCATCATTGCTTTGGGAAAGTTTTTCTGTGGGTTTTTGACATTACCTGCATGAATTGCGCTCATTTCAAGGCCTAAAAGGCTAAACATCACGGTTAAAAAAACGGCCCAATGGCTGATATTATTCACCGATGGAATGGTTTGAGAAACCACAGGCGGGTGTGCAATTGGATAACCGCTTAACCACCAGATTAGTGCCAATATAATAATAATGATCATTGGAATTAAGGTACCTACAATTGCACCAATTAAACTAACACTTGAGGATGTTTTTAAACCAAAAAGACTAATTACGGTTGCACTCCAATACATCAACAAACTCATTGCAATCATATAGTAGGGGTTATTGATTAAACTTAAAGCTGAAATGCCAAAACCTGGCGCAACCAAATAAGCTATAATTCCTGCAATAAAGCCACAAATTGATGGAAACCAGACTAAATTATAAATCCATTGTAAAAATAAAATAATAAAGCCAAATTTAGCGCCGAAGGCTTGTTTTGTCCATAAGTAAATACCCCCGGTTTGTGGCCATCTAGTGGCTAATTCAGAAACAATTAGTGCTAAAGGTAGTAAAAATAATATCCCAGCAATCACATAAAAACTAATTGCCATCCAACCTGCTTGGGCGGTTAAAGATAGGTTTCTTAAACTATCGACTGCAATAATATTAATCATAACCAATCGAAATAAGGTTAGTACTTTACCAGATGAGGTAATTTCCATAGTTATAACACCTTAATAATTCATTAACTTTTATTTTATGATTAAAACAGTTTATTCATCTTGATCATTAGATGGCATTCTATTATATATAAGGTTATAACCACCATGGCCATGGGTAATACAACGTGCAATTCTTCCAACAGTAGTCACACTAACACCGGTTTGTGCGTAAATTTGGCGATAGGGTTTATTTTGTTTTATCTCTTTAACAACTTTCCAACGATCAGCCATTGCTGAAAGCTCTGCTGGTGTACATAAATCCTCTAAAAATTGATAAGCTTCTTTAGGTGTTTTTATCTGAGTAAATGCTTGATATAACGCTTGTAAATCTTTTTTTTGTGCTTGTTTTGATTGCATTATCAATTACCTTAATTCTTGCATCAATGTATTAATCAATTAATACATTAAAACAAAGTTATTCCTTAAAATCAATCAATTTAAAATAAAATAATAAACAAGAATAAAATTAAAAAATAAGCGCGATAAAAATTACAAACGAATTGGCATAACAACATATTGACTATGGCATAAGCCTTGCTCTTCAATTAAGATACTTTTTGTTGGATCATCTGCTAATTTTAATACCACTTCGTCTGAATCTAATGTATTAATGACATCGAGTAAATAGCTAACATTAAAACCAATTTCCATTGAATCAAACTCATAGTTTACTTCAACTTCATCATTGGCTTGTTCTTGCTCAGGGTTTGTTGCGGCTAAACGCAATACATTTGGTTCAATATTTAGCCTGACACCTCGATATTTTTCATTCGATAAAATGGCGGTTCGAACTAAGGCTTGTTTTAGATTATCTCTTTGTGCTGTTAATAGCTTACGATTCCCCTGAGGTACAACACGATTATAATCTGGATAACGGCCATCAATTAATTTTGAGGTAAAAATATACTGTGGCAATTTCACTTGGAAGTGTTGACTACCAAAGCGAATAGCAATTAATTCATCATTATTATCTTCAAGCATCTTCATCAACTCTAATACTGCTTTGCGAGGAACGATAATACGTTGCGTTTGATCAGTTGGTAATGAATCAATATCAATCTGGCTCATTGCTAAACGGTGGCCATCTGTTGCAACAACCTTAAACGTTGTATCTGAAATCTCCCATAACATACCATTTAAAAAATAACGTACATCATTATGCGCCATTGCAAAACTAACACGCTTTAATAAGCTTGCTAATTTACTTTGCGGTAACTGAATCGATGTTTTTGATAAATCATGCTGCATATCAGGAAAGCTCTCTGGATCCATTGATGATAATACAAAACGACCTTTATCTGCTTTAATTGTAGTTTTAGCATCTTTAGTATCTATGCTAACTTGTGCACCTTCAGATAAATGCCTTACAATTTCAATTAACTTTCTTGCTGAAATAGCAGCATTACCTGCTTCAGAGACTAAATCAACATCAATCTCAGCGACCACTTCAGTATCTAAATCCGATGCCTTTAGAAATAATTTATTGTCTTCTACTTTACATAATATATTACTTAAAATAGTCATGGTATGCTTTTTATCTGCAACGGAAATAATCGCCTGTAATGGCTTTAACAATACATTGCGATCAACTGCAAATTTCATAGTTTTCTCCAAATTAAATCAATTAAAAATTTAAAATAAAATGTGCCTTATTATATTTAGCTAGCAAGCTTCCTAGAGAGTGTTTGATAGTCTTCACGGATATCAATATTACTTTGTCTTAACTTTTCAATCGTTCTAACAGCATGTAGTACCGTTGTATGATCTCGACCACCAAAAAAATTGCCAATTTCAGGCAAACTATGAGAAGTCAATTCTTTAGCTAAAGCCATTGCAATTTGACGTGGGCGTGCAATATCACGAGATTTTTGTTTCGAGAGTAAATCCTGCACTTTAATCCCATAAAAATCAGCAACAATCTTTTGAATATTATCCACTTTAACTAAACGTTCTTGCACTGAGATTATATCTTGTAATATCTCTTTAACATATTTAACTGTGATTGGTTTTCTTTCAAATCGAGAGAATGTTAATACTCGATTCAATGCACCTTCTAACTCACGGACATTAGAACGTATATTATTGGCAATAAAAAATGCAATTTCGTGACTAATTTCAATACCAAATTGACGTGCTTTATGCATTAAAATTGCACCACGTGTCTCAAGATCCGGTAAATCAATTGTACAAGTTAAGCCATGACCAAAACGTGAACGTAGACGATCTTCAATGCCCTCAATCTCTTTTGGATATCGATCACAGGATAAAACAATTTGTTTGCCATTATCTAATAATACATTAAAGGTATGAAAGAATTCTTCCTGAGAACGACCTTTACCAGCGATAAATTGAATATCGTCAACTAATAAAACATCAACCGAACGATAGCAATCCTGGAACTGTTCCATTGCTTGTAACCTTAGCGCATCAACAAAGTCTCTAACAAAGCGCTCTGATGATACATACAAGATCCGCATATGCGGATGACTTTGACGAATTTTATTACCAATAGCATGCATCAAATGTGTTTTACCTAAGCCACTACCACCATAGATAAATAATGGGTTATATTGAGCACCTGGATTGACAGTTACATGAATTGCTGCAGCTTTAGCGACTTCATTTGATTTACCTTCGACAAAATTATCAAATGTATACAATGGCTTTAATAACATACCATAAGGTTGTGCCATGTTATGTTCAGCTTGTTTATTTTCAACAACGGTTTCAGTAACTACCTTTTTTTCATAAGCTTCATAGCTTGTTGGTGCCCTATTTTTATACTCATTTGTATTAATTGACTCAGCTAAACCTTGCGCTTCTTCACTAGGATCAGAAAAAATTTCAAGCTGCGCACCATTTGTTGCTTTTAACTGTTGATGATTTAATACTCTATCTTTACTCACTTCAGTTCTATCTACTACAATAGGTAATTCTTTTTCAGTTTTTTCAATAAGCTCAGGCTCTTTTATAAGGACAACTTTATCTGGCTGACCCACTTTAAAAGAGACTTGATAACACTGAGTTTCAGTCTGTTGATTAAAAATATCCACAATTTGCTTTCGATAATAACGATTTATCCAATCAAGGAAAAAGTTATTTGGTGCATAAATTGTGAATAATTTATCCTCATGTGTTATTTTTAGTGGCTCAATCCAAGTTCTAAACTCTTGATCCCTTAGTGTATTTTTAAGCTTTTCAAGCGTTGACTTCCATGCAGGCACCAT